>OZ244788.1:0-3510664 GCA_965219645.1 uncultured Pseudohongiella sp. | reverse complement strand
GTCGCCGTCGCCGATGTCGAATTCCGCCAGGCTGTCGGTTTCGCTGACGCCGCCGAAATTGCCGAGGCCGGTCTCGGTGACCGTCCCGAAACCGATGTCCACGGTCTCGGGGGTGGTTTCCTCCGTACTGTCCGAGGTGGCGCTCAGGGTGATGGTGGCGGTGGTCGCCGTCGCGCCGGTCTGCGGGCCGGTGAACACCACGCTGGCGGCGCCGCTGTCGAGGTTGTTGTATTGCACGCCGGTGGCGGTCGCGCCCGTCATGGTGTAATCGGTGCCGCGTGTCGCCGTGCCGCCGAAGGTGAGCGGCGCGGTCAGCGTCTCGCCGTCCACCAGGCCCCGGCCCAGGGTCACGGTGAACTCCTTCGTCTGGCCCTCCTCGATATTGCCCGCGGCGGCCGACAGCGTCACCGTCGTCGGGTCGTCGTCGGCGATGGCGACCACGATGTCCTCGATGAACAGCCCCCTTTCCCCGCCGCCGCTGGTGTAGCTGGCGGCATGGGTGATCCGCCCCTCGCGGCCGCCCCCGGGATTGTCCACGTCGTCGTCCACCGCGTGGACATGCACCGTCTGGTCGCCGAGGGACCCGCCTGTGAAATTCATGGTCCTCGACGCCGCCGGCGTGTTGCCCGCCGGACTGACCCGCAGCCCGTCCCCGGCGGTCGCCACGACCGTGGTGTCCAGGAACACCCCCGACCGCGGCGGGGCCATCCGCACCTGGTAGGCGTCCGTGGTCCCGTCCTCGCCCACCGCCGTGGAATCGCCGGTTTCGGTCAGCACCACGCTGTCGTCGTCGAAGATGCTGACAGTCGTCGAGAAATCTTCCGGGTGGGCTTGAAGACCCTGCCGCTGCAACAGCGCTTGTCCTTCGCCGTTGATCGCGATATCGACGGTGAACGCCTCCGGGCCTTCGACAAGGGTGTCCTCAAGCGTCGCGACGGTCACGCCGCCGGCCGTGTCCCCCGCGGCGACGGTCACGGTCAAGTCCACGGCGTTCTCGGTCGTGTCCGGGTCCGTGAAGTCGGCGCCGGGCGTCGCGGTGACGGCCGACAGGACAAACGGTATTTGCGCGTCCGCGTCGAGCGCCTCGGCCAATGTGAACGCCACCTCCAGCGATTCGCCCTCCCGCACCGGAGCGCCTCCCGCGCTCATGGACACCAGCACGGGAACGTCGTTGGTGAGGATGAGGACCTGGCCGCTCACCACCGTCCCGGCGCGCACCGACGCGGGGAGGTTGTCCGTGTCGATGGCCACCCGCAACAGTTCGGTGTTCTCGATCGCCTTGTCGTCCGTGGTGGCGATCGAAAAGGTCGCCTCGGTGTCGCCCGCGGCGACGGTCGCGCTGCTCGGGTCCGGCGCCGTGTAGTCGTCCCCGGCGGTGGCGGTCACTCCGGTCACCGTCATGGGGATCGTCACGTCGGCGCCCAGCGCCGCCGACAGGGTCAGCGTGAACTCCGCGTTCCCGCCTTCCGTCACCGTGACAAAGGTTGGACTCAGACTGACCGTCGCCGTCGTCGCCGGCGGCGGCGTCGTTCCGCCGTCGTCGTCGTTCAGGGTGATGGTGGCCTCGTCGTTGCCGCCGAGCTGCGCGTCCACCGGCTGGCTCAGCCGCACCTTGAAGGTCTCGGCGTTCTCGCCGGCGGCGTCGTCAACGAGGTCGACGGCGATCGTCTTCGAGGCGTCGCCCGGTGCGAACCGGAGGTAGCCGGCGTCGGCGGTGTAGTCGCCGGGATGCGTCGCCGTGTCGTCGGCGGTGGTCCAGTACACGGACGACGCGACCTCCGTCGCGCCGGTCCTGGTCACGGCGAGGGTGACCCGCGCGGCCGCGCCTTCGGTGACGGTCGCGCCGTCGGAGTTGAACTCGAACACGGGCCTGTCGGCGTCGTCGGTGATCACGCCGATGGCGGTGTCCGCCCTGGAGTCGACGCTTGGCGCATTGGTGCCCGTCGGCGTCCCGAGCGTCACGGTGAAATAGTGGTCCGTCTCGTAGGTGCTGTCGTCGGTGGTGTTGACCGTGATGACGCCCGTCGCGGCCCCCTGGGCGATCGTGATGCTTCCGCTGGCGGCGTCGGCGTAATCCGCGCCGGTGGCGACGATGTGCGCGGGGTCGCCGGTGACGCCGCGTCCGTCGGACAGGGTGTACGGAATCGTGATGCCGCCGGCCGGGGCGGCCTCGGGGATGGTCACGGTGAAGGTGACGGCGGCGCCCTCGGCGGCGCTGGCGGCGGGCTGCACGGACGCGCCGTCCGCGACAACCGTGAACACGCCGGAGAGCGCGTACATCGGCTTCATCGCCGAGTTGGCTTCGCTGGGATGGCACACGCCGACGAACTGGGTGCGCGCCGTCGCGCCGTTGACTCCGGTCCGCGGTCCGAGCGGGTTCCTGTCAAGGGCGCCATCGTTCAGGTAACCCACGGACGACACGTTTGCCGGTCGTCCGTCCCGGCCCAGGCCCGGCGAATGACCCAGCACCGGATAACCGCCGAAGGAATAGTTGGTTCCGGGACCGTTCCGCGTGTCATACGCACAGCTCCCGCCGGTCCAGTAGCCGATGCCGCTGGTTCCCGTCCAGTAGCCGCCGGCGGCGATCGTGGCGGCGGCGCCGTCCGCCGTGCGGGGATTCGCCTCGTCGTCCCAATTCTCGTTCGTGAAATCCCGCTTGTCGTCGGCGACCTTGCCGCCGCCCACCCAGTAGATGGGCACGTCCGGATGGTCGGCGTTCCCGGGATTGAATCGCGCGTGGTCGCGCGCGGCGACGTGACCCTCCGAAGACGGCTGCCCGACCTCCGCGATCGCCCTGAAGGAACCGGCATGCCCGCGAAGCGCGGCGACGCCGCCGTTGCCGAGGTGGTTGCCGGTGATCTCGGCGCGGACGAAAGCGTCGTAGGCGGCGAGGTCCCCGCTCGTAGCCGCGGTGCTCCGGCTGGTCACGTAGATCAGGCGGAAGCGGTCGTCGGCGTTGAGGCCGCCCGGCAACAGCGCCCATTCGGGCGTCACGGACACGACGTCGCCCGCCGAATCGTCGTCCTCAATGCCGAACCAGGCCTCGGCCCCGGCGGGCATTGCCCGGATGCCGCCGCCCAGGTTGCCCTCGACGGGGGCGCTGGTGAACGGCTGGTCCGTGTCCTCGTCGAACACCCGGAAGTCGTTCGGGAAGGTGATCGCGAAGGCCTCGTCGTGGGCCTCGCCGTCGTCGAAGCCGGCGCGGGCGTGGAGGACGATGGTGGCGGTTTGCGCGCCTTCGCCGCGGAACTCGACGTAGCGGAAGCCGATGTGGTTCGGCGTGTAGCGGTTGGAGTGCCCGTAGCCGACGCCCGTGCCCGTGGCGGTCATCACGAAGTCGTTGTGGTGGGGCGGCCAGGCGACGTTGGCGCTCGCGCGGGGCCCGCGATAGCTGTCCACGGTGGTCCGGCGCGGGTCGAGGTCACTGGGCAGGTCGGGGTCGCCGTCGCCCTGGTCCGGCGGATCGTCCGGCAGCGACGGATCGTTGCCGTTGGCGACCGCCTCGAGGCGCAGGGGCACGCGCACGTACTCGCCCGCCTCCAGGGCGCGGCCAAGGGTGAGCGTCAGGCTCCTGTCGACGCGCAAGGCGTCGCCCTCCACCATGATGCGCGAAATGTTGGATCCACTGCCGCCCGGCCGCACGCCGGCGCCGGCCATGGTGATCGTCGTGGGATCGTCGTCCAGCACGCCCACCTCGTGGGTGGCGTCCGCCAGGCCGGCGTAGGCGGTGTCGCCGCCGAAGGCGTGGGTCACGGTCATCGTCCGCCGCGGCTCGTCGTTGCTGTTGCCGTCGGGGCGCACGGTCACCGTCTGCGGCGTATTCCAGTTGCCGTTGGTAAATGTGAGGGTGCCGCCGGACCGGACCGTTCCGCCCGACGCGATCGTCGCGGTGACGGTGACGTCGCTCGTCGGCGCCGTGTTCAGTTGGATGGTGTAGCTGTAGTCGCCGCCCTCCGTCGCCTGGCGCCTGTCGGGGTCGTCGTGTTCGACGACCGTGAGGCCCGGCGCGGCCTCGGCGAGCGTGACGGACTGGAAACGCTGTCCGGGGTCGCCCTGCGGGCGGTGCGGGCAGCCGTGCGCGGCGCAGACGCCGCCGTCGAGGTTCGAGCGGTGGAAATTGGGGCGCCAGGGCTGGTCGAAGGGCGGCATGCCGATCTGCAGCGTCTGCGAGTCGCTGTCGCCGTCCATCAGCGCCGTGACCTCGATGACCCCCTCCTGTACGCCCGCGCCGCTTAGGGTGACGAGGCCCTGCGTCCCGTCCTCCGAGTCGGCGTACGTCACGCCGGTCTGCCCGCCCGCCGCGGCGAGGGTGAAGTGCGTGCCCGGGGTCGCGCCGCCAAAGGTCAGCAGCGCCGTGACCTCCTCGCCCGCGACCAGCGCGCGGTCCAGCCTCACCAGCACCGTGGCCTTGTCCGTGTTGCCCTCGGTGGCGGCGTTGTCGGCCGGACTGGTGGGCAGCAGGCGGATTCGCGTCGGCTCGTCGTCGCCGGTCACCCGCACCGGCAGGTCCGGAATGGCGATGGCGTTGTAGACGGTCGCGTTGCCGTAATTCGCGTTGCCATTGCCGTCGGTGTCCGAGCTCGACCCGCCCAGGGTCGTGCGGAAGGCCTCGTTGTCCACGAAGACCTTGAACTTGAGGTTGCCCGCGATCGTCCCGCCCGGGGTGTCCACCGCGTTGTCGGTGGAAATGACGGTGAATTCCTGGGCGCCGGTCGCGCCCGACGCCCAGTAGCCGACAAGGTACTCGGCCCGCACGTCGTTGTGGTTGTCGTCCCCGTGGGGCGGGTAGTCGGGGGACAGCGCGCTGTTGATGCGCGCGAAGGGGGCGGTCCTCGCGCCGGTCGACACCCCCGTCTCGGTGTAGGCGACAACGGCGATGTCCGAGGTCGGCGCCGTGGCGATGTCGATGCGGAAGGTCGCGCGCCGGTCGCGGCCGTCGCGGTTGCGGCTTTCCTCCATCACGGAAACCGCCGCGCCGCCGGGAACGGTCAGCGTCGCGCCCGTGCCGCTCAGCGTGGTGTCCGCCGCCGGCTCGGCAACCGTCACCGTCCACTCGCCGAGGACGGTGCCGTCGGCGCAGTCGGCGGTGGTGCACAGGCGCACCCCGAAAGTCTCGTCGCCCGCGCCGTCGCTGTCGGCGTTCGCCGTCACCTCGAAGTCGATCGTGCCATAAGTCGTGTCGCGGTGGGCGCGCGGGGCGGCGGCGTCGGGGGTGATCGTCTGCGCCTGGCCGCGCTGGTTGTCGGTGGTGATGGTGACGTCGCCGGCCTCGGCGGTGAAGGCGCCGGAGACGCTGGCGTGGACGTGGTAGCGGGGGCGCGAGGTGACGTTGGAGATCTGGAACCTGCGCGTCTGGCCCTCAACGATCGTCACGCGGTCGAGGACGGCCTGGCTGGCGACCTGCTGCGCGAAGGCCGGCGCCGCGGAAAACAGCAGCGCCAGCCCGGCGACGCCCGCCGGCCGCCACAAGCGGAACCTCATGGCCCGGCCCGGCTCGGCTCGGCTCGGCTCGGCTCGGCTCGGCTCGGCTCGGCTCGGCTCGGCTCGGCTCGGCTCGGCTCGGCTCGGCTGACAAAATTGTGCCATGGCGGGGCAAGCGCCCCGTCAAGCGTTTCTGGCCGGTTTTCATACTATATCTTCGCGCACCGATACCGGGAGGGACAGCCAAACGAAAGGGATTTACATACCAAAGCCGTATTCGTCCAACAACATGTGGAACCCAATGTGGAAACGAACATGCCGCATCTCGGGAAACGCCGCTTTCGCGTGCAACTTCGGGATAATGAGACACCCCGCGAAGCCGTGTCAAGCCCGAAAAGCGATTTTTTTGTCACCGGCAATCCTCATTTTGGCGGCGCGGGCTCCCAGACTTCAGGCCATTCCGCGCGAAGCGTAGCCGCGGAATCGTCGAGCATGAAGGCCGGGGCGCCAAAGTGGGAATTGCCGCCTGTATGCGGCAAGTACAGTAAGCCGGCATGTTATTTTACTTATCGATTTCAAAGTATAATAGCGGGTGGAACCTGTCGAGCCTTAATCCCGCACTTTCGATTCGCGAAACTCTCCGAGTTCGGCGAAGCTCAGCACCAGTTTGAAGCGGCGGAACAGTTCGTAGGTCAGCCAGAAACAGCCGATGACGATGATCAGCAGCATTCCCCAGCGCATCAGGGCGGCGAAGAAGAGGTTATCCAGTATCGGATACTGGAAGGTGAATTGCTGCAACTGGGCGCCGCGTTCGAGCATCCAGTGCCAGGCGCTGTGGGCAAGCAGCGCCGACAGCAGGATGCAGCCGGTCCGTTCCGCCACCAGATAGCGGAACATCAGATCAAGCATCGGGATCACCAGCAACAGGATCAGCAACTGCCCGAGTTCGACCCCGATATTGAAGGCCAGCAGGGAAGAAATCAGATGTCCGCCAGCGAATTGCAGGGTCTCGCTGAACAGGAAGGAAAAGCCGAAGCCATGGACGAGCCCGAAGCCGAAGGAGACCATCCAGCGGTGCTCCGGCCGCGAGCCGACGATGTTCTCGAATGCCATATAGACGATGGACAGGGCGATCAGCGTCTCGATGAGCGGCGGGAACCACAGCGCCCGGGGGGCGATTCCCATGGCGGATGCGATCAGGGTGATGGAGTGGGCGATGGTGAACGAGGTAACCACCGGAATCAGATGGCGCAGGCTGCGCAGGGGAACCACAAGGCAGAACAGGAACAGCAGGTGGTCGATGCCTTCCAGGATGTGCCAGAAACCCATGACGATGAATCGCAGCGCGGCCTGATGCCAGCGCGGGTCGAGTTCCACCAGGCCGGGATTGCCGAGATAGTTGAATAGCCGCTCGCCGCCGCCGGTCAATACGAAACGCAATACCGTGGTGGTCTGGTCGGAAAGCGTGCCGAGTTGCGGGTCCACCGAGAAATCGGAATCTTCCGATGCAATGGGATAGGTCACCATCACATCGAGCACGCCCTGGCGCCAGAACAGGTTGACGCTGTCGTCCAGCGGCGGCGATTCGATATTGGCCAGGGCGGATTCAAAATCGGTGAAGGCCCGGCTCGAAGGCAGCGACACCCGCACCGCCCCGAGATTCTTCTCGGTCAGTTCCACGCCGTTTTCGTAGAAGAGCATGGATTCGGTGATGTACACCCGGGCGGCGTCGCGCAGGGCGAAATCGGCTTCGCTGATCTGCAGATAACCGGGCCCGCGCAGGGGAAAGCTGATTTCGCCGAAGGCTTCCATGGGAATGCGCAGCAGGGCGGTAAGCTGGTTGCCTTCCGGCTTGACGAAAGCATACACGGTGACCCGGCTCGGAATGTCGTGGGCCGATGCCGCGGATGGAAGCAGCGCCAGCCACGCAAACACTGCGCTTGCGGCCACAAACCCTGCCAAACCGGTACATTTCATGACAAACCACCCTAGGAGCCTGCGCCGTGGGAATTCACGGCTGCAAATCCGCTCTCATCCACGCCCCTGGCCGGTCGGTTGGGGCGAATATTGGTGAATATTCTACGAAATTGATCGAGCGGCCAGGGGCGTGGATGAGAGTGGATTTGCAGCCGTGAATTCCTGTGGCGCAGGCTCCTGGCGAAGAAACAGGCCCAACTCATATCCAAGAGGAGATCAGGAATGACCAAGATCAAACTGCTGGGCGGATTCGTCCTGGCTGCCGCCCTGGCAGCGCTGTGGGTCGGTCAAAGCCATCTGCAGGCGCCTTCCATCGCCGCCAGCGACGATGTCATGGCGCCACACTTCCTCGTCGATCCGCTTTGGCCCAAGCCGCTGCCCAATCACTGGGTGCAGGGCAACACCATCGGCGTTGATGTGGATGATCGGGACCATATCTTCATCGTCCACCGCAATACCGAATCCCAGTTCATGCGGGTGCAGGAAATTGGCCTCTACGCCGGCGTGGCGGAATGCTGCACCCCGGCGCCTCCCATCCTCGAATTCGATCTGGAAGGCAATCTGATCAACGCCTGGGGCGGGCCGGAGGAAGGCGCGCCCTACCAGTGGCCGGAATCCAACCACGGCATTGAAGTCGCTCCCGATGGCAATGTCTGGATCGGCGGCAACGGTGGCGGCGATTCACACGCCCTGGTCTTCACCCGGGACGGCGAGTTCATCCGCCAGGTGGGCATTCCCGGCCAGGATGTGGACAGCAACAGCGAAACCCACTTCGGCCGCATTGCCGAAATCGCCATTGACGAAGCGGCCGGCGAGGTGTACTTCGCCGACGGCTACACCCACAAGCGGGTGGCGGTAGTCGATCTGGAAGGCAATTTCCTCCGCTACTGGGGCGCCTACGGCAATCGCCCGGACGACAATACCGACGTCACCTACACCCCCGGCGTTCCCGGCCCCGACCAGTTCCGCGGCCCGGTACACTGCGCCGAGCCTTCCAATGACGGCCTCGTCTACGTCTGCGACCGCGGCGCCGACCGCATCCAGGTCTTCCGCACCGATGGCGCTTACGTCGAGGAAGTGATCATCTCACCGGCGACGCTGGCCCAGGGCTCCACCTGGGATATCGCCTTCTCCCCCGATGAGGAGCAGGAGTTCATCTACCTCGCCGACGGCCAGAACTTCAAGATCTACATCATCGACCGTGAGTCCATGGAAGTGCTGTACACCTTCGGCGACGGCGGCAGGCAGCCCGGCCTGTTCTTCGCCCCGCACAGCATCGCCACCGACTCCGAGGGCAACATCTACACGACCGAAACCTACGAAGGCAAGCGGGTGCAGAAGTTCCTCTACCAGGGCATGAGGCCGGTCACCGTCACCGACCGCGCCCCGACCTGGCCGCCCGACGAACTGTAAGCGTCCCAAACGTCCAGGCCCCGAACGAAAGATGCGGCTTTTTTTGTTCCAGGTCGAAAACGGGCATATACTGGCCGTGTTGTTCATCGGACAAAACAGAATTGAACAAGCGCTGCAGGCGACCAGTTGAAGTGGTTGACCAAAATTAAGACAGTCCTTTAAGGTAAATGTCGCTTACCGGGAGGCTGTCCTACGGCTCCATTAGGATGATCAAAACAACAAGTGATAGAAACCCGACGACAAGCAATACGAAACTATGGACGGAGCAAAATTAGAACTGAAGTTCGTCGGCGACATCGCCGGTTCATTCCGCGTCGCGAGATACCAGCGTGGGTACCGTTGGGGAATTCACGAGGTGGAGTGCCTGCTCAATGACATCTGGGAGAGCGAGGGCAAGCCCTACGATCTC
Organism: uncultured Pseudohongiella sp.; assembly: GCA_965219645.1. Classification (GTDB taxonomy): domain Bacteria; phylum Pseudomonadota; class Gammaproteobacteria; order Pseudomonadales; family Pseudohongiellaceae; genus UBA9145. The sequence goes on along the minus strand of OZ244788.1, from coordinate 3,501,444 downwards.
CAGCCTGTCGTCGTGAAACGCGACGGCGAAGCCGTGTGGGAACTTGTGGACGGCCAACAGCGCCTCACTACCCTCTACCTCATCTTCCAGTTCATGCAGCGCGAGCGGCTCCAAAACGAAAGTACGCCGTATTCGATCACGTATGACACGAGGTCAAACAGCGAGACCTATCTGCAAAGCCTCGACGCCGAACTCGCCGAAACCAATATCGACTTTTTTCACCTCCACAATGCCTACGAGTGTATCCGCGATTGGTTCAAAGACAAAGGCTCTCGCCGACAGCACGTTGCAAACAAGTTCTATGGGTACCTCTTCGATAGCGTAAGGGTCATCTGGTACGAAGCGCCAAACAATCTCAACTCGACGGAGATCTTCAGGCGGCTGAACATAGGAAGAATTTCTCTCACAGACGCTGAGCTCTTCAAGGCCCTCTTGCTTACTCGCAATCGCGACAGTGACAGGAGGTCTGAGATCGCCGCGCAGTGGGACCACATTGAGCGCGATCTCCAACACCCCGAAATCTGGGCATTCGTCGCAGATGATTCGGCTATCAGAAGCCCAACGCGAATCGAACTGCTCCTCGATACGATTGCTGGAGGTCCTCGCGGTCGAGCGCGTCAGCGGTTCCATACTTTCGATGTCCTTCGCAAAAAGGTCAATCAGAAAGGACCTAAAGACGTCTGGGACGAGGTCGTCCAACTCCACGCGCTGGTTCTCGGGTGGTATGAAAGCCGGAACGACTATCACAAGATCGGCTACCTCGTCGCCGTCGGCCATGGCTTCAGCGAACTGGTTTCGCTCGCGCCCGGGAAGGCGAAGAGCGAGTTCGGAGCACTGCTCGACGGTCTGATTTCCAAGACCCTCAACCTCACGCCCTCCGAGGTAGGGGAACTCGACTACGAGTCGGACATTCAGAAATGCCGTCATCTCCTCCTTCTGATGAATGTCGAGACGGTACGCCGTATGAAGGATCCAGGCGAGAGATACTCGTTCCGTATCCACCGGGAACAAGATTGGTCCCTTGAGCACATTCACGCACAGCAAGCCGAGAGCCTCACAAAGGCCGAGCAATGGAAAGAATGGCTGAGGCTCCATCGAGACGCGCTAGTCGGCCTTCCGCCAGCCAGCGAGGACAAACAGCAAAACGAACGACAAGAACTTCTCAGCCGGATTGATAATGTTAGCGACACGATCGAGCGTCAGGCGTTCCAAGAACTTGCGCGGGACGTCTCTGCGGCGTTCACGCTCGTGGATTCGTCACCTGCGGCAGCATTCCACCCGGTGCATGCGGTGTCGAACCTAACGCTCCTCGCGAGCGGCCACAATAGCGCCCTAGGCAACGCGGTGTTCGAAGTAAAACGGCAGCGCATTCTCGATTTTGACAGGAACGGCGAATACATCCCAATCTGCACTCGCAAAGTCTTTCTCAAGTACTACACGGACGCGGACGCGCAGCAAGTCCACTTCTGGAGCACTCAGGACCGCAAAGCCTACTTGGCCGCCATTCTCTCGTCTGACGCTGGCGTGGGTGCCTACCTGAAGCCTGAAAAACCAGTGTCATGAAGAGCTTCGTCACCTCTTACAACTCCCTCTTCGCTCGACAGTCCGAGGACGAGCCTCGCGTGGCCCGCATTGAAATCCCCATCATCCAGCGGGACTACGCGCAGGGTCGCGATTGCGACGAGGTTGCGCGCATCCGCACCAACTTCCTTAAAGTCTTGCACGACGCCTTAAATTCCGAGACGCCGACCAGCCTCGATTTCGTCTTTGGCGATGTCGACATCGACAGCGGAACGCTTCGTCCACTTGACGGTCAACAGCGACTCACAACTTTGTTTCTCCTTCATTGGTATCTTGCTTGGCGCGCCGACCAACTCGAGCAAGAGCGCGGTTGGAAATGTTTCGAGTACGCCACCCGTCCAAGTGCGCGGCGATTCTGCGAAAAATTCGTCGGATCGAAGCCACCCGCTAATGCGAATCTGCGCGAGTGGTTCGAGGATCAGCACTGGTTCCTACACACTTGGCAGCACGATCCAACGATCCAGTCAATGCTGACGATGATCGAGGCGATTCATGAGCGATTCGACGATGCTGACTGTGCTGCGGCGTGGAGGCGACTCGTGGATTCGGAGCAGCCTGCGATCTCGTTCCACCTACTGCCGATTAAGCAGATGGAACTGAGCGAAGATCTCTACATCAAGATGAACTCACGTGGGAAGCCGCTTACAAAATTTGAGAACTTCAAGGCTCGGTTCGAGCAAGTCTTGGAGGTGTCCTGCCCCGAGCGCGTCAAGGAGTTTGCGCAGAAGGTGGACGGAGAGTGGGCCGACCTGTTGTGGCCATTCCGAGGAAGCGACAACATCGTCGACGACGAGTTTCTCCGCTACTTCCGGTTTGTCACTGATGTCTGCGAATGGCGCGATGATCAGCTCCAGGAGGGTGACATTGAAGTCCTCGCCGAGCGGGTCTACGGTCCGGGAAACGAGGACGCAGATGAACACCTGGACTTCTTGGTACGCAGCTTCGACACTTGGGTGGATGTCGACACGGACTCCGTGTTCTCGGAGGCGGTTTCTCTTTCGCCTGCGCCGGTCGACTCGGAGGACACAAGTAAGGTTGTCCTATTCGGCATGGAGAGGAGATCAACAAACTTGTTTAGAGAGTGCTGCCGGGACGAAGAATTTCGCAACCGGCCGCGGGACCTCATCCTTTACGCCATCCTGCTGCATCGACTGCACAAGACCGAGGAGTTCTCACGCAGGCTTCGAATGCTGCGGAACCTTATCGAAGCATCAGGTAACGAGATTCGTTCTGAGCGGATGCCCGCGCTACTTAAAGAGGTGGAGCAACTTATCGTCAAGGGGACACTTTCCAATGAGTCGAGCTTCAATCGGGCGCAGGTCGGTGACGAGCAGTTGAAGATCAAATTCTTAAACGAGGAGCCGACTCTTGAGCGTACTCTTTTCCATCTTGAAGATCACACACTTCTACGGGGGTCTCTTGTAGCTTTAAAACTCGATGCCGGGGTGTTCGAACGACGGGCACGAGCGTTCCACGAGTTGTTCAAAGACGCGGACCTGCTGCCAGTCCTCACCGGCGCGTTGCTCGCAGCCGGCGACTATTCCCGACGCCCTAATCACCGCTCTTTGAAGCTCGGATCGGGCTCCAATATGTCGCAGTGGCGGGATGACATTTTCACGGGCTCTAGTCGTGAGCGCCTAACGACTGTGCGCGATGCACTGGGCCACATACTGGACATCGTTGCTGAGCGAACTAGTGACGTGCGAACGGCGTTAGAGTCTTTTAGGAAAGTCTGGCTGACGGACGCGGAATCGGAGAACACGTTGAACTGGCGTTGGTACTTCGTGCGCTACAACATAATGCGTGAGGGCTATTCCGGCATATACGCCCACGAAACGAACTCGCTTTGCTACAGCGTGTGCATGCTCGATAAAAAAACGATGAACAGCTATTACCGCGACCCTTACCTCTCGGCGATCCGGCAGGAGAGCGGTGTACCAGAATCGAAAGTTCAAGGATCTGTATGGCAAGATTGGAGTGACGGTGACGGTCCGTGGTTCACGGGTTACGAAACGGAAGAGCGTTGGATGCAGCTCAAAGCAAGCGGCGCGGCAATGCGATGCGTCCAAGATGGTTTAGAGCTTCGCGCACCTGATGATGAGAGTCACGCGAAGGCGTTTTCGCGAGTCTGCAATGTCCACTGTGTGGATTCTGACCTTGGACTGAAGATTCCACAGATAACGGTAGGAGAGCATCAACTCGACACTAAAGATAGGGTGCAGCTTGGAGGCGCACTTCTTCGAGATTTAGTGGCCGAAGGGCTTTAGGCAGCAGTTAGTCAATGTAAAGTGGCGTAACGCGGATTTGCGGTGAACAAGCCGGGGCTGGCAGTCTTGATCGCCAGCGCGAACGTGTTTCGCGGCGTGAGAATTGAGTTTCTTGGCAGTCCTGCAAGCTTGCGATGCCGTACTCACCATAGCGCCATATCGCCACTTAGCACCGGAACTACCTCGCGCGCGCCCCAAAGCGGCACCACGGGACACATTTGCGTCAATCTATCGCCGTACCAAATCCAGAACGCCTGAATTCGCATCGTCTTACCCCCCCCATCCCTCACTCCCAATCAACAGGAAGTGTTCCATACTTCGGGCAGGGACACTCTGTGCTGCCTTTGCTTACTATTCAATTCGTTTGCTCATGGGAATATACTGGGCTGAAAAATCAATTCATGTAACCCACGGGACATCAATATGAACATCAACCGATCAACCCTGATTATCGCTCTTGTCGCGGTACTCGCCCTGGCCGCGCTGTTTGTCGGGCAGGACCGCCTGCAGCGGACTTCCGAGGCGGCGAGCAGCGACCAGCTCGTGCCACATTTCGAAGTGGACCCATTCTGGCCCCAGCCCCTGCCCAACCAGTGGCTGCTCGGGCGCACCATCGGCGTGGCGGTGGACGCCAGGGATCATGTCTTTATCGTGCATCGGGATTCGCCGGACCTGTTCATGAGCCAGGAACTCGGCCTCGACCGCGGCGTCGCATCCTGTTGCACCGCCGCACCGCCGATTCTTGAGTTCGACCCGGAAGGCAACCTGGTCAACGCCTGGGGCGGCCCGGTGGAGAACGGCGACTACGAGTGGCCCGCCTCCAACCACGGCATCGAAGTGGCAGCCAATGGCGATGTCTGGATCGGCGGCAACGGCGCCACCGACTCGCACATTCTGGTATTCACCCGGGAAGGCGATTACATCCGCACCATCGGCGAGCCGGGCAACCTGCCCGACAGCAACAGCACCACGCATTTCTCCCGGGTAGCCGAAATCGCCATCGACTCCGCCAACAACGAAGCCTGGGTCGCCGACGGCTACGGCAACCGCCGGGTGGTGCTGCTCGACGCCACCACGGGAGAGTTCCTGAATTTCTGGGGCGCCTACGGCAACACCCCGGACGACGACGCCGACAATACCTACATCCCCGGCGAACCCCTGCCCCAGCAGTTTCGCCCGCCGGTACACTGCGCCGAACCTTCCAGTGACGGGCTCGTCTACGTCTGCGACCGCGGCGCCGACCGCATCCAGGTGTTCCAGCGCGACGGCGCCTATGTCAAGGAAGGACTGGTAGCCCCGGCAACCCTCTCCGGCTCCACCTGGGATATCTCCTTCTCCCACGACCCGGAGCAGGAGTTCATCTATCTCGCCGACGGCTCCAACATGCTCGTGCATGTTCTCGACCGGGATTCGCTGGAAGTGCTTTACACCTTCGGCGATGGCGGTCGCCAGCCGGGGCTGTTCTTCGGCACCCACAGCATCGTCACCGATTCGACGGGAGATGTCTACACCACCGAAACCTACGAGGGCAAGCGCATACAGAAGTTCCTCCACCGCGGCCTCGTTCCGCTGGGCGATATCCGCCCCGGAGCGCCTTGGCCCGCCTCTGAAATTCACTAGGAGCCAGAACCGTTGGAATTCACGAGCGCAGATTCGCGGTCGTGAATTCCCGCGGCGCAATATTCTGGCAGCATATCCCGCCGGGCCTCCCACCTGGCGGGATTCATTCACCCGAGAGAGACGATTCCATGATGTTACGAAGCCTGATTTTCGCCCTGTCGGCGCTGTTTTCCACCACTACCCTCGCAGCCGAGCAAGTCCATGTGAACTACCAGTACGACGGCAACCATCGCGCCGACCTCAGCCGCGCCCGGGGCAGCCTGCAACTCGGCGAATTCATCGATGAACGCGGCCTCTCCGACGGTCGAATCATCGTTGACGGCTACCAGGCCGAAGCCGAACTCGCCAACCTGCTGCGCGACGCCCTCGTCCAGGGCTTCGAACACGGCAACGCCCCACTCGTCGAAAGCGAAGGCGACTTCGTCGTCGCCGGCAGCCTGACTTCCATCGAAACCGCCGAAGTCGATGACGGCATCCAGCTCACCATGCGAGTCAACCTGCAACTCAACCGCGGCGACCGCACCATCTGGCAAACCAACCTCTTCGGTCGCGGCGCCGCCGAAAGCATCGGAGCAGCCACCCACGCCGCCCTCACCCGCCTGATTCGCGAACTGATGAATGATGATTATTTTCTGATTGAGCTGCAGTGATTGGCGCGACCCTGATGGATGTTCAGCGCAAGTCGATGCACAGATCGCCGCCCTTTGCCGGGACTGTGGAGTCTCCGCGCTGTTGACGGAAGATCGGGACTTCGACCGATTCGGGAAGTTTCGGATCGAACGGTTGTAGATACGTAGCCGCGACTTCCTTGAGATTCTGCGACTTCGCTTCGCTGCGCGCAGAATGACAGGTGGCTATAAACCAAGCCCCGCCATAGCCCGGCGCCACAATACGGCCACCATCCGGCAATTGAGAAATGCCCGCCACAAGCATAGAATTCCGATTCCATTTTTTGCTGGACCTCATCAGGAGACTCGAAATGCGGAAGTTACGGCGGTGATGCTGCCAGCCAGCAGCAAGCTCGAGTTCAGCGGCACTTTTGACAATACCGAGATGAACCCCTTCAATCCCGATGCCTCCCAGACCCTGAGTTGGGGTGAACAAACCTGGCAGGAAATGTTTTTTGGCTTCTTCCGCTATGTGGAAGCGGGGCCGGGCGAGTAAAGCCATGCTGCGCCAGCTATTGTCGGCGCGGATAACCGAGAGGTGTGACCATGAACCTGCCATGGCAGTTCCTGTTGACGATAATCCCGGCCCTTGCGGCCTGCGGCCCGGCGCCGCAAGGAGGAGACACGACCATGGACGGAGCGTTGTTCAGCGATGAGGAAATCGCCCGCTGGGAGGAGCGTGCGGCGCGGGTGGAAATCCTGCGGGACCGCTGGGGCATTGCCCATATCTATGGCGAAACCGACGCCGACACGGTTTTCGGCACGCTCTACGCCCAGGCCGAAGACGACTTCAACCGCGTGGAAACCAACTACATCAACGCCATGGGCAGGCTCGCCGAAGCCGAGGGCGCCGGTGAAATCTATCGCGACCTTCGCATGCGCCTGTTCATCCGCCAGGGGGAGATGGAACAATTGTACGCCGAAAGCCCGGAATGGCTCCGGCAACTGATGGACGCCTTCGCCGATGGGCTGAACTACTACCTCCATACCCATCCGGAAGTCGAGCCCCGGGTCATCCGGCGTTTCGAACCCTGGATGGCGCTGACCTTCACCGAGGGCTCCATCGGCGGCGATATCGAACGGGTCAATATCGGCGAATTGCGGGATTTCTACGGCCCCGGCGACATGATCGCCCAGACCGACGATCTCGTGGTGGACCTGGAGCCCCGGGGCTCCAACGGCTTTTCCATCGCCCCATCCAATACCGCAAACGGCAACGCCCTGTTTCTGATCAACCCCCACACCTCGTTCTTCTTCCGCTCGGAGTTGCACATGGTCAGCGAGGAAGGTCTCAATGCCTATGGCGCGGTGACCTGGGGCCAGTTCTTCATCTACCAGGGTTTCAACGAGAACACCGGCTGGATGCACACCTCGAGCCGGGCCGACGCCATCGACGAATATCTCGAAACCATCGTCGAGCGCGACGACGGCTACTACCATGTGTACGGCGACGAGGAACGCGCCCTGCAGGAAAGCCAGGTGGAAATCGACTATCTCGACGGTGACGCCATGCGCAGCAGGGAATTCACCGTCTACCACAGCCATCACGGGCCGATCATCCGCGAGCAGGACGGTCGATGGGTCGCCATCAGCCTGATGGAAGAACCGGTCCGGGCGCTGACCCAATCGTATCTGCGCACCAAGTCGCGCAACTACATGGAATTCAACGCCAGCATGGAGTTGCTCACCAATTCCTCCAACAACACCGTCTATGCCGATTCGGGCGGCAATATCGCCTACTACCACGGCAACTTCATTCCCCGGCGCGATCCTTCCTTCGACTGGAACCAGCCCCTGGACGGCAGCAATCCCGCCACCGACTGGCAGGGCCTGCATCCACTGGATGAGTTGATTACCGTGCTCAATCCACCCAATGGCTGGATCCAGAATACCAATAACACGCCGTTTTCGGCGGCGGGGGAGTACAGCCCGCAGCCCGGGGATTATCCGGCCTATATGGCCAACAATCCCGAAAATCCCCGGGGCATTCATGCCGTGCGGGTGCTGGAGGGGCGCACCGATTTCACGCTGGATTCCCTGCTCGAAGGCGCTTACGATTCCCTTCTCACTGCCTTCGAACCCCTGATTCCCGCCTTGCTCGCCGCCGCTGAAGAGGCGCCCGCGGACGACCTCCAGGAGCAACTCGCCCTGCTCGCCGGATGGGATTACCGCTTTGGCGTCGATTCGACGGAAACCACACTGGCGGTATACTGGGCCCAGACGCTGATGAACGCTGTCAGCGCCGAGGCGGGGGCCGCCGGAATCAACATCTATCAATACATGGAAGCCAATGCCGGCCCGGAGCAGAAACTCGACGCCCTGCGCGCCGCCGTGGCGGAACTCGAAGCCGACTGGGGAGACTGGCGGGCGCCCTGGGGTGAAATCAACCGCTACCAGCGCATCAATGGCGACATCGTGCAGCAGTTCGATGACAGCGAGCCCAGTTACCCCGTGGGATTCGCCTCGGGCCGCTGGGGCGCCCTGGCCTCCTTCGGCAGCCGCAAGTATCCGGGCACCCGCCGCATGTACGGCACCAGTGGCAACAGCTTCGTCGCCGCTGTGGAATTCGGCGACCCGTTGCGCGCCAGGGCGATCACCGTGGGCGGCCTGCAAAGCGACCCCGAGTCGCCGCATTTCGACGACCAGGCGGCAATGTACGCCAATGGCGAATTCCGCGACGTGCTGTTTTACAGGGAAGATATCGAAGCGAATCTGGAACGCCGCTATCGGCCCTGAGTAAAACCCGCTTTCCTTATATACAAGGGCCTGACAAACCATCACATGAACGCTGCTCCAGGCCGCCACCATCTCCAGATCCCCGGGCCCAGCAATGTGCCCGAGCGGGTTTCCCTCGCCATGGCCCGGGCGGTTATCGATCATCGCGGGGCGGAATTTCCGGAATTGACCCTGCGGGTGTTCCGCAATCTGGCCGAGGTATTCGCAACCCGGCACCCGGTGCTGATTTTTCCGTCCTCGGGCACCGGCGCCTGGGAAGCCGCGCTGGTGAATTGCCTTTCACCCGGCGAAAAGGTGCTGGTTTTCGAAACCGGGCATTTTGCCGCCCTCTGGAAGGAAGTCGCCCGCAAACTCGATCTCGAAGTGGTCTGGGTGGAAGGCGACTGGCGCCGGGGCATCGACCCGCAAATCGCCGAGGATCATCTCAGGAGGGATCCGGATATCGCCGCCGTGCTCGCCATGCACAATGAAACTTCCACCGGCGTCACCAGCGATATCGCCGCCTTGCGCGGCGCCATGGACGCCTGCGGCCATTCCGCCCTGTTGCTGGTGGACGCCATCTCCTCCCTTGCCTGCGCCCCCCTGCCCATGGATGAACTCGGCATCGACGTGGTCATCAGCGGCTCCCAGAAGGGCCTGATGCTGCCACCGGGGCTGGGTTTCAATGCCGTTGGCGAAAGAGCGTTGGCGAGGGCTGCCGGGGCGACATCGCGCAATAGTTACTGGAACTGGCAGGCCATGCTCGACAACAATCGCGGCGGCTATTTTCCCTACACCCCCGCCACGACCCTGCTCTACGGGCTGGACGAGGCGCTGGCGATGCTGCTCGGGGAAGGCATGGAAAACGTCTTTGCCCGCCATGCCCGCCATTCCGCCGCCACCCGGGCCGCGCTGGCGGGCTGGGGGCTGGAAAATGTCTGCGTCAACGAACACGAGTACAGCAATTCCACCACGGCGATTCTGTTGCCGGAAGCTTGTGACGCCGACCGGCTGCGAAAGATGATTCTCGAACGTTTCAACCTGTCACTGGGCACCGGGCTTGGCCGGCTCAAGGGCAGGTGTTTCCGTATCGGCCATCTTGGCGACTTCAACGACCTGATGCTTGCCGGCGCCCTGAGCGGGGTGGAAATGGGCCTGGAACTGGCGGGAATCCCCTTTCGGAAAGGCGGCGTCAGTGCCGCCCTGCAGTTTCTCACCGGCGGAGAACCGTAATCATGGACCCGGCCACCGCGGTCAGCACCAGCGCCGCCATTTCCCTGCTTGGATTCGGCGTACTGATTTTCCTGCTGCTGTTCCTGATCGCGAAATGGAAGTGGCATGTGTTTTTCGCCCTGCTGATTCCCATCATGCTGTTCGGGATTTTGCCGGGAATCCGGCAGAACAATTTCATCGACGCTTTCGAGAGCGGTTTCGGCAATACCCTGGGCTCCATCGGCGTGGTGATCGTGCTCGGCTCGATTATCGCCGAGGCGCTCAAGCATACCGGCGGCATTCAGGTGATCACCCGCTCCATGGTGAACCTGGTGGGCTCGGCGCGAATGCCCCTGGCGCTGACCCTGACCGGATTCATTATCGGCATTGCGATCTTTTCCGATGTGGCCTACGTCATTCTCAATCCGCTGGTGCATTCCGCCGCGCGGACAATGAATGTGGGCATCGCGGTCATGTCCACCGGGCTTGTAGGCGCCCTGCAACTGACTCACGCCATCGTGCCGCCGACTCCGGGTCCGCTGGCGGCGGCGGCCCTGGTGGGCGCCGATATCGGCAAGACCATCATCTACGGCGGCATCGCCTGCCTGTTTGGTTCGCTGGCGTGCTGGGCGTGGGGCAAGTATGTCTGCGGCGGGCGAATCACCACCCCGGCCAGCGATGAATTCGGCAGCGTGGAAAGCAGCCTCGAAAGCGGCGAACACCTGCCTTCCACACTCAGTTCCTATACGCCGATCGTTATCCCGATTCTGCTGATCGCGGCCCAGAGCGTGGTCACCCTGGTTTTTGACGAAGGCCACATCCTGCGCACGATCTTCCTTTATCTCGGCTGGCCCGTGGTGGCCCTGTCCATCGGCGTCTGGCTCGCCTACCGCAATATCCGCAATGCCGAACAGCGCGAACAATCCCGGGACGCCTGGGTGGAATCCGCTCTCAAGACTTCGGCGATGATCCTGGTGGTCACCGGCCTCGGCGGCTCGCTCAGCGCCATTTTGCGGGGCACCCCGGCGGTGGATTTCATCGCCGCGCTGTTCACCGACTTCGGCCTGCCGGCAATCCTGTTGCCTTTTGTCATCGGCATCATCGGCAACATGATCACCGGCTCCACCACCGTGGGCGTCATTACCGCCGCCTCGCTCAGCGCCCCAATGCTCGGCAATCTCGGGCTCTCCCCCGAGGCGGCCATGCTCGCCGGCGCCAGCGGCTCGGTGATCATCAAGTACGTCAACAGCAGCTACTTCTGGGTCTGCACCTCCCTGTCCCGACTCAGCGTCCCGGATGCCGTATTCAGCTACGGCGGCGCCACCCTCGTCGGCGGCCTCGTCTCCTTCCTTGCAGTCTGCCTGTTCTGGGTTACCGGCCTCGTGTAGCTACAGGCTGCCCCTGGAAACGAGGTTCCAGGCGCGGACGCCGAGAATGCCTACGCCGCCGGCCAGGTACATGATGGTGACCTGATCGATGATGGCGTCAAGATAGGCGCCGATCACGTGAATGTTGCTCAGCACATTCGCCTCGCCGGCAACGAAAATCACCAGGGCCGTGGTGAGAAAGGCCTGGGGGCTGTTGGCGTCGATGTTGATCACGGCATAGGCGATGCCCAGCACCACGATCACCAGTGGCAGAAGGCCGCCGGGCACCACACCCGGGGCGAGTCCTTCGATGATTGCGGCCAGCAGGCCGAGGCTGTAGGTGAGTCTTGTTGCCATTTTTCGCTCCTCAGTTTGTCGCCAATAGGGGATAAGGCCATCTCCACTGTATCACGACTTCTTTTGACTGGAACAAAAAATTTCCGGTTTTCAGTCCGTGTCCGGCAACGCTGACTCCAGCACTCTGGCCACATGCAGGGCTTGCCGGGAGGCGCCGTGCCGGATCTGGCCGCGGCAGCTTGTTCCGTTGGCGACGACGAGGCTGTCTGCCGCGGCCTTGCGCACCGCCGGCAGCAGGCTGAGTTCGGCCATGGCCATGGAAGTCCGGTAGTGCTCGGCCTCGTAGCCGAAGGCGCCCGCCATGCCGCAGCAGGAGGATTCGATGATTTCGACATCGAGCCCGGGAATCAGCGACAGCGTCTTCCGCATTGCGGGCATGACGGCAAAGGCCTTCTGGTGGCAGTGGCCGTGGACCAGCGCCCGCTGTTGCGGGATGGCTTTCAGATTGAGCTGGAGATTGCCGGCTTCGTGTTCGGCGGCCAGAAACTCCTCCAGCAAAAAGCTGTTTTGCGCCAGCTTTTCGGCTTGCGGGCCAAGACCCATGACCAGATATTCGTCCCGCAGGCTGAGCAGGCAGGAAGGCTCAAGGCCGATGATCGGCGTGCCATTCTCGATGTGCGGGCCCAGGACGGCGAGCATTCTACGGGCTTCCGTCTTTGCTTCATCCACGAGCCCGTAACTGAGGAAGCTGCGGCCGCAGCACAGCGGACGGGAACCGGGCTCAGGCTCCGGGACAAACACGCGGTAGCCGGCGGCCTGCAACACCTTGCGGGCGGCGCGGGCGTTTTCGCTCTCGAAGCAGCGGTTGAAAGTGTCCACCAGCAGAACGACTTCTTGCTGAACGGGAGCTTCGCCAGCATCGGGATTCGGGTGGGTGTCCTGCTTTTTGTCCAGCCTTTTGTCATCCTGCGCGAAGTCGCAGGAACTCGTCGGGAGGGCACTGCTTGAGATTCTGCGACTGCGCGCAGAATGACGGTTGTTCTGATGGGTGTCCTGCGGGAAGTTCTGATGGGTGTCCTGCGGGAAGAACGCGTCCCGGCGCCAGCGGGGCAGGGGGCGGGCGGCGCTGATGCCGAGCAGCCATTGGGATAGCGGGGCAAGGCCGGGAATCCGGTCGCGCAGGTTGAGCAGCGGCGCGAAAACGCCAAGCCGATGGGCGTAGCGCGGCAGATACGCGAACAGCCGGTCCCGGAGGCTGATGCCGCGCCTGCGCCGATAGTGATGGAGAAACTCGGTTTTCATCCGCGCCATGTCCACGCCGGTGGGACATTCGCGCCGGCAGGCCTTGCAGCCCACGCACAGCGCCATGGCGTCATGAAGTTCTTGCGATTCGAACGCCCCTGCCCCGGCAACGCCGCTCAGGGCAAGGCGCAGGCTGTTGGCGCGGCCCCGGGTCAGGTGAATCTCTTCTCCGGTCACCCGGAAGGACGGGCACATGGCGCCGCCGGCGGCCTTGCGGCAGGCGCCGTTGTTGTTGCACATCTCCGCGGCGCGGTCATAACCCTGCCAGGCGGACCAGTCCAGGGCGGTATCGAGTTGCCTGCACTGGTAATCCGGCGGGTAGCGCATGATGGCGCGGTCGTCGAATCGATGCGGGTTGACGATCTTGCCCGGATTGAAAACATTGTCCGGGTCGAACCATTGCTTGACCTGCTCGAAATTCTCCACCATGCGGCGGCCGAACATGGGCTCGTGAAACTCCGAGCGGGAAATGCCGTCGCCGTGCTCTCCGGAATGGGAGCCCTGGTATTCGCGCACCATCTCCAACGCCTCTTCGGCAATGGCGCGCATGGCCTTCGCGCCGCCCGCCTGCTTCATGTTCAGCACCGGGCGCACATGGAGACAGCCCACCGAGGCATGGGCATAGAAGGTGCCCGTGGCGCCGTGGCGGGCGAAGACTTCACTCAGGCGGGCGGTGTAATCCGCCAGGTCCGCAAGGGAAACCGCGCAGTCTTCGATAAAGGAAACCGGCTTGGCGTCGCCCTTCATGGACATCATGATGTTCAGGCCCGAGGCCCGCACTTCCCAGACCGCCTGCTGAAAAGCCGGGTCCACGGCTTCCACCACGAATGGGTGTCCTGTGGTGTTCTCCGCGCTGGCCGAGGATGGCGACCATGGCAGGGACGCCAGCAAATCGCCGAGTTCGCGGAGGGAGGCGACCTGGGCGGAATGGTCTTCCCCGGCGAATTCCACGAGCAGCAGGGCGTCCGGGTCGCCCTTGACGAAGCGCGCCACGGTGGCTGCGAAAAGCGGGATGTTCCGGGCAAGTTCGATCATGGTGCGGTCCATCAACTCCACCGCGGCGGGCTTGAGGTTGACGATATGCCGCACGCTGTCCATGGCCTGATGGAAACTCGGGAAATGGCAAACCCCGAGCGCCTTGTGCTCCGGCAGCGGCTGCAGGTCGAGATGGATGCGGCGGAAGAATCCCAGGGTGCCTTCCGAGCCCACGAGGAGCCTGGCGAGGTTGGGTTCCGGCAGGGTCAGCTCGTCGATGTTGTAGCCACCTACCCGGCGCAGCAATTTGGGAAAGCGCAGCGCAATCTCTTCGGCTTCGCGTTTGCCCAGGGCGAGCAGATTGTCCACCAGCGGCTGCGGCGGGCCGGCTAACGAGCCTGTTGCGCCAGACGCCAGATCCAGGGTTTGCCCAGAGCCATTGGCCGCCCTGTTCAGCTTCCGGAAACGCGCCCGCCGGCCACCGGCGAGTATCGCGTCAATGGCGTGCACGTTGTGCACCATGTTGCCGTAACGAATCGAGCGCGCGCCGCAACTGTTGTTGCCCGTCATGCCGCCGATGGTGGCGCGATTGGCGGTGGAAACGTCCACCGGATAGAACAGCCCGTGCGGCTTGAGGAATCGGTTGAGTTCGGCGAGTACGATTCCGGGCTGGACGCAAACCCGCCGCGCCCCGGCGTCAAAATCGATCACCTGATTCAGATGCCGGGTGCAGTCGAGAATCAGCGCCTCGCCAATGGCCTGGCCATTCTGGGAAGTGCCGGCGCCCCGGGGCAGCACCGGAACGCCGGATTCCTCGGCAATGGCGAGAGTGGTGGCGGCGTCGTTCTCGTCAGCGGGAACCACCACCCCAAGCGGCATGATCTGGTAGATGGAAGCGTCGGTGCTGTACCGCCCCCGATTGAAAACGTCAAACCAGACTTGCCCCCGAATTTCCCGACCCAGCCGCCGCTGCAAGATTTCTGAAGTCATCGGGAAGGTTTGACGTTACATTCAGCGATGATGCCACCGGCACAAGATTCTGCGCGGAGAAAGGCGCCCATCCCCGTCATTTTGCGCGGAGAAAGATACCCTCCCGTCATTCTGCGCGGAGAAAGATACCCTCTCGTCATTCTGCGCGGAGAAAGATACCCTCCCGTCATTCTGCGCGGAGCGAAGCGTAGTCGCAGAATCCCATGCAGTGGCCTCTCAAGGAGATTCTGCGACTACGCGCAGAATGACGAGCACTAGGGCCTGTTCACACTATGCGCTGTCGCTCTGCCGGATCTCTTTTTCCGTCCGGCAAGACGCCGCGAGCGCCGTGTGGTTGATCCACACAAGCGAGCGGCAACGCCGCCGGAGGAAAAAGAGACCCGGCCCTTCGGGTTGTGTCTGTCACGTCGCCACTCGGCGTTGCGACTCGCTCATTTGGAATCACCAAACTACGCTCCTCGCGCCTTGATTGGCGACGTGACAGACACAACAGAGCAACAGCACATAGTGTGAACAGGCCCTAATACCCCACCGCCGCGCCGTCGCCCCTGCGGGAGTCGGCGGCGCCGAGGAAGAGGCCGGCTTCGCGGTCATGGTAGACCCCCATGGCGGCGCCCTGGGTTCCCCGGGAGCGGAAGCTGTGTCCCATGGCCTCGTACAGGCGCATGGTATCGGGGGACAGGCCATTGGGCTCCATGCTGGTCACATCGGGCAGCCACTGGTGGTGAATCCGCGGCGCCTCCACCGATTGGGCGATATTGAAATCGTGGTCGATGATATTGAGCACGAGTTGCAACACGGTATTGATGATGGTCTTGCCGCCAGGGCTGCCCACCGCGAAAACCGGCTGGCCGTCCCGGGCGACGATGGTGGGAGTCATGCTCGACAGGGGACGTTTCTGGGGCCGGATCAGGTTCGGCGGCGTGCCGATGGCGCCATTGGCGTCGGTCAGGCCGGGAACCGCATTGAAATCGCCCATTTCGTTATTAAGCAGATAACCGCCGCCTTCCACCACGATGGCCGAGCCATAGCCGAATTCCAGGGTATAGGTCAGGCTCACCATGTTGCCTTCGCTGTCCACCACCGAAAAATGCGTGGTTTCCTCGCTTTCCCAGGCCTGGGCGAAAGTTTCCGGATCGCTGGCCGAGGCGCGCTCCAGGTCGATTGTCGCCCGCAGTTCGCTGGCGTATGCCTTGGAGGTGAGGCGCTCCAGCGGCATGCCTTCGTTGAAATCCGGGTCGCCGAGATGCTCGGCGCGGTCAGCGTAGGCGCGGCGCATGGTTTCGGTGAGTACATGGAGATACTGCGCCGAATTGTGACCCATGGCGGCGAGATCGTAACCTTCGAGGATATTGAGCATTTCCACGAGCACAACGCCGCCGGAGCTTGGCGGCGGCATGCTGATGATTTCATGGCCGCGGTACTCGCCGCGGACGGGTTCGCGTTCGACGGCGTCATACAGCGCCAGGTCTTCTTCGGTGATGATGCCGCCGATATCGGTCATGAACTGCGCCAGGCGCCGGGCGTTTTCGCCGGAATAAAAGCCGTCCCTGCCATTGTGCTGAATGAGTTCCAGGGTGGCCGCGAGATCGGGCTGGACCCAATTGTCGCCCATTTCCCAGGGCGAGCCGTCGGGCCTGGCGAACACCGCCATGCTCGACGGGTACTGGCTGAATCGCCGGGCATTGCCGGCAAAGCTTCGTTGCAGGGTGTGGGTGATGGGAATGCCTTCCCGGGCGAGGCGCACCGCCGGCGCCACCAGATCGGCCCAGGGCAGGCTGCCGAGTTCCTGATGGGCTTTCCAGAGTCCGGCCACGGTGCCGGGAACCCCCACCGCCAGCGGGCCGAAATGATTCGAGTTGTTGACCACCCGGCCATCGATGCCGAGATACATGCCCTCAGTGGCCGCCAGAGGCGCTTTTTCGCGAAAATCGAAAGCCGTGGCGTGGCCGTCGCCGCCGTGATAGACCAGAAAGCCACCGCCGCCGATATTGCCGGCGCTCGGCCAGGTCACCGCCAGGGCGAAAGCCGTGGCCACCGCCGCATCCACGGCATTGCCGCCATTGCGCAGCGTTTCCGCGCCGACTTCGGAAGCCAGCCTCGAAGCGCTGCTGACCATGCCGTTCCTGGCATAGGTGGGTGTACGCCCGCCTTCAGCCCAGGCCTGACCGACAAAAGCCAATAAGGTGAAGGAAACCAGTAACCGGATTGTTGTATGCCGCATCATGAGAATCCGCGAGTGAAAACCCGATTATACGCAAACTCCGGGCATTCAAACGAGATCAATCACGCGCCAGAGGATCGTCGCGGTAAAGGCCAGATTGAAACCGATCATCCACTTCAGCAGGAGAAGGCCGGACTTGGGCACCTGCAAATCGGATTTTGTTGCGAGATGCTCCGTCAGTTCCTCGGCCAATGCCGCCGACATTGCCTCGGCTTGCTCGTCGGACAATCCAGCTTGCTTGAGTTTGCAAGCAAACCGCAGTGTGTCGATTGCTGTGGTGGCCATGGATCGATAGCCTATCAAGAAACCATGGGACACTCATATGCGTGAGCACATTATCCCTCACTGGCAACACTCACGCCAGGGACGGCATGCAGTGCACTAAACACCGGCGAACAGCCGGTCGGCGCAGCCGATCAAAGTCTCGGTTCAATCTCCACTCGCGATTCGATGTTGCCCGCCAAGTCCTCCGGCAGCCACCAGCTTGGCTTGAGTTCCCGGTTGGAAAACACGGTCTCCGACTGATCGGTGTAATGCGGCGAATCGGGCCGGTCGGACTGGCCGGTGGGCAGATACAGCCAGCTCTGGATCGGTTCCGAAAGCACCACGATCTGGGTTGAAGTCTGTCCGCGTACGCCATGGCGTTCCATGTTCTCATCGGGTGGCGCGTAACCCATGGTGCGCAAGGTGGTCAGCCCCAGGTCGTCGCCGCCGCCACCGCCGACGGGCCAGCCGTTGCCGTCACGCCCGGTCTTGAAGACTCGGCCCCAGGGCTGCGCCGTATCGCCCAGATCGGCGCGCATTCGATCCAGGCCTGAAAGCCAGGCCTCGCGCACTGCGGCCAGTTGTGCGTCGTCCAGTTCGACGGGCCGCGGCTGCCGCTGTTCGACGATGGCGTAATGGTCGTCGACGATACTCCGTATGCCAGGGCCTGCTTCGGTTTCGTTCAGCGCGGTGCGCCAATAGTAGTACTTGAGGGCAGCGGTGCTGTCCCTTGTGATCTGGCCGTCCCAATCGAGCAATTCGGTCAACTCGGGGGAAACCGGGGCGTCCGCGGCGGTCAGAACTTCGATCCAGCGCTGATATCCGAAGGGCTGCACATCGACTGCGTAGGCGAGCGCTTCGGCAATGGTCACGTCATCGTCCTGGCTCAGAAGCTCGATCGCGCGAGCGCCGCGCTGGTTGATCCAGCCGTCCCGCGACGGGCCGTAGTCCGCGCTGGAAAAGAGGTAGTCGGCTTGTGCATCCAGCGAAAACGGCGAATCCGGAATCATGGCGTCGGGCGGGATATTGCAATTCTGCATGTATCCGGCAGCGGGATTGAGTACCTGGAGATGGTCCTCCGCGGGATGGAATCCCTGCCATTCGGTGGCCGAGGTGTTACCATCCACTGGAAGCGACCAGTCATAAGCCAGGTCCCGCACCGGCACCCGGCCGGTGCGCTGATAGTAGATGTTGCCGCTGGTGTCCGCGACCATCACGTTCTGCGGAAACATCGACAGGGTTTCGCAAGCGGCGACAGCGCCGGTGTAGTCCTCGGCGAAATTGAGGAATTCCCAGGCGCGATTGCGGTTCGTGCTGGCGTCATAGGCCATGCGCGCCGCGTACGCGACGCCTTCGCCACGCGCGATGATCGGGCCGTGATGCGACGCTTCCCAGACGTATTCGCGGCTGCTGCCGTCGGGGAAAGGGAGCGACACGGTGAACTGTTCGATTTCGCGCCACTCGTCGTCGAAGAGGTAGCGGCCGGGATCTTCGGGGTCGAGTTCGATTTCGTAGACATCCGCCGTGTCAGGGCCGCCGGTGGTCATCGCCCAGGCGACGTTTTCGTTGTGGCCGAGGCCGATGTAGGGCGAGCCGGGCAGGCCTACGCCGCTGCCATGCAATTCGCCGGCGTGGATACGCATTTCCCAGAAGCGGCTGACGCCGAACCAGGCCAGATGCGGGTCGATCAGGAGGATGGCGTGGCCGCTTTCCGTGCGCGACGGGCTGACCGCCCATTGATTCGAGGCGCGCGCCGTGACAACAAAGTCCGGATTGACGCCACTGCGCCGCAGGTCGCCCATCGCTTCGTCGATCGACCAGTTGTAAAGAAACATGCGGCCAAAGGCATCGATCATTTCCGGGGTGACTTCGGGATGATTCCACCATGGCGGCACGTCTTCGGGATGCGCCCGGTAAAAGTCGGTAATGCCGTTGGCGAACGCGATCAGGCGGTTGCGTTCGGTTTCGGTCATGTCCGCGACCGACAGCGCCGCGTTGCGCATATGCCCGAACATATGGGCAATCAGCGACGTCTGAACGCCGCCCTCGCCGGCGATTTCGGTCAATTCGCCCAGCGCGATCTTCAGATTCATGAGCAATTGCATGGGCCGGTCCTCGGCCTGGGCCCAGCCCTGGGCGTAGAGGCCGGCTTCGACGGTCGGTGCATAGATATGCGGCACACCGAAACTGTCGCGATAGATCACGGTCCTGTCCGCGTCCTCGCCCTGCCCCGGCAGCGCCGCGACTACAGTCTCTACGCCCTCTGGCGCGACCTGCGACGTCGCCGGCGCCGAACGGTCGCAAGCCGCTAAAACCAACACGCACAGCGCGATCGACAATATTCTCATGATCGGGTTCCCCTGAAGATGAACTTGAAAACAGAGTACGGACTGGCGGCGTGTGGATCAAGCGAAACGAAAGCGCTCGAGCAAACTGTCATTCTGCGCGAAGCGACGCGTAGTCGCAGAATCTCTGCCGCAGTCACGAGCAGCCGACTTCGTCGAAGACAGGTTCAGGCTGAATTATCTTCCCGTTTCGGCATAAAATCGCGACAAAAGAGCGATCAGACGAGGACGATCATGCGCCGCCTGGTTTTCGCGATGCCGTTGGCAATGATCTTCGCGGCTTGCGCCACGAGCCCGACCGGAAGAACGCAGTTGATGCTGGTGCCGCCGGATATGGCGATCAACGAATCGCGGATGGCATACGAACAAACCCTGGGGGAACTTTCCAACTCCGGACAGATGCTGAATGACCCCGCACTCGCCGAGCGCGTAGGGCGCATTACCGGTCGGCTGGTGGCGGCGGCGGTGCAAACCTGGCCGCACACCGCGGGCTGGCAATGGAGCGTGGTGCTGATCGACGATCCCGAAATGGTCAACGCCTGGTGCATGGCCGGCGGGCGCATGGCGATTTACAGCGGCCTGATCGGCAAGCTCGACCCGAGCGACGACGAACTGGCGCACGTCATGGGCCACGAAATCGCCCACGCCGTCGCGAATCACTCCGCCGAGCAGATGTCGCTTGCCATCTTGCAGGGCCTGGCGGTCCTGGCGATCGAAATCGAGACGGAGGACCGCGGCACGGCGGCCGCGGCGGACATGCTGGCCACGGTCGCACTGGATTTGCCGAACAGCCGAGGCGCGGAATACGAGGCCGATCAACTGGGCATGGAACTGGCGTACAAGGCCGGCTACGAGCCCGCAGCCGCGGTAACGCTCTGGGACAAAATGCGCGCCGAAGACGGCGGGGCAGGTGTATTGCAGTTCCTCAGCAGGAGTCGAACCCACCAAGCCCGTCGTTAACGGACTTCACCGGGTTTGAAGTCCGGGCGCCCCACCGGGGACGACGCTCTTCCGCGAAGAAGTCTAACACAGCCCGCCCAAGCACAAACGCTCCTTCCGGTCACACAGTCTTGTCACACCAATCGTATGCCTCGTCGAGGTGCTGGTCGTGATTTTCCGCCACGTCGGGATATCCGGAGTGGAAACGCCCGGTCAAGCCGCGAGCGCAGGCGAGCAGTGCGCGGCGCTCCCCCTCGGGCCGGTGTGCAGGACTTTGAGCGACTTGGCCCGTTCTTCCGTGAGTTTGACGATTGTTCCGATGAATGGCGGCATGATTACAAACTCCGCATCATAACGACATCATGCCGCAACGATGCCGGCGCACGTGTCAACGCTCCGGCTACAGGAAGCAAGATTGGATGGAATCGTATGATTGAATGGATGAGCAAGTTGAAACCGCCCATCGTTGTCTGTGCAATGGCAGTGGATTCTACTATAATTGGATGGAATTGGATGTAGAAATGGATGGGCGATCAGGTGCGAATTGACACTTTGCACATAACTTCGGAGTTCTTGCGGCTTATAGCCTCGCTCGACGAGTTCAAGGGCGCTTGGGAGGCCACTGGGCGGATCGCGCCGGAGCGGCTGCTTGCGCTGCGCCGGGTGGCCACTATCGAAAGCATCGGCTCTTCGACCCGCATCGAGGGTGCGCGTTTGACCGACATCGAAGTCGAGCGGTTGCTGTCGAGACTGGACATTACGAAATTCGACTCACGCGACGAACAGGAAGTTGCCGGCTACGCCGATGCCATGAACCTCGTTTTCGACTCCTGGGCGGATATCGACCTGACGGAAAATCACATCAAGCAATTGCACCAGGCGCTGTTGCGGCATTCGTCGAAAGACCTGCGCCATCGGGGCGACTACAAGACGCACGACAATCACGTGGAAGCCTTCGCCCCGGACGGCACGAGTCTCGGCGTGGTGTTCAGGACGGCGACTCCGTTCGATACGCCTCGATTGACGCGGGAGTTAGTCGATTGGACTCGTGCGCAACTTGAGGTCGGCGATCATCACCGACTGGTCGTGATCGCGGTTTTCGTCGTGACCTTTTTGCAAATTCACCCGTTCCAGGACGGCAACGGCCGGCTGTCCCGTATTCTCACCACCTTGCTTTTGCTGCGGGCGGGTTACGCATATGCGCCGTTCAGTTCGCTGGAAAGCGTAATCGAGCGATCCAAGGAGGAATACTACTCGGCCCTGCGGCAAACCCAGCGAACGATTCGCGGCGACAGCCCGGACTGGCAACCGTGGCTCGGCTACTTCCTGCGCTCATTAACCACGCAAAAGGACCGGCTGGAAACGAAGATCTCCCGCGAGCGCCTGCTGTTCGAAAGTCTGCCCGAGTTGTCGCGGCAACTGCTTGAACTGTGCCGCGAACACGGCAGGCTGACGGTGGCCATGGCCGTATCCGCCACCGGCGGAAACCGGAATACGATCAAGGGCCACATCAAGTCGCTGTGCGACGCCAGACACTTGCGGCGACACGGCGCCGGCCGCGGAGCATGGTATTCGTTGAAGTAGGCTGCGGCGAAGTAATGTTGGTATGTCGCCGTTCTAGCTCAAATCGAGCAGGAATCGCCAAGCGGGGACTATGCGCAGGGCGCCCGAACCAATCTCGGTCTCTTCGGTCGCGGCGGCGTCCCGCACGACGATTTCGCCGGTTTCGACGTTCAATTCGGCCATGGCTTCGCGCAATCCCGCGAGCTCGCGCTTGCGCGTCGCCGGGTCGTTAAGTGATTCGCAGACTTGAACGAGTCTGCGCTCGCCGCCCGATGTGGCGACAAAGTCCACTTCCCGTCCCGCTTTGGATTTGTAGTAGCGGATGTCCGGCGTGACGCGCCGGAGCGCGACAAAGATGAGATTTTCCAGAAGGTGTCCGGAATTAACGAGGATGCCGGACGAGGCCGACGCGATCAGACTGTGATCGATACAATAGATTTTCTTGGGATTGACTTTGGCGCGCGTAATCGAGGCGTCGAACACGGGTACAGTGAACAGGAAAAGCGCGTCTTCAAACCAATTCAGGTAGTCCGAGACGGCGGATTTGGCGACGCGGTGGCCGATCGCCTTCAGATATCCGGTCAATCGGTTGACCGTGTACAGGGATGCCGCGTTGTCGATCAGCCGCTGCCCGAGGTCGGCGACGGCGCGGGGATGCGCGGCGTCGTGACGCTCGACGAGATCGCGGAACAGCATCGCCCCCCAGTACTCCTGATGGATTTTGATCCGCAGCCGACGATCGAGGTTGGCCACTTCGGGAAAACCACCCGTTTCGAAATATTCGTCGAACGCCCGCCGCACAAGAAATCGATGTTTGGCGGATAGCGGATCCGCGCTGGATTGATCGCGGAGATTGAGAAACTCCCGGAACGAAAAAGGGAACAATTCCCAAGCGAGGGCGCGTCCGCGCATTTGCGTGGCGATTTCCCGGGAAAGCATCTGCGCGGACGAGCCGGTGATGTACACTTCGCACTTCTCGGTACGCATCAGCCGGTCGACAAAGGACTCCCAACCCGGAACGACCTGTATTTCATCGAAGAAGCAGTACACGGTTCGCGTGTTTTTCTTTTCCGGGTAGAGGGAAAAGTACGCATCGAGAACACAAGCGAGGCCTTCGTGTCGCAGGCCCCGCAACCGATCGTCAAAGAAGTTGAGATAGAGGATATCCGTCCGCGAGGCGCCCTGGTCGAGCAGCATGTGGATGCGTTGGAAAAGGTACGTGGATTTGCCGCTCCGACGCGGACCGATGCAAACCGTCGCCTTGCCCGGCACCGTGGCGATATCGACAAGTCGGGGTTCTCCCGGACGAAATTCGTCGTCTTGATTGTCGAGAATGATCTGTTTAAGCAATTCCAGCATGGCATCTGGGTCATTATTGAGACCAGTTCTGCTTAATACTGGAAACGAATTTTTCCAGATTTACGCGCAAACGGCAAGTATTTTCCACCGCGCAAGCAATTGCATCAGGCGCCGCGGCGGCATTTGCCGAAAGGCTTGCGCGACCGGGCGGCAACCGAGGGAACCTTGGGACACCCACTTCGCGATTGTCAGGAGATGCGGTGAGTGCCAGCTTCTGCGGGAATTGACAGCGGGGAAACGACCGATGAAAAAATTTTCAGGCTCCGGGAATCTTCTGTTCGGGCTGCCGGCGGCGGCGCTCATACTGGGCCTTGCGGGCTGTGGCGAGGAGGAAATCGAACTGCTCTGGAACGGAAATTTGCCGCGGGTACTCGACGAGGCGCAACGCAGCGCCGCCGCGGGAGGCGCTTGAGCGCGGTTCAATCGATTTCGGATTCCGTCGCCACCGGGTGCCGGAAGCCCTTGATCCTGATCCTGAAATTCTTCCGCGGGCTGAGCTTGGGGAAGGGATTGAGCTTGAGCCGGTAATTCTTCGGCGCCATTTCCAGTTCCAGATAACGGGCGATCAGCAGCACGTTGAGCACGAGCTGGAACTCGGACCAGCGCCGTCCCCCACAGGTATGGGTGCCAGTGCCGAAAGGCACGAAGGCGCCGGTCTGCTTGTGTTCTTCCCGGGGCGGCAGATAGCGGTCGATATCGAACCTGTCCGGCTCCCTGAAATGTTTCTCGAAAAAATGCGTAGCCGTGAATGCAATCAGAATCTCGCTGTAGGCGGGAACCGGAATACCGTCGATATCGAAGGAATTCATCGCCGTGCGCCGGTGTACGGTAATCACCGGATGCAGCCGCAGCACTTCCATGGTGAAACGGTGGGCCACGTCGATGGCTTCCGGAGTAAAGGCGGCAGCGTCCGGGTCGCCGTCCGCGAAGAGCGCGTCGGCCTCGGCCACAATGCGCGCATGCACCTCGGGATTCGCCAGCATTTCGTAAATCGCGAATGCCGTGGCGCTGCCAGTGTAATGGCCGGCGATGATGGGGGCGATGAAGGCGAAACCGAGATCGGTCTCCGGCAGGAATTGCGGGTCGGTCTGATGCAGGTCCATGAGGTCATCGACGAGGTCCCGGCGTTTGCCTTCGCGCTGGGCCGGGGTATGGGTGGCGTGAATCTGGGCGTAGAGATCGAGCACGCTTTGCTTGTAGCGCTTCATCCGCGGCGTGCGCAGCATGAACTTCGGCAAGATTCTGAAAACATGCACAAGCAAGGCCCGATATTCGAATTTGAGCAAATCGTCGAGCACATGGCTCGGTTTGATGCTGACGCTGAGTTCGGCAATCTGCTCTCCGATGAGGCGCTGGCAGGCATCCTCGGTAACCAGAATACTGCCCTGCTTCCAGCCGCTGAAACTGCGCCGGGCGAGCGCGAACAAATCGTGAATCCGGTCCTCGATCACGACTCGCGAGTTGCCGTCGCGCACCGCCTTGCGCATGCGGAAATGGTCGGCGCCGTCCATGCTCGCAATGGACCGGGCAGTGCCCCACTCCTGCTGAAAATCTTCGAGATAATCCCGGGTGCGGAGCAGCAGGCGCCCTTTCTTGCCGGTCCACAGGTTCAATTCCTGGCTCGCGAGCACCACGAGTTTCTGCCCGCCCGCCGCAATGGCGAAAACCGGGCCGTGCTTTTCCGCCTGTTCTGCCAGGAATTTGGGGAAATTTCCCTGCCGCAGGCTGCGCGAGCGAATCATGTCCCACAGGCCGATGGATGGCATCTTGCGGCGATGGCCGGTACGCAGGGACTCGGGGGGCTTGTAGGATGTACGAATGGCTTCACCGATGGTGCGGCCGATCAGGTCCATGCCGCTGAGCAGTTCGATGCGCTGTGCGGCGGATTCGAGTTCCTCGGGCTCCAGCAGGGTACGCACGCCGTCGCAGTTGTTGAGCAGCCCGATAATGGCGATGTCCCGGGGGTCGGGAATCTCATCGGTAACCAGAATGCGGGAAATACGCTGCTTGATTTCCTCGCCCGGCGACCCGTCCACCAATGGATAGCGGCCGGTTCGGGAGATTTTCCTGGAAAGCGACCAGAAGCCCGCGGTATCAAACTCCAGGATCCCCATGCCCACTAACCGGTCAAAGGCCTTGTCGCTGATGGCGTCGGCCCGGGCGGCAATCCGCTCGACCCAGTAACGGGGCGAGTGGGTTTTCTTTTCCCCGGCGATTTCCTTGAGCACCGGATCGAGAATGTCGTCTCCCGTGCGTTCCGCGCTAATCAGGGTGAGGGTTTTGAGGTCGGAATCAATACGGTTTCTGAGCGCCAGATCCATCAGTACCCCGCCGGCGAAGGCGCAGGACATCTTCCACTCGGGAACCGGGGCGAAATAGCCCGTGTTCTCGTCAAGCAGCAGCAGCAGCAATTCTTCGGCAAATGTCATGTTCACTTTCGCCTATGTCGACTGTTGACGGCGATTGGTTGAATTTCCGTGCTGCCAGCCAGCGCCGGCCAGGGCGCTATCCGGCGCCGCAACGGGTCTGAACAAACTGAAATGCATGCTGGTAATCGCCGGCACCACCAGCATCAGCACGAAAGTGGTCACCAGAATGCCGACGCCGAGAGAAGCGGCGAAAGGCATCAGAAACTGTGCCTGGATCGCCCGGTCCAGAATCATGGGAGTAAAGCCAAGGAAGGTCGTCACCGAAGTCAGCAGAATCGGCCGGAAACGGCCCTTGGCGCCTTCGATGACCGCCTGCCGCGGCCTGGCGCCCTGCCTGAGCCGCTGGTCGATCAGGTCCACCATGACCAGTGAATCATTCACGATGACGCCGCTGAGCCCGAGTATGCCCATGATCGTGGTGGCGCTGAAAGGCACCTGCAGCAGCCAATGACCGAAGATCACGCCGACCAGGCCGAAGGGAATGATCGACATGATGATGAAAGGGCGGGTCCAGGAGCGCAGGGGTATCGCGAGCAGGGCAAAGATCAGCAGCATGGCGAGGGCGAATCCGCGGTACAGCGAGCCAAGCGAATCGGCCTGGACCTGCTGCTCGCCGCCGAGTGTGTAGACGAGGTTCGGGTCTTCCGCCATCAACCCGGCCAGAATCGTTCCGGTGAGGATGCCATTGGCTTCGCCGGCGGAAATCACTTCCGGATCCACATCCGCAGCCACGGTAATCACCCGGGCCTGATCCTGGCGATTGATTGCCGGCAGGGAACTGCCCTGACGCAATTCCGCCACCTGCCGCAAGGGTACTTCCGCCCCAACCGGGGTGCGGATGATGTAGTTTTCGATATCGGTTATCGAATCGCGTTCCGCTTCCGGCAGCCGCGCATACACCCGCACCTCGTCGCCATTGCGCTGGACCCGCAGGGCTTCGGCGCCGAAGAATGCCGCCCGGGACTGGTTCGCCAGATCCCGCAGGTCAAGCCCGAGACTGCGCGCCCGGGGCAGCAGCTCAAGCTGGATTTCGCGGATTCCCTCGGCATGGTCGGATCGAATATCGAATACGCCGTTGATGCCGCGCAGGGCTTCCACCACCGCGCCGGCGTGGGCCGCAAGCCGCTCCGGGTCGGGATGCGACATGACCGCCTCGATGGGATTGCCGAGATCAAGCACATCGCCACTGAAAACCACCCCGCGCACCTGGGGCAGGATGCCCACTTCATCGCGCCAGGCCTGGGCCACTTCGGTGGTGGTCACATCCCGGACCTGGGCGCTGACAAGCTTGAACTCGACGGTTGCGATATTGGCTTCCGGATTCAGCGAGGGCGAGGCGATGACGCCGCCGCCTTCCACCCGGGGCCGTTGGCCGACCACAATCGTGGCGCCGTCAAGCAGCGATGGCGCATCACCGCCTTGCTGCTGCGAGAGCTGTTCAATGACCCGGATACCCGCGGCTTCCAGTTCAAGAGCGACATCCAGGGTGCGCCCGGCGGTGGTGCCTTCGGGCATTTCCAGGGTGGCGGTGACAAAGTCGCCTTCCACCACATCGGCGAATGTTACCGCAATCAGCCCCGCGGGCAGCAGGGAGATACTGATGATGAGCGCGCCGATGGCGCCGGCGAGAATGACCAGGGGCTGGGCCGTGGCGAAATGCAGCGCCCGGTCCAGCGGACCTTCGATAAATGCTTTCAGCCCCCGATCCACCGCACCCTGGACGCTGGCGAAGAACCGGTCCGGCGCGCTGCGCGGGCGCCAGTCGGGACCGGGCAAATGGGACAGATGACCGGGGAGGATGAACAGGGATTCCACCAGGGAAATCACCAGCATGGCGATGACGATTACCGGCAATGCGCGCCAGATTTCGCCGATGCCGCCGGGGATATAGAGCAGCGGGATAAAGGCGGCGATGGAAGTCAGCACGGCGAAAGTCAGCGGCGTGCGAATCCTGCGGGCGCCGCGAATCGCCGCGGCAACGCCGGGCAGGCCCTGTTTCCGCTGCTGGTACACGCTGTCGGCCACCACTACCGCATCATCGACGATAATGCCGATGCCCAGCACAAAGACGAACAGGGAAATCGTGTTGATGGCGATCTCAAGCAACAGCATCGCCGCCAGGGCTCCGACAAAGGTGGTCACCAGCCCCACGGTGACCCACAAGGCGAGCCGGATCTGCAGAAACAGCGCCAGGGCGATAAAGACCAGCATCAGGCCGAGGGCGCCGTTTTTCAACAGCAGGTTGAGCCGCTCGGAATAAGTCCGGGATTCGTCATTCCAGAAACTGATCCCAACGTCATCGGGCAGCGACGGCTCGATGACTCCGGCGATATGTTCCTGCACCGCGGTCGCTACCGTCATCACCTGTTCGCTTTCGGCGCGGAACACTTCGATGAACACCGCGCGCCGGCCCTGATGCCGCACAATGATGTCGCGCTGCTGGAAACCATCGCGAACGTTGGCGATATCGCCGAGGCGCAGTTCTGCGCCATCGTCCCTGGCAAGCACCACGATGTCCTCGAATTCCTGCTGAACCTGCCGCTGACCCAGGGTCCGCAGCCGCACCCGGGAGGCCTCGGTATCGATGCTGCCGGCGGAAAGCTCCAGGGAATTGGCGCGGATCGCATTCGCGATATCGTCCAGGGTCAGACCAAGTTCCCGCAGCCGCCGGGCCGGGACTTCCACGGAAATCTCGTAATCGCGCATGCCGCTGACTTCCACCAGGGAAACCTCGGGCAGGGCGGTGAGTTCATCTTCCACCCTGGCGGCAAGCTCCTTGAGCGAGCGTTCGGAGATATCGCCATGCAACAGCATGCGGATTACGCTCTGGCCATTGGTCATCTCCCGGATCAGGGGCCGCTCGGCGCCGGCTGGAAAGGTCTGGATTCTGGCGATGGCGGATTCCACATCGTCCAGCGCCTCGCCCATATCGACCCCGGAACGCATCTCAATCCGCACCGAAGCCATTCCCGGGGCAGCCACCGAACGTACGGCATTGACGTCTTCGATGCCGCTGACTTCGTCCTCGATCTTGATGACGATGGATTCCTCGATCTCCTCGGGGTTGGCCCCGGGATAGGCCATGGTGACTTCAATGGTGTAGAAAGGCAGGGCGGGCCAGGCTTCGCGTTCAAGACCCGACAGTGACACCAGCCCGGCGGCAAGAATGGCGAGCATCAGGAGATTGGCGGCAACGCTGTTGCTCGCCATATAGGCAATGGGGCCAGGCGCTTCCCCCTGGTACGGATCGGGAAGGTTCATGGCGGCGAATCGGACCCGGTGAGCACGGCCATGCCTTCCACGGCGAACTGCAAGCCGCCGGTGATCAAGGGCTCGCCGCCGCGAAGCGGGCCGCTCACCCAGGCTGCGCCGTCGGCGCGCTGCAATACCCGCACCGGAACAATACGCACATTGCCGCCGGCCACCGCCCAGACCTCATTATCGGCCTGCAGCGCGGCACGGGGAATCCGCCACACATCGGGCAAGGCGACTCCCTCGATCTCCACATCGACGAATTCACCCACCAGCAGGGGGGGATTGCCGGGGACGGCAAAGGGCGCAGGCACGCGAATCACCACACCCACGGTTCGCGTTTGCGGATCAACGGCTACCTCGGCCCGGTCCACATAAGCACTCCAGGCATACTCCTGATCGCCCCGGGAAGCGCTGACCCGAGCGGGAACCTGACGTGAATCGTCCCCCGGCCGCAATTCCCACAGACCGGGTATCAGGGCGGCGTCGCTGTCGGGAAGGGAGACCTCGGTCTCCGCCGCATCTGCGGCAATCAAGGTCCCCACCGGCATTCCGGCTGCGATGATCTGACCCTCATCGATCGACTCCCGCCTTATGAAACCGGCAAATGGCGCGGTCACCACAGTGCGCGACAGGGCAAGTCTGGCTTCGGCAAGACGCGCCTCATCCCGGTCAAGGGCGGCCCTGGCGGCCTGCAACTGTGGCTCGCGCAGGGTGAGCGGGCTTGGGTCCGGGGCGCCATCCTGGCGGCTGCGGAATCGCTGGTATTCCTGGGCGGCAATGCCGGCCTGCTGTTCGGCTTCAAGCAGGGCGACCTGACGGGCCGCCACATCAGCCAGGGCTGATTCCACCTGCAGCCGATAATCCTCATCGTCAATGCGAAACAGTTCCTGACCCGCACTTACCTGGCCGCCACTCTGGAAGGTCGGGGCCACCTGGCTGATTCTGCCGCCCACCTGGGCCGCGATCTCGACTTCCCGGGCGGGGCGGACAATGCCGGCGCCAAGTACCGGGACCGGGCCGGTTGCCGCAGTGGCGGTTTCCGTCTGCACAAAGGGAATCTGTGGCGGCAATTCGCGGCTTTCCGGTTCGGGTGCGAGGGAAATCAGCAACAGGGCCAGGGCCACCGAACCCGTCACGATGGCAAGTGCGGCGATGATTCCGGTTATTCTTCCCTGCAAACTATTCATTGGCATTGTCCGCAATGGCGTCCAGCGGAGCGGCCTGGACGCCGTCCGACCGGGTCAGCTCCGCTGTCCACGCGCCGCCGAAAGCCCGATGCACGGCGAGCCGGGCCAGGCCGAGGTCGCGTTCCGCAGTGGACAATACGGCCTGGGCGCCTGCCCGCACTTGTCCGGCCAGCAGCACTTCGCCATAAGAGCCAATGCCGGCGGCGTATCTTTGCGCCTGCAAATCCGACTCGGCCTCGGCATCGTTTGCATAGGCAAGCAGCACATCATGGCGGCGGCGGCCGGCGGCGAAAACCGCCAGGGCGGCCTCGACCTCATGCACGGCGGTCACCACGGATTGGCGATACAGCGCAGCGGCTTCCCGCAATCGCGCTTCCGCCAGCGCCACATTGTCGCGCAGGCGCGAACCCTGCAGCGCCGGGCCCAGCAGATTGACGCCGAGATTGCGAAACCACTGGTCCGGGTCGAACCAGTCGCCGGCCTCGGTGGCCTGCAAGCCAATGGAACCGGACAGCGACAGGGCCGGCAACAACTCGGCCTCACGTGCGCCGAGGGCAAAGCGGGCGGCTTCCATGCGCTGCCTGGCGCCGGCCACATCGGGCCGCTGCGCCAGCAGTTCCGCCGGGATGCCCTGCTGCCCAGGTTCGCTGGCCCCGGCCAGGGACAGGCTGCCAGGCAGCAGGCCGGCGATGTCTTCCCGGTAGCCTCCCAGCAGAATCCACAGCCGGCTTTCCGCCTCGGCCAGGCCGGTTTCCAACTCGGGCAGCCTCGCCCGGGCCTCGCTCAGCGCGCGGCGCGCGGCGTATCGTTCACTGGCCTCGGCAAGGCCGGTCTCATAGCGCAATTCGGCCAGTTCATCGCTCTCGGTGAGCAGGTCGATGGTATCCAGCGCAAGTTCACGCTGCCGGCGCAAGTCCACAAGTTCCAGATAGGTATCGATGGTTTCGGCAAGCACGGAGATTTGCGCAGCATGAAAGTCTGACTCCGAAGCAAGCTGCCCGGCGCCAGCGGCAAGCCGCAGATTGCGATTGCGACCCCAGAAGTCCGCCTCCCAGGCGAATTGGGCGCTGAAACTGTAGGTGGTCAGGCCGAGACGGTCTGGCAAGGCAAGGCCGAACTGATCGGCCAACCGCTCGCCAAGGCCGAGTTCGTCGAGCTGGGCGCCGATTCCCGCATTGGTGGGCAGGTCGAGATCATTGACGCCGGCAGTGGCGCTGAATGCGGGCAAGCGCACGGCATCGGCGATTCGCGCCCTGGCTCTTGCCTGTTCGACCCGTGCCGCCGCCACGGCCAGGTCGGCATTCGATTCGAGCACAGCCTCCATCACCTGATTCAGTGCCGGGTCGGCAAAGGATTCCCACCAGGCCAGGGGCTGCGAAGATGCGGTGGCTTTACCGGCGACGGTGTGAACGGCTGGTTCGCTTGTGGATTCCGGGTCATTCCAGAAAGTTTGCAGGGAACATGCCTGGAAACAGACACAAACGGCAATCGCCAAATGGATTTTTGAGTTGATTCTTTTCAAAATGCCTCATCCATTCTTCAGTCGAGTCATCCACCGCTTCTGTGCATCGCCATTCGGAGAAGAAGAAATGAAATCACGACCATGGAAAGCTCAAAAACGGCAACTATACCCTGATTCAACGTGAATCCTTCCATCGCCTGTATGACCACTCGCGTACTCATCAAACCGCCTGCTCCGAAAAACGTTGCCGCAAGCGCGGCCACGATCAACTGGCGATGAAAAACGCCAGCGAGCATCAAAAGACCGGAGCCGATCACAAGTCCACCGTAGGTCGCCCTGATTTCAGTTACCCCAGATGAATTCACCGGTGCAATGCCAAGGGCCTCTCCCATGGCATGAGGGTCAAAGAAGGTGAAGATTCCGGATACCATGAAAATCACGCCGATAAGAGCCAGAAAGACGCGGATAGCGACAAAAACCCTGTTCGTTCGTTCGTTCGTTCGTTCGTTCGTTCGTTCGTTCGTTCGTTCGTTCGTTCGTTCATAATCATGTCTCCGGTTCCAAATTATCCGCAAGCGGTTTCGGTGATTCTACATGAGGTTGCAGGAAACTCCAGATTTCAGACCCGCTGGCGCGACTGGCGTATCATGGAGGCGGATTTTGTTAGCTGGCGGGAAAATTCATGGAAAGAGCCGACATCGTCATTGCCGTGCTCGCGGTCTACCAGGTCGTGCTGCTCGGCATTGGCTTCTGGGCTTCGCGGCGGACCGCCGACGGCGAGGATTTCTTTCTGGGGGGGCGGCAGCTTGGGCCGGTGGTGGCCGGGGTCAGTTATGCGTCGAGCGCATCCTCGGCGTGGACGCTGCTCGGCCTCAGCGGCGCCGCCTATGCCGCGGGGGTCTCTGCGGTGTGGGTCGCGCTGGGCTCCATTAGTGGCATGTTCGTGGCCTGGTGGTGGATCGCGCCGCGGCTGATGCGCTATAGCCGCGAGCACGACCAGTTGACCCTGATCGACTTCCTCGCCCATGGCGCCGGCGGCGGCGCCCGGCGCGCGATCATTTACCTTTCTTCCCTGGTCATCATCTTCTCCTTCGTGTTTTATGTCGCCGCCCAGTTCCAGGGCGCCGGCGGCATGTTCGCCTCGACTTTCGATATTTCGCTTTCCGCCAGCATCGCCATCGGCGCCCTGGTCATCATGGTCTACACCTTTCTCGGCGGCTTCTGGGCGGTGAGCGTGACCGATACGCTCCAGGGAGTTCTGATGGCGATTACCGCGGTGCTGCTGCCGGCGACGGCAATGGTCGCGGTGGGAGGAATCGGCGGGCTTGCCGAAGGGCTGCGGGAGGTGGGAAGCCCGCAGCAGTTGAGCCTGGCGGCCGGCGGCGGCTTCTGGTTTGCCGCGGGGGTGGCGATCGGCGGCGTCAGCATCGGCGTCGGCACTTATGGCCAGCCCCATCTGCTGGTGCGCTTCATGGCCCTGCGCGACGAGCGGGCGCTGTTGCGGGCGCGCTGGATTGTGGCCTTCTGGTATCTGACGGTCTTCGCGGGAATGATTCTGCTCGGCCTGGCGGGCCGCGTGCTGTTGCCGGAACTTGGCGATCCGGAGACCGTTTTCTTCAACGTCAACGAGGCGTTGCTGCCGCCGTTCATCGGCGCGGTGCTGCTGGCGGCGGTGCTGTCGGCGATCATGTCCACCGCCGACAGCCAGTTGCTGGTAGCCGCCGGCGTGATCGCCCACGATCTCGGGCTCGGCCATCTCGGGCGCGCTTCGCTGTTGCGGGTTTCGCGGATCGTGATCGTGTTGCTCGTGGCGGCGGCGGTGGCGGTGGCGGTGTACCTGCCCGAGAGCATCTTCAACCGGGTGCTGTTCGCCTGGATCGCCCTCGGGTCGGCATTCGGGCCGCTGGTGTTCCTGCGGCTGGCCGGATACGAGGCGGCGCCGACGGCGATTCTGCTATCGATTCTGACCGGATTTTCGCTATCGGTGCTGTTCTATCTGATGCCGGACACGCCGGGTGAGATTCTCGAACGGCTGGCGCCGTTCTGTTGTGCCTTCGCGGTACTGCTCGCCACCCGCAAAATGAGCGCATGAGCAGCCTGCCCCGTTATTCTGCACGTAGTGAAGCTCTCCCTTCCCCGTCATTCTGCGCGTAGGCGCAAAATCTCGTAGGAAGGCCTCTGCATGAGATTCTGCGACTACGCTTCGCTCCGCGCAGAATGACGGGGAGGGGCGCTCATCGCCGACTACCACCCGCAGTCGTTGTCGAGGAAATCGAACAGCGCGGTGTAGAACTGCATGTTGTGGTCGAAGCCGAGGGTGTCCACGGTATGCGCGGCGTCGATGAGTTTTTCGTAGCGGAACGGCTTGTCGCGGCGTTCGAGCTCAAGGGCGAACAGGTCGCTGTGGCGGATGGGGACGATGAGATCGCGGTCGCCATGGACGAGCAATACCGGAATATTCACATCGTCCATGTTCTCTATGGGCGACAGGCCGCCCCGGGTGCGCTGGAACATTTCGCGGAAGCGGTAGTTCCATTCTTCCTTGGCGATCAGTTCCATGCTGCTCACTCCGGCCCCGGCGATCGAGCACCGGTAGATATTCGGCTCGCGCATGGCGCCGACCATGGCGGAGTAGCCGCCGTAGCTCCAGCCGAAAATCGCCATCCGCTCGGGGTCGGCGATGCCCTGTTCGACGAGGAACCGCATGCCGTCGTCGACGTCGTCCTGCATGCGGTAGCCCCATTGCCGGTCGCCGGCGGCGAAATACTCGTGGCCAAAGCCGATGGAGCCGCGGAAATTGGGCTGCAGCACGGCATAGCCCCGGGTGGCGAGCAATTGCGGCCACTCGTCCCAGTACGATGAGTTCCAGTGCAGCGAATCCCTGGACTGGGGGCCGCCGTGTGGATTGGCGACGGTGGGAAAGGGCGCCTCGCCTTCCGGCGGCAGGGTCAATACCGCATTGAGCAGCATGCCGTCCCTGGCCTCGTACCAGACCACGCGGCTTTCGCCGAGCTGCTCGGGTTCGACGGCGGTGGTCTGGCCGAGTAACTGGAGTTGTTGCTTGTCGGTGAGCAGGTAATAGCGGCCCGGCTCCCTGGGGCCGGTGGAATGGATGACGATGTATTGGTCGTCCGCCGCCCGGTCGTGGATGGAGTTGAAATTGTCCGCCGGCAGGACCGCGTCGATGGAGCGCTGCAGCCCTTCGGCTTCTTCGTCTATGTAGTAGATCTCCGGCGCGTCTCCGGTGTAATGGAAGCCCACGAGGCGCGGGTCCTCGTCGCCGTCGATACAGGCCCGGGAAATGCAGGCGGTGACCACGCCGCCGGCGTCGTAGCGGTCGATGGCGAACAGCAGTTCGGGCTCGGCCTCGGGAGCGGTCATGTCGTAGAGGAAGATGCCTTCGGTATCCCTGCCCCGGGCCGAAAGCATGTACACCTGGTTGGGTTCTCCCGGCACGAAGCCGATCACCGACAGCGGCCGCCGCTCGTCCACGTCGTAGCTCAGCCACGCGTTCCAGCCGTTCTCGTCCTTGAGCCGGTATTCCATGTGGATGCGGTTTTCGTTGCGCGCGGCCAGCGAGCGGATGCGCAGGTCGCCGTCGTAATCGAAACGGTAGTCGCCGTAGCTCGACGACAACTGCAATACCGATTCGCTACGCCCGTCCTCGATATTGACCCGGAAAATCTCGGTGCCCACGTCGTTGGAGCCGAACCACTCGATCAGCACCCAGTCGTCCTCGTCGGGCAGGCGGTGGACCAGATTCGGGCTCGCCAGCCGCTGCACCACGGTTTCCGAGGCAAAGCGGGCGATGTTCGACTTGCTCGGCAATTCGACCCAGCGGCCGCCGTCGAGGCCCACCGACAGCAGCTTCCAGGCGTAGGTCTTGACGCGCCCGGTGAGGCCGATTCCCGGCGTGTTGTAGCCGATGCGGCGCCCCGGCACTTCCACCGGCTGCCGGGTGCGCACGAGCAGGCGCTCGTCGTTGGCCCAGTTGACGCCTACGATGTCCATATGCTCCGCGCCCAGGGTGTACGGCTGAGCGGCCATGTCCGCGGTCCGGAATACCTGGATCACGTAATTCTCGCCCTGCCCGGGCAGGCGCAATACGGCAAGACGCTCGCCGGAAGGCGACAGGTCCACATCGAGAACGATGGGCCGCATGGCGAAGGCTTCCAGCGGCGGCGGCTCCGGCGACCCGGCTTGAGCCGAAGCCAGGGCGGGCGCCAGCAGGCCGCCGGCCATGCCCGCCAGCGCGACGAGACCGAGGAATCCGTTGCTGCGAATCATTGGTCCTTCCTCCTGGTCAATCAGGGGCCCGTGAAGCTGTAGCTGAACGAGGCGAACAGCCTGCGGCCGAGATACTCGTAGCCCGCGCCGATGGGAATGTTGTAGCTCACCGGCGCCGAAACCGAGGGCGAGAATCCGCTCCAGCCCACCGCCGGCGGATTTTCGTCCAGCACATTGAGCAGGCCGAGCACCCAGACGAAACGACCGTTCGGGTCAGTGTAACGGGTGGACAGGGTGTGGTACAGGATATTGTCGGCCCGATGCACATTGGTGACGAACTCATTGTCCGGCAGGGAATACACCGGCTCCTCGTCGGTGGAGCCGACATAGTCCATGGCCCAGGTGAAGGTGAAGTCGCGCCAGTCGAAGCGGATATCGGCCTCGCCGCGCCACTTGGGGTAGGCGTGATGGCCCACGAATTCGAACGGATCGCTGCCGCCGGTGAGGCCGTATTCGTAATTGAGCACCCGGGTGGCCAATATGTCCACGCTGAGGTCGCCGAAGCCGAACTCGCGGTCGGTGCGAAGCGAAACGTCAAAGCCCCGGGACCCTTCCAGCGCCACGTTGACGTAGGAGGAATTGACGAAGCTGAGCTGGCCGTTTTCGGGATTGCGCTCGCCAACCAGGGCGCACTCCGGCGCCGAAAAGCCGGCCGAGTTGTAGCAGCGCGACAGCACCGTGCCGGCGCCGAGATTCTGGATCGAGTTGTTCAGGTCGATATCGTAATAGTCCACCGCCAGGCTCATGTCCACGCCGAGGGCGGGCAGCAGGTCGGCGAGATCGGGAGTCACCACCAGGCCCACGGTCTTCGATTTGGAAGTTTCCGCCTTGAGATCGAGATTGCCGCCGGTGATGACATTCACCGAGGCAGTGGCGCTATAGCCCGGCGGCAGAATGCCCTGCTCTTCCAGGCTCGCGCAGTTGCGGTAGCGCTCGCTGCCGGTGTCGATGTCGCTGGATGGGTCGCGGAAATTGTTGCAGGGGTCGATTCTGGCGCTGGCGAAGCCGGTCTGATTGGCGAGGAACAGTTCATACAGCGCCGGCGCCCGGAACGACGTGCCCAGGGAAGTCCGCAACCGGAAGGTAGTGTTGGGCGCGTAGTTGAGCAAGGCGCGCCAGGTGGTGTCGTCGCCGTAGGAGCTGTAGTCGGTCCAGCGGTAGGAGGTGTTGAGGGTCAGTTCCTCCGCCATGGGTCTGCCCGCCAGCAGCGGAAACTCGACCTCTCCATAGGCTTCGCTGACCCGGTCGTCGCCCTGGGTGCGGCCGGCGCCGGTAAAGCCCCACTGGTTGTCCAGCGCCGAAGCCAGCGGCGGTCGGTCGTCGATTTCCCGACTGCGCCATTCGAGGCCGAGCACGCCCCGGGCTTCCCCGGCGGGCATGTCGAACAGGCGGCCTTCGAGATTGAAGGCGGCGGTGAGCAGATCGTAGTCGGTTTCGAGAAACTGCCTTTCGCTGATGTAGTCGATGGCCTGGGGATCGACTCCGCCGCGCAGCGCCCGGGTGGAGAACAGATTCATGGGCACACAGCCCGGATCGGCGCCTTCGGCGAGGATCCGGTTCAGCACGGCGTCCTCGAAGTTGGACGCGAAGTAGATCTGCAGGGGGTCGAAGGCGCATTGCAGGCTGCCGTCGGGCGCCACCGCGCTCGACAGCGAGCGCGCCACCTTGTCCTTGAGCCAGGCGTCGTAGTTCCAGCCGCCCCGGCTCCAGGAATAGCCCACGTCGAGATCCCAGGAAAAATCGCCGCGGTCGCCTTCGAGGCCGAGATTGAGGGCGGTTACGTCGTTGTCGGCATGGGAAACCGGATCGCGCAGGTCATAGCTCATGATGACCGGCTGGGCAATGCCCCCCAATACCCCGAAGGGATTGGTGGGATTATTGGGATGCACGAAGGGGAAGAACTGGCCGTAGCCGCCGTTGAATTCGTCTTCCCGGCGGCTGAAATAGAACTCGTAGGTGGCGCTCGCGGCGCCCAGCGCGTCGCCGAGGTCGAGATCGAGCAGGCCGTCGCTATAAACCTGGACGAGTTCGCGTTGCGGCAGCAGGTCTTCGGTGGTCCAGTTGCGGTCGTCGCGCAGATTCGGCTCGACGATGCGGCTGCCGTCCGGGGCGTAGGTCGCCGTGCGCCAGGGCAGGCCCCGGTCGAACAGATTGCCGTATGGGTCGGGAACCATGGAAATCGGCGTTCCCTGCAGCCCGTACACATCGACGAAAGCATGCACCGAGCCGAAGCACCTGCCCTGGGTAGGCGCGAACAGCGAAGGGTGGATTTCGCCATTGGTGAGCGGCCGTTCGTCGCAGTGCGCGAATTCGCGCTCGGAACGGGTGACCGGGCCGAATTTGGAAGTTTCCAGGGCAAAGTCGATATAGCCCCGGTCGAAGGTGCGCCCCCAGATCATGCTGACGGCGCCGTAGTCGGCGTCGTCCTGCCAGTCGACTTCCACCACGAAATCGTCGAAGCGGCGGCGGGTGATGATATTGACCACTCCCGCCACGGCGTCGGCGCCGTATACCGAGGAGGCCCCGTCCTTGAGCACTTCGATGCGCTGGACGGCGATGAAGGGTATGGAACTCAGATCGACGCTGGCCACCTGGCCCCGGGTGCCCGCGGCGGTGAAGCGGCGTCCGTTGAGCAATACCAGGGTGCGGCCGGCGTCGAGATTGCGCAGGCCGAAAGTGCTCGCGCCGGGGCCGCCGGAAACGACGAAGCCGCTGAAGGAATTGTCCACCTGCACGCCGGAGGCCAGGGCGCTGCCCTGGAGGATGTCCGACACGTTGTCGAGGCCGGCGAGCAGCGCCTGCTCGTTGTTGATTACCGTGAGCGGCAGCGAGTCGGAATAGGCGTCGCGGCGGATGCGCGAACCGGTGATGACGATCTCGTCGACCACCGGCTCACCGATGGCGCCGCCGAGAATCGACGACTGCGCCGCGGTTTCCTCGACGTTCTGGTCATCGCCGGAATCGTCGGCCGGCGGTTGCGCGAACGCCGCGCCGCAAATCAATGCCAGACACGCGCATGGTATGGTCATCCATTGAAGTGATTTCATTTTCATTCCTTTATCTGGCGGCGCGGCTGCGCCGCGCCGGAGTCTTGAGCCGCCCAAGGAGCCTGCGCCGCAGGAATTCACGGCTGCAAATCCGCTTTCGCCACGCTCCCAGGCGACTCTCCCATGGCGCGCTAAGTATTCTCTGAAAAACAAAAGCGTGGTTTTGTTTTGCTCCCGAATTCAATGGCTTACTCCAGTCACGGAGCATAGCTCCGTACCGTTGCGGCCGCGCTCGAAGCTGCGCTTCGAAAACGCTTGCCTTCACCCATCGAATTCGGCGGCGCTTCCATGTGCCGCAGGGAAGCTCTGACTTGATCAGAGCTTCCCTAATCTACCACAGCGCGGGAGTCTGGGCGCAGTTTTTTATCATTGTCATTCTGCGCGCAGTCGCAGAATCTCATGCAGTGGCCTCCCAGGGAGATTCTGCGACTCCGCTTCGCTTCGCGCAGAATGACGGGGAGGGATACTTCGCTTCGCGCAGAATGACTGGGAAGGGTGCTTCGCTTCGCGCAGGATGCCAGGCTCACCTCACCGGCCGGGCGTGGGCGGAGCCCCGGAAGATGGCGTTCATCAGAATCAGGTTGAGGCCGTCGAGATAGGCGCGCACGGTAGGGTCCTGGGTGAAGGCGACCACTTCCCCGGCGCCCCGGGACTGGGCCACGGCAAATGGCTTGTAGGCAAGCTGGCGGCGGTTTTCCTCCCACAGGTAGCCGCTTGCCATCAAGTCATCGGGGCCCTGGAAGCGCGCCACATTGACGCCATCGCTGATGCGGATGGGGGTATAGATGTCGGCGCCCCGCACGAGTACATTGAGTACCGGCGCAACTCCGGCGCCAAGCCAGTGTTCCGGGTGCACGTCGGCCCTGGCGATCACGCCGGCAACGCCGTATGGGTCGGCTTCCAGCGCGGTAATGCGCTGCCGGTATCCAGCGTCTTCGGTGATATAGCTCCCGGCCACGGTGCTGCCGGCATCTTCTTCCGCGGCGGTGGCCTCGACTTCTTCCTCAAGCACCGCCCGTTCCCGGCGAATTGCCAGCAGGTCCACATCCGGGTCGGCCAGAAAGCGGGTGGCGTTGCCCATGGCGATCAGCACGCCGCCGTCGCTGACCCAGCGCTTGAGATTTTCGATTCCCGACTCGCCGAGGACGGACTGGTAGCTGCCCCCGGAGGTAAGCGGCAGCAGCAGCACCTGGTAGCGGTCGAGGTCCGCCGAGGCCAGCCGGTCGGCCCGGATGGGAGTCACGGGATAATCGAACTGCCGTTCGATGACGAAGCGGGTATTGCCGGCGCTGTAGGCCGAGGTGGGTTCGTCCCAGGCGATCGCCACCCTGGGGGCATTGAAGCGCACCACATTGCCGCTGCCGAAGTTCGGCCCGCCGGTAACCCAGCTATCGTTGGCGGCCACCACTTCGGCGCCGGTTTCCGCGGCGAGTTCGGCAAGGATTTCGTAAAGACCGGCGGGGTTGTCAGCCACATCAATGATCAGCGTACCGGCAGGGTATTCTCTTCCCTGATGAGTAAAGGCGAGGTCACTGCTCTTGATTCTGAGGTCCGCAAGCAGGCCCCGGGCGAGCAGCCGCGCCGCGGGCGCCGAGCCCCAGGGGACGAGGTAGGAAACGCCGGCCTCGCCGCCGGCAACCTCGGCGGGAATCACCAGTTCTTCCCCGGCGCTTTCGAAATCCCCATCGGGAAAGCGGTCGCAGATATTCATTTCCACATTGAACATGTGCGGCAGGGACCAGGCGGTCACGTCGTAGATCTGGTCCGGCAGATTGTTCGCCCGCCGCTCTTCCTGCTCGGCGATGAAGAAGTCCTCCATGGAAACCTGGGGCTCAAGCAGCGTGCGGATAAAGCGCTTGGCGGGCTGGTCGGCGCGAATCAGATGGCTGCCGGCGGAGTAATCCCTGCCGCAGGCGCTGAAGCCACCGGTAGCCCGCAGCACCTCGACTCCCTGGCGGGTCAGCAATCCGGCGATGCGGACCACCGCGGGCTGGTCGGCCTGTACCGGGAACAGATAGGCGCGGTTGTCCTCGGCTTCGCCTTCCTGGATGGCTGTGACCCGGTAGTTGTAGAAGTCGCTGAGGAATTTCTCCCGGTTCACCGCAACGGTTTCCGCCGTGGAAAGCGAGGTGAGGAAATGGTTGCGCACGGTATAGGCATAGGTGAGATCGTTGCCGTCGTACTGGCGGAAGACCAGCCCCCGGGATGAAGCCTGCTCGTAGGTCATGGAGATGGCGCCGTAGTAAGAGGGCCAGCTTGCGCCATAACCGGGATAAAAGGCGTCGAAGATTTCCCGGGTGAAGTAATCGAGGCCGAATTGGTCGAACCATCTGGCGTGGTTGCGGCCGAAGAGCTGCAGGCTTTCGCGCTGGTCCGCGGCGAGGTGCGGATTGAAGGGATAGGCTTCGGGAGCGAAGAAATAAGTGCTGTCCCCGCCCATTTCGTGCGCGTCCACATAGACCACGGGATACCATTCCCGCAAGGCGGCGACGCGGCCCCGGGTTTCCGGCTGGGTCATGATGAACCAGTCCCGGTTCATATCGAACAGGTAATGATTGGTGCGGCCGCCGGGCCAGGGTTCGTCGTGCTCGGCGGAGAGCCGGTCGGAATCCGGGCGCAGGCCCTCGGCGCTGGTGAAATGGTGGATGAAGCGGTCGCGGCCATCGGGGTTCTGCATCGGGTCGATCACCACCACGGTATTGTCCATGATGTCGGCGACGCGCCCGTCGCCGCGGGAAGCGAGCAGATGGTAGGCGGTAAGCATGGCTGCGTCGGTGGATGAGATTTCATTACCGTGGACGCCATAGGAAAGCCAGGTTACCGGGGGCTGGCCGGCAATGATTGCCGCGGCTTCGTCTCCGGAAGTCTGGCGCGGGTCGGCGAGGGCTTTCATGCCGGCCTGGATTTCTTCGATCCCCGCCATATTTTCCGGCGACGAAAGCACCACGTAGATCAGTTCCCTGCCCTGCCAGCTTTGCGCGTATTCGACGATTCGCACCCGATCCGGGGCGGCTTGGGCGAGGGCCTCGAAATAGCGGATGGCGTCCCGGTGCCAGGTGATTCGCTCACCGGGGCCATAGCCGAGCACCTGCTCGAAGCCGGGGATGGCAGGGTCGTAGTTGTCGTCGGTCCAGAATCGGAAGTCGTCCTGGGCCGCGGCGGCGCCACAGGCGAACAACGCGGCCCATGCAAGTGTGGTTTGCGCAAGAAAATTTCGGGTCATGGGGATTTCCGGAATGCTCAAATGAAAGAAAGTCGAACCGACGATCCCGGTAGCGGATTCCTCACCGGGACGTCATTCATCCACTCGTCACCCTGCGCGTAGCCGCAGAATCTCGTGGGGCGGCCACTGCATGAGATTCTGCGACTTCGCTTCGCTCCGCGCAGAATGACCGTCCCCAATTTTCGCTACTGCGGCGGGTTGCCGATGGGGGTGCCTTCCTTGCGCCATTCTCCGTACAGGAATTCCTCGGAGAATTCCGCGCACTTGAATTCCAGCAACTGCATGTCGGGCTCGATGTGGCGGTAGAGCGGGAAGCTGATCGTCCAGGGTTCGGTAAAAGTCTGGGGATCGGTAATGGTGGCTTCGTAATCGATGTGGTAGGGGCCGTTGTAGGTCCAGCGTTCCTCCACCGCCATTTCCCAGCTATGGTGATTGCCCGCCCGGTCGAACCAGGTGTCGGGCATCTGTCCGGTGACCCGCACCACCAGGGTGTCGCCTTCCCAATGGGCGTTGGAATGTCCCATCCAGGCGTCCACCTGGGAGGTGATTTCCGGCTGGTCCACATACAGGATGCGATTGGCCTCGGCGTATTCGTAGGATATCAGAATCACATCGGTGGACTGCACGATCTGGAAAGGAAAGGGCAGATAGTTGGCCCGGGGCACGCCAGGCATGAAGCACTTGGTGAGGGGATCGTTTTCCAGCGCGCTGGCGCGATTGGCGTCGCGCTGCCGGGCAGCCTGCTCGTTGTAGGGAATCCGCCCGCCATCCACCACGCCGAGGCTCGCGGGAATCGCGGAATGGGCGCCGAACAGGCCGGGATGCGGCCCCATTCGCGCCGCGTGCGGCTCGATGTCGTAGTGAGCGGTGGTCATGGCCTGCCAGATGCCGCTGAAATCCGGTTTGCCCGAAGGCGTGCGCGGAATGTCGTCATCCTGGGCCAGCGCCGCCGAGCCGATGAGCAGGGAAAAGATCAAACCGATCGCGTTCGTGAATTTCATTTTCTGTCCTGTTGTGGTCAATTCGATGTCAGGCCACCATAAACCGGTCCACTGCGTACGGCGGGCCAGGGGCGCGGCGATAGCGAATTTTCGCTTTCGCGAATGCCTGCGGCGCAGGCTCCTAGTCCCGTTCCGGCAGAGCGTCGCCCTGGGCCAGGCGCTGTTCGTCCACCCGCGCCCCCCGCAGGGTGTTCATCATGCCGTAGTTGCCTTCATGGCAGGCATATTCATAAATCTGCCCGGCCACCTTGATCATGGGTACCACCGCGGTAATCCTGTCGGTGAAGGTGGACGGGTCGTCAATGGTGAATTCGTACTCGACCACATCGTAGGCGGTGCGGGTGAAGCGCTCGGTGAGCACCATGTCGTAATCGGCGCCGGTGCTTGCGAAAGTCTGGCGCAGGCCGGTGAAGTTCTTCGTTTCCACCACCAGGGTGTCGCCATCCCACCAGCCCCGGGAATCGCCGGACCAGAGGCGGATGTCGTCATGCAGGGCGGGCCTTTCCACCAGCGGCACGATGCGGGCGTCGTGGATCATTTCGGTCATGATCACGGCGGTGTCGCGGTTCTGGATAATCTGCATGTTGTTGTTGTAGAGGCTTGGCACGAAGGGAGGGCCGGAATTGAAGCCCACGATGCAGCGCTCGGAAAGGCCCCGGTCCTCCGGCCCGTCCTTGGCGATTCCCCCCACCACATAGCGCACGGGTCGCTCGCCGGGGATATCGGGGCCAAGCCCGCCGAACTGCCGCGGCGCGCCTTCCACCGCATCCGGAATCCTGCCGTCTTCGGGATGGACGATATGAGAGGTGCGCACCACATCGCCGAGACCGGCGACTTCAATCCAGAAATCATTGTAGCCGCCGGGATTGCTGGTGGCTTCCGGCGCTTCCGGGTCCAGCACAAGCTGGGCTGCCGCCTCATCGGCCGCGGCACGGGACGCAGCCACCTGGGCCCGGCGCTCTTCAAGCTCCTCCTCATTGAGGAATTGCCGGTTGCCAAAGCGCTGGGGACGCTGCATGGGCACATCGGAAGAAAAATTCCACACGCCCTGCAGATCCGGCTGCCCCCATTCGGTACGTGGCGCCTGATAATCGCCACTCTGGGCAAGCACGGCGGAGCCGAGCAGCAGGGAGGACACAAAACCGAGCAATGACTGGATTTTCATGTTTCGCCTCGTTCATCAATCAGCAAGATTGCATTCAGCAGACAAGTGTAACCTCCTTTACCGCCACGTCAACACTCGCTATTAGGAGCCTGCGCCCATCGCCCAGGAGATTTCGCATTATGGGCTTTGGGAACGATCTTTGCCAAACCGGAAACCGTGCCGGTCGATCTACAGCGCCAGCGCG
The DNA here is from genome assembly GCA_965219645.1 of uncultured Pseudohongiella sp. Classification (GTDB taxonomy): domain Bacteria; phylum Pseudomonadota; class Gammaproteobacteria; order Pseudomonadales; family Pseudohongiellaceae; genus UBA9145. The sequence goes on along the minus strand of OZ244788.1, from coordinate 3,456,516 downwards.
GCTCTGCTTCAATAGGCAATTGGACGGACTGTTAGCCGGCAATCGGACGGTCACTCAACCGGCAGTTAGACGCTCGCGTAACCAGCAATTGGACGCTATACTGCAAAGCAAGAAGGGAGCACAAAATGCAGCACTTCCCCAGATATGTGGCCACCCGGTTGACAGAGGCGTTAGCCGATACACCCGCAGTGTGCCTGTTGGGACCGCGTCAGGTAGGTAAGACAACGCTTGCCAGGAAGCTGGAGCCCAACCGCAGTTACATCTCGTTTGACGACACAACGATGCTGGATGCGGCCCAAACAGATCCGACAGGCTTCATACAGGGATTACCAGATTATGTGACGCTGGACGAAGTTCAGCGCATACCGGGGCTGCTACCGGAAATAAAGACCTCGATCGACAACAAACGCAAGCCCGGCAGATTCATTCTTACGGGGTCCGCCAACCTGTTGCTACTGCCTGGCGTACAGGAATCGTTAGCCGGCAGAGTCGAGATCATCTACCTGCACCCATTATCCGAACAGGAAAAACAGGCAAGACCGGTATCTTTTCTGGAATTGCTTTTGGCAAACAAGATAAAACCGGCAATCGAGGGACAGCAACGAGAGGTCGAAGGAATCGCCAAGTCTGTGATTCAAGGTGGATATCCGGAACCCATCATGCGCGACAATGAACGTGCGGCGCGCCGATGGTTCAAGGGTTACCTGAATACGATCATTCGGCGAGATGTCAAAAATGTCGCCAACGTCAGGGATGAAGACGAACTGCTGAGACTGGTAAAAATACTTGCTTTGAGATCGGGTAACTTGTTGAACCTGAACAGTCTGGCAAACGAGCTTCAGCTACGAAGGGAAACTATCGACAAATACATCCGAATTCTCGAGCGGCTGTTCCTGCTGCGACGTTTACCGGCCTGGCACAAGAATAGTGCGAAACGATTGGTGAAAGCGCCAAAAATCCACTTGGTCGACTCCGGTATTGCCAGTTTCCTCTGTAATCTGAAAATGGACGATTGGACCAACCCGAAAAGCGGCTTTGGTCCGATTCTGGAGAGTTATGCCATACAGCAACTGATCTGCCAGTCCGACTGGGTAGACAGCGAGCTGAATTTTGCGCATTACCGGGACAAGGATCAGGTCGAGGTTGACCTGGTGATGGAAGACGGCAAACACATCTGGGGAGTGGAAGTGAAAAAAGCCACAAGCGTCCAGAACGAGGATGGCGCCGGCCTAAGCCGTCTGGCCGATCATGCGGGAAAAAACTGGCAGGGAGGAATTCTGCTTTACACGGGCAACAATTGTCTGGCACTGAAGACCGCACCGAATACTTTCGCGGTGCCCATGAATTGGCTTGGCGGTACAACTATGTGAACACCCTATCTTTATACGCATTCCATTTCTACCCTATTTTACTTTTTTAATGATATGTCTTCTCTAGAAAAGGCACCCTTTCATTGATAGTGGCCGGTTTCGATGAAAGAGGACGCTTTCGACGTAGCGCTTCGTAAACGCAAGCCGTTCGGGCCTTCAAGAGCTTCGCTCTTGATCGGTTGCGCTGATCGGCCTTCACGCAGATCTGGCGGGCAGTATGTTGCGGAGTTTTTCGGCCATGTCGAGGACAGCTTCTTTGGTGGTTTCCCAACCCATGCAGGCGTCGGTTACCGACACGCCGTATTGCAGTTGCGACAGGTCTGCCGGAATATTCTGCCTTCCGGGGTGAATGTTGCTTTCCAGCATGGCACCGATGATTGACTCGTTGCCTTCGAGAATCTGGTGGGTGATGTCCTTCAGCACCAGGGGCTGCATCTCGGGATTCTTGCCGGAATTGGCGTGGCTGCAATCGATCATGATGTTGCGGCTGACGCCGCCCTCAGCCAGGGCGATTTCACACTGGGCCACGTGAACCGAGTCATAATTCGGGCCCCTGGAGCCGCCGCGCAGCACCACATGGGCGTTGGGATTGCCCCGGGTGGTGACCACGCTGACCTGTCCCTTGCCGTTGATGCCGAGAAAACGGTGTGGCTTGAGCACCGACTGCATGGCGTTGACCGCCACCATCCAGCCGCCGTCGGTGCCGTTCTTGAAACCGATGGCCGAAGACAGCCCGGAAGACATTTCCCGGTGGGTCTGGGATTCGGTGGTGCGGGCGCCCACCGCCGACCAGCAGATCAGGTCCTGCAAGTACTGCGGGGAGATCGGGTCCAGCGCTTCGGTGGAAGTGGGCAGGCCGATGTCGACGATGTCCTGCAACAGCCGGCGGCCTATGCGCAGACCTTCTTCCACTTTGAAGGAATCGTCGAGATACGGGTCGTTGATGAGTCCTTTCCAGCCAATGGAGGTGCGCGGCTTCTCGAAGTAGACCCGCATCACCAGATACAGCGTGTCGCTGACCTGGTCCGCCAGGGCTTTCAGCCGCCGGGCATAATCGAGCGCCTGTCCGGTGTCATGTACCGAGCAGGGGCCGATGATCAGAAACAGCCGCGGGTCCTGCCGCCGCAAAATCGAGAATACCGTGTCCCGGGCGCGATTGACCGCTTCCGACTGGGTATCGCTCAAGGGCAACTCGGCCTTGAGCTTGTCCGGCGTGATCAGCCGCTCATTGGACTCGATATTGAGATTTTCCGTGCGCACAAGCATGGAATTTCACCCAAAGTCCACGTAGGGACGCAAAAGGGCGGCAATCATAGCAAATTGGCCACAGGCCACAAACAGCACCGGCGACTCTCATTATCCCCAAAGAGATTCTGCGACTGCGCTTCGCTTCGCGCAGAATGACGGAGGGGAGGCTTCGCTTCGCGCAGAATGACATGAGAGTTGGAGCGCCAAATGAGAATTGCCGAAACAGCACACTACACTTCCCGGTACAGCTTGCGGCCCTGGCGGTGGTATTCGCCGGCCATTTCCGCCATGCCCCGGCGGAGGGCTTCGTCTTCGCTTGCCGCGCCCTGGGCGGCGGCGTAGTCGCGCACTTCCCGGGAGATCTTCATGGAGCAGAACTTCGGCCCGCACATGGAACAGAAATGCGCCACCTTGCCGGACTCCCTGGGCAGGGTTTCGTCGTGGAATTCCCGGGCGGTCACCGGGTCGAGGCCGAGATTGAACTGGTCTTCCCAGCGAAACTCGAACCGCGCCTTGGACAGGGCATTGTCGCGCAGTTGCGCGGCCGGGTGGCCCTTGCCGAGGTCGGCGGCGTGGGCGGCGATCTTGTAGGCGATCAGGCCGTCTTTCACGTCCTGCTTGTTGGGCAGGCCGAGATGCTCCTTCGGCGTCACGTAGCAAAGCATGGCGCAGCCGTACCAGCCGATCATCGCGGCGCCGATGCCCGAGGTGATATGGTCGTAACCCGGCGCGATGTCGGTGGTCAGGGGCCCGAGGGTGTAGAACGGCGCCTCGTCGCAGGCTTCGAGCTGCTTTTCCATGTTCTCCCGGATCAGCTGCATGGGCACGTGGCCGGGACCTTCGATCATGGTCTGCACGTCGTGTTTCCAGGCGATTTTCGTGAGTTCGCCGAGGGTTTCGAGTTCGGCGAACTGGGCGGCGTCGTTGGCGTCGGCGATGGAGCCGGGGCGCAGGCCGTCGCCGAGCGAGAAGGACACATTGTAGGCCTTCATGATTTCGCAGATTTCCGCAAAACGGGTATAGAGGAAACTCTCCCGGTGATGCGCCAGGCACCACTTGGCCATGATGGAACCGCCCCGGGAAACGATGCCCGTGACCCGCTCGGCGGTGAGCGGCACATAGCGCAGCAGCACGCCGGCGTGGATCGTGAAATAGTCGACTCCCTGCTCGGCCTGTTCGATGAGGGTATCGCGGTAGATTTCCCAGTTGAGGTCCTCGGCCACGCCGCCCACTTTTTCCAGCGCCTGATAGATTGGCACCGTGCCGATGGGAACCATGGAGTTGCGAATGATCCATTCCCGGGTTTCGTGGATATTCTTGCCCGTGGAAAGGTCCATGACGGTATCCGCGCCCCAGAGCGCCGCCCAGACGAGTTTCTCCACTTCCTCCTCGATGGAGGAGGTCACCGCGGAATTGCCGATATTGGCGTTGACTTTCACCAGGAAGTTGCGGCCGATGATCATCGGTTCGACTTCCGGATGGTTGATATTGGCGGGAATGATCGCCCGCCCCCGGGCCACTTCGTCGCGCACGAACTCCGGGGTAATCTCCCGGGGGATCGCGGCGCCGAAGGATTCTCCGGCGTGGCGCGTCCCGTTCTGCCGGGGCGGTTGCTGCCGGGCCAGGTTTTCGCGAACCGCGATGAACTCCATTTCCGGCGTGATGACGCCGCGGCGGGCATAGTGCATCTGGGACACATTGGCCCCCGGCAGCGCCCGGCGCGGATTGCGGGTGGGCCCGAATCGCAGATGCGCCACATTCAGCCCGCTCTGGCGCGAGCGGCCATAAGTTGAAGTCGGCGCCTCGAGTTCTTCGCTGTCGCCGCGCTCGCTGATCCATTGCGCGCATAGCGGCGGCAGGCCCCGGCGCAGGTCGATGGTGGCCTCCGGGTCGGTATAGGGGCCGGAAGTATCATAGAGGCGAACCGGCGGATTGATTTCCTCGCCATTGCTGGTCGGGGTCGGCCTCAGGCTGACTTCGCGCATGGGAACGCGCAGGCCGGCGTGGCTGCCGGCAACATGAATCTTGCGGGAATGGGGGAAGTACCGCCCGAGATCGGTATCGAGGCCGGAAATCCGGTCCATGAACTGTAACTGTTCCGGGGTTGCGCTCATCTTTTCTCCTGAAGGGCGGCAGGCTGCAAGGAGCCCGCAGACTCCAAGTGGACGGGATTCAACCCGGCTGCTTAGGTTATCATGCCCGCTCCCCGGTTTGAAAATGCCATCCCCCCATTGACCCACTACCACGGCAGGTCCTTACGATGACACGCATCCCGTCCATTCTCTTGCTTCCGGCATTGTGGCTCGCCCCTGTGCCGGCCCAGGCCGACGACCTTTTCGAAATTCTGCAACTCGCGCTGGATAACGACCCCGTGCTGCAACAGGCCGAGGCCAGCTACCGCGCCAACCGCGAAACGATGATCCAGACCCGCTCCTCGCTGCTGCCGAGTTTTGGGGCAATCGGCTCGACTTCGCGCCTCTCCAGCGGCCCCACTTCGGACATCTACGCCGACGTCACCGACCCGATGACCGGCGAAACCATGCGGGTGCTGCGGCAGGAAGCCCACAGTTTCAGCAATGGCGTCAATAACCACAACTGGGGCGTCAGCCTCAACCAGAGCCTGCTCAATCTGTCCAACTGGTACAACTTCCAGAGCGCCCAGGCCACCGACCGCGCCGCATCGGTGAATCTGGCGGCCCAGGAGCAGGAGTTGATCATGCGCGTGGCAACGGCCTACTTCGATGTGCTGCGGGCGCTGGACACCCTGGAAGTGAATATCCAGGAAGAAGAGGCCGCCCAGCGCTCTTTCGAGCAGACCAGCCAGCGGGAAGAGGTGGGGCTGGTGGCGATCACCGATGTCTACGATGCCCAGGCCGCCTGGGACCTGGCGCGCAATACCACGATCCTGCAGGCGGATATCCTGCGGGCGCGCTACGAGGCGCTGGAGGCCATTACCGGCGAGGCGCATCCGGAAGTGGAAACGCTGCGCGACGATTTCCCAATCATCAATGTGGACGGCAGCCTGGAAGACTGGGAAGAGCAGGCCATGGACAACAGCCTGGCGCTGACCGCCGCCGAGTTCAATCTCGAAGCCACCCGCCGGGCGCTGCAGGCGCGCAAGTCGGATCGTCTGCCCACCATCGATTTCGTCGGGCAATTCGGCCACTTCGTGACCCAGCCCATCGTGAGCCAGGGCATCCAGATCGGCGGCGGCGCCAGCGACCGCACCCAGCTTGCCCTCAATCTGACGATTCCGATCTACAACGGCGGCGTCATGCGTTCGCGCCAGCGGGCGGCGGAATACAATGTCATGGCCGCCGAGGAATCACTCGAGTTGACCCGGCGCCAACTGACCCAGAGCATCCGCAACGCCTATCGCCGGGTGGCCACCGATGTGCTCGTCATCGCCCAGCGGCAGCAGTCGATCACCTCGGCCCAGAGTTCCCTCGAAGCTACCGAGCTCGGCGCTGAAGTCGGCACCCGCAATATCGTCGAGGTGCTGCGCGCCCGGGAAATCCTCTTCCGCGCCCTGCGCGCCTACGCCGACGCCCGCTACAACTACGTCATCGACAGCCTGCTTTTGAAACAGGCTGCGGGAATTCTGACGCCGCAGGATATTATTGAATTGAATGCCTGGTTGCAGGAGGAGGAGTAGTGGCAATTCACATTAAAAGACGCATGAAGTCATTGGTTTTATCAGGAACTGAATAGCGAATTTCCGTCCCCGTCATTCTGCGCGGAGCGAAGCGAAGTCGCAGAATCTCGCCGGCGCTGACTCACATGGGTGGGTCGCCTAACCCACTGGTTTGAAGAAAATTGAAAAGCAAGCTTCCGAATGTAGGTACCACCATTTTCACCGTCATGTCCCGCATGGCGGCGGAGGCTGGGGCGATCAACCTGTCCCAGGGGTATCCGGATTTCGATTGTCCGGCGCGTTTGCGGGAACTTGTGGCGGAGCGGCTCAATGGGGGCTGCAACCAGTATCCGCCGATGGCCGGCGTGGTCGAACTGCGCGAGCGGACCGCCGACAAGGTCGCGGTTCACTATGGCTGGCGGCCCGATGCGGAAAGCGAAGTTACCGTTACCTCGGGCGCTACCGAGGCATTGTTCGATGCGGTGCAGGCGGTGGTTCATCCGGGCGATGAAGTGCTGTTGTTCGACCCTGCCTACGATTCCTATGAGCCCGCCGTGACCCTGGCCGGCGGCAAGGCGGTGCATCTGCCGCTGAGCCTGCCGGATTATGCCGTGGACTGGGAAAGGGTGGCCGCCAGCCTCACGCCCCGCACCCGCATGATCATCATCAACAGTCCTCACAATCCCTGCGGAGCGATACTTTGCAGCGAGGACCTCGACCATCTTGCGGAATTGACCTGCGGCCGGGACATTTTTGTGCTTTCGGATGAAGTCTACGAGCACATGGTTTTCGATGGTCGCGGCCACGCCAGCGTTACCGGGCATGAAGAACTGCGCGCGCGCAGTTTTGCGGTGTTTTCCTTCGGCAAGACCTATCACGCCACAGGCTGGAAGCTAGCCTACTGCGTGGCGCCGCCGGCGCTGACGGCAGAGTTCCGCAAGGTACACCAGTTCGTGACTTTCACGAGCTCCAGCTTTGTGCAGTACGCCATTGCCGACTTTCTGGCGGAATGCCCGGAGCACGCCATCGAACTGCCGCATTTCTACCAGGAAAAGCGCGATCTGTTCTGTCGCCTGCTGGCGGATTCGCGCTTTCGCTTCACTCCTTCCCGGGGCACGTATTTCCAGCTAGCGGACTATTCGGCGATTTCCGATCTGGATGACCGGTCATTCGTCAACTGGCTCACCCGGGAAGCCGGCGTGGCGGCGATTCCCCTGTCGCCCTTCTACCGAGAACCACCGGGAACCCGGCAGATCCGCTTCTGCTTCTGCAAGGAAGACGCCACCCTGGAGCGGGCGGCGGAAATCCTCCGCCAGTTGTGAGGCGGCAATGGCCTCCCCCGGCGACCCCGATTTTAACGCGCTTGCCGGGCGCATCCGGGAGTGGGGCGCCGAACTCGGTTTCCAGCAGGTGGGCATCGCCGATATCGACCTGGCAAGCTACCAGGCCCATCTGGAATCCTGGCTTTCCCATCGCCATCACGGCGAAATGGCCTACATGGCGCGCAACCACGACAAGCGCTGCCGCCCCGACCGGCTGCACCCCGGCGCCGCGCGCATCATCAGCGTGCGGATGGACTACGACCACGCGGGGGACAATTCGCTGTCACCAATGCAGGAAGGCGAAACCGCCTATGTGGCGCGCTATGCCCGGGGGCGGGACTATCACAAGATGATGCGGCTGCGGCTGCAGCGGCTGGCCGAGCGCATCGAGGAAGCGGCGGGCGGCCATTCCTACCGCGCCTTTGTCGACAGCGCCCCGGTGCTGGAGCGCGCCATCGCCGAAAAGTCCGGGCTGGGCTGGATCGGCAAGAACACCATGCTGATCAACAGGGAGGCGGGCTCCTGGTTCTTTCTCGGCGAATTGTTCACCGACTTGCCGCTGCCCGTGGACGCGCCCACCGGCGCCCACTGCGGAAGCTGCCGCGCCTGTCTGGATATCTGTCCTACCGGGGCATTCACCGGCCCCAACAGCCTCGACGCCCGCAAGTGCATTTCCTATCTCACCATTGAATTGCGGGGAGCAATACCGGAAGAACTGCGCCGGCCCATGGGCAACCGCATCTTCGGCTGCGACGATTGCCAGCTCATCTGCCCCTGGAACAAGTTCGCCCGCATCAGCGCCGAGCCGGATTTCGCGCCGCGGCACAATCTCGACGCCGCCGACCTGCGGGACCTGTTCGCCTGGAGCGAGCAGGAATTCCTCAGTCGCACCGCCGGCTCGGCAATCCGCCGCATTGGCCATGCCTGCTGGCTGCGCAATATCGCCGTGGCTCTCGGCAATGCGCCGCCGAGCGAGGAGACGCTTGCCGCCCTGCGCAGCCGCCTCGACCATGCTTCCGGCCTGGTCCGGGAGCACGTCCGCTGGGCGCTGGAGCAGCAACAGGAAAAAGCGCGCCGGATTCCACTCAGCAGCCGATGAATTGGCGGCGGTAGTACTGCAACTCGGCGACGGATTCGCGGATATCGGCAAGCGCCCGATGGGTGCCGGTCTTGCTGAAGCCGTGAAGGATTTCCGGCTTCCAGCGGCGTGCGAGTTCCTTTACGGTGCTGACATCGAGATTGCGGTAGTGAAACCAGGCTTCGAGTTCGGGCATGTAATGGGCGAGAAAGCGGCGGTCCTGGCAAATGGTGTTGCCGCACATGGGCGAGGATTCACGGCTGGTATGGCGCCGGCAGAACGCGAGGGTGCGCCGTTCGGCCTCGGCTTCGTCGATCTGGCTGTCCTGGACTCGGTCCACAAGGCCGGAAGACCGGTGATGGGTCTGATTCCATTCATCCATGGCCTCAAGCAGGGAGTCGGGCTGGCGAATGGCAAGCTCGGGACCTTCGGCGATGATTTCGAGATTCGCGTCGGTGATCAGGGTGGCGATTTCGAGAATTCGGTCGCTGCCGGGGTCGAGACCGGTCATCTCCAGATCGATCCAGATCAAATTGAGATTGCTGTCCATGATGGTCCACCGATGAATCGACAGCAGATTGTAGCAGACCGCACCCGACTGCCAGAGTCGAATTCCCTGATGGCTGTGCGATAATCCGCCCATGAATTTTGCAATCCTCCCTGGGCTCCGCGGCTGAGCCATGCCGTCGGGGCGCAGACTCAGCAGGCAGCAGCAACGGCGCATTGCCGGGCGCAGGGAAGCCGCTTCCGGCGAGGGGCTCCCGGGAGTCGTCATCAGCCATCTCGGCAAGCAGCTTGCGGTGGAAGGCGAATCCGGCGAGGTGGCGCTCTGCCACGCCAGGGCCAATCTGCCGCTGCTGGTAACCGGGGATCGGGTCCAGTGGCAGCCCGATGCGAGCGGCTCGGGCGTGGTTATCGGCCTTGCGCCGCGCCGCAATGCCTTTGGCCGGGCCGATGGCGGCGGTCGATTTCGCCCCATTGCCGCCAATATCGATATCGTGCTGACCATGTTCGCCACGGTGCCGGAAACCGAGATGAGCGTCATCGACCGTTATCTGGTGGCCATCGAGAATCTCGGGCTCGAATGTTTGCTGGTATTGAACAAGACCGACCTGCCGCCGGCGAATCCGCCCTTGCTGGCGCGGATGAAAGAGATTTACCGCGAACTGGAGATTGAGTGGCTTGCAGTCTCGGCCTTGACCGGCGTCGGGGTGGAGGCCCTGGCGGACAGGCTCGCGGGGCTGACCGCCGTGGTGGTGGGCCAGTCCGGAGTCGGCAAGTCTTCATTGCTGAACCGGCTCGGCAAGCAGGAACTGGCGGAGACCGGCGCCCTCGACGCCTATCAGCGCGGCGGCTCCCATACCACCACCGCCGCCCGGCTGTTTCATCTGCCGGGGTTTGACCTGATCGATTCTCCCGGCGTGCGCGAGTTCAGCCTTGGGCACTTGCAGGCGGAAGAGGTGGTCGAAGGCTTCGTCGAATTGAGGGCTCTGGCCGAACAATGTAAATTCCGCGACTGTTCGCACCGGGTGGAACCGGGTTGCGCGGTGCTTGCCGCCGCCGAAACCGGGGCCATCAGCCGCGAGCGGCTGCGCAGCTATGGCCGGATTGTGGACAGCCTGCAATGAGATTGTTTGCCGCGACGCCTGCCGGACAGGGCTCCTTACATGACTGAAGAACGTCCGCCCCTGCTCCTGGAACCTGTGGATCTGGCGCCGTCGCTGCCGGACGAATCGCTGTTGCTGGTGACGGTCTGCCAGCCACAGGCGTATCTGGCGCATCATGTGCCCGGTTCGCTGCTGGTACAGCCCGGCGAGCTCGTTTCCGGGATTCCACCCGCCATGGGCAAGCTGCCGGAGGCAGAGCGCCTGAGCGCGCTGTTTTCCCGGCTTGGGCTTGCTGCGGACCGTCATGTCATTGCCATCGACGACGAGGGCGGCGGCTGGGCCGGACGGCTCATCTGGACCCTGGATGTGCTGGGCCACCGCCGTTTCAGCCTGCTCAATGGCGGCGTGCTGGCCTGGGCTGCGGCAGGGCTGCCGCTGGAATCCGGACAAAGCCCGGAAACGGCCAAACCGTACCAGGCCCAAATCGGCCGCGCTCCCATTGCCGACAAACAACAGCTGCTCGACCAGCTCGACGACCCGGACAGTATTGTCTGGGACGCCCGTTCGGCGGAAGAGTATCTCGGCCTGCGCGCCACCGCCCGCCGCAACGGGCACATCCCCGGCGCGGTCAATCTCGACTGGCTCGAACTGATGGACCGGCACAATGATTTCCGCCTCAAACCCCTGCCCGAATTGCGCCGGCGCCTGGAGCAACTCGGCATCGGGGCGGGCAGGAAAATCATCACCCACTGCCAGACCCATCACCGCTCGGGTCTGGCCTATGTGGTGGGCAAGGCGCTCGGGCTCGATATCCGCGCCTACGATGGCTCCTGGTCGGAATGGGGCAATGCCGACGATACGCCGGTGGAAAGCTGAAGTCGTCATGCCGCGCCTGTTTGTTGCCCTGCAATACCTCCTGCCCCAGCGGCTGCTGACCCGTATCGCCGGCGCCCTGGCCCGCAATGAAGCCCTGGCGGGTTTGTTCATCCGGCTCTTCATCCGCCGTTACCGGGTGGACATGAGCGAGGCGCGCAATCCGGACCCGGCGAGTTACCGCAGCTTCAACGAATTTTTTACCCGCCCGCTCAAGGCTGGCGCCCGGCCGCTTGAACAGCAAGAGAGCGCGGTGCTCTGCCCGGCGGACGGCGTCCTCAGCCAATCCGGAACCATCGGCGAAACGCTGGTCCAGGCCAAGGGGATCGAATTCGACACCGCCCGCCTGCTTGGAGGGGATGAATCCCTGGCCCGGGAACTGCCTGGCGGTCGCTTCATGACGATTTATCTGTCGCCCAGGGACTACCATCGGGTACACCTGCCCCTGGCCGGCAAATTGCTGCGAAGCCGCTATATTCCGGGCAAACTGTTTTCGGTGAACGATGCGAGCACGGCTTTGATCCCCGGGCTGTTCTGCCGCAATGAAAGGCTGGTCAGCGTGTTTGACGGAGATTGCGGCCGCTTTGTGCTCATCATGGTGGGCGCCATGATTGTCGCCGGCATCCGCACGGCCTGGGACGAGGGGGGCTCTCCGGGCAAACCGGAGCAATCATTTGCGGACCGGGATTTGACCTTTGCCGCCGGAGAGGAAGTGGGCAGATTTCAACTCGGCTCGACGGTAATCCTGCTGTTTCCTCCCGGGGCGGTGGAATTCGAGACTGGACTCGCGCCGGGAGACAGCCTGAGAATGGGCCGAAGCATCGGGAGATTGAGCCAATGACGCCGGATGAACTCAAGCAACAGGCGGCAATGGCCGCGCTACGACATGTGGCGCCGAAACTCGAGCGCGGCTCGATTCTCGGCATCGGCACAGGCTCCACCGTCAATCATTTCATCGCCTGCCTCGGCAAGCAGCGCGACCTGCGCGAGCGGCTCGAAGGGACGGTTTCCAGCTCGGAGGAGTCCGCCCGCAGGCTGAAGGCGCTCGGCATCGAGGTGATGGATCTCAATACCGCGGGCAATGTGGATTTTTATGTGGACGGCGCCGACGAGGCCAATCATCACCTGCAATTGATCAAGGGCGGCGGGGCGGCGCTGACCCGGGAAAAGATCATTGCCGCAGCGGCGCGCGAATTCGTCTGCATCGCCGACGAATCAAAACTCGTGGCGGTGCTGGGCAGGTTTCCGCTGCCGGTGGAGGTGATTCCCATGGCGCGCAGCCATGTGGCGCGTAAAATCGCGGCGCTGGGAGGCATGCCGGTACACCGCGACGGCGTGACCACCGACAACGGCAACCAGATTCTCGACGTGCACAACCTGGATTTGCGCGACCCACGGGAAATGGAGTCGCAACTCGACCAGATCGCCGGCGTGGTGTGCAACGGGCTGTTCGTACGCCGACCCGCAGACCGGCTACTGCTCGCGGGGAACAACGGCGTTCGCACGCTGCTCCCCTCCATCTGAAAGCGGCAACAGGCCAATCCGCACCCGCCAGATTGCACTGGCGGATGCGGGCCTGAGGCGATTTACAGCGGAGTTACGTTTTCCGCCTGGGGACCTTTCTGACCCTGGCTTACCTGCATGCTGACCCGCTGGCCCTCGTGCAGGGTACGGCGACCAGTGCCATTGATGGCGCTGAAATGTACGAAGACATCCTTTCCTTCCTGGCGCTCAATGAATCCGAATCCCTTCTCATCATTGAACCACTTTACTGTACCTTCGACTAGCTCTGACATATCTCTCTCTTGAGTCCAAAAATTGGTGAATCGCCATTGCGATTCGGTTCGTCTCCCGCGAAATTCGCGCCGGAGCACCTTTCCCCTGACAGCCTTCGCTGTTGCTCCCCGCGATTTTATACTGAATCTGCGAGTCCCGGGGCAGACAATTATGGCAACGAATTGTTACAAACACCGAATTTCTCGAAGAAAAACCCGGGTTTTGTGACGGGGGCGCAATGATACTCCGATCATCGCCGGATTGCTGCACATTTTGCGAAAAAAACCGGGGGCGGGGAAGAGCCTGGTCCCGGGCCAGGGCAAACACGGCTGCCGGCGCTTCGCAATAATGGGAAACTGGCCATGCCGCGGATAGCTTCGCGGCAGTTCGCTTTCCGGCGCCGTCGCCGTCGCCGTCGCGGCGCAATCCAGCGGCGGCGCCGAGCCACGCAGTTGCCGGGCGTCTTCGCGGTTGAACATGACTACTCAGGCGGTGGCGTAGCGGACCGACATTTCCTCGAGATTGTAGATCTTGCCGATGCGGTCGATCATGCCGGTGCAGCCGAATGATTCGAGCCGGGCCTTGACGATGTCGCGCATGGCATTGGTTGCCGGCGTGAGGAACTTGCGCGGATCGAATTCCGACCGGTTCTGGGCGAGGAAACGACGGATCGCGCCGGTTGAGGCAAGCCGCAGGTCGGTATCGATATTGACCTTGCGCACGCCATGACGGATGCCTTCCTGGATTTCTTCCACCGGCACGCCGTAGGTTTCCAGAATTTCGCCGCCGAACTCGTTGATTACCTGGAGCCATTCCTGGGGCACAGAGGATGAGCCGTGCATCACCAGATGCGTTGCGGGGATTTTGGCGTGGATTTCCTTGATCCGGTCAATGGCGAGGATGTCTCCGGTGGGCGGGCGGCTGAACTTGTAGGCGCCATGGCTGGTGCCCACGGCGATGGCAAGCGCATCGACTCCGGTGGCCTCGACAAAGTCTTCGGCTTCCTGGGGATCGGTGAGCAATTGCTCCATGGTGAGCTTGCCCTCGGCGCCGATGCCGTCCTCTTCTCCCGCCATTCCCGTTTCCAGCGAGCCGAGGCAGCCGATCTCGCCTTCCACCGAAACTCCGCAGGCATGGGCCATTTCCACGGCCTGACGGGTGACGCGGACGTTGTACTCGAAATCCATGGGAGTCTTGCCGTCCTCGCCGAGGGAGCCATCCATCATGACCGAAGTAAAGCCAAGCTGGATCGAACGCTGGCACACCGCCGGCGAGACGCCATGATCCTGGTGCATGACGATGGGAATATGGGGGAACTCCTCCACGGCGCCCTGAATCAGATGCCGCAGCAGATTGGGCCCGGCGTACTTGCGCGCTCCGGCGGAGGCCTGCAGGATCACCGGGCTGCTGGCGGCGTCGGCCCCCTGCATGATGGCCCGCACCTGCTCCAGATTGTTGACGTTGAAAGCGGGCACGCCGTAGTCGTTCTCGGCGGCGTGGTCGAGCAGTTGTCGCAATGTGATCAGGGCCATGGTTCCTCCCGGGAAATACTGATTGGCTGAAGTTAGCGGATATTCGCCCCCTCGGCGAGAGCGGCAATGGCAGGCAGCGTGGCGCCTTGCACGGCTTCAAGAAAGGCGCCGCCGCCGGTGGACATAAAGGATACCCCGTCCGCCACATCGAACCGCTCGATGGCGGTAACGGTTTCGCCGCCGCCGGCAAGGCTGAAGGCGGGGCTTCGGGCAACGGCCCTGGCGAGGCTTTCGGTTCCGGCGGTAAAGGCGGGGAACTCGAACACGCCCATGGGACCGTTCCAGAGGATGGTTCCCATGGCGGCGATCAACCCGGCATTACGGCGGGCGCTTTCCGAGCCGATATCGAGAATCAGGTCGTCCGCGTCAACTTCATGGACGGCTTTCACCGCGGCTGGCGCAGCGGCGCTGAACTCCCTGGCCACGCGAACGTCAACAGGCAGGGGAATATCGACCTTGTCCATGAGTTCCCTGGCGATTCCCACAAGTTCGGTTTCGCATAGCGAGCGCCCCACGGGATGCCCCGCGGCAAGCAGGAAGGTATTGGCGATGCCGCCGCCCACCAGCAGATAATCAGCCAGCCCGGACAGATTGCGCAGCAGTTCCAGTTTGCCGGAAACCTTGGCGCCGCCGACAATGGCGAGCAAGGGCCTTGCGGGCTCGCTCATGGCCTGGGCGATGGCGTCGAGTTCCCGGCTGAGCAATGGCCCGGCGCAGGCGGTTTCGGCGATCCGCGCCACGCCGCTGGTGCTGGCCTGGGCGCGGTGGGCCGTGCCGAAGGCGTCCATGACGAATACATCGCACAGCGCCGCATAGCTTGCCGCAAGCCCAGGATCGGCAGACTTCTCGCCGCGGTTCACCCGCACGTTCTCGAGCAGACAGACCCGGGCATCGGGCAGGGCCGGGCCCGCATCCAGATAATCGGCAAGCAGCGGCACCTCGGTCCCGAGCCATTCGGACAGCCGGGCCGCCACCGGCGCCAGGGAGAACTCGTTCTGGGCGGAAATCGGCTTGCCTTCCACGGGCCTGCCGAGATGGGACATGAGCAGGAGCCGTGCCGGATTGGCCGCCAGCGCGGCTTCAATCGTGGGCAGGGCGGCGCGGATGCGGCTGTCGTTGACCACTTCTCCGGCGGCCAATGGCACATTGAAATCTTCCCGGATCAGCACGCGCCTGCCGGCAAGTTCCACCTGTTCCATGCGCAGAAAGGAGTCGGTCATCGGTTTCTCATTCGAGCGGCGCTTGTGCATGCAGATATTCGGCTACGTCCAGCATGCGGTTGGCGTAGGCCCATTCATTGTCGAACCAGACAAAAAGCTTGACCAGACCGGAGACTTCCCCGGTCTGGTTCAGGTCGACCACCGCCGACCGCGGATCGTGATTGAAGTCGCAGGAAGCCAAAGGCTCGCGAGTATAACCGAGAACCTTTGCCGGCAGATGACCGGCCCCGTCGATGATGGCCTGATTCACCTCCGCCGCGTTGGCGGTGCGGGCGAAGCGCAGGCTCAGGTCCATGGCGGAAACATTGACCGTGGGCACGCGGATGGCCTGGGCCTGGAGCTTGCCGGCCAGCCGCGGCAGGATGCGGGCGATGCCCCTGGCCAGCCCGGTCTCCACGGGAATGATCGACTGCATGGCGCTGCGGGTCTTGCGCAGGTCGAAATGATGGAAACTGTCGATGACCGGCTGATCGTTCATCGCCGAGTGAATCGTGGTGATGGCCCCCGCCTCGATACCGAAAGCCTCATCAAGCACATTGAGCACCGGCACGATGCAATTGGTGGTGCAGGAGGCGTTGGACAGGATCCGGGATCCGGGCGGAATCCGCTCGTGATTGACGCCGTAGACAATGGTGAAATCCACATCGCTCCGGGCCGGCTGGGAAAACAGCACCCGCCCGGCGCCGGCGGCAAGATGCAGCCGGGCGGTGGCCACATCGTGGAAGGCGCCGCTGCATTCCATGACCAGGTCCACATCGGGCCAGCGCAGGGCCGCCACGTCCGGTTCCGAAAGCAGGCTGATCGCTTCGCCATCCACCACGAGTTTGCCTTCAACAAGCTCCACTTCGCCGGGAAAGCGACCGTGGGTGCTGTCGTAGCGGGTCAGATGGGCCATGGTGGCGGGTTCGGCGACATCGTTGATGGCGACGATGCGCAGGCCGTTGCGGCGCTTCGCCTCGCAAGCGGCGCGCAGCACGCAGCGGCCGATGCGGCCGTATCCGTTGATGGCGACTCTGAGTGTCATTGCGGGTGAAACGGATGTCAGTTCAGGAGTGACCGCGCCGCGGCGGCGACGCGCACCGCGGTAAAACCGAAATGTTCCATGAGCACGGCGCCGGGGGCGGATTCGCCAAAAGTCGTCATGCCGACCACGCAGCCGTCGAGGCCGACGAACTTGCGCCAGTAATCCACCGCGCCGGCCTCCACCGCAACACGCTTGCGCAGGCTCGCCGGCAGCACCGATTCGCGCCACGCCGCATCCTGTTGTTCGAACACATCGACGCTGGGCAGGGAAATCAGGCGGGCGGCAATGCCTTCGGCTTGCAGCTCGCGCACGGCTTCAGCACTCACCGCAACCTCGGAACCCGTGGCGATCACCGCCACTTCGGCTTTGCCTTCGCAGTCGATCAACACATAGCCGCCCCGGGAAATCGCCTCCAACTGTTCGTCAGTGCGGTCCTGGTGGGGAATCGTCTGGCGGGTGAACACCAGCGCGGTGGGGCCGTCCCGCCGCTCGATGGCGGCCTGCCAGGCGGCGGCGGCCTCGACGCTGTCGCAGGGGCGCCAAACCGACAGGTTCGGCGTTGTGCGCAGATTGGCGAGTTGCTCGATGGGCTGGTGGGTGGGCCCGTCTTCACCCTGGCCGATGGAATCGTGGGTATAGACCAGGATACTGCGCTGCTTCATCAGCGCGGCCATGCGCACGGCGTTGCGGGCGTACTCCATGAACATGAGAAAAGTCGCGCAATAGGGGATGAAGCCGCCGTGGAGGGCAATGCCCGTGGCGATGGCGGTCATGCCGAATTCCCGCACGCCGAAATAGATGTAGTTGCCATCGTCGGCGTCGGCAAGGGAGCGGCTGCCAGACCACAGCGTCAGGTTGGAGCCGGTCAGGTCCGCCGAGCCGCCAATGAGTTCGGGCAGGAGCGCGCCAAAGGCCTCGATACAATCCTGGGAAGCCTTGCGGCTGGCGATATGGGCGCCATCCTGCTGCCGCTGGCGGATGAATTCCCCGGCGCGCCCGGCAAAATCTCCCGGCAACTCGCCTTTCATGCGGCGCACGAATTCCAGGGCCAGCTCGGGATACTCCTCTTCGTATTCGACGAGCTTCTCCTTCCACGCGGTTTCCGCCATGAAGCCGGTTTCGGTGGCATTCCAGGCGGCGGCGATTTCTTCCGGCACCACAAAGGGCGCATGGGGCCAGCCGAGCGCTTCCCGCACCGCCTGGACTTCGTCTTCGCCGAGCGGCGCACCATGGGTGGCGGCGGTACCCTGCTTGTTGGGCGAGCCATAGCCGATAATCGTCCGGCACCGGATCATGCTCGGCCGGCCGGTCTCGGCCCTGGCCGCTGCAATCGCCTGGTTGATCGCCTCCGGGTCGTGCCCGTCGATATCCTGCACATGCCAGCCGTAGGCGGCAAACCGGGCCATGGCGTCTTCCGAGAACCAGGCTTCGACTTCGCCGTCGATAGAAATGCCGTTGGCGTCGTAGAACACGATCAGCTTGCCGAGGCCGAGGGTTCCCGCCAGCGAACAGGCTTCGTGGCTGACGCCTTCCATGAGGCAGCCGTCGCCGGCGAATACCCAGGTGTAGTGATCGACGATCTCGTGCCCGGGCCGGTTGAACTGGGCGGCAAGGGTCTTTTCCGCAATCGCCATGCCTACGGCATTGGCAAGCCCCTGGCCGAGCGGCCCGGTGGTGGTTTCAACGCCGGGGGTGTAGCCGTATTCGGGATGCCCCGGGGTCATGGAGTGAAGCTGGCGGAACCGGCGCAGCTCGTCCATGGACAGGTGGTAACCGGTCAGATGCAGCAGCGAATAGATCAGCATCGAGCCATGGCCGTTGGACAGCACGAAACGGTCCCGGTCGAACCACTGCGGATGCCCCGGATTGTGCCTGAGCCAGTCGTTCCAGAGAACTTCGGCAATATCGGCCATGCCCATGGGGGCGCCGGGATGGCCGGATTTCGCCCTTTGCACGGCGTCCATGCTCAAGGCGCGAATGGCATTGGCGAGCTGCCTGCGCGGCAAAGCCGTTTCGGCCATCAACAAACTCCTGGTCGGGCTGATTTCGCGGGAGACTGTGACGCAGGCTCCCGGGGCGGCTATTGTCCCGCAGATGCAAGGCAGATACCAGCGAACCCGGATTGGCGGCCACCCGGTACAACGCCTGTGGCCTTGCCGAATCCCAATGGCGACAGGGATCAGGCGGAAAATACTGATTGCAAGCGCATCTGACCCCCACGATAATGGTGGCTTGCGCCCAACCGTATGCAGGTTGCCGGAAATTTCATGACCTTTCCTGGATATCAATTTCCCTCGCCGGCGAAACCATTCCCGCTTTCAAGCCGGGACGCTGGCGCCCCCTGGCGTTGCATGTTGTTTGTGGCGGCATGGGCCTGTGCGCCTTTCCATGGAACCGCGGCCCAGGATACCCAGCCGCCAGAGGACAAGCTTCCCGAGATCAACATCTGGGCGGCTGGCGACGGCTACATAACAGAGGGCGGGGATGCGGTTTTCATGGTGACGGCAGATCCTGCTCCCGTGGAGAATGTAACGGTAAACCTTCGAGTGGCGCAATTCCGGGAGTCATTGGCCCCAAGTAGCTATACTTCGGGTGCTGGTTACATTGAAGAGATTGACCGTTCAGGAACCACCCAACAGGTCACTATCGATTTATCGGGAGAATCAAGGTTCATCATATCAACCGAAGATGATGATCAAAATAATCCAAAGTATGTGTTACAGGTAAGTATTGAGCCTGGGGAGGGATATGCCCACTTTGGAATTTGTACGCAAATTCCATCCCTGGACTGTGGATATGTCATTGCTCTTCAAAGTTCATTAACATCCGGCGATTCCGCACGTGTACTGGTTTGGGACGACGATGGGCCTCAATCAGAATTGGAAAACATAGCCAAGGATACGCAGAAGTTACTGGAGAACGTTACTCTGAACCCTCCGACTGCGGCGGACGCCATTGAACTTGGGGCCTTGTCGGAACTCAGCGCCGCAGCAGCGCCGGACCTCATTGAAGGAGGCGCATATTCATCCGACGCCTTCCTGTTGTTGAGAAGTGTCCGAATGCAGGCGGGCATCCTGGAGAGGTTGATATCCGCCGGGCTCAGCGTAACGCAGGAACAAATCTGGAGTACGCTGGGAAATGCCGCAAGTTCGATAGAATCCTACCATCAGACTGCATCGGACATTGTCTGGCTATATGACGGCGGCGGTCGAAAATTTGATGCGGAAGTACGAGAAGTTCTTATCGGCAGCCGAAACCTGTTTGTCGCAATGGTATCCGCACAGGATGAATCAGAGGGTATCCAGCACATTACCGCTTTTCTTGACGAATTTGAAAGCCTGATTGGCACGGCTTACGATGGCGTGCTTGATGAAGAATCACAGCGGGATGTTGCCAGCATTTCGCAAATTGCCCTCGACGCATTATTGCAACCGGTTGCCGCGAAATTCAACCTCGATATCTCCCAGGAAAGCACCTCCGAATTGTTCAGCAGCAATCCCGATTTTCTGTCGAAAATCATAGAACTATCCGGAGTGGATCTTTCATCCAGTAAACTGGGTTGGAGAAATTCACACAACTCACCGGATTCCCCTCCTGTTGTGATTATTGAAAGTGGTGTTTCTT
Source organism: uncultured Pseudohongiella sp. (assembly GCA_965219645.1). Lineage (GTDB taxonomy): Bacteria > Pseudomonadota > Gammaproteobacteria > Pseudomonadales > Pseudohongiellaceae > UBA9145. The sequence continues at coordinate 3,436,208 of OZ244788.1, read as the reverse complement.
CAAGGCTCCTGTTATTCAATGTCCTACTTTCTGCCGGGTTGGCAATTACTGAAGCTGAAAAACTCAGTCTGGACCTTTCCTCATTTGTTCATACGGGGTTCACAGGAATCAGTGTTCCAGTCCCTGATAATGAGAATATCGGGGTAATCTCGATTGGAAATGACCCGAACGGGCATCCTTTGGACCAAAAATTTGTGAGCGTTTCAGAAATCATCGATGAAGGTCTCGGCAGAACGACGGAAACGAACTTTATAGACGAATTTTTTGTCACTGCGATTCGGACTGACGAGACGGTGTTCCCGGTTCAGGCGGCAAGCGTCAAGGTGGTATCCGATGATGTTCCCGAAGGCCGATTCGACCTCAATGATGGCGCCATATTGCTCATCAATCGGGGCCTTGCGGTTCATCTTGTACCCTGGTCTCTTGATATAACCTCTTTCGCGGCGCGGGCGGGCACTTTGGGATTTTCCACCCGGGCGCGCAACAATGGGAGCATTGTCCTGAGCAGGGGAGGAACCAGCCTGTCCGGAACTTTTTCCTATTCCGCGGCGCCAATGGATTTATCCGGGAATGATTTGCCGTTCTTTGGAGTCTGCGTCTTTGCCGTTTGCATCGACGCGCCGGAAAACACCGGGCCGGAACAGCCGGACCATTCCTTCACCATCGGTTATACCCCCACCCACACCTTTTTTTACGATTTCTTTCGCGGTCCAGTCGAATTCTACGATTTTGGCGCCAACCGGTTCTATACTGCCGAGGAATGTGACGCCGCAGCCGACATGTGCAAGGTCGATTGGCAACAGCGGCTGCTGCCCCGATTCGCGAGCGACAGCCTTTACGATCTGCTGGCGTCGCTTGGGCTCGAAGCGTCCACCGACTGGTTCGAAACCGGGGTGATCACCATCGCGGGCCGGGGGCGGTTTCGGCCCGCTTTTGAATTCGACGGTGACGTGCCCGATGAGTCTTCCATCGGGCTTGATGAAATCCGCTTGGTGGAAACCGACGCCAACGGCGACGGGATACGCGACTACCGCGTCCACATCGGCGATTTCAGCCAGTTGCTCTACGGCGTTCCCTGAGTTTACTCAGTCAACGACCCAGGTATTGCCGCTTTGCAGCAGGGCGGCGAGATTGCCTTCTTTCAACTTGCCCTTGCGCCGGGAGAATGCTTCGTCGAAGCTTGGCTGCCGGCGCCGGTACAGAACGCCGATGGCGATGGGAAAATCCGGGCCGCCCATGGCCGCGAGCAGTTGCGCGAGAACCGGATTGCTTTCGTCGTGGATGAGCACGTCTCCGGCGTCCGCGCCGGTCACTTCCAGGCGAAGCCGCTCCCGGTCCAGACGAATCGCCTTTTTCCTTTCCCCGCCGAAGACGATGGGCTTGCCGTGTTCGACTTCCACCCGGTTGTCCGGCGCGGTGGCGCGGTCCTTCACCGGCTCGAATATGCCGTCGTTGTAGATCGGGCAGTTCTGCAGGATTTCGATGAAGGCCGTTCCCTTGTGGGCGTGCCCGGCGCCGATGACCGCCGACAGGTGTTTGGCGTGGGTGTCGATGGAGCGGGCGACGAAGGCGCCGCCGGCGCCGAGCGCCACGGCGCAGGGTGAAAGCGGCGGGTCGATGGAACCTGCGGGCGAGGAAGGCGAGCGGGTTCCCAGCCGTGAAGTCGGCGAATACTGCCCCTTGGTCAGGCCGTAGATCTCGTTGTTGAACAGCAGAATCTGCAAGTCGAGATTGCGGCGCAGGGTGTGCATCATGTGGTTGCCGCCGATGCTCAGGCCGTCGCCGTCGCCGGTGATCACCCAGACATCGAGCTCCGGGTTCGCCAGCTTGACCCCGGTGGCGATGGCCGGCGCCCGGCCATGGATGGTGTGGAAGCCGTAGGTGTTCATGTAATAGGGAAAGCGCGAGGAGCAGCCGATGCCGGAAACGAACACCTGGTTTTCCCGGGGCCGGCCCAGGGTCGGCAGCAGTTTCTGCACGGTTTTCAGGATCGCGTAGTCGCCGCAGCCCGGACACCAGCGCACTTCCTGGTCCGAAGCGAAATCCTTCAGTGTCAGGTTCGCCTGATTCATTGCGCCGGTTCCGCCTCCCGGCATTGGACATGGATCGCCGCCAGGATTTCGCCGATCTTGAAAGGCTGCCCGGAAACCTTGCCCAGGCTTTCCACATCGAGCAGATATTCCGCCCGCAGCAGGCGGGCGAACTGACCGGTGTTCATTTCCGGCACGAGCACCGCGTCAAAACCCGCGAGCAGGTCGCCGAGATTGCGCGGCAAGGGGCACAGGTGGCGCACATGGATATGGGAAACGTCGTGCCCCTCCAGCCGAGCGCGCTTGACGCCCTGGTGAATCGCGCCATAGGTGGAGCCCCAGCCCACCACGGCGAGTTTGCCGGAAGCGGCGCCCTGATCGACTTCCTGCAAGGGAATGTCATGGGCGATACCGGCGATTTTGGCCTGCCGCAGGTCGGTCATTCGCTGGTGGTTGGCGGGCTCGTAGGAGATATTGCCGCTGTCGTGGTCGCTCTCGATGCCGCCGATGCGATGTTCGAGCCCCGGCGTGCCGGGCCGCGCCCAGTTTCGCGCCAGACTTTGCGGGTCGCGCCTCGAGGGCCGGAATTCCCCGGCATCCTCGGCGAATTTCACGGGGTTCCGGGCCAAATCTTCCACCCGGGGAATTCTCCAGCGTTCGGCGGCATTGGCCAGATAACCGTCGGACAGGAGCATCACCGGCGTCATGTATTTCGTCGCCAGACGCACCGCTTCCCGGGCCATGTCGAAACATTCCGGCGGCGTGGCGGGAGCGATCACCGGCAGCGGCGTATCGCCGTGGCGGCCGAACAGGGCCATGTCGAGGTCGGATTGCTCGGTCTTGGTGGGCAGGCCGGTGGACGGGCCGCCGCGCTGGGTGTCGATCACCACCAGCGGCAACTCGGTGGAAATCGCCAGGGACATGCCCTCGGATTTCAGCGCCACGCCCGGGCCGGCGCTCGAAGTCACGCCCAGGGAGCCGGCGAAGGACGCGCCGATGGCCGTGCAGACCGCGGCGATCTCGTCTTCGGCCTGGAACGTGCCGACGCGGAAATCCCCGCGGTTGGAAAGCTCGTGCAGGAGATTGGAAGCCGGCGTGATCGGATACGAGGCGAACAGCAGGTCGATGCCGGACAGTTCGGCCCCCGCCAGCAGCCCCCAGGCCAATGCCTGGGTGCCGGTGACATTGCGATATAGCCCGGGCGCCGACCGGGCCCGGGGCACGCGGTAAACATGAATCCCCGAGGGCAACTCGGCGGTTTCGCCAAAAGCGTGGCCGGCATTGAGCGCGGCGATATTGGCCCCGGCGATTTCCGGCCGCCTGGCGAACTTGGCCTTGAGATTGTTGACGGTGGCGCCGCGGTCGCGGTCGAAAAGCCACATGACCAGGCCCAGGGTCCACATGTTCTTGCAGCGCAGGCTCGCCTTGTGGCCCAGCCCAAAGGGCTCCACCGCCGCCAGCACCTGGGCCGAGATGTCGATATCCAGCAGCCGGTAGCCGGCCAGGGAACCGTCATCCAGGGGATTGGCGGCATAGCCGGCCTTGGCCAGGTTCTTGGCGGTGAAAGCGCCCCGGTCCGAGATCACCAAGCCGCCGTCCACCACATTGGCCAGATTGGTCGCCAGCGCCGCCGGATTCATCGCCACGAGCACGTCGAGGGTGTCGCCGGCGGTGGTGACATCTTCCGAGCCAAAATAGATCTGAAAGGCCGAAACGCCGAATGTCGCACCCACCGGGGCGCGGATTTCGGCCGGAAAATCGGGGAAGGTCGAGAGATCGTTGCCGTAAAGAGCCGTCGCCAGGGTGAAATTGGAGCCGGTCAATTGCATGCCGTCGCCGGAATCGCCGGCGAAGCGCACCACGACATCCACGACCTCGCGGGCGTCGAGATGGTGTTCGTCCAGCTTTTCTTCGGTCAATTCCACGGAAAATGTCCAACCGCAAGGCAAGACGCGGAATTCTACCAGATTTGCAATCCCGCCCCCTGTCCGCCCTTCGCCCCAACGCCATCCTGCGCCGAACGAAGCCCCTCCCCCGTCATTCCGCGTGGAACGAAGCCCACCCCCCGTCATTCCGCGTGGAACGAAGCCCACCCCCGTCATTCTGCGCGGAACGAAGCCCCTCCCCCGTCATTCTGCGCGAAGCGAAGCGCAGTCGCAGAATCTCCCCGGGGATTCTGCAAAGCTTGTTCGGACCATCCCTGCCGCGGCTGGTGTGACGCCGGCCGCGCCTCACCCAATTCGCAATTGCATTCCCAAGGCACGAGTTATTCGCATTACCGTGGTGAAGGTTGGATTGCCATCTGCGGATAGCGCTTTGTAAAGCCCTTCGCGGCTCATTCCCGCCTCGCGCGCAAGTCCCGCCATGTTCCCGGCACGCGCCACATCATTCAGCGCCGCTCGAATCAGGCTGCCGTCTCCGGGATCCTCTTCCGCGCACGCCTCAAGGTACAAACACATGTCCTCTCGGGTTCCAAGATGTTCCGCCGCGTCCCATTTTCTGAATTTCTCGTTCATTCCTTCCTCCGCAGTCGCGCCAGCCGGCCGGCCCGCTCCACATCTCGTTGCTGGCTGTTCTTTTTGCCGCCGCACAACACTACGATGGCGTTTGCTTCGCGCAAACAATATAGCCGGTAGCCAGGGCCGTAATGTATTCTCAACTCGAAAATTCCTTCCCTGATCGTTCTCGTATCGCCCGTGTTTCCCAGCGAGACGTTTCTCAGTCGGGCATTGATTCGCGCTACCGCGGCACGGTCTTTCAAGGCATTGACCCAACTCCGGAATGTGTCGCTTTCGATCACGTCAATCATGGTTTCAACTGTATACCATGGTTAACGGCTTGGTCAATGCCGACAACCTTTCGGCCAGTAAGACCGGACCATTCGAAACCTTGACCAATTTCGTTGTTGTCATAAAATAGTCATGACTTTTCTACGACATTGCATCAAAAGGTCTAATTCATGCACCGGCGATACCTGGAGAGTTTCCTGGCTCATTTCCGGCAGAACCGGCAAATGCTGCTGGTTTCCGGCCCAAGGCAGGTGGGCAAGACCACTATCGCCCGGCAACTTGGAGAATGCTTTGCCTCGAAAGAATACTTCAACTGGGACAACCAGACCCATCGCGGGGCAATCCTTGACGGGCCGGAAGCCGTCGCCGGGCTGCTGGGGCTTGACCGGCTGCTCGCCGAAAAACCCTTCTGCGCCTTTGACGAGCTGCACAAATACCGTGGCTGGCGGGACTTCCTCAAGGGGTTCCTTGACGTGCATGAACAACTGCTCAAACCATCGGCCCTTTTCGGATTCATCCCGACTTTCAGTACGGATTCGTTGCAGTACATCGGCAACCAACGGTCTGCGGTCCAGGTCCAGATTGATTTGTTGCGGCATTCTTTTTCTCCGAATTGATGTTTTGCCGTTGTTGAGAGTGGGATTCGCTGCCGAGCCGGATAATAGCACCGCCTCGACCATGTCCGTTGAAATGCCGTAATTGACAGCGGTGGCGTAGCTGCCCAGAGACTCTGGAAAATCAAAATTATCCTTGTAAGTTGAACGATAACCGTTCAATATACGCAGATGAAAGAGATTTCCAGGACATCGCACGAGCGGCGTCTGACCAGGCTATTGCGGGAAAATCCGGTGGTGGCGCTGCTTGGAGCGCGGCAAGTTGGCAAGACGACGCTTGCCAATGCCTTGATGCGCGGCTGGAACGGAGAAACCGCCCGGTTCGACCTCGAAGACCCCCGTGACCTTGGCCAACTTGACGAACCGATGCTGGCGCTTGAACCGTTGCGCGGATTGATCGTCATTGACGAGGTGCAACTTCGTCCGGAGTTGTTTCCGATATTGCGGGTGCTGGCGGACCGCGCCCCTTCGCCGGCCAGATTTCTGGTTCTGGGCAGCGCCTCGCCGGAATTGCTGCGTCAGGGATCGGAATCGCTGGCCGGCCGCATCGCCTTTCACGAATTGCCCGGGTTCGACATGGTGGAGACCGGGGCGGAAAACTGGCGGCGACTGTGGTTGCGGGGCGGATTTCCCCGGGCCTGGCTGCCGGACACCCACCGGCAGAGCATGGAATGGCGGCGAAACTTTACCCGCACGTTTCTGGAAAGGGATTTGCCGGGCCTTGGATCCAACATTCCATCCCGCACCATGGGGGACTTCTGGACCATGCTTGCGCATTATCATGGCCAGACTTGGAACGGGTCGGAAATCGGGCGCGCTTTCGGCGTTTCCCACACTGCCGTGCGCCGTTATCTCGATTTGCTGGGTTCGACTTTCATGGTGCGTCAATTGCGGCCATGGACGGTCAATCCCGGTAAGCGAATCGTCAAATCGCCGAAGGTTTACGTCGCGGACTCAGGCTTGCTCCACAGCCTCCTCCGGATAACAACGCCCCGGGAACTCGCCGGGCATCCCAAGGTGGGGGCGAGCTTCGAAGGTTTCGCGCTTGAGCAGGTGCTGCGTCTGCTCGAAGTTCCTTCCGGCGACGCCTGGTACTGGGCGACTCAGGGCGGCGCCGAACTCGACCTGCTGGTAAACCGCGGGACGCGCAGATTCGGCTTTGAGTTCAAACGCACCGACGCCCCGAAGCGCACCCGCTCCATGCTTTCGGCGCTTGAGACCCTGGAACTCGAACGCATCGACGTCATCTACCCCGGCGATCGCGTTTACCGCTTGCACGAGCGAATCCGGGCGGTTCCACTTGCCACGCTAGGAGCCTGCGCCGTAGGAATTCGCGAAAGCGAAAATTCGCTATCGCCGCGCCCCTGGCCGGTCGATTGAGGCGAATATTGGTGAATATGCAACGAAATCGAGCGGCCAGGGGCGTGGACGGGAGCGGATTTGCAGCCGTGAATTCCTGTGGCGCAGGCTCCTAGCAGAAGAGATCGCTTTACGATAGCTGCGAAATCGGCTGTTATACTTCGGGGTCCTGTCGCGGCAGATCAGGCTGGATACGACCCATGAGAAGCGAGCGGGATGCGCCTTACGTCTTTGTCGGCCGTGAAGCTGAACTGCAACGGCTGACCGGCCTCGCGGGGAGAATCCTGGAACAGGGCGAGAATCTCGCCGGGATTTCACTGGTGGATGGAATTCCCGGCATCGGCAAAACACACTTTCTCGATGCCCTGCATCGGCGGCTGCGGCGGGAATTTTCCCCAAGGGGAGTGCGCGTTGCCAGGGCGAGAACGAATGGCGCCCTGCTCCCCGACAACAACGAGTCCCTGTTCAGCATGCTCGCCCTTCCGGCGGCGCCGCGGCAATCCGTACTGGGGAAAGTGGGGAAGTACGTTGGAGACTTCTCCTTTACCCTGCCGGGAACCGGATTCAACATGAAACTGCTTGAGGGCAGGGACTTTCGTATCCGGGATATTGATGCTGAACTGCGGCGAACCGTGACCGAAGGCTGGTGGCGCGACACGCTGTTGCTCGTCACCGTGGATGAGGTCCAGAATGCAACAGGCGAGGCTGCCAGAACCGCCCTCAATCGCCTGCAAGCGGGTTTTCCCGATATTCCGATGATGGTTGTGTGCGCGGGATTGCCGAACTCCAGACACGTGCTTCGCGAGATGGGAATTTCCCGCAGGGCGGTGAATCTGACCCTGCCCACGCTTTCATCCGACGAAGCCCGCAACGGATTCAGCCGGGGCCTGCCGCTCGCCTTGAGTGAACGCGGCCTGAACGACGCGCCGGTTGCGGAACATCTGCCCCTGGAAGCACAGCAGGAAATCGCCGACCAGGCCCAGTGCTTTCCGAGACACTTGATGATTGCAATCGAAACCACCGCGGAATCGATTCTGGGATTTGTCCGGGACGGTGGAGATTTTTCCGTCGCGGCAATCAGCGAAATGATCGGCGAAGAGCGCGGCAGGTACTACGCGGAGCGGGTTTCGGCAACCGGCCAGTATTCCGGGACATTCATGGCCCTTGCAGAACAGATGAACAGGCGGAGCAGTGCGGTTGACGCCGGACTTGCGGAACAACTTGTCAAGGATTCCGCTCGACTTGAGTCCGGCCAGACCCCGCGGGATGTGCTGGCAACCGCTGTCGGAGCGGGCCTGTTCGTCTATGACGAACAAGCCGAAACTTATGCGCCGGGCATACCGTCGATCATTACCTGGCTGCTTGGCAAAGCGGCTTCACGCACCTGAATCCCGTTGCGCTGCCCGGCAATTGCCAAGCGGTGGAGAAACTGGAAGTATTGGCGTTTGCGCGGGCTGTTCCGCTTTGGGGCCGACATCAGATGACAAGAAATCGAATGGGACCGTTCCGTACAGGCCTGGTTTCCTGCCTGCTGCTCGCCCTTGCGGGCGCGGCGCAGGCCCAGGGCGACGCACTGCCCCTGCCGCTCGATGATGTGCGGCTGTTCACCGAGGCGCTGGACCGGATTCGCATGTCCTATGTGGAGGAGGTCGATGATCGCACCCTGCTGGAAAATGCGATTCGCGGCATGCTGTCCAATCTCGACCCGCATTCCGGTTTCGTCGAAGGACGCGAATTCGACGTGCTGCAGGAGACCACCACCGGCGAATTCGGCGGCCTCGGGGTGGAAGTGGGCCAGCGGGACGGCTATATCCTGATCATCGCCCCCATCGACGACACCCCCGCCCAGCGCGCCGGCGTCCGCACCGGGGATCTGATCATCGCCATCGACAATCAGCCGGTGCGCGACATGCTGCCGGAAGACGCCGCCAGCCTCATGCGCGGCGAACCCGGAACCGATGTGACGATCACGGTTTCCCGGGACGGGCTGGAGCCTTTCGATCTGGAGATCACCCGGGAAGTCATCGCCGTCAACAGCGTTCGCAGCCGGATGCTTGAGCCGGGCTACGCCTATGTTCGCATTCCGGTTTTTCAGCTCAATACCGGGCGCGATTTTCAGGACGAAATCACCGGACTGCTCGGCGAAGGGGACAACCTCAAGGGCATGGTGCTCGACCTGCGCAACAATCCCGGCGGCGTCCTGCAGGCCTCGGTGGGAGTCGTTGACGCCTTCATCGACTCCGGCAGGGTGGTGTATACCCGGGGCAGGATGCGGGAGTCGGCAACCGAGTATTTCGCCGAGGCGGCCACCGTGGCCCCCGAGTTGCCGCTCGTCGTGCTGATCAACGGCGGCTCGGCGTCCGCCGCGGAGATCGTCGCCGGCGCCCTGCAGGACCATGGCCGCGCAGTGGTGATGGGAACCCGCAGCTTCGGCAAGGGTTCGGTGCAATCGGTATTGCCGCTCGACGGGGAACGGGCGATCAAGCTGACGACATCGCTCTATTACACCCCCGAGGGCCGCTCGATACAGGCCCAGGGCATTGAACCCGACATCGTGGTGGAAGAAGCCTTCATTACCCGCCGCCCGCGCAATATGACCCGGTTCGCCGAAGCCGACCTGCCCGGCAGCCTCGAGAATGAAGCCGGCGCGGGGCGGAACGCCGCCACGCTGGTTTCCGCAGCCGAGGTCCTCAGCACCGACTTCCAGCTCAATGAAGCGCTCAATCTGCTGAAAGGCCTCAATACCCTGCGGCCGCGCTGAGCACCTGCCGGGTGGCTACAGCCGCACTTCGATGCCGCGACCGGCCATATGCTCCTTGGCCTGCCTGATGGTGAACTGGCGAAAGTGGAAAATACTTGCCGCGAGCACCGCGTCGACGCCGCCTTCGCGTACGCCTTCGGCCAGATGTTCGAGCGTACCCACTCCGCCGGAGGCGATTACCGGAACTCGAACGGCGCCGCTGACGGCGCGGTTGAGACGGTTGTCGAATCCTTTCTTCGTGCCGTCGCGGTCCATGCTGGTGAGCAGGATTTCGCCGGCGCCGTAGTCGACCATGCGGGCGCACCATTCGACGGCATCGATTCCGGCGGGCTTGCGACCGCCGTGGGTGAAGATTTCCCATTTCGGCTCGGCCCCGCCCGCCGTCTGTTTGGCGTCCACGGCAACGACGATGCACTGTGAGCCGAAACGCTCGGCGGCGGTGCGCACGAAAGACGGGTCGAATACCGCGGCGGTATTGATGGCCACCTTGTCAGCGCCGGCGTTGAGCATCATGCGGATGTCTTCGAGGGTGCGGATGCCGCCGCCGACCGTAAGCGGAATGAAGACCTGGGCGGCGATGTCGCCCACGGTTTCGACGGTGGTCGCGCGTCCTTCGTGGCTCGCCGTGATGTCGAGAAAAGTGACTTCGTCCGCGCCTTCGTCGCAATAGCGTTTCGAGACTTCCACCGGGTCGCCGGCGTCACGGATATCGACGAAACGCACGCCCTTGACCACGCGGCCATTGTCGCAGTCAAGACAGGGAATGATGCGCCTGGCAAGCCCCATGACCTCAGCCCGCCTCCCGCTGGGCCTCAGCGAGGTCGAGAGCGCCCTCATACAGCGCCCGGCCCGCGATCACCCCCATGATGCCGGCGCCGCCGCAGGTCGCAGCCGCCTGCTTCAGGCGTGTGATATCGCCAAGATCGGTCACGCCCCCGGATGCAATCACCGGAATCCGCGAACCTGCCGCCAGCGCCGCGGTGGCTTCCACATTGACTCCCCGCATCATGCCATCCCGGACAATATCGGTGTACACGATTGCGCTGGCGCCGCTGGCGGCGAAACGGGCGGCCAGGGAAACCGCGCTGAGTTCGCTCACTTCCAGCCAGCCTTCGGTTGCCACCATGCCGTCTTTGGCGTCGATGCCGATAATGACCTGGCCGGGAAAACGCCGGCAGGCTTCAGCCGCGAATTCCGGCTCGCGCACTGCCGCGGTGCCGATGATGATGAAGCGGACCCCGGCTGCAATATACGATTCGGCGGTTTGCAGGTTTCGAATCCCGCCGCCGATTTGCAGCGGCAGGTCCGGATACTTTTTCACGATGGCCTCGACGATGTTCGCATTCGCCGGCGCGCCCGCGACAGCGCCGTCAAGGTCCACCACATGCAGGCGTCTGGCGCCCTGACCCCGCCACTGGCCCGCCATGGCGACCGGGTCCCGGGAAAACACCGTGGTCTCGTCAAAGCGGCCCTGCCTGAGCCGCACGCACTTGCCGTCCTTGAGGTCTATCGCGGGGATGACCAGCATCTTGTTTCCTCAGGTTTCGGCTTTCCACTGCAGAAAGTTGCCTAGCAGGCGCAATCCCGCCTTCTGGCTTTTTTCCGGATGGAACTGGGTGGCGAAGATGTTGCGGTCGGCAACGGCGGCGACCATTTTCTTGCCGTAGCGCGATGTGCCGGCGATGAGATCGTCCCGGCCAGTCTGTACATAATAACTGTGCACAAAATAGAATCGGCTGTCGTCGGGAATGCCTTCCCACAGGGGATGCGCGCGGGTCTGGCGGACTTCATTCCAGCCCATGTGGGGCACTTTCAGCCTGACGCCCGCCGCATCGCGCAGTTCTTCGCCAAAATACCTTACCTGCCCCGGAACCAGGCCGAGGCAATCGACGCCGCCGTTTTCCCCGGAATACTCCATCAGCGCCTGCATGCCGACGCAAATGGCAAGCACCGGACGGGTCTGCATGGCTTCGGCCACCATCTCCCCCACATTGAGCCGGTTGATTTCCGCCATGCAATCGCGAATCGCGCCGACGCCGGGAAAAATCACCCGGTCCGCCCGAGCGATGACTTGCGCATCCGCGGTCACCGCCACTTCGAGCTCAAGGGAAAGCTCGCGCGCCACATGCTCCACAGCCTTGGCGACGGAGTGCAAATTGCCCATTCCGTAATCGATGACTGCCAGCGTACTCATGGGAATTGCTCTTTATGCCGGACGAATACGCGCGGGGATCCCTGGCGTGAAGCGGCGGCGCAAGGTGATTTACAGGCTGCCCTTGGTGGAGGGAATCACTCCCGCCGAGCGCGGATCGGACTCCACCGCCATGCGCAGGGCGCGGCCGAATGCCTTGAAGATCGTTTCGATCTGGTGGTGGGCGTTGCGGCCGCGAATATTGTCGATATGCAAGGTGACAAAGGCGTGATTGACGAAGCCCTGGAAGAACTCGCGAAACAGGTCGATATCGAATCCGCCCACCAGGGCCCGGGCAAAATCGGCGTGGTACTCGAGGCCGGGGCGTCCGGAAAAATCGATGACCACCCGGGACAGCGACTCATCGAGCGGCACATAGGCGTGGCCGTAGCGGCGGATGCCAGTCTTGTCGAGCGCCTTGCGCAGCGCCTGGCCGAGGGTGATGCCGAGGTCCTCGACGGTGTGATGGGCGTCGATTTCCAGATCGCCTTCGGCTTTGATCGTGAGGTCGATCATGCCGTGCCGGGCGATCTGGTCGAGCATGTGATTCAGAAAGGGCAGACCGGTCTCGGCCTCGAACCGGCCGCTGCCGTCGAGGTCGAGCGACACGGAAATCTGCGTTTCCTTCGTTTTGCGCTGAACGCTGGCGCTGCGCGCTGACTCGCCCATGATTGCTTCTCGCCGGTCACGCCGGGACTGTCGCCCAGGAGGCTGCGCATTATAGCCCAATCATGGGACAGCCATGGTGGATTCGGGCATCTCGCCTTTGTCGGGAGGCGGTGTGCAGCGGACGTCGTTGATACGTCCCTGTAGGCTTCGGGCTCGGCTTCCTGCCTCGCACGCCCGCTGCACACCGTCTCCCGACAAAGGCTTACGGAATCCCAAGTCCTTGAAAGGGGGGGGGGGGGGCAGGACACCCACTTTCGGGTCTCGCGCAGGAGGGGGCATTCGGCTACACTTTCGGGGTCATCGACCCTTCGCCGCGCCCCCGGAATCCGGGCATGTTCAATCGCTTGCGGAAAATTCTGTCTGGCATCGCAATTCTTGCGGTGGCGGGAGTCGTGGCGGTCTTGCTTTGGCTGGGCAGCCCGGGGAAGTATCGAACCCTGCTCGAAACCCATGTGGCTGCTGTAACCGGGCATGAATTGCAGGTGGCCGGCGCCATTGAACTCGACCTCTTGCCAGTGGCAAGACTTGCGCTGGAAGACGCCCGCCTTCGCAATCCCGCTTTCCCTCAAGAACTGGCCTCGGCTGGGCGCATCGAGATGGTTGTTGACCGCGGCGACCTGCTTCGCGGCAAATTGACCATCGGTGAAGTTCGAATCGAGGACTTCCAAGTCAACGCATTCGTGGATGCTGCCGGCGACAGTATCTGGAGCGCGACGGCATCGACCGGGGGAAACAGCGGGGAAAGCGCTGGCGAATTGCCTGCCGGCCCGGCGGCAGGCGCCGACGGTCCAATTTTCTCCGAAGAAGTTCTTCCCGCCAGGATTGTCGCCAGTAATGGCCGGCTTGATTATCAGGATCTGGGGCGCAGCCAGCGGATGATGCTCAAGAACCTGGGCCTGGAACTCAATGGCCTCAACCTGCAAGGCGAAACCTTCTCCGCAATCTCCGATTTTGAACTCGAATGGTTTGACGCCAGCGACCAGCGTATTCGCGAAATGCCGGTTGGCCTGTGGGGCGATATCGCAGCCGACGGGGAGAGCGGTAAGTTGTTCATCGCGGATCTTGGCGTATTCAGCCCCCCGGTTTTGCTTGAGGGCCGCATTGAGGTCAGCGATTTTCGAGGCAATCCCCGCTATGAAGCGAACCTGGCCAGCGGCGAGTTCGACGCCAGGGTGCTGCTGCAGAATCTCGGTTGGCTGCCTGAACCGGAACCGGCGCCGCTTTCCGTGCCCGATGGCGATGTGGACGAGGGCTTGCATACGGCGCTGGCGTTCGAAGTGACGGGAGACATCAATGGCCTTGCTGCAAGCGCCGCCGTCAGCAGTTCCGCCGAGCCCTTGCTTGAGGCCGAAACCGAAATCCGATTTGCCAACGATCTGTCGCCGACCAATGTCCGTTACGAGATGGATATTGGAGAACTCGATTTCGATGCGCTTCTCCATTCAGAAGCCGCCTCATCGGCGGACAGTTCATCGCTTCCACAGGCCGTCGCGCCAAAGCCCCGCCGGGAGTTGCCCGGTCTCGAAAACCTCAACCTCAGCGGTTCGATCAGCGCAGATGCCCTGGGCCTGGGCCCGCTTCGCCTCGAAAACCTGGTGGTTTACACCAATATCGAGAACCAGGTACTCGACATGGAGGCGCCGCCAGTCGCCGCGCTTGGCGGTAATATCTCCGCCAATCTGCGCTGGAATGCCCGCAGCGGCGACCTCGCCAGCGAGTTCCATGGCGAGGAGCTGGCAATCGCCGATATCGCCCCCCTCATCACCCGGCTCGATGTGCTCACAGGGCGGCTGCGCATCGATGGCCTGCTCAGCGCCAATGGCCGCTCCACGACCGAACTGCTTGAGGACCTGAGCGGCCATACCTCATTCGTGGTCAGCGAAAACCTGGTGAACATCGGCCTGATCAAGCAGATATTCACTTCCATCGCGGCGCTCAGTCCCACCGGGGAGACGATTCAGCAATGGCCCGACCTGATTCGCTTTGCCGAAGTCAGCGGCGATCTCGCCCTCGACGGCGGCCTCGGCAGCGAGCATGGCTTCAACCTGCGCATGGACAACCTCAGCGCTGCCGGCACGGGGGTGGTCGATCTGCAAGAGGAGCGATTCGACTATGAAATCCTGCTGACCATGCTGGGCGAACCACTGATTCAGACGATTCCGGTAGATAACAGCTACCAGAACCTGAGCTGGCCGGTGGAATGCTCGGCTTCCTTCGCTGCCGAACTCGTCCAGTTCTGCCGGCCGGACTTCACCGCGGTGCGCCAGATTTTCTCCCGCATCGGCGACAATGCCGGCGGCAACTGATTCCCCTGCGACGGCAATGTGCGGATTCGCCGCCACCGTCATCGAATGGCACAAGTCAAACGGTCGCCACGACCTGCCCTGGCAGCGGCATCCCTCGCCTTACCGTGTCTGGGTTTCCGAGATCATGCTGCAGCAAACCCGGGTCACAACGGTGATTCCCTACTTCCTCCGGTTCATGGAGCGATTTCCGGATGTGGCGGCCCTGGCCGCCGCCGACATCGACCAGGTGCTGCATTTGTGGACGGGGCTTGGCTACTACGCCCGCGCGCGCAATCTGCACAAGGCGGCGCAATGCATTGTCGAGCGGCATCAGGGCAGGATTCCCGACAATCCGGAAGAACTGCAACAACTCAGCGGAATCGGCCGCTCCACTGCGGGAGCGATTCTCGCACTCGCCCATGGCCGGCCGGCACCGATTCTCGATGGCAATGTAAAGCGGGTGCTCGCGCGCTGTTTCGCCATCGCCGGATTCCCCGGACACGGCAAGACTGCGGCTGCACTCTGGGCGAAGGCGGAAAGCCTTGTGCCCGGGCGGGAGGTCGCAGCATACACCCAGGGCATGATGGACCTCGGCGCCACGGTCTGCACCCGCAGCCTGCCCGCCTGCGATCAATGCCCGCTGAGCCCGCGCTGCCTGGCGAAAAAACAGGAGGCGGTTGACCGCTATCCCGGCAAGAAACCCGGCCGGGTCCTTCCTGTCCGCCAGACCGTCATGCATATCCTGCAGGATGAGTCCGGCCGGGTACTGCTGGAAAAACGCCCGCCAACCGGCATCTGGGGCTCGCTCTACTCCCTGCCCGAAGCCCTGCCGGAATTCTGCGTTGCGATCGAGGCTCCAGGGCAACTCCCTCTCATCCGCCACAGCTTCACCCATTTTCATCTGGATATCTCTCCCCTTCGCTACGGCGTGCGATCACGGCATGACGCCGTGGCTGATTCGGACCGCTGGCTCTGGTACTCTATCGCCAACCCGGCAGAAGTGGGATTGACCGCCCCGGCAAGCAAGCTGCTTGCAGGCCAATCCCGGCAAGCAGGAACGATCATGGTGCGAATGGTGCAGTGCAGGAAATACGGCAAGGAACTCCCGGGCCTGCCCGCGCCGCCATATCCCGGGGAAAAGGGCCAGCAAATCTTCCAGACGGTATCCCGGCAAGCCTGGCGCGAATGGCTCGCCCAGCAGACCATGCTCATCAACGAAAAGCAGCTAAGCCTCGCCAGCGCCGCCGACCGCGAATACCTCACCGGGCAAATGGAAAAATTCCTCGACAACCAGGACTTCGATCGCGCCGCAGGCTATGTCCCGCCGGAGTGAGCAGGCGGCAATGCCAAGAAAAATAGCCATAATCGGAGGAGGGGTTTCCGGCCTCGGCACGGCCTGGGCCCTGCACCAGCATCCCGACCGCTTTGATTTCCGCGTGTTTGAGGCCAACCCGGAACTGGGCGGCAATGCCGTTACCGCCGACATGCCCCAGGCCGACGGTTCATCGATTCCCTTTGACATATCGGTGACGGCCTGCATTCCCACGGTGTACCACCACATCCTGCTGCTGACCCGGCAACTCGGCGTCAAGCTGGTGGACACGAAGTTCAGTTATAGCGTGAAGTACCGGGAAGGAATCTACGCCCACGATCTCGACACCGACATCAGCGGGCAGTTGCGGGAGGAAATCGACCGTTTCCAGCGGCTGCTGGGGCGCCTGCAGTGGTTCGGCGCCCTCAACCGGACCCGGTCGAAATTCCTCAATGCCCTCAATCCCTTCAATTACCTCAGCATGGGGACGGTGCTGAATTTCGGCAGGTATTCCGGGGATTTCCGCTACAAGGTGCTGAAACCCATGTTCGTCAACTTCCTGATGGCCACCAACGTCTTCGACATGCCGGCCTCGCTGTTCTGCCGCTATCTGGAATTCTTCGACATCGTCAAGGCAACTCCCATGCAGACCTGGGAAGGCGGCACCCGCAACATCTACCGGAAACTTACCGCGGAATTCAGCGACCGGATCTACCTCAACCGCCCGGTGCGCAAGGTGTTCCGGGGCAAGGACGAGGTCATCGTCGAGGACGAAGCGGGACAGCGCGAGGCCTTCGATGAGGTGGTGTTCGCCTGCAACGCCAACCAGACCCTGATGGCCCTGGACCAGGCCAGCCTGTTTGAAGGCTGGCTGCTGTCCTCGATTCGCTACGAAAGCGAATTGCACAATCACGCCGTTGTGCACTGGGACAGCTCGCTGTTGCCGGAAAACGCCGCCGAGCCCCTGGAAACCCGCAGCAACCACATCGAACAATACGGCGCCCGGCCCGACAATTACGAAATCACCTACATCATGCACAACCAGCAGCCCTGGGCGAAGCCGTCGGACAAGCCCTGCCTGGTGACCTACAACCCCGTCAGCCCCATCGATCAGGAAAAGATCGTCAAGCGCTGGTGGTTCCAGCACGTGGTCCACGATGTGCGCCATATCGCGCTGCTCGTGCATCTTTTCCGCTTCATACAGGGCAGGCGGCGAAGCTGGCACTGCGGCGCCCACACCCTGGTCAACAGCCAGGAGACGTGTTTTGTCTCGGGCCTGGCCACGGCGCGGCAACTCGGCGCCGACTATCCCTTCGACGATGCGGAAACGAAGAAGTGGTTCAACTTCTATGGCCGCATGATGTACGGCTGGCGCTTCCGCAAGGCCTGACGCCGGAAACCGTCACAGCCCCAGGACGCCGTAGTTGCCATCGAGCACGAGACGCAGGGAGACATACAGGCCGAGCAGGGGAAACAGCACCCAGGGGCAATTCGAGCCAATGACCCACAGGCAAAGCTCGCGCCGGCTGATTTCCCGGTGCCGTCCGGCAATGAAGAAAGAAGCCAGATAGACGCTGGTCACATAGGTCTGCTGCCAGAACAGCATGAGGCCGAGCAGGCCGGCGGCCAGGGCCGGCGGGAATCCGCCGGCAAAGGCCAGGTAGAGCAGCACCGTGGGAATCGTGGTGACGAATCCATTGCCCACATCGGCATTGAAGCCGAAGCTTTTGCGGTCGGCAAAGGCGGTGTCGTAGCAGGTGTAGGTGGCCCATACATCGGCCCACAGCTTTGGCGAGAAAACCCGGGCGGGGGAGACTTTGCCGAAAAAGAACTCGGCTATCGCAAGGCGGCCTCCGGCTAGCTGCCGCTCCCGCCAGTACGCGCTGCGCTTCTCGATATAGTCGCGCTGGAAGAACAGGCAGGCTTCCCAGTAGCAGATCAGCAGATTGACCGCCAGAAACACGCACAGCAGGCTGTGGATGAACTGGAACTCGCCCGCCGCCTGATAGCGCAGGACGAAACCGGGCAGCGCCAGCACCGCAAGGATCAGCGCGATCAGCGCCAGCACCCGGACCTGCGGGCCGCCGCTGTCCGGCGCGGCGCTGGCGGCATGGGACAGCGGCGAAGCCTTCCCCTGGCTGGAATCAGTCATGTCATGCCAATGACGCTGGCTTTCCCGGTCCGGTTCAGGCGAGTGCGGTTTCGAACAGATTGAGCATGCGGCTCCAGGCGCGTTCGGCCTGGGCTTCATGGTAGACCTGCGAATCCGTCGGGCACCAGCCGTGCAGGGTGCCTTCGTAGACTTCAATCTCCGCCGGGATGCCCGCGGCGTCATAGGCGGCGCGCAGGGTGTTCTTGGCTTCCGGGTCGGCTTCGTCGTCGTTTTCCGCAACGGCGTGCAGCATGTGCGCCCGGGTTTCGGGGATGAGCAGATGCGGGCTGTCGTCGGAATCCGAAGCAAGGCCGCCGCCGTGGAAAGTCGCCCCGGCGCCAAGCCGGTCAGCCATCACCGCCACCGTGCGCATGACCATGGGGCCGCCCATGCAGTAGCCGGTGGCGCCGATGCTGCGGCTGGTATCGACTTCGTCCTGTTCATCGAGCCAGGAGACGAAGGCCCGGGCGTCGCTGAAATCGGTTTCGGCGCTGAGCGCCCGCCGCATGGGCAGGACAATTTCCCGGGTTTCCGGCTGACTGAAACTGGCGCCCTCGCCCACCACGGGAGAACGCGCGCTGCGGTAAAAGGGATTGACGGTCAGGACCGAATAGCCCGCCGACGCCAGCCGGCGGCCCATTTCGCGGAATGCCGGGCGCAGGCCGAGAATATCGGGCCAGACGAGCACCGCGGCGTGGCTGCCGGATGCGGGATAGGCAAAGTAGCAGTCGGCGACCCCGTCCGGGGTGGTGATTTCCACGTCCCGCTCGCCGAGTTCCTGGGCATTGGCCATTCCCGGCAGCATCATGCCGAGGCCTACGGTGGCGGAAACCCGCCCAAAATCCCGGCGGCTGATTTCACCGCCGCGAAGGTACTTGTCTGCATCGAACTGCGTTCTTTCGTCACACATTGCGGCCTCCTCCAAGCCGGTAACCGAAGTGCCCTTTTACCCCAATTCCGCTTCCCTCCGCAACGCATTCCGGTATGGTCCCTGATTCCCCCGCACCTCGCTTGACAAAATTTACGCTGGTGTTATGTTGAGCGGCCCTCTCGGACGCAGGGAACCGGAAGTATTCGAGAAGCCACGACAAAGGCTCGTCCCCGGTTCCCGCGATGCCGGATCGAGTATCCATGAACAACAGCCCGGCGCCCATCGGATTTCCCGACAAGATTGGCCTCTATGATCCCGCCTGGGAGAGGGACTCCTGCGGCGTCGGCCTCGTCGCGGATATCAAGGGCCGGCCCAGCCACCAGATCATGCTGGACGCCTTCCATGTCAATTCGCGCATGGACCACCGGGGCGGCTGCGGCTTCGAGGCGAATACCGGCGATGGCGCCGGCATCCTGGTCGGGCTGCCCCATGCATTCTTCCACAGCATCGCCCGGGATGAACTCGCCAGCGAATTGCCCGGGGAGGGCAGTTTCGCCGTGGGCAATATCTTCCTGCCCCGAAACGAGGACCAAAGGGCCGCCTGCCGCAAGTTCATCGATCGGATCATCGCCGAAGAAGGCCAGCGGCTTGTGGGCTGGCGGCTCGTTCCGGTGGACGCCGCCGGCGCCAATGTCGGCCCCGCCGCCCAGGCCGCCCAGCCGCGCATCGAACAACTGTTCGTCGCCGCCGCCGATGGGCTTGACCAGAACGCATTCGAGCGAGCGCTGTATGTGATCCGCAAGCGCTTCACCCATGCCCTGCGCAATGACGCCTCGCTGAGCGAGCGCAAGCTGCTGTACGCCTGCAGCCTTTCGAGCAAGGTCATCGTCTACAAGGGCATGCTCACTCCGGGGCAGCTTTTTCCGTTCTATCCCGACCTGACCAACCCCCGTTTCGCCACCCACATGGCCATGGTGCATTCGCGTTTCAGCACCAACACCTTTCCCTCCTGGGACCGCGCCCAGCCCAATCGTTTCATGAGCCACAATGGTGAAATCAATACCCTGCGCGGCAACGTCAATTCCATGGTGGCGCGACAGGGCACCATGGCGAGCGCGGCCTTCGGCGAGCGGCTGCCGGCTGTTTTTCCGGTGATCGACAACGATGTATCCGACTCCGGGGCCTTCGACAATGCCCTGGAATTGCTGTTGCTTTCAGGGCGTTCGCTGGCGGAAGCCACCATGATGATGATTCCCGAGGCCTGGCAGTCGGACCGGAACATCGAGTCCACCCGCAAGCACTTCTACGAATATCATTCCGCCCTCATGGAACCCTGGGACGGCCCGGCGTCCATCGTCTTTTCCGACGGCCACTACATCGGCGCCGTCCTCGACCGCAACGGCCTGCGACCGAGCCGCTACTACATCACCCACGACGACAAGTGCATCATGGCCTCGGAAGTCGGCGTGCTGCCGGTGGACCCGGCCAAGGTGCGCGCCAAGGGGCGGCTGCAGCCCGGCCGCATCTTCCTGCTCGATTTCGAACAGGGCCGGCTGATTCCCGACGAGGAAGTTAAGAGCGACATCTGCGGCCGGCGGCCTTACGGCGAATGGCTTGCCAGCGAGAAGATCCTGCTTGCCGACTTCGCCCGGAACTCCGGTAAAGACGCCGCGGCGCATTCGCTGGAAGGCGAAAATCTGCTGGCGCGGATGCAGGCCTTCGGCTATACCAGCGAAACCATCCAGTTCATGCTGCTGCCGCTGGTGACCGAAGCGCGGGACCCGCTCGGCTCCATGGGCAACGACACCGCCCTGGCCTGCCTGTCCGACAAGCCGCGCATGATCTACGACTATTTCAAGCAGTTGTTCGCCCAGGTCACCAATCCCGCCATCGATTCGATTCGCGAAGAAGTCGTGATGTCGCTGCGCTGCTTCATCGGCCCGGAAGGCAATCTGCTGGAAACCACCCCGGGCCAGGCGCACCGGCTGAGCATCGATCATCCAATCCTGTCGAATCGGGAACTCGCCGACATTCGCGACATGGATTATCGCGGCATGCGCAGCCGGGTCATCGATATCACTTATGACGGCGCCAGCGAAGATGGTTTTGAGGCCGCCCTCAGCCGAATCTGCGAGGAAGCCTCCGCGGCGATTCACCAGGGATTCGCCTTCATCATTCTTTCCGACCGGGCGATTTCCCGGGATCGCGTGCCGTTGAGCGCCCTGCTCGCCTGCGGCGCGGTGCATCATCATCTGGTCCGCAGGCGCCAGCGCACCCGGATCGGCCTGATCGTGGAAACCGGCGAAGCCCGGGAAGTACACCACCACTGCCTGCTCACGGGCTACGGCGCCGACGCCATCAACCCCTATGTCGCCTTTGAGGCCCTCTGGCAGGCCCGCGCCGATGGCCTGCTCGGGGACCGCTACCCGGACGGGGAAAGCCTCACCAGCGCCTACCGGAAAGGCGTCGCCAAGGGCATGCTCAAGGTCATGGCGAAGATGGGCATCTCCACCTTGCAGTCCTACAAGGGCGCGCAGATCTTTGAAGCCGTGGGGCTTGCCGATGAAATCATCGAGCGCTGCTTCACCGGCACGGCAAGCCGGGTGCAGGGCGTGAATTTCGATGTGCTTCGCACCGAATCCCTGCGTCGCCACCGGGTGGGTTATCCCCTGCGGGAAAGCGAACGCCTGCCGGTGCTGACCAATCCCGGCGATTTCCACTGGCGTAGCGGCGGCGAAACCCACATGTGGAATCCCGACACGATCTTCAATCTGCAAATCGCCGCCCGGGGCAATAACGCCCAGGCCTACGAGACCTTCGCCCGCTTTGCCAACGAAGAGTCTGCCCGCCACTCGACCCTGCGGGGCCTGCTGCAGTTCCGCAAGGACGTGAACGAGCCAATTGCCATCGAAAAAGTCGAGCCCGCCAGCCAGATCGTCAAGCGCTTCGCCACCGGGGCCATGAGTTTTGGCTCGATTTCCGACGAAAGCCATCAGGCGCTGGCCATCGCCATGAACCGCATCGGCGGCAAATCCAACACCGGCGAGGGCGGCGAGGACCCGGCCCGGTTCACGCCCATGGCCAATGGCGACTCAAGCCGTTCCGCCATCAAGCAGGTGGCCTCCGGGCGATTCGGCGTCACCATGTGGTATCTGGCGAATTCCGATGAATTGCAGATCAAGATCGCCCAGGGCGCCAAGCCCGGCGAAGGCGGTGAACTGCCGGGCCGCAAGGTGGACGAGACGATTGCCCGGATCCGCCATTCCACTCCCGGGGTGGGGCTGATCAGCCCGCCGCCGCATCACGACATCTATTCCATCGAGGATATCGCCCAACTCATTCACGATCTCAAGAACGCCAACCGCCGGGCGAGAATCAGCGTCAAGCTCGTTTCCGAGATTGGCGTGGGCACGATCGCCGCCGGCGTCACCAAGGCCAAGACCGACCATCTCGTGATTGCCGGCCACGACGGCGGCACCGGGGCCTCGCCGCTGACTTCCATCAAGCACGCCGGCCTGCCCTGGGAACTCGGCATAGCCGAAACCCACCAGACCCTGGTGATGAATAATCTGCGGTCACGGGTGGTGTTGCAGACCGACGGCCAGCTCAAGACCGGCCGCGATGTGGCCATCGCTACCCTGCTCGGCGCCGAGGAATACGGCTTTTCCACCGCGCCCCTGATCAGCCTCGGCTGCATCATGATGCGCAAGTGCCACCTGAACACCTGCCCCGTGGGCATCGCCACCCAGGACGCCGACCTGCGGCGCAAATTCCGCGGCAAGCCCGAACACGTGGTCAATTACCTGTTCATGGTGGCCGAAGAGTTGCGCGGCATCATGGCGGAGCTCGGCCTGCGTACGGTGAATGAAATGATCGGCAGGGTGGACTTGCTGCAAACCGATGAAGCCATCGACCACTGGAAGGCCGGCGGGCTCGATCTCAGCGCGATTCTGGAACCCGCCCGCATCCTGTTTCCCGATACCGAGGTCTATTGTACCCGGGAGCAGGACCACGGCCTCGACAAGGCGCTGGACAACGAACTCATCCGCCTCGCCGAACCGGCCCTGGCCCGAGGCGAGAAAGTCCGCATCGAGATGGATGTGCGGAACACCAACCGGGTGGTGGGCACCATGCTGTCCAACGAACTGGCCCGGCGCCGGCAGGAACGAATGCTGCCGGAGGACACCATCGACATCCGCCTGCGCGGCTCCGCCGGCCAGAGCCTTGGCGCCTGGCTTGCCCGGGGCATTCGCATCACCGTGGAAGGCGACGCCAACGACTATGTGGGCAAGGGGCTTTCCGGCGGCAAGCTGGTGATCTATCCGCCCCGGGAGAGCAGCTTCAAGGCCGAAGAGAATATCCTCATCGGCAATGTGGTGCTGTATGGCGCCACCGGCGGCGAAGCCTATTTCCGCGGCGTTGCGGCGGAGCGATTCGCCGTGCGCAACAGCGGCGCCCGGGCCGTGGTGGAAGGCATCGGCGACCACGGCTGCGAATACATGACCGGCGGTCGCGTGGTGGTGCTGGGCCCGGTGGGCCGCAATATGGGCGCGGGCATGAGCGGCGGCATCGCCTATGTCTGGGATCCGGAAGGGCGCCTGCCGGGCCTTTGCAACATGGGCGCCCTGGGGCTGGAGGCGGTAAGCGGAGCGGAAGACATCCTCGAACTCAAGACCCTGATCGAAAACCATGCCCGCCATACCGGCTCCACCGTGGCAAGATTCGTGCTGGACCACTGGGAAAGCAGCCTTGGGCAATTCGTCAAGGTCATGCCCACCGAGTACAAGCGGGTCCTTGCCGAGCACAAGGCGGCCAATGCGGCTTGAACGTGAACAGATTCAGGACAACGGGTTAAGGAAATTCTGACGGCAACATGGGCAAGGTAACCGGATTCAAGGAGTACGCACGCGAGACCGCACCTTATCGCGACGCCATGGAGCGGCTCGTTGATTTCCGTGAAATCTACACCGAACACCAGGAACCCCTGCTTACCGTGCAGGGCGCCCGCTGCATGGACTGCGGCGTGCCATTCTGTCAATCCGAGGACGGCTGCCCGGTCTACAACCTGATTCCCGAGTGGAACGATCTCGTCTACAAGGGCAGATGGAAAGACGCTCTCGACCGCCTCCACAAGACCAACAACTTCCCGGAATTCACCGGTCGGGTCTGCCCGGCCCCCTGCGAAGGCGCCTGTGTGCTCGGCATCAATGAGCCGCCGGTGACCATCAAGAACATCGAATGCGCCATTGCCGACAAGGGCTTTGAGATGGGCTGGGTCACCGCCGGCGCCCGCGCCGCAGATACCGGTTGCAGGGTGGCCATCGTGGGTTCCGGCCCGGCTGGGCTTGCCGCCGCGGCGCAACTGAATCTGCAAGGCCATCAGGTGACGGTGTACGAACGCGATGACCGCATCGGCGGCCTGTTGATGTATGGCATTCCCAACATGAAGCTGGAGAAGGAACTCGTCGACCGCCGGGTCAACCTGCTGCGGGAAGAAGGCGTGAACTTCGTGGTGAACGCCGATGTCGGCGGCAACGGGGCCAATGGCGTTGATGTGCGGCAATTGCTTGCCGGGAATGACGCCCTGCTGCTCACCACCGGCGCCACCACCCCCCGGGATTTGCAAATCCCCCGGCGGGATGGGCCGGGAGTGCATTTCGCCATGGAATTTTTGCTGAAAAACACCAAAAGCCTGCTTGACTCCGGGCTTGCGGACGGCGGCTACATCAGCGCGAAGGACAGGGACGTGATCGTTATCGGCGGCGGCGACACGGGCACCGACTGCATCGGCACTTCCCTGCGCCACGGCTGCCGCTCGCTCGTGAACTTCGAAATCATGTCCAAACCACCCGGTGACCGCGGCGCCGACAATCCCTGGCCCCAGTGGCCGCTCATCTTCCGGGTCGATTACGGCCACGAGGAATCCGCCCGCAGATTCGGCGCCGACCCCCGGGTGTATTCGATTTCCGGCAAGGAGTTTCTGCGCAACGATGATGGCAGCCTGCGTGGCATCGTCACCGTGGAAGTCGATTCCTCATTCCGGGAAATCCCCGACACGCAAAAATTCTGGAAAGCCGACCTGGTTCTGCTGTCCATGGGATTTCTGGGCCCGGAGCATTACGTCAGCGAGCCGCTCGGCATCGAACTCGACCGGCGTTCGAACTATCAGGCGCAATACGGCGACTACCGCACCAATGTGGCAAAGGTCTTTGCCGCCGGCGATTGCCGCCGGGGCCAGTCTCTTGTGGTGCGCGCCATCTACGAAGGCCGTCAGGCCGCCGAGAAAATCGACGAATTCCTGAGTCGCCGCTTTCAGTGATTCCACCAGGGCTGGACAGACCAGGGGCGCAGGTCGATCTCGTGGGTCCAGGCGGAGCGATGCTGCTGGTATAGATGCCAGTAGGTTTCAGCCATCTGTTCCGGAAGCAACAGGCCGTCTTCGGCTCCCCGGGTTTCGCGCAACTGCTGGAATTTTTCCGGCCCCAGCATTTTCCCCAGGGTGTCCGGGGCGTCCACGGCGCCATCCACCACGATATGGGCAACGTGAATGTTTCGGGGGGCGTATTGGGCGTTCAGGGACTGGCAAAGCATGCGCCTGCCGCCCATGGCCGCAGCGTGGGAGTGCTGCCCGGCATTGCCGCGCATGGCCGCCGTTGCCGAGGTGACGAGGATGGCGCCGTGTCCGCGTTTCGCCATGAGCGGGCACACCGCGGAAGCCGTGCGGAACAGGCCGAATGTTCCCATGCGCCAACCGAGCTCGAAAACCTTCAGCGGCGTCTCTTCCAGCGGGCGGTTTCCGACCTGGGCGCCAAGGTTGTACACAACGACCTCGATAGGCCCGATTTCCGATTCAATGGCCGCAATGCGCTCTTCGATGGAGTTCTCCTTCACCACATTCAGCAGATAACCCGAAGCGACTCCACCCTCCTGTTCGATCTCGGCCACCAGCCGGTTCAGACCCTGCCCGTCAGTCCTGCGGCAAAGCGCAACATGAAACCCCTCCCGGGCAAAGCGTTTTCCTACCTGCCCGCCTATTCCCGCACCCGCGCCAATGACCAGACATACCGGTTGGTCCATATCCTCCTCCGCATTCTCAATCAAAAAGGGACTTTTCCGTCATTATGTGCGCAGTCACAAAATTTCCGTGGACTGCGCTGCATGAGATTCTGCGACTCCGCTTTGCTACGCGCAGAATGACACGGAAGCTGCCCCAAACAAAATTCCAGGTCAACTTAACCAGGCAAGTCCAGAACGAAG
Source organism: uncultured Pseudohongiella sp. (assembly GCA_965219645.1). Lineage (GTDB taxonomy): Bacteria > Pseudomonadota > Gammaproteobacteria > Pseudomonadales > Pseudohongiellaceae > UBA9145. The sequence goes on along the minus strand of OZ244788.1, from coordinate 3,409,918 downwards.
GGTTAGGAGCCTGCGCCGAAGGCGCCGTGTCATGGGGGCGCCACAAATGAAGACGCCCGAGCGGCAAAGCCGCTCGGGCGTCTTCATTTGTGGCGCCTGACGATGACCTACTTTCACATGGGGAAGCCCCACACTATCATCGGCGCTGAGTGGTTTCACTGCTGAGTTCGGGATGGGATCAGGTGGTTCACACTCGCTAAGGTCGTCAGGCATAAACTGTCGCCGATGCTGCTTGCCCAATGCCTGGGCAAGGCGGCACGGCGCAATCCGGTGGCAAGACATGGAGCATGCTGCGCTGCATTCGCTGAACAGGTCGTACAGCAGTTATCCGCATGAAATCAATCGTTACGATCGCTGCAATTTCCGCTGAACCCACAACCCGGGTGAACCCCTGGTTATGCGGTCAAGCCTCACGTGCAATTAGTACCGGTTAGCTCAACGCCTCACAGCGCTTACACACCCGGCCTATCAACGTCGTCGTCTTCAACGGCACTTCAGGAGGCGCCGGACCGAAGCCCGACTCCTCAGGGAGATCTAGTCTTGAAGGAGGCTTCCCGCTTAGATGCCTTCAGCGGTTATCCCGTCCGAACATAGCTACCGGGCAATGCCTCTGGCGAGACAACCCGAACACCAGCGGTTCGTTCACCCCGGTCCTCTCGTACTAGGGGCAACTCTTCGCAAATCTCCTGCGCCCACGGCAGATAGGGACCGAACTGTCTCACGACGTTCTAAACCCAGCTCGCGTACCACTTTAAATGGCGAACAGCCATACCCTTGGGACCTGCTTCAGCCCCAGGATGTGATGAGCCGACATCGAGGTGCCAAACACCGCCGTCGATGTGAACTCTTGGGCGGTATCAGCCTGTTATCCCCGGAGTACCTTTTATCCGTTGAGCGATGGCCCTTCCATACAGAACCACCGGATCACTATGACCAGCTTTCGCTCCTGCTCGAGTCGTCACTCTCGCAGTCAAGCACCCTTACGCCATTGCACAATACAGACGATTTCCAACCGCCCTTAGGGTACCTTCGTGCTCCTCCGTTACTCTTTGGGAGGAGACCGCCCCAGTCAAACTACCCACCACACACTGTCCTCGATCCCGTCAAGGGACCAGAGTTAGAACCCCAACAGCACCAGGGTGGTATTTCAAGGACGACTCCGGCAACGCTGGCGCGATGCTTTCAAAGTCTCCCACCTATCCTACACAAGTACAGTCAAAGTCCAGTGTGAAGCTATAGTAAAGGTTCACGGGGTCTTTCCGTCTAGCCGCGGGTACACTGCATCTTAACAGCAACTTCAATTTCACTGAGCCTTGGGTGGAGACAGTGTGGCCATCATTACGCCATTCGTGCAGGTCGGAACTTACCCGACAAGGAATTTCGCTCGATTCTTCCTGACTGTTTCCAGAAAGGTCGGACTTTACCTTAAGCTGCCACGATTCATCTTGTTCGCGATCCGGCGAATTTCTTCAATGCCTTCTTGCGTCAGATGTTCACCCGCTTCCATTTTCAAAAGAATATTGCGGAACTTCCTGAAGTCCACATTCTTTCTGGTTTTCAGCGAATGTTTCATGAAGAATGGAATGATGTGCTCAAGCAAGTGCTTGATCCCTCGTACTCTGTAAGCCATTCGATTACCGTGATTCTTGCGAACCACGCCACAACCGAAATGGTCTTTCAAAGCATGAAGGACTTGCACATCGCGTTCATGTTGAACCACTGTGAATTCCGGTAATACCTGGAATCCCGCGGTCATTTCCTTGTGAGGGTTGATTCCGACATGAAAACAACCTTCACCATCAACGAATCCAGCGATCCATTGTGCTTCAAGTTTCATAGCCAGCTCCCGAACGTCAAGTCTCTGAGGATTCCGGTTCAGAGCCGGATGCCGCTTTGCCATTGAGACAGGCATTGGAAGCAATCACGCCGCTCCAATATGAGTCTCGACTTTTCAGCATCCTGAACCAGTCTTTCCTGCGGATTGTCCCCATGTCTCCCAGATTTTTACTGAAGATGTTTACATCAACGAGTACTGAAGAGTTTTGGAGGAGTTTCCCGCATATGGTTCGGTTTTACTAAGGCTAGCGTTACTTAACCTTAGGACCGTTATAGTTACGGCCGCCGTTTACCGGGGCTTCGATCAAGAGCTTCGCTTGCGCTAACCCCATCAATTAACCTTCCGGCACCGGGCAGGCGTCACACCCTATACTTCCTCTCTCGAGTTTGCAGAGTGCTGTGTTTTTAATAAACAGTTGCAGCCACCTGGTCACTGCGACTCCCCTCGGCTTACGGAGCAAGTCCGGTCACCAAAGGGAGCGTACCTTCTCCCGAAGTTACGGTACCATTTTGCCTAGTTCCTTCACCCAAGTTATCTCAACGCCTTGGTATCCTCTACCTGATCACCTGTGTCGGTTTAAGTACGGTCCAACTCTGCCTGGTGCTTAGAAGATTTTCCTGGAAGCATGGCCTCAACCACTTCTCTTTCCGGTTGCCCGGGAAGATCGTCATCGCGCCTCAGATTGACGGAAGCCCGGATTTCCCAAAGCTTCCTACCTACACGCTTGAACACGGATAACCAACACCGTGCCGGCCTAGCCTTCTCCGTCCCTCCATCGCAGCAAAGCCGGGTACCGGAATTTTAACCGGTTTCCCATCGACTACGGCTTTCGCCCTCGCCTTAGGGGCCGACTCACCCTGCCCCGATTAACGTTGGGCAGGAAACCTCGATCATTCGGCGGGGGGGCTTTTCACCCCCCTAATCGTTACTCATGTCAGCATTCGCACTTCTGATACGTCCACCCGGCCTCCCGGCCCGGCTTCACCCGCTTACAGAACGCTCCTCTACCGTTCGCAATCATCCGAGGATGTTCGCGAACCCGCAGCTTCGGTTATCAGTTTAGCCCCGTTACATCTTCCGCGCAGGCCGACTCGACTAGTGAGCTATTACGCTTTCTTTAAAGGATGGCTGCTTCTAAGCCAACCTCCTAGCTGTTTAAGCCTTCCCACATCGTTTCCCACTTAACTGATATTAGGGACCTTAGCTGGCGGTCTGGGTTGTTTCCCTCTCGACGACGGACGTTAGCACCCGCCGTCTGTCTCCCATACTCGAACTTGCCGGTATTCAGAGTTTGCATCGGTTTGGTAAGTCGGGATGACCCCCTAGCCGAAACAGTGCTTTACCCCCGGCAGTCATGTATGAGGCACTACCTAAATAGCTTTCGAGGAGAACCAGCTATCTCCGGACTTGATTAGCCTTTCACTCCTAGCCACAGCTCATCCCCCCATTTTTCAACATAGGTGGGTGCGGCCCTCCAGTTGATGTTACTCAACCTTCAGCCTGGCCATGGCTAGATCGTCCGGTTTCGGGTCTATCACCAGCAACTAAATCGCCCTGTTCAGACTCGGTTTCCCTACGGCTCCCCTATACGGTTAACCTTGCTACCAGCAATAACTCGCTGACCCATTATACAAAAGGTACGCCGTCACCTGGCTTGCGCCAGGCTCCGACCGCTTGTACGTATGCGGTTTCAGATTCTATTTCACTCCCCTCACCGGGGTTCTTTTCACCTTTCCCTCACGGTACTCGTTCACTATCGGTCAGCCAGGAGTATTTAGCCTTGGAGGATGGTCCCCCCATGTTCAGTCAGGATTTCACGTGTCCCAACCTACTCGATATCATGATGCGGGATTTTTCGCGTACGGGACTGTCACCCTCTATCGTCAGCCTTCCCAGACTGTTCCGCTAAATCCTGCACCACTTCAGGGCTACTCCCCTTTCGCTCGCCACTACTCAGGGAATCTCGGTTGATTTCTTTTCCTGCGGTTACTTAGATGTTTCAGTTCACCGCGTTTGCCTTGCACATCTATGAATTCAATGTGCAATGACCCCGAAGGGCCGGGTTTCCCCATTCGGACATCTCCGGATCAAAGCCTGTTTGACGGCTCCCCGAAGCTTTTCGCAGTCTACGACGTCCTTCATCGCCTCTGGCTGCCAAGGCATCCACCACACACGCTTGGTCGCTTGACCGCATAACCAGAAACTCAATCCCGGCCTTGCGGAAAACTGCTTGCGACTCGTAACGATTTCATACGGATTGTTGCGCTTGTACAACTTGTTAAGTACAGCATACATTTCGCCGGCACTGATATTGCCCTGCTGTTGCCAGCCTGGCGACATCGTTGCCGACGCCATGTCTTTCACCGAATTGTTACAGAACAAAATCACGATGGGGCCAAACTGGCCGGCAAGAAGCCGGCGGGCAGTTGGTGGAGCCATGCGGGATCGAACCGCAGACCTTCTGGATGCAAACCAGACGCTCTCCCAGCTGAGCTATGGCCCCGTCATGAACTGTCCCTCGCAAGGGATCAGGCAATAGAGGTGAGTACTTACCGATAGAAACGGACTTTTCGTTAAGGAGGTGATCCAGCCGCAGGTTCCCCTACGGCTACCTTGTTACGACTTCACCCCAGTCATGAATCACAAAGTGGTGAGTGTCCTCCGAAGTTAGACTACCCACTTCTTTTGCAACCCACTCCCATGGTGTGACGGGCGGTGTGTACAAGGCCCGGGAACGTATTCACCGTAGCATGCTGATCTACGATTACTAGCGATTCCGACTTCACGCAGTCGAGTTGCAGACTGCGATCCGGACTACGAGACGTTTTGAGGATTGGCTTACCTTCGCAGGCTTGCAGCCCTTTGTACGCCCCATTGTAGCACGTGTGTAGCCCTGGCCGTAAGAGCCATGATGACTTGACGTCGTCCCCACCTTCCTCCGGCTTGTCACCGGCAGTCTCCCTAGAGTGCCCAACCGAGTTGCTGGCAAATAAGGACAAGGGTTGCGCTCGTTACGGGACTTAACCCAACATCTCACGACACGAGCTGACGACAGCCATGCAGCATCTGTCACCCGGTTCCCGAAGGCACCCCGCCATCTCTGGCAGGTTCCGGGGATGTCAAGGCCAGGTAAGGTTTTTCGCGTTGCGTCGAATTAAACCACATGCTCCACCGCTTGTGCGGGCCCCCGTCAATTCATTTGAGTTTTAATCTTGCGACCGTACTCCCCAGGCGGTCAACTTATCGCGTTAGCTGCGCCACTAAAGGCAGCAAGGCCCCCAACGGCTAGTTGACATCGTTTACCGCGTGGACTACCAGGGTATCTAATCCTGTTCGCTCCCCACGCCTTCGCACCTCAGCGTCAGTATTGGTCCAGGAGGCCGCCTTCGCCACCGGTATTCCTCCACATCTCTACGCATTTCACCGCTACACGTGGAATTCTACCTCCCTCTACCATACTCCAGCCTGGCAGTATCGAATGCAGTTCCAAGGTTAAGCCCTGGGCTTTCACATCCGACTTACCAGACCGCCTACGCGCGCTTTACGCCCAGTAATTCCGATTAACGCTTGCACCCTCCGTATTACCGCGGCTGCTGGCACGGAGTTAGCCGGTGCTGCTTCTGTAGCTAACGTCAAAAACCCGGGGTATTCGCCCAGGTCCCTTCCTCACTACTGAAAGTGCTTTACAACCCGAAGGCCTTCTTCACACACGCGGCATGGCTGGATCAGGGTTGCCCCCATTGTCCAATATTCCCGACTGCTGCCTCCCGTAGAAGTCTGGACCGTGTCTCAGTTCCAGTGTGGCTGATCATCCTCTCAGACCAGCTATGGATCGTGGCCTTGGTAGGCCGTTACCCTACCAACAAGCTAATCCAACGCAGGCTCCTCCGATAGCAGCCGGTCCGAAGATCCCGGCCTTTCCCCCGTGGGGTGTATGCGGTATTAATCCGGGTTTCCCCGGGCTATCCCCCGCTATCGGGCAGATTCCTACGCGTTACTCACCCGTTCGCCGCTCGACGCCCAAAGGTAAACCTTTGTCGTTTCCGCTCGACTTGCATGTCTGAAGCCTGCCGCCAGCGTTCAATCTGAGCCATGATCAAACTCTTCAGTTTAGACCTGCAGAGACGCTCGAAAGCGTCTCGAATACCTGTAAACAGGTTGCAGACGACTGTTTTGTTCATGCGCTCCGGCCTTCCAGTCTCCCGGTTGCCCGAAAGAACGGAAGTTCACGCCGACTCGAATAAATTAACGCAGTTGCCTGCCGCGGACAGTTCTGCGAATGCAGAAAAATCCGGTACAGATGTGCCCGGATCCATGCGGCAAGCACCCACCTCTATTGCTTGATCCAACTTGTTACAGAACAGCCCCCGGGCCATATGCCGGGGGAAAGGCGACGCATTATACGCGCCTTGCAGGCGATGGCAAGTACTTCGGCGACGAAAATGAAAAAAAAAATTATTGCCGGATGAACTTGCGGATGATCATGCCGTCGCCGCCCTCGCCGCCGGTGACCTCGCCGGTGTAGACATTGCCCTCGGCGTCCACCACCACGCCCTCGGGCTCGGAACCTTGGATGAATCCCATGATCTCGCCGGTTTCGGCGCTGCCGTAGGTGACGCCACGCAGGCTCTGGTAGTCGGCGACATACAGAATGTCGTTCTGGTCGATGAACATGCCGCTGGGCCAGCCGAACTGGTCCCACTCGTCAATATGATTGCCTTCCTGGTCGAAAATCTGGATCCGCTCATTGCCCCGGTCGCCGACGAACAGGCGCCCGCGCCGGTCGATCACCAGGGTATGCGGCAGATTGAATTCGCCGGGGCCCGAGCCGCGCTTGCCCCACTCCATGAGATAACGACCGTTCTTGTCGAATTTGACGATGCGGTTGTTCCAATGTCCGTCGGCGACGAAAAAGTCGCCGTTTTCGGCTTGCACCACATCGGCCGGACCGTCGAAGGTATTGGGGCCGGCGCCGGTAAAGCCCGCCGCGCCAAGGCGCTTGAGCAGATTGCCGCCGGTATCGAACAGGGAAATCGTGTTGCCAAGCTGCCGCTGGTAATCCGTGGCCCAGATATTGCCGTCCGGCGTAACCCGGAAGCCATGCGGCCGGTGGACCCATTCGCCGCCCCAGCCATCCACCAGATTGCCTTCCGGGTCGAACTTCAGCACTGGCGGCTCGGAACGGTGGAAGGCATAGATGTACCCTTCCTGGTCAATCGTCACATTGGGTACCTGCCCCCATTCAATGCCATCCGGCAGCGGCTTGGGCCAGTCCGGGTCCATGACATATTCCTGGGCCATGGCGCCGGAGGCCAGTGAAGTCGATAGTGCGATGGCTGCCAGCCGGCTACCACCCAAAGTCAGATTCTTCATCATCCAGACTCCCGAAAACCCGGGAGCAGTGTACACCGAAGCGAAAGGTACATGTAACAATCAATCTGCGGGATTTGCCCCAAAAACGCCTTATGCGGGGATCAAATCGGCAAACTTGGGCTAGAATCGGATTCATGTCCAGGCTTTGACAGGCAGGTCCGATCATGACCAGGTTTCTGTTCGATCTTTTCCCGGTGCGGCTGCTGCTCTGCTCGCTCGCGCTTGGCTTTCCGCTGGCGTGCGCCGCCCAGCAAGGGGCAACCGATAGCGAGTGGCCCTATTATGGCGCGGACGCCGGTATGACCAAGTATTCGCCGCTTGACCAGATCTCCGGGGAGAACGTGGATGAACTGGAGATCGTCTGGCGCCGACCCGGTCTCGATCCGTCCTATCTCGAAATCAATCCGAACCAGCGCACTTCGGCGAATCATGTGGCGGCGCCCATCGTGCGGGGTGGCGTCGGCTATATTCCCAATGGCGTAGGCCTGGTCGAAGCGTTCAATCCGGGCACCGGCGAGACGATCTGGACGCAGGAAGTACCGAGCGACGGCGACGGCCTGCCGGGCGCGGTGACGCGCGGCCTGGCCTGGTGGAGCGATGGCGATGATGCCCGCGTCCTGGTCCAGCGCAATACCTGGCTGTATGCGCTCGATGCGGCGAACGGCGCGCCCATTGCCGGTTTCGGCGATGGCGGCCGGGTCAGCCTGCAGCGCATGCCGGCGGATTTCGAGCGGTATCGATGGGGCGGCGTACCGGTGGTGGTGGGCGATGTGGTCATCGTCGGCCAGGGCATGAGCGATACCTTCGCGGGGCGAGAGGCCCCGCCCAGTGAAGTACAGGCGTTCGACGTGCGCACCGGTGCGCTGCGCTGGACCTGGAGCGCGATTCCGCAAGAAGGGGATGTGGGGGTCGAGACCTGGCAGGACCGGTCCTGGTCGTATACCGGACACGCTCCGCTATGGTCGCTGATGTCCGCCGACGAGGAACTCGGGATGGTTTACCTGCCGCTGAGTTCTTCCACCAACGACATGTACGGCGGCCATCGCATCGGCGACAACCTGTTTACCCAGAGCCTGGTGGCGCTCGACGCGGAATCCGGAGAGATGGTCTGGTACTACCAGACCGTTCGCCACGGTCTGTGGGACTACGACATTCCGGCTGCCCCCGTGCTGATGGACATCGTGGTCGAAGGCCAGGAAATTCCGGCGATCGCCCAGATTACCAAGCAGGCTTTCACTTTCGTTTTCGACCGCCGCACCGGCGAACCGGTCTGGGACATCGAGGATCGGCCGGTTCCGCAATCGAACGTGCCGGGTGAGGTGACCGCCGCAACGCAACCGTTTCCCACCTTGCCGCCGGCGTTCGACCGTCAGGGCGCAACCGTGGAAAATCTGATCGATTTTACGCCGGAACTGCGCGCCGAGGCGCTGGAGATATTTTCGAACTACGTGACCGGCCCCATGTTCACGCCGCCTTCGGTGGCTGAACCGGACGGCACCCGGGGAACGATTCAATTGCCGGGCTCCCAGGGCGGCGCCGATGTGCAAGGCGCGGCTTTCGACCCGGAAACCGGCTACTTCTATATTCCGTCGATTACCTCACCTTTCGTAGCCGACCTTTTCCCTGGCGACCCGGACAGTACCGATCTCGCCTACACCAAGGGCACCCGGCGCTGGGTCGCGGGACCGCAAGGCCTGCCGCTGTTCAAGCCGCCCTATGGCCGCATTACCGCATTCGACATGAATACGGGCGAGCAGGTGTGGATGGTTCCCAACGGCGACGGACCGCGCGATCATCCGGCGATCGCGCATTTGAATCTCGGACAGTTGGGCTGGCCGGGGCGGCCCTCGCCGCTGCTGACCAGAACGCTGCTGTTCATCGGCGAAGGCCAGACCAATCTGCGCAGGGACGGCCGCATGCCCCCCGATATGCCAGTCGAGATCGCCACCAACAGCGGCGGCCCCTTCTTCCGGGCATACGACAAGATGACCGGAGAGATTGAGTGGGTGATCGAGATGGAAGCCGGCGTGACCGGCGCGCCCATCACCTACCTGCACGAAGGCCGGCAGTTCATCGTCGCCGCCATCGGCGACCGGCTGTACGCCCCGGAACTCGTGGCCTTCGCGCTGCCTGAATAGGGGACCGACGGGCCTGTCAGTTCGCCGAGTTTTACGGCTGCTTGACCGTGCGCAGATAGGGCTTGACCGTCGTCCAGCCTTCGGGAAACAACTGCTCGGCTTCCTCGTTGGAAACGGCGGGCACGATAATCACGTCTTCGCCCTGCTGCCAGTTAACCGGCGTCGCCACCTTGTGTTTGGCGGTCAACTGCATGGAGTCGAGCACCCGCAGAATCTCGTCGAAGTTGCGGCCCGTGGTCATCGGATAGGTCAGCATCAATTTGATGGTCTTGTCCGGAGCAATAATGAACACCGAACGCACGGTGGCGTTGTTCATCGGCGTGCGGCCTTCGGAAGTGCCGGGCTCGTCGGCGGGAAGCATGTTGTACAGCTTGGCCACGGCGAGGTCGTGGTCGCCGATCATGGGATAGTTGACCCGGTGCCCCTGGACGTCCTCGATATCCTGGGCCCAGGCTTCGTGGCTCGATACCGGATCCACGCTCAGGCCGATGATCTTGCAGTTGCGTTTGGCGAACTCTTCCTCAAGCCCGGCCATGTAGCCAAGCTCGGTGGTGCAAACCGGCGTGAAGTCCTTGGGATGGGAAAACAGCACCCCCCACCGGTCTCCCAGCCACTCGTGAAAATCGATCTCGCCATGGGTAGTCATGGCGGTAAAGTTCGGTGCTATGTCGTTGATTCGCAGCGCCATCGGAACATCCTCGAAGCTGATAAATTGCCATGCGAGCCCTTGCGCGCAGGTGCGGCCAGGATTTGCAACGGGGCAAGAAGTCTACTGAACGGCGCCAAAGCCTTCAAGACGTATCAATTTCGGGATGAGGTTACGCTTGAACGGTTTACTGTAACTTGCTTGACATCACCTTCAATTGACGCCGAATGATGAAACTGTTGGCATTGAGTATGGTGGGCAGGTCTCTTGTCTGACGAATCAGCGCCACTATCGCTATGCGGTCGCCATGGATCGGAACATACACGAGATAATGCTCCCGGATGGGGTAGACACCGAGGTCCGGCTCCATGGAAGGTGATCGCCGGAGTCCCCGGGCGAGATTCTGTGCGCATTTGTGAATGTCCGAAAAGTACTGCCTGGTAAGCTCTTCCCCCCAGCGGGACATTGACCAGCGCCGTGCCTCGCGAAAATCGCTTTCCGCTGTTTCAGTGAGGATGTAGTGAAGTCGCTTCCCTGCCTTGCTAGCCATTTTCTTCCGCAATATCGAGGATTGATTTTTCCGAGTAACGTCCCAGGGCGAGATCGTTCAAGCCGCGCATGACATGTTCAACGGTTCCCTGGGACTCCATATCACGCCGGATCAAATCGCGAAGGTACTCACTGGGCGTTGCATAGGGGCTTGCATCGCCGGTACGGGAATTTACAAAGTCACGAAGTTCGCGCGTAAGGGAAAGATTCATGCTGTTGGCCATTCGTTGATCCTGCCATTCAACGGATTGAATTGGCAAGCTTAACGCTTTGTCGGATATTGTCAATATCCGACAAAGCGTCAGATCAAGCAATTCGCTTGATCCAGGGCCTGGACGCTGCAGCAATGATTAGGGCCTGCGCCGTAGGAATTCGCGAAAGCGAAAATTCGCTATCGCCGCGCCCCTGGCTGATCGATTGAGGCGAATATTGGTGGATATGCAACGAAATCGAGCGGCCAGGGGCGCGGATGAGAGCGGATTTGCAGCCGTGAATTCCTACGGCGCAGGCTCCTAGCCTACGAGATATTCGACGCCGGTTGAATATAGCCCAACATAGTCGATGTTGGCGAGATTCAGATCGATTTCGGCGACCAATCTGCTCAGTTCGACGGCGGACAGTTCGCCGTTGTCGACTTTGCCGCCCCACTCCGCAATCACGTCGTCCGGGGCTTCGTCGCCGGTCAGCGCGGTGAAGAAATGGCCAACCATCCGCGCGCCACTGGGGTTGGCGCCGAAAATCGTGTCAATGGCGGTTTGCAGCAGATCGTCGTAGGCCATTCCGTCGTCGAGCAAGTTCAGCCACTGCCCCGCGAGATCGGTACGGCGGAGACCGGCCGCCCCCATGAACGCGCCGAGCACCTTCGCGGCTATTCCTGCGTTGCCGTCGATATCGAAGGCGAGACTGATGTCGGAAAATTCGAGCCGCTCCACCCCGTTGAGTTCGTCCTTTCCGGATTCTGAAGCGCCTTCCGCCACAACAACGATGGTCCCGTTTTCGTTGCCCATGACGGAATAATCATCCTTCCGGCTGGAAAAAACCGCGAAGTCGAGACCGTCGCCGCCGTCCAGCGTGTCGGAACCGTCTCCGCCGGTCAGCCGGTCGTTGCCGATCCAGCCGGACAGTTCGTCGTCGCCGGCGCCGCCAACGAGCGAATCGTCGCCTTGCCGGCCGAAAATCCGGTCGTTGCCGTCATTGCCCCGGATGTCGTTATCCAGCCGATTGCCCACCAGAAAATCGTTCTGGCCGGAGCCAATCAGGTTTTCGATTTCGGTGCCGAAATTGACGGTGATCTGCCCGGCGGAAGTGATCCGCCCGGATTTGCCGAACAGCCTGTTGTAACCCTGATAACCCGGTTCCAGATAAATTACCACTCCCGAATACGATGCGGACGCATCGACCGTATCTTCGCCGCCGCCGTCCCAGATGAAATTCGGGTCGCCGGTCCTGTAGACATAGGTATCGTCACCGGTGCGCGACTGCTTGCTCGGGCCGTAGAGATATTGCAGGGCGGCTATGTCGAGGTCGCTGAATGTCAACTTGTACTCGGCGGAAGTCTCAGTGTACGACATCATCGTCCAGCGGGCATGGTCTTCGGAACCCTGTAGATATGGAGGGTCTGCAATATCGCCATCGACATCCGCCTCGTCGAAGGGGTGCTTCAATCCGAGAGCATGGCCCAATTCGTGCACAATTACATTGGCTCCGTAAGTTCCAGGGTTCAAGGTGGCGTTGTAGGGAGCGTCGTTTAAGTAGATATCGGAACCGGAGCTGCTAGAGTTGGGATATTTTGCGTGACCCCCTTGATCGATCTGTTCATTCAAGGCGATAGAGATGGTATTGGTCTGATCGGGGTTGTTAGTGCCGATCACCTTCACATCAATAATGCTTTCCAGGTAATTGAGAACGACCAGGACATTGCTTCTCTGATTCGAATTTAACTGCTTGTATCCTTTTGCGTTCTCTGGTTCTGTATCGTACTCGGGGATGCTGGATGGAAAAATGTATCGGAACGTCTTTTGTTCACCCAACAGAGTCTTGAAGTGGGAGCCATTAGATCTATCCGGCAACAATGCGTCGATCCAGTAAGGCAATGCCTTTGCGCCATTGATGTATCTAACATTTTCGATGTAGGAAGGGATTTTCGCGAACGAAACCGAGATGATTGCCGTGTCAATTCCGGATGCATCCCAGATGTAGTCACTTAAATCGGTTACATGGTATTTGTCATCACCATCTCTCCCGTACAATTTGTCGAAACCCTCACCTCCAATCAAGGTATCGTTGCCATCTCCTCCGTACAAAATGTCGTCACCAATACCTCCCGACAGTCTGTCATTACCGCCCCAGCCGTGCAGTAGATCATCCCCCGGACCTCCGTCCAGCGTGTCGTCTCCTTTCTTGCCACCAATCAAATCATCGCCATTTCCTCCATGCGCGGTCAAAGACCCGGAATAGGTGAAGTAACGGTCTTGTCCTTCCTCGTTATAGCGGGCATCGATCCAATCATTTCCATCACCTCCATTTGCAATATCTACACCGTCGCCCGACCTAATCTGATCGTTCCCAATTCCACCATATATCCGGTCATCACCTGCCCAGCCATGCAGAACATCATCACCGGTTCCACCATTGAGCACGTCATTCCCTGTTTTGCCCCCTATCAGGTCATCACCGGCATCGCCGTACGCGGTTAAAGAGCCAGAATAAGTAAAGTACCGGCGTTCTCCTTCTTCGTTGTAGCGTGCATCAATCCAATCATTCCCATCACCCCCATACACTATGTCGCTACCATCACCTGAACGTATTTGGTCATTTCCACTGCCTCCATACACTCTGTCATCGCCATCTCCTGAACGAAGCCTGTCACTGCCAGTTTTACCGTAAATCGTGTCGTTTCCATCCGCGCCAAAAAGTTCGTCGTTGCCTGGGCCGCCATCCACTATGTCGTTTCCTCCCCATGCATAGATTCTGTCTTCTCCGGTCCCTCCAAATAGCTGATCGTTTCCTTCCTTGCCGCCGATCAGATCGTCACCCAGGCCGCCGTAGGCGATCAGCGTTCCGGAGTAGACGTAGTAGCGATCATCGCCGTCCGACTCCCTGTAAAACGCGTTGATCCAGTCGTCACCCCCATTCCCATGAACGGTGTCGTTGCCGTCTCCCGATCTGATTTCGTCGTCTTCGGCTGTGCCGTTCAGGGTTTCGGAGTCGTCATCGCCAAAGATTTCAGCCATTGGTTCGCTTCCGCTTCTTGTTGCTCGCGAGAATATACAAATTCGGTTGTCAGTTCAGGAGCAGCGCGCCCAGTTCGGCGCCGGTGAAGACATAGACCGCCATGAGGGGGAAGGAGCCGAGCTGGACGGCGAGGGCCATTTTCAGGATGGGCATTCTGGCGAGGCCGGCGACGTAGCAGATCAGGTCGGTAGGAACGAGAGGGAACGCGGACCAGCCCAGGGTTACCCACCAGGCGCTTTTGCCTTGCATGCGCTCGCGGATGGTGTTGATCTGCCTTGGGTAGCGGGCCTTGAGCCGCTCGTCGTAGCCGCCGATGCCCGGGAAGCTGTAAATCAGCAGCGAGCCGCTCAAGACTCCCGCCATGGATGCCGCCAGGACTGCCAGCGGCCAATCGGGAAAAGCCAGTGCGCCGGCGAATATGAACGGCGTGCTCGGAATCAGCAGGAGCGAGCGGGTCAGGCAAATCAGGACGTATACGACGAATGCTTCGGCGCCGAATTCCGCGATGAAAGCGGCCAGCCGCTCGCGCTCAAGCAACTCCGGATTGAGCAATACAAACACCGTCGCAAGCGCCACGAGGCCAAACCAGACGATGTTCAGGTGCTTGAGCATGGCTGGCGTTTGTCAGGCCGGCATCACCACAGGCGGTCGGCGCCCGCGTGATCGAATACGGAATCCACCGAAACGAGAGAGCATTGCTCCAATCGGGCCTGCGCGAGCAGCAGGCGATCCCACGGGTCCCGGTGCTCCCAATCGAAGTTCGCCGCGTATTCGGCATGTTCGTGCGTAATCGCCAATTCCTCGACCTCGTTGCGGCGCAGCGCGGACCTGAGTTCGAGCCGTGGCAAATTGACGCGCCCATGACGCGCTTTCAATTCGATTTCGTAGATGGAAGCGGCGCTGACCAGCACCGTGTTGGCGCGATCGAGGATCAGACGCTTTGCGCGGCCCGAAAGCCGGGCGCTGCCAGCCGCCCACCAGTACACGGCGTGACTGTCCAACAACAATTTCACGAATTTTCCGGGGAACCTCGCCAGATTCCCAGCACGTCGCTGAAATCGCCGGCGTCGATGGCGGACTGCGCGGCGTCCCGGCTATCGAACAGATCGTCCGGCAGTTCCAGATGGGCCAGGGGCGCCGCTTCCCGCGTGGTCGGCTCGCGCACCGGCGCCAGACGCGCGACCGGCATGCCGCCCCGGGCAATGACGACTTCTTCGCCCTTTTGCGCCCGTGAAAGCAATTCGGAAAACCGGGCGCGGGCTTCGGCGACTTTATAGACATTCCGCAGCATATCGATTGTCCAAGCCTGCGGGTAGTGGATTTTCCATGAATTGTACAACCAGCTTGTACAATATACAACCGCTCACTCACCTTGTGCGCGGGTTCAAGCCGGCTCGGACCGCACGGCGAGGAGGTTGCGCTCCTTCCTGCCGAAAACGGCGCCGATGAGGTGGATGGGCTCGCCACGGTCCTTGTATCGGTCCGCGTAGCCACGGGCGCGGATCTGGCCCAGAGCCCGGTCGAGGGCGGCTTCGGCTTCCTCGCCCTCTTCCGCCATCTTGAATTCCATGACGAAGACCTGGCCGCCATGCAACAGCACCATGTCCGAACGGCCGTGGCTGGTGGATTCCTCCACCCGGAGATCGACGCCGATGGTGCGGAAACACGCATAGAGCATGCCCGCGTACCAGGCCTCGTAGCGGGCGAGTTCCGGCTTCGTCTGCCACTGGTACGGAACGCCGGCGAAAAAGGCGCGCAGTTGCTCGGCGAAGGCGTCGAAGTCGTTGTCGGCCAGCAGGCGGCACAGGTCCTTGCCCCGGTTCGAAACTTCCCTGGGCGACTGGTCCAGATGGGTCAGCAATCCCTGGTTCAGGCTGTGGCGAACCTCCAGATTGGGATAATCCAGGGTATAGAAAATCTGCGCCCCCTCCCGGGTCTCTTGCTTGATCGTCAGATAACCCGTCTGGAACATCAAGGCGTCCACGCCGACGCCGCCCACCTCGAAAGTCGACAGCAGGTCCATTTCCGCTTCGCGGTTTTCCAGCTCCAGCGGACTCACCGCCCTTTCCAGCATGGTTTCGAACAGGAAGGTCGGCGTGCCGGTTTCGTACCAGTGCGACTTGAACACCCGGCTGTCAAACAGCAGCAGGATGTCGAAGGGGTTGTAGACCTTTTCCCCGCCCAGCCAGTGGTAGCCGTTGTACCAGCGGCGGATTTCCTCCCGGTCGAGTTCGGGCAGCTCCGGGGCGAAGACGGTGTCGAGATCGTGGTCGGTGTAGCCGCAGATCGCCGCGTAGCGCGGGTCCAGGCTGATGTTTCGGAGATTGTTCAGGCCCGAAAACAGGCTCACCTTGGAAAACATGCTGATGCCGGTGACGAAGACGAAACGCACCAGGTGGGCGCAGTCCTTGATGACGCCGTAAAACCCCCGCAACTGGTCGCGGTTCGCCTTCGCCCGTTCCGGGTCGCCGAGCACGTCGAGGATGGGCTTGTCGTACTCGTCCACGAGCACCACGACTTGCCTGCCAGTCTTGTGGTGGAGGCGGTCCAGAATGTTCCTCAGGCGCCTTGGGCCCGTGTTAGACGAATGGGCCGGTTCCAGGCCCGCCCGCCGTTCGGCGGCCTCAAGCTGCTCGATGATGTCTCCCTCGAGATCATCCGGTTTACGGTAGTTTCCGCCAAAACTCAACCGCAGTACGGGATGTTTTTCGTCCCAGTCCCAATGGTCGTGGATGTGCAGTCCCCGGAACAGCTCTTCGCCGCCCGCGAACAGCTCCCCCAGGGTGTCGAGCAGGAGGCTCTTGCCGAAGCGGCGCGGGCGCGAGAGGAAGTAGTGCTCTCCCCGGTCGATCAGGTCGCCGATGAGCGCGGTCTTGTCCACATAGTAGCAGTCCCTCTCCCGGAGCCTGCGGAAGGACTGGATGCCGATGGGAAGTCTGCGGCGCTGCATGGCGGGGTGGGTATGAAGTTGCCGAGTCCCGGAAATCATAGCACGGTGAGGCTCCTGGGAGCCTGCGCGCGCAAACATGAGTCAGGCATACAGGTGGCAGGCGACGTGGCGATTTGTGTCGCGCAGCGGAATCAGTTCGGGTGTCACTTCGCGGCAGACGTCCATGACCTTGGGGCAGCGGCCGGCGAAGCGGCAGCCGGGAGGAACGTTCACCGGCGAGGGGATTTCGCCCCGGATCGCGGTTGAATCGCGGTTGCGCTCGATTTCCGGATCGGGCTCCGGATTCGAGCCGACCAGCAGTTCCGTATAGGGATGTTTCGGCTCGAAATAGATCTCGTCGGCCGCGCCGACCTCAACAAGCGAGCCCAGGTACATCACCGCCATGCGGTCGCTGACGTGCCGCACCATGGACAGGTCGTGGGCGATGAACAGCAGGGTCAGGCCGAGCGACTCCTTCAATTCGCCCAGCAGATTGATGACCTGGGCCTGCACCGAAACATCGAGCGCCGAGACCGGCTCGTCGCAAACGACGAATTCGGGTTCGAGTATCATCGCCCGGGCGATGCCTATGCGCTGGCGCTGCCCGCCCGAAAACTCATGCGGATAGCGCGAACCGTGATCGCCGGTCAGTCCCACCTGGTCGAGCCAGTGAGCGACTCGCCTGTTGATCTCGGTTTTCGGCAAATCGGTATGCAGGCGCAGTCCTTCGCCGATGATCTCGGCCACGGTCATGCGCGGGTTCAGCGACGCATACGGGTCCTGGAAGATCATCTGCATCTTCTTTGCCAGGCGCCTGAAGTCCGCGGGGGCGTATCGGTCCGGCAAGGTTTCTCCGCGATAGCGCACCGTGCCCGCGGTTTTGCGGTACAGACCGAGCAAGGTCTTGCCGAAGGTGGATTTGCCCGAACCGCTTTCTCCCACGAGACCGACAATCTCCCGCGGCGCCACGGTCAGACTGACGTCTTCCACGGCATGCACACGCTGACCGCGGCCTATTTCGAAATAGCGCGTCAATCCGACGGCTTCGACCAGGGCGCTCATTCAGGCTCCCTCCCCCGCGGCCGCGCGGAAATGCAATTCCCGCGGCCGCTGCCTGGACATTTCGTGGTGCAGCCAGCAGCGGCTGTAATGGTCGGCGCCGATCGTGAACTCGGGTGGGTGTTCGCGCTCGCACAAATTCATTGCGTGCGGGCATCGTGGCGCATAGCCGCAACCCGGAGGCGGAGCGAACAGGTCCGGCGGACGCCCTTCGATCGGCTTCAGTTCGGCCTGCCGCGAACGGTCGTTGACCGGCATCGCCGACCGCAGGCCGCAGGTGTACGGATGGGCCGAGCGATAGAATATGTCGTCTGCCGAGCCGTGTTCGACGATCTTGCCCGCGTACATCACGGCGACTTCATCGGCCATGCGCGCGACCACGCCGAGATCATGGGTTATGAGGATAATGGCCATGCCGGTCTCGCGTTGCAGATCGCGCATAAGGTCGAGAATCTGGGACTGGATCGTCACGTCCAGCGCCGTGGTCGGCTCGTCGGCGATCAGCAGCGCCGGCTTGCACGAGATCGCCATGGCGATCATGGCGCGTTGCAACATGCCGCCGGAGAATTCGAACGGGTATTGGCCCGCGCGCTTGCGCGCTTCCGGAATACGACAGGATTCGAGCAGGCGGATCGCCTCTTCCCGCGCCCTGCCCGCACCATAGCCGCGATGTACCTGCAAGGGTTCGGCGATCTGGGCGCCGATGGTCATGGTCGGATTGAGCGAGGTCATCGGATCCTGAAAGATCATGCCGATCTCCGACCCGCGCACATCGCGGCCGTTGACGACGTTGTTGCCGAGAATCTCCTGACCGCGCAGTCGCGCGGAACCGGGACCGATGCGTCCCGGCGGAACGGGAATCAGGCCCATGATGCTTTGCACGCTGACCGATTTGCCGCAGCCCGATTCGCCGACGATGGCCAGGGTGCGGTTCGAGTCGACCGAAAAATTGACTCCGCGCACGGCTTGCACGGTACCGCCGTGGGTTGCGAACTCCACATGCAGGTCATCCACCTGCAACAGCGGCGCTGCCGTCATCCCGCGTTCCTCATGCGCGCGTCGAGGGCGTCGCGCAGGCCGTCGCCGAGCAGATTGAAGGCGAGTACGGTGATACTGATGAACAGCGCCGGAAAAATCAGTTCGTGAGGCGTGGTCAACATGGTGGCGATACCTTCATTGGACATCGAGCCCCAGGACGGCGTCGGCGGCGCCACGCCCATGCCGATGAAGGAGAGAAAGGCCTCGACGAAAATCGCCTTGGGAATCTCGAAGGTCAGGGTCACGAGCACGACCCCGAGCGTGTTCGGCAACATATGCCGCAACACCAGATAGTTGGTGCGCGCCCCGAGCAATTGCGAGGCCTGCACATAGGCCGCCTCGCGCAACTGCAGAATCTGTCCGCGGACCAGCCGGGCCGTAGCCGGCCATAACAGCACCACCATCGCCACGAGCATCGGCATGACGCCGCTTTCGCCGGGCCCGATGCCGAAGGCGATCTTGAACAGGATCATGAACAGCAGGAAAGGCAGCGCGACGACGAAATCGGCGAAGCGCATCATGAACTGATCGACCCTGCCGCCGATGAAGCCGGCCGCGGCGCCGAATACCACGCCGAAAAGCACGAACAGCGCGGGCGCGACGATGCCGATGAACAGCGAGACGCGAGCCCCGGCCATCAGCCTGGCAAGCATGTCGCGGCCGAGATAGTCGGTGCCGAGGGGATGCAATTGCAGTTCGATCGAATCGCCGACCGCCAGTTGATCCTCGTTCTCGATCAGCCCGCGGTCGACAGCTTCCGCCAGCGTCGTGACGCGTTGCACATCGACGGTCAGCGATTCGTAGTTGCCGGTTACCGCGCCGTCTTCGCCAAGAGCCACGACCGAGTAGAAGTAGCGGCCGGGGCGCAGGTCGAGCCGGTCCTCGTGGTGCAGGATGGTATTGTCGAAAAACTCCGCCAACGGCATGCCATAAGCCAGTTCGGGGCCGACCGGAAAAATGTTGCGATACACGCGATGGCCGTTCGCCCCTGGCAAGGCGTTCCATTTGAGCCGTACCGATTGCGACGTGGCGTCGCCCACCACATGCAACGGCCCGGCTTCGCCGGCCCCGTCCCAGGATTGATAATCGGGCACGATCAGCGCGGCGCGGTCCACGCCGGGAGGCTGGCTGATCTGGTCGAGATCCTGCACCGCCGAATCGACCCGCCAGAGCCAGGGCCCGGCAATGGTAAAGAACAACAGTCCAAGCACCAGGTAAAGCGAAGCCAGCGCGCGCCGGTTGGCCTTCAGTCGCAGCCACGCGTCCTGCAGATACGAAAGCGATGGCCGGCTGATGCCGTGCACATCGCGCTGCCCGCTGACCGGCAGAAAATCGGCGGCGCCGTAACTCATTTCATTGCAGCCTCACGCGGGGGTCGATGAAGCCGTAGAGCAAATCGACGACGATCACCATGAACACGAGGAAGGCGCCATAGAAAACCGTCGTGCCCATGATCACCGTGTAGTCGAGTTGCTGCACGGCTTCGACGAAAAAGCGCCCGAGCCCGGGGATGGCAAAGACGAGTTCCACCACGAATCCGCCGGTGGTGATCACCGCGATCTGGGGTCCGAGCACGGTCACCACGGGCAGGATCGCATTGCGCAATTGATGGCGCGAAAAGATGAGCGCCGGCGGCACCCCCTTGGACTTGGCCGTTCGCACGAAATCCGAATCGATGATTTCCAGCATCGAGGATCGCATCAGGCGCGTCAGATACGCCATGGTGCTCAGGCCGAGCACCAGCGCCGGAGTGAGCATATGAAAGACGCTGCCCCAGCCAGCCACCGGCAGCAAGCTGCGGCCGGCCAGGGTATTCAAAGTCACCAGGCCCAACTGACTCAGCGCCGCGACCACGAAACTCGGCACTGAAATGCCGAGGATCACCAGAAACATGATGACGTAGTCCGGCATCCGGTTGCGATACAGGGCCGTGAGCGCGCCCCAGAGCACGCCGCCCGCGGCGGCGAACAGCACCGCCAGAATGCCGAGGGTAGCGGATACCGGAAAATGTTCGCGAATAATGTCGTTGACCTGGCGGTTCTCCTGGGTGAAGGAAATGCCGAAATCGCCTTGGGCGAGATTGCCCAGGTAGATCAGGTACTGGTTGAACAGCGGCTGGTCGAGACCGTAGCGCGCTTCGAGATTGGCGCGAATTGCCGGTGTCATCGCGCGGTCGTTGAGCAGCGGGTCGCCGGGCACATTGTGCATGGCGAAGAAGGTGGCGGTGGCGATGAACCAGACCGTCACCACGCCCTGTAGCAGGCGCTTGCAGACGTACCAGGCCATTCCCTGCCGCATGGGGGTCAGTCAGCCGCCTGCTCGTCTATCCAGGCATAGGTGTAATCCACCTCGGGCCCGACGGCCCTGCGCTTGAATCCTTTCAGCCGCGGATCGACCACGTAGGACCAGCCGCGTTCGTACATCGGCACGATGACCACGTCTTCCTGCACCAGATCCTGAATCTGCGCGAAAGCCTCCATGCGCTTGACCGGATCGAGTTCCGACTGGGCGACGCGGATGAGGGCGTCCATTTCCGGGCTGGCATAGCGCCCGCGATTGTTCAGGTTCCAGGAGGAGAACAGGTCGCCGAAAGTCAGCGCGTCGTCGTAGTCCGGACCCCAGCCGCTGACGACGATATCGAAATCGCCGGCGTCCATCTTCGCCAGCCGCTGCTTGAAGATCTGCTTGTCGATGCGCATTTCCAGGCCGAGATTGTGCGCGTACACGGCCTGGAAATATTCCGAGGAAACCGTACCGAGGGGACTGTCGTCGGCGAGCAGATGGATCGGCGGAAACTCTTCCAGGCCGAGTTCCTGCCGGGCCAGTTCAAGGTGCTCCCGGGCTTTCGCCACGTTGTACTCATGGGGAATGGGCGGATGCTCCTGGCGAAAATAGTCTTCGGCGCCGCGAATCCAGTACGGGAACAGGCTGACGGCCGGCATGTAGCTCGGCTCTTTCAGCGCCTTGTAGACGAATTCCACCGGATCCTGCGCCAGCAGCAGGGCCTTGCGGAAGTTCTTGTTGGCGGTGACGTGACCGTCGCGGAAATTGAGTTGCAGGAAGAACACCGTGCCGTCCATCGAGCGGTCGATCTGCCAGCGCCGCTCCATCGCCTCGCCGAGCATCTGCGGCACGAGCTGCGTATCGGCGATCTGGCCGTCCTTGAACAGGTTCAGGCGGGAGTTCACGTCCTGGGTGATATAGCCGACGTTGATCGTGTCGATGAAACCCTTGTGGTCCCCCCAGTAATCCGGATTGCGCTCCCAGCGCATCGACGCGCTATGGACCCATTCGGTCATCAGGTACGGACCGTTGTAGAGCAGCATGTCGGCATCGGCCCCGAAGCGCCCGCCGGTCGACTCGAAAAAGGCCTCATTGATGGGATAGAAGGTAACGAAGGCGACCAGCTTGTCGAAATACGGCGTCGGCTGTTCGAATTCGACTTCGAGAATACGGTCGCTTGCGGCCCGTACGCCCAGCGTTTCCCTGGGCAGGTCGCCGCGATTGATCGCCTCGGCGTTTTTTACCGGATACATGATGAAAGCATAGGCCGAAGCCGTGGCCGGATCCTGCACCCGGCGCCAGGCGAAAACGAAGTCGTGGGCGGTAACCGGCTCACCGTTGCTCCAGCGGGCGTCCTCGCGCAGCCAGAAGGTCGCGCCGTCTTCGCGGATTTCCCAGCGTTCGGCAACGCCGGGAATCAGCGCCATCTCGTCGTCGTAGGTCAGCAGTCCTTCCATGGTGTGGAACAACACGGTCAAACTGCTCGAATCGGTGGCGCGCCCGTAGTCGAGTTGCGGCGGTTCGGTGCGCAAGGCGATGGTAATGGCGTCGTTTTCCGCGTCGATGGCGCCGCCGGTCACCGCGCTGCCGGTGCTGTTCGCCGCCAGGCCGAGCAGCCAGACCACGGCCGCCAGACCGAACACGACGTACAAGGCGTACAGCGCAAGTTGCCTCAGCGCCGAAAAGTTGGTCCGGGAAGGCTGCGCGTTCATGGTCGCCCGCTACATCATTGCGCCGACCACGCCCACCAGGCTCGCGATCAGCAGATAGACCATGGCAAAAAACCCGAGACCAAAGCCGAGGCTGCGGCTCTTGGGCTCCTTGACGTAGCCCCGGTAGTACAGTAGGCGGCCGATAATGAACACCAGCCCGGCCACCGCGGCCGCGGTGGCATTGCTGAACATGCCGCAGACGACCAGCGCCGGGATGAAGGCGATGAGCTGCTCAAGGGTATTCTGCTGCGCCCGGAAATGACGCTCGAATTGCTCGTTGCCCGTGGTTGCCGGCGCGGCAATTTCATACTTCAACCGGGCGCGACCGGTGGCCAGGGCGAATCCCATGTACTCGACGAGCGCCAGCACGATGACCAGCGCGATCAGTGGTTCCATTTTTCATTCCTCCTTTGCGGAATCGTTGCTTTAGACCATATACCGCTGCAGGTAGATTTGCGAGTCGGTTCGGTCGAATGCCTTGAATTCGTAATCCGGGTGCATTTCGCGCATGCGCGAAGCGAGCAGCCCGTGGGCCGATACTACCAGCGAATCGACGATAAGGTTATCGGTATCGCACTCCCTGGCGAGGTCGAGCAGCCGCTCGAAGCCGGCGATGAAGTTATCCGTGTGCGAGCGACGGATCTCGGTGCCGAAATACAACTCTTCCGCGGTGGTCTCGGTATCGTTGGCGATCAGGGTGATGAACATGCGCGACCAGACCTCGTAATCGCCGTAGGCGAACTCGCGCCAGATTTCCTGCAATTGCTCGTTGTTGTAATTGCCGTTGCCCACGGGGCCCTGGCTCGAAATGAACAACATGCCGACAACGGCGCCGAGTTGCCGGCGGGTGCTTTCGGCGATCTTGAAGAAAGTTTCCTGGCGCGCGTTCAGCTCGGTCGCCGCGATAGCCTGGGTCTGCTTTTCGCTGTTCAGGTTGCTGCGGCGCAATTCCTCGTTGTTTTCCGCCAGTACCGATTGCTGGATGAACAGGCCGATGACCAGCCAGAGAAAGGCGAGGAAAGCGAATGCGCCTTCGAGAAAGTTGCCCATCTCGGCGATGGGCAGGTCCATGAAACGGCTCCAACCTACGTTCGTCTGGATGTAGACCCCGAGAAAGACGAACCAGAACAGCGTGACCAGCAGTCCGAAAAGAATGCGCCAGTCCCGGGGAAGAATATTCCTTTGCATGGGCGTGGGTTTCGGTCCTGTCAGCAGAGCGGCCCGTCACCTGGGGCGAACCAGGCAATGATGGCGTCGCGAATGACGGGCATATCTCCCCAGAGAATGAAATGGTCGCCGCCGGGGCGCGGCAACAGGTGTGAATTTACCAGTTGTTGGTGGAGAAAGTCTGCATTGCCCGGGTGCACCAGATTGTCGTCATCGCCTTGAACGATCAGGGCGGGCATGGTCAGGGCCTCCCAGCGCGGCAGCATTTCCGCGAGTTGCTCCCGTACCGCCATGATTTCCTCATTCGCTCCCATGAGGCGGTCGCCTAGTATGAACCCGGGCCACCAGAAGCTGATGTAGTTGTACCAGCGCGGGCCGCTGAGTGCCGGGTCGCCGGTGGTGGCGACGAAGACCAGGCCGCCCACCAGGCCGGTAAAGTCCATGGCCGCCCGGGCGATGACCGGGCCGCCGTAGGAATGTCCCATGAGTATGGCGCCCCGGCCGGAGCGGTCCATTTCCAGAATGGGCCGCAGCGCCCGGGCCTGGGCTTCGAGCGAGGGCTCCTTCTCCGTGGCGCCGGCGGTCCAGCCCACCCGGCTTACCGAAATCATGTGAAATCGTTCCCGCAGCAGCGGGTCGGCAAGATACGTGCGGAAGGCGCGCAGCGAGCCGGGCGTACCATGAACGAAAACCAGCAGTTGCCGGTCCTTGCCCGCTGGCGGGGCGACTTCGACGTATTCGATATCACCCAGGCGCTGGACTTCCCCCGCCCCGGCAATCGGCCCGGAACCACCCGGCGGCGGACTATCGCCGTCGAGCAGCGCACAGGCAGCAATCGACAGCGGCGGCAGCAATACCGCCAGCCAGCCAATCAGCCGGCGCCTGCCGGTTTTCCCGAGTCCCACGATGCAATCAACGCCAATTCCAAAAACGCCCCACTGTAGCACTTTGCCGCCGATTTTTTTCATGAGTGCCCCACCTGATCTCGTCCCGCGATATGCCAGCCTGTATCCGCCAGCCCGCGAGCAGCGGCCCGGCATATCCACCAGGATCAGGGACAAGGTCCGCAGCAGCAGGCCGCAATGGGTGATTTCCATGGGAACTCTCATCAGACTCGTGGTATCTTGGCCGCATTTCGTAATGATGGAGAAAGCGGCATATGTCCAGGCAGACACCACAGCCCGTCGGCGGACTGCGGGTGGCGCTGAATGTGCTGCTGGAGCCCGCCACGGCTTTTGCCGAGTTGCGAGAGAGGCCAAGCTGGCTGCTGCCCGCCATTCTCGTCGCCGGCGGCACCGCCGGAGTCATTTTCTGGTATTTCAGCATTCTCGATATTCCCTGGTTCATGGAAAACCTGCTCTATCAGGGCGGCGCCGACCCAACAGAGGAACAGATCGGGCAATTCAACGAACAGATGGAATCGGTGTCGCCCCAGGTATTCGTCGTTACCGGTTTTCTCGGCGCCAGCTTCGGGCTCATCATCACCTGGCTGCTGCAGGCGGGTTATCTGACCCTGGTGTCCGCCTTGACCGGAGACGGTTTCCGCTTTGGCAACTGGTTCTGCCTCGCCACCTGGACCGCAATCCCATCGCTGCTCTCGATCATGGGCATGGCAATTACCATCCTGCTCAACCCCAGCGGCCAGATCGGCCAGATGGAACTGGATCCCCTGCAGTTGGGGAATCTCGGCCTGCAATTCGGGGATTCCCCCATAAACAGCATAATCGGCCCCATCAGCCTCACGTACCTGTGGACCCTGGGCCTGCTTGTCTACGGCTACCACAGTTGGGTCCAGGGGAACTGGCTGCGGTCCGCCGGTATTGTGCTGCTGCCCCAGGCGCTGCTGCTGGCCGGCGCCATCGGGCTGATGTCCATGGGCCCGGAGTTCAATGTGTCCTTTATCGATGCCGAAGGCGGCGACCGTGGAGGCGTCAGCGTCACGCTCTCGCTGTGACTTTAGCCGACAACTGTAACCTTTACCCGGCTTATAATGTCGGAATCATTGACAAGGCTGGCCCACTACCGCGGGCATCGACATGAAAGATCTTCGCAAACTCCTGCTGATTCTGCTGCTCGTGGCGGGAGTGGTCGCCCTGCCCTTCATCAACCGCTATTTCTTCGGGGTTGACGCCAAGGAAGTCACCGTGGCGCCGGTCAGCCAGCGCGTCATCAGCCCGTCGATTCTCGCCTCGGGCTCGCTTGCCCATCATGAGCAGGTCATGCTCAGCAGCGAAGTGATCGGCAAGGTGGCGGAGATTTTCGTCGAGGAAGGCGACCGGGTCAAAACCGGGCAGCTCGTGCTGCGGGTGGATGACCGCAATTTCCTTGCCGGGCTTGAGCAGGCGGAAGCTTCGGTACGGCTCAATACCATCGATATCGAACGCCAGGAAGTGCGCATCGAGAATCTCGGGCGGCAGTTCGAGCGGACCCGCAGCCTGTTCGAGCGGGATCTGGTGGGCGAAGAAGAGTTCGACACCATGCGCAACCAGCTTGCGCTTGCCAGGATCGATCTGAAATCCTCCCGGGAACGGCTCGCCCAGGCCCAGGCCCAACTGGAGCAGGTCAATGACCAGTTGAGCAAGACCCGGATCGTGTCCCCCATCGACGGGGTGGTCACCAGCCTCGACATCAAGGTGGGGGAAACCGCCATCGCCAGCTCCACCAATATCCCCGGTTCTTCACTGATGACCATCGCCAATCCACAGAGCATCTATACCGAAGTGCTCGTGGACGAGGCCGACGTGGCGAATCTCGCCGTGGGCCAGCGCGCCGAAATCGTCGCCATTGCCTATCCGGAAGAGCCGATCCGGGGAGTGGTGCGCTACATCGCCAATACCGCCAAGATCGAACCGGGGCGCCAGGGGCTGAGCTTTACCGTGGAAATCGACATCCTCGAGGCCGGCGACGTGGTGCTGCGGCCGGGCATGTCCTGCCGGGCGGAGATTTTCACCGCCCGGGACCAGGCCGTGCCGGCGGTTCCCATCCAGGCGCTGATCTTCGAGGAAGACCGCTCCCGACTGCTCAGCGAGTACTACATCTTCGTCAATGAAGACGGCGTAGCCCGCAAGACCCCGGTGCAGGTGGGCGCCTCCGACGACGAATACCAGGAGCTGACCAGCAATATCGAAGGTGAAGTGGAAATCGTCGTGGGCCCCGACCGGGAACTGCGCCACCTCCTCGACGGCGACCGCCTCGAAGCCACCCGGATGGAGCTGTAGTCGAGCGCCGGCAATGATTCCCGCCGACAAGAAGCGCAGCTTCCTGAGGACCGAACGATTTGCCATGTATGGACGGTTTGCATGTAGCCTGACGTGAAAATGAATACTGCTGACGAAAACCTGATTCATCTGAATGAAATCAGCAAGCATTACGAAATGGGTTCAACCCTGGTCCGCGCCCTGGACGGCATCAGCGTCAAGATCCAGCGCGGCGACTGGGTCTCCTTCATCGGCTCTTCGGGCTCCGGCAAATC
Source organism: uncultured Pseudohongiella sp. (assembly GCA_965219645.1). Classification (GTDB taxonomy): domain Bacteria; phylum Pseudomonadota; class Gammaproteobacteria; order Pseudomonadales; family Pseudohongiellaceae; genus UBA9145. Next base: position 3,382,481 of record OZ244788.1, on the reverse strand, counting down.
CACCTTTCTCAATATTCTCGGCTGCCTCGACCGTCCCACCCGCGGCGAGTACTTCCTTAATGGCGTCTATGTAGAGGAACTCGGCCCCAACCAGCTCGCCGAAATCCGCAACCGGGAAATCGGCTTCATTTTCCAGAGCTTCAATCTGCTGCCCAGGGCCACCGCGCTCGGCAATGTCATGCAGCCGCTGGTTTACCGACGCATCGGCCATCGCCGGCGCCGGGAAATGGCGCGGGAGGCGCTGGACCGGGTGGGCCTCGGCGACCGGATGGATCATCTACCGAACCAGCTTTCCGGCGGCCAAAGGCAACGAGTCGCCATTGCCCGGGCCCTGGTGACCGAGCCTTCCATCCTGCTCGCCGACGAACCCACGGGAAATCTCGATTCCCGGACTTCGGCGGACATCATGCAATTGTTCGATCAACTTCACAGCGAAGGCCAGACGCTGATTCTCGTCACCCACGAGGAAGACGTCGCCGGTCTCGGCGACCGGGTCATCGAACTGCTCGACGGCAAGATCATCCGCGACCGCCGCGCCGGCGAGCCGCTGCATTGACATCGGAGAGCGTTCGCCCATGTTCCACGTGATTCTGGAAAGCACCCGTTCCGCGCTGATTTCGATTCTCGCCCACGGACTGCGCAGTTTCCTTACCACACTCGGCATCGTGATCGGCGTCGCCAGCGTGATCGCCGTGATTTCCCTGACCCAGGGCATGAGCGCCTTCATCGGCGAAAGTTTTTCCTCGCTGGGCTCCAACAGCCTGACCATTCAGTCCTACACGCCGATTTCCGAAGCCATGCGCGGCGTCCGCGCGAGGCTGACCCCGGAAGACCTCGAACTGATCGAGCGCCGCGCCGAGGGCGTGGCCTCCATCACGCCGATCCTGTACGCCTCCCGCAGCAGCCAGGTGCGCCATGCGGCCCAGACCACTTTCAGCCAGATCATGGGCACCACCTACGCCTACCGGGACGTCGCCCAGGCCTGGGTGCAAACCGGCCGCTTCATCGCCGAAAGCGACAATCTCACCCGCCGCCGGGTTACGGTCATCGGCGAGAAAGTCCGCGAAGATCTCGGCTTGCCGGAGAATCCGGTGAACGAATACGTCGAACTCGGCGGCGAATGGTTCAAGATCATCGGCCTGCTCGAAGCCAAGGGCGACGTCATGGGCTTTGACCAGGACGATATTGTCCTCGTGCCCTATTCCACCATGCGCAGCCTTGCCGGCAACCAGTCACAAATCGATATCCAGATCCAGCTAAGCCTGAGCCAAGGCGTGGAAGTCGATGACGTCACCCGCCAGTTGACGGCGCTGCTGCGCAATGCCCATGATCTTGCGCCCGACGAGGACGATGATTTCCGGATCAACACCGCCGAACAGTTGATGGAAACCTTCGACACGATCATCAACATGGTAACCCTGGTGATCGGCGGCATCGTCTCGATTTCCCTGCTCGTGGGCGGCATCGGCATCATGAACATCATGCTCGTGTCGGTGACCGAACGCACCCGGGAGATCGGCATCTGCAAGGCGATCGGCGCCAAGCGCCACCACATCCTCGCCCAGTTCCTGATCGAAGCCATGCTGCTGTCCCTGCTCGGCGGCCTGATCGGCCTCGCCCTCGGCTACGGTCTGGGCACCGCCATTTCGAGCAGCATCGATTCCTTTCCTCCCGCCAGCATCCCCCTGTGGGCCATCGCCCTGGCGCTGGGATTCTCCGGCTTCGTCGGCGTGCTGTTCGGCATCCTGCCGGCGGCCAAGGCGGCGAATCTCGATCCCATCGACGCTTTGCGGTACGAATAGAACTGTATGGGGTATGGCGACCCCGGCAATGGCGCAACTTCAGCGGCGCCGGATTCGTCGACCGCAATGCCAATCACGCCGGCTGGTCCTCGCGCCCAGGAGCCTGCGCCATAATCTCCTGTTGTGTTATACGTTCTTGTGGCACAGGCAATTCGATTCTGGTAGGTTAGCCTGCTTTTCTGGATCGGGCGCCCATGGAGTTCGACAAGACCGTTGCCCGGTCGGAGCAGGACAGGCAAGAGCGAGGCTTAGATCATGCCAGACAGCGCAGGCTTTCAATCCCAACCCGTGCTGAAGAATTTTACGCCGTATCAGCCGGAACCAGACGAGACGTACATGAACGAGAAGCAGCGTGCGCATTTCCGCGGCATTCTGCTCAACTGGCGCGACCAATTGATGCAGGAAGTGGATCGCACCGTGCATCACATGCAGGACGAGGCGGCCAATTATCCCGACCCGGTGGACCGGGCGACACAGGAAGAGGAGTTCAGTCTCGAACTGCGCACCAGGGACCGGGAGCGCAAGCTGATCAAGAAAATCGACAATACCATCGAGGCCATCGCCCAGGACGATTACGGCTATTGCGAATCCTGTGGCATCGAGATCGGCATCCGTCGCCTTGAAGCCAGGCCCACGGCCGACAAATGCATCGACTGCAAGACTCTCGACGAAATCCGGGAAAAACAATTCGGCGCCTGAACGCACAATCCCGCTCACCGGGCCGGTACATCGGGCGATTCGCCCCCTCCCCCACCGGCCCGCTGCATCTTGGCTCACTGGTGGCCGCCCTGGCCAGCTATCTCGACGCCCGCGCCGCCGGCGGCCGTTGGCTGTTGCGCATGGAAGACCTGGACCCGCCCAGGGAACCCGCCGGCGCCGCCGGCACGATCCTGGGGCAACTCGACGAGCTGGGCCTGCACTGGGACGGCCCGGTGCTGTACCAGAGCACCCGGCTGGAGGCCTATGCCGCCATCCTGGAACAACTGTGGCATGCGGGGTTCTGCTTCGCCTGCGATTGCAGCCGGGCCCACGTGCGGGCCATGGGCTCGGTGTACGATGGCCATTGCCGCGAACGCAAGCTGCCGGCTGGCGGCGACAGCGCCATTCGGCTGCGCACCCGGCCCGGCGTATTCGGCATCGACGACCGCATCCAGGGCCGATTCGAGCAGGAACTGGAAAGCGCCGTGGGCGATTTCGTGGTGCGCCGCCGGGACGGGCTGTTCGCCTACCAGCTCGCGGTGGTGGCGGACGACGCCATGCAGCAGATCAACCAGGTGGTGCGCGGCGCCGACCTGCTCGATTCCACGCCGCGCCAGATTTATCTGCAAGCGCTGCTCGGTTATCCCGAGCCGCGATACGCCCATTTCCCGGTGCTGCTCAGTGCCCGGGGCCAGAAGCTGAGCAAGCAGCATTTCGCCGCGCCGGTGGACACCAGCGCGCCGGAACCCCTGTTGCGTCTGGCCCTGGAATACTTGCAACTCAGCCCGCCGGCGGAGCTTGCCGGCCCGGGGGAAGTGCTCGATTGGGCTGTGGGCAATTGGGATATACTGCGGATTCCGGCCCGACATGGAATCCCCGCCAGACGCTGCAGTTAGGGCCTGTTCACACTATGCGCTGTTGCTCTGTTGTGTCTGTCACGTCGCCAATCAAGGCGCGAGGAGCGTAGTTTGGTGATTCCAAATGAGCGAGTCGCAACGCCGGGTGGCGACGTGACAGACACAACCCGAAGGGCCGGGTCTCTTTTTCCTCCCGGCGGCGTTGCCGCTCGCTTGTGTGGATCGACCACAAGGCGCTCGCGGCGTCTTGCCGGACGAAAAAAGAGATCCGGCAGAGCAACAGCGCATAGTGTGAACAGGCCCTAATCCATATGTACCTTTCCCGTTCCATGCTGATCCTGATGGCGGTGCTGTACCTGCTGTTTCTGCTCAGCGTTGACTGGATCGCCCAGGCCGGGGCGGTCTGGTACCGGCCCCATCTGGTGGCGCTTGTCGCCATCGCGGCGGTCGCCCTGACCAGCCGCGAACGCGAAAGCGATGAATTTTGAACTGACCACCCTCGCCGTTTCGGGCTGCGGCTATCTGCTCCTGCTGTTCGGCATCGCCTGGGCCAGCGACCGCCACTGGATTCCCGAAAAAATCGTCCTGCATCCATTGACCTACACGCTGTCCCTGGGCGTATTCGCCAGCGTCTGGGCGTATTACACGTCGGTGGGCATCGCCATGCGCCACGGCTACGGCTATCTGGCCAGCTATTTCGGCATTTCGCTGGCCTTCATGTTCGCGCCGCTGCTGCTGCGCCCGCTGCTGGACCTTACCCAAACCCACCAGCTCAGTTCCCTGGCGGACCTGTTCGCATTCCGCTATCGCTCGCGCTGGGCGGGGACCCTGGTTACGCTCTTCACCCTGGCGGCGGCGTCGCCGCTGATCGCCATGCAGATTCGCGCCGTGGCGGAAACCGCGCTGATTCTCTCGCCCGAGGCGCCCTACCTGCTGGTGGCGAGCCTTTTCTGCCTGGTCATTACCCTGTTCGCGATCCTGTTCGGCGCCTCCCGCCGGGGCGGCGGAAACCAGCACGACGGGCTGGTCATGGCCATCGCTTTCGAATCGCTGGTCAAGCTCATCGCCCTGCTTGCCGTGGGCGTGTTTGCCGTCAGCGCGGGCTTCGGCGGCCCCGGCCCCATGCAGGACTGGCTGCGGGACCGGCCCGGAATTCTCGACAGCCTGGACGCCAGCGGCTTTATCGGCTCCTTCCATCTGCTGATGCTGCTCTTTTTTACCGCCGCCGTCGCCATGCCTCACATGTTCCATGCCACTTTCAATCTAAACCGCAATCTGCAAACCCTGCACTACGCGAGTTGGCGCCTGCCCCTGTACTTTCTGCTCATGAGCCTGCCGGTACTGCCCATACTCTGGGCGGGGCTCGAGTCCGGAACCGATATTCCGGTGGAATATTTTCCGGTGGCCATCGGCCACGCCTGGGACACGCCATGGCTCAGCCTGCTGGCCTATCTCGGCGGGCTGTCCGCCGCCAGCGGACTGATTATCGTGATCTCCCTGGCGCTGGCGAACATGTGCCTGAACCACCTGATCCTCCCATTGCGGCAACCCACCGCCGGCGATGACATCTACCGCTGGCTGCTGCAGCGGCGGCGCCTGCTGATTGCCGCGGTCATCTGGGCCGGATTCGGATTCCATATCATCCCGGTAGAGCCGATCAGCCTCGACTACATTCTGGTGCTGGTGCTTGCCGCCTGCCTGCAATTCTTGCCGGGAACCGTGTCCATTCTTTATTGGCGGCAGGGCAATACCCGGGGATTTTTCGCCGGGCTAGCCGGAGGCGCGGCGGTATGGTTCTGGTTTTTCGCCCTGCCGGTGTTCCGGGAAGCCGGTTCGCTCACGCTGGAATCCGTTCCCTGGAGCGAAGCGGCGGCGCTCTCGCTGGTGGTCAACGCCGCCCTGTTCGGCCTGGTTTCCCTGCGAAGCAAGACCACCGATGCCGAACGCCACGCCGCTGTGGTCTGTTCGCTGGATTCGGTGAAGCGCGGGACCCGGGGCGGCCTGGTGGCGAAATCTCCCGCGGATTTCATCGAAGCCCTCAGCAAACCACTGGGCGCGGAAGTGGCGGAGCGCGAAGTGCGCCGGGCGCTGGACGACACCGAACTGAGCATGGACGACCGGCGCCCCTTCGCCATGCGCCTGCTGCGCTATCGCCTGGGAGGAAATCTGTCCGGCATGATGGGCCCGAGCATCGCCCAGGAACTGACCGACCGCTACCTGCCCTTCGGCACGGGCTGGGACCAGCGCCGCGCCGATGTGCCCGCGATCGAATACCGCATCGACACATTCCGCAGCAATCTTTCGGGCCTGGCGGCGGAACTCGACAGCCTGCGGCGCTACCACCGCCAGGTGCTGCTCGAATTGCCGCTCGGCGTCTGTTCCATCAACGCCGACCGGGAAATCGTCATGTGGAACCGGGCGCTGCAGGGACTGACCGGCATTACTCCGGGGGAAGTCATCGGCCTGACCATCGCCGAACTCAATCCGCCCTGGCGCGGACTGCTCGAAGATTTCGTCAGCGGCGAGGCCGACCACCTGCCCAAGGAAAGCTTCGAACTCGACGGCAGGCGGCACACGGTGAACCTGCACAAGGCCGCCATCGACGAAGCCCTGGAAACCGACGGACGGCATGAGGGCACCGTGATCCTGATCGAGGACATCACCGAAACCGAAGATCTCGAAGCCGGCCTCGCCCACAGTTCCCGGCTCGCCTCCATCGGCCAGCTTGCCGCCGGCGTCGCCCACGAGATCGGAAATCCCATCACCGGCATCGCCTGTCTGGCCCAGACCATTCGCGACGAATACGACGAAAAGGAACTGCGCGGCCTGGCAAACCAGATCGTCGAACAGACCGGTCGCACTTCGCGGATTTTGCAGTCGCTGATGAACTTCGCCCATTTCGGCGAGCGCTCCACCGCCGCCCGGCTGGAAACGGTCAGCGTATATGACTGCATGGAGGAAGCCAGGGCGCTCATTTCCCTGGACAAGCAGGCCAGGGAGGTCAAGATCGTGCTCGATGGCGACCGGAACGCCGTCATCCGCGGGGATTCCCAGCGGCTGCTGCAGGCCCTGGTGAACCTCATCAGCAATGCCCGGGACGCAAGCGAAGCGGGCGCCGAAGTACGGGTGACCTGCCACCGGAACGGACAGGGCATCGAGCTTGCCGTGGAGGACAAGGGCGGCGGCATCCCGCCGGAGATTCGCGAGCATGTCTTCGAGCCCTTCTACACCACCAAGGAGCCGGGGGCGGGCACCGGCCTCGGCCTGTCGCTGGTGTATGGCACGGTGGAAGACTTCAAGGGCGAAATTGCTATAATCAGCCCGACAGATCGGGAGCAGGGCAGCGGCACTCGCGTCGTATTGCAATTTCCCCCTGCAACAGACGCCAGCGAGAATCGGATATGAGCGTGGAACGCGAAGTTCTGGTCGTGGAGGACGAAGCGGTCATTCGCGGCACGCTGAGGCGTTTACTCGAAAGGCACAGCTATCGCGTCAGCGAAGCGGCTTCGGTGAAGGATTCGCTGGATCGCTTCAACGTCAACAAATTCGACGTCATCATCAGCGACCTGAAGCTGCCCGGCGCGCCGGGAACCGACCTGATCAAGATCAGCTCGGCGCCGGTGCTGATCATGACCGCCTATTCCAGCATCCGCTCCGCCATCGACTCCGTGAAACTCGGCGCCGTGGACTATATCGCCAAGCCTTTCGATCACGGCGAATTGCTCAATTCGCTGGACAAGATCGTGGCGGAGCACGGCTGCAGGATTGCCGCGGACAGCGCCGACGACGCGCCCTTTCCGGGAATGGTGGGACGCTGCCCGGAAATGCGGGAGCTGTTTCGCCGCATGCGCCGGGTGGCCGGCGCAGGGTCGCCGGTGCTGATCCAGGGTGAATCGGGCACCGGCAAGGAACTCGTGGCCCGGGCGATCCACGAACTCAGCGGCCGCAGCTGCCCCATGGTCGCGGTCAACTGCATGGCCATCCCGGAAAACCTGATCGAAGCGCAATTGTTCGGCCACGAAAAAGGCGCCTTTGCCGGGGCGGGCGAAACCCGCGCCGGGCTGGTGGAGGCGGCGGATGGCGGAACCCTGTTTCTCGATGAAATCGGCGAATTGCCCAGGGCGGTGCAGGGGCGCCTCGTGCGGGTATTGCAGGATGGCGAGGTGCGCAGGGTCGGCGCCGTGAATGCCCGCACAGCGGACATGCGGCTGATTGCCGCCACCCAGCGCGACCTCGAACAGCTTGTGGCCGAGGGCAGGTTTCGCGAAGACCTTTACTACCGCATCAATGTCATGAGCCTGCATCTTCCGCCCCTGCGCGAGCGGGGCGAGGACATCGCAGAACTCGCCAGGCGGATTCTCAGCGACACCTGTGAGCGGCTGAAGTCGCCAAGCCTGCGGTTCAGCGATGGCGCAGAGCGCGCCATTGCGGCCCACCAATGGCCCGGCAATGTGCGCGAACTCGCAAACGCCATCGAAAAGGCCGTAGTGCTCTGCGAGGGGGAAAGCATTGGCGAGGAACTGCTGTCGGTGGAAACCCCGCCCTGGCGCGAATCGGGCAACGGTGCGCGCAATGGCGCCGGCAATGACGAAGCCGCCGCGGAAGCGAGCCCGGCCCTGTCGCTGGAAGACTACTTCCGGCATTTCGTTCGCGAACACCAGGATTCCATGACGGAAACCGAACTTGCCCGGCAACTCGGCATCAGCCGCAAGTGCCTGTGGGAACGTCGCCAGCGATATGACATTCCCAGGAAGAAAAGGCAAACGGGGGCCGGGTAGCCCTCACGAACATGCTGCCGGGACTCGAACAAGCCACAGTCATTCCCCACACGGAACACGGCATCTCCAGCGACCACATCTCCGATGCCGCGCTGGAAGTGCTCAAGGGCCTGCGGCGGGCGGGCCATGCCGCGTATGTGGTGGGCGGTTGCGTCCGGGACCTGCTGCTCGGCCTGCATCCCAAGGATTTTGACGTTGCCACCGACGCCCATCCCGAGCAGGTGCGGCGAATCTTCCGCCGCTCCCGCATCATCGGCCGCCGCTTCCGTATCGTCCACGTGCGTTTTGGCCGCGAAATCATCGAAGTCACCACCTTCCGCGGACACCACGAACAGGAAAACCGCTTCCGCCAGGCCCCCACCCGGGAACAGTCGCGACAACTCGACTCGGCCCATTCCCACAGCGGCATGACCCTTATCGACAATGTCTACGGCAATATCGACGAAGACGCGGGCCGGCGAGACTTCACCGTCAACGCCCTGTATTTCACCACCGACGGCAACCAGTTGCTCGATTTCCACGATGGCCTGGAAGACCTGCGCCAGCGCCGCCTGCGAATCATCGGCGACGCCCGGGAACGCTACCGGGAAGACCCGGTGCGCATGCTGCGGGCGGTGCGTTTCGCCGCCAAGCTCGGTTTTTCCATGGACGGCGCTACGGAACGGTATCTGCGCGAGCTGGGCCAACTCATCGAATCCGCCTCTTCCGCCAGATTGTTCGATGAATTGATGAAACTTCTCTGCGGCGGCCACGCCAGCGAGACATTCCGTCTGCTGCGGCATTATGGCCTGGACCAGACGTTGTTCTGCTATCGGTACCCGGAGGCCGATGCAGCCGCGGCGCCGGCGGACAAGCTGGTGAATCTCGCCCTGGGAAACAGCGATCATCGCATCGCCAGGGGGCTCCGCGTGACTCCGGCTTTCCTTCTTGCCGCCCTGCTCTGGCCCCGGTTGCAGCAGCATCTCGGGCAACTCGACGGCGCTCCCAATCTGATGCAGATGCATGATTGCGCCGAAAAGGTCGTGGTCGAGCAGTCACACCAAACCACGATTCCCCGCCGCATCAGCAATGTCAGCAAGGAAATCTGGGAACTGCAAATCCGCCTCGAGCGCAAGGACCGCCGCAGCGTGAACTTCTGCTTCGAACATCAGCGATTCCGCGCAGGCTATGACTTCCTGCTCCTGCGCGAGCAGAGCGGCGAAGATTGCGGCGGCATGGGCGAGTGGTGGACGACCTTCCAGGACATCGACGAAGGCCAGCGAATCCACATGCTCGAACAATTCTCGGCGCGCCCGAAACGCCGCCGCCGCAGGCGCCGCTGAAGAGGAGTGGCAGGCCAAAACTCCCTATTTGACAGATCAGGAAGAGCGCCGTGAGCCTGGTTGGCAGGTCAGCTGCCAGCAGCAAGAATACGTGCCGCCAAATCTTGGTAGGCTGGAATTTCAGCCATCGTATCCGGATTCGGTGGTATGATTGCATCGCAATCGAAATATCGATTGATTCTCTGGAGAATTCGGAGGGAACAAAGATGGCAAGCATTACCATCCGCAATCTCGATGAAGTAGTGAAATCACGTCTTCGCGTACGAGCGGCAGAGCATCATCGCTCGATGGAAGAGGAAGCACGGCTCATCCTGCGCGAAGCTGTAGGATGCGCGGAGCCGCCTGAAAATCTGGCGAGCGCTATTCGGGCCCGTATCGCACCGCTTGGGGGGGTGGATCTTGAGTTACCCGCGCGCGAGTACGGACGCGAACCGCCAACTTTCGAATGAAGTGGCTACAATCTTTCTGCTGGACACTAACGTGGTATCTGAACTCCTGCGCCCATCTCCCGAATCCGTCGTCGAGAACTGGGTGGGGAGCCATCGAGCAACGGATTTGTACTTCTCGACAATAGGCGAGGCCGAACTTCTTTACGGCATTGCCATTTTGCCGAACGGTCGGCGGAGGTCGATGCTTGCCTCCGCCGTTAATGCGATACTGCGAGAGGACTTCGCGCATCGAATTCTTCCGTTTGACAGTGATGCCGCACGCGAATATGCAAGCATTGCGGCGACTCGCCGCTCCGCTGGTCGTCCCGTGGAGCCAGCGGACTGCCAAATCGCCGCGGTCGCGCGCTCTCGGGCCATGGTCGTTGCGACGCGCAATGTTCGAGACTTCGAGGGCTTGGGCATTGAAGTCGTCGATCCTTGGGCGGCCAATTGAGAGAAACGACGGAGGTATGACGCGCAGATGTTCAAGGTGAACCAATCGGAAAACTATCTCATCCCGTTAGAACGGAAGCGTTTCAACGATCTTAAGCTTCAAGAGCGGTCTGATCTTCAGGAATGGCTAGCACAAACACCGGAGGCACTTGGTGAAGATCTTCTGGTTATTCAGAAGGAATTCGAGGAAAAGTCCGTACAGGGCACTCAAAAGCGCCGACACGAGATGCGGCGGGCTTTCTGGACGAGTACTCTGGAAGAACTGCGGGTCTGCGGGATCGCACGTTACGCCAACATCAGTCCGTCGAAGGAACACTGGCTTGCCAGCGCCACCGGCGTGTCCGGCTGCGGATACAATTTAATCTTTTCGAAGAAAGAAGCGCGCGTTGAACTGAACCTCGCGCGTGCCGAAGCAAGCGAGAATAAATGGATTTTCGATCAGCTAGAACAGAAGAAGCAAGAAATCGAAGATTGCTTTGGCTCAGAACTACATTGGCAAAGATTGGATGAAAAAAAGGCGAGTCGAATCTCTCTGGCCCAACCGTTCGATGACTTCAGTGATGAGAACTGGCCAGCGATGATTGACTGGTTGTGTCAGCATATCGTCAAACTGGAGGGAGCGTTCACTGAACCACTCACACGTCTGAACAAGCAGTTAAAGTCTAGAGCTGGTACATCGGGCGACTATCAAGGCGTTTCCCATTAAGTCTAGCGTCTATACTGTGTTACAGAGTTTGCGCTCAAAATAGCCACTTCAATGACGGCAATTACATTCAAGGGCTATCCGTAGGTTGCAGAACATGAAGAAGGCGAGAAATTACGAAATTCATTGAGGAATTGAGCTATGCCGACTATAAACCAAGAGAAACTGATTCGCGAACTCGAAGGTATTGATTGGCAATACGGGCCTAAAGATCCTGCCGCTCTAAATGAGCTTAAAGGCCGTATTGCGGATATCGGGGAGCGATTTAGCTTGATTTCATATTCCGACCTGGTAAAGGGAGTGGACTTTAGTTATCCCAATATCAACGATGGCCGGACTTATCGGATTAGTGTCCACGAATGGACCGGATTAAACCGAAGGATTCTTGGGGATTGCCTTGGTTACATATCAATGGAAAGTTGTAAAGAGGCAGGATTTATGGCAAGCGCGCTGGTGATCGGGCGAAACGAGTCAATGCCGTCGGAAATCTTCTTCAACTGGATGAAGGATCTGGGAGTTTTGCCGGATACGAGAGACGACACAAAAGATCGCTTTTGGATTGAACAGGTTAACTACGCCCATCAGTGGTACAAGTACGGTCGAAAGGCTCCGACCTGGACGGAATCAACCTAGATGAGCGATTTGGCAAAATATAGAAAATCTCGGGTGGAGTTGTGAACAATGAAGTTCTGTGGAATCCGTAACTGGAAAAAAGCGCGAGGGCTGTCGTGAGTACACATCGAAAGGCCGGCGCCGTCACCTTGACCAGCTTGAACAAGATGAAGCGCGCCGGCGAGAAGTTCGTCTGCCTGGCGGCCTATGACGCCTGCTTCGCCGGCGTGGCGGCCCGCGCCGGCGTCGAAGTGCTGCTCGTGGGCGACTCGCTCGGCATGGTGCTGCAAGGCCACGACAGCACCTTGCCGGTCACCATGAACGACATGATCTACCACATGAGTTGCGTCAAGCGCGGCAACGAAGGCGCCTTGCTGATGGGCGACATGCCTTTCATGAGCTACGCCTCGGAGTCCCAGACCTTGCAGAATGCCGCCGCGCTGATGCGGGCCGGCGCGCAGGTCGTCAAGCTCGAAGGCGGCGCCTGGATCGCCAATACCACCCGCCTGCTCGCCGAGCGCGGCATTCCCGTTTGCGCGCACATGGGTCTGACGCCGCAATCGGTCAACCGCATCGGCGGCTTCCACGTGCAGGGCCGCGACACCAGCCAGGCGCAGTCGATCATCGAGGAGGCAAAACTGCTGGAAGAATCGGGCGCCAGTCTGCTCTTGCTCGAATGCGTGCCGGTGGCGCTGGCGAAGACGATTACCGAACTGCTTGAAATCCCGGTAATCGGCATCGGCGCCGGCCCGGAAACCGACGCTCAGATCATGGTCCTGCACGATGTGCTCGGCATTTCGCCGATTACGCCGAAATTCGTCAAGAATTTTCTGGCCGAATCCGAGACCGGCATCGAGGGCGCCGTCAAAGCCTATGTCGATGCCGTGAAAAGCGGCGGCTTTCCCGCTCCCGAGCACTGCTTTCACTGATTAATCCAGGCAATTCCTCTAATTCCAGCGGCAGGTTGCAAGCACCCCATGCACGACTTCAGCCGGATCGACCAGGCGCGCGACATTCTCTACCGTCAACGCATGCGGGAGCGGCGCGTCGGCTTTGTTCCCACCATGGGAAACATCCACGCCGGCCACCTGAAGCTGCTTGAGCGCTGCCGGGCGGAATGCGATTTCAGCGTGGCGTCGATCTTCGTCAATCCGCTGCAATTCGGCCCGGCCGAGGATCTCGCCGACTATCCCCGCACACTCGAGCGCGACCGGGAATTGCTCGCGGCCGCGGGCTGCGATCTGCTGTTGCGCCCAACGGTGGAAGACGTCTACGGCGAGAACCCGCAAAGTTCAACCCGGGTGCATGTGCCCGATCTTTCCGAGCGCCTCTGCGGCGCCGCAAGGCCGGGCCATTTCGACGGCGTCGCCACCGTGGTGACGCGGCTGCTGAACTACGTGCGACCCGATATCGCCTACCTCGGCCTCAAGGATTACCAGCAGTATCTGATCGTCCGCAAGCTCGTGGCCGACCTCGGCATGGACCTGCGCATCGAAGGCGTGGAAACGGTGCGCGAAGCCGACGGCCTCGCCCTGAGTTCGCGCAACGCATACCTGTCCGCCACCGAACGCCGGGCCGCACCTGAACTCAATCGCACCTTGCAAGCCATGGCGCGGCGGATCGCCGGTGGCGACAGGGACTATGCGGGCATCGCCGCGAACGGACGCGAAGACCTGGAGGCGGCGGGATTTCGACTGGATTACATCGAAATCTGTCATGCCGGCACCTTGCGTCCGGCGGCAGCGGAAGATACCGAACTCGTCATCCTCGCCGCCGCCTTTCTCGGCCGTACGCGCCTGATAGATAATCTGCGTCTTGCAATCGATCCGGCCGCTTTGGCATAAAAGGGCATAAACGCAACCATCACGAGCGAATTACAGGAAACTTCAATGTCAGAGAACGCCATCTACCCGGTCAGCGAGGCAGCGGCCGCCAAAAGCCATCTGGACAGCGCACAGTTCGAGGAAATGTACCGGCAGTCGATCGAGGATCCGGAAGAATTCTGGGCGGAAATGGCCGCCCGCTTTCTGCACTGGCACAAACCCTGGCAAAAGGTGATGGCGGGCGATTTCGCCTCTTCCGACATGCGCTGGTTCGAAGGCGGACAACTCAATGTGGCGTACAACTGCGTCGACCGGCACCTGTCCCGCCGCGGCGAGCAGACGGCGATCATCTGGGAAGGCGACGAGCCCGACCAGCAGCAACATATCAGCTATCGCGAACTGCATCGGGCGGTCGGCAAATTCGCCAACGCGCTCAAGGCCCGCGGCGTCGGCAGGGGCGACCGGGTCTGCATCTACCTGCCGATGATCCCGGAAGCGGCCTACGCCATGCTCGCCTGCGCCCGCATCGGCGCGATTCATTCCGTGGTGTTCGGCGGTTTCTCGCCCGAATCGCTCAAGGACCGCATACTCGATTCCGACTGCCGCACGGTCATCACCGCCGACGAAGGCGTGCGCGGCCGGCGCCTGATCCCGCTGAAGAACAACGTCGACAAGGCGCTCGAAGACTGCCCGGACGTGCATAGCGTGTTCGTTGTGCGGCGCACGAACGGCGAGATAGCGTGGCACGAAGAACGCGATGTCTGCTATCACAAGGCGACCGGGGCGGCGAGCGAGGAATGCGAACCCGAAATCATGGATGCCGAGGACCCGCTGTTCATTCTTTACACCTCGGGCTCCACCGGCAAACCGAAAGGCGTGCTGCATACCACCGGCGGCTATCTGCTCGGCGCCGGCATTACCCACAAGTACATCTTCGACTATCACGAAGGCGACATCTACTGGTGTACCGCCGACGTGGGCTGGGTCACCGGCCATTCCTACATCGTTTACGGGCCGCTCGCCAACGGCGCCACCACATTGATGTTCGAAGGCGTGCCCACCAGCCCCGACGCTTCCCGTTTCTGGCAAGTCGTCGACAAGCATCAGGTCAACATCTTCTACACCGCGCCCACGGCGATCCGGGCGCTCATGGCAAGCGGCGATGAACCGGTCAAGCGCACCTCGCGCAAATCCCTGCGCCTGCTCGGCTCGGTGGGCGAGCCGATCAATCCGGAAGCCTGGGAATGGTATTACCACGTCGTCGGCGACGGCCGCTGCGCCATCGTCGACACCTGGTGGCAGACCGAGACCGGCGGCATCATGATCTCGCCGGTGCCCGGCGTGACCGACCTCAAACCCGGCTCCGCGACCCGGCCCTTTTTCGGCGTTTCCGCAGCCCTGCTCGATGGCGACGGCAACGTACTCGAAGGCGAGGCCACCGGCAATCTCGTCATCACCCAGAGTTGGCCGAGCCAGATTCGCACGGTATACGGCGATCACCAACGTTGCGTCGACACCTACTTCACGACCTACCCCGGTTACTATTTCACCGGCGACAGCGCCCGCCGCGACGCCGACGGATACTACTGGGTAACCGGCCGCGTCGACGACGTCATCAATGTCTCGGGCCACCGCCTCGGCACCGCCGAGATCGAAAGCGCCCTGGTGCTGCACGAAACCGTCGCCGAAGCCGCCGTCGTCGGCTACCCCCACGAAATCAAGGGCCAGGGCATCTACG
The DNA here is from genome assembly GCA_965219645.1 of uncultured Pseudohongiella sp. Classification (GTDB taxonomy): domain Bacteria; phylum Pseudomonadota; class Gammaproteobacteria; order Pseudomonadales; family Pseudohongiellaceae; genus UBA9145. Next base: position 3,367,266 of record OZ244788.1, on the reverse strand, counting down.
CCTACGTCACCCTGATGACGGGCCTCGACTCGTCGGAAGAACTGCGCAAGGAACTGGTCCGGTTCGTCAGCAAGGAAATCGGCGCATTCGCCAAACCCGAGGTAATCCAGTTCGCCCCCGGCCTGCCCAAAACCCGCTCCGGCAAGATCATGCGCCGCATCCTGCGCAAGATCGCCGCCAACGAACTCGAAAACCTCGGCGACACCACCACCCTCGCCGACCCCGCGGTGGTGGAGCAGCTAATCGAGGAGAGGGCGAACCGATGAATCCGTTCACTCCGGGCTACGGAATCATGCCGCCATACTTGGCGGGGCGAGAGCGCGAACAAGCCGCGATCAGCGAAAGTCTCGCGTTGCTGGCCAACTCGCGGGGACCGAGGCCGATCATGATGATCGGCCCAAGAGGCTGCGGCAAAACCGTGTTGATCGAATGGTGTCAGGAACAGGCCAGGAGATCGGCGGGTAAGGTCCGCATCAAGGAATTGATCGGCAATATACCGAGCGATCTCGGGGAAATCGCCTCAAGTCTGGCCGATGGGGCGGGCACGGGATTCAGGCCCAGCGAGGCGTCGGCCAAAGTCAATGTTGGCATTGCCAGCGCCGACGTGCGGTTTCGCGCCGACGCGGAAGCGAAGGCGGGAATCGTCGACACGCTCGTCGAGCAATGCGAAAAATCTCCCCTGCTGCTCGTGGTCGATGAAGCCGCGAGAAAAAGCCCGCAAGGCATGGGCGAACTGCTGGAACTCGTTCAAGTCATCAATCGCAGGTCGAACAGCCTGCTCCTCGTCATCGCCGGCACCCCCGCTACCATGGAAGTGCTGCGCGCCTCGGGCGCGACTTTTTTCGACCGCGCCAAAGGTTTGAATATCGGCTTGCTTAACGAAGCCGACTCGAGGGAGGCCATCCGAAATCCGCTTTCCGGGCAGGGCATGGCTATCGCGGACCAGGCGCTGGACGAGATCGTCGAAGACAGTCAGGGATTCCCGTTTTTCCTGCAGGAATGGGGCAAGGCGCTGTTTGACGCCGCGCGCCGTCGGAACCGTAGCGAAATTCTTACCGATGACATCAGCGCGACCATGGACGAATTGCAAAAAGCGAAAGAGCAAACCTACGAAAGCCGCTACGACGAATGGCGCGAAGCCGATATCGAACTGCTCGCCCAAGTGCTGCGCGGCACCCGTGAGACTCGCGAGCAAGGAAACTTCACCAAGGCGGACCTGTTGAGCGCGGTTTCCCTGATTCTGAAAGAAGCGGAAGCGAGCGCAACCAACGCAGAAGAATTCAGCCAGCGAATCCTCGACACCGGCTGCCTCTGGAAACCCCTAGGCAGCGCCCACCTCGTCTCCGGCCTGCCCAGCTTCATTGACCATGTGTTGCAGCGATCCGATATTCGATGAATCCAAGTAAACTGACAAGCTATCAGCATTCTCCCTCAAAATGAACAAGGGTTAGACGAATGAAAAAAATTTATAGCTGGGTGCCATGGTTTCAGGAACTAGCCAATAAAATTTTGAAAGAAGGTGAAGAGTATCTTATAAAAAAGACAGGACAGGTAGATTGGATTTCTAGAAATCCGGCAATACTTCGTTATGGAGAGAAAGGAATTGACCCGCTAAGCTTCTTTTACTTTCTTGCACAAAAAAATACCGCGAGACAACGAGAAAAAGTATACAGAAGTGTACATGAAGTTTTTCAATTGAAAACTGATCTGCCTGAACCAGTATGGTACGACACATTTGTTTTCCCTACTCCTCAACCAGCCGCCGTAGCATTATTTCACAACGGTGAGGAGTTTTTTCACGAAACGCTTTGGGAATTTTTTCGAAAGTGCATGTGCAAAAAAGAAAGTATAGAAGATCGAGATTTTTCAAATGTATTGAAAATTCCGCAGGTTGGCGTAGCTAAAACCACACAGTGCTTGTTCCTAATAAATCCAGAAGAATTTATTCCTGCCGATAAGACTCTACCAAAGTCACTGACGGAATTTCGAGATCTATTGGAGGGCGAAAATGGATGGTCTACATATCTCAAAATAGCTGAACAATTGAGAAAGACTTTCCCTGGTTGTGAATTGTATGAAGTAAGTAGAGCACTATTTTTGTATTCCACCGAGTATTCGGATAGAAATTCGAGTTATTTCAGCGTTACTACTGATATTCGGGAAAACCCTGATTTACCAGCCGACAGTAAAGCGTTGGTCACGAATACTGGCAAGTACGGAAATAGATGGAAGGAGTTCGAGAGCAACAATGCAATTCGCATATGCCCAATCAGGCAAGAGTTTAATTTGGATGCTGTTTCCGCCGGCGATATCATTCTAGTGAGAAAAGGCAAATCAACAGCTTATGGGATGGGAGTAGTGGAAATGAATGACCATTCCAACGGCGAAGTCAGTGAGTCCAGCAGAATACACGTTATTTGGCTGAATAAATCTCGGTTGGACAAAGACTTGACTGATAAGGCTCAATTTCATCAATCATTTATGCTAGATGGACCCACTGAGAACGGTGCTTATCGTATATTCAGAAATGCAAAAGAATATGAACCCACATTTAACTTTATCGAGTCACTGAAAGAAAACGGAGGTATCAGAAAACCAATGGCTCAACTGAATCAGATACTTTACGGTCCGCCCGGAACAGGAAAGACATATTTAACCACGAAGATGTGTGTTGAAATTTGTGACGGCAGTACGGAAGGAAAAGACGATGGCGAATTGCGAGAACGGTTTCGGGAACTTCGCGATGAAGAAGAACGCGTTGAATTCGTGACCTTTCATCAGTCTTATGGGTATGAAGAATTTGTCGAGGGATTGCGGCCAGTGTCAGACAATTCTGAGTCCAAGATGGACTCTGGTCATTCGGAATCGCCTAATTCGACTTCCTCGGGAAAATCGTCGAGCGGATTCAGCTTGGATGTCTTCGATGGTGTGCTGAAGCGAATCGCAAAACGAGCGCGGGGCGATGAAGATGGCAAGCCTTATGTGCTTGTGATCGATGAGATCAACCGAGCCAACATATCTAAGGTGCTCGGTGAGCTGGTAACTTTGCTTGAAGAGGACAAACGTGACGGTGGAGAAAACGAAGTCAGCGTTACTTTGCCGTACTCCGGCAAGCCTTTCACATTGCCCTCTAATCTCTATATTTTGGGCACCATGAACACCGCTGACCGCTCAATCGCGCTGCTGGACACAGCGTTGCGCCGCCGTTTCGAGTTCAAGGAAATGCCACCTGATCTGTCAACCCTTATTAAACCAGTTGAAGGTGTCGATCTGAAGGCCGTCCTCGGCACCATCAACAATCGCTTGGAGTATTTGATTGATCGGGATCATTTGATTGGTCATGCGTGGTTCATTAAGTGCCGAAGCAAAGAGGAAATTGATGGCGTTATGCGCAGCAAAATCATACCCCTGCTTGCGGAATACTTCTATGACGACTGGAACAAAGTTAGATCAGTGCTGGGAGGTGGCGATCATTTCATTGGTCGCGAGAAACTTGCACCTCCTCCTGGAATGGAAGATGACACCGGAGAAGATCGATATCGCTGGTTTGTACGCGAAGATGAATTTGACGTAAAAGCATACGAAAATCTGGTTAAACCGACATCGGCCAAGGAGGCTGATGAGTGAGTACGCTGCCGCCCATCAAGGAATGGGAGGAACTGTCGATTGGGAAGTCGGGACAGTTGGTGGAACGGGATGCACAACGATTACATAAACTTGCAGAGAGAATCAAAGGCAGGCTGAAGGGTCGTCCCGCGGTTCTGACGCGCACAGCCACACCGGGACTCAAAGCGAGCCAAGTGGTTGGTGTTCTCACGACTCCAAGCGTGACCGTTGAAATTCTGCCCAAAATCGACGCTGAAGATAACCGCTCCGTCCGACAGTCTCTGGTTCGAATGCTGGCCGTCGCCAGGAAATTGCCGATTGCCGATCACGATCTTGCGCCATTGGAGATTCAACACGAAAACCTGCTAGAGGTGCTGATTCGAATATATATAAACCGCCTGCATTCTGCGATTCGCCGCGGCCTGCCCCATCGCTATATCGGTCAAGAAGACGACTTGCCCAGACTCAAGGGAAAACTCAACGTCAAGCGCCAATTTTCGCACAATGCCGTACGCCCGGATCGGCTCGCCTGCACATTTGACGAATTTTCTCCGGACACGCCGCTTAACCGTGTTCTCAAGGCTGCTGTCGTCCGCCTTGTCACCGTCAGCAAATCCACTTCCAACCAGCGCAAGCTCATCGAATCGCTTTCGAGATTCGATGCCGTAAGCGATACGCCTTACCCATTGCGCGAGCGAGTGATGCTGGACCGTACCAACCGAACCTTTCACCAGCTATACGAAATGGCCAGACTTCTCCTCGCTGGCGATTGGCAAAGTACGACCACTGGAAAAGCTAAAGGTTACTCCCTGTTGTTCCCGATGAACGAGTTGTTTGAGGAATACATTGGCCGCAGTCTGAAAATTGCGCTTCCCTCCGCAAAAATCCAACTCCAACACAAGATACATTACGCAATCAAAAGCCCCGACAACCGGTTTCAGTTGCGACCGGACATCGTAGTCGATGGAAAAGTCATCATCGACACCAAGTGGAAACAGCTAAAACCTCGCGAATCAAATCTCGGCGTAGCTCAATCCGATATCTATCAATTGCTTGCATATGCCAATGCATACCGGGCGAAACGGGTAATACTGCTGTATCCGTGGCATGGCGAACTGGACCATGGCCCCGGGGTATACCGTGAATGGCGGGCAACAGGAACCGATACCGCCTTCGATATCGCGACCGTGAACGTTTCGGGACCAGTAAAGGACTTTCACGATACTCTCCGCCAAATTGTCGATCACACCGCTTTGGCCACCGCAGCCTGAATCAGCTTATCGCAGCGTTTCAATCGACCGGCCAGGGGCGCGGCGACAGCGAATTTTCGCTTTCGCGAATTCCTGCGGCGCAGCTTCCCGGATGATTCATGGCAGAGGCGCTCGCCCGATGGCTTGTTGCAATTTGAAAACACTACTTGCAATTTGCAAACTCTTGTCCTAGTCTTCACTCCATGATTCCCAGAGAAATTACACCCCGGCTGACCGCGCTGTTCAAACAGTATCCATTTGTGACGGTCACCGGACCGAGGCAGTCCGGCAAGACCACACTATGTCGCGGGGCATTCCCCGAACTTGCGTACGTCAACCTGGAAAGGCCGGACCAGCGTGAACTTGCCGAGTCCGATCCCAGATCGTTTCTCTCCCAACTGGAAGAAGGCGCCATAATTGATGAAGTACAGCGGGTACCGGAACTGCTCTCCTGGCTCCAGGCGCTGGCGGACGAAAAGCGGCGCAACAGCCTGTTTGTCCTCACCGGCAGTGAGCAGTTTCAACTTTCCGACTCAATCAGCCAATCACTTGCGGGCCGCACCGCCTTGTTGCGGCTGCTGCCATTTTCCTTTTCAGAACATGCGCTTGCCGGTGGTGGCGGCAAGGTCGATAACATGCTGTTCACCGGTTTTTACCCCCGTATCCACGACCAGCGTCTCGATCCACATCAGGCGCTAGGCGACTATTTTGAAACCTATGTTGAGCGAGACCTCAGGCAAATCGGCGAAATCCGGAATCTCGGCAGTTTCCGCCGGTTTGTTCGGCTCTGCGCCGGACGCACCGGCCAGTTGATCAACCTTTCCAATCTCGGTGCGGATGCCGGAGTGTCCCACACCACCGCCCGACATTGGCTCAATATTCTGGAAGCCAGCTATATCACATTCCAGCTACCCCCGTACTTTGCCAATACCAGGAAACGGCTGGTGAAGTCGCCAAAGATCTATTTTTACGACGTGGGGCTGGCAAGCCATTTGATTGGAATCAAGCGGGCTGGGCAAATCGCCACTCACCCGCTGCGCGGGGCCTTGTTCGAGAACCTGGTTGTGGTCGAAGCGCTCAAGCATGGCTACAACCGGGTACTGCGTCCCGAGTTGACGTTTTATCGCGACAGCAGTGGCCAGGAATGCGATCTCCTTTATCCGTTTGGCAATGGAGCCGCCGCGATCGAGATCAAGTCAGGCGCCACCATCGCATCAGACTGGTTTCATTCCCTCGGACGAGCCACCCGGACGCTACCCCGTATTCTTCGCCGGGCAATTGTCTATGGCGGCGACGAACGACAAAACCGTTCCGGGGGAGAAGCCATACCCCTGGCCGAGTGGAGCAGATTCCTGCGGGAACTTGATCTGGAGTAGGGGCCTGCGCATCAGGTTCACAGATCCCCGCCGCCATTACCGCCGGAGTCCTCGGCAAAGAATTTGCCTTTGGTGCTATCCGGATAATCACCCAAGCTGCCTCCAGCCCGGAGCATGAAGAGTTCGTCCAACGCGTCCGCCGCATCCGCCCCGGAAAGCTCGTGCTCGGCAATCAGTTTGCCATCGACTTTTTCCAACGCTATTTTCATGTCCGGCCCCCATGCTGGCGCCTGGATTATCGACGATACAGGGTGCATTGTATCCCGCATGCGATTACTGAACGAAATCCATTCTCGGCCTTCCGGCGCCTTCCCGACTCTCATGATGAGCGTAGCCGCAGATTCTCCATGGAGAGGCACAGACCTGGGATTCTGCGACTGCGCTTCGCTTTGCGCAAAATGACGGAGGGGGAGAACTTCGCTTCGCAGGATGACCGAACTTGCGAAAAAACCGGTTTTTTTTGAAGTGCCGCTTCAAAAAATCATGATATTTTGCAGCGCTACTTCAAATCTGCGTCAATTTCGACATTGGCAGTACGACATACAAGGTTTCTTCAATCAACGCCCTGAAATCACATCTGCGCGGTTTGGCCAGCCTGTTTCCGCTTACGGCGCGGGGGCTGGTGGTGCTGGTCTGCGTGGCGCTGGCGCTGCGGCTGTTCGGCTATGGGGCGATGGACCTGATGGTGTTCGCCCTTGGCGTCTGCGCCCTGGTGATCTTGCTGGGATGCCTGTTTTCGGTAGTGATCTGCGGCCTGGTCCTGCAGCGGCGCATCCAGGGGGCGCCGGAACGGGAGATCGGCGGAGGCCGGGCGTTTGAGGCGGGATTCCCCAATGAGACCGGATTCAGCCTGCCGCCGGTGGGGCTGTTGCCGCTGGTTCGGCTGCAATGGTCCTGGCAGTATCCCGACCGGATCGAAAGCCGCATTCGCATCGCTCCGGATGACCGGCTGGAAGAGGAAATCACCCCGCGGGGGCGCTGCCTCGGCAGCCGGGTGACGCGGCGCTTCGAAGTGTCCGACGTGCTCGGCCTGTGCCGCTACTCCTGGCGGCTGCGGCGAGATCGGGAATGCTACGTGCTGCCCCGCATCAATACCCTGAACAAGCTGCCGCTGCTGCATTCGCTCGCCGCCGAGGACGGCCTGCCCCGGCAAAGCGGCGAACCCGTGGGCGACCGCATGGAAATCCGGCCCTATGTCGCCGGCGATTCGGTGCGCGATATTCTCTGGAAGAATTACGCGCGCACCCGGCAATTGAACGTGCGGTTGCGCGAGCGCAGCGTGGCCCAGGGGCAGCGGATACTCGCCTACCTGCTTTCGGGGCCCGATGATGAAGCCGCGGCGGCGGTGGCCCGGATGGCGCTGGAGTCCGGCGCCCTCGGCGAGGACTGGCAGTTTTCCGCCGATGGCACCGAAACGCCTTGCGGCGAGCTTGATTCCGCGCTGCGGGCCGTGGCGCGCTCCCGGGCTTTGGGACAGCCGCATTCGCCGGGGCTGGAACGTTTCCTGGCGACGGTTGACCAGCGCGGCGCCTCCCACTGCATCGTTTTCGCCGGCGCGAAAGCCCTGGCCGCCAGCGGCGCCCTGCAGCATGGCGGCGGCTTTCGCGGGCGCTTTTCCCTGGTGCTGGCCACCGACGGCCTGGAAGAAAGCCGCCCCCCGCCGCGCTGGCGCAGGCTGCTGCTGCGCCCGGAACAGCGGCGCGAGGGCGGCGGTTCACGCTCGGAATTGCTGGTATTATGCCGTCAGTTGCGTGGCTCGCATGCCTCGATCATGCTGGTCGACCGGGCCACGGGAATCTGCTACGACGACAATCTGCGCAGGATTTGAACCCATGCAGGCGATGGCGGAAACAAAGCCCCCGGAGCATCTGTTGCCGGCACTGGCGCGGGCGCTCATCATTTCCGGCAGCTACTATCTGATCAGCCTTTCGCTGACGGTGGGCACCGGCTCGCTCGCCGCCGTTGCCGGCTGCATCGCGGCCTGCGTGTGGACCGCAAGACCGGACCATGCGCAGTCCCCGGGGCGGCTGCGAATGCCCGTTATCCTGCTCGCGGCGACCCTGCTTGCGCTGGCGGGAACGGCGCTGGGCAGCCTCATTGCCAGCAGCGGCCTGGCCGCCGCGCTGCTCGGCCCGGTGGCCGCCTTTCACCTCGCCGAAGGCTTCAAATGGCTTTGCTTCAGTTTCGCCCTCACCGGCGCGGTGCGGATGCTTGCCCTGCGCAGCAGCGCTGGCGGCGTCATCGAAGTGCTGCTGGTGGCCACGGGCTTTGTCATCATTCTTTCCGCCCACCGCAATGGCATGATCAACCGGCCTTTTTTCCTCGGCGACTTCGCCCTGAGCCGGGGTCTCGACCCCGCCACGGTGCTGCTGGTGGCCGGATGCGCCGCCGTGCTCCTGCTTGCCGGCCTGCTGCTGGTGGAAGAAAACCGGCGGCGGCTGCCCTACCACTTCGCCCTGCTCGGCCTGCTGTGCCTGTCGCTGGTGGGCTATGTGCGCAGTTTCGGCCTGCCCACGCCACAAATGACCGATGATCTCGGGCTCACGGGCAACAGCGCGCGGCAGCGGGAAAACCCTTTCCACGACGGCGAGAACAGCACCGGGAACAAGCAGGCTCCGGTAGCCGTGGTGGTGTTCCGGGATGACTACGAACCCGCCGGCGGAGCGTATTACTTTCGCGAATCCGCGTATTCCCAGTGGAATGGCTACATGCTTGATTTCGCTTCGCATCCGGGAATGGATCGGGACCTGATCCCCGCCCCCGGCGCCCCGGCGCGGGAAACCGTCGCCAGCGAAGGCCGCAAGCCCGTGAGCGTCACCATCGGCACCCTGACGCCGCATCGTTCGCCCTTCGGGCTGGTGGCGCCGGTGGCCATGGAAAACGCGCCCAACCCCAACAACCTGCGCTTCAAGCGAACCTGGGACGCCCATTCCCTGGCGCCCGATTTCGACCTGAACGAACTGTTTGGCCTTGCCACAGGCAATCCCCGCTGGCCCGAGGAGGTTCGCGAAGAATACCTGCGCCTGCCCGACGACCCCCGCTACGGCGAACTGGCCCGGGAAATCACCGGCGGCCTGCAGCCGCGGTACGCCGCTGATCCATTCGCCCGGGCCTGGGCCGTCAAGACCTATCTCGACCGCAATGGAATCTACAGCCTGGCCAATGAACACGCCTATGCCGAAGACCCGGCCGCCTCATTCCTGTTTGGCGACCTCACCGGCTATTGCATGCATTTCGCCTTTGCATCCACCTACCTGCTGCGCAGCCTCGGCATTCCGGCCCGGGTCGGCATCGGCTATTCGGTTCCCGCGGCCAATCGCGCGGGCGGCTCTTCGCTGCTGATCCAGGCGATTCACGGCCATGCCTGGCCCGAGATCTATTTTGAGGGTTATGGCTGGGTCATTGTCGATCCGGCGCCGCGGCGGACCCTGGTGGACATGACCACCGACCCCCAGAACGAGCTGCAGCAATTGCTCGGCGACATGCTCAGGGGCGAGGAAGCCTTTGCGGAGTTCCTGCAGCAACAGGCCGGCTTCGCCATCAACTGGCAATGGCTGCGCTACGCCCTGCCCGCCCTGCTCGCCGCGCTGATGCTGGCGGGCTACGCCGTCAAGCTGTACCGGCTCTGGATACCGGGAATAGCCGGCTTCGGCGCGCAGCACCGGCTCGGTTACCGCGCCGCGCTCGACCAGCTTGCCGCCGTGGGCATGCGCCGCCGGTTCGGCGAGAGCCGGGAGGATTTCGCCCGCCGGGCTGGCGCCGCCGCCCCGGCGCTGGAAACACTTACCATGTGGCATCTCGCCCAGGCGCTTGGCGGGCGAGGGGGTAGCCCGGATGAGTCTGACTGGCCCGGCATGCGGCGGCGGCTCCAGGCCGAGATTCGCCGCAACACCGGCGCCGGCAAACGCGCGCTGGCCGCCTTGCATCCCTTTTCCTGGCTGTACAGCAGATAGACGACTGAGTTAAAGGAAATCAGCGAACATGAACTGGGACACCGCCTTGCAGGAGGCCCGGGACGACCCGGCGCCGGAGCGGACTTTCGGCCTCGGGGAAGCCAGCGGCGTACTGCGGCGATTGCGGGACGCGGTCCGCGCCCGGGTTATCGGCCGCGATGACGTCATCGAACTGGCCATCATCGCCCTGATCGCCGACGGCCATGTGCTGCTTGAGGATTTCCCCGGCTCCGGCAAGACCACCCTGGCCAAGGCGCTCGGCGAAGCCATCGACGATGACCGCGGCAGCGAACACTTCATCGCGCCCTTTCGCCGCATCCAGTTCACGCCGGACCTGCTGCCCTCGGACGTAACCGGCGTGCCGGTTTTCGACAGCGCCAGCAATGCCTTTCATTTCCGGCACGGCCCCATCTTCGCCCATGTGGTGTTGGCCGACGAAATCAACCGCACCTCGCCCAAGGTGCAGGCCGCCATGCTCGAAGCCATGGGGGAGAAGCAGGTCACCGTGGACAATGTGACCTATCCCCTGGATGAGCTGTTCTTCGTGATCGCCACCCAGAACCCGCTCGACATGGTGGGCACCTATCCCCTGCCGGTTCCGCAACTCGACCGCTTCCTGTTCAAGATCAGCATGGAGCACATCGACCGGCAGGCCGAACTCGAAGTGCTCGAGACCTGGCGCAGCCGGCGCGACCAGGGCATCGGCGGCGGCGTGCTGAAGCGCGATGAGATTCTCGCCAGCCGCGCCGCCATCGACCGCGAGGTGGCAATCGCCGATATCGTCAAGTCCACCCTGGTGGACATCTCTCGCAACTTGCGCACGGACGAACGCGTGCTGCAAGGCAATTCCACCCGCTCGCTGGTGTTGCTGCTGCCCGCCCTGCAAGCCGCCGCCGCCTTGCGCGGGCGCGATTTCGTCAGCGCCGGAGACATTGAACTGCTACTGCCCCGGGTGCTCGGCCACCGCCTGGAACTCGCCCCGGGCGCCGCCGACCTGAAGCGGATTTTGCATGACAACATGCGCGAACCCATGGAGCGTCTCGCCGCCAGCACCCTGGCCTGAGGCCGGCCCGGCGCGAGGCTTTTCGCGATTGCTGACAATTGCCGTTTTGCTTTGCCGTGTCATTGTGCAAGCAGAGGCTCAGCAGCCGGATACGGACCTCGGCGAGGTTACCGTCACTTCTTCCGCCACCTGCTTCGGCTTCAGCGATATCGAGCATTCCCAGGCGCTTGCGATCTGCGACGCCCTCGCCCTGGAAGAGAACGTGCGGGCAAGGGAACTCGGCGAGGCCTGGGTTCGCGCCGAGCCGGATTCGCCAGCGGCGCAATTCGCCTACTCCGAGGTACTCTACACCGCAGAAGGCAATCTGGCCCGGGCGCTGTTTCATCTCAACCGCGCCGAAAGCCTCACCGATTACGCATCCATCACTGAAGCGATCGATTCGGGCAATATCCAGTGGCACTACCTCACCCTGAGCCAGTTGTCGAATGTGCATCAACTGATGGGAGACCAGCTTCGCGCCCTGGAATATCTCGACAAGATCCATGAAATCTATGGTCAGGAAATCGAGTCCTTTCGCGGCTGGCCCCTGCTGAAGCTGAAACAGTACGACGCCGCCCGGGCCAGCGCCATGGCGGTACTGGACAATAGCGAAAACGAGCGCGAGCGGGCCCGGGCCTGGAATACCCTGTGCGCCGTGGAACTGGCGAGCCTGGCGCCGGTGGACTCCATGGCGGTGTGCAACCGGGCCATCAGCGAAGACGAGAATCTCGCCGGTGAATCGAGCGCGGGAGATACGGTGTACCTGACCAATGCCTCGGAAGTGGCACTTTCCCTATTGCAAATGCAGGCCGCCGAGGACTATCTCGACCGCGCCACCCGCACGCTCAACCCGGACAGTGTGGCCGACCCCTGGATTTACAAGCTCTATCTGACCATGAGCCAGGGCCGCCTTGACGAGGCCCGCACGGCGCTGGACCGGATGCTCGTCTGGCGCGAGCAGCAAAAGCCCATCGTCGGCGTGATGAATCGCGCCGAGCATCATCTGGTCAGCGCCGCCTTCATGCTCGTGGCCGGCTACGCCGAGGACGCCCGCCTGCTCGCCGCCGCCGCGCTGAACCAGCCGGACCGCAATGGCTCCTACAGCGCCGACGATTTCCAGAAGAACGCTTTTGCCGCGCTGCTGCACGCCATCGCCAGCCGGATGGAGTACCAGATGCAACTGGAACAGGGCGCGGGAGACGGCATCGGCGCGGTGCTCGGCTCGCGAATCCGGGCCGCCGGATTATGGTTCGACGCCTGGCGCTCGGAACGCTACGCGGCTTCGCTATTTACCCGCCGGGACATCCTGCTCAACCGGCTGCGGCCCTATGCGCCACTCGATGTGCATATTCCCGAATGGGTCGAGCCCGACCTGGTGCGCATGATCGGCGCGGGCGTCGTGCGCCAGGCGCTGGAAGACGCCCGCGCCGCAGGCGCTTTCGACCTGAACATCGGCTACTACCACGCCTGGCTCAGCGAAGCGGCGGCGGTGGATGGCGCGGAAGATGAAGTCATCGCCCAGGCCGGGCTGGCCCTTGCCGAACTGCCCGCCGAGGAAGTGTTGCTGCGGGCGCGGGCGCAGGCGCGAATGGGCGATGCGCTCTGGAGACTGGGCCGCCACGAGCCGGCGCTGGAGAGTTTTGCGTCCGCCCTGGGCGGCGACCCGGGAATTACCCGCCGGCTCGGCATGGCCCTGCCGGTCAGTGTAAGCATTGCCGGCGGCGGCCCGTCCCGGGCACTTGCGGATTTACTGCGGGCTTCGCCGCGATTCCGCGAGCACGACAACGGTTTGCTGCTGGAGGTGGGAGACGACGGCGCAGTCTGCCTGCGAACCCGGTCGGGGGACAACCTGTCGTGCTATCATGCGCCTGCTGAAACCGCTGGCGAGGCGAGCAAGGCTTTTCATACCTGGGCCTTCGGGCCGGGATTCGACATCAGCATGGCCCAGCGCTCCATCCTGCGCGGCTCCAGCGTGATTCTCGCCAATGGCGCCAGACGCATGGAAAACCGCCCGGATCTGTTGTCCAGCGATTGACAGGGTCGACAGGCATTCTCTGACTTGATCAGAGCTTCCATAGCCGGACCTTCCTCTTCACGGAACGCTTGTGACCGACCGCAACACCTTGTCAAAGCGGCTGATTCTCCTGCTCGCGGCCACTTCCGCGCTGGGGCCCACCGCCACCCAGATCCTGCTGCCCGCAGTTCCGGCCATCCGCCAGGATTTCGCCGTCAGCGGCGATATCGCCCAGTTGACCCTGAGCCTTTCCATGGGATCCATCGCCCTGGGCACCCTGGCCTATGGGCCACTTTCGGACCGCTTCGGACGCAGGCCCATCATCATGATCGGCCTGCTCATCACGTTTCTGGGTTCCCTGCTGTGCGCCCTTGCCGCAAGTATCGAAGTACTCATCATCGGCCGCGTGATCCAGGCGTTCGGCGCCGCCGTGGGGCTGGTGCTGGCGCGGGCGATCGTGCGCGATGTCCATGGCCCCGGCGAGGTTGCCCGGGTCATGTCCACCCTGGTCATGGCCATGGTGGTGATTCCCATGGTTTCCCCGGCGGTGGGAGGCGAATTGCTGGTCAATTTCGGCTGGCAGGCGACCGGCACGGCAATCGCCGTCTTCAGCCTCGCCATGCTGTTGCTGATCGGATTCAGCCTGCCGGAAACCCTGGGGCAGTCCGTGCCGTTCGACGGTGTCGGTTCGATGCTGCGAACCTTCGGCACACTGCTCGCCTCCAGGGCCTTCAGTGGCTACGCCTTCACGATCGCCTTTGTTTCCATGGTCTTCTTCAGCTTCATTTCCGCCGGCCCGGAAATCGTCGTCTCGGTGCTGCAAAGACCGGCCAACGAATACGGCTACTACTTCATGATGCTGCCCTGCGGCTTCGTCATGGGCTCATTCATCTCCCGGCAATTCAGCCACAGCCTGGGGCCGGACCGGCTGATCGTGATCGGCATCGCAGTGGCCATTGCCGGCATCTGTCTCGCCTTTGTCCTGCAATTCGCCGGCCTGCGCCACCCCATGGCGCTTTTCCTGCCGGTGGCGCTTACCCTTATTGGCAACGGCGTTACCCTGCCCAATGCCCAGGCTGTGGCGATCAATCAGTTTCCCCATGTGGCGGGAAGCGCATCGGGGCTGACCGGATTCATGCAGATGATGCTTTCGGCGCTGGCGGCGCAACTCGTGGCGGCGGTCTATAACGGAACCACCTATCCCCTGCTGGTGATCATGCTGATTGCCGCACTGCTTTCCCTGCTGAGCTTTCGCTATGGCCAGCGGCACGTCGCGACGGGGCAAACCGCCTGAGTGGTGAATCGCCACCCTACTCGTCTTTCTGCACGTAGCGAAGCCACCCTCCGTCATTCTGCGCGTAGCGAAGCCACCCTCCGTCATTCTGCGCGTAGCGAAGCGAAGTCGCAGAATCTCATCCAGCATCCCCGCATGGAGATTCTGCGACTGCGCGCAGAATGACGGGTGGGGACACCCTCAACCGGTCAAACCTGACCAGGAGCCTGCGGCGCAGGCTCCTGGAGCAACTGGGCCAGAAAGTCTTCCTCATCCCGCAGGCAGCGCAGGTCCAGCAACAGCCTGCCATCGTGAATCCTGCCGATCACCGGCCGCGGCAGCCGCCGCAATCGCCCGGCGAGTTGTTGCAAGGCCGCGTCCTTGCCCCCTTTGAGCGCAAGTGGCTCGACACACAGGGCAGTGCTGTCGAGTTGCTCCAGCGGCAGTGCGCCGCTGCCAATCTGGCTTTTGCAATCCACCAGGGTCACTTGCACGCCACTCCCCAATGCCCGGGAAACCGGTTCGAGCAAGCGCTCGCCCAGCGCTCGAATCTCCGCGGCGCAGCGTGACAGATCCGCAAGCATGGGCAGCCTTTGCGGCAGGCGCTGAAGATCCCGGTACAGCTTGAGAACTTCTCCCAGCGCGGCGATGGTGATCTTGTCCACCCGCAGGGCGCGCTTGAGGGGATTGCGCCGCAGCCTCTCCACAAGCTCGCGCCGGCCCACGACGATGCCCGCCTGTGGGCCGCCGAGCAGCTTGTCTCCGCTGAAGGTAACCAGGCCCGCACCTTCGGCAAGCGCCGCGGCAACCGTGGGTTCGTGGGGAAGCCCGTAGCGCGTCAGATCCACCAGGGTGCCCGAACCCAGATCATTGACGAAAGGCAGGCCGCGCTCGGCGGCAAGCTTGCTGATTTCGCCGCCGGCCACCGAACGGGTGAATCCGCGCACCTCATAGTTGCTGGTGTGGACTTTCATCAGCAGTGCGGTGCCCTCGCCGATGGCGTTGGCGTAGTCGCGCAAATGGGTGCGGTTGGTGGTTCCGGTTTCCCGCAAAATGCAATTCGCGCTGCGCATGATGTCGGGCATGCGGAAGGACCCGCCGATTTCCACGAGTTCCCCCCGGGAAATGACGACTTCCCGGCCCTCGGCCAGGGTATTGAGCACCAGCAAGACCGCGGCGGCATTGTTGTTGACGATGGTGGCCGCCTCCGCGCCGGTGAGTTCGCACAACAGTGCTTCGAGATGGCTGTCGCGTTCGCCGCGCCGGCCCTGGTCGAGATCGTATTCGAGATTGCAGGCATGGGCCGCAGCCGCTGTCATGGCGGCAATGGCCTCTTCCGGCAAGGCCGAACGGCCGAGATTGGTATGCACCACGGTGCCGCTGAGGTTGAACACCGGTTTGAGCGAGGCGCTGAACTCCGCCCCCAGCCTGTCCCGCACCGAATCAAACAAGGCTCCGGGAAAGCGGCTCGCCTGCACCAGTTCCCCCACCTCCGGGCTTCCCGCCCGCAGCGCCTCGCGCAACGCCGCAAGCTCCCCCTGCACCGCGCGCTTGCAAGCCCCGGCGCCATACTCCTCAACCAGGCCCGCAAGCTCCGGCGCATTGAGCGCCCGGTCCACCGAAGGCAGGGATTTCAGAAGCTCCGTCACTGTTGACCTGTATCGCCTCACACTAGGAGCCTGCGCCACAGGAATTCACGGCTGCAAATCCGCTCTCATCCACGCCCCTGGCCGCTCGATTTCGTTGCATATTCACCAATATTCGCCTCAACTGATCGGCCAGGGGCACGGCGATAGCGAATTTTCGCTTTCGCGAATTCCTGCGGCGCAGGCTCCTGGCCGGATTCAACCCGGGGCCGCAAACTTTATCACAGGCTGCCGCTGCATTTGCTCAAGCTTCGTTGGTTGCCCGAGGGCATGGTAGGATGCCGTTCGCTCAAGGTTGTATGTCTGGAGTCCCCGATGACAGAGGCGCGAGATTCAATTCAAGACGATCCGGATCGACGAAACCATGATAAACAAAGAGACCCTGTTTGAACTCGTCGCCGGCGGTGAGGGCTCGCGTGTCGAATTCAAGCGCGATGACTGCCGGGCTGAAGATATTGCGAAAGAAATGTCCGCCCTGCTGAACCTGGAAGGTGGCGCCATACTGCTTGGCGTGGAGGACGAAGGACAAATCTCGGGGCTTGCCAGAAACAGGAAAGACGCTGAGGAATGGGTGATGAATATCGCCCGCCACAATCTGCAGCCGACCGTGATTCCTGTATGGACATGCATCGAAGTGGAACAAGGCAAAATGGTGGGCGTTATCGAACTGACCGCAGATAGCCCCGGAAAGCCGTACAAGGCCCTGCGGGGCAACTCCTGGGTCACTTACAGCCGGGCCGGCAGCACTTCCAGAGCAGCGACACGCGAGGAGGAAGGCCGGTTGTACCAGGCGTCGAAACTGGTGCGGTACGAAATCAAGGGCGTACAGGACACCACGCTGGGAAGTCTCGACATGGACCGCATAGAGAACTACTTCCAGAACATCCTGAAAAGGCCTGAGCCATCCCGCTCAGACCTTGAAAGCTGGCAGAACCTGCTTTGCAACTCGGACCTGCTTGTCGAGTCGGGCGGTGAGTTACAGGCGTCTGTTGCGGGGCTTTTATTGTTTGGATCGAACCCGAATCGCCGCCTGCCCCAGGCTGGCGTGACCGCGGCGGCTTTCGAAGGCGTCGAGAAGGATTACAACACCATTGACGAAGAGCGAATCAGGGGACCGCTGGTTTCCACCTTTTCGAAGCGCGGCGTGATACTGGACAAAGGCGTTATCGACATTGCGATAGACTTCGCCCAACGCAACATGGGAAGCACCGCCTGGCTTGAAGGCGGTCGCCGGCGCAGAAAGAAGGCCTTCCCGCTCGATGCGGTGCGGGAGGCAATTGTAAATGCTGCAGCTCACCGGGACTACGCTCGCGAGGGGACGGATATCGAACTCTCCCTGTACGAAGACCGGTTGGAAGTCATCTCGCCAGGGCGCCTACCCAACGGCGTAACCGTGGAGAAAATGAAAGAGGGCGTCGTTCGCGTGGCCCGCAATGAGTTGCTCAAGGAAATTCTCCGCGACTACGGTTACGTGGAGCACTATGGAATGGGAGTCCGTCACCGGATCATCGATTCCATGCGAAGCCACAACAGCACCGAACCGGACTTCATCGAAGATGACCACCGCCTCGTCGTCCGGCTTTGGAAAGCATCCCATACGAGTTGAGAAAAGGATTCCTGAAAACTGCGGGTAGGCTTCCGCTGTACAAATTTGATCGAAGGTTTCGGTTGCTGGTGCTGGATGCCATAGAGCAGATAGAAGTAGCGATTCGTGGACAATGGACGCACCAAATGGCGATGAGACACGGTCCTCATGGCTATCTGGAGCCAAGTCTCTATGATCAACAATCCCACTACTATCAGGCCGTATTCGCCTTCGCTGCTGATTCAATCACGAGAAGTTCGGTTCAATTGCCTGAGGACAGTGATTCGTGATTTGAATTTGGAAGAATAAAGTTTTCCTATTTCGAATTTATAAATTCTTGAAAAAGATCTTTCTTTTGTTTTTCGCGTATTTCCGGATCAACCTTTTGAATAAATTCAATTTCTGAAAAATAGTCCCCTCGCCGACGGTTTTGCCTGGGCTCCAGAGACTCTATCAATACAGCTTCTAACGTATTGATCAATGACTGGATGTCTGGCGGGAGTGGCGCCGACGCTTCTCCTTAGGCCCCTTGAGGTAATTTCATCTGCTATTTCCACACGGGACATTGAACCATTCGCATCGCTCAGTACTTGTTTGATAGCGTCGATCCAACGTTTGTCAGCCATAGCGCATCCCCTGTTTCCCAATGAATGCGGTTATATCACAGTTCCACAAGAATCGTCTTGCCCGTATACTTGCAACTCTTTCGAATGGGACATGGACGCATGCCTGACAAGCCCTCACTACTGATCGCTAACAACTTCCACGCCGACACCATCGTCAAACTCGACGCGCGTTATCGGACGCATCATTTGTGGCGGCTGTCCGGGAGTGGCAGGCGGGAGTTGATTGCGGAGCTTGATGGGCGCTGTGAGGCGGCGGCGAGCGCTTCCTGGGTTTGTGACGACATCGTCTATGAACTGTCGTCGCTGCGAGTGCTTTCCTGTTTTGGGGTTGGCGTGGACGGGATCGATTTCGGGCGCGCGGGCGAGGCGGGAATTGCCGTCACCAATACACCCGATGTGCTGAATGACGCGGTTGCGGATATTGCCATCGCCCTGATTCTGGCGACTACCCGGGACATCGTCAACGCCGACCGCTTTGTCCGCGCCGGCAAATGGCGCGAAGAGCCGTTTCCCTTCGGCAGGGGGCTGGCGGGGCGCACTCTCGGCATACTTGGGCTTGGCCGCATAGGCAGCGCGGTGATGCGCCGGGCCGAGCCGCTTGGCCTGCGCTTCGCCTATCACAATCGCAGGGCGAAGGCGGACATAGCCTTTCCCTGTTACGACTCTCCGAGGGAACTCGCGCAGCACAGCGATATCCTGCTCAATGTGCTGCCGGGCGGGGCGGAAACCCATGGAATCGTGGACCTCGAAGTACTCGCCGCACTCGGCCCAGAGGGAATTCTCATCAATGTGGGACGCGGCTCCAGCGTGAATGAGTCCGCCCTGGTGCAGGCGCTGCGGCGGGGCCTGATTGCCGGCGCGGGGCTCGATGTCTACGCCAATGAGCCCCAGGTCCCGGAGGAGTTGCTCGCCATGGATAACGTCGTGTTGCTGCCGCATATCGGTAGCGCCACCCGGGAAACCCGGGCCGCCATGGGCCAACTCGTCATCGACAATCTCGATTCCTGGTTCCAGTCCGGGAAACTGCTCACGGAAGTCAGCGGAAACTGAGCCAACACTACACGTTTTGGGAAGTTGATCCGGCCCGGGAGCCTGCCCGCTCCAGCGCAAGCGCCGGCTGGATGAAGAGGAACAGTACAAGGATTATCCAATTTTTCATAGGTGGTTGAACCACTTACGTCATTCTGCCCAGCATACCAGAACACGCATGTCCAAGCTGCCGGGAACACCGGGTCCAGAGGGGGCGCAGTAAGCGTAATAGCGGCCATAAGCGCCAAGCTACCACACACATAACTGTCGTATTGACCAAGAATGAAGTATTCTTTCACTGTAATGTTCAGGAACTCAAGCACATGCTTAAGCGCATTCACATCAAGGGCTACAAGTCCTTGCACGATGTTGAGGTTACGCTGCTCGACCTAAGCGTCTTGTTCGGCCCGAATGGAGCTGGCAAAAGTAATTTTCTCGATGCCCTCCAACTGCTTTCGAAACTTGGAACGAGCCGGACTCTCAAGGAAGCATTCGAACCCCCGTATCGCGGCAAACCCATTGAATCTTTCACTGTGGGAGAACGGGGAATCCGCGGCTTGATTGAAAAGGAAAGCCTGGTGTTTTCGATTGAAGCCGATTTGCAGCTTTCCGATGCTGTCGTGAAGTCGGTCAACAAACAAATCAGGGAAATTCGCAGGCCGAGTGGTGGTACCTCGGTTGGGAAGCGGGAAGGAAATTTGATTGAAGTTCGTGAGCGGAATCTACGTTATCGCGTCGAAGTCGAAATGTTGCCAAAATCCGGAGTATTAAGAGTAACGGATGAGTATCTTGCCGCCCTCAACAACAAGGGGATGCCAACTCGGAATCGTAGACCATTTATTGAACGCCAGGGAGAGAAAATCCACTTGCGCCTGGAAGGGCAAGCTCATCCAACTTATCATGACAGATATCTCGACCATACAATTCTGTCAAAGCCGCACTATGCGCCTCACTACCCACATTTGGTAGCGGCACATCGGGAACTGGAAAGTTGGCTATTCTTTTACTTTGAGCCCAGAGAAAGAATGCGCGCAGTCAATCCCATAAAAGAGGTTCGTCATATCGGCCTTATGGGTGAGGATCTTGCCGCTTTTCTTCGAACCCTGCAAGCTCTTGAACCTCTTCAATTCCAGGCGTTGGAGAAAGCTTTACATACTTTGCTGCCCAATATCGATGCAATAGAAGTGGACGTAAACGATGTAGGAGAGGTTGAACTGCGTTTAATTGAAAGCGGAGTTGCGATTCCGGCAAGGGTCCTTTCAGAAGGAACTCTCAGAATTCTCGGGCTTCTAGCCTTGGCGGGCGCCAAGGAAGGCCCTTCGCTAGTTGGATTTGAGGAACCTGAAAATGGAATTCATCCACGTCGCATACAATTGATCGCTGAATTGCTCAAAACTCGCACGGCATCAGAAAATACCCAGTACATTGTCACAACACATTCTCCCGTTTTACCTGATCTTCTTCCGGATGATTCTTTACTTGCCGTGAGAAGCAATCAGCGAGCAACCAGAATTGATCCATTCACTCTATTTTCCACGTTGGGAGCATTGGGACGCGAAGATGATATAGAGAAAGTTTTAGATGACAACAAGGAAAGTCTTCCGGTATCCGATCGTATTCTTCGTGGTGATTTCGATGCATAACGTAGCATTATTCGGCGAAGACTTTGCCCACCAACAAGTTATTGGAGCTCTAATAAAAAAACTTGCAGCCGAAAATGTGTCGAAACTGAACCTTCAGTGGCGAAGCGCAGTGCGAGGATATGGAAGAGTAGTAACCGAATTTGCGCGTTTTCTGCAAGAATTGGAATCATTGAATGAATTAACACCTGACCTTATAGTTATTGCGACAGATGCGAACTGCAAAGGATTTCGACATAGGTCGAAAGAATTTCGTATCGAAAATCCCTGCGCACCAATTGTACAAGCGATTCCTGATCCACATATCGAAAGGTGGTTGTTACTTGATGGGGCAGCATTCAAATCTGTATTCGGCAAAGGCTGCGCGTCGCCTGATTTGAAGTGTGATCGAAGTCGATACAAGCACTTGCTCACGACCGCCATTCGAGAAACGGGAATTGTTCCAAGCTTGGGTGGCATAGAATTTGCCGAAGATATCGTGAGTCAGATGGATATCAAGAGAGCAGCGCAACAAGATGAATCGTTTGCAAAATTTGCAGACAAAATTCAATCGATTTTTCGAGATTGGAAATTGACAGGCCACCAAACCTTGTAATTCGATTGGAGCTGCTTGATGCGCGTTTTCGGAAGCATCGTCTGTGGCGGCCGTCTGGAAGCTGAGTTGGCGCCCGACAGGGCTTTGCCAGTACCCGGCCACTCCTGCTAGAGTCAAACTCCCTGGTCCGTCCAGGCTGCGCGATTTCCCCGCCGCAGAACCGATAGCAACCGAGGAAGACATCCCATGCCCAAGGTTTCCCAACTATGCATTGCCCTGCTCTTGTTCGCCGCCGGTCCGGCTTGCGGCCAGAGTTTTCAGAACTACGAGGGAGACTTTCCGGAGTCGGTCCAGGCCTTCTACCATGTGCCGGTGGAAATGCGCGACGGCGTTCGCCTGATGACCGACGTGTATCTGCCCGAGGAAGGCGGTCGATTTCCCACCCTGCTCGTCCGCGACATGTATTCCAATGGATCGACGGATTTGCGCCTGCGCTACGCGAAGTTCGCCACCGCCAACGGCTACGCGTTCGTGTTTCAGACCGTGCGGGGACGTTACGATTCCGATGGTCGCTGGTATCCCTATTTCCAGGAGATCAACGACGGCGACGATACCCTGACGTGGATTGCCGGGCAGCCCTGGTCGGACGGCAAGGTGGGCATGTTCGGCTCTTCCTACCTGGCGTCCGTGCAATGGCTGGCGGCGCTGAATCGCAATCCCGCGCTGGTCACCATCGCCCCGGCGGTAAGCCCCGGCAACTACTATCGCGATGTCGCCTATCCCGGTGGCGCCTTTTCGCTTCTGTCGCGGGCGCGCTGGGGCATCGCCCAGGCCGGCAGCCGTACGAACATGAGCTACCCAATCGACTGGATCAATGGCATCGGCCATCTTCCCCTGGAAACCCTGGGAGAAAGCCTGGGCTTCGATGTGCGTCATTTCCAGGACTGGCTGGCGCACCCGACTTACGATGCCTACTGGCGACCGCTCAATCTCGAAGCCCGGGCGCCCGAAATGTCGGTGCCGGCCCTGAACATGGGCGGCTGGTACGATGTTTTCCTGCGCAGCACCATCGGCAGCTATCAGACCATGACCCGGGAAGCCGCCACCGAGACCGCGCGCCAGGGCCAGCGAATGATCATCGGCCCCTGGCCCCATGGCTGGAATCAGTCGTCCACGGTGGGAGATATCGACTTCGGTACCGATGCCCTGATCGGGGTAGAGGACATCTTGCTGGAATGGTTCGATCATTGGCTGAAAGACGGCCCGGCGCCCGGGGGCAAGCCGATCCGGATTTTCGTGATGGGCGAAAACGCATGGCGCGAGGAGGACCAGTGGCCGCTGGCCAACACCGTGTATACCGACTACTTCCTGCGCGAGGACGGCTCGCTTTCGTTGACGGCATCGGTGGAGACGGTCGGGGAGTTACAGTACGACTACGACCCCGCCGACCCGACGCCAACCCTGGGCGGCAATATCATGGAGCCCACCTTGCGCGGACCCCACGATCAGCGTCCTCTCGACGACCGGCGGGACATTCTGCGCTTCCTGACGGAACCCTTTGCCGAGGAGACCGAAATCACCGGCCCCCTGTCTGCCGAAATCTACGCTTCGAGCAGCGCGGTGGATACCGATTTCATGGCCAAGCTGGTGGTCGTCAAGCCTGACGGTTTCTCGTTCAATCTCGTGGACGGCGTGATTCGCGCACGCTTCCGGGAAGGTTTCGAGCAAGAGCAACTGTTGCAACCGGATACCGTCTACCCGTACCTCATCGACCTGTGGGCGACGAGTTACCTGCTGCAACCGGGTGACCGCCTGCGCCTCGATGTCACCAGCAGCAACTATCCCAGGCTGGCCAGAAACCTCAATACCGGCGCAACCTTCGCCAGGACCACGGAGATGGAAGTGGCTCGGCAGACCATACACATGAGCGAGCAACATCCATCCAGACTGATTTTGCCGGTTATTCCGCGCTGACCAGGTCAGAACTTCCCTGGGGCCTGCGCGTTTTCGCGGAGTGAGGTCCGGTCGGCGCAGCCGACGAAAAACACCGCTTTTCGAGGACAGAACGGCTCGACGTGGGCGAGGGCAAGCGTTTACGAAGCGCAGCTTCGTGCGCGGTGCCGAGCGGTCCTGAGCGGTGCCGAGTTACGCTCGGCGACTGGATTGTCGAGACTTGGGTGTGGCAAATCCAGAAGTGTCTCGCCAGGGATGGCATGAACATACTCGCAGAATCCCCCGTGAGATTCTGCGACTGCGCTTCGCTCCGCGCAGAATGACATGAGGGTTAAAGCGCCAAAATGAGAATTGCCGCTTCCGTTCTCGAGCGCTGGATTTTGCCTGGCGGGTAAATTATTCTGCCCGCTCCCGGCGGACGACGATTCCGCACAACTGGATGACAAAGCCGCCGCGGAATCGGGAACCACGCAGTCGGACCCTGGGAGCCGGCGAATGAACTTCGCTTGGCATGCTGCGGTCTTGACTGCCGAAAACTACCCTTTTCGACAGGATAATCATGAATACATCCCTCGCCACGAAACCGGACCCGGACACAGACAACGACCCAACATTCGTCTTCGCCTTCGGCAGGCAAACCGACGGCCATGCCGGTATGCGCGACACCCTAGGCGGCAAGGGCGCCAATCTGGCGGAAATGGCCGCCATCGGCCTGCCGGTGCCTCCGGGATTCACCATCAGCACCGACGTCTGTTCCTGGTTTTACGAAAACGAACGACAGTATCCGCCTTCCCTGGCCAGGGCCATTGACGCCGCCATTGCCAGCATCGAAGAGCAGATGGGCAAGAAATTCGGCGCCCGCCACAATCCGCTGCTGGTTTCGGTCCGCTCCGGCGCACGGGACTCCATGCCCGGCATGATGGATACGATTCTCAACCTCGGCCTCAACGACGAAACCGTGGAAGGGCTGGCGGAGGTTTCCGGCAATCCCGCCTTCGCCTGGGACTGCTATCGCCGCTTCATCCAGATGTACGGCGATGTGGTGATGGGTGTGCGGGCGCGTAGCGAAGAGGAGGAAGATCCATTCCACAAGATTCTCGATGCGGTCAAGCAAAAGGCGGGGGTCGAGTCCGACGGCAAGCTGGGGATCACCCGGTTGCGCAGCATCGTGCGGCGCTACAAGACCCTGATCCGGCGCCGGGCGGGCCGGGATTTTCCCCAGGATGCGGGCGAGCAGTTATGGGGCGCCATTGGCGCGGTGTTCGGCTCATGGAACAACGAAAGGGCGGTGCTGTATCGCCAGCAGTACCGCATTCCCGCCGAATGGGGCACGGCGGTGAACGTCCAGGCCATGGTGTTCGGCAATGCCGGCGAGGACAGCGCCACGGGAGTCGCCTTCACCCGGGACCCGGCCAACGGCGAAAACGGGATCTATGGCGAATACCTGATCAACGCCCAGGGCGAAGACGTGGTGGCGGGGTTGCGCACGCCGGAGGCCATCAGCGGCATGGCCCGGAAAATGCCGGACAGTTATCGCGAACTGATGCAGGTGCGGCAAACCCTGGAGCAACACTTCAAGGACATGCAGGATTTCGAGTTCACCATCGAAAACGGTCGCCTGTTCATATTGCAGACCCGCAATGGCAAGCGCACGGGCCAGGCGGCGGTGCGGATCGCGTTCGAGATGCAGCGGGAAGGGCTGATGTCGAAGGAGACCGCCCTGCTCAAGATTCCCGCCGAATCCATCGATTCACTGCTCGTGCCGGTATTCGACCCCAAGGCGCTCAAGTCCGCCGCGGCCATTGGCCAGGGCCTGCCCGCGGGCCCCGGCGCCGCCACCGGGCGGGTGGTGTTCACCACGGTGCGGGCGGAGCTTGAAGTCCGCGATGGCAACAAGGTCATTCTGTGCCGGGTCGAGACTTCGCCGGAAGACCTCAAGGGCATGCTGCTGTCCCAGGGCATTCTCACCTGCCGCGGCGGGGTTTCCTCCCACGCCGCCCTCGTGGCGCGGCAACTCGGCAAGGTCTGCGTCTGCGGCGCCAGCGAGATCCGCATCGACTATGACAGGAAAACCCTCACCGCCGGCAGGCATGTGATCCGCGAGGGAGACTACATCTCCATCGACGGCAGCACCGGCGTCATCTATCAGGGCATGATCGAAAGCGCCGACTCGGAAGTGAAGCGGGTGCTCGGCGGCGGCCTCAAGCCGGAAAACAGCTACACCTTCGAGCAGTTCAATACCGTGATGCACTGGGCCGACGAGGTTCGCAGCCTGAAAATCCGCACCAATGCCGACACCCCGGCCATGGCGGAAGAGGCGGTGCGCTTTGGCGCCGAGGGCATCGGCCTGTGCCGCACCGAACACATGTTTTTCGAAGGCGAACGGATCAATTACATGCGGCAGTTGATCCTCGCGGCGGACCAGGTCCAGCGCAAGCAGGCCCTGAAGAAACTGCTGGGCTACCAGCGCCGGGACTTCATCGGCCTGTTCCGCGCCATGGAAGGCCGCCCGGTGACGATTCGCCTGCTCGACCCGCCCCTGCACGAGTTCCTGCCGCACGATGATCTGGTGCGGCGGCAGCTTGCGGTCAAGCTCGGTGTCTCCTTCGAATACGTCATCGAAAGGGTGAAATCGCTGCACGAGGAAAACCCCATGCTCGGCTGCCGCGGCTGCCGGCTCGGCATCCTGCATCCGGAAATCACCGAAATGCAAACCCGGGCGATCTTCGAGGCGGCGGCCCAGGTGGTCAAGCAGGGCATGGAAGTGGCGCCGGAAATCATGATCCCGCTGGTGGGATTCAGGGCTGAACTCGCCGATCAGTTGCGCACGGTGCACCGGGTCGCGGGGCAGGTGCAGAAGCGCCAGCATGTGTCCATCGATTATCAGGTGGGATCCATGGTGGAAATTCCCCGGGCCGCGGTCACCGCCAACGAAATCGCCGAGGAAGCCGACTTCTTCAGTTTCGGCACCAATGACCTGACCCAGACGACCCTCGGCCTGAGCCGGGATGACATGGGAATGTTTTTTGACGAATACAAGAAGAAGGAGATTTTCAACCAGAATCCTTTCGCCAGTCTTGACCAGAGCGGCGTGGGCCAGTTGATCGAAATGGCGGTGGAGCGCGGCCGGGGCGCCAATCCGGGCATCAAGCTCGGCATCTGCGGCGAACACGCGGGAGACCCGGCATCCATCGAGTTTTTCCAGCGCCAGGGCCTGGATTACGTGAGTTGTTCGCCGCCCCGGGTTCCCGTGGCAAGGCTCGCGGCAGCCCAGGCGAGACTCAAAAGCTGCGTGTAGTCACAGAATCCCACGCAGGTGACAGGCAGGCAGCCAGGCGGTCCCTGGCGTGGCTGATGAGATTTCGCCACACCCCGGTCTCGCCACCCTTGGCGAGCCGTTCGAGCTTTCAAAAGCTGCGCTTTTGATCGGCTGCGCCGACCAGTTCTCACCCGTCATTCTGCGCGGAGCGAAGCCCCCCAACCGTCATTCTGCGCGGAGCGAAGCCCCCCAACCGTCATTCTGCGCGGAGCGAAACCCCCCAACCGTCATTCTGCGCGGAGCGAAGCCCCCCAACCGTCATTCTGTGCGGAGCGAAGCGGAGTCGCAGAATCTCATCCAGTGGCTTCCCAGGGAGATTCTGCGACTGCGCGCAGAATGACATTCATCCAAGGGTTACGCGCAGCCGGGCTTATCTGCTAGGCTCCCCCTTACCTACCCCGCCGGGAAGAAAACTCATGAGTATCGGTGTGCTTGCCCTGCTTTCCCTGTTGCCGATCATCTCGGTGGCTGTTTTCCTGGTATTGCTGCGCTGGCCCGCGAGCCGCGCCATGCCCATCGCCTATGCCGTCGCATTCGTGCTTGCCTGGTTTGTCTGGCAGGTGCCGCTGACCCAGATTCTGGCGGCAAGCCTCAATGGATTGATTATCGCGGCGACGCTGATCTTCATTATTTTCGGCGCCATCCTGCTGCTCAACACCCTGCGCCAGAGCGGCGCCATGTACGCCATCCGGGAAGGATTTTCCGACATCAGCACCGACCGCCGGGTGCAGGTCATCATCATCGCCTGGCTGTTCGGCTCCTTTATCGAGGGCTCGGCAGGATTCGGCACGCCGGCCGCGGTGGCGGTGCCCTTGATGGTGGGGCTTGGCTTTCCGGCGATGGCTGCCGTGGTGGCGGGCATGATCATCCAGAGTACGCCGGTCTCCTTCGGTGCCATGGGCACACCGATACTGGTGGGCATCAACACCGGGCTGTCGGCGGACCCGGAAATGGCCGCCTACGCCCTGCAGCGCGGCTTTGGCGAATGGGACGAGTTCCTTGCTTTCGTCGCCACCAGGGTTGCCATTATCCACGCCCTCGCCGGGACTTTCGTGCCGCTGCTGGTCACCGCCGTCATGACCCGCTTTTTCGGCCCCGAACGCAGTTTCGCGGCGGGTTTCCAGGTGTGGAAATTCGCCCTGTTCGCCGCTCTGGCGATGACGATTCCCTATGTCACCGTGGCGGCGGTGTTCGGGCCGGAGTTTCCGTCCATGTTCGGCGGCCTGATCGGGCTTGCCATTGTGGTTTCGGCGGCGCGCAAGGGTTTTCTGGTGCCGAAAGAAGAAGAGGCCTGGGATTTCGGCGACCGCGCCGACTGGGAGGAAGAATGGACCGGCGCCCTGCAGGACCGCGGCCACGTGCCCGACCCGGACCATCGCATGAACCTGCTGAAAGCCTGGTCGCCCTATCTGTTCGTCGCCGGCCTGCTGGTTCTGACGCGGCTGCCCCAGGTGGGCATGGAGCCCTTGTTGCGCTCCGCCAATCCCTTCATTACCTGGTCCTGGCCGCAGATTTTCGGTAGCGATATCAATGCCTCTTTCCAGCCGCTGTGGTCGCCGGGAACGATTTTCATCATCGTCTCCCTGCTTACGATTCTGCTCCACGGCATGCGGCTGCCGGAATACAAGGCCGCCCTCGGCAGTTCACTGCGCACCCTGCTGCCGGCTTCGGCGGCGCTGGTGTTTACCGTGCCCATGGTGCAGGTGTTCATCAATACCAGCGGCGGCAGCGCGGGTTTTGAGCAAATGCCCATCGCCCTGGCCGAAGGCGTGGCCAATATCGCCGGCTCGGCCTGGCCCTTCTTTTCCACCTTCATCGGCGGGCTCGGGGCTTTCGTCGCCGGCAGCAACACCGTGAGCAACATGATGTTCTCGCTGTTCCAGTTCGGTGTCGGCGAGCGCATTCTGGTCGACCCGACCTGGATCGTCGCCCTGCAGGCGGTGGGCGGCGCCTCGGGCAACATCATCTGCGTACATAACGTGGTGGCGGCCTCGGCGGTAGTGGGGCTGGTCGGCAAGGAAGGCGCGGTCATTCGCAAGACCCTGCTGCCCTTCCTCTACTACGCGCTGATCACCGGCTCGATCGGCTATGGCATTGTCACCGGCGGCATCTTCAACGCGGGATTCCTCGTGGTTGCGATGATCGTGGCGCTGATGATGTACCTGATTCTGCGCTTCAATCGCCCTGGCGCCGCGCCCGCTCCCGGTTGAAAAGGCGCCGGGACGACGCCAGCACGCCATGAGCAATGCGCCTTCCCGCCAGCGCACGCTGACCATCGCCAGCGCGGGCCATGTGGACCATGGCAAGACCCTGCTCGTGGGCAATCTCACTGGTGTCGAAACCGATACCCTGGCGGAAGAGAAGCGCCGCGGGCTTTCCATCAACCTCGGCTTCGCCTACCGGCAATATGAGGCCGACGGTCACGACTGCCTGCTCGGCTTTGTCGATGTGCCGGGGCATATCGATTTCATCGGCAACATGCTCGCCGGCGTGGGCGCGGTGGACGCCGCCATGCTCGTGGTGGCGGCGGACGATGGCGTCATGCCGCAGACCATCGAGCACGCGGCGATTCTCGACTTGCTGGATATCCGCGCCGGCTGTGTGGCCCTGACCAAAATCGACCGGGCGAGCAAGACCCGAATCGGCAAGGTCAAGTCCCGGATTCGCGAACTCCTCGCCGGCGGCCCCCTCGCCGATGCGCCGATTTTCCCGGTGTCCAATATCTCCGGCAGCGGCATCGACCGGCTCACGGATTTTCTGCACAAATTGCTGCTCGGCAAGTACCGGCGCGCGGCGAAATCCGGCGAAAGCCGCTTCCGCTTTCTGGTGGACCGCAGTTTCAGCGTGCGCGGCATCGGCACCATCGTGACGGGAAGCTGCCGCAGCGGGGAAATCGCAGCGGGCGATTTCGTGCTGCATACCGGCAGCGGGTCCGAAGTCCGCCTGCGCGGCGTCCGCGTACACGACCAGGACCGCAAACAGTTGCGCGAAGGCGAACGCGGCGCGCTCAACATCACCCTCGACCAGGACCTCGCCAGCCGCGGCGACTGGCTGCTGGAACCCGGGCCGCACCAGCCCGTGAGCCGATTCGATGCGCGATTGCGGCTGCTGCCGGGAGTCGCGCAGCCCAAACCCAATACCCGCTACCACCTGCACCTCGGCGCGGGGCATCACCTGGCCACCCTGCGCCGGCTCGGCGACAGCGACTGGTTCCAGTGCAAGACCCGGGAACCGGTACACGCCCTCCACGGCGACCACTTCATCCTGCGCGACCCCGCCGCGAGCCGCACCCTCGGCGGCGGAACCGTGGTCGATATCTTCGTACCCGCCAGGGGCCGGGATACTCCCGAACGGCTGGCCTTGCTCGCCGCCATGGACCAGCCGCCGGACGCCGCCGGCAGCGCGCTGACCGCCCTGCTGCCGCAAGGGCTGGACCTCGACCAGTTCAGCCTGTGCCGCAATCTGTCGGCGGCAAGCGTGCAAGAACTCGCCGCGAAACTGCAAAAGCCGCCAGCCAATTGCATGGCGCTGCGTATCGAAGGCGGTGAATATCCGCGATTGCTCAGCCAGGAACACTTCAAGGCGCAGCGGGAAAACCTGCTCGCCGCCATCGCCGGCTACCACAGCGCCCATCCCGACCGCCAGGGCATCGGTGAGTCGCAGTTGTCCGGGCTGGCCGGCGCAAGAACGCGAAAGCCGCTGCTCCAGGCCCTTGCCGCACGGCTCCTTGAAGAAGGCGCCCTGCAACGCAGCGGCTCGCTGCTGCATCTGCCGGGCCACAGCACCCGCCTCGGCGAACAGGTCGAGCAACTCCTGCAAAAGCTGCGCCCCATTCTGCAACAGGCCGAACTCGTGCCGCCGCGCACCCGGGAACTCGCGGAAATGACCGGCCTCCCCCTGCCGGAACTCGAACAGGTACTGCGCCAGGCAGAAATCTCCAAACAACTGGTCAAGGTAGCCCCCAACCGCCACTACCTCCCGGAAACCATCGACAACCTCGCCGCCAAGGTAGAACAAATGGCCGGCCAAGCCAGCGGCAAACAGGGCTTCACAGTAATCGCCTTCCGCGACGCCACCGGCATCGGCCGCAACCTCTGCATCGAAATCCTCGAATACTTCGACAGCATCGGGTTTACACGGAGGGATGGGAATGTGCGGTTTTTGCGTACGACAAAGAGATAGTACAACACCTGAGAGCAGTAACGGATTTAAGTTAGTTCCTTTGCTTATTATGGAAGCACTCCAACCAATACGAGCGGAACGGCGGGTACGCCGCTGCATCAACGCTGGCAATGACGTCCTGAACTTCCTGCCATAGTTCTGGTTTGTGTACAAGCAAGTACTCTTCACCATTTAAATGAGAATACTTCGCTCCAATCTGCATCAGTGGCCTCCTCTCGGCAAGCCTGGCTCGTATATGGGTTTCCCCATTGGCCTGGTTCGGAGAGTTCCTGAATCCATGTCATCTAGTCGGGATTGGGCGATATCAACATATTCCTGTACGATATCGCACCCATAACCTTGTCTGTTATGCATGGTCGCTGCGACCACCGTAGATCCGACTCCCATGTAAGGATCGAATACACAGTCACCCTCATTGGTCATCGAAAGGACCAGACGTTCGACAAGCTCAACAGGGAACTGGCATGGATGACATGTCTTCTCGGGATGATTACTTTTGACGTTGGGAAACGCCCAAACGTCGCTTGGATTTTTACCCTTCGGGTTGCCTGATAGTTTCCCCACATTCGGGCCCTTGAAGTGCCTTTTATTGGGATACTTCGAAGGTACCCTGATCGGATCCAGATTCCATGTGTAATCGTCGCTTTTAGTCCACCAGTTGATCGTCTCATAGCGACCGGATAATCGATTCTTGCAATGAAGACCGTGGCCGAAATGCCAAACAATCCGATTGCGCAATTTTAGCCCTTTCGCTCGAAATAGCGGATACAAAAGCGTATCAATCGGCATAATCTCGCCATTTTGAACATAATTCCCCACTTGCCAGCAAACAGAGCCGCGATCATCCAACAGCCGAACACATTCATCAATCACACGCTCTTGCATCTTTAGATACTCGTTGAGGTCAGATCGCTCCTCGTATGACTTTCCGAGATTGTACGGTGGGGAAGTTACAATCAGTTTGAACATTGAATTGGGTAGTTTTTCCATGAACGGAATGTTGTCAGAGCAGGAGATCATGCCCCGCTTGCCCGTACTATAGGGCAGAGTTAGTTGAAAAGATGCCCCGTCACCTTGCGGCGTGTAATTGCCGTTACTCCTTCCGTCTATCATCCGGGCGCTGCCTCTCTTTTCGCTCTCTTTCGAGTTCACCAGTTTTCAAACCCGAACCTTGCAAGCAGCAGGCTGGCAAGGCGCCTTTATTTCTTGATAAATCAGCTGGTTATTACAATAGTTAGCGATGCTGCCTCAGGCGGATTGTATACTGATGCCGGGCCGTTTGCCACGATTATTCAATCTACCCTACCCTGAAATACTGTCGCCTCGGATCTTGCGGACCGGTTCCGATGACGCGCACCAGGCCCCGCTCGACGAGTTTGAGCAGGCGGCTGCGGGTAGCGCGGGCGGTCAGGCCGATGACATTGGCGATCTCTCTGGTCGATAGTCCTTTGTCATCCGCAAGGGCGTCGAGCACGGCCTGGTCGGTCCGGTCGACGCTGGGGGCGCTGGTGCTGGACGTGTGGACCGTCACGCGGAATCGGGCGCTGATCTCTTCCAGAACGGGCGATGCCAGACCCGCGTCGCGGCAAACCGCAACCATGCGCTGAATGCCGCTGCCCCACTGTTCTATCAATCCCAGTTCATGGAATA
Organism: uncultured Pseudohongiella sp.; assembly: GCA_965219645.1. Taxonomy (GTDB): domain Bacteria; phylum Pseudomonadota; class Gammaproteobacteria; order Pseudomonadales; family Pseudohongiellaceae; genus UBA9145. The sequence continues at coordinate 3,334,587 of OZ244788.1, read as the reverse complement.
CGCGGCCGATGACTCGATTGCGCAGCTTGGAAACGCCCTGGAGCAGATCATCCACCGTCAGGCCAAAAGGCAGCAGGCCGGGATTTTCCACTTCCAGCCGGTCGTCGAAAATGGAAATCCGGATGGGCGCGCCGTGTTGGGAGTAATCGGTATGCACGATGGCATTGATGATTGCTTCGCGCACCGCCACCGGTGGGAGATTCCAGCGTTCCTTGCGACGTACGGCGCCAATCTCCATGCCGCGAAGAGAGTGCTTCTGAACGAAAGCAATAGTCTCTTCCACCGCATGCAAGGGAAGGCTCCTGATTTCCAGTGTGTCGATAATATGGGCCTTGTCGGTCCCCCGAAAACGGCCCGCCTGAATCCAGGCATCCGGGAAGTATTGATGGCGCTCCTTGCCGAAAAGCAGCATTCCGCCTTTCGTGGGCACCTTGCGCCCCTGACACCCTGTGATTAGCCGCAACGATTCCAGGTCGGTTCGCTTGAGCTTTCGCAGGTAAGCAAACGACTCGGAAGCGGGCATTGCCGCAAAGCTTCCGAGTTGAGTCAAGCATTCTCTTGTTGACACTGAATTCCCTGCTGTCATTCTGCGCGGAGCGGAGCGAAGTGCAGTCGCAGAATCTCAGGCCGAGCCTGCGCCAATGAGATTCTGCGACTGCGCGCAGAATGACGGAAAAAGGGGCGCGCGGATGACGGGAAAGAGGGGGTCCGGCTGCTTTACCGGGGGTGTTCAAAAATGTAGTCTAGCGTCCCTCGTTAGAGGCAGCGGGAAAGCGGGAATAATGGGCCAGGAAATTACTACCGGGCAGTTCGACAGTGCGCAGTTCGAGAAATTCGGCAAGCGGTTGCGGGCCAATCTCCGGGCACTGGAAATGCTGCTGCAAAGGCCGGGCTTTGGCGAAGGGGAGATTACTTTTGGCGCTGAACTCGAATTGTACATCGTCAATGCGCAGGGCCAGCCGCTGCACAAGAATCAGGAGATCATTGCGGAACTCGACGACCCGCAGCTTACCCTTGAGCTGAACCGTTACAACCTCGAATACAACTTCAGCCCCTGCCCCATTGCCGGGCATTGCTTCCGCCATACCCAGCGCGAGGCCAGCGCGGCCATCGACAGGATCAATGCCTGCGCGGCGCAGTGGGGCGGCTCGGTGGTGCCGGTGGGTATCCTGCCTACCCTGCAACAGTCCGACACCGGCTACGAGGCCATGACCAAGCTGCCGCGCTTCGAGGCGCTGACCCGGGAGTTGACCCAGATCCGGGGCGGGCCCTTCACGATCAATATCTCCGGGGACGACACCCTGCAGCTCGCCATGGATGACGTGACCCTGGAAGGCGCCAATACTTCCTTCCAGATTCATCTGCGGGTGCTGGCGGCGGAGTACGCCGAATTTTACAATGCCGCCCAGTTGGTCACTCCCCTGGTGGTGGCGCTGGCGGCGAACTCGCCGACGCTGTTCGGCCACCGCCTGTGGCAGGAAACCCGCATCCCCCTGTTCAAGCAGTCCATCGACTGCCGGCCCCGGGACTCCATGCATCCGATTCCGGCCCGGGTCAATTTCGGCAATAACTGGATTCGCAGCGGCGCTTTCGAATTGTTCGCCGAGGCCGCCATGCTCTACCGGCCGATTCTGGCCACCTGTGACGAAGAGGACTCGGTGGCGGTGGTCGAGTCCGGCGGGATTCCCTCGCTGCATGAACTGCGGCTGCACCAGGGTTCGATCTGGCTCTGGAACCGCCCGGTGTACGACCCGGCCGACGGCGGCCATTTGCGCATCGAGTTTCGCGCCCTGCCGGCGGGGCCGAGCCTGGTGGACATGCTCGCCAATGCCGTACTCGCCATTGGCCTGACCAAGGTGATGCAGGAGCATATTCTCGACCTGCTGCCGGCGATTCCCTTCAACTACTGCACGGCGAACTTTTATCGCGCCGCCCAGCGCGGCCTTGAGGCCGACCTGTTCTGGCCTTCCCGGACCCAGATCCAGCCGGAGTATTATCCGGCGCCGGCGCTGCTGGAGAAGCTGCTGCCGAAAGTGCCGGAGAAGCTGGCGGCAATGGGCTTTCCCGAAGACGACTTCATGCCCCTGCTCCGGGTGATCGAAGAGCGCTTTGCGGCGCGCATGACCGGCGCCCGCTGGCAACTCGACAAGGTCGCCGAACTGCGCCGGGACATGCACAAGCGCGAGGCCCTTATCGAAATGCTCAGCCAGTACCGCGCCAACAGCGCCGCCAACATCCCGGTGGCGCAATGGAAGTAGCCCGCAAGGACGCGGCGGTAGCGGCCCCCGGGCTGTTTCACCACTGGCGCGACCCGGACCCCCAGGCCATCGGCGCCAGCGCGATGGAGTTTCTGCATCGCCTGCACGGCCCCACCTGCATCCACCTGACGGGCAACGACAGCAGCCGCTTGCGGGTGGTGGCCACACTCCTCCACGGCAATGAACCCGGCGGCCTGTTCGCCCTGTACGAATTGCTGCGGCTCGGCCTGCGCCCGGCGGTGAACATGCTCTGTTTCATTCCCTCGGTGGATGCGGCCAAGCAGGAACCGGGCTTTGTCTACCGGATGCTGCCCCACTGCAAGGATCTGAACCGCTGTTTCACCACGCCCTGGGGCGATACCGAGGTCGACCGGGTCGCCCGGGAAATGATGGAGCTGATCGACGCCGCCGGGCCGGAATGCGTGGTGGATGTTCATAATACTTCCGGTTCGAGCCCCTCTTTCGGCATCAGCACGGTGATGGCGCCGCAACACGCAGCGCTGATTTCCCTGTTCACCCAGCGCATGATCGTCACCGATTTGCGGCTCGGCTCGTTGATGGAGCGCACCCGGGACGACATGCCCATCATTACGATCGAATGCGGCGGCGCCGAAGACCGGGAATCCGCGCTGCTTGCCGGGGAAGGCCTGACGCGGTACTTCACTTTCGAGAATGTGCTGGAGGCGAGCCAGTCCGAAATGTCGCTGGAGTACTTCCATCACCCCATGCGGCTGGAACTCGCGCCGGGCAGCGAAATCGCCTATGGCGAGCACAGCCTGCTTGCGGATGGCGTGACCCTGCTGCCCTCGGTGGAGAACTACAATTTCGGCCATGTGGGCGCCGGCACCCTGCTTGGGTTTGTGTCCGGCGCCCTGGAAAACAATCTGCGGATTTGCAATGGCAATGGCGAACTGCCGGTGGCAGAATATTTCCGGCTCGTTGAAGGGCGCCTGTATCCGAAGCGGAAACTGAAACTGTTCATGGTTACCACCAATCCGGAAATCGCCCGCAAGGACTGCATGTTTTATCTGACCAAAGCTTGAGTTCGGTGCCTGTGTCCCGAGATTCTGCGACTGCGCTTCGCTCCGCGCAGAATGACGGGCAGGAGGGGCTCGGCGCAGAATTTCCCTGGAATGGGCGCTTCCTGAAATACCCGGAGCCGAAGCCACGGCGGGTGGCATTCTTTACGGCACTGTCATAAAAATCCCCGGCTGGACTATGGCCGGGGCGGGTCATCGGTGATTTAATACCGCCGGGGCGAATGCCTCACGCCACCAGGGGAACTTTCCAACCGATTCCAAAGGGCTTTCATGTCTGAAGTCATCGCGCAGTACGGCACGATTTTTCTCGCCATGGCCGTGATTTTCGGCTTTTTCATGGCCTGGGGCGTGGGCGCCAACGATGTGGCCAACGCCATGGGAACCTCGGTGGGCGCCCGGGCAATCACCATCAGGCAGGCCATCCTGATCGCCATGGTGTTCGAGTTCGCCGGCGCCTATCTGGCGGGAGGCGAGGTTACCGAAACCGTCCGCAGCGGCATTATCGATCTGGAAGGCGCCGGGCTGGAGGAAAACCCGGAACTGCTGGTGTACGGGATGCTGTCCTCGCTGCTGGCGGCGGGGGTGTGGCTGCTGGTGGCGTCCTGGCGCGGCTGGCCGGTATCCACCACGCATTCCATCGTGGGGGCCATCATCGGCTTTGCGGCGGCGGGTATTTCCCTGGATTCGGTCATGTGGGGCGAAGTGGCCGCCATTGCCTCGAGCTGGGTGGTGTCGCCGGTATTCTCCGGCGTCATCGCCCTGGGTCTTTTTCTCAGCGTACAGAAACTGGTGCTCGACACCGACGACCCACTCGCCAATGCGCGGCGTTATGTGCCCTGGTACATCTTTCTGGTGGGATTCATCATCTCGCTGATGACCATGATCAAGGGCCTGAGCCAGACCAGCCTCGAATTCAACTTCGTCCAGACCGCCCTGGTGGCGGTCAGCATGGGCCTGGTCACCATGGGGCTTGGGGTCCTGCTGCTGCGGCGGCTGGCTCTGGACGCGCCCGGGGACGGCCATGAACTCGATAACCTGGAAAAAGTGTTCGGCGTGCTGATGGTGTTCACCGCCTGTTCCATGGCCTTTGCCCACGGCTCCAACGATGTGGCCAACGCCATCGGCCCGCTGGCGGCGGTGGTGGGCGTGGTCCAGACCGGCGGCATATTCGCCCGGGAATCCTCGGTGCCCGAGTGGATTCTGCTGCTGGGCGGCGCCGGCATCGTGATGGGTCTGGCCACCTGGGGCTACCGGGTCATCATGACCATCGGCCGCAAGATCACCCATCTCACCCCGAGCCGCGGATTCGCCGCCGAACTTGCCGCGGCCACTACCGTGGTGATCGCATCCGGCACGGGCATTCCGGTTTCCACGACCCACACCCTGGTGGGCGCCGTGCTCGGCGTGGGGCTCGCCAAGGGCGTCAGCGCGCTGAATCTCGGCATGGTGGGCCGCATCGTGCTGTCCTGGCTGATTACCCTGCCCGTGGGCGCGGTGTTGTCGATTCTGTTCTTCTTCCTGTTCCGGGCGGTGTTTACCTGATCAGGACACGGGTATTCGTTCCATGGCGGCAACAGCCCGGGCCTGTATTCACCAGGATGAAAATCAAGTAAGCTTCTCGGGTTACAAAACCTTTCCGGCAATGCGGGGTCGGCCCATGGCGGTTCTTGCCGGCCCCGGATTAGCCGGACTGCTTGCGGGATGCGGGACAGGAGCAAATTGATGTATCACGCCGAGATCACCGGCTGGGGCATGTGTGTGCCGCCGGCGAGGCTCACCAATCACGATCTGGCTACTTTTCTCGACACTTCCGATGAATGGATCGTCACCCGGTCCGGCATCCGGGAGCGGCGTGTCAGTCACGTCAATTTTTCCGAACTCGGCCTCGTTTCCTCCCGGCGCGCACTCGCCGCCGCTGACATGGATCCGGCCGAGCTTGACCTGATCATGCTGGCCAGCCTGACCAATGACAGCTACTGCCCCAATACCGCCGCCATCATCCAGGACGAACTCGGCGCCCGCAAGGCGGCGGCGGTGGACATCAACACCGCCTGCACCGGCTTTCTCTACGGCATGCACCTGTGCCGGGGCCTGATCGCCACCGGCCAGCACCGCAAGATCCTGCTCATCGGCGGCGAATACATCACCCACTATCTGAACTGGAGCCAGCGCAACTCGGCGATTCTGTTCGGCGACGCCTGCGGCGCGGTGATCATCGAGCCCAGCGAAAAACCCGTGGGGCTGCTGGCCTCGCGCATCGGCTGCGAGGCCGACGCCAAAAACGCCATCCAGATCACCAATTTCGGCTCCGCCTACGAACGGCTCACCGATGACTTTCTCTATGTGGAATGGAATTTCGATGGCCGCGAAGTATTCAAGCGCGCCGTGCGCAGCATGGCCCAGGCCTGCATCAACGTGCTGGAGGAGGCCAATGTCGCCATCGAAGACGTGGCCCTGGTGGTACCCCACCAGGCCAACAAGCGCATCCTCGACGCGCTCGCCGCCCGCCTCGGCGTCCCCGAGGAAAAGGTCATCATCAATGTGGACAAGTACGGCAACACCTCGGCGGGCACGATTCCCGTGGCGCTCGCCGAAGCCCTGGACCAGGGCCGCATACGGCCCGGGGACTACGTGCTGTCGGCGGCTTTCGGCGCCGGGCTGACCTGGGCCGCGGGCCTGATTCGCTGGGGCGAGCGGGTAACGCCGCGCAAAACCAGCGACGCCGAACTGCCGCCCTGCGACAAGACCGCCCTGGAACTGCTGGCGCCGCATATCCAGCGCTATCAGCGCCACGCCGAACGCAAGAATGGCGCCGCCGAAGCGGACGCCGCGTCAGCCGAAACCCCCTTGATCTGAGTGAACCCGGTCCGATTCTGAATGCAACAAGCAGGAGTGAAGCTGTAATGCTGAGTCTGAGTGTTGTCATCTTTCTGGCCATCGCCGCCGTGACCTTTGCCTTCTGGTGGCAAAGCGACAAGATCAAGCGCCTTACAGTGGCCTACGCCCGGCGCTACTGCCGGCACCGGGGCCTGCAATTGCTCGACCAGACCACGGTGCTGCGCGGCATCTGGCTCAGTCGCGACGAGGACGGCTTCCTCGCCGTGGGAAGGCGCTACCAGTTCGAATTCTCCACCACCGGCGAGCACCGCTACAGCGGCGGCATATCCGTGCTTGGCACCAAGCTGGTCGCAGTGGAGACCGAAGCCTACGCCATTCCCGCGGACTGATCCGCGGGCCGGGAGATGGACGCCCGCAGCCCCGGCAAGTACAGCAGCAGGGCGCAGGCCCTCGCCACCACAAAGACGATCATCGCCTGCCACAGGCCGGCAACCGCCACGCTTCCCGCAAGCAACCACCAGGCGGCAAGGAAGACTCCGGCAGCCAGCAGGGCGGCATTGCGCAACTGCCGGGTATGGGAAACACCGATGAAAATGCCGTCCAACTGAAAGGCGGCGAAGCAGAGCAGCACGTAGATCACCGCATAATGCAGCAATTCCCCGGCGGCGAGGCGCACCTCCGGGATGTCGGTAAGCCAGGACACGAATTGCTCTCCCCCCAGCATCAGCAGCAAGGCGAGCAGGATGGATGTCCCGCAGGCAATCGCAGCCGAACGGCGCACCGCGAGATCGAACACATCGCGCCGCCCCTCCCCGACCGCCTTGCCCGCCACCGATTCCACCACATAGGCGTAGCCGTCGAGAAAAAAGGCCGCAAAGGCCAGAAACTGCAGCAGGATATGGTTGGCGGCCAGGGTCACGTCGCCGAAGCGGGCGCTCTGGTTGGTGAAAAAGGCGAAGGAAAGCACCAGGGTCAGCGTACGCAGGAGAATATCGCCATTGGCGGAGAATGTGCGCCCCAGGGCCTGACGGTCGAGAATCCGCGCCAGCGGCCAGAAGGCTTCTCCCGCCGGCTTCCCTGCCGCAAGCTCGCGCCACAACAGGAACCCGCCGAAAACCAGGGTGGCCCACTCCGCGAGCAAGGTGCCCAGGGCAATGCCCGGGACACCCATCTGCAGCACGGCGGCAAAGAGCAGGTCGAGAGCGATATTGAGCCCATTCAGAAACAGTTGCAGCATCAGCAGCAGCCGACCCCGGCCCAGCCCCACCAGAATCCCCGACAGGGCGAACACCGACAAGGCCGCCGGAGCGCCCCAGATGCGGATGCGGTAATACTCCCGGGCCACCGACTCCACCGAAGCACTGCCGTCGAGCAGGAAGAAGGCAATCCATTCCACGGGCGCCCGGGCCAGCAGCAGCAATACGCCGAGCGCCAGGGCAAGCAGCAGCGCCCGGCCCATGATGGCGCGCACTTCGGCCTCGTCCCCCGCCCCTGCCGCCCGGGCGGCAAACCCCGTGGTACTCATGCGCAGAAAACCGAAACTCCAGTACGTCATGGAGAAGATCAACGCGCCCAAGGCGATCGCCCCAAGCGCCGCGGTATCGCCCAGATTGCCGATAATAGCGGTATCCGCCAGACCGAGCAGCGGCCCCGCCATATTCGCCAGAATCAGCGGCACTGCCCGCAGCAGCAGGCCGCGATGGGTGATTTCCGCAGGATTTGTCATACGGGAAAACAGTGGGGCATGGCGGGCGAAACTGTAGCGAAAAATCGCAAGTTCGGCGAGGGGCCGGTGCTTGTCGGCATGTCAATTGAACCGCACTGGCCTTTGGCATATAGTCCCGGTCGGGATTTCCCCGCCTTTTTTCCGGGACGGTTGATGGCCCTGAATTTTCTATCCCTGCCGGACATTCCGCCCCGGCTCCGTCCCAGGCTTCGGGGACCGCGAATCCCGCCCGTGCTGCGCGATCTGGCGCGGGCATTCGGCGACAGCGTTCGCGACCTGACGCCCATCGTTTCGGTAATCGCTTTCTTCCAGATTCTGGTGCTCGGCCAGGCGCCCGACGACTTCCTGACGATCCTCGCCGGTATGTTATGCGTCGCCGCGGGATTGACCCTGTTCGTGACCGGGCTCGAAATGGCGCTGTTTCCACTCGGCGAAAGCATGGCGAACGGCTTCGTGCACAAGGGCAGCCTCACCGCCCTGATCGCTTTCGCCTTTGCCCTGGGCTTCGGCACCACGGTGGCCGAGCCCGCGCTGATCGCGGTTTGCGCCGAGGCGGCCCGAGCGGCAGCGGTCGCGGGCGTCATTGCCGACGACCCGGCCGCAATCGCCCGATACGCGCTGGAATTGCGCTTTGTGGTTGCCTTCGCGGTGGGCATCGCCATCGTCATAGGCGTGACCCGTATCCTCATGGGTTGGCCGATCCACTGGCTGATTATCGGCGGCTATGCGCTCGTCGTCGTGATGACCACACTCGCGCCCCGGGAGATCATCAGCATCGCCTATGACTCCGGGGCCGTCACCACTTCCACGATCACCGTGCCCATGGTCACCGCGCTCGGGGTCGGCCTGGCGAGTTCGATCCGCGGTCGCAACCCCATGCTCGACGGCTTCGGCCTGATCGCTTTCGCATCCCTGACGCCGATGATCTTCGTCATGGGCTATGGCATGGCCACCAACTGATGGACTGGGCAGGACTCATATTCTCGACCTTCTTCGGCACCCTGCGCGATGTATTCCCCATCGTACTCGTCGTTGTCGTGTTCCAGTTCCTCGTGCTGCGCCGGGGTCTGGCCAATCCGGCCCGGGTGCTGACCGGATTCGTATTCGTGGTGCTCGGCATCGTGCTGTTCCTGGTCGGTCTGGAAACGGCGATCTTTCCGCTCGGCCGCGGCATGGCGGAGCAGTTGATTACCCAGGCCATCTCCGGCGTCAACGGCGATGGCTGGCTCAGATACGGATGGATCTATCTGTTCGCCTTCGCCATCGGCTTCAGCACCACCATGGCCGAACCCTCGCTGATTGCGGTGGCGGGCAAGGCGGGAGACATTTCCGGCGGCTCGGTGGGCGTTTTCGGACTGCGCCTCGCGGTGACCCTGGGCGTCGCGACGGGCATCACCCTGGGCGTCTACCGGATCATCCATGGGCTGCCGATTCACTGGTTCATCATTGCCGGCTACCTGGTGGTCGTAATGCTGACCGCCACTGCGCCGCGAAAAATGGTCCCGCTGGCCTACGATTCCGGCGGCGTGACCACATCCACGGTCACGGTGCCCCTCGTTGCCGCGCTCGGCCTCGGGCTCGCCGGCGCCGTGCCGGGGCGCAATCCGCTGATCGACGGTTTCGGGCTGATCGCCTTCGCGGCCCCGTTCGCCATCATCAGCGTGCTGGCGTACGCCCAGCTTTCCGTAACCATGTCCCGCAAGGGCTGAAAGAGAGGTTCCCGCAAATGAAGTTCAAACTGATCGCGGCTTTCGTCGATGACCGGCTGACCGACAAGGTCGTCAAGGCGGCGCGGGAACGCGGCGCAACCGGCGCCACCATCATCCCCACCGCGCGGGGCGAAGGTCTGGATACGCCCAAAGGCATACTGGGACTGTCGTTGGGCTCGCGCCGGGATGTGGTGCTGTTCACGGTGGAACAGAACATGAGCCGTCCCATACTTGAGGCGATCTGCAAGGCGGGCGAGTTCGAGGAAAAATCCGGCGCCGGGATTGCCTTGCAGCTCGACGTGGAGGACGTGGTGGGCGTGTCGGGGCAGGTGGACAAGCTGGCGCGGGCATTGGGCGATAGTATTTAATCGGGAAATTCACGGAGACCGGCAAATGAGCGACAAGAACGTGGTAACCGTCCGCGAAGTCATGAACCAGCGCTATGTCCGCGTCAGCGGAATGGACACCGTGGCGGAAGCCTTTCTGCAAATGCGCGAGGCCGACGCCCACTGCATGATCGTGGAACGGCGAGACGAGGCTGACGAATTCGGCCTTGTGCTGTACACCGACATCGCCCGCAAGGTCATAGGGCCGGACCGTTCGGTGGAGCGGGTTCGCATCTATGAAATCATGAGCAAACCGGTGCTTTCGGTGCATCCGGGCATGAATATCCGCTACGCTTCGCGGCTGTTTGAACATTTTCGCATCCGGGTGGCGCCGGTGGCGGAAGACGGGGAGGTAATCGGCATCGTCACCGACCGGGACATCGTGATGCAGGGGCTGGCCCAGTTGCTGGAGAGCCCGGCCGGGTAGCAGAAATCATGAGCCAGAACAAAGCGGAAGAATTCAATTTCGAAGCAGGACTCGGCGAACTCGAGCAGCTTGTCACGCGCATGGAAGAGGGCGAACTCGGCCTGGAAGAGTCGCTGCAAACCTTTGAACAGGGCGTCAGGCTCGTCAAGCAATGCCAGCAGGCCTTGGCGCAAGCCGAGCAGAAGATCAAGGTGCTGGTTTCCGCCGACGGCGAAACCGAAGACCTCAAGCTCGACCCGGGCGGGGACTGACGCCGGGGAGCGGTCATGACCCTGGCCTTTGACGAATTCCGGGAGACCTGCCGGCAGCGGGTAGACCGGAACATGGCGGCCTCCCTCGACGCCGCGCCGCCGCCCTGCCCCGGGCTCGAAGAGGCGATTCGCTATGTGCTCCTCGCCGGCGGCAAGCGCGTGCGGCCATTGCTTGTCTACGGCGCCTGCCGGGCCCTGGGCGGCAAGTTGGCCGATGCCGACGCCGCCGCCTGCGCGGTGGAGTTCATCCATGCCTATTCCCTGATCCACGACGATTTGCCGGCGCTGGACGATGACGATCTGCGCCGGGGCCGGCCAAGCCTGCACAGAGCCTTCGATGAGGCCACCGCCATTCTCGCCGGCGACGCCCTGCAAAGCATGGCGTTTGAGATGCTTGGCGCATCCGGCGGCAATGGCAACCGCGCGGAAATGGTGCGGGAACTTGCCCGGGCGGCCGGACCCCGGGGCATGGTGGCAGGGCAGGTACTCGACCTTGCCGCTGACTGCTCCCGTACCTCGCTGGAGGAACTCGAATCCATCCATTCGCTCAAGACCGGCGCCCTGATTCAGGCCAGCGTGGCGCTCGGGGCCATGAGCACCGGCAAGGCCGCGCCAGGACAGCTAACCGGCCTGCGCGATTACGGCCGCCGTATCGGCCTCGCCTTCCAGATTCAGGACGATATTCTCGATGTGGTTTCCGATACCGCCACCCTCGGCAAACCACAAGGCTCCGATGAGGCGCGGGACAAGACCACCTATGTCTCCCTGCTCGGGCTGGATGCGGCCCGGAATCAGGCGCGGGAACTCGCCGCGGACTCCCTGGCGGCAATCAGGGACCTCGGGGATTCCGCCGCGCCCCTGCGCCAGCTCGCGGATTACATCGTCCAGCGAATCGACTAGGTATTCTCTGAAAAACCAAAGCGTGGTTTTGTTTTGCTCCCGAATTCAATGGCTTACTCCAGTTACGGAGCATAGCTCCGTAGCGTTGCGGCCGCGCTCGAAGCTGCGCTTCGAAAACGCTTGCCTTCACCCATCGAATTCGGCGGCACTTCCATGTGCCGCAGTGCTGTATTCTGGCAGGCTTCATGCGGTATCCTTTCCGATTTGAAGGAAAGCGTGACACGGCATGCTCAAGGAAATACCAACAACAAGACCCGAAACGCCGCTGCTCGACGGGATCGATTCACCGGCGGACCTGCGTGAACTCGAAACTGGTCAACTCGAGGCGCTCGCGGATGAATTGCGGGCGTACCTCCTCTACTGCGTGGGCAAGACCGGCGGCCACCTCGGCGCGGGCCTTGGCGTGGTCGAGTTGACCATCGCCCTGCACTACATATTCGATACCCCAAACGATCGGCTGGTATGGGACGTGGGCCACCAGGCCTACCCGCACAAGATTCTTACCGGCCGCCGGGAAAGCATGCAGACGATTCGCCAGGCCGGTGGGCTCGCGGCCTTCCCCGCCCGCGCCGAGAGCGAATACGACACTTTTGGCGTCGGCCATTCGAGTACCGCAACCAGCGCCGCCCTGGGCATGATGGTGGGGCGCCGCATGAACGGGAAAAGCCACAAGATCGTCGCCGTGGTGGGCGACGGCGCCATGACCGCGGGCATGGCCTTTGAGGCGATGAACCACGCAGCCCACCTCGAAGAGGACATTCTCATCATCCTGAACGACAACAACATGTCGATTTCCCACAATGTGGGCGGCCTGTCGAACTATTTCGGGAGACTGTGGGCGAGCAAGTCCTACAATTTTTTCCGCGCCGGCAGCCGCAAGGTGCTTGCCAGGGCGCCCAAGGCGCTGCGGGCGGCCGACCAGACCGAAAAGTACATGAAAGGCATGCTCTCGCCCGGCACGGTCTTTGACCAGCTCGGCTTCAACTACATGGGTATCATCAATGGCCACAGCCTGCCGCAACTGCTGGAAGTGCTGGCCAACATCAAGGACCTCAAGGGCCCCCAGTTGCTGCACATCGTCACCCAAAAAGGCAAGGGTTACAGCGAATCCGAAAGCGACCCGTTCGGGCTGCACGCCATCGGCAAGGTCGCACCGCTTGCCGAGGCGAAAAAGGTCCCGGGCGGCAAGGCCGCGAGCGCGCCCGCCTATTCCCGGGTTTTCGGCCAGTGGCTTTGCGAAACGGGCCGGCGGGACGAAAAGCTCGTGGCGATCACCCCGGCCATGGGCCAGGGCTCGGGCATGGTGGAGTTTTCCCGGGAATTTCCCGACCGATTTCACGACGTCGCCATCGCCGAACAGCACGCGCTCACCTTCGCCGCCGGGCTTGCCTGTGAAGGGCTCAAACCGGTGGTGGCGATCTACTCGACCTTCCTGCAACGCGCCTACGACCAGTTCATCCACGACATTACCCTGCAGAATCTCGATGTGCTGTTCGCCATCGACCGCGCCGGCCTCGTGGGAGAAGACGGCCCCACCCACGCCGGCAGCTTCGACCTGACCTACCTGCGCTGCGTGCCCAATATCCTGGTCATGGCGCCCAGTGACGAAGAGGAAACCCGCCTATTGCTCTGCACCGGCTATGAGCATACCGGGCCCGCCGCCGTGCGCTATCCCCGGGGCAAGGGGCCGGGCGCGGCGATCAGCGGCGACTGGAAGAGTGTTCCCATTGGCGAAGCCGTGCTGCGGCGCCGGGGAGGCACGGTGGCGATTCTGGCTTTTGGCAGCATGGTGGCGCCGGCCCTGGAAGCGGCGCAAGAGTTCGACGCCACGGTATACGACATGCGCTTTGTCAAACCCATCGACGAAGACGCCATCCGCACTGCCGCGGATTCCCACGATTTGCTGGTCACCGTGGAGGAAAACGCCATCATGGGAGGCGCCGGGGCGGCGGTTGGCGAGGTCCTGCTGCACTATGGCTATCAACTTCCGGTACTCCAGCTCGGCCTGCCGGACCGGTTTCTCGAACACGGCAAGCCCGCCGACATGCTGCGCGATGTCGGCCTTGACGCCCGGGGCATTTCGGCTTCGATCAGTACCCGGCTCAAGGCGGAAAAGATTAGCCGCCGGGCAGTTTGAATCGGGATTTTTCGACCATGGAAACCGACCGCAACCTGCGTCACAAGCGCGCCATGAAGCGCAGAAAGGCCCATGTGGACAGCCGCATCGCAGCCGCCACAGAAGACCGGGGACTGCTGCTCGTTCTCACCGGCAACGGCAAGGGCAAGAGTTCTTCGGCGTTCGGCATGCTGGCGCGAAGCGTCGGCCACGGCATGCGCTGCGCCGTGGTGCAGTTCATCAAGGGCACCTGGGAGTGCGGCGAACATCTGCTGTTCGCGGAACATCCGCTAGTGGAGTTTCACGTCATGGGAACCGGATTCACCTGGGAAACCCAGGACCGGGAATCCGATATCGCCGCGGCGAAGCAGGCATGGAGCAAGGCCGAAACCCTGCTTGCGGATGAGTCGGTTCAACTCGTCATACTCGACGAACTCACCTATATGCTCACTTACGGCTATCTCGACAAGCCTGCGGTGCTGGAAACCATTGGCGCCAGGCCATCCCGGCAACATGTGGTGATCACCGGCCGCAACGCCAGCCGGGAGCTGTTGGAAATCGCCGACACGACAAGTGAGGTAAAAGACGTGCGTCACGCTTTCAACCATGGCGTCAAGGCGCAAAAAGGGCTGGATTACTGAGCGGAGCCTGCGGCGCAGGCTCCTAGCCAAGGCTGGCATTGTGGAACAGCAGGCTGGCGCGGCTGCCGCCATCTTCCACACTGAGCAGAATCCGGCTCAGGCAGGCGAAGGGGATATGCAGCGGATTGCTTTGATTCAGCGGCATGCCGAGCACGCTGGGCAGGATGACCCGCATTACGCCGCCGTGAGTCACGATCAGTACATGGCTGCCGTCAGGCAGCTCTGGCAATCCCTCCCAGGCCTGCAGCACCCGGTCGCGGAACGCGACGAAGCTTTCGCCATTGGGCGGCGCCAGGGCGGTGATGTCCTCCCGGAAACTGCGGAATTGCGAGGCCGCCAGCCTGCGCCATTCGCTGACCGGCATGCCGTCCCAGTCGCCGTAGTCGATTTCCTGCCACTGGTCTTCGATTCGCAGCGCAAGCTGCCGGCTCTGGGCCAGTTGATGGGCGAAGTCCCGGCAGCGCCTCAGCGGCGAAGCGTACAGGTGGGTCCAGTTCGCGTCCGCGCGCTCGGCTGACGCTTCCATCTGCCTCCAGCCCCTGGAGGTGAGTTCGGGATCGACCCGCCCCCGCAGGATATCGCCCCCACCGGGTTCACCGTGGCGCAGCAAGTCCACCGTGATGTGTTTATTGGCTGTGGCCATGGGTGTCCTGTTCCGCTGTTCCGAGATTTGTGTTCCGAGATTTTCCTCCCGCGTCATTCTGCGCGAAGCGAAGCGCAGTCGCGGAATCCCCCGCCGATTACCGTTGCGTCAGATTCGGGAGATTCCGCGACTGCGCGCGGAATGACGGGGATCATCCCATGTGCCCGAGTTTGGCGATCTTTACCGCCAGATAGCTCTCGTTGTGGGGATTGGCGCCGGTGTGGATGGGGAGCACTTCGCTGACTTCGATGCCCATGTCGCGCAGGGCTTCGACCTTGGCGGGGTTGTTGGTAAACAGCCTGACATTGCGGATGTCGAGGAAATCGAGCATGGGCTTGCATATCCGGTACTCCCGGCTGTCGGGCTCAAAGCCGAGTTGCACATTGGCTTCCACGGTATCGGCGCCCTGATTGTCCTGCAGGGAATAGGCCTTGAGCTTGTTCAGCAAGCCGATGCCGCGGCCTTCCTGGCGCAAGTAGAGAATCAGTCCCCGCCCCGCTTCGCCGATTCGCTTCATGGCCAGTTCGAGTTGCGAGCCGCAGTCGCAGCGCAGGCTGAACAGGGAATCGCCAGTGAGGCATTCCGAGTGGATGCGGCACAGCAGCGGTTCACCGTTTCGCAAATCGCCCAAGGTCAGGGCAACATGCTCCTTGTCGGCTTCCAGGTCCCTGAAGCCATGAATGACGAACTCGCCCCACCTGGTCGGCAGTCGGGCCGATGCGACAAACTCGATGCTCAATTCGACTTCCCCGGATTCGCTTCGCCACAACGCTCAGACGAGCAGATGGACGCTCCGCATGCAAAAGGCGGCCATTATACCCGCAAGCACATCGTCAAGCATGATGCCCGCGCCGCCTTGCAGATTGCGGTCGAACCACTTGATGGGCCAGGGTTTGAGAATGTCCAGCACGCGGAACAGCGCAATGCTTCCCAGCGCCCAGGGCAGGCCGGCGGGGGCCAGCGCCAGACTGATCCAGCAACCGGCGAATTCGTCCCAGACGATGCCGGGATGGTCGCCAATCCCGCGCCGCGCCGCGCTGCGGCCACAAATCCAGAAGCCCGCCAGGGTCGCCAGTATGGGCAATAACAGGCTGTGGGGCGGCGCCTGCGCCGGCAGGGCGAACCAGATGGCCGCGGCCACAAGGCTGCCGGCGGTGCCCGGCGCCCAAGGCGAAAGGCCGCTGCCGAATCCGAAGGCCAGCAGGTCCACGGGATTCCGCAGCAATTCGGAGAACCTGGGATTTGCCGCGGATTGGTCCGGGCGCTCGTTCACGGCCTCATCCCTGGTCGGCGCCGGAAAAATGATCAAAGCACAACCAGCCGGAGCTTTCCACGCCGGGGCAGTGAACTCCCTCTCCGGCGATCACCTCGCCAATGCGGGTCAGCGGCAGGTCCAGGCCGGCGGCGATTGCCATGAGTTGCGATTCATTCGCCGGGTCGCTGGCAAAGCACAGTTCGTAATCGTCGCCGCCGCAAAGCGCGGCGCGCAGGCGCGATTCCTTCCCGGCGCAGCGCCGGGCCGCCGGAGAATACGGCAAAGCTCCGGCATCCAGCACAATGCCGACTTCGCTTGCCGCGGCCAGATGTCCGGCATCGCCGAGCAGACCATCGGAAACATCGATGGCGCTTGCGATGAACGGTGCGGCGGCAAGTGCGAATTCGATACGGGGAGTCGGGTTGTAAAAGGCTGCGTGGAAATGCGCACGGCAGTCTGGCGGCAATTCATCCGGCGGCAGGCGGAGCCGCACGCCCCGCGCCTCAAGACCGAGGCTGGCGAGCCCGAGCGCGCCGTCGCCGGCATGGCCGGTGATGTACACACCCTGCCCGGGGGCAGCCCCAGCGCGGCGCAGTTCGCGCCCCGCTTCACAAAGGCCGTGAACCTGAATCGCGATCTGCAATGGCCCGAGGCTGAGATCACCGCCCACCAGCGGGCAGCGGTGCGCCCCGGCGAGTTGCGCGAGGCCGCGGCTGAAGGGTTCCAGCCAGTCCGGGTCTGCGGAGGGCAAGGTCAGCGCCAGGGTGAAACACAGCGGCTCCGCCGCCATGGCCGCCAGATCGCTGAGATTCACCGCCAACGCGCGTCTGCCAATCGACTCGGCGGGGGCGCCGGCGGGGAAATGCGTTCCCGCGGTCAGCACATCGGTGGATGTTACCAGGCGCCTGCCTTGGGGTATGCGCAGCACCGCGGCGTCATCGCCGATGCCGAGTTCGATTTCAGCACGCGGCGGGGCCAGTTCCGGCACGGCGAAAAAGCGGCGGATGATGCCTTGTTCGCTGCTAGTGTGCTGTCCCATAAGTTCGTCGCATTTCAGCGCGTCCCCCGCGATGCGTGGCAAGGCGCGGTCCGCAGGTAATGGGACAGCACACTAGTCATTCCGTGAGGCTTCCGCGCCGCGCAGCATTGGGGCGAGCCGGTCGAGCACCGCGTTGACGTACTTGTAGCCGTCGGTGGCGCCGAAAATCCGGGCGAGCTCCACGGATTCGTTGATGACCACGCGATAGGGAGTTTCCGGCAATCGGGCGAGTTCAAAAGTTCCAAGCCAGAGCACGGCCTGCTCCACGGGGTCGAGCTTGCGCTGGTCGAGCGCCGGCGCAAGCTGTTCTTCGAGTTCGCGCCTGCCATCGGCGACCGCTGGAAACAGGCGGTTGAAGTAGTCCCAGTCGATACGACCGCCAGCGTCTTCCCGCAGTTGCCTGGCGATGATTCGCGGGTCGTTGTCCGACAGAATCCACTGGTACAGCGCCTGCAGGGCCAGCCGCCGCGCGCCGCGGCGCCGGGAAGGCAGGCGCCTGGGCTGGGTAGCGCCGCTCACGGGGAGGCCAGACGTGCCTGCAAACTGACCATTTCCATGGCCGCCAGCGCCGCTTCCGCTCCCTTGTTGTCGCTGGGGCAGGAGCGGGCTTCGGCCTGCTCGACGGTTTCCACCGTCAATACCCCGAGCGTGACCGGCTTGCCGCTTTCCAGCATGATCTGGCGCAGGCCGCAGACGCATTCGCCAGCCACATGCTCGAAATGCGCGGTTTCGCCACGAATCACCGTACCCAGGGCAATCACCGCATCGATGTCCTCCCGCCGCGCCAGGGTCTGCACCGCCAGTGGCAACTCCCAGGCCCCCGGCGTCTGGACGATCTGGATTCGCTCCCGGGGCACGCCCTGGGCAATGAGGGTTTGCAGGGCGCCATCAAGCAGCCGTTCCACGATAAAACTGTTGAAGCGGCTCATGGCGATGGCGTAGCGCGCCTCGCCCGGCTGCAAGTCTCCCTTGAGCACTGTGTTGGCGTTCATCCGGCTTTTCCTTCATTGTGCGTTGCGCCATTGCGCGACTTGCGGAAGCGCACGAATTCCTCCACTTCCAGGTCAAAACCGGAAATCGCCTTGAAGCGCGCCGGGTGGCTCAGCAGCCGCATCCTGCCCACGCCGAGATCGCGCAGAATCTGGGAGCCCGTGCCGATGGTGAGGTCGCTACGCAGTTCCTGCCCGTCCCCGTCGCGGCGGCGGCCCGTGGCGAGCGCCAGCACGAGGGATGAATCGAGCCCGAGGCCGTAATCATCACCGGACAGCAGCACCGCCACGCCCCTGCCTTCCTCGCTGATTCTTTCCAGCGCATTGCCGAAGGACCAGCTTGTGCCTTCGCCGCTCAGCACTTCGCAGACGTCGCGCAGGGTGTTCGGGATATGCACCCGCACCAGGGTCGGCTCGGCGGGGGAAATCTGGCCGAGGGTGAAAGCCAGGTGGGTGCTGCCGCTGATGGAATCCTGGTAGCTGTGCACCTGGAATTCGCCGTAGGGGGTGTTGAGACGGTTGCTTGCGGTGCGGGTCACCGTGTGTTCGTTGGCCAGCCGGTAATGAATCAGGTCGGCGATGGTGCCGATTCCGAGCCCGTGGGCGCCGGCGAACGCCTCAAGATCGCCCCGCCGCGCCATGCTGCCGTCCTCGTTCATGATCTCGACGATGACCGCCGCCGGGGCATGGCCCGCGAGCCGGGCGAGGTCGCAGCCCGCTTCGGTATGCCCGGCCCGCCGCAGCACGCCGCCGGGCTGGGCCATGATGGGGAAGATATGGCCCGGCTGGATGATGTCTTCCGGGCGGGAATCAGGCGCCACCGCCACCTGCACCGTGCGCGCCCGATCAGCGGCCGAGATGCCCGTGGTGACCCCGGTTGCGGCTTCGATGGATACCGTGAAACTGGTCTTGTGACGGGTGCGATTGTCATCCACCATCAATGGCAGCTGCAGGAATTCGCAGCGCTCCCGGGTCAGCGTCAGGCAGATCAGGCCCCGGGCGTTCCTGGCCATGAAATTGATGTCTTCCGGACGCACCCGCTCCGCGGCGATTACGAGGTCGCCTTCGTTCTCGCGCGCCTCATCGTCCATGATGATGACCATTTTGCCCTGGCGGATATCGTCGATGAGTTCCGCCGCCGAATGCAGTTTCATGTGCTGTTTGCCGCCCGCTCTTCGCCGTTGCCCTGCATCAGCCGTTCCAGATAGCGCGCCAGCAGGTCGGCTTCGAGGTTGACCTGCTGCCCTTCCCGGTACTGGCCGATAATCGTTTCCGCCCGGGTGTGGGGAATGATGTTCACGCTGAATTCCGCGCCGTCTGCCTGGTTCACCGTCAGGCTGGTTCCATCAATGCAGATGGAGCCCTTGGGGGCGATGTATCGCGCCAGGGACGCCGGCGCCCGAAATGTAAGCCGCAGACTGTCGCCGTCGCTCTCGCGCCGCAGCAACTCGCCCAAGCCGTCCACATGACCACTCACCAGATGGCCGCCGAGTCGATCTCCCAGCTGCATGGCGAGTTCCAGATTCACCCTCCGTCCCGGCGCCAGAGCGCCCAGGGTCGTGCAGCGCAGGGTTTCCTTCGATACCTCGGCGATAAAGCTGTCGCCATGCAGTTCCACCACGGTCAGGCAGCAACCGTTGACGGCAATGCTGTGGCCGATCCCGACATCGGCCAGATCCAGACCGCCCGCGGCCACCCGCAGGCGGCAGCCACCGCTGTTTTCGCTGCATTCCAGCACGGCCCCCATGGCGGCGACGATTCCGGTGAACATCGGATGACTCTAGGAGGCTGCGCCGTAGGAATTCACGGCTGCAAATCCGCTCTCATCCACGCCCCTGGCCGCTCGATTTCGTTGCATATTCACCAATATTCGCCTCAATCGATCAGCCAGGGGCGCGGCGACAGCGAATTTTCGCTTTCGCGAATTCCTACGGCGCAGCCTCCTGGGTGCTTGCAACGGCCCCGGCGCTGTCAATGATCCACCGGGCGGAGGGTGATCTTCAGATCATCGCCGATTCTTGCGACATACCGGATCAGCCAGCCCGGCTTCGATTCAAGATTCTCCATCCCGGCCAGCGCCAGCAAGGGTTTGGCGTCGCTGCCGAGCAGGCGGGGCGCCATATAGATCACCATTTCGTCCACCAGGCCAGCCTTGACCAGCGCTCCGCCAAGCGTCGGGCCCGCTTCCACCAGAACCTCATTGCACGCAAATCTCGTGGCGAGGCAGTCTAGCATGAATTCGAGGTCCACCCTTTCCGAGACCGCCGGCGCGGTAATCAGTTCGACATGGTCCGGCAAAACGCGCTTCCGCGAGGTTTCCCGCAGGCTGAAGACCTTGACCGCGCCATCCCGGGAGAAAGTTCCCGCATCGGGCGGGATGCGCAGGCGGCTGTCCAGTATCACGCGCAGGGGCTGCCCCGTCTCGTTTTCCGGCGATGGGTGTCCCATGCCGGCGGTGCCGGTGCTGGCGCGGAGGCGGGCGACGGCTGCCAGACGTTTTTCCACCCATTCCCGGGATTCGTCCGGGAGCATTTCGGGACGGACATTCAGGGAGGGATCGTCGGCGATAATCGTGCCAACGCCGGTGATGATGGCGCAACTGCCGGCCCGCAGCATTTGCGCATCGGCCCGGGCCTGTTCTCCGGTGATCCACTTGCTGACGCCATTGGCGAGAGCCGTCCCGCCGTCAAGGCTCATGGCGAGTTTGCAGCGCACATGAGGTCTGCCGCGCCGCATTCGGGAGACAAATCCCCGGTTCAGTTCCTCTGCCGCGCCGGCAAAATCCCCCATGTGGAATACCGGAATGCCGGCGGCTTCGAGTTGCCGGACGCCGGACACCTTCGGGTTGGGGTCGAGGCCCGCCACCACAAGCTGGCGGACGCCGGCGTCAATCAGCGCCGCGCTGCAAGGACCGGTGCAGCCCTGATGGGAACAGGGCTCCAGGGTGACAAAGACCGTGGCGCCGGCGCCGCCCCGGGGATCAGCGGCCAGGGCCGCGATTTCCGCATGGGCTTGTCCCGCCCCGGCGTGAAAGCCTTCGCCCACCCGGCGGCCATCGCGAACCAATACGCAGCCCACCCGGGGATTGGGGGCGCAGGACAGCACCGAGCGCGCCAGTTCGAATGCGCGCTCCATATGCCCTGGCCAGTCCGCCAGCGCGCCGCTGCAATCTGGCCTGGAGATCGCGCGCATCGGAATCAGTCGGAGGCCCTGGAGAGGCGTTCGATTTCCTGGCGGAATTCCTCGAGATCCTTGAAGCTGCGATACACCGAGGCAAAGCGCACAAACGCCACCTCATCCAGCTCGCGCAATTCCTTCATCACAGCCTCTCCCACGATTACCGAAGGAATCTCCCTTTCACCGCCGGCCCGCAGTTCCCCCTTGATGCGGTTGATGGCGGCTTCCACGAGTTCGACGCTTACCGGCCGTTTTTCCAGCGCCTTCTGCAGCCCATCGCGGAGCTTGTCCTCGTGGAAAGGCTCCCGGGAGCCGTCGCTCTTGATGATGCGGGGCATGACGAGTTCGGCGGACTCATAGGTGGTGAACCGCTCCTCGCAGGTGATGCATTCCCGGCGCCGGCGGACGTGATTGCCGTCTGAAACCAGCCGGGAATCGATCACCTTGGTGTCCACGGCGCCGCAAAATGGGCAATGCATCGCTGTCAGATCCGCTCAGGCGAATTGCCGGTACACCGGAAACTCGCGGCACAGGGCAAGAACCTGCTGCCGGACTTTCGCAATCCGGGAATCATTGTCCAACTCTTCCAGAATATCGCACATCCAGCCGGAGAGTTCCGCCACGTGAGGCTCGCGCAATCCCCGGGTGGTCACCGCCGGCGTGCCGACCCGCAGGCCGCTGGTGACGAAAGGCGGCCTGGGATCATTGGGCACCGCGTTCTTGTTGACCGTTATATTGGCCCGGCCGAGGGCGGCGTCCGCGTCCTTGCCGGTCAGCCCCTGCCGGATCAGGCTGAGCAGGAACAGGTGGTCGTCGGTGCCGCCGGAAACCACCTCAAACCCGCGCGCCATGAAGGACCGTGCCATGGTCCGGGCGTTATCGAGAACCTGCTGCTGGTAATCCCGGAACCCCGGGCTCATCGCCTCCCGGAAACAGGCCGCCTTGGCGGCGATGACGTGCATCAGCGGGCCGCCCTGCCCCACGGGGAAAACATTGAAATTGAGCTTTTTCTCCAGTTCCGGATTGGATTTCGCCAGAATCAGGCCGCCACGGGGGCCACGCAGGGTCTTGTGGGTGGTGCTGGTGGCGACATCGGCCCAGGGCAGCGGGCTCGGATACAGGCCGGCGGCTACCAGTCCCGCCACATGGGCCATATCCACCACGAAATACGCGCCCACCTCGTCGGCGATGTCGCGGAATCGCTGCCAGTCGATGATGCGGGAATAGGCGGAAAACCCGGCGACGATCACCCTTGGCCGGTGTTCCCGGGCCAGGCGCGCCACCTCTTCGTAGTCGATCTCCCCGGTTTCCTCGTGCAGGCCGTATTGCACCGCCTGGTAGATTCTCCCGGAAAAACTGACCGGGGCGCCGTGGGTCAGATGGCCGCCATGGGCCAGGCTCATGCCGAGCAGGGTGTCGCCCGGTTGCATCAGCGCGCTGTAGGCCGCCACATTGGCCTGGGAGCCGGAATGGGGCTGGACATTGGCGTAATCGGCGCCAAAAAGTTCCCGGGCGCGGTCGATGGCAAGCTGCTCGACGACATCGACGTGTTCGCAGCCGCCGTAATAGCGCTTGCCGGGATAGCCTTCGGCGTACTTGTTGGTCAATACCGTGCCCTGGGCCTCAAGCACCAGGGGGCTGACGTGGTTTTCCGAAGCGATCAGTTCGATATGGTTTTCCTGGCGGTCCTCTTCTGCGCGGATCGCGTCGGCCAGCGCGGGGTCGCAGTGGGCCAGGGTGTCGTCCTGGTTGAACATTGGCGATTCCTTGGAACTGATGCGGGGGAGCGGATTATACCCGAAGCCCGGCGGGCGAAAGCCGGTGCGGACCGCTCAGCTTTTGAGATCGCGGCGCAGTTCGCTCGCCAGTTCGAGCAACTCTTCCGGGCCAAGTTCGGTCCGGACCTGTCGCGGCAGCGGCGTGGGCCGCTCTTCCGCCAATTCAACGCCTTCCACCACCTGCCGGCAGAAGTGACGATAGTGGTATTCGAACTGCGGAAAGCTGACGGACTCGGCTTCGCCCGCAAGCAATTGCCAGCCGGTGGCGCGGCCGGCGAGATACACCGCCTCGTGGGACCAGTTCTGCCCGGCCTTGGGCGAGGGTTTCAGGCAGGCTTCGTGGTAGGCGCTGCGGATGGAGGGGAGGCCGAAAAGGGCTGTGTCCCGGCGGCAGGTATTGACCATATCGGCGAGAGAAGGCATGAACTCGCTGGAAGAGACGAGTTCGGCGCCGGCGCGAACGATCTGGTTCGGGCTGAAACTTTTCAGATGGCCAAGCCAGTACTTCTTGGCCCGGTCCAGTGTGGAGCGATTCGGAAATGCCTTGCGATATTGATTGTGATAGGCAAGGGCGAACTCTTCGAACAGGCGCGTCACCGCATCCACATGGTCCTGTCCGCCCGCTGCGGAATCAGGACGGCCCCGGGAATCACTCGGCCCAGCTTCGATCGGTGATGCGCCGGTACCAGGCGTCATCATCTTCTCCGTATGCTGAATCAGGGACTTGATCTCCTTCATTTCCGGCCTCGGTTAGCTTGCCATTCAGGCGTTTGGCCCACAATTGCTTGACCCGTTGCAGGAAGATCGTATTCCAGGATTCCCTGGCCTCGCCGGTTTCGCGCCAGTAGAGCACGAATTCCGGGACCTGCCGCAGCGCCCAGCGCTCGTCGATCCGAGCCAGTTGCAGGATTTCCAGGCAGGGCGCCGCCGGTTGCCAGTCCTCGCTGATGGGCCGGGTCTCGTTGCCATACAGCTCCGCCGCCTGCAGGCGGCGCCACTGGCGCTGGACATGGGTGATGAATTTCGAATTCCAGTCATCCCGGTCCACGCCCCGCTCCATCCAGTAGAGTACAAATTCCGGAATGCTGTCGTCGATAAAGTTCCGGTTTATGCCGTCCCGGACAAGAATTTCCACGGCAACCTCATCAGGCCGCCAGTTCGATCCCATGTCGCGGAAGCGCTCCCGGGCGGCGTCGGCGGTCTGTTGCTCACGCCACTGTTTCAGCACATGCTTGACGAATTCATTGCCCCAGGAGTGCCGCGCTTCGCCGCGTTCGCGCCAGTACATCACGAAGCGGGAGACTTCGCGGTGGCTGAAGTCGTCCGGAATATTAAGCTGGCGGCACTGCTTGATCCACTCCGCATCCGGTTGCCAGTCGGGAGCAATGGGGCCTGTGGTTCCGCGCCGCCGCCGCACCCCGCTTTGCCGCGGCGGGGCGCTGTCGATTCGCTGCAGGGCGTACCAGGCCGCGCCCGAGGTTTCCGGGTGCGGCTCCCAGGCAAGCATGTCGAGTTGCATCAGCCGCAAGCGAATGCGGTCGATATCCGCAGGCTTCCAGAAAGGGAAAAAACGACTTGCGTCTTGCGCATCCAGCAGCACGAAATCGAGCCCCGGATGGGCGGGCAATTGCTCGCTGGCGCGGAAGGTGATGAGTTCGGCAAGCACGTGAATCATCACCGCCTCCTCCAGCCCGATGGTCGCTGCCAGCGCGGGGGAAATCGCGAGCGGCCGGTCGGAATAGAGGGATCCCAGCATCGATATCAGGCAGGCTGCAGGACAAACATTTCCAGATCCGCAACTTTACCACAAGCCCGGGATGCAGGTTCCCGGTCGGCGCAGCCGACAAGAAGCGAAGCTTCTTGAGGGCCGAACGGCTCGACAGGATGTCGAGGCTGGGGTTTGGCGAAGCCGCAAAGGTCGCGCCAGGGATGGCATGCACCCTCATACAGAATCCCCAAAGAGATTCTGCGACTACGCTTCGCTTCGCGCGGAATGACATGAAGCTTGGAGCGCCAAAATGTGAATTTCTGGTTGACCTCCCGCTGCATGGGAATTCGCGGCCAAGCCTCAAGCGGGTTCGGCGCGCACGGCGAGCAGGTTGCGCTCCTTTCTGCTGAAAACGGCGGCCAGCAGATGAATCGGCTCGCCCCGGTCGCGGTAACGGCCGGCGTAGCCCCGGGCGCGGATTTGCCCCAGGGCCCGGTCGAGGGCATCTTCGGCGTCCTCGCCCTCTTCCGCCATCTTGAATTCCATGACGAAGACCTGGCCGCCATGCAGCAACACCATGTCCGAACGACCGTGGCTGGTGGATTCCTCCACCCGGAGGTCCACCCCGATGGTGCGGAAGCAGGCGTAAAGCATGCCCGCGTACCAGGCCTCGTAGCGGGCGAGTTCCGGCTTCGTCTGCCACTGGTAGGGGACACCGGCGAAAAAGGCGCGGAGCTCGCCGGCGAAGGCATCGAATCGATTATCGGCCAGCAGGCGGCACAGGTCCTTCCCCTGGCTGGAGACATCCCGATTACTTCCGGCCACATGCCGCAGCAAACCGTTGTTCAGGCTCAGCCGGACTTCCAGATTGGGAAAATCCAGCCGAAAATACAAGCGATGGTCACGCCGCTCTTCCCCGGTGATGGTGAGGTAGCCCGTCTGGAACATCAGGGCGTCCACATCAATCCTTTCCACATCGAAAGTCGAAAGCAGGTCCACTTCCGCTTCCCGTCTCTCCAGTTCGAGAGGACTTACCGCCCTTTCCAGCATGGTTTCGAACAGAAAGGTCGGCGTGCCGGTTTCGTACCAGTGAGGGAGAAACTCCCGGCTGTCGAACAGCAGCAGGATGTCGAAGGGGTTGTAGACCTTCTCCTCACCGCGCCAATGATAACCGTTGTACCAGCGGCGGATTTCGTCCCGGTCGAGTTCGGGCAGCTCCGGGGCGAAGACGGTGTCGAGATCGTGGTCGGTGTAGCCGCAAATCGCCGCGTAGCGCGGGTCCAGACTGATGTTCCTGAGATTGTTCAGGCCCGAAAACAGGCTCACCTTCGAAAACATGCTGATGCCGGTGACGAAAACGAAACGCACCAGGTGGGCGCAGTCCTTGATGACGCCGTAAAACCCCCGCAACTGGTCGCGGTTCGCCTTCGCCCGTTCCGGGTCGCCGAGCACGTCGAGGATGGGCTTGTCGTATTCGTCCACGAGCACCACCACCTGCTTGCCGGTCTGGTGGTGGAGGCGGTCCAGAAGGTCCCGCAGGCGGTCCGGAGGTTTCATGGTGTCGGGCGCGGGGTCCAGCCCGGCGTTTCTCTCGATGATTCGCAATTGCGTGTGAATGCTGCTCCCGAGGTCGCCGGGTTCGCTGTACTTCCCGCCAAAACTCAAGTGGACGACCGGATGCTTTTCATCCCAATCCCAATGGTCGTGGATCGCAAGTCCCCGGAACAGGTCTTCGCTGCCCGCGAACAGCTCCCCCAGGGTGTCGAGCAGCAGGCTCTTGCCGAAGCGGCGCGGGCGCGAGAGGAAGTAATGGCGGCCCTGGCCCACCAGGCGGTGGATCAGGGGCGTCTTGTCGACGTAGTAGCAACCGTCCTCGCGAAGGGTCCGGAAGTGCTGGATGCCGATGGGTAGCTGGCGGCGCTGCATGGCGGGATTGGTATTGCCGAATCCCTTGAATCCTAACATGCCCGCGCCCCGGCAATGTATAGCCGAAGCTATCGTGACAATGCCTCCCGCAGGAACTGCTGTTCCATGCATTGCAGCGCGTCGGCCACGGGCAGCCAGCCGGGCTGGCCCGCCGCGGCGTGGAAGCTCGCTTCGGCGGGGGTGACGACCGTGGCGTCGTTCGCCCCGCCGGAGAAGGTCCGCCCCACCCGCAGCCAGCGCTCCACGTGGGCCGGGCCGCGCCAGGTTTCGCCGGCCCGGGCCACCGCTTCGGACCGCAGTCGCGGGGATACGCAGGCGCCGGCGGCGAAATCGGGCGGCGCTTCCGGCTCGAATCCCGCCGGGCCGGTTTGCGGTTCCCGGCGGTTGCGTTCCATCGCCTCGCCGGGATGCGTGTTTCCGACCTCGCCGGATTGACTCCCGTTCGG
Organism: uncultured Pseudohongiella sp.; assembly: GCA_965219645.1. Classification (GTDB taxonomy): domain Bacteria; phylum Pseudomonadota; class Gammaproteobacteria; order Pseudomonadales; family Pseudohongiellaceae; genus UBA9145. The sequence continues at coordinate 3,307,334 of OZ244788.1, read as the reverse complement.
CGTGTCTCTGGTGACGGTGCTCGTCGAACCGCCGCCGTAGGTTTTTTCCAGACACTGCAATACCTCGCGCACCGGCGTCCAGCCGGACCACAGCTTTTCCTGCTCCTCCGCTTCCTTCGCGGTGAACGCGGCGGCAGGCTCGGTCGTCGACCCTGTCCAGTCGGGCAGGGCCTGGTCGGTGCGATCCTGTCGATACGCGATCAGCACGCGGTACCAGTTCGCGCCGTAGTTCGGGGAACGGTTGGCGTTGGAGTCGTAATAGCCCGAGACCGTGCTCCACTGTTCGTCGCTCACGCAGGAGGCGGGCGGCGGGTTGGGGATTTGGGAATCCACATTGTCCGTGTCGCCGCCGTCGCCGTCTTTCGTGGCATCGCCGTCGCCGACGCCCGTTCCCGACGGGCCGACGGCGATGGTCGCCGTGGCCGAGAGGCCGGTCAGAACCTGCGTGTCGCCGTTTTCGTCCTCGTGGGCGGGGGTGACCGTCACCGTCAGCGTCATCGCCTCGGCGGCGTCGTGCCGGAAGGTGAAACTCGTGTCCGTCAAGCCGGCCGCGACGCCCTGGACGTGGTTGTCCGCGTCCACCAGCGCGCTGGTCGTCTCGTATTCCACCTCGTAGCCCGTGGCGTGCTCCACCGCGTCCCAGCTCACTTTCGCGCTGGCGGCGTCCACGGCGGCCACCTGGACGTTGGACACGGCCCGCGTGGGCGCCTGCGGCGGGGGCGGGAGCTCGGACGCGCTCGTCCGCGGCTCTTCCCGGGGCGTGAGGAACGGGCAGGTGTTGTTGCGAATCGCGAAGATCGGGTTGTGGGCCCGGATCGTCTCGATGGTCCGCGCCCGGATGCCGCCCCCGGAGGCGGTGTGCGTGATGTCGGTACACTGGTGGCTTCCGCCCACCCGGCGCAGCCACACCTTGCGCCAGCACTCCCAGGACGTCGCCGCGGTGCCGTCGTGGGCCTCCCCGCCCTCCCTGTAGTCGTGCGAGTTGTTGCAGGCCGCCATGTTCGGCCCGGCGGCGCCTTCCGCGAAACCGTCCCCGAAGGTCACCGTCAGCGAGTTCGACCACGGGCCCTCCCGGGTCAGCCCCAGCTGCAGGTCGTTGTTGCTCCGGGTCACGTTCACCGTCACCGTGCCGCCGGGCTCCGGGCGGTTCGACAGGCGGATGACGTAGTCCTGCGGCTGCTGGGACCCGAACACCATGTCCTGTCTCGGCCAGAGCCCCGGCGTGGACGAGACCGTGTGCGGGCGGGACAGCGTCGGGTCGTCGCCATCGAAGCCGGGACGGGTGCCGGGCGCCCGCTCCCAGCCCTCCCAGGCCTCCACCTCCGGCGCGTCGCCAACCTCCACCGGGAGGTCGTGGGTGTAGCCGCTGTAGGCGGGATCCGTTGTGGTCACCGCGTGGCGCACCGCCAGCGCGCGGTTCCGCCGCATGTTCGCCTCGTCCACGCCCGTCACCGTTATCGTCCGCGGCCTGTTCCAGGAAGTGACGCTCCCGCTCCCCGGGTAGAAACCTTGCGACGACGGGCTCACCGTCGCCGCGCCCGCGTGGGTTCCGGTTCTGCTGAAGAGCATTGTCACTGCCGCCGTCGGCTCCTGGTTCAGCCTCACCGTGTACTGCGCGCTGCCGTTCTCCAGCAGGCGCAGACCCTCCACCGAGAAGATCGCCCCCGCCGCCGGCGCCTCGTCGTCGGTGAGCCGCAGGCTGGCCGAGAAGCTCGTCCCGCGCGCGGCGCCGCCGCCCACCGTGGTGCCGATGCCGGACCCGCTCAGCGCGCTGTCGCTCGCCAGCGTCGCCGTCACCGCCTCGTGCTCCGTGTCGCCGTCGTCCCGCCCCGCCACCGGGGTCAGCGTCACCGTCGCGGTTCGCACCGTGTCCGTGTCGTGGCCCGTGAAGGTCAGCGACGGGGTCGCGGTGTTGTCCCTCGCGATCGCCGCGCCCGTGCCCGACGCCGACACCGCGAAATCCGGCGTCGCTTGGCCGGGCAGCCGCGCCCCCGTCGAGGTCGCCAGCGTGAACGGAACCACGATCGTCTCGCCCGCGTACAGCCGCCGGCCCAGCGCGACCGTCAGCGTCGCGGTGTCGGTGGCGTCGCCCTCCGCCATTTGCGTGTCGGCGCCCGTGAGTTCCACCGCCGTCGCGTCGTCGTCCTCGATCAACACGGCGTCCGACGCCATCGCCGACGACACCGTGTAGGACCCGTTCGCGGCCGGACACTCCGCCGTCTCCGGCGCCAGCAGCGTCGCCGTCACCACGCTGTTCCGCTCGTCGTCCCCGTCGCCCGTCCAGTTGAGCGTGTGTATCCCGGCGCCGTTGGCGTTGCCGCTGCTCGTCAGCGTCGCCGTCCGGATGCCCTCCGCCGACGCGGCCAGCAGGTCGCCGCCGGTCTCGGTCACGCGCAGGCACACCGTCAGGGTCGAGGCGAGCGCGACATCCGCGCTCAGGTTGAACACCGCCCCGTCCACGCCCCCGCTTTCGACCAGCTCCAGCTGGTTGTCGGCGTTGCGGTTCGAGGTCTCGCCCGTCTGCAGCGCCAGCGAAACCTCGGGGGTCGCCGTCACCGTGTCGTCGTCATTGACCGTGACCATGGCGGACGAGGGGGCGCCGGTGGTGTAACCGGTGCCGCCGGCGATGGCCACGGTGATGTCGCCGCTGGATTCGGCCGTGCTGTCACCCACCGTCTGCACCTCATAGGTTGCCGACCTGGCGCCCTTGGCAATGGTGACGCTTTGGCTGCCCTCGTCGCCCGCCGTGATGAAATCACTGCCCGACACGTCCGAAACCGTCAGATCCACCTGAAGATCCGCCGCCACCTCCTGGGCCACGCTCACCGTGAACCGGGCCTTGTCACCCTCCGTCACGGCCGACCCGCCCGCGATGCTTGCCGTTGGCGTCGTGTCGTCATCAAGAATACGGACAAACCAGTGGGGAAGTGAAAATGATTCGAAGTCGGCCGGCGTGCCGGGGTCAATGGTCGCCTCCCTGGTGGGCGAGAGGTTGGCAACATCAAGGATGAACAACTCCGTCCCCTCGGTCGTGCTGTCTTCCGTCGTCATGATGGAGACGGTCTTGGTGGTTTCACCAAGGGCAAAATTTACCGCCCTTGTTGTGAAAACGGATACATCGCCCGCCGAAGCCAGGGTGGCGCCATCCGGACAGGAGATGAACATGCAGTCCCAGGTCACCGTGGCGCCAACCGTCAGGGTGATGGCTCCGGTCGCCGGCTGGCTCAGGGTGAGGGTGAGGGTGAGGGCGTCACCCTCGGCGACGGCAAAGCCGCCCTCCCCCTCAACCTTGAGCGTCGGAATGATCACCTCCGTCACCGACACCGACACCGCGGGAATCGTCGTCGTGGTCGGATAGTTGGTCGTGTCGCCGGTGGTCGAGACCGCGTGCGTAATCGAGGTCGAGCCCGCCCCCTTGCCGGTGACCGTGACCGTTTGCGGGCTGTTCCAGTCGGAACTGGTAAAAGTCAGCGTGTTCTGGTTGCCGTCCGTGCCGGCGTCGGTGTCCACCTCGGCGTTGGCCGTCGCGCCCGAGGTCGCCGTGACCGCCACGTTGCCGGAGGGCGCGCTCTTCAGGACCACCGTGTAGGTCGCCGTCCCGTCGTTCTCCGCCACCGACACGCTCGACTCCGAAACGATGACCCCGTGGCCGGCGTCGGTCGTCGTCACCGCCACCGGATCGATGGCGATGCCGTGGTAGGGGTTGCCGGTGTCCGACACCGCGGCGCTCATGGTCAGGTTGAACGACTCGTTCGCGCCGTCGGCGTCGTTCAGCGCCCGCACCGTCACGGTTTGCGCCACGGCCCAGTTGCCGTTGCCCGCGCCCGTGCCGGAACCGTCGCCGCCGGCGGTGAAGGTCAGCGTGTTCTGGTTGCCGGACATGACGGCGTCGGTGTCCACCTCGGCGGCGGTGGCGTCGCCGTTGGCGACCGTGACGGTGACATCGGCCGTCGGGTCGGTGTCGAGCACCAGGGTGTAGCTCTTCTCCACCGCGTTGGCGGCGCCGAGCTCGGTCAGCGCCAGCGAGGCCGTCGAAACCGTCACGCCCGCGCCCGGCGGCGGATCGGAGTCGTCGTCGGTGATCGTCACGGTGGCCGTGTCCGGGCTGCCCACGCTGTAGCCCGTGCCCGCGTCGAGGCGGATGGCGATGGTCTCGTCGCCCTCGACCAGCATGTCCTGGGTGGTGTCGATCGTGAAGGAGTGGGATGTCGCGCCCGAGGTGAGCGCGAACGTGCCGGACGGGGTGTCGTAGTCCGCGCCGCCGGTGGCCGTGCCGCCCGTGACGGTGTAGCCGACCGACGTTGCCGCGGGCGCGGCGACGCTCGAGCCCACCGTGACGGTCGCCGTGCCGCCCTCGGCGACGCTGAACGTCCCGCCCGCGCCGAAGGAGAGCTCCGGCGCCGCTTCCAGCTTGAACACCGGCGACATGCCATACAGGGGGCGTTGCGTGGTCTTGTCGGTGAAGGCCGCGAACATGACCTGGTTGGCGACGGTCCCCGCGCGCGCGACGTTCGGGTTGGTGTTGCCCAGCGGGTTGGCGTTGAACCTTCCACAGGTGTTGGTCGTGCCCGTCCACGGTCCCACCAGCGAACTGGCCTTGTCCACCCCGGATTCCACCTTCTGCGGCGCGTGGTTGGTCCACGTCCCGTCGCAGAAGTCGAAGTAGTTGTTCGCGACCCGGGCGCCGTTCAGCCAGTACACCGGAATCCCCGCGTCCGAGCCGGACGCCGAGCCGTCCACCCAGGTGCTGACGACGCCGTTGTTGGTCGGATCGAGGCCGTTGTGGTTGCGCGCCGAGATCGCGCCCGAGGAGCCGAACACCTTGAAGAATCCGGCGTGGCGCCTGACGGCGGCGTGCCCCTTCCTGGCGATGACGCCGCGCACCAGCGCGTCGTAGTGGCCGATGTCCGACGCCTCGGCGGTCGTCGTCTCCGAGGTGTAGAGCACGAGCCGGAATTCGTCGCCCGGATCGACCCCGCTCGCCGGCGCCAGATCCCAGTCGGCCGGCACGATGATGTCGCCCGTCTCGTCGTCCACCAGCACGACGCCGACGGGGCCGCCCGACACCGCGCCCAGGGTCGCGCCGCTCGCCGAGGGCGCCCGGCCGCCCGTCCCGTAGGCGATCACCACGTAGGGCTGGCTGCGCTCGCCGTTGTCCACCGGCGTCAGCCGCAGGGTCGCGGCGCCCGCGCCGGCCGCGAACCGCACGGCGGGGTTCTGCGCGCTGTGGGGGTTCGACGTGAGCAGGGTGACGCCGTTCTGGGTGGCCGGTTGCAACCCGAAAGTGTAGTCCGTCGCGACCGTCGCGCCGTGCACCGTCAGCGGCACGGTGACCGTCTCGGCGCCGGTCAGCGTCCGGCCCAGCGTCAGGGTCAGGGTGCGGTGGCCGGTGGCGTCCGAGGCGTTCTCCACCGCGTTGCCGTTGGCATCGCCGTCCGAGGCGGACAGGGCGATGTCGACCGGGACCGGCGGCGTCACCGTGACGTCCACACTCGGCAAACCGGACATGCCCGTCGGGTAGTCGGCGGTGCCGGCGGTGATGGCGTGGGTGATGGTCGCCGTGCCGGCGCCGACGCCCGTCACCGTGATCTGCTGCGCCGTGCCGAAGTTCGTGCTGTCGAAGGTGGCGGTCTGGCCGGTCACCGTCGCGAAAGCCGTATTGCCCGAGGTGGGCGTGACGGTCACCGTGCCGCCCGGGTCGGTGGCCAGGCTGACGCCGTAGGTGGCCGTGCCGTTCTCCGTGACGGTGACGGCCGTCGGGCTGACCACCACGGCGGCGACGGCCATGATCCCGCCATCGTCGTCGTTCAGGGTGACGGTGGCCTCGCTGGCGCCGCCGAGCGTGGCTTCGCTGGGCTGGCTGAGCCGGACCCTGAAGGTCTCGGCGTTCTCGCCGTCGGCGTCGTCAATAATGTCGATGGCGATCGTCCCCGAGGTGTCGCCCGGCGCGAACTGCAGGTAGCCGGCGTCGGCGGTGTAGTCGCCGGGATGCGAGGCGGTGTCGTCGGCGGTGGTCCAGTACACGGACGACGCGACCTCCGTCGCGCCGGTCCTGGTCACGGTGAGGGTGGCCCGCGCGTCGGTGCCTTCGGTGACGGACGCGGTGGCGGCGGCGAACCCGAACTCGGGCCTGTCGGCGTCGTCGGTGATCGTGCCGATGGCGGTGTCCGCTTCGGGGTTGAGTCCCGGTGCACTGGTGCCCGTCGGCGTCCCGAGCGTCACGGTGAAATAGTGGTCCGTTTCGTAGGTGCTGTCATCGGTGGTGTTCACCGTGATGACGCCCGTCGTGGCGCCCTGGGCGATCACGATGCCGCCGCTGGCGGCGTCGGCGTAATCCGCGCCGGTGGCGACGATGGGCGCCGGGTCGCCGGAGACGCCGCGTCCGTTGGACAGGGTGTACGGGATGGTGACGCCGCCGGCGGGCGCGGCGGAGGAGATCGTGACGGTGAAGGTGACCGGGCCGCCTTCGGCCGCTTCGGCCCTGGCCACAATGGCGGCCTGGTCGGCGACGGTGAACGCCTCGGTGGACAGTGCGTACAGCGGCCGGAGCTCATCCCGGGACGCGGGTGCGCAGCTCGTCTCGTCCATGGCCTGGCCCAGCGGGCCGCGGGTGTTGTCGTTCAGCAACCCGTAGCTGACTCGATTCGCGCCCGCCCTCAGGTGGCGGTTGGAGTCGTTTCCCTGGAAGCCGCCGCATCGGTCGGAGCGCTGGCCGTCGGCCTCGGACCCGGTCCAGTAGCCGTTCGTGCTGATCGTGGCCGCGCCGCCGTCGGCGTGCCTCGGGTTCGCCTCGTCGTCCCAGTCGCCGTCGAGGAAGTCGGCCTTGTCGTCGGCGACCCTGGTTCCGCCCACCCAGTAGATGGGGGCGTCGCTGCCGGCGGCCTCCAGGTTGGCGTTGAGGGTGGCGTTGCCTCCCGGAGCCCCGGTGGCGGAGTCGGCGCTGATGACCGCGGCGAAGCGGTCCGCGTACGGCCGCAGGTCCGGCACCCCGCCCTGCTTCAACTGACCGGAGTTGATCTCGGCCCGCACAAAATCGTTGTAGCTGGCAAAGCCGTCGTCGCGGGCATTCCTGGTTCCACCGGTGACGTAGAGGAGGCGGAAGCTGTCGCCGACAGTCAGACCGGGCGGCTTCAGCGGCCAGTTGCCGACCACCTCCGTGGTCGTGGCGGCGACGACCGTATCGTCGTCGTCGATGCCGAACCAGGCTTCCGCGTTGGCGGGCATCGCCTGGACACCCCCGCCCAGGTTGCTGTCGACCGGCGAGCTGTTGAACGGCTGGTCCATGTCCTCGTCGAACACGTAAAAATCGTTCGGGAAGGTGATCGCGAAGGCCTCGTCGTGGGCCTCGCCGTCGTCGAAGCCGGCGCGGGCGTGGAGGACGATGGTCGCGGTTTGCGCCCCTTCGCCGCGGAACTCGACGTAGCGGAAGCCGATGTGGTTCGGCGTGTAGCGGTTGGAGTGCCCGTAGCCGACGCCCGTGCCCGTGGCGGTCATCACGAAGTCGTTGTGGTGGGGCGGCCAGGCGACGTTGGCGCTCGCGCGCGGCCCGCGGTAGCTGTCCACGGTGGTCCGGCGCGGGTCGAGGTCACTGGGCAGGTCGGGGTCGCCATCGCCCTGGTCCGGCGGATCGTCCGGCAGCGACGGATCGTTGCCGTTGGCGACCGCCTCGAGGCGCAGGGGCACGCGCACGTACTCGCCCGCCTCCAGGGCGCGGCCAAGGGTGAGCGTCAGCGTCCTGTCAATCCGGGTCGCGTCGCCCTCCACCATGATGCGCGAAATGTTGGATCCGCTGCCGCCCGGCCGCACGCCGGCGCCGGCCATGGTGATCGTCGTGGGATCGTCGTCCAGCACGCCCACCTCGTGGGTGGCGTCCGCCAGGCCGGCGTAGGCGGTGTCGCCGCTGAAGGCGTGGGTCACGGTCATCGTCCGCCGCGGCTCGTCATTGTTGTTGCCGTCGGGGCGCACGGTCACCGTTTGCGGCATATTCCAGTTGCCGTTGGTAAATGTGAGGGCGCCGCCGGACCGGACCGTTCCGCCCGACGCGATCGTCGCGGTGACGGTGACGTCGCTCGTCGGCGCCGTGTTCAGCTGGATGGTGTAGCTGTAGTCGCCGCCCTCCGTCACCTGGCGCCTGTCGGGGTCGTCGTGTTCGACGACCGTGAGGCCCGGCGCGGCCTCGGCGAGCGTGACGGACTGGAAACGCTGTCCGGGGTCGCCCTGCGGGCGGTGCGGGCAGCCGTGCGCGGCGCAGACGCCGCCGTCGAGGTTCGAGCGGTGGAAATTGGGGCGCCAGGGCTGGTCGAAGGGCGGCATGCCGATCTGCAGCGTCTGCGAGTCGCTGTCGCCGTCCATCAGCGCCGTGACCTCGATGACCCCCTCCTGTACGCCCGCGCCGCTTAGGGTGACGAGGCCCTGCGTCCCGTCCTCCGAGTCGGCGTACGTCACGCCGCTCTGCCCGCCCGCCGCGGCGAGGGTGAAGTGCGTGCCCGGGGTCGCGCCGCCAAAAGTCAGCAGCGCCGTGGCCTCCTCGCCCGCGACCAGCGCGCGGTCCAGCCTCACCAGCACCGTCGCCTTGTCCGTGTTGCCCTCGGTGGCGGCGTTGTCGGCCGGACTCGTCGGCAGCAGGCGGATGCGCGTCGGCTCGTCGTCGCCGGTCACCCGCACCGGCAGGTCCGGAATAGCGATGGCGCTGTAGGCGGTCGCGTTGCCGTGGGCGGTGTCCGAGCTCGACCCGCCCAGGGTCGTGCGGAAGGCCTCGTCGTCCACGAAGACCTTGAATTTCAGGTCGCCCGCGATCGTCCCGCCCGGGGTGTCCACCGCGTTGTCGGTGGAAATGACGGTGAATTCCTGGGCGCCGGTCGCGCCCGACGCCCAGTAGCCGACAAGGTACTCGGCCCGCACGTCGTTGTGACCCGTTTCCCCGTGGGGCGGGTAGTCGGGGGACAGCGCGCTGTTGATGCGCGCGAAGGGGGCGGTCCTCGCGCCGGTCGACACCCCCGTCTCGGTGTAGGCGACAACGGCGATGTCCGAGGTCGGCGCCGTGGCGATGTCGATGCGGAAGGTGGCGCGCCGGTCGCGGCCGTCGCGGTTGCGGCTTTCCTCCATCACGGAGACCGCCGCACCGCCGGGGACGGTCAGCGTCGCGCCCGTGCCGCTCAGCGTGGTGTCCGCCGCCGGCTCGGCAACCGTCACCGTCCACTCGCCCAGAACGGTGCCGTCGGCGCAGTCGGCGGTGGTGCACAGGCGCACCCCGAAGGTCTCCTCGCCCGCGCCGTCGCTGTCGGCGTTCGCCGTCACCTCGAAGTCGATCGTGCCGTAGGTCGCGTTGCGGTGGGCGCGCGGGGCGTCGGCGTCGGGCGTGATCGCCTGCGCCTGGCCGAGCAGGTTGTCGGTGGTGATGGTGACATCGCCCGCCTCGGCGGTGAAGGCGCCGGAAACGCTGGCGTGGACGTGGTAGCGCGGGCGCGAGGCGACGTTGGAGATCTGGAACCTGCGGGTCTGCCCCTCAACGATCGTGACGCGGTCGAGGACGGCCTGGCTGGCGACCTGCTGCGCGAAGGCCGGCGCCGCCGAAAACAGCAGGGCCAGCCCGGCGAAGATGCCCGCCGGCCGCCACAAGCGGAACCTCATGGCTCGGCTCGGCTCGGCTCGGCTCGGCTCGGCTCGGCTCGGCTGACAAAATTGTGCCATGGCGGGGCAAGCGCCCCGTCAAGCGTTTCTGGCCGGTTTTCATACTATATCTTCGCGCACCGATGCCGGGAGGGACAGCCAAACGAAAGGGATTTACATACCAAAGCCGTATTCGTCCAACAACATGTGGAACCCAATGTGAAAACGAACATGCCGCATCTCGGGAAACGCCGCTTTTGCATGCAACCTCTGGATGGTAAGACACTCCGCGAAGCCGTGTCCAGTTCGAAAAGCGATTTTTTTGTCGCCATAAAGCTTCCCCTGCCGTTCTGGACCCACTACTCCAAGTATTCTCTGAAAAACTCCATCGTGGAGTTTTTCATTATCGCACTTCCATGTGCCGCAGGGAAGCTCTGACTTGATCAGAGCTTCCCTAATCTAATGACATCATATACGGGCATCAAGAACCTTCCGTTCTGCAGGACCATGTAATCTCGCAATGCGGATACCCCGAACTGGTAGATAAAAGCCCGCGATTCCGTCGGACTCCCGCATCCGGAGCCGACCGCTGAATGCATTGATTCCCTTGTGGGAAAATGGGTGTCCCGAGAGATTCGAGAGATTCTCGCGAAGAGATTCAGCAACGATTGGAGACGAGATTCGGAGACATGCACGAAATTCCGGAAAACCTGATCGGTGAATTCGTCGCGGAACAGCGACTTCCCCCGGCTTATGGGGAACAGGCGCGGGCGTGGTTTCTGCCCTTGGCATGGCGTCTTCGCGGAATCGTCGAGCGTTCCGACAAGTCCGTGCGAATCGGCATCAGCGGCGCCCAGGGTAGCGGCAAGTCCACCCTGGCCGCGTTTCTTTCCCGTTTGTTCACAAGCTGGGGAGTGCGCACAACGGCGCTGTCGCTGGACGATTTCTACCTGACCCGCGCCCAGCGGCGGAAAATGGCGGAATCGACTCATCCCCTGCTGGCGACACGCGGCGTTCCCGGAACCCACGATGTGGATTTGCTGGCGGACGTGCTGGACGAGCTGAGCCATTCCGGCAATGACGCTTCGGTGGCTATCCCGGTTTTCGACAAGTCGCGGGATGATCGCGGGGAATCGAATCGCCGGCAACATGGCCGCCCCGACCTGATTCTGCTGGAAGGGTGGTTTGTGGGGCTGGCGCCACAGCCGCCGGATGATCTTGCGGCGCCGATCAATCTCCTCGAATCCGAAGAGGACGCCAATGGCGCCTGGCGGCGATTCGTCAATGAGCGACTGGCCGATTACCACGACCGAATTTTCAGCGGACTCGATCACCTGCTGTTCCTGCAAGCTCCCGATTTCGCCAGCGTCTATCGCTGGCGCGGCCTGCAAGAGCGCAAATTGCGGGAGAAGGCGGGGCGCCACGCCGACAAAGTAATGAGCGAGGCGCAATTGCAGCGTTTCATCAGCCACTTTGAGCGCTTGACGCGACATGCGCTCCGTACGCTGCCGGAGCGGGCCGACTGGCTGTTCGTACTCGACAAGGAACAGCAGATCGTAGCCAGGGTGGACCGGGTTCCCGATCAGGCGCTTTCCGCCAGGTGACCGCGTTGCCAAACCAGCGGCTGGACATACACCCGCAGCACCAGCAAGGACAGAATCACGCCGAGCCCGTGCCGCCACCAGCTCCAGCTTTCACCGTGGGCCATGGCGCTGAGTTGCAGCGGCCAGCCGAACCAGCCATACAGTCCATTGAGCAACAGCCCGCAGGCGATGGCCGCGCCAATGACGCCGATGAGATAGGCGATCAGGGAGCGGTTGCCCATCTGCTCCCGGATGACTCCCATGGTGGCGATGTTGGTGGCCGGGCCCGTGAGCAGAAACACCAGCGCCGCGCCGGGTGAAATCCCCGCGAACAGGAATCCCGCGGCCACCGGGGTGGAGGCGGTGGCGCAGATGTACATGGGCAGGCCGACGATGACCATGACGATCATGGCCAGCAAGCCGTCGCCCCATTGCAGGAAGAACGACTGGGGCACCAGCACCGTAATCAGCGCCGCGGCGACAAGGCCGATCAACAGCCATTTCGCGGTGTCGGCAATCATGCGACCGTAGCCGTAGCGGATGGCGTTGGCAAAGCGTTCCCCCATGGGCGGCATGGCTTCGTGTTCGGCCTTTCCGGCGCCGCAGCAATGCCCGGATTCGCTTTCTTTCGCGGGTGTATCGTCTTCCCGGTCCAGCACATTCACCAGCAGACCGGCGATGACGGCGCTCAGTATCGCCCCTACCGGACGGCAAATGGCGAATATCGGCCCAAGCACCGCATAGGAAAAAGAGATGGAATCGACACCGGTTTCCGGCGTGGCCACGAGAAAGGACGAAGTGGCGCCCTTGGACGCCCCGGCCTTGCGGATGCCCAGCGCTGCGGGAATGACGCCGCAGGAACACAGCGGCAGGGGCGCACCGATAAACGCCGCTTTCAGCACCGAACCGGCCCCGGGGCGGGCAAGCTGGCCCTTGACCCAGCGGTCGGGAATGACCTGCTTGATGATGCCGGCAAGCAGATAGCCCGCGAGCAACCAGGGCGCGCTTTCCACCACCAGGTCCCAGAATGCCGTCAGAAAAGTCATGCCTGCCTCCCGGAAGCGTTGGCCCGGCGCTGGCCAGGGCCTGCCGATTCAGGCGTCGCGCCGCCAAGTTGCCCGTGTTCCAGCGCTTCCATGATCGAACAGTGAACGGCGCTTTCCGGGCCGCCGCAGCAACTGTCGAGCAGAATTCCCAGCGTCTTCTTCATGGATCGCAATTCGCGCAGCCTTGCTTCGACTTCAGCGAGTTTGCGCCGGGTAATCCCGGCTACCTCCTCGCAGCTATGGCTGTCCTTGTCCACTCGGATCGAAAGCAGGCTGGCGATGTCCTCCAGCGAAAATCCCACATTACGCGCGGCGCGAACGAACTCCACCCGCCGCAAATCAGTCTCGTCATAATCGCGATAGCCGCTTTCGCTGCGGCTGCGATGGCTGACAAGGCCCTGTTTTTCGTAGAAGCGCAGGGTATGGGGAGAGAGCCCCGTGCGCCTGGCCAACTCGCTGATTCTCATGGCTGTGCTGTTCGTTCACCGAAAATGCAAGGGGAAGCATAACCTTTGACCATACTCCAAGGTCAAGCGCTTTGTTCAACAGGCGGCAATTCCCATTATGGCAATGGGCGCGCTCACATCGGTCATCCTGCGCGCAGTCGCAGGGTGAGGCCCGACCGGCGAAGCCGGCAAAGAGCAAAGCTCTTTGCGAGCCGAACGGCTCGCCAAGGGCGAGGGCAAGCGTTTACGAAGCGCAGCTTCGTGCGCAGTCCCGAGCGCCGCCGAGCCATGCTCGGCGGCTGGGATGGCGAGGCTGGGGTTTGGCGAAACCACTGTAGCCGCGCCAGGGAAGGCATGCACCCTCACACAGAATCCCCAAAGGGATTCTGCGACTACGCTTCGCTGCGCGCGGAATGACATGCAGGCTGGAGCGCCAAAATGGGAATTGCTGGTCAACAGGCTCGATCACACAACACACTGCGCAACCAGCGCCCGATCCGCTCGATCTCCGGCTGGCAGACTTCATGAGCCATGGGATAGCTGTGATACTCCGGCGCCAGACCCAGCCGGCGCAGGTTCTCGATTGCACCGCGACCCAGCGCCTCGGGCACCATGGGGTCCATCAGGCCGTGGCAGATGAGCACCGGAAGCTCGCTTTGGGCTGGCTGCATGGCAACGCTGGCGGCGGTGGGGAAGTAGGTGGAAAGGGCGATCAGGCCGCCAAGTCGCTCGGCGAAACTCAGGCCCGCCTCGTAACATACCGCCCCGCCCTGGGAAAACCCCGCAAGCACGATGCGTTCCGCCGCGATGCCGCGGGCCATTTCGCGCCGAATCAGCCCATGAACCATGGCGGCGGACTCCCGCAGCCCCTTTTCGTCGAGACTCCGCACATTGTCGAGCCGGAGGATGTCATACCAGGCCGGCATGACATAACCATTGTTGATGGTCACCGGAATCGATGGCGCCGTGGGGAACAGAAAGCGCACCGAATGGCTCCCGGGCAAATTCAACTGCGGCACGACGGGTACGAAATCATTGCCGTTGGCGCCCAGCCCATGCAGCCAGATGATGGCGGCGTCGACTTCGGCGGTTTCGCTCGAAAGCAGTTCAATCGGAGGTGGTGTGTTCATCGTGTCGCCCTCGGCAACTGCTATTCCAGGTCAAGCGCAAACCACGCCGCGGAGGCCACCTGGCGCATTTTTTCCCGCGACAGGGCGGTGATTGGCGAACCCGGTTTTCCCTTGTCCACGGTATGCAGATGATCACAATTCACGGCGCAGCGCCCTGGCATGCCGTCATCTCTCGACAATGGTGTTTCGCTGGGAATATCCCTGATTTTCGATGACACGGGCGCAACGGTTACCGTGTTCAAACCGGGTATGATGGAATCCCCGCTCCGCAGAACAACAGGTCGCCGTTTATCCGGCGCCGCGAAGCGGTACCAGCGAATCTCGCCTCTGCGCATCATTCATCGGCGCAGGAGCCTGGGAGTCGGTGGCGGATTCTTCCGGCAGCCTTCGATATGGCGCCGTTCCAGCAGTTCGCGGTCACAGCGACGAACCGCATCCCGCAAAGCTTCCCTTACAAACGCCGACCTGCTTTCGCCCAGCATCGGCACACAACGATCAACCTGTTTCACCAGATCGTGATCCACAGTAATCCGTATTGCTTTCATGGTGAAGTTTATAGTGTTACTTGCAGCGATCAGGGCCACTATAACAAACCCGGTTCAGGCTGGACAAGGAATTGCGCTACAGTCCGGCAATTCTCATTGTGGCAATGGGTGCGCTCTCCCTGGTCATCCTGCGCGCGGGATGACATGAAGGGTGGGGCGCCTGAATGAGAATTGCCGGCCCGGGAACGCCAGGAGCCTGCACCGCAGGCTCCTGGCTTGACCAGACCTGCCGGCTTTGGAAAGATGCCTTTTCCATCCACAAGAGCCGGAGAATCAACAATGCGAAACACCCGACTCCTCGCGATTTCCATTTTCACCGCGACCGTATTCGGAATGCAGTCGGCCCAGGGCGCCGAAGAAGTTGCCTGGGGCTACGAAGGCGCCGCCGGGCCGGAACAATGGGGCGGCCTTGCCGCGGACTTCGAAGCCTGCAGCGAGGGCATCCAGCAATCGCCGATTGATTTACAGGGCGGCTATCCGCTGGCCTCCGGCGACGGGCTCGACATCAACTGGCAGGCCACCGCCGCCGAAGTCGTCGACAATGGCCACACCATTCAGGTCAATATGGGCCCGGGCAGCACCATCGAACTCGAAGGGCGGGAGTTTTCCCTGCTGCAGTTCCATTTCCATCTGCCCAGCGAACATACCGCCAACGGCATGAGCATACCCATGGAGGTGCATTTCGTACATCAGGCCGCCGCGGGAGACCTCGCGGTAATCGGCGTTTTCATGGCTGCGGGGGCCGGACACGCCGCCATCGACAGTATCTGGAATGCGATTCCCGATTCCGTCGGCGACGCCGCCAGCATCGGCGCATTCGACCCCAACGCGCTGCTACCCGACGGGCGGGGCTACTCGCGCTATGCCGGCTCACTCACCACGCCGCCTTGTTCCGAAGTGGTGAGTTGGGTGGTGCTCGACGAAATGATCGACGTTTCCCAGGCCCAGGTTGACGCCTTTGCCGATCTGTATCCCATGAATGCGCGCCCGGTGCAGGAATTGAACCGCCGCCTGGTGCTGATCAGCCCGGAGCGGTAGTCCGTCCATGAAGCGCATCGCGGTTGTCTTGCTGCTGGTCATAGTCGCCAGCGGCGCCAGGGCGCAGGAAATGGACCTTTCGTCCGGGGCGCTGCTCGGCACCTTCGAGGGGCCGCTGGTCATCGGCCGCAACAGCATGACCCTGGCCTTCACTTTCAGCATGAACGGCGGCGAATTGCGGGCGCAATTGTTCAGCGCCGCAATGGGCATCTACGGCATGCCCGCGGACAGCGTCAGCCTCACTGACAACGCCCTGCGAATCTCCATCCCCCGCCTCGACCTGGATTTCACCGGCCGCCTTCGCCTCGACGCAAGCGGGCAGCGAATCGAGCGCATCGACGGCGACTGGTTCCAATACAGCGAGATGGTCCCGGTCATACTGCTGCCCGTCGAAGCGCCGAGTTTCTAGTTGGGAAACAATAAGTTGAACAATATCGGTTGAGTGACCGGATGTCGCATGATCCGAACCAGACCCCCGAGCAAATTGCCCGCGATCAGATCGACGACCGATTGCGCGCGACCGGCTGGCAGGTGCAAGACAAGCGAGCCCTGGACTTTTCCGCGGGCCCGGGCGTAGCCGCACGCGAGTACCAGACAGATGTTGGCCCAGCCGATTATGTCCTGTTTGCCGACAGGAGCGCGGTAGGCGTAATCGAGGCCAAGCCCGAAGACTGGGGGGACAGACTCACCACGGTCGAAGAGCAGACCGAGGGCTACGCCAAGGCCGAGCTCAAGTGGGTTGCCAATTCCCAACCCCTGCCTTTTCTGTACGAGAGTACCGGAACGCTTACCCGGTTCACCAACGGGCGCGACCCCAATCCGCGTTCCCGCGAAATTTTTTCCTTCCATCGCCCCGAAACGCTCCGCTCATGGATGCAAGCGCCAGCCTCCTTCCGGTTGGGAATCGCCGGGCTGCCGTCGCTCGACACCGACGGACTGCGCGACTGTCAGGTCAAGGCCATCACTCGACTCGAATCGTCCTTGCAACAGGACAAGCCCCGCGCCCTGATCCAAATGGCGACAGGTTCCGGCAAGACCTTCACCGCGATCACCGAGGTCTACCGCCTGCTGAAACACGCCGATGCGAGGCGAGTGCTGTTTCTCGTCGACACGCGAAACCTCGGCGAACAGGCCGAGCAGGAATTCATGGCTTTCCTCCCCAACGACGACAACCGCAAGTTTACCGAACTGTACAACGTACAGCGTCTCACCTCGCCCAGCATCGCCGGCGACAGCCAGGTCGTCATTTCCACCATCCAGCGCATGTACGCGACGCTCAAGGGCGAGGAACTCGACCCGGGCGCCGAAGAGGAGCATCCCGCCGAACGGCAATGGCGCCCCAAACAGCCGCTCCCGGTGGTCTACAGCGCCGCGCTGCCGCCGGAGTTTTTCGATGTCGTGATCATCGACGAATGCCACCGCTCGATTTACAACCTGTGGCGCCAGGTAATCGAATACTTCGACGCCTTCCTCATCGGACTCACCGCTACGCCCGATAACCGCACCTATGGCTTCTTCCAGAAAAACGTCGTCAGCGAATACACCCACGAAGACGCCGTGGCGGACAAGGTCAACGTCGGCAACGAGGTCTACCTGATCGAGACCAAAATCTCGCAAAGCGGCGAAACGCTACGGCCGGAGCAGCTTGTGGAAAAGCGCGAACGGCAAACCCGCGCGCGGCGATGGGAAGTGCAGGAGGAGCCCGAGGAATACAGCGTTGCCGCCCTCGACCGCTCGGTGGTCAACCCGGATCAGATTTGCACCGTCATACGCGCTTTCCGCGACAATTGGAAGCGTATATTTCCAGGCCGCGAGGAACTGCCCAAGACGCTGGTTTTCGCCAAGACCGACAGCCACGCCGACGACATTATTCAGACGGTTCGGCAGGAGTTCGGCGAGGGCAACGATTTCTGCCGCAAGATCACCAACGCCGCCAAGAATCCCAAATCGTCCCTCTCGACTTTCCGCAATGACTACTACCCCCGAATTGCCGTTACCGTCGACATGATCGCCACCGGCACCGACGTAAAACCGCTCGAATGCCTGCTGTTCATGCGGGACGTCAGGTCCAGCAACTACTTCGAACAGATGAAGGGCCGCGGCACCCGCGTTCTCGAAGCCGATGAACTCAAAAAGGTCACGCCTTCCGCCCCGGCCAAGACGCATTACGTGATTGTCGATGCCGTGGGCGTAACGAAGTCGCTCAAGACGGCGAGCCGACCGCTGGACTCCAAGCCTTCGGTTCCCTTCAAGGACCTCGCCACGAGCCTGATGATGGGCGATCGTTCCGAAGCAACCGTAAGCTCGCTCGCGGCGCGCCTTTCCCGCATCGACCACAAGCTCGGAGAAGAAGAGCAGTCCAGAATCGCCGACGCCGCGGGCAAACCGCTGGGCGCGGTCGTTCGCGAGTTGTTCGATGCGATCAATCCCGACAAGATCGAGGCCGAAGCAAGGGCCGCGGGCCACGCCGAACCCGGCGACGCCGAAATGCAAGCGGCGCGGGAGCAACGCGTCAAGCAGGCCGCCAACGTCTTCACCGGCCCGCTTATCGAACTCATCGACACTATCCGCCGCGACGGCGAACAGACCATAGACCACGACAACCTCGACGAGTTGCTGAGAACCGAATGGGCAGGCGACATTGCCGGAAACGCAAAGAAGATCGCGCAGGAATTCGAGGAGTATCTGAAGGAGAATCGCGACGAGATCGAAGCGCTCGCCATATATTTCTCCCAGCCCGCCCGGCGCGCTGCCGTCACCTACGCGATGCTCAAAACCGTGCTCGCAAAACTCAAGGAGGACCGTCCGCGCCTCGCTCCGCTCTACGTCTGGCGGGCCTACGCGCATCTCGACGACTACAGGGGCGGGAATCCGACCGGGGAACTCACGGCGCTCGTTGCGCTGATCCGGCGCGTCTGCGGCCTGGACGAAACGCTGACCCGCCATTCCGACCGGGTACGGCGCAATTTTCAAGACTGGATTTTGCGGCGCCACGCCGGAGCGGGCGAGAAGTTTTCCGAAGAACAAATGGCATGGCTGCGGATGATCCGGGACCACCTCGCCACCTCCATCGCCATAGAACGCGACGACCTGGAGCTTGCCCCCTTCGCCTCCCGCGGCGGCCTGGGCCGTATGCACGCGCTGTTCGGTGACCGAATGGACGACGTCATTGCCGAAGTGAGCGAGGCGTTGGCGGCATGACGGAATTGCCACAAGGATGGACAGACGCGAAGCTTTCCGAGATTTGCGCCATTGTTTCATCTACCACTCTGTATCCAACCGTGCTTTTCGTTTTCATGCGGAGCACAAAATGACCGGCGCCGTCGGCCAGAAACGCGTACCGGCGGCAGTTCTAGAAGAGCACGAGGTCGGTTTGCCACCCAAGAACGAACAACGCCGTATCATGGAGAAGATCGAGGCGCTGTTCGACGAGATCGACAAGGGCGTCGAGAGCCTCCGCGCCGCGAAATCCATCCTCGACCTCTACCGCAAGTCCCTGCTCAAATCCGCCTTCGAAGGTCGCCTCACCGCCGGCTGGCGGGCACAAAACCCCGACAAGCTCGAAGACCCAGAAGCCCTCCTCCCCCGCATCCGCAAGGAACGCGAGCAACACCACCAATCCGCCCTAGAAGAATGGAAAAAAGCCGTTTCCGATTGGCGGGAGCAAGGGGAGCATGGGAAGAAGCCCATTAAGCCAAGACCGCCAGCGCAGCCCGGTCCATGCAACCCCTCAAGCCAGCAGGAAGTCCCCAATGGATGGTTCTATCTCCCATTTGAGGCCCTGGCATGGTCGATACGGAACGGTATTTCTGTGAAGCCAGATGAAATCGGACCGCTGAAGATTTTCCGGATCAGCGCGGTACGACCGATGGCTTTCGACCTGAATGATAGCCGGCGAATAACTGATCCCAACGGCCGAATGGAAGACTATCGCCTGACGTACGGCGACCTTGTTTTCACCAGATACAACGGGTCCCGTGATTATGTGGGTGTGTCCGCAATGTATCGTGGGGACGGTACACACGTGTATCCTGACAAACTCATTCGGTGTCAAATCAAGTCCGACTTCATCAACCCAGCGTATCTCGAAGCAGCAACGAACTCCGGCAAGAGTCGGGCCCACATAGTAAAACGCATCCGCACAACAGCCGGACAATCAGGAATCTCGGGTAGCGACATCAAGACCATGCCGGTTCCTGTCTGTTCTCCCGCCGAACAAGCCGAAATCGCCCGTATCCTGGATGAGCGACTTCAGGCCGCAAACAGGCTTGAGTCCGAAATCGAAGCTGCGCTCGCCCACGCCGAAGCTTTGCGCCAATCCATCCTCAAGAATGCATTTTCCGGCCGTCTCGTCCCCCAAGACCCCAATGAAGAACCCGCCGCCACCCTTCTGAAGCGCATTCTGGCGAAAAAGGCGTCACATAATCCAGATCGAGCAAAGCGCAGGGTATCGACCGCATGAACGACAAGTACGACACGACGGACAACGTGGAGGCGCATTTCGAACCTGGATCGAATGATCGCGTGCTTTCGAACAAACTCGGTATCACCGACGCCCAGGACATGGACGACGTTGAACTGGACCTGTTGGACCGACTGCATGACAACGTCCTCGGCTCGGTCGAAGCAGATCGGGGCATTGCAGTCGCCGACATTTGTGAATGGCACCGGCGCTGGCTGGGCAACATCTACCCCTGGGCCGGCAGGTATCGCACGGTTTACCTGAGTTAGGAGCCTGCGCCGTAGGAATTCGCGAAAGCGAAAATTCGCTATCGCCGCGCCCCTGGCTGATCGATTGAGGCGAATATTGGTGGATATGCAACGAAATCGAGCGGCCGGGGGCGTGGATGAGAGCGGATTTGCAGCCGTGAATTCCTACGGCGCAGGCTCCTGGGGAGGCTTCCGCTTTGCAGCCAGGCGGACTCTGCATACTGCCTGTAAACTGAATTGCTGCCTGTCTTGACGTACAACGGTGGGCGGTGCATTCTGCTGTTGACGTGGCGAATCGTGGAATTTACCATTGCCGGTCACTGGGGGAGAAACCATGGCATACTCACGAACTTCGGGGAAACGACTCGTCCCGATCGCTGTTGCAAGTGGCTTGGCATCGGTTGGGTTGCTCTACGCCGCCCAGACGGAATTCATAAGGTACGATCGCCCATACAGTGCCGATTTGGAAGTAATCGGAAAGGACATGTGGCGTGCGATAGCGGCTTACCGAGATGAACAAGCAGCAACGACGCAAATCCCAGCGATCAACTAAACCGCCTGCTGCCGCGCCGGAGAAGCCTGCAAGCACCGACCCCGCGCTTAACGACACGCTCGCTGAAGTACCGGAAGAGACCAAAATCGCCTATGTTCAGGCCGCGTCATTCAAGGGTCCACTTCCGCCGCCCATCCTGTTTGAGCACTATAATCAAGTTCTTCCGGGGTCTGCGGAACGAATCCTCCAGTTAACGGAGAACGAGCAGTCGCACCGGCAACAATGGGAGACCAGTGTCCTGGACGCTCAAAGGTCCGATATCCGCAGGGGACAGTGGATGGGATTCGGTCTTGGCATATGCGGGATTGTTGCCGCATTGGTGTGTGCGTTCCTGGATCGTCCCTATATAGGCGTGGCATCCCTCGCAACGGTTGTTGCGGGAATAGCAACCTCTATGTTCAACAAGCGGCAGTCTCACACCGAAAGCTGATACGTCAGCGAAGGGAATGTAGTGGACGGCAGAGCGCGTCGGGCAAGAACCTGAGTACGGTAACAATACAGGGGATTGTTCAAGCGAGCGTTACGCGAGGCGGCAAGGAACGGAGGTAAATGATCCTTGCCTCAATCTCCTCAATCGGCTTTCCGGTCTCGATCGCCGTCGAACTGGCCACGCTGCGAATTGTCTGTCGCCTCGCCTTTTCGGGGTCGCGCAGGTGCGGGTTTGTATCGGCCAGCGTCTTGCGTTTCATGCCGCTATTATAGTCGATTGTGCGCCTGACCCGCCACCGCTCCGCGGGAGTGATCGCCGAGTCCGCCATGACGCTCAATCTGCCCATCAATATCGACAGTCTCCTGCGCCGCCGGACAATTAAGACTGATGAAGATCGTAGCTGGTTTCTCGTGCGGCTGGCCGTTCATCCATCGTTTTCGAACGACGGGCGAGATGCTTCGGAACAGGAAGCCGTACAAGTTAAGCCTTTGGAAAAAAAGGAAAAAAACCCTGCTACCGTACAAGCTACCGTACAAGCTACCGTACAAGTAGAGCAGTTGCTTCTGGCGCTTGAAAGGGATATGCATCGCCAGGAGCTACAGGATCAGGTAGGCATCGCCAACCGGACACACTTTCTTGCGGCATACCTTAAACCCGCCTTGGAAACCGGCCTGATCGAAATGACGGACCCCGAGGCTCCAACCAGTCCCAAACAACGATACCGTCGCACTTCAACCGGAAATGCGCTTGCCCGCAAACTGATGGGATCCGGAAAATGAACACAGCGCTTATCGTCTCGAAAGTCTGGAACTTCTGCACCGTGCTACTCGACGACGGCGTGGCCTACGGCGACTATCTTGAGCAACTGACCTATCTCATCTTCCTCAAGATGGCGGACGAATACGCCAAACCGCCATACAGCCGCGACATCGACATACCCGGCGGCTACGACTGGAACAGCTTGACCAGCCGCCGCGGCGCGGAGCTAGAGACGCACTATGTCGCGCTGTTGCGCAAACTTGGCGGGCAAAAGGGAATGCTCGGCCAGATTTTCACCAAGTCGCAAAACAAGATTACCGACCCGGCCAAACTGTACCGGCTGATCGACATGGTGAACGGCACCGATTGGGTCATGCTCGGCGCCGATGTGAAGGGAGACATTTACGAAGATTTGCTGGAGCGAAACGCCGCCGACACCAAATCGGGCGCGGGCCAGTACTTCACGCCCCGGGCTCTGATTCGCGCCATGGTGGAATGCGTACGCCCCGAACCCGGCAAGACAATCGCCGACCCGGCTTGCGGCACCGGCGGATTTTTTCTCGCCGCCCACGATTTCCTCGCCAACCCGGAAAACCGCGCGCTCGACAGGGACGAAAAGCGCTTCCTGAAGCATGAAACCTTTTACGGCAACGAGATCGTGGCGAATACGCGCCGGCTCTGCCTGATGAACCTCTTTCTCCACGGAATCGGAGACATGACCGGCGAATCGGTGGTCTCTCCGACAGACTCGCTGATCTCCCCGCCCTCGCTCACTTTCGATTACGTCCTCGCCAATCCTCCTTTCGGCAAGAAGAGCTCTATGAGTTTCACCAACGAGGAAGGCGAGCAGGAATCCGAAAACCTGACGTACAACCGCCAGGATTTCTGGGCGACGACATCGAACAAGCAACTGAACTTCGTGCAGCACATCCGCACAATGCTGAGAACGACCGGCCGCGCCGCCGTCGTCGTGCCCGACAATGTGCTGTTCGAGGGCGGCGCGGGTGAGACGATCCGCCGCAAGCTGCTGCACAATACCGACCTGCACACCATACTGCGGCTGCCTACGGGCATATTCTACGCCCAAGGCGTCAAGGCGAATGTAATCTTCTTCGACAACCGCCCCGCCAGCCCCGATCCGCAAACATCGAAAGTCTGGTACTACGACTATCGCACCAACGTTCATCACACGCTCAAGCAGAAACCGATGACCTACGACCACTTGCGCGATTTCATCGAGTGCTACAACCCAATGAACCGCCATGTCCGAGAGGAAACGTGGAGCGAAGACAATCCCGACGGCCGATGGCGCGCTTTCCCGCGCGAGGAGTTACTCCAGCGCGACAAGGCAAGTCTCGACGTGTTCTGGCTCAAGGACGCCTCGATGACCGACCTGGAAAATCTGCCCGAGCCCGATGTCCTCGCGGAAGAGATCTTGGAACACCTCCGTTCTGCGCTAAACAGCTTCGAATCGGCGAAAGGCGGCTTGTAATTCGCTATCGAGAATGACTTCGCAGGCCACGTTCAGTCTCCAACTTCAGACGGGTTGCAGAGGCAGCCGTGGCGGGGCTTGGGCCACTCTGCGACCAGATGGTATTTCTTGGCGGCTGCACAACCGGGCTTCTGATAACAGACCCTGCGGCTCCGCCAGTTCGGGCGATAACGGATGTCGATGTTATCATCGAGGTGGCCTCCCTGACCGAGTATCGTCGAATTTCAGCTTCGCTTCGGGAATTGCAGTTTTCGGAGGACCGCTCTCAACAGGCTCCGATCTGCCGGTGGACGGGCCATGGAGTACTCCTGAACGTGATGCCCACCAAATCCGATTCCTGGGCTTCAGCAGAGAGTGGTACGAACGCGCGTTCGCTGGCGCCGAGGTATACGAACTTTCGTCAGGCCGCCACATCCGGCTAATCTCGGCCCCCTACTTTCTGCTAACGAAGCTCACCGCTTTCGAATGGCGGGGTCACGGAGACTACGCATCGAGCCGACCTGGAGGATTTTCTCGCCGTGGTCGACGGCCGGCCGCAAGTTTCACAAGAGATCGATCAACTGGAAACCGATGCTCGCGCCCATCTTGCGAGGCGAGTCTCTGCCTTGCTGGCAAACAGAAATTTTGTCGATTCATTGCCGGGCCATCTGCCCGGAGATCCTGGTAGCCAAGCAAGACTACTCATTTTGGCAACCCGGTTGGAGAAGATAGCGAATGCCGTTTGACCGATATGCGGTTGCTCCGATCAGCTTTTCCAGTAGGCCCTGATCACTTTCAACAGCGCCTTATCCAACGCGGGATAGAGTTATGCTCGAATCTGGTATACGGGTGAGTTGAGTTGTGCGGCGGTTCTCTGCTGAAATTGGGTTTGCAGATCCCGAACTCACGCGGACCTTGCCATTGGCTAAAAGTGGCTCATGAGTTGGGAAGGCGCGGCGCTGCCTGGTGAACGCGATTCCGGTGCTTTCGTGCTCGCAAGCTATGCATACGGCAAGGGTTACGAATCGATGCGCGACTGCTGGCGCGCGGCCTGCGCCGATGCCGGACTCGGCAGACTTCGCCTGCACGACCTCCGGCACACGGTAGCCAGTCAGGCCGTCATGTCCGGCGAGAACCCGCCCTTGGTCGGAAAAATTCTCGGCCACCGGCGGCATCGGACCACAGCGGGCTATGCCCACCTTTCCGACGCGCACCTCGTAGAAGCGGCGGAAAGAATCGGATGTATCATTGGCCAAACCATGAAAAGATGATGCTCACGAATGCTGAGTGCCAAATTTCATCAGAGTTGGCCAGCTGAAGTGACCGAACCAAGGAAACTCAAATGCATAAACTGGCGGTAGTTCGTCGGGAGGACAAAGAAGGTAACACCCATGACGCGACCGTGAACGTCTCGCACGTTCGGTACGTCTTTGCTCAGGGCTCGGGTTCTTACATTGCGCTGGAAGATCAGCACGATCCTACTTCAAACGGTGTAACTCCAGTCGGGATGAAATGTCCAGAATCTGTCGAGGTCGTCTTAAGACGCTTGAATCGACCTTACTGGATTGATTTAGCATTTCGGACGGGGAGCCTTCTCGTGTCCGCGCTGGGGGTAATCCTTGCAATAGTGCTTTCGTCCTCCTGAGATGCGTCTCTGGCTCACTCTACTAGCGGACCCTTTTGGGAACGCCGGAATGAGTATGGTGCCGCATAGTGCAGTCATGGAGATCTGAGCCGTCGTTCGCTCAACCGCCTTCGCCGCCTCCTGCCATTCGTGGTCGTTGCGAGTGGCGCTTGCACCTTCTCATAAATCATGAACAGATGCTCGACCCGCTCGCGCTCCGACGCGACGCATGTTCAGTAACGCTTCGAAACAGTCTTCGTCCAGGGAGAATCGCCGAAAGGCTTATCACGTCCTCTTTGACGGGTAATGGCTGACTTGGGATTGTGGTTATCTGACTTGCCCCAATTCACGATTCCTGCGAATTTCTGATTCAACATCAATTGTCAGCACTCATTAGTATGATTGCAATACTTCACAATTTATGCTAATCAGGAGATATGGACGAACACACGACCCATCTCCCCCGAGGACGCGCGCAGCTTGCCCGGGTGCTGTCCACCGCCGGCGACGTCATTCACGTCGATGACGTGGTAGATACCCTCCAGCTTGACCGTACCGGCGCCGCCCAACGCCTGTCCCGCTGGGTTGAACAGGGATGGCTGAGACGAGTCGGCCGTGGCGCCTATGTCGCCGCTTCCATCGACACCATGGGGTCAGATCGAGTCCTTGATGACCCATGGGTACTCGTGCCCGCACTCTACGCACCAGCCTACATCGGCGGCCGCACGGCAGCGGAGCACTGGGACCTGACCGAACAGATCTTCAAGGATATTTTTGTGCAAACCGCACAGCCCGTGCGTCAGAAGCGGCAGGAGCGGCACGGAACGCTCTTTACGCTGAAGCACATTCACGAGCGAAAGATTTTCGGCACGAGGCATGTCTGGCGCCATCGGACGCGAGTGCCCGTCTCCGACCTTCATCGAACGATCGTCGATATGCTCGACGACCCGTCGATCGGCGGCGGCATCCAGCATGTATCCGAGTGTCTGGCCGCTTACCTGCGACGCAATGATCGAGACGATGAAAAGCTGGTCGATCACGCAGTGCGCCTCGGCAACGGCGCTGTCTTCAAGCGCCTAGGGTTTCTGGCCAAGCGCTTTCCTGGCGGTGCTGAACTTGGTCGTCTTTGCGAGCCGCATCTGAGCGGCGGCCATGCGAAGCTCGATCCTGCCCAGGATGGGCCGCTCGTCGTGACAAAATGGCGATTGCGCGTGCCAGAGCGCTGGGCTCGCGAGGAAACACCATGATCGACAAGCGCGAAATCCTCGCGATAGCTCACCAGACATCGCTTACGCCACACGTCGTGGAGAAGGACTATGTTCTCGGCTGGATGCTCGCCGGGATCTTTGGGCACGAAGACCTCGCGGAGAGTTGGATATTCAAAGGCGGCACGTGCCTGAAGAAATGCTTCTTCGAGACTTATCGATTTTCCGAGGATCTCGACTTCACGCTCCGCGAACCGCAGCATCTCAACGCCAACTTCTTGAAGGGCGCATTTTCCGAAATTGCTGAATGGATCTATGACCAAACCGGGATCGAGATTCCTGCCGACAAATAGGATTTCGA
This sequence comes from uncultured Pseudohongiella sp., assembly GCA_965219645.1. Taxonomy (GTDB): domain Bacteria; phylum Pseudomonadota; class Gammaproteobacteria; order Pseudomonadales; family Pseudohongiellaceae; genus UBA9145. The sequence continues at coordinate 3,280,824 of OZ244788.1, read as the reverse complement.
CGTCTACGGGAACCCCCGCGGCCAAATCTCATGCCAAGGCAAGATCAGTTACAAAGGCCCCGTCTCATCGACCCACGCCCTCCCACGCATCAAGCTAGACTTGACCAACGACGAGCGGGTCGTTCTCCCGCCGGTCAACGCGCAGATTTTCCATCCATACAGCGATGCTCCGGAAGATGGGATCGAAGTCTTGGCCTACGATTACACCGAGGCATTCGCGGAGAAATTCAGAGCACTCGCGGAACGGACGCGCCCACGCGATCTCTATGATGTCGTACATCTCTACCGAAATATCGAAGCCCGTCCGGAACCACAGCGTTTCATGGAAGTCCTGCGCGCCAAGTGTGAGTTCAAGGGCATCGGCATTCCGCGCATGGCCGACCTTGAGCCGCACCGTGCGGAGCTTGAGGCTGGTTGGACTCAGATGCTGGAGCACCAGCTCCCCGCGCTCCTCCCAGTCAAGACGTTTTGGGACGCGCTCCCGGAAATCTTCAATTGGCTCCAAGGCACGATCACCCCACCACTTGCGGCGATGCCTGTCGGTGCCGGTGACACGCTCATCCGCGAGCGCGTCGTCGTTCTGCCCACAGGCAGCCGAGGACATAGTCTCATCGAAATGATTCGCTTCGCTGCCGCCAACCGCTTACTTGTGGACATCGACTACCGCGACAGGCAGGGAAATCGTTCGACGCGAGTGATCGAAGCCTACTCGCTTCGCCGCTCGCGAGTCGGAGACGTCTTGCTTATGGCCGTACGCGCGGACAGCGGCCAGCCGCGCAGCTATTTGGTCGACAGAATTCTCGGAGTCAAACCCACCCAAACGCCATTCACGCCGCGATACCCAATCGAGCTAACGCCATCGGGGCCTCAGCGCATTCCGACGACATCCAGGTCCAGCGTTGGCAGCTCATTCGGCAAGGGCCGCACACGGGCCGTGCGGCGTTCTCCCGCACGCAGAGCAAACCGAAGCACGGGTTTCCGGGCTGCAAGCGGTCCAACGTACGTATTCAAGTGCACGGTCTGCGGAAAGACCTTCTACAGGAAGACTTACGATGCGACGTTGAACAAGCACAAACACAAGCGAACTGGCTACCAATGTTATGGCACGATCGGCAGGTACGTAAGGACAAAATATTAGTTCGTACCGAAGATAACTCTCTTACAGTACCCCGGCCGGCGGCGTGGACGGGAGCGGATTTGCAGCCGTGAATTCCTGCGACGCAGGCTCCCGGGTTTCGGCTGGGATTATGCCACTTAGCTGGATCACTGCTTGTAGATTTGCCCGTCCTTCATGACGAAATGGACCTGCTCCATCAGCGAGATGTCGCTGGTCGGGTCGCCGGGCACGGCGATGATGTCCGCGAATTTGCCCGCTTCGATCGAACCGAGATCGGCGGCGCGGTCGAGCAGGATCGCGCCGGGCATCATCGCCGAGGTCAGCGCTTCGATTTCGGGCATGCCGGCTTCGACCATGTAGCCGAACTCCTTCGCGTTGTCGCCATGGGGTGAAACGCCCGAATCGGTGCCGAACACGATCGGCACGCCTTCAGCATAGGCTCTGGCGAAAGTGTCCTGGATGATCGGCCCGATCTCGCGCGCCTTCGGGCGCACGGTTTCACTGAAGTAACCGTCGATTTCGGCCATTTCGGCGACAAACTTGCCGGCAATGATGGTCGGCACGAAGGCCGTTCCCGTCTCGCGCATCAAACGCATGGTTTCCAGGCTCATGTAGGTTCCGTGTTCGATGGAATCCACCCCGGCGATTACCGCCCGCCTCATTCCCTCGTCGCCGTGGGCATGGGCCGCCACCTTGAATCCGTAATCTTTCGCGGTTTCCACCACCGCGCGCAACTCCGCGTCGTTGAACTGGGGATTCAGTCCGCTGGTAGCCTGACTCAATACGCCTCCGGTGGCGGTAATCTTGATGAGATCGGCCCGGTCCTTGTAGCGCTGCCGCACCGCCTGGGCCGCGTCCTCGGGACTGTTGACGACGCCTTCCTTCGGCCCCGGGTTGCCGGTCAACTCATCGTTGACGCCGTTACTGGGGTCAGCATGGCCGCCGGTGGTGGCGAGGGACTTGCCCGCGGTCAGGATTCGCGGTCCGACGATATGCCCCCGGTCGATGGCGTCGCGCACGTTGATCGAAACGTTATCGGCGCTGCCGAGATCTCTCACCGTGGTGAATCCCGCCATCAGGGTCCGTTCGGCATAGGGAACCGCGCCCAGCGCGTAATCCGCCGGGTCGAGGCGGAACCGGTCGACGAACGCGTTCGGACTTTGCTGTGTAACGATGTGTACATGGGCGTCGATAAGGCCCGGCATGCAGGTCGAATCGCCCAGGTCGACCGTGGTGGCGTCGTGCCGGCCGTCGTGGACCGCGGCAATCCGGTTGCCGCGGACCTCGATGGTCATGTTTTCATGGACCGCAAGTTCGACTCCGTCGATCATTCGCGCGCAATAGATGAACGATTGCGCCGCGGCGGTCTGGGCGCAAAGCAGCAACGCCATAGGCAGCAGGATTACTCGAATCATCAGCTTTCTCTCTTTTCCGTGCATGCAATGCTCTTTTTGGTCGCTTTCAGTCAGATCTTGCATGCCGTCCATGGCGCAAGCTCGGTGGCTTCGATCAACCCCGGCCCCGGCATCCATGCCGGGTCGTTCGGCCCTCGAAAAGCGTTGCTTTTCGTCTGCTTCGCAGACCGGGCCTCACCCATCTACGGCCATCCGCACCATGGCTACGCGCTTCGGCACCTGGCCGACCGGAATCACCGCGACGACTTCCATGGATTCCACGTCCACCGCATAGGTGACGTGATCGCCCGCGGCGCCCATGTACGCGGTCTTGCCGTCCGGCGTGAAAGTGACCCATTCGGGATGCTGGCCGACGAACACCTGGCCGATTTCTTCCAGGTCGGGCAGCGAGTGGATGTAGACGTGGCTGTAGACCTTGCTCGTGGACCAGAGCGTGCTGCCGTCCGGGGAGACGCCGAGGCCGTGGGCGGGAGCGCCCTGCAAGCCGTCGTAATGCGCTTCTTCGCCTTCGACCGGCGGATGTTCGACTCGCGCCACTTCCCGGCGGGTGGCGAAATCGACGACGGCAAAGCCGTGGAAGCCCGACAATTGCACGAAAATGTTCTTCGTTGAGCCGTCGGGATTGGCGTTGAAAGCCATGGGCCGGATGCCCGAACTCATTTCCAGCGTCCAGGCGAGTTCGTCGGTGGCGGTGTCGATGACATTGATCATGCTGCGCTGGATCGAGCCGGCCACGGCGTGCTTGCTGTCCGGCGTGACATAGATGTTGTGAATCGCCCCTTCCACCGGCAGCGTCTTGACGAGTTTCATGCTCGCCACGTCGATGATGTCCACCGAGCCGGGCATTTCCATGATGCCGACGTAGACCTTGCTGCCGTCGCCCATGACGGCGACGTTGTTGGGCCGGCCGCTGAGATGGATGCGGCGCTTGACGCGCATGGTGCGCGCATCGACCACGTCGAGGGCGTGCATGGCCTCGTTGGTGATGTAAAGCTGGCTGCCGTCGGGCGCGCCGACGATGCCATGGGGAATCTCGATGTCGGTGATTCTGCCGATGACCTCGTTGGTCTCGGGATCGATCACGTGGGAATCGTCACCGGCGGCATTGGTCTGGATGATGCGCACGGCGAGTTCCGCCGGTTCGCGCCGCTCGGTCGCCCCGGCCACCCAGTCGGCCATGATGCGCCATTCCGGGTCGTCCTGGCTCCGGAAATGCGTGCCGCCGCCATGGAAGGGGTCGCCCCCGGCGTCCCGCGCCAGCACGTGCGTCAACAGCCTGCTGCTGAGCGGATCCTCACCGGGAAGCACCATCGTCAGCGCCGATTCGTAATTCATGCGCGACTGTTCCTCGGTCCAGAAAAACTCGCCTTCCTCGAGCGTCTGCAAGCGAAAATTGCTCGATCGGTAATGGCATTGAATGCAGCGCACGTTGCCTTCCCGTTTCGCCAGGAAAATGGGCTGCACTTCATTCATGAAATAGTCGAAATCGGGAACGATGTCGCCGGACTGGGCAAAACCCGAACCGCTGACGACAAGCGCGGCAAGCAGGGAAGAGATACGAGTCAACATGGCAAGCCTCCGAATCGGCTGGGATATCGGGCTGAGCACCATCCCGGATAGTAGGCAATATCGGGAAAAGTGTAAAACGACAGTAATTCTCATTATGGCAATGGGCGAGATCACATCAGTCATCCTGCGCGCAGTCGCAGTATCTCATCGCGTGGCCACTGCGAGAGATTCTGCGACTGCGCTTCGCTTCGCGCAGAATGACATGTGTGGTTGGGGCGGCAAAATGAGAATTGCTGGTAAAACGAGCAATTACTTGCCACATGCCGATGATTCCGTTATTTTTACGGTAAAAATAACGGAATCATCGGCATGTATCAAAGACTGCTCCCACTTCCAAAAAGCAGTTTCTTCCTTTTCGGGCCTCGCGGTACGGGAAAATCTGTCTGGCTGCAACAGGTATTGGCCGAGTCGCCTTTACGCATCGACCTGCTCAGGTCCAGCGAATTTCTTCGCTACAAGCGCGACCCCGGACTGCTGGCGCGGGAAGTCGCCGCCCTGGGCGGGCAATCGGCCTGGATCATCATCGACGAAGTGCAGAAACTGCCGGAACTGCTCGACGAAGTTCACGCCCTGCTATTTGCGAGCGACAGGCTTCGGTTCGCGCTCTCCGGTTCGAGCGCCAGAAAGCTGAAGCGTTCGGAAGCGAACATGCTGGGCGGGCGCGCGCTTTCCAGGCGGATGTTTCCCCTGAGCATGCTGGAGACGGAAGCGGATTTCAGCCTGGGAAACGCGCTGTGCTATGGACAACTGCCCATGAGCGTGACTGCCGCCACTGAAGAAGAAAAGGCCGATTTCCTCGATGCCTACATAGAGAATTACCTGAAAGAGGAGATCCAGCAGGAAGCGCTGACCAGAAACCTCGACAGCTTCTATCGCTTCCTCACGATTGCCGCCACGGTCAACGGTCAACTGCTCAACGTCGCCAATATCGCGCGCGAGGTGGGCGTTGCCCGTTCCACGGTCCAGGGATACTTCAGCATTCTCGAGGACACACATCTGGGCTGGTATCTGCCGGCCTGGCGCAATCGGACGAAAGTGAAAGAAGTGGCTCACGCCAAGTTCTACCTGTTCGATTGTGGCGTACAGCGCGCGCTGGCCGGCCTGCACCGCGATAATCCTTCATCCGAAGAGACGGGAACCTTGTTCGAGACTTTTGTCCTCAATGAATTCAGGGCGCTCAATTCCTGGCTTTCGTTAGGCGCGCGATTCCATTTCTGGCGCACTCCGTCGGGAAACGAAGTGGATTTGATCTGGCGACGCGGCAATCGCGCCGCGGGATTCGAGATCAAATCGTCTTCCGGGTGGAAAAGTTCGTTCAACAAGGGGCTGAACGCTTTGCTGGAATCAGGCGAAATCGAGCAAGCTTTCGGGGTGTACCAGGGGAAACGCACACAGAAATACGACGACGTGACCGTGCTTCCCTGGGCAACCGCGATCAAGATGGCTGCGGAAGGGAAGATTCTTTCCTGACCCGGGGCCAGTCTTTCGTTGGTGTGGACGATTTCCGCGCGGACGGCCTTGAATTCTCGCACCATTCCGGTGTCGACCGCCTGATTGTTCGCGACCATATCGGCGCGAATCTCGTCCAGCTTGCCGCGGATGGCGCGGCTGTCCCCGCCCAAGTACAGCGCGGTGATCAAATTGCTGGCGCGCAAGCCAAAGATGTTCGCCATGGTCGCAATGGCTAACAGGACGGCTACGATTCAGACATCAGTAGTGGCAGCAATTATGGTCCTTTTGAAATCTTCAAGTGGTTGCCGTTCGACGCAGCAGAGTTTGTGGTACAGAGTTGTACTGGAACGGTTCAAGTGGCGTTCATGATCAGTAACATGATGGACTGTTAGGATCTTTTCCATGTCCTGCTTGTGGGCGGGTATCGGCCCGTTATTCCTTCGATAATTGTTCATAACCCACCCATCTGGATTGTCGCGACACCATTTTCGATAGCCTTCTTCGTTATTTTAGAACTCAATGCAATTAGTTGGTAATTCAAACTTAACCAACCGTTCGGCACGGAAGCGGGTAGTCGTTGGCATGAAACCCTCGGCAGGCAGCGGGATACTATGCGACTTGGCGGTCGGCTCTCGGCTTGATTCGGACATAATACTCACCTCTTTTCTCACTCAGCGCGGATTAGAATTAGCGTGCGACGCGGCTCTGGAAATTGGGAGGTTACAGACACCGAGGGGGATCGTCAATTGAAATTTCATATAATTTGCTATTGAAATCATATAGTTACTGTATAGGTAGCGTATTGGGTGGGCCGAGGCTGCTGCAGCACTATAAGTACAGGTGGGAAGCTGTTTGACGCGGAGCCGAGCCATGTGGCCTGAGGCGGGGCGGGCACGGCGCTCTGATCGCTACACTCCCGCCGCGCCGTGCCCGCGAAAACCAGAAAACTCGCGCCGGGAAATTCTCAGAGGCGCGCCATTTTATGTCGAGCCGGCTCGACAATTCGATTTTTGTCGATTACACTCTACGAAATTTGAATTGCAGAGCAACCTCGACAGATGGAAAAAGACCGACTGCTTGAAATCGCCGGGGACTGGAGCTTCTGGGACCGCGAGCCGCCGAAATCCGTGGCGCGGGACATCGAATTGCCCAAGGCGTTGTCCCCCCGTACCGCTCTGGTCATCCAGGGGGTGCGCCGCTGCGGCAAATCCACCCTGCTCACCCAGTTGATCGGCCGCTACGGGCTGGAACGAAAAAACTGCCTGTTCGTCAACTTCGAGGATCCCCGCCTCGCCGGCAGCCTGAACTTTGAAAGCCTGGAGAAACTCACCGCGGCATTCGCCGCCGCCAGGCCGGATGCGGTGCCGCTCACGATTTTTCTGGACGAAATTCAATGGGTGAAAGGATGGGAGCGATGGTTGGCGTCGAAGCTCGAACGCCCCGGTCGCTTCCAGTTCGTGATCAGTGGTTCCAATGCCCATCTGCTTTCTGGGGAACTGTCCACCGTATTGACCGGCCGGCACATCACCGTCGAATTGTTTCCCTTCGACCTGGCCGAATTCCGCAAGCTTCGCCCCGCAGCTTCGCTCGCGGACTACCTGCACCGCGGCGGCTTCCCGGAGCCGGTCCGCGGCGAAGACGGAGACTTGCTGCTGCGCCAGTACTTCAGCGACATATTGCAACGCGACGTGCGCGAACGGGTCGGCGCACGGTCGTCGCTCGGCCTCAGGCAAGTCGTGCAAATGGTTTTCGAGTCCGCAGGCTCGGAACTCAGCCTGCGCAGGATCGCCGCCGCCAGCGGCGTCGCGGTTGAAACCGTCGCGGCCTATCTCGCAGCCTGCGAGCAGGCATACCTGCTTTTTTCCTGCCCGTGGTTCGCCTTCTCGGAACGCAAACGCCTGCACCGCAACCGGAAGTACTATCCCGTCGATACGGCCCTGCGGCGGGTTTCGGTAACGCGCACGGGCCGGGACATGGGCAAGGCACTCGAATGCGCCACTTTCGTGGAACTGAGAAAGCGCGGTTTCGATGTGTTCTACTGGCGAGATACCGTCGGTGAAGTGGATTTCGTCGTTCAATCCGGCGACGGCCCCGCACCGGTCCAGGTCACCCTCGACGGCGCCGCCGAGCGCCACATGCGCTCGCTGGACGCTTTCCATGAAACTTTCCCCGGCGCTGAAGAAGCCGTAATCGTAACCATGGACAATTTTCCGGAAATCCTTGCGACTATCTCGCCCCCCGGTCTGGAGACGACATAGCGCAGGTTCGCGAAGGCACCCGTCGCCGCGGCAGCAGCGGTTGACTTCAACGATTCGCGTCCGGTCGTTATCGGCTATCGAGAACTACCGGGGCCGCGATGATCCGCGTGCTGATCATGGAGTACTCAGCCAACCCAGGGAGATTCCGCGACTTCGCGCGGAATGACACCAATCGAGATTGTGCATCCGCGATTTCGCGCCGAATGACGGTATCGAGGCTCGCCATGGCGAGAGCCGCGGCTGTGCTTACAGTTCCCGTGGAACGATCAATCGGGCATGCGCGCTGCCCGAATCTCGATTTCCAGCAGCCAGCCGTCCACCACCAGGTCGGCTATTTCCAGAAATGATCGCACGGGCTTGTTGGGATTTTCCTCGGTGCCGAAGAACTCGAGATACCCTTCGTTGAATGCCGCGAAATCCACATTGCCGTCTTCATCGGCCACGGCGAATACCCGCACTTGCACGACATCGCTCATCGACCAGCCCAGCCCTTCCAGCGTGTCCCTGAAGCGACTGAAGGTATCGACAGCCTGCTGGCGAATGTCGCCCCAGGTGCCGTCTTCCTGCTGCCGCGCGCCGGAGCCGCTCAGGTACAGGGTTTCGGCGCCCGGCGGAATGGTAATGGCGGTGTAGAACAGGTTGCCTTCGTTATGCCGGGTGATTTCCTGCGCGGTAGCCAGCGGCGTAAACGCGAGTGCCAGGACGACGAAAGCGGTTTTGAATACTTGCATGGGATTTTCCTCAATCATTGACGAGTTGGTGCTGCGGCTTCCGTTCCCCCGGCTTCTTCACCGAGGAAACGCTGGGTAATCATGCCGCTGGTTATCGCGCCGTTGACGTTCAGCGCCGTGCGCGCCATGTCGATCAGCGGTTCGATGGAGATCAGCAAGGCCGCCACGGTGACCGGAAAGCCCATGGCCGGCAATACCACCAGCGCCGCGGCGGTGGCGCCGCCGCCGACCCCGGCGATGCCGAATGAGCCGATGGCGATGATCAATACCAGGCTGGCGATGAAGCCGAAATCGATATCGACGCCCACGGTCGGCGCGACCATCACCGCCAGCATCGCCGGGTAGATGCCGGCACAGCCGTTCTGACCGATGGTGGCGCCGAAGGAAGCGGCAATGTTGGCGACCGGAGGCGCCACGTTCAGTTCCTCGACCTGGGCGCGGATCGTCAGTGGGATCGTCGCCGCCGAACTGCGGGTGACGAACGCGAAGGTCAGCACCGGCCAGACCTTGCGGAAGTATTCGGGCAGGCTGGCGCCGATCAGCCCGATCATGAAGGCGTGAACGACGAACATGATGGCGATGGCGATATAGGAAGCGACCACGAATCCGATCAGGGTGACGATGGCGTTGCCGTCGGAGGTGGCGATGACGCGGGTCATCAGGGCCAATACGCCATACGGAGTCAGCGCCATGACAATGTGTACGAGCTTCATGATGACGGCCTGGGCGGAATCCAGGAAACCGCGGATGCGCGGTCCCTGTTCCGAATCTTCCTCGCAGACGAGCAGCGCGGCGATGCCGATCAGCAGGCCGAAGACCACTACCGCAATGATGGAAGTGCTGCGCGCGCCGGTGAGGTCAAGGAAAATATTGCTGGAAATGAAGCTGACCAGCAGTTGTGGAAAGGTCAGGTCGGCGATCGTGCCCTGGCGCGATTCGAGCACCTCGGCCCGCGCCAGTTCCGCCGGTCCGGCGGCGAGTTCACCGGCATTGAGGCCGAAAATCGAAGCCATGGCGATGCCGACCAGGGCGGCGATCACGGTCGTCCCGACCAGCAGACCGACGATCGAGCCGCCGATCTTGCCGAGCGAGCGGATCTCCTGCACCTTGACCACCGCGGCGATCATCATCACCAGCACCAGCGGCATGATGATCAGCCGCAACAGGTTGACATAACCGTTGGCGACGATGTTGGTCCATTCGATCGTCTGCCCGGTGACTGCCGTGCCCGAGCCGAACGCGAACTGCAGATAAAAGCCGTAGATCGTGCCGATCACCAGGCCGATCAGCACCCGGCGCGACAGCCCCATGCCGCGGCGCCACAACTGATAAAGAAAGCCCAGCAGGGCGGCGAAAATGACGAGATTGAAAATGGCCATGGAGGACATGCGGATTCTCCCCGCCGGCTGCGCTGCGCCGGCCGCCGCCATGCGGCATAGAGTTAGTCGGACAAGCTGTTTATGTAAGCGACTACGTTATTGATATCGTTCTCGCCGTTCAGCCCCGTGGTCATCACGCGCATCTGCGCGCCATAGACATCCTGTGGGTGTACGCCGCGGTATCCGGCCAGGAAATTCCTGAGTTGAGTGACCATGTACCAGTCGTTCTGCCCTGCCAGGGCCGGCGCTCCCAGCGCCTCGTTGCCTTCGGCGTTCGCGCCGTGACAGGCGGCGCAAGGCTGGTACAGCACTCTGCCGGCATCGATGTCACCGCTGATCGTATGTCCCGCGGGAACGTAATTCCAACCGCCTACCCATTCGATAATATCCTGTATGGACTCGTCCGTCAGCATGGCGGCCATGGGCTGCATGGCGAGGCCTTCGATATCGTCGGGATGCGCGCCGCGGATGCCGTCCCGATAGTTCTCGAGTTGCCGCTTCAGGTACCAGGGCTCCATGCCCGCGAGCCGCGGCGCCTGCACGCCTTCGTTGCCGCGCCCGTCGGTCCCGTGGCAAGTGGTGCAATAACGGTCGTCGAAGGGCTCGCGTTCCGCCGCCGACGCCAGGGAGGGGATGCACAGAAGGCAGATTAGCGCAAGACGAATCATGCCGGCGCGTTCCGCAATCGGCGGTCGAGATCGGCCATGGCCCAATGCGCCGAGAGCAGCGCGCTTTCCATCCAGGCCGAACGCATGCTGATCTGGTCGCCGATCATGTAATGCCGACCGTTTACCGGCGCTTGCAGCGTGCGGTAGTGCTGTTCGGTTTCGCCGGTCCAGCCTTCGCGGAAGCTGCGTCTCCAGCGCGCGGAACAGCCGAGCATGTGGTTCATGCGATGCCAGCCCACGGTGACGGGTTTCTCAACCAGGTCCCGATAGTCGGCATGCACTTTCTCGCCGTCGGCGAGATGCGCTTCCACACGTTCCTGTTGCGTCATGCGGGTGTGGTACATGCCGCCGCCGTAATCGTAAGCCGCAAGAATGACACCCTTCTGCCGGTGGATGCCGGCCACGGGATACCAGATCTGCTGGCTGCGATTGTTCATCCAGGAAATGCCGCCGTAAATGTCCTGCTTTTCCCAGAAGCGCTCCTTCGCCTGGAAGGCGGCCTTGTAGGCTTCGCCACGAAGCACGTGTTTCAGCGCACGCACGTAGTCGGCAGGGAAATTGTGATCGAGGCCCGTGACGAGGTGGGTCGGAATACAGTTGAAGCAATAGTCGGCCCGAATCTGGCGGCGCGCGCCGTCCTGGTCGTAGGAGACTTCAACGCCGTCGTCGCGCACGCGGATCGAAGCGACCATGGCGCGGTAACTGACGCGGTCGCCGACCTGCCGCAGGAATCCTTCGGTGATCTGGTCCATGCCGCCGCGGGCCTGCAGCAGGATGGGGCCGGTTTCGCCTTCGTTGGTGCTCAGCAACCTCATCGCAAACGGCGTCTTGAGCAAGTCGCGGAAGGCGATGATGTCCTTCTGCACGCCCTGGCTGAGAAAGCCGCCGGAATCGAAGCCGGCATTGAGGCTGCCGCGGTAGACATCGTCTTCGGACAGGTCGCCGAAGCTGCGAATCATGCCGAGCAGTATCTCTGCTTCCCGTTCGGTGAAAGGCTCGTCCATGTCCGCTTCGTTCATGCCTTTGGCCATCAATTCGGCGACGAAACCGCGCAAGTGGGTGGTGTATTCGATATTGCGCACGGGCTTGCCGCCGAGCATGGCGTCGTCCTGAACCCAGCAGGTCTTGTTCTCGTTAATGAAGATTTCGAGTTCGACGCCGAGTTCCTTGCAATAGCCGAGCAAGGTGCGGTGGGTATTGGGAATGCGCGCGGCACCGGCGTTGAAGTAAAGATGGGGCTCGTCGTCGAACTCGCAATATTGCCGATTGCCGAGTTCGTCGATGAGCGTGCCATGGCGCACGGTGAAGATGCGGCCGCCGCAGCGGTGGGACGCTTCGAGAATGGTGCAGTCCCATCCCGCCTTGCCGAGTTCGTAGGCGGTTGCGAGTCCCGAAATGCCGCCGCCGAGAATGACCGCGCTGCGGCCGTTGCCGGCGGCCAGATCCAGCGTCGAGGCTGCCGCGTCGGCCGGCATGATTCCGAGGGCCGCACCAGCCTTGACTACCGCGCCGGCGCCCCCGGCCGCCGCGAGCAGGTTGAGAAATTCACGTCTGCTTACAGGTTTGACCACACCAGCCCTCACATATTGTGAACAATTCCATCCTTGGAATTGTTCACTGCCGCAAAACAAAATCGTGGTTTTGTTTTGCTCCCGAATTCAATGGCTTGCTCCAGTCACGGAGCACAGCTCCGCGCCGTTGCGACCGCGCTCGAAGCTGCGCTTCGAAAACGCTTGCCTTCACCCATCGAATTCGGCGGCACATCCATGTGCCGCAAGGAAGCTCTAAAAAACCGGAGCTTCAATAAAATGTTAATAGTGGAATTGCAATATCCCAACCGGCTCCGCCCCGGTTAGCCCGGCTGGCGCCGCCATGTGATAATCGGTCCCCTCACAAAGGATTTTAACAGAGGACAGCCATGTCGAAAAACAGCGAATTTCCCGAGCCGATTCGCCGCTTGCCGCCGCTTGCCGGCCACGAGGGCGCACTGAAACTCGACGCCGAGGGTTGCGACGTCGTGTTCGCCACCTACCAGGCCGGAACCGTGCTTCCGCCTCACAACCACGAAACCGATAATGTCGGCGTGGTGACCAGAGGCGCGATCCTGCTCACCATGGAAGGCAAGTCCGAGCGCCTCGGGCCGGGGGACTGGTATCATGTGCCGGCCGGGACGATACACGCGGCGGAATTTCTTGAAGATACCACCGAAGTCGAATTCTGGTTTCATAACTGACTGACAAGCGGACTACCATGACTTACTTGCGATCAATTTTCTGTGTTTTCGTCTTGGGCCTGAACTTCACAGCGCTTGCGCAGGAACCCGTGGAGCCTGCGATCAATGCCGAAGAACAGGAAATGGTTGTCTGGCTCGATGAGCGGGAAGAGGAAATGCTTGCCCTGCTGGAGCGCATTACCAACATGAATTCCGGCAGCCTCAACAGTGCCGGCCTCGATGCAGTGGCGGCTGTTTTCGACGAGGAATTGCGCGGACTCGGTTTCAGCACGAGCCGGCTGCCGGGGGAAGTGATCGATATGCCGAGTTGTCCGGGCAGCGATTACTCCATCGACCTGGCCGATCATCTGCTCGCGCGACGCCCCGGCAACGGCAGCCGCTTGCTGCTGATGGGCCACATCGACACCGTATTCCCGCCCGACAGCCCCTTCCAGACCTTTCGCCGCGAAGGAGACACGATCTACGGCCCGGGAGTGGCTGACATGAAGGGCGGACTCGTGGTCATGTTGTATGCGCTCAAGGCGCTGGCCGCCGCGGACGCTCTCGATGAAGCCGCCTTCACGGTCCTGCTCAACAGCGACGAGGAAATGGGCTCGCTTTCCTCGCGCGAATACCTTGAGGAAGAAGCCCTGAATCACGATTGGGGACTGGTTTACGAATCCTCGGGCATCGACACCATGACGCGCCAGCGCAAGGGCATCGGCCAGGCCCGGCTGGTCGTCACCGGCCGCGCCGCCCATTCCGGCGGGGCGCACGAGCAGGGACTTTCGGCGATCAAGGAACTCGCCTACAAGATCGTTCAGATCGAAAACATGACCAATTACGAGACCGGCCTGACGGTAAACGTCGGCGTGGTCAACGGCGGCGAGGCGCGCAATACCATCTCTCCCTGCGCCGAGGCGCTGATCGACCTGCGCTATCCGCGGCCCGAACAGGGCGTTGCGGCGGTCGAGGTCTGGCGGGAGATTTTCGAACAGGTGTACAGCTACCCGGTCGACAGTGGTGAAATCACTACCGAAAGTTACATCAACCTGCATCGGCCACCGAAGATTCCAACCCCCGAATCCGACTATCTGCTCGACAAGGCCATCTCCATCGGCCGCCTGCTCGGCCAGGACATAGGCATAATCGATTCCGGCGGCGGCACCGACGGCTCGCTGACTCAGGGAGTCGGCCTGCCAACCATCGATTCGCTCGGCATCGCCGGCAGCGGCGCCCATTCCAATCGTGAAGAGGCCAGGGTCAGCTCACTGGCTGAACGCGCCGCCCTCAGCGCCGTGTTGATTCGCAGATTGGCCAGGGAATAAGCGGAGCGGCGGAGACTAGCCGCCGCGTTCAAACGTCGCCAGCGGCAGTCCGGTGTTGACCTCCACGATCACACGGGAACCGGCTTCGAGCCGGTTCTCGTGACTGGTGCGCACCTGCACGGCGATACCCGCATCGAGTCCAACGCGATACAGCCAGGTTTCGCCTTCGTACTGCGCTGACACGATTACGCCATTGCCGCCGTCTGCAGTTTGCGCCAGCGACAGATCGTCGGGCCGCAACAGGACGTCGACATCGCCGTTTACGGCCGCTGCCGCCGCAACCGCGCCAAGGCCCGTCGCCACGGCCGCGCCGTCCGCCCGGCCGGGAATAAAGTTGGCCTCGCCAAGAAAGGAAGCGACGAATCGGCTGGCGGGTCGTGAAAAACAGCTTTCGGGGTCGGCCAGTTGTTCCAGCCGGCCCTGGTGCAGAACGCCGAGGCGGTCGCCGACCGACAGGGCTTCTTCCTGATCGTGGGTCACCCAGACCGCCGGGGTGCCCGCTGCCTTGAGCGCCTCGCGAATCTCCCGGCGCAGGCTGTCCTTGAGCGCAGCGTCGAGATTGGAAAGCGGTTCGTCGAGCAGTACCAGCGCGGGCTCGTGCGCCAGAGTCCGCGCCAGGGCAACCCGCTGCTTTTGACCGCCGGAAAGCGTCGCCGGCCTGGCATGACGAAAATCACTAAGTCCCAGCAGTTGCAGCCAACGGTCCGCCTGCGCGCTGTTCTTCAAGCGGAAGCCGACATTTTCGAGCACGGTAAGGTGCGGAAACAGGGCGAAGTCCTGAAAAACCATGCCCGTGTTGCGCTGTTCGGGAGGAATGGCGGCGCCTGCGGACGCCTGCCACCGGCCCAGCCGAATTTCTCCCGCGGCGATGGGAACGAGGCCGGCGATGGCGTGCAGAATGGTGGTCTTGCCGCATGCGGTGGGGCCGACCAGGGTAAGAATCTCGTCCCGGGCCAGCGCGAAACTCACGTCATCGATTACCCGGGTGGTTCCGTAGTCCACACACAGCTTGCTGATTTCGAGCATTATTCCCGCCTGTCCTCGATCAGGGCCAATGCGGACCGCCGCTCTCCCGACAGCATCAGGGCGAGCCCCAGACCCGACATCAATATCAACATCAGGCCGGGAACAGCCGCGCGGCCGAAGTAACCCGCTTCATATACCCGCCACAAATAGGTGGCCAGTGTCTCGAAGCCGGTCGGGGCCAACAGCAGGGTAGCCGGCAGTTCGCGCATCGCCTCGAGAAAGACCAGGGCGGCGCCCGCCACCATGCCGCGCAAGGTAAGGGGCAGGGACACGCGCCGCAATACCTCCCCCGGTCCGGCGCCCAGCACCCTGGCGGCGTTGATCAGGCTGGTGTCGAGCCGTTCCACCGCGGACCGGATCGAGCCCACGGCCAAAGGCAGGAATCGCAATACGTAGGCGAATACCAGCAGACCAAGGGTCTGGTACAGGAAAGGCGCCTGCAAACCGATATAGACCAGCGCCGTGCCCATGACGATGCCGGGCACGCCGAATCCCAGATAAGTCACCCGTTCCAGCAGCCGTCCCAGCCCGCCGCTGACCGCCGCGAAGGCGACCGGCAAGGCCAGCGCCACCGCTACGCACGCTGCCAGCAAGGAGGCCAGGGTGGAATTCCAGGCGAGGCTGAATTCGAAGCCACCGCTGCCGTCGCGCAGCAGCCAGACACTGAAAATCGCCAGCGGCAGCACTATGGCAAGCAGGACAGCCGGCGCCATGGCGGCCAGGCACAAGGCTTTCTGCCATGTCCGCGGCCATATCGCCAGTGCGCGGCCAGGGCGTTCCGGCGTCGCGGATATCCTCGATTCCAGGAACAGCACCAGACCGACGATGACGAGCAACTGGAGCGACAGCATGGCCGCCTGTTCGAGTCCGAAGGCGTTGTACTCCACGTAAATCGCCTGGGTGAAAGTATCGAGTCCCATGATCGCCGGCGTGCCGAAATCCGAAAAGGCGTACAGCGCCGCGAGCAGGCTGCCGGCGGCCACTCCGGTCGCCGCCCGCGGCAGGGCCACACGCCAGAGGCTGCGCGGCAGACTCAATCCGAGCGTGCGCGCGGCATTGATCAGGCTGGCGTCCTGGCTCAATAGCGCGGCCCGCGTGGTCAGCAGGACGAAGGGGTAGGTATACAGCGTCATGACCAGCGCCGCGCCGGGGAGTCCGCGCGCCGAGGGAGTCGTCAGACCGAACAAATTTTCGATCTCGCCGCCGGGACCGAAGGCGGCGTAGAAGGTAAACGCGCCGATATAGCTCGGCATGGCGAGCGGGGCGGCCAGCAGAACCAGCCACAACCGGGACCAGGGCAGGCGCACGTAGGCCGTCAACAAAGCCAGGGGGACACCCAGCAGCGATGCGCCGAGCACGGTCAGGAATACCAGCGAAAGCGTGTTCGCCAGCAGGTCCAGATTGCGAGCCGCGAAAAACTCGGGGCTGTCGCCAAGCAGACCGAACAGCACCAGCACCGGCAATATCGCCAGCAACGAAATCACCATGGCGAATGGATAAGACTTCGGCCACGCAGTGGTCATGGCATTGAGGGGGTCATGAACGGGGTCATGGAGGGAGTCACAGGACGCCGACTTCGCGCATCAGATCCAGCGTCGGGCGCAAGTCGGCAAGCAGGGTCAGGTCGATCTCGGGAGGCGCGATGCGGTCCAGGTCCGGCAATCCTTGCGGCGGCGAGACGCCGGCCACCAGCGGAATCTCGAAAGCTTCGTTGGCCAGGTAGGTCTGTACTTCCCTGGTGAGCAGGTAGCGAATGAAGTCCACCGGCAGGTCGCCTTCGGCCAGCGCGAGAACGCCGGAAGCGTTGACCAGACAGCCTGCGTCGTTGCTGGTGAAGGCCATTGCCACGCGGGCGTCGGGCATTCCCGACTTCAGGCGCAAGGTGTAATAGTGGTTGGCAAAGCCGAGTTGCACTTCGCCGCGTTCCACGCCCATGACGACGCCTAGTTCTCCCGCATAAGACGTCGCGGTCTCGTTGATGCCGCGCAGCCAGTCGGCCGTGGCCCGGTCGCCTTCGAGCAGGCGCATGGCGGTGACGAACGATTGAAACGAGGCATAGGCGGGCGCCCAGCCGATATCGAGCCCGCTGCCGGGCAGGGACATGACGTCGGCGGGAATGCTATCCGCCGCAAGCTGTTCCGTATTGAAAGGCAGCGTTCGAATGCGTCCGGTGACGGGCGCCCATTGCGGATAGCGAAAGCCTGGCTGGAGCTGGTGTGTCAGGTCATCGGGCAAGTCGCGCGCCAGGCCGGCTGCATTGATCATGCCGATGGCGCCCGAGTCGACCGCCCAGAACACGTCGGCGCGCCGTACGCCGGCCTCCGCCTCGGCGACAATGGCGTTTGCCAGCGCCGCGGTCGGACCCCGGCGGATATTCAGCGTGAAGTCGGGATTGCGTTCTTCTACCGCCGCGAGCACGTTTTCGTACAGGCCGCCTTCGCCGCGGCCGAGATACAGCGTGAGTTCGCCTTCCAGCGGGGGCAGTTCGTCAACCGGCACCGCTTTGGAAGACTGGGCGAAACCGATGCTCGGCGCCAGCGGCAAAGAACCCATGGCGCCTGACATGGCCAGGCCTTGCAGAAAGGATCGACGCCTCATTCAGAAGACGCTGGCCCGATCCTGTTCGGCTTCTTCCAGCAGCGACTTTGCCCGGTCCAGCTTGCTTTGCATCGCCTGCACCACGCCGCGCACATTATCGAGGCTGGCGCCGCTTTCCATGGCCTGGGGCAAGGTCACATTGAAGTCCACTTCGAGGTCCACCACCAGCTCCGCGTCCTGTTCGATCAGCATGCCTTCCACGCCTTCGAATCGGGTCAGATAAGTGTCGAATACGATACTGGTCGCCTCTTCCGGTAATCGCTCGGCGTATTTGGCCACCACCCGGTCGAGCCGCTGCTTGATTTCTTCCAGCGTTTCCACCGGCGTGGTCGCCTCGGTAACCTCGATCGTCGCGGTCAGTCCGCGCTGCTGGAACTGGGCGGCCATCTTGACCGCGCCGAGCGCCTGCCACAAGGACTGTTCCAGCATCGCCTGCTGGACGCGCACGTCGGCGACCGGCGCTTCCGCCTCGATCGCCTGTCGGACGCCGAACAGCCCCTGCCAGATGGATGCGTAAACCGGAACGTAACTGGTTTCGATCGCCGCGTGGAAGAGTACCGCTTCCCAATGTTCCACCACGGCTTCCGGGCTCGACGCCGCAAGGCCGCGGCTTTCGTAGGTATCGACGATGCCGTCGATCTGTTCGATCAACCAGACCACCTCGTCGCCGTATTCCAGCAGATGCGCCTGCAGGTCGTTGACATGGTCGCCAATGGGACCATTCGCGGCGGCATTGCCGGCCGCCAACAGGGCTGCCAATCCAAGCGCCGGGATCAGATTGTCGAATTTGAACTTCTGAAGTGTCATCGAAATGTCCTGTATGTACAACGAATCGCAAATGGTAACGATTATCAATAACCGCGTAAACCGCCATGCGGCCAATTTGAACCGGTTTCCCGGAAATTCTGCGCGGGGCGAAATCGATTCGTGGACTTGCCCGGGAATACATGCTTTCATCCGCCGAGACCGCAACAGGCGGCCAGCGGAAGATAACATCAAGGCCCGGCAACATGAGCAACGGAATCACGGACAGGGTCGATGTCGGGTCAACACTGACCGACGCGCAACAGGCAATTGCCGAAGCCTACCGCAAGCCCTCGTACCGCTACCTGGTATTGGGACTGCTGACCGTCGTTTACGTCTTCAACTTCATCGACCGCCAGGTAATCAACGTCCTGGCGTCCTATATCATCGAAGACCTGCAACTCAGCGACGGCCAGTTCGGCATGTTGTCGGGCCTCGCCTTCGCCTTCATCTACACCACGCTGGGAATTCCCATCGCGCGCTGGGCCGACCTCGGCAACCGGCGCAACATCATCGCTCTCGCGGTCACCGTCTGGAGCACGATGACGGTGCTATGCGGCGCGGCGCAGAATTTTGCCCAGTTGTTCATGGCGCGATTCGGCGTCGGGGTCGGCGAAGCCGGCGGTTCGCCGCCGGCCCATTCGATCGTTTCCGACATTTTTCCCGTCGAGCAGCGCGCCACCGCGCTGTCGGTCTATTCGCTCGGCGTCTACGGCGGCATTCTCGTCAGCACCGTCGGCGGCGCCTATCTCGTGCAGATGTTCGACTGGCGCACCGCCTTCGTGATCGTGGGCCTGCCCGGTCTGCTGCTCGCCGTGCTCGTGCGCCTGATTATCAAGGAACCGCCGCGGGGCATGGCGGAGGCGCGCCGCGACGCGGCGCCCCCTGGATTCCTCCAGGTGCTGGGCTTTCTCTGGCAGCGCAAGTCCTTCCGCCACTTGTCCTTCGCCTGCGCCCTGCACGCCTTCGTAACCTACGGCATGGGCAATTTCATGCCGCTGTTTCTCGGCCGCGTGCATGGCATGCCCATCATCGACATCGGCTGGTATTACGGTCTGGTCGCAGGCATCGGCGGCCTCGCGGGCACGTATTTCGGCGGCTGGGTTTCCGACCGCATGTCGAAGCGGACCGGCGACAAGACCTGGTACGTCTGGATTCCCTTTATCTCCACCGTGATCGCGATTCCCTTCGCGCTGAACACCTTGCTCCTCATGCCGAACGGCTACATCGCCGCCTATTCCTATCTGCTGCCGGTGTTCTGCGGCGGCTGGTACCTGGCCCCTTGCCTGGCGTCGACGCAATTCCTCGTCGGCCTGCGCATGCGCGCCATGGGCACGGCGGTGCTGCTGTTCGTGCTCAACCTGATCGGCCTCGGCCTCGGCCCGATGATCACCGGCTTCGTCAGCGACGCGTTGACGCCCTCGTTCGGCAACGACGCCCTGCGCTACGCCATGGCGATCACCGTGATGGTCAACGTCTGGTGCGCCGCCCACTACTACTGGAGCGCCCGCACCATCAAGCAAGACTTCGAGAACGCTCCCGCGTGAGAATCTATCAAACCAGAGTAACTTATTATCAAATCTTGACGGCAGAACATGAATCTACAAGGTGACGAAATTGGGCACTGGGTAAAAACGGCCGCAGAAAAGGCCGATAAAATCATCATCGTTTCTCCCTTTTTCTCTGTCAATACTGAAATTAGAAGTTGGCTCAAAGAAGGAGTAACAAATCTCAATATCCTGATTGGAGATGAATTTTCAATCAACAATCCAGATACTCTAAAGGAATTATCAGAAAACTCCTCTACTGACATTCGATGCATTTATAGAGATCAGCTTGGGAAACGGCTTCATGCCAAAATATTCTTCTGCACCGAACCATCTGGACGATGTCAAGCCCTTGTTGGATCCGCTAACTTTACCGTACGCGGATTGGCAACAAACAAGGAACTGGCAGTTTCGTTTGATTCAAATATCGAAACCGACCGATCTGTTCTCGAACAAATCAGGAAATGGATTGTTAAGCTTAAGGATTCATCACTCTGTGTCGATTGGGAACAGGCAAAATTGGAGAATCAGAAGTTTCGTGATCAGATTGTTCGAACCGACAAGTTTGGAACAGACCATCAGACTCGAAACTACTGGGTACTGAAAACGACGGCAGGACCTCAGGGAGATTCCTACTGGGAAAACTTCATCAAAGAGAAGGTAATATCAATCGGATGGGAAGATATTGCAACAATCATGAGTGATAATGGAATCGAACCAAGAGAATACAGCTTGGATACCTTGAAAGCAGCAGCTGCGGAGTGGCACGAGACCACAGATGGATGGCGAATCGACCCAAATCATGCTGCCAGGATGATTCATAAATTTTCCAAAGAATTCTCCATACACGATAGAGTCATAGTATGTAAAGGTTACAATGGAAACCAGTATGCTGATGTTCACCTTTATGGGCTGGCCGTCGTAAAAGATTGTGCTTACTATGATACGTATAGTAAGGGAGATAAGGGAAAAATTTGGTGGCGGTTGAAGCGTTCTGCTGATATTCGGCGCATGGATGTAGATATTCCCAAAGAAGTTTTTACCAGCACATTGCAGGAAAAGGGTAGTTTGCTAAAAACAATTCATGACATATCGAAAGAAGATTACGAGAGATTTTTTTCTCGGATTCAAGAATTTTGATTTTTACTCTGGGGTAATAGTCGATATGATAAACCCACGTACACGCTGCCTCAACCGTAGCGAGGCGCACGTAAACTCATGCCTCGTCAATCCTATTAACCACGTCAATCCTTCTAAAATTGACCTACACTGTACAAGCGTATGGGAACCCAAGATTAGCCAGTTGTCCCAAGTTTCTCAGGAATGAATAACGAAGTTAGGCTTAGTTCGACGAAATCTTCGTCTTTGGTGACGACTGCACCCGACGGCGCTAAGATTCCGAAGAAATGCGGAAACCACGCATACTCCGATCAAGCGCTAATCTGGCCAATCTCCACCATTATTGATAATCGACTGACAAGCAGCAAATTCTTGAAGATACAATTCAATACGATCACCTGCCGACAAGTGTTCTACTTCACTAGCCAAAGTCGCCAACTTAACGACATAATTACCATACTCATCACCAAGCATTAAGACTTCGGACAAAGCCAACGTATCAGCCATTCCGTTTACACTAGCGCCTACAAAATGGCTATATTCTCCACCATTTAGACCAAACACCACCTTTGCTAAATAACACGGTTTCATTACCCATTTATCTATCTCGGCAGTCAACATATTGAAATTGACAGTTTCAATCACATCATAACCTGAAGACTGTGCCAGCAATCGACCAGAAGAACAAGCGGCAAAGACAATCATGCCAACCAGCAGAACCTTTCTCATAGCTTTACCTCTACAGAACTAGAACATCAGCGCGCAACTGCCGTCTGAATCAATCACCTGTGCATTGATAATTTCGGCTATACAACCAAGCATTGCAACTATAACTTGTCGTCACTCCTATAGTAGTCGCGCTGCCATCCACACATTCACTCGTTACTCCGCTAAACGCTTGGAACCAGCTATATCCCCAAGCTTGGCAGCGTTCAAGAACCAAATGTTCCGAAGCGGCCCAATCAATTCCATTATCGAACATTCTAACTGTAGCCGACATGGTAATAATCCCATCGGCGCGACTGCCACCGGTATCATACGGAACAACCGCTTCACATCCAGCAAGCAGAACAACGGTTAACACCAGCATAGCAAGTTTCATATACACATCCCGTCACGCAATATAGAAAGACCACCGGCGCCGGAAAGGCGCCGGGCCATTGCACGACCACGCAGCAACTGCGAGATGTTCTCACCTATTCGCCGGGCCAGATGATCAGTCCGACCCTGTCAAAGGGCTGTTCTATTCAGCGAGTAACCCGGCATTACAGGTTGCTGCTGGTCGTGCGAGGCCAGACTACCACAGAAAAACAGCAACACAAAAGAAGATGAAGCGCTACGCGCAAACTGGATATAAGTGCATCCATGCACTTGTAACACCGGACATCCCTGGTCCGGGTAAACGTCCGCGAGCAACCTGCATCCACACGTGAGAGACCGAAGCCGCGAGACAGCAGGACTATTGACCGGGGTGTGTAATCAAGCGAGAGCGCAAGGGCCATGCCAACGGGGCCGGGCAGACGGGAAGCCTGTCACAGACCGCCGGGAAAGAAATAGACAGGCAGGGACACGCTGGAAACGCATCAGGGACCGGAATACAATCGCCAACACTCACAACCAGCAGGAAACCACAACATGAAAGCCATAATTGCACTAACAGCGCTAATCCTAAGCACAGCAGCGACAGCACAAGAAACAAGCAAAGAAGACCTGCTAACCGAAGCTCAACTAGCAAACCTGTACATGCAAGAAATCAAACAGTATTTAATCCCTACCTGCTTCTGGCTGCTCGAAGAAAGATTCAGACAACTGGGACTCAGCGCACCCGAAGCCAGACGGTTTAAAACGGAAACGGTCGAATGGATAACACTAAATTACGGCCTAGAATACGCCGCCGACATGGTAGAAAGACAACAACCACTAAGAGAACGAATAACAACCTACAACCTCGGAGTAACGGGATGCCTAGAAATACTAGAAATGGAATACCGAAACAAATACCCACAAAGATTGAACTAAAGGAACGCGAACTCAATACCATAGAACGGGAACTCAAGCTGAAAGAGAAAAACCAGCGGGACAGCGCATAGCACTAGGACGGGAACTGTAGACGGGAAAACCAAGCCTAAGCCGCTTGCCATTCACCACACCAGGCCGATGCAGGAACAACGGGCCAGTGAGTAACCAGCTTGTTAGCATCACGCAAAACAACGGCAGGATAACGACGACACATCACAAGACCAGCATCAGCCGGAGTACCCTAGTAATTCTCGGATTGAAATACCTCGGAAAACTTGCAGTTAGAGCAAACCTTTTTGTTATGCGCTCAAGCAATTTCGAGGATAATGTTTGATTCGTCAGTTCATCCCGCATTTTCATCGTCTCCAAATTTGTTTCTATCAACTTTCCAAAACAAGTAATCCTGTACCTTATTCGCTTATGCTCCTAATTCGATAAATCTCGGTTTTCTCCGCAGCTCAGAGCATTCCCAGCAAGGGATTCCAGATATTGAAGATTTTTGAACAAGAACTAGCTGGCGTTATTCCGATTAGAGCAAACGCTTTCAACTTCCTCCTTTTCCATACGTCGATCAGCGTACAGCGCTTCTTCGAACTCCTCCAGTAGCCTCTTGACCAACTCATCGCCCTGTTCTTCCAAGCTGAGGGGTTCGCGTTGGTATCCTGGAACGTAAGTTTCCATAATTTCCGCCCCACTCCGAAATTTCCTGTTTTCACTGGTTCTGTTCATGATTTGCCTCCGTTTGATATCTAGCCATAATTCTGGGATTCAGTGCAGCATTGAAGTAATGCTTTCTCTTCACCCATACGAATCCATCTCCTTTGGAGATCACGGCAACGTCGATTGGACCACCGACAGTCTCCAATTCCGGCGTAACCCTACGCCTAAATTTCGTGAGATTTACCAGCGCTTCGGCCATGGAAGCCAACTCATCTTTGGGAAGAGATTCGACAATATCGACCACTGGCCTCCAATAATCCCACTGTTTTCTTTCCCAATCCTCAAACATCGATTCGAGTAGCTGTTTGCTAGCGTCTTCCACAACAGGCTCTATATTATCTTTGTATTCCGGTAATCTACTGCTCACATAGTCCCCAATTTTTTCGATGACGCCAATCAGTGATCTTTGCGTTGTTGATCGAATGAACTGGTCAATCCCAGGGTCGATACCCCTCATAAAGGTGTGGACCATCTCCTGTTGGGCAAACGGGATAATCGAAGCTGTGTGCTCGTCCGATAGTTCGGTGGGATCATCTCGAACAATTCTAAGCTTGCCGGATATCCTACCTTCTATCCGGAACGAATACAGGCGCGGAAAAAACTCTTTTTTACCAAAGCCAGCAATAACGACGCCGGATTTCAATGGACCGAACATATCTCGTGTTAAATATTCGACGCCTATTTGGTTGAGATGACGAACAGCGGTTCGTTCAAGTTTCAAGTTTTCAAATACGTGGCTCCGAGCGTCGCGGAAGAGAGTCCTAAACTGCTCTCGTATCTTGGATATCGTTGCTTGGCCGAACCCATCAAGACGAGGCTGTGCTTTGACTCTGGAAAGAATCTCACGCAACTCATCTGTAATGATTGAGGAATAAGCTTCTTCGTCTATTCCTTGCGATTGTTCGACCTCATTACGAAGTCGCTCTCCTATACGTCCAAGTATGTGACTAAAGTACATGTGGATGAGCTTCGACACATGCCGATTTTGGATACTTTCCGGAAAGATTTCTTCATTTTCTAGAAACTCAAGAAAATTATCGGCATGTTCCTTAAGAAAATCGAATCGCTGTGCGCCGACTTGTCGCCGATACTCCTTGACAACCGTTTCCCACATAAGTTCGAGATAGCTCGCATTGCCATACACCATAATTCCCACAGGCTCGGTGTTTGACAGATTAAACAGCTTGTCAACTGACGGATATATCTTCTTCTCTCCCGAAGATGAGAGAGTTACAGCGCTGTCTGCGGCAAGCGCGATCCCCATCCTATTCATTACGCATACTTCGGCCGTCATTGCGAGCTCTCCTTACTGATATGCAATAGCAATAGCTTCCACGCAGAGTAAGGCATCCTTTGCTCGCCGCCCGTCCACTTGCGAATCGTGCGGCTGTTCACCCCAAGCAGGTCGCCTGCGCTGGAACCGGACAATCCGTTAGAGGTCAGAACACGCTTGATCTCGTCGGGCGTAGGGCTCGCATAGTCCGGGTCCGAATAGTCTAGCAGCACCTGCGGACGAACGCCCGGAAAATCCCTGGATGACCTGACGCGCTTATACTCTCTCTTGGCCATTGAACTCGTTTGAATGTTGAGCCACCTATAGAGTCAGGCCCGAAACATAGGTCGTATCGGCCTATATGTCAACATCCGGAACAAGTGTTTTGCGATTAATTTTCGGTAAGGCTCTCGGCGGCTTCGAGGGCTTGTGACACGTTGGTCACGCCAACACCGCCAACACGGGACACCCATCCAGGAATTTGTCTGACGGGTGCCCCATGGAACTGTGCGGGACGCTTATTCGATGCTCGTGATTACGCCGCAGGCGATGCGTGGACCGGCGGCGCCCGCCGGGTCGGACGTGTAGTCGTCCGGCCCCGCGTGAATCACGATCGCGGCGCCGTCGGCGTCGAACAGGCCGTAGTCGAGCTTGAGGTCCGTGTTGAGAATCTCGATTTCCAGCTCCCCGGAAGCGGGCACATGGATGTTGGGCATATCGCCGACGTGCCCCTCGGCCATTTCCGCGCGCCAGGTGCCGGGCACCAGATTCCCATTCTCGTCGAAATCAAAATACAAGGTCAGGGTGAATTCGTCTCCGGTATAGTCCCGCGCGGTGACCACGGCCCGTTGCGAGAGCGGCGTGGCGTCATCTGACGATTGCTGCGCCGGGCCCAATATTCCGTGCAACTTGCCTTGCGGATTGAAATGCCCGCCCGACGAACTGAACGGCGGCTCGCATACTCCGGTCGTATGAACATGAAACGCATGGGCGCCGGGCGGCAGATTTTCCAGCCGTGCGTGCAATAGCGTGCCGACCGGCGTATGCCGCAGGATGACTTCGCCGACGCTCATTCCTTCGGCATCCATCAATTCGGCGCGCGCCTCACCCTCCGCGCTGAGGACTTGCGGCGACAGCCCCGCAAGCGCAATACCGGCCACCAGTGAATAAATCGCTCTTCGTGATTTCATTTGAGAATTCCTCTGTTGTTGTTGCGAATCCCCTTACTATGCACGAAACGTCGCCTTCCTCAAACACCAACGATCATGACAATTTCCCCAAATCACTTGACCGATTCACACAGCGGTCGGCGGCGCTTCGGCGCCAGGGACGATGCATTGAGCGGTTATCTCCCTGTCGGGTCAGCGCGTTAGTGTTAACACGCCCTGGTTCAGGGTTTTGGCTAGGCCAATCTTTGGCAAATCATTGTCCCAGCTAGATGGACCTCACTATAATTACTTCCTGCGACTGAATATTGGGGTCACGACGATGCAAACCTTCACTGCCGTTGTCGAGCATTGCCCGGACACTGGCCTCTATGTCGGTTACGTTCCGGGTTTTCCAGGCGCACACAGCCAGGGCGAGACGCTCGAGGAACTCAATGACAACCTGAAGGAAGTCATCGCCATGATCCTGGACGAAGGCGCCCCCCCAATGACGGGCGAGTTCGTTGGCACTCAGGTCGTAATGGTGGCCTGAGAGCGAATGTCGCCGGTTCCTGTCCTCAAACCGCGAGAAGTCATCGCCGTACTCAAGGTTCCCGGATTCGAGGAAGTTCGACAGCGCGGTTCACACAAGCGATTTCGCCATACGGACGGACGAGCGACGACCGTTCCGGTACATGGCGGTCGAGACCTGTCACCAGTCCTGCTTCGCTGCATCGCCCGTGACATAGGTCTGACAGTGCAAGAATTTATAGCGCACCGCCGATAGTCAGAAACTCCCTATGAACTACTGAAATTTCCGTATCGAGGACGGTTCCAGTCTGGGTTTACGGTCACCGTCAACTGGCTCAGCCAGTGCGACTAACAGGACTGATTAGGGGCGAAGCATGCCCCGCCCCTTTCATGAGGGAAAGTTCGGCGCCGGTCGCGGGGGCGCGCAGGTTCCAGGGCGGTGGTATGTGTATCCAGCGTAATCGGGCGAACCGGGCCCAGAGCGGTTTTCACGTCTTCAAGGGCCTCGGCGATTTCATCCCAACCCAAGCCGAGTTTTCGCCGCAGGACGTTGGCGAACTCATTCAGCACCTGAACGCTGATTATTCCGCCTTCCACTATCGCCTGGCGGGCTATTTCGCTCTTCGGATCGGTGGTTTGTGCATAAACCAGCAGATTGGTGTCGAGGAAGGCCGTCACCTGGCGTTGGCCTCGTTGCGATCGAATGCGTAGTCTTTGGACAAATCAAGGGCGCGTTTGCGCATTCGCTCTACCGCCCGCTCCCTGCGTTTGTCCCGCGCCACGGTAATTCGTGTAGGTCGCGCCGACACGATCTCAAGTTCGTCGCCCGACTTCAGCCCGAGATTCTCCACCAGCGACTTGGGAAGCCGCACCGCCAGACTATTACCCCATTTCGAAATCCGCATGATCTTCCTCTGGATATACATGTAGATCAGGATATTATAAAAATTATGGGCCGCAATGCCACAAGTGGCCCAAGGGAAACAAATTCAATCTTCGTTCAGATTCTCAGCGGCTTCGAGGGCCTGGGTGACGTTGGCGGCGGGGTGGATTCGCAGGCCCGGGATGGGCTTGCGGGGGGTGTTGGCGCTGGGGGCGATGGCGTGGCGGAAGCCGTGTTTGGCGGCTTCGCGCAGACGTTCCTGGCCGCCGGGAACCGGCCGGATTTCGCCGGCGAGCCCCACTTCGCCGAATACCAGCAGGTCCCTGGGCAGGGGGCGGTCGCGGAAGCTGGAAACAATTGCAAGCAGCAGTGCGAGGTCGGCGCTGGTCTCGGATACCTTGACGCCGCCGACCACGTTGACGAACACATCCTGATCGGCCATGAACAGGCCGCCATGGCGGTGCAGCACCGCGAGCAGCATCGCGAGCCGGTTCTGTTCCAGCCCCACCGCCACCCGGCGCGGATTGCCCAGGGCGCTGGCGTCCACCAGGGCCTGGATTTCCACGAGCAGGGGTCTTGTGCCCTCCCACAGGGCGACCACCAGCGAGCCCGGCGCTTCTTCTTCCGACCGGGCCAGAAAGATCGCCGAAGGGTTGCGAACTTCCCTGAGGCCGGTTTCAGTCATGGCGAACACGCCGAGTTCGTTCACCGCGCCGAACCGGTTCTTGTGAGCGCGCAGGATGCGGTAGCGCGACTCGTTGCCGCCTTCGAGCATGATGAAGCAGTCGATCATGTGCTCAAGCACCTTGGGGCCGGCGAGATTGCCTTCCTTGGTTACGTGGCCCACCAGAAAAAGCACGGCGCCGTTCTGCTTGGCGTACTGGATGAGACAGGCGGCGCATTCGCGCACCTGGCTGACGCTGCCCGGGGCCGAGGGCAGTTCCGCGCTGTGCATGACCTGAATCGAATCCACCACCAGCAACTCAGGCCTGTGTAGGGCGGCGGCCTTCAGCACCTGCTCGACGCCGGTTTCCGCAAGCAGCTTGAGAGTCTCCCGGGGCAATTGCAGCCGGCGCGCCCGCATCCCCACCTGTTGCGGGGATTCCTCACCCGTCACGTACAGCGCTTCGCGGCCTTGCCCGGCGAGCAGGCACATGACTTGCAGCAACAGGGTGCTCTTGCCGGCGCCGGGGTTGCCGCCGATCAGCACCACCGAACCCGGCACGAGGCCGCCGCCAAGCACCCGGTCGAGTTCGCCGATGCCGCTGGCAAGGCGGGGCAATTCGGCAAGATCGATTTCAGCAAGCTGGGTCACTTCGCTCTGGACGCCGGCATAGCCCTGGCGCCGGACTGTACGGGCGCCCTCCCCCGAACCGGGATTGAACTGCATCAGGGTATTCCAGGCATTGCAGGCGCCGCACTGGCCCTGCCATTTGGCGTAGTCGGCGCCGCAATCACTGCAGACGAAGGCGATTTTGGCTTTGGCCACGAGAATTCCGTCAGCGGTAGCGCTTCTCTACCCGGGCAGTGACGCGGGTAAACAGTTCATAGGCGATGGTGCCGGCCCGGGCGGCCACTTCGTCGGCGCCCAGGCCATCGCCCCAGAGAATCACTTCGCTGCCGGGGCCGACATCATCGACTTCGCCGAGGTCCACGGTAATCATGTCCATGGAAACGCGGCCCGCCAGTTTGCAGCGCACAAATCCGCCGCCGGACGCCACCAGCACCGGCGTGCCATTGGCGGCCGAGCGCGGGTAGCCGTCGGCATAACCGATGGAAACCACCCCCATTCTGGTGTCCCGGGGAAAGCGCCAGCTTGCGCCGTATCCCACCGCTTCCCCGGCCTTGACTTCGCGCACCGCAAGCAGGCGGGCGCGCAGGGTCATTACCGGCAGCAAACCCAGCTCCGCGGCGCTGCGACCGGCAACGGACGAACTGCCGTAGAGCATGATGCCGGGCCGCACCGTATCGTAATGGGCATCGGGCAGACACAGAATGCCGGCGGATGAGGACATGCTGCACTCGGGAGGCGCTCCGAGCACGGCGCCAAGCTCGCGCCGCAAGTGATCGAATGCCAGCAATTGTTGCCGGGTGAAAGCGGCGGAGCCAGCATTGTCGAGTTCATCGGCCCAGGCCAGATGGGACATGAGCCGCAGCTTCAGATTCTTGCGCTTCGCCAATTCCCGCGCCGCCGCCAGAATGGCGTCCGCGTCCAGCCCCAGGCGGTTCATGCCGCTGTTGTGTTTCAGCCAGAGCGTCAAGCGTTCATCGCCAGACAGGGAAAAATCCCGCAGCAGGCGCAATTGACCCGGCTCGTGCAATACCGGCTCAAGGCCGTATCTGGCGCAGTCCTCCAGTTCTTCCCCGTTGCCGAAACCGGCGAGACACTGGATCGGCAATTCGCCTTCGACTTCCCGCAAGCGGCGGGCCTCCACCATGGTGGCCACGGCAAAACCGCGGATGCCGGCATCCGCATCGCGCAAGGCCCTGGCGCATTCGGCAATGCCATGGCCATAGGCGTCGGCCTTGACCACGGCGATGATGTCCGCTGCGGGGCAGAGTTCGCGCACACGCTGGAGATTGTGGCCGAGGGCGGCGAGATCCACCGTGGCCCAGGCTCGCGCCCGGGTTTGCCGGGGTTTCGGCCCGGCCTCAGGGATTGGGCGTGTAGCTGGCGGCATATTCCTGTCTGGCGCGGTTCTCGAAGCGGGTGAACTGGTTCAGGAAACTCAGGTACACGGTGCCGATTTCTCCGTTGCGGTGCTTGCCGATAATGACTTCGGCAACGCCCCGGTCCTCTTCCTTTGTGTCCTCCCCCTTGTAGACCTCTTCCCGGTAAAGAAACAGAATCAGGTCGGCGTCCTGCTCGATGGCGCCGGATTCCCGCAAATCCGACATTACGGGGCGCTTGTTCGGTCGCTGCTCAAGGCCGCGATTGAGTTGGGACAGCGCGATCACCGGGCATTCGAATTCCCGCGCCATGAGTTTCATGGAGCGGGAAATCTCGGAGATTTCCGCCACCCGGTTTTCCACCGTGCCTTTCAGGCGCATGAGCTGGAGATAATCCACCATGATCAGTCCGAGTCCACCCTTGTGCTGCTGGCACAGGCGGCGGGCCCGGGCGCGCATGTCGTTGGGCGACAGGCCGGCGCTGTCGTCGATGTACAGCGGCCGGTTCTTGAGCCGCGACATGGCGTTTTTCATTTTCGAGCGATCCCCGGTGGAAATTTTGCCGTCGCGGATACTTTTGTGATTGATTTTCCCCACCGAGGAAATCATGCGGAACGTCAGGCTCTGGGCCGGCATTTCGAGGCTGTACACGAGTACGGGCTGTTCCTGGTGCAGGATCGCATGCTCCACGGCATTCATGGCGAAAGCGGTCTTGCCCATGGACGGGCGCCCGGCAACGACGATCAGATCGGATTTCTGCCAGCCGGAAGTGATCTTGTCCAGATCGAGAAAGCCACTGGGCAGGCCGGTGTATTCACCGCCGGATCTGGCGAGCTGTTCGATTCGCTCCACCGCGCCTTCGAGCAGGGGGTTGAGCGCTTCGGGCCCCTTGTCCTTGGGCCGGTCGTCGGCGATGCTGAAGATCTGCTGTTCGGCGCGGTCGAGAATTTCCTCCACCGGCGCGCCTTCGGTGTTGTAGCTGCTGTCGACGATCTTCTTGCCGGCGCTGATCAGTTGGCGCAGCAAGGCCCGGTCCCTGACGATTTCGGCGTAGTGGCGCAGGTTGGCGGTGCCGCGGTTGTTTTCGGAGAGATCGCTGAGGTAGTCCACGCCGCCTGCGCTGTCGAGCTTGCCATTGGCGGTGAGCGCGTCGATCAGGGCCACCACGTCGATGGGTTTACCCGCGCCGGACTGCTCTTCCATGACCCGGTAGATTTCCCGGTGTTCCGGGTGGTAGAAGTCCTGGAAACCCAACACATCGGAAGCTTCGAACCAGGCGTCGCTATAGCCCATGAGGCCACCGAGCACCGCCTGTTCCGCATCCCGGGAATGAGGCGGAACGCTGAGTTGCGAGGGCTCGTCGTCTCCCGTCATTGCCGAAAACGCCTGTGCTGCTGTGGCCATGAAGAAATATCCGGCGGGTTTAGGCAGAAATCAATAAAATATCATATTTTCAATACGTTACAGAAATTCTGCCGGAATCGCAGACATTCAGTTTACTATAATTTCTCGAGGGTTGAAGGGCTGGATTTCGAGACATGGAACAATCGTTGAGGCCATCCACACGAATGCCCTATTCTTCCGCTTTGGGCTCTTCGGCCTGCTCCGGCCCGACCGTTGCCTCTTCTTTGTTGGCGGGCATATCGTCCGCGGGCGCCTCATCGGCGATTGCGGCATCAGTGGCGGTTTCCGCCTCGGCTTCCGCAGCCTCGGCGGGCGCATTGCGGTTGACCACCGCCAGCGCGAAAGTGACGGAGACCTCAAAACCGAGATCGACGGTGACCTCATAGTCGCCGCATTGCCGAATCGAACCGCCGGGCAGAATGATCTCTGACCTGGCCAGGTCGCTGCCGGCCTTCTCGTTCACGGCGTCGGCGACTTCCCGGGAGCTTACCGAGCCAAACAGGCGGCCTTCGTCGCTGGCGTTGACTTCGAGTCTAATCGCCAGGTCGGCCAGTTTTTCCGCCCGCTCCCGGGCGTGGGCGATTTTCTCATTATGGGCGGCAAGCAGTTCCGTGCGGCGCTGCTCGAATTCCTCAAGATTCCGCCTGGTTGCCGGCACCGCCTTGCCCTTGGGGAACAGGAAGTTCCTGGCAAACCCGGAACGGACATTGACGGCTTCGCCGATATCGCCGAGTTTGGCGATTTTTTCCAGCAGGATAACGTTCATTGCAAGTTCCTCCGTTCCGCCCGGCCCGCTCAGGTATTTTTCTGCAAGCGCGCGCGAAAGTCATACCAACTGTCGATGATCGCCACCAGCACCAGCAAATACATCATGGTGGGGAAAATCAGCAACATATACATTGCCACCAGCCACAGGGCCGATGCCTTCTTCCAGGCCACCAGCGAATGGGCCAGGGCCAGACCCGCCAGCGCCAGGGGCCAGGCCAGGTAAAAAACCCACGCATCCGGCAAGGCGTCCACCACACTGAGCAGCACAATGGGGGCCACCAGCGCCAGCGTTGCCGGCTGACTCAGGCGAAATGCGTGAAACTCCCGCTGGAAACCACCCGGGTTTACCAGCATCGCCTGCATCGAGCGGCCCAGCATCAGCAGCATCACCGACAGGGCCATGTAGCATACGGCTGACAGGGTCGTCATCAACTCCCGCAGCGCTTCCAGCGAGATGCCCTCGAGATTGCCCGCCCCGGCGTACAGGCCGAACTGCTCGAAGGCGAGATCCAGCACCGCCGGCTGGGCCCGCAGAAAAATCTCGAACATGGCGCCGACCGCCATCGATAGCAGCGCCACGCTCTGCCAGGAGTCCGTGGAGCGCAGCACCGCGGCCAGCGCAAACACACCGGCCAGCATGAGCAGGGGCGTCGCATTGCCCTGCAACAGCCAGAAGCCGGCAGGCAGCAGCGCCCAGAGCAGCAGGAATGAACCCGCCTGGGCGCCCATGCGCAGGATGACCATGGCCACCAGCATCGGCGCCAGCAAGTTCACAACCGGGGGCAGCCCCAGCAGCACGATGGCCGTCGCCGCCTGCCTGCGTCCCGCCATCACATATTCGGCAAGGGCGCGCAGCATGACCCGTCAGGCCTGGTGGCTGTCCGTATAGGGAATCAGCGCCAGGAACCGCGCCCGTTTGACCGCCGTCGCCAACTGGCGCTGATACCGCGCCTTGGTGCCGGTTATGCGGCTGGGAATGATTTTCCCGGTTTCGGAGATATAGGCTTTCAAGGTTTCCAGGTCCTTGTAATCAATCTCCTTCGTGCCTTCGGCGGTGAATTTGCAAAACTTGCGCCGCCGGAAATATCGACTCATGGTGCTGTTACCTGCTTGTTGGAGTGCTTACTCGGTGCAATCATTCGGATGCGGTTTCGGCTTCCGGCTTCGCTTCTGTTTCCGCTTCAGGAACAGTGTCCGGTTCAGCTTGCGCCGCTTCCTGTTCCGCCTCGCCGGAATCGCCCGGCTGTGCTTCGGAT
Source organism: uncultured Pseudohongiella sp. (assembly GCA_965219645.1). GTDB lineage: Bacteria > Pseudomonadota > Gammaproteobacteria > Pseudomonadales > Pseudohongiellaceae > UBA9145. Next base: position 3,246,932 of record OZ244788.1, on the reverse strand, counting down.
TCCTGCCCGGTCTCCGGTTTTTCTTCAGCGGCATCCCCGGCGGCCTTTTCCGCTTCCTTTTCCTGCCGCGCGGCAATTTCCTGATCGCGCTGCTTGCGCCGCTGCTCGGCCCTGGCCTTGCGCTCGCGGGCCTCGCGTTCGCCCTTGAGGATCAGCGATTCCCCGGTGACCGCTTCGCGCCGCTTGATGAACAGATCGCGAATGACCGCATCGTTGTAACGGAACAGGGTGCCGAGTTCGTCCAGCGCTTCCTGGCCACACTCGATATTCATCAGGATGTAGTGGGCCTTGTGAATCTTGTTGATGGGATAGGCCAGTTGGCGGCGCCCCCAGTCCTCGGTGCGATGCACCGCGCCACCGCTGTCGGTGATGAGTTGAGTGTAGCGTTCCACCATGCCGGGCACCTGGGCCGACTGGTCCGGATGCACCAGGAATACGACTTCGTAGTGTCTCATTGAGACTCCTCTCGGTTTACGCCTTCCGACTGACGGGCGCCGCCACGGTAAGGCAAGGAGTTGATCGATGGCGCGAAGCCCTGCTCCGCGCAAAGAGGGGCGATTCTAGAGAAAGCGCCGGACTATTGCAAACGCGATCTCGCCACGCGATCCCGTCATTCTGCGCGGAGCGAAGCGTAGTCGCAGAATCTCTTTCAGTGGCCACGCAATGAGATTCTGCGACTCCGCGCAGAATGACGGAAAGGGGGACGCGCAGAATGACGGAAAGGGGGACGCGCGGAATGTCGGGAGGGGGAGGCTATCGGCTGCGGCGCTGGCGAACCACTTCGAACAGGCAGATACCGGCGGCAACGGAAACATTGAGGCTGGCCATGGCGTCCACCGTGGGGACGGCCACGAGATAATCGCATTTTTCCTTCACCAGGCGGCGGATGCCCTTGTCTTCTGCGCCGAGCACGAGAGCGATGGGACCGCTCAGATCGTTCTCGAACAGGCTTCCAGGTGCGCTGTCGTCGGCGCCTGCGATCCAGATTCCGGCTTGCTTGAGTTGATCGATAAAGCGGGCGAGATTGCTTGCGGTCACCAGCGGCAGGGTTTCGGCGGCGCCGCTGGCCACCTTGCGCACGGTGGCATTGAGCCGGGCGGAGGCATTGGCGGGTATGACGACGGCGTCGGCTCCCGCAGCTGCCGCGCTGCGCATGCAGGCGCCGAGATTGTGCGGGTCGGTAACCGAATCAAGAATCAGCAGCAGGGCATCCCCCCCTTTTGCCACGAGCAAGGCAAGCAGCCCGCGTTCATCAAGGGAAATCGCCGCCGCTTCCCCTTCAAACACGGCGACCACCCCCTGGTGCGCGCCATTTGCCAACCGGTCGAGTTCGCTCCGGGCAACTTCCTTGCAGGAAATGCCGAGGCGCTTTGCTTCCTCGCGCAGGGAATTGAGGCGGCGGTCCTTGCGGCGGGCCTGCATGAGCAGTTCCCGCACCCGGGACGGATTGCGCCGGAGGACTTCTCCCACCGCATGGAGGCCGAACACCTGGCCAGTTTGCTGTCCCATGAGTTCGTTACATTTCAGCGTCGTCGTCCCCGGCCCGCGGCGGCTCCACGCCTGCTCTGGCCGCGAAACCCCGCACGCCCATTGCCGCGCCTGTTTTTGCGGCGCCGGGGCGCGCCGGAATCTTCGGCAGCGGGCGGCTCACCGGCGCCGGACAGTCGCAATTCGATTTTCTGCTCTTCCGGGATCACGCTGATGACCTGCACCCGCAGCGGATCGCCAAGCCGGAAAACCGCTCCCCTGCTTTCGCCTTCGAGAAAGTGCTGCACCGGATCGTGGTGATAATAGTCATTGCCGAGCATGCTGATATGGAGCAGGCCGTCGATGTGGAAACCCACGATTTGCACGAAAAGCCCGAAGCCGGTCACAGCGCTTATGAGGCCGTCGAAATCCTCGCCGACATGCCGGCGCAGATATTCGCATTTGAGCCAGTTGACCGACAGGTAACCCGCGGCGTCGGCGCGGCGCTCGGCGGCAGAGCAGCTTTCGCCCAGTTCTTCCATGACGAACGCGTTGTAGGGGTAAGCCTTCCCCCTGGCAAGCTTGCCGACTTCCGCCGTTGCGCGGGCCGCGGGATGGCTCCGGCGGCGAATGAGATAACGAATGGCGCGATGCACAAGCAGGTCCGGGTAACGGCGGATCGGCGAGGTGAAATGGGTGTAGCGCGGGAAACCAAGACCAAAATGACCGATGTTCTCCGGCTGGTATCTGGCCTGGGACAGGGATCGGATCAACAGGCCCTGCAGCAGGTCCCGGTCCGGGCGTTCGCCGCATTGCCGCAGCAACCGCTGGTAATCGGCGGGACGCGGTTCGGACCCGCCCCCGAGGCTCAGGCCAAGGCCGCGCAGGTATTCCCGCAAGTCCGCGAGCTTCTCCGGGTCCGGCCCCTGGTGAACCCGAAACAGCACCGGCAGCCCGGATTCCTGCAACATCCGCGCCGCCGCCATATTGGCGCAAAGCATGCATTCCTCGATCAGGCGATGAGCGTCATTGCGGGCAACCGGGACGATTTCCCGCACTTCGGCCCGTTTGTCCAGGACAATCCGGGTTTCGACGGTTTCGAATTCGATGGAGCCTGAATCGCCACGCCGCCGGTGCAGGAGCTTGAACAACTCATGCAGATCGGCAAGATGTCCTGCAAGTGGCGCGAGGCGCGAGGCAGCCCCGGGCTGGCTCTTGCCTCCGGCGGCAGTTTCCTGCGGCGATACGAGTTCAGCGACTTCGATATAGGTGAGGCGGGCGTGGGAATGAATCACGGCCTCGTGGAAACGATAATCGCGCATTGCGCCGGCGGCGTCCATGCGCATTTCGCAGACGAGGGCAAGACGGTCCACCCGGGGTTTCAGCGAACACAGCTCATTGGACAATTCTTCCGGCAACATGGGAATGACGTAATCGGGGAAATACGCCGAAGTGCCGCGTTCCCGCGCCTCAAGATCAAGCGCGCTGCCCGGGGAAACATAATGGGACACATCGGCGATCGCCACGAACAGGGTCCATTCTCCCGCCTTTTCACGACGCGCAAAGACCGCATCGTCAAAGTCCCTGGCGTCTTCGCCATCGATGGTGACCAAAGGCAATCCCCGCAGATCGAGCCGCTGCCGGATTTCCCCGGTTTTCACCCGCTTGCCAAGCCGCCGCGCCTCGCGCCGGGCCGCCTCGGGCCAAACCAGCGGCAGCCCATGGCCGAGCACTGCGGCCCTGAGATCCGGGCGCAGTTCATCAAGCGCTTTGGCGGTAGCGTCCATCGATTACCCGGGGAGGGGAAAGAATTCATGGGGTGGGCGAATTATACACCCAACCCCAATTCGCTACTCTATACGCAGTCTCGGAAAGAACTAGGAGCCTGTGCCATGCCATTGACAGGAATCGGCCTGATCGTTAGAGTGGCGTCCCCGTGCCGGCGGTCTCCGGCACCGCATTCCGCACCCCTGTGCCCAGGTGGTGAAATTGGTAGACACGCTAGCTTCAGGTGCTAGTGATCGAAAGGTCGTGGAGGTTCGAGTCCTCTCCTGGGCACCAAACCCGCCTGCGCACACCCCGCCACAAACTGTCATAAATACGATACATAACAATGTTTTATAGGGATTTTCCCTGTTGACTCCCGCACGGGAATACGCTAGATTTCGTTCTCATACGTTGCACAAAACAGGATACAAAAAACGTGGTACAAGGCAAATTGACGTTAAAACTGGTCCGCGCGATCACCGAACCCGGGTTTTATGGCGATGGCAACACCCTGTTCCTGCGGGTGGCGCCGGGCGGCTCCAAGCAGTGGGTTCAGCGGCTCACCGTCCACGGCAGGCGCCGCAGCATCGGTCTGGGCGGCGTGAGCTATGTGACGCTCGCCGAGGCCCGCGAGGCCGCGCTGGAAAACCGGCGCGTGGCCCGCCGCGGCGGCGATCCGCTGGCCGAGAAGCGGCGGGCGAATGCGCCCCGGTTCCGCGAAGCGGCCCAAAACACCTGGGAATCCCTGCGCCCCCGCTGGCGCAATGAGAAGGTTGCCGCCAACTGGCTGCAGCAACTGGAGCGCCACGCGATGAAACGGCTCGGGAACCTGCCCGTGAACCAGATTGATCGCGAGGACGTTCTGGCTGTCCTCACCCCGATTTGGGGCAGGAAACAGGAAACCGCCCGGAGGGTGCGACGCTATATCCGCGCCACGCTGGACTGGTGCCTGGCCCATGGTTTTGTGGATACCAATGTGGCGGGCGACTCCATCAACGGCGCCCTGCCCCGCATGGCCTCCGTCAAGGCGCATTACAAGGCGCTTCCCTATGGGGAGGTTTCGGAAGTGCTGCAGGCGGTGGAAGCATCGGGGGCATCCTCGACTGTCCGGCTCGCGCTGCAATTCCTGATCTTTACCGCCGCCAGGTCGGGAGAGGTACGCGGCGCGGTCTGGCCCGAAATCGATACCGGCAAGCGCGTCTGGAAAATCCCGGGCGAGCGGATGAAGGCTGGCGCCGAACATCGCGTGCCGCTGTCCGGGCCGGCAGTGAAAATCATAAAGCGCGCAAAAAATCTCAACCGGGGCAGCGAACTTGTTTTCCCTTCTCCCGTCCGTCACAGCAGTCCAATCTCGGATGCCACCTTGAGCAAGCTGTTGCGCTCCACCGGCGTCGCCGGTCAGGCCACCGTGCATGGCTTCCGCTCGACGTTCCGGGACTGGTGCGCGGATACCGGCAAGCCGCGGGAGCTTGCCGAGGCCGCGCTTGCGCATACGGTGGGCGGTGTCGAGGGGGCGTATTTCCGATCCGACCTGTTCGAGCGGCGGCGGGAATTGATGGATGACTGGGCGGAGTATCTCGCCCCGGAGGGCAAACTAAGGGAATAAATAACCGTGTCACCGCAGAGATCATGTTTGACGACCGGGAAGCGCCAATGACGCCACAGTCATGACGCCCGCCGAGGCGCAATTCTACGCCGCCGGACCTGGAGTCCGGCGGTGTCTTGTCTACAACCCTCCAATCACAGCTTTGCCCCGCTACGAACTTGTCGTTTGCTTTAACTCCGCACGAAGGCGCAGGGACCCTCGCATGTTGGATGTGAAAATTTCCCACACATGCTACACCTTCTTGTCGAGTTATACTCTGTGGTTGTTCAATTCCGCACCAGCTAACTTGCCGTTTCCACTCCACTTGCCCTTATGCCAGTCAAATTGTCTTCCACGCACGGCGAGTCCTGGGCTCTCCTTCGCGACCTGATTGCCACCTCCCCCGGGCGCTGCGCCCTAGTGATGTTGCTGTTGTTGACCTCAAGCGTAACCGAGGCATTCGGTCTGCTTATGATCGTCCCATTGCTGCAAGCGGCGGGGCTGACCGGACCCGATGGGGACGCCATCCCGATCGTCGAAACAGTCACTCAAATTGCGGTGTCGCTCGGAGTTCCGCTCAACCTGCCTGGCGTGCTGGCCGTGTTTCTGGCGCTGGCTGCGGTCCGCTCCGTCGCCGCCTGGGCTCGCGGTACCCTGACCACCCGACTGAGGCTGGAGTTTGTGGACAGAATCCGCGGTGACCTGTACGCGGCAGTTGCCAGAGCCGCCTGGGGCCAATTGCTGGGGCGGCGCAGATCCGATATTCAACACCTGCTGACCGACAGCGTGGGGCGCGTCGGCAACGCGGCTTTTCAACTGCTGCAACTGACGGTCGGCGCCACTTTGGCATCGGTTCAGTTTGCGGTCGCCCTGGCCGTCTCGCCGGCGGTGGCCGCGGTTGCCGCCATGGCGGGACTGGCCCTAGCGGCGGCAAGTCGTCCCCTGCTGCGCCGGTCACACTCGCTGGGGCGGCAGCTCACCCGCGGCGGCCTCGTTCTGCGCGGCTATTCGACTGATTTCCTAGATGGGCTGAAACTCGCCAAAAGCCAGAACGCCGAGGCGGCGCACATTGAACGTTTTCAAAGACAGACCGCGGATGTACGTGATCGGCAAATTGCTTTCGCCACCCTCAGCGCGGCCACGCGGGCAGCGCTGCAATTCGCCGCGGCCACCGCGTTGGCGGGATTGGTCTGGTACTCAATCGCCAGCGCCCGTCTCACGTTGCCAGAGATGGCGCTGCTCGCCCTGGTTTTCGCCAGGGTCGTCCCCACCGCGTTGAATCTGCTGCAATGGGCGCAAGCCTTCGTCAACGCATTGCCCGCCTATGCCGCGGTCACCACCATGAAAGAGGAACTGGAGGCGGTGGCGGAACCCATGGACGCGGATGAAACAGCGCTGACATCAGGCAGGGACATCGAGGCGCGCGACCTCGGATTCGACTATCCGGATTCCTCGGCAAGCGCGCTGTCCGGTATTTCTTTTCGCATTCCGGCGAATGGAATCTTCGCCATCACCGGTCCTTCCGGTTCCGGCAAGACGACATTGGCGGACCTCATCCTCGGCCTGCTCGAGCCGACCCGCGGCGGTATCCTGGTGGACGGCATTCCTCTGCGCGGACCGTTTCTGCGCCGCTGGAGGCGCTCGACCGCCTATGTCCCGCAGGAACCGTTCCTGCTCCACGAAAGCGTACGCGCAAACCTTGCCTGGGCTTGCCCGGAAGCGACGGAGGCTGAAATGCATGAGGCTCTGCAACTCGCGTCGGCCAACTTTGTCGACGCGCTGGACCGCGGGCTGGACACGGTGGTAGGAGACCGCGGCGACCGGCTTTCGGGTGGCGAACGGCAGCGGGTGGCCCTGGCCGCCGCGCTGCTGCGCAGGCCCGCGCTGCTCGTGCTTGACGAACCTACCGGCCAACTGGACTCCGGCAACGAGGACCGCGTGATAGAAACGCTGCGTCGCCTGCGTGGGCACACCACCATAGTGGTTGTCACCCATGGTGACTCCCTGCTCCGCGAAGCGGACTCTGGCCGGGTGCTGGTTTTGCAACCCGCAGGCCATTGTGATATAAATTCCGGCGAATCCTTGCCTGGGACCGGACAGCATGACGGAGGATAGCAATGGCGGCGTAAGCGCGGGCCGGGTCGCTCGCCTGCCCGAGATCACACCAAATTCACCCCCCCCCCCCCCGGAAGCAGGCGCTTCCCTGGGCTCCTCCGTCCATCAGGAAAATCTCTCTTCTGGACTACACCGCAAATGGGCCATATATAAACGCCATCAGGGGCGAAGATATAGTTTATGGTTCACAAAGTTAGAAGGACTTCCGTTCACGGAAAAGGTGATTGCCGATCGGATGCCATACAGCGGATTCGCTCGGAAGCGCGTAACGACGGGGAGTTGTTGCGGTTCTCGCCAGCTATGCGTTAAGTATTCTCTGAAAAACTCCATCCGTGGAGTTTTTCATTATCGCAAAACAAAAGCGTGGTTTTGTTTTGCCGCCGAATTCAATGGCTTACGCCATCGAATTCGGCGGCACTTCCATGTGCCGCAGGGAAGCCCTGACTTGATCAGAGCTTCCTTAATTTATATATTCCGAGCGGTAACGCGTTTCGAACAGGAGCATGTGATGACATCCAACAATGAACCAGTGAAGCCGCCTTCCATAAGGGGGGGGGGGGGGGTTAATCATCAACACTGCTGACGAGGGAAGTGAACTTCCGCTTGTCAAAGCATGGCGCAGACCCACTGTGCAACACATAGACCTGATAAACCATACGGCCAGCGGCCCAATAGTCAACCCGCTCTATGGGGAATTCACCAACTACCGCCAGCACAGCTGAGTTGGCACTTGTTCGGGCAGCCTGCGGGCTGGCATGATTGCTTCCACGAACCAGTGAAGGCGATACTCGCCCACACCGCGTCGCGAGCGATTTCACCGCCCTGGATTTGATCCGTTGCGTTCGCGCAACTCGAAGCCCGGGTTCGGGGCAAGCAGACGCGTACCGGCAAATTGTCCCGAAACCTCGGATTCCTCGGTCGGCATATGGGTTGATTGCGAACGCCGCGTTCAGTTCTTGGCCAGAAATCGCTCCGCTTCCTCCAGGCAGCCCAGTTCGGCCATCGCGGGGCCGTGCCGCTCCACCAGATATTGAACCTGGCTTCGGGAAAGGATGTTGCGCCACTCGCCAATCAGGCCTTTCCGAAAGAAGTTGGGAGCCAGCAATTCCCGCCAGGAATTTAATTGTCCAGAAATCAATGGGTTGCGTATTGATGAGAAAATAGTATTCGTAAACTTTTCGCGCCAGAAACGGATAAACAGCCATGAGAGGTCCATTTTGGGGAGGACGTCATGGCCGGAGTGCAGATGCGTGGCGCGTTGAGCGCGCCGGGATTGTTGCGGGAAGCGCGGAAGTGTTTTGAGCGGATTCCGGATCCCGTGGCTGGCCGCAAGCGGGTGTTCGCCTTGCCGCGGCGGGGCAAGGGTCTGGAGGGCTTCACCTGGCTGGACCATTATCTGCTGTCGGTGGACGGTACGGGGTATTTTTCCTCGTCGCGGGTGCATTGCAAGCATTGTTGCGAGAAGCGTCACCGATATTGCGGTCACCGAGGCGAACGCGGAGGATCTGATGCGGGCGGGACGCGCCCGCTGGCGCATCGAGAACGAGACTTTCAACACCCCGGAGAACCAAGGCTACGGCTTCGAGCACAACTACGGCCACGGCGACAACCATCTGGCGACGGTGTTCGCGCATCTGATGATGCTCGCCTTTCTCATCGACCAGGTGCAACAGAGAAGTTGCCGGTTCTTCAGGGGAAAACGGTGGTCGAAAACGACGTCCCGCTTGGCGCGGGAGGGGGTGGCGATGCCGTGGAGATAGTCAGCAACTGAATGAGGCCATTGCTTCGGCATCAAATGCACGTCCAGGGAGCTACCGGGAATTGCTGAGCCGACAGAAGTTGCATTGTCCGCAGCAAACCCCCATGATACGCTGCCGCTGAGGGGGAAAACGGCATGACAGCATTACACTTCGCGATAGCAGCAACCGGCATATCAGTTACTTTGGTTCTTGCTGCTATCGGATTCGCCCACAAGTACGGAAAATGGCAGGGCGAAGTTAACACCGACAGGACCAACTTCAAAGACTTCATTCGTGAAGTGCGGACGGACATCAAGAAAATTCTTGAGCGACTGCCACCTCCGACCACCGCATCCAGCAGCCCGATCAGGCTAACGGAACTTGGGGCGCAGATTTCAGAAAAGCTGGATGCCAAGGCATGGGCGAAGGCCGAAGCGGAAAAGCTGTTCGAGCAAACCGAAGGCGCGGACGCGCTCGGGATACAGGAAACAGCTTTCGGCCATGCTCAAACCTTCGAGCCGCCGGAGGGACTCTTGGGGAAAATGAGGGAGAGCGCTTTTGAGCGCGGTGTTGATTTGGACGGCGTTCGCGATGTGCTCGGGGTTGAATTGCGTGACGTGCTGCTTGACCGTCGCGGCATCCGTCTATCGTCCCTTGACGAAAAGTCAAACTGATACACTACCTGACCGGGTGCTGGTTTTGCGACCCGGAGGCCATCGTGATATATACTCCGGTGAGTTCTTGCTTGGGGACCGAACAGCATGACAGAAGATAGCAATGGCAGCGTAAGCGCGGGCCGGGCCGCTCGCCTGCCCGAGATCACACCAAATTCACCCCCCCCCCCCCCCCAGGAACCAAGCGTTTCCCTGGACTCCGCCGTCCATTAGAGATGTCTCTCCTCTGAACGACACCGAAGGCGGGGTGAAACCACGCTCCTACGAAGACACAGGAGGCATCATTGACTATCATCCATCTTCCTAGCGAGTTATCCGCGTTGGAACCGTTGCCATTCAAGACACGCATCCTCCAGCGAGGAAGGGGCAGGAATGACCGCTTCCATAAGCGGATATGATGAGGAAGAAGGCCGTTGGCGCGCGCAATCTGCGGCATCCATCGCCGAAGTGATACGAATGCGAACGCCGTTGTGGCCATGCTCGCGGCCTTGCCCGGACGCGGCCGCACCGGAGGAACCGATCAGGGGACGGTTTCCTTCAGATACCGGGACCTTTGGGCTGACCCTACCGAAAACACTCCGATACGGGAGCGACGCTCCGTCCCGGGACTTGCCGTAGTTGCCGATGCGCGCCTGGACAACCGGGCCGAACTGGCGGAAACCTTTGGCCTCGCCGGCCCGGAGAGAGCCGGCGTTGAGGATTCGCACCTGATCCTGCGGGCGTACCAGCGCTGGGGCGAGGCATGCTCCCCGCGCCTGCATGGCGACTACGCTTTCGCCATCTGGGACTCCAGCAAGCGGTCGCTGTTCTGCGCGCGCGACGCGGTCGGCGCCCGGCCATTTTTTTTCTCGCTGTCCCCCGGCGGGCAATTTTCTTTCGCCAGCGACATCGCCGCGGCGCTTGCCGCGCCCGGGGTGGATGACCGGCTGGACGACTCGCAAGTCGCCGCTTTTCTGATGGCTTCCTACGGGACGGGCGTGGGTGGAACGGATGGAACCTTCTTCCGCGGCGTGCGCAGTCTGCCGCCCGGGCACAGCATCACCGTGGACGCCAAATCGGAACGGGTGGAGCGCTGGTGGCGGCCCGAGGACGCGCCCCTGGTTCGCCACGAGTGCGACGAGGACTATGAAAGCGAGTTCCTCGACCGCTACCGCCGGGCGGTGCGCGACCGCCTGCGCGGAGCGCATCCAGTGGGCGTGCATCTGAGCGGCGGACTGGACTCTTCCAGCGTGGCCGTGCTCGCGTCCCGGGAGCTGCGGCCCCTGGGCCGGAAACCCCATGCGTTCTGTTGGCATCCGCCCCCGGCCGGTTCGCATACCGCGGAGGAAGCGGATGAGTACCGCCTGATAGAATCCGTTTGCGCCCAGGAACAATTGCAACCTCTTTATCACACAGCCTCCGCCGACCACATTGTTGCCATGCTGCGCAGCGATGTCACCAGGGTTCCAAACCGCGACGGCACGCTGCTTCACGAGTCGCTGGTGCAGGACAGCGCCGCCGGGCTTGGCGTGCGCGTGATCCTTTCCGGCTGGGGCGGCGATGAGGTCGCCTCCTACAGCGGCGCCGGCTACTACGCCGAACTGCTGCGCGAAGGGCGTCTGGGCCAATTGCATCGGGAAGCGCGCGGATTGTCGGACCGGCCGTGGATGTTCCTGCTGAGGGATGTCGTGCTGCCCGCGGCGCATCCCCGCGCGGCGGGCGTCCTTGCGGGACTGCTCCGGGGGGAACTGCCACGCAGGCGGCAATCCTTCGTCGCCCCGGGCCTGGCCCGCAAGTACCGGAAACCGCGACCGTCCGCGCGCGGGAGCGGCGTTCGGCAAACCCAGTTGGCGCGCCTGAAACCCGGACACCTCAACCGGCGCATGGAGGACTGGGCGGCGAGCGGCTCGAGGGCGGGAATTGAGTACCGATATCCCCTGCTGGACCGCCGCCTGATCGAGTTTGTTCTCGGGCTGCCCGCCGAACAGTTCCGCCGCGGCCCCCGCTCGCGCTGGTTCATGCGTCGCGCATTGCGCTCCATCCTGCCCCCGCCCGTTCTGGAACGGTCCGTCAAGACCGACCCCGCCCGCTACCGTCCGTTGCGGCAGGCTTCAGATGAAGCGCTGCCAACGGTTCACCGGCATCTGTCCGCCAGGTCTGAGCCGCCCGCCCGGGCGGAATATCTCGACATGCCGATGCTGCTTGCGCACCTGGAGGCCAGGATTCAGGGCAAACACGCGCGCAGCGGCAAATTGTCGCGGGCCCTTGCGCTCCTCGACTGGCACATGGACTGACGCCGCGCCCCGCGCTCAACCCCTGGCCAGAAATTTCTCCGCCTCATCCAGGTAGCCCAGTTCGGCCATCACGGGGCCCTGCCGCTCCACCAGGCATTGAACCTGTTTTCGTGAAAGGACGTTCCGCCAATCGCCAATCAGGCCTTTTCGAAAAAAAGTCGGGGCGGTGGGTTGCCGCCCCTGGAACCCAACCCGGTCCTCCTGCTCGCGCAGGCGTTGAAACCGGGAGTTCTCCACCGCTTTCACAAGCCGTTCCCTGTCCATTGGCAGGCCCGCGAAAGACACAACCCCGGAAAACACCGCTTCCGGGTCAGCGTGCAAATGTTCGTAGCGGACCAGCTTCATCGGCAATTCATCCTGGTTCAGCCAACTCGATACATTGCCGCTCCAGTCGGAAATCGGAATCGGCAGCTGGGTGCCGCCATCGAATCGCGGGGGCGAAAGCATCGCCCGGCGCTCGGCCATGAATTCTATCGTCCGGTCAATACTGGTCTGCATGTGATGCGCGTAGGAAACGGCAACGTCAAGGGGATTGCGAACGATGCAAACGGCTCTGGAAAAGGCCGCACGGGAAAACAGCGGCGCGCCGTCGGGAAGGCGCAGATAATACTCGTGAACTTTCGCGAAGGAGGGGGATTCCAGGTCCGCCGCCAGCAATTCGTGAAACCGGGGCCTGTGGAGCAGAACCTCATCGGGGGTCATGGCCCAGGACGACAGCCCCAGCCGCTCGTCGAACTCGTGGCGGCTTCCGACCGCAACGCCCACCAGTGCGTTTATCGAGACGGGCTCGTCGTTGTCGGCCAGATAGTTGGAAAGCAGCACCCGCATCCAGGTGTTGCCGGACTTGGGATAGGACGCCAGCAGTATCAGGGACATGCCGGCGGCAAGCGTTCGGCCGCCCTGGCGGCCAGGACGGCGGGCGGATGGCCGACGTGCGGCCTCACGAGCCGCCGTATCGTCGCGCGCGAGGCAACGGCGGATACTGTGTGGAAATGGTTTTTTTCCTCGCCAAGACCGCGCAAGAAGCGCATCCGGAAGGTATTGCGCACCAAAGCGGCAAACGCCGGGCCCGGCGACAGCGATTCGATGACGACTTCCCTGTCAACGGTGCTGGAAAGCGCATACACGGCATGTACCGCGACGGCATTCCCGTTGAATCGCCCCGCGGGAACCGCGTAGCTCCCGACCCCGGCCCGGGCGGCTGAACCGGCCTTTCTCCTCCGCCAGGCATTGTCCAGCGCGTCTATCGACCTGGCCCACAGGCGGATTCGCGGGAACCCGCCAAGCGCCAGCGGATTTCCGTTACTGTCGCGGGCGATGGCGACGATTCCGTCGGCGAGCAGCGGGTAACCGCGATCGGTCAAAGCGGCCGCGAGGGAGGATTTGCCAACCCCCACGGGACCCATGAACAGGACCGCTCCCGCCGCCGTGGCAATGGCGCTCGCATGCAGGACAAGGACGCCGCGCATCTGCAAACAGGCGGCCAGGACCGAATCGAGGAGATGAACGCCCACGTCCCCATCCTCCGCCGGCGCGACCCTGGCCAGACGCCCTTTTTCCGAAACCAGCCAACGGGGCCCGCCGTCCGGATTGATCAGGAAGGCTCCGTCCGCCGTCTGCCAGTACCCGTGCCGGTCCACTGGTGACCCCAGATTGCGCGGAACATCGCCGAGGCGAATCGCAACGTCAATCTCACCGTTGCGAGCGGCTGCGGAGGGCCAGGGCAATTCCATGTCCGAGTCAACGTTCAGGCCATACGCTCGATAGCAATACAAGTCGGCGGCGCTTGAAAGGCCTTTCGGCAGGTCTGGTGGGCTGGAAATTGCGCTGCTCCTGTATAATACTGGAGAAATCTTGAGTTCAATTGTTTGGGTAGGAGTATTTTACCCGAATGTGCCATTTGGTAGGAGCAGACTATGAACAGTCTATCGTCAAGCAACACAGCCAACGTGAAAGAAAATGCCTTGAAATCCCCCCCCCCCCCCGACGACAGTGCATGCCGCAAGTTGTCCTGGAAAGCGCCCCGCATTCGCAAGCTTAACCTTGAACAGCATACGGCATCCGGTTATGTGGCATATTGTTGCGAGGCCCCGAATTACCACCCTCCCAGTTGATTGAAGCCTGATTGGTTATTATCATGCCCCTTCCAGTTTCCGCCCCTCTTGCGCGTAGCGATTCGGCGGTGTTCAGTGAACTCGACGACCAGGTGGTCATGCTTGACTCCAGGGCGGGACGGTACTATGAACTCGACGCCATCGGCGCGCGTATCTGGATGCTGTTGAAGGACAGGCCCACTCTGGCGCAATTGCGGGACGCGTTGACCGCCGAGTATGATGTCGACGATGAGACCTGCCTCGGGGATCTTGTGAATTTCCTGGAAGAGTTGGTTGGCCTCGGGCTGGTCGCCGTGGATTCGGAAGAGGCTGCGGACCAGTGATCCCGTCCCCTGTCGAACTATCTGATTCTCCACCAGGCGAGCGCGCGCGCCCATCTCCCGTCCGCAAGCCCCCCGGCGGCATCCGCCCGCTCGGACCCGTGGACATCGCGCCGCTGGAAGCCATCCTCGACCATCTCACGGAAAACGTCTGGCGCTGGGAAGACGAAAACAAACCCAACAAGTTCGAATGCTTCCACAGCACCCGCCATGTCATTTTCCGGTTCTGCAGCTTCCGGGACATACGCTCCTTTCGCTCGAATCCGGCCTGGAAAATCTGGAGCCGTTCGCTGCTGCCGGTCATGGATCAGGCTAGCGCCGCCTATGGCTTTGCGGCGCCCGTGTATCCGAAAGCGATGCTCGCCTCTCTTGCCGCCGGCCATCGCATCGACAAACACGTCGATGGCGGGAAAGCCACACGCTGCGCGCACAAGATTCATGTTCCGTTACGCACCGAGCCCGCCGCCACGCTTTTTGTCGGTGGCGCGGAGCATCATCTGCGGAAAGGACACGCCTACGAGGTAAACAACATCATTCAACACGGGGCCTTCAATGGCGGCGGCAATGACCGCGTGCATTTCATCTTCGAGGTTTTCGACGGGCAGTGAGCAAGTGCTGTCTTGACGAGCAAGACTGAATTGCCATAATGGCGGCTCCCAAGGCTGCAAAGACACGATAGAGGCCCGCTCCATGAACGGCAAAACAGTGATTCAATCAGGCCAGACCGCCGCCGTGCATGCGCCCTCTGTTCGAAGTATCAATGTGGAGCGTGGCACGGGCGGTGGCGGTTATTACTCTGTATATGTTGAAGACACCTACTTTTTTCCGCGCAGTTGATCGCTGACCGGACTGGGTGGACGCCGGATTTTACACGGCCTATGGCCTGCGCTTCCGTTCCGAAGTGCCATTGCCCCATTTCGGCGCGGCGCCGGCCGGAAAGGCGGATGTCGTTGTGCGGCGCGACGCCGTGCCGCCGGCGCTCCGTAACCCGGCCCAAACCTCATCCCGCTGGGAGGCGGCCCGCGGAGACTTTCTGCTACGGGTTGATGAACGACTTCGATATCGCGTGACCGACGGTCGCCATATTATGGTGGACTGCCCCAACGGCGCCGACAGTCTCGCCGCGGCTTATCTGATGGGCACCGTTTGCACGGCGCTGCTGCAGCAGCGGGGCCTGGTCACGCTGCACGCCAGCGCGGTATGCACCAAGCGGGGCGCGGTACTGTTACTGGGCAAATCGGGCGCCGGCAAATCAACACTTGCCGCGGCCCTGTCGCTCCGGGGCTACCAGATCCTTACCGACGATGTGGCGGCGATACAAGCCTTTCCACCTGACCCACAGCGGGTTCTGTGCGGCTATCCGAATCTTCGTTTATGGTCCGATGCATTCGAACAACTCGGTCTTTCAGCCGAATCGCGTAGCCGCCAGGTGCGGGACGGTCTCGACAAATATCTCTGGCCTGTCGACAGGTTCGACATACGGCCGCAACCCATTCGGGCCGCCTATGTTCTTCAAGCCAGGGAAACCAGAACCCCCGAACTGGTCCGCGTGACGCCGGCAGAGGCGCTGCGAACTCTGGGGCGACACACCCATCGCCGCCGTCTCATTGGGGCGATGGGAAACCGGGAATTGTATTTCCAGGTCTTGACGAAACTTGCGCAGAACCTGCCGATTACGCGAGTCGTGCGGCCTGCCGGGCGTGTGCCGCCTGGCAACCTTGCTGACCTTATCGAATGCCATCTTTCCGACGGAGCGTGACCGCGTTTTGCATGCTCCGGGGCGTTGCCCACAGCCTGATCATAGTGCGGCTTGTGGGGTGGATTCCCTTCTGCCTGTGCGCAGCGACCCCGTCAATTAACTTTCGGGCCGGTAATTCGGGTCTTCGTAGATTCCAAACTGAATTGACCCGCTGGCCGTGCCCTGCTCAATATTCAATGCCCGCAATGAAGGCTTCGACCAGCGTCCCTTGGGGGGGGGCTGTTCTTGCTCGAACACCAGCGGGCTTCTGGCGCTTTCCTGCGACTCATCGTTCATCATGCAATACTCAGATAACCTAACCTGTTACTCTGCCGTCATTATACACTGACGCGGCATTAAAGCTGCAAAGATGATTGTCACCGACCACTTCGTCTACATCCACGTCTCGCGCACCGGCGGGACTTTTCTCAATCGCCTGATTCTGGACCGGATGCCCGGTGCGCGGATGCTTCAGTACCACGGCCATCTGGAAAAGCTCCCGATCGAGTATTCCCACCTGCCCGTAATCGGATTCGCGCGCAACCCCTGGGACTGGTACGTGTCCATGTTCCACGATTACCGCCGCAAGCGGCAATTCGTCTTCCAGATTATCTCGGAACAAGGCACGCTCGATTTTGAAAGCACGGTTGCCCGGTTTCTCAATCTGGGGGACAGTAGCGGCGAGAGCCGGGAATTGTTGCGGCGTCTTGCGGCGGCGGCTCCGGCAACCATTGACACGCGACGGCCTGGACGAAACCACCTGCCCGGACTCAGGTCGGATCACTTCTCCAACTATCCCGCGGGTATCGGCTACTGCGGCTGGTTGTTCAACCTCATGTTCCACGCCGGTCGCGAGCGGAGCATCCTGTTCGGTCGATTCGAAAACCTTCGGGAAGACGCGCTGCGGCTGTTCGAAGAGACGGGCGCCCCGATCTCGAAAAGCATCGCGGACTATCTGGACGCCGCCCCGGCACTCAACGCGAGCCCGCGCCCGGGGAATTTCGCCGACGCCTACAGCCAGACTCTGGAACAACTCGTCGCGGAAAGAGAGCGCGGCCTTATCGAGAAATTTGACTACCAGTTCCAACGGCGCTGAAGCCTGACTCGCTACTCGCGGCTTTTCCATTAGCTATCCGGGCGATCATAGTTGTCCTCAGCCACGCCTCCCTGATAGGGTCCGTTAGCTGTGAGCCCCCCAAGGTCCAGTTCACGCACTGACGGCATCGACCAGACCCTTATGCGGTGTGTGTGGGAAGGGGGGGGGGGGTAGCAACGCTATCTGGCTTGAACGCGCCAGCCGACGTTTCCGAATTTTCCAGCATGTCTTTTTTCATGATGTTACCCCGTAGCACTGAGTGAATCGAGAATTGCAAAGTGTAGCATCGTTCCGGGTCATTATCCTGTCCCATTTCCGCTGGGAATCTGACTCACGAAATACGATACACCCAGTGTTATGGAGGAAGCGATCACGCTGGTGATCAACGCTGCTATCCATGCTCGATGTGCATACAAAAATCTTTTTGCCTTCTCCCAGCGGGAAAGCGATTTCCAATATCTTTTCCATACATTGCGACAGAGTTCAGAGAGGTCATCTTCCACCTTCCAGTCCTCTGCGCCACCGCCCTTGATGAAGTAGAGAGTAACCAAAAATCCGCGAGGCTCGCCGGTTCTGGCAAACCACGCAATATGCGTTCCTGAAAAATTCTCGTACATCACTCCATCAGGGCAATATGAACGGTCCGTTATCTTGGTCTTGCTTGTCTCGTCATTGCCCTTCGTGGTCTCTGTGGTTACTTCAAATCCCCGATGCTCAACCCTGTACATTGGATCAATCACAGCTACCTCTCTCAGGGACCGGCATTCCGAGTCTACCCATCGTTATCACCTTACTTCTTCTTTCTCGGCGGTGGCTCTGGAATAGGGACATCAGAGGGCTTTTCAGGGTTGTGTGAAAATCTATCTGGAGGGCTGAATTTCGGATGGCCTGTCTTGAGATGGCCTCGATGGGGATGGGCGCTGAGGCGCGGATTTTCTTGATTCATCCGATGACATAGCGTTCTTTTTCCTCTTTGTAGGCGGCTTCAGCGCAAGCCTTGTTGAGTTTCTTGTGCGGCGCAATATCCAGATCGTTTACAGCACTGGCTATCTCTGATTCCAAGCGTCCAATTTCATTCTGCAAATCTGGAACTGACTCCTCGTCTTCCACTGCTTCCCAAAGCGCCCTGTACTCTCTTCGCACTGATCGCAGCTTGGCGGAAACTCTGCCGAACTGTGAAATCTTGTCGTCATACTGCATGGCGCTGTCAAGCAAAACCAGAATCACAACGGCCAATCCAGCCCACGGCGCAATCCACGCAAAGTCATCTGTGGCCAATGGCAATGCGGCGATTGCTCCCGCCACACTTAAAAGAAATCGTATAAAGCGCCGCTGCCAAACAAGTCGGTTCTTTAGCACTGTATAGAATCGAGCAACCCGGCTGGCCTCAAAAAGATTGTGCCAGACTGACCGCCTTACGGTATCAGAGATCATGGCATACCCCGCTATATCTATGTGATATGACTGTTTCATCATACCCCTTGACGCCTCCCCCCCTCAAGGGGGCCAAACCATGCCCAGCCGCCTACCATTGGGGCCTGGCGGCTCGATTCCCCGAAACCGCGACCTCCCTGTTGTCCGCCCCGCGGCTGAACACGGCGCGATGGCGATTTTTGGCGCTGGATATTCAGCAGGAACCGCGGGGCTACAAGGGATTACACGCCGACAGCGCCGGAAACCGGCTGAAATCGCGGTCGGCAGTCCACAGTTCGGTAACGCCATGCGTCAGGCACAAGGCCGCCACTCTGGCGTCGTGAACTTTCGGACCCGATATCCGGCCCTTCGCCAGCATGCCGGTCAACGCCTCCCAATGATCGTGCGTTTCACCGATGAGTTCGGCAACCGGGGATTCCAGCCAGGCTTCGACCTGATCGATAGCTTGCGAGATCGTGGATGCGGGTGAGTAGATTCGGGGATGAGTCACGATCGCCAGGAACTCGTGTACACATGGCCATGGCAATCCCCAGGTGACGCGGCCTTGCGCGACTGACTCGATGCAGGCTTTCGCGCTGTCGTGCCATTCCGAATCCGCACGGTGTGCGTACACCAGAATGTTGGTGTCGGTTGCAATCAATCGCCGCGTCCTTCGTAGATCGAATCCCGGATCTTTGCCCAATCCGCGCCGTGGATTTGCTCTTGCAAGCCCGTCCCGGAAACACTGGCGTCCCTGAGCCGGAACTTGCCCGCACCGCTATCGGCGCGAATCGCCATGCGCAGTCCACGCTCGATCAGCGCACGCAAGGTGAGGTCGTGCCTCGCCGCATGTTCCTTTGCGGTTTTCGCAAGGTCGTCGGCGATTTCAATGGTGGTTTTCAATATGGGCGCCCATAAGTCTGTTTACGGGCACCCATTCTAATGATATTAACCAAACGTATCAAACTGAATCCCGGATCAGGTCAGATCCTGTTCCGCCAGCGTTTTCGGTTCCCATTGCCAAGCGTGGGAAACGATGGTTTGGAGTTCCGGGTGGCGCGGGTTCCAGCCGAGCTCAACCCTCGCGCGCGTCGAATCGCTGACTAGGCGGGCGGGGTCTCCTTTCCGGCGTGTCCGCCGATGAGGGAGAGGACGCGCTGCGGCAGTTCGGTTACAGCAAGGACGGCAAGTCGCAGCGGGTGCGGGTGGTGTTGGCACGGCTCGTCGCAGAGCGGGAGAGCGGCCTAGTCAAGCGCTTTGGCTACGCGTTCCCCGAGGGCGTGCGGCCCTGTCAACTCTTGATATTGTAGGTACTGGTTTCGAAGTATTCAGCCCTCGGGCCGCCCGCCGTGCTCCGTTCAAGGCTCAGTTCACACACTGACGGCATCGACCAGAACCGCTTGCGGTGTGTGTGGGGGGGGGGGGGCAGCGCTATCTGGCTTGAACGCGCCAGCCGACGTTTCCGAATTTTCCAGCATGTCTTTTTTCATGATGTTGCCCCGTAGCACTGAATGAATTGATCTCAGGATAATATACACTCCCTGCCAGGGAAGACACTACGGGATCAAGTCAGGTCCTGTTCCGCCAACATTTTCAGTTCCCATTGCCAAGCATGGGAAACGATGGTGTGGATTTCCGGATGGCGCGGGCCCCAGCCGAGTTCAACCCTCGCGCGCGTCGAATCGCTGACGAGACGGGCGGGGTCACCATTCCGGCGCGGACCATGCGCAACCGGAATCTCGGCGCCGGTGACGGCCCTTGCGGCATCTATCACTTGGCGGACCGAAAAGCCGTTTCCGTTGCCCAGGTTGAAAGCCGCGCTTGATGCGCCATTCCAAAGCGCGCGCAGGGCGAGCAGGTGGGCGTCGCATAGGTCGTTCACGTGTATATAGTCGCGGATACAGGTTCCATCGGGCGTGTCGTAGTCCTCGCCAAAGACGGTGATGTTCCCGCGGCGGCCGGACGCGGCCCGCAGCACCAGGGGAATGAGGTGGGTTTCGGGCTCGTGGGACTCGCCGATTTCTCCGTCGGGGTCCGCCCCGGCGGCATTGAAATAGCGCAGGCGCATCGATTTCAGTCCGTAGGCGGCGTCGTAATCGCGCAGGATTTCTTCCACCATGAGCTTGGTTCGCCCATAGGGGTTTATCGGCGCCCTGGCATGGTTTTCGTCAATCCTTGGCCGTTGGGGTTCGCCGAAAATCGCCGCGGATGAGGAAAAAACAAGGTGGTTGACGCCGTGCGCGCGCATGGCGTCGAGCAGCGTGAGCGTGTTCGCCACATTGTTCGCATAGTACTTGGCCGGGTTTTCGACGGACTCGCGAACCTCCATATGCGCCGCGAAATGCATCACGCCGTCGAATTCTTCCGAACGGAACAGGTCGTTCAGCAAATCCCGGTCGCCCAGGTCGCCTTTTATGAATTCTCCGAAGGTGACCGCGTCCCGCCACCCGGACGACAAGTTGTCCAGAGTTGTGGCCTCAAGGCCCGCGGCGCCCAGGCGCTTGACCATGTGCGACCCGATGTAACCCGCGCCCCCCACCACCAGTACACGCATAACTGTCCAACCGTTGCCTCAACGATGCCTGCGAGCCGCCGTTGTAAAGTTCGGTGCTTGTTGCCCCCCCCCCCCCCGTAATACAATTCTTGTCCCAATGCCGGGCCGAGGGTGAAGAAAGGTGCCGGAAAGCGAAGCAGTTAACCGTGAAAAACCATATACTATACTTGGCGGCAGTGGCAAGCTTGCGTCTTCCATCTTGCTTGTGATGCCGGGAAGAATATAGGGGAGACTCCATGAAATCATTCGCTTCAACGGGCATGAAGGCTTTCTTCGTGTTCGCTCTTTTGGCAAGCGCTCAGGCATGGGCTCAACAATCCATAACCGAGCAGGCGGACGGCAGCGTCACCATAAGCGTGGAAGGCGAGCAGTTCGTCATACCGGCGCCGATTGCAGAGGAGGTGGAACTTGCCGTTCGCGATAATGGGGATGACCCGGAAGCCATTCGGCAGGCCATCCGCGCCATTGTCAGCCAAAATGCCGGCGATTCCGAATCGACAGGCCTGGCGGCTGCGATCGCCTCGCTCGCCGTCTACTTTGCGGATACCAATTCCTCATCCATAGCCGCGATCGGGCTCGGAGTGACCCAGGGCAATCCCGGGGTATCGGGAGGAGTGGTCATTGCGGCCATACCCGCGCTGCGGGCGGAACCGGGACCGGATGAAATTGTCGAACGGGAACTTGCCCGGGCCCAGGCGACGGTGGAAAATCCCTCCCAGGTCAGCCCCGTTCAGTAGATGTGAAAACCAACCGGAACTCTTTCAGGGCCCCCAAATGAAAGAAACAACCAGATTTCCGAATAGCCGCCGGGGAACGTCGGCGGCGAATTCCACCCGGTTCCCACGCGCAATGTTCCTGGCGACAGCCTTGGGCGTTTCGATCATGTCCTCCCCCGATCTTTCAGCGCAAACGCCTGACGCGGCCGCGGTCGAATTGGATGTGGCCAACCGCGCGCGTCCCGACTGGGACCCCCGCGGAATTTCTCCTCTTGGGGGGGGGGGGGGGGGGGGCAGTTTCATCCTGTACCCGTCTCTCGAGTTGGGAGTGGCCCAGGATGACAATATCTACCGGCTGTCCGATGACGTAACGCGGGACACCATTCGCTATACCCGTCCAAGGGTTTTCGGCGTTTCCCGATGGAGCCGCCACGAATTTCGGCTGGACGCGGGGCTGGACGCAAGCGACTTCGCCGAGGCGGACAGCGAAAACGTCGTGAACTGGTTCGCGGGTTTCGGCGGAAGGATCGACATTTCGCGCGACGCCTGGCTGCGCGCCGACGTGACACTCCGCGAACTCCACGAGGAGCGCGGCGACCCGGAATCCCCCTTCACGGCCCTGGAGCCGGTTTCTCGGAAGATGACGGATGCGGGCATCCAACTCTTCCGGCGCCTGAACCGCCTTTCTTTCGGAATCGAGGGACATTACACCGGTCTCGCGTATGACAACGCGATCGACGGACTCACCGGACGGATTCTCACCCAGAACGACCGCGACCGGGGCGAAAGGGAGATTTCGGCGAGAATCGGCCTCGATATTTCTCCCGGGAACGAGCTATTCCTGCGCACAACGCGCTTCAGCCGCCGTTATGACCGGCTGCAGGGCGGCGACCGGTTCGCCCGGGATTCCGACGGCGAGGAGACGGTGCTGGGCACGCGGCTGGATATCGGCGCCGTGCTCGGCGGAGAGCTGTTTGCCGGCTACCGCAGGCAATCCTACGACCGGGACGAACGGCTGCCGGAAGTGGACGGAATCAGCTACGGCGGCTCCCTGACCTGGAACGCGACGCCACTTACCACTTTCCGGGGTACGGCAAGACGCACGGTCAATGAATCCGCGCTGCGCCAGGCCTCCGGCTACATGGCTTCGTCTCTGAATCTCAGCCTCGACCACGAACTGCGCCGCAACGTGCTGATCGGTGGCGATATCGGCTTGACGACGAACGAATACGTTGGAATAGCCCGGGAGGACGAAATCCTGACCGGCACCGTCCGCGCGATCTGGAAACTCAGCAGGATGGCCGAATTCGACCTGGGCTTGCGGATTCAGCGCAGGGACTCGACTTTCCCGCGCGACAACTACGACAAGGACTACGTCTACCTGAACTTCCGGTTCAGTCTATGAGTCCGGCCCCCGGAATAACTTTTGCCAAGCCACGGCCGCCAATTGGGCGCTTCGCGGTATTGGCTGCCTTTTGCCTGTTCGCGGCTCTCGCGCCGAAGGCGTCCGGCGCCGCGGAGGATGCCGCGGACTATGTTCTCGGCCACGGCGACCGCATCCGCATCACCGTTTTCGGGCATGACGATTTGACGGGAGAGTACCTGCTCAGCGAAACGGACACTGTATCGCTGCCACTGGTGGGCGTCCTCGATTTCGATGGCGCGACGCTCGGCGAGGCGCAGCGGATTGTCGTCGATGCGCTGAAACCGGACTACCTGGTCGATCCGAGAGTCAGCGTCGAAGTCTTGGAATACCGTCCGTTCTACATCATCGGGGAAGTGAACGATCCCGGCGCGTATCCCTATGTCAACGGGATGACCGTGATCGAGGCGGTGGCCCTCGGCGGCGGCTTCAGCTACCGGGCGAGAACAAACCGGGTGATGGTAATCCGGGCGACCGACGAAACCCGCACGGAAAACGAGATTGACGTGAACGACAAGGTATTGCCGGGCGATGTGGTCCGGGTGGCGGAGCGGTTGTTCTAGCTCCGGCGCCAGGCCCGGAGGCTGTGCCGGAAGCCCGGTACCGATTATTGGATACAGCTTGCGTTGTGCTTGTATGAGAACTGGATAATTGGAAAGACAACTGAAACCGGTTCGATTACAGCGCGTGTCGGCGGCGGCGGCGCGTTGCGCCGACGCCATTGTCATAGTCTTGAGCCTCTGGTTGGCCTACCAACTGCGCGGCCTGGACAACGCGGAACTGTACCTGCCCGCCGGCCTTGTCGCGCTGCCGCTCTATCTGCTGTTCGGCGGAGGTGCGCCGGTTCGCGAGCGAACGGCGGCGATCAGGGAGCTTTTCCAGGAAATCCGGGTTGCGCTGACCGCCTGGGCGTGGACGCTCGCCGGGCTTTTGGTGATCGCCTGGACCGCCAAGGTAACCGCGGACTATTCCCGCCTGGCGGTCGGTTTCTGGGCAATTTTCGGCGCGCTCGGACTCGTGGGCTGGCGCCTGACCTTGCAGTTCGCAACCCGTCATGGCCGAACTTCTCCAACCGGCGCGCCAGCGGTCATCGCCGGCGCCGGAGAAAGGGCGCTCGGTTTCGGCCGCTTTCTGCAATCCGGCGCCGCCTTCGGCGCCACGCTGGCGGGGTGCTTTGCCGAATCGGAGCGAACGGCTGAAGAGGTCGAAAGCGACGGCTTCTCCCTGCCGGTCCTGGGAAACCTGGAAGAACTGGTGGAACGGGCGGGAAAAGGCGAGTTTTCAACGGTGTTTGTCGCGATGCGCCCGGAAGCCGGAGACGCATGCCGGCGCCTGGTCGCCGCGCTGTGCGATACGCCGGTATCCGTCTACATCGTTCCAAACACGCATGCCGAGGAGCTGGCCCACGCGCGCTGGGTGGATTGCGGCGGATTGCCGCTTGTCAGCATTTTTGAAACTCCCTATTCGGGCGCCAACAGTTGGGTCAAGAGAACGGAGGATGTTGTTCTCGCGCTCTTGATGCTTCTGGTCTCGGCGGCGCCCATGTTAATCATCGCGGCGGCGATCAGGCTCACATCGCCTGGCCCGGCGCTGTTCCGCCAACGGCGGCACGGCATCGACGGCCGGGAGATTCGGGTGCTCAAGTTCCGCACCATGACCGTGATCGAGGACGGCGCGGATGTCAGGCAGGCGGTCAGGGAAGACGATCGACATACCCCCATCGGGAAGTTCCTGCGCCGCACCTCACTCGACGAACTGCCGCAGATCTACAATGTGCTGCGCGGAGACATGTCGGTCGTCGGGCCGCGACCCCACGCCGTCTCCGTGAACCTGCAATACCGCGAGCTCATCCCCGGCTACATGCTGCGCCACCGCGTGAGGCCCGGAATCACGGGCTGGGCGCAAATCCACGGTTTGCGCGGCTCGGATTCGCCCGAAAACATGGAAAAGAGGGTCCGCTACGATCTTTGGTACCTGGCCCGGTGGTCGCTTTGGCTGGACCTGTGGATCGTTGCCCGCAGCGTGCCGGCCCTGGTGGGCCACCGCAACGCTTTCTGATCTGGGAACAGGACAAGATTCGGATACCTGCGAAGCCATGAATTCCCCCATCGTTCCCGATTCGAACGCCGAAGCGCCGCCCGCCGCCGAACCGGTGCTGCTCGATGTGCTCGCCCTGCTCTGGCGCCACAAGATGCTGATCTTCGCCACCATGCTGCTGACGATGCTCGTTTCGGCGCTGGTCCTGTTCCAGTTGACCCCCCGCTACACCGCGGAGGCGCGGATACTCATCGGCACCCGCGCAACCAATGTGGTTGACATTGAAAGCGTGCTCGAAGCCCTGCGTCCCGACCGGATCACGATTCAGAGCGAGGTCCAAGTGCTCGCATCCCGGTCCCTGGCCGAAAAAGTCGTCGATGAACTCGGGCTTGTGGACAATCCCGAATTCAACCGGCAACTCCGTCCGCCCTCCCTGTGGGGCGATACATTGCCCTGGCTTCGCGGGCTCGTGCCCGGCAGCGGCCCCGCCGACGTTTTGACCGCCGCGGAAGCGGAACGCAGGGTCCGGGATGAAACCGTCATGGCATTGATCGAAGCCCTGGACATAGAATCCGTGGGCATCTCCTATGTGGTTTCGGTCGCGGTGACCACCGAAGACGCGGAACTGGCGGCGACAGTGGTCAACACCCTGGCCGACATCTATCTTCGGGAACAGCTCGACCAGCAGTTCGACGCGACCGAACAAGCGGCCTCCTGGCTGAATGAACGGGTGCTGACGCTCCGGGACCAGGTCGAACAGTCGGAGCGGGCGGTGGAAGACTATCGTCGGGAGCAGGGCCTTACCCAGACCAGCGATTCCACTTTGATCGAACAGCAGATTTCCGAAGTCAACTCGCAATTGATAGCCGCGCGGGCGGCGACTTCGGAAGCGGACGCCAAGCTTCGCCAGGCGCGGGAACTGTCGCTGTCGGAGGACGGCATCTACTCGACACCCGAGGTGCTCGCCGCGCCGCTGATTCAAAACCTCAGGATGCAGGAAACCAGCCTGGTTGGCGAAGCTGCCCAGATGGCCCAGGAATACGGCCCGCGGCATCCTCGCATGATCAATGTCGAGGCCGAGTTGGTGGATATCCGCACAAGAATTTCGGAAGAAGTCGGGCGGATCGTGTCCAGCCTGGAAAACAGTCTCGAAGTGGCGAAGACCCGGGAACAAACACTGGAATCCAGCCTTGATGGACTCAGGGAGGAAGCCACCCGACTGACCACTTCACAGGCCCGGCTTCGCGTTCTTGAGCGCGAGGCCGCCGCGAACCAGGCCCTGTTCGATGTATTCCTGGCGCGTTATATGGAAACCGGGGATCAGGAAGATCTGTTTTCGGCCGATGCGCGAATCATCTCCCGCGCCACCGTGCCGATCGAACATTCATGGCCGAACATACCGGCTGCGTCCGCCATTTCGCTTGTGGTTTCACTGCTTCTGGCGCTATTGACGGTGTTCGTGGTCGAACAGGTTTTCGAACGGGGATTCAGGCACAGCGGGCAGTTGGAAACCGGTTTGAAAGTCGGCTCGTTTGGCGCGATTCCGATGCTGGCCGAACCGGAGGATTCCATTGTCGATCATGTGTTGGAAAATCCCATGTCGGCCTTCTCGGAGTCGCTGCGCATGCTCCATACCGGATTGCTGGCGACCCACAATGAAGAACCGAATTCCGTCCTCATCACTTCATCGGTCGCCAACGAGGGGAAGACTTTTCTGTCCATCTCCCTGGCGCGAATGCTGGCCCGCAGCGGGCGGAAAACCTTGCTGATCGATGCGGACTTCCGGCACGGCCAGATCGCGAAACGGCTGGGATTGACGGATGATTTCGGGTTCGCCCACCTGCTTACCGATCATGCCATCGCCACCGGATCTCCCACCAAACACGACGAAGCCTCGGGTCTCGACATACTCACGGCGGGAAAATCCCTCAAAGTCCGCACCGATATTGTCCGGTCGCGGAAACTGTCGGATCTCCTGGACAAGTTCAAGTCCAGCTACGATTTCGTGATAGTCGATTCGCCTCCCGTGCTCCTGGTGTCGGATTCGATCACACTGGCCCAATGTGTCGATCACACCGTTTACGCCGTGCGCTGGGCCAACACGCCACGCAAAGTCGCGGCGGCGGGCGTCAAACAGCTCATGGATTCCCGGGTGCGCTTGGCCGGCGCCGCCTTGACAATGGCGCAAGGCCACCGGAAGGGATACTACTCATACAACTATGGCTCGTATGGATATGGCCCGGAGCCAAACAGCCTGTCCTCCAAGTACAGCCAGTATTACGCCCGTTAGCCATGGCTTACGGTAGCCGGACATCCCGCCGATTCTTGCCCTCCCTCCCGGCATTGTCCGCAGTCGTCATCGGCGCGGCTGTTTTCATAGCGGCGGTCCCCATCGCGGTTTCGGACGTTTTGCTGTTGTCCGGCAATTCCGTCACGGAACGGCTGCAAGACGAACAGGCGGTGGACCGCGCCTCCCTGAACCGCTTCGTCCGCTCGCGCGAGGCAGCGGCGAATTGGCGGCGAACGGCCAGGGTCCATACCGACCTCGCCCTGGGTTTGCTGATTCTCGGCGAGTACGAGGACACCGGACACGGCCACGACCCGGGGGAGGCGGAAACCGCGCTGGAAAAAGGCCTCGGCCTGGCTGCCATGGATCCCTACGGCTGGATGCGGCTCGTGCAGATGCGGTTGGACCGCGAAGCCGCGGCATCTGAAATCGCGGCGCCGCTGCGATTGGCGCTGAGTACCGGGCCGCACGAAGACCGACGCCACGCGATGCTCCTGCTGATGGTCGAGGCCGGCCTCGGGGTCTGGAATGAGCTTGACGAATCCGGGCGCGTCCTGATTGCGGAGAAAGCGCGGGCCGCCTTCGGACGGGATATCCGCGGCGCGTCCGCCGCCGCGGTGCGGGCCGGTCGCCCGGAAGTGCTGGGTGAGATTCTTGGATTCTGATTTCAACATACTCTTCCTGCAACCCGCCCGACAGTTCGAGGATCTGGGTGTAAACCTTGAGCGGCTCCGTCATGTCGCCCGGTACGGCGTGATCAGCCCGCGGTCGCTGCCGCGCCGCCTCCGGAATACCGGCTTGGTCGTCAACTGTGTCGACACCAGCGCCGCCGCGCGGAGGATACTGGAGTTGGCGGCGAGCCGCGGCGTGCCGAGACTCTATCTCTTCGACGGAATCTACGATGTGGCGAACGCGTATCGCAACGCCGCGCACCGGCGGGCAAATCAGATGGACCCGCTGCTGTATACCCATGTCGCCTGTGTGGACCGTTGGTCTTGCGAGGCTTACGCCGCGCTTGGCGTCCGGACCCACGCCTGGCTCCCCGCCCGCGCCGCGCCCGCGCCAACCGGGGGCGAAACTTCGCCACGATCCAGGACCGCCGGGTTCCTTATCGCAACCGCGCGGACTCCCGCGTTCGACAAGGGCGAACGGTTGAGACTGGAAAAACTGATCACGCTCACTGTCGCCGCCCTGGAACGCATGGGAGCGGATTACCGTTTCCGAATCGGAGACCGGGATCTGTTGAAATCCCTGGGCATTCCCACCAGGGACAACGACACCGCGGAGTCTTTCGCGAAATCCATACTCCGCTATCAATGCCTGATCACGACTCCCTCCACGATAGCAACCACGGCGATGCTCGCGGGAACGCCAACCGCCACGCTGGATTATCGGGATGCTCCGCTCACCCAGCAAACGGGATGGCGCATCCACCAGTCCACGGATATCGAAGGCGCGCTGGCCTCCATGCTGCGGCCCGCCGCGGACCGCATGACCTTCCAGGCGCGCGAGATTGCGCATCTGTCCGCGCCAGCCCCCGTGGAGGACTTCATGCTCGACGCGGCGGGCCTCGGGTCTCGATCCCGCCAACCCATCACAGAAGCCTTTCGCACTGAACCTGTCAGCCTGGATTACCCCCTGCGCTGGGCCTACGTGAACTGGTTCAAGCGATTCAGGAACAGGCTCTAGCGAGATGCCGCAAATACTGGCGTTACTGACTGTCTCCGGCGGTTTCAGCGTCTGGTACTACGTTCGCCGCGGAAACTTCCTGCAACTGGGCATCTACTTCAATTTGTGCGCCATGGCATACATGGCCTTTGGCCTGACCGTCTCGCGGGCGACCATGGGGCGGGCTTACACGGACCAACTGGATCAAATCGGCTGGATGTCCGTGGCGGCCGTCATCGGATTCAACCTCGCCTACGCGCTCGCCGGCGTGCGCCAGCGAAGCAGCGCGATTCGGGTCCGGGAATATCTGCCTTCCCACACCACCCTGCTTTTTGTGGTTGGGGTCGCGCTGGCGTTTGAAGCGGCGGCGATCCTGCTGATCGGCCCTCTGGATTTTCTTTTCTCCGACCGCATCGAGCGCTTCGCCGCGGTCAGGCCCAGGGTGGCGCTATTCTATCTGGCCAATTTCATCAATGTCTGCCTGCCTATCGTGCTGGCCCGGTATCTGTACTTTGGAAACCGGCGCGACAGGGCGCTGCTGTACTTCATCCTTTGCCACGGCATTCTTGTGGGGCTGCTGACCATATCAAGGTACGACCTGTCCATCATGGTGATTTGCCTGTGTTACTTCCTTGAACGCAGCGGTAGAATCCGACCGCGCACCGTCGCCCTCGTCATAGTCCTTTCGTTGTCGGCGACCCTTTTGTTCAAGCCGGTCCTCTACGACCTCCTTCTCAATCAAGACTATCCGAGCAATATTGACTTCGGGGAATACACCAATTGGATCAGGCACACCGTTTTGCTCATGACTCGGCCGGATGTGGAACTTCCCCACAACGGCTACGCTCTCGCGCTGAAATCCCTTTTTGTCATGCGCCCTGAGGAGGATGCGCTTTCCGAGTGGTTTTTCCAGGAGTTTTTTCCCGAACGGGTAATACTTTTCCCCGGACTCGGCTATGGCTTCAGCGGCTTGTGGGAGGGATATTCGGCAAACGGACTGATGGGAGTCGCGGTCCAGTTCGCTTTCTTCGGGGCCTGTTTCGGCCTGCTTGAACGGTCGCCCACAGCGATGCGGCATGTCTTCATAGTTTTCGCCCTGATTCTTACCTACCGGCTGTTCCGTTCCGAGGTGTACAACTTCGTGAAGACCTACGCGTGGTACTTCGCCTATCCGACCTTCGCCATCGTCTTTGTCGACAAATTCATGATATGGGCCACCGGACGGCGAGGCATGGCGACAAGCGGCTGGACCCGGGACGGCGCACCCGAACGCGCCAGGCGGGGCTACGCCGCGCAGGAATGATCTTCGTCCGGGACCGTTTGTTAATGGCTACTGAAAACCGCACGATTTCTGTATCGCTTTGGGCCTTATCGCACTACCAAGTTTCACTATTGATTCTTGATATTTTGTAAAAACTCCACGAGTTGATGTACATAGGTTGTCGGATTTTCGGTTCCGCTTTTAGCAGCTGAGTTCTTGGCTCGTTCGGCATTTATTTTAGCGGATTCGAGGTTTTCAAGAAGCATTGGGAACATATCTCTGATTCCCTTTGTGTAATCAGGCAGATAACACCTCAACGCGTCAATTACCTGGTCACATTTGCTGAACGGTCGGGTCGTATATTCGTAGTGCAAAAGAAACCAGAACTCAATGCAAGGGACCGACGGAATGGCGAAAAAGACATGCTTTGGATTTACACTGCGGATCGCAACCAAAGCCTGCGCGAAACTTTTCCGATTATCTTTGTCAAAGACACAATAGATCTTATCGAAAGGATCACCAGCCGATTTTTCTCTCTTGAACCGCTTCATTGCGAAATTGTAAATGCCAAGTGGATCGGAACCTCCATCGGTGCAGACCTCAATATTGGCGCTATTCAGTTCGTAGTGGTCCTTTATTCCATTGAAATAGTCCGGTTCGGTTTTCTCACCCTCACAGACGATAAGCACCTTGGCGAAAGGCGCTCGTTTCGCCTTTTGCCGCTTCAAGTCTGCTGCTTTTCTCGCTTTTCGTCTGTGAAACAGGTTGTCTGTGCCCATCAGGTCAGATGCTCGTGTGGGCGCAGGTAGGGCAACGCTCCATAACGCCCTGAAAGATACGCCAATTCAAGATTCTCACGGCCTTTCCTGGGGCTGAAGTCGGTCAACGGATAGACATTTGTGTCCTGTTCCTTCCCTTTCTCGCAAAACCAGATCTGATCGCGTCGAAACACTTCCTGATTGAGAATGGAAGTTTCGTGGGTGGTGAAGACCAGTTGTGCGTTTTTGGGATTGCATTCATTGCTATGAAACAAGTTGACCAACATCCACACAAGTTTTGGATGCAAACTGTTATGCAGTTCGTCAATGAACATTACACAACCATTGTTCAAAACGTGAATCAAGGGTCCTGCATAAGCGAAAATTTTTTGAGTGCCGTTTGACTCATCTTTAAAGCCAAATAGCACCGTCTCGCCATCTGCGCTCTCGTGAACAGTTTTGATTTCTACGAATTGCTTGTCCTTGAAATCCTCGGCAAATGCTTCCTTAACTGCCGCTGGCATTTCCTTCGGCAGGGTTTCAATGTCGAATGGTCTTTTCTCAACGATGATGTCGGAGATTCTTAGGTCGGCCATTTGCAAAAAATTTAGAATCTGTGCTTTTTGTTTTCCCTCACAGCGAGTTGCGGTCAACTCCACTGGCAAACCATCAATGCCGCTCATTCGTAAGGTCTTGTCGAACCAATCGTAAACGGGTTGCAGTTGTTCGCTGTTGAGTTGTACGGCGGTTGACAGGAAAAGCGCATTATCGCGCGTGGATTTCTTCCAAAGAATCTTCTCCCCCACAAGATTGTTTCCTAGGTCCCAATCGTAGGAATTGGATTGTTCATTCCATTCGCGCCCGAACCAGTGCTGAGGACGACCCTTGGGATAGGCAAGCAGCCACTCCTGGTGAACTCGTTCCTTCGTCGCTGAAAATCCATACTGATAACGAACGCCGTCGACAATGAAGGACACTTCGAATTCGCTAGGGGCGTGGAGAGTGGACTGACTCAAGCGAAACGGCATAACCGGAAGGTCGTCGCCGCGCTTAAGTCCGGCTGCCGACTGGCGCACGATTACCTGCATGATATGAAGGGCGTAGACGAAATTGGATTTGCCGCTGGCGTTCGGGCCGTAGATGGCTGCGGACCGCAGCAACTCGAATTCGTTTGCGGCTTTCGCCTTGAACGCATTGGTTTCGACCAGTTCGTCGCCTCTGCCCCGGCAAAGACTGAACGTTTGCCGGTCTCGCACCGACATGTAATTGGCCACGCTGAATTCAATTAGCATACTAATCTCGATTATTGATGCGTTTATGACATATTTTGTCAAAGTTGGCACCTTAAACGAGTTATATCAAGAATGTCAACCCAAAATTTGGTGTCACCGAAATAGCAATGCCCCCTTCGGCCTTGTGCGGCACCACCCCGAAACACGCCGTAGCGGTTCGAATAGTACGCCCGCGGCCGGCCAAGGGCCGCCAGATGCGCCGTTCATCCCGTCAGCCACGTGAATTCGCTCCGGCCTCGCAGAATCGCCAGGGTGAGCAGGTGGGCGAATATTCTCGACAACGCGAACCCGGACAAGGCCGCAACCATGCCGAAGCTCGGGATGAGCAGCAGGAAAGCGGTCTGCTGGAGCGCCAGCGCCAGGATTGTTGCCTTGAAGTGGTCCGATGCCCGTCCCGACATGGCCGCGAGGTGGCCAATGGGCACCAGCGCCACCTGGACCGCCATGGCAACCGCGGCCAGCCGCAAGATCAGGCCCGCCCCGGAATACGGATCCCCCAGCCAATCCAGCACATACGGCCCGAGAAGCGCAACCGCCGCGGCGCCGAGCGCCCCGAACATTCCCGACATGGCGCACGCCCGCAGGAACTCGCGGCGCAGCGTTTGCGTTTCCCCGCTCTGGTGCTGTCGCGCGAAGCGGGGCGCCGCGATGGCGTTGATCGCATGGTCGATGAATGCGATGCCGCCGGCAAGCCTTGTACACACCACGTAAACCGCGACTTCACCCGGGGCCAGCCACCAGGCGATCCACAGCGTATCCGACCAGCGCATGATCACGTTGCCGACAGACAGCCCCGCCAGCGGCGCCACCTCCCGAAGCCCGGGTCTCGACGCGGAGTCAACGCTCCGCGCCGGCAATCCGAAGCCAAAAGACGCGCGCCAGGATACATGGAGAAAGACGGCGAACATCAGCGCGTTTCCGAGCGCGAAGCAAACTGCGACAAGGAACGGCGAATCGCTGCCGGCCAGATACATCAGTATCGCGCACACGCACATCAGGCATTGCCAACCGCCGGTCTCAAGGAAAACCGCCGCCGCGGGGAGACCGCCCGCCTTTAGCAATCCGGCGAGCACATAACTCATGGCGAGGAAAGGGATTCCCAGCAGCAGAATGGCGAAGAAGGGGCCCGCGGCGAAATCGGCTCCCCGGCCGGCCCAGACGCAGATTCCCCATGCAAGAATGCCCGCGAGGCAAGACGCGGCGAGACAGCGCGACGCGATAAACCGCAACTCCCCCGGTTCGCACGCGGCGCAACGCATCAGATACGCGTCAAGGCCGAATCTGGATACCGTCGCGGCGATGATCGCCACCGAAACGGCGACCGTGAATTCCCCCATCGCGGTGGGCGATAGCATACCGGCAAGCAACAGCCCATATCCCAGACTGCCCGCGGCGCCCACACAGCGAACCAGGAATGCGAGCGAAACCGAGTCCCGCCAATTCATGAAGACATCGACGACTGGCCAATCCCGGCGCCGACCGGATTCGGATGCGCGCCGGCATGGGCCAGACTAGCTCGCGTCAGAGGGGTGCAGCCGGGGACCGCCGACAGTTTCATCCGCGCTTTTCGAACGGTTCGTAGAGCCGCGCCAGCTCAGAGGCGAAACGCGTCTGGGAATATCGGCTTCGCGCCGCGTTCCAGGCGTTCTCCGCCACGGCGACGGGCCTTGCGGTATCGTGTCCGATCAGCATTTCCGAAGCGGCGTCCACGTTGTCGAACAGGAATCCGGTATCGTCGTGGCGTATTACCGGCTCACTCCATTCGGCCCGTCGGCAAAGCACGGGAACCTTCAGCAATATCGCCTCCAGCACCGACACCGGCAAACCCTCCCAGGCGCTTGTCGAAAGGTAGAACCAGCCGTCCGCCACTTCCCGAAGCGCGTCCGCGCGGGACATCCATCCCGTCACCCGCACGCCGGCATCCTCAAGCAATTTGCGGCGATGCGCGTCGCCGTCACCGATCCATCGAAACTCGATGTCCGGCCTCGCGGCGCGCACCGCCCTGCAGATATCCGCGAACAGCGAGGGGTCTTTCGCCGCCGAAATACGTGAACAGGTGACTACCCGCTTCCTTTCCCGTTCCCCGGTAGTTCTTTCCGCGTAACGCGCAAGCAGCCCGTCCTCGACCGCGTTTTCCAGCAAGGTCGTCGTAGCTCCGATTTCCTTGTCTATCACCCGCTGTTCGGGAACACAGCAGGCCACATATATCGAGTTGCAGATGCCGTTCGCCAATCGTTCCAGTCCGCGGAACAGGACGCGTTCGATTTCCGAGCGATCCAGGTGCATCAATGAAATGCAGTGTGGGCTGTACAACGCGCGGTCTCCAAAGCGCCGACCGGCCACAAGCCGGCCCATGAATCCCGCCCTGGCGCCATGGAAATGCAGCACATCCGGATTCCAGCGCCGCAACAACCCGGCATAGCGCCGGCACCATCCGGCGATATGCAATGGGATGGGACGCATCACCAGGCGTTCGAGCCGCACGTCCGGGTGTATTCTCGCGCGCAAGCCGGCGGGAGTTCCCGCCCTCGGGGAGTACGCGATCAGCACAGCGTGCCCCTGGGTGCGCTGGATTTCGGCCATGAGGAGAACCATTTCCAATGCGCCCGTCGCACCGCATTCGATCACATGACAAATTCGCACCCGTCCCATTCCTTTGAAAACCTATCAATACAATCCACGCGCGGAGTGTTTGCCACATTCGTGGTTCTCACCCCCCCCCCCCGAGAAATCGTTTTATGGGCGCGGCCACGACCCGGCGCAGTCTCGCGGCAAAACGCGCGTTGCGCGCCGCCCGCCGGAACCCAGGCGTCGGGCCTCCAATGATGGTTTCGGTGGTTTTCCGCACGACCCAGGAGGGATAGGCCCCTTCCAGATCCACAATACATAGTTCAAAACCGTTTTCAGCGACGAACCGGTCAACCGCTTCGATGGTGAGGGGATACGCCGGGTCGTAGTCGTGGCCCGATACAACGCCTCCCGGCTTCACTTTGGACGCCCAGGCGAAGATTGTTTCCGCTCCTTCCTGACCGGTATGCGCGTAGCCGTCGATATAGACAAAATCCAGGCTGTTATCCTCGAACAGTTCAAGGGCCTCGTCAAAGTACATGCGAAGCAGGGTGTACCCACCGGACAGGCCGAACCTGCGCAAGGCAAGCTTGTATTCGTTCACATCGTGGCGGTCGGCATAGGCGTCCACTCCGTAGAGCCTGTCGAAACGGCCGCTTTCCAGCAGCCTGGCGCTGAAATCCCCGGCGGCAACACCCAGTTCGACACCGATATTGCCCGTAGAGCGGCCTAATAATGACAACACCCCCAACCGATCAGTACCAGCAAGTTTTTTCATGATCGGAGCCAACGCAAAACGGTTCGCGCCGCCGCGTCCAGCTTCTTCCAGACACCATCGACATACCAAACCAGCATAAGCGAATCACGTGGCGTTGCACCGGGTGGGACGGTATCTACACCGTGCCAGCTATCGCTCGTGACCGGAAACGCGTACCCGGAATTCGGCAGGAAGGGCACGCTGACATCCACTTCCAGCGCACCCGCCTCCTCCCGGCGGTAGAAACTCGTTCCCAGGTCCGCCCCCTTCTCGTCTCGCGGCAGGTATATCTGCGCGGTGAGCAGTTTGCTCGGTATGTCCTGGTGCGGACGAATACAGTAGCCCGGGCGGTCGCGCACCAGCGAAATCCTGAGGATTGATCCTGTCTGGGGAGGAGACTCGCAGTCGATCTCCGCGAACCTCGCCGCGAAAGCCCTCGCGACGTCAGGGTCCCGCAGCGCTTCCGACATGGCTTCCCAGTACCGGCGCCGTTCCCAGTCCAGTTTTTCCAGCCTTTCACCGATGAGCGGGAACGTGAGTCGCGCGTATGTGCCGTCCGGCAGTCTGGCGTCCTTGTGGCGCAATTCGAGGTATTCTTCCGTCGGCGGCAGGAGGCGCAGAATCTCTCGATAATCCCCTTCGCCGAAGACACGGGATAATCGCATGTGCGGGAACGGATGGGAGAGCACCGGCGCGGCCCGCACCGCCTCAACGAAACCTTCGGAAATACGCCCGGTCATTTTGGTTGCCCGCAGTTGCCCGCAGTTGCCCGGAAAGCATCCAGTTTTCACAACGCGCTCCAGGTCAGCCCCGTTCTCGGGGTTATGTGTGGAAATCGGTGGTTTCGATTTCTCGCGTCCGGCTGAATGCACTACGAGACCTCACTCTGGCCCGCATCCCGCGGCACCGGCATGTTGCCGCGGGGCCCTTCGGCTTTTTCCTGATCTATGTCGCAATCGACCCCCCCCCCCCTGTCGGTACCGCCTGCGCCACCGCGACACCCAGAACGAATGAGAAAGTAGCGGCCACCGCGGGAATCTGCAAGCTGAAATCGACGGCCGAATGGGCGCCCACCAGGACGCAAACCGCCGCGCCAACCGCGGGAAACTCGAAGTCCCTTCTCCGAATCCACACCCCCCGCGCACAACCTCCAGCCAGTACCAGGATCGCTGTCACGAAAAGCGTCGCGGCCGGAATGCCCAGTTCCAGCGCCAGTTCCAGATAATCATTGTGCGCCATGAGCACACCCGGGCGAATATTCTCGGTGCGGTGGCTGCGGTACACGGCGCCAAACGTGCCGAGACCGGTTCCAAGCAAGGGTTGTTCCCGTATGGCCAAAATTGTCTGTGAATAGATCTCCGAACGCTTGGCAAAGTCGGGACCGGTATCCCACAGCCGCCGCTCCAGGGGTTCCCCGGCCAATAGCAGCAGCACTATTCCTGTCAGCGTGGCGCCGGCCATCCACGACAGCAACCTGCCGAAGGAGAACCCGTGTCTCAGAGCCAGCACCGCAAGAAGCGCCAGCAGCGCCAGCGCGGTTGCCGCGGTCGCGCCCCGCGAAAGACTGAGCAGTAGAGCGCCTGCCAGCACCAGCCAGGCCGACAGCAGCAGTGCGCTTCGAGGCATGAATTCCACAATCCAGAAACGCAGGCGCTCCTTGAAACCTGTCCGGCCGGCCAGCCTTCTGGAGAACCGGCGCGAAAGCACCGCCGTCGCGCACAAGAGACCAATACCGCAATACGTTCCGAAAGAATTCGGGTTCACGAACGTCGCGGTCACCGCTTCCGTGTAATCCGTCTTTTGGAACCACAGGATGCTGTCGGCGCCCGAAAACACAACGCCAAGCCCGTAAAGCGCATAGCAGGCGCACCCTGCGGCAATCGTGCGCAGGGCGCAGCCGGCGCGGTGGGGATTCCTTCCATACTGGAATGCCAGCCAGAATATGCCCGCGTACGCCGCCACACGCAGAACGCTGTCCCCGCCCGCCACCGGATCCAGCGAAATCGCCCCACCCGGTGCCGTATCCAGCGCCAAGGCGGCCTCCCGCCAGATGGGGTGATGCCAGCTTTCAGGCATGAATTCCGCGGTTTGCAGGAGTCCCCAGAACATGGCCAGCCCCAGAAACGCCGCCGACAACAGCAGGAAACCGGGTGGCGCCACCGGTGAAACACGTCCTCCCAGTGTGGAGAAACCCCAGCAGAACAACAATACGCCAGACACGGCGGCCATGCCCGCCCAGGCCCAGTCCGGATATGCCCCGAACGGCAAGGGAACCGCCAGAATCAGCGCGACGAGCGCCAGAAAGACCGGCTCGGAATCCCGGCGCGCCGCGGCGGCGCTATCGGCGGTCCCCGCTCCTGCAACCGAATCTTTCATGTGGACAGGATTCTCCGCGTCGCGCCGGACAGCGCCAGACAGGTCAGGCGGCCCGTGGCGAAAGCGCCGGTGTCGATGCCGATGCGGTTGCGGCGGACAACGGGTTCGCGGGTGTACCAATGGCCATGGACGATGACTTTGCCGTGGTCGCGTTCGTCTTCAATGAAATCTCCGCTTCCCCAGAGCAGGTCTTCCTCGCTTTGATCCGCCCATGCCACTCCGGGCCGGATTCCCGCGTGGGCGAAAGCGTACCCGCCTTCGACATGTTTGTTCACAAGTCCGGCGAAGAACTTCTTGTGCTTTTCAGGCATGGCGGCGGCGAGGGCCTCGCGCCTGGACTCCAGGCTCTCGGCGGTCGGAGCCCGTGTTGGCTGCGCAACGCCGTAACTAAGCAGCGTGGCGTGTCCGCCGCCCGCCAGCCATTGCCCCCCCACCGAGGCGTCTTCGAGAAAGGCGAGCAGCCACGCTTCGTGATTGCCCTTGAGATAAACCTTTTCGAACTCCGGGGCGGGGTCTTCAAGCAGCAAATCGACCACCTGGCGCGATTGCGGGCCGCGGTCCACATAGTCGCCCAGGAAAACCAGAACGCGACGATCCGCGCTTCCGCGCGACGCGTCAAGACGGACTTTTTCCAGCATTCCGGCAAGCGGTTCGACCCCGCCATGGATATCGCCGATGGCGTACACGCGCGCGCCAGGCGGAACCGAGGGTGGCCCTGAAGCTGAATTGGACATGGATGCATTGTGCCCCATTTCACTCTTGATAGTCTTGTGGTCATCTTGGAAGCGCCCGAAGGAAATGCGGCGACAGCGAGTCGTCCAGCCAGCCATCCACTCCGGGCGCGGCAAGCACCACAGCCATGTCGCTCGCGAAAGTGAGTCGTCCGCCGGGTAACAGCGAGTAAAAAACGGTTGGGCGCCAACCGCGTCGCGCGCAGAACAGCAACTGCTTCCTGGAGTCCCAGACGGGGAAAGAAAAATCGCCGAGCAGACGCGGGGGCATTCCTCGCATCAGCGTTCGCAGGCCCCGAGGATCAGATCCGAATCCTGGATATTGGTTTTCCCGGGTGGTCGAGGCCAACGGCTTCGGCAAATTCGGCCCGGTTGTTCGGGCGAGCATCGACAACCTGCCAATGGTACCATAGGCTGGCCGGTTTACTTCAAGCAAAAGGATATTCTAGATTATTCTGACCAGGGAATCGTATGCTGGCAACAACTGGGCAGTTTGGGTATTGCACCGATTTGGATGGGTAATATGGATCAACCAGAAGAATTGATATTGAAAGATGTGCGTTGTTTTCAAGGCGAACAAC
This sequence comes from uncultured Pseudohongiella sp., assembly GCA_965219645.1. Taxonomy (GTDB): domain Bacteria; phylum Pseudomonadota; class Gammaproteobacteria; order Pseudomonadales; family Pseudohongiellaceae; genus UBA9145. The sequence goes on along the minus strand of OZ244788.1, from coordinate 3,207,622 downwards.
GTGGGAAATTGCGTCCGATAACCTTGCTTATCGGAGAAAACAGCACAGGAAAAAGTACTTTTCTGGGATGTTTGGATGTTGTACATCAAATGCTTTCTCGATACCGCAGACATAGTTATAATTCTTCTCCTAACTTTAACCAAGATCCTTTCTCAATGGGATCATTCAGGGATATTGTTCGAACAAGGCGCGGCCCAAGCGGACGTATTGATGAATTCGAATTGGGCATAAAAATTGAAAGAAATGGAAAAAGTAAAAACATCCCCACCGAATTTATTATAAATTTCGGAGAGCGAGGCTCGCAACCAGTTCCATCTTCGGTAATGTACAAGTTTCAACAACATGATTTTGTAAAGATTAGCCAATCCGAATCTGGATTGACCAATCTTTCCATCCCTGGCAAGAACGTTGAGATGAAATTTCCATTCGAAATTTCCCAATTTCAATTGGATTGGTTATTGGAATCAATACTTTTCGAAAAGAAAAGTTTTTCTGAAGCTGACAGGGTAGTGGAATATTTGAAAAGCTTGTTGAATATGCCTGATGAAAAAAGTCGTAAAAGGCATTTGGGTATGTTCGATTTTTGGCATCCATTTCGATCAGATTTAGTATCTATAGCGCCATTGCGTGCTAAACCAAGACGTACATATGATCCTATCGGACCAGATGATAGTCCAGAAGGTGATGATATTCCGATGTTTATGATGAAGATGCACCACTTACAATCTTCACGATGGCAAGCTCTGCATGACGACTTGGTGGAGTTTGGTGCTGAATCAGGGCTATTTTCAGATATTAAAGTAAAACGACATGGCAAACAAATCAGCGATCCGTTTCAGTTGCAGGTAAAAGTTCAATCAGGCCCTCATGTCAATATGATGGATGTCGGTTACGGTATCAGTCAGAGCTTGCCTATTTTGGTTAAGCTGCTTGCCAGCCAAGAGCAGAAACGTTCAGGTGCTTCGATCGAAAGTTCTCCACGAACTTTTCTTCTACAACAGCCGGAGGTTCATTTGCACCCCAGAGGTCAGGCGGAATTGGCCAGCCTTTTTGTCAAATTTGCCAAGAAAAAAAGGAATCGTTTTGTAATAGAAACCCACAGTGATTTTGTAATTGACAGAGTTCGAATTTCAGTTCGCCAGAAAAAATTGAAGCCAGAAGATGTTTCGATAATTTATTTCGAGCCGACAAAAAATTCTGTCAACCTTCACAATATCTCTGTTGACGAAGATGGAAATCTTCATGGAGCGCCACCGGGATACCGATCTTTCTTCTTAAGGGAAACTGACCAATTGCTGGGATTTGGGGAGTGAAAAAGAAGATGTGTATCATAGTGGATGCTAATGTAATGGCAACTTTCTTGGCAGAACCCCAAAACGAAGTTGTTGTGCCAATCAGAAATTGGCTTGAAAATAGAGGGGGTCGTGTCGTGTATTCAACCGGTGGTAAGTTTTCAAATGAACTTTCCTATCATCAAAGAAAAATTTTGCAAAGTTTTGTCCAAGCGGGGCTGGCAAATGTCATTGATTATTCTAATTTCTCAGATGATCAGAGACTTCTGGAAAGTAGTGAATTTTTGAAATCGGACGACCCACATATTCTTGCGTTAGCTCGATACACTGGTGCACGAGTTTTGTACACAAATGACCATAACCTACAAGATGATTTCCGAAACAAAAGGGTAATTGACAGACCCCGAGGTAAAATTTATAAGGACCAGAGACAAACAAGGCTGCTCACTAAGAATTCTTGCCGAAGATTTGTAAATTAGGGCATGTTAGCACTAAATAGTTCTCTTCCATAAACACCTTTTTTCCGCGCTGGATCCGAACAAAAAGCCGTAAGATATCCATTTTTGAAGAGGACATCATGGCCAAGGTGCAGATGCGCGGCGCGCCGGAACTGTTGCGTGAGGGGCGGAAGTGGTTTGACCGAGTTTCGGGCCCCTGTTGTTGGGTGGAAGCGGGTATTGGCGGACTATCTGATGTCCGGTCTGCCAGCCAACCGTTCATTCACCGAAATGCCGTCCCTGACCGGGGTTTCTTCCCGATCCTTTTGCAGTCGCAGGTCGTGCCTTGCCGCGTTCCAGCGAGCTTGCAAGCAACAGAACCGGGCGCAACGGCCAGTACAGGAAGAACAGCCGGTCCGGCAGATTCACCCTGCCCAGGTCATAGGGAGGGGCGATCATTCTCGCCAACTCCCTGACCGCGCTACGCCAGCAAGGGTTGATCGACAGGGCGGTTGCCACCTGATCGATCCTCCGGGCGGCCCCCTGCAGACCCCTTCCTCCCCTCGGCTGGGTCCAGAGGCGCCGCGTTTTGCGGGCCCTGCGCCCGGTCCGCGGGCCAGACGCCAATGATGCGGCGGCTGGAGGCAACTGCACCTGCAGGGACTCTCGACACAGCCGCAACGCGGTTCCGAACACGGGTTCCACAGCCATGCCGTGACGTTGGCCACGTTCCAGCGCTTCGACCAGTCCCTCCTCCCCCACGGAGTCGATCATCGCGGCGATGTCGCAGAGCCATTTCAGACGGCTCCACCGGTGCATCTCGCCGTGGACGCAAAGGTACAGCAGCAATTCCCTGTCGCCCAAAACCCGAAAAGTCGAATCGCCCACTGTTACCGTCTCCGCGTTGGCGGCGAGTTCGGCAAAGTCGGCGGGCAGAGCGAACGGATTGTTTGTCAGGCGGTGGTGCAGTTCAAGCGTTCCGCCCGGACCCGACAAGACCCTGTTGCAGACGTACTTCTCGAAGAAGCGGTCACGCGCCGGCGTGGGTTCAAACGAGGGCGAGGATCTTGCCCACCCGGAAGCGCGGAGGGCCTGCGCGGCCGCGCCGGCGCGGGACGGCGGAACCAGCAGGTCGATGTCGTAGCATTCCCTTTCGAGCGGCGTTCCGAACAGGCGCACGCCAAGAGGCAGGCCCTTCAGCACCAACGATGGGACGCCTTGTTTGTCGAGACAATCCACCGCCACACGCAGACCTTCAAGCTGAGACAATCCCCGGGCGTTCGCTGCCGCGCGCATAGGATCCAGAACGGCCTCCGCGGCGGGACTCGCCGCCCCCGCGCGGCGCAGACCCCGCAACGCCAGGGAGACCACCCGGTGCCGCTTTGCAAGACGCGCGAACGTGTTCCAGTCACCGACGCGCTCAAGCGCCGCCGCATTCGCTTCGCTTCCACCTGTTCCCAAGGCTGCGCGCAGACCCGCGAACAGCCCATCGACAACCTGTCGCGGCACATTCGCAAGCAATCCCGCCGTCTGATCCTTCAACGGTCGAAACCCGCGGCGGCGAATGGTGGAAACGCCGTGTAGGAGCCAACTTCCGCTCCGCCAAGAACGCATTCCCCCCCGGCAATCAGCCAGGCGTGGAATTCGAGATGGTTATCCTTTGCCTCGCCGCGCCGCACGCCGAAAACCAGGGTGCTTCGCACTCCCCGGCGGCGCAATATCCATTGCCCCGCCATCGCCTGGGGCAGGCAGCGAACGCGAAAGGGTAGATGATGAGCCACTTTTCCCACGATGCGGCCCACTTTCCGTGTGGTATTCGGACTGGAAGACCCTTTATCCGCCTCTCCGCTTTCACCATGCGGCGCCACGACGGACATTCCCACGTCATGTTCCCGTTCAGCGGCTGATCTGCCCGGGGCAAGTTCGCCGCCGCTATTGGTGAAAATCTCCGTCTCGTCTCCCGATTCGGCCGAAGTCCGCAAAAATCGCAGCCAAAAGCGGGCAGGGGTGAGCCGAATCAGCACAATGGCCAAAACAAGAGCCATTGCCGCCTCCAACGCGAACAACTGCCTGCAGAACGGGAGGCGAACGAAACGGTGAAGACTTCTCGGAAGCGATCGAATTCCCATAGTGATCATATTTGCCACCGCGGATATCCCTGGTGTAAATGCCACGGCGCGGATTTGGAATCAGAGACGCATTGGGCGTCGCCGAAGGCGCGAATTGCCAGATTCGTTTATCATATGTCATTCAACGTTAAGGTCAAACGGGTATGACTACTATTATCGCCGAGGTATACGATGCCTTCCGCAGCGCCGGCGCCGAAGAACGGGAAGCCCGTAACGCCGCCCAGGCGTTGTCTGAAAGTCTGGCGCCTCATGAAGATATCCAGAACCTGAAAGGAGACCTGGACAAGTTGGGCGAGCGTATCGACAAACTGGATGATCGCTTGGCCAGTCTAGCCTTGGTTGTCAAGACGCAAACATGGATGTTGGGTCTGGTGGTGCTGGTAGTGGTTGTGCCGCAGCTTGTCGCATGGTTCAGCACCTGAACACAAGCTTTACCGTGTCCCACCGACGCGTGCCAGCTGTGGGATGGAGTGCGCTGCGGAAGAAGTTGTTATCACGTTGCGCATTTTGCCCGCAAACGTTCATGTTTCGCAACGTGGACAGAAGTGGCCGGACAAATTCGGCCAGGAAATCTTCCCAAGCCACAGCCACTGAAATTCCGCCCGACAAGGCCCTAAGGCACACGCTCCGCTGGTAGCCCCGTCGAGCGCATCCTTGTATTATTTTCGCTGAGACCGTTTGTCGAAGAGTTTCTCCATGTGCTTGCGGCGGAATTCCAGAAACTCAAGGATGTTATCCGTGTCTCCCACGGGTTTATCCCACTTGAAATTGTCGAGACCCCAATTCGGGTCTTCGCAAGCTTTTATCGCCAAAGGCGGCGGCACAATCCGGCATACGTTGCCGTAGAGTTGCCGCGCCCGCCTCCGGATCAGGCTTCGCAACCTGGGAGAAAAATCCGTGGGTCCCAGAAAGGTATCCGGCACATAAGCCAGATTCGCCGCGCTCGTGAACAATCCGTACGGTTTTGGCTCCTGTGAACCGGTAGGGATATTCAGCTCCTCGCGCCAGCGGTTCCCGTATTCCTTGTGGTCGAGAATGTGCGCAAGCTGGTATCCGTCCGGGCCGCGCTTTTGAAAACGCCTGCCGGTCAAGGTGAACGCCCACAACTGTTTCGGGTAGTCGTTGTGGTCGAGCGCCAGGCATTGTGGCGGCGCTTCATTCGAAGCGGCTCCCTGCCGGAACATCGCGGTTTCCTTCTTTCCGGCGTGGCGCCGAATGCCCGGAAAAACGCACGGCGACCCTTCCCAGAGATAGATGGCGGAATTGATGCCAAGCGCCTCAAGCCGGGAGGACCAGTCGGCGCCGATGCGGCGATTGTCCTCGGCAACAGCCTGGACGATGCCGGCATCGAGAAACCGCAGATACGGTGTCGTCGCTCTGGCAAGCTTGAGCATGTCCTTGTCACTTGGCGTCGGCCATATCGGCCAGTTTGCCGCGGGTTGTCGGGTTCTCCCCATTTGCGACAGCTCCTTGTCTTACTGCGCCTTGTTCACACTTCTTGCGAAAACCGGTTTCCACTCTCCCCGGCACTGGTTTTCGCGCTGGCGTTCAACGGGTATCGCCGAACCGTGTCTCAACGACGCCGCGACCCGCATTCTACCGCCCAGGCGTCGCCGCACGAAGAGACAGAGGACCGACCGGATGCGTCGGGTTCCCTGATCGAGCGCGGATTGCCGTGAACCGTTCCGGCGCCAGTTCGGAACCCGTGCGCCGTTCCGTTTTCCCGGCGGTCCCCGACGCGGTCCGAATTTTGCCCCAACCGCCTGCCCAGGCCCATTTCCCCGCTACAGGCCGCCTGGAGGCGGAGCGGAGCGAGCAGGGCGGGCGCAGTCCCGGCTCCCGAGCGGGCCGGGGCTCCCCATTCGTTTTCCGGAGCCCGCTCATGACCTATTCCCCAACAATCCCCTCGGCGGACTACACCCTGCGCCCCAGCGAACTCGCCGCGACCCTGGCGCTGCTGGTCGAGGCCCGCCAGCCCTGCATCGTCTGGGGGCCGCCCGGCGCCGCCAAGTCGCAGATCGCCCAGCAGGTGGCCAGGGACACCGGACGCCAATACGCCGACGTCCGCGCCCTGCTTCTCGACCCCGTGGACCTGCGCGGCATCCCCTGGCGCGACGGCGACGGTCGAACGCGCTGGGCGCCTCCGGCCTTTTTGCCGCCCTCCGACGATACCGGCCGGTGGCTCATCAACCTCGAAGAATTGCCTTCGGCCGTGCCCATGGTCCAGGCCGCGCTGTACCAACTCGTGCTGGATCGCAAGGTCGGTGAATACGAGTTGCCAGAGGGCGCCTCGCTCATCGCCTGCGGCAACCGGGAGGGCGACCGCGGCGTGGTCCACCGCATGCCGACCCCGCTCGCCTCGCGCTTCGTTCATCTGGAAATCCGGGTCGACGCCGCCGACTGGTGCGCCTGGGGCGCGTCGGCCGGAATCGCCCCGGAGGTGCTGTTCTTCATCCAGTTGTGCCCGGAGCGCCTGCACGACTTCGATCCGCAATCGAAGGAGCGCGCCTTCGCCTGCCCGCGCACCTGGGAGTTCGCCAGCCGCATCGTGAATCGCCGTCAGGGACTGGACCCGGCCGTCGAGCGCGCCCTGCTGCGCGGCGCCGTCGGCGAGTCGGCCGCGGTGCAGTTTTCGGCCTTCCTGCGGGTCTGGCGCGAACTGCCGCATCCGCGCACGGTGCTCGACGACCCCGAAAACGCGCCTGTGCCGGAAAACTCCAGCGCCCTGATCGCCCTGTGCGGATCGCTTTACCGGCTCGCGAACGACGTCAATCTCGACGCGATCGTGACCTACGCGGGCCGCCTGCGCCGGGAACTCGGCGAGTTCCTGGTCGGCTCCTGCGTGCGCCGCGACCGGGCGCTGCAACACACGCCCGCCTACATACGCTGGGCCGCGGCGAAGACGCAATGACACCGCGCCTGCCCCGCGGCCGGCGGCCCCGACGCCGGGGTCGCGCCCGGGGCCTGTCGCATCCATCCTTTTGACGACTTGACGGGAGTTACCCATGAACCTGAATTCCGACGCCATGCTGGTCAGCCTGCGCATCAACGCCTGGTCCGGCCGACTGTACGACCGCAAGGCCAGCGACCTGGTCGCCGCCCAGCACGAGGCCATCGCCGGCGCGGGCCGTTATAACAAGCGCCTGCTGCCAAAAGACGCCTTCGCCGAACTCACCGCGACGATCAGCCAGGCCAGGAGCACGCATTTCGCGCAGACCCTGCCCTGGGACGACCAGGGCAACCGCCTGCTCACCGTCGCCAACTACGACCACTACACCCGGCTGCTGGACGGTCTGCGCGAGAAGATTGTGCGCGAGCGCACGCGTTTCATCGACCGCTACCAGGAAAACATCGCCCGGGCCCGGGTGGATCTCGGCAAGCTGTTCCGCATAGAGGACTATCCCACGGACGAGGCCCTGCGCGGCCGTTTTGGCATCCGCTACCGCATCACCCCGGTGCCGGAAGCCGAACACTTCATCGCCAAACTCGCCGCCGAGGATACCGACCGGGTGAAACGCGACATAGAAAGCCGCGTGCGCGAGCGACTGGACGACGCCGTAGCGGACCTCTATCGCCGACTCGGGGAGGCGATCTCGCGCGTTTCCGAACGGCTGCGCGACGACGAGGAAGGCAAGCCCCTGGTGTTCCGCAACTCGATGATCGAGAACATCCGCGAGCTGGTCGAGATCGCGCCGCGCCTGAACGTGTTCGGGGACGACCGCCTGGCGAGCCTGTGCGAGCGGGTGAAGGAGAGGATCGCCAGCGTCGAGCCCGACGCGCTGCGCCCCTCGCGCAGTTTCGATCCCAAAACCCGCGTGCGCGTAAAACGCGAGGCCGATGCGCTCATCGAGCAATTCGCGGGCTATTTTGGCGCGCCGGCCGAGAACCTGCCGGAGGCGGCCTGATGGGCGCGCCCGCCGCGGCCGAGTCCGCCGCCCGCGTCAGCGCCTGCGTGACCGAACTGCTGCGCAAGCAGCCCTTCTTCGGCAGCCTGGCCCTGCGCCTGCCCTTGCGGGCCGATCCCTCGCGCAAGACGCTGGCGAGCGACGGCGGCGAGATCCGTTACGACCCCGGCTGGGTGGCCGAAACCGGCGCGCACCTGATCGAAGCCGCGATCGCGCGCGTCGTGCTCGCCTGCGCGCTAAAACATCACACGCGGCGTGGCGGCCGGGATCCGCGGCGCTGGCAGCACGCCTCCCAACTCGTTACCCACGCCCTGCTGGAAGAGGCGGGTTTCGTGCTGCCGCCCGGCGCCGAGTCTCTGCAAGGCGTCAGCGTGGAAGAGGCCTACGAGCGCCTGCCGCCGCCGGAAGAGGACGGCCCCGGCGACAGTCCGCCGCCCCCGCAAGGCGGCGGCGCGTCCACCCCGGACGGGCAGTCTTCCGGACGCGCCGGAGACGGAAACGATCCGCATGACGATCCGGGCGATTCCGATGGCGGAGAAGACCCGGACGCCGGCGACGGACCCGAGCCCGAATCCAGCGGCGCCCAGGAAAGCGATTCCGGCGGATCCGGCGAACCGCCCAGCCACGATCCGGCGGGCACCGGCGAGGTCATGGACGCCCCCGCCGGCGAGACCGGCGACGGTTCTCCCCCGCCCGACCATACCGCCGAGGAGCAGGCCTGGGACGAGGCCATGCACCAGGCGGCGAGCCTGGCCAAGGCCGAGGGCAAGCTACCCGGCGCCATCCGCGAGGCCGTGCAAGGCGCCCATGTCTCCCGGCTCGACTGGCGCGCGCTGCTGCGCCGCCATCTGACGGAAGCCGCCAAAAGCGACTACTCCTGGAGCGCGCCCAACCGGCGCTTTATCGACAGCGGCCTGTACCTGCCCGCGATCCGCTCCGAGGGCATGGAAACCCTTGCCGTAATCGTCGATACCTCGGGCTCGCTGCCTTCTGACACCCTGGCGGCGTTCTGGAGCGAGTTGCGCGAGATCGCGACGGAAATCGAGCCGCAGCGCGTGGTCGTGCTGCAGGTCGATACCGCCGTGCGGGACGCCGCCGAGTACTCGGCCTTCGACCTGCCCGACGAGGTCGACGTGCGCGGTCGCGGCGGCACCGATTTCCGGCCGGGATTCGCATGGCTCGAGGAACAGGGCGTGCAGCCCACCGCCTGCGTGTATTTCACGGACATGGAATGTTCGCGCTACCCGGAAAGCGAACCGCCTTTCCCGGTGCTGTGGATCAACTGGTCCGACCCGCCCCCGGAACGTGCGCGCGAGCCCTGGGGAGAACGGATCGATATCGGAAATGCCCAGGGGTGAATTCGCCCGTGGGAGGCAAAACTCGAAATTTCCGGCATGACCCCTGGCCGTTGCTGGTGTATCCTTCCATTCAAGGAGCGAGCGAATGAACGATCTGCTGCAAAAAGCTTTCGAAAGAGCGTCCGCGCTTCCCACGGACGAACAGGAGAGATTCGCGCGCTTTCTGCTGGCCGAGCTGGAATCCGAACAAAAATGGGCGGACCTATTCTCCCGCCCCGAATCCGGGAACCTTCTGGACCGACTGGCGGACGAGGCCCTGTCCGACCACCGCGCGGGACGAACCCGCCCCCTGGATCCGGACGACCTGTAGGCGTGCGATCCTATGCCAGCCGGAGCTTTTGGGACGCATACCGGCGCCTTCCTTCTCATGTCCGCAAGCAGGCCCGGGATTCCTACCGCTTCTTTGTCTCGAATCCCCGCCACCCGGGTCTGGAATTCAAGCGGGTAAGCCGAAGACGCCCCGTTTACTCGGTCAGGGTAAGCATCGACTGCCGAGCGCTTGGCGTTCTCGAACAGGACCAGATCGTCTGGTTCTGGATCGGTCCGCACCATGAGTACGACAAGCTTCTGAGACGCTCATGAGCTTGCGCGCACAGACTCTCCGATTACATCCGGATTCTGATTTCCACGGCATGGACAACGGCCGACATCCCGTCAAGCGCTACCAGTCGATGCGATACACGCTCCAGGCCCGACCGCTCTTGAAACCGCCTCCCGGCTGACCTGCGCAATGCGGCCCGCACTCGGTCCGCAAGGCCTTCTCCATCGCATTCGCTTCTTCCCGGGCCAGACCGGATTCCACGGCATACCAGGCAGCCCATTGCGGAACCTTGCCCTCGTCCTTCAGCCGATTTACACGTGCGGCGACGTCTGTCGCCATGCCGATCCCGCATCCCATTTGTACTCCTGCCCAGCGGTCCGGATACGTAGCGGCAAATATGGCCACGGTTCAATTCGAATGCAAATCCCGCAGGGACTTGCCGCCTCCAGACCCGTGCTTGCCCATACCCGCCGGGGCGCGTTGCTACAACAGGACAGGCGACGGCAGCAGGCAGTCCGGGTCGTCGTTGCGGGGGTCGTTCACCCGGATGCCGACCGCCTGCGCCGCCAGTTGGCCGGGCGGCATGGAAGGCGGCGCTGCCGGGACGCCGGCGAGCCAGGATTCGAATTGACCGGGATGCAACAGAACCGGCATTCGATGATGGATGGCGGACACGTCCTCGTTTGCCTGGGTTGTAATAACGGTAAAGGTCTCGATCCGGTCGTCCAGCGCGAGGCCCGCGAATCGTCCACTTCGCGCGGCATCCCCGGTGACGCGCCAGCGTTCCCAAAGTCCGGCCATAAACAGCAGTTCCTCGTCCCGGCGCCGGATCAGCCATGGCTGGCGCACCTTGCCAGCCCCGGTCCACTCAAAATAGCCGTTGGCGGGAATAAGGCACCGGCGGGCGCGCCAGGCGCCGCGGAACGAGGGTTTGTCCGCCGCGGTCTCGACACGGGCGTTGATCAGCTTTTGGGTGATCGCGGGATCATTCGCCCAGCTCGGAATCAATCCCCAGCGGAGCATGTCGATCCGGGAGCCTTCGCTTCCCGTGCGAATGACCGCCGCGTCCTGCCCCGGCGCCAGGTTGTAGCGGGCTTGCAGGTTCGCTGGGGCGCCAACCACGCCGGCAATAAGCTTACGTAACTCGCGCCACGAAAGAGTTTGCACAAAGCGTCCACACATGGGCGCCAGCATACCGCAGTCGCGCTGCCGGGCAATCCATTCTTTTGCGTGAGCTCGTAATTCCGGATTTCCGGGGCGACCGCGCGCCCTCGCGATCTTGCCTCACTTGACCATTCCACCGGGTGAGCGGCGCCGATCCGTTGCCAGCTTCCATCGCATTCCCGCACGCCAGCCGGAGGCAGGTCCGGCGGCGGGCCGTGCGCGGACCGGCCGGAGAGAGCCGGGGCCGCGCACTCTTCCATCCACCACGGAGAAATCCATGAAGCAATCCGAAAAAACGCCCAAAACGCGCATGCGGACGATTCCGCTGTGCCTGCTGGCGCTCGCGCCCGAGAACGTGCGCAAGACCCCGCCCGCCGCGAGCGCGCAGGCGGAACTGAAAGCCTCGATCGCGGCCCACGGCCTGATCGGAAACCTCGTCGCCCGCGCCGACGGCAAGGACGACGACGGCCGCCAGCGCTACGCCGTGGTCGCCGGCGGACGCCGCCTCGCGGCGCTGCAGGCTTTGGCCGAGGACGGCGCCATCGGCGCCGACCACCCGGTCCCCTGCCTGGTCGCACCCAGGAAAGGCGGCGGCGAACTCTCGCTCGCCGAGAACGTCGCGCGCGAGGCCATGCATCCCGCCGACCAGGTAACCGCCTTCTCGGCCCTGGCCGCCGACGGCCTGGCCGTCTCCGCCATCGCCGCCCGTTTCGGCGTCTCGGAGCGCACCGTCGAACAGCGCCTGCGTCTCGGCAACGCGGCGCCGGAACTGCTCGAGGCCTACCGCGCCGGGACCATCGATCTCGAGACGCTGAAAGCCTTCGCGGTGACCACCGACCGCGAGCGCCAGCTCGCCGCCTACGAACAGGTTTCCGGGCACGGCTATCGCATCAGCGCCCGGCAGGTAATACGCCTGCTGACCGAGGAGCGCGTGCCGGCCGGTTCCGGCCTGGCGCGATTCGTCGGCGTCGACGACTACGAGGCCGCGGGCGGCTCGGTGCTGCGCGATCTTTTCGCCGACGAGGAGGAACGCGGCGTCTGGCTCGAGGATCCGGCGCTGCTGGAAGAACTGGCGGGCAAGAAGCTCAAAACCGAGGCCGACGCGCAATCGAAGCGCTGGAAGTGGGCCGAGGCGCGCATCGACGTCGACTGGAACGACGTCGCCCGCTTTGGACGCATCCGTCCCGAGCCGAGCGAGCCGACCGCGGAGGAAAGCGCGGAAATCGACAGGCTCAACGAGCGCCAGCACGATCTTGCCAATAGGGACGAGGAAGACTGGACCGATGAACTGGAAGCCGAAACCGCGACCAACGAGGCGCGCATCGAGGAGATCGGCGAGGGCATCGAGGCCCGGGCGCGGTTCCGGCCCGAGGATCACGCCATCGCGGGCTGTATCGTCACGATCGGCCGCGACGGCGCGCTGCAGCGCATCGAGGGCCTGGTCCGGCCGGAGCACATGCCCGAAAAATCCGATCCGGCCGGGAAGGCCGCGGCGGAAGGCGGGAACGGCCCGGCCGACGGGACCGAATCCGCCCCCAGCGAAACTGCCGGATCCGATCCGGGCCCGGTGCGGACGCCGGCGGTCTCGCCGCCCCAGGCCGCGCCGGTGGACCCGCGCGCCCAGGCCCGGCAGGAAGCGGGCGTGGGCGTGGGCATGGCCGACGACCTGCGCGCCATCCGCAACACGCTGGCAAAAGCGAACCTGGCGGCCAATTTCTCCGCCGCCTTCGACCTGATGGTCTACCAGCTCGCGCGCAGCGTCTTCGCACGGGGGCCGAGCGTCGCCTACCACGCCCTCGACATCACTGTCAGCGAGACCGCCGACCGGCCGCCCCTGCGCATGAACGACAAGGAGTTCGGCAAGGCGAGCCCCGGCGAGGCCATGCTCGCGGACCGCTCCGCGCTGCCGCTGGACTGGCTTGACGAGGATGACGAGGCCGCCTCCTTCGCCGCCCTGCGGGCGCTGACCGCGGCGGAGAAGAAGAAGCTGTTCGCCGCCTGCGTGGCGCGCACGCTCAAGGGCCAGCTTTCCTTCGAGCACGGAGCCCGGCCCGAGACGGAAGCCACGATCGCGCGGCTGGGGATCGATTTCGCCAAATACGTGCGGCCCACGGCGGATCTGGTCTGGTCGCGCCTGCGCAAGGACCGCATCCTGGCGATCGCCCGCCAGACCCTCGGTCCGGCCTGGGCGCAGGCCCGCGCGAAATACAGCAAGGCGGACCTGGCCGCGGCGATGGAGGAAGCCTTCTCTCCCGGCCCGCAGCCCCTCGGCGTCGACCGGGAGGCCCACGCCGCGGCGCTGGCCTGGACGCCGCCGGGTTTCGCGGCATTCGATCCGGCCGACGATCCGGCCGCCCCGCCCGCTTCCGGCGGCGAATCCGGCGCGGCGCGCCGGGAGGAGGCGGAGACCGGTTCGGAGCAGGGAAGCGGCGGTGGGGAGAGCGGGGAAGCGCCCTCCGATCCGCCCGCGCTCGCGGTGGTGGACGGCGGACCGCCCGGCGGCGGGGACGCCGCCGAATCCACGGAAGTGCCCGGCTTTCTGCGCCAGGCCGGATAGTCCACCGCCACCCGCTTCCCGCCCGGCACGGACGCCGGGCGGGCGGCATCTTTTTTCCTGGGGAATTTTCTCATGACCGGACCATGCCATCCGATGACCGCGGGAGAAGCCAACGAGTTCATGCGCGCGATGGAAAAGCGCGCCACAAGCGCCAAATCCTGCGAACGCCGCCCACAATGCCTGGGCGGCGGCGTGACGGTGCGGGTGGAGACATCCGAACGGGGGGATTTGCGCTGGTATCTGGCCGGGAAACCGGCGACGGGTCCGCTCGTGCGGCACGTGCTGGTCAACGGGAGGCCGCGCGACTGGCCATCCCGGTAATCCCCTTCCTTTTTCCGATCCATCGACCGCCGAGGTTTCCTTTTATGACCGAACCCGCCTCCATCCGCGCGCGGATGCACGAATCCGCCCTGAAACGCGTCACGCGCAGTTTTAGCGCCTCGCTCGCGGACATCTTTTCCGAAACCCTGCAGAACGCCCGCCGCGCCGGCGCCGGGGTCGTCCACGTCAGCCTGCGCGACCGGGCGGACGGCGCCCTGGAGATAGAAATCGCCGACAGCGGCGAGGGCATCCGGGATCCCGCCGTCCTGCTTTCCTTCGGCCAGAACGGCTGGGACGAAAAACTCGTGCAACGCGAGGACGCCGCGGGCATGGGCATGCTGAGCCTGGCCAGGCGCGGCTGCGTCGTCACCTCGCGGCCCCTCGACAGCGGCGCGCCCGGCCTGCCGCCCGGCTGGCGCGTGGCGCTGCAACCGGAACATTTTCTGGGCGAAACCGCCGCCGAGGTGAAACCCTGCGACGAGGCGCCGGCGCCCTCGGGCACTTCTATCCGTTTTCTGGCCGAAACCCACGAGAACGCCCATGCCGTCCGCCAGGCGATCGAGTCCGCCGCGCGGTACTATCCCCTGCGCGTGGTGTTCAACCACCCGCCGTACACGCCGCCGGAGGGCGAGACGCTGCCCCGCCGCGCCTTTCTCGACGGCGCCGTGCATGTCGAGCGCTGGCGCGGCCTGGTTTTCGGCGTTTTCAAGGACCGCGCCCACCGGTTCGGCCTGTACGATCCCGACCTGAACTTCCACGGCCTGACCCTGGCCCTGCGCCTGCCCGCCGCGGATACGGTGAACGGCTCGAGCTGGCAGGTCGCCGCCGACGTCGAAAACTGCCCCGAACTGGAACTCGTGCTGCCCGCGCGCAAGGAAGCCGTCGAGACGCCCTTCCTGCGGGACATGCGCGAAGCCGCGCAGCTGGCGATCTACCGCGCCATGGCCGCCGAAACCGACCCGCGGCCCTCCTTTACGGAGTGGCGCCGGGCGCGCGAGGCGGGCATCGAGATTCCCCCGCCGTCGCCGCTGCTCGCGCCCTGGATGCCCGACATCGCCGACATCGAGGACTGGCGAATGCCCCCGGATCCGGAGGCCCTTCCGGAAAACGCGCTGATCGCCGCTTTCGATTCCGACCCGCCGCGGGCCCAGGCCTTTTGGCGCGCGGCGCACCGCAACGGCCTGGCAAAACGCCTTCTCGAGGGCGACCGCCGCCTGGAGGGTTTTGGCTGGTACGACGCGATTCCGCGCATCGTCTCGGTGGAAACCGAAATCCAGGGCGACGGACGCCGCTGCATGCTGGAACGCTACGCCGACCGGCCGCACGGGGCCAAGCCGCTGGAACAGCGGCCCGCCCTGATCCACATGCGCGCCTCCGTCGCCTCCGCGGACGGCGCCGCGCCCCCCATCGACCTCTCCGCCGACCTAGCCTTCGCCGGCGAGGTCTGCTCCTGGGTAGGCGACGCGCTGCCGCTGGTGACGCCGGACAGCGATCTCGATCCCTGCGCACTCGCGGATCTGCTGCAGGCCGCCTACTACTCGCCCTCGGACGACGCGGAGGCGGACTCCTGGGATCGCCAGAAAAGCGACTTTCAGCAGGAGGCCTCGCTGATCGCCACGCGCCTGCTCGTCTCCGACGACGCCGCGCGGCGCGGCGCGATCGCCGGCGCCGTCTGGCGGGAACTGTACTGGCTGCTGCCAAAAGGCCGCGACGTGGACATCGCCGTGCGCGGCCGGGACGTCACCGTGACCTTTGGACCGCCCAGGGAGGAGGAATCGCCATGAAGCACGATCCGCCCGCCCTGCCCGTCCCGCAAGGGGCGCGTGATTCCGGACGCGACGGGCCGAGACTCGCGCCCGTGCCCGCCGCCGGCTCGCCGCCGCCCGGCGACGAGACCCGCGCACGCGCGATCGCCCGCGCCGTGTGGACCGAGGTCCACTGGCTCATGCCCGCCGGGCGCAAGGTCACGATCACCGTCGACGGCGACGCGATCGGCGTCGATTTCGCGCCGTGGCTGCGGCTCGACCATACAGAAAACTCCGGCACGGACCGGGAGAGGAACCGGACATGATTCTGCTCACCGACGAACTGAAACGGAAACTGCGCGAAAACGCCCAAAAGCCCGACGCCGACCACGCGCCGGTGGTCAAGTTTTTTGATCCCAGTGGGGCGGGCACCTGGCTGTTCACCGCACTCGACGAGGACGGCGACACCCTGTTCGGCCTGTGCGACCTCGGTTTCCAATGCCCGGAACTGGGCTGCGCCAGTCTCTCCGAGCTCGAGGGCGCGAAAGGCCTGCTCGGCCTCGGCATCGAGCGCGACCTGTATTTTGAACCCCGCGCGCCGCTTTCGGTCTACGCCGACGCGGCCGAGGCCGCCCGGCACATCGTCTGGACCGGACCCGAGTTCGAGGCCGCCCTGGCGCGCCACCGCGCCAAAAGCGCCAAAAACACCGAAACGGAACCACGGTCCGATTCGGCGCCATCCGGGAGGCAGGGGCCATGCCGCGCATCGTAAAAACCACCGTTTTCGAGATCGGGGAACTGTCGGAGGACGCGAAGGAGTCCGCCCGCGACTGGTACCGCGAGCACTGCCTGGATCATGACTGGTACGACTTCGTCTATGAGGATTTTTTGACGATCTGCGGCCTGCTCGGCATCGATCTGAACACCCGGTACGCAAGACTCATGGGCGGCGGCACGCGCGAGGATCCCTGCATCTACTTTCGCGGATTCTGGTCGCAGGGCGACGGCGCCTCCTTCGAGGGCGTGTACGGATATGCCCGGGGGGCGCCCAAAAAACTGCGCGAATACGCGCCGGAGGATACCGGGCTGCACGCCATCGCCGAATCGCTGCAGGCAGTCCAGAAGCGCAACTTCTATCAACTGACCGCGGGCATTCGCCAGCAGGGACGCTACTGCCACGAGTTCACCATGTCGGTCGCGGTCGAGCGCGACAGCGAGAACTGTCAGGACATGACGGCGGACGCCGAAGACGCCCTGACCGAGTCTTTCCGCGCCCTGGCACGCTGGCTCTACAGCCGGCTCCGGTCCGAGTACGAGTACCTGATCTCGGACGAGGCCGTCGACGAGTCGATCGAGGCCAACGGCTGGACCTTTACCGCGTGCGGGAAACGCTTCGGCTAAATGACGCGCCGCCGGTCCGCGCCTCTTTTATGGGAATTACCTACATGACCAGACAGTGTGAGGACTGCGGCGCGGACGCGCCGATCATTGGCAGATTTGCCGGATTTTTCGGAGTCCAGCCGAGATACAGCCGATACTGCATCGATTGCATCGGCAAACACGCCACGGAACATCCGGAAAATCCCAGTCCGGAGACGCTACGCGAACAGCTTGCGGTCGCCATAGCCGATGAAAAGGCGCGACACGGCGCGAAAAAGCGCAAGCGGACGAGTGTCCGGTCAAGCAGGTAATTCCCTTTCCAATCCGTTCTTCCCGTCCGCGCCCGGCCGGCGCCCCGGTCGCCGCCTGCAGTTTTTTCCCCGCGGAGAGTCCGGCGGGCCGACGCGCGGCGAACCGGCGCGGGGCCGCGAGAGATTTTCCGTACCCGCGCCTCCGCGCTTATTTATCCCCTGTTGGAGACCCTGCCATGCCAGACGCCACCGCCGCATTGCCCGCACCCGGCGCCGACGATTCGTCCCGGGCCCAGAACCTGCTTGCCTCGGCCCGCGCCCTGCTGCCGGTTCTCGAGGCCGGAAAGCCGCTCGACGCCGCTGTCTTGCGGAAAGCCATGACCGCCGCGGCCGGCGCGAGCGACAGCGCGGGCGCGTGGACCTGGAAAGACGCCTACGAGTCGGCCGAGGCCGCGCTCGTGCTGTTCCTGCGCCGTTTTGGGCGCGCCATGCGCCAGAATGCCGGGGCCGGTCCCGACGGCCCGCGCAGGATGCTCGAAATGCTTGCTGCCCTGGCGGCCCTGGAGCCCTCCCATACGCGCCGCTCCGAGGAGCAGGTGCGCCTGCAGCAGTTCTCCACGCCCCTGGCCCTGGCCTACTGCGCGTCGCGGGCCGCCGCCGTCAGTCCGGGCGATACCGTGCTCGAACCTTCCGCCGGCACCGGCATGCTGGCCGTTCTCGCCGTCCTGTCCCTCGGCCGCGGTCCCGGCGGCCTGCACCTGAACGAGATCGCGCCCGCGCGGGCCGGACTGCTCGCGGGACTTTTTCCCAAAACCCCCGTCACCCGGCACAACGCCGAATCCATCGCGGATTTTCTGCCGCAGCTGCGTCCGACAGTCGTGCTGATGAACCCGCCCTTCTCCGCATCGCCCGGCGTGGCGCGCGCGCGGGCGGACGCCGACCTGCGCCACCTGCGCTCGGCCTTTTCGATGCTGCCCGCGGGCGGCCGCCTGGTCGCGATCACCTCGGCGAACTGCCTGCCCGGCGGCCGGGAATGGAACGCCGCTTTCGCCGGCATGACGCCGCGGGCGCGGACGGTTTTCAGCATGGGCATCGACGGGCGCGCCTACGCCCGGCGCGGCACGGGTTTTCTGACCCGGCTCACGGTGCTCGACCGCGTGGACGGGCCCGATGCGGCATTCGATCCGGAAACGCGCGCCATGGACGCGGAAGAACTGCTGGACGCGGTGCTGAAAGACGTGCCGCCGCGTCCGGCGGTCGCGCCGCCGCCGGTCACCGACCTGTTCGGGCAGGCGACGCCGCCGCGCCGACGGGGGGCTGCGGGACGGGGGAAAGTCTCCGGCGCGCGGGATGCTGCCGAGGCGGCGCCCGCCCGGGATTTTGGTCCCGTCGTCGAACTCGAGATAGACGGCGATGCCGCGGACGGTGACGCCAGACCGGATACGTCCGACGCCGGTCCCCACGCGGTCTGGCGGCCCACGGTCGTGCGCGTGCCCGGCGCCCACGCGCATCCCACCGCGCTGGTGCAGTCCGCCGCCATGGCCGCCGTGCCCCATCCGCCGCCCGCGTACCGGCCAATCCTGCCCGCGCGCGCCATCAACGAGGGCCTGCTGTCCGACGCCCAACTCGAAAGCGTCGTCCTGGCCGGGGCTTCCCACGCGCGCCGCCTGCCCGCCCTGTACCGCGTCGGCTCGGGCTGGGAAACGGTCCTGCGCTGCGGGCCGGACGGGACTGCGTCCGGCGACGCGCCGGACGGCGAGACCCTCTCCGAGCCCGTGCGTTTTCGGCGCGGCTGGATGCTCGGCGACGGCACCGGGGCGGGCAAGGGCCGGCAGGTAGCCGCGGTCGTGCTCGACGGCTGGCTGCGCGGCCGGCGCCGGGCCCTGTGGCTTTCCCAATCCGACAAGCTGCTGGAGGACGCGCGGCGCGACTGGACCGCCCTCGGCGGCGTCGAATCCGATGTCTTCCCGCTCGGCAAATTCCGCCTCGGAGCCGAAATCCCCCGCCGCGAGGGCATCCTCTTCGCGACCTACGCCACGCTGCGCGCGCCGGCCCGCCAGGGACGCCTCTCCCGGCTGGAACAGGTCGTGCGCTGGCTCGCCGGTTCGCTGGAGGAGGACGACCGCCACGCCTTCGACGGCGCGATCGTCTTCGACGAGGCCCATGCCATGGCGAACGCCGCGGGCGGCAAGGGCAAGCGCGGAGAAACCGCGCCCTCGCAGCAGGGGCGGGCGGGACTGCGCCTGCAGCACGCCCTGCCCGACGCGCGCGTCGCCTACGTCTCCGCTACCGGCGCCACCACCCTGCCGGGACTGGCCTACGCCGTGCGCCTGGGCCTGTGGGGCGCCGGCGAGACGCCCTTTGAGACCCGGGCGGATTTCATCTCCGCCATGGACGCGGGCGGGGTGGCCGCGCTCGAGGTGGTCGCGCGGGACCTGAAGGCTCTCGGGCTGTACCAGGCGCGGGCGCTCAGCTACGCGGGCGTGGAGATCGACATTCTCGAACATCCGCTCTCGCCGGCGCAAAGGCGCATTTTCGACGCCTGGGCGGGCGCTTTCCGCATCATCCACGGCAACATCGGGCAGGCGCTGGCCGCCACCGGGGTGACGGACGGCCAAAAGACACTGAACCGCAACGCCAAGGCCGCCGCGCTTTCGGCCTTCGAGGGCGCAAAGCAGCGCTTTTTCGGGCACCTGCTCACGAGCATGAAATGCCCCTCGCTGCTGCGCGCCGTGGAGGCGGACCTCGCTGCGGGCCGGGCCGCCGTCATCCAGCTCGTCTCCACCGGCGAATCGCTCATGGAGCGGCGCCTGGCGGACATCCCCCCGGCCGAATGGGACGATCTCCGCATCGATCTCACGCCGCGCGACGCGGTAATAGAGTACCTGCAGCACGCCTTCCCGGTGCAGTTGCAGGAAGCCTTCACCGACGAGGAGGGCAATCTCCTGTCGCGGCCGTTGTTCGACGCCGACGGCCACCCGGTGCGGAGCCGGGAGGCCCTGGACCGGCGCGACGAACTGGTCGAGCGGCTCGCGGCCCTGCCGGCGGCGCCGACCGCGCTCGACCAGATCCTGCACCGATTCGGGCACGAGGCCGTGGCGGAAGTCACCGGCCGCTCGCGCCGGGTGTTGCTGCTAAAAGACGCGCGGGGGGAGCGCCACGCGCTGCGCGGCCGGCCCGCCTCCGCCAACCTGGCCGAAACCGCGGCCTTCATGGACGACGCCAAACGCGTCCTGGTCTTCTCGATGGCCGGCGGCACCGGGCGCAGCTATCACGCCGACCGCGGCTGCGCCAACACCCGCCGGCGCGTGCATTACCTGCTCGAACCCGGCTGGCGCGCCGACCAGGCGATCCAGGGGCTCGGTCGCACCCATCGCACACACCAAGCCAGCGCGCCGCTGTTCCGGCCCGTCACCACCGACGTCAAGGGCGAGCGCCGGTTCATCGCCACCATCGCGCGCCGCCTCGACAGCCTCGGCGCCATCACCCGCGGGCAGCGCGACTCCCAGACCGCGATGGACGGCGGCCAGGCGCTGTTCCGCGAAAGCGACAATCTCGAAAGCCCCTACGCCCGGGCGGCGCTGCGCCAGTTTTACGCGGCGCTGTGGCACGGTCGCGTCGACGGCTGGTCGCTGGAACGGTTCGAGGAAGCCACCGGACTCGCGCTGTCCTGGGAGGGCGCGCTAAAAGAAGACCTGCCGCCGATGCCGCGCTTTCTGAACCGGCTGCTGGCGCTGCCCATCGCCGAGCAGAACGCGCTTTTCGCCGATCTGGAAGCGCGCATCGCCGGCAATATCGAACAGGCCATCGAGGCCGGCGCGTACGAGACCGGCGTGGAGACCCTGCGCGCCGACTCGCTGGAAACCGCCGGCCGCGAGACCCTGCGGGAAGCCGGCGGGGCCAGGACCGAGCTGGTCGAGGTCCTGCGCCGCGACCGCCTGCGCCCGCTGCCCGCGGACGAGGCCCTGGCCAGCGCCGCGCGCGATCCCGCCGCCGGCAGGGCCGCGCGCCTGCTGGTCAACGAGCGCTCCGGCAGGGCCGCCGCCATGCTGTCCGCGCCCTCGCGCACCCTGGAGGACGGCGGCTTGGTGCCCCGCGTCTACCTCCTGCGGCCTGCGGGCCGGGACATCGTCGCGACGGAGGAGCTGCGGAAATCGCACTGGCGGCCGGCCCGGGTGAGCGAATGGCGGCAGTGCTGGGAAACCGAGACCGCCGGCTTGCCCTCCCACACCGAGGCGCGGTTCTGGCTCGCCACCGGGCTGCTGCTGCCCGTCTGGGACCGGCTGCCCACCGAGAACCTGCGCGTGCGCCGGCTCACGACCGATGCCGGCGAGGCACTGATAGGCCGCATGCTCGACGCCGACCAGGCGCGGGCGGTGCGGGGGAATTTCGGGCTGGGCGGCGTGGCGCTCACCGGCGCCGAGGCCTTCGCCGCCGTCATGGAGAACGGCAGCGCGCTGCCCCTGGCCAACGGCTGGCGCATCGCCCGGCGGCGCATCTTCGGCGCGCCCCGGACCGAGATCGAGGGTCCGGCGGACACCGACCTGCCGGCCCTGAAGCGCATGGGCTGCACGGTGGAGATCGTCTCCTTCCGCGCGCGCATCTTCGCCCCGGACGCGGACGTCCTCGAACGCGTGCTGCGGCGCTATCCGGCCGCGCCGTGACAGGCGCGTGCCGCCGGCTGGCGGCGGACTTGCATGGCGATTCCGGTTCCTTACGGGAAACCTGCCTCGCGTTTCAACGACCGTTCAGGATACTTGACAGGTATCCCTCCTTGATCAAAATGACTCCGATATTTTCGGATACGATCAGCGCTCTTTCGAATATCTTCAGGAACCGCCGCCCGAGCAGCACTTCCTGCATGGTATCGGCTATCTGCACCTCCCCCGCCTGCTGCTGCCCGGCAAGCGCTACCATCGCGGACGCGGTCTTTACTATCGCTGTCGTATTGTTCGCCAGAAGAACCCTTGCCGTACCGTCGATACGCAACGACAGTTGCCGCGCGTGACTTGACGAGAATTGCAGGAAACCGGAAAAGCCGGTGTCGATCAGTCCGTCCAGGGCCATTCCCGGCGCGGAATGGATATCCCTGAAGACATGAATGCGCACTCGGGGGGCGCCCCTTACGTCAAAGCTGCCCCGAATGACTACCGACATACTGGCTTCCCGTGAATCCCAGGTCGTACGCGCAGGGAGATCCTATCTTTATCAGATGGAACAACCCGTCTTCCGATCCGTTGCGCGCGGCCCGCATCGCGTCTTCGGGATACTCCCCGACATGCATGGTTTCATCGACCACGTTGATCGCGACGAACTTGCCGGAATGTTCTGCTTCACAAGTCGTCTTGAACCTGTCCTCATACAGCGTTTCCGCGCGATTGACGATATCGGTGACACTGACCAGGTTCGGGTGCGTGTTCATGATCTGTGGACCCCTCGCATTCAGCCCATTTTCAGAACTTAACACCAAATATCGACGAATCACAGCAATCCATGAACGTCGGGATTTCGAATATTCGTCGAATGACGCCATCCGATTCCAGGTGCCGCAGTTCCGGTTCCATATTGCTGAATCTCATACCCACGACTCGAATCGCTTTCCCCCGCCACCCGCGATCCTTGCCCGAAATCGCACAGCGGCGGGGCACGTGCCGCCGGCCGCGTCGGCCGTCAGGAATGAATGCTGGCGCCGGCGCAGCCGCGGTGCGTATCATCGACCGCCCGGGCCTTTCGTCTTTTCCACCAGCCAAGGAGGCAACGCCATGACCGCGCAATCCCTGCCCGACCGCCCGAACTTCTGTTTTACGCCCGCCTGGGACGCCGAGGCGGAAGTGCAACAGATCCGCATCGTCATCGAGGGCCTGACCGGCCACGTCCCGACCGCCCTGATCGCGCTCCACCTCGACGACGCCCTCACCATCTGCGACAAGCTCAACCGCCGCCTCGGCCTCGACCGCGACGCCTGGACCGCCATGGTCGCCGCTTCCATGCAAGACGACGATGCCGGCGAGGACAACGGAAACGGGCACCTGCACTGATCGTTTGTTCGGGGAGCCGGAGGACAGCCGGTCCGGGGCGAGGGCCGCGTGACGGAGAGAGAACCGCGGCCGCCCACCCGCATCCCGGAGGAAAAGACATGAAGAACTTCACCTATGCCGGTATCGGCGCCCGCGCTACGCCCCGTCCTGTGCTGGCGAACATGACCGCCATCGCGAACTGGCTCGCGCGCGAGGGCTGGCTGCTGGCGACCGGCGGCGCGAACGGGGCCGACGCCGCTTTTGCCAGGGGAACGCCGAACGGCAGCCGCAGCCTCTACCTGCCCTGGGACGGTTTTAACGGCCACCGCGGCCCGCACTGCCACGCGCCCGGCCCGGGGGAACTCGCCGCCTGGACGGAAGCGGCCCGGCAGGCGCATCCGGCCTGGGACCGTTGTTCGATAGCCGTGCGCAAGCTGCATGCCCGCAACGCCGCAGTCCTGCTCGGGCCCGGCCTGGACAGTCCCGTCGCCGCGGTGGTGGCCTGGACGCCCGGCGGCGCCGTCACCGGAGGCACCGGTCTTGCGCTGCGCATCGCGGACGCCCACGGCATTCCCGCGTTCAACCTGGCGCGGGTCTCGCCGCGGGAAACCTGCCTGCGCCTGCGGGCCATCCGCGCCGCCGCCTGATCCCACTTTCCCCTTCCGCGCTGGAGTGCCGCGTGGCGGCGGGCGAACGCCCGGCGGTCGAGAGGGGGGCGGTCTCCCTCGCGCCGGGCGTTCCAAGGAGATTCTCCATGTACCGATTCGAATCCGAATCCGATCCCATCCGTCCCGAATCCCGCGAACTGCTCGCAGACCTGGGTCTGGACGCCGATTGCGTCCGCGACGCCCTGGTCGACGATCAAGCCCGCTCCTGCCCATTCCCCGAACCCCTGCCGCAGGCGGGTTGGAGGGAAGCGAAGGAAGGGTGAACGGCGGGGGGCCGGGGAGAAAGAACTGCCCGGCTTCCCCCCTTCGCAAACCCATCGTAATCGTAACTGAAACAGGAGCATCACCATGTTTGGATTGAACCGCGTGGAACTGATCGGCCGTCTCGGCAACGACGTTTCCATCAACAACCTCACCTCGGGCGGGCGCGTCGCGAACCTGTCGGTCGCAACCGACGAGTCCTACCTGAACAAGCAGACCGGCGAGCGCGTCGACAAGACCGAGTGGCACCGCATCGTCACTTTCCAGGAAGGTCTGATCGACATGCTGGAGAAGCACGCCACGAAGGGCCGCCTGGTCTTCATCGACGGCAAGCTGCAGACCCGGAAGTGGCGCAAGGAAGGCGAGGAGTCCGACCGGTATTCCACCGAGATCCTGCTCGTGCCCGGCGGGCGCGTGCAGTTCCTCGAACGGCCGAACGGCGCGGCTGCCGCCAACAGCGGTCAGCCCGCGCAGGACGGCGATGCGCCGAACAACGGCGCGGCGTCCGGCTCGGTGACCGACGGCTTCGACGACGACGATATCCCGTTCTAGTCCGGCAACCCGCTTGTCTCCCCGAGGGGTCGGTGCTTCGGCGCCGGCCCCTTTTTTTGCGGGAAGTCCGGAGCAAGCTCCAGCCGCTGACGCTCCGGCTCGCCTTGCCGCACCCTTTCGCAACCGTTACCGCGCGCCGCGCCCTGCTCCGCCGGGAGACAGAGCGCGGCCGGTACCGGAGGAACCCCCCCGCCCACCGGAGACCTTCATGCCCTTTTTCCCATCCCGCCCCGGGGCGGCGCCATGAACGCCGCCGCGACCGCCGCCGCGCTCGCGCGTTGCGCCGAAGCCGTCTGCCGCCGCTACCTGCCCCACGGTCGCCGCCAGGGCCGCTACTGGGTGGCGGGGGATCTCGACGGCGCCAGCGGGCGCTCGCTGTATGTGCGCCTGGACGGCCCGGGCGCGCCCGGCAAATGGACCGACGCCGCCACCGGCGAGCACGGCGATCTGCTCGACATCATTCGCCACCGCTCGGAAGCGCCCACGCTGCGCGCGGCGCTCGCCGAGGCGAGAGCCTTTCTGGCGCTGCCGGCAGCGCCGGGACCGCTTCGTCGCGCAGGCCGGGACACCTGCGCCTCGGCCCGGCGCCTGTGGCGCCAGTGCCGCGCCATCGACGGCACCCGCGCGGAACGCTACCTGCGCGCCCGGGGGCTCGCGCATTGCCGCTTCGCGGCGCTGCGCTTTCACCCCGCGCTGCGCTACCGCGAGCACGACGGGGCCGGCAGCCTGCCCGCCCTGGTCGCCGCCGTGACCGGAGACGACGGCGCCGTCACCGGCGTGCAGCGCACCTGGCTCGATCCGCTCGCGCCGGTCAAGGCGAATCTCCACGCCCCGCGCAAGGCGCTCGGGCGGATTCACGGCCACGCGGTCCGCTTTGGAACGCCGGGCGACACGCTGCTCGCCGGCGAGGGCATCGAAACCGTGCTCTCCCTGGTCGCCGCCCTCCCGGAAATCACCGCGGCCGCGGCGCTTTCCGCCGGCAGCCTCGGCGCGTTCGCGCCGCCGCCCGGCATCCGGCGCCTGATCGTGGCGCGCGACAACGACGGCGAGGGGACGCGCGCCGCCGAACGCCTCGCCCGCCGCTGCGCGCGGGCCGGCGTCGCCGCCACGGTCATTGTTCCCGCGGGGGGAGATTTCAACGACGACCTGCTCGCCCTAGGTCCAGCGGCCATCGCCGCCCGGCTCTCGCCGCTGCTGCGGAGGGACCCGGCGGCGGAAGGGGAGGCGGGCTTGCGAGTGCGTGAATCAGCCCGGTCTGGAGAGAGAGCATGAGCAGCATCGTGAACCTGAAACGCGACCTAGCCGCGACCGCGCCGGACGGGATCGAGTTCGAGCGGGTCGGCGCGGGCGAATGGCGCATCCGCGAGGACGGCCGCTGCATCGGCGACGTGAACCGTTACGAGGATGTTACGAAGCCGGGAACGCACGTCTTCGTCATTCATCTCGACGAAGATCCGCGCGGCCAACGGCGGGTGAAGGAGCGCGGCCGCGTGCGCGAGGAGACTTTGCGGTTGGTGGATACGCACCCGCTGTGGTGAGACAGGGCAACGGGCGCGGTCCGGGCGATGCGGCGCGGCAGCGGCCGCCGCCCGATTCCTCCGCTCGCTCCACGCTCGCTGCGCGCTTCGCTTGCCTCCCTTCGATCGAGGGTAACTACTCCCGACGAAGGCCCATTGTCCCACACGTGCTCACTGCGCCAACCCCTGCGGGGTCCTTCACTGCGTTACGGCCGCTGCGCGGTGGCTCCGCTGCGCGCGCGTGAAACAAGGGGCCAACGTCGGGAGTATCCGCCCGGCGGGTCTGCACGACACTTTCAATTACCTTTTGAGGAATACGACCATGAACGAGTTCGACTTCACTTTCACTGCCGCTTCCGGGGAATCCCCCATGTCCGTCGCCTGCGACCACGCCAGGCTGTTCGGCGCGGCGCCCGAACGCGACGAGTTCGATCCCAGGGAAGTCTGGGACGAGGACGACGCGCTCGCCTGCGTCCGCGAATCGGTAAAACTGCTTTCCGATATCGTCACGCCCGAGGGCACGCAGCTTTCGGACGAGCGGGAAAGCCTGCTGTGGGGATTTTGCAACATGCTCGACGCACAGGTCAGACGGCTCGACCGGGCGGTGGACCGGCTCACGCCCGAGCTGCGCGACCTGCAGCGCGAGCAGGACGGCACCGAGATACAGTCCCACCGGCTGGAACTGGTCACCGACCGCGCCCAGAACCTGGGCAAGCGGCGCGACGCCTTCGAGAAGATGCGCGACGCGGCGGCGGAAACCTACCGGGGAATCACCGGCGAGGTCTGGCGGCCGCGGCACGGCAGTCACATCTCGCAAACCGGCAGGCTGACATCGGCGGCGATCGACGCGCGAGATTATCTGCGTGCGAAGCAGGACAAGGAGAACAGCGCGCACATTCCGGAGGGTACGCTGATCGCCATCGCCGGCGGCAAGACCGTCAGCGACGCCGAAGCTATCTTCCGGCGGCTGGAGAAGGCGAAGGCCAAATACAGCGACATGGTGCTGGTGCACGGCGGCGCGCCCGGCGTCGAGAAACTGGCCGCGTCCTGGGCCGACCGCAACGGGGTGCACCAGATCGTCTGCAAGCCCGACTGGGACCGGCACGGCAAGGCTGCCCCGTTCCGCCGCAACGACGAGTTGCTCAACCTGCTGCCGCGCGGGGTCATCGCCTTCCCGGGTTCCGGCATCACCGGCAACCTGGTCGACAAGGCGGTCAAGCTCGGCATACCGGTGCAGCGCTGCCAGGCGGCGTGAGCCGCACCACGAACGCGGGTCGCGTCGCTTCGGTGGCGCGGCCCGTTTCTTTCTCATCCCGCGAATCCGGTCTCGCCCCCATCCTCCTTCGCTTCGCGCGCCGCCTGCGGCGTCGCGCTCCGCGGCGGCTCCGCCGCTTATTCTGCGCTCCTTCCCGCACATGCGACGCGATAATAGTGGCGTCGTGGGCCACTTCTCCCCATCGCTACGCTCCACGCAAACAAGCAACAGTCGATGCTGTCTACTCCGGTGCTGCTGTCAGGCATGTCGATGGCGACAGCATGACTGGCCTTCGCGTCGATCATGCTTGCGCACCCGGCGTTCCGTCCGATTGGGCCGGGCGCGTCGCTTCGCGACCGGGCTACCCTGCCGAGCCCGCTGCGCGGTCTCGGCCCTGCGGGCGGGTATCCCTCGCGCCTCCGTTCGCTTCGCTCACTGCGCGCTCCGCTTGCCCGGCGGGGCTGCGCCCCGATAGGATGGGCGCTTACCGCATCGCCGCCGAATCCCATACTCCCACACGTGCTCCCGCGTCAACCCCTTCGGGGTCCTTCACTGCGTTCCGGCCGCTGCGCGGTGACTGCGCTGCGCGCGCGTGGCCGATGGGAATCGTCGGCAATCCGGCCGGCGCCCAACGAAGGAGACTTCCCATGCGCAACGAATCCATCACGCTGTCGCCCGTCGCAACCGATGCCGGCACCAAATGGCGTCTCGCCGTAAGCCGCGACTGGCTTGAGGTCTTGTTCCTGCTATCGCTGCTCGACGGCGAACTCTTCGACTCTGTCGAAGAAGCCGTCGAAGAAATCGCATCCGCCATCGCATTCGACTGCGGCGCCCTCGGCGCCCGCCACTGAGCCGGACGCCGCGGCACGTCCGGCGTCGCCGGCGTCGGCTTCGCCTTTCACCGCGCTCCGCGCCACGGCCTGCCATGCAGGCCGCGAAGCGCGGGCCGCGCCGCTTCCGCCTGCGGCAGTGTGCTTCGCACAACCGGCCGCGACTCCCGCACCACTTCCCGCCGCTCAGTCGCCACGGCGGCTCCTTCCCGCCGGCTTCGCCGACGGCGATTTCCCTTCCCTGAAAACCCCGCATCAGAGCCATCCCGGACGCCGGAGGCGGCTCGCATTCACACCCCACGCAGCATGCTGCCATCCCCGCCACATCTGCGCTTGATCTACCGTTCCTTGCGATTCCTGCGACAAACGTAGACACCATGTTGATGGAGCGAGGGGGTAACACAGAGCAACTCTGTCCCGGGGACTCTTGACTGCCATAAAATGCGCCCGGATATGATCCATTTTCCTGCGTGGAACACGTGTTACACGCGAGTTCACTCCGTGTTAGGCGCCGCCTAACACGAGTCGGGCGGCCCGCGCCGAACGGCTGACCTGACACGGCTGACCTGGCATTTGACGATAATGCCGCCTGGTGCTAGCCTTCCCGTCCCTGCGGGAATCGTGCATACTGACATTGGCGCAGTTCATGCAACGTGGCAACTGTCTGATAACTAAGCAAATTATCTCAGCGCGAGGATTCTCATGAGTGAATTGTTGGCGCAGCAGATCGCCCTGGGCGTTTTGGTATTGTTTTGCCTGCTCGTGGCCTATTGGTTTTTTCGGAAGTATCGGGAACTGAGCCAGATGTGGGCGCTCGGCGACGAGTTGCGGGCTGTGGAAAGTTTCAGCAGCACCAACAGCGACGAAGACGTGGCAAGCATGATGGTCAACCTGATTCGGTTCGCCAGGGATGAGATCGAGGTGTTCGATGACGGCAATCGGATGGACGGATCCGTGTACGAAAATAGTGTAGTAGTGGAAGCACTCAAGCGGAAGCTGGACGAAACGCCCCACTTCAGGGCCCGGTTTTTCTTCAACGCCGATGAAGAATTGCTGTTGCGCAAGGAGCTGGCGGGGCGTGAACGCGTTGAAATTTATGCCCCCGCCAAGGGCGATCAGCCGGACGGCCGACCCCAGGACCAAACCCACTACAAAATCATCGACAAGGGCAGGATTACCTATTTGTCCAGCCATGCCTATGGGGCGGGTGAGCGAAAATTCGAGGTGCTGGACTGCCGGAAGGTGCTTCCTGAGAGGTTTGATGAAGTGGCAAATCTCAGATTCGGGCCGCTTCGGGAGGAAGTCTGGCGGAATTTTCCAGATTTTCGTCCTGCCGCTGCCTGATGTATCCCGAGTTACCGGCCACCCAGTTCTACATCCTGCTGGCCATCACCTTCACCGGCATCTCCATCGCGGTCACGATTCAACGCGGACTCAAGGCCATCGAGCGCCGCAACAGGACGACCAAGCGAATGCTTCTGATCGGATGTCTGACCATGTTGATGTCCTGGCTGAGCGTGGCCGGACTGGTGCTCATGCCAATGGTGGAAACATTTCTGTTGCGAAACTGGGCGGATTTTCTGTATTTGCTGACACATTTTATCGTGCTGACCCTCGTGGGACTGTTCGCCCTATGGCTGATCCAGGCGCTTTCCCAGCCTGGCGGGACGCAACAGGAGCCCGCGCAATCCAACGTGCTGCTGAATTGACGGTACCGCGCTGCCCCACTGGATTGCTGTAGGGCCCCACTTTGAGCACCAGTCCCGCCCGGCTGGGCCAAGTGCGGCAAGTTTCGGTATGATTTCCGGTGAATGCCGCCGCCAAGGCAACACAGGGCACGTCACATGACCGAGCAAACGGGCAACCCGGTCGAAAACACCAAATCCCCGGATCGGGAATCCCGCCGCAAGAACCGGGGCATTCGGTTCACCGATGCGGAATGGAGCCTGATCGAAGCCGAAGCCGAAAAGCGCAAGGTAACGCCTTCACAGTTGGCGCGACAGGCGGCATTGGCTTTCGTCTCGGGCGAATTTCCCGAAGATTTCGGAGCAGAGGCCGCTGCCTTGCCTCCCGGGATACAGACCCAGATTGAGAAAATCTATCGCGGCGTGTACATGCTGGCCACGCTCAAGCGCAACGAGTTGCTTGGTGATGGGCGTCAAGAGGAACTGAATACGCTGCGAAAGGAAGCGGCTTCAACGCAACAGGCAATTGTGAAAAACGCATCCCGTTCATGAATCGATTCGGACACGTTGTCGAAGATTCGCAATCGAACCTCACTAGCCGGAACCCCCCCCCCCGCCATACTCCTGCGTAAAGGTTGGCGCGAGAGCGACGGGGACAGGAAGCGCACCCTGGCCTATCGTCAAGCAAGCAGCCCCCGAAGAGAACTGTCGTGAAGCGCTGTTCAATTCTCTCGCAGTCTCTGGAAATCTCCCGGCTCTATTTGTACAAGCCGATTTTTTAGTACCATGCGGTATTGTAGAGATTTGGTCAACAATTGATGCCCCAGAGCCTGAACGAGATTCTGGAAAGTCTAAACCGTCACGCCGACGGCTTTAAATTTGGGAAGCTGCAAGATATTCGCAAGACTCGCCGACCCTTGCAGCGAAAGCCATGCCAGCTACCGTTCAGACTCACTGACGAGTCTTGGGCCCGTCATGTTGGTGGCCAAAAAGAAATTCAGTTCAACATCAGCGTCGATGAGGGCGAGAATTTGCTCCGTTGGGGTATCGCACTCTCCCTGAAACCCTGCAGGGAAGTGCCAGATGTGAGCATTCTGTACCCAAAACTACGCAAACTCAGCGCTTTGCTCGAAAATTACGGGGAGCACTTTCACCGGCTCGATTTCAATATGTGGGATTGGACGGAACGGGGGCGCAGCCCAAATTACCCGCCCCGGCGTGTGGCGGAAGATCTGTACAACCCAGGCTCGTTTATCGTTGTTGGCAAGTTGGGCCGGTTGGAGGAATTTGATCCCAAGGTCGTTCTGCGTGATTTCGACACACTGCTGCCCGTTTACAAGACCATTGAGTTTGAGACTCGCTGTGAACTCCCGGAATTGCATTCACCACGCGGATTCGTGTTCCAACCCGACCCGCCAAAAACTAATGAGGAACACTCCCAGACTACAAGATACAATAGGGAACGTGGAGTCTCCCATGTGTCCCTGCGCCACAGGATGGTTCAAAAGGCGCTGAAACGGGAGCTTGAAGACGAAAACGCAGAGGTCGCCACAGAAAATCCAGACGGCAGGGGCGGTTTCATAGACCTGGTCGCGCGACGGGATGGGGGGTTGGAATTTTACGAGATAAAGACTGATTCTTCCGCGCGCCTTGCCATACGAAATGCCATGGGGCAATTGCTTGAGTACGCCTACTGGCCGGAACCGGCCAGACCAAAATGCCTCTACATAGTCTCTGAACAGCCGCTTGACGCCGATGCCGACCGATATCTGCGCACCCTCGAAGAGAAGGGTGTCATGATCGGTTACAGACAGGTCAGGGCCTGAGAATACAAATCGTAACCACTTGGTGCATAGAAGTGGTCGAGTGATGGTTGCTGGCCGGGTGTTGCAAAACACGACGGCGGCGAATGGCTTCCAACAGCACATAGGCCAGGGTGGAGAGCAGCAGCCGGTACTGGTTCGGCCACCAGGAGTGGCAACTGGCGCAGTTCGCGAACAGGTCGAGCTGCTGCTCCTTGATCCGGTTCTCCCTGTCACTGCGGGCGCAGTAGACCCGGTCGTACAGCCATTGCGGCACGCCTTTAAGGTTGGGCGAAGTAACGCGGGTTGGCGCTCCACGCGGCATGTTCGGCCTTGACGATCATCCGCCGTTCTCGCCCGCACCAGGACTTGGCGACGTAGGGGAACCCGTCGGACACGCGCACTGGATCTTCGGTGGCATCGAAATCCAGCACCAGACGGCGGGGCGGGCACGGTAAGGAAGCGACGAACGATTCCACCGGTGCCTCGTGTAGGCGCACGGCGTCCGCACGACCCATCACTTGCTTGAAACGGCACAGGGTGGAAGCGCCGGGTCCGCCCACAACTCGTCGCGGTCGTCCAAGTCTTCGAATCCCAGCGCCAGCGCATTCACCCGCTGCCGCACCATTGTCGAAGGCGCATGCCGGCAACTAGCCTGACGACGCCGATCAATCAAGGACAGCGCGGATCGGCGAGTCAATCCCAGCATCGGTTGGCCTGACGCAACAGCATAGCGTCGCCGGAAAAAGATGCCTCCACGAGACGGCCCTTGCAGCTTGGAAAACGAATGGGTTCTAGATTACAATTCGTCATGGGTGGAGTCATTCGATATCGGCTTAAGTAACTGAATTATATCGAAATACAGGCACCCCGCCCGCCTAGTTCACGCAATGTTCGTGCTAGAGGTGGCACGGGAAATAGCCATGATAGTCACATTTTCAGATTGGACCAAGAGCCGATCAATTGCTTCTCTTGGCACCAACGCGGGTGCTGACGATCTTCCATTTCAAACTTGGCAAAAGTTTAAGGAAGCATATCCGCCGGAGTTGATAGCCAGAGCTGTCGAAGAAAGCACTATTCCCGTACGAGAATGTCTAGATCCGTTTGGCGGGTCCGGAACAACTGCACTTGCCTGCCAATTCTTGGGCATTCGTCCGACTACATTTGAAGTCAACCCTTTTCTGGCTGATCTAATTGAAGCGAAACTATTTCGCTACAATTCCGATGCTCTTGCTCGGGATATTGGAGAAATTGCTCAACATTTATCGGATTACCGCGATCAATCACTACAATCGTTATCTCATTTACCTGCAACATTTGTAGAACCAGGAGTCAAGGAACGCTGGATATTTAATCGTGATATTGCCTCTAGAATTTCTGAAATCAAGTCTTCAATATATAAGATGAAAAATAGTGACCATCGTCGCCTTTTCTTGATTTTGTTGGGTGGCACCCTTGTGAGTTTGAGTAATGTTGTTATTAGCGGAAAAGGGAGACGATACCGGCGAAACTGGCAAGATGGAAGCCAGGATTCTATTTCGGTAGATAATGCATTCTTTACTGCTGCTCGAGAAGCGATTAGTGATATTCATCAATACGCCAACAGGAAGGAGCTCTCATACAAGCTCGTCCGCGGAGACAGTCGATCAGCGTTAAAACGGGGTAGATGGGATTTAGCAATATTTTCACCGCCATATCCGAACTCTTTTGACTATACTGATGTATATAACATAGAACTCTGGATTCTTGGATACCTTAAAACGGCTGCATGTAATAGAGCGTTACGACAAGCGTCACTTACATCTCACGTACAAGTATCCCGCACTTTTACCGCGCCACCCAAAGGATCGCAAAAACTGGACAAAACTATGGCACAACTAATTGATGCGCGTTCATTACTATGGGACCACCGTATTCCTGAGATGGTCGGGGGATATTTTGCTGATCTCATTGGCGTCGTCAGGCGGGTCCAGCAGTGCCTAAATCCAGGCGGAGGAACATGGCTGGTAGTCGGGGATAGCCGGTACGCTGGAATTAACATTGCAACCGCTGAAATTCTCGTAGAACTTGCAGAAGCATCGGGATGGAAAGTAAGACAAAAAGAACCGTTTCGCTCTATGCGTTCATCAGCGCAGCAGGGAGGAAGGCCGGAGTTGGCGGAAACGCTGATTGTGATTGAAAGTAACGCTTAGTTCTCTTGTGCAGCCAATTCGGTACGCAATTGAGCGGGAGAAGCATAAAGAAACCAACGTTTAAGAGAGATATTGAGAGTGTCGGCAATTTGAGAAACATGATCGAAGCATGCGTTATCACCAATATTTTCACGTCGCATATCGAAGCAGCATAGCGCTCCCCATCTTGCCCCATTGCCATCTCGGTAAGCAGCAGCCTGCTGGACTCCAGATCGAATCCACTCCTTTGATTTATGTTCTGAGACTGTCCTCCCTGATTCTGTAAAACTACGTACGACTTTTAACTCTAAAACAGCGTGTTGCGTTATCTTACTGCGTTCATTGGGGTCGCTCTCAGAGATTTCTATATCAGGACGACCTTCTGGCATGGTCCGTTCTGCTCGAATAGTACATGACGGAAAAGCAATATTCAGCGCAATCTCGAGATACATTTGTATTTTGTCTTCAGCATCGCTGAAAGGGAACTGCTTAGATCTATTTTTCCAAAGCTTTCCATTTTTTGGTTGCGCACTTGGAGTCTTCATTTTTTCTTTATATGTGAGGTCAATGGCTCTACAGACATGATACAAAGATACCTCGTCGGTCCCAAGGAGAATCTCCTTGAAAGAATTAGGATCACTTAAGCCGTTTGTATAGTGCCGAAGTGGAGGATTGGTAACTCGAGGATCGAAGATTATTGCTGATACGCACCCAAGTTTTAGTTCATCTGTCACGAATCTGAACAATCGATCATCGTCATCAAACTCGAAAGGAGTAAAATGGCCGGACCCAGACGCGGCGCCGACAAACCAAATCTTTCCATTTAGCTCATGTCTGCCATTGTCTAGCATAGGGACACGTGTAAGAACTGCTTGTCCGGTCAAATTTGGTGGCGAGGGTTGGAAAAGAAAGATGGCAGGCAGATTCAATTCTTTGGGTTTCGAGTCAATTGCCAATCGACTGCGCATTAGCTTGACAACATTTGAACGAAATCGTATGGAGGCCGGTACGTTTGCGTCGGCTCCTATGCCTGCATTAGAACTGGCAGTTCCTTGGAAGTTCGCATCTTCCCATGGACCTAGAGTTTCTCCTTTATCGATCACCGTGCATCCTCCTGTGAAGATGACGGACATAGAGATGAAGCTTCTCTCCCGAGGTGGCGTAGCCGCCAGGAATCGAGCGCGAAAATTCGTGGGCTGCTGCGACGGTGTAATTCTTGCCGCGCCTAGGCCCAAAATCGATTACATTATCAATTGAAACCATATGATCGGAATAGGTGGCATCTTCCGTTACTGCCATATCCAGATCTTCATCACTGAGGGCTGACAACGCATAGCCCAGTTCGCGCACAAAATTCCCAAGACGGCTTTCCTCTTCGAATCTTTCGAGAGAACTGAGAATCGGGTCCGCGAACTGTCTATTGAGGCGGTATGCACCGTCAAGACGCCAGCGCTTAAATTTATCTTGTACGCGACCAATTGCTGAAACTTCTGCGACACCAATACCAATTAGTCGATCCAAATCATGTTGAAGCTCAGGATAAAACGGACCGCCTTGTCGTTTAAGTACCGTATCCTCAAGTGCCGGCAAGTCCCAAACCGGTGCCAGGACGTTGGAAAGGTAGGCGAAAGCGTGTAGCCAGACAATTTTAATTGGAACGAGTCCGGCGGCTTCAGCTGCATCTAGAAGGATCACTAGACGCACACGCCTCCGGAGAATATTAGTTTGGTCGCTAGTCATTCGAGCTGCTCTTTTCCTGTGTCGAATCCATATGGTCGCTTACCGGGCGTGAGCTAATCTTTGCAATCAGGCGATCTTTCAAATCGCGATACTCAGTGGTAAGTTCTCGTATAGCTGCAGTCGGTTCGGCAATTTCAAAGAGATCGACGATGCGTGAAACACGTTCACCCGCTGGAGCTGCACGCTTCACAAGTTCCGGAATAAGATCTCCTTCCACTAGGTTGGCTGTGATGGCCAATCGGTTGCCGCTTGTGTTATGAGCAAACTGCGCCAGTACATCTGCTGCCCTGGCAACGAAGACTGCATCGAGGGAGGATTCTGGTGCATCTATGATTAGACTGCTATGCCCGTGATTGCTAGCGACTTGCATCAATGACATGCGAAATGCGAGATCAATAAATTCACGCTGACTTTCGGAAACTTGCTCCGGTCCAGTTCTACGAACTGCGGTAGGAAAATCAGTGCCTGTCATATCCAGTTCGAATGCCGGAAATTGGATTGCTTCTCCAGTTTGTCCAACTCGCGCCTTCTGTGGTGACCAAACAAGCTTGACAGTTTCCAATAAAAATCCTTTGGCGTAGGTTGAGAATTTTTCCATGATCTCCGAGGAGTGCAGGATTATTGATTTATTCCGTGCGTCAATAAATTTGCTAAAGGCATTGCGCTTTTGTGTTAGTTCCGAAGCAATCGCTTCAGTGCGACTTCGCATTGCAGCCAAGTCTGATCGTTGCTTGTGTATTTCTTGTTCGCTCGGTGGAAGTTGGCTGATCAAAACGTCGATCCGAGCAGATCTTTCTGAGATTTTTGCGTCTAGGCTCGCTATCTGCTCGCTGGCTTCTTTAAAATCCCTTGTTGCTTCGTTATACTCTCGTGTGGCAGCAGCAAGTTCTGGTTCAATCTCTTTCAATGCCTTCTCAGTACTTTTAACCCGACGATCCGCAATATCTGCTGCCGTAACTTCTGCGACTGAATTTGAGAGATCAGTCCCGCAAACGACGCAATCATTCTCTGTAATCCGTCTTTGGATTAGAGCAGCCGCCTCTGGGGCATGACTACCACAAACCAGACAATCCGCCTCTGTAAAGAGATGTTCTAGGATGTATCGGGCGCTTTCTGATCTTTGTGGGAAACGTGATTGAACCGCCAACAGCTTCGCTCGTTCAAACTTACGATATCGAGTTTCTCGTTCCTGCTGTGCCTTTAAGTGGCGCAAACGTGCTTCTTGTCGCGTATTATCAAGCTGTATAAAATTCTGACTTAATTCTTCGCGCTGGGGTAAATCTGATGACTGAAATTTTTCTAAGGTCTGCAGCTCTTCGCGAATGTTTACGCTACCGCGAACTTGAGTTTCAATCTCTGTGAGTGTTTTCTCTTCTCGATATACTGCGAATTGAAGATTTCTCATTCGACTATCTAGTTCCAATATATTGCGCTCATCTTCAGTCCATTTCTTAGCTGCGGACTCCGGCAACAACAACATTCGCAATAGTTGGCGTTGAGCTGATGGATCCCAAACAAGAGCTCTTCTATCTTCGAAGTAAAACACCATATGCCTGAGAAGAAGTATCCAATCACCAAAAGACCAGAGGCCTGAAAGATTTGTGATATGATGCTGAAAGTTCTCAGTTTCATCAAGTTTCATTGACTCGGAATTGACCAAGAAATTAGTTAGGGATAAGTCACGGAGGTGTCGTTGAATATTGACTTCGGTTTCGCCAATACAAAGTGTCAAGTTGGCGTAAGCGTTTTTAGCTCCATCCGTGACGCGTCTTGCGAATACCCTCTTAGCGGTCGAGCTAAGAGCTGTAGGTTTAAGTTTGGCTGTGCCAAGATTCGTGCGTGCGGTGAGAGCGGGTATATCGTATGGGCCAGTAAGCAGTCGATAAAGAATTGTCACAAACGTAGTTTTTCCCAAGCCATTCGCACCCAGCACAAGAGTGAGCCCGGGTCGGAAGTCGACTGAGAGACCAGAATTACCATCTTTTCCTGGGTAAAGACCAAAGTTCGTGATTTCTAATTTCTTGAATATAGGAAAATTGATCATGTTATTGTCTTAGCTGCCCTGCGGCGTGGAATTTTCTGAGCGAATGATATTGTATACCAGAAATTCTCGCGCATTGCCCGCGATTCACAGCTCCAATCCCAAATCCCGTTGATGAACCCGCTCACGGTTTGGCTCCTTTTTCATCGTCCCAGATTGTCTGTACTCCATAGGTTCCCGAACCAGATCCGGCACTGTGTCCTCGTTTGACGAGCCTTCCATAGCCGTGTCGGGGTAATCCCGGGCTGGTTCCGACTCCGCCTCCCTGCTTGACGCCAACTCTTCTTTCGACGGGGCGCCAGCCGCTTGTTCCGGTCCTTCGCGCTTCGTTTCCCCGATGCTTTCCAGCGCCGCCATGCGCTCTCCGGTGACCGCCTCTAGTTGCTCCTTCAGCGCCCTGGCGTCATCGGTGACCAGTTCCGCCCGGTCCCTTGCCCGGCTGATTTCCACATAAAAACTCTTCTGGGTCGTCAGGTTCGGGTGTTTTGCTTCCACGGCGGCGATCACGTTGTCCACGGTGCGGCCCTGGAAGGCGTGGACGGTCGAGGCCCAGGCGTGGTCGATATGGCGCATCTGTTGGCTGTTCTTGTCGAGATTCAGTTCGCGCCCGTCCTCCAGTTTTAGCGATATCCGGTCCCGGGTGATCTTCGTCACCTCCGCCGTGTGGCTGTTGACCAGGCCGTGGACTTTGTCGTTGGCGGTCCAGCGGATGCAGTCCCCGGCGCGCAGTTGGATTTCTTCGGTCCGGTACACCTCGCAGCCGCCCCGTTTTCCCGCGATCTGGCGCGGGTCCCATTTTAGGGGCTGCCCGTCGGTTCCCCGCAAAAAGACCCGGTTGCTGTCCGGGTCGGAGGCCATCACTATCCGCTCTTCCCCCTTTTCCACGCCAAGCCGCCTGTAGGGGCGGTGGAACACAACCACGTCTCCCCGCCGGTAGTTCTTGCCGACGGACTTTTCGGCATTGGTGTATCCCTTGGAGACCAGCCTCTCCAGCGTGATTTCGGGACCCTGGATTTGCCCTTCCTTTTCAAGACGTTTCCGGATGTGCCCGTTGACGGCGTTGCGCAGCTTGTGGCTCGGCGCCATGATGCCGGTGCGCTCCCGGTCTTCCGGTGAGAGTTTGAGCCATCTCGCGGCAACCGCGCCGGCGATGTTGTCGGGTTGGACCTGGGCGATGCTGTCTCCCAGCTTTTCGAACGCCTGTTGGATTTCCCCCGCCAGGCTCGCCTCCACTGCGGCCTTTAGATCCGGATCGCGTTGCCGCATGATCTCGTCCATGACCGCGGTCCGCATGCCCGCCGCCTGCAGCTGGGCGAAGGGCTTTCCGGCATCCACGGCGTCGAGCTGCTTTTTGTCGCCCACGAGTACCAGACGCGGCACACGCAGGGTATTGGCGATCCTGAGCAGGTCCCGGGCCTGGGTGGTCGAGGCGAGCGATCCCTCGTCCACGATCAGGACCGTCTTCTCGAAAGCAGCGCGCATTTCGCGTTCGCCCTTTGGGGATAATCGGCCTTCGGCCACTCCGGCGTTGCGGGCCAGAAAACGCTGAAGGGTTTCGGTTTCGATACCCGCTTCCGAGGCCAGGGTCTGGGCGGCGGATGCGGAAGGGGCAAGGCCCGCGATCCTAAAATCGTTCTTTTCGGCGAGTTGTTTGACCCGCCGCAGCATGGTGGTCTTGCCGGTGCCGGCATAACCCTGCACGCCCACCACCCGGTCTTTGGAGCCAAGTATCAGCTTGGCGGCTTCCTGTTGTCCTTTCGTCAATGCGCCCCTGTGCAGCCGCGCGCTCACCATCCAGCTTCGCATCAGGGGAGAAACCCGGTTCTGGCCTTCCCGCATGAGCGAGATGTTTTCACGCTCGTCGGTCAGCGCCTGGTCGGTGGTCAGCCCTTCGCCCGAGGCATGGGCCTCGGCACTATGCAGGCGTCCATCGGCGAGCAGCTCCTCCACCGCCTCCTTTGCTTCGAGAATGCGAACGGCGCCGGGATCCTTGCTCAATGCCGCCTTGAGGATGTCCGTGCGGCTGAACACGGCGTCGCGTTCGGCGAGGTGACTCATGGCCCATTCGGCGGCCTGCTGGGGGGTGGTCTTTTCGGATTTTGATTCTGGTTCCGGTTCCAAATCCGGCTCTGATTGCAGTTTTGGACCCGGCCTGGCGGTTCGCGCCGCAACGTCCGTATGTGCGACAGGGGCTTTCCCGATGCCATGGGCAGGTTTGGGATCTTTCCCTTCCCGGGAAACCTCCCGCTGTCTGGCCTCTTCCACCAGTTCCCTGGCGTCCAGGCCGAGACCTTCCGCCTGTTTTTGCCAGCTTTCCCGCAGGACCGCCTTGTCCACGTCCCGCTTGCTCGCCCGGGTCATGAGTGCGGCTCTCTCGGCGAGTCTCGGATTTTGCGCCGAAGTCTGGCCGCCCCTTTCGGCCATCGCCATTTCGATTTCCTTTCTTCTGGTGGAGAACGCCTCGATGGTTTCCCGGGACACCCCGGCGATCTCGAATCTTCCATCGGCGTGGGTTTTTTCAATCGAATAGCCCAGGCGCGACAGGCTGTGGGCCAGTTCGCTGCGGTAGATCATGCCGATCAGTTTTTGCTGGCGGTAAAGGGCCTCGTTGGACATGGACCGCCATTTGTTGTCTTCGCCCAAAAGCATGTTGGCGAGCACGGCGTGGGTGTGCAGCTGGGGATCGAGATTGCGGGAGGTGTCATGACGGAAGGTGGCCACCACCGTTTTCTGGTCGCCCACCCGGACCATCCTTTTGGTGTCTGGATCCGCCATGCGGGTTTTGGCGGTGTTTTCCTCGACCCAAGAGAGCGTGCGCGCCACGGCCCGGTCATGGGCCCTGACCACCCGCTCGTCGCCGCCCACCAACGCGGCCAGGGAAACCGATTTTGGCGCGGAGAAGGTCAGGTCGCGTCCCGGGCGGTGGGTGACTTCCCCGCCCTTGTCGCGCCGACCCAAACGCCTGCCCGAGCCGTCGGGGATATGGCCTTCGAGCACGGCCCGGAAGGTGTCCGGGTCAACGGTGCCAAAAAGGCCCAGGGCCTCGGCGCCCTTGCCCTGCCATGTGCTGGCGTTGCGGTGTTCGGGGTCGTCTTTTGCGTAATATCCATCGCGCTCGTAGTAGGAAATACCCTGGGAGGGGGAGGCTACTGCGCCCACCGAGACGACCATCGCTACATCCAGCCTTCGTTATCCGGCCCGGTGTCGGCATCCCGCTCTTCTCTGATCGTTTCCGCATCGCCCGGTTCGGGCTCTTCTGTGCCGGATTCCCCAGTACCGGTTTGCTCCCCGCCTTCCGCAGTCCGGTTTTTGTCCACAGCCCCGGGCTTTGTTTCGGTATCCGCCTTCCCCGCGGGTTTTGGCTGGCCCTTCTTGTTGTCTTGGGTACTGGGCCGCGTATCCGGTTTCGCGCCACCGTCCTCTTTTCCCGGCTCCGGGGAAGACGCGGTTTCCGCTTCCGGTGGCGGTGGCGGCAGCGGAATCTGCGCATCGGCCATCTTTAGCGATGACGCGGGCGGGCTATCCTCCTTGCGGGTTTGTGCTTGAGGCGTCGCGGTATCTGTATCGGAACGGGTCTGTGAATCCGGCGTTTTGGCGGCGGGGTAAAACTCCGAATCCGAAACAACTTCCGCATGGACTTCCGTTATGCCTTCCATGCCTACCGCTGCTTCTTCACCGGTTTGCCGGGTGTCTTCCGCCAACTCTTCCTCCCCGGTCTCCTTCGGCCTTGCCAAAAACCGCTCCGCCATTTTTGGCCGCTTTCGCCATTTCAGCCGGATGGGGGCGACCGGGAGCGGGCCGGGAAAACGGAGCCAGCCGTGCAGGGCGTCGAGCTGCATGATCTCCGAGGCCAGGGCCAGCGGGCGCAGTTCCCGCTTTCTGGTCAGCGAGACGCCATCCCTTATGGTGCTGGCGCCATAGGAGAATCCCTCGCTCATCTCCTCCACCTCGCCCCGGCCGAGGCTGTCGGCGGACCACTGGGCGGTGTCGCGGTCCGGGGAGGCGAGCACCACGCGCGTGCCGCACAGGCCGGAAATGGTTTCGGCGCCGTTTCTGCCATACAGGTCGCGCAGGGCGGAGATGACCTGGATGCCCAACACGAAACACCCCCCGAACTGGCGCGATTCGGCCAGGCCCGGCTGGAGGCTGGGCACCTGGTGCAGGGTGGGCAGTTCGTCCAGCACCACCCAGATGCGCCGCTGGTCGTCCTGTTCCAGGGAAAGCATGGTGTTGACGGCGATTTCGAGCCAAGTGGAGATCAAACCCCGCAAACTGGCGTGCTGGTCGCCCCGGGAGGTGAGGAACAGAAAACCTTCTTCCCGGTCGTCCGCGGTCCACTCGCGGATGGAAAAGGGATTGCCCGTGTCGGACAAAAACTCCAGGGCACCGATGTTGGCGGTGAGCATGGCGCGCACCGAAAGCGCGGTTTTGGGATTGTCGGGATCGACGATGGACTGGGCCACCGTGCCCTCCATGGCCTTTGCCAGGTCGGACAGGTCGGTCTTGAGCAGGTGTTCGACCAGGATGCGGTTTTCGGTCACGCCTTTTTGGTGCAGCACGCCCGCGCCGTTGGAGAACAGTTGCCTTGCGGCGGTGACCCAGAAGGGATCGACGGTGTCCTTTTGCTGGGGGATCAGCGCGGCGGCCATGGTGTCGAAATCCCGGGGGCCCCGGGCCTCGAAGAAGGGGGACCACCGGGGACTCCGGGCGTCCAGGGGATTGAGCAATACATCCCGGGAGGGATCATGGAATGCCCGGGTGTATCCTCCCATCTTGTCGTAAATGACGCAGCGTTCGCCCCGGTCTCGGATCTGGGAGACGAGGTCGGAGATCAAAACGGTTTTTCCCGAGCCGGTAGTGCCGGAGATGATGGTGTGGCGGGTTTCCGCGCGTTTTGGATACGGGACGCCGGCGATGCGGTGGGGCTTTTCGGCGGCGGACTCCGCAAACACACCCCAAATGGCGCGATGCGCGGGCCGGATGCGGCGTTTGAGTTGGCGCGCGGTGGCCAACTCCACGCCCCGGATGTTCCAGCCCCGGGTGAGTTTGCGGCCCCGGATCCAGAACAGCGCGAGCATGAGCGCGACGA
The DNA here is from genome assembly GCA_965219645.1 of uncultured Pseudohongiella sp. Classification (GTDB taxonomy): domain Bacteria; phylum Pseudomonadota; class Gammaproteobacteria; order Pseudomonadales; family Pseudohongiellaceae; genus UBA9145. The sequence goes on along the minus strand of OZ244788.1, from coordinate 3,164,914 downwards.
CCAGGCCCGCGAACTTTGCCCCGAGAATGGCGCTGTCGAAAATCAGGTTTCTCAGGTTCTCCCGCACATCCAGCGCCGCCTGGTTTTCCGCGATCCGGGGCAGGGTCAGGACCACTTCGCGGCCTTCCCGCGAGCGGACGGTTTGCATCGCGTCCCGCTGGTAGCCGATTCCGAGTTTGGCTTCGGCCACGGTGACGATCATGGCGATGTACCAGTCGTAACCGGTGGTTTTATGGTAGATGCGCCAGGCGGGCGCGGCGACGACGCAAAAGGCGGCGGTCAGCAGGGCCACCCGGATGAGCTGGGCCCACATGTGAAAGCCATGAAAGACGGTCTGGCCGCCGCGCAGTGTGGAGCCTCCGATGTTGCGCATCACTGTGTCCTCCGGTTGTGATTTGTGTTTTAGGTTCTGGGATGGAACCCGGGGTCCGGCACGGTCGCCAGGGGTCATTCCGGCGCGGCCCGGCAAGGCGATCGCGGCGTTTTGGGGTGGAGCCGGATCGCTTGGATGGGAGTCAAGATAAAAGCAAAAACAACCGTTACCAATCAGTTTCGGTAGGGGTATTCCTACCCTTCTCCGCCATGCAATGACGGATCTGCGATGCGGGGCGACCTGTTGCGAAAAGTAATTTGGTGGCCGCATTGGGAGTGCAACTTACCTGGGTCTTGAGCTTCCGGAATGCGGAGAACCAGTCCGATTTGATGAGCTTCGGAGCAAAAGAATCACGCAGTACGGGCCGATGCCGGAGGCGAATATCTGCGCCGGTTCACGGAGTGCTCTTGAATTTAATGTAGTTGCCCCCAATACTGGGCATCAGGCAGATTTAAAGACATTAGGAGATAAGGAGATGTCACGCAATGAGCGACATGTAGTTCCACGTGATGATGGTTGGGCAGTTGTTAAGCCGGACTCTGAAAGGGCAAGTGCTGTGGTCAACACACAGAAACAAGCAATTGATCGAGCACGCGATATCCTGAAGAACGATGGTGGTGGAGAACTGGTAATCCATCGCAAGGATGGGGGGATCAGGGGCTCGGATACCATTCCACCCGCAAACGATCCGTATCCGCCTCCAGGCTGATTCTGTTCAGTGTCCCTGTCCCGATGCAGGCTGCTGCGATCCGTACCACTGACTCCCTGACAGTGTGCTCCACCAGATGCTTTTAGCGCATATGATTTGTATTCTGCTCAACGTCAGCAGCTTATCAGCGGTCGACAACGCTCTCCTCTGAGGTTATGCACTTTTGCACGGCGCACTGCAATATTAGGGCTAGGCGAAGAATGGGACATACTGGTACTTGAACTCCTGCATGCTATGATGCGCTACCCATGTGTGCCGTCATTGAATTAGATGGCCGAGCTTCATTGCTTTGGGGAGTCGCTTGATTCGGCACTTTGCCTGATTTCGCCCGGGTAGCCAGATGGTTTGGCAATACATTGGGTATATGGTCGTGACTTGACATATATTGCTATGATGCCTGAATTCAGGGTCGATTTTTCGGGCTCATTGCTCACCACGTGCGGTTCTATGTTTGCTCGATCCGATTTCAAGGAAAAATGATGAAACTAAACCAGGTACAAGTGACAAATTTCCGTTCCGTATATGACAGCGGTAATTTCAATGTTGACCGCGTGACTTGCCTAGTCGGAAAAAACGAGGCGGGAAAGAGTGCACTGCTCTTGGCGTTGGCAGCGTTGCATCCAAACGAAGCGACACCGGTAACGATGGATAAAGAGCGAGACTATCCGCGCAGTAGACTAATCCGTTACGGCGACATACACGGTGATGAGGATGCAGTGGTAATCCGAACGACCTGGCAACTAGAGCAATCGGAGATTGAGGCAATCGAGAACGAAGTAGGTAAAAACGTTCTCAAGTCGGAACAGGTAGAAGTGCGTCGGCGCTATGGGAATGAAATCGAAGTGAGTGCAAAGTTGGACCCCAATGCCGCTTTAGAGCATGAATACAATTTAATTGCGTTCAATGCCTCGGAACGCTCTTCGCTCAGATCTCCTAAGACCATCAATGATCTGGTCCAGGCACTTGAAAATCTTGAGGTCCCAAAGGTTAAGCACAGCCAACTACTAAAGCGATTGAGGTCGAAGGGAGATGAGTCCAGTAGAGTTGGAAAAATCGTAATCGAAGCGCTGCCAACTTTTATGTACGTTTCATCTTATGACCGTATGGACGGCGCAATCCAGATCGACTCCATTCAGGAACAACTTCGTTATGGCAATTTGGATGGAGAAAGTTCTCGTGGCAGTAAACTTTTCCTAGAATTTCTTGACTACGCCGGCGTGCCTATTGAAGAGATAACAGAAGTTTCCACCTATGAGACTTTCAATGCAAAATTGCAGGGCGCATCGACGGCTATTACAGAGCAATTACTAGAGTACTGGTCGCAGAATCCATATCTTGATGTCAAAGTTACTATTGATCAGGCAAGGCACAATGACTCACCGCCACTAAACCGAGGGACGATCGCCAGAGCCAGGATCATAAATAATCTACACAAAGTTGACACGCCCTTTTCCGAAAGGAGTGCTGGTTTTGTATGGTTCTTCTCGTTTTTGGTGAAATTCGCACAAGTTAGGAACAGCGGACATCCTGTAATCCTGCTGCTTGACGAACCTGGGCTATCGCTCCACGGAAAAGCACAAGGTGATCTGTTGCGATTTATCGACGAAGAATTGGCACCGTCACACCAAGTCATTTACTCTACACATTCGCCGTTTATGGTTCCGCCGGATAAGCTTGCGCATGTGCGGATCGTAGAGGATAAAGTTGACTCGCGGTCCACCCGCCCCAGAAGGTCATTGGGTACAACTGTAAGCCAAGATGTACTAAAGGTTGGGTCAGACACGCTGTTTCCATTGCAAGGAGCGCTGGGATACGAAGCGACACAGTCGCTTTTCGTCGGCAAAAACATGCTTCTGGTAGAAGGTCCGAGCGATATTTTGTATCTTCAATCATTATCTCACGCACTTAGCAGTCGCGGAAGGAATGGTCTAGACTCGCGCTGGACGTTATGTCCTGCTGGCGGAATCGACCGGATCATGCCTTTCGTGTCGCTGTTCTCTGGAAATGACATCCATATCGCTGTTCTGTCTGATAAAGCAACAGGTGACAAGAGCAAAATAAGCCGAATCAGGCAATCGGAAATTCTACAAACTGACCATTTCTTTACTGTAGCCGACTTCATCGAAGCTAACGAAGGAGATATCGAGGATATCTTTGGAGTGGAGTTGTACGCAGAAATTGTCAATGAATGCTATGGGCTGGTAAAGCCAAACAGAGTTACAGCTGAAAAGTTGGAAAATGACGACTCAACACCACGAATAGTTAAAAAAGTTGAAGCGTTATTCAAGTTGCTGCCAGTCGCCATTCCGATGTTCAGCCACTACGCGCCAGCTGCATGGCTAGTTCAGCATCCCGAGTTTCTGAACAAAGATTCGGACGCTCTGGAGGAAACTATTTCGCTAGCGGAACGGATTTTCATAAAGTTTAACAGTATGCTACCCGCTTGATTCTTGTGTAAAAGCCAAAAGCAGTGCCCCGTCGGTTTTCGGTGTTGGATGGCCAAGTGAACCTAGAACGAGCACTACAGTATCGCAAGCATTCAGTCGTCTCATGGATGTTGAGCGGGCAATTTTGGTTGTAGCCTACACTATGAAAGATTCACTATTCCCTACATGCATCTAGATCACGGTGGAAATGAACTCGCATGCGGACTCGGAACGACCCTTCTAACCGACCTTGGAATTGATGTTTAGCAGTTCTGGTCCTCGCCCGGGATGTTCAGTTCGATATTCACCTTGCCCACGGCACTACCAAATATACGCACCCGCCATTGTCGCGGGTTCTTCGGCTCGCAATCGGTACGCGGGGTAGGCATCCGGCACGGCAGCGTGCGCCGTGTCTATATTGCATCCATTTGCGGGACTTGATTCCACCCAAGCCCTGTCAATTGCTTGGACCAACTCAGTCTCCAGTCCCGGAATTTCGCCACGATGGTCTTCTGGCCGCCGATCTGGACCATCTGGCCTCTTTTCCGGTCCCTCACCCGGGTTGGGTTTTGGCGGTGTTGCCCCCACCCCCCTCACTACAGCGGTGCCAAGGGCGGATGCGGCGTTTGAGCTGGCGCACGACGGCCAATCCCCTCGTATGTTCTGGCCCTGGGAGAGTTTGCGGTCGCGGAGCCAGAACAACGCGAGCATGAGCGCAACGACTAGGTCTGCGAATTTCACGCCACGCAGGGTGGAGCCTCCGATGTTTCGCATCACAGCGCCCTCCGGTTGTTGTTGCTGGATGGGGGTTGTTCCGGGGCGTCCGGGACCGGGGTCGGTTCCGGCGCGGCGGGTGGTTCCTCCACTTCCGCCTGCTCTATCGCGGACACGGATTGGAATGATTCCCGGATGGGTGATTCGCGATTCTCCGCAAGTGGTTCCGATGGATCCTCCGAATCCGGCTGCCGCTGCGATTCCAACCCTGGAGGCAGCCCGGCGTCCGCGCTGTCGGGCGTCAGATTGTTCGCCGTGCCGAATATCCGTTGAAAAAATCCCCGGCCCAGCGCCGACTCGGCGGCGCTTTGCACCAGGGGTTTTTCCTGCTCATCCCGCACTTCCGTGCGACCGGCAGCGACTTCCCCTTCCACGGCAGCCTCCCGCGCCCCGCGTTCCGCCCGTCCCGCGGCCACCGCGACTTCCGTGTCCGACCGCGCCGCGCGCACCGCTTCCTCCACGGATTCGGGCGAGGGTACGCCTTCCGCCGCCGTCCGGTTCCGGACGTCCGCGGCATGGCCCGCATGGCTTTCTGCGGTTTCCCGCGCATACCGGGGCACCACCGCGTCTCTCGCGTCCAGATAATCGTCCCGCCCCGGCATGGATTCGGGGTCGGGACCCGGGGGCTGGGCGAACCGTTGGTCCACAAAGGCCGCCGCGTACTGCCGCAGGGTTTCGGCCTCTTCCGGGGTTTGCGGCGAGGCGAGTCTTATCGCGCCCGCGCTCCCGAGCATCCTGCCGGTGGCGTCCTCCCGGCTCGATAACCATACGAAGAACGGCTGACCGAGTTCCCGGTCGATGGCCTGGGCCTCGCCGCGAACCTTTGCCGCCTGTTCCGACCAGTTTTGGGATTCCTGCAATGCGAGTGAGGCGCGCTCCTCGAACCGTTGCATATCGGTGAGATTGGCGGACAGGCTCTCATCCAGTCCCGCGTGGGCGCTCTCCCCGCTTTGCGCCGCGTATCTGCGGGAAGCTTCCAGCACGCCGGACCACAGTTCCAGCACCTGTTCGCTTTCGGCGTATTCCCGCAGGCGGTTCCAGGCGCCGGATTCGATGGTCTGGCCGCGCCAGCGGGCCGAACCGTCGGCGCCGATACGCACGACCTTCCCAAAACCGCCCCCGATCTTCGCCTCCGCCGCCAGCGCCGCCATCTGGTCCCGGCTCAAGCCGGTGGTTTCCGCCATGCGGTCATAATGGTTCTGGAGCGCCTGCACCTGTCGGCTTTCGCTTTCGGTGATTCCCCGGCCATGAGTTTCCCCGGTGGAGATGTCCTTCGCGTGGCGTTCATTGAGCCGGATGGCGTCGGTCACGGCGGCGCTTCGGGCGATGCCCGCTTCGAGGGAAAGCTGCCCGGAAATGGACCGGGCGTCCGCGGCGCGGGTTTCGTGCGAGGCGGCGAGCGATTCCGACAGCCGCACGCTCGCGGCGGGGATGCGGCTGGTGGCCCCGGCGGCGTCGGCGACCACGGTTCCGTCTCCGGTTACCGTGAATGCCGCGCCAGTGGGAGCGTAGCCGCTATACCGGCCGTCATCGACCGAAACGGAGGTGCGGATCTGCCTGCCTTCGAGCATGGCGTGGCGGTGGCTGTCGATATTGGTGTTGGCGAGGGAGATGTTGCCGGTGGCGCCCTCCCCGGCGGCGGAGACGGCGGCGTCCTGTCCCACCGCGAGGACGGAGGTGGCCAGGGAGGTGGCGCGGGAGACCCCGTAGGCCAGGGCGGCGGCCAGAAAGGGGACGGACATGGACAGGTAGCCCGACATCACGGCGATGTCCGCCGCGGCGGAGCGGACGCCCGCCTGGGCGATGAGGGTGATTCCCACGTCCCCGCCCGGCATTTCGGCGAAAGCCGTCATGCGGCCGGCGGCCTCGCCCATGGCGATGCGGTGCAGGACGGCATAGAGCGGTCCCCAGGACTGTAGCCAAACGAGGCCGGTGACATAGGACCGGAAGATGGCCGCGCCGGCGGGGGTGAGCATCAGCAACACCGCCATGGGGAAGGCGCCGACATACAGGCATTCGAAAACGACGCGCAGCAGCGGAACCCAGGTTTCGGCCTGCCTGCCGATGGCGCGGTAGGCCGCCACGGTCTGTGCTTCGGCCCGGGCTTCGGTGTAGGCCTGGAGCGCGGCGGCGTTGCCGGTTTCGGCGGACCATTGTTCCCCGGCGTCCTGAAAGGTGTTCAGGAGCATCTGCTGTTGCATGATTTCCGCGGCGGAGCGGGAGGCGCCGGTCAAAAAGGCGTGGGCGGAGGGCAGGGCCGCCATGAGTTCGGCCCGGGCCAGGGCGGCGGTCGCGGCTTCGGGAAAGAGCCGTTGGCCGAAGATTGTCCCGGCGCGCTGGATTTCGTTGTTCCACTGCGCCCCAAGCCGGATGGCCGCGTTGGCGCAGGTGGTGATCGCCTGGTCCACCCCGCCCCCGGCGTTGCGCGTGGCGAACGCCACCATGCGGGCGGGCGAGGCGCCGGCGGAGGGGGAGCGGGTGTCGGTGATCAGGGACCAGAGGTCGGCGGATTCCCGCAGCTCGTCGGCGGAGATATGGCCGAGGAGGAGGGCGTAGAAAACGCACTGGCGGGCGTAGTTGCGGAGGTTGGTTCCAAACACCGCGTCGGTGATTTCAAAACGGGTGGTTTCGGCGGCGAGGCGGGCCCCAAAGATCATGCCGTGGCGCTGGTAGGCGAGATCGGCCGGGAGGGCGAAGGTCTGTTCGGTGAGGCGGGTGAGGCCGTCGCCCACCTGGCTGGCGAGGGAGGCGAACAGGGCAAGGCCCATGGGCACGTTGCCCACCACCGCCGGGGCCAGGGCGGGGTCGAGGCGGTCCACCACCCGCACGGTGGCTTTTGGGACGATCATCGCGCCCCAGACCGCGACGAACAGGAGAATCCATTTGGCGTTGTCGCGCCAGGAGCCGCCAAAGGCGGTGCGGAACAGGACCCAGGCCAGACCCGCCACGCCGGCCAATTGGGCGAGCATGACATAGGCTCCGCCGCCGGTGATGGCGGCGACGGCGTTCAGCAGGTCGACGAGGTAGACGCCGCCGCCCAGTGTGAAGATCTCGAACATTTCCTTTTTGGTTCGGTTGCTGATTCTTGAAATGAGGTGGATTGGTGACGGGTGCCGCCTTCAGGCGTCTTTGATGGGTGTCCTGCCACCCGCGCCCCTTACCCGTGCGGTTGCGGTCCATTGACAACTTCCACCTTCTCCTGCTTCCCTCTCTCCCCCGGGACCTTCCCCTCTCCTGTCTTTTGGGCGCCTGTAACAAGAAATGGTCCCGCCGGCACCCTAGCGCGACCCGCCGCCGCGGGCGAAAGCCAGCGCGGCGCGCAGATCGGCCGATAGGGCGCCGGCGAGTTCGGTTTCGATCAGGCGCAGCCTTTCGACCACCGCCAGCGCGGTGTCGAATCGGGCGAGACCCGTGTTGCGGCGGGCCGCCAGGGCGGCGCGGTTGTTTCGCAGCCCCTCGCGCCATTGCTCCAGTTGCGCCCCATCGGCGATGTCCAGGCTTCCCGCGCGTTCCTCCACCGTCCGGTGCAGGTCGGAAATCCACACCGCGAGCAGGTCCAGGGCCACGGCTTCGGCCAGGGCGTTGATTTCGGCGTCAATGACCGCGCCCCGGTAGGCCGCGGCGGCGTTGATGACGCGGTAGACGGGGATCGAGGTCAGATTGACCAGGCCCAGCGCCGCGGGCGGCGGGGCGGTGTCGTTGCGGACCGACTCGGCCAGCTGGGTCAGCAGGTCCGCCACCCGAACCCGAAAACCCCGGTCGGCGGGTATCGCAACCCGGCCCAGGGTGGGGTTGAGGCAATCCGCGGGGGTGTCGCAGCGGTAGAGCGGAAAATCGCCGCCGCCCTCCATCAGGGTTTCGGTGATCCGCCGGTCCAGCGCCAGGGGCTGGAGGATGGAGACCGTCGGGCCGGATGGGTCGGCGTCGGTGGTGGGGGCGGTGACGATGACCGTGCCGGAGATCGACATCGCGAACTCCGCCAGTTCGTTGTCGGCGGACAGTAAGGGGGAGGTCCGCAGCGCCCGCCAGGCGAGATTGACGTTGACCGGCGACTGTTCCGCCATGGGTCCGGTGGCGGCGGCCAGGGTCGAGTTGCGGTTTCCTCCCGCGCCGCAGCCGTGGCGGGCGGCGGCATAGTCCGAAAAGATGCCCTGGGACGCGCCGATGGCGGCGCAGACGGCTTCGCCGGCGCGGTCGTTGCGGGACCAGGTGGCGCCCACCAGGGCCTGGGCGGTTTCGCAGGAATTCAGGTTCTGGTTGTTGACCCAGGTGGACAGGGCCCGCAGCTTGGACATGGTTTCGGCGATGACCGGGGAGATGGTTTCCAGGGCGAGTTCGAAGGCGAAGCCGGTGGCGTTCTGGGCGACGGCGCGGCCGAATGCGACGAGCTGGTCGGAGTCGATGAAGGAAAAGGCGCCGGCGAAGGCGTCGATGCCGCCGCAGCCGGCGCGGAAGGAGGGCAGGTTTACGGTGGCGATGGGTTCGGAGCGGACCGGGGCGCGAAAGTAGAGGTTGCCGAGGGTCCAGTGGCCGGAGGCCTGACCCTGGAAGGCGGCGGGGGCGGTGGCGTTGACGGCGGCGCCCCGCCAAAAAGATTCCATTTCGGTGAGGACGTCCGCGCGGGCGGGCATCAACAGTGTTGAGGCGCAAAACGCGGCGCCCATCAACATGCCATTCATGGCAGGTCTAATAGTCATTTCCCGTCTCCGTCTGGGTGAGCACAAAGATGCGCTCGGCAAGCTGGTCTTCGGCGAGCACGCCAAAGCCGACCGGTTGCACCTCTCCGGTGGCGGCGTCAAAAAGCGCGATCGCGGGAAGGGATACCCCGTCAAAACCCATCCGGGCCGCGCGGCCGTTGTCGGGCACCGCTTCGGGCCAGCCTTCGAGGGGGCCGCCGTCGAGGGAGACGGCCAATACGTCAAAGCCGTGGCGGGTGGCGAACGCCCGCAGCAGGGGGCCGAAAATCTGGCATCCCATGCAGGCGCGGTGGCCGATGTAGATGAGGCCAAAACGTTCGCCGAGGGCGGCCAGGGCGGCGTCCCGGTCCTCGCGCCTTGCGTCGGACCAGAGCTGTTTGGCCAATGCCCCCACCGGGCGGGTCAGGGTGTAGTCGAGTTCCGGCGTGGTCCACACCACGCGGCGAAAGGCGTCCGAAAAGGCCGCAGCCCGGTTCAGCGCGGCCTGTTGCAGTTCGAGATACGCGGCAACGTTTTCGGGCGTGGGGTCGAGCACCGCGGTCGCCCGGCTTTTTTCGAGTTCCTGCTGCAATGCGGCCACCTGGGCTCGCGGGTCCGCCCACTCCACAGGCGCGGGTTGGGAGGCAGCCGGATCGGGCGCAGCGGTTTCGGGCGGCGGGTCGCAGTAAAAATGCCAGCCGAGGGAGGTTTCATTTCCCTCCGGTCCACACCAGGCGCGCCACTCGCGGCCATCGGTTTCCGCGCTGGTGTGCCGTGTGAACATCGCGGCCGAGGCGAGCGCCGCGCACAGACCGCAAACCGCGCGCCGCGTTTTCATGGATTGCCTCCCGCCAGATTCCGCACGCGGTTCCGCATGTCGTTTTCGACCGTTTCCCGCTCCGGCAGGGTGACGCCGGGTTCCCGGGCGGGGTCGGCCAGTTCGCGGAAAAAATCCGAAAGATCGAGCCGGTCGAAATCGATCCGCTCGATCTCGGCCACCAGAAAACCGCGGCAACTGCTCCAGTCGATCCCGAGCCGGGGGCGGGCCTGTTCGTGCAGCATCCGGCCGAGTTTGGAGCCGAACACGCACCAGCCACGCTCGCGCTTCAGACAGGCGTTCAGAATGCGCTGCACGCAGCGCTCCCCCAGGTACACCGTGCGGCCCGCGTCGCGTTCGCGTGCGATGGCGAGCTCGTGGGCCGGGCAGTGGTACAGATCGACCAAAAGCCCATCGTCGTCGCAGCAGTTGGCCAGGCCCCCAAGGCGCACTTGACAGGCCTGTCGCGTTCCGGGGAAAAACGCCATGTTCTGACGGTCGAACTCGTCGCCGCCCATTTCCAGCACCATATTCAGCGAGGCGACCGAGCGCACGAATCCGGTGTTGGCCTGCGCGCCCGCGCCTCCACAGTCGGTGCCCACGCACCAGGACACCCCGCCGCAGGTTCCACCCTGGTAGGCGCCAGCGACATCGACGGAACAATCGGCGGCTACGCCGGAGGCCAGACCACCGGCCTTGTGGACGGGATCATGCGGAGCGGCCTGAATCGCGGCTGCGCGGGCGATGCCGGTGTCATTGGTCAGATTCGGGGGCGCGGGGCGGGCGGCGTTTCCCACAATCACGTCGCGTCCAGCGGAACCGCCCGGATCGTTCGCATGCGCTATCCGGGCTTGCGCCGCGTTCTCTATCGTCGCGTCGGTTAAATTCCGTTCCGGCAGATTGGCGCCGGCGTAACCTGGCACCGCATTTGCCTGGGTCGCGTCCCGGGCGATGGCGCCGGCGGCCGTTGCGCCGGCCTGGCCGATCGCCCGGGCGGCTGCGCGCGGATCCTGCTGCGGACCCGCCGCCTCGGCTGCGGCGAAAAACAGGGACTGGAATTTTGGGCAGGCCGTCAGCAAGACCGCGGTCCAGACCAACAGCACCACATGCCAGAAAAGGAGGTTCACAAGCACCCAGAAAGAGTTGCCCGCCGCTTCCGGTTTTGCCTGTTTTGTGCGTGAAAAACGATTCATGGCCGACCTCCGAGATCTTCCAGATACGCCCGCGCCACTTCGCGCCCCACCGCGCCTTCGCGGGAGACCGCCTCGAGCGCGGCGACCAGGCCGATGTTGCCGGTGATCCGGTCGAACGGCGGCGGGGCGTCGTCGGCGCAGCCCCGGCTCGCGCAGGCGGGCACGCCATTTGGCAGGACGACCACCGCCGGGGCACGGGTAATGTCGAACAGCCGGAACAGTCTGGGATCAATGGCAACCCCGGTATTCGCGCCATCCAGACGTTCTCCGATCTCGGCCATCGTGGCCCACATGCCGTCGCGCGAGGGACCGCGCAACACCAGCGGCACGCCCGCCCGGGCCGCCTCCCCGGCCCACTGCCGCCAGCTCGGTTTCGGGACGGCCAGACTCAGGAACACGAGCACTTTGGCCGCACCGGGTCCGCCCCGCGGACTGCCAACCACTTCACCGGCTTCACGCTCGGCGGGCAAAGGGGCAGCCGAGCTTTCCGGGTTGACGCCATCCACCGCGGTCCCAGCGGTCTGGCCGGCCCGGGTCAGTGCCTCCTCGAGCGCCCGGTTCGCCCAGTCCGTCAGACCCGCATCGCCGGCGCCGGCCCCGGACAGGATTTCCGCAGCTAGTTCTCTCGCGGCGGCTTCCGCCGCGGAGGCGGTCTTTTGCGCAGCCCGTTCCGCAGCTTGCGTCTGTATATTGGGCGAATCGGCGGCCATGACCAGACCGGCGGACAGGCTCCATGCCGCCATCGACATGAACTTTCCTAAAATCCCGGAAAGTCGCCCCATGCGCCTTGCTACAACAGACAGCATGTGCGTTTCCTCCACAGCAGATAGCCAAAACTCTCGCCCGCCACGGGGACCTCGCGCAGCGATTCCCAAAACACCGAAGAACGTCCGGTGGGATTGCAGCCTGTCAGGGGCGTCGTGGCCGGAACCGGCAGGGTCATCTGCCAGCGGTACTGGCTTTTTTGCATGATGGGCATGGGATAGGTCGCGCACAGCGCGGCGGGACCGGCCGTGCCCCAGGCGAGCCCGAGGCGGTGGAGCCGGAAGACGAGACGCTGGGCCGCGAGCAGGGAAGCCTGCACTCCGCCGACATGGGCGGCGACATTGCCCGTCAGGGGATACATCCCGCCCTGGCAGCCGGCGCACCAGAAGAGCGGGTCCAGGGGCAGGCCGGTGGAGGCCGCGGCGCAATCGGCGGCGCAGGCGGCCTGGGCGGGGAGGTTGCCAAAAAGCGCGGCTTCGGGATTGAGCAGGAAGGCAAGCTCGTCGTCGAGCCAGGCGGGGTCGAGCTCGGAGGTCCAGGCGATGTCGAAACCGCCGCTTTCGAGGCAGCCGAGATCGAGCAGGGCGCCGATCCAGTCGAGCAGGGGATACTGGTAGTAATGCGCGTGCCAGACCGATCCCCCCGCACCGTCGCCGCCGGAGGAGGCGGTGCGGCCCTGGGCGGCGGGCACGCCCGGATTCAGGCTCAATCCACCCAGGTTCGGAAAGCACCAGGGTTCGCGGGAAACATCCACCAGCCGGGCCGGCTCCCAGACCCCGAGCGAAAGACCGACGCGGGGGATGGGCGAGCCGCAAAAGCAGATTGGGGAGGACGGGTTGGGGGTGTCCGGGGCGCCGCTGGCGGCGGTGATGCTCACCGGGCCGATGGAAATCGGAAACAGGCACTCCCAGCAGACGTCGGTGATGGGATTGACGAACCGACCGGAACAGGACTGCGCGGCGGCCTGGGCCGAACCAAACAGGCAGGCCAGCAGAACAAATAAGCGGGCAAATGGCTTGAAATACCGGCTCATGACTGTGCGGCCCCATCCTGGTCTTTCGTACCGCCGCTATCGAGCACATTGACCATGGCTTTTGGGCCGGCGACGATGATTTCGGTCACGTTGCGGGCGTTGCCGTTGCCGTCGGTGTATTCCCGGGTGGCCAGCCTGCCCTCCACCAGCACCGCGCGGCCCTTGCGCACGCACCGCTCCACGATGTCCACGGCGGGGCCATAGACGACGATGCGGTGCCATTCGGTGCGCTCGCGCAGCGGGCTGGGCTGGGAGGCGTCAACCTCCTTGTCCCGCCAGCGCTCGGTGGTGGCGATGGAAAAGACCGCGGCGCGGGCGTTGTTTTTGAGCGCGACCAGTTCGGGGTCGCGTCCGGCGTGGCCGAGCAGGGTGGCGCGGTTGACATTCAGCATGGCGGTTGCCTCCGGTTGGTTGATGGTTTCGTGTGGGCGGATGCGGCGCCGGGCGCCGATGAAGTCATGTGTGCGGGCTTGGGCGCCGCCACGGATTGACATTCCGGGGGATCGTCCGGGAACGGGATTTCGGTGAGCCGCAGAAAACTTCCGTTTTGGACCGCGAGCGTGGGCGTGGCCCGGACGCCAAAGCGCGCGGCCAGGGTTCCGCCCATGTCGAAGTAAAAGGGATGGCCGTGGCGCCGCATGAGGTCGAGCGGACGACCGGCGAGCAGGATGATCTTCGGGGCCTGGGTTTTGGCCGGTGACCTGCCCGATGGCTGAAGCCGCGACATCGCCCAGGCGACTTCCGATTCGCGGCGGCCGTCGATGAACAGCAATTCTCCGGTGGGCGGCGCATGGTCCAGCGGATTGATCCGCGTCCCGGCCGCGGCGATGACTTGGCCATCGGGGCCCACCAGGTCTTTCGCCACGGTGATGGAAGGATCGAATCGGCGGGTGCGTCGCTCCACGGCGGGAGCTATTCCCGCCACCGGGGCCGGTTCCTCCAGCGAGCGCCGGGCCTCTTGTCTCGCTTCCTCTTGCAGCCGGGCCAGTTCGCCGGACGCGTCCATTTCCTCCAGCCGCGCCGCGATCTCCTCGAGCAGGTCCGATTCGGTCACCGGCCAGGACGCGCCGCGCGTGCCCAGATCCTTCGCCGCGGCGCCCGCTATCACAAGCAGCAATCCCAGCGCGACCCCGATTTTGGGTATTTTGGTTCTTTTTGAATGCCAGCGCGTTTTCATGGCCTCGCCTCGATATCGGGGGAAGGAGCGGTGGCCGGATTCGGGTCTGGTTCCATTACCGCTTCCGAAACCGCTTCCAGGGCGGCTTCGGAACCCACCCGAACCGCATCCGGCCCCACCCACGGACCTTCCAGCCCCAGCCAGGGGATGTCCGGCAGGGTCACGGCGCGTCCCAACAGGTCCTCGCGCGCGATGAGGCCGATTTCCGCATAGCGGCTGTCATGGCTGTCCGGGTGGTCGGCAAACACAAAAAAGTGTTTTGGCGGGATGACGCCGTTCTGGATCGCGTCCAGCGGCCTGCCATTCCGGGCGTGGGTTTTGGCCCTGCCGACGGCGATGCCGTTGATCCGCACGGTGCGGTCGGGATCGACGGAAACCCGGTCGCCCGGCAGGCCCCGGATGGATTTGAGATACGGCACCGGCGAGCCCGCGGATTCGGGTGGCCGGAAAAGCACCTCATCGCCAAGGGCGGGCTCCCCTGAAAGCGGCAGCAGCCAATACCCCCAGGCGGCGTCGGACCAGCTCGCGTTCACGTGCAGCCTGGAGAGGGCGAACAGCCATATCAGCAGGGCCACAAGGGCGATGCCAAGGATGATCCAGCCGCGGCGGGTGCGACGGTGGTCGCGAAAAGAAAGCTCCCCCTTCATGGCGTCAAATGCTCCCCCTGGAGTTTCCAGGCGATTTCAGCTTCGATCTCCCCGGTGAGGTCCAACGCGCCGGCGGCCACCGATTGCGCCGGCAGGATCACGAGGCGGTTGCGCGACGCAACATCGGCCAGCACCTCTTCCAGCGCCGCGGCCCACTCGCGGGCCGCCCGGGCGGCTTCCTCCGCATCCGCATCCTCCCGCGCCGCGCCGTCCACCCGCGCCGCGACCAGTTCCGCCAGGCGCACGGTGGCGATCCGCGGCTCGGTGTTCGCGGCGGACCCGGCAAACCCCGCGGCGATCACCGCCGAAATGCCCGCGTTGAGCAGCACGGCGCAGGCGAGCAGGCGCCAGCCGCCGATTTCCAGCCAGGGGCGCAGATCCACCCCGGCGCCATCGGGCGGCGGCGGATTGGGGTCATTCGGTGTTTCAGGCTGCTGGTGGCGCGTGTTCATCTTCCGGCTCCTCCTGGTTTGCGGCGGGGTTCACCGGATGCAATTCCGGTTGTCCGGGTTCGCCCGTTCCCGGCTCGCCGTCTTCCGGCGACGGAACGGTGAGTTCGCGAAAACGCTTTTGCCACGCCAGCGCGGCGCGGCCGGGTTGCAGGGGGCGGATCCGCCCCCGCATCGGCGGAAAGGCCGCCGCGGGATTTTGGCCAAAATCGGTTTTGGGGAAATCCCGCCGCAAAGCCGCCTCC
This sequence comes from uncultured Pseudohongiella sp., assembly GCA_965219645.1. Classification (GTDB taxonomy): domain Bacteria; phylum Pseudomonadota; class Gammaproteobacteria; order Pseudomonadales; family Pseudohongiellaceae; genus UBA9145. The sequence continues at coordinate 3,149,630 of OZ244788.1, read as the reverse complement.
AGCATGTGCGTCGCGAACCGCAGCAGCTCCGCCTCCCCGTCGGTGGGACCGCCGTCGAGACCTGCGGCCTCGCGCACGGCCCGGTCGATGGCGCCGCCGTCGCGGCGGACACGCTCCATGGCGCGCGCGGACAGGACCCCACCCGCGCCAACATCCCCCAGCCAGGCCGTTCTCGCACCTTCGAGCAGGGCCAGCAAAGCCAGCCTGCGGCGGTTTTGGGAGCCAGCCAGGGATTCCACCTCGCGGCTGGCCAGCACCGCGTGCTGGGCGAGGGAGTAGTAAGTGGCTGTCCGGCCGCCCCAGCGGCAGGTGTTGGCCAGCACATGGGAAAGGGCCACAAAATCCACCGCATCGGCGGTCAGTCCTTCGGCGCTTTGCGGCCACCGGAGCGTATTTGCGATATCCCCGCCGCGCTTCATTTCCCGCGTTTGTCCGGTCACAAGCGTTCTCCTGTCTTGTCAGTTTCTTGCCTGGCTTCATTTGGGGTGGCGGTGGACAATGCGCCAGCGCCCTTGGCGGTGCCGGAAGCGGTAAACGTGTCTTCGTCGTCTGTTTGGCTCGCCGGATCCCCGTTCACGATGCGGTGGATAGCCTCCACCGTGGAAAACCCCCGCTCCTTCAGTTGCTCCACCGCGGCGAACGCCTGGCCCCGGGACGAGAACAGCGCCACCGACCAGGGATCGAGGGCCAGCCGCGCCACGCGCCAGCCGTCGGGACCGTGCAGCACGAGTTCGGCGAATTGCCCGTCCACCGTCGTCAGGCTTTTCAGGGCCTGCTCCATCCCCGGATCGCAGTGAATCCGCTTCTCCTGTTTCAGCAATTCCACCGACTCATCCTTCTGGGCCAGAAAGATCGTCCAGTCGGCGTTCTCCCAGGCGGCCCGGGCGGCGGGGTTGGCGTAAAAGTCGTTCACCGACTGGGTGCCGGTGATGAGCGCGCCGCGGTATTTTCGGGCGCGCCGGGCGGCGCCCTCCAGAAAGGCACGGCTGCCGTCCCCGGAAAGCAGGTCCCAGGCCTCGTCGATGACAATCGTTTTGGGTGTTGTCCGTTTTCCGTGGTACATCCGCTGGGTGGCCAAAAACACCACCAGCATCAACACCACCGCCTGCAGCTCGCCCCGCCCCTTGAGTTCCGCCAGCTCAAACACCGTAATGGCCCGTTTGAGATCGGGCACGTTCGATCCGGCGAACAACCTCCCCATGGCCCCGCCCGGACACCAGGGTCCCAGCGCGGTGGCCATGTCGGCTGCGCGCGGATCGTCCTTCCGTGCCAGTTCCCCCTGCACCGTGCCAAGATCCGCTCCATTTCCCTTCGCCTCCCAGGCCCCGGCGATGGCCTCGCTCAGCAGCGCCGACTCGATGTCGTCAACCGCCCCCTTGCTGCGGCACATCCGGGAAACCACCCCGGCCAGCATGGCAAAACACTCTTCGCGGTAATCGCCGTCGCGTTTCGCCGCGGCCGCGTCGATCATCCCGAAAGGATTCAGGCAGGCGGCGTCCCGGCCGAATTCGATAAAGGCGCCGTCCAGGGCTTCGGCGGTGTGCTGGAAGGAGCGGCCGTCGTCGATGACCACGGCCTCCCCGCCCGCGCCGACGACGCCCACCACCAGCTCCTGCATCAGCACGGACTTGCCGGAACCGGACTTTCCGGTGACGGCGACATTGAAATTGCCGGCGGTGTTGCCGAACGGGCTCCAGCCGGCGGGCTGGCCCCGGCGGCCCAAAAACAGCAACGCCGGGGGTGATTCGGTCGAAAAACCCTGTCCGCGCCATTCGCCGTGGATGGGGGCCAGGTGCGTCGCCGCCCCGCTGGGCAATGTCTTCAATCGGCCCATCCGCTCGAAATCGGCGTCCAGTCCCCCGGCGGGCAGCATGGGCAGGCAGGCGAGCCAGCCGGGCAGTTGCGCAAAGCGCTCGGAAGCCAGGCGCCAACCCTGGCCGTGGTAGATGGCCCGCACGGCGGATTCGGCCTCCTCGATGGCGGTTTTCGGGGCGTAGGCGCAGACGGCATAAAAAACCCGGACCAGGCGCTCACCCTCCTTGAGGCGGGTGGTGACGGTTTGCCAGTCCCGGGCCTTTTCGGGCAGGCCGGGCAAATATTTCGCGATGCCGGTCCCGGCCTGCTGGGTGGCCCGCGCGGCCTTCAGGAAAGCCCGCTCCGCCGCGTCCTCGCCGCCGGTGAAGATCGCGAGACAGGTGAGGACGGGGCAGCCGGGTTGCAGGAAGCTGCGGAAAAAATCCCCCAATAGGGCATTGCCGCGCCAGCCGGGCCAGACCTCGGGAAAGGCCAAAACCGAAAGCACCCGCGCGGCGACGTCCTCGCCATCGGGATGATGAAAGACCAGTTCCTTTGGGGTGACCGAAAGCGCGTGGCCCGGCGCGGCGCATTGCCGGTGGATCGGATCCAGGAGAGACCAGCGGCGGGGCGGGCGCAGCAGCCCGCCGTCCTCCGCGCCTTTTATGTTGGGTGCGGTCCATTCGGCGGCCAGGGACAGCAGCGCGTCGGGTCCGATCCGCCGCGCCGCGGCGCCCACCGAGGCCAAAGTGCCCTCCAGCGCCCGGCGAAAGGCGGAAAGGGCGGTTTCGTTCGCGGGTCCCGGCCCGCCGGCCAGCGTGGCGCAGATCAGGACGCGGAAATCCGACAGGGTGAAGGGCGGGCCGCCTTCATGCAGCGGCCGCCACCCCGCGTGTTTCAGCATCCCCACCCGCGAGTCCGCCATGGCCGACTGGGCCTCCCCGGCCCGTTGACGATGCTTTGACCATTCCGCCAGGGACGCCCCGAACCGGGGGCTCGCCCAGTGAATGACCTGGACGGCGCAGTTCGCCGGCGCGGCGTCGGCCAGCGCGCCGGAAAGCGCTTCGAGGGTTTCGGCCTCGATCCCGGCGAACGGGGGGATTTCCAGCACAAAGCCGATGCTGGCGGCGTTGACATACAGGCCGCCGGCCTCGTCGAAGGCTCGCCAGGGCAGCAGGTCCGCCATCGCCGCCGGGGTTTGGGGCGGTGCCCAGGGTTCGAGCCCGGCCGGGCCGTCGAACCATTCCAGCAGGCGGGAAAGCATCACGGGGACCTCCGCCAGCGTGCGGGGGAGAGCATGATCCGCACCCAGGCGCCTTCGCGGTACACGCCGGAAGCGTCCACCCAAGGGGCGATCCAGACGCGGCCGATTTTTTCCGGGACGCGGACATCGGCGGTGTTGGAGACCGGAGAGTGCTGCATAAATTCAGACTGGGATTCCGCCGCGGAATCGGTGTCGGCGACCGCGGGAGATTCGGCGGTGGCAGCGGCACCTGGCGAAACAGCGTCCGTATCCGCTGGAATTTCTGTCGGAAGCGCGGCTCCAGCCACGACATCATCGGCGATTGTTGGTGGCCTGCGCTCCCCTCCAGTCAGCCAGCGCCAGAGCCAACTCGCTGGATTGCAACTTGCACGGCACGGTTCCGGATGGGTCCGGCCGCCATCATCAGACGCATGGGCCGCATCGACCGCGGTTGCATCAGCGGCCGGCCGGGTTGCTCCCGCACCGGCAAACGTTGTGGTATCCAGCACGAGCGGCGCCAGCCCGGCTGGCTGCGCCGCTGGCCGGATCGCCGGATCCGCACTCTCGATACTGGTGCATTGGCTGCCCTGGGCGAGCGGGCACTGCCAGGTCTCGCCGACATGACCGGCGCCGCAGCTTGCCAGGGCCAGTAGAAGGCCCAGGCCGAGGAAAGCGGGTATGTGGGTGGATTGGATGAATTCACTTTTCATTGTTCACTCCGCACAGGATTGGGAACCGGACGACCGTCGAGCCGCGTGCCCTCCAAAAAGACCACCGTGACTTCCGTGCCCGCCCGCAACTGGATGACCGGCTGGTACTGCTCGGCCCGGCGGATCAGGTAGTCGGACACCCGGCTGCCCGCCGAACCCGCCCCCGCGCCAATGCCGGCGCGGCCAATGTCCGCCATCCCGGTGTTGGCCACCGCGGCGCGGTTGCCCCCCGCGGCGATGGCCGTTGGCGAAAACGCGGCCGACACCCCCTGGCCCGCGCCGGAAACCAGTCCGGCCAGAAACGCCCGCTCCACCAGGGCGCCCTCGCGGCTGACCACCGGACCGCGCACGCCGGTTTTGCCCATGCCCGCCACAAAACCCGCCACGGCGGTTTCCACCACCGTCCCGGGTTCCGGTCCCGCGCAGGTGAGCGTTTGCAGGCGCACATAGACTTTTTCCGAGGACAGCTCGCCATGGGCGGCGCCGGTGACGGTGCAACCCGCGAGATCGACCGATTGGGCCTCCCCGTCTTCGGCGGCGGTCCAGGCGGGGCCGGTGACGCGCAGCAGCACCGGGCGCGGATCGCCCTGGGACACCACCCCCGCGGAAGCGTCCACGCCGGCGATCACCACGGCGGCGGCGTGGCTGCCCGCCGGCAGCCACAGGGACAGGGGTTTTGAGTCCGGCTCCTCCGGTTCGGCAAAAGCCGCCCCGTCCAGCGAAAAACGCCGGATCAGCGAGGGCGCGGACGCAAGCACATCGGTGGATTCGCCGGTGGCGCCTGGCGCGGCGGGCTGGCCCGCGGAAACCGGCGGCGTGAATCCGTTGTCTTCAAAAAGGAAAGGATTGCCGCCGGTATGCGGGGGCGTCCCGGTCTGCGGCGAAACCGGTCGGGAAGCGGCATCCCCGGACTGCCCGATCACCAAGGACAGCCGGTCGATGACCTGTCTGGCGTCCTCGAGATTGGCGTCCATCTCCTCGCGCAATCGCCGGTTCAGTTCCGCCAGTTCGTCGTTTCTCCGTCCGGCTTCCCGCAACTCGCCCTCCAGCACCCCGAGACGGGTTTCCGACCGCTGGATCCAGCTTTCCTCGGCGGTGCCGGGTCCGGCGATTTCCGCGGACATCCGCGCCACTGGGACGGGAGCGCCGCCGCCGGAGCCGGACATCCAGAAGGCCAGCGCCACAAGGACCGCAGCGGCCAATGCGCAAAACAGCAGAACCTGCCGGTTGCGCACCCGCGCCGCGCCGCCATCGGCGTGTTGGGCGTTCCCGGCGGCGGACGGGTTCGGGTTAGCGCCCCACATGATCTTCTCCTTCGCGCATCGCTTGTTCTTCCGGCTTCCGGCGCACGATCACGGCAAGACGGGGGCCCGGCGCGTCGGCTTCATCGATCCACGCGGCCAGCACGCCGGGGCCAAACCGCGCCGCCAGATCCGCTGCGCTGGCTTCGATATGACCGCCCGAAGCCTTTTCCGCATCGAATGCCAGCGCCAGCACCAGAACTTCCCCGCGCGGACCGTGCCAAGATTCGAGCAAGGTGGCGCCGGGCGGCAAGATCGCTTCCCGGCCGCCCGGCTCGACTAAAAACCCCGGCGGGGGTTTTCGGTTCGCCACCGCCCGGAGCAGGTCCGCGATTTCGGACACATGGGCGTCGCCGCCCATAGCTGCGGGCGGTTCTCCCGGATTGTCGATGTCCGGATTGCGGATCAGCAGTTGTCCGGCGCCGCCCGCGGCGGGTGTCAGGCTCAGCGCATAGGTGAATCCGCGCTCGGAGCCGATGAAGAGTTTTTCCGGGACAACTTGTGCGGAGGATTCAACGGCTTCCCGGGGTTGCGGTAAGCGTCTGAGAAAGATGTCCCCGGCGCCGGCGTCGTGTTCCACACCAAAAGATGCGTTGGGCCCATGGACGACCCGCGCGATGCGGTCGCGCAGCAGCGCCACGCGCACCAGTCCGTCCTGTTGGATTTCGGCCCGCAGTTCGGCATGGTCCCTCGCGTCCAGCACTTTTGATGATTGTTGCTGGTCCGACACTCCAGCCGCTGTCGATGCCGCTGTCGATGCCTGTGCCGGCGCCGCCGCTGCGGCCGTTGCCGCGATACTCAGTAGAAACGGCGCGACACACGCCGCAAGGCTCCTCCTCATGACGACTCTCCCAGGTCTTCGAACCGAAGCAGGCCCAGCCTTCCCCCCTCCATGCGGAAAACCAGCCGGTAGGTCTTTTGGGTGCGGGAGGTCTCTTCCCGCCCCATCCAGGTCGCCAGTTCGCCCCGCACCTCGACTTCCAGGGCGCCGGGGTCCGCAATGACGGTGGAGGGATAGAAGGCGCTGGCCAGGTCGCGGCGGGACATCCGCTCGGCTTCCGCCGCCAGCCAAGCCTCTATCGCGCCCCGGGCGGAGGCGTGGCTCAGCCGCGCCGCCGCCGCGCGGGCGTAATTCGCGTTTTCCGGCGTGAGCGTCAGCAGGGTGGCCGCCGCGGTGCGGCCCGCGTCCTCCAGATAACGCCGGCCCGCCCAGCCGTCCCCGACCTCCCAGACCGGGCCCGCCACGGCGGGCACCAGCACGGTGGTGGTCTCGTTGTCCGCAAATCCGATCGAAAGGACCAGATTGGACAGGATCGAAAGGCCGAGCAGCACGGAAAGCGCGAATCTCGCGTCGCGCAGGTTGCGGGCGTGGGTATCGCGCAATTCCCGTCGCATCGCCCGCTACCCCACATACAGCCGAATATGGCTCGGCGGCGTTCCGGCCAGCCGCAGCGCGAAATCCGGCAAAAACCAGTACAGTGCGAAATGGACGGCGTGGGCCCCGCCGCCGCGCTTGATGCGGCGCAGCGCCAGCCAGCCCCCCACGCCAATCACCAGCCCCGTCACAAAGGCGTTGGCGGCCAGGCCCAGAAGCGCGGGTCCCAAAAGCACCACGGCCTCGTCGATGGTCCAGAACAGCCAGCGTTCGGGATCGTCGAGACGGCGGGGGATGACGTGTTTCGCGGAATCTTTCACGGACTTTCCTTCCTTCTATTGGTGTTTTTGCCTTGGGTCAGATGATCGCGGTGCCGACCAGGCCGGTGACAATGCCCACCCCGGCGCCGGCGGCGATGCCGACGCCCACCGCGCCCATGAGCTGCTGGGTGTTGAACCGCAGCACCGAGCCCACCAGGGCGGCGCCCACCGCCAGGGAGGCGGCGAGCTGGCCGCCCGTGCCCCCGACAATCCCCTCCACCGTGTCCAGCGGTCCCTGAAACGTCGTGTCCGTGGAAGCCAGCGCGGCCTCGCCGATCAGCGCGAACAGGGCGATCAGCAGGACCAGGGTGATGAGCGACAGGATGTCCGGGGCGATCGAACGCCGCGCGATCCGTCTGGGTCCCCGCCGTGTCATCGCGATGCCCTCCCGGCGGCCAAACCGTCGTCCGAGGTCGAGCGCACCCGGCGCGCTTCGGCCCAGGCTTCGAGGTCGGAAAGCGCGTAACGGATCCGGTTGCCGAACCTGTGGAACACCGGACCCTCCCCGGTCACCCGGTAGCGGTCCAGCGTGCGATGGGAGAGTTTCAGCACACGCGAGGCTTCGCGGGTGTCCAGATATTTTGTGGTTTTGCCGGTCATGGGAGCGATTCCTCCTCTGTGGTTGGTGTTGTTGTCCCCGTTCCCGTGGACCCTTGTGTTGAATTCCCGCGATGGGGTCCCATCGCTGTTCATGGGTGGCGCGGGGGATTTGGACTTGGCAAGCAATTTGTCCACCAAAACATCCACGGCCAGGCGGTCGGCTTCGCGGCAATGGGTGGCCATCCAGTCGCGCACTTGCTGCGCCTTGTCGAGCCGGGGCGATGATCCCCGCCGCAGGCGCGGCACAAAAGAAGGATCGGAGACCGCGTCCGCGCCGAGCAGATACGCCTTCGTCCCCGTAACCGAAAGGAACGCTTCCACCTCCGCCCGGAACGCCGGGCCCAGCGGGGCTTCGCCCATAAATACCAGGACGCTGTCGGCGGTTCTCAGTATTGGCGTGCGTCCGCAATTCAGCCGCGAAACAAAGGAAGGATCGCCCAGCGCCTGTTTGCCCAGACGCGCGGGGGTCATGCCGGTGCGCGCCAAAAAGGCGTTGACGGTATCGCGGAACTGGTGTGGAAGTGCTTGCATGGAGCGGAACATAAAGGCTGGGAATGTCGTTGACAATAGTTTGTTATAGTGATAATGCTATTATTCACGCCAGAAACGAGACCCAAGACGATGCAAAGCGACCCGGTGCGACAGAAAATCCGCGACCTGCTCTGGAAGCGCGGCATGAACATGCGCGAGGCGTCCGTGGCCATCGGGCGCAACGTCAGCTACATGCACGGCTTTCTGGAGCGCGACACGCCCAAAGCCCTCGGTCACCGCGACGCGGCGAACCTGGCCGAACTGCTGGGCTGCGGAGCGGAAGAACTGCACCATCCGGAACGCCCGGCCCGGCGCAAGCGGAAATCCACCCGGCCCCGGAGCAGCCCAAAACCCCAAAAGCACGTGGAGCCCCTGGCCACTGTGCCGGAAGTGATCGTTGATGCCGCGGCGGGCCCCGGGGCTATTGCCAGCGGGCATATCGAGGAAAGGGCCCGTTGGCATCTGCCGGAGGCGATGATCCGCTATGAGGCCGGCGGCGATGTGGACGCGGTGCGGGTGTTGCGGGTCAGGGGGATGTCCATGGAGCCGGAGCTGTCCGATGGCGACCGCCTGCTGATCGACACATCCAAGCAGGAGCCCGCCGCCGGAGGACTGTTCGTGCTGTGGGACGGGGACGGCCTGGTGGTCAAACGCGTTGAAATGGGCACGGACGGACGCGGGGAACCAGTGCTGTGGCTGAAATCAACAAATCCGGAGTACGAGAACTACACGGTCAGGGTGGAAGACGCCCACATTGTCGGCAAGGTGCTCTGGACGGTCAGGAAGGCTTGAAGCTTTACGAGGATTTTCAACGCTGTTTCGAATCCACATGCAGGTGGAATGCGGAGCCTGGGTTCTATACCATCAATCGGAGAGAGGGCCACAACTATGGGCAGGGTATTCAAAACCAGCGACCTGCTGGGCCAATTGACAGAGTACGAAGCGAAGAACGCTCCAGACGAACTCCACCTGGCGGGCGACCCGTCATTGCTTACCGAGGGGCAGCGTGTTGCAGTCGTTGGCTCGCGCAAGGCAAGCCCTGAAGGCTTGGCCCGGGCCCGGTCTTTCGCCAAAGCCCTGGTCGAGCACGGCATCACCGTCGTTAGCGGGCTGGCCGAGGGAATTGACGCTGTTGCGCATGAAACCGCGATAGGGATGGGCGGAAAGACCATCGCGGTCCTTGGAACGCCACTGTCGAAAGCCTACCCGGCCCAGCATCAAGACCTCCTCGACACAATCAAGCGCGATCACCTCGCCGTCTCCCAATTTCCGGAGGGGCACCCCTCCAGGCGGGAGAACTTCCCGCGAAGAAACCGGACCATGGCCCTCATAAGCGACGCGACCGTGGTTGTGGAAGCCGGCGAAGAAAGCGGGTCCAGACATCAGGGATGGGAAGCCATCAGGCTAGGGCGGCTCGTCTATATCATGCAGAACGTTGCCGAAAACGACGAGTTGAGTTGGCCCAAAGAGATGATCGACTACGGCGCGCAAGTGTTGCGCCGGGAAGATCTGCCGGATGTCATTTACGATATCCCGAGCTTCACCGCCGGCAGCCCAAGTGTCTTCTAGGTACGATTACGGCACCTTTGCGAATTACTCTCCGCGGGGCGCAAGCGAACTTTCCGTTCGGTCCCGGAGTATCTGCGGTTCCATCAAAGCGGGCAGGGTCGTTGTCATGGAAAGCGCGGTCAGGCACTTGGGGAAACCACGGGGCCGGATTCTGCGGCCATTCCTCAATCCGGAAGTGACGCTGGTGCCGGTGCCGCGAAGCGCGCCTCTCGCCGAAAACGCGCTTTGGCCGTCAAAGGTGATCGCTGACATCTTGGCTGCCCATGGATTCGGCGCTGAAGTTTGCGCTCTGATCGAACGAACCATCGCCGTGCGCAAATCATCGACTTCGCGCACTGGCGAACGTCCCCTGATTCCGGAACACATGGCGTCCATGCGTATACGGGCAGACATGCTGGCCCCCGTCCAGATCACTCTTGTCGACGACGTTCTGACCAGGGGTTCGACGACCGTGGCTTGCGCCAACCTCCTGCAAGAACGCTTTCCAGGCGCGACCATCAGGATTTTCGCGATGATGAGGACACAGGGCTTCGTTGATGACATCGAAAAGATCATCGACCCGTCCGCTGGCACCGTCACCGGTTACGATTCCGGCAAGCCCTACCGTGACCCCTGAATGTTGCCAGCGTTACCTCGGTTCGATGTTTTGCAGACTTCGCGGCGTAATCGCACTCGGGATTGGGAATCGATTCGTTTTGTGTTAGCTTCCTGTTGAATGGCATCAATTTTTCGCAGTATATGAATTGATGCCATAGGATTGAACATTGGAATAATTGGCTGCGGACTGATTTAGAGACACCAAGTAAATATCAATCAGGACAACTTCGATTATGGTTGTTGAACCAGGAACGGCAGCCGTGGCAGTAGCGGCTTGGGCTGGCAATAAGCTTCTGGGACCGACCGTAGACGCGCTCGGTGATGATCTCAAGAAGCTTTATCAGGCTGGGCGCGATAGGTTAATCAGTCGAGCCATAGAGAAGGTAAAAGATATAAATGATGGCAAACGTGCCAACTTGCGCGTCGCTCGGGACATTCTGTGGAATGGCGCATTTTCAGAAAGCACTGTCTGCGTAGAGTATTACGCTGGCCTTTTGGCTGCTTCACGCAGCATGGATGGGCTTGACGACGAGACGGCTCCCTTTGTGGATGTCGTGAAGTCTCTCGCTTCCAGGCAGCTCAAGCTGCACTACAACATTTACCGCTCCATAGAAAGAATCCGAGAAGAGAATCACGCTAGAGGCAACAATAGTATTAACGTTGCCCTCATTGAAGTGGAGGAGGTGTTCGTTGCCGGAATTGATCCTCACAAGTCAGCCCTGGACTTGCAAGTGCTGAAGCGAAATGGACTCATTTCTGAATTCAACACCGATAGCACCAGAATCAACCAAGAAGGACAAGAAAGGTTGTTGTTTTATTGCATGGTTTGGCCGACGACGTTTGGAACGATGCTGTACGCTGCGGCACACAATCAATTGGAATGGTGGCAGGCATTCGGTTCAAGGCATTTCGGTGAAATTAGAGACGTTGAACCACCGGAATTCTATGGGAGTTCGTTGAAGGAACTTCTCGGCCGATTACCTGGAGATGATCTTATCTTGACAGACGCTAGGGCCTGTTAACACTATACAGGCAATTTGTGGTATTCTCCCTTTTACTCCTATTCCACGCAAGAACACGGGGGAATCCATCAAATGGAACTTACCGAGGTCCAGTACGAACGAATCGCGCCGCTGCTTCCCAGGCAGCGGGGGAACGTCAGCCTTTCGAATCGCCAGGTGCTCAACGCGATTCTGTACGTGGCCGAGCACGGCTGCAAGTGGCGCGGGCTACCGGAACGTTTCGGCAATTGGCACACCGTCTACACGCGGATGAACCGCTGGTCCAAAAATGGCGTGCTGGACCGCGTGTTCGAGTTTCTGCAGCGGGAGCGGATGGTGCGGGTCAAGGTCGAGGCGCTGGGTCTGGACAGCACCAGCGTCAAGGTGCATCCGGACGACACGGGGGCGCGAAAAAAAACGGCCCGCAATCCATCGGCAAATCCCGCGGCGGCTGGACCACCAAGATTCATATGGTTGCCGCGGATGCTCGAACGGCAGTTGCCTTCACGCTCTCCCCGGGTCAGGCGCACGACGCCCCGGAAGGACGCAGGCTCCTGAACGGGATGCCGGCGCCGCCGGGCGGCCCGGCGTTGGTGATGGACCGCGCCTACGAGGACAGCGAGACGCGACAGTTGGCGCTCGACCTCGGTTTCGTCCCCGTCGTCCCACCGAAGAGCAACCGCCTGGACCCCTGGGAGTATGACCGGGAAATGTACAAGCGGCGCAACGAGGTCGAGCGTCTGTTTCGAAGGCTCAAAGGCTTCCGGCGCATCTTCTCGCGATTCGAGAAGCTGGACGTGATCTTCCTCGGCTTCATCGTCTTCGTGCTCATCGTCGATGCGTTGCGTTAGTGTGAACAGGCCCTAGTATTCCCCCTGCCCATACTTAAATGCCGCCGGTTACCGCTACTCTTGATGTTTCCTCATTCCCGGATAAGGATTGAATCCGGATAGAAGAGCGGAACAACCCAATTGGTAAAAATAGCAAAATGCCTAGTGTCTAAACCCTCACCTCGCGGGTGCGCCGCATGACCAAGATAATCCCAAATCCGCCGAAAGTTGCTGTTGGCCGCGGCCCGCAGGCTTGGGGTTAGCCCGCCTCGCTTATCTTTTTGAAGGGGCATTCGCTAAGGGAAAGTAGAGCTACTCCGGTTCCGGAAAGTCTGTCTTGAGACCCGTTCTTCTAGCCTCCCTCCACCCCTTCCATGCATTGCTCCACAAAGAGGCCGTTGAGCTTTCTTCCTGTGTCATTCGGGATACCGGAGGGTGTCCGGTTCATTCATTTCCAATAACAGGAGCTGTCATGCCACACAATAGCTGGTCCTTGCTGGAAAGGCCGCGGGAAAAACTGTTTGAGGTGGGGGCCAAGAATCTCAGCGATGCCGAACTGGTGTCGCTGTTGTTGTGCAGGGGCGTGAACGGCAAGTCGGCGCTCGACCTGGCGCGGGATCTGCTACGCCGCTTCGACGGCCTCGTCGGCTTGCTGTCGACCGATTTCAGGCAGGTCGCACGCATGGCGGGTATCGGCCCGGCCAAGGCCGCGAGTCTGGCGGCGATGCGCGAACTCGGTCACCGCCAGTTGTATGCTGAAGTACAGAACCGAGACGTGCTGAGCAGTTCCGAGGCGACCAGGGAATATCTGCGCGCACGTTTCCGCTATTGCAAGAGCGAGATATTCAGTTGCATCTTCCTGACCAACCAGCATCACATCCTTCGGCTCGACGAACTGTTTCAGGGCACGATCGACGGTGCCGCGGTCTATCCCCGGGAAGTCGTCGAACGCTGCCTGACCTACAACGCCGCCGCGGTGATCCTGGCCCACAACCACCCGTCGGGCATCGCCGAACCAAGCCAGGCCGACATCGCCATCACGCGCAAATTGCGCGTCGCCCTCGAAACCATCGACGTCCGCGTCCTCGACCACCTTATCGTCGGCAGTTCTCAGGTCGTCTCGCTGGCCGAGCGCGGATTAATGTAATCAACAGCCGGAGGAGGCAATCATGTCCGATAAACTGAAAATCACCACCAAAATTCTGCAACTGCTCGCCCGGTATGCGGAGGCCCCAACCAGCGACGGCGTCGATCTCGACACCGACATCGCCGGTCTCGAACTTGACTCGCTCGCGCTGTTCGAGGTTGTCTTTGAAATCGAGGAGTGCTTTGCGGTAGAACTCGACGAAGCCGAGTTGAACAGGATCGCCACAGTTCGCGATCTGGTTTCATCGGTACTATCCGCAGTGGAGCGATCCCGATCCTGTAGCTGACCGGTTCCTTGTGAGATTTCGGATTTGCCGTTGGATATACTGTATGCATGAGTCCAAGGGATGAATTCGATGCCTGCCAACTTTTCCCTGAATATGTGTTGCACAAATTGTTGCCCACTGGGGTTGTATGTCCTAAAAATGCCTTAATTAACAATTAGTTAGGTAAATTTATCATTCATCTCCTGGGCACCATCAATTGATCGATAACGTGGAATGAACTCATTGTTTATTCGGGAAAATTCATGAAATTCCGATTGCTGTCCCGGCTTGGTCCCACTCTGCTCACATGTCTTTGCGCGGTAACTCCCGTTGGCGCGCAGCAGTCTGGCCGCCCCAATGTCGTCCTGATTCTCGCGGATGATCTTGGCTATACCGATATTTCGCCCTTCGGCAGCGAAATCAATACGCCGAATCTCGCGCGACTCGCCGCTGAAGGCTTGTCGTTCACCAACTACCATACCGCGGCCAATTGCGCCCCGGCCCGCGCCATGCTGTTGACCGGAGTGGACAGTCATCGAAACGGCGTGCCCAACATCCCTGAATCCATTCCGCCGGAGCAAATGGCTTACGACCACTATCAAGGCGTCCTCAGCGAAAAGGTCGTGACCCTGGCCAGTATTCTGCAGGCGAACGGCTACCACACTTACATGACCGGCAAATGGCATCTGGGACATACGCCTTCCCTGTTGCCTTCGGCGCGGGGGTTCGACCGCACCGTCGCCATGGCCGACACCGGCGCGGACAACTGGGAGCAACGCACTTATCTCCCCATCTACGAACAGGCCAACTGGTACGCGGACGGGGCGCCCCACACCCTGCCCGACGACTTTTATTCTTCGGAATATTTCATCGACAAGACGATCGAATTTATCGCCTCGAACGAGAGCGGCGACCGGCCGTTTTTCGCCTACATCCCTTTCCAGGCCGTGCATTTTCCCATTCAGGCGCCAAGGGAATATTCAGACAAGTATGCCGGCGTCTACGATGAAGGCTGGACGGTTCTGCGGGAAAAGCGGCGGCGGGCGGCCATTGCCGCCGGGGTGATTCCCGCCGGCTCCGATATGGCGGTTACTCCCGGTACCCGGGACTGGAACGGGTTGACGGACGAGCAGAAACGTTATGACGCCCGCCGCATGGAAGTCTATGCCGGCATGGTGGACGCGATGGACGCGCACATCGGGCGCTTGATGTCTTATCTGGAAAGTATCGATGAGTACGACAACACGATTTTCCTGTTCACCTCGGACAACGGAGCGGCAAGCACAGGCCTGGTGGATTCCAACGGAAACTCCCCGCTCAACGCATGGCTGGAGCAGGTCGGGTATCGCACGGACTACGAAACCATGGGGGAGAGAGGTTCCTGGATGGCGATCGGCCCGAACAATGCCACGATCGCCAATTCACCGTTGATTTATTTCAAGTTTCACGCCAACGAAGGCGGTCTGCGCGTGCCCTTGGTGATTTCGGGTCCGGGCATAACGCGGCGCGGCGAATTGACCGACGAGTTCACGTTTGTGACCGACCTGGCGCCCACTGTTCTCGATCTGGTCGGCATCGAAGATCATCATGGTAGCTGGAACGGTGAATCGGTCGAGCCCATAGTCGGATCAAGTCTGGCTGGTTATCTGGGTGGAACCGCGGATCGAATCCATCCCCCCTCCGAGCCCATCGGCTACGAACTGGGCGGCAGCAGCGTTCTGTTCAAGGGCGACTACAAGATCGTGATCAATCGATTCGAACGGAACGAGACCGACTGGCGCATGTACGATATCAAGACGGACCCGGGCGAGGTACACGATTTGAAAGACGCGCGGCCGCGGCTGTTCGAAGAAATGCTGGCGGACTACGAGGCCTGGGCGGAGGCCAATAACGTGCTGCCGATGCCGGTGGGTTACAATCGTGCGCGCGCCATTTTCGGAGGCAGCCTCAATTAGGGAAGCTCTGATCAAGTCAGGGCTTCCCTGCGGCACATGGAAGTGCCGCCGAATTCGATGGGTGAAGGCAAGCGTTTTCGAAGCGCAGCTTCGAGCGCGGCCGCAACGGTACGGAGCCATGCTCCATGACTGGAGTAAGCCATTGAATTCGGGAATACTTGGCCGATCAAAACCAACAAAATCTTCCTGGAGAGCATCCCCCTGGGAACCGGCGCCACAGGCTACTTTTTCAATGAGCGGATGGCGTGCCTGGCGAGGTTCTTCAGTTGCCGGGCGCTTTTGCCATTGCGGGAATTGACGCGGATACCGTGCAGGGTGTTGATCAGAACGTCGGCCGCGAGATACTCGTCAACGCCCTTCCTCAGCTTGCCCCTGGCCCTTGCCTCGCGCAGCCGCTCGATCAGCGCCTTGCGCATGCGGTTCAGGGAAGCGCGCAGCAGGCGCTTGATTTCGTCATCGTAATTGACGCTGGAACAAAGCGAATTGACCAGCAGGCAGCCGAGATTGCGCTGTCTGGCCGGGGCTTTGATCACGGTCTGATTGAAGAATTCGTTGATGGACTGCCAGACGCCGAGTTCGGGATTTTTCAGCGAAGCGCCAATCTGCTCGTCAAGCATCCGGTCATAATGCCGGATGACGATCTTGAAAAAGGTGTTCTTGTCGGTGAATGCGTTGTACAGCGTGCCCCGGTTGATGCCGCAGCAGGCGAGCAGCTTGCTGACGGAACTCGCCTCGTAACCTTCGCGCCAGAATTGCTCCAGCGCGCCGGCTATCACCTCCTCCTCATTGTAGGCAACCGGCTTTGTCAAGGGACCGCCCAGGCGAGCCGGATGTGGTCTTGCAGCGGCATCCTCCGGCGGATGTCGCGCAGGCGATGCAGGCGCATTTCCGCCAGGGCCACGCCAGGACCCTTGCCAAGCTCGGCGAGAATCTCGCCCCAGGGGTCGATGATCATGGAATGTCCCCAGGTCTCCCGGTTCGGACCATGCCGGCCACCCTGGGCCGCCGCCACGACATAGCACTGGTTCTCGATGGCCCTGGCGCGCAGCAGGCTTTCCCAGTGCGCGGCGCCGGTCACTGCGGTAAAGGCCGCGGGAACCGTGATGATCTCGGCGCCGCGGCGGAACAGTTGCCGATAGAGTTCGGGAAAGCGCAGGTCGTAGCAAACGGAAAGACCGAGCCAGCCGAGATCGCACTCGACGCACACCACTTCAGAGCCTGCTTCATAGCTTAGCGATTCAGAATACTGCGCCTGCCGGTCTTCCACCATGACATCAAACAGATGAATCTTGTCATAGCGGGCCATCAGCGCACCGCTGGCGTCATAGGCCAGGCTTGCCGCCCGTACGCGACCGTCCGCAATCCGATAATCGTCTTCCCCTCGGGTTTTGCCGGGCCGCGACGATATGGGCGCCGTACCCCCCACCAGAATCAGGCCATGACGCCGGGCCTGGTCCGCCAGAAACTGCTGGATGGGGCTTCCCGGCGCTCCCTGAACTTCGCCGTGATTACGCATGGGTTCGCCTTCCAGGGCGGCGAAAACTTCCGGCAGAAGCACGAAATCTGCACCGCCGGCTGCGGCTTCGGCAATCAGTTCGGCGGCATCAGTGAGATTCTGCTGCACATCCGGCCCGCTGACCATCTGCACTGCGGCGAGTTTGTGAGTCATCTGATGACAGGCCTCCAGTCCCTGGTCAATCGTTGCCAGGCGTGCCGAAGGCCTGCTTGAATTCCGGTTCCAGCCCCTCCCAGGGGCCTTCCAGAATATAGACGGCGCTGGTGAGGCTGTCCACCTGGTCGCCAAAGATCCGGTCGAACAGATAGGCGCCCACCGCAAGGGGCAGATTGCCCGTAATGAGGCCGATCCAGGGAATATTGTCGCTGACCGGCAGGGTGACGTACATCTCGCCGGCGATAGTTTCATCCCGCAGATTCACCGCGCCGGTGATCTGGTACAGGCTTGACGGGCCGGAGATCACCAGTTCGTTCTCGATCTGCGCCAGGCCGTTTTCCATATTGAGGCGACCGGTGATTTCATCAAAGGCCAGACCGCGCCGCAGCAGGTCATCGCTCAATCGCAGCCGGCGCATGATGGCGTCGAAATTGATAATGCTGATCAGCTTGAGCGTGCCGCCGCCCGCGGTGGTTTCGAGAAAGCGGCCGTTTTCCAGGCGCATGCCGATATTGCCGCTCAAATCCGGGCCGTGAAAGAAGGCCGGCGAACCGGGCCATTGCAGATCGGTGGCAAATCGGGCGCTTTCGCTTTCCAGGCTCGCGGCATAGCCGCTGTCCAGCAGCACCGCGGCAATATCGTCGGCGATCAACTCGGCGGCGAGTTCCGTGGCGTGATCCTCCCCGTCGTAGCGCCAGCGCAGCCACGGCCCGGGAGTTTGCGCCGGATCTTCGCCCCTATTGACCTCAGGCGCGGGGGCGGTGCGCAGGCCGCGGAAATCGAAACCGAGATCGGTGAACTCGGCGCCTGCGGCATCCGGCTCCAGGGTAAAGCGCCAGCGCCCCCAGGGAGTTTCACCGATGCGGATTTCGCCGGCGCTGAACTGCATACGCGGCAGGCGTCTTGGATCTACCCGGGCCAGTAGATCGACCCGGGGCTCAGGCTCGGCGACCTCGGATGTTTCCGTCTTGGCCAGGGGCGCGTCTTCGCGCTTGAAGCGCAGATAGTCGAAATGAGCCCGCAGATAATCATCGGCGGTCAGGGGAATCTCCACACTGCCCTGCACCGAGGCGCCGGACAAGTCCACACGGAAACCGCTGGAAATCGGGTCCATCCGTATCGCCACGGTTTCGAGCTGCTGGCCATGGACGCCCACTTCTCCCACGTCCAGATCCAGCCAGGCGAAGTCCTCATGGAAACTGTCCGACCCCGAGGAAGCCGCCGTGATATCGGCGAGCAATCCGCTCCACTCATCCAGCGCGAGACGCTCCAGGCTGCCGGTAACCATCAGGCCGCTGCTTGCTTCCGCCTCTACCCGACGGCCTCCGGCATTGCCCAGACGCAGCCATCCCTGGCGGATTCCCGCCTCCGCAAGACTCAGGTCAAAGCGCAATTCGCCGCCAAGTGCGCCAACCATGCGCTGTTCGCCGCCGAGCTGATCGATTTGCAGGAACAGGGGCAGCGCCTCGCCAGCCTGTTTGGAGAAGGGCTCGGGCAAATCGAGAAACAGGCCCGCCAGGTCGGAGGCCAGCCGCAGGGAAGCGGCGCCACCGGCGCCCTGGTCGAGATAAAGTTCGGCGGCATAGAGAAACGAGCCCCGGGCATTTTCCAGCAGGCCCTTGACCAACCCGCTCTGGCGCGGCCATTGCAGCAGGTCGCGCCGCTCCGCCCTGCCCCGGGCAACGACAGCGATCCGCCCGATTTCCCCTGCTTCGCCCCGGCTGGAAAGTTCGATGCCGGCGTCGCCGCCGAACACTTCGGCTGTGAACTCGCCCTTTTCGATGCCAGTGCGGGTATCGAAAACGAGTTCGCCATCGACTCCGGAGAGATCCAACTCGTACTGGGACACCCATAACTCGCCACCGCTCAAATCGAGGGAAAGCCGGATGTCGCTTTCCATTTCAGCGCCGCCCAGGGGCATCAGCACATCGAAACCGCCTTGCAACTCGCCGCTTGCGCGCCAGCCGGCCAGTGCGCTGCGCAGGCCGGGCGCGGCGGGAGTGGCTTGCAGCCAGGCGAGGCCGTCGGCCGCTGTGGCGCTTCCCTCGCCGGAGACGGCAAGCAGGCTGACTCCCGAATCGTCGGTGCGCAACTCGCCGCGAATCACCGGAGCTTCCAGCCCCCGGCTGCTGCCTTCTTCCATGAAGATCTCGATTTCGCTGTCATTGCTGTGCACCAGGGCGCGGCGGCTGTGCAATTCCGGCCATTGTGGATCGAAGCGCAGCATCCCGTCGCGCCATTGAAAGAAGCTCTGGAAAGTCTTCCCGAGCCGGTCCGACCCCTGGGTGGTAATGCCCCGGAATATCCCGCCGCTATTGTGCAGGCTGCCTCCGGCGATGGCCTCTTCCAGAAACTCCATGCCGCCGCGCAGGCCGCCGCGGACCGACGGCCCGTCGGGCAGAAAGGGCGCGCTGGCGGCGGCGTCCATCTGCAGCACTCCCACCAGCAGGTCCAGTTCGCTTTCCCTCTCTTCCCCCCTGGGCTGGTCGAGCCGGGAGTGGAATCGCACCCGGCTTTCCACGCCGCTGCCGCTTCCCGCAAGCACGCTGCTGCCGACTCGCAGCGCCGTGCCCTGGCTGTAATCCAGCTCGAAATTCAGCCGACCGTTCATTTGGTCGTAAGCCCAGGTGTCGTTGTACACGCTGGGGATATTGATGGTGAAATCCGCAGCGTCGATTTCAACCCGCCCGGAGGCGCGGCGAGCGTCCAGGTCGGCGGTTACTTCCAGGTAACCGTCAAGGCCGGACATGGCGGGAGCATTACCCAATGAGGCGATGGCGCCGCGCTCCACATTGGCCCTGACCCGGAGTTCGCCGCCGTTCCGCCCCAGAGGCGCATGAAGGCTGATGTTTTCCAGCGTGCCGAAAGGGCGCAACTGTTCGAGTGCATTCCGGGCCGTGTCGGGAAGCCAATCCAGGGACGCCGCCAGCTCTCCCAGCATGGCAAGGTCTGCCCGGTCGGCGCGAACGGTCAGGGAGGTTTCCGGCTGATGGGCCAGATACAGGTTTGCGGGCTGCCAGCTCTCGCCCTGGTAGTCAAAGGCCATATCCGCCAGGGCATAATGGGTGGTGTCTCCTTCCCGGCGTATTTTCACTGCGCCGGATAGCGAGTTCAGCGCGGTCAGCCCGCCATTGCCACCGCTCAGGGCCAGTTCCTCCATGGTGACGGTGGAGACAATCCGGCTGGGCTCGCCATCGCTGAAATCCACCCAGACGTCGCCGCCGCCGTTGAAGGTTTCCAGACTGAAGCCGATCCTCTCCTGGTCACTGAAGAGATAGGAATAATCCGCCTGGGGGACGGCAAGATGCAGGCTGCCGTCGATCACCGAAAGATTGCCGCCGCGCACTTCCAGGGAAAGCGCGAGCGGGCTGCCCTGCCCTTCCGGGAAGATATCCACGTGCAGGAAATGATTGCCGTTGCGGTTCTGGATTCTGGCGGCGCCGTCGATGAAGCGCAGTTCTTCGCCGGCCCGGGTGCGCACATTGAGCACCACCTCGCGCAGGTCGAGCTGGGCCACATCGAGAAAGGCGCGGTACAGGGTATCCGGGTCGATGCCGGCGCCGGCGGGCATGGCGATATCCCCGAGCAGCCAGCCGCCGTCGCCGGTCTGGGCGAGTTCGAGTTCCAGACGCTCCACCACAAACTCTTCCAGCACCCAGCGGCGCTGCAGGATGCTCCGGGCCATGTTCACCACAACCCGGCCGCGATCAAACTCCAGGGCGCGGCCTGGCGCTTCGGGAGAGCCGGCGCCCGGGGTCACCTGCATGGACAGTCCGTTGACCTCGATGACAGGATTGAATCCGCTGAATCCGCCACTGAGGGATTCCACTTGCACCGGCACGCCGGTAATGGCGTGGATCTGGTTTTCGAAGAAGCCGGAATAGCCGGCGATGGCGGGCATGAATTGCCTGCCCACGCTGACATAGGCCGCGAGCAGGACCACGGCGAGGAGCAGGACGAGGCCGAAATGACGCCGCAGCCTGTCCAGCATCGGCCGAGGTTCACGCTCGGGTCTGGCTTGCTGTTGCGTCATCAGTTCAGGTCGAGCGAGCGGGCCAGACCGCCAAGCAGCAGCCAGGCCAGTGGCCAGAGCAGGGCGCTGCTCATGGCTGGCGCGAGGTAAATCATGCTCGCCCCCCGGGGCAGGTCGAACAGGATTTGCAGCCATTGCAACAGCAACAGTTGCAGGCCGATGATGACCAGCAGGACGCTCGCCTGCTGGAGAACCGTATAGAGCCGCAGCCGCAGCCGCAGCCGCAGGGTGAGATAGGCCACCAGCGCCAGCCCCAGGGCATGCAGGCCGAACAGCGAGCCGGTAAGCGCGTCCACCATGATGCCCACCAGCCAGGCAACACCGACGCCCACCCGCTCGGGATGGTTGATCACCCAATAGACCAGCACCAGGGCGACCCACTCCGGGCGGTAGTACAGCGCCCATTCCGGCACCGGCACAATCGCCAGCAGGGCCGCTGCGATGAAAGTCAGGGCGATGAGGCTGTTGAGCAGCGCGGGGCTGGCCATCGGCGGAGGCTCAGTTGGCGGAATTGACCGACGCCAGACTGGATTCTTCTTCAATGCCGACGGCGTCATTCACCGCCGCCGCGTAATCCGGGTGGGTCGCGTCGAGCACAAGCATGACATGGCGCGTGCTGGAAAACTGCGCCTTGGGCCTGGCCTTGATATTGGCGTATGGCTGGCCCGGGCTGCGGGATACGCTGATGATTTCCGCCACGGGATAGTTCTTGGGGTAGATCAGGCCCATTCCCGAACTGATCAGGGTATCGCCGACTTCCATATCCTGGGTCGGAATGACGAACTCGAGATCAAGCTCGGTGCCGCTGCGCTGGCTGCCCCTGGCCAGGGCGCGCTCGCCATTGCGGCTGACTTCCACCGGCGTGACGTGATTGGCGTCGGTAATCAGCAGGACCCAGCTTGCAAAAGGCATGACTTGCACGACCTGGCCCATGAGGCCATTGGCTTCCAGCACCGCCTGACCCTCGAACACGCCATCGCGGCTGCCCTTGTTGATCAGGATGCGGCGCGAGTATGGGTCCGGGGAAACATTGATGATTTCCGCCGGCAGCACTTCCTGCTCCAGCAGCGCCGAGGCATTCTGCAGGGCCAGCAGGCGGTTGTTTTCCACGCTGAGGCTTTCGGCGAGCAGCAGCCGCTGCCGGGAAAGCAGCAATTCCTCCCGCAGCCTGGCGTTTTCCTCGATCAGGTCGGCCCGGTTGACGAAAATATCGTTGAATGAACTGCCGATACGGGCCGGCGTGTCTGCCAGCCAGTGAAAAGGGGCCGCGGCCACGCCCAGCGCCTGGCGGGCATGTTCCATATAGCCGAAGCGCTGATCGGCAATCATCAACAGTATGGAAACCACGGTAAACAGGATGATTCGGTATTCCTGCCCGGGGTTTCTTGCAAAAGCGGCAGTCTCGATCTCGGCAGCCCTCTCGCCTCAAAGCAACGAGGCTTGCAACAGACTCATCTGCGCCAGTCTAATGCCTTGACGGTCGTAATCACAAGGAATTTGTGTCGCGGTGTCGCACACGTCATTCCGCGCATAGCGAAGCGAAGTCGCAGAATGACGCGGAAAGGTCCTATTCCATTCCCAGCCAGTCGGATTCGTACTGGTCCATCATTTCCATGGCCTTGCCGCCGCCGCGGACCACGCAGGTGAGCGGGTCTTCGGCGAGCACCACCGGCAGGCCGGTTTCTTCCGAGATCAGGTAATCCAGGCCTTTCAGCAGGGCGCCGCCGCCGGCGAGCACCACGCCGGCCTGGGCTATGTCCGAGGCGAGTTCCGGCGGGGACTGTTCCAGGGCGCTGCGCACCGCCGACACGATCTGCGCCAGCGGCTCCTGCAGGGCGTCCCGGATTTCGTCGCTGCGCAGGGTGAAGGAGCGGGGAATGCCCTCGGCGAGATTGCGGCCGCGAACGTCGATTTCCCGGATGTCCGACTCCGAAGTCATGTAGGCGTAGCCGATTTCCTGCTTGATGCGTTCCGCGGTGGCCGTACCGATCAGGCTGCTGTAGTTGCGCCGCACATGGGCGACGATGGAGTCGTCGAAGCGGTCTCCACCCACAAGCACCGATTCGGCGTAGACCACGCCGTTGAGGGAAATGATCGCGATTTCCGTGGTGCCGCCGCCCACATCCACCACCATGGAGCCGCAGGCCTGCTCCACCGGCAATCCCGCACCGATGGCCGCCGCCATGGGTTCCTCGATCAACTGCACCTTGCGCGCCCCGGCGCCAAGCACCGATTCGCGAATCGCCCGGCGTTCCACCGGCGTCGCCTTGCAGGGTACGCAGACGAGTACCCTGGGGCTGGGCGGAAAAAAGAAATTCTCATGCACCTTGTTGATGAAGTACTGCAGCATCTTCTCGGTGACCTGGAAGTCAGCGATCACTCCGTCCTTGAGCGGGCGGATGGCCACGATATTGCCCGGAGTGCGGCCGAGCATGAACTTGGCTTCCTTGCCCACCGCAGTGACCGATTTCTGGCCGCCCTGGTCGCGTATCGCCACCACCGAAGGCTCGTCAAGCACGATGCCGTTGTCCCGGGTGTAGATCAAGGTGTTGGCGGTGCCCAGATCGATCGCCAGGTCGTTGGAGAACAATCCTCTGATTTTCTTGAACATGTGACGATTCCAGTACTGCTCCAGCGCGGGCGGGATGACAGGTTCCCGGCTGGAAATTTGGCAGATTATGAAGCCTTTTTCACAAATCTTCCATTGCGCCGCGACAAATCGCCAAGGCAATCGTGACAGTGAAAAATTCCAGGCGGGAATTTTTCAGGAAATTCCAAGTATAATCGCCGCTTCCCGCAACCGCGACGCCATTCTTCCACAGCCATTGGACACGCCGGAAATCGACAAGATCGCCACTCTCGCCAGGCTGCGGGTCAGCCCCGGTGAAGCCGGTGAGGTGGCGGCGAGAATCAGCGAAATTCTCGGCCTGATCGACCAGATGCAGGCGGTGGACACCGAAGGGGTCGAGCCGCTGGCGCATCCGCTGGACGCAGTGCAGCGCCTGCGCGCCGACGAAGTCAGTGAAACCGACCGCAGGGAAGAACTGCTGGCGCTGGCGCCCGCAAGCCGGGACGGTCTGTTTCTCGTTCCCAAAGTCATCGAATAGCGCAGCTGGCGGGTTTCCGATGTTGCACCTGAGCGTTACCGAACTGGTGGCCGAGTTGTCTCGCGGCGCGTTTTCCAGCATCGAGTTGACCCGCGCCTGCCTCGACAGGATCCGGCAGCGGAATCCGCGGCTCAACGCCTTTATCACGGTTTGCGAAGAATCGGCATTGGCCGAGGCCGCCGGGGCGGACCGCGCCCGCGCCCGGGGCGATACCCGCCCCCTGCTCGGCATTCCCCTGGCCCACAAGGACATCTTCTGCACCAGGGGGCTGCCCACGACTTGCGGGTCCCGCATGTTGCAGCATTTCCTGCCGCCCTATGACGCCGGCGTGGTGGAAAAGCTGCGTGAGGCGGGCGCGGTGTTGCTGGGCAAGACCAATATGGACGAATTCGCCATGGGTTCGTCCAATGAAACGAGTTTCTTTGGCCCTGTTTGCAATCCACACGATCCGGACAAGGTTCCCGGCGGCTCCTCCGGTGGCTCTGCGGCAGCGGTTGCCGGGGGGCTGTGCCCCATGGCCACTGGCACCGATACCGGCGGTTCCATTCGTCAGCCGGCCTCCTTCTGCGGTATTACGGGATTCAAGCCGAGTTATGGCCGGGTGTCGCGCTGGGGCATGATTGCCTTTGCATCGAGCCTGGACCAGGCGGGGACACTCACCCGCACCGCCGCCGACGCCGCCCTGATGATGCAGGCCATGGCGGGGCTCGACCCGCGGGACTCCACCAGCGTTGACCGGCCAGTGGAGGATTATGCCGCCGGGGCCGGCCTTTCCTTGCGGGGCCTGCGGGTGGGTGTCCCATTGCCGCATTTCACCGAAGGCCTGAGCGCGGGCGTCGAGCAGGGCGTTCGCGCGGCGCTGGGAGAGCTGGAGAAAGCCGGCGCGGAACTCATTGATATCGACCTGCCCAACAATTACCTGTCGGTGCCCGCCTATTACGTGGTGGCGCCCGCGGAAGCCTCCGCCAATCTGTCGCGTTATGACGGCGTGCGCTACGGCTATCGCTGCGAAGAACCGAAAGATCTGGAAGACCTTTACACCCGCACGCGCAGCGAGGGATTCGGCGACGAGGTCAAGCGCCGCATCCTGGTGGGAACCTACGCCCTGTCCGCCGGCTACTACGATGCCTATTACGTCAAGGCCCAACGCATCCGGCGGCTGATCCGGCAGGATTTCACCAGGGCTTTCGCCAGGGTGGACGTGATCGCGGGGCCCACCTCGCCCCATGTGGCCTTTGCCCACGGCGCCAAGGCCGACCCGGTGGAAATGTATCTGGAAGACATCTTCACCATCGCCGTCAATCTTGCCGGACTGCCGGCCATTTCGGTCCCCGCCGGCCATGACCGGGGGCTGCCCTTCGGCCTGCACATCATCGGACCGGACTTCAGCGAAGCCCGGGTGCTCGGCATCGCCCACCAGTTCCAGCAACTGACCGACTGGCACCTGCAACTTCCCCGGGACACCCATCCTCCCGAACTTCCCCGGGACACCCATCCTCCCGGGGACAGCCACCTTTCCCTTCCCCGGGACACCCATCCTCCCGGGCAACCTCCTGAACCTCCTGGGGACACCCATCTTTCCCGGAACGCCCGGGAAGGAGCGAGCTGATCATGGAGTGGGAAACCGTCATCGGGCTCGAAGTGCATGTTCAGTTGTCGACCCGCTCGAAACTGTTTTCAGGGACATCCACCGCCTTTGGCGCCGCTCCCAACAGCCAAGCCAATATCTACGATCTGGCCATGCCGGGAACCCTGCCGGTCTTGAATGGCGAGGCCCTGCGCATGGCGGTGCGGTTCGGCCTTGCCATCGGCGCCGAAATCAGCAGGAAATCGGTGTTCGACCGCAAGAATTATTTTTATCCGGACCTGCCCAAGGGATACCAGACGAGCCAGTTGGCATTCCCCACCGTGGGCCGGGGCTCCATCGTCATCCATCTCGATGACGGCAGCGAAAAGGAAATCGGCGTCACCAGAGCCCACATGGAAGAAGATGCCGGCAAATCGCTCCACGAAGAATTCGCCACCGACAGCGGCATCGACCTGAACCGCGCGGGCACGCCACTGCTGGAAATCGTGTCGGAGCCCGATTTGCGCAGCGCCGGGGAAGCCGTGGCCTACCTGAAGAAACTGCATTCCATCGTGCGCTATCTCGACATTTCCGATGGCGACATGTCCCAGGGTTCCATGCGCTGCGACGTCAATGTGTCGATCCGGCGGCCGGGAGCGGAGCTCGGCGCCCGCACCGAAATCAAGAATGTCAATTCCTTCCGTTTTGTGGAGAAGGCCATCCATTACGAAGTCCGCCGCCAGCAGGATATGCTGGAGGACGGCGGGACCATCGTGCAGGAAACGCGCCTGTACGACTCGGTTCGCGACGAAACCCGGCCCATGCGCGGCAAGGAAGTCGCCAATGACTATCGATACTTCCTCGAACCGGATCTGCTTCCCGTGGTCATCGACGAGGAACTGATCGAGCAGGTCCGCGCCGAATTGCCGGAATTGCCCGATGCCCGCAGGCAGCGCTTGCGCGAAGAGTTCGGTTTGTCGGACTATGACGCTGGCGTGCTTACCGCAAGCCGGGAGGTGGCGGACTATTTCGAACGGACCGCCAGCGCCTGCGGCGACGCCAAACTTGCCGCAAACTGGGTCAGCGTCGAATTGCGTGGGCTGCTGAATCGGGAAAACCTGTCGATTGCCGACTCCCCCATCAGCGCCACATGCCTTGCCGGCCTCATCAGCCGCATCAAGGACGGCACCATCTCCGGCAAGATCGCGAAAACGGTTTTCGAGCATCTGGCGGACGGCGAAGCCAGCGTTGACGAGATTATCGAAAAGGAGGGGCTGCGCCAGGTCACCGATACCGGGGAAATCGAAAAACTCGTGGCACAGGTAATCGCGGAAAACGCTCCCCAGGCACAGCAGTATCGCGATGGCCGCCAGCAGGTGCTTGGCTATCTTGTGGGACAGGCCATGAAGCTTTCCCGGGGCAAGGCCAATCCCGCCCAGGTCAGTCAACTCCTGCGCGACAAATTGCAGCCATGAGGGAAGGCAAGAAGCGCGGCGCCGAGCGCACCCAGATCGCCACCCGCAATGAGGAGTGGTCCGACGAGCGGCTCAAGGGCTATCTCGACTTGCTTCCCCCCGCGGGCATGCCGGGAGATTACGCCATCCTGCTCAAGGCCTACCGCGGCATGACCGCCGAACTTTTCGCCCGCTTCATCCCCTTCTTCATCGAAGCCGGCAAGAACATCAACGTCACGCTGAGAGACGGCAGCACCTTCCTCGACCATGTGTCCGAACACCGCAAATCCACCGAATACGCAACAATCCTGAAACAGGCTGGCGCCGAAACCGGAAAAGCCGCCTGGCTATGCGCCATGCCCCCCCGTCCGACGGGGAGTCGGGCTCAGAAATAGATGTCCAGCTTGCCGGAAGTCTCTGAAAATCCGCGGAAATCCCGATCCTGTGTGACAAACCCAATGCACGAGACTTCAAGCGCGCTCGCAAGCTGGATCGCGTCCAGAGTACGGAGCCGGGTCACGCCCCGAATCTGCGCCGCCCGATGTGCGATTGAAGCTAGGGTAGGACACCCACTCGCTCGAAGCTAGGGTCGCTCGCGCTCGCTGGACACCCGACGCTCGCTGGACGCTCGCTGGACACCCATCGAACCCGCTGACGCTCGCTGGACACCCATCGAACCAGTCAGGGTTCGCATTCAGCCCCAGACTCTGCCCCGGCACCGATTGTCAGTCCCTCCCGGGTAATTTCCCCAAAAACTTGGCATTCGGAACCGTTCCCGCCTATACCTTCCCCATCGGAACCCACGGCCGGCGGAAGCCCCATGACCCAGCCCCGTTCACAAATCGTCCAGCCCGAACGCACCCGCTACTACCACTGCGTCGCCCGCTGCGTGCGCCGCGCCTGGCTCTGCGGCGAAGACGACTACACCGGCAAGAACTTCGACCACCGCAAATCCTGGCTCCTGGAACGGATGAAACTGCTGGAGGAGGTCTTCGCCATCCGCATCGCCGCCTACGCGGTGATGAGCAACCACTACCATGTGGTGCTGTATCTGGATATCGAGCAGGGCCGGTCCTGGGACCGGGACGAGGTCATCGGGCGCTGGCTGCGGCTGTTTTCCGGCGATCCGCTGGCGCGGGCGTATCTCCGGGGCGGGTTGGACGGGGCGGCGCCTGGACAGGTGGATTCGCTGGCGGCGTGCTGGCGGGAACGGTTGTGCGACCTGAGCTGGTACATGCGCTGCCTGAACGAACACCTGGCCCGGCGGGCGAATGCGGAGGATGGCTGCAAGGGGCGGTTTTGGGAAGGGCGTTTCAAGAGCCAGGCGTTGGCGGATGATGCGGCGCTGTTGTCGTGCATGGCCTATGTGGATTTGAATCCGGTGCGGGCGGGATTGTGCGGGACGCTGGCGGATTCGGATTTCACCTCGGTGCGGGCGCGGCTGTGGCTGTTGGCGGAAGAGGCGCGGCGGGGCGGTGCGGGCGGAGAGGCCGGGGAACCCGTTTTGCCGGCGCCGGCGCTGATGCCGTTTCGC
This sequence comes from uncultured Pseudohongiella sp., assembly GCA_965219645.1. Taxonomy (GTDB): domain Bacteria; phylum Pseudomonadota; class Gammaproteobacteria; order Pseudomonadales; family Pseudohongiellaceae; genus UBA9145. The sequence goes on along the minus strand of OZ244788.1, from coordinate 3,121,025 downwards.
GCCGGGGTGAAACCCCGCAAGACCGCGTTGGCGGAAGCGGTGGGGGGAAAGCCCGAAGCCGAATTGCCGTTCGCGCTGAAGGATTACATTGAGTTGGTGGACTGGACCGGGCGTCTGGCGCGGCCGGACAAAAAGGGGGTGGTTGCGGCGGATGCGCCGGCGGCGTTGTCGGCGCTGGGTCTGGACGCCGTGCAGTGGCGGGTGCTGACGCTGGAGATCCAGAAGCGGGCGATGGTGCTGTTCCACGGACTGGAGCGGGTGAAGGCGTGGGAGAGGCGTCGTTTGAAGAAGGCGGCGTAGCAAAGAGACACCCGGAATTCACGCTCGAACGGGCGGAATGGCCCCTGCCCGCGATTTGGTGCGCCTGGGCGTCCCGGGGCAACGAAGCCAAATCCCGGAGTGGAATCCTTGAGCCAAAGGTATTGGGATTTACTGAATTTGATAGAATGGATGTCCATTGTCGCTGTTGCCGTCCAGAATGGATGTCCATTGTCGCTGTGGAATGGATGTCCATTGTCGTCCCTCCATTGTCGTCCCCATTGTCGTCCCATTGTCGCAGTCGGAATGGATGTCCATTGTCGTTTCCATTGTCGTTTTGTCGCATTGTCGCTGGTATCACCCCCGGGATTCGTTGATGATGCTGTCGGCTATGTTGCCGGGGACTTCGGCGTATTTTTGGAATTCCATGGTGAAGGTGGCTCGGCCCTGGGTGGCTGAGCGGAGATCGGTGGCGTAGCCGAACATTTCGGCGAGTGGAACTTCGGCGGTGATGACCTTGCCCGCAGGGCTGTCGTCCATGCCCTGGACGAGGCCCCGGCGACGGTTCAGGTCGCCCATGACGTCGCCCATGTAATCTTCCGGCGTGACCACTTCCACCGCCATCATCGGCTCGAGCAGGGCCGGGTCGGCTTCGAGAGCGCCCTTCCTGAGCGCGAGCGAGCCGGCCATCTTGAAGGCCATTTCGCTGGAGTCCACGTCGTGGAAGGAGCCGTCGTAGAGGGTGACTTTCATGGCGAGCAGGGGATAGCCCGCGAGGCAGCCGTTTTTCATCTGCTCCTGGATTCCCTTGTCCACTGCGGGGATGTACTCCCGGGGCACGACGCCACCGACGATTTCATTGACGAATTCGTAATCCGCGTCCGGGTCGAGTGGCTCGAGCCGCAGCCAGACGTGGCCGTACTGGCCGCGACCGCCGGTCTGCTTGATGTGCTTGCCTTCAATTTCCACGGTGCGGCGAATCGTTTCGCGGTAGGCGACCTGGGGCTTGCCGATATTCGCTTCCACGCTGAATTCCCGGCGCATGCGATCCACCAGCACGTCGAGATGCAACTCCCCCATGCCGGAGATAATGGTCTGGCCGGATTCCTCGTCCGAGGCCACCCGGAAGGAAGGGTCTTCCTGGGCGAGTTTGCCCAGCGCCGTGCTCATCTTTTCCTGGTCGGCCTTGCTCTTGGGCTCCACCGCCACGGAGATGACCGGGTCGGGAAAATCCATCTTTTCCAGGGTGACGATGCTGTCCGGGGCACAGAGGGTTTCTCCGGTGGTCACGTCCTTGAGGCCCACGGCGGCGGCTATGTCGCCGGCGCGCACTTCCTTGATTTCCTCGCGTGAGTTCGAGTGCATCTGCACCATGCGGCCCACCCGCTCCTTGCGTCGCTTGAGCGGGTTGTAGACGGTGTCGCCGGAGTTGAGGCAGCCGGAATAGACCCGAAAAAAGGTCAGTGTGCCCACGTAGGGGTCGGTGGCGATCTTGAAGGCGAGCGAGGCGAAGGAGGCGTCGTCGTCCGCCTTGCATTCGATGGGTGTCCCATCGTCGTCGACGCCTTCGATGGCCTTGACTTCGGTGGGCGCCGGCATGTAGTCGATCACCGCATCGAGCACGGCCTGCACGCCCTTGTTCTTGAAGGCGGAGCCGCACAGCACCGGCACGATTTCATTGTTGATCGTCAAATGGCGAATGGCCGCCATGAGTTCCTTTTCGTCAAGGTCGCCTTCTTCGAGGTACTTCTCCATGACCTCTTCATTGGCGTCGGCGGCGGCTTCAAGGAGGTAATCGCGCCATTTGTCACACAGCCCCCGCAAGTCGGCGGGAATATCTTCATAGACGAAGGTGGTGCCCTGGTCCTCGGTGTTCCAGACGATGGCCTTCATTTTCACGAGATCCACCACGCCGCTGAAGTTCTCTTCGGCGCCGATGGCGATTTGCAGGGGCACGGCATTGGCGCCGAGGCGTTCCTTCATCTGCTCGACCACGCGCAGGAAGTCGGCGCCGGCCCGGTCCATCTTGTTGACGAAAACCATGCGCGGCACTTCATAGCGGTTGGCCTGGCGCCAGACGGTTTCGGTCTGGGGCTGCACGCCGGACGTGGCGCAGAGCACCACCACGGCGCCGTCGAGCACCCGCAGCGAGCGCTCGACTTCGATGGTGAAATCCACGTGCCCGGGAGTATCGATGATATTGATGCGGTGCTCGTCGTACTGGCGGTCCATGCCGGTCCAGAAACAGGTGGTGGCGGCGGAGGTGATGGTAATGCCCCGTTCCTGCTCCTGCTCCATCCAGTCCATGATGGCGGCGCCGTCATGGACTTCGCCGATCTTGTGGGAGACACCGGTATAGAACAGCACCCGCTCGGTGGTGGTGGTCTTGCCCGCGTCCACATGGGCTGCGATGCCAATATTGCGATAACGGCTCAATGGGTGCTTCCTGGCCACGGTTCTGCCCTCTGAAAAACGGATTGAAATGGAAAATCAGAAACGATAATGCGAAAAGGCGCGGTTGGCTTCCGCCATGCGATGCACGTCCTCTCGCTTGCGCACCGCCGAGCCCCTGCCATCGGCGGCTTCGAGAATCTCGCCGGCAAGGCGCAGGGCCATGGACTTTTCGCCGCGGTTGCGCGAATGCTCCACGAGCCAGCGCATGGCGAGGGCGTTGCGCCGCTCGGCGCGCACTTCCACGGGCACCTGGTAGGTGGCGCCGCCGACCCGGCGGGATTTTACCTCCACCATGGGCGCGATGGCGGCCAGGGCCTTTTCGAACACTTCCAGCGGGGCGCCGCCGGAGCGGTCCTTGACCACGTCAAGGGCGCCATAGACGATCTTCTCGGCGACGGACTTCTTGCCGTCCACCATGACGTGATTCATGAATTTGGCCAGCGTCTTGCTGCCGAATTTGGGATCCGGCAAAACCTCGCGCTTTGCCGCGACTCGTCTTCTGGGCATGTTCGACCTCTATGTTGATTCAGGTTGACCCGGGACCATCGCCCGGCCTTACTCGCTAGCTCATCCCGCTCGAAGCGGCGCGGATGATCGGCTCTCCCGCCTGGAAACTTACTTGGGACGCTTGGCGCCGTACTTGGAGCGGCCCTGCTTGCGGTCGGCGACTCCCGAGGTGTCGAGGGCGCCACGCACGGTGTGGTAGCGCACGCCGGGCAGGTCCTTGACCCGGCCGCCGCGAATCAGCACCACCGAGTGCTCCTGCAGGTTGTGGCCTTCGCCACCGATGTAGGAGGTGACTTCGTAGCCATTCACAAGCCGCACCCGGCAGACCTTGCGCAGGGCCGAATTCGGCTTCTTCGGCGTGGTGGTGTACACCCGGGTGCAGACCCCGCGTTTCTGGGGCGAACCCTGCAGGGCGGGCACACCGCTCTTGGCGGGCTTGCTCGCCCTGGGCTTGCGGACTAACTGGTTGATTGTCGCCATATTGGTTCAAGCGCGGCCGCTGGCAAAAACCGGCGAGAGTGTAAAGATCGCTCCCGCCGCCGTCAAGTGCTTCAGGCCTGTGCCTCCTTTTGCATTTCTTCGGTGAATTTGGCTTCGAAATCCTCTTCGATCTCTTCGGCGTAGCCTTTCTTGCGCGCCTCGTGATAGGCAAGGCCGGTGCCCGCCGGAATCAGCCGGCCCACCACGACGTTTTCCTTCAGGCCGCGCAGGAAATCGCGCTTGCCGGTCACCGCCGCTTCGGTGATGACCCGGGTGGTTTCCTGGAAGGACGCTGCGGAAATGAAGGATTCGGTGGCCAGCGAGGCCTTGGTTATGCCGAGCAGCACACGCTCGTAGGCGGCTTCGCGCAGTTCCGGCTCCTCCTCCCGGCCTTCTTCCCTGGCGATTTCATTGCGCGCCTGGAGTTCCTCGTTGCGCGCGCGCAGCTCCTCATTGATTTCGAGAATCCGCGTGTATTCGATCTGCTCGCCCCGGATGAGGCTGGTGTCGCCCGGGTCGGAAATCTCCACCTTGCGCAGCATCTGCCGCACGATCACTTCGATGTGCTTGTCGTTGATGCGAACGCCCTGCAGGCGATACACGTCCTGAACCTCGTTGACGATGTACTGGGCCAGAGTCTCCACGCCCTTGAGGCGGAGGATGTCGTGGGGCGCGGGCGGCCCTTCCGAGACCACTTCGCCTTTCTCGATCTGCTCGCCCTCGAAAACCGTCATGGTGCGCCACTTGGGAATGAGCGCCTCATAAGGTTGGACGGGCGCGTCATCGGCGCTGTCCAGCGGCGTGATGACGAGGCGGCGCTTGCCCTTGGTTTCCTTGCCGAAACTGACGGTGCCGGAGATTTCCGCGAGTATCGCGGGCTCTTTCGGCTTGCGCGCCTCGAACAGGTCCGCCACCCGGGGCAGGCCGCCGGTGATGTCCCGGGTCTTGGAGCCTTCCTGGGGCACCCTGGCGATAACATCGCCGATATGCAGGTCGGCGCCGTCGCGCAGGTCGATTATGGCGAGCGAAGGCAGCAGATAATGCGCCGGCACCGTGGTGCCGGGCAGGCAGACGGGCTTGCCGTCGGAATCCACCACATTCACCGCCGGGCGCAGTTCCTTGGCGGAGGTGGCGCGATCATTGGGATCGATCACCGACATGCTCGTCAGGCCGGTGATCTCGTCGGTCTGCTCGCGCACGGTGATGCCTTCTTCCACGTGTTCAAAGGCCGCCACGCCGGTCACCTCGGCGATGATCGGGTGGGTGTGGGGGTCCCAGGTGGCGACGATCTGGCCGGCTTCGACTTCGGCATTGCGGCCGACGCCGATGACCGCGCCATAGGGCAGCTTGTAGCGCTCGCGCTCGCGGCCGCTGGTATCGTTGACGATCAATTCGCCGGAACGCGAAACCACCACGAGTTCGCCCCGGGTGTTTTCCACCGTCTTCATGTTGCTCAGGTGGATCGAGCCGGTGGTGCGCACCTGCACCGAGTCGCTGGCGGTGGCCCGGGAGGCTGCGCCGCCGATGTGGAAGGTGCGCATGGTCAATTGCGTGCCGGGCTCGCCGATGGACTGGGCGGCGATTACGCCCACGGCCTCGCCCACGTTGACGAGATGGCCCCGGGCCAGATCGCGGCCGTAGCACTGGCTGCAGATGCCGAAGCGGGTTTCGCAGGTAATGGGCGAGCGCACATGCACCTGATCGACGCCCCCGGATTCGAGCCGCTCCACCATGCGTTCGTTGATCATGGTTCCCGCCGCGGCGATGATTTCGCCGGTGCCGGGGTCCACCGCATCGCTGGCCAGGGTTCGGCCGAGCACCCGGTCGCCCAGGGGAGCGATAATGTCGCCGCCCTCGATGATCGGCGCCATGGTCAGACCGTTGCTGGTGCCACAGTCGGCTTCGGTAATCACCAGATCCTGGGAAATATCCACCAGCCGCCGGGTGAGATAACCCGAGTTGGCGGTCTTCAGCGCGGTGTCCGCAAGTCCCTTGCGCGCGCCGTGGGTGGAAGTGAAGTACTGGGATACATTCAGCCCTTCGCGGAAATTCGCGGTGATCGGCGTTTCGATGATGGAGCCATCGGGCCGCGCCATGAGCCCGCGCATACCGGCGAGCTGGCGAATCTGGGCCGGCGAGCCCCTGGCGCCGGAATCCGAGTACACATACACCGAGTTGAAGGATTCCTGCTCTTCCTCCTCGCCTTCCCGATTGACGACGATTTCCGTGGACAGGCCCTTCATCATTCTCTGGGCGACGATTTCATTGGCCCGGGACCAGATATCCACCACCTTGTTGTACTTTTCGCCCTGGGTCACCAGGCCCGAGGCGAACTGGTTCTCGATTTCCTCGACCTCGGCGTTGGCCTGACTGATGACTTCCGCCTTCGCGGCGGGGATTTCAAAGTCATTGACGCCGATGGAAGAGCCGGAAACCGTGGAGAACTTGTAGCCGGTGTACATGAGCTGGTCGGCGAAGATCACGGTCTCCTTCAGGCCCACGTTGCGATAGCAGACATTGATGATGCGGGAAATCTGCTTTTTCGCCATCTTCCGGTTGACGAGATCAAAGGGCAGGCCTTCGGGAACGATATTGAACAGCAGCACCCGGCCGACGGTCGTATCGTAGATTTCCGTGCTCGTTTCGAGCTCGTCGTTTTCGTTCAGGTTCGAACTGGTGATGCGGGCCTTGATGCGGGCGTGCAACTCCACGTTGCCGGTGTCGTAGGCCCGCTGAACCTCGGCGGCATTGGCGAACACCATGCCTTCGCCCCTGGCGTTGATCCTCTCGCGGGTCATGTAGTACAGGCCGAGCACCACGTCCTGGGAAGGCACGATGATGGGCTCGCCGTTGGCCGGCGCGAGGATGTTGTTGGTGGACATCATCAGGCTGCGGGCTTCGAGTTGCGCTTCCAGCGTCAGCGGGACGTGTACGGCCATCTGGTCGCCGTCGAAGTCGGCGTTGTAGGCGGCGCAGACGAGGGGATGCAACTGGATCGCCTTGCCCTCGATCAGCACCGGTTCGAAAGCCTGGATGCCGAGCCGGTGCAAGGTCGGCGCGCGGTTGAGCAGCACCGGATGTTCGCGGATCACTTCGGCGAGAATATCCCAGACCTCGGCGGTCTCGCGTTCGACCATCTTCTTCGCCGCCTTGATCGTCGTCGCCAGGCCGCGCGCTTCGAGCTTGCCGAAGATGAAAGGCTTGAACAGTTCCAGCGCCATTTTCTTGGGCAGGCCGCACTGATGCAGTTTCAGCGCCGGACCCACCACGATTACCGAGCGGCCGGAATAGTCGACGCGCTTGCCGAGCAGATTCTGGCGGAATCGTCCCTGCTTGCCCTTGATCATGTCCGCCAGCGACTTCAGCGGGCGCTTGTTGGAGCCGGTAATGGCGCGGCCGCGGCGGCCGTTGTCGAGCAGCGCGTCGACGGCTTCCTGCAACATGCGCTTTTCGTTGCGCACGATGATGTCGGGGGCGTTCAGGTCGAGCAGGCGCTTGAGCCGGTTATTGCGATTGATGACCCGGCGATACAGGTCGTTCAGGTCCGAGGTGGCGAAACGGCCGCCGTCGAGCGGAACGAGCGGACGCAAATCGGGCGGCAGCACCGGCAGCACGGTCATGATCATCCATTCGGGCTTGTTGCCGGATTCGAGAAAGGCCTCGAGCAGTTTCAGCCGCTTGGACAGTTTTTTCAGCCTTGTTTCGGACTTGGTGGTCGGAATCTCTTCGCGCAGGCGCATCACTTCGGCTTCCACGTCGAGGTCCTTCATCAGTTCCTGCACGGCTTCGGCGCCCATCTTCGCCTCGAAACCGTCGCCCCAGTTCTCCATGGCCTGGTAGTACTGTTCGTCGGTGAGCAGTTGTCCCTTCTGGGGCGGCTTGACGAGTTGCCCTTCCACCGCCTCTTCTTCCACAATCATGGAATCGGTGACCACGAAGGATTCGAAATAGAGAATCCGCTCGATGTCGCGCAGGGTCATGTCGAGCAACAGGCCGATGCGCGAGGGCAGCGATTTCAGGAACCAGATATGGGCCACCGGGCTGGCAAGCTCGATATGTCCCATGCGCTCCCGGCGCACCTTGGACAGCGCCACCTCAACCCCGCACTTTTCGCAGATCGAGCCGCGGTGCTTGAGGCGCTTGTATTTGCCGCAGAGGCACTCGTAGTCCTTCACCGGGCCGAAGATCTTGGCGCAGAACAGGCCGTCGCGTTCCGGCTTGAAGGTCCGGTAGTTGATGGTCTCGGGCTTTTTCACCTCGCCGTGGGACCACGAGCGGATCATCTCCGGCGACGCAAGCGCGATGCGGATGGAATCAAAATCTTCGGACTGCGACTGTGACTTGAGCAGGCCTAACAGGTCTTTCATGCTATCTCCTCCGGGGAGCCGACATTGCCGTTACCAGCGCCAGGGGCTTGCGCCCGCCGAGCTACTTGCTGACTTCGAGCTCCATGTCGATTCCCAGTGACCGGATTTCCTTCAGTAACACATTGAATGACTCCGGCATGGCCGGCTCCATTCGGTGATCGCCGTCGACGATGTTCTTGTACATCTTGGTGCGGCCGGCGACATCATCGGATTTCACCGTGAGCATCTCCTGCAGGGTGTAGGCGGCGCCGTAGGCTTCCAGCGCCCAGACTTCCATTTCGCCAAAGCGCTGGCCGCCGAACTGGGCCTTGCCGCCAAGCGGCTGCTGGGTGACCAGGCTGTAGGAACCGGTGGAGCGGGCGTGCATCTTGTCGTCCACCAGATGGTTCAGCTTCAGCATGTACATGATGCCCACGGTGACCGGCGTATCGAACTTGTTGCCGGTGCGGCCGTCGTACAAATCCACCTGGCCGCTTTCATCCATATTGGCCATCTTCAGCATCTGCTTGATTTCCGCCTCGGCGGTGCCGTCGAAGACCGGCGTCGCCATGGGCACGCCGGCCTTGAGGTTGTCCGCAAGCTCCAGCACTTCCTCGTCGCTCAGGCCCTTGATGTCTTCCTTGCGGTTGCCCACGGAGTTGTAGATTTCGTGGAGCAGCCTGCGCACCGCGGGGGCCCTGCGCTTTTCCCGCAACTGCTGGTTGATTAACTGGCCAAGCCCCCGGGAGGCGCGCCCGAGATGGGTTTCCAGCACCTGGCCCACATTCATTCGCGAGGGTACACCGAGCGGGTTGAGGACGATATCCACGGGTTCGCCGTGCTCGTCGTAGGGCATGTCCTCCACCGGCATGATGGCCGAGATCACGCCCTTGTTGCCGTGGCGGCCGGCGAGCTTGTCGCCGGGCTGCACCCGGCGCTTGATGGCAAGATAGACCTTGACGATCTTGAGAATGCCCGGGGCCAGATCATCGCCTGAAGTCAGCTTCTGGCGCTTGTCCTCGAATCGTTCGTCAAGGTCGGTGCGGCGCTGTTCGAGCTGCTGCCGGGCGCGTTCGAGCTGGCGGTTGAGACTGTCGTTCTTCAGCCGCAGCTTGAACCAGTCTTCCCGGGGCAGTTGCTCGAGATAGTCCTGGCTCAGCTTCTGGCCCGACTTGAGCCCGGGGCCGCCGCTGACCTGCTTGCCCCTGAGCGCTTCGCCGAGGCGCTCGAAGGTGGCGCCTTCGACGATACGGTATTCGTCCTCGATGTCCTTGCGGGCCTGGTCGAGTTGATATTGCTCGATTTCCAGCGCGCGCTGGTCTTTTTCGAGGCCGTCCCGGGTGAATATCTGCACGTCGATCACCGTGCCCCGGACGCTGGTGGGCACCCGCTGGGAAGTGTCCTTCACGTCGGAAGCCTTTTCCCCGAATATCGCCCGCAGCAGTTTTTCCTCGGGAGTGAGCTGAGTTTCGCCCTTGGGAGTCACCTTGCCCACGAGAATGTCGCCGGCATCGACTTCGGCGCCGATATAGACGATGCCCGAAGCGTCGAGCTTGGCGAGCGCGCTTTCCCCCACATTGGGAATATCGGCGGTCACCTCTTCCGGGCCGAGCCGGGTGTCCCGGGCCACACAGGTCAATTCCTGGATGTGGATCGTGGTGAAGCGGTCCTCGGTGACCACCCGCTCCGAGATCAGGATCGAATCCTCGAAGTTGTAACCGTTCCAGGGCATGAAGGCGATGCGCATGTTCTGGCCGAGGGCAAGCTCGCCGGTATCCACCGAGGGCCCGTCGGCGAGAATATCGCCGCGGCTCACCACGTCGCCCTGCTTCACCAGCGGTCGCTGGCTGATGCAGGTGTTCTGGTTGGAACGGGTGTACTTGGTCAACTGGTAGATATCGACCCCGGCCTCTCCGGCGTCGGTCTCCTCATCGCTGACCCGCACGATCAGGCGCGCGGCGTCGACGCTTTCGATCACGCCGCCGCGCTCGGCAATCAGGCAGACCCCGGAGTCCCGGGCCACATTGCCTTCCATGCCGGTTCCCACGAGTGGCTTTTCGGTCTTGATGGTGGGAATCGCCTGCCGCTGCATGTTCGAGCCCATCAGGGCGCGATTGGCGTCGTCGTGTTCGAGAAAGGGAATCAGCGAGGCGGCCACCGAAACCATCTGCTGTGGCGCCACGTCCATGTAGTCGACTTCTTCCCTGGACTTCAGGGTAGTCTCGCCCTTGTGGCGCACGGTGACGAGATTGTCCGCAAGCTCCCCCCGGTTGTTGAGCGCCGCGCTGGCCTGGGCGATCACAAAATCGCTTTCGTCGATGGCCGACAGGAAATCGATCTCATCGGTGACCTTGCGGTTGACGACCTTGCGGTAGGGGCTTTCGAGAAAGCCGTAGTGATTGGCCCTGGCGTAGGTCGCCAGATTGTTGATCAGGCCGATATTCGGGCCTTCCGGCGTTTCCACCGGGCACAGCCGGCCATAGTGGGTGGGATGCACGTCGCGCACTTCAAAGCCGGCCCGCTCCCGGGTGAGGCCGCCGGGGCCAAGCGCCGACACCCGGCGCTTGTGGGTCACTTCGGACAGCGGGTTGTTCTGGTCCATGAACTGGGAAAGCTGGCTTGAGCCGAAGAATTCCTTGACCGCAGCGCCGATCGGCTTGGCATTGATCATGTCCTGGGGCATGAGGCCTTCCGAGTCCGCCATGCTCAGGCGCTCCTTCACCGCGCGCTCGACCCGCACGAGGCCCACGCGGAACTGGTTTTCCGCCATTTCCCCCACCGAGCGGATGCGGCGGTTGCCGAGGTGGTCGATGTCGTCCACCGAACCAGAGCCGTTGCGGATCCCCACCAGGGTCTTGAGCACTTCGACGATGTCTTCCCTGTCGAGGGTCAGCTTGCCTTCGGAACTCTTGCGGTTCAGGCGGCGGTTGAATTTCATGCGGCCGACATGGGACAGATCGTAACGTTCGAGATTGAAGAACAGGCTTTCGAACAGTTTTTCCGCGGATTCGGTGGTGGGCGGCTCGCCGGGCCGCATCATGCGGTAAATCTCGATCTTGGCTTCGAGTTCGGAGCTCGCGGGGTCGATGCGCAGGGTGTCCGAAACGAAGGGGCCGCAGTCGAGATCGTTGGTGTATATGGTCTGGAATTCGGTGATGCCTTCGTCGATGAAGCGCTTGATGAGTTCAGGGCCGATCTCGGTGTTGCAGGGCGCAACGATCTCGCCGGTTTCCCTGTTGACGGCGTCCACCGCGAGGGAGGCGCCGATGACGAAATCCTCGGTCACCTCGAGTTCGCTGATGCCGGCCCTTTCCATCTGCCGGATATGACGGCTGGTGATGCGCCGGCCCGCTTCGGCAATGACCTTGCTGCGCTTGCTCTTGCCCTTGATCGGGAAAGACAGCACCTCGCCCCGCAACCGCCTGGGCACGAGTTCCACCGAAATCACCGGCTCTTCCCCGGGGGTGATGCGGAAAGTGTTGCGCTCGTAGAACATGTCGAGAATCTGTTCCGGGCTGTAGCCGAGGGCGCGCAGCAAGACCGTGGCCGGCAGCTTGCGGCGCCGGTCGATGCGCACGAAGACCAGATCCTTCGGGTCGAACTCGAAATCGAGCCAGGAGCCGCGGTAGGGAATCACCCGGGCGGAATACAGCAGCTTGCCGGAACTGTGGGTCTTGCCCTTGTCGTGGTCGAAAAACACCCCCGGCGAGCGGTGAAGCTGGGACACGATCACCCTTTCGGTGCCATTGATGACGAAAGTGCCGGAGCCGGTCATCAGGGGGATTTCCCCCATGTAGACCTCCTGCTCCTTCACTTCCTTGATTTTCTTCTGGGACGACTCCTTGTCATAGAGAATCAATTGCAGGGTCACCCTGAGGGAAGCGGCATAGGTGGCGCCGCGGACCTGACACTCCTTGACGTCGAAACCCGGCTTGCCGAGCCGGTAGCTCTTGTATTCCAGGGTCGCCTTGTCGGAATAGGAGTTGATCGGAAAAACCGATTTGAAGGCGCCGTGAAGGCCCTGGGTGCGGCGGTCGTCTTCCGGCACGTGGGTCTGCAGGAACTGCCGGTAGGAGTCCACCTGGATGGAAAGCAGATACGGAATATCCATTGCGCTCGGCAGCTTGCCGAAGTTCTTGCGGATGCGCTTCTTTTCAGTGTAGGTGTATGCCATGTCGTGTTCCCGGGTCCGATAAACCGCCGCAGCGGCAATTGTCAGGCGCAGACGCGCCCCGGAACGGCGGAAGCCGTCCGGAGTTTGCCAGTCTTGCCAGCCTTACTTGAGTTCAACAGTCGCGCCGGCTTCTTCCAGTGCTTTCCGCATCTCTTCAACTTCAGCCTTGGGCACCGCTTCCTTGACGGTGGAAGGCGCCCCATCGACCATTTCCTTGGCCTCCTTGAGTCCGAGCCCGGTGATCGCCCGCACTGCCTTGATGACATTGATCTTCTTGTCGCCAATGGCGGTGAGCACCACGTCGAACTCTTCCTTTTCCTCCGCCGGCGCCGCTTCGGCCGCGGCGACCGCCGCAGGAGCGGCCGCTACCGCGGCGGCGGCGGATACGCCGAATTTCTCTTCCATTGCCTCAACGAGCTGGACAACGTCCATAACTGACATTTCGGCAATTGCGTCCAAAACTTCCTGGGTTGACAGAGCCATTACTCCAATTCTCCTGGTTCTAGATCGTAAGTTTCGCTGTTTGCGGTCAGGCGGCCTGCTTCCGGTCCCTCACCGCGGCAAGGGTTCGGGTCAGCCGCCCGGGGACTTCCCTGGCGGTGCGGGCAAGTTTGGTCACTGGGGCGAGCATGACGCTCATGAGCATGGACCTGGCCTGGTCCAGCGTCGGCATCCTGGCGAGCACGTCGATATCGCCGGGCGCAAGCAATCTGCCGCCAATGGACAGGGCCTTGATCTCGAAGTTGTCATGGTCGCTGGCAAAGTCCTTCAGCACCCGCGCCGCCGACCCGGGATCCTCCTGGGAGAATGCGAGTATCGTCGGCCCCGCGAGCGCTTCCTGAATACAGGCGAACTCCGTGTCCTCCACCGCGCGCTTGAGCAGTGAATTTCGCACCACGCGCAGATACACCCGGTTTTCCCTGGCGTTGCGACGCAAGGCGGTCATTTCTTCCACCGTCACGCCGCGGTAATCCGCGAGCACGGCGGACATGGCATCGCCTGCGGCCGCATTGACCTCGGCAACGATGCGCTTCTTGTCTTCGAGTCCAAGTGGCATGGTTCTGCTCCCGCCAGAATCTGGCGGCCCGGGGGCCGCCGGTTTGCCCGGCGCAAACAGCGCCTGGTTGACAGGTGATTCGAATTCGAACCGGAGGTTCAAACTGGATCTCACCGTCTGCGCAGGAAATTAAGGCGCCAGTCGCCTGGAGCCGCCTGCGGTCTTTGACAGTCTCATTGGGAACAAGGCCCCCAATGAAGCTCTCAATTCGTACGAACGATTCCGTTGAGGAATGTCCGCCGTCAAATGGCCAGGGAGGACTGGTCTATGACCAGGCCCGGGCCCATGGTCGAGGAAAGCACGACCTTCTTGATGTATATGCCCTTCGCCGAAGCGGGTTTGGCTTTTTTCAGATCGGCCAGCAGGCTTTCCAGATTCCTGCGCACCAGGGCGCCATCGAATCCGATGCGGCCGATGCCGCCGTGGACGATGCCGTTGCGGTCGGTGCGGTAACGCACCTGCCCCGCCTTGGCGTTGCGCACCGCGGACTCCACATCGGGGGTTACCGTGCCCACCTTGGGATTGGGCATCAGCCCCCGGGGGCCGAGAATCGGGCCGAGGGCGCCCACCACGCGCATGGCGTCCGGCGAGGCGATGACCACGTCGAAATCGAGATTGCCGCCCTTGATGGACTCCGCAAGGTCTTCCATTCCCACGGTATCGGCCCCGGCCGCCGTGGCCTTCTCGGCATTGGCGCCCTGAGCGAACACGGCAACCCGCACATCCTTGCCCGTGCCTTCCGGCAGGGTGGTGGAACCGCGGACGACCTGGTCCGACTTGCGCACGTCCACCCCGAGATTCACCGCCACGTCGATGGACTCCTTGAAACCGCCCGCGGCCACATCGGTGAGCAGGGCCACCGCGTCTTCCACGCTGTAGCTCTTGCCGGGAGCCGTTTTTTCCGCGATTTGTCGTTGTCTCTTGCTCGTTCTGGCCATATCACTCCACTCCTTCCACTTCGAGCCCCGCGCTGCGCGCGCTGCCGGCGAGGGTGCGCACCGCGGCATCCATGTCCACGGCATTGAGGTCCGGCATCTTGATATTGGCGATTTCTTCAAGCTGGGAGCGGTTGAGCTTGCCCACTTTCTCGGTATTGGGACGGCCGCTTCCCTTGGCGACGCCGGCGGCCTTGCGCAGCAGCACGGCTGCGGGCGGGGTTTTGGTAATGAAGGAGAAACTGCGGTCGGCATAGACGGTAATCACCACCGGTACCGGCAGTCCGGCTTCCATGCCCTGGGTCTGGGCATTGAAGGCCTTGCAGAATTCCATGATGTTCAGGCCGTGCTGGCCCAGGGCCGGGCCCACCGGCGGGCTTGGGTTCGCCTTGCCCGCGGGCACCTGCAACTTGACGTATGCCGCAATCTTCCTGGCCATCTGCTCTCTCCGACTTCTTTCAGTATTCTCTGAAAAATTCCCTCCCTGGAATTTTTCATTATCGCAAAACAAAAGCGTGGTTTTGTTTTGCTCACGAATTCAATGGCTTACGCCATCGAATTCGGCGGCACTTCCCTGTGCCGCAGGGAAACTCTGACTTAATCAGAGCTTCCCTCAGCTTTTCTCTATCTGGCCGAATTCAAGCTCCACCGGGGTGGGCCGGCCGAAAATGAGCACGGCCACCCGCAGCCGGCTCTTTTCGTAATTCACTTCTTCGACGGTCCCGGTGAAATCGTTGAACGGGCCATCGGTAATGCGCACCATCTCGCCGGGTTCGTAAATCGTCTTGTGGGCCGGGGCCTCCTCGCTTTCCTCCATGCGCCGCAGGATCGCCGCGGCTTCCTGGTCGGAAATCGCCGCCGGCTTTTCCGCCGTGCCGCCGATGAAACCCATGACCCGGGGCGTTTCCTTCACCAGGTGCCAGGTATCGTCGTTCAATTCCATATGCACCAGCACATAGCCCGGAAAGAACTTGCGTTCGCTCTTTCGCTTCTGCCCGGCGCGCATTTCGAGCACTTCCTCGGTGGGCACGAGCACCTCGTCGAAGCATTCCTTGAGCGGCGACCTTTCGATCCGGTCCCGCAGGGCCTCCATGGCGCGCTTCTCGTAGCCCGAAAAGGCGTGTACCACGTACCATTTCTTACTCATTGACGGTTCCAGTCCCCATCGCCCCGGCCGGCGGCCTTGGTCTTGCTAACTGATGATGCCGGAGATGATTCCGTTCAGGCCCCAGTCAAGAAACCAGAGGATGATCGCCAGAATGAAAATGACGATCAGCACGATGATTGTGGTCTGCACGGTTTCCTGACGCGTGGGCCAGACCACCTTGCGGATTTCCACTCTCGCTTCGAGACAAAGCTCCACAAAGGCGCGGCCACGATCTGTCTGTGCCGCAATCCAGCCGCCCGCGCCGGCAAGCGCCAGTAGCCCGACCGTGCGCAGCAGCAGGGATTCGGTGGAAAAATAGCTGTTGGCATACACGCCGCCCGCGATTATCGCGGCGACGACCGCCCACTTGATCCAGTCCGCTCTGGCCTGATCACCTTGTTCTGACATGTATGTACGAAATCCGCCGACCTGCCGCCGGGCTCGCCCTGCACCGCAGGGCAATCAACTGTTGGCAGGCCAGGAGGGAATCGAACCCCCAACCTGCGGTTTTGGAGACCGCTGCTCTGCCAATTGAGCTACTGGCCTATTCGATAATCTTCGCCACGACGCCGGCGCCAACGGTGCGGCCGCCTTCGCGGATGGCGAAGCGCAGGCCCTCGTCCATGGCGATGGGAGCGATCAGTTCCACGTTCATCTTCACGTTGTCGCCGGGCATGACCATTTCCACGTCGCCGGGCAATTCCACGTTTCCGGTCACGTCCGTGGTGCGGAAATAGAACTGCGGTCGGTAGCCCTTGAAGAAGGGCGTGTGGCGACCGCCCTCTTCCTTGGTCAGAATGTAGACCTCGGCCTCGAATTTGGTATGGGGCGTGATCGAGCCGGGCTCGGCGAGCACCTGGCCGCGCTCGACTTCCTCGCGCTTGGTGCCGCGCAGCAGAACGCCCACGTTTTCGCCCGCCCTGCCCTCGTCGAGCAGCTTGCGGAACATCTCGACGCCGGTGCAGGTGGTTTTGGCGGTTTCCTTGATGCCGACGATCTCGACTTCCTCGCCCACCTTGACCACGCCGCGCTCGACCCGGCCGGTTACCACGGTGCCGCGACCCGAGATGGAGAAGACGTCTTCGATGGGCATCAGGTAGGGCTTGTCGATTTCACGCTCGGGAACCGGGATGTAGCTGTCCAGGGCTTCCACGAGTTTTTCCACCGAGGGGGTGCCGTGTTCGGAGTCGTCGCCTTCGAGGGCCTTCAGGGCGGAACCGATAATGATGGGCGTGTCGTCGCCGGGAAACTCGAAGGCGTCGAGCTGTTCGCGCACTTCCATTTCCACGAGTTCAAGCAGTTCTTCGTCGTCGACCATATCGGCCTTGTTCATGTAGACGACGATATAGGGCACGCCCACCTGACGGGCGAGCAGAATGTGCTCCCGGGTCTGGGGCATCGGGCCGTCGGCCGCCGACACCACGAGAATCGCGCCGTCCATCTGCGCGGCGCCGGTAATCATGTTCTTGACGTAGTCGGCGTGGCCGGGACAGTCGACGTGGGCGTAGTGCCGGTTGGGCGAGTCATACTCCACGTGGGACGTGGCGATGGTAATCCCGCGTTCGCGCTCTTCAGGCGCGTTGTCGATCTCGTCGAATGCCTTGACCGAGCCACCGTAACGATCAGCGCAGATCTTGGTCAGCGCCGCTGTCAGGGTGGTCTTGCCATGGTCCACATGACCGATCGTGCCGACGTTCACGTGGACCTTCGTTCTTTCAAACTTTTCCTTCGCCATTGTTGCCTGACCTCGTTCTGTTACTGAAAACCGGAATCGCGGGTTCAGGATTCCCGCTCATCCGAATCGATGAAATAGTCCGCAAATGTGGTGCTCACATCCGGAGTTGAACCGGAGACCTCTTCATTACCAATGAAGTGCTCTACCTCCTGAGCTATGCGAGCCATTCGTTGCGCCGACGCCCGGATACAAATTGGAGCGGGTAGCGGGAATCGAACCCGCGCAACCAGCTTGGAAGGCTGGGGTTCTACCTCTGAACTATACCCGCCACTGGCAAATGCTCCGCCCCACAACTCAAGTGGTGGAGGGGGGTGGATTTGAACCACCGAAGCTTACGCGTCAGATTTACAGTCTGATCCCTTTGGCCACTCGGGAACCCCTCCCAAATCAGAGCCCCAACCGGGCGCTTGCAGCCGATGGCTCTCACAGGGGGCGGCATTTTAGTGTAAATGTCCCGCGTGTGCAAACATTTCACAGGGATTTTCCCCAGCGCTCAATCCGGGGCTCCGGGCGGCAAAATCAGGCCATTGGGGAAGCTCGTCCCGGTCTTGCGGAACACGCTCAAGACGCACCTCGGCGGCATTGCTATCCTGGGGCACATACACGGTGGCTTCCAACTCGTCATTGACCATGGCGGCGGCGAACTCGCTGGCCTCGAAAATGTCGGCGAATCCGGAAACAAAGAGGCAGATTCCGGCGGCCTCTTCCTGTATCCGCGCCCGGGTCTGTTCGCGCTCGGCGGCGCGGGATTCGCTGACGAGTTGCAATCCCGAGTCGCGCAGGGGTATCGGCTCGGGGGATGACTGTGACCGGGGCGGGGCCAGCAGACTCCAGCCGAAATAGCCGAAGTTGAGCAGCAACAGTACAACCAGCAGGTAACGCATGGATCAGGCTCCGGGGTCGGGGTCGGCGCAGGCCAGGGCGAGCCCATCGAGCACCAGTTCCGGCACGAGCAGCATCGGCTTCAGTTCGAGTTCCCGCAGCAACAGCGGCGCATCGCCCCCGCTGAGAATCAGCGTGACCTCCGCCATATTCTCTCCTGTCATTCGCTGCGCCGCCACCTGTATCGCGCTGCACAGCATGAAAACCGCGCCGTTGCGAACCGCGGCGCCGGTGTCGTTGCCGGGGGCGCTGGATACGGCTGCGCTTTCCGCCGGCATTACGATGCCGGTATTTTGCAGCAGGCCGGACTGCGCTGCCCGCAACCCCGGCAGGATGTATCCGCCCAGATGCAATCCGTCCGCATTGAGCATGTCGATCGTCAGCGCCGTGCCACTGTCGACAATCAGGCAACTGCCCCGGGCGCGCCGATAGCCGGCAAGCATGGCCAGCCAGCGGTCGGCGCCGAGGCCGGCCGGGTCCGGGTACTGGATACGCACGCCGCCACATTCCCGCAGCACTCGGGCGAAACGCGGCCGCAGATTCCACTTGCGCGCCAGCCAGGCGGACAACTCCGCTTCGAATTCGGCGCCGCGCACGCTGCACACCAGAACCTGTTCCGGAGGTTCGGCATCGCCAAGGGCCGCATCCAGCCGGGATAGATTGGCAGCGATTGCCGCCGCCATGCCCCGCCAGCGCCATTTCAGGCTGCTGTTGCCGGCGTCGATCTCGAGAATCGCGGAATGGCTCACGGCTTTTCGACCGGGCCATCCCCGGAAGGAAATATCGCCCCGGAGACCAGCCTCTGTACTCCGCCCGCGGTGCGCAGCAGCAATGCGCCGCTTTCGTCCACTCCGGCGCAGCGACCGATATGCCGGTCGGCGCCGGCCCGCACCACCACATCCTGCTGGAAGTAACGGTCGTGCCGGTTCCATTCCCGCTGGAAGCCGGCAAAGCCCCCTTCGCTGAATACGGCGATGTATGCGAGCAGGCGAGTGAGTACCGCCGGCAGCAATCCGCCCCAGTTCATGTCATCCTGGCAGATGGAAGCGATATCCACTGCGGGCTGGTCGATTTGCCGCATCAACTCCGGCGGGAAGCGCAGGTTGAGGCCGATGCCGATGACCACATGACGCTGCTTGTCGGCGCCGTGGTTTTCCACCAGAATGCCGCCGAGCTTGCGGTTTCCACCAAGCAGATCGTTGGGCCATTTGACGCTGAGGCCATGGACTTCGCTGTCGCCAAGCCCGGCGCGAACCGCCAGGGCCACTACCAGCCCGAGAGCCTGAATCCGGTCCAGCGGCAGAGGCAGTTCCCGCACCAGGGAAACATACAGCCCGGCGCCGGGGGGGCTGATCCAGCGATGACCGCGTCTGCCCCGCCCGGCGCTCTGGGTGGCGGCGGCGAGAAATCGGTTCCCCGCAGCGCCGCCCCGCAATCGGCGCAGGGCTTCGTCATTGGTGGAGTCGATTTCGTCAAAGGCGTGAATTTCGCCGAGTTCCCGCCGCAAATCCGGCGGCAGGTCCTTCATCAGCGAATGCAGGTCCGTTTCGTTCATGGCGCGGGGGCTTCCCGGCGAAGCTGAATCCCCGCCGGGAAGCATGTCGGCTTATTCGGCGGATTCGATGGCCTTGTCCACTGCCGGCTCTTCCTCGCCGCGGCGGATTTTCGAGATCACCGAAGCCGCTTCCAGCATGACCACAATGCTTGCCGCCATGACCGCGAGGC
This sequence comes from uncultured Pseudohongiella sp., assembly GCA_965219645.1. Lineage (GTDB taxonomy): Bacteria > Pseudomonadota > Gammaproteobacteria > Pseudomonadales > Pseudohongiellaceae > UBA9145. The sequence continues at coordinate 3,101,325 of OZ244788.1, read as the reverse complement.
TCAGCCCAACCAGCAGCCAGTTGCTTGAGCGGATGTAATCAAACAGATACCAGAGGCTCGCCCAGAACGCCACGATTACGATGAACACCATTGGGGCCAGGGTGAACATCGAAGGCCGCTTCAGCCGCATCAGATACACCGAAAGCACCAGCAGGGTGAGGCTGGCGAGAATCTGGTTGGAAGCGCCGAAAATCGGCCAGATCAACATGCCGCCATCTCCGGGATACTCGCCATTGGTGGCGCCGAAGGCCAGGGTCAGGCAACATCCCACCGCCACCAGGGTGGAAAGGTAATTGTTCTTGAGGAAACCGATGGAGTAGATATTGCCCCATTCCTGGATGATGTAGCGCTGCAGGCGCAGGCCAGCGTCCATGGTGGTGCCGGCGAACAATACCACCATCACCGCGAGCATGGTCTCGGAGAAGCTGAAGGGAATCCCCCAGCCCTCGGTAATCAGCGCGGCGCCGCCGGCGATGAAGGCGCTTGCCGCGCCGTCACCGAAGCCGGTATAGAGATTGCCCCATTCCACCGTGGAAACCGCATACAGCGAACCGGTCACGGCGGTGATCGTGATCAGCGCCAGGGAGCCCTCGCCCAGGGCGCCGAGATAGCCGACGAAGCGGGCGTCCTTCTCATTGTTCAATTGCTTCGAACTCGTGCCCGAGGACACAATGCCGTGAAAACCCGACAGGGCGCCGCAGGCGATGGTCACGAACAGGATCGGGACCAGCGGCGGCGTGCCTTCGGCGAGATTCTCGTTGATCATCGGCGCGGTGACGTCGGGCAGGGTGATGAAAACCGCGCTGTAGAGCACGATCAGGCCGAGCACAAGCTGGGCGCCGTTGATGTAGTCCCGGGGCTGCAGCAGCAACCACACCGGCAGCATCGAGGCGATACCGGCGTAGATAAAGAGGATGATGATCCAGTTGCCATGTGGGCCCAGCAGGACGCCGTCCCAGCTATCCGCGGTTTCCACCGGCCACAGGGTGCCCAGATAGATGGTGAAGTAGAGAATGGTCACGCCAATCAGGGAGATGGCAAACAGATTCACCTTGCGCCGGATCAGCACCCCCACGGCGATGGCCACGGGAATCGCGGCCCAGGCGGGCACCACGGAAGTCTCGATATCCACCATTTCGCCGGCAATGATGGTGCCGAATACCGCATTCACCATCAGCAGCAGCAGGAAGATCACTACCATGAACAGGGCCCGGGTGCGGGCGCCCACCACATCTTCCGACAGCGCGCCCATGGAGCGCGCATTGTGCCGGTTGCTCGCCCAGAGGGCGCCCATGTCGTGGACGCCGGCAAAGAATATCGACCCCAGAGTCACCCAGATCAGCGCCGGCAACCAGCCCCAGTAGACCGCGATGGCCGGCCCGACTATCGGCGCGGCGCCGGCTACGGCGGTGAAATGCGAGCCCCACAGCACATACTTGTTGGTGGGCACGTAGTCCACCGCATCGTTAAAGCGATTGGCGGGGGTGACGTAGTCCGGATCAAGCCGGTAGATTTTTTCCGCGATAAAGCGGGAATAGACGAACCAGCCGAAAGCAAAACCGACAAGCCCGAACACTACGATGAAAACCGAAGACATGAGGGAAACTCTCCTGATTCAGTTGGCCGAAGCATCATAGCAAGTACCCATTTTGCGAACAATTCCTGGGTGAGGCCCGGTCGGCGCAGCCGACAAGAAGCGAAGCTTCTTGAGGGCCGAACGACTTGCCAGGGATGGCAAGGCCGGGGCTTGGCGAAGCCAAAAGAGCCGCGCCACGGATGGCATGCACAACCCGGCCGAAGGCAGGTTCCCGGTCGGCGCAGCCGACAGGGCCAAATCCCCAGCGAAATTCTGCGACTCCGCTTCGCGCAGGATGACGGAAGCCGGGGCGGCAGAACTTCGGGCCTATCGTGACATGGCCTCCCGCAGGAACTGCCGTTCCATGCATTGCAGCGCGTCGGCCACGGGCAGCCAGCCGGGCTGGCCCGCCGCGGCGTGGAAGCTCGCCTCGGCGGGGGTGACCACCGTCGCGTCGTTCGCCCCGCCGGAAAAGGTCCGCCCCACCCGCAGCCAGCGCTCCACGTGGGCCGGGCCGCGCCAGGTTTCGCCGGCCCGGGCCACCGCCTCGGACCGCAGTCGCGGGGATACGCAGGCGCCGGCGGCGAAATCGGGCGGCGCTTCCGGCTCGAATCCCGCCGGGCCGGTTTGCGGTTCCCGGCGGTTGCGTTCCATCGCCTCGTCGGGATGCGTGTTTCCGACCTCGCCGGATTGACTCCCGTTCGGCGTGTCTCTGGTGACTGTGCTCGTCGAACCGCCGCCGTCGGTTTTTTCCAGACACTGCAATACCTCGCGCACCGGCGTCCAGCCGGACCACAGCTTCTCGCCGTCCTCCGCTTCGTCCGCGGTGTAGGGCTTGGTCGGTTTCGCCGTCGCGCCCTCCCAGCCGGGCAGCGCCTTCTCCGGGCGCGCCAGGCGGTAGGCGATCAGCACCCGGTACCAGTTCGCGCCGTAGTTCGGGGAACGGTTGGCGTTGGAGTCGTAATAGCCCGAGACCGTGCTCCACTGTTCGTCGCTCACGCAGGAGGCGGGCGGCGGGTTGGGGATTTGGGAATCCACATTGTCCGTGTCGCCGCCGTCGCCGTCTTTCGTGGCATCGCCGTCGCCGACGCCCGTTCCCGACGGGCCGACGGCGATGGTCGCCGTGGCCGAGAGGCCGGTCAGAACCTGCGTGTCGCCGTTTTCGTCCTCGTGGGCGGGGGTGACCGTCACCGTCAGCGTCATCGCCTCGGCGGCGTCGTGCCGGAAGGTGAAACTCGTGTCCGTCAAGCCGGCCGCGACGCCCTGGACGTGGTTGTCCGCGTCCACCAGCGCGCTGGTCGTCTCGTATTCCACCTCGTAGCCCGTGGCGTGCTCCACCGCGTCCCAGCTCACTTTCGCGCTGGCGGCGTCCACGGCGGCCACCTGGACGTTGGACACGGCCCGCGTGGGCGCCTGCGGCGGGGGCGGGAGCTCGGACGCGCTCGTCCGCGGCTCTTCCCGGGGCGTGAGGAACGGGCAGGTGTTGTTGCGAATCGCGAAGGTCGGGTTGTGGGCCCGGATCGTCTCGATGGTCCGCGCCCGGATGCCGCCCCCGGAGGCGGTGTGCGTGATGTCGGTACACTGGTGGTTTCCGCCCACCCGGCGCAGCCACACCTTGCGCCAGCACTCCCAGGACGTCGCCGCGGTGCCGTCGTGGGCCTCCCCGCCCTCCCTGTAGTCGTGCGAGTTGTTGCAGGCCGCCATGTTCGGCCCGGCGGCGCCTTCCGCGAAACCGTCCCCGAAGGTCACCGTCAGCGAGTTCGACCACGGACCGTTCCGGGTCAGCCCCAGCTGCAGGTCGTTGTTGCTCCGGGTCACGTTCACCGTCACCGTGCCGCCGGGCTCCGGGCGGTTCGACAGGCGGATGACGTAGTCCTGCGGCTGCTGGGACCCGAACACCATGTCCTGTCTCGGCCAGAGCCCCGGCGTGGACGAGACCGTGTGCGGGCGGGACAGCGTCGCGCTGTCGCCACGGTCGCCGGGCGCCCGCTCCCAGCCCTCCCAGGCCTCCACCTCCGGCGCGTCGCCAACCTCCACCGGGAGGTCGTGGGTGTAGCCGCTGTAGGCGGGATCCGTTGTGGTCACCGCGTGGCGCACCGCCAGCGCGCGGTTCCGCCGCATGTTCGCCTCGTCCACGCCCGTCACCGTTATCGTCCGCGGCCTGTTCCAGGAAGTGACGCTCCCGCTCCCCGGGTAGAAACCTTGCGACGACGGGCTCACCGTCGCCGCGCCCGCGTGGGTTCCGGTTCTGCTGAAGAGCATTGTCACTGCCGCCGTCGGCTCCTGGTTCAGCCTCACCGTGTACTGCGCGCTGCCGTTCTCCAGCAGGCGCAGACCCTCCACCGAGAAGATCGCCCCCGCCGCCGGCGCCTCGTCGTCGGTGAGCCGCAGGCTGGCCGAGAAGCTCGTCCCGCGCGCGGCGCCGCCGCCCACCGTGGTGCCGATGCCGGACCCGCTCAGCGCGCTGTCGCTCGCCAGCGTCGCCGTCACCGCCTCGTGCTCCGTGTCGCCGTCGTCCCGCCCCGCCACCGGGGTCAGCGTCACCGTCGCGGTTCGCACCGTGTCCGTGTCGTGGCCCGTGAAGGTCAGCGACGGGGTCGCGGTGTTGTCCCTCGCGATCGCCGCGCCCGTGCCCGACGCCGACACCGCGAAATCCGGCGTCGCTTGGCCGGGCAGCCGCGCCCCCGTCGAGGTCGCCAGCGTGAACGGAACCACGATCGTCTCGCCCGCGTACAGCCGCCGGCCCAGCGCGACCGTCAGCGTCGCGGTGTCGGTGGCGTCGCCCTCCGCCATTTGCGTGTCGGCGCCCGTGAGTTCCACCGCCGTCGCGTCGTCGTCCTCGATGAGCACCGCGTCCGACGCCATGGCCGAGGCCACCGTGTAGGATCCGTTCGCGGCCGGACAGTTCGCCGTCTCCGGCGCCAGCAGCGTCGCCGTCACCACGCTGTTCCGCTCGTCGTCCCCGTCGCCCGTCCAGTTGAGCGTGTAGATTCCCGCGCCGTTGGCGTTGCCGCTGCTCGTCAGCGTCGCGGTCCGGATGCCCTCCGCGCCCGCGGCCACCAGGTCGCCGCCGGTCTCGGTGACGCGCAGGCACACCGTCAGGGTCGCCGACAGCACGCTGTCCGCGCTCAGGTTGAACACCGCCCCGTCCACGCCCCCGCTCTCGGCCAGCTCCAGCTGGTTGTCGCCGTTGCGGTTCGAGGTCTCGCCCGTCTGCAGTTCCAGCGACACCTCGGGGGTCGCCGCCGTGTCGTCGTCGGTGATCGTCACCGTCGCCGCGCCCGCCGTCGTCGTGCCGTCCGCGCCGGTGGTCGACGGGTCCGCCCGGTCGAGGTTGCTCGCCACCGCCCGGTTGCCGCCGCCGAAACCGACGGTCAGCGCCTCGGAAGCGCCCTCGTCATCGCCGTCCTGAACCGCCGTCACCCGCAGCGTCGCCACCCGGACCGTGTCCGTGCCGTGGCCGGTGAACACCACCGCCGGCTGCGCCGCGCTGTGCGGGCTGTCGGTGTCCAGCGCCACGCCGGCGTTGAGGTTCGACCCCGGCGCCGGCGCGATGGTGTAATCGCCCGCCGCGACGCCCGTGCCCGAGATCGCCAGCGGCACGGTCACCGTCTCCCCGGCCACCAGGTTGCGGCCCAGGGTCACCGTGACGTCCGCCGAATCGCCGCCGTCCTCCATCACCGTGCCGCCGCCCGCCAGCGTCACCGTGGTGGGGTCGTCGTCGATCAGCGCGACCGTCGCCGTCCCCGGCGAGCCGACGCGGTAGCCCGTTCCCGCGCTCAGGACGGCGGTGAGCGTGCCGTTCGGCTCGTCCACGGCGTCGTCCGTGACGGCATAGGAATCACTGCTAACGTTGTTGAGCGGGGGCGCGGACAGGTTCGCGTTGCCCGTGGCCGGCGGCGACGCCACGAAGCTCCCCGTCTGGGACAGCGTGAAGTCCACCGTCACGGCCGAACTCAGCGAACCCGGGCCCCGGACCGTGAACCGGACCGGACGCTGCTGGGTTCCGACGGTCGTCGGATCGTCCTCCCCTTCGGAAACCGTCGCCGGATTCGGCGTGATCGTCACCTCCGGGCGCGCGTCCGCCGTCACCGTGACCGACACGCCGGGAATCGTCGTCGAGGTGGGGTAGTTGGTCGTGTCGGCGGTGGTCGAGACCGCGTGCGCGATCGAGGTCGAGCCCGCCCCCTTGCCGGTGACCGTGACCGTTTGCGGCATGTTCCAGTCGGTATTGGTGAAGGTCAACGTGTTCTGGTTGCCGCCCGTGCCGGCGTCGGTGTCCACCTCGGCGTTGGCCGTCGCGCCCGAGGTCGCCGTGACCGCCACGTTGCCGGAGGGCGCGCTCTTCAGGACCACCGTGTAGGTCGCCGTCCCGTCGTTCTCCGCCACCGACACGCTCGATTCGGACACCGCGACGCCGTGGCCGGCGTCGGTGGTCGTCACCGCGACGCTGCCGATGGAGATGCCGTCGTAGGGGCCGCTCGCGGCGCTGGCGGTGTGGGTGACGCTGAACGACTCGTTCGCGCCGTCGCCGTCGTTCAGCGCCCGCACCGTCACGGTTTGGGCCACGGCCCAGTTGCCGTTGCCGGCGCCCGTGCCGGTGCCGTCGCCGCCGGCGGTGAAGGTCAGCGTGTCCTGGTTGCCGGACATGACGGCGTCGGTGTCCACCTCGGCGGCGGTGTTGTCGCCGTTGGCGACCGTGACGGTGACATCGGCCGGCGGGTCGGTGTCGAGCACCAGGGTGTAGCTCTTCTCCACCGCGCTGGCGGCGCCGAGCTCGGTCAGCGCCAGCGAGGCCGTCGAAACCGTCACGCCGTCGCCCGGCGGCGGGTCCGAGAGGCTGAATGTCGCCAGGCTGTCGGTTTCGCTGACGCCGCCGAAATTGCCGAGGCCGGTCTCCGTGATCGTCCCGAAACCGATGTCCACGGTCTCGGGGGTGGCTTCCGCGGTGCTGTCCGACGTCGCGCTCAGGGTGATGGTCGCCACGGTCGCCGTCGCGCCGGACTGCGGGCCGGTGAACACCACGCTGGCGGCGCCGCTGTCGAGGTTGTTGTAGCTCACCCCGGCGGCGGTGGCGCCCGTCATCGTGTAGTCCGTTCCCCGGGTGGCCGTGCCGCCAAAAGTGAGCGGCGCGGTCAGCGTCTCGCCGTCCACGAGGCCCCGGCCCAGGGTCACGGTGAACTCCTTCGTCCGGCCCTCCTCGATGTCGCCCGCCGCGCCGGACAGCGTCACCGTCGTCGGGTCGTCGTCGGTCACGCGCGCGGTGACGCCGCCCGCGCTGGCGATGGTGTAGTCGGCGTCCGTCGAACTCGCGGCGTGGCCGATGGCCGCGTCGCGGCCGCCGCCGGGATTGTCCGCGCCGTCGTCCACCCCGGTGACGGTGACGGTCCGCGCCGTGCTCCACAGGTTCGCGCCCGACGCGCTGAAGGTCAGGGTCTGGGTGGAGTTCGCCGTGCCGCCGGCCTTGTTCACCCGCGCGCCCGCGCCGGCGGTCACCGTCACCGTCACGTCGTGGGTCGGCTCGGTGGCGAGCGCGACGGTGTAGGTGTCGGTGAGCGTCGCGCCGTCCTCGCTCACCGTTGTGCCGCCGTCCATCTCGACGATGACGACGCCGGCGTCGCCGTCGTCGACGGTGGCGTCGAGCCCGGCGTTTTGGGCGGAACCGTAGCCGCCGCCGGCGGGCGCGTGCTGAATGGTGACGGTCTCGTCGATGGAATTGGCGTCCGCGGTGGACGAGACGGTCACGGCCTGGGGGACGAACCAGTTCGTCGCGGTGAACGTGAGCGTGTTCTGGTCGTTGGCCGTCGACGGGTCGGTGTCGACGGTGACGCCCTGTCCGGCGGTGATGGCGACCGTGACGTTGCCCGTCGGGGCGGCCGCGAGCCGCACGGTGTAGGTCCCGCTGGCGCCCTCGTCGAGGGCGACTTCCGCCCGGTCGAACAGCAGTCCCCGGGCGGTGTCGTTGTCCACGAGGGTCACCGTCGCCGACGCGGGCGCCGCCGTCGTGGCGCGCGGCTGGCCCGCGGCCACGGCGAGCGCGACGGTGAACGTCTCGTCGGACTCGACGGAACCGTCGTCGGTGACCGGGATCATGGCGGTTCCCCGCACCGACCCCGCGGGAATGGTCAGCGTGACCGCGTCCGTGTCGAAGTCGCCGCCCGTTCCGCCGCTCGCGCCGGTGGCGGTGCCGTCCGACGGCGTCAGCGTCACGGTGACGGCCTTCTCGGTCCTGGGGTCGTCGGTTTTGAACGTCTCATCGAGCGCGGGCACGTCCAGTTCGACGACCACCGACAGCGCGCCGTCCACCGTGGCCGCGCCCCGGCCCTCGCGTCCGTCCTCGAGCACCAGGTACGCCGCCGACGCCAGCCTCGCTTCCACGGTGTTCAGATCCGTGATGGTCACCGTCGTCGAGGCCTGCGAGCCGACGGTGTAGCTGCCGTCGTCGGGCGCCTCGATCGTGACGGTGATCGTCTCGTCGCCCTCGTAGATCCGGTCGGCCCGGATGTCCAGCTGGAAGGAGCCGGACGTCTGGCCCGACGGGATCGAGGCGTCTTCGTGCCAGTTGTTGATGGTATCGCCGACGTTGGGTCCCGACAGGGACACCTCGACCGGCAGGTCCGCCGACGGCGCCATGTCGGCGTTGACCGTCAACGTCACCGCCGCGGGTTGCAACTCGTTCTCGGTCACCGAATACGCCGCCGACGCGAAGCTCAGCGCCGGCACCGCCACCGTGACGGTGTCGTTCGCGGTCACCGTCAGCGTCGCGGCGTGGCTGTCCGAATAGCCGCCGCCCGACGGCGTGTGGGTCAGCGTCGCCGTCTGGCTGATCGAGTCGGTGTCCTGCGGCGCCCTCACCGTCACGGTCCGGGGCACATACCAGTCGGTGGTCGTGAACGCGAGCGTGTCCTGGTCGCCGGTCATGGACGGGTCGGTGTCGACGGCGACGCTGTTCACCATGCCGGTGATGGTCACCGTGACCGTGCCGGTCGGCGCCTCGGTGGGACGCACCGTGTAGGTGCGGCTGGCGCCCTCGTCCACCGTCAGGCCGCCCGCCGGGCTGATCAGCAGGCCCTTCGCGTGGTCGTCGTCCGCGATCGTGACCGTCGCCCGCGACGTCTCCACCGTGACGTCGTGGGTGCCGGAGGTCAGCGCCACGTCGAATGTCTCGTCGGTCTCCGCGGCATTGTCATTGGTGATGGGCACGCTGAAGGTGGCGGTGGTGTCCCCCGCGGCGATGGTTGCCATCAGCGCGTCGCTGTCGTAGTCCGCGCCCGTCCCGCCGCTCGCGCCCGTCGCGGTGCCGTCGGACAGCGACAGCGCGAGCTCCACGCCGGTCCCGGCCTCCGCGCCCAGCCTGGCGGTCACCGCCACGTTGCCGGCGTTCTCCAGCGCGGTGTACGCGGAACGCTCCAGGGTGACCGTCGCCCCGTCGTTGTCGGCGATGATCAGTATGGTCGTCTGGAGCGTCCCCAGCCCATACCCGTCGCCGGCCCGCAGCTCGATCCTGAAACTCTCCGAGGCCTCGAAGATGTCGTCGTCGAGCAGCTCGACCGGGATCGTCGCGCTGGCCGCGTCGGCCGGGAACGTGAACGACCCCGTTGGCGCGGTGTAGTCCTCCCCGGCGGTCGCGGTCACGTCGACAACGGTGTATGTCACCGTCAACGCGCTGTCGGGCGCCGGCTCCGCGTTGACCGTGATTGCGGCGGTCCCATGGTTCTCCCCGAATGAATTCGTGGTCTGCGAAAACGACAGCACCGGCGCCTCTTCACGCTTGAACACCGGCGACATGCCGTAAAGGGGGCGTTGCGTGGTCTTGTCGGTGAAGGCCGCGTACATGACGTTGTTGGCGCTGGTGCCCGCGCGCGCGACGTTCGGGTTGGCGTTGCCCAGCGGGTTGCTGTTGAACCTTCCACAGGTGTGGCTCGTGCCCGTCCACGGACCCACCAGCGAACCGTCCTGGTCCGCCCCGGACTCCACCTTCTGCGGCGCGTGGTTGGTCCACGTTCTGTCGCAGAAGTCGAAGTAGTTGTTCGCGACCCGGGCGCCGTTCAGCCAGTACACCGGAACGCCCGCGTCCGAGGCGGACGTCGAGCCGTCGGCCCATGTGTTGACAACGCCGTTGTCGGTCGGATCGAGGCCGTTGTGGTTGCGCGCCGAGATCGCGCCCGAGGAGCCGAACACCTTGAAGAATCCGGCGTGGCGCTGGACGGCGGCGTGCCCCTTCCTCGCGATGACGCCGCGCACCAGCGCGTCGTAGTGGCCGATGTCCGTCGCTTCGGCGGTCGTCGTCTCCGAGGTGTAGAACACCAGCCGGAACTCGTCGCCGGGATCGACCCCGCTCTCCGGCGCCAGGTCCCAGTCGACCGGCACGACGATGTCGCCCGTCTCGTCGTCCACCAGCACGACGCCGACGGGGCCGCCCGTGACGTCCCCCAGCGTCACCCCGCTGCCCGACGGCGCCCGGCCGTCCGTCCCGTAGGCGATCACCACGTAGGGCTGGCTGCGCTCGTTGTTGTCCACCGGCGTCAGCCGCAGGGTCGCGGCGCCCGCGCCGGCCGCGAACCGCACGGCGGGGTTCTGCGCGCTGTGCGGGTTCGACGTGAGCAGGGTGACGCCGTTCTGGGTGGCCGGTTGCAACCCGAAAGTGTAGTCCGTCGCGACCGTCGCGCCATGCACCGTCAGCGGCACGGTGGCCGTCTCGGCGCCGGTCAGCGTCCGGCCCAGCGTCAGGGTCAGGGTGCGGTGGCCGGTGGAGTCCGAGGCGTTCTCCACCGCGTTGCCGTTCGCGTCGCCGTCCGAGGCGGTCAGGGTGACATCGACCCCGGCCGACGGTGTCACCGTGACGTCCACGCCGGGCAGGCCGGCCATGCTCGTCGGATAGGCGGCGGTGCCGGTGGTGACGGCGTGGGAGATCGTCGTCGCGCCCGCGACCAGGCCCGTCACCGTGATTTGCCGCGCCGTGCCGAAATTCGTGCTGTCGAAGGTGACCGCCCCGCCGGTCACGGTCGCCTTCGTGTCGTCGCCCGAGGTGGGCGTGACGGTCACCGTGCCGCCCGGATCGCTGGAGAGGCTCACGTTGTAGTCCACCGTCGCGCCCACCGCGACGCCCACCTCCGCCGGGGCGATCTCCACGCCGACGGCGTCCGTCACGGTGAGCGGCGCCGGAACGCCCGTGTTGACCTGCGACGCGTACGGCCCGCTGGCGGCCGAGTTCAGCGCGCCGAAACGGTAGTCATTATCATCCGCGTCGCCGTCGCGCAGGGCGTGCAGGGTGACCGTCTGCGGCGTCCGCCAGTTGCCCGAGCCGCCGCCGGTGAAGGTGAGCGCGTTCTGGTTGCCGGCCGTGCCCGGGTCGCCGTCGAATTCGACGAGCGCGCTGGCGGCCGCGGCCACGAGCGCCCGGGTGTCGCCCACCGCGCCGCCCGCGACCGCCTTGAAGGTGAGCGTCGCGTCCGCCACCGGGTCGGCGGCGAGGGCGACGGTGAACGTGCCGCTCGCCCCCTCGGCGATCGTCTTGCCCGTGCCATCGTTGTTGTCCGTCAACCCGGACAGGTCCAGGACAACGCCCACCTCGTCGTCGGTGACCGTCACCGACACCCCGCCCGCGTCGGCGATGGCGTAGTCGGCGTCGCCCGACGCCGCCGCGTGGGCGATCGTCACCGCGCGCCCGCCGCCGGTGTTGACGATGCTGTCGTCGACACCGGTCACCGTGATGGTCTGCGCCGTGCTCCAGATATTCGCGCCGGAGGGGCCGAAAGTCAGGGTCTGGGTGGAACCCGCCGTGCCGCCGACCGTGTTCACCCGCGCGCCCGCGCCCGCGGTCACGGTCACGGTGACGTCGCTGTCCGGCGCGTCCTCAAGCGCGATCGTGTAGCTGTCCGTCACCGTCGCGCCGTCCTCGCTGACGGTGGTGCCCCCGCCGCTCTCGGTGATGACGAGCCCGGACGAGGTGATGAAGACCTGGATGCCGCACGGGGACTGGCCGTCCGGGACCTCCGAGGGCCGCGCCGTCACCGCGAAAACCTTGTTGCCGGCCGAAGCCAGGTCCGGGTGGATGGGCAGCGTCAGCGTCAGGTTGCGGTCGCCCGCCGCGATGGTGACCGCGTCGGAGGACGAGGCGTGCGCCGTGTCGTAGTCGACGCCGGCCACCGCCGTCTGGTCGGCGTAGTCGAAATAGACCGTGACGTCATCCCGCACCGCCCTCGACAGGACGAGGGCAAGGTCCACCTCGCCGGCGTGCTCGTTGACGGCGAAGGAGTTCCGGTCGAAGCACAGGGTGTACTCGTTGTCCCGGATCCGCACGCTGCCCGTCGCGCCCATGCCGGCGGTCACCCCGGCCGGCAGGGAGGATTCCCTGATGCGCACGCCGAACGCCTCGTCCATCTCCAGCGCCGTGTCGTCGGTGAGCGCGATGGAGGCGCTCGCGGTCGTGTCGCCCGCCGGCACCGTGACGCTCCAGGGTCCCGCGGCGAAGTCGCTCCCGGCGGTCGCCGTGCTGAGGCCGTGCTGTTCGATCTCGACCACCGTGGCGACCGCGCGGGCGCTCGAGAGTTCGACCGGAACGCTCACGCTCTCGCCCTCCCAGGCCTCGAACGGCCCGCCCGGGATGTCCACCGTGACGGCGGCGGCGACGGTGTCGTTCGGGTCGTCCTCGACGTCGATGGTGGCGCTCGACGGCTCGCCGACGCGGTAGCCGCCGCCCGGCTTCAGCGTCGCCGTGATCGATCCGTCGTTCTCCATGACGCTGTCGTCGACAATGGGAACACTGTGGCGGATGAGGGCCCGCGTGGCGCTGAACGAAAGCGTCCGGTCGCCCTCGTCGGCGGTGGCCACGAAATCGCCCGTCTCGGCGACGTTCAGCGTCACGGGCAGCGCGCCCGTCGGGGCGATGTCCGCGGACACGGTGAAGATAGCCGCCGCCGCGCCCTCCGTCAGCGTGCCGGAGCCCGTGACGGTGAACGTCGGCCCGGTGAATTCGTCGTCGAGGACGGTCACCGCGACCGGCAGCGCGGCGTAGGCCGCGCCCGCGCCGCCCACCATCAGCGTGACGGACTCGTCGTCGGTGTCCGAGGCGTCGCTTTCGTCCTCCGCGCTCAGCCAGACGGTCTTCGGCCTGTGCCAGCCCTGTTGCGTGAACTCCAGGGTGGTCTGGGCGCCGTCCGCGCCCGGGTCGGCGTCGGCGGTGACGACGCCGCCGGCGCCCGTTATGTCGAGGCTGACCGGTCCGGACGGGCGGCCCGCCAGGCGGACGGTGAACAACGCGGACGCTCCGCCCTCCTCCACGCGGACGCTGTCCGTGGACAGGACGATGCCCTCCGGCCCGTCCTTGTCCAGCACGTTCACCGCGATGGAGGGCGCGGTCACGCCGCCGTAGAGGGCAAGGCCCCTGTCCCCGCCGGACACGTCATGGGTGATGGTTGCCGTCTCGTCGTCTTCGTCGCCGTCGGAGAGCGCGTACACGATCACCCTCCGCGGCGTGTCCCAGTTGGAGGTGCCGAAGTAGATCGCCCGCCTTGTCCCCACGGCGCTGTCCGCGTCGAACGACACCGCGTCCGGATCGCTGCTGGCGGGCGTCACGATCACGACCTCGCCCGCGGCGGGCGGCGCGTTCAGCACGACTTCGTAGGCGCGCGAGCCGCCACTCCCCGCGGCCGCGCCCTCCACCAGGTCGAGCCGCGATTCCGATATGCGCACGGCGGGGTCGTCATCGAGGACGGTGATATTCACGGTCGGAACGTCGGCCGCGGACACGCCGCCGTAGCCCGTTATGTTCCACCCCACCGATATCTCTTCGTTGTCGCCGTCATCGTCATCGTCCGCGGTGAAGCCGATCCTCTGACACCTGCCCCAGTTGTCGCTGGTGAACGTCAGCCGGCCCGCGCTGAAGGTTATGCCGGTCGCCGCGAGCCCCGTGCCGGTGTCGGTCGCCATCGGCGTGAGCGCCACAGTCCCCTCCGGGTCGGTGTTGAGGCAGACCGCGATCTGGTTGTCGAACCGCCTCGGGCGCGCGCTGTCCGGCAGACGCGCGCCCCGCGACGCGCCCTCCGTGATTCTGAGGGACGTCGGCGTGACGCTGACGCCGGCTTCGTCGTCGTTGATGTCCACGCGGAAGGCGCGGACCAGCGTGCCGTCGGGATGCGCGTTCCCGTAGCCGCTCGTCATGGTGAAATAGACGAACACCACTTCGTTATCGGAGTCGTCGTCCTCCTCCGCGGTGAACTCCACTATGAACGAGGATTCTTCGTAGTCGGTTGTTTTATTTGACGAAGGCCACGTAACCGTGTCGGCAACGCCATCGCCGTCGTCGCTGCCGGCCACGCTCAGCTTGTCGCTGTCGCTCGTGCTGATGGTCACCACGACGTCTGCCGGTATCGTAGGCGCCCTGCTCAGGGACAGCTTCACCTTGTGCTTCGCGGTGCCGTCCTCGTCGATCTCCGTCCACGCGTTGTCCGTGGTGAGCTCGGCTTCGTCTCCGGTCGCCTCCAGGCCGCTGAACACCAGGCCATCCGGCGTGGTCTGCTGGACCACCAGCCGATCCCTGGAGAGGACATGGATGCGATCTTCCTGCGGGCCGTTCTTCAGCCGGACGCCGGACGGCGTGTCGTCCTGTCCCGCGGAACCGTCCGCGGAAAAGACATCGAGCAGCTCGACGGAGAGATTGCGCTCGCCGGTGGCGCGCCTGCCGTTGTTCCGGGTTTTGATCCTGACAGCCGCGGCGGCTCTCGTCGCCGCCTTCGCCCAGGTGACGACGAACTCCGTTTTGGTGACGCCAACGGGTAGCGCCTCGACGCTGACGTGCGGCGTGTCCGTGGTGACCTCGTAGTCCTTTCCGTGCTCGCCGCCGGTGATCGTCAGGCGCGCCGCCGCCGTCTCGCCGGCGGTGAGCCCGCGGCTCCAGCGCAGGCGCAGCGTCGCCGCCCTCCCTTCCTCGATGACGATGGGCCGGGCCTCGTCCGCGTCCAGGTACTCGAGCGTCAGCCCCCCGTCGTTCGGCCCGGCGTCGTCGTCCGCGATGTGAACCGGCAGGTCCGGCAGCGCGACGCCCACATCGGGGCCATCCACGTTGTTGTGGCTGAAATAGGGCGAACCGGATATGAAGTTTTTCGAGTTGGGCTGCGACCCGCGTATGGCGTGGTCGATGAACAGGCCCTGCTCGCTGTCGCTGTCGTCGTCCTCGACGGCCTGCACGGCAACGACCTGCGGGGTCTCCCAGTTGCGGCGCGTGAACCGCAGCTTGATCTGCTGATACCGGACCCCGTCCGCCCCCGCGACGGTGAACAGGTCGATGTCCGGCGACGTGACGTACACGTCCACGTTCGCCCTCGGGTTGTGCGTGAGGGAGACGCCGTAGTTCACCGACGGGCCGCCTTCCGCCAGGTGCAGGCGCGGCTTCGTGAGCTTGATGGTGGCCGGTTCGTTCTCGAAGATGGTGACGGTGTGTTCGCTGTTGGCGCCGGCCAGGTCGTAGTCCTCGCTGTCGGCCAGGGTCAGGAGAATCTTCTCAAGGTCGTCGTCTTCTCCGTCATCCGTGATGGGGATGCTGATCGTGGCGGTGGTCTCGCCGCTGGCGATGGTCACGGGGCTGGTGGGCGCGGTGTAGTCCGTGGCGGCCGTGGCGGCCTTGGGGGCGCGACCGAACATTCTCGTGGGAGGGGCGCCCACCGTGAACGCCACGTCGGTGTCCTCGGAGACCGGGCGCGAGGCCTCGACCGTGACCGTCGCCGTTCCCCCCTCCACGACGCTGGACCCGCTCGCGGCGAACCTCACGATGAGCGGCAGCAGCGCCTCGTTGTCCTCGAGGGTGACGGTGTGCTGGCGCGGACCGCCGGGGTCGAGGTCATAGCCGTCCTCGTCCGTCAGGTTGAGGACGATCGTCTCGCCGGTCTCCTCAAGCAGGTCGGCGGTGACGGGGATGCTGATGGTCGCGCTCCTTTCGCCGACGCCGAACGGCACCGTGGTGGCGGGCGCGGTGTAGTCCTGGACGGTTGCCGAGCCGGCTATCTGGAACCTCACGTCGGCCGCTTCCGTGAAGTCGTGCGTCGCCTCGACGACCACCTCCACGGTTTCGCCCTCCAGGCCCGTGGACGACGCCTCGGCGAACCGCACATCCGGCAGATCCCTGATGGTGACCGTCATCGTCGTCCGCTCGCCGAGGTCGTAGTCCTCGCCGTCGACCAGCGTCAGGATGACGGTTTCGTCCGGCTCGTGAAAGTCGTCTCCCAACATCCTGATCCCGAAGCTGGCTTCAGTCTCCCCCGCCAGGATCGTCTCGCTCGTTTTGGACGTAGATCTGAGGATGACGTAATCAGGATTCGAAACACCGTCCGGGGTGGCCGTGCCGCCGACGGTGAATCCCACGACGGTATCCGCCGCGACCGCGCTCGAGGACTGGAGAACGGCTGTGGCGATATAGGGTAATTCAAAGGGCAAGCCCTCATAGATTACCTGCGCCGCCCGCTCGAACTGCACCGTCGGCACCGCCGCCGGCGGCGTCCCGTCGCCGTCGCCGATGTCGAATTCCGCCAGGCTGTCGGTTTCGCTGACGCCGCCGAAATTGCCGAGGCCGGTCTCGGTGACCGTCCCGAAACCGATGTCCACGGTCTCGGGGGTGGTTTCCTCCGTACTGTCCGAGGTGGCGCTCAGGGTGATGGTGGCGGTGGTCGCCGTCGCGCCGGTCTGCGGGCCGGTGAACACCACGCTGGCGGCGCCGCTGTCGAGGTTGTTGTATTGCACGCCGGTGGCGGTCGCGCCCGTCATGGTGTAATCGGTGCCGCGTGTCGCCGTGCCGCCGAAGGTGAGCGGCGCGGTCAGCGTCTCGCCGTCCACCAGGCCCCGGCCCAGGGTCACGGTGAACTCCTTCGTCTGGCCCTCCTCGATATTGCCCGCGGCGGCCGACAGCGTCACCGTCGTCGGGTCGTCGTCGGCGATGGCGACCACGATGTCCTCGATGAACAGCCCCCTTTCCCCGCCGCCGCTGGTGTAGCTGGCGGCATGGGTGATCCGCCCCTCGCGGCCGCCCCCGGGATTGTCCACGTCGTCGTCCACCGCGTGGACATGCACCGTCTGGTCGCCGAGGGACCCGCCTGTGAAATTCATGGTCCTCGACGCCGCCGGCGTGTTGCCCGCCGGACTGACCCGCAGCCCGTCCCCGGCGGTCGCCACGACCGTGGTGTCCAGGAACACCCCCGACCGCGGCGGGGCCATCCGCACCTGGTAGGCGTCCGTGGTCCCGTCCTCGCCCACCGCCGTGGAATCGCCGGTTTCGGTCAGCACCACGCTGTCGTCGTCGAAGATGCTGACAGTCGTCGAGAAATCTTCCGGGTGGGCTTGAAGACCCTGCCGCTGCAACAGCGCTTGTCCTTCGCCGTTGATCGCGATATCGACGGTGAACGCCTCCGGGCCTTCGACAAGGGTGTCCTCAAGCGTCGCGACGGTCACGCCGCCGGCCGTGTCCCCCGCGGCGACGGTCACGGTCAAGTCCACGGCGTTCTCGGTCGTGTCCGGGTCCGTGAAGTCGGCGCCGGGCGTCGCGGTGACGGCCGACAGGACAAACGGTATTTGCGCGTCCGCGTCGAGCGCCTCGGCCAATGTGAACGCCACCTCCAGCGATTCGCCCTCCCGCACCGGAGCGCCTCCCGCGCTCATGGACACCAGCACGGGAACGTCGTTGGTGAGGATGAGGACCTGGCCGCTCACCACCGTCCCGGCGCGCACCGACGCGGGGAGGTTGTCCGTGTCGATGGCCACCCGCAACAGTTCGGTGTTCTCGATCGCCTTGTCGTCCGTGGTGGCGATCGAAAAGGTCGCCTCGGTGTCGCCCGCGGCGACGGTCGCGCTGCTCGGGTCCGGCGCCGTGTAGTCGTCCCCGGCGGTGGCGGTCACTCCGGTCACCGTCATGGGGATCGTCACGTCGGCGCCCAGCGCCGCCGACAGGGTCAGCGTGAACTCCGCGTTCCCGCCTTCCGTCACCGTGACAAAGGTTGGACTCAGACTGACCGTCGCCGTCGTCGCCGGCGGCGGCGTCGTTCCGCCGTCGTCGTCGTTCAGGGTGATGGTGGCCTCGTCGTTGCCGCCGAGCTGCGCGTCCACCGGCTGGCTCAGCCGCACCTTGAAGGTCTCGGCGTTCTCGCCGGCGGCGTCGTCAACGAGGTCGACGGCGATCGTCTTCGAGGCGTCGCCCGGTGCGAACCGGAGGTAGCCGGCGTCGGCGGTGTAGTCGCCGGGATGCGTCGCCGTGTCGTCGGCGGTGGTCCAGTACACGGACGACGCGACCTCCGTCGCGCCGGTCCTGGTCACGGCGAGGGTGACCCGCGCGGCCGCGCCTTCGGTGACGGTCGCGCCGTCGGAGTTGAACTCGAACACGGGCCTGTCGGCGTCGTCGGTGATCACGCCGATGGCGGTGTCCGCCCTGGAGTCGACGCTTGGCGCATTGGTGCCCGTCGGCGTCCCGAGCGTCACGGTGAAATAGTGGTCCGTCTCGTAGGTGCTGTCGTCGGTGGTGTTGACCGTGATGACGCCCGTCGCGGCCCCCTGGGCGATCGTGATGCTTCCGCTGGCGGCGTCGGCGTAATCCGCGCCGGTGGCGACGATGTGCGCGGGGTCGCCGGTGACGCCGCGTCCGTCGGACAGGGTGTACGGAATCGTGATGCCGCCGGCCGGGGCGGCCTCGGGGATGGTCACGGTGAAGGTGACGGCGGCGCCCTCGGCGGCGCTGGCGGCGGGCTGCACGGACGCGCCGTCCGCGACAACCGTGAACACGCCGGAGAGCGCGTACATCGGCTTCATCGCCGAGTTGGCTTCGCTGGGATGGCACACGCCGACGAACTGGGTGCGCGCCGTCGCGCCGTTGACTCCGGTCCGCGGTCCGAGCGGGTTCCTGTCAAGGGCGCCATCGTTCAGGTAACCCACGGACGACACGTTTGCCGGTCGTCCGTCCCGGCCCAGGCCCGGCGAATGACCCAGCACCGGATAACCGCCGAAGGAATAGTTGGTTCCGGGACCGTTCCGCGTGTCATACGCACAGCTCCCGCCGGTCCAGTAGCCGATGCCGCTGGTTCCCGTCCAGTAGCCGCCGGCGGCGATCGTGGCGGCGGCGCCGTCCGCCGTGCGGGGATTCGCCTCGTCGTCCCAATTCTCGTTCGTGAAATCCCGCTTGTCGTCGGCGACCTTGCCGCCGCCCACCCAGTAGATGGGCACGTCCGGATGGTCGGCGTTCCCGGGATTGAATCGCGCGTGGTCGCGCGCGGCGACGTGACCCTCCGAAGACGGCTGCCCGACCTCCGCGATCGCCCTGAAGGAACCGGCATGCCCGCGAAGCGCGGCGACGCCGCCGTTGCCGAGGTGGTTGCCGGTGATCTCGGCGCGGACGAAAGCGTCGTAGGCGGCGAGGTCCCCGCTCGTAGCCGCGGTGCTCCGGCTGGTCACGTAGATCAGGCGGAAGCGGTCGTCGGCGTTGAGGCCGCCCGGCAACAGCGCCCATTCGGGCGTCACGGACACGACGTCGCCCGCCGAATCGTCGTCCTCAATGCCGAACCAGGCCTCGGCCCCGGCGGGCATTGCCCGGATGCCGCCGCCCAGGTTGCCCTCGACGGGGGCGCTGGTGAACGGCTGGTCCGTGTCCTCGTCGAACACCCGGAAGTCGTTCGGGAAGGTGATCGCGAAGGCCTCGTCGTGGGCCTCGCCGTCGTCGAAGCCGGCGCGGGCGTGGAGGACGATGGTGGCGGTTTGCGCGCCTTCGCCGCGGAACTCGACGTAGCGGAAGCCGATGTGGTTCGGCGTGTAGCGGTTGGAGTGCCCGTAGCCGACGCCCGTGCCCGTGGCGGTCATCACGAAGTCGTTGTGGTGGGGCGGCCAGGCGACGTTGGCGCTCGCGCGGGGCCCGCGATAGCTGTCCACGGTGGTCCGGCGCGGGTCGAGGTCACTGGGCAGGTCGGGGTCGCCGTCGCCCTGGTCCGGCGGATCGTCCGGCAGCGACGGATCGTTGCCGTTGGCGACCGCCTCGAGGCGCAGGGGCACGCGCACGTACTCGCCCGCCTCCAGGGCGCGGCCAAGGGTGAGCGTCAGGCTCCTGTCGACGCGCAAGGCGTCGCCCTCCACCATGATGCGCGAAATGTTGGATCCACTGCCGCCCGGCCGCACGCCGGCGCCGGCCATGGTGATCGTCGTGGGATCGTCGTCCAGCACGCCCACCTCGTGGGTGGCGTCCGCCAGGCCGGCGTAGGCGGTGTCGCCGCCGAAGGCGTGGGTCACGGTCATCGTCCGCCGCGGCTCGTCGTTGCTGTTGCCGTCGGGGCGCACGGTCACCGTCTGCGGCGTATTCCAGTTGCCGTTGGTAAATGTGAGGGTGCCGCCGGACCGGACCGTTCCGCCCGACGCGATCGTCGCGGTGACGGTGACGTCGCTCGTCGGCGCCGTGTTCAGTTGGATGGTGTAGCTGTAGTCGCCGCCCTCCGTCGCCTGGCGCCTGTCGGGGTCGTCGTGTTCGACGACCGTGAGGCCCGGCGCGGCCTCGGCGAGCGTGACGGACTGGAAACGCTGTCCGGGGTCGCCCTGCGGGCGGTGCGGGCAGCCGTGCGCGGCGCAGACGCCGCCGTCGAGGTTCGAGCGGTGGAAATTGGGGCGCCAGGGCTGGTCGAAGGGCGGCATGCCGATCTGCAGCGTCTGCGAGTCGCTGTCGCCGTCCATCAGCGCCGTGACCTCGATGACCCCCTCCTGTACGCCCGCGCCGCTTAGGGTGACGAGGCCCTGCGTCCCGTCCTCCGAGTCGGCGTACGTCACGCCGGTCTGCCCGCCCGCCGCGGCGAGGGTGAAGTGCGTGCCCGGGGTCGCGCCGCCAAAGGTCAGCAGCGCCGTGACCTCCTCGCCCGCGACCAGCGCGCGGTCCAGCCTCACCAGCACCGTGGCCTTGTCCGTGTTGCCCTCGGTGGCGGCGTTGTCGGCCGGACTGGTGGGCAGCAGGCGGATTCGCGTCGGCTCGTCGTCGCCGGTCACCCGCACCGGCAGGTCCGGAATGGCGATGGCGTTGTAGACGGTCGCGTTGCCGTAATTCGCGTTGCCATTGCCGTCGGTGTCCGAGCTCGACCCGCCCAGGGTCGTGCGGAAGGCCTCGTTGTCCACGAAGACCTTGAACTTGAGGTTGCCCGCGATCGTCCCGCCCGGGGTGTCCACCGCGTTGTCGGTGGAAATGACGGTGAATTCCTGGGCGCCGGTCGCGCCCGACGCCCAGTAGCCGACAAGGTACTCGGCCCGCACGTCGTTGTGGTTGTCGTCCCCGTGGGGCGGGTAGTCGGGGGACAGCGCGCTGTTGATGCGCGCGAAGGGGGCGGTCCTCGCGCCGGTCGACACCCCCGTCTCGGTGTAGGCGACAACGGCGATGTCCGAGGTCGGCGCCGTGGCGATGTCGATGCGGAAGGTCGCGCGCCGGTCGCGGCCGTCGCGGTTGCGGCTTTCCTCCATCACGGAGACCGCCGCGCCGCCGGGGACGGTCAGCGTCGCGCCCGTGCCGCTCAGCGTGGTGTCCGCCGCCGGCTCGGCAACCGTCACCGTCCACTCGCCCAGAACGGTGCCGTCGGCGCAGTCGGCGGTGGTGCACAGGCGCACCCCGAAGGTCTCCTCGCCCGCGCCGTCGCTGTCGGCGTTCGCCGTCACCTCGAAGTCGATCGTGCCGTAGGTCGCGTTGCGGTGGGCGCGCGGGGCGTCGGCGTCGGGCGTGATCGCCTGCGCCTGGCCGAGCAGGTTGTCGGTGGTGATGGTGACATCGCCCGCCTCGGCGGTGAAGGCGCCGGAAACGCTGGCGTGGACGTGGTAGCGCGGGCGCGAGGCGACGTTGGAGATCTGGAACCTGCGGGTCTGCCCCTCAACGATCGTGACGCGGTCGAGGACGGCCTGGCTGGCGACCTGCTGCGCGAAGGCCGGCGCCGCCGAAAACAGCAGGGCCAGCCCGGCGAAGATGCCCGCCGGCCGCCACAAGCGGAACCTCATGGCTCGGCTCGGCTCGGCTCGGCTCGGCTCGGCTCGGCTCGGCTCGGCTCGGCTCGGCTCGGCTCGGCTCGGCTCGGCTCGGCTCGGCTCGGCTCGGCTGACAAAATTGTGCCATGGCGGGGCAAGCGCCCCGTCAAGCGTTTCTGGCCGGTTTTCATACTATATCTTCGCGCACCGATACCGGGAGGGACAGCCAAACGAAAGGGATTTACATACCAAAGCCGTATTCGTCCAACAACATGTGGAACCCAATGTGGAAACGAACATGCCGCATCTCGGGAAACGCCGCTTTCGCGTGCAACTTCGGGATAATGAGACACCCCGCGAAGCCGTGTCAAGCCCGAAAAGCGATTTTTTTGTCACCGGCAATCCTCATTTTGGCGGCGCGGGCTCCCAGACTTCAGGCCATTCCGCGCGAAGCGTAGCCGCGGAATCGTCGAGCATGAAGGCCGGGGCGCCAAAGTGGGAATTGCCGCCTGTATGCGGCAAGTACAGTAAGCCGGGATGTTATTTTACTTTTAGATGATAAAGTATAATGATCGTCATGGAATTGCCGCTTGTATGCAAAAAGTATAGTAAGCCGGGATGTTATTTTACTTATCGATTTCAAAGTATAATAATTGTCATCGATTTCGGCATGAGCAGCAATAGAGGCGCCAGATCGTGAAACGAAACCGGACCGGTGAATATTCCGAAACCATCGCAGGTGGCGAAGTCGTCCGCGCATTCGCGCCGGCGCCCTTGCCGCCCCAGCCCGCGGTCGCAATGGACGGCGAATTGCTGAAGGCGCTGGCGGCGGCATCCGCGGCGCTTGGCCGGCTCGATGGAGTCGCCCATATATTCCCCGACAAACTGCTTCTCATCTATTCCTATGTTCGCAAGGAAGCGGTGCTGTCTTCCCAGATCGAAGGCGCCCAATCTTCGCTTTCCGACCTTCTATTGAGCGAGT
The DNA here is from genome assembly GCA_965219645.1 of uncultured Pseudohongiella sp. Lineage (GTDB taxonomy): Bacteria > Pseudomonadota > Gammaproteobacteria > Pseudomonadales > Pseudohongiellaceae > UBA9145. Next base: position 3,078,820 of record OZ244788.1, on the reverse strand, counting down.
TCGAGGAAGTTCCGGGCGTTCCGCGACACGATACCCTGGAGGTTTCAAATTGCGTCGCCGCGCTCGACCACGGAATCCGGCGAATACGCGAAGGCTTCCCTCTCTCGAACCGATTGTTCTGGGAAATCCACGAAATCCTGCTGTCGAGCGGACGGGGAAGCCAGATGCTTCCCGGGCAATATCGCAGCAGCCAGAACTGGATCGGCGGAAGCCGGCCCGGGAATGCGCGTTTCGTTCCGCCGCCGCATACCGAAGTGCCGAATTGCATGGCCGAACTGGAAAGGTTTCTCAATGAAGACGACAAGTCCTTGCCGTCCCTGGTTCGGGCGGGGCTGGCCCATGTGCAATTCGAGACCATTCATCCGTTTCTCGACGGCAACGGCCGGGTGGGACGCATTCTGATAACGCTGCTCTTGTGTGCGGAGGGCGTGTTGCGGGAACCGCTGCTTTATCTGAGTCTCTACTTCAAGCAAAACAGGGAGACTTACTACGAACTGCTGAATCGCACGCGGCAAGATGGCGATTGGGAGGCCTGGCTGCTGTTTTTCCTCGAAGGCGTCGCGCTGATCGCCAACAAGGCCTTCGAGGCCGCGAACGAGTTGAACCGGCTGTTTCGGGAGGACCGCGAAAGGATCTCCTCGGGCGCGAAACAACGCGCGAATTCCGCCTTGCGTATCCATGAGACGCTGATGGAGCGTCCCCTCGTTTCACTGCCTTACGCCTGTGAAAAAACCAATCTGACGTTTCGCACCGCCGCGAAGGCAATGGAAGCGCTGATCTCGCTGGGGATTGCGGAGGAAGTCACGGGCAGGGCGCGAAATCGCCTTTTCGTCTACCGGCAATATGTCGACACGCTCAACGAAGAGACTTGAGACGTCTCTTGTTGTCTGATCCGAGGATTCCAGATTCTGTCAATTGCGGGCAAAGTTTGGGGAACTAGCGGATTCAAGCAAACAGACGAATAATCGCTAATGTGATTGTTGCCGCCAGAGCCGCCCCACCGACCACTCCGCCAAGCACCCACGCCTTAGTGGCCATATGTTCCATGTGCGCCTCGATACGCGACAACCTACTGTGCAAGTCGTCGCCGGTCTGTTCGGATTCGCGTTGTTCGCGCTTGTGGCGCAGCTTGGCCTGGCGGCGTTCGCGCATGAGCGGGGTCATGTCCTGGCCGATGTGGGGTTCGCCGCGTTCCCGGGCGAGATCGATCTGGCGCTGCCGCTCGGCGAGCCGTCTGGCGCGCTCACCACTCTGGCGGCTGTGGCAATGGGGGCAACTGACGCCTTTCTGATAGAGCGGGCTTTGCCTGTCTTCGTCGGAAATGGGCATGCGGCAGGCATGACACTGATCGTAGGAACCCGGCTCCAGACGGTGGTTCACGGTGACCCGGTTGTCGAACACGAAACATTCGCCGCGCCAGCGCGAGTCCTCCGGCGGCACGCTTTCCAGATAATTCAGGATGCCGCCTTGCAGGTGATAGACCTCGTCGAATCCCTGCTGCTTCAGGTAAGCGGTGGATTTCTCGCAGCGGATGCCGCCGGTGCAGAACATGGCGACCTTGCGATGCTTCTCCGGGTCCAGGTTCTCGCGCACGTATTCGGGAAACTCGCGGAAAGAGCCGGTTTCCGGGTTGACCGCGTTCTCGAAACTGCCGATCTGCGCTTCGTAGCGGTTGCGCGTGTCGAGCACGAGCACTTCGGGATCGTCGAGCAACTCGTTCCAGCGTTCGGGAGCGACGTAGGCGCCCGCCAGGAAGCGCGGATCGATATCCGGTACGCCCATGGTGACGATTTCCTTTTTCAACTTGACCCGAGTCCGGTAGAAAGGGTTCTCCCCGCTGAAAGATTCCCGCACCCGCAATTCGGCCAGACGTGAATCGCTGCGAATCCAGCCGAGGATTGCATCCATGCCCGGCCGCGGGCCGGCAATCGTGCCATTGATTCCCTCGGCGGCGAGCAGCACCGTGCCGCGCACTTCATGGCGCAACATTCTCTCGTGCAAAGGTTCTTTCAGCGACCGGAAATCCGCCAGGTCGGCGAAGCGGTAAAACGTGCTGATAACGACCGGGGCCGGATGGAAAGATTCCGCTTTCACCATCACTTCGCGCCGGGACCAACCACCGGCAAATGCCCCGGCGTGCCCCATTCGACCCAGGAGCCATCGTAGACCGAAACCTCTCCCAGGCCCGCCACGTGGGCCGCCAGGGCGATGACGCAGGCGGTGATGCCCGAACCGCAACTGCTGATGAGGCGGCGGTCGCCGGCATCGACGCCGGCGAACAGTTCACGCAATTCCGCAGCGGGTTTCAGTGAGCCGCCCCGCAACAGACTGGTGAAAGGCAGATTGCGGGCATTGGGCATGTGACCGCCACGCAATCCCGGGCGCGGCTCGGGAGCTTCGCCGCGAAAACGCCCGGTTGAACGCGCATCGAGCACCCGGCAGCCGTCATCGTCCAGCGCCTCGAGCACGGCGCGGAAATCACTCAGCAGATGCGGCCGGAAGCTGGCGGTGAAATCTCCCTCGGCCGCCGCTTCCGCCAGGGAATCAGTCATGGATTGCCCGGCCGCGACCCAGGCTGGCAGACCACCATCCAGCACGGCCACATTGTCATGCCCCATGGCGCGGAACATCCACCAGGCCCTGGGGCTGGCGTACATGCCGCAATCGTCATACACCACAATTGCCGAACCGGCATTGACTCCCAGCGCCCTTGCCTGCCGCTGGAACTGCTCCGGGCCCGGCAACATGTGTGGCAGGCTGGTATCGGGTTTGCGGATTTCCCTGTCGTAATCAAACCTTCTGGCCCCGGGTATCGCCTGGAAGTCCCCGGGCGCATTCATTGCTTTCAGCCCGGGAACCACCGGCGTCTGGGAAGCATCGAGCACTATCAGTTTCGGCGAGCCGATATGGGCGGCAAGCCAGGCGGCATCGACCAGCGCGGCGGGGACGAGAAGATTCGATTTTGTGGTCATATCGAAGCGGGTGGTTTGCGGGAAGGCGGCCAGCAGGCTACAGGAGCACCACGAACTCGGCCAGCTTGCCCATCAGCCGGGTGCTGTTGCGCGGGCCGATGCGGATCAGTTGCTTGTGTACGGCATCGGCGTTTTCAAGCTCGGAATCGGCGAACAGATACATCACCGAAGGCTTGACCAACTGGTAGGGGCCTTCGCTGTCGGTAGCCTGCAATACATTGTTGATGGCCAGACGCAGGGTGTCGTCAAAATCCCGGCCGCGGTAGCCGATTTCCGCATAGGCCTGCTGGAACAATGGCCGCAGCAGGGTGTACAGGGCGTACGCCTGGCCCGTGTCCACCGCCGTCATGGCGTCGATAAAACCATCGAAGCGGCCATGGGCGCCTTCCTCCATCAGAAACAGGTTCCGATCGAGTTCGCGCACGGGCATGTCGGCGCCGATGGAGCGATAGGGCAGATCGGTCTGGGGGAACTCGTGGCGGGAGATATTCTCGACGAAGACGACAAACCTGCGGATCAATTGCTCATCGGTGATCAGGCTCAGCAAGGCTGCGCCATCGCTCAGGGCCTGGAGCCGCTCGCGCACAAAGCCATCGCTGCTGTTCAGTCCCGGCAGCTCGACTTCGGGCCCGGCGGGCTCAGGCGCCGGCTCGACTGTCGCTTCGATGACCGGTTCGGGCTCCGCGGGCGGCTCAACCGCGGTTACCGCGGGCGTCACGGGCGGCGCGATGGTCCGGCTTGCCGGGGCGGGCGCCGGCTCGGGCCTTTGCGGTACGGGAGCGTCAACCGTGAAAGTGGTGGTAGCACCCGACGGTTCGCTGGAGCCGAGGCTCAACCAGACGAGCGCCACGAGCGAGAGAATCGCAACACCCGCAATAATGAGAAAACCAATCTTTTTCATCGCTCCTGGATTGGGTCCAGCCCGGAAAATCAAATCCTGGGAAAACCGAGTTCACCCATGATTCTGGTCATATCCTCGCCGGCGGTTTCCGGATCGGTTTCCTTGTCGATCCGGAGGATGTTCCCGTCGGCGCCAATGTAATAGGTCCAGCGATTGGCAAGACCCACCGGCATCAGGGCGCCGTAGGCTTCCACCACGTCCTTGTCGGGATTGGCGAGAACGGGAAAACCGGCCTGGTGCTCCTCGGCAAAGGCGGTATTGTCTTCCAGCGTATCCACGCTGAGCATGAAATACGCCACATCGAACTTCTGAATCTCTTCGGCACTGTCACGCAGCGCCCGGCATTGCATGGTTCAGCCGCCGGTGAATGCTTTCGGGAAGAAGGCGATGACGACGGGCTTTTCCCCAATGAACTGGGAAAGGCTGTAGGTATTGCCGTCAGAGGCCGGCAAGGACCAATCCGGCGCCCGGTCGCCCTCTTCCAACGCGACTGCGGAAAAACCGATCAGCGCCGCTGCGCCCAGCAGCAGCAGGCCGGTCAGTCGGCTGGCAAATTTCAACATGGTTTCCTCCATCAGGATGTCATGGCGTTGCTTGCGGTCGAACAGGACTGTTTGTACACCGAAAGAGGAAAAATATCCAGCGGCGCTCAGAAAAGAAAAGGACGCGATGGACGGGAGTGCTGGCGGCGTTCGGCGTCGAGGCGGGCGATTTGCCGGTCGATGGCGGCAAGCTCGGCGCCGGAAAGACCGTTGCCGGCGTCGCGAATCGCCGCAAGCCTTTCGATGCCATCGTTGATCGCATTGGAATAGCGGGCCAGGGTGGTGAACTTGTTGTTGCGCTGGGAATCGCGAAAGCGCGGATTCTCCACCTGCACATTGACGCACTGCCGCACGGGCTGCCCGTTGGGGCCCGGAACCATGCGGCAACGCATCTGGTTGATATGGCGCGGCACGGTGGCGGGAAAGTAGTTGTAGGGCGTGCTCGCCACCACCCGCATCATGTACATGTCGAGGTCCGCCTTGCCGCGGACCATGGCGGCGAGGGCCTGGGGACGCCCCTGCCCCTCCTGCTCCAGCGCGGCGATGGCGCGGCGGTAGACCGAGCCCACATCGTCGATTGCCGCCTGTACGCCCCAGCCGCCGTCATTGAGCAGATCATCGCGGACCGCCCGCATCTTCCAGTCGCCCCAGGCGCCGATCGCCGCCAGATGGCGATTGTCCGTCAACTCCCACAGGCGGCTCGCCATGTGATAGCGGAAGTGGTGCAGGTCATCGACGGAATCCCAGTCCGCGAGGCCTTCGTTGCCGCGGATCATGGCGTCGATGATGCGAAGCTGCGATTCGCTGAAAAGCCCCTCGTTGATACGGGCGATTTCGAGCGCATCGTTGTAGGTGGCCAGCGACTGCTCGTAATCCCCAAGCTCAAGATAAAAACCCCCGAGTTCGCCGTAGGCTTCGCCCAGCGCCGGATGATACACGCCAAGTTCCCCCCGCAGGCGCTCCACGGCGGCCTCGCGCTGCCCCAACTCCCTGGCAATCGCCGCCGATGCTTCGTCGTCTTCGCCGGATTGCTGCGCGCACACCGCCTGCGCCGCCAGCAGCACAGCGGGCAATACCAGGTTTCCGAACCATCTCGCCATGGAAGTCAACAGCTTGTGGATTGCGATACACCCGTGCAAATGTATCGCGAAAGATTCCGGGAATCACCCTTCATCGGGAAGCGCCAGCGTAGTCGCGTTGCCGCAGCCAGTTGACCGCCGCGAGCAGGAGCAAGGCGAAAGCAATCAGGAAGGTGGCCACGGCGAGTATTTCCGGGCTTATCTGTTCGCGGATGCCCGACCACATCTCCCTGGGGATCGTGCGCTGGTCGGGCCCGCCGATAAACAGCACCACCACCACTTCATCAAAGGATGCGGCAAAGGCGAACAGCGCGCCGGTGAATACGCCGGGGGCGATCAGCGGCAATTGCACCCGGCGCAGGGTCGTCCACCAGTCGGCGCCGAGATTGGCCGCGGCGCGATTGAGATCGTGATTGTAGCCGCTGAGGCTGGCGCCTACCGAAATCACCACAAAAGGCGCGCCCAGCACGGCATGGGCCAGAATCAGCGCGGTATAGGTTTGCCCCAGGCCCAGGTCGGAATAGAAGAAGCTCATGCCCGCCGCGGTAATGATGATGGGCGTCACCATGGGCGAGATCAGCAGCGCCATGACCGCGCCGCGCCCCGGCATGGCGGGGCTGCTCAGGCCAATGGCGGCCAGGGTACCCAGGGTGGTTGCGATCAGCGCGGCCCCGCTGCCGATCAGCAGGCTCTTTCCCAGCGCAGGCAGCCAGCGGCCTTCCCCCAGCACATTCTGGTACCAGCGTAGGGACCAGGCGTCCGCTTCGAGCCGCAGCATGCCCTCGGTAAAGGTGAAGTAGGGCTCGGCATTGAAGCTCAGCGGAATCACCACCAGCACCGGCGCGACGAGGAAAAACAGCACCGCGGCGCAGAAGCCGACATGGAGTGTTTGGCGTAGCTTCAACTTGAACATTCAATAGTTCCCATTCTGATGGATTGTGCCTGCCATCCCTGGCGCAACTTTTGGGATTTCGCCAAACCCCGGCCTTGCCATACATGGCAAGTCGTTCGACCCTCAAGAAGCTGCGCTTCTTGTCGGCTGCGCCGACCGGGTCTCACCCAGCCTCATCCGGTCGACTCCCACCAGCCTGTCGTAGATGAAAAAGAGCGTCCCCACCAGCAGCAGCAGAATGCCGCCCAGGGCCGCCGCCAGACCCCAGTTCAGGGATTGCTCCATGTGGTAGGCGATCATGCTCGAAATCAGTTGCCCCGTGCGCCCGCCCACCAGCGCCGGGGTAATGTAATAGCCGATGGACAGAATGAAGACGAGCAGGGAGCCCGCCGCGACCCCCGGCAGGGACTGGGGCCAGTACACGCGCCGCAGGGCCTGCCAGTGGGAAGCCCCGAGCGAGGCCGCGGCCTGCATGTGCCGCTCGGGAATCGCGCGCATGATCGAGTACAGCGGCAGAATCATGAAGGGCAGCAGCACATGCACCATGGCGATGATGGTGCCGGTCATGTTGTAGATCAGGGCCAGGCGCTGCTGCTCGGCCAGAATCCCGAGGGTCACCAGCAGATCATTGATGACGCCCTGGTTCTGCAGCAGCACGATCCAGGACGTCGTGCGCACCAGCAGCGAAGTCCAGAATGGCACCAGCACGAGCAGCAACAGCAGCCCGGCGCGCCGGGGGCGCGCATGGGCCAGCAGCCAGGCCACGGGATACGCCAGCAGCAGGCAGATCCCGGTGATGGCGATGCTGATTGCCAGGGTCCGCAGCAGCAGGCTGAGGTAGATGCGGCGGTCTTCCGGCTGCGCCACGATCTCACCGGCCCCGCCCCGGTCGAGGTCCAGGGCATTGAGATAGTAACGGGGCGTGATGACTTCCCCGGCCCGGCGAATCGCCAGCCAGCTTTTGATCGCCCCCCAATCGGCATCGGCGGCTATCATGGCTTCGCGCCAGGACGCCGCGGGCGTTTCCGCCGCAAGGCTGCGGGCGGTGCCGAGCAGGGTGCTGCGCATGCCGCTTTCCAGACGGTTCACCCGGGTTGCCACCGAGCCCAGGGCGCGTCTTTCGTTGAGCGCCACGAATTCGGCGCCGGCAATGCGGAAGGTTTCCTCATCGGGGAGGGAGCTGCCGTCCCATTCGGCAAGCGCCGCCAGCGTTTCCGGCAGGGCTTCGGCTACTGCGGGCTGATACACGCTGCGCACCAGCATCGCCGCCAGCGGCGCCAGGAAAGTCACCGCGACGAATATCGCCAGCGGCGCCACCAGCAACGCCGCTCGCAGCGCCTGCCGGTCCCATCTTTTCAGCGTGATAACCATACTGCGAAGCGCTCGTTCATTTCGTCGCCGTTATCCGCCCACCAGAGCCAGTCGCTGATCAATGCCCGTTTCATGTTGGCGGGGGCCGAGGGCATGTGGGGGCTCATTGCAATGCCGGTTTCCTGGTGGGTGTCCACCATGGCGTTGGCGGAATAGCGGGTGGGGCTATAGGAGATGTACTTGCTGATGGCGGCCAGACTTTCCGGTCGCGACATGAATTCGATAAAGCGCCGGGCGATATCCAGCCGCGGCGTTCCCAGCACGATGCCCGGGCCGCTGGTTTCCTGCAACTGCCCGTCCCAGATAATGGTGAAAGGCTGATTTTCCAGCACCTGGGCATTGAAGATGCGACCGTTGTACGCCGTGGTCATGACGACTTCCTCGTCCGCGAGCATCTGGGGCGGCTGGGCGCCGGCTTCCCAGAACACGATCTCGTCCTTGATCGTATCGAGCTTGGCGAAGGCCCGGGCGATGCCGGCGTCGGTGTCCAGGGTCGCATAGACCTCATTGACGGGTACGCCATCGGCAAGCAGGGCGAATTCGAGATTGGCGATGGGTACGCGCCGCATGCCGCGCCGGCCCGGGAAACGTTCGAGATCGAAAAAGTCTTCCAGCCTGGATGGCGGAGCATCGGGAAACCGCTGGTTATTGAAGGCGACAATGGTAGCCGAGACCAGCCCGCCACCGGAGCACTCCGAACGGCTGTCGGGGAGGAAGTCCTCGCTGGCGGGGGTTCCGTCCGCCGCCGCCGGCAGGTCGGCCAGCATGACGAATTCGAGCAGGCCCTCGTCGCAGGCCCGAACGGCGTCGGGGGTGGTCAGGTCCACCACATCCCAGAAGACATTGCCGGTTTCCACCTGGGCGCGAATCTGGGCCAGCCCGCCGTTGTAATCCTCGATGCGCACCTCGATGCCGGTCTCCGCCATGAAAGGTTCGACCCAGGCCCGCTCCACCGACCGGCCATAGGAGCCGCCATAGGAAACCAGCGTCAGGGTCTGGGCGGCTGCGGAAGCGCCCAGCAACCACAGGCCCAGTCCCAGCCAGCGGCAAGATTTCCATGTTGAGTGAAATTTTCGGGCAGGCATGGCCGCTTACCCGCTGGCCGGCAGCGCCCGGCAGTCGATGGTGGTCCAGCCGATGCGCACCTGGTCGCCGGGGAGAATCCCGCCCTGGCCGATGAAATTGGGAATCTTGACGAAGAAGTCGGTCTCGCCGAACACGCTGACCCGGATTCGCCAATGATCGCCCTGGAACACCATGTCCTCGACGCCGGCGGCAACGGAATTGCTGTATTTGATCGAAGGCGACAGCGCCACCCGCTCGGGCCGGATCGCCAGCACCGTGCTGTCGCCCACCGCCAGCGGCTCCACCATGAAGGCTTCCACGAGGCCATCGCCCACGGCAACGCTGCACAACTCGCCGTGTACCCCGCGCACGATGCCCCGCAGCAGGTTGTTGTCGCCGACGAATCTGGCGACGAATTCGGTGGCTGGCTCCTCGTAGAGCGTTTCCGGGGTGGCCGCCTGCTGGATGCGGCCCTCATTGAACACCGCGATGCGATCGGAAAGCGTCATCGCTTCCTGCTGGTCGTGGGTCACATAGACCATGGTGACGCCGAGTTCGCGCTGGATGGAACGAATCTCGAGCTGCAATTCTTCCCGCAGGCGGCGGTCGAGCGCGCCGAGTGGTTCGTCCATCAGCACCACGCCGGGCTCGAAGACCAGCGCCCGGGCAATGGCCACCCGCTGCTGCTGGCCGCCGGACAATTGCCCCGGACGGCGGTCGCCATAGCCTTCGAGGCGGACGATCTCCAGCGCCCGGCCCACCCGGCGCGCCCGTTCCTCCGGAGCCATGCCACGCACTTCCAGCGGGAAAGACAGATTCTGGCCCACGGTCATGTGGGGGAAGAGGGCGTAGTTCTGGAACACCATGCCCATGTCGCGCTTCTGGGGCGGAAGTTTGTGGACCGACTCGCCATTGACGTGGATTTCGCCCGAAGTGGGCATCTCGAATCCGGCCAGAATCATCAGGCAGGTGGTCTTGCCGGAGCCCGAAGGCCCCAGCAGGGTCATGAATTCGCCGCTGCCGATGGCAAGATTGACGCCAGGCAGCACCATGGTGCCGCCGTCGTAGGTCTTGGCGATATCGATGAATTCAATATGCGTGCTTGTTGTTGTTTTCTGATTCATGGTCCCGCGGCTGCTCTCCCCGTCAACTCCGCTCCGTCCAGGAGCCTGCGCCACAGGAATTCACGGCTGCAAATCCGCTTTCATCCACGGCGCAGGCTCCTGGGTATGCTCTGAAAAATTCCCTCCCTGGAATTTTTCATTATCGCTGGTAGACGAGTTCCCCCGCCAGCCAGGTCTGTTCGACTTCCACATCCATGATGCGCTCCGGGTCGATGTTCAGCAAGTCATCGGAAAGCACGATCATGTCGGCGTACTTGCCGGGCTCCAGGGAACCCTTGACGTCTTCCTCGAACAGCAGCCAGGCGCCGGTGGCGGTATACGCCCGGATCGCCTCTTCCATGGTGATGGCTTCCTCCGCGGCGTAAACCGCGCCGGTCATGCCCTTGCGGGTTATCGCCGCATACAGGCCAACCATGGGTCCGATGGGGAGGATGTCGCTGGAAAGCGCTACCGTCACTCCCGCGTCCATGGGTGAGCGGAGTGGGTTGTTGTGCTGCAGCCGCCAGCCATCGAGATTCTCCACATAGCGCCCTTCCAGGGTATAGGTGAAGTTGGGTTGCTGGGTGATGGCGATTTCATGGGCCGCCATGAGTTCCATGGTGGCGTCCGAAGGCCGCATGGAGAAGTGGTTGAGAAAGTGGCGATGGTCCGGACGCGGATTGCGCTCAAGGGCATCGGCCAGGGTCGCCGCCACAAGTTCGATGGCGGCGTCGCCGATGGCGTGGATGCCCATCTGCCAGCCGGCGTCGTGAATTTCATTGAGATGGGCGATGAGGTCTTCCTCGGGCATGTCGAGATAGCCCCGGTAGTCGCCCTGATTGTGGTAGGGCTCCTTGGTGAACGCCGCCGGACCGGTGAAGCCGCCGTCGGCGAATACCTTGATGGGGCCTATCCTGAGCATCTCATTGCCATCGCCGACTCTTGCCTTCACCGCGGCGATGGCCGGCGGGTCATGCCACTGGAATTGCAGCGCGGCGCGGGGCAGGGGCAGCCCGGCGGTCTCGTACAGGCTTTCCCACATGGCGTATTCCGCCGGCGCCTTGGAGGCGTCGATGATGCTGGTGATGCCGTCGGAAAGCAGGTCGTTGAGGTTGACCTCAAGGCTTTGGATCAGTTCCCCGGGCGTGGCGTCGGGCGCCAGGCGGCTGACGATATACTGCCGCTCGCGGATCACCCCATTGAGGCTGCCGTCGGGATTGCGTTCGATCACGCCGCCTTCCGGGTCGGGGGTGTCGGGGGTGACTTCGGCCAGTTCCAGCGCCATGCTGTTGGATACGGCGCTGTGGCCTCCGGCGCGGGTGAGAATCACCGGATTGCCCGGCGCCGCGGCGTCGAGATCGTCGCGCAATGGGCGGCGGCCTTCGGTCAACTGGTCTTCGGACCAGCCATAACCCGTGACCCAGTTGCCGGCGCCGACTTCCGCCGCCTTGGTCCGCACCAGTTGCCGGATTTCCGCCACCGAGCCCGCTTCGGTCAGGTCGATGTAGTGATTCGGCCGCCCGCGGATATGGGTGTGGGAATCGACAAAGCCCGGCATCAGCAGCTTGCCCTGCAAGTCCACGACTTCCGGGGCCGCATAGCGCTGCAACAGGGAAGCGTCGCCGGTGGCCACGATCAGACCATCATCCACCACCACGGTATCGTGGATGGAAAAGTCCGCATCCACGGTGAGCACCTTGCCATTGGTGAGGATCAAGTCCACCCCGGCGGGAGGGTCTTGCTCCGCCGGGCCGCAGCTTGCCAGGGCGAACCCCAGCAACAGGCAGAAGGTCGGTTTCATGGATTGGCTGATTGGCGTGTTCATGAGTTTCTCACTGCAACAGTTCGGGCATTTCCCGGTGAATGGCGTCGGTGGCCTCGGCCAGGGCGCGGTCAAAGCGTTCGATCATCTCGTCGATTTGCGCCTCGCTGATGATCAGCGGCGGGCAGAAGGCGATGGAACTGCCGGCCACGGCGCGGATCAACAGCCCCTGCTCGCGGCAGCATTGTACGGCGATGGCGCCGGCGCGGCCATCGGGGAAGGGTTTTCGCCCGGCTTTGCCGGCAACGAGTTCCACCGCGCCGATCAGGCCCCTGCCGCGCACTTCGCCCACCAGCGGGTGATCGCGAAATTCGCGCAAGCGCCGCTGCATATGTTCGCCGACACCGGCGGCATGGGCAAACAGGCCGTCGCGCTCATAGATATCCATGGCCTTGAGCGCCGCCGCGCTGGCCACCGGGTGCCCGCTGTAGGTGAAGCCGTGGCCGAAAATGCCGGCCTTCCGGCTCGGCTCCACCAGGGCTTCGTACATTGAACCGGGAATCGCCGCGGCGCTGATGGGAACATAGGCCGAGGACATCTGCTTGGCCAGGCTCATGAGCCGGGGTCTTGCGCCCACCGTGGTCGAGCCGAAGGCGTTGCCGGTGCGGCCAAAGCCGCAGATCACCTCATCGGCCCAGAACAGGATGCCATGGTCTTCCAGCAGACGGCAGAGCGCGGGAAAATAGCCGTCCGGCGCCACCACAACCCCCGCCGCGCCGCCAATGGGTTCGGCGATGAAAGCGGCGATGGTTTCCGGGCCTTCGCGCTCGATCAGCCCGCGCACGTCGGCGATCAGCCGCTCGACGAATTCCGCCTCGCTCTCGCCCTCGCGATGGCCATGATAGTAATGCGGCGTTGCCGTGCGAATAATGCCCAGTTCCCGGGTGGGAATATCAAAATGCTCGTGCATGACCGGCAGCCCGGTGAGCGCGGCCGAGGCCAGGGTCACGCCATGGTAGCTGCGCTCGAAGGCGATGATCTTCTTGCGCTCGGGCCGGCCGCTGACATTGGCCCAGTAGCGCAGCATCTTCATCATCGAATCATTGGCTTCGCTGCCGGAATTGGCAAGAAAGATCTTCGCCTCGGGAATCGGCAGCAGGTCGCTCAGGCGCTCTGCCAGGTCCATTCCCACCTGATGGGTGCGGCCGCCGAACATGTGGCTGTAGGAAAGCGTTTCCAACTGCTCGCGGATGGCTTCGATCAACTCCCGGTTGCCATAGCCAAGCGCCGAACACCAAAGCCCCGCAAGCCCTTCCAGATAGCGCCGCCCCCCGGCGTCGAACACATAAATGCCCTCGCCGCGGACAATATTCAACTCTTCGGTTCGCGCCAGGTTGGTGGTGGGATAAATCAGACTCGTCATGTCGCGAGCATATGCCAGCCGAAGCGGAGATTCCAGCCGTTTCCAGCGAGTCTTGACAAGGAATGGGCTGGTTCAGATACTCACCCCGCCAGAGGCCCGCGGCGCGGGCTCCTGGTCCCCACAAGCGGCAATTTCAAGGACAGGACCCATGACTGAACTGCTCCGCGCCCGGGATTTGACCAAGATATTCCGGTCGAATACCGCGCTGAACGCCCTGAATCTTTCGGTCAACGCAAAGGAGATCGTCTGCCTGCTCGGCGCCAATGGCGCGGGAAAGACCACTACCATCAATCTGTTTCTCGGCTTTCTCGAGCCGACTTCGGGCGCAGCCCTGGTGGACGGGACGGTGGTGACGGAGGACCCGAAGACGGTGCGCGGCAAACTCGGCTATGTGCCGGAGCAGGTGTCGCTGTATCCGTCGCTCACCGGCCTGGAAAACCTCGACTACTTTGTCCGCCTCAGCGGCAGGGGCCGCAGCGATGAAAGCGATCTTCGCGGGCTGTTCGATCAGGTGGGGCTGTCCCGGTTCGACGCGGACCAGAGAGTCAGGGCGTATTCCAAGGGCATGCGGCAGAAAGTGGGGCTGGCCATCGCCCTGGCCAAGGGCGCCAGGGCCCTGCTGCTCGATGAACCGCTTTCCGGGCTCGACCCGAGCGCCGCGAATGAATTCTGCCGCTTGCTGCGGCGGCTCGCGGACGACGGCGCGGCGGTGCTGATGGCGACCCACGACCTGTTCCGGGCCCGGGAGATCGCCGACCGGATCGGCATCATGAAATCCGGCGTCCTGGTGGAAGAGCTTTCCCCGGAATCCCTGGACCAGGCAGCGCTGGAGCAGATCTATCTGCAACACATGCACGACGACGAACGATTATCCGTGGAGGCACACTGATGATTGGCGCGATACTTCACAAGGAACTCACTGAAATCCGCCGCGACGGGCGGGCGGTCGGCTTGCTGCTCATCGTCGCCCTGCTGCTCCTGCTCGGCCTGGCTACCGGCCTTGCCACCGAAAGCGCCAGGGAGCGGGACGTCCTGCAGGCGCGGGCAGACGACGCTGCGGTGTTTGCCGGACAGGGCGAGAAAAACCCCCATTCCGCCGCCCACTTCAGCCGCATGGCGCACAAGCCCGTGGTCCCGCTGGCTTCCTTCGACCCGGGAGTTTCCTCGTATCTGGGACAGGTGATCTGGCTGGAAGCGCATTATCGAAACCCCGCCATGTATCGGGCCGCCGAGGACGCGCCCGAACTCAGCAGGCTGGAAAACTTCAGTATCGCCGGGGTATTGACCCTGGTCCTGCCCCTGCTGGTGGTGCTGCTGGGATACGGCAGCATCGCCAGCGAACGCGAGCGGGGCACCCTGCGGCAACTGGTGGGCGGCGGCGCAAGCCCCATGAGCCTGCTGCTGGGCAAGTTCCTGGTGGTTGCCGGGGTGGCCTTTGCGGTGCTGGCGGTCACGCTTGGGCTGGCGGCGGGATTCTCCCTGCTCACCCTGCCCGACGCAGGCCATTCCCGCGGCGATTTGCTGCTGCGCAGTTTCTCGCTGCTGGCGGTGTATGGGCTGTACATTGTCTGCCTGACCGCGGTGACGCTGCTCGTCTCCATGCTCGTTGCCGAAGCCAAAACGGCCCTGCTGCTCCTGCTGGGATTCTGGGTCGTAACCGTGGTTGGCCTGCCGCGACTTTCGGCGAGCATTGCCGAACAGGCGTACCCAAGCCCGGATTCCGGCGCATTCTGGGCGGACGCGCGCGCCAGCCTGGAAGCCAACCGGCCGCCGGGAGGCAGCGAAGACCATGTCGCCATCGAGCGGGAAGTGATTGAACGCGCCCTGGGCAGGGAAGTGCGCGAGGACGAACTCGATGGCCTGGCGATCAATCGCGGCGCGGTGCGCCTGGAAGTCTCCGAGCTTGTCGGCGCCGAGGCATACAATGCGGCATTCGCCGAACTTTTCGAAAACTACGAAAAACAGAAAAACCTGCGGCAATGGCTTTCCCTTCTTTCGCCGACAATAGCCCTGCAACATCTTTCGCGCACCTATTCCGGCACAGATATTGCCGCCCATGAACATTTTTCGCTGGCAGCCGAGCGCCAGCGCAACAACATCGTGCGGGCAATGAACGAGGACATGATGCTCAATGGCGCAGGCCAGGGTTTCGGCTATCTGGCGCCTCCGGAGTTCTGGGAAACGGTGCCCGAGTTCGACTACCGGCCGCCTCCCGTCGCCGTGGCCTGGAGCGAGGGCGCCCGGGATCTGTTGATTCTGCTGCTCTGGGGAATGGCTGCCCTGGGAGCCTGCGCCGCAGGAATTCGCGAAAGCGAAAATTCGCTATCGCCGCGCCCCTGGTCGGTCGATTGAGGCGAATATTGGTGGATATGCAACGAAATCGAGCGGCCAGGGGCGTGGATGAGAGCGGATTTGCAGCCGTGAATTCCTGCGGCGCAGGCTCCTGGCGGCCATGTTCCGGTTCGGCGGCAATCGAAACGCGATGAGGTGAGCCCATGCCCATGATGGATATCATCGCTTGCGAGTGGAAGATGCAGTTTCAGCGCGTCTCTTCCCTGTTGTTGCTGCTGGCCTTCGCCGCCGTACTGGTCTATGGCGGTCTGGCAGGCGGGGCGGAGCGTGATGAACGCGCCGGAGCCATTGCCGGTCACCATACCGAAATCGCTGCCGAAATGGACGTCTGGCTGGAAGACCTGCGGACCCTGGAACGTCTCGGCAACGCTGCCGAAGTGCCGCCCGCCACCGGCTCGGCCATGGATGTGGTGTTCGCCTCGTCGCTGCCACTGGAGCCCCTGGCTGATTTCGCCGTTGGCCAGTCGGACCTGCTGCCCTATGCCGGCGAGATTTCGCTGTGGGACCCGGACATCCGCCTGTTCTCGAAATACGAGTTCGCCGACCCGGTTTCCCTGGCCCTGGGCAGTTTCGACATCAGCAAGGCCGTCATCCTGTTTCTGCCCCTGCTGCTGATTGTTTTCTGCTTTGACGTGATCGCCGCGGACCGCGACGCCGGCAGACTCGGCCTCACGGTGGCCCAGGGCGTGAGCATCAGGCGCCTGTTCTGGCAGCGCCTGCTGTTTCGCGCGGCGGTGGTCCTGCTGGTGAGCCTTGCCGCCGCGCTGCTTGCCCTGGCCCTGGGTCAAGACGCGGCCAACCTCGGCGGGCGCTTGCCCGCCTTCGGATTCTGGTCCCTGCTGGTGCTGCTGTACGGATTTTTCTGGTTGATGCTGATCGCCCTGGTTGCCAGCTTCAACCGGAGCGGCGAATTCAATGTACTGGCGCTGCTGGGCCTGTGGGCCGGGCTTACCCTGATCATTCCCGCCGCCACCAGCGCAACCGCGGAAGTGTTCTATCCCACGCCGTCCCGACTGGCCTACCTGGCGGATGCGCGGGAAGTCGAAAACGAAACCCGGCTCAGGGAGGCCGATGTGGCCAACCAGTTCATGCTTGACCATCCGGAATTGCTGGTCAACCAGGAATCGCGGATTCCCGACTTTGTCCTGTCCTCCTTTCTGGTCACCTCCACGGTGGATGCAGCCACGGCGCCCATCGTGGATTCCTTTGAAGAGGCCCTGCGGAGCCGGGAAAGCGTCATCGGGCTTTTTCGCTTTGTTTCCCCCGCCGTGGCGACCCACAGCCTGTTCAACGAACTGGCGGGAAGCTCAGCCCGGAGGCATCAGGACTACCTCACCCAGGCGCGGCAGTTCAAGGCGGACTACGCGGAACGGGTCGGCCCCGACATTGTCGCCAAACGACCCATCGATTCGCAGTTTTACGAGACGCTTCCCCCGTTCCGCTTCCAGGGCGAATCGCTCCCGGCAAGGTTGCGCCGCGGCGCGGGGCCGATGATCTTCCTGCTGTTGCTCGGTATCGCCGTGGCGCCGCTGGTGAACCGCAGGCTACAATCGGCAAGCCCCATCGCGAACTGACGGCAGGGAGAAACCATTGCAGGCAACCACAGAAAACGCGGACAAGGCGGCCATAGGCTTATCACTGGTCTGTGTGATCCACTGCTTGCTCACTCCGGTCGCCATCACCCTGGTGCCGGCGCTGGGAGCGACTTTCCTGGAAGACGAAAGCTTCCACTATGCGGTGCTGTTTCTGGTCGTGCCCACCAGCCTATTCGCACTCGGCCTCGGCTGTCGCAAGCATGGCCATGCGCAGATTCTCATCACCGGACTGATCGGCCTGCTGGTGCTGATCTCCCCGCCGATTCTCGGCGAAGAGGTGACAGGGGAACTTGGTGAGAAGGTCCTGACGGTGGCAGGCGCAGGGATTATCGCCTGGGCCCATGTGCGCAATTTCATGCTGTGCCGCCAGCGGGCCTGCCACACGGCGGATGAGACTCAAGCCTGATTTTCCTCAAGAAAGCAGCTTCGGGCGGGCGTATGGGTGGAACCCGGCGCGCCGGCGCTACCGCCTGACGGCAGCCTTCGACTCCTGATCGGGGTGTGCGATTCGCCTCGAACTCGGCACTGATTTTCCCTTCGGTTTCCAATAGAATCCGCTGTTTTGCGCGCTCCGGTTCGGGGCATTGCGGGAGGAAACATTGAGCGGAGGAATCACCGGGTTCGGCGCCTATATTCCCCAGGGGCGGCTGCAGCGGTCCGAGATTGCCGGGGCGAATGCCTGGTTCGACGCGAGCCTGAAAGGGCTTGGCCGCGGCGAGCGGAGCATGTGCAACTGGGATGAGGACGTGATCACCATGGGCGTCGAGGCGGCGGGTGACTGCCTCGCCGGTTTCGACGGCCATGCCCCGCCGGCGCTGTATTTCGCTTCCACCACCTTTCCCTTTCTCGACCGCCAGAACTCGGTGGTGTTGCTGGAAGCGCTCAATCTGCCCCGGCAGGCGCTTGCCGTGGATGTCGGCGCATCCCAGCGCGCCGGAACCTCGAGCCTGCTGGCGCTGCTGCAGGGCGCCGGCGACGGCATGGTGGTGGCCTCGGAACATCGCCGGGCCAAGGCGGGCTCCCGGGGGGAAATGCTCTGGGGCGATGCCGCCGCCGCGGTCACCACCGGCGGCGGGCCGGTAATCGCCGAGTTTCTCGGCGGCCAAAGCCTTGCCGCGGATTTTGTCGATCACTATCGCGGCGGCGAATTCGACTACGACTGGGAAGAACGCTGGATTCGGGACGAGGGCTATCTGAAGATCATTCCCGAAGCCGTGGAGGGTCTGCTGGCGAGTTGCAAGGTCGATGCCGCGGACATCGCGCATTTCATTCTGCCCACGGAGCAGACCCGGGCTCCGGGCGCGGTAGCCAAAAAGCTCGGCATTGCCGCCGGCGCCATCGCCGACAACCAGGCCGCCACAGTGGGCGTGGCAGGTGCCGCGCAGCCCCTGCTGCTGCTCGCGGCCGCGCTGGAATCGGCGAAGCCGGGCGAGTTGATTCTGCTGACCGGATTCGGCCAGGGCTGCGACGCCCTGCTGTTCCGCGCGACCGACGCCATCGGGGGCTTCCGGCCCGCCCGGGGCGTCTCCGGCGCATTGGCGGCGCGCCGGGAAGAGCGCAACTACGCCAAATTCCTCGCCTTCAACGAGCTGGTGGAGCGCGACACCGGCAAGCGCGGCGAAACCGACCGGCAAACCTACCTCTCGGGCTACAACCGCCGCCGGGACCTGGTCACCTCCTTCCTCGGCGGCAAGTGCCGGGTATGCGGCACGGTGCAGATTCCCCGGGAAAAATACTGCGTAAACCCCGAATGCCACGCACTCGACAGCCAGGACCCACACCCCTTTGCCGACAAGCGGGGCGAAGTGCTCACCTGGACCGCCGACCGCCTCACCTTCGACCCGAGCCCCCCGGCCTACTTCGGCATGGTGCGGTTCGACGGCGGCGGCAAACTGATGATGGATTTCACCGAAGTGGGCGAAGGCGGTATAGAATCCGGATCAAGAATCTCGGTGCACTTCCGCGTGCGGCAGTTTGACCCGCAACGCGGTTTCCGCAAGTATTTCTGGAAAGCGAAAATCCTGCCGGAGCCGGCTCCCGCAGGTTAACCATCAGGAGGCAACAGCAATGGCCCAGGGCATCAAAGACAAGGTCGCAATCCTCGGCATGGGTTGCAGCAAATTCGGCGAACGCTGGGACGCCAGCCCCGCCGACCTGATGGTGGAAGCATTCGAGGAATGTCTCGCCGATGCCGGCATTGAACGGGAAGTCATCGAAGCCGCCTGGTTCGGCGCCGGCATCGACGCATTCCACGTGGGCGCAAGCGCCATGCCCATGGCCATCGCCCTGCGCCTGAACTACATCCCGGTGACCAAGGTGGAAAACATGTGCGCCACCGGCACCGAAGCTTTTCGCGGCGCGGTGTACGCCGTGGCTTCCGGGGCCTGCGACATCGCCCTCGCCCTGGGAGTGGAAAAACTCAAGGACACCGGCTACGGCGGCCTGCCGCAACGCTCCCGGGGCGTGGAGAATGACATGTACTGGCCCAATCTGTCGGCCCCCGGCGCCTTCGCCCAGCTCGCCACCGGCTACCGTGCCCGGCATCGGGTCAACAAGCGGGATCTGAAGCGCGCCATGGCCCATGTTTCGGTGAAGAGCCACGCCAATGGCGCCAAGAATCCCAAAGCCCACCTGCGCCGGGAAATCACCGAGCAGCAGGCCATGGAAGCGCCCTTCATCGCCGAACCCATCGGCCTGTACGATTGCTGCGGAGTCAGCGACGGCTCCGCCTGCGCCATTGTCACCACGCCGGAAATCGCCCGCTCCCTGGGCAAGGACCATCTCGTTGCCGTCAAGGCATTGCAACTCGCGGTTTCCAATGGCACGGAATCCAGCCATGAAAGCTGGGATGGCTCCTACCTCAAGACCACCCGCATCGCCGCCCGGCGGGCCTACGACGAAGCCGGCGTGCGCAAGCCCGCCGAGGAAATCAGCATGACCGAAGTCCATGACTGTTTTTCCATCACCGAACTCGTCACCATGGAAGACCTGCAGCTCGCCGGGGAAGGCGAGGCCGTTACCGCCGTACTCGATGGCGAGTTCGACGCCGAAGGCAAGCTGCCCTGCCAGATCGACGGCGGCCTGAAATGCTTCGGCCACCCCATCGGCGCCTCGGGCCTGCGCATGATCTACGAAAACTACCTGCAATTGCAGGGTCGCGCCGGAGCGCGGCAACTCACTAATCCAAGGCTGGGCCTGAACCACAATCTCGGCGGTTTCCCCCACCAGAACATTTGCAGCATTTCCATGATCGGGCATATGTAAGCATTGCCCCGTGAAGCCCGATCCCAACACGCATACGGAAAGCGATCATGTGGCGGCCAGACGCCTCCACGGCGAGCTGCGCCAGCAGCTTGGATTGATTGCGCGGCAGCTTCGCCGCCGGTGCCAGAAGGACGGCAAGTTTGATCCGGCCGGCCTCGACCGCTATCAACTGATCTGCTATGAACTCGCCCTGGCGGCTGCCGACCTGGCGGCGGCTGCCGCCATGCTGGAATACGCCCGCAAACAACCCGAAGACGATGAACTGATCCACGGCCTCGCGCTGGGTTTTGCCGCGGAATCGTTTTATGGCCTGCTTGGCAAGCTGCGGCTTCGCTGCCGGGAAATGGGAATCGGCGCGGGCCGCATCAAGCAGATGACCAAAAGGCCCGAGTTCCGCGCCTTGCTCGACGCCAATCTTGCGTCGGCCCGCTGGGATGGCCTCGGCCGGCTGATTTGCGAGCAGGAGCGGGAGCGTTTGCCCGCCTCCCTGCCGGAAGAGATCGAACTGGTTCGCGACAGCTTCCGCCGCTTCGCCGAGGAAGTCGTCCTGCCGGAAGCCGAGGCGATCCACCGGCAGGATCTCGACATCCCGGAAAGCCTGATCCGCGCCGCTGCGGAACTCGGCTGTTTCGGCGCCTGCATTCCCGAGCGTTTCGGCGGCATGCAACCGGACGGGCAAGCCGACAGCCTGGCGATGATCGTCGTTACCGAAGAACTTTCCCGCGGCTCCCTGGGCGCCGCCGGCAGCTTGATTACCCGCCCGGAAATCGCCGCCCGGGCGCTGCTTGCCGGCGGCACGGCGGCGCAGCAACAGCACTGGCTGCCCTTGCTTGCCTCGGGAGAGAAGCTTTGCGCGATTTCGATTACCGAACCCGATACCGGCTCCGATGTGGCCGCGGTGGCGCTGGCGGCGCGCAAGGTGGATCAGGGCTGGCTGCTCAATGGCAGCAAGACCTGGTGTACCTTCGCCGGGCGCTCGGAGTTGCTGGTGGTACTGGCCCGCACCAACAGCGACTCGAGTCCCGGGCACCGGGGCCTGAGCCTGCTGCTGGTGGACAAGCCCGCCTTTCCCGGGCACGAATTCCGCCACGAGCAGCCCGGCGGCGGCAGTCTCGGCGGCAAGGCCATTGCCACCCTGGGATATCGCGGCATGCATTCCTTTGACCTGTTCTTTGCAGATTACTTCGTGCCGGATGCGAATCTTGTGGGCGGCGGGGAAGGCGTCGGCAAAGGCTTCTACCATACCATGGCGGGATTCGCCGGCGGTCGCATCCAGACCGCGGCCCGGGCCACCGGGGTCATGCAGGCGGCCTTCGAACAGGCGCTGCGCTACAGTGGCCAGCGCAGGGTATTCGGCAAGGCACTGGCGGAATTCCAGCTCAGCCGGGTTACACTCGCGCGCATGCTGGCGAAACTGACCGCCGCGCGGCAGTTCAGTTACCAGGTGGCGCGGCAGTTGGACGCCGGCGGCGGACAGATGGAAGCGAGCCTGGTGAAGCTGTTCAGTTGCCGGGCCGCCGAATGGCTGACCCGGGAGGCCATGCAGTTGCACGGCGGCCTTGGCTATGCGGAAGAGAGCATGGTAAGCCGCCTGTTCGTTGATGCCCGGGTGCTTTCGATCTTCGAAGGCGCCGAGGAAACCCTGGCGCTGAAAGTCATCGCCCGGCAACTCGTGGCCCAGGCGATAGGGAGTCATTCAGAATGCAGAAACTATTGCAGGACAAGGTGATCGTGGTAACCGGCGCGGGCCGGGGCATTGGCAAGGGCATCGCCCTGCTCGCCGCCGCCGAGGGCGCCAGGGTCGTGGTCAATGATCTCGGCGGCGCCGAGGACGGCAGCGGACAGGACACCGGCCCCGCGGCGGAAGTGGCCGCTGAAATCAGGGCCGGCGGCGGCGAAGCCGTGGCGAACGGCGCCAGCGTGGCGGACTGGGACGCCGCCCACGGCATCATCGAAGACGCCATTCATCACTTTGGCCGCATCGATTGCGTGGTCAACAATGCCGGCAACCTGCGCGACGCCATTTTCCACAAGATGAGCGAGGCCGATTTCGACTCGGTCATCAATGTGCACCTCAAGGGCACATTCAATGTCAGCCGCGCCGCAGCGCCGCATTTCCGCGCCCAGACCAGCGGCTGTTTCGTCAACATGACTTCAACCTCGGGCCTGATCGGAAATTTCGGCCAGGCCAACTACGCCGCCGCCAAACTCGGCATTGTGGGTCTTTCGAAATCCATGGCCCTGGACATGGGCCGCTTCCGGGTGCGCTCCAACTGCATCGCGCCCTTTGCCTGGAGCCGACTCATCGGCACGATTCCCACCCGCACCGGGGAAGAGCAGGCCCGGGTGGAAAAGATCAGGCAGATGACGCCGGACAAGATCGCCCCCCTGGCCATCGCCCTGTGCAGCGATGCCGCCGCCGAGGTCACGGGCCAGATCTTCGGCGTGCGCAACAACGAGATTTTCCTGTTCAACCAGAACCGCCCCATCCGCTACGCCCACCAGGGCGACGACTGGACCCCGCGGCAAGTGCTCGAACGCGCCCTGCCGGCCTTCGCCGCCGACTTCACCCCCCTGGCGCGTTCCGGCGACATATTCAGTTGGGACCCCATGTGACTCGCCCACCTGACCACGCAAAGCCATCCGGAAACCGTAACCATGCCATTTGACCCGCGCAGCCTGCTGGACCACAAATTTCGCAAGATCCGCCACAGCTATGCCGAAAAGGACTGCATTCTCTATGCCCTGGGCGTCGGCATGGGCATCGACCCGCTGGATGAGGATTGCCTCGCCTTTCTCTACGAGGACGGACTCAAGGTGCTGCCAAGCCAGGCGGTGATCATGGCCCATCCGGGTTTCTGGGCGAAGGAAGACGATACCGGCCTGGACTGGGTCAGGGTATTGCATGCGGGTCAGGAGATCGTCCTGCACCGCCCTTTCCCCACTTCGGGCACGGTGGAAGCAACCACCCGGGTAACCGAAGTCATCGACAAGGGGGAGCGCATCGGCGCACTGATCATCTCCAACCGGGTGGTTCGCGATGTGGCCACCGGCGAGGACATCTGCACCCTTATCACCACGATTCTCGCCCGGGGCGACGGCGGCTTTGGCGGCGAACGCAAGACGGCAGCGCGGACCGACATCGTTCCGGTGCGCGAGCCGGACAGCGTCTGCGACTTGCCCACTCTGCGGCAACAGGCGCTGTTGTACCGGCTTTCGGGTGACTACAACCCCCTCCACGCCTTGCCGGAAGTCGCCCGCAACGCCGGTTTCCGCGAACCGATCCTGCACGGGCTTTGCACGCTTGGCGTAGCCACCCATGCCCTGATGAAGACCTGCTGCGACTACGACCCGGGACGCTTCCGGCGCATGCGGCTACGCTTTTCGGCCCCGGTCTATCCCGGCGATACCATACGCACCGAAATCTGGCGCGAGGGCGGAGCCTTCGCCTTTCGCTGCAAATCGCTGGAGCAGGACAAGATCGTCATCAACAACGGCTATCTGCTGACGGGCTGAAGTTTCGGGAGAGTTTCCTTGCAGAAGATACTTCAGGGCATGCGGGTGGTGGAGGGCAGCGCCTTCATCGCCGCGCCATCCGGCGGCATGACCCTGGCCCAGCTCGGCGCCGACGTGATTCGTTTCGACCTGATCGGCGGCGGCCTCGACTATCGCCGCTGGCCCGTGGACTCCCGCGGAAACAGCCTCTACTGGCACGGCCTGAACAAGGGCAAGCGCTCCATCGCCATCGATTTCCGCCAGCCGGAAGGACAGGAGCTGCTCAGCGAACTGATTGCAAGGCCCGGCCCGGATTCCGGCATATTCCTCAGCAACTTTCCGCCCCGGGGCTGGCTCGCGGACGAGGGCTTGCGGGCGAAGCGGGATGATCTCATTTACCTCAGCCTCAGCGGCGACCGCCACGGCGGTTCGGCATTGGACTATACCGTCAACTGCCGCCTGGGCCTGCCCTGGCTCAGCGCCGTGGCGGATCGTCCCGTGAACAATCCATTGCCGGGGTGGGACTTGCTCGCGGGACAGCAAATCGCCCTGGGCCTGCTTGCCGCCGAGCGGCACCGGCGAATGACCGGCGCCGGGCAGTTCGTTTCCATCGCCCTGGCCGATGTGGCCCTGGCGGCCATGGGGCATCTGGGCTACCTCGCCGAGGTGGAAGTCAACGGCGCCGGCAGGGAAAGCGTGGGCAACCATGTGTTCGGCAGCTTCGGGCACGATTTTGCCTGCCGCTGCGGGCGGCGGGTGATGATTGTGGGAGTCAGCCCGCGGCAATGGCGGTCCATTGTCGAAGTCACGCAAACCGAAGCCGAAGTCGGCGGTCTCGCGAACAAGCTCGGGCTCGATTTCCGCCGCGAAGGCGACCGCTTCCAGGCCAGGGAGCAACTTGCGCAATTGTTCGCGCCCTGGTTTGCCGAGCGTGATTTCGCCGCGGCAGCCGCCGAACTCGACCGCGCCGGAGTTTGCTGGGGTCCGTATCAAACCGTTACCGAACTGGTGCGCGACGATGCCGAGTGTTCCGAGGCCAACCCGCTTTTCCAGCGTATGGAACAGCCGGGCGTCGGCGATTTGCTGACCCCGTCCCAGGCGCTGAATTTCCGTGCGCTGGAATCTCTTCCGCCAGCCCCGGCGCCATTGCTCGGGCAGCATACCGACGAGATACTCGCCGAAGAACTGGGCCTCGGCAGCGGGGAAATCGCCAGGCTTCACGACCGGGGCCTGGTGGCGGGCCCCGGCAACCCGGCAACAGACGCATCCAGGGGAGCAGCACAGTGAAAGAATTCACCATCCGCGGCAATCGCTGCACGGGCATTGCCGACCTCTTGTTCAACGCCGCGCAAAAAGCGCCCCATGCGCCCGCGGTGAGTTTCGGCGGAAAGACGCGGAACTGGTCCGAAGTGGCGTCCCGCTGCCGCGCCGCCGCCACCCTGTTCGCCAGTTTTGGCGTGGGCCGGGGAGACCGGGTGGCGCTGCTTGGGCTCAATTCCGCTGTCTGTTTTGAAAGCTATTATTCGCCGGCTCTGATCGGCGCGATGTTCGTGCCCCTCAATTACCGGCTGGCGCCCAGGGAACTGCGGGAATGCCTCGAAGACTGCACGCCCGCGGTCTTGCTGGCGGAAGCCGAATTCGCCGGAACCGCGCGGGAAATGCAGCGGCAATGCGAGTTCATTCGCCAGGTCGTCGTCTATGGCGACGACGACCCGCAAGGCGACGAATACGAGCGGTCCCTGGCGGACATCATTGCCGCCGGCGGCTACGCCGAACTTGCCCCAGGCGCCGGCGACGATCCCATTCTGCTGTTCTACACCGGAGGCACCACGGGCAAATCCAAGGGCGTAATGCTGAGCCACTGCAATATGCTGTCCAACACCGCCTGCGCCGTGGACGCCTATCTCATGGAGGACGGCTGGAACTTCATCATCCTTGGGCCGCTGTTTCATCTTGCCGCCGGGGCGCGCATCTTCAGCACCGCCGCGCTCTGCGCCCATGTGCTGATTCTGGCGCGCTTCAGCGCCGCCGGCGTGCTCGAATCCATTGAGCGCCACCGCATCCAGTCGGCCACCCTGGTGCCCACCATGATCCAGATGCTGCTGGACCATCCCCGCTTCGCCGAATACGACCTGTCTTCGCTGGAAATGGTGGCCTGCGGCGCCGCGCCGCTATCCCTCGCGCTGCAGCGGCGGCTGCTGGAAGCGCTCCCCAATGCGCGGCAGTACCAGACCTATGGCATGACCGAGGCATCCCCCATCGCCACGATTCTCGACCCGGAATACCACGTCACCGAAGGCCCGAAGGCGGAAAAGCTCGGCTCCGTGGGCCGGGCCGCAAGCCATGTGGAAGTCGCCGTGGTGGACAGTGACGACCATTTCCTGCCAGCGGGGCAAATCGGCGAAGTCGTCATCCGGGGGCTGAATATCATGGTGGGCTACTGGCGGCAGCCGGAACTCACCGCCGAGGCCATGCGCGGCGGCTGGTACCACACCGGCGACGCGGGCTATCTCGACGAGGAGGGCTTCCTCTTCCTCGAAGGCCGGGTCAAGGACATGATCGTCAGCGGCGGCGAAAACATCTATCCCATCGAAGTCGAGAACGTGCTCAGCGACCATCCGGCGGTGAAGGAATGCGCCGTCATCGGCATCCCGCACAAAGTCTGGGGCGAGGCGGTCCACGCCGTGGTCATCCTCGAATCGGACACGACTGCCGGCGAGGAACAACTGATCGCATATTGCAAGGAAAATCTGGCAGGCTACAAATGCCCCGCAAGCGTCAGTTTCCGCTCCAAGCCCATGCCCCTGTCCCCGGTGAACAAGGTGCTCAAGACCGAACTCCGCAAACCCTTCTGGCAAGGCCGCAAAAGCCAGTTGGTGTGAATTCCGGGGAATCCTGAATCGCGGAATCTCTTTCAGTGGCCATCCAATGAGATTCTGCGACTGCGCGCGGAATGACAGGTGGCCCGGTCAAAACTGGTTTTCGCGCGGGAATTCTTATAGGATTCGCGATAGTCAGCCGCCAACTGCATTGTGCTGGCAGCCCGTTCCATGACAAGAATCCGAAACGGAAGGAAATGATCATGATGAACCAGACCAGACTTTCTCGACTTCTGGCCGGCTTGACCTCCGGCGCGGCGGCGATTGCGTCTTTCGGCCTGCTGGCCCAGAGCCACCCCGCCGGCGAGGAACTTACCTACTCCGGCGATGTGGCCACGATCATCAACGAGAACTGCGTGGTCTGCCACCGGGAAGGCGGCATCGGCCCCATGCAGTTGACCAATTTCGATCAGGTTCGCCCCTGGGCGCCGCTGATCCGGATGAAGGTGGCCAATCGCGAGATGCCGCCGTACTCGTACGATCGCGATCTGGGCATTCAGGAGTTGCAGGGCGACTGGCGCATGTCCCGGGAGGACATCGACACCGTGGTCGCCTGGGTCGATCAGGGCGCATTACCGGGCAATCTGAATGAATTGCCTCCGGCGCCGCCGCTGCCCAGCCTCGACGACTGGAACTTCGAGGACCGGTTCGGCGAACCGGACCTGGTGCTGCCTTCCAATCCCATCGACGTGCCCGCCAATGGCAACGACCTGTGGGACAAGCATTTCATCGCCAGCGGCTTGAGCGAGAACCGCTGCATCAAGGCGCTGCAGGTCAAGCCCCGGGGCGACGCCAAGACCGTGGTCCACCACGCCAATACCTATTTCGCCGAAATCGACGAGGACGGCCAGGTCACCCGCAGCCCGGTAACCGAATACGCCATGGGCAAGTGGGGCGAGATCATGCCCGAAGGCGTTTGCCGCACCTTTCATGCCGACATGCTGATCCAGTGGGACATCCACCTCTACCCCGGCGGCGTGGGCGGCGCTGCCCCCGGCACCATGATTGAAGACAATGTGGTGGAACTCGGAATCTGGCTCCACGATGAGGACTTCGAGTCCGGCATTTCCCAGGACCTCGCCGCCTATCAGCTCGACCAGGGCAATCTGTTCATTCCTCCCCACGGCACCGCCATGACCCAGGGCTTCCACAGCTTCGACCATCCGGTGCGCATCGACAGCTTCCAGCCACACGGCCATTTGCGCATGAATGCGGCTTCGCTGGAAATCTTCTATCCCGAAACCGGGCGCACGGAAGTGGTGAGCGTCATTTCCGACTGGAGCGCCACCTGGCACCACAGCCATCTCTATGAGCCCCATGTGGCGCCGCTGCTGCCCACCGGCGCCGTGCTCGTAATCAAGCAGTGGTATGACAACACCGAAAACAACCCCAACAACCCGGACCCGCGCCAGTGGGTGGGCTGGGGTCAGCGCACCGCGGACGAAATGACCCATGCCTGGATTGCCGTTTCCCACCTCGATCAGGAAACCTACGAGAGGCTGCTGGCCGAACGGAGCGACAATGAGCGCAGCCTGGCGGGAGGCGATGACTGAGGCCCGGGCCATTTCCCCAGCGGAAAGCGGGTACCGGAGTTTGCGCTAATGGGTGTTGCAGTAGGGAAAAGCGCCGCAGCGTTCGGGGCTCGCTTGGCCTTGCTGGCGAGTTTGGCCCTGTTCTCCCAGGCCTGGGCGCAGCCCGGGGAGCGGCCCTTGCGCCCGGCGCCTCCCGGCGGCATACCGGTCATTCCCTTTCAGGAGGGCTGGTACGGTAACGAAGACGGCTCGGTGACCGTTTCCTTCGGCTACCATAACCGCAACGAATCGGTCATCACGATTCCCCGGGGAGAGAACAATCTGCTGGAGCCCGCGCGCTTCGGCGGCATGCAGCCCGAGATTTTCCATCCCGGGCGCCACCATGGCGTGTTCGCGATTACCATTCCAGCCGACATGGCGGATGGCGCCATCGCATGGTGGCATCTCATCTCCGCCGGCCAGGAACTCAAAGTGCCGGGTGAGCGCGGCTCCACGGCCTATGAACTCGACCGCAACCCCCGCCCCCAGGGCAGCTTGCAGCCATGGATCGGTTTCAGCGAAGGCGGCGCCATGGGCTCGGGGCCGGAAGGCATTGTCTCCGACGAGGTATTGCAGGCCAGCGTCAACCAGCCCATTACCCTGGAAGTCTGGACCGACGACCCCTCCGAACGCGACCCCAACGACCCGCGCTTCCGCAGGCCGCTGGACACCCGGGTTTCCTGGTACGTCCACCAGGGCCCGGGCGAGGCGACTTTCACCGCCCACGAATCCATGCCGCTGCTGGAAGCCCGGCAATTGCCAGCCGCGGCCCGCCTGGCGCAACCACAAATCGCCAACGAGGTTGTCGGGGGCGAAGGCCCCGCGCGGGTCAATGCCAGCTTTCCCGAGCCGGGCGAATATCTGATTCGCGCCCGGCTCGACAACTGGAACGCCTCCGACAGCGACGGCCTCGACCAGTGCTGCTGGAGCAACGCCTGGCTGCGCGTGCAGGCGCAGTAGCGGGCAATATCGCTTCGGCCTGCGGCGCCGACCTGACCTCACCAATCTGCACCGAGCAGATCCTTCTGCTGTCATTCTGCGCGAAGCCGAACCCACCCCCGTCATTCTGCGCGCAGTCGCAGAATCTCTTGCAGTGGCCTCTCAGGGAGATTCTGCGACTGCGCTTCGCTTCGCGCAGAATGACATGAAGGTTGGGAGAATTGCTGCTGCGACTGCACGCAGAATGACGGGGGGCCGGGCCGGGGGTATACTTGTCGGCCACGCAAATCCCGGTTCAAGCCGACCAGAGTTTACAGTTGGCCTGATCCCGCAAATGGATTGAGAGAGAAGAGGAGTAACCCGTGAAAAGATACTTGATTCTGGCCGCTGGCTGGCTGGCGGCGGCAATGTCCTGGCAGGGCGTCTACGCCCAGGATGACGAGGCCCTGGCGATTCTCGTGCCGGGCGGCGGAACCTACAGCAGGTCGATTTCCACTGATTCGACGGAAGCCCAGGCCTTTTTCGACCAGGGCCTGCGCATGGCCTGGAGCTTTTACTTTCCGGAGTCCATCGCTTCCTACCAGGAAGCTTCCCGGCACGACCCGGACCACCCCATGCCGTATTTTGGGCTTGCCCATGCCGCCGGGCCCAATCCCAACAGCCGCTACGCCGGCCTGCCCGATGACCCGCAGGGCGCCGGGCTGGAAGCCATCCGCAACGCCCTGGAGCGAATCAACAACGGCACCGAGCGCGAGCGCGACATGGTCAATGCGCTGTTCGTGCTTTACAACAAGGACGCCATCGCCGACGACCGCGAGCGCGACCAGGCTTTCGTCAGCGCCATGCGGGACCTGCACCACAAGTATCCCGACGATGCCGACATCGCCTCGATTTTCGCCGAATCCTTCATGAACACCACGCGCTGGGACTACTGGGAGCCGGACGGCTCGCCCCGGCCCGGCGTTGCCGAAGCCCGCGCCGCCCTCGAAGCCGCCATGGCGGTGGAGCACGACCATCCCGGCGCCAACCACCTGTACATCCACCTGATGGAAGCCTCCAACGAGCCCGAACTCGCCATGCCTGCGGCCCAGAAGCTGGAAGGCAGCGTGCCGATTTCAGGCCACATGGTGCACATGCCCGGCCATATCTATCTGCGGGTGGGGGAGTACGAAAAGGCGATTTCCACCAATGAGCGTTCCCAGATCGTCGATCAGCAATTCGCTGAAATCTGGGGCGACAACAACTTCCCGATGATCGGCACCTATGGCCTGTCCCACAAGTCCCATGCGCCCCACGCGCTGGACTTTGTACGTTACGCCAATCTGCTCCAGGGCAACTACGCCGCTTCATTCGAAGCCGCCCAGCGCGGCGCGGCCAGCGTTGGCCGGGCGGCGGAAGCCGTCAACCGGGGCGAAAAGCGCGTGGTGCATTCCTGGGTCGTGGACAAGGTCTTCGGCAAATGGGACCGCATCCTGGAAGCCGAACAAAGCCACGGCGGCACCCCGTACCTCGACGGCATGTGGAGCTATGTGCTGGGCAGCGCCCAGGTCGCCAAAGGCGATCTCGCCGCCGCCGAGGCCGAACTCGCCAATATCCAGGCCCAGGCGGTGGCCGATGGCGTCGACGATACCGGCGTCGGCCCCACGCCCGCCTCCCATGTGCTCGGTATCGCGGTCCACGCCCTGCAGGGCGAAATCGCCGAAGCCCGGGGCAACCACGATTCCGCCATCGCCCATTATCAGGCGGCAGTGGAAATGCAGGACGCCAACAACTACACCGAACCGCCGGACTGGTCGCAATCCATGCGCCTGTATCTGGGCGCGGCGATGCTGTCCGCTGGCCGGGCGGAAGACGCCGAAGCCGTCTACCGCAAGGACCTGGAATGGAACCAGCAAAACGGTTGGTCCACATTCGGCCTCGCCCAGGCGCTAGAAGCCCAGGGCAAGACCCAGGAAGCCATCATCGTCAAGCGCCAGTTCGAATCACTCTGGCGCAACGCCGACATCGAACTGGAACGCTCGCGATTATAATTTAGCTGGTAGGGCAATGAGCCGTGGTCGAAATCTTCAGGGGCAACGATAAAAAGTACCTTGATTGGTGCATACGGAATAGAAATAGCTATGTGTTGAATTCGAACAATAGCTTATCGCCAATATCCACGGTGATTCACAGAGCGTCTTGCTACAAGGTGACTGAACTGAAAGGCAAGGCCAAGCCGGGTGGATTTACTCAAGGCTCCTACTTTAAAGTCGGGGCGGAGAATCCGGACTCTTTGCGCGAATGGCTGTGGCGGGAGCGCTTGGCCCGCGTGGGGAAGAACGATGGAGCTGCGAGAAACTGCCCATCTTGCATGTAAGTTGATGCGCCGCAATCCAGTTGCAGGCAAGAGTGGACCAAGTATTGTTTTGCCGGGCACCCTATTGGTTGCTTGCGCTCTTGGTTTCGGCCCCGCTTTCGCCCAAGATCATTTCAATCCCGCAGGGGCGCCGCCGAGCGAGCATACCCGCGCCTTGCAACAGGCTTTGCGGGAGTCGCTTCCATTCGAGGACAGGCGTGACTTTGAAGAGTCGCGCCGGGGTTTCCTGGCGGAACCCGCCTCAAGGCGGATTCTCGGCGCCGCCGGCAACGTCGTCTGGGACATGAACCGCTACGATTTCCTGCTCGCGGGCGAGGCGTTCGATTCGATTCATCCCTCATTGCAGCGCCAGGCCCTGCTCAACATGAATTACGGCCTGTACGAAGTCGTGCCGGATTTCATTTACCAGGTGCGGGGCTTCGATCTGGCCAACATGACCCTGGTCCGGGGCGATACCGGCTGGATTTTGTTCGACGTGCTGCTGACCGCCGAAACCGCGGCGGCGGCGCTGACGCTCGCCGATGAAACGCTGGGCGAATTACCGGTCAGGGCGGTGGTCTATTCCCACTCCCATATCGATCATTTCGGCGGCGTGCTCGGCGTAATCACGGAAGACCAGGTCAATGCGGGCGAGGTCCAGGTCATCGCTCCCCTGGGCTTCATGCAGGAAGCCGTTTCCGAGAACGTGTACGCCGGCACGGCGATGTCGCGCCGGGCGGTGATGCAATACGGGCGCGCCATTCCCTCGAGCCCTTTCGGCCAGGTCGACTCGGCCATCGGCAAGGGACTTTCGGCGGGCACGACGGGCCTGATCGCGCCGACCGTGGTAATCAGGCAAGACTTCGAGGAACACGTAATCGATGGCGTGCGCATCGTTTTCCAGAACACGCCGGGCACCGAAGCCCCCGCCGAAATGAACGCCTGGTTTCCCGAACAGCGGGTTTTCTGGGCGGCGGAGAACATCTCCGCAACAATCCACAATGTCTATACCCTGCGCGGCGCCCTGGTCCGGGACTCCCTGCAATGGGCCAAACAAATCAACGAGGCGCTGTATCGTTTCGGCCGCCAGGCCGAAGTGATGATCTCCTCGCACAACTGGCCGCGCTGGGGCAACGAGCGCATCCAGCAGGTCATGCGCGCCCAGCGCGACGCCTACGCCAACCTCAACAATCAGGTGCTGCATCTGGCCAATCAGGGCGTGACGATCAACGAGATTCACAATCACTACCAGGTTCCCGAGTCGCTGCAACAGCAGTGGAGCGTGCGCCAGTATCACGGCTCGGAGTTTCACAATTCCCGGGCGGTGTTGAATCGTTATCTGGGCTACTGGGACGGCAATCCCGCCACGCTGGCGCCGTTGTCGCCGGCGGATTCGGCGCCGCTGTACGTGGAAATGATGGGCGGCGCCGAACCGATTCTCGAAAGGGCCCGGGCCTTGCACGAGGACGGACAATACCGGATGGCGATGGAGATTCTGAACAAGCTGGTATACGCCGAGCCCGACAACCGGGAGGCGAAAAACCTGCTCGCCGCGGTCTTCGAGCAACTCGGCTACCAGTACGAAAGCGCGAGCATGAGGAACGTTTTCCTCGCCGCCGCCCAGGAATTGCGCAACGGCATGCCGCGCATACCCGCGCCGCGCGGAACGAGCCCAAGTCTGGCCAGGGCCATGACCACTTCGCAATGGTGGGACTCGGTCGCCATTCGCGTCGATAGCGAGCGCGCCGACGGCATGGATTTCACGATGAACTTCCTTACCCCGGATACCGGCCAGCAGTTCGTCGTGGAGTTGAGCGGCGGTACGCTGACCAATATCGAAGGCTTTCAGGCCGAGATGCCGGACGTAACCGTCAGTATCGACCGCGAACAACTGAACGAGGTCATCATGGGCAATACGACCCTGGAAGAGTTGTTGCAGGCCGGCCAGGGCTCGGTAGAAGGAGATGCCGGCGTACTCGCGGAATTGAGTTCAGTTCTCGTGAACTTCGCGCCCGGCTTCGAAATCCTCCCCGGCACGGCAAACTAGGCTTGGACGTGTCCACTATGACCACACGCGCCCCCGCCAACTGGTTTCGCTGTTGAGCGAATCGAATTCGGCGTCCTTCGATACAAGCGGGTAGCGCAATTTGATCGCGGTGGCCGCAATGAAACGGTCGAATGGGTCGCGATGCCGCCAATCGAGAAGTGCGGCGCGGGCCGCTATCCCGCGGTTGAACGGCGCCGTCAACGTCTCGGTCTCGGCGACAAGTTCATCGAGATGCGGGACGATTTCCGGCCACCCGCCAAGTTCCGCCTTGCGCGTAATCTCGTAGACGCTGATTGGACTGACGAACACCGAATCCGCCGCCGCGATTGCCGCTTTGGCCGCCCCGCCGAGGCGGGACGGCACCATCAAACTCCAGACCCAGGCATGGGTGTCGAGTAAAATCGCGCTCAAGTGTCACGTTCCCACATGCTGATCTCGGTTTCGTCAAGACTGTCGTCGAAATCCGGAACCGCCGTGGTCAGATGCGCGAGTGCGCCAAAGCGGAATTTGGAGGAGTTCAGCGGGACAAGCTTGACCGCCGGTTTGCCGTTTCGCGCGATGATCACATCATCACCGGCTTCCGCGGCGGCTATGAGTTTTGAGAGTTGGGATTTGGCTTCGTGCATATTGATCAGCATGATGCTACCCTGGGATCGTATAGCTAACTTGGCTAGGTTACGCCGGTTTGCCGTATCGGTCAAGCGGCTGCATTGGCTGCGTTGCGCGGATTGGGGATTCGGTTTAGGCTAGCCCGTTCGACAGGACAAAGAAAAGAAATCGGGCAATCATGCGACGCAGACAGGTTTTTCATATGCTAGGCGCAGCTTTTGCCGCATCCGCCCTGGGCGGCGCCAACGCTTTTGCCCAGGGTCGACGGGTGGACAGGGTCGGTCTGCAACTTTACACCTTGCGCAACGAGATGGCCGAGGATTTCGACGGCACTCTGGCGAGAATCGCGGAATTGGGTTATAGCGAAATGGAATTCGCCGGTTACTATGGCCGCAGCGCGAACGAAGTGCGCCAGGTTCTGGCGAACAATGGGCTCGTCTCGCCGGCCTCCCACATCCAGTTAAGCGCGATTCGCGAGAACCTGGCGCAGGAAATCGAGTTCGCCGCGGAGTTGGGGCAGCGCTTTCTCGTCGTACCGAGTTTGCCCGGCAACGAGCGCAGCCTCGACGACTACCGCCGCCACGCCGAAACCCTGAACGGCGCCGGCGAGGAATGCCGCCGCGCCGGGCTGAAAATGGGTTATCACAACCACGGTTTCGAATTCGAAACTACCGATGGCCGCATCCCCTACGACATCCTGCTCGAGGAAACCGATCCTGAGCTGGTCGACATGGAACTCGATCTGTTCTGGATCGTGAACGCCGGCTCGGATCCATCGGCCTGGTTCGCCGCCCACCCCGGCCGTTTCAGCATGTTGCACGTCAAAGACCGCACCGCCGATGGCGCCATGGTCGATGTCGGCGGGGGTACCATCGATTTCGCCGGCATATTCGCGCATGCCGAAAACGCCGGGTTCCGGCATTATTTCGTCGAACACGACAATCCCGGTGACGGCATTACGTCCGTTGCCAACAGCATCAGACATCTGCGCGAGTTGGAATTCTGACTCTGGAGAAACGCTCATGAAAACCCGGCGCGAATTTTTGCGCGAACTGATCGTCTCGGTGGGCGGCGTGTCCGCCCTGGCCGCTTGTGGCGACGCACCGGTCGTGGTCGCTACCGCGACGGGCGAACCCGGCCGTTTCCATACGCCGGAAGAGATGGAACTGGTTTCGCGCCTGTCCGAACTCATCATTCCCCGCACCGAGACTCCCGGCGCGCTCGACGTCAACGTGCCGGGATACATCGACGGACTGATGGCGGACTGGGCCAACGACGAAACGCGGGCCGCGCATCGCCGGACGCTGGCGGAGATATCGGGCCGCCTCTCCGCTAACAGCGATTTTCTGGCGCTTGACGAAACCGATGCCGAGGCCGCGCTCGCCGAACTCGACCGGTCGGCGTTCGAGGAAGCCGCGGATGAACTCGGCGGCTATCGCACGTTCAAGGGCTATGTCACCCGCTCCTATTTCGCCACCGAAGGCGGGGCGCGGGAGGAATTGCAATGGGTTGGGGTTCCCGGCCGTTGGGATCCGAATGTCGTCGTAAGCGACCGGCAAGGAGTCTGATCATGGCTGAAGCGACTGAATTCGATGCGATCGTGGTTGGCTCGGGCATGAGCGGCGGCATGTCCGCCAAGGAATTGTGCGAGCGGGGCCTGCGGGTACTCGTGCTGGAGCGGGGCCCCGAAGTCGTCCCCGAGCGGGATTACACTGACCAGTTGGCGCCCTGGGAGACGAAAAATTTCGACAATGTTTCCCAGGATGAAGTCGAACGGCACTATTTCCGACAGTATCCCGGCGTCCCGTACGCTCTCAAGGAGTCGAACAAGGATTTCTGGGTCAAGGACGACGAACATGACTACGTCGAAGCCGAAGGCACGCGCTATGAGTGGCTGCGCGGCTACCATACCGCCGGCCGTTCGATCATGTGGAGCCGCCAGACCTATCGCCTGGGGCCGCAGGATTTCGAGGAAAACCTGCGCGAAGGCGTAGCCATCGACTGGCCGGTGCGATACGAGGACATCGCGCCCTGGTACGAGAAAGTCGAGACTTTCGTCGGCATCGCCGGCAGTGAGGAAGGCCTGAGCCAGTTGCCGGACAGCGTGTTCCAGCCGGCGTTTGAACTGACCGAAGCGGAAAAGGCTTTCAAGCGCGGCGTGGAAGCCGCCTTTCCCGGCCGCAACGTGATCCCGGCGCGCGTCGCCCATCTCACCGACGCTACCGAAGAGCAGCGCTCGCTGGGGCGCTCGAATTGTCAACTTCGCAATCGCTGCCATCACGGCTGCGTGTTCCGGGCCTACTTTTCCTCGCTGAACGCGACTTTGCCGGCGGCGGAGCGCACCGGCAATCTGACCATGGTGCATAACGCCATCGTACGGTCGCTCGAATACGACCCCGAGAGCAACCGGGTCAGCGGAGTCCGCGTGGTCGACGCCGAGACCAACGAGACGCGAACTTATACGAGCAGAATCGTTTTCCTGAACGCTTCGGCCATCGCCTCGGCGATGATATTGCTGCAATCGACATCGGAGAGTTTCCCCACCGGTCTGGCCAATCGTTCCGACCAGGTCGGCCGCAATCTGATGGACCATGTCAGCGGCGCCGGCGCTGCCGGCATCATGCGCGGCTTCGACGACCGCAAGGTCTTCGGCCGCAGGCCGGGTGGAATCTATATTCCGCGCTACGCCAACGTCACGGAAAACGACAAGCCGTACTCGCGCGGCTTCGGCTATCAGGGCGGCGCCAGCCCGCTCGGTCACGCAAACGGCCAGATTCCGGGCATCGGCCGCGAATTCAAGGAATCCCATCGCCGGCCCGGCCCATGGCGCATATCCATCGGCGCATTCGGCGAACAATTGCCGAATCCCGACAACCGGGTGACGCTGCATCCCACAAGAGCCGACCGCTGGAGCAATCCCCTGCCGGTGTTCGAGGTGCGCTACAGCCGCAACGAGGAAATCATGCTCGAAGAAGCCCGCAAGGACGCCATCGCCATGCTAGAAGCCGCGGGCTGCGAGGAAATCACGTCATCTCCGGTGAACCTGACCAACCCGGGCAACCGCATCCACGAAATGGGCAGCGCCCGCATGGGCCGCGACCCGGCAAGCTCGGTGCTCAACGGCTGGTGCCAGGCCCACGACGTGCCCAACCTCTTCATCACCGACGGCGCCTTCATGGCCTCGGCCGCCTGCCAGAACCCGTCCCTGACCTACATGGCCTTCAGCGCCAGAGCCGCCAACCACGCCGCCGACCTGCTGGCGGAAGGAACCCTCTAACCTGGGCAGGGGATCGTGGGGACGAGGCATGCCTTGGCTTCACAAGGTCAAAACGTCGGTGAGCCGAATCTGGGCTGGATGACATTCAGCCCGAATGTCAATGAGACCAGATCGCGGGCAATTACGGAGCCCTCGTAGGCCAAGCCGGATTACCGTCGGATTGGGCTAAAGCTGGCAACAGACCGGGTATCCGAGCTAAAATTGCTCTCCATCGGAAGTCAATCATGCGTCTTACCATCTTCTCCCCAAAATAGGCGTAACAGACCATCGTGCAACTGCCAAACCGACAATCAGCGCCGACACAACTAGCTGATTTACCGGAACCTTTTTCTCAACGCGGGACGGTCGTTGACCTGTTCTGTGGAGTTGGCGGGCTCAGTCACGGCTTCGTTCTGGAGCGCTTTGATGTGAAGGCGGGAGTCGACGTCGACCCTTCGTGCAAACACGCTTACGAGCTAAACAACCGGGCGATGTTCTACGAGAAGGATGTGGCATCAATCTCGGCGGCCTGGATCAACTCCCTGTTCACTCCCGGAAAGCCGCGAATCCTCGTGGGTTGTGCCCCGTGCCAGCCCTTTTCGTCGTACACCCGTTCAACGGAGGCGAAGGAGGATTCCAAATGGCTCCTGCTCCGCCATTTCGGCCAGATTGTACGGGAGGTCCAGCCGGATGTGGTGTCGATGGAGAACGTCTCCCGACTCGTGACGTTCCAAGGCGGACGACTGCTTCGAAATTTTCTAGAATGCCTTTCCGGCTACCATGTGTGGTCGGGTGTCGTAGAGTGCGCTGACTTTGGCGTACCGCAGACCCGGAAACGCCTCGTAGTCTTGGCGTCGCGGATTGGCAAAATAGAACTCGTCGGCGCAACACACACTGCCGACCGGCATCGAACCGTCCGGCAGACAATCGACCACTTGCCCGCGGTAGGCGCCGGGGAAATTAGTCCCGATGACTCGCTCCATCAAGCAAGCCGCTTGTCCGAGCGCAACCGGCGACGGATCAAAGCAGCACGTCCAGGCGGAACCTGGCGAGACTGGAGCGACCAAACGTTGGTCTCGAAGTGCCACACACGGCGATCAGGCCGATTCTTCAACAATGTCTACGGACGCATGTCCTGGGATCTTCCAGCGCCGACGATCACCACGCAGTGCTACGGCTTTGGGAACGGGCGATTCGGCCATCCCGAGCAGGACCGCGCGATATCCCTGCGTGAAGCGGCGTTGTTGCAGACCTTTCCCGACTACTACGAGTTTCAGGAGCCTGGTGATCGAGTCGTCATCGCGCACACCGCTCGCTGGATTGGTAATGCCGTGCCCGTGGCGCTCGGTCGAGCGGTGGCGAGAAGTGTCGCCGGTACTCTGGAAGGTGCAGCGTTGCGTGGCCGCGAGACGAACTGATGAAGCATGTGCCGTCTGCAATGAACGAACCTTTCGAACTCGACATAGACCTAAACGTTCTGAATCACCTCGGGCTGAACTTGTACAGCAATGTGCCGGCCGTGCTCGCGGAGCTGATTGCCAATGCTTGGGATGCCGACGCTGCTCGGGTTGATATCACCATAAAGAGGTTCCCGAACAGTCCGGATCAAAACAGCATAGTCATCACCGACGACGGCTGCGGCATGGACGATGTCGATTTGCGTGGTAAGTATCTGAAGGTCGGTTATCAGCGTCGGGAAGGTTCTTCAGGTGACCAAACTTCTGCAGGCCGACCAGTGATGGGGCGGAAAGGAATTGGTAAGCTTTCAATATTCTCCATTGCCGAAAACGCCAAGATATTCACGCGCAAGAAGACAATGGACCCGATCGGGATTGAGATGGATGTGGCAAACATTCAGACGGCCATCAAGCAGGGAGAAAAGTATCATCCGGTCCAACTGGAACCGGCAGACAAAGTTTCCGGGAGTTCCGGCACGGTCATCGAACTCCGCAAGCTGAAGAAACGGGTGAACGCAACGCTGGACCAGCACGTCCGGCAGCGCGTAGCGCGCCGATTCTCCGTCGTTTCCGATCAGTTCCGAGTGTTTATCGACGGAAAAAAGATAACAGTCGAAGATCGGAACTATTTCAGCAAGCTGGAAAATGCCTTTGTATACGGAGACTTCGACACAAATAGATTTAGCCACGACGAGAAATACATCAGCAAGCGAGAAAATGCTGCCAGTGAGATTGACGGCTATCGCGTCAGCGGTTGGATTGGGCTCGTCAGAGAGTCAGGGTTTCTGCAGGGCGATTCTGGCAACCTGAACAAGGTCGCCATTCTAGCTCGTGGCAAAGTGGCCCTTGAGGACATTCTTGAGCGGTTGCACATCGGCAGCCTATACGCCAAGTACGTAATCGGTGAGATTGAGGCGGATTTTCTCGACTTGTCCGTTCTGGATGACATTGCCACATCGAACCGGCAAGATTTCATAGAAGACGACGAAAGGTTTACAGCCCTGCGCGATTTCATGAAGAGAGAGTTGGCCGCGCTGAGGGAATCTCGCGCTGGGATGAAAGCCGATGAAGGAGAGCGCCGAGCCGTCGAGATTCCCGCGGTGAAAGAGTGGTACGACTTACTCAAGGGAGATGCCAAGACCGAAGCAAAGAAACTCTTTGGCCGGATCAACCAGATTGCAACGGATGATGTACATCGGAAAACGCTCTACAAGCATGGCGTGTTGGCCTTCGAGCACTTGCGGCACAAGGAAAAGCTGGCGCAACTTGGCGACTTGGACATGGACAATCTGGAAGCCACGGTGAAGCTGTTCTCCGAACTCGACGACATTGAAGCGTCGTGGTACTACCAGATCACGGAAGGCCGTCTCGACATGATCCGCAAGTTGCGAGATTTGACGGACGATGATGCCCTTGAGAAAGTGATACAAGAGCACATATACACGCACCTCTGGCTGTTGGATCCGTCTTGGGACAGAGCGACCGAGACACCAAGTATGGAAAGAACGGTGAGAGCTAATTTTGAACGAATTTCCGAGAAGTTGAGCCAAGAAGAACGCGACGGACGTATCGATATTCGATATAAGAAGACATCGGGCAAGCATGTGATCGTGGAGTTGAAGCGCGCAAGTGTCCGAATGGACAGTTGGATGCTCGGTGGTCAGGTCCAAAAGTACATCGACGCATTGAACAAACAAATTGAGGAACATCAGGATCGCGGTCCAGTCGAGGCTGTCTGCCTGCTTGGCCAACTGCCAACGAATTGGACTTCAGAGAGTCTAGTCCGAGATGAACTCAAGTTGAGCACAAGCGGGATTCGCGTGATGACATACCGTAGCCTCATCAACGATGCGGAGAAAAGTTACGATCAATATCTGCGCAAGGCGGAAGACCGCGGTCGAATCAAGACATTACTTGATGAGATCGAGAAATCTGGCTAGCCGACAAGGCGAATAGGGCCTCCGTTCTTCATTCTAGGAGCCTGCGCCGTAGGAATTCACGGCTGCAAATCCGCTCTCGCGAATTCCTACGGCGCAGACTCCTGGAGGGGCAAGACGTCGATGCGGCGGAATTGAGTGGGGTGGCTCTCGGCCTGGATGGCGATGAGTCCTTCTTCCAGCGCCACGGGCGCACCGTTGTTGAGCAGGCTCTGGGCATCCGGGTCGGTCGCGTCGAGCTGCAGGCCTCCGTATTCGAACACGATCTCGCCGTTTACCGTGTGACGCACATACTCGTTGCCGCGAATCTCAACCTCAAGCGTCACCCATTGGTCGCCATGGAAGGTGTCCGAACTTGAAATCGTGCAGTGCCGGGTAATCAGCAGGCCTTCCAGGCGGAAGTGTGTCCCCGGCGTGCAGATATTCGCCGTAGTCCGCTCGTCCGCGCCGTTGCCTCCCAGCAATTGCACTTCCATCGAAACCGGGAACTCCTGATCGAGCGTCATCGATTCCGGGGTCTGGCTATGCAACATCATGCCGTTGTTGCGGAAAGCCCAGCCCGGGCCATTGATGACCTGTTCGTCTACAAAGCGGTATTCCACGCGCAGCAGATAGTGGGAAAACGACCGTTCGTGGAACAGGTGGCCGAACTCGTTCTGAAAGTCGGTCCAGTTGTCGTAGGAGATTGTGAGCAGTCCGTCTTCTACGCGAAAAGTGTCGAGATGATTTTCGCCGGCGGGGTAGCCGGTAAACTTCGGTGTCCAGCCATCCAGATTCTCGCCATTGAACAGGCTGATCCACTGTTCCGGCCCCGGCGAGCAGGAAGTGGCGAGCAACAGAGGCGTGAGCAGCAGGGTGCAGGCGCGGGAAGTCATTCTTTTCATTGCGCCGCATCGACCGTGGGGCTGATTGGCGAAGACATTGCGCAGTCCTTCGAAATCCGGGATTCGACGAAATCTTATATCACAAATAACGCTACCGAACGCAGGCTGGACGGCAGCATCGGTGTTGCCTACGTGCTTCTGTCGTCCCTATCGATTTTGGACAACACGGCGGCACTGCCTTTTGACAACGCGCTCGATGCGCTGTAGCGATGGATAATCGCCGTAAAGCGTTTCGAATCGCGCCCTTGCCAGCCCGATCTGCTCAAGCAGCGAGGACGCAGTCTCTTCCACGAGCCCGTGGAGGAAACGCGACCCGACATCGCATTCCTCCGCCAGTGTTTCCCAGTGACCGCGGGTAACGACTCCCGGGTCTCTTTGCCCACCCACGGCTAAGGCAAGACGATGATCGATACGTTTAATGGCGCGAGTGCAAATCAGATCGTAGAACGGGGCGAGACGGGTTCCGCCGTCGCGCGAATACAGCAGCGAAAGGTTCTTGGCGTGACCATCCGAGTTTCCGGCGAGAACGTTGAATATTTGCCAGCGCAACAGGTTTTGAATGTCGACAGCGGGCTCCGTCGAGAATTCCCTCAACAACTGGCAGCAATCCGCGAATCCCGGTCCGCCGTCCTCCTGGTATTTTTTTTCGTGTCCGTAACCGAGAGCCTGGCAGAAGTCCTCCTGATGCAGTCGTTGCACCTGTCCGCTCTCGTTCCATACCCGGTCGTAACGCTTGATTCGCGCATGGAAGCGCTTCTCGACGGAATGCAGTTCGATATCGACGACAGGCAGACCGAGTTGACTGGCCAGGAGGCTGGTAAAAGTCTCGAAGGCGGGCAAATGGCGGTAGTCCGTCACCTCGAATTTCAGGATATGGCTGGTGGGGGCTTCGCCCGCGGGAAGAAGGTATTGGCCATTCCGGTATAGTACCGGACATTTGTTCTGCGCGCCGGCCAACGATAGCCGGGGCCGCGC
Organism: uncultured Pseudohongiella sp.; assembly: GCA_965219645.1. Taxonomy (GTDB): domain Bacteria; phylum Pseudomonadota; class Gammaproteobacteria; order Pseudomonadales; family Pseudohongiellaceae; genus UBA9145. The sequence continues at coordinate 3,036,115 of OZ244788.1, read as the reverse complement.
ATTCTCCGGCAGGGCGGCATGTATTCGACCGCGTTGAGCGATCAGTCGGGACAACTCCTCATCGGGAAGTGGACGGTAATTCCTGTCATCGGTCGGTGAGCGCTCCACGGGGAGAATGGATAATGCGCCGGCGCACTCGCCGCCGATGGCGCGCAACAGGTCGAAATCGGTGTTGGGTATCTTCAGATCACGAACAAGCTGTTCCCGAACTCCGCCCTCCGGCAGCAGGTTGGCGAAAAAGCGATGGGCAACGTTGTCTGCGCTTGAGATTTCGTCCGTCGCAAGCGGCAGCGAGCATGAGACCGGAAAGCCGCCGGCCTCAATCCAGTCGGGTTCATAGCGAAATCCGATGGCGCCAGCGGGGCTTCGCCACAAGTATCCCACCAGGCGGTCTTCATACCATGCATTCAGCGAATCCGGGTCAATCATGACTGTTCTGATCAGTTTCAGGCTTGATGGGTATTGCTCTTGCGAAAGAACCCTGTCTTCTCGGCCGCACGACGACTTCAAGTCCCAGGGTTCGCAAGGCCTTCAGGACTTTTTCGATCTCGGCGGTTTCCTTGCCGCGTTCGAACTCGGACAGGAAGCGCGTACTCAGATTGCCGAGCCCGGAGACTGTTTCGAGCGTCAATCCCTTTTCTTTGCGGTGCGCGCGCACCAGACGCCCGAGGTCCCCGGTTGATTGGACCCGCCCGTAAGAAATTTCGTTCTTGGCCATCTTCAATGTCCTGACGTTTTACCGTGCGGTAAAAATTAGCAACTTTCCAAGCCTGAATCAAGTTAAATATCACGAGCGTGATAATTAGCATAAAATTCAGGTAATCAGATCAAAAATAGTCACGTACGGTAAAAACTGATTCCGGTCGGAATTACCACGAGCCAATCGCCGTGAATTGGGTATTTGATAGACTCACGCCAGTTACGAAACGCACAAAATCGCAAGGAGCACGAAATGAACCTCAGAAATGTCTGGCTGTTGCTGGCCATTGCCGGCGCGGTTGCCCCCTGGTATTTCCTGATCGGCTATTTCTCCGATAATCCGATTAGCCTGTCAGCGTTCTTCGCCGCCTCGGCGGCTAACGATGTCGCGACGGCCTTCGTCGCCGATCTGCTGATTTCCTCTCTGGTATTCTGGATTTACATGTTCTCGCGCCGCCCCGACGGTCCAGCGCCATGGCCGTTCATCCTGATTAACCTGTTCATCGGCCTGAGTTGCGCTCTTCCCGCTTATCTGTGGGCCGCGAGTCGGTCTGGGGCGGCGGAACGAGCCTGAAGAGCACATCATGCGGTCCGCTTGCTCGAAAAAGCTGGTATCCACCGTCGAATAGTCAATTGGGCTTGCGGCGCGTAGCGCGCCGCGTTACAGTAACGCATGCGGATCAGGCACAAAGGATTGCGGGCACTTCACGAGAGGGACGATCCTTCGCGACTGCCAGCTGGTCTCGTTCCGCGACTTCGGCCTATTCTGTTCCAGCTGCAGGAAGCAACGCATCCCGGCAGTGCCGATTCACCCGGATTCCGGTTGCATCCGCTCAAAGGTAATCGTGCGGGACAATGGAGCGTTCGCGCCTCGGCCAATTGGCGAGTGGTGTTTCGCTTCGAGGATGGACAAGTTGTGGATATAGACTTGGTCGATTACCACTAAACGCATGGGAGTGCTGATAATGAAGAACATTGCAAGTGAAAATGTCGGGCCGATGCGGAATCCTCCGCACTTGGGGGAATTGATCCGGGAAAACATGGAAGCCACGGGATGGAACGTTACCGAGACCGCGGAGCGACTTGGTTGCGAACGTGGAACCCTGTCGCGTTTGCTGAACGGAAAGGCGGGAATGTCGGCGAACATGGCGTTGGCGCTGGAAGATATCGGTTGGGGTACCGCCGACCACTGGATGCGGATGCAAGCCAGTTACGATCTTGCGCAAGCGCGCCGGAGTCGCGCAGCTTGAACGCGGTGCAAGCAACGAACAAGGAATCCATGCAAACAATAATCTTGGAACAAGAGCTTGCGTGCCCGGCGGGTGCTGTGTGGGAGATCGTTTCCGATGTTTGCCGGTCGGACTGGGTGCCGATGGTAGATTCCATCACCCTGAACGGCGATGTGCGCTCTTTCGAGATGGCGGGGGTAGGGCAAATACAGGAGCGGATACTCGAAGTCGACCACGACGCGCTTCGCCTGCGCTACAGCGCCATCAGCACGCCCGCGAACATCGAACACCACTTGGCGATGATTTACATAGTCCCGAACGGAAATTCATGCACTCTGCAATGGAACACCGAAATTTCGCCCGATCAATACGTCGACACCGTGCGCGGCGGCATGCAATTGTCCATCGATGGTTTGAGAAAAATTCTGCGTTTGAGTTGAAAAATGACTCTCTAATAGTATAAGTTCAGTTGATGAAAACTTAACGTACTAGCGAGGTTTACTGCTGACCACAGCAAGTTATCCTTGTTTTCTGAGTCGATATCTAAGTTTATTGATGCTCAATGGAGGATTGGTTTTATGGATCATAGCATGACAATTTGGACATACAGGAATCAAATCCTTTTCTGGGTCAATCTCATATTCCATCTTGACTGTATGAATGGGGATAATGTGGTGAACATGAATATATTCCTTACCAATGTTTCCGTAATTTTTCTCAAAATTGAATCCGCACACTGAACAGTCATAGCTATGAATATCTATGCACTTACTGCGAGCTTCTCTGTTTCTTTCATATTTGTTTACTGAAATAGTCTCGGCCGCGCCTTCAATGTAGGTTATGCTCGAATCAAGTTCTTCAGGAATAGTGGAGTCTGGCTCATCTAGCGCGTACCAGCCTCCTCCCTCTCGTCTCAAGAACTTTCTCTCGATCTTTTGAGTGAAGTCATCAATTTCAACTTTTCCATCCTTGCCGTCCTTATACTTCATAGGGAAGGTCTTTAGCTGGTAGCCTTCATTTTCGACAAGCTTGATATGTTCAAGAGATTGTCTGTATCCGGGATGGATATGGCCGTTTGCTTTGTATTTCCAATCTTCGCTGAGAATCAGGGTTTTATTATCTTCAGTATGTCTATCCGCAGCACCAAATATAATGAACTTCTCCTTTTTATTAATAAATGACCAGCTATTCACCCAATTACTACAGGTTGCTCCGCAAGATTCTATAAACGACCGGCGACTCATATTTTCAATACTCGATTGTTCCTACTGCTAGCTAGGAGATTAGATCAGCAGAGGAAAGATTCAAATCTTGGCAACTAGTGATCATAGTCTTTCCAGTACCGGATGCGGTACTGGAGCGGGTCGGCGAGGATGGTCTTGCGGGCTTCGGCTACCTCTTCCACCGTGAGCGGCTCGAAATCCTCCGGCAGGGTGTCGGCGTTGAATTCCTGGAGCATCCAGTTCACCACGGCGGCGAGATCGGCATCGGTGAGGGGGGTTTGCGACGAACCCGGCACCTGGACCAGGTAGGCGCGCATTTCCTCCACGGCCATCATGCGGCCGAGTTCATCGTGCAGGGTGGGAACATTGGGTGGATTGCCGATGCCCGAGGGCAGGTGGCAGCCGCTGCAATACAGCAGATAGTTGGTGCGCGGGCTTGCGCCAAAAGCCGCATTGGCAACGGACAGCGCGGAGACCAGCAGGAAAGGGAACATGGCTCTCATTGCTGTCACGCGCTACTGGCTGGACTCGCCGAGCACCAGAGCCACCGTGCAGTGGTAGCTCGTGTGTTCGACGCCGAAACACCACAGCACCGTGCTGCTGTTGCTGTTGAAGTACACCGGCTTGTCGCCCTCGGTATTGTGGCAGCCGCAGCGCCCGCAGGCGGACTTGCCGCAGCAGTCGTTGTAGGAAATGAGATATTCCCGGTCATCCAGCGGATTGCGGCAGGTTCCCACCCAGGTGATCGGCGAGGCTTCGGCCCCCGGCGGGCAGCTGCGGTGGCTGCCGCCGCAGCAACTGCATAATTGTCCGCTCAATGCGCAATAACGCCAGTACTCGCAGGTCTGGGGGTCGCCGATTTCCCGCAGGCTGGTTTCCTGGGCGAAGGCCCGGGCCACCGGCAGCAGCGGCAAGGCCGCGGCGCCGGTGAGCATCAGCCCCAGCCTGGAGAGAAAGTTGCGGCGCGAAAGTCGCCGCGCCAGCGCCAGCGTGCCGCGCCGGGCCTGTTCATCGACCCAGTACCAGCCGCGCTCCACAATCCGGTTTGCGTTCATGATGTCTGTTCCATCGCCGAAGGCTTGTATTCAGCCTGGTCCCGAGGTTCGTCCGGCGCTTCCCGCGCCACGAATTCCTGAATGCTGGCAATTCCCGAATCCATCGATTCCAGCAGGCTTTCCAGGTGTTCCCGGGAATTCACCAGCCCCTTGCTCTTGAGAATTCCGTCGTTGCCGATCAGCAGCGCGAAAGGCAACTTGCTGACCTGGTAAGTCATTCCCAATTGCAGGGAAATGACGTAGGGGAAATCGTCGATGCCCAGGTCCCTGACATAGGCCCGGTGCTGTTCGAGTTGTTTATCGTCCTCGGCGCCGTCGCTGGCGAATGCCAGGCTGAGCCGGCCCCGTTCGGATTTCACCAGGGATTTGGCGGTGGGCACGAGCGACTTGCAAACCGGGCAGGTGGGTGAAATGAACAATACCAGCATGGCGCCCGGGCCGGACCGCTCGCCGCCGATGGTGACCGTGCCGCCATCCAGGGCGGCAAGCTCCAGCGCCGTAGTCAGCTCGCCCACCTTGGGGCCACTGGTGGGAAGCAGGGCGCCGGCGGGGGCCACCCGCTCGTGCAGCACGCCCACCTGCCGCGCCAGCGCCAGCACCAGCAGGGCGAGACCGATGACAAGCGCCCACAAAACGATATTGGAGATGAGCAGCGCTTCGGTCATGGTCGGCTGCTCCCCCCGCCCGGCTTGCGCCAGGACCGGATGGTCTGGGCATTGAGCAGCAACTGTCCGGCGGCCGCGTAGAGCAGAATCATCACCAGGCAGGCCGCGGCCAGACTGATGAAATCGACTAAAAGCAACTCCCGTCCCGCGGGCGGCAGCGCGGCGGTCAGGGCGAGGGCGATCAGCAGGGCATTGCGCCACAGCAGGCGGTTGCTCAATTGCTGGCTGTTGCCCGCCGCGCCCTTGACGCCGAAGCCGCAGCCGCAGTCGATATAGACCCGGCCGCGGGACAAATTGAGGGCGATCGCACTGCTGTATACCGCCAGCAACACCGCCGTCGCCATGGCGGTTGCGGGCAGATTCCAGCCCAGCGCCCATGCCGCCGCCAACGCCGCTTCCAGCGTCGCGATCAATGCGGCAACCGGGGCCACGGCCAACTCGGGTAGCAGTTCATAGGCGGCGAGAATCCCGCGAAAGCGCTGATGATCCGCGAACTTGTGCCAGGCCGCGCCCGCCAACAGCAGGGCGAAGGCCAGGGAGAGCAGCTTGATGACGAGCGGGTCGAGCATGAGCTAGGAGCCTGCGCCGTAGGAATTCACGGCTGCAAATCCGCTCTCATCCACGCCCCTGGCCGCTCGATTTCGTTGCATATCCACCAATATTCTCCTCAATCGACCGGCCAGGGGCGCGGCGATAGCAAATTTTCGCTTTCGCGAATTCCTACGGCGCAGGCTCCTAGAAGTCCTCGTACATGGAAACGCCGGGCATCCGGATCGAGCGTTCGTGGCGAAAAGTCAGCGCGTCATAGACTTCGGTGCCGCCCTCGCCGGTGGCAACGATCAGCTTGGGGGCGGTTTCCTGGGTTACGGTGACATGATCCGCCAAATCTTCGACTGCGAGACGGTGGACCCGGCGCCGGTTCGCCAGGTCGATTACCCAGATTTCCTCACCGGGGTCATGATGCGTGTCCACCGGACCCTCGTGCATGGCCACGAACAGCAGGCCAAGCTCACGATGCACATCGAGGAATTCGCCGCCGCCGGGCCGCCAGCCGGATTCGTCTTCGGCGACGATGCTCCAGCCCTCGCTGATATGGATTTCATCGTCATCGGTGCTGACTTCATGGATGACCCCGGCGTGGGTGATCAGCAGCCAGCCGTCGTCGGTTCTGGCGCTGCGGTCGAACACCGCATCGTCCTGCACGTTGAAAAAAACTTCGCTGCGGACCCGGTTTTCCTCAAAGCCGCTGATGTCGAGCTGGCTGAGTTGCAGGGTGCCGTCGCCGCAGACCAGCAAAAAATCATTTTCCGCCACGGGCAGGATAATGGCGCAGCCGGGAGTGGACATTTCATAGATGAATTCCCGGTCCACCACATCGACGATCGACACCGAATACCCCGGATTCATGTTGAGCACCGCCAGATGCCGGCCATTGCCGAGCAGGCCCAGGTGGTTGCGCACCCCGAGGCGCGCCATGTGGTTGGGAATCTCGATCTCGGCCACGGGGCTGAGATTGGCGTAGTCATAGATCGCCACGATATCGGTGCGGTCGCCGTGGACAGCGCGGGAATAATACGACTCCGCCGCATAGAACTCGCCCCGGGGCAGGTAGGGAGCCACCGCCGGCGTGCGGCTGGAAAGCGAAAGCAGGCCGAGCATCTCGCCGCTCTCGGCATCGAAGATGCGGGCGCCGCTGCCCGACTTGGCGATGAACCAGTTCGGCCCGTGCTCGGGCATGGTTTCCACGCTGATTTCCTCACGCAATACCTGGGCCATCGCCCCGGAAAGAAATACCATGCCGGCCAGGAAGATGATGAGTCGCATGAGCCCTCCTTGAAGATGGATGCGCCGGTGCGGGAAGTGTCGCCCGATACCCGTTGCGCCAGCGGCGAAAGCGGAAATCACCAGCCGCTTGATACTACATTTCCCCAGGCAAAGGCAATTCGCCGGGGCGGTACTTTTCCAGCAGGCTCCAGATGATTGCCGCGGACTCCGGATCCGCTTCGCCGGAAACATCGTCCGGGCGGAAATGCAACTGCATGGCGCGCAGGGCGAAGCGGGTCTGGTTGTCAAGCTCGCCGGTGATTTCCACCTGATAGCCGAGGGCCAGCAGGGCGGTCTGGAGCAGCCGGATGCCCGGCGGCTCCCGGCTGAATCGCGACTGGTATTCCACCACGGTTTCCCGGTCATACCAGGCGCCGATGCCCAACTCGTACAATCGCTCCCAGGGGAATAGCGGGCCCGGGTCCGAGCGGCGCATGATGGCGATATCGGAGTGGGCGACGATGTCGATGGGGTCGATATCCGGAAAGCGCTCCAGGATTCCCCGGAGCAGGTCGATGGTCATTTCGATCTGGGCTTCGGAAAAGGGCAGAAACTCGCACTCCAGCAGGGAGAGATCATCGTCCACGGTGATGTCCGGCGGCGCATTGCAGTCGAATTCATTGACGATCTCGATGCCGATGGAGCGGTCATTCAGCGCGGTTTCCCCGGCCCAGTAGCTCTGGCCCGCGTGCCAGGCCCGGCGGTTTTCGTCGACGAACCGGTGCAGCCGCAGCCGGGAGCGGTTGTAGCTGGGGTCGTTCTCGGCCGGGATCAGATAGTGTGAACTGACCGGCCTGTCGGTTCTGGTGGTCAGCAGCCTGACCGACTCGGCGAAATTCTCCGAGGTGGCGTGCAGCACCACATAGGCCACGCGGCTGTTCTGATTGGCGGATTCGATTTCCACCACGCCGGAACAGGCTGCGAGCAACAAAGGCAAGCCCAACAGTCTCAGCAATTTCATTCCCGTGCCACCCCGCAAAACCCCAGCGCCAATTGTGCCATCCCAGCCGCCGGGGTCAATGTGCAATACTCTTTGCCAATGTCATTCTGCGCGGAGCGGAGCGCAGTCGCAAAATCTTTTCCGGGAGAGGCGGCATTTGAGTACCTCCAATCTGTTCACAACGCTGGCGAGCTGCCTGCTGTTCATGGCGCTGGTGGCGTGGATTTCCTGGCGTCAGACCCGGGGCCAGACCCGCACCCGGGATGGCTATTTTCTTGCCGGGCGCGGCCTCGGCGCGACGTTCATCGCCGGTTCGCTGCTGCTGACCAATCTTTCCGCCGAACAACTCATCGGTCTCAATGGCTCGGCCTATGGCTTCAATCTCAGCAGCATGGCCTGGGAGGTGACCGCGGCGCTGGCGACGGTGTGCATGGCTTTCTTCTTCCTGCCGCGCTACCTTGCGGGCGCCTTCTTCACCCTGCCCCAGTTCCTCAGCGACCGCTTCGACGACGACGTGCGGCGGATGACGGTGCTCCTGTTCATGGTGGGTTATGGCCTGATCACCATTCCCGGCGTGCTCTATTCCGGTTCGCTGGCGGTTCTGCAACTGTTCGACGTGCCCGCATTGCTTGGCGTCGGGCAGTTTCCGGCGCTGGTGTCCACCATCGTCCTGATCGGCGTGGTCGGCTCGGTCTACGCTGTCTTTGGCGGTCTCAAGGCGGTTGCGGTGTCCGACACGATCAACGGCGTCGGCCTGCTCATCGTGGGGCTTGCGGTTCCCCTGCTCGGGCTGGCAAAGCTGGGGTCGGGGAGCATCGGCGAGGGCCTGGCGATACTGGCCGGCACCGAAACCGAAAAGCTCAACGCCATCGGTACGGCCGACGATCCCACGCCATTCGCCACCCTGTTCACCGGCATGATTTTCGCCAACCTGTTCTACTGGTGCACCAACCAGTACGTCATCCAGCGCACCCTGGGCGCGCGCAATCTCGCCGAAGGCCAGAAGGGGGTGCTGTTTTCGGGGTTCTTCAAGGTGCTGGTGCCTTTCCTGATGATGATTCCCGGCGTGATTGCCTACCACCTCTACGGGCCCGGGCTCGCCACCATCGATCTCGCCTATCCCCGGCTGATCAGCGACGTGCTGCCGGCCTACGCCACCGGCTTCTTTCTCGCGGTGTTGCTCGGTGCGGTTTTCAGTTCCTTCAATTCCCTGCTCAACAGCGCAGCAACGCTGTTCTGTCTCGATGTCTGGGGGCCCCTGCAAAAGCGCGAACCCGGCGATGAGGAGATGCTACGCATCGCCAGACGGGCCGGGGTCGGCATCGCCCTGATTTCCTTTGCCATCGCCCCCATGCTGCAATTCGCGCCCGAGGGATTGTGGCAGATCATTCGCATCTTTACCGGCTTCTACAACATACCCGTCATCGCCATCGTCATGGTGGGGCTGTTTACCCGCCGCACGCCGGCCCTCGGGCCCAAAATCGTCATCGCTTTTCATATCATTGCCTACGGGCTGTTCCAGTTCGTGCTTGCCGGGCGCACCGGGATCCATTTCCTGCACTTGTACGCCATCCTGTTCGTGCTGGAAGTGCTGATCATGCTGGCGGCAGGCGCCCTGTGGCCGCGGCGGCGGGCCTGGAGCTTCCGCCGCCGGGAACGGGTTGACCTGACGCCCTGGCGCTTTGCGATTCCCTGCGCGGTGAGCCTGTTGTCCTGTGTGGCGGCGCTGTACCTGCTGTTTTCGCCAGTGGGGCTGGTGAATGGCCTCAGCGATGCCTTCTGGCCGCTGCTCGGGTTGCTGGCGCTGGGCAATCTGGCGGCATGGCTATGGCGGCCACGGGTGGAACAAAGCGCATTGTTGCCGGCTGACGACGGTGGGAGGACAAGATGAATCAGACCATGCGGCTTGCCGACGGCGCCATGATGCCCCGGGTGGGGCTCGGCCTGTGGAAGATTCCGCGGGAAGAGACCGCCGGCCTGGTGGCCCACGCCATCGAGACGGGCTACCGCCATCTCGACAGCGCCGCAGACTATGGCAATGAAGCCGAAGCAGGCGATGGTATCCGCAAGGCCATCGCCGGGGGAGTTTGCGTGCGGGAGGATCTCTGGGTCACCTCCAAACTGTGGAACACCTATCACCATCCGGACCACGTGCGGCCGGCCTGCGAGCGCAGCCTGTCCGATCTCGGCCTGGGCTACCTGGATCTCTACCTGGTGCATTTCCCCATCGCCCTGCGCTATGTCGATTTCGCCGAGCGCTACCCGCCGGAGTGGCTGTTTCAGCCCGGGAAGCCGCAACCGGCGATGGAAATCGCCCCGGTGCCCCTGGCGGATACCTGGGCCGCCATGGAGCAGTTGGTGGATGAGGGCCTGGTGCGGCGCATCGGCGTGTGCAACTATTCCAGCGGCCTGCTCCACGACCTGATGGCGTACGCCCGCATCCGGCCCGTAATGTTGCAGATCGAATCCCACCCCTGGCTGACCCAGCTTCCGCTGCTGCGGCTGGCGCGGCGGTATGGTCTGGCGGTTACCGCATTTTCGCCCTTGGGCGCGGCTTCGTATCTGGAGCTGGATATGGCGGAGGCCAAGGAGTCGGCGCTGGCCGAAAAAGCGGTATTGGCGGCGGCGGAAAGGCTCAACCGCAGCCCCGCCCAGGTGTTGCTGCGCTGGGCCTTGCAGCGGGGAACCGCGGTGATTCCCAAGACATCGCGCCGGCAGCGGCTGCGGGAGAATCTGGCGCTGTTCGATTTCAGCCTCAGCGGGGAGGAAATGGCCGCCATCAGCAAACTCAACCGCAACCGGCGCTTCAATGACCCCGGCGTTTTCTGCGAAGCCGCTTTCAATACTTTTCATCCGATTTATGATTGAAGAAAATACGCACAAGAATCACAGCCCGCATCCGGCGCCCATGCAAACCTTTTCCGCCCGACTCACCGAATCCCCCGACCCGGAACGAGCGGATGGGCCGTTCCCGATGGTCTATGTGGCCCGTCATGGTTCGTCCAACCGGCCTGAGGCGTTCGCCTGGCTTGCGGCGAACCGGAAACCGCTCCTGCGGCAACTTGGCGAAAACGGCGCCATCCTGTTTCGCGGTTTCCCCTTCATTACCGATGAGGACTTCGATCAGGCCATCCGCGCCTTTGGCCTGAAGAACTTTCCTTTCGAGGAATCCATGTCCAATGCGGTGCGCCGCCATCGCACCGAGCGGGTGTTCACCGCCAATGAGGCGCCGCCGGATGTGGAGATCCATCTGCACCACGAACTCGCCCAGACGCCGGTGCATCCCCAACGGCTGTTCTTCTTCTGCGAGTTTCCGCCGAACCGGGGCGGCCAGACCCCGCTGTGCCGTTCCCACCGGCTGCTCGAATGCCTGCGCGAGCGCACACCGGAATTCATCGACAAGTGCGAGCGGCTCGGCGTACGCTATATCAATGTGATGCCGCCCGGGGAAGACCTCGAATCAGGCCAGGGCCGGGGCTGGTGCAAGACCCTGAGCGCCGATAACCGCAAGGACGCGGAAAACCACTTGCGCTCGCTGGGCTATGGCTGGTCCTGGCTGGGTGGCGAAATGCTGCGGGTTTGCAGCCCGGCCCTGCCGGCGGTGCGAACCCTGCCTGACGGCAGGGATGTCTTCTTCAATCAACTCATCGCCGCCTGGCGCGGCTGGAACGACAGCCACAACGAGGCGGAGAAATCGATCTTCTTCGGCGACCATTCGGAAATTCCGGACGACGCCATGCAAATCGTATCCGACACCGCCGAGGAGCTGACGGTGGACCTGCAATGGCGCAGCGGCGACATGGTTCTGCTCGACAATATGCAGATCATGCACGGCAGGCGCCCATTCAGCGGCCACCGCTACGTACTCGCCTCACTCGCCGCCTGAGCGGCCGATTTCCCACCGAACCCGCTGACACCGGCAATTCCCGTTATGGCGTCGCTCCCCCACCCGTCATTCTGCGCGTAGCGAAGCGAAGTCGCAGAATCTCATTGGGAATTCCGTGAGCTCGTTCATGCCACCATTGGCCCGGGCTCACCGGCACGAACCCGGTTCTGCTTGCATAATTCTGTCGATCACGTAACTTCGTCCGTTACATTGCACGGTGAAAGGAGGTATTGTGAAAACTCGAACTTCAGCGCTATGGCTTGCTGGCCTGCTCGGCTCGGCCGCCTTGCTGCCCGTTCCGGCAAACCTTGCCCAGAGCGAAGATTTCGCCCGCACCGAGCACGGACATCCCGACTTGCAGGGTACCTACACCTATCGAACCTTGACCCCGCTCAACCGCCCGGCGGAACTCGCCGACCGGGAAGTATTGACCGAGGCGGAGGCCGCCGAATGGGAAGCCTACGAAAACCGCCGCCAGAACCGCGACCTGATTATCGACTCGGTGGGCGGCGCAGGCTATCCGCCCGGCGTGATTTCCTATAACGAATTCTGGTACGAGCGCGGGGTGGAAACGATCCGCGACCGCCGCACTTCACTGATCTACGACCCACCCGACGGACGCATGCCGGCGCTCAACGAGTCCGGCCAGGAACGCGCCCGCATTCGCGCCGACGTGCGCGCCAACAGCATCGGGCCCGAAGCCCGCACCCTGCAGGACCGCTGCCTGATGAGCGGCAGCGCGGGTCCACCGTTGCTGCCCGGTTCCTACAACAACAATATCCAGATCGTGCAGACCGCCGATCACGTGATGATTCTCAACGAGATGATTCATCGCGCCCGGGTCATCCGCTTCGACGACGAACATCAGACCCGCCATGTCAAATGGGACGGCGATTCCATCGCCCGCTGGGACGGCGACACGCTGGTGATCAGCACGCGCCATTTCTACTTCGACCAGAACAGCCGCTCCGGCGCTTCGCGGGAAACGATGATCAAAGAACGCATCCGTCGAATCGACGCGGACACGCTGGACTACGATTTCACCATCGAAGACCCGCTGACCTGGGACGTGCCCTGGTCGGCGAAGTTCCCGCTGCGCCGCATCGAGGACCCGATTTACGAATACGCCTGCCACGAGGGCAACCATGGCATGCGCGGCATCCTCGCCGGCTGGCGCCGGCTGGAGTCCATGGGCCTCCCTGGCGACGGCAGCCAACCCCAGGTGGCGGATACGGAGTAATCAAGGAGCCAAACCGGAGAATAATTGGGAAGTCGCAGGGACGCCAAGGCTACTTCAATGCCTCGCGCCGCCACTGGATACTCGGATTCGCTCGCCGCGAACCGTTATGATCGCGCCGGTTTCCAACATATTTCTATGACTTGCGATGAGTTCGGCAACAATCGCGATTCGCTGCTGTCCGGGCACATCGGGTAGCCTGACCAGTCCTGCATGTGACAGACCGTGCAGAAAAATGAGTTCGCCGAAGTCGGTGTCGATGGTCACGAGTACCCGTTGTTCGGTTGCGGCAAGTTCCAGAAGAGCCTTATCGCCGGGGTCCGCGCCAAGTTCCCAGGCGCCGCGGACATCGTGCCCCTGGGTTCGCAGCCACCCCGCCAATCTGCGGCCTGCACACCGGTCTATCAAGAACCTCACGGTTTGGTGACGGATACTGCTGACAGGCTGTCTCCGGCAATTACCGCGCGCGCGTAAGCCGTGCAGGCGCGGATATCGTCCGGTTCCAAACCAGGGTAGTCATCGAGAATTTCTTCTTGTGGCACGCCTTGCGACATCAGGCTGAGAATCAGTTCCACGGAAACGCGCATATCGCGCACGATGGGCTTCCCGCCAAATACATCGGGCCGTGCTGTGATCCGCTCAAGTAATGTCGATTGATCGGTCATGTTGCCTGCTTCCTCGTTATCGTCCTTTCCAAAAGGGCGATAGCCTGGTCTTGAGTCACTGTCGGGAAGTCCCGCAGAAAATTATCGAGCCGGTCCCCGGCTTCCAGATGCTCCAACAGGATTCGCACCGGAACCCTGGTTCCCGAAAAAACCGGTGTTCCGCCAAGAATTTCCGGATTACGGTCAATCAGCGTGTCGGCCATCGTTCTCTCCGGCTTTCGAGGTGACGCAAGACTCCCATTGTGCAAAAAAATGGCGGAAACTTCACGGGTGCGGAAGAACGGCGGATTCGGAGTAAACTCTGCGTCAAACCGGGACTTGAACACGACACATGCGCCTGTCATGGAATGAAATACGAGCAAGAGCCGCCGCGTTCTCGAACGAATGGCGCGACGCCGCTTACGAAAAGGGAGAATCGCAGAGTTTCTACAACGATTTTTTCAAGGTATTCGGTGTCAAGCGGCGTAGCGTGGCGCGCTACGAAGAACACGTCGACAAACTCGACAACCGCTCTGGATACATCGATTTGTTCTGGCCGGGGCAATTGCTCGTTGAACAAAAAAGTGCGGGTAGAGACCTCGCGAAAGCGTACGGGCAGGCCGGCGAATATTTCGATGCGCTGCCGGAACGGGACCGGCCCCGCTACATTCTCGTAAGCGATTTCCAAACCTTCGAGCTTTACGACCGCGACGAGCGGGAGAAGGTGTCCTTTCCGCTTGCAGATCTGCCGCACCATGTCGAGAAATTTGGGTTCATTGTCGGCGTCCAACGTCGTACGTTCCGAGACCAGGACCCTGCCAACGTCAAGGCGGCTGAACTCGTCGGTAGACTTCACGACGCGCTCGAAGCCGTGGGCTACCAGGGTCGCGATCTTGAGTGTTTTCTCGTCCGAATCGCCTTCTGTCTGTTCGCCGACGACACTGGCATTTTCGAGCCTCGTGACATCTTCTTCGATTTTCTCGAATCGCGAACCCGCGAAGACGGTTCCGATCTCGGGTTATGGCTGTCCCAATTGTTCCAGGTACTCAATACGCCGGTCGAGAACCGGCAAAGCACTCTCGACGAAGACCTCGCCAATTTTCCCTACGTCAACGGTCGGCTGTTCGACGGACCCTTGCGAATCCCCGCCTTCGACTCCCCCATGCGCGAAATGCTGCTCGACGCCTGCCGTTTCGACTGGTCGAGCATCTCGCCCGCGATCTTCGGCGCGTTGTTCCAGTCGGTGATGGACCCGGTCGAGCGTCGCGCCAAGGGCGCCCACTACACGACCGAAAAGAACATCCTCAAGGTGATCGAACCCCTTTTCATGGACGATCTCCGCGCCGAATTCGCGAGACTGCAATCTCGAAAGGACAGCCGTCGCCGCAACGACCTCATTCAGTTCAAGAACAAACTGGGAGAACTGAAGTTTTTCGACCCAGGCTGCGGCTGCGGCAATTTCCTCGTCATCGCCTATCGAGAACTGCGCTTGCTGGAAATTGAAGTTCTGCGGGAGTTGGGAACCCAGGACGAACTCGACGTAACCACGCTTTCGGATATCGATGTGGACCAGTTTTACGGGATTGAGATCGGTGAGTTCCCCGCAAGAATCGCCGAGACCGCGATGTGGATGATGGACCATGTCATGAACAATCGACTCAGCCTGGAATTCGGCAAGACCTTTACCCGCATTCCGCTCAAGAAATCTCCCCACATTGTCCATTGCGACGCGCTGGAAACGGATTGGTCCGAACTGTTGCCGCCCGCCGAATGCTCATTTGTCTTTGGCAATCCGCCTTTCGTCGGCGCGAAGTACCAGACCGACGAGCAACGCGATCAGGTTCGCCGGATTGCGGTCCTCGGCAAGAGCGGCGGCACACTGGACTATGTTGCAGCCTGGTTCATCAAGGCGGGTGAGTATGTGCGGGATAGCAATGCCCGCATCG
Organism: uncultured Pseudohongiella sp.; assembly: GCA_965219645.1. Lineage (GTDB taxonomy): Bacteria > Pseudomonadota > Gammaproteobacteria > Pseudomonadales > Pseudohongiellaceae > UBA9145. The sequence continues at coordinate 3,020,767 of OZ244788.1, read as the reverse complement.
GCTTCGTCGCGACCAATTCGCTAACGCAGGGTGAGCAGGTCGCGCAACTCTGGCCGATCCTGTTCGAACGTTGCAAGCTTGAGATTGCTTTCGCTCACCGTACTTTTGCCTGGGGTTCCGACGCTCGGGGCAAGGCCCACGTGCACGTCGTCATTCTTGGTCTGGACCAGCGGGATGCCGCCAGACCTCGGAAACGGCTGTTTGCTTATCCCGACATAAACGGCGAACCCGAAGAAAGCGGCCACTCCGTGCTTTCGCCGTATCTGTTCGATGGCGGCACACTTTCCAACCCGCATCTGGTGGTGCGGGAAGAAAGCTCTCCGATCAACGGCTTGGGCAAGCTGATTATCGGCTCCAAACCCATCGATGGCGGCAACTACATTTTCAACGCGGAAGAACGCAAGGAATTCTTTGTTGCGGAACCGGAAGCGCCTCCCTATGTTCGCCCGTTCGTGGGCGCGAAGGAATATCTGCAAGGAGGGGAGCGGTGGATTCTCGCGTTGCAAGACGCTTCCCCAAAAGCCCTTGCGAAAATGCCCAGGATTCGGGAACGGATGGCTGCTGTTCGCGCTTATCGGCAAACAAGTAAAAGTCCGCCGACGCAAAAACTTGCCGAGACACCGGCGCTGTATCATGTGAACGTTGTTCCGGAGAAACCTTTTCTGGTGATTCCAGAAGTCAGTTCGGAGCGGCGGGAGTATGCGCCAATTGGTTGGCTTGAGCCTCCCGTAATTCCGAGCAACCTTGTAAGGATACTTGAGAATGCCACCCTGGCGGATTTCGCATTGCTGACTTCGGCCATGCACATGGCGTGGCTGCGCCACATCGGTGGCCGGTTGGAGAGTCGCTACCGCTATTCCATCGGCCTCGTCTACAACACGTTTCCCACACCACCCAAAGGCGCCAGGCTGTCAAAGCTCGAACCCCTGGCCCAAGCCGTACTGGACGCCCGCGCCGCCCACCCTGGCGCAACGCTCGCCGAACTCTACGACCCCGACCTGATGCCTCCCAATCTCCGCAAGGCGCACCAAGCCCTCGACCGCGCCGTGGATCGCCTCTATCGGCCCAAAGGTTTCGCTTCCGAACGCGAACGTGTCGAACATCTTTTCGCACGGTATGAGAAGATAGGTCAACCACTGCCATTTGTTACGACGGCAAGACGAAGGAAATAATCAGCAAAATATACACCTTGCAATTTAGCCCGGTGGAACCGTTGGGTGGCGATTACGATTCACTTCCCCAAATCGTCAGGCGCACTTCGCTATCATCTAAGATCTCGTAGTCCGGTTTTCGCCCGGAAAGTTCAGTACTCTCGCTCAAAATGATCGGAACGCCATCGCCACGTCGGTCCATCATATGCGAACGCACGAATACTTCCTGCTCTACTACCGGACAGCGTGCGAGCAGTGAAACGATTAACTCATTTCGACTGTATTGCCGCAGTTCCATGCTATCTGGCGTCAGCGTATTGGCCAGTGCGCCTGGAACGATCAACTCAAGCCTGTCTCGGAATAAGTGCAATCTCACTTGGGCGCCTGCCATTGAATAATCGCGATGTGCCACTGCGTTTACCAATGCCTCGAAGACCGCACGTTCACTAAACTGAGGGCGATCCGTTCGAGCCATGGACTTCTCGGCGGCTACGTGCATGTTCCGGCGTACGAAATGCAAGGCCTCCAAAACCTGTCTGTCAAGCGGTCCACCGATATCGCGCGCGTCATTCTGATAGTTGATGTCTTTTCGCTCGCCAGCGTAACTTACCGCTTGAATTTGCGCATGAGGAAGCCATCGGCTGGGCTCTCCGGTACAAAGCAGTACGCCAGCTAGTGTAATTCGCAAAGTGCCATCTTCGTCCTCTGTTACGATCCGTAGCTTGCGCAATTCGGTCGTTTCCAGGGCACCTTCAGTTCGAAAGAATCGTCGAGTCAGCAATTCGTCCAGATTTTCCGGCAACGTTCCTGGCACTGGAGACTCGTCGAAACGTATGACGCGGCTTTGACTGCGTTCTTGGAAAAGGCGTGCAAGCAGTTCCGGGGACATCTCTCTTTTCGAGCTGCCGATTCTACGGAAGTAGCCTCCTGGGCTTCTGTGAACAAAAAGGCTTCGGGAAATTTCAATGCAAACAATCGGTACCGGAATACCGTCAGAACTCGGCAATTCAGTCTTTTGAATTAGTGCATCAAGAGCTGGCATTATGGAATCGTTACATATTTCCCTAACCCAGGTCTCGGCTGTATCTAACTGGTCGAGAGGAATGCCCAGCACTTCCCGACTCCGGTCTTCGACTCCCAAAACCAGCGTACCACCCCAACCGTTGGCCATGGCTGCCAACTCATCAGCGACTTCATTGCGTTCGGGCGACTTGATTCTTGAGCCGGCTAACAATACCCGCTTGAGTTCAAGTGTCGAGTCTTCGCCGAGGCGTATGCGTCGCGCTAATTCGCTACGATCAATCATTGCGCTGAACTCTTTGGTGGAATGATTCGATTGTAGCGGTTTTCGAAAGCTTCGCGACCGCCCTCCATTACTCGGCAGATTTCATCTCGAACTTTTTGTTCCTGAAGTCCACCATCGCAAACGATTCGGCTTTGACCATGGCCTGCCTCAAGTGAAAGTACGAACTCGGCGTCGCCATGGACTACGATATTGGGGTTGTGCGTAACGACTATGATTTGCCGATTGATCTTGGTTTCCCTAAGACGGCTGACCAGCAATTCATATATCAAAGTGTTGTCCAGATCGTCCTCGGGTTGGTCGAGGATAATCGGTTCGGATCCATAACCCAGGACGAATGCCAGCAGTGCCGCGGTTTGTTGTCCTGGAGATCCCTGGGTAAGCGGCTTCCAATTGCTGCCGGTTTGATTTGGATCCTTAAAGCTTACTTTGACTGCATCTTCAGGCAGGTACAGAGCTAGACTGTCGATCCTTTCCAGTGGGATTGATTTAAGTGTGGATTGGAAGCGATGGTCTTTCGCGGGCCAGTGATTGGACTCTCCCGAAATGAAGTCGTGCGCCTCCGCGACAAGTTTGTCAAGAGTTTCCCAAGTCCAAGACTTGCTCTTTTCGGGTTGTATTCTCCTTGCAATAGCTTGACGGTCGCTTTCAAAGCGCTCAATGCCGAGAGTCGAGATCAAGAATTCTGATAATCGCTCTCTGTTCGAAAAAGAATCGACCTCTACTTGTATGGCCTGATTTGAATTTTCATGCGCGAAACTGATGCGCCTGTTACTCAACTCAGTTCGTTTCTCTCGATAATCTACGAGTACCGCTTCAGCCTCCAGTTGTAATTCATTCACTCGATCACGCTGCCGTCGAAGCGCCGCTATCTCACGTTCAAGGTCGCCGGCCCTTTCTAGTAACTCTTGATACTCGTTTGGATCGGAAATGCCCTCCTCGGCAAGTTGAACACTTGCTTCTATGAAATTTTGCTGTCTCGCCACTAGTTCGGAACGCCATTCCGCAGCTTCCGTGCTTCCGTCGATATTGGCAATTTCTTGCTTAGCTTGCCCTATTCGTTCACGTACATTACTGCTTAATCCCTCGACAGTCCTTTTCAAGGTCTCGTGCATGCGTCGGAGACTTTCCCCTGAAGGATCATCTTCTGTTACAAGACGCAAGTCGAAGTCAGCTACCGAAAGTTCGGCGGCGCTAAGCTCTAGCGATTCTATTGCTTGGTTAGTTGTTTGGCGTATTGCTTTCCAAGTATCGTCAAGTTGCCGTAAGCGTCGGTAATTATTGAGAATTTTTGCCTGTCCAACTTTTTCCAGAATATCCATTTTATGGCGAACATCAGCTAGATTAGCTTCCCGGCCAGGAAGATCCGCAGCTTGGTGCGCTGCCGCGCGAGCTTCGGCTCTCAGCGATAAATAGCGATCCCTCAATTGCCTGATTTGACGTTCCAGGTCGGCCTTACGAACGGATTGGCTATCGTCAATGACCGTGAGTAGCGCGTTTGGATCCTGGGCAAGTGCAAAGAGTTGCTTTTGCCCGTATAGGCGTACCGGGAACCGCTCGCGAATATCGCCTTCCTCTGGAATCAGCTCATCTCCATCAAGCCGAGCCACCGAAGGGGTTGCAGCGTGTTGTTGCCAAGATAGCACGAATCTTTCGCCGTCTTTGCGGTAAATCAATTTGATGCTTGTGTTAGCTGTCAACAGTCCTTCCTCATGGCGAGAAGGCGGAATGCGCATTCGACGATCGAAGAGAGTCCGTAATGAACCTTCTTCACCATGTTCGCTGCTGTCTAGCTCTGAGTCTCTGCGGAGCGTTTTGCGGCAGAAATCAACGAGTGTAGACTTACCAGTCCCCCGGCCTCCGATGATTGCATTCAACCAAGGGTTGAATCTAACCTCCATTGGAGGCTTCCTGCCGATAAACTTGCCGTTGGCGACGGTGATGCTTTCGATGGCAAGATTTGCATGCTCATTTGGATTACCAGAAGTTTCCAGATAAACGGGTTTGAGGGATGCTGGACCATCCAATAGCGCCAGACGAAGTCCTTCCAAGTCTGGCTTGGTCATTTTTATCCATGTAAACCGCCTCGCAAGAGAGTCTGGGGAATGTCCATCAGAGCACCATACCTGTGGAAGCTTTCGTTGAATTTCAGGAAGACTGCCGTCTAACCAATGATCTTCGATTGCTTTGTTGGGGTCGACCTCTACGCTCGCAAGATTTCTGTTCTTCAATACTGCGAGTCTTTGCTGGCCCTCCAATTCCAGCAATCCACTGGGGCCATTTACATGGGCACCGACGATGAGAGTGTCGTTTCCGCACTCGCGGAGAATCTGTTCGATGCTGTGAGATGATCGAGCATCTTGCTGACCGCGCATTTCCACCGGGACGCCGACTCTGGAAAGAAGGTCTTCGATATGCTGATGCGAGCAACTCGGATCCATTAGTAGCAACAGGTGGGTGCCATCACTGGCGGTGAGTTCGACAGCAGGGAACAGAATTGGGGAGTTGTCCACGGAACCACTGACTTGCTGCAATTCCTCAATCGCCGCTGCGGTGTTGTGGTCTGTGATGGCGACTGCATCAAGCCCGGCATCTCTGGCGGCCTCTAACCATTGAGTCCAGCCTGGGCTTTCCCAGCCAGCCGGGGGCGCGAAGTCGTGTGAAGCGGGTGTGTGCGTGTGGAGGTCAACGCGCCACCAGCGGGAACCGGGCCATTCCCATAATCTACTCAAAATACATCTCCTGCGTGGTGGCCGCGAAGCGTCGGATTCGGGTAAATTGTCCAAATTTCCGTCCCGTGCGTTGCCACTTCCCCGCGTATACTACAATCACGAAGTTCAATCTTGCGCAGTAACTCCCCGTTTTCCAATAGCTCCCATCCCCGTTCCGCCGACCGGTCCACCGAATGTTCCGGAAGATGGCGCCGAAGCGGAGCCGGAGTTCCGTGGTCAAAGAGAATCTTCACTTTCAGGCCGGAGTCTTCAAGTATTCCGACTCATGTTTCAGGACTGCCGCCACCTGCCATTCCTTCACCTCGGGGTACCACTCCAGGAACTGCTGCACCGCCGCGCCCGCTTCCAGGTTTTCGAACAGCGCATACACAGGCACCCGTGTTCCGACGAATGCCCATGCTCCGCTGATCTTGCGGGGGTTGCGCTCCACCGCGGCGCATGTCGTCCAGTTGGTCATGGGGTCGCCTCTTCGATTTCGCCGAATCTGGCCCTTGGAGTATTTGACTCGTTCTGGATTATATCGGTTTCGCCGACAGACTTGGATGGAATGAGGAAATCCGGTAGTGCGCCCTATTCGCGGCGGTCGTCCATTGAAGAGGCGGTTTTCCCTTGATCGGGTGCGGATTAGTTGGCTTTCGCGCGCGTAACCGCGCAGCCTCGGCAATGGCATATCCAGCAGTACAGGGCAATCGAACCACTTTGGGCCTAGGAGCCTCCAGGTAGGGATGAATTATTGTGGCGACTCCGCCGCGCGCGGCATGGCGGGCTATTTCGGCGGTGGTTGCCTTGCGCAGGCGGAGGGTTTGTTGCAGGCCCTCCAGCGCGACAGCCTGGCCAATCTTGCGGCGATGCCGAAAGCAATCGGCAACGGTTTTGGCCACGCCGAAAACTTTCACGGGGACTTTCTCGATCGGAACGGTGATGACATCATCCGGGGCGAACCGGGATTGCGAACCGGTCACGGGAATCTGATACTGTGCGCTTGAAAGTACATACATTGTAGTTATAATCAACCGATGGACCGGCTGGACTTCGAATGGGACGTCAACAAGGATGCTGCCAATCAGCGGAAGCATGGCGTGTCTTTCGAGGAAGCCGAAACCGCGTTTATCGATGAGCACGCGCGCCTGATCGCCGATCCGGATCACTCTGAAGAGGAGGACAGGTTCATTTTGCTCGGGATGAGTCGCCAGTTTCGATTGCTGGTCGTTTGCCATTGCGTTCGCAATGAGGACCGCATACGCATTATCTCGGCCAGGAGAGCGAACCAGTCGGAAAAAAATTCCTATGAAGGTTTTCGAAATGCGTGACAATTACGATTTTTCAGATTCTTCCGCGAACCCTTACGCAAAACGGCTCAAGAAGCAGGTTACGATTCGGATCGACGAAGACACCATTGCCTACTTCAAGGACATGGCTGCGGCGAAGGGCATTCCTTACCAAAGCCTCATCAATCTCTATCTGCGGGAGTGCGCCCAGTCGCGTCGCGACCTCAAACTGAGTTGGCGAACTTGATTCTGTCCTTCCAGATTTCAATGGCCTGATTGACGCGGTTCGAGGGGAAACTCAGGCTCTCGACATGTGCGCTCAGGCGGCGGCGAATGGACTCGACGCACTCGCGAACTGCTGCGGCGCTCAGGCCCATGGTCGCGCCCGCCTTGACGAAATCTCCGCTTGTCAGCTGATCCCGCTTGCCCGCCAGCGCTAACGCCATTTGATCGTTTGCAAGGCCGGGAAAGACCCGGGTAGTCGCGGTGTCGTAGACCGGCGCGAAGCGTACGGAAGCGAAACTCTTCGCGCCCTCGGGCACCACTTTCAGCATGCCCATGTTCTTCAGATGAAAATCACCGTCGGCGATGAGCCAGGCAAAGATAGAGCGTCCGAGCAACGTCAAGATGTCCGCCTCGGAATCGGTGGAGACGCCCCGCAGCGCCCGCGCGGCCTGTTCGATGGAGCCCTCGTACTTTTCGGCGGGGGCGACTCCGCGCACGGACGCCATGTCTTCCAGTGCGATTCTGCGCTGGTCGTTCCGGTCTCGCCGGATGTCGAATCGTTCGATCAGCAGCGCATCGGGCAAGCCTTGCGGCATCGTGACGATCACATGAGCGGGAGTGTCGAATCCGCAGGCTAGGGCCGCCGCCAGACATGCCGCTTCGACGCGAGGAAGTTCTTCGAATCCTGCGCCTGGCGACGGTTTGAGGATATGCGAGAAGGCCCGGTCGTGGGCCGGCCGCAACAATCCTTCCGCCGAGAGATTCATCGGCAGCTTGATCTGAACTCCCGACAGGCGCGGCGTCGCGGCCGAGGCGAACAATTCGGCCATGCGATCTTCCAGCGATTTCTCGAAAGCGGGCGCGGGGCCTTCGTAGCCTCCCGTAAAAACGCCTTCGCGGGTGAACGACTCAAGCCGCCCTTCGAGCACGTCGGCGGGAAAGGACCGAAGATCTTCCGGGTTCGCCGAAATCACGATATTCGACAAGTAGCGCTTGCCGGCGGATACGCGCTCGACTTCCGATTTCGGTTGCAGAACGCGTTCGAGCCAGCCTTCCGGCAGCAGGCTCTCGATGAAAGGCGGTAATCGTCCCGGCGGCCCCGCTCGAACCGGGAAAGCGGCTTCCGGAGCGGTTTGCTCCCAACGCCAGACCGAACCGTCATGGGAAAGCGCGCCGACCCGTTCGCCATGCCAGCCCACGTGAAGCACGGCTTCCGGCGGCGGCGCCTCTCGCAACGGAGTCTTGAAAAAGGCCTCCGCCCGTGCCGCTTCCTTGCGCCAGCCGTTGGTTTCGGCCAGCCGCCAGCATTCCATCGCGGCCGCTTGTATACCGCCGGCATCGATCAGACGCGCGGCGATATCGCTTTGCATCGTGGTAGACATGGCCGCGGCGGCTTCGCTACGCCGCCGGAAGGATTCCAGATATCGAAAGCGCAAGCTTGAGCGGCGGACCCTGAAGTCGCCCAGCGAGTCGGAAGTTTCCACTTGCTCCGTTTCGGGCGCATGCGGGGCGCGGGTCTGTACGATTTCCAGGTTGCGCAGTCTCGTTCGGCTGTTGCGATTGCCGCCCAGGAACAGGCGGAAATCCGGGGTGGGCGCGAGCAGTTCGGCGCTGGCTCCGCAAAGATATGTGCTGGGGTAGAGATAGCCGGCGATTCGCAGCGCATGATCGAACAGCACCGCGTCGGCGTCGTCATCCGCCTCGACATAGATTCCCCGCATGACCTGCACGAGTTTGCCGGTCTCCACGCCATATTGGGCGCGATGCTTGTCTATGGTTTCCCCGACGAGATGGAGCATTTTCCGACCTTCTCCGTTCTAAAGTACGAGAAAGTAGCATTTTCAGGGAGAATTTTCAATATTTTCCTACTTTCTCGTACTTTACGACCGCGAAAGTAGGAAAATTGTCAAATACTTCAGAATTTGCCGAATCCGTTGCTAGATCGGGCGGCAAAGCTGCATGGAAGTCATTTACAACAATTTTCTTGCCTATTCACTCAGTTGCATTTTCAAAAAATAACTTATCGTTTCCTATGCCATTAGTAGTTTTCCGAATTCTTGATCTATAATCGATGCGGCGCCAACTTGGTAAGGCCATGAAATGGGTAGAAATAGAGGTCCATCGATAAAGAAAGAGCTGATTGCCAAATCTAGAGAAGCAGCACTAAATGCTGTGCAGACCTTTAATAATCCACTTACAAAATTCAAGGCTGAGACCTTCATCGTTCTCATGGTAATAGCGTGGACATATCTTTTACACGCATATTTTCGTCAATCCGGCATTGAATATCGATACTATGAAACAGGTCCTAAGAGAAGGAAGTTTATAAGGATTAACGGGAGATTCAAGTATTGGGAACTGACTAAGTGTCTCAGAAATACAGCTTGTCCACTAGACCGACCCACCAAATTAAATCTAGAATTCTTAATCGGGTTGCGAAATGAAATTGAACATCATTGGGCCGTGGGTATAAATGAAAGATTTTCTGGGCGCTATTTGGCTTGTTGCCTAAACTATGAAAGGTATATATGCGATCTATTTGGCAGCAAGCATTCTATTGATTCTGTGGCTGCATTTACACTGCAATTTCGGGACCTAAAAGAAGCAAATTATGATACGCAAGATTCGGTGGTCTCACTGCCATCTCGTGTTGCTCAGTACGTTGCGGAATTCGATTCTGAATTATCCGAAGAAGATTTAAAGTCTCCTCATTTTAGGAGGAGATTTTTGTTTGCTCCTATTGTGACTAGTAAGAAAGCCCAAGCTGATGAGGTCATCCAATTTGTTCCCCTTGACTCAAGCCTAGGCACTCAGATCAATGAAAAATATCAGCAAATAGTCTTGAAAGAAGTGGAGCGTCCTAAGCGTCTGCCAAGCGAAATTGTTTCGCTAATGAATGAAGAAGGGTACAAGAAATTTAATATGCATCACCATACGATGCTATGGAAGAGTTTGGAAGGAAAAAATCCTGGCAAAGGGTTTGGAGTTGAAGTGGCCGGGAATTGGTACTGGTATGATCGATGGCTCGATACTGTCCGTCAGCACTGTGCAAAAAATGGAAGCAAGTATGAAGGGGATTCTGAATAGCGGTTAACCGCAAGCTTACGTAAATTGGTTCGCACTTTGGCTTTGCGAAGAGTGGACAGGACAACATCGGCAAAGATGAGCTCAATGCCTTCCGCCTGCTGGCCGAGACTATGCTGGCAATGGATGAATACGGTTTGAGGGCAGCGATTTCAAACGGCACGATCGTTGAGGTGATGTGTGATGACAAAACAGTACAAGAGCGGCGCTCTGGCGGCGGTTCACGAAGCGGCGCTCGGTCTGGCCGAAGCGGGAGTCATGCCGAAGCGGACGATGAAGGTTTTCGATGACTTGTGTCTCACCCCCATCGAAGAGTTGTCACCGGAACGAATCCGCGCAATTCGTATTCGCGAAAATGCGAGCCAGGCTGTGTTCGCCAGATACCTGAACGTGACGGCCGGACTGGTGAGCCAGTGGGAACGAGGTCAAAAGCGCCCGCGTGGAGCATCGCTGAAACTTCTGACCCTGGTCGAGAAGAACGGACTTGATGCGGTTGCCTGAGCGCCATACACAGGCTTCAAATCCCACCTTGCCTGTCACTTCGCAGTGCTTTGAAGGTTATCGAAATGCGTGACAATTACGATTTTTCAGATTCTTCCGCGAACCCTTACACAAAGCAGCTCAAGAAGCAGGTAACGATTCGGATCGACGAAGACACCATTGCCTACTTCAAGGACATGGCCGCGGCGAAGGGCATTCCATACCAAAGCCTCATCAATCTCTATCTGCGGGAGTGCGCTCAATTACGTCGCGACCTCAAACTGAGTTAGTTCTTGTCCATAAACTACATTCGAATCCAGATCGCTAATTTCCATCTCGCGTGGCCAACGCCACAGGCAGCAAATACGCTTCGAGCGCGGAGACCACGTCACAAAACGGTCCGCGTACCGGGACTGCGAGAGGCGATATAGCAAGCGCTCAGTCGCATATCGGTTTAACACGAGTTCGAAGTTAAGGTTCTTTTCCCTGCTGACGTTCAGCAATCGGGCTCGAACCGAGGCGCTGATGTTTTTGACGGGCCTAGGAGCCTGCGCCGTAGGAATTCACGGCTGCAAATCCGCTCTCATCCACGCCCCTGGCCGTTCGATTTCGTTGCATATTCACCAATATTCGCCTCAATCGACCGGCCAGGGGCGCGGCGATAGCGAATTTTCGCTTTCGCGAATTCCTACGGCGCAGGCTCCTAGGCATTGGCGGTCAGGGCCTCCAGGTAGGGATGAATAATTGTGGCGACTCCGCCGCGTGCGGCATGGCGGGCAATTTCGGCGGGGGTTGCCTTGCGCTGGCGGAGGGCTTGTTGCAGGCCCTCCAGCGCGACAGCCTGGCCGATCTTGCGGCGATGCCGAAAGCAGTCGGCAACGGTTTTGGCCACGCCGAAAACTTTCACGGGGACTTTCTCGATCGGAACGGTGATGACATCATCCGTTAGCAGCGCGTCGGTGAAGCGCACGATCCGCAGCGCGGGCCAGCGCGGCTTGGGCGTCCAGCCGTTCGTCCCGATCGCCATCCACACCGCCCGCGGAAGCTGGTCGGTCAGTTCGTGGTAGGCCAGCGCCGAAGTCAGGCAGACCACGCCGGCGGGGACGCGCTTCGCGGCCTCGGCGAGACTGTGATTGAAGTCGAGCGGCGCATCCGGCAGTTGATAAATGCCGCGCGAGAGACGGTTCAGATGACCGGCGCGGACCATCCTGCCGATCGTCGCGGCGGTGATTCCAGCCCGCAGAAACTCCGACAGGCGCATCATCCCACGGGTGCGCAGGAGATTGATCGCCTGGTCTTGTTGTGTGATCATCATTGCTATTGATACTTTTACTAGTAGTTTGCCTTTCATATTTGGAGTTTTTATATCACAACGCCGAGTGCGGGTAAATCAAGAATTACGCGGCCCGAACCGGAAATCAGGCCATCAATGTGCGCGCCCAGGCGGCGGCAAATGGACGTTATAGGTGCTGAATTTCCCTACCTTCTCGTACTTTACGACCGCGAAAGTAGGAAAATTGCCTAGGAGCCTGCGCTGCAGGAATTCGCGAAAGCGAAAATGCGCTATCGCCGCGCCCTTGGCTGATCGATTGAGGCGAATATTGGCGGATATTCAACGAAATCGAGCGGCCAAGGGCGTGGATGAGAGCGGATTTGCAGCCGCGAATTCCTGTGGCGCAGGCTCTTGGTACTTCAGAAATTGGCGATTCCGTTGCTAGAATGGGCGGCAACGTCACAAGCGGGACTCAAGCTGATGAAACGACACACATTGCCGGTAGCGGTGACTGTTTCGGCCCTGCTGGCATTCGCCGGCGGGGCTGTCGGGCAGGACGCGGCCGGGACCGCGGAAAGACAGCCGATCGTAGTGGCCGATCTCGGGCCGCAGGTCGGGGAGCTGGTTCCGGATTTCGAGATGGTGGACCAGTTCGGCAATACTCATGATCTCGAATCGATCATGGGGCCGAATGGCGCCATGTTGCTGTTCCACCGCTCGGCGGACTGGTGACCCTATTGCAAAGCGCAACTCGTGGAGTTGCAAGAGCGATTGGATGAGCTGGAAAGCGCCGGTATCGGCGCGGCGGCCATCAGTTACGATTCTCCCGCTGTGCTGGCGGATTTCGCCCAGCGCCGCGGTATCGATTTTCCCCTCTTGTCGGATGAAGAGTCCGAGGTCATCGCGCGTTACGGCATCCTGAATACCGTAGCCGAAGAAGCGCTCGAAGACGGCACCGAAGATCCTGAACTGGTCGCCGAAGTGGCGCGTTACGTTTCGGTATTCGGCGCGGGTCAGTTGTTCGTGGGCACGCCGTATCCCGGCACGTTCATCGTCGATGGCGAAGGCCGCGTGACTTCCCGCTACTTCGAGGAGTTTTACCGCGAACGCAACACGACCACGAACGTGCTGCTCAAGGAAGGCATCGGCGTCTCGCCCATCGAGGCCATCGAAGGCTCGTCGCCGCAACTCGATTTCACCGCCTGGCCGAGCAATACGCTCGTGGGCATGGGTACGCGATTTTCCATCGTCATCGAAGTGCGGCCCGGCGAGAACATGCATGTCTATGCGCCGGGCGCGGAAGGCAACGGCTACCGGGTGATCGGCCTCGAACTGGCGCCTTCGGACATGTACCGGTTCGAGCCCATGGAGTTTCCGGAATCGGAGATCTACTATTTCGCCCCGCTCGACGAATACGTGCCCGTGTTCCAGGAACCGTTCACGATATTGCAGGAAGTCGTGATGGCCGCTACGCCGGAAACCGAGGAGGCGCTGGGCGACATGGAAACCATTACCTTGTCGGGATTCCTCAACTATCAGGCCTGCGACGACGCGATCTGCTATCTGCCCCAGTCGGTGCCGATCTCATTCGTACTCGACACCGAAGGCCCTGATCGCCTGCGGGCATTGAGGTAGGTGGCGCGTCAGGACGTATCCGTCTGGGGCATGCGACGGCTTCGCCCTCCCCGTTCGCTCACGAGCCTATCCTGTCCCCGGGCGCACAGCATCATCCGGGAGAGGGGCCATCCCTGCCTGTCTGCCAGATTCGGTGCGTCCAATTGCATTGTGCTTGACATAAATTCTTGTGTGGTAGACAATTCGATCACTCGGAAATATGCAGATTGGTTCCACCGAGTTTAAAAGACGCCATCCGCACGTACCCTTCAAAGTGGAGTTAAGTCTCCCGCGTGCGGCTCTGGCTCCTGCCCAGGAAGAAGAACCGCTTTGAAAACGTTTGCAATACTTATTGATGCTGGCTTTGCAAAGTCTAAGTTGGGTTCCGCGAAAAATCCTGTTGAAGCAGAAGATTTCAAGCGCCTAGTATATCAAATATGTTCTCAAAGACTCCTTGAAAACAAATACCTCTATCGAGTCTATTACTATGATGCTCCCCCGTTTTCGAAGACGAAGAATCGGCCATTAAATGGAGGAGTTCACGCATTTGAGAAAGATCCACTGACAATACATAACAAAAAGCTTTTACAAGATCTGAAAGCCATAGATTACTTCGCATTACGCATGGGCGAGATCCGTTTCCGAGGTTGGGAACTCGATCAAAGAAAACTGCCTGCTGGGGGAAAGGAGCATCAGGTTACAGCAAATGATTTTCGACCTTCACTCCAGCAGAAAGGTGTCGACATGCGAATTGGTCTGGATATCGCCTCATTGGCCCTCAAAAAGCAAGTCGATCTACTTGTTCTCGTAACTGGTGACAGTGATTTTGTACCACCAATGAAGTTCGCTCGCCGGGAAGGGGTACAATTTGCTGTTGTAACTTTAGGGCACCCGGTCCATCAAGACTTGTTGGAACACGCAGATTTTTCGCTGAAACTGACTTAAGTCGGCCATAGAAAAGCAGCGAGCAAAGCGCCTTGGGCAGCACCTCCTACTACAACGAGAACCGGGACGCGCTGTTCGAGCAGTACCACTCCCATGACCCGGAAATCGTCCACCGCGCCTGGGCGCCAAGATTCCTGAAAGACCGAAGGCCGGGCTTCGCCTGCGACATCGGCGCCGGCACCGGCCGCGACGCCAACTGGCTTGCCGCTCAGGGCTGGGAAGTCGTCGCCGTCGAACCCAGCAGGTTCCGCGAACCCGGCAAGCGGCACGCCCACCCCCGCGTCACCTGGCTCGAAGACGCCCTGCCCGAACTCGGGAAACTCCGCGCACTCGGTCGCCGCTTCGACCTCATCCTGCTCTGCGCAGTCTGGATGCACGTCCCCCAATCCGCCCGCGAACGCGCATTCCGCATCCTGACCGAACTGCTCAACCCCTCTGGCCTGCTCGTCATCAACCTGCGCCTGGGCAGGGACGAAGGAGAAAACCGCAGCCGCGGCTTCCACCCCATCAGCGCCGACGAACTCCTCGGCTACGCCCGGGGCCACGCCGTCAGCCTCAAGTTCAGGGACAAGCTCCCCGACCTGCGAAGGGACCATATCGAATGGGAGTGGCTGGTGTTCGAGATGCCTGATGACGGCACCGGAAGCCTGCCACTGCTTCGCCACATCATTGTCAACGACGACAAGTCTTCCACCTACGCTGGCAGGAGCTGCTGCTGGAACAGGAAGAAGACGACCCGGAAGACCAAGCCTGCCTGATTTGTTCGCTTTGAGGGGGTCAGGTTCTGCTGCGCCCATTTTCCGGCAGGTATTCGTCGTTGAGGATATCTTCCACCCGGAACGGGCAGATTTCGGGAAATGTCGCGATTTCAATTCCGGTTTCTTCGGACGCAAGACGCCGGGCTTGGGCATGGGCCTTGTTCAGCCTGGACCTGGAATCCTCCAGTGTGAGTTGGCGCATCAGGCTTGGTGAGTCGCTTAACAGGTCTGTGATTTGGATACGAGAATTTTCAATTGAAGACTTCCAGCTTCGGCTGCGACGGCGTGGCTGGTAGCGCCACTTCAGCAGGTGGCTGAGCAAAACGCGCAAATGGCTCCCCAGCGAGCGTAAATCTGATTTACCCAAACTCCTTAACTCCTCTGCAATACCTGGAACATCCAACTGGTCATAATTCCCGTCCTCCAACAGTCCTGCCTGGTGTTGAGCCCATTCGACAAAATCGATTTCATAATCCCTGGATACATCAACGCAGCCTTGCCCGCTTCCGAGCACATCGGTGAAGACGCGGTTTTCGTTGATCACATGAACTTGCCTGAAGTGGCCCGCGAGACCAGTGGGGTCGATTTCAGGGGGGGAGGACTCGGTAAAGCTCTCGAAGCATTCCATATTGTCGTAAACGACGAGGTCACATGCACTATTCCGATAGTAGCCGTTCTCGTACTTCTTCACTTTTTTCCTGATCGCTTCCGTGATTTCCCGGGAAGCCTGACCAAGATTCATATAGGGCCTCAGATTTTCTGCGACGGCCAGGGATTCCTGTTGCGAAGACTCTTGCGCCGACCTTGTCATGTTCTTTTGCCATTCCTCCGTGACTGCCTCGGTCATTTCGATACCGATCATGCTTGCTCCCTCCTGGATGAGAAGGAAGCCGGGCTCACGCGCCGCCTGTCCGCTCGCCTTGACCGTGAGAGGAAAACGTAGTCTGCCCTGTTTGCGCCACGCCACCAGAAGGCGGCGCAGCAGGTAATCCTCGGTTTGCCCCTGGGTCCGTTTTGCTTCATTCCCCGCCACTCGCGGGCCAACCCAAAGCCCGATGGAGCCGAGCTCATCGGAAAACTCAGCCTCGGAGGAAAACTGCAGGGTCCATCGAAGTTTCATGGCTCGCCTTGTGGTTCGATCAGGATGCGGGGAGGAGACTGGTTTCCCACCAAGCAGGCGGCAAGTATATTGCAGCGAAACCCCATCTCCAAGCACTGATTTGTGCAGAGCCGGACGAGATCAGGCATCATCGCAAGCACCGTCGCTGGCAGGAACTGCTGCTGGAAATCTGGCGTATCGAATAGTTCGTCCGGCCAATCCAGATGAGCCAGGGGTGCGGCTTCGCGTGAGGCCAATTCGTGGACAAGGGCCAGGCGTGCAATCGGCTTGTACAAAAGCTAAGGTCAACCCATCCCCCCTACCCACCCGCCACAGTTTTTGTATTCGGGGTTTACTTTGTCTTGACTGGAATGTATCCTTGTTTCCTTACTTTTCTTCGATCCCCGGGGCGTAGCCATGCTCGCGAAACTGACATCCAAGAACCAGTTGACTTTGCCCAAGGCAGTTACCGCCGCAGTGGAGTGCGCCGACTATTTTGACGTGACCGCTGAAAATGGACGAATCGTGCTGACGCCGGTTCGGATAAATCGCGCAGATGGCGTTCGCGCCAAGCTTGCGGAATTGGGAGTGATCGAAGCAGACATTTCCGACGCGGTTGCCTGGGCCCGGTCCAGCGAATGAAGGCCGCTCGTGTTGTTTTGGACACGAACGTGCTGATCTCCGCGCTCGTGTTTCAGGCCGACTCGTGGTCCTGGATGCGCAGCGCCTGGCGCTCTGGCAATCTCATACCGCTTGCAAGCCGACAAACCGTTGCTGAGCTGGTTCGTGTTCTCAAATATCCAAAGTTCGCTCTGAGTACGGAAGAACGACAGGAGCTGCTCGATGATTACTTGCCGTACTGCGAGATTGTTGCCGTTTCCCACAGGATGAACACGCTCGAGTGCAGGGGCCCGTTTGACCAGACATTCCTGCAGCTGGCGCTTGTGGGAAGCGCCGATGCATTGGTCACGGGTGATGCGGACATTCAGGCCCTGGCCGCTGATTTTCCGGTTGCAATCCTTACCCCTGCCAGTCTCCGGCAATTGCACTTCGAGTACGAATGATCATCTTTGTTCGCAGCTTCCATGGACAGCTCCAGAGTCGCGCACTCCCACGATTTTTGCCATAATGCCGCGATTTTTGCGCGGCGCCTCTGTTTTTCCTTGCCGGAGTCGATGTGGCTGAACGTTTCGACGCTGCCCTGAAGCGCTACGGGCTTACCCTTTTCAACCCTGAATGGGCCGCGATTTGCCGCGGCATCGAGAAGGAGTGCCTGCGGGTGACTCCCGAAGGGCGCATATCCCGGCGGCCCCATCCTGCGGCGCTGGGTTCGGCATTGACGAGCCCGTATATCACCACGGATTTCTCCGAAGCCCTGCTCGAATTCATCACTCCCAAGCACGACAGCATCGATGACTGTCTCGGCATGCTTGAGGATATCCATCGCTTCACCTACGCCAACCTGGAACAGGATGAGATTCTGTGGGCCTCGAGCATGCCCTGCCCGGCGGGGACCGAAGGCGAAGTGCCCATCGCCGAATACGGCAACTCGAATATCGGCCAATTGAAGCGGCTTTACCGGGTGGGACTATCCTGGCGCTATGACAGCCTCATGCAGGCCATCGCCGGGCTGCATTACAACTTTTCCATGCCCGGGGAATTCTGGCGGCCCTACCAGCGCATGACGGGATTTCGCGGTTCGCTGATGGATTTCCGCACCGAAAGCTATCTGCACCTGATCCGCAATTTCCATCGCCATTCCTGGCTGCTGCTGTATTTGTTCGGAGCTTCTCCGGCGGCGGCGGCGAGTTTCGTGGAAGGCCGCGAGCACCGCCTCCAGCGCATGCCCACCGGCACCATGTATCTGCCCAACGCCACCTGCTTGCGCATGGGGAGGCTCGGCTACCAGAGCGAGGCGCAGAAATCGCTTTTTGTCTGCTACAACGATCTGCCGCTCTACGTGCAATGCCTGCGGGACGCCATCCGTACGCCCTATCCGCCCTACGAGGAAATCGGCCACAAGGTGGATGGCGAGTATCGCCAGATCAATGTCAATCTGCTGCAGCTCGAAAACGAGTTCTACAGCACCATTCGACCCAAGCGCGTGGCCCACAGTGGCGAGCGGCCCGTGGACGCCCTCGTGCGCGACGGCATCGAATACGTCGAATTGCGGCTTTTTGACCTCGACCCTTTCCTGCCGCTTGGCATCGACGTCGAGCAGGTGCGCTTTATCGACGCGTTTCTGCTGCATTGCCTGCTCAGCGAAAGCCCACAGTGCAACCGCGCCGAGTTTTTCGAGGTGGCGGACAACATCCTGCGGGTGGTGGAGGATGGGCGCGACACTTCCCTGGCGCTCAGGCGCGGCGGCAAGGCCGTGAAGCTGGCGGACTGGGCCGGCGGCTTTCTCGCCGACATCAGGCACAGCGCCGCCCTGCTCGACCATTTTCACGGTGGCGGCTATCTCGACAGCGTCGAGCGGCAGGAAGCCAAACTGCAGGACCCGTCCCGGACCCCATCGGCCAGGATGCTTGCGGAAATGGAACGCGACGGGCTGAGCTTTTGCGAGTTTTCCATGAACATTTCCAGAAAGCATGCGGCCGCCTTCCAGTCCGCTCCCCTGGCGGATGAAGTCCGGGAACAGATGGAGCAAACCGCCGCCGAATCCATCCAGCGCCAGCGTGAAGTGGAAGCCGACGACGAAATCGGATTCGATGAATTCCTGCGCAACTGGAACGCCTGAGAGCCACCAGCGCAATCGCACCCCGGCTGTCAATCTGCGATGCTGTCATTCTGCGCGCAGTCGCAGAATCTCCCCGGGAGGCCGCTGATTGGAGTAGCCCGTCATTCTGCGCGAAGTCGCAGAATCTTTTTGGGAGGCCTGCATGGGATTCTGCGACTCCGCTTCGCTACGCGCAGAATGACGGTAGGGGTGCTTCGCACAGGACGGTACGGGTGCTACGCGCAGAATGACGGTGAGCAGGCCCGGGCGGCATGAACGAATACACAAATCAGGCTATTATTCGCGGCATGAAACTGCCAATCCCCGATAACCGCATTCTGAGCCTGGCGATCTTTGTTTTCACCATGGCCGCCATCGGCATCGTGCTGTACATGCAGTATGTCATGTTCCTGCCTCCCTGCGGGCTTTGCATCACCCAGCGCGTTTTCATCATTCTCTGCGGCCTGACCTGTCTCGCCGGGGCCATCCACAATCCTGGCCCCAAAGGCCAGCGCATCTATGCCGGCGTGGCTGGAGCCATGACGATTTTCGGCAGTTATTTCGCCGGCCGGCAGATTTGGCTGCAACACCTTCCAGAAGACCAGATTCCCGCCTGCGGCCCCGGCCTGAACTACCTGCTGCAGAATTTTCCCCTGGTGGACGCGCTGAATTTCCTGCTGCAGGGCGATGGCAACTGCGCCGAAGTCCAGTTCCGCTTTCTGGGCCTGCTGACCATTCCGGAAATGGCCATGGTGGCTTTCGTCATGCTGTTCGCGGCCTGCATGTTCATGCTGTTCCGCGATCAGTGGGAACAGAGCCCGGCCCGGAATTGATTAAGGAGCGCTGAACCATGAGCGTGGTGCTCGCCCGCAGCGGCCCCGCCGCCGCAGCGGTTGGCTCTATTGAGCCCGGCCCGCTGAAAGAACTCTGGTTTCACACCGGCACCGCCTGCAATCTCGCCTGCCCTTTCTGCCTTGAAGGCTCCAAACCCGGCGACAACCGGCTGGAACGCATCAGCCTGACGGACGCCATGCCCTGGCTCGACGAAGCCGTGGCGATGGGCGTACGCCAATTTTCCTTCACCGGCGGCGAGCCCTTTGTGGTGCGGGACATCATCCGCATTCTCGACTACGCCCTCGGGCTCGCTCCCTGCCTTGTGCTGAGCAATGGCACCGACCCCGTCCTGCAGCGCCTCGACGCCATCGAAAGCCTGGCGGGGCGACCGCATCCGCTGTCCTTCCGCATCAGCATCGACTATGGCCGG
Source organism: uncultured Pseudohongiella sp. (assembly GCA_965219645.1). GTDB lineage: Bacteria > Pseudomonadota > Gammaproteobacteria > Pseudomonadales > Pseudohongiellaceae > UBA9145. The sequence goes on along the minus strand of OZ244788.1, from coordinate 3,000,852 downwards.
GAAGGAAGACACGACGCCGGGCGAGACGAGGGAAGCTGGCGCAAGGCCTGGCAATGTCTGGCGGAACTGCACCGGCGCGGTTTTCCCGTCTCCATCGCCAGGCAGCGCGAGTCCAGCGAGGACACCGCCGCAGTGGACCTGCAATTCCGCGAACTATGCCTCGCCCATGGCCTGCCTGGCGGCACGCGCATCGTTTCCTTTCCGGATTTCCTGACTCCGGGCGCCCATTCCGATGTGTCCCTGGTCAGCGAGCATTGCATGACCGCTTATCAAACGGCGGACTCGCGCAGCCAATTCATGTGCCACTTTTCCAAGATGGTGGTGAAAAAGCACGGCCGCATGCGGGTGTACGCCTGCACCCTGGTGGATGACGACGAATCCTTCGATCTCGGCGGCAGTCTCCATGAGGCGGCGGGCGTTCGCGTCATGCTGCGCCACCACCGCTGCTATAGCTGCTTCGCCCACGGCTCTTCCTGCAGCGAAATCAATCCCGGCTGACGATAGCCCGATTTCGCAAGAATCCGGGTTTTCGCCTCACCCGCGCTGCCAGCGGAAATAGCGCTCAAGCCAGGGAAAGACCTTTTGTGGCATGTGCTCCCGGCGCCAGACGTTGGCGGCGAACTTGTTGGCTTCGAGCATGGTGGGATAGATGTGGGTTGCCGCGGCGATCTTGCCGAGGCCCATGCGGTGGGTCATGGCGAGAACGAATTCGCCGATCAGCTCGCCGGCATGGCTGCCCACGATGGTGGCGCCGAGGATGCGGTCCTTGCCAGGGGGCGTCAACACTTTCACAAAACCCTCGTTGCCGCCGTCGGTCAACGCCCGGTCGTGCAACTCAAGCGGATAGCGGGTGACTTCATACTCGATGCCCTGCTCCTTCGCTTCGGCTTCCGACAGCCCCACCCGGGCGATTTCCGGATCGGTGAAAGTGGCCCAGGGAACGGCCTTGTAGTTGACTTTGCGCCAGGCGCCGGCCAGGGCGTTCATTGCCGCGAAAAAAGCCTGGTGGGAAGCCATATGGGTGAATTGGTAGGGGCCGGCCACATCGCCACAGGCGTAGATGTTGGGAAAAGAGGTTTGCAGGCGGGAGTTGACTTCCACGGCGCCCCCGGTCGTCAGGGGCAGTTCGAGTTCTTCGAGGCCGAATCCTTCCACATTGGGTTTGCGGCCCAGGGCGAGCAGCACCCGGTCGAAGGGAATCCGCACGGTTTCGCCCTCGTGCTCGGCTTCGAGATAGTCGCCTTCTTCATTCCTGCCGAAGCGCGCCACCCGGTGGCCGGTCAGCAACTGTACGCCCTGGCTGCGCAGGCGTTCCGAAAGCAGTTCCGAGACTTCCGGGTCTTCCCGCATGAGGATGCGCGGCGCCATTTCCACCTGGGTGACCTGTGAGCCGAGGCTGCTGAAAGCCTGGGCCAGTTCGCAGCCGATGGGGCCGCCGCCCGCCACGAGCAGGCGCCGGGGCAGGCTTTCCAGATTCCAGACCGAATCCGAGGTCAGGTAATCGACTTCCTCAAGCCCTGGAATCGGCGGCGCCAGCGGGCGGGCGCCGGTGGCGAGGATGATGGAGCGGGTGGTGATTCTGCGCTCGCCCACGCGAACCACATGGGGCGATTCAATGAACGCCCGGCCCGCCACGCATTCAACGCCCAGGGAAGTGAATCGCTCCGGCGAGTCGTGCGGCTCAATGCGCCGGATGACGCCGCGGATGCGCTCCATGACCGCGGGGAAATCCACTTCGGCGTTGGCCTGCTTCAGGCCGAAGCGCTCCGCATTGTCGATGAGCCGCTTGACATGGCCGCTGCGCAACAGGGACTTGCTCGGCACACAGCCGGTGTAGAGGCAGTCGCCTCCCATGCGCTCCTGCTCCACGAGCGCCACCTTCGCCCTGGCCCCGGCGATGATCAGCGAGGCTACCAGGCCTGCCGAGCCGCCGCCGATGACCACGGCATTCATGTCGAACTTGCGCGGCCGCCCGAATTTGCGCGCCAGCTTGCGGCGTTCCAGGCCGCTGACGATAAAGCGCGCAATCAGCGGCGTAACACCCACCAGGGCGATGGAAAACAGCACTGGGGCACTCACCAGCCCGGACAGCGAAGTGATGCGGGCGAGTTCCGAGCCGGCATTGACGAAAACCGCCGTACTCAGCAGCATGCCCGTCTGGCTTGCGATGTAGAAAGTCCCCGCCCGGATCGGCGTGAGCGACATCAGCAGATTGACCAGAAAATAGGGAAACAGCGGCACCATGCGGATGGTGAAGAGATAAAAGCCTCCGTCCTTGCGGATACCCCGGTTGATGGGTTCAAGCAATTCGCCGTAGCGATTCTGAACCCAGTCATGCAGCAGGGTGCGGGCGATGAGGAATGCCGCCGTGGCGCCCACGCTGCTGGCGAAGGAGACGATGACGGCGCCCCACAGCAGGCCGAACAGGGCGCCGGCGAGGAGAGTCATGATCAGCGCGCCGGGAATGGAAAAGGCCGCCATTACCACGTAGACGACGAAGTAGACCGCCGCCGACAGGGCGAAGTTCTCTTCCCGGAAGTTCTGCAGCACGCCGAGTTGTGACTGCACGAATTCGAGACTGGCGTATTGTTCGAGGTCGAATACAAACCACGAACCCAGCACCGCGGCAATGAGCGCCACGATAAGCAATCTGAGTTGTTTCATGTTGTCTCCCGGTTCGGCTGGGATTCTGCGACTCCGCTTCGCTCCGCGCAGAATGACCGCGGATGGCATGCTGTGCGCAGCATGACGAAATCTCGTGCTATGGTAAGGTTCGCCTGCCTGTGGCGGCTATGCCTCGGGGCGGCGCTACTATATTGCAGGAGTGGACGATTGGCCAGTTCGGATTTCAGCCGGAAATTCCCCGCTGCCCGCATGCGGCGCATGCGGCGGGATGCATTCAGCCGCCGGCTGATGCGGGAAAACCGGGTCACCCCCGACGACCTGATCTGGCCCGTTTTCATCATGGAAGGCAGGGGCGAGCGGCAGCCGGTGGAATCCATGCCCGGGGTTTTCCGGGTCAGTCTCGACGAACTGTTGCGGGAAGCCCGGGAAGCCGCAAGCCTCGGCATTCCCGCCCTGGCGCTGTTTCCCTCGCCCCTGGCCGAAGGCAAATCCCTCGACGGCCGCGAAGCCTGGAATCCCGATGGCCTGGTGCAGCGCGCCGTGGCGGAACTGAAATCCGCCCTGCCCGAGCTTGGCGTGATCTGCGATGTGGCGCTGGACCCATACACCACCCACGGCCAGGACGGCATCGTCGACGACAGCGGCTATGTGCTCAACGATGAAACCGTGGCAGCACTGGTGCGGCAGGCCCTGTCCCAGGTCCGGGCCGGCGCCGACATGGTGGCGCCCTCGGACATGATGGACGGCCGCATCGGCGCCATCCGTTCCGCCCTCGAGGCCGAGGGCTGCATCCATACCCGCATACTTGCCTATTCCGCCAAGTACGCCTCCTCTTACTATGGCCCGTTCCGGGACGCCGTGGGCTCCAGCGGTTCACTCGGCGGCGGCAACAAGCACAGCTACCAGATGGACCCGGCCAACAGCGACGAAGCCCTGCGGGAAGTCGCCCTCGACCTTGCCGAAGGCGCCGACATGGTGATGGTCAAGCCCGGCATGCCCTATCTCGATGTGGTGCGGCGGGTGAAGGACGAATTCGGCGTTCCCACCTTTGTCTACCAGGTGAGCGGCGAATACGCCATGCTCATGGCGGCGGCGCAAAATGGCTGGCTCGATGGCGATGCCGTCATGCTCGAATCCCTGCTCGCCATCAAACGCGCCGGCGCCGACGCCATCCTGACCTATTTCGCTCCCCGGGCGGCGAGGCTGCTGTGACAAAAGACTGGCCGCTGCCCCCTATCCGTCATTCTGCGCGAAGCGAAGCGTAGTCGCAGAATCTCCCTGGGAGGCCGCTGGTTGGGGTAGCCCGTCATTCTGCGCGAAGTCGCAGAATCTTTTGGGGAGGCCACTGCATGGGATTCTGCGACTTCGCGCAGAAATGACGGGAGGCGGGAGCGCAGAATCTTCCGGGCCTGGCTTGAATCCTGGGTTTCTGCCCTTATCATACGCCTCAGCCCATTCCGCTTTCCCGTTCCGGGGCTCGCCGGCGCCGGACCACAACAGTGCAAGGAGTTCCCATGAGCGACAATATCGTCCACGTTTCCGACGACAGTTTCGAAGCCGATGTGCTGCAGGCGGATGGTCCCGTTCTCGTGGACTTCTGGGCCGAATGGTGCGGCCCCTGCAAGATGATTGCGCCGGTGCTGGAAGAAATCGCCGACGAGTACCAGGGCAGACTCAAGGTCTGCAAGATGGATGTGGACGCCAACCCCGCCACCGCGCCGAATTTCGGCATCCGCGGCATTCCCACGCTGATCGTGTTCAACAATGGCGCCGTGGCTGCCACCAAGGTGGGCGCCATATCCAAATCGCAACTGTCCGCGTTCGTCGACGAAGCGATTTGAATTGGCCCGACGATTGAATGGCCATGCCGCAAGGCGGGCGCAAGTTTCCCGCCATTCTGCGCGGAAGTGGCAGGTTTCCCGTCATTCTGCGCGAAGTCGCAGAATCTCCCTGGGAGGCCACTGCATGAGATTCTGCGACTTCGCGCAGAATGACCTCTAACAACCTCAAACGATTGGCTTGTTATCAAAAAAACTTTGCTTTACACTGCGCGCAAATCCGGGGAATAATGATATTCCCTACCCGGAGCCTGACAGTCAATCGCGACTGCGGGTACTGGCGCAGGGATTCTCCTGGCCGAAAACTTCACTGATCAGTAATCGCCCCGGTCAGGCCCGGCTCAGACTCATTCGCAAAACCGTAAACGGCGGTAACAAGACTTTCCCTGGGCACTGCCCATCCACCCAAATCGCACTCCGCCTGTCCGCCGGACAGCGCGGCGGAACAGCAAAGCAAACGGTAACCACTCCTTATGAACCTTACAGAACTGAAACAGAAACCCATAGCCGAACTGCTGGACACGGCCCACGCCATGGGCCTTGACAACGTGGCGCGAACGCGCAAGCAGGACATCATCTTCTTCCTGCTCAAGCGCCATGCCAAGAATGGCGAGGACATCTACGGCGACGGCGTACTCGAGATATTGCAGGACGGATTCGGCTTTCTTCGCTCGGCGGACTCCTCCTATCTCGCCGGCCCCGACGACATCTACGTATCCCCCAGCCAGATCAGGCGATTCAACCTCCGCACCGGCGACACCATCTCCGGCAAGATACGACCCCCGAAAGACGGCGAACGCTATTTTGCCCTGCTCAAGATTTCGGAAATCAACTTCAGCGTGCCAGAGAACGCAAAGCACAAGATCCTCTTCGAAAACCTGACCCCGCTGTTCCCCCAGGAAAGGCTCGGCCTTGAAGTGGGCAACGGCAGCACCGAAGACCTCAGCGCGCGAATCATCGACCTCACCGCCCCCATTGGCAAGGGCCAGCGCGGCCTGATCGTTTCCCCGCCCAAAGCGGGCAAGACGCTGATATTGCAGAATATCGCCCAGTCCATCACCCGCAACAATCCGGAATGCCGCCTCATCGTGCTGCTTATCGACGAACGCCCCGAGGAAGTTACCGAGATGCAACGTTCGGTGCGGGGAGAAGTGGTGGCGAGCACATTCGACGAACCGCCCACCCGCCATGTGCAGGTCGCCGACATGGTGATCGAAAAAGCCAAGCGGCTTGTGGAGCACAAGGAAGACGTGGTGATCCTGCTCGATTCCATGACCCGGCTCGCCCGGGCTTACAACACCATCGTGCCTTCTTCCGGCAAGGTGTTGACCGGCGGCGTGGACGCCCACGCACTCGAGCGGCCCAAGCGCTTTTTCGGCGCCGCGCGCAATCTCGAGGAGGGCGGCAGCCTCACCATTATTGCCACGGCACTGATCGAAACCGGCTCCAAGATGGACGAAGTGATCTACGAGGAGTTCAAGGGCACCGGCAACATGGAACTCCATCTCGACCGCAAGATCGCCGAGAAGCGCGTCTATCCCGCAATCAATGTGCGCCGCTCCGGCACCCGCCGGGAGGATCTGCTCACCACCGAGGAAGAGCTGCAGCGCATGTGGGTTCTGCGCAAGTTGCTCTCTTCCATGGAAGACGTCCAGGCCACCGAATTCATCCTCGACAAGCTGAAAAACACCAAGACCAATGAGGAGTTTTTCAAGTCCATGAGAAGAAGCTAGGAGCCTGCGCCGTGGGAATTCGCTATCACCGCGCCCCTGGCTGATCGATTGAGGCGAATATTGGTGGATATGCAACGAAATCGAGCGGCCAGGGAAGTGGATGAGAGCGGATTTGCAGCCGTGAATTCCCACGGCGCAGGCTCCTAGTCCCTACATGGCATTTCGGGATCTGCGGGAATTCATTGCCCTGCTTGAGGAGCGGGGGGAGTTGCAGCGCATCTCCGCCGAAGTGGACCCCGCGCTGGAAATCACCGAAATCAGCGATCGCGCCCTGCGCGCCGGCGGGCCGGCCCTGCTGTTCGAAAATCCCAGGGGATCAGACGTTCCCCTGCTTGCCAATCTGTTCGGCACGACGCAGCGAATCGCCCTGGCCATGGGCCGGGAAGACCTTGCGGGGCTGCGGGAAGTGGGCAGGCTGCTTGCCTTTCTGCGCGAACCGGCCCCGCCCAGGGACTGGAAAGACCTGTGGGAAAACCTGCCCAATTACCGCCGGGCCCTGCACATCAGCCCCACGGTGAAGAAAACCGCGCCCTGCCAGGAAATCGTGCTTGAAGGCGATACGGTGGATATCGGCATGTTTCCGGTGCAGACCTGCTGGCCGGAAGACGCGGCGCCCCTGGTCACCTGGCCACTGGTCATCACCCGGGGTCCGGAAAAGGAGCGGCAGAATCTCGGCATTTACCGCATGCAGGTGCTTGGGCGCGACAAGCTCATCATGCGCTGGCTGCCGCATCGCGGCGGAGCGCTTGATTTTCGCGATTGGAAGGCGCGCAATCCCGGTGAGCCATTCCCGGTTTCCATCGCCCTCGGCGCCGACCCGGCAACGATTCTGGCCACGGTGACTCCGGTGCCCGACACGCTTTCCGAGTACGCCTTCGCCGGCCTGCTGCGGGGCGGCAAGACCGAAGTCGTAAAATCCATGGGCAACGATCTGCAGGTTCCCGCCAGCGCCGAGATTGTGCTCGAAGGCGTGATTCATCCCGACGAAACCGCCGAAGAAGGCCCCTTCGGCGACCACACCGGCTATTACAACGAAGTGGAGACTTTTCCGGTTTTCACCATCGAGCGCATTACCCACCGGCCCGACCCGATCTACCACAGCACCTATACCGGCAAGCCGCCGGACGAGCCATCCATGCTGGGGGTGGCGTTGAATGAAGTTTTCGTACCGCTATTGCAGAAGCAGTTTCCCGAGATCATCGACTTCTGGCTGCCGCCGGAGGCCTGTTCCTACCGGGTGGCGGTGGCAAGCATCCGCAAGCAGTATCCCGGCCATGCCAAGCGCGTGATGATGGGCATGTGGTCTTTTCTGCGGCAGTTCATCTACACCAAGTACGTCATCGTGGTGGACGAGGATATCGACATCCGCAGTTGGGAAGAGGTGATCTGGGCGATTTCCACCCGGATGGACCCGGCCCGGGATACGGTGCTGATCGAGAACACTCCCATCGACTACCTAGACTTCGCCTCCCCGGTTGCCGGCCTCGGCTCGAAAATGGGCCTGGATGTGACCAGCAAATGGCCCGGGGAAACCAGTCGGGAGTGGGGGCGACCGATTCGCATGAGCGATGAGGTCAAATCGAGGGTGGATGGGCTTTGGGATTCGCTGGGGATTGGTCAAGGGAATTGAAGGTCGTGGCCTTTCATGACATTGCCGCCAGCCTTCCCCCGCATCACATGGTCACCATGGTAGCCGCGCCTAGGAGTCTGCGGCGCAGGCTCCTAGCTTGCGTGGGCCCAGGATACCGGCAGGCGCTCGACTTCACCGCGGCCCTGGGTCATCCACTTCTGCACGAAGGGATTGTCGAGCAGGGTTTCCAGATACTCCCGGGCGGGTTGGCTCAACTCGGGCTGATAGCTGTTGAAGATCACCGCAGTGGGTGCGAACAGGCAGTCGGCGATGGAGAAGCGGCCGAAGAGGTAGTCGCCGTTTTCGCCGAACTTGTGCCGGCAGCAGTTCCAGATGGCGTCGATGCGCGCCACCTCATTGAATAGCTGCTCGGAAAGCGACAGTTTCATCGAGGCCTTGCAGTTCATGGGCCAGTGCTTCTTCAGCGCCGGGAATTCGGAGTGGATTTCATTGCTGACCGAGCGAGCGCTCGCCCGGCGGCGGGGATTGGATGGCCAGGCGCCGCCCTTGACCAGCTCCTCGTTGATGTATTCGCAAATCGCCAGGGAGTCCCAGACGGTGATTTCCCGGTGCAATAGTACCGGCACCTTGAGCGAGGGGGAGTAGGGGCCGAGTTTCTCCGCCGTGTTGTCCTGATAGAGGGCGATCTGAATCTCTTCGAACTCGATGTCGAACATCTTCAGCAGGAGCCAGGGACAGAGCGACCAGGAAGAGTAATTCTTGTCCCCGATGACGAGTCGAATGTCTTTCATTTGCATCTCCCAATCCGGCGGCGCCAATTCGAACGGCTCCCATTTAACAGCAGCTTTCTTGCCGCGCAAGGCATGGATTCGGCCCATGTGCTGATTAAATATGGCAGAATGATGGCAATGGCTCCGGTCGCCGGGATTGTTCCCCGGCCCTGCGGGGCTGTACGTTATAGTGAGGCCCAACCCGGCGGCGCATGGGCGGCAGTCAGGCAGATACCGATACCGTGAGCAGACGAATCGCAATAGTCGAAGACGAGGCGGCCATCCGCGAGAACTATGCGGATGTGTTGCGCCGCCAGGGCTACGACGTGCAGACCTACGCCAATCGCCAGGATGCCATGGGCGCTTTTGGCATGCGGCTGCCGAATCTGGCGATCATCGATATCGGCCTTGAGGACGAGATCGATGGCGGCTTCACCCTGTGCCAGGAGTTGCGGTCTATGTCGAACACCCTGCCCATCATTTTCCTCACCGCACGGGACAACGATTTCGACACCGTGAGCGGCCTGCGCATGGGCGCCGACGATTACCTGACCAAGGACATCAGCCTGCCCCATCTCACCGCCCGCATCGCCGCGCTGTTCCGGCGGCAGGACATTCTCGACCAGCCCGCATCGCCGGAAAACCTGCTCCAGCGCGACAAGCTCACCCTCGATATCGGGCGGCTTGCGGTGCAATGGTCGGGGCAGGCGGTGGACCTGACCGTCACGGAATTCTGGATGGTGCACGCGCTGGCGAAGTTCCCGGGCCATGTGAAAAGCCGCCAGTCCCTGATGCAGGAATCGAAGATTTTTGTCGACGGCAGCACCATCACATCCCACATCAAGCGAATCCGCAAGAAGTTCACGAATTTCGATCCCGGCTTCAACTGCATCGAGACCGTGTACGGAATCGGCTATCGCTGGAACTCCGCCTGACCCGGCGGCTATCCCGAAGCCATGAAGCTGTTCAATAACCTGTTCAGCATCCGCTCCCGGCTGATATTCCTCTCCAGCCTGCTGCTGCTCATCCCGGTGCTGGTGTACCAGTACATTCTGGCCATGGACGAATACCTCCGCAGCGGCCAGGAACTCACCGTGCTCGGCGAGGCCCGGGCCCTGGCCACGGCGCTCAATGACCGGCCCGAGCTGTTCGACGAAGGCACATTCGGCCGCGCCGCCCAGACCGGCGACCTGTACATCTATCCGGTGTATTCGCCGCTGTCCCTCAACGACGGTTCGCTGGTGGACTGGGGCGTGTACCAGCAGTACGAGCTGGACTACGGCGTGGCGGACTATCTGCGCACGCCGCTGAACCCGGCGCGCATCTACGCCAACGACGAATCGCTGTCCTTCCGCAGCATGGTGGGCGAGCACAATGGCTCGCTCTACGCCTATTTCAAGGTGCGCGACGACAGTATCGTCTACCGCTCCCGGGAGTCGCTCAGCGTCATCCGCAGCGACTTTCTGCAAATCTCCATGCTCACTGCGGACGGCCGCGACGTGGACCGCATCGTCATTGCGCCGCACGAGCCCGAGTTCCTGTATCCCTTCCGGGTGAATGCCGATTACAGCGAGCCGGTCTACGAGGAGCGCATCAGCGGCCAGTGGTACGAAGTCGAAGGCGGCTACGAGATCGAATTGCAGATCCCCATGGACATGCTCGGCGGGCGGCTCGGCTTCGCCATTTTCGATGTGGATGATCCGGCAACCCGGAACATCGCCACGGTCATCGCCACCCACAGGTCGCTGGAGGGCGCCGAACTCGGTTCCCTGCAACTGCCGACGCCGGAGATTGATCGCATCGTCGCCGGCATGGGACGCAGCAATTCCCATATTCAGGTGGTTGACCGTTCCGGCCGGGTATTGCTCACCGTGGGCGACATCCAGAGCGCCACCGGGCTGATACTTTCCAATATCAACAATCCGCCGGCGAACCGCTACTGGGCGTTCGTCCAGAACAATGTGCTCACGCCGCTCTACAACCTGATCCTGACCCAGCCAAGCACCAACTTCATTGACGACCTCTACTCGGAAGTCGCCCGGGAAGGCGACCATATCGCCGCCGCGCTCAATGGCGAGCCCTATACCAGTTTCCGCGAGCTCGAGGACACCCAGACCATGATCCTCGAAGCCAGCCATCCGATTTTCGCCGGCGACGAGGTCATCGGCGCGGTGATCGTCGACCAGAACATGAATGGCCTGCGCAGTTTCCGCAATCAGGCTTTGGAAGGATTGTTCAATACCATTATCGCGGTAATGCTCGCGGTGACCCTCGGCCTGTTCTTCTTCGCCTCGCGCATCTCCAACCGCGTGCGCGGCCTGCGCAACCAGGCCGAAGGCATCATCGACGAGAGCGGCCGGGTCCGCAATACCATCGTGCCGTCTCCCAATTCCGACGAAATCGGCGACCTGTCGCGCAGTTTTTCGAATATCGTCGAGCGCCTCAGCCAATACACGAGCTACCTGGAAAACATGTCCTCGCGGCTGTCGCATGAACTGCGCACGCCGGTGACTGTGGTGCGCTCCTCCATCGAGAATCTCGGCAGCACCGACAATCCCCGGGAATCCCAGGTCTACATCAAGCGCGCCGAGGAAGGCATCAGCCGGCTCAATCTCATTCTCACCAACATGAGCGAGGCCACCCGGCTCGAACAGATGCTGCAAACCTCGGAAAAGGAAGTGATCGACCTCGCCGAAGTGGTCAGGGGCTGCGTAGAAGGCTACCGGCTGGCCTATCCGGAATCGAAATTCTCCCTGGACATCGGCATCAGCGGCCCGCCGGTGCAGGTCAAGGGCGTTCCCGAATACATCGCCCAATTGCTCGACAAGCTCATCGCCAATGCGGTGGAGTTTTCCCATCCCGGGGCGCCCATCATCGTCAATTGTCGCAGTGTGCGCGATCAGGCAGTGATACGCATCGGCAACGCGGGGCCTTACCTGCCGGAAGAAATGTCGGACCGGATTTTCGAGTCGATGGTTTCCGTGCGGCCGCACCAGAAGCAGAAACAGCCGCATCTCGGCATGGGCCTGCATATCGCCCGGCTCATCACCGATTTCCACAACGGCCACATCCGCGCCGATAACCGGCAGGATGTGGAAGGCGTGACGATCACGGTGACGATTCCGCTGCATTATCGCTAGCGGAATCCCCGGCCTGTCATTCCGCGCGAAGTCGCGGAATCTCTTGCCGATGGCTGTTTGCCGGACGCAGCTTCACGCTACCATGAGGGACGTGTATACTGCGTGCCGGATTTTCCGGGGCGGTTTTGCGGCGCCCCGATTTGGGCATGCTCTTTTCTGATGGCGCAATTCGTTGAATTCATAGGCAATCACCTGCTTTTGGCCGGGATGTGGGTGGTTACGCTGCTGGCGATAATCGTTTATCATGCCCGCGCCGCAGCCGCTTCGGTAGGCCCCCAGCAGGCGGTGACGATGATCAATCGAGAAGGCGCGATCGTGGTTGATATCAGGGACAGGAAGGAGTTTGACCAGGGTCATATCGCCGGGGCCGTCAACATTCCGCTGGCGAAGCTCAAGCAGCGCATGGCCGAGTTGAACAGGCACAAGGAAAAACCCAAGCTGGTGGTGTGCAAGCTCGGCCAGCAATCCGGCGCGGCGGTGAAGAGTATGGAAGAAGCCGGCCACGAAAACGTCGTCAAGATGACTGGCGGCATTTCAGAGTGGACCGCGCGGTCCTTTCCGTTGATCAAGAAATAACGGCCGGATGAGCGCAGGCCCGCCGCCGTCAAATTGGGAGCGATCATGGCTGAGAACGAAACGAACGAGCAAAGCGGACAGAACCGGGATGGCGCCGGCGCCGCGCCGGAGCAGGCCGGGCAGCAAGCCCAGGGAGACCCGAATGCCCCGCAGTTCGCCTTGCAGCGCATCTATCTCAAGGACTTCTCCTTCGAGTCGCCGCGCAGCCCCGGCGTGTTTACCGGGCAGTGGAGCCCCAAGATCAATTTTGAAGTCAAGAGCCGCTCCGAGAAATACCAGGAAAACACCTACGAAGTCGTACTCACCCTGACGGTTGACGCCAAGCTTGAGGACAACACCGCGTTTCTGGTGGAAGTGCAGCAGGCCGGCGTTTTCGCCTGCGCCAATATGGAAGCCCGGCAGCTTGAGCAGGTATTGTCGACGGTGTGCCCCAATATCCTCTTTCCCTACGCCCGGGAATCCATCGATTCCATCGTCACCAAGGGCAGCTTCCCTCCGCTCATGCTGGCGCCCATCAATTTTGATGCAGTTTATGCGGAGCAGAAGCGGAGGCAGGCGGAACAGCAGGCTGCACAAACCCCGCCTACTGCCGTGAATTGAGTTCGTGGATTTTTCGCGTCAGGGTATTGCGGCCCCAGCCGAGTAGCTGGGCCGCATCCTGCTTGCGACCGGCGGTGTGCTTGAGGGCGATATCGATCATCGCCCGCTCGAAGGCTGGCGTGGCGTCATCCAGAATGCCGATATTCCCCTGCTTGAGTTGATCGTCGGCCCATGACTTGAGCGCCGCGGTCCAGTTGTCGGCGGCGCCGGGAGTGTCGCGCTGCCCGGCGAACTCCGGCGGCAGGTCGGTGATGTACACCTCTCGACCGGAAGCCATCACCGTGACCCAGCGGCAGAAGTTCTCCAGTTGTCGCACATTGCCCGGCCAGCTCAGCCCTTGCAGGTACTGCTCGGTTTCCGGACGAAGCGATTTCACCGGCGCGTCGAGTTCCGCCGCCGCCCGGGCGAGGAAATGCCGCGCCAGCCGGGGGATGTCCTCGCGCCTTTCGCTCAGTTTGGGCACGTGAATGCGAATCACGTTGAGGCGGTGAAACAGGTCTTCGCGGAAGTGGCCCTGCTCCACCTGCTCTTCCAGATTCTGGTGCGTGGCGGCGATGATGCGCACGTCCACCCGCACCGGCAGATGCCCTCCCACGCGGTAGAATTCCCCTTCCGAAAGCACCCGCAGCAGGCGCGTCTGGGTGGCCTGGGGCATGTCGCCGATTTCATCGAGGAACAGGGTGCCGCCATTGGCCTGTTCAAAACGTCCGGTGCGCCGCTGGGCGGCCCCGGTGAAGGCGCCCTTTTCGTGGCCGAACAGCTCCGATTCGATCAGTTCGGCGGGAATCGCAGCCACATTGAGCGGCACGAAAGGCTGCTCGGCCCGGGGGCTGTGCTGGTGCAGCGCCCGGGCCACGAGTTCCTTGCCGGTGCCCGACTCGCCATTGATCAGCACCGAGATATTCGAATGAGACAGCCGGCCGATCGCACGGAAGACTTCCTGCATGGCGGGCGCTTCGCCGATGATGTCCCGGGCCGGCTCGGGCTGCCCGTTGCCCGCCCTGACGGTTTCCCCCCGCTCGCTGGCGTGTTCCAGGGCCCGGCGGGTTACCGCGATGGCGTCTTCGATATCGAATGGCTTGGGCAGGTAATCGAATGCGCCGCGGCTGTAGGACATGACCGCGCTGTCGAGGTCGGAATGCGCGGTCATGATGACGACCGGCAAATCCGGATGCGAGGATTTCACCGAGGACAGCAATTCCAGGCCGCTGATTCCCGGCATGCGGATATCGCTGATGATGACATCGGGCGTTTCGTGGCGCAGGCGCTGGAGCAGATCCTCACCGCTGGCGAAGGCCACGGTGGCAAGGCTCTCGTTGCCCAGCGACTTTTCAAGCACCCAGCGGATCGAGCGATCATCATCGAGAATCCACACTGCGGGGTGGTCGGCGTTCATGGGCCGGGCTCCGGCGCCGCCGGGTTGCCGGCGCCGCGCTGATAGGGCAGCAACAGGCGGAAACAGGTATGCCCGGATTCGCTTTCACATTCGAGCAGCCCGCGGTGTTCGCTGACGATGGCGTGGGCGATGGGCAGGCCAAGCCCGGTGCCTTCCGGGCGGCCGGTAACCATGGGGAAAAAAATCGATTCGCGCAAATGTTCGGGAATGCCCGGACCATTGTCGATGATTTCCACGGAAATGGCCGGATGACGCGAACGGGGACCGAAAGTGACCTTGCGCACCGTGCGGGTGCGCAGGGTGATGGCGCCGAGATCGTGTTTCACCGCCGGGCTGGAAAGCGATTGCATGGCGTTGCGGACGATGTTCAGGGTTGCCTGGATAAGCTGCTCCGGATCGGCATGCAGGTTCGGGATGCTGGGGTCGTAGTCGCGCATGAGCCTGATGCCGCGCCCGTCAATCTCCGCCGCCACGAGATTGCGCACCCGCTCGACGACTTCGTGGATATTGACGCTGCGGGTTTCCAGCGGCTTGCGGGAGCCGGTGAGGCGGTCCACCAGATTGCGCAGGCGGTCGGCCTCGTCGATGATAATGCCGGTGTAGTCGGCAAGCTCCGCGTCGGGCAGTTCCCGGGCGAGCAACTGGGCCGCGCCGCGCAGGCCGCCGAGCGGATTCTTGATCTCGTGTGCCAGACCGCGGACGAGTTCCCGGGTGGTGGCCTGGGTGGTGCTGAACATCTGGTCGCGGCTGATGCGCTGGGAGTATTCCAGGGAATTCATTTCAAGCAGGGCGAGCGCTTCTCCGCCAAGGTCGATGGGAGTGATCGTGTAATCCAGGTCCACGGTTTTGTCCTGGGGCAGGCGCCAGGAAACCATCCGCTTGGTGAAGCCGCCGTGTTCGCGCAGGGCCTGACTCATGGCTTCGATATCCTCCGCGCCATTGCGGAAAACCTCGCCGAGGAAGAGCCCGACCGCCTTGCGGGAACTGGTGGCGAGCAGGTCTTCCGCAGCGGGGTTGACAAGGCGGATGCGCAGGTCCGCGTCAAGCAGCAGTACGGCCGTGTTCAGGCCGTCGAGCAGCCGCCTGTAGTCGATTCGCCTCTCCACAGGTTTGCATCCCGCACCGGACGATGAACCGGCTGAGCCCATCGCAAGCCTGGGAGAAGCTCTGACTTAATCAGAGCTTCCCTAGTCCGCCAGCGCTTCCTTGGTGGACCGGATGATCGCCGCGGCGACCTTGTACGGGTCGGCATTGGAAGCGGTGCGGCGGTCTTCCAGCCGCCCCTTCCAGCCAGCCTGGACTGTGGCCACCGGAATCCGGATCGATGCGCCCCGATCGGAGATGCCGTAGGAGAACACGTCGATGGCCTGGGTTTCGTGCAACCCCGTCAGGCGCTGATCGTTGCCGGCGCCATACACCGAAATGTGCCGGTCGATATTGCGGCCAAAGCTGTCGCAGATCCTGGTGAAGATCTCTTCGTCGCCAGCGTCGCGCATGACGCTGTTGGAGAAGTTGGCGTGCATGCCGGAGCCGTTCCAGTCGAGTTCCCTGCCCAGCGGCTTGGGTTCCCAGTTGATGGAAACGCCATGGCGCTCGGCGGTGCGCTCCAGAAGATAGCGGCAGATCCAGGTTTCGTCGCCGGCGCGCTTGGCGCCCTTGGCGAAGACCTGGAATTCCCACTGCCCGGCGGCGACTTCGGCATTGATGCCTTCCACATTGATATTTGCCGCCAGGGACAGGTCAAGATGTTCGTCGACGATTTCCCGACCGTGGCAGTTCAATGCGCCCACGGAACAGTAATACAGGCCCTGGGGTCCGGGATAGCCGCCGGCGGGAAAGCCGAGGGGGGCATTGGTGGAGGGATCCCACAAAAAGTATTCCTGTTCAAAGCCGAACCAGAAGTCGTCGTCGTCATCGTCGATGGTGGAGCGGCCATTGGAGCGGTGGGGGCTTTCATCGGCGTTGAGCACCTCACACATGACGAGATAGCCGCTGGCCCGGTCCGGATCTTCGTAAATCGCGACCGGTTGCAACAGGCAATCCGAATCATCGCCGCTGGCCTGCTGTGTCGAGCTGCCGTCGAATGACCACTGTGGGCAGCTTTCCAGCGTGCCGTCGAAGTCTTCCCTGATCATTGTCTTGCTGCGCAGGTTCTGGGTCGGCATGTAGCCGTCCAGCCAGATGTATTCGAGTTTCGATTTCATTTTCCAACTGTCTCCTGGGTTATGGATTGCTGTGCCGCCAGACTCCGGGCCCTTCGGTTATCATGTGGGCGCCGGGGACTGGGCTGCCTGTTTGTGAGCAAGATGTATGCCATGGCTTTGGAGCGCATGGAATTGCCCGAATCGGGTGCTAAATGCCCTGGCTATATCTCTGAAAAACTCCATCCGTGGAGTTTTTCATTATCGCAAAACAAAAGCGTGGTTTTGTTTTGCTCCCGAATTCAATGGCATACGCCGTCGAATTCGGCGGCACTTCCATGTGCCGCAGGGAAGCTCAGACTTGATCAGAGCTTCCCTAGCCATGCGAAAAATTGCACCATAAAAGCGCGTTTCGCGGAATAATAGCACCAATTCAGTGCATAGCCTGCATCAGCCTGGCAGAATTGCCCGCTTTCGGCGCGGCGCACTGTTCCGGTGCTGCGTGATGAGTTTATAGCTGCCATGCTGTTTCTGGTCAAACTGTTTCCCGAGATCACCATCAAGAGCCGCAGCGTGCGCCGCCGGCTTGTGCGCCTGTTGCGCAGGAACATCAAGGCGGTGCTGCAGCCATGGGCGGAACAGTTGCGGGTCAGCGGCGAGTGGGACCTGATCGAGGTCGAACTCGAATCCGCTACCGCCGGCCCGGAAGTGCTGGAAAAGCTGCGGCTGATCCCGGGAATTTCGGTGATTCTCGAGGCGAAGAAGTACCCACTGCCCGATTTCGACGGGATTCTGGCCATCGCCCTGGAGCATTATGGAGAGGCGCTTGCGGGCAAGACCTTCGCGGTACGCTGCAAACGCAGCGGTCGCCATGCCTTTCGCTCGGTGGATGTGGAGGACTTTGTCGGCGCCGGTCTCAGGCGCGACACGGCGGCTGCGGGAGTCGATCTCGGCAATCCCGAGGTGCTCGTGTCGCTGGAAATCCGGCATGAAGAGTTGCATCTGGTGCTCGGGCGCCATGCCGGGCTCGGCGGTTTTCCCCTGGGCGGGCAGGGCGCCGTGCTGTCGCTGATATCCGGGGGATTCGATTCGGCGGTTTCGAGTTATCTCGTCATGCGCCGGGGCTTGCAGACGCACTATTGCTTTTTCAATCTTGGCGGGGACACCCACCGGCTTGCGGTACGCGAACTCGCGCTGTACCTCTGGCTGAAGTACCACAACTCGCACCGGGTGAAATTCGTCACGGTGCCGTTTGCCGACGTGGTTCGGGAAATCCTCGAAAAAGTCGACAATCCGCAAATGGGCGTGGTGCTGAAGCGGATGATGCTGCGGGCAGCCGATGGCATCGCAGCCGAAGTCGGCGCGGAGGCGCTGGTCACCGGGGAGAGCGTGGCCCAGGTTTCCAGCCAGACACTGACCAATCTCGCAGTCATCGACAGCGTTGCCGGGCGCCTCGTGATCCGCCCCCTGGCAACCACCGACAAGCAGCGGATCATCGATCTCGCCCGGGAAATCGGCACCGAGGAGTTTTCGCGTCACATTCCCGAATACTGCGCGGTGATTTCCGACAAGCCCACGACCAGGGCGCGCCTGGAACGAGTGGAACGCGAGGAGGCGAAGTTCGACCAGGCAGTGCTTGATGCCGCAGTCGCCAATGCCTCGATACAGGTGATTACCGAAATCTTCGCGGATGAGGGCGGAGGCACGGAAGAGATAACCATACTGGAGCGGCCCGAGCCCGGCGATACCGTAATCGATATCCGCCACGAATCCGAACAGGGCTTTGCTCCCGAGGCGCTGAAGTCTGCCGGAGCGACGCTGCTGCACATTCCTTTTTACCGCCTCGCCGGCGAGTTTCCCCGGCTGGAAGCCGATTCGCGCTATCTGCTCTACTGCGAACACGGCATGATCAGCCGCCTCCACGCCGCCCATCTGCGGGACGCCGGCCACCGCAATATCGCGGTGCTGGACCCGCGCCTGTCCAGTTGATGCGGCAACTGCTGCCCTTATCCTGTCATGTCACAAGTTTGTTCTGTCATTCTGCGCGTAGTCGCAGAATCTCATTGGGTGGCCATTTCAGGAGATTCTGCGACTCCGCTTCGCTCCGCGCAGAATGACAGTTGGGGGGCTTCGCTCCGCGCAGAATGACAGTTGGGGGGCTTCGCTCCGCGCGGAACGACAGTTGGGGGGCTTCGCTCCGCGCGGAACGAATTGCCTCATTTTCCCCAATTACTGGCGATTCCGTCCCGAATTGACCTAACATTGCCCGAGCCCTTGCAAGAGTCCCGTCCGTGCAAACCCTGTTCCCCGAAATCAAGCCTTATCAGCGCCACAAGCTCCAGGTCTGCGACCTGCACGAGATCTATCTCGATGAAGCCGGCAACCCGGACGGCATTCCGGTGGCATTTGTCCACGGCGGCCCCGGCGCGGCCTGCGACCGCAATTCCCGCCGTTTCTTCGACCCGGAGCTGTTTCGCATCATCACTTTCGATCAGCGCGGCTGCGGGCGGTCCAAGCCACATGGCGAATTGCGCGAGAACACCACCGGCGACCTGATCGCCGACATGGAAAAAATCCGCGAACACCTGGGCATCGAACAATGGGTGCTGTTCGGCGGCTCCTGGGGCGCCACCCTGAGCCTGCTCTACGCCCAAACCCACCCCGGTCGCGTTACCGCCATGGTGCTGCGGGGCATTTTCCTGTGCCGCCAGCGCGATATGGACTGGCTGTTCCGCGAAGGCGCCAACCGCATTTTCCCTGATGGCTGGGGCGATTTCCTCAAGCCCATCCCCGAAAGCGAGCGCCATCGCCTGCTCGACGCCTACTACGAGCGCCTCACCGGCCCCGACGAACTGGCGCGAATGGCCGCCGCCAAGGCCTGGGCCACCTGGGAGGCAAGCTGCGCCACTTTGCGCCACGACCCGGCGGGCCTGTCCCAGTTCACTTCTCCCCATCGGGCGCTGGCGCTGGCGCGGGTTGAGGCGCATTACTTCGTCCATGAATGCTTCATCAGGGAAAACCAGATTCTCAACAATATGGAGACCCTGGCGGACATCCCCGGCCAGATCATTCACGGCCGCTACGATATGGTCTGCCCACTGGACAACGCCACCGAACTGCATCACCGCTGGCCGGGGTCGGAGTTGTGCATCGTGCGCGAAGCGGGGCATTTCGCCACCGAGCCGGCGCTTACCGACTGCCTCGTCAAGGCCACCGACGAAATCGGCCGGGACCTGTCGCCGGTCAGTTAGTGTGCTCTCCCATAGTTCGCCGCAATGATTGTCCTCATCCAGCGCGTCAACTGGGCGCGGGTCGCCATCGGCGGCGCCACCCATGCGGAAATCGGCAAGGGCCTGCTGGCCCTGGTGGGACTGGAGCGGGAGGACGGCGATGCGGAAATGTCCCGCATGGTGGACCGGCTGCTGCGCTATCGGATCTTCGCCGACTCTGAAGGCAAAATGAATCTCGACCTGCGGGCGGTGAACGGCGGGTTGTTGCTGGTATCCCAGTTCACCCTCGCCGCCAGCACCGGCAAGGGCCTGCGGCCCGGTTTCTCCAGCGCCATGCCACCCGCCGGGGCCGAGCCGCTGTTCGCAAGAATGGTGGCAACCGCCACAGCCCGGCATCCCGCCACCAAAAGCGGCGTCTTCGCCGCCAACATGCAAATCTCCCTGGAAAACGACGGCCCGGTGAGTTTTATCCTGCGCTGACTTCCTCCAGAGATATACCCACTTTTGGGGACGAATCAGGCTGGTTTCCCGCGTTATTCTTCGCAGCTTTAGCCGCATCCCCGGTCAAGCGCATAGCCAAAATTTCGTTGCGCGGTCCACACTCCAGCTTCTGTTGCAGGGGGATGTTAGTTTGAATGTTTGAAAAGAAATCTCTAAAGATTCGAAAACATCTACCGAAGAGAAATAATGTGCAAATAAAACCCGTAGTCCTGAAATTTCACATGATGTATCCCAATGCCCGCGTCCCAAGCCTTGCCCTGCCTCCCCTTTGCCGTTCCGCCGCCTTCCTGCTTCTGTTTGTGCTGTTGCTGATTCCCGTGGTCGCAACCGCCCAGGACGAGTCGGGCGGTCAGGGCAACCCGCCCGGACAGCAAAGGGAAAACAAATGAGGAAATCAAGAACACTTGAAGAACTAAGAAAAATCCAAGATTGGATACTTAGCCGAAAAAGCGTAAAAAAACGTCTTCGAGAATCTAGGACTGTGCATGACATTATAGCAATACCAAACGTACTAACTGAAGAAAACATTGAAGCGGCTAGAGAGTATGAATGGTCTATGCTAGGTCCGACAGTAAGATCACCACAAGAAGGTGATATATATATCACAACAAGAGATATTAATACACTAATTGATATCGATTTTGACGCGCGATATTCAGCAGCTATTGAAGGGGTCATATCTAAAGGTACGAAGCTTGTTATCGGATACAATAATCCTAAACCTTTCTTGATAGTCGCTTATCCATACGAATTGAAAGAGCAAGAACAAAAACTGATTCCTGAAAAATTTCTCAGAGATAACGCTTATAAAGGTTTTGCTTTTGTGTTCAAAATATCTGAACTGAAAGATGGGTTACAGTTTAAATCAGATGCTATTGGTACTTGATTCCCATCAAGTCAGTAATTGTACGCACAGGGTCCAAACCCACGGGACACCCACTTAATGATGGGCTTCCACGGGAGGGCTTCCACGGGACACCCATTTAGGGCCTGTTCAATAACCTAAAGGACACCCACATGATGGACGCCCTATTTTCACGCCGGTCGCGATATGGCCTCTCGTAATCGATTCTTGATTCCATCATCCAGTTGCGCTGACTGCCTGGACCTTTAGATGCAGCCCTTAGCACTTTTGCAGGCAGCCTATGATTTCGAACAGGTTGCGTGCCTGGGGATTACCGTTGGGGCCGAACATTCGCATAAAGCTCTTGGGTGACTTCTCAGTCAAGCCACCAAGCTCCTGAAATCCTAGTACTTGCTGGCTTGGCAATTTGTCGCAAAGTGGAATTCGAGTACTCCCTCCCTGATTATCGTCACAACTTGGGCTCCGCCAATGGCATGAACTGGTCCACAAAGCGATCAGATTGGAGCAACTCCTCGTCCAACAGTAGCAGGGGGTCTAAATCCTCAACTTCATCTTCTTGGAATACGTCGACGACACCGTTGTCGCTTCGCCTAAGGGCAAAGTATCTCCTTCTTACGTGGTTAAATTCTTTCTCAAGAAGAATCTCGAATTCCCGTAACAGGAACAGGCTGTGCGTGGCCACGAAAACTTGAACGCCAGCCTTGCAAACGCCGAGTATCGCTTTTGCGATTTCGCGTATCAGCCGAGGGTTGAGATTTGCCTCCGGTTCGTCCCAGAACAAGCATCCTCTATCGAGCAGGGAACCGGTCGAGATCAATCTCACCAGCGTTAATACTTTGCGCCATCCTTCGGCGACCAAAGAAATTTCCATGTTGCTTGCGCCGAACGGTTTCAGATAAAAGCGACCGTTGTTGTCAAGCAAGATGTTGCCACCAAGCATATTTTCCAGGGGCTGTATTAGTTTGGATACTTTTCTCTCTCGTGACCCTCGCAAAGCCGGCGCACCGAGCAGTAAACATGTGTCCCGCCACGTTTCGTCGAATTCAAGGTGGCGCGTTTCATACAAGGGCACGAATCCCGGATAAATTGTCAGCAATTCTCTGGTGGGCAGGAATATCGGCGGCTTGTCCTGCCATTCGGAGGGAGCTTTGGTAACAGACACCTCGGACTTCGCCAATGACGAAAACTGAAAAGCCAAACATGTCCTCGGTTGGCTGAAGCCCATCTCAATTTCGCACTTGTTCCGGCCCACGCGGCGATGCACAAGTCGGCCCAATCGGTCTTCGGGGCGAAACACCCCTGAGAGCTTTTCAGCAATCCGGGTTTGCACGAGCGACTTGGTGGGTCGTTCGTCGATGGGGGATAATGGGACACCCTCCAGATGGGTGTCCTACTGAACCGTCGGCAAAAACTTCGACCACCGCAAATCCTGGCTCCTCGCGCGGATGAAGACGCTGGAGGAAGCCTTCGCGGTCCGCATCGCCACCTACGCGGTGACGGGCAACCACTACCATGTGGTGCTGTATCTGGACCTGGAGCAGGGCCGGTCCTGGAACCGGGACGATGCCATCCGGCGCTGGCTGCGCCTGTTTTCCGGCGACCTGCTGGCGCGGGCGTATCTCCGGGGCGGGTTGGACGGGGCGGCGCTTGGACAGGTGGATTCGCTGGCGGCGCGCTGGCGGGAACGTTTGTGCGACCTGAGCTGGTACATGCGCTGCCTGAACGAATACCTGGCCCGGCGGGCGAATGCGGAGGATGGCTGCAAGGGGCGGTTTTGGGAAGGTTGTTTCAAGCGGCGCGAGCCAGGGCGGAGCGGCCGCTGTATTTCTGGGACGAAGTGCGGAGCTATGTGAAAACCTCCCGATTGCTTCTCATGGCTGCGGCTCCGTGAAGTTCCCGGCCGATCCGGTGGTTCCGACCATAGCCTGGTCGCTCAAAGCTATTCCTCGCGAGGGTCGTCGTGATCGGTCAGCTTATGATATTGGCGGTGCAGCCAGACCTTGTACTTGTGGTGGTGGGCGAACTCCACAAATATGCGGGAAAAAACCAGCACCTGAAACAAGTGGAAGCTGATATCCGTCATCACAGCCGGACCTTCATTTCCCTGCCGAATCGAGTCAAAGCCGCTGATAACTGCTATGAACAAGAGGATAGACAGGGCTTTCCAGCCAAAGTAGCCACTATAGCGGCCCGTTTTCATATCCCACACAACTGCTGGCAGGAAATTGATCGATGTCATCACGATCAGCACGATCATGAGCGAATCTAGTAGAGTCAGTGGGTATTCCATAATGTTCTCTCCTGAAGAATCCGGCTGATCTCCTATTCGGATTTCCGGTCAGTTTGCAATAAATCCAAAAGATTGCCGGGGACGGCATGATCCGTCCCCGGCTTGAATGTGCGTTACATCTTCGACAGGGCAATTTTGTTGCTATAGCAACCCTGTCACGATGAATACCACCTTGGCATCCGGCCTGTTGCCTGGTCGTTCAGCACCATGCTCCCAACGGAATACGCCCCGAACATCAGTCTGCTGGCGCCCGTGGCCACAGCCGCCACGCCGCCGTACACGCCTGATGCAGCGCCAAGAAGCCCGCCGACAACCGCTCCTTGTATTCCGGCATCGCTGTAGCCGTTGATAGCTCCCCCGATAGCGCCTATCGCAATTGATACATGCAATACGCCGCCATCCACCTGCTCCATCTCTTCGTACGTAAGTTCTCTCATCGATCTTCTCCTGTAGTTGAGTTGAGTTAAGCCTTGCTTGCAGCTAAAGGTTAGTAAAGATTTTTCCGACCTGCGTAATTTCGAGCGAAAAAAATTTTGAGGCCCCGAAAATCCCGGATCTGGCGTCCCTTCGACTCTCGTCGGAGCGTAACGGGAGAGCAAAAGAATATTCTTAGTATATCCATAAATTGAAGGAAAATTCCTATTTTCCCTGGGTTTCCTGATCTCCCGCCTCTGCTTCCTGGTGGGACGGCTTGGCGGGGGCCAGTGGGCGGGCCGGGATTTGCGCTCGGCGGCAAGTTCCTCGCGCAGGCGGATGCTTTCGTCGGTTTCGCGGTAGAGCAGTTGCGCTTCGGAATTTCCTGATCTGGTCGGATGGGTTTCCATTGGGGATTGTGCGGGTGTACACCGTGTGCCAGTTGCCGAACCGCGACGGCAGGCCGCGCCATTTGCAGCCGTGTTCCGCCACGTAAAGAATCGCGTTGAGCACTTGCAGGTTCGACATGCCGACGTTGCCCCGCTGCCTGGGAAGCAGGGGCGCGATGCGGTCGTACTGGTTCTCCGTGAGTTCCATTGGCTTGATTCTCCGGTCTTTTCCCGTCAGAGACGGCGTGGCCGGAGAATGCCATGCTTGAGGATATATGTGTTAACAAGCCCCAGGAGCCTGCGCCGTAGGAATTCGCTTTCGCGAATTCCTACGGCGCAGGCTCCTAGATCACCACCAGATTTTCCTGCCTGGAGATTTTGACCGTGGCGGCGGGGACAGCCTGGTCAAAAGTGACAAAGCGGCAGCCATTATTTGTTGCGAGGGCCAATAGGTAAATATCGGTTAGCTGATTTGGACTGAGCAATCTCGTATGCTCGATAAAATTGCTGTCAAGCAGGCTAAGATTGTCAGGAATAAAAGCATGATGACTTGTGGAGGTGGCGCCACGAAGCCGCTCGACGATTGCGCGCACGGGGAGCGAATTGGGATAGCGGGGCTGCGACATGATTCGAAGGCAGCCATTTTGCGTGATTGGGCAGGATGCCCAACCATGGTTGATATGCCGATTCCGCCATTCCGTTGCGACCACATGGTGCACATGGTCGCGGTCAAGCAGCGCAATCAGCACGTTTACATCAAATAGTGCTCTCACTCTTCAGTCGCCGGTATCTTCCCGAAGCTCGTCTATCAGAGAATTGGTTACGACTCCGCCTCGGGAAGAAAAGGGTTTGAACCCGTAACTGATGGTCTCTTCAGCATCAGCCTTGCGCTGGTTCAATGCCCGGCGGAGCAACTCAGAAACGACCTGGCCGGCGGTTTTCCGCTGTCTCCGCGCCAGTTCTTTGGCGGCGATCAGCACTTCCGGGTCAAGATCAAGCGTTGTCCGCATGTTCGTTCTCCCGCACAAGAGGCAAAATCATACCGCATCAAGCATCAAGCATCAAGCATCAACAGCAACGGGCACAACATCTTGGCCAGCACTTCTAGGATTACTTGGAATTGGTGGACTGGAGCGGGTGAAGGCTTGGGAGAGGCATCGTTTGAAGAAGGCGGCGTAGGCATAGGCATACCCGAAATTCGCGCTCGAATCGGCGGAACGACTCCTGCCCGTGATTTGATGCACGTGAGCGTTCCGGGGCAATGGGGCCAAATCCCGGAGTAAAATCCTTGAAACCAAGGTGTTCGAACTTCCCGCTGGTAGGATGGGTGTCCAATGGGTGGGGGGTCCTACCCCCGCCCACCCCCCCCCCCCGTCATTCCGCGCGCAGTCGCGGAATCTCATGGGGTGGCCTCCCGGGGAGATTCTGCGACTCCGCTTCGCTGCGCGCAGAATGACAGAGGGGGGGGGGGGCTGTGCGCGGAATGACAGAGGGGGGACTCCGCGCGGAATGACGGGAAGGGGGGGCTGAGCCTCGGACCTATCGCGACAACGCTTCCCGCAGG
The DNA here is from genome assembly GCA_965219645.1 of uncultured Pseudohongiella sp. Taxonomy (GTDB): domain Bacteria; phylum Pseudomonadota; class Gammaproteobacteria; order Pseudomonadales; family Pseudohongiellaceae; genus UBA9145. The sequence goes on along the minus strand of OZ244788.1, from coordinate 2,975,189 downwards.
GATTGTTGCTCCATGCACCGGAGCGCGTCGGCCACGGGGAGCCAGCCGGGCTGGCCTGTCGCGGCGTGGAAACCCGCCTCGGCGGGGGTGACGACCGTGGCGTCGTTGGCGCCGCCGGAGAAGGTCCGCGCCACCCGCAGCCAGCGCTCCACATGGGCCGCGCCGCGCCAGGCCTCCCCGGCCCTTGCCGTCGCCTCGGATCGCAGTTGCGGGGACACGCAGCTTCCGGCGGCGAAATCCGGCATTTCATCCGGCCCGAATCCCCTCGGGGCATCCTGTGGATTCCAGCGGTCGCGTTGCATCGCCCCGCCGGGGTTCGCGGTTCCGACTTCGCCGGATTGACCCGTGTTGGGCGTTCCGCCGATGACGGAACTCGTCGATGTGCCGCCGTAGGTTCTTTCCAGACACTCCAGCACCTCGCGCACCGGCGTCCAGCCGCGCCACACCTTCTCGCCCTGCTTGGCCTCCTCCACGGTGTGGGCCGTGGTCGGCTCCGCTATCTGGCCCACCCAGGCGGGCAGGGTCTGGTCGCCGCGGTCCTGTCGATAGGCGATCAGCACCCGGTACCAGTTGGCGCCGTAGTTCGGGGAACGGTTGGCGTTGGCGTCGTAGTAGCCCTTGACGGTTTTCCACTGGGCAACGCTCACGCAGGATCCGATGGGGATCGCCGGCGGCGGATCGTCGTCGTCGCGCACGGTGACCGACGCCGTGTCGCTGGGGGACGGGGCCACCGTGTAGCCCGCGCCGACATTGAGGCTGACGCTCACCGAGCCGTCGGGCTCGTCGGTGTCGTCGTTCACCGTGGCGACATCGAGACTGGCGCTGGTTGCACCCGCGGCCAGGGTGATGCTGCGGGTACCGGTACCGGGGGCATCAAGGTAGTCGCCGTTCTGGGCGATGCTGAGGTTTACCGCCACATCGGCGGCGGGCGCGGAGTCGGCGTGGATGGTGAACGACGCGCCGCTTCCCTCGTCCACGGCATTGCCGGCCGACAGGCTCAGTTCGGGATCGGGCGGCGGCGGTGGGTCGGGCTGTGGATCGGGCGCCGGGGCGCTTCTCTCCTCAAGGCAGTCCAGCACTTCGCGCACCGGGGTCCAGCCGGACCAGACCTCTTCGCCGTCCTCCGCCTCCTTCGCGGTATAGGCCGCGGTCGGTCGCGCCGTCGCGCCCTCCCAGTCGGGCAGCGCCTTCTCCGGGCGCGCCAGCCGGTAGGCGATCAGCACGCGGTACCAGTTCGCGCCATGGTTGGGGGAACGGTTGGCGTTGGAATCGTAGTAGCCCGCGACGGTTTTCCATTGTTCGTCGCTCACGCAGGAGGCGGGCGGCGTATTGTCGGTTTGGGCGTTCACGTTGTCCGTGTCGCCGTCTTTCGTGGAATCGCCGTCGCCGACGCTGCTGCCGCCCTCCGTCTGTGGCGAGCGACTCTCCAGGTCCCTCAGCGCGGACGCGACGGTATGCCCCTCGACTTCCTCATACCAGCCCCGCCAAGGCTTGTCGGCATAGACCTGCGCCTCCTCCGCTTTCATCGGACCGCACGAGTAGTCCTGCAGGAGCCCAGCCCTGATGTACCTGTCATCGTCTCCGTCCCTCTCCGCCTGACATGCTGACTGCGAATATCGCGGCAGACTAACCCCGAACGCCAGCAACGCCCGATCCCAGCGTCTGCGGTCATTTCCCCATTCCCGGTCCCTCCATTCGCACATCTTGTCGATCAGCGCACCGTAGGTTGACCTGGCGTAACTGTCGGTTGATCTTGCAGCCTCGCACTTTGGCTGCGGAGTCGGGTCCTTGATGGTGAAGGTCAGGCTGTTCCCGTAGGACACCTTGCGTGAATCGTCACCGTACAATGCGGTACCCATCGCATTCTTCAGCGTGACGATGATCGATTCATCCCCTTCGGTTTCGCCGTCACGCGAATAGTTAATGTAGAAATTCGTCCTGTCGAAGCCCGCGGGCCTGGCGGTCCCCTGGTCCCTGTCATTAGCCTTTGAACAGCCGTTCTGGTCAATTTCCAGGGGGTGGTTGCCGTGGTTGGTCACCGAGTAGTCCACATTCGGCCTGGCGGTGCCGGTGAAACAGAGTTGAAAGCCATAGGCATTGGACGACGGCACGATACCTGAACTCGTAACGACATTGCGCAGAATCGCGAAGTGCTGCCGGTCCCCCTCGGGACCCGTCAGGTCAGCGTTTGCCGAGGGTGTGATGAAGTCAGTGGTGCTATAGGGCGGCGGGTCGTCGTTCAGGATCGTGTAGGTCGCCGTGGCGGTGCCCACCGAGACGTCCGGGGGCGGGCTTCCCCGCAGGGTCAGCGTCGCGATAACCGTCTCGTCAGGCTCGAAAGTGGTGTCACCGTTTATCCTGATCCCGGGGGGGGTGGTGGTGAATGTCTGGCCGGAACGAATTTGTCCATCGGCGCAATTGCTGTGCTGTTTGTTGCCGCTGACAAAGACCTGGTAGTCCGTGCCGGAGGGAAAGTCGTTGATACTGTCGGTATCAAGCGTTGCCGTGCCGCTGAAACAGACCCGGAAATCGACGTTGCCGACGACGGTCTCAGCCGACAGGCTGACTTGAAAATTGTTGGCGAGGTTGCGGGTGTAGTTCCCCTCGCTCGCTCTGGCAGGCGAAGGGGCGCGGATGGACAGGGTCGGGGCATCGTTGTCGTTGACCGTCATCGAGGCCGAGGACGGGGTGCCGATGGTGTAGCCGGGGCCGGCGTTCAGCGTCAACGTCACGCTGCCGTTCGGCTCGTCCGTCGAATCGCCCGAAGTGAGGACGTCGAAGGTCGCCGAGGTCTGGTTGGCGGAGATGGTGGTGCCAAAAAGGCTGATGGCCTTGATACTCGGGTGCAGGAACTCCTGACCGCCGCTCGTGTCCTCCGAGATCGTGAAGCTGACCGTCAGGTTCACCGACGGGGCCGGGTTTGCGTTCACCGTGAACCGCGCGTTCCCGCCCTCCGTCACCGCCGCGCCGCCGGAGATCGTGATCTCCGGCACCGCGCCGTCGTCGTTCTGGATCGTGTGGGTCGCGGTGGAGGTGCCGAGGGTAACGCCTGCGGGCAAAGATAGGCCGGAAAGTGTCGCCACCACCGTCTCGTCGCTCTCGGGAATGGTATCGCCCTTCACCCGGATGGAGATGCCGTTCGTTGGATTGACGCTGTTTGCCACAATCGAGTCATTGAGGCAATTAGTTGAGGTTGCTGCCGGAGGATCGCTGGATGTGTCCCAAGCTTGGTAATCGGCGCTAGCGGGAATGCTGTTGACCTGGGTCAAGTCAATGGTTGCCGTGCCGGAAAAGCAGATTTTGTACAGGACAACCGACGAAGCCGCCGAGGACAGAGTCACCGGGAACTCAAGGACCCTCGTGCCGGAATCCCCCTCGTCCGCGTTGGTGGGCGCGGAAACCGACAAGGTCTGGGCATGCGCCCCCGCAGCGAAGCCCGCGAGCAGCGGCAGGCACAGCAGGGCCGCCAGCGAACCGCGCCGCAGGCGTTGGCCGGCGCGTAGAACTTTGGCTACGGCATTCATGTGATTTGCCCGGAAGCGGCAACCTGTGGAAGCGGAGGGATCAGTCGGGGAGGCAGATCGCCTTGGGCGGCGGCGGCGCCCGGAAGCGGATAGACGGAATCCGGTCGGGGCCGGACGATCAGGTTCGGTTCGGTTCGGTTCGGTTCGGTTCGGTTCGGTTCGGTTCGGTTCGGTTCGGTTCGGTTCGGTTCGGTTCGGTTCGGTTCGGTTCGGTTCGGTTCGGTTCATATTATGGTCTTGTCCGTTCGTTCTCATTGTCAAGCGCCCCATATTGGAAGAGTTGCCGGAAGTCCGCCCCGGACCCATCGGCTCAAGCTGCCGACACTTTATCCGAAAATCACACGTTGCCGCAACAGGATGTGCGGTTTCCCGGGTTTCCACCGGGCGAACTTCGCGGACAAAATCGCGCACCCGGCTGTAGCATCCCTCACAGCCCGCAGCCTGGACCTCCTCGAACAACCGCCGCGTCTGGCATTGATTACACCGACTGCGCCTCGTTCGCCTCGTCTTCCTGTTGTCGCTTGCGGGCCATTTTGCCGGCCACGATGCCGAGTTCGAACAGGGCCCACATGGGCAGGGCGAGCATGGACTGGGTGAAGGGGTCCGGGGGCGTGAGCAGCATGGCGACGACGAAACAACCCACCACCACGTAGGGTCGTTTGCCGGCCAGGGCTTCGGGTTCGGCGAGGCCGGCCCAGATGCAGAGATAGACCGCGATGGGAATCTCGAAGGCCAGACCAAAGGCGAGGAAGATTGTCAGGGCGAAACTCAGGAAGCTGCTGATATCCGGCGCCACCTGGATGCCTTCCGGGGCCACCGAGATAAAAAAGCGGAACACGATGCCGAACAGCACATAGCGGGCGAAGGCGATGCCGGCGTAGAACAGCACCACGCTGGAAATGAACAGCGGGATGGCGAGCTTTTTCTCGTTCTTGTACAGCCCCGGTGCGATGAATGACCACATCTGGTAGAGGATGTAGGGCGCGGCAAGAAACACCGCCGCGTAAAAAGTCAGCTTGAAAGGTGCAAAAAAAGGCGAGGTGGGGTCCACCGCGATCATGCTTGTGCCTTCGGGCAACGCGGAGATCAGCGGGCTGGCGACATAGGTGTAGATGTCATTGGCAAAGTAGAACAGGGCAAGAAAGAGCACCACCACGGCGATCAGGGATTTCATGATCCGATCGCGCAATTCGACCAGATGGTCGATCAGGGTCAGTTCCTTCTCGTCTTCAGCCGAGGTCATTTGACGGCTTCGGCGGTGGTTTCAGTGGTGGCGGGGGAGGCTTGCGGTTCGCGCTCTTCAGAGCCGGCTTCGGCGCCAGCGCCGGATTGGGTTTCGGCTTCCGATTCGATCCCAATCTCCGTCTCCGCCCCGGCTCCACTCACTGCAGCCTCCCTTTCCAGCGCGGCATTTCGCTGTTGCTCTTCGGTGGCGGGGGAGGCGCCGGGGTCGAAATCCTTTGAATTGACGATCTTGTTCACCGAACTGCGCGCTTCACCGGCGACTTTCTGCACATCGGACTTGGCGTCGCGGATATCGGCAAGCACCGATTCATTGTGCAACTGCCGCCGGACTTCGTCGGCATTGAGTTCGCGCTCGATCTCGGACTTGACCTTGTAGAAACTGCGCCGGAAGCGACCGACCCAGAGGCTTGCCGTGCGAATGGCCGCCGGCAGCCGCTCGGGCCCGATCACGAGCAGCGCGACCACCAGGATCAGCAGCAGTTCAGTTGAATGGATACTGGGCATGCGCCAGCCCCGCGCCGGAGTGATCCGCCGGTGCGCTACTCGCTCTTGGCGGCCCTGGATGCGGCGCCGACGGGTTCAACCCCCGCGGGCGCGGTCTGGTCTTCGATTTCATCCTGCTTGCCTTTCCCTTCCGCGTCCTCATCCTTCATGGCATTGCGGAATCCTTTCAGGGCGCCGCCGAGGTCGGAGCCGAGCGTGCGAAGTTTCTTGGTGCCAAACAGCATTACCACAATCAAGAGGATGATCAGAAGTTGCCAGATGCCTATTCCACCGATACCCATGTTATGCCTCCCGTGAAGATTTCTCTTCGTGACCCGACATCTTAAATCGTTTTTCCAGTTCGGCCAATACTTCCCCCTGGCTCAGGCCGAGGCTGCAGAGCATGACCATGCAGTGAAACCAGAGGTCCGCGGTTTCCGCCACGACTTCCCGGCGCTGCTCGGCGCCGCCGTTCTCCGCATCCCTGGCGGCGAGAATGACCTCGATGGCTTCCTCGCCTACCTTTTCCAGGATCTTGTTCAATCCGCTCTGGTACAGGCTCGCCACATAGGATTCTTCCGGCGCGGCCGACTTGCGCGCTTCCAGGGTCGCTTCGAGTTGCGCCAGGGTGTTGTTGCCGCTCATGGGCGTCGCCCTGTCCGGTTTTCATCGTCGTCCGGTTCGAGCAGCCGCCAGGCGTCGTTTTCCAGCCTGCGGAAAAAGCAGGTCCGGCGCCCGGTGTGACAGGCGCCGCCGCCGATCTGTTCCACCTGGTAGCAGATGGTGTCGCCGTCGCAGTCGAGCAGAATGCCCACAAGATTCTGCACATGGCCTGATTCTTCCCCCTTGCGCCAGATACGCGAACGGGAGCGCGACCAGTACACCGCCCGCTTCTCGGCCACCGTGGCCGCCAGGGCTTCGCGGTTCGCCCAGGCCTGCATGAGCAATTCGCCGGTGTTGGCTTCCATGGTTACCACGGGCGCCAGGCCCTTTTCGTTCCATTTCACTTCATCCAGCCAGGACAAGGTAACAGCCTCCATTCATCGGGTGAAAAGTAACAGGGCAAGGCCCACAAGGGCCAGCACGAGGCTTGGGCCGGGCAGTTCCCGCAGCGTTGCGGCCACCGGGGGTAGCAGGGCCAGGGCCGCCAGCAGCAGGCAGAGCATACCACCTCGCCACGCCAGACGCCGGTTGCGTATCCGCTGGCGGGTGGCAATTTCCTGGCGGCGAATCAGGCTTTCGCCGATTTCCACAAGCTGGTTCACCCGGGTGGCGGAATCGAAGGCAAGCTGGGGCAGCAATGGTGCCTCGCTGACCCAGTCGGGCAACTTTCCCCGCACCTGTTCCAGCCAGGCAAGGGGGCTGAGCCGCTTCTTTTCCCAGGCTTCGAGATAAGGCAGGGCGGTCTCCCACAGGTTCAGCTCGGGATAAAGCTGCCGCCCCAGCCCTTCGATGTGCAGCAGGGTTTTCTGCAGCAGCACCAGGGAAGGCTGCACCTCCATGTCGAATTGCCGGGCGGTGATGAACAATTGCAGCAACAGGCCGGCAAAGGAGATTTCGCCCAGGGGGCGCTCGAAAACCGGCTCGCACAGACTGCGAATGGCGGATTCGAAATCGTGGACCCGGGTCTTGCGGGACACCCACCCGGAAGCGATATGCAATTCAGCGACCCGGCGATAGTCGCGCTGGAAGATCGCCAGCAGATTGCGGGCGACATAGTCCTGGTCCGCCCGGCCGAGCGAGCCGATGATGGCGCAGTCGAGGGCGATATAGCGCGGATTTTCCGGGTCTTCCGGGCTCACCAGGATATTGCCCGGGTGCATGTCGGCGTGGAAAAAATTGTGTTCGAGCACCTGGGTGAAGAACACCGAAACGCCGTTTTCCGCCAGTTTGCGCAGATTGACCTTGGCTTCCCGCAGCGCCGCCACATCGGTGACCGGAATGCCTTGCACGCGCTCCATCACGAGCAGCCTGGGGCGGCTGTATTCGGCGTGAATCTTCGGCACATACAGCATGGGGGAGTTTTCGAAATTGGTCCGCAGGCGCATGGTGCTTGCGGCTTCCAGCAGCAGATTGAGTTCATCCCTGATGGTTTTCTCGTAGTCGCGCACGACTTCCACGAGGCGCAGGCGGCGACCGATGGAGAAGCCGCGGTCGATCCATTCCGCCATGCCCTTGAGCAGTTCGATGTCGGCGTCGATGGCCGCCTCGATTCCGGGCCGGATCACCTTGACCACGACAGCCTCGCCACCATGCAGCACGGCGGCGTGTACCTGGGCCACCGAGGCCGAGGCGAGAGGTCGGGGGTCAAGCTCGGCAAATGCCTCCTCCACGGGCATGCCGAGCAGTTCGCCGGCCAGTTCGTCGATGGGCGGCTGCTCGAAAGGCGGTACGCGATCCTGCAGCAGACGCAGTTCGTCGGCGAGTTCCGGGGCGAGAAAATCCCGGCGGGTGGAAAGCAACTGGCCGAACTTGACATGAACCGGGCCAAGTTCTTCCATGGCAAGCCGCAGCCGCGCATTGCGATTACCGGGTGTCGTTTTGGCGAAGGCGAACGGAAGACGGTACATCCGCAGCAGGCCCCGCAGCAGACGCAGGCGCCGCCGGCCCTGCAGAAACTCATCGAGCCGATAGCGCGCAATGACGTTGAGCACCCTGATCAGGCGCGGCAGGTAAGTCACAATGAACGCCCAAATGGCCGTCTTGAGCGGGGCAGCAAAGATAGCACACAAATCAGCTATACTGACCGGCCTTTCCATTTGAACCATGAGATTCTGCCATGAGCAAGCGCAGCATTGCCGGACTCTCGGCCCTGATCGTGATCACTGCGGGACTACTGGGCTGGATTTTCACCGCGCCGTATCTTTCCAATCAGGGGCTTGGCCGAACGCCGGGTATCATCATCGGCGGGGAGCTTGCTCCGCCCCCGGCCGACTTCACCGCCCACAACGACATTCCCGGCCCATTGATGATGAAGCAGGCCGGCTTCCCGCCGCTGGTGGTCTACCTCTCCTTTGTCGGCACTCCCGATGGCGTGATTACCGCCACGCGACCCGACGGGGGCTACTGGGCCCAGCGCGTTCGGGACCGGGGCGGGGACGGCTGGTTGCGAATCGGCGATGAGACCTTTGCCATGACCGCCACTGAAATCCTGGGCGATGCGCGACTGCCCATGCTCGAGCAATGGGGCGCCAAGTCGGGCAGGTCGGTGGATGAACCGGTGTACGAGGGAGCAGAGCTTCTGCGCGACTGGGAAGTCTTCTTCTGGACAGCACAATCCCCGACCGAGTAAGGTGGGCGGGGATCTGAACCCGCCGCCGGGTCAGCCTGATTTTCGAAGAAGATCGCTTTCGGGCAGGTTTTCGATACGCGCCTGCAGGCGGTCGATTCGCAGGCGCAGCGCATCCACCCGGTCGGCAAAGGCCACGAGTTCTTCGGGGCTGGGCATGACGCCAGCTTCGTATTGCAGGTAATTCGCCAGATTGCGCCTGATATTGCCGCCGGCCTGACGGGTCCAGTCGCGGGCGCCAGCCACGGCGTCGCCCAGGCTGTTGCTGATCACATCGCCAAGAATCGGTTGCAGCAGGTCCTGCCACTGGATGTCGAGCGAGCGCAGGGCGCCTTGCAACTCAAGCAGCAACTCGGCGTCTCCTTCCATGCGGATACCGCGACCGGCCATGGGCCGCTTCGGGTCGGTCAGCAAGGCGAGCAACTCGCTTGCCGGACCCTTGATGGTAACGTCCACAGGTTGCGGCAGGGCCTCCGGGCGCCATGGGCTGAGTCGGACATACTGCTCTTCAAGGCGCAGATGGAATCCCGCCCGGGGAGTTTGCACCGCCAACTGCTTGCCGCGGAAGCGGGCCAGGGCGCCGCGGGCGTGGGGGTCCTGGTCGAGCAGGCCATTGAGCGCCTTTTCCACGGGAAGCAGCAGCGCGGTACCGGCCAGGGCGAGCGTCATGGGGAATTCAGCCCGCGGCAAGCGCGGGTTTCAGTCCCACGTGCAGGGCGCAGACGCCATTCATGATGTCATCACAGCGGCATTGCTCGAATCCCGCGCTTTCCAGCATGGCGAGCAGGGTTTCCTGGTCGGGATGCACCCGGACCGATTCCACCAGATAACGGTAGCTGTCGGTGTCTCCGGTAACGAGCTTGCCCACCGGCGGCCAGAGCGCCGACCAGGCGTCATAAGCCCGGCTCAGCCAGGGATTCCTGACCCGGGAAAACTCCAGCACCAGCAGTCTGCCGCCGGGCTTGAGCACCCGCGCCATGGCGGCCAGCGCCTTGGGCTGGTCGGTGATATTGCGCAGGCCAAAGGCGATATTGACGCAGTCGAAACTCGCTTCGGCGAAAGGGAGTTCCTCGCCGTTGAGCTGCACGAGTTCAATATTGTTCGCCAAGCCGCGGTCGATGATGCGGTCCCTGGCGATTGCCAGCATGTCGGCGTTGATGTCCGCCAGCACCACCCTGCCTTCCGGGCCCACCAGCGGCGAGAAGCGCATGGCCATGTCGCCGGTGCCTCCGGCAAGGTCGAGTACTGCATGGCCAGGGCGCACGGCGCTGGATTCCAGGGTAAAGCGCTTGATCAGGCGATGGCTGCCCAGGGACATGAGATCGTTCATCAGGTCGTAGCGCCGGGCCACCGAGTGGAATACCTGGTTCACCCGGGATTGCCGCTCGGCGTATGGCACCTTGCGGTAGCCGAAGTTGGCGGTCTTGCCTGCCTCGCTCATTCGGGTTGCCTGAATCGCAGTATCTGCACGCCGGGCTCCGCCGGGTCGCGGCTTGCCCGGGCCGCCCGCAGGCGGTCGAGATAGTCGCGCCAGAGTTCCTCCTTGCGCGAGCATAACTCATGGAGGTAGTCCCAGCTATAAATGCCCGTGTCGTGGCCGTCGTCAAAACTCAGCTTGACGGCGTAATTGCCCACGGCTTCCACGCCGGTGAGACGCACCTTGCGCTTGCCCGCCTGCAGCACTTCCTGGCCGGGGCCATGGCCCCTGACTTCCGCCGAGGGAGAATGGACCCGCAGGAATTCCGCTTCGAGGCGGCATTCGTCGCCGTCGGGGTATTCGAGCGCCAGCACCCCGGAGGCCTGGTGCAGTCTGATTCCCGCGGGAATCCGGCTCATCGGCCCGCACCGGGAAGCTTGCCGCGGAGGTGGGTTGACTCTGCCATGGGCCCGCCCGGGTGCATCCCTTACAGGATGTAACGCGCCAGGTCTTCGTCCTGGGCCAGGTCGGCGAGTTGTTTCTCCACGTATTCGGCGTCGATGACGAGCTTGCCGTTACTGGCGATGGCCATGTCCGGCGCGCCGAAGGACACTTCTTCCAGCAGGCGCTCCATCACCGTGTGCAGCCGCCGGGCGCCGATGTTCTCGGTGCGCTCGTTCACCCGCCAGGCGATTTCGGCGATCTTGCGGATGCCATCTTCGGCGAATTCGAGACGCAGGCCGTCGCTGGCGAGCAGGGCCTGGTATTGCTCGGTCAGCGAGGCGTCCGGCTCTTCCAGGATGCGCTCGAAATCCTCCACCGACAGCGCCCGCAACTCCACCCGGATGGGCAGCCTGCCCTGGAGTTCGGGAATCAGGTCGGAAGGCTTGGAAAAATGGAATGCTCCCGAGGCGATGAACAGGATGTGGTCGGTGCGCATCATGCCGTACTTGGTCTTGACAGTGGACCCTTCGATCAGGGGAAGCAGGTCGCGCTGCACGCCTTCCCGGGAAACGCTGGCGCCGGACAACTCGTGCTGGGTCGTCACCTTGTCGATTTCATCGAGGAAGACGATGCCGGTCTGCTCGGTGACTTCCACCGCCCGGGCGCGGATTTCCTCCTCGTCGATCAGCTTTGCCTGTTCTTCTTCGGAGACGGCTTTCAGCGCCGCGCTGACGGGCATGCGCCGCAGCTTCTTGCGACCGCTGTTCATGTTGGAGAACATGGTCTTCAACTGGCTGGTCATTTCCTCAAGACCCGGCGGCGCCATGATTTCGACTCCCGCCTGGGTTTCGGCAAGCTGCAGTTCGATTTCGCGGTCATCGAGTTCGCCTTCGCGCAGTTTCTTGCGATAAAGCTGGCGCGCTCCCGAATCCCGCTGCTCGCCTTCCTGCTCCCTGGCCCGGGGCAGCAAGACATCGAGGATACGCTCCTCGGCCCGGTCCATGGCCAGATTCTCGACTTTCTGGATTTCCGCCTCGCGCAGCATCTTCACCGCCTCGTCCGCCAGATCGCGGATGATCGATTCCACATCGCGGCCCACATAGCCGACTTCGGTGAACTTGGTGGCCTCCACCTTGATGAATGGCGCCTTGGCAAGCCGGGCGAGGCGGCGGGCGATTTCGGTCTTGCCTACGCCGGTGGGGCCGATCATCAGGATATTCTTGGGGGTGATTTCGTCGCGCATGTCTTCGTCGAGCCGCAGGCGGCGCCAGCGGTTGCGCAGGGCAATCGCCACCGCCCGCTTGGCGTCGTTCTGGCCGACGATATGCTTGTCGAGTTCCGAGGTGATTTCTCTGGGCGTCATCATGGACATACAGGTACCGTTCCCGGCGGACCCTGACGCAATTCGCTTGTTCGCCAGGCTCGGTCAGTCAATGGAAAGTTCTTCAATGGACAGGCTGTGGTTGGTGTAAACGCAAATATCGGCGGCGATGCCAAGGCTTTGCTCTACGATTTCCCTGGCGCCAAGCCCGGTGTGGCCGTATAGCGCCCGGGCCGCCGCAAGGGCGTAATTGCCGCCGGAGCCGATGGCGAGCATCGAGTCTTCCGGCTCAATGACATCGCCATTGCCGGTGATGAGCAGGGAGGATTCGCGGTCAGCCACAAGCAGCAGGGCTTCGAGACGCCGCAGGGAGCGTTCGGTGCGCCACATCTTGGCGAGTTCCACTGAAGCCCGCAGCAATTTGCCCTGATGCTGCTCCAGTTGTGCTTCGAATCGCTCGAACAGGGTGAAGGCGTCGGCGGTGCCGCCGGCAAAACCCGCGAGCACCGAATTCTTGTACAGCTTGCGCACCTTGCGGGCATTGCCCTTGAGTACGGTGTCGGCAAGGCTTACCTGGCCATCGCTGCCGATGGCCACGCAGTCGTCCCGGCGCACGGATACGACGGTTGTGCCCTTGTATTGGTCCAAAACAATCTCCTGGCCCGTCTTCCCAAGGTTGGGGTGGCAAAGGAAAAATCAATATCGGATTGCACCAGGGGCCTGTGGCGCAGGCTCCTGGTTCAGCGGGAAGCTCAAGGCAGCGCGCGCCGCACGGTCTCGACATTGTGCAGGCGGAACACGAGTTCGGCTTCTTCAAGCTCGTCGCTGCTGCGGTAAGGGCTGGACCGGATCAGAAACAAGGCGCCGTCCTGCCCCGGGCGCTGCTCGATTTCCACATCAAGGCCAAGGCTGCGTTGCCGCTCAAGCTCCCTGCGGGCGAGTTCCTCCTGCCGGAAGGCGCCGCTTTGCAATACCGTACCGTCCGAAATGGGGCCTGTTGCCGCTGGCAATTGCGTTCCGGGGCCGGCGGGGGCCTGACTTGCGGAAGCGGGCATTGATTCCCTGAAGGGCGCAGGCTCTGGTTCGGGTTCCGCTGGGCGATTCGGCGCGGAGGTCGCGGTCGATTCGATGGGTGTCCTGGATGAACTGGATGAATCCGGCAAGGCGAGGATGGTTTCTGACGGCTGAGCCGCCTCCACCGGCGCCGGTGGCAGTGGTTCCGGTTCGGCAACCGGTTCGGGCGGCCGGGTATCAAGGCCCGCGGCAATGGTCCGGGCCAACTCTTCCAGCGCTCCTGCCGCAATCTCCAACTGGTTCTGGGCAGGCGATGGTTCTTCAGGCGTCAGTTGTTCAATGAGCTGGCTGATTTCCGCAGCGCCGGGCTGCGCCGGTTCATTGGCTTGCACATTGGTTTCCACGGCGCCCTGTTGCAGCCGGTCGTAAAATTCGAATTGCAGGGAGCCGCCCGCCCCGGAGGATTCGGAAACGGTTTCCGAAGGCGCCGTGGGCGAACTTTCGGAAGGCGTGAGCAGGAAGTAGGCCAGCAGCGTGGCGCCGCCAGCCAGCGCGAGCAACAGCAGGCCGGAGGAAAATGAAGAAGTTTTTTTTCGCGCCATTTTCTGCCTTCAGCAAGAGTTCGGGGATTTTCCGGGAATTTCACCCGGCCCGCATTCTATATTGTCGGCAAATTACGTAAAAGCCAAGGAAGCTCTGATTAAGTCAGAGCTTCCCTGCGGCACATGGAAGTGCCGCCGAATTCCATGGCGTAAGCCATTGAATTCGCGAGCAAAACAAAACCACGCTTTTGTTTTGCGATAATGAAAAATTCCAGGGAGGGAATTTTTCAGAGAATACCTAAGGTTCAGGCGCCACTGACGTCAAAGCAGGTCGATGGGGTCTACGTCGATGTGCCAGCGCAGTCCCCGGGGCGCGGGCGCTTCATCGAGTTGTGGCGCAAGCCGGGCAAGCACTCCATGCAGCCCCGGACGGCTTTGGCTTCGCAGCAGCAGATGCATGCGAAACCGCGACTGACGCTTCTCCATGGGCGCCGGCAGGGGGCCGGTCAGGTGGACTTGCTTTTCGCGGCAATGGCTTTCGATGCCACGCCGCGCCCGGCGCAGGAAAGCCAGCGCCGCTTCCCGGTCTTTCGATTCGGCGCGCAGCAGGCAAAGATGCGCGAAGGGCGGCATGTCCGCAGCCCGCCGCTCGACAAGCAAATGGGAAGCAAATTCGGAGTAGCTCGAATCGATGATGCGCCGCAGGGTTTCGTGTTCGGCGTGGCGGGTCTGCACGAGTACCTCGCCGGGGCGCCCGCTGTCGCGGCCCGCACGGCCGGCAACCTGGGTAATCAGTTGCGCCATCTGTTCCTGGCCGCGGAAATCCGGCGAAAACAGCCCGCCATCGGCATCCACGATGACGGCAAGGGTTATGCCGGGAAAATGATGTCCCTTGGCGAGCATCTGGGTGCCGATCAGCAGGGCAGGCTCGCCTCTGGCCACATCGTCAAGCAGCTTGCTGAAGCTGTGCTTGCCCCGGGTGGAGTCCCGGTCGATGCGCAATACCGGCGTCGCGGGGAATTCTTTCTGCAAAAAACCCTCGATTTGCTGGGTGCCCAGGCCCATGGTGGCAAGATCGTCCTGCTGGCAGACCGGGCAGCGCGTGGGAATCTTCCGCCGGGAATCGCAGTGGTGGCAACGCTGGCAGGGTGGTTTGGCATGCACCGTGAGGCAGGCGCTGCAATCTTCGCATTGCGCCATCCAGCCGCATAGCAGGCAGTGCAGAATCGGCGCAAAACCCCGGCGATTGATGAATACCAGCACCTGGTTTCCCGCTTCGAGATGCCGGGCGATTTTCATCAGGGCTATTTCCGACAAGCCTCCGGGCAAATGCTGGTTGGCGATGTCCAGCGGCAGCAGCCGCGCGGGCGTGGAACCGCCTGCGCGTCGTTTCAGTTCAAGCCCGAGGAAACGGCCGGAAGCGGCATTGTGGAAGCTTTCCAGGCTGGGCGTGGCGGAACCGAGCACGATGCCGACGCCTTCCATGTTGGCCCGCATGACGGCAAGATCCCGGGCGGAATAACGAAAGCCCTCCTGCTGCTTGAAGGAGGCATCGTGTTCCTCATCCACCACGATCAGGCCCGGGCGGGCCAGGGGCGCGAATACCGCCGAGCGGGTGCCGATCAAAATGGCGGCGCTGCCTTCCGCCGCCTGACGCCAGGCCGCAAGGCGTTCGCCATCGCTCAGCCCGGAATGAAATACCGCCAGGGGCAGTGGAAAGCGCTGCCGGAAGCGTTCCACGGTCTGGGGTGTGAGGCCGATTTCCGGCACGAGCACCAGGCACTGGCGGCCATTGGCAAGCTCGTCCTCCATCAGCCGCATATAGATTTCGGTCTTGCCGGAGCCGGTAATGCCATTGAGCAGGGCGCAGCGGAATCCGTCTCTGGCGGCCTGAAACCTTGCCACTGCCTGGCTCTGCTCTGTATTGAGCGTGGGCCGTTTCTGGCCGCCGGGCCGCAGGGGATGGAACGCCCCGGCCGGCGTTACGCTCCGGGTTTGCTTCCGCAGCAGATTCCTGTTCTCAAGTTGCCGTAGCAAGTTCGAGTTGAAACCCGCTTCCCGGATTTCTGCCCGGCTGACGCTTTCCCGGCTCATGATGAATTCGATCAATTCGCGCTGTCGTCTGGCCCGGGGAGGAAGTTCTCCGGGAGCAGAAACCGCCGCCCAACAGTCCATGGCTGGATACCGCGGCGCTCCCTGCCGCAGCGATGCCGGCACTGCACTTGCCAGCACTTCGCCGACGGGATGGTGGTAGTAGTCCGCGCTCCATTGCAGCAGCTCCAGCAACGCCGGATGGAACAGGGGCTCGTCGTCGAGAATGGCGATTGCGGGCTTGAGCTTCTCGCGCTCGACTTCGCTGCCTCTGGCAGTTTGCAGCACAAAGCCCGTCAAAACCCGGGAGCCAAAGGGAACCTTGATGCGACAGCCGGGGCGGAATCGGGTAACCTTTTGCCCTGCCGGCGGCAGATAGTCGAACAGCCGCCGCAGGGGACGCGGGACGGCAACACGGAGGATGAGTTTGCCGTGATTCGAATCCTCTGGGTCGGGCATGCGGGCAACCGGAACAGGCAGTGACGCGAAATGGTAAGTTCAAACCCTGGCGCGGACAAGCGGACTCAACCCGGGGCGTCAACAAATTAGATGAGTGACTCCGGCGCCATTCCGGGCGAATTGCTCGCCATCCGCCAGCGCATTGACGACATCGACCGGGGCATTGTCGAGTTGCTGCGCGAGCGCTTTGCACTGACCCATGAGGTCGGCCTGCTCAAGGCCAGCCGCGAACTCAATGCCCTCGACACCCGCCGGGAAGAGGAAAAACTCAATGCCCTTGCGGCCCTCAGCGAGGCCAACCAGCTCGACCCGGATCTCGTCCGCGACCTGTTCCGCCGCGTCATGGACGAAGTGGTGCGCAATCACGAACGCCTCAAGTCGGATTCCCGGGAAACGGAGTTGTGAGAGTGAACACTGGGGAAGCTCTGATTAAGTCAGAGCTTCCCTGCGGCACATGGAAGTGCCGCCGAATTCCATGGCGTAAGCCATTGAATTCGGAAGCAAAACAAAACCACGCTTTTGTTTTGCGATAATGAAAAACTCCACGGATGGAGTTTTTCAGAGAATACTTGGGAGCCTGCACCGTAGGAATTCACGGCTGCAAATCCGTCCCGAGATGACAGATAATCCGCCTTCCGTCCCCTGCGACCCTGCTTTGGATGCCGCAAGCCCATGAACTCCCGCAAGACCGCAGTGCTGCTGATTCTCGATGGCTGGGGCCATCGCGAGGAAAGCGAATACAACGCCATCCATGCCGCAGAAAGCCCCGTGTGGGACTCGCTCTGGCGCGATGAGGCCCATACCCTGCTGCAAACCTCCGGCGAGGCCGTTGGTTTGCCGGCGGGGCAGATGGGCAATTCCGAAGTCGGTCACATGAACATCGGCGCCGGACGGGTGGTGTACCAGACGCTTACCCGAATCGACCGCGATATTGCCGACGGCGGCTTTTTCCGGAATCCGGCGCTGACCGCGGCCGCGGACAAGCTTGCCGCAAGCGGCGGCGCCATGCATGTGCTCGGCCTGCTGTCTCCCGGCGGTATTCACAGCCACGAAGACCAGATCATGGCCATGCTCGATCTTGCCCTCGCCCGCGGGGTGGAGCGGTTGTATCTGCACGCCCTGCTCGATGGCCGCGATAGGCCGCCGCGCAGCGCCCTGGCCTCGCTGCGGCAGGCGGCGGACAAGCTCGCGGCGAGCGGCAGGGGCAGGCTCGCTTCCATCTGCGGCCGCTATTACGCCATGGACCGGGACCAGCGCTGGGACCGGATTGCGCCGGCCTACGAGATGCTTGCCGAAGGCAAGGCGCCGTTTCACCACGATGATGTGGATTCGGCGCTGGGCGCCGCCTACGAGCGTGGCGAAGACGATGAATTCGTGCAGGCCACCCTGATCGGTGACGCGAACGCGGTGATTGCCGATGGCGATGCCGTGGTGTTCATGAACTTCCGCGCCGACCGGGCCCGGCAACTGACCCGCGCATTCCTGCAGGACGACTTCCACGGCTTCCCGCGCAAGGCGCGCCCGGCGCTCGCCGACTTCGTCATGCTCACCGAGTACGCCGCCGATATTCCGGCGAATTGCGCCTATCCCCCGGAGGAACTGCACAATGTCTTCGGCGCCTGGCTTGCCGGTCGGGGCGCGTCCCAGCTTCGTATCGCCGAAACCGAGAAGTACGCCCATGTCACCTTCTTCTTCAACGGCGGACGCGAAGAACCCTTTGCCGGGGAAGAACGCAAGCTGATTCCATCGCCCAGGGTCAAGACCTATGATCTGCAACCGGAAATGTCGGCCTATGCGTTGACCGAGAGCCTGGTGGCGGCAATTCGCTCGGCCGGTTTTGACGCCATCATCTGCAATTACGCCAATGGCGACATGGTGGGCCATACCGGGGATTTCGCGGCCACAGTCAAGGCGGTGGAGGCGGTGGACCGCTGCCTCGGGCAGATTCTTGAGGCCATCCGGGAAACCGGCGCCGAACTGCTTGTTACCGCCGACCACGGCAATGCCGAACAAATGCTCGACCCGGCCACAGGCCAGCCGCTGACCTCTCATACCACCGGCCCGGTGCCGCTGGTTCATGTCGGGGGCGACAGGATGACATTCACCGGCGAAGGGCGTCTGTGCGATATCGCCCCCACCATGCTCAGCCTGCTCGGCATGCCCATCCCTCCCGAAATGACCGGCAAGGTTTTGCTGCGGTGAGGTCCGGTCGGCGCAGCCGACAAAGAGCGAAGCTCTTTGAGGACCGAACGGCTCGACACGATATCGAGACCGGGGTTTGGCGAAGCCACAACATCCGCGCCAGGGATGGCAGGAACAACCTCGCGGAATCCCCGGGGAGATTCCGCGACTTCGCGCGGAATGACAGGGGGGAAGGGCATTGCCAAGCCACGGGGGCCCGCCCATAATCCCGACTGAATCCAATACGGGCGGACCGGGGTTCCCATGAATATTCCACGTTTGGCTTGTGTCTTTTCCCTGGCGGTCCTGCTTGCGGCCTGCGGCGAACAGCTTTCCCGGGAGGGAGCGGTGATCGGCTTTGCCCAACAGGCGGCCGCGGGCATGGACGATTACGCAACCTGGTGCGCCGCCTGCCACGGCGCGCAGATGCAGGGCAGCGCCCTCGGGCCGGTGCTTTCCGGGCCCGGATTCAGCGGGCGTTTCGGGCAGCAGACACCGGCGGACTTCTTCAACTATCTCAAGGGCAGCATGCCTCCCGGCGGCAATGCCGGCATCAGCGACGAGGCCTACTTCAATATCGTCGCCCACATCATGCGCTCCATGGGAGCCACAGACGCCAATCCCGCCCTGGATTCCGGGGCGGATTACGCCATGCTTGCCTTTGCCGAAGGAGGCAATCCGCTGATGCGGCAGGCGGAGCCGGAACGTCCCACCGGCGTGGTGCGGGCGGGTACGGTCGAGAACTTCACCCCCATCAGCGACGCCATGCTGATCGACCCGGCGCCGGGGGACTGGCCCATGTTGCGGCGCAACTTCCAGGCCTGGAGTTACAGCCCGCTCGACCAGGTCAATACGGAGAATGTTTCCGGCCTCCAGCTTGAATGGGTCTGGAGCATGCACGAGGGCGACTCGGAACCATCGCCGCTGGTCTACGACGGCGTCATCTACCTGATCAACAGCGGCAATATCGTCCAGGCGCTGGATGCGGTGACCGGCGAGTTGATCTGGGAACATCATGCCGGCCCCTTCGACAGCGGCGACATGCGCAATATCGCCATCCACGAAGACAAGATCATCCACGCCACCACCGACACCCGCCTGCTCGCCCTCGACGCCCGCACCGGCGAACCCGTTTGGGAGGCCGAGGTGGCGGACAGCAGCCGGGGATTCCAGAATTCCAGCGGCCCCATCGTGGCCGACGGCAAGGTGATCCAGGGCCTGGCGGGCTGCTCGCGCTATATCGAGGAAGACTGTTACATCAGCGCCTGGGACGCGGACACCGGCGACCCGCTCTGGCGTTTCAACACCGTGGCGGAATCCGGCGAACCCGGCGGCGACACCTGGGGCGATATCGCCGACCTGTTCCGCGCCGGCGGCGAAACCTGGATCACCGGCACCTATGATCCGGAGTCAAAGCTCACCTTCTGGGGCACCGCCCAGCAAAAGCCGTGGATGCCGGCGTCCCGCAGCCTGTCGATCGACGACGCCGGGCTGTTCACCAATGCCACCTTGGCCATTGACGTGGATACCGGCGAACTCGACTGGTTTTTCCAGCATGTTCCCGCCGAGGCGCTGGATCTTGACGAAGTGTTCGAGCGCGTCCTGATCGACCGGGGCGGGGACCGGCTCGTATTCTCGATTGGCAAGCACGGCATTCTCTGGAAACACGACCGCGAAACCGGCGCCTTTGTCGATTACGAGGAAACCGTATTCCAGAACGCCTTCACCGATATCGACCCGGTGACCGGCGCGGTCACCTACCGCGACGACATCCGCAACGCCCAACTCGACCAATGGATTTCGGTCTGCCCGAGCACCGCCGGCGGCAAGGATTGGCATTCCATGAGCTATCACGAGCCGAGTGCGGCGCTGGTGATTCCCCTGAGCCAGTCCTGCCTCGAAATCGCCGCCCGGGAAGTGCCCCTGGTACACGGCGCCGGGGGCACGGCGGCGAACCGGCGCTGGTTCGAAATGCCCGGCTCCGACGGCAATATGGGCAAGCTCGCCGCTTACCATGTGGACAGCATGGAGGAAGTCTGGAGCTACGAGCAACGGGCGGCTTTCCTCACTGGCGTGATCTCCACCGCCGGCAATCTTGCCTTTGTGGGCGACCTCGACCGCCGCTTCCGCGCCTTCGATGTCCGCAGTGGCGAGATTCTCTGGGAAACCCGGCTCGGCACTTCGGTGCAGGGCCACCCGGTGACCTATGCGGTGAATGGCAAGCAATACGTGGCGGTGACCACGGGTCTTGGCGCCCGGGGCGTCAGCCCGCGCACGGTGCCCCGGGTGGTTTCCCCCGACGTGCGCCATCCCGCCAATGGCAACGCCCTGTACGTGTTCAGCCTGGGGAAGTAGACCGCTTTTCCAATGAAACCGCCGGTTTCAAACGGAAAATTTCAATTGCCGGCAGGCCCCGGAATGCCTTATTGTTGACTCGTCCGTGCGGGGGCGCGGACTCGCCGGCGCCTTGCGCCGGTCCCACTGAAGTGATTGCCGGACCTTGGGGGGAACCAGGGCAGCAATAGCCCCGGTTGCCGGCTAGGAGCCTGCGCCGCAGGAATTCGCGAAAGCGAAAATTCGCTATCGCCGCGCCCCTGGCCGGTCGATTGAGGAGAATATTGGTGGATATGCAACGAAATCGAGCGGCCAGGGGCGTGGATGAGAGCGGATTTGCAGCCGTGAATTCCTACGGCGCAGGCTCCTAGATCCGCAACTGCCTCATTGCCGGGAAACCGCGACTTGTGTGCGGAGTACTCGGGCATTCGCTCACCACGACAGCCGGCTCCCTGCGTCTGGCTGATCGCGGCAGGCGGCGATTGGGGAAACCGGAATCCTTCGAACTCTGGCCGGGGCAGGGACGCCCCGCGTCCAGACTCCCGATGTACAGCCGGTACTCGCAAGGATGCGATGCCGGCGCCTTTCGCTGGACCCGTTCCCGACAGCGGAATCCATCGCCGATTGCTGGCACAATGAGCAGCCATGGGCGAACTGACCGAAAACGCAACTGATTCTCCGGTCGAAGCCGACGTCAATGTCGAGGTCGCCCGCTGCGCCAATTGCGGAGTGGCGCTGCTCGGCAATTACTGTTCCGATTGCGGCCAGGAAGACCGCGAAGTGCGCAGGCCGTTCTGGCGCATTCTCAGTCATCTGCTGCATGCGGTTCTCGACCTCGACGGCCGGGTCTATCGCTCGCTGTTTCTGCTTTACACGCGCCCCGGCCATCTCAGCGACGAGTACCTGAACGGCCGCCGCTCCCGATACACCCCGCCCCTGCGCATGTTCCTGGTCCTGAGCATCAGTTTCTTTCTGATGGTTTCCATCGCCGGCAACTTCGCCACCCCGCTCGCCGACGGAAATGGCGCGGCGGCTCCCGCCGCGGATGGGGACCCGGCAGCGCAACAGGCTTCGGATCGACCCATTCAGGAACTGCTCGGAGCAAGCGACGAAGACGAGCAACTGGATTTGGACCCGCAGGAAATCGTCGAAGCATTGCGGGAAGTCGAATTGCCGTTCCTGCCGGCGACGGCCGGAGAACAACTGATGAATCGGGTGATCGATCAACTGGTCGCCAACTACACGGACCTGCGCGACAATCCGGGCGAGTTTTTCCGCGACTTCTTCAGCGAATCACTCGAGTACGTGACGATCTTCGTATTGCTGATGATGCCGCTGCTGGCCCTGGTCCAATGGGCGCTGTACGTGTTCAAGCGACGTTACTACATCGAGCATTTCATCCTCACCTTGCACAACCACTCTTTCCTGATCGTTACCGCCTACCTGCTGGCGCTTACCGGTCTCTTCCGGAGCCTGCTGCCCCTGCTTGAGGGTCTCATCGACTGGATCGATTTCGTCATCATCATCTGGGCCATCGCATACCTGTACCTGAGCCTGAAGAATTTCTACCGCAGCGGCTACGTCGTCAGCGGCCTGGTCTACGTGACCGCCTCCCTCATCTACAGCGCCCTGCTCGCCGCAGGCCTGGCCGTATTCCTCGTAATCGCGTTTCTGTTGTACTAGGAGCCTGCGCCACAGGAATTCACGGCTGCAAATCCGCTCTCATCCGCGCCCCTGGCCGCTCGATTTCGTTGAATATCCACCAATATTCGCCTCAATCGACCAGCCAGGGGCGCGACGATAGCAAATTTTCGCTTTCGCGAATTCCTGCGGCGCAGGCTCTTAGCGCCAGTTAGCTCCAGGACGCGCCGCAACGATCTTTGTCAGTTGAATGCGTGTCCCATGGGCTTGGTGGTATGATTCGACTCGTTCAGCAATGCTGAACCAGTTCAGACGCGGCCGCTTCCCGAGTCGAGGAGAAAATCCAATGTCTGGAACCGAGATCATGTTCAAGTCGAACATGGGGCCATGGTAGACAGTTTTGCCGCTTCAAAGAAGAGCGTCTTTCAAGCCGGTGCTGCGGGAGGTTTCGCGTTCGGTGGCCGCCTTGATCGCTTCCCGCTCGCCGTGGATCACGACCTTTTCCCGCGCACGGGTTACCGCGGTGTAGAGCAATTCGCGGGTGTTGACCGGCGAATCGGCGGGGCCGGGAATGACCGCCACCTCGTCATACTCCGAGCCCTGGGAGCGATGCACGGTGAGCGCATGGAAGCTCTCGTGGGGCGGCAGGCGTTGCGGGGTGACGAGTCTGGCGCTGCCGTCTGCGTTGCGCAGATCGGGGAACCAGACCCTGGGGCCGGCCTCGCCGCTGTTCACCACGATCCCGGTATCGCCATTGGCGAGGCGGCCGCGATGGTCGTTGCGGGTTACGATGATGGGGCGACCGATGTAGAACTCCTCCTTGCCGGAAATGAGCCCGCGCCGGGAGAGATTTTGTTCCACCCGGCGATTGAACCGTTCCGAGCCCGACGGGCCCCCGCGGTGGGAGCAGAGCGCCATGAAATGCCGGAAGGGATGTTCCAGCGAGGCAAGCCGCCCGGCGTCGGCCAGGGACTGGAATTGATTAACCATGGGAGCATAATGCGCCTCGGTAAAGCGTTCCGCCAAGGCGTCGAGGCCGGCGCTGCCCGACAGGTTTTCGAAGCGGATGGAATCCGTGTCCGGGTCCTCAAGCGCACGGACAGTAGCGTCGGTGTCCCCCGCCTTGATCGTTCCGGCAAGGCGACCGATCCCGCTTTCCGCGTCAAACCGCCAGTTGTGTTCCAGATTCACCACACAATGGCGCAGGGGGGAATGGGGCCCCCTGACGGCGCCGCAAATGTCGGCGAAGACCGACCCGGGCTCCACCGAGGAAAGCTGGTGCGAGTCGCCGAGCAAGATCAGGCGCGCCGCCTCGGGCAGAGCCTTGAGCACCCGGCTCATGAGGTGGATGTCCACCATGGAGGCTTCGTCGATGATGAGCACGTCGGCTAGCCCGCGTTCGGCGTCGCTTTTCATCAGCCAACGGTGAATCGTGCTCACTTCCACGGCAAGCTCTTCCGGCAGGGATTCGCCTCCGTGCATCTTGCGCAACGATTCCCGGGTGGCTTCCTGCAGGCGGGCGGCGGCCTTGCCGGTGGGAGCGGCGAAGGCGATATCGCTTGCCTCCACCTGGCCGGTTCGTATCAGCGCCATGATGATCCTGGCGACGGTATAGGTCTTCCCCGTGCCGGGGCCGCCGGAGATGCAGCACAGATAACGACTTGCGGCGATATGGGCCGCCTGCCGCGGCAATACCAGGCGCGGGTCATCCTTCTCGAACAATCCATCGAGGGCGGCTTCCAGGTCCGCGGCGCCGGAGGTTTCGCGCCCGGCCAACTCCCGCAGGCGTATCGCCGCCAGCTTTTCCCGCTGCCACATGCGGTTGAGGTAGAGCCGGCCCGCCTCGTCGAGCACCAGGGGTTGGCTCGCGGCGCCTTCCGCCCGGGCCACGGCGGAGTTTTCCGCGAGGCGGCCCAACCAGTCCTCAAACCCGGGCAGTTTGATCCTGCCGCCCCCGGCGTCGGGCTTGTCCGGCCAGTGCTTTCCGGCGATGTCTTTCAGATCTATGCAGGTGTGCCCGTTGCGGGTATGCCGGCTCAGAATCGCCGTGGCCAAGGCCAGGTGTTCCTCGTCGCCGCCGGCGCGTTCGGCGATCAATGCCGCGAAGTGCCGGTCGATATCCTCGATATGCCTGTGCTCCAGCAAGGCGTCCACATCAGGAAATGCGCTCATGTCCCGGCCCCCTCCATGAACTCGTCAAGGGCCTCGATGCAGACTTTTTCGGGCCGGTCGAACCAGACTCCCCGGGACATGCCGGTGGCAGGGCTCATGCCGCGCAGGAACAGGTAGAAAACCCCGCCGATATGGCGCTCGTAATCGTAATCCGGCAGGCGCGTTCCCAGGTAGCGGTGCAAGGCCAGCAGATAGATCAGGTATTGCAGGGAATAGCTGTGTTCTCCCATGGATTCCGCCAGGTTTTCCCGGTGGTAGTAATCGGCATGGCCGCCAAGCCAGTTGGACTTGTAATCGGCGATGTACCAGCGCCCCTCGTGTTCGAATGCGAGATCGATAAAGCCCCGCAGATAGCCGTCGATGGCCTGGGGGTCGAGGCCTTCGCGTAGCAATTCCGGATAGTCGAAACGCCCCAGCAACTCCACCAGGGCGGAGCTGCGCAGGCCATTCACCGGGAAGAAGAACTCGAGTTCCACCAGGCGCCGGCGGATGTCGATCAGGCGGAAACCCGGCTGGCCGGGTTCCCGCAATCGGGTCTGGAGCGTGTTTTCCACCATGCTGCGGGCAACGGGGGTCCATTTGGTGGGGATGTCCGCGCGCTGGAGTTGCTCCTTGCAGATCTCATCCAGATTGCGCTCGGGTTCCTCGTCGCGGATTTCGAAAATCCGGTGCAGGCAGGCGCCCACCAGAACGCCCCGGGGAAAGTGGAAGGCGTCCAGCACTTCCGCTTTCCCTTCCGCCGCCTGCCCATCGGCTTCGGCGGCGGAGGCGGCCTGATCATGATCGGGGGCGCCGGCTTCGAGATACCGGCGTGGCGCCTCCGGCGCCTCGGCCTGGGCCGCCGCCAGGGCGCTGAAACTGGTCATCTGGCGGATGCGACGCAGCGGACGATGGAATTCGCGGCTCTGGAGTCTGGCCTCTGCCGCCTCTTCGGGCTGATCGACCTCGGGCAGCGAATCCCGCTCGATGGGCAGTACTTCGATGCCTTGCGGGCACTTGTTCGCCAGTCTTTGCACATCGGCGTCGAATTCGGCGCGGTTTTTTTCCCGGTACTCGGTCTTCAGGAAGGCGTGTACTTTCGCCACGGCGTCGGGAACCGCCGCCCCGGCTTCCCTGGTGTCCTCGTCCATGGCGGCGAGCAGTTTGTCGTGCTCCTCGTCCCGATGCAGCAACCAGGCCAGGGGCGGCAGTTCCTTTTCGCCCTTGCTCGTGATACGGGTCCAGGCGACCACGCAGCGCTCCCGGGCGCGGGTGAGCGCCACGTACAGCCGCCGCATGGACTCGCCGAACTCCTCGAGTTCGCGCAGATCCCGGCTGGCGGCGTCCGGCGCCAGATCGAGTATGGCGGGAAACCGCTTTCCGTCGCGGATGTGGTAGCTGAGCGGATCGTCGGAGCCGCCGCGGATTTGCCTGCCCTGCCAAGCAAAAGGCAGGTAGACGATGGGAAATTCCAGCCCCTTGCTCTTGTGGACGGTCATGATCCGCACCAGGTCTTCGTCGCTGTCGAGACGCAGGGTGTAGGCGTCGTCGGCCGCGGTCTGATCGGCGGACCCGGTGAGGGCGCGCTTGAGCCAGGCGAGAACCCCGGCCGGCGAGAATCGATTCGCGGTTTCGGCTTCCTGCAGCAATTCCGCCAGATGGTACAGATTGGTCAGCCGGCGGGGGCCGGCGGCGTTGCGCAGCAGTTTGCCCGAGCCTCCCCCGGCGCCGACGATCGTGCGCAGCATGGCGCCGACTCCGCTGGACTGCCAGTATTCACGCCATTCTCCGAAGCGGGCAGCCCAGTCGCTCCAGTAGTTGTCGTCCTCGATCAAGGCGAGCAATCGATCGCTGTCGAGCCCGAACAGGTCGCCCACGAGGGCGGAGCGGCGGTAGTCCTGGCGGCCGTGATTGGCCAGTGCCAGCAGCAGGCGATAGAGTTGTTCGGCTTCCCGGGTTTCGAATACGCTGGAATCGTCTATTTCCACGCACCGGCCTCCTTGCAGGCGCAGGGCCCTGGCGATCTCGCGGCCCTGGTTCCGGGTTGCAACCAGCACCGCGATATCGGAGGCCTTGAGCGGCGCGTCGCCAATCCTGGCCCTGCCGGCCCGGGCGAGGTCAAGCAGGCGGACGATTTCCGCGGCGGTCCGGTTGGTCGCAACATCCGTGGCGGACTTGACGGTCTGCTGATCTTCCGCCAGCCACAGGGCGAACGGCGGCGGCTGTCGGCCGTCGATTTCAAGCCGGGCGGCTTCATCTCGCCCGGCATGGACCGGCGTGAAGCCGATTTCCGGAATCGTGAACGCCAGCGGCATGTCGAATATGGCGTTGCAAGCTTCCACCAGGCCGGGGGTCGAACGCCAGTTGCTATCGAGCCGCAAGTCGGAATCGCTGCCCTGCTGGGCGCTGAGGTAGGCGAAGATGTCGGCGCCGCGGAATTCGTAAATCGACTGTTTGGGGTCGCCGACGATGTACAGGGCGCTGTGCCGGTCCGGCTCCTCTTGCTCCGGTGGCGCATCGGGGCCGGGGTTCTTCTGCTTCGCGTAAATGCCGCTGAAGATACGCTCCTGGGTCGGGTCGGTATCCTGAAATTCGTCGATCAGGGCTACGGGAAAGCGGCGGCGGATACTGCCGGCGAGACGCTGCCCGGTGGTCTTGCGGGCCAGCGCATCGCGCATCTCGATCAGCAGGTCGTCGTAGCCGAGGCGTCTTTCCTCGCGTATCAGGCGGCGGATTTCGCCGCCGGCGTGTTCCAGCAACTCCTTGCGAACCTGCCTCAGGCCGAATTCAAAATGCGTCAGCAGCGCGCCGCAGGCTGCCGCGAGTCGATCGAACGCCTCGAACAGGGGATTTTCCGGCAGTTCCCGCCCTTTCTTGCATTTATCCCCGGCGAAGCTGGCTCCCAGATAATGCGCCGAATCCGCCAGGCCCTCGATGTCCAGCGGCAATTCACCGCTCCCGGCGACTTTCTCGAAGGTTTCCAGATGCCTGGCGACCGTGGCCTTGCGATAACCATTCCGATTGAAAGCATCGCTGTCAAGCACGATCCGGCTGAATTCCTCGCCCTGGGTCCGCCAGGATTCCACTGCGGAATCGAGAATCGCCTGGCAGGCTTGTTCCGCTTCCGCCGGCTTGACTGCCTTGTCGGGAACGCCGCGGATTTCATGAAACAGCTTGGCGCGCAGGCCGCCATACCACTTGGCAAGCTCATCGGGCAGAAACTTCTTCTTTTGCAGGAAACAGGCGAGGATGCGCGAGCTGTTGCGAAACCGGTTTTGCCAGAAATCGCGAACCACGCCCTCCACGATGCCGGTACCGTCGCCGCTGACTTCAAAATCGAAAGGAAAGCCAGTTTCAAAGGCGAATTCGGTCAGCGCCCGCTGGCAGAAGCTGTGGATGGTGAGAATATTGGCCCGGTCGATGTCGAGCAGGGCCAGGCCGATTCTCGCCCTGATCCGCTCCGTATCCAGAGTTTCGTCGGCTTCCCATTTTTCGAGTAGTTCCGCCGCCTGGTCGTCATTCGCCGCGACCGCTTCGCCGTTGGCGTCCTGGATGGCCTTGAGGGTCTTGCGGATTCGCTTGCGCAGCTCCGCCGTGGCGGGCTTGGTGAAAGTGACCACGAGGATGCTGTCCAGGGCAAGCCCCTGCTCCACCACCAGCCGGGCGACCAGGGTGGTAATCGCCCGAGTCTTGCCCGAGCCGGCGCTGGCTTCGATCAGCGTGCGCCCGCCCCCAAGCGGGGTTGCCAATGGCGTTCTGGATGGATCCCGGCTCATAGCGGCCTGCTCTGGAACATCGGCAACAGCAGCAGGTCGGCCAGGGCGCGGAATTCATCGTCGAACGGATCCTCTTCTTCGCCGAGGTCCCAGACGAGGCTGTAGTGCGAGTCGTCGCTTTCGGCGGGCGCATTGCCCCCGGCGTCGTCCCGCCAGGCTTTGCGCGCCGCGATCATCGCGGCTTCCTCATTGGCGTCGCGCTTGCCCTTCTCCCGGGCGTAGGCCACGCTCGCCTTGGGAAAGAAGCGCAAGGGCTGCGCCAGCCCGTCCCACCAGACCTTGAGCCAATGCCGGATGGTTTCCGCTTCCGCATCGGGCGCCGAAAATCCCCTTTCCTTGTCTATCCAGACGCCGACAATGGGCAATGGCCGGTGGCCGGCGGCTATCCAGGCGAGCTGCCGCAACCGGATATGAATCAGGTCAATGGGACGTTGCCTGCCATTGCGCCACCAGACCATGCGCGTGGGGCCCACATTGGGGATTGCCCCGCTGAGCCGGAAATCGCCGGTATCCACATCGATATACACCGGCTCGGCGGCCAGCGCTTCCGCGTGGGGTTCAAGCTTCCCGCGCAGTTGTTCGATTTCGCCGAAGGCCTGGTCGCAGCTCAGGGCGCCGAATCCGCCATAAGGCAGCTTGCCATTTGCCAGTAGCCTTGACCTGACTTCGGAAGTGGCGACTTTTCGCTCGCGTTGCGGGTCGGTCCGGGTCAGAATTTCGTCGCGCAGGACCCAGCGCTCATAGCCATTGAGACGCAGTGGCTCGACTTCCTCGACGGCGTCCTCTTCCTCATTGAGATACACCGAAAAGCGTTCCCGCAGAAAGCCCCTGGCCGGATTGGAGAAAAACTTCTCCAGTTCTTCAAGGCTGATCTTGCGCCGTAAAACGTCCGGCTCCGGAATGGGGCTGGAAAACCGCTCCTGCGGTTCCCTGTCCCCGTCCCGCAACAGCCGGGCCGCATCGAGCATGGTGGGCGAATAGCCGAACAGCCCCTGGTCGCCGCTGAAGTATCGCGCGCTGAAAGGCTGCAATGGATGGTCGAAGCGGAAGCCATCCCGCAGCGCCGCGGCGGATTCGGGCTTGCCAGTCCCTGACGCGGGAAATCTCGCAGCGAGATAGTCGAGGAGTTCATCCACCACCACCGAAGGCGGGATTTCGGCGTCGTCGCGCTGGTTGCGCCCGGTGTAGGTGACGACAAAAGCCTTGCGCGCCGCGAGCAGGGCTTCGAGAAAGGCGAAGCGGTCGTCGTGGCGCGGGTCCCGGTCGCCGGGGCGGCGCTCGTCACGCTCCACGAGGTCGAAAGTATGGCGCGGCGGCTTGCGCGGAA
Source organism: uncultured Pseudohongiella sp. (assembly GCA_965219645.1). Taxonomy (GTDB): domain Bacteria; phylum Pseudomonadota; class Gammaproteobacteria; order Pseudomonadales; family Pseudohongiellaceae; genus UBA9145. The sequence continues at coordinate 2,945,950 of OZ244788.1, read as the reverse complement.
ACCCGGCGTTGTTCATGCCCGCGGCGCAGATGATCTTCGCCGGCAGAATCTGTCCCGGCGCCAGGGAGGCGATGGTGGCGCTGTCGGCGAGCCGCGCCGGGCCAAGCGACGGGCTCGCGGCGGCTTCCCGCAGCGCTTTTCGCGCCACCTCGAAGGAGAACTTGCAATCGATGCGGCCTGCCTCTGCGACGAAATTCTCCAGCAGCATGACGACTTCCCCGAATTCGTCGGCGGCCTTGCGCTTCTGCTCGAATCCCTTGTAGGCGTCGTCCCCGGAGCCGTTATCGAAAAACCGGTTCAGCACCGCGCGCAGGGCCGTCTTCCAGTGTTCCGCATCACGGGGTTTGGCGAGCCCGTCGCTCAGGGCGAAGGCGGCGTCACAATAGGAGATGAACCTGCCCAATATCGCGTAGTCTTCTTCCCCTGCTTCGAATCCGCCTTCCTTGCGAATCGAGCAGGGAGCAATCCCCAGAGAAAGATCGTCGGTATCGCCCGCGGCGTATCCCAGCAGCAGCCGGCTGAAGCCGTCGCGCCAGGTGTTGCCGGGCAAGACCGGCGCCGTCGCGCCCTCGCTGGCGAGATTGCGCCGGATTCCCGCTTGCTTGACCCAGTCGCGAATCGCCGGGAGATCTTCTTCGGCGATTTCAAAACGAGCCCGCACCGAAGGCGCGTCCAGCGGGGCAAGAACGGACTCCACGCCATAGCGGGCGCCGGGCAGGGACAGCAGATCGAAAAAGGCCCGCACCGTGGGTGAATCCGCCGCCTGGATGCGAGACAACCTGACCGGGATGCGTCCCTCTGCTTCGAATACCGCCTCGATGGCCGGCCCGTATCGCGCCAGGTTCGGCGTCAGGATCAGGATGTCCGCCGGCTCGATATCGGGATGGGTTTCCAGCAGGTCGAGGAGGCGGTCGTGGAGCGCTTCGGCCTCGCGCATGGCGGAATGGCAGCAGTGGATTTGCAGTGAGTTGTCGGCCTCGGCCGGCGCCGCGGCTGCCGCCTCGGCGGCGCCGCGGACTTCCTGGATATCGCCCTGCACCGCGGCAAGCCGGCTATGGGCGGCGGCGGGGGCAAACAAGGGCTGATCTTCGGCTTGCTGGGCGATGAGGTTTTCAAAGGTATCGCGCCCGGCAAGCCCCCAGGCGGCAAGCAGGGGATTGCCCTCCTCATAATGCTGCTCGGCGGAATTCGCTTCTTCGGCCCGAAACCGGATTTCCCGCCCGGAGCGCAGGTCGCTCCAGTATTCCGAACTCGGATTGAGCAGAAAAACATGCAGCTCAATATGCCCGGCGAGCCGCTTGAGCCATTGCAGGTAGGCCGGAGAAAGCGCCGAAACGCCGAACACGAACGCACGCCGCGGCCAGTCCCGCGGCGTATTGCCCGCCGCCAGTTCCCGCTCGAATCCGTCGAGGGCATGCACCCAATGCCGTTCGGGAACCTTGCGCGCCAGCATCTGCCACAGCCGGGCCTGCCAGTGGGGGGATTCGCCCCGCTCCCAGCTTCTGATCCAGTCGCCGCGGAAGTTGACGCAGCGGTCGTAGATTACGGCGAGCTTGTCCGCGAGTTCGAAGCGTTTCAGTTCGTCTTCGTCGGCGAGAAACTCGCCCAGGGCAGCCGTATCTCCGGCCCGGGAAAACTCCGGCAGGGATTCGAACAGATGCCAGCGCAAGGCGCCAGGGGAGAAGCCTTGCTCCTCGGACAGGGTGGGAAGGGCGGATCGCAGGATCGACCAGGCGAAGGCCGCCGGCAATTCCAGGGAGAGATTCGCGGCAATGCCCAGTTCCCGGGCGATCTCCAGCTGCAGCCAGCGCCCCATGGTCTGGTGGGGCACAACGATCCGTTCGGCTGCCAGTGGCTCGGATGGGTTGGAGGCAATTAGCCCGGCCAGCTCTCCCGCCAAAGTCTCAAGCCGATTCGAATGATGTACCCGCAACCCTCTCTCCTTCAGGGCGAAATCCGAAACAGGGGATTCATAAAGACTGCTTCAATCGGATTCGTTCACTTTGTCGAGCATTTTGTCCCTGCGAGCGGCAAATCCGGAGTGTACTTCTCCGCGCTGCCGGTGAACTTGCGGGACAGCACACCAGCCTACCCGGAAGGTACATGTTGCATGGCTCATGTCAGCCGGTTCGTGACAAGTTGAGTGCAGCGTAACACAGTAACCGTCATTGCGTTCGCGTGGCGCCCGACACCAACTCATTCTGCGCTCACTTGCAGGATATCGCCGGGAGACCAGGATGAGATTCTTGATTCAGGTGGCATGAGCCCCGGAATAGGCGTTGACGAGCACTACGCCGCTGACGATCAGGACCAGGCCGAGGAGCGCCTGCCATGGCAGGGCCTGCTGGTAGAAGATCAGGCTCAGCAGCGCCACGAGGAATACGCCAAGCCCCGCCCAGCTTGCATAGACGATGGCGACGGGAATCTCCCGGATGGCGAAGGTGAGCAGATAGAAGGACAGCAGATACGCCAGCGACAGCAGGAGGCTCGGCAGCAGGCGGGTGAAATTCTGCGACATGGGCAGCAACATGGTGCCGGTAACTTCAAAGACGATGGCGCCCGCAAGGTACAGATAGGCCATTTCCCGATTCTCCAGAAAACTGTGTCAGCCGGGATTATGCACAATCCGGCATGAATGAACGTGCCGCTCAGTGAACTTGCTGGAACGCCCGGTTTGCCTGGGTGTCCCAGGATTTCGTCACTTTCCGCGTGTCCTGGGCACAAAACCCGCGGTGTAACCGAACGGGCGTCCGATCTTGTTGAGTGTTTCCACCGTTGGATTGCCCTCGTCGCGCTCAACCTTGGCCAGAATCCGGGGGGCGATACCGACGATGCGCTCGGCATAGTCTTTCTGATTCATACCCGAGATTTTTCGCATGCGACGCACCGCCTCGCCCAGAGACAGCTCATGGTTATTTATTGCCTCGATGAGTTCGCGCTTGGCGAGCGCCGTGTCCTCTTGCGATCGTTTTGCCATCGGAATTCCTACAAGGCCAGTAACTGTAGGGAGTGCGCCTGGATATTGCGGCTGCGCTGTTCGACGATGTCGTCGTCAACGCCGCTGTCGCGCATGATATCGGGCAGTTGCCGCACGAGGCGCCCGAACTCGCGCAGCGCCGCCCGAAAAGTCTTTTCCTTGCCCGGAAAGAGTGCGGCAACCTTTAACCAATCGGGTTCTCCGGCGGTCTCGGTTTCACCCGACCAGCGGCAGACGCGCGCGATGCCTTCGGGATCCAGGTACATTGGCGCGAAGTCAAACAACGGCGCCAATTTGACAAGCCCAGTCTCGTAACGCAGCAATGTCGTGTTGCGGCCGTGATTGTCCTTGTTGCCCAGAACGACGTTTACGACGTCGCGCTTGATGTACTCAAGCAAATCGGCTTCGGGCTCGGTGCAATATGCTTCTATGGCTTCGCACAGCACTTCGTGATAAACGCGCGCGCCATATTCGGCAATGCCGGCCGCAGAGTACAAACTCTCCATTCCATAACGTTCGACATCGCCGTCACGCACACAACGATCAAAACGGGGTACGAAAAGATGGTCGTCCTCCCACTCCAGCTCAGCGTTCACCGCAAGGCCCAACCGATCGGCGACGCGCATGTAAGCCGCCTCATTGCGCAGCACCTTGCGATCCGCCGCGCGATCTCCCCGAGGTCGTTTTACCAGCCAGTGCGATTGCACTTCCTCGTCGGCAAGCCGCCCTTCGGCGTGCCAGGCGCCGCGGTGGTCCCGGGCAAGCAGCAACTTGGGCGCCGCGCCTTGCACGTCCGTGGCGCCCGCTGCATAGACGCCATTTTGGAAAGCGTACTCGACGAAGGCTTCGTTCCGCGCCAATACATCCGCCCGATCAAAACCCGGGTGATCTTTCATGGCCACGATATCGCCCGCGGCCGTTGGCGCCGGTGTGCTCGGATCCTTCGCGGAGACTGCCTCGGCAACGCGGATGCATCCGGGCGGGTAGGCCGTGCCGCGCAGCAGCAATTGCCAGTCCGCCGCCGGACCGTCCCGCAATTCGAGTCGCTCAAGCCATTGCCCGCGGCCGTAACCAGTCGGCAAAAGGTCGAGAACGAAGGGTGGCCAACGTTCCAGCCGGTGCAGTTGAAAGTCCGCCGGGAATCGGCAACTCAAGCCCGCCGCAACCGAGGTGGCGGAACCCGCGTAATCGGCGGCATACTCAAGCTCATATTCGAAGCGACAGGCGCCGGCAATCCCGGCCCGCTCATCGACTGGAGTGAGCGTGGCAGCGGATTGCCAATTGCCGCCACGGTATATTTCAAGTGTTGCAATCATTCAGAAAATTCGCAATTAGTTCACTAAAGTGTTTCAATATTTACAAATCAAGCGCTAATTGGACCACTATAGTGAATCAAATGAATCATCAGGTCAACTTGAGTGGCGAAAATAACCCTAAATGACTAAATCGGAAGAGCAGGGCTCGGGCGGCGGCAAGCGGATGATCGCGATCATCGGCGCTGGAATCATCGACGTCTCTATCGCCTGCCGCCTGGTGCGAGAGCACGAACAGGTACTGCTGGTCGATCCGCTCGCACCCGGGTCGGCGACTTCTTTCGGCAATGCCGGCCACGTCGCCACCTAACAGATCTTTCCTCTGGCTTCGCCCGAAACGATACTCGCCGCGCCTCGCCTGCTGTTCGGCAGGACGATATCTCAGCGTTGTTCGATGAGTGGAATAACGCGATACAAACCGGAAATCCGGAAAACGTTGCTGCCCTCTATGAAGAAGGCACAGCCATTCTGCTTCCGGCCATGTCCAATAAAGTGAGACATGATCACGAGGAAATTGCGGATTATTTTGTTCAATTCCTCGGCGATGCCCGAGTAATCACTACGAAAAATTCAGGGATTTATCCTCAGACGTCGCCAGGCAATGGTAATGGATGTCAGCGAAAATACTGCGGCAGCGCTGCACAGCAGAATAAGCAAGATATCCCAAAGAGGCCGGTGATAGATCAGAACACTGAAATCCAGTGTATGCAGTCCATTGTAGAGCCATCGTTGTACCCGGTTTCTGAAAGTCAATCGCTCCAGCAGTTGGCCTGTTTGTGCATGAATATGAAACCAGGTCGATTCGGGATCTGAAAACTTGACTCTTATCACCGGTAGTGGGTGAAAGCGCTCATGACGCGAATAATAATGGTTATCGTAGTCTTCCAGGTACTCCATGGATGATGCTTCGCTACCGGGGAGCAAATGGCTTATCGCCGATTCTATTTGTGGCGCCAGGTCGGCTTCAGTCAGGAGACTCTTGCCGTGCAATGATCGAAGCACATCAGGAGACTGGTGCAGGGCAAGCACGGAATGCCCTGCAAGCCAATGCCAGTTCAATTCCTTGATATCGTCGGACTGGTGCTGTTGCAATAGTTGACGGATTTCCTCCGCGGTGGAATGGACCGGCGTCAAGCTGCTGATGTCATCCCGCTGCTGGTAACGCCATTGTTGTTGCGTAAAGCTGGTATCGGAATCGAACAGTCCCCAGGGCGTCATCGACATGAATCCGCTGAACATGAAGGTCGTCAGGAACAAGGCACAGGTCAAACCGGCAAAATGATGGAGTTTCATCACCCCCTGATAGGGACTCACATCCTTACCCCGGTATCGCTGCTGGACACGCAGGCGCATGAGACCAATGAAAATGCCGCTCAGCACCGAGGATAACCCCACCAGGGAAAGTGTAATCAACAGGATTGACCACACCGAGTCGTGTTCACGTAGCTGCACCGGATAGATCCAGTGCAAGTTGGCGCCAAGCCAGTTCCAGACACGTTCGTTGCGGGTTACATCCCTGACCACCTGACTTGTGCTGGAAGAGACATAAAGCCAGGTTGCTGCTGCGTCTTGCACCACGACCTTATGCAGCGGCCGGTGTGGATCCAGGATACTGGAAACCGTCCACTGGTCCGTTTCCAGCATGCCCTGGTAACGAGCGTCGGTCGATTCCCCTTCAGCCTGTTGCGTCTGAAAAAAAGCCCTGGCGGCACTTGTGGCTTCCTCGGCGGTTGGTTGTTTCAGCCACTCGCCGGTGTCGGCGAAAAGCCCCAGCCAGGGACGCTCATCCTGTTTCAACAAGTAGGCGGGGCGGCTTGCAACACTGCTTAAACTGAATTGTGTGACTGGAGCATCAGGCGAGGCGCGTTGCAATAGTTCCGCCGGCCCTGCGCGGATTTGCCCGGCGTCCAGGGCGGGCAGTCCGGCATGCCGTTCGTTCTCGGTGAGTTCCGGAAAAGGAACATACATCATCACCACGCCAGTCAGGGGCCACATGACGAACAGCAGGCACATGCCGACGCCGAGCCAGCGGTGAAAAAGGAAAAGCCAGCGCTTGATTCTCACGGCAACCCTCGGTAAACGGCTGGCCCGACCTTTAAGGTCGGGCCAGCGCATTCTACAGGCAGCTTAAAAGAAGCGATAATCCAGGCTCAGGCTTACAGTGCGCGGTCTGCCGATCAGCCAGGTGTCGTTCCAGTAATATGCGGCAGAGGCATAAAGTTCATCGAACAGGTTGTCGATGCGCAGCGCAACGGACAGATCATCATTAAAGCGCCAGCGTGCAGAGGTATCGACTACCGTGTAGGAAGGAATCGGGAGCACCGGGTGATAACGCTCGCCGACATGACGGGCATCGGCCAGTATCTGCAGATTGCCCAGTGGAGCCCAGGATAATCCGAGGTTGAAGGTTTCTTCAGGCGCTTCCACCGTTGCCCCGTTGGCGCCAACAGTTCTATCCAGGTCCACGACAGTCCCATTGGCCGTCAAGGTCAAGGCTTCGCTCAAGGCATAGGTCAGGCTGAGCTCCACCCCTTGGGAGCCCTTCTCCGGAATGACGATCCGGTCATCGGGGTTGAGGGAATTCGGATCGTCTTCAACAAGGTCATTCTTGAGGATGTCAAACAAGGCCAGGGTCCAGTGCAAGCGATTGTCCAGCGAGCTTTGCTTGATGCCGACTTCGAATTGTTCACTCCTGGTGAAATCCACTTCCCGATATTGGCTTCTGGTCTGCACGATGCTGTTGCTCGGATGGGTGGCGCCGGTCGAGTATTGAGCGTAAAGCGCCGAAGAATCGCTCAGATCGAAGACCAGCCCTGCCCGGCCTGTCAGGGCGTCCGCGTTTTGAACGAAGATCGGCGGATTGCTGACATCGTTGTAGTCCGTTTCAACGTCCTCATGACGCAATCCCAGCACCAGCGTCAGCGATTCGCTGAGGCCGACCTGGCTCTCGGCGAATACCGCCATCTGGGCGACATCGGAGAAGATTTCCGTTCTGTCCATGGCAGCGGTGAGGTCGGAGAACCGGCGGGGCATGAAGCTGAAGGCATCGACGACATCATAGTCATTGTTCCAATCGACGCCATTGGGATTTGCGCCGCCAAAATTGGTTCCCCGCTTGAAGGCGACATCGTTGATTTCAAAGCCTGCCGAGGTTTTGAGTTTGCGTGCGGCATCGCCTGCGTCAAACGTAAAATTGGTGCGAAAGCCGCTGTGTTCGATGCCGTGAGCAATGACCAGCGGCGAATCGCGCCGGACCGTGCCCGCTGCCCGGTCGTATCGGTACCAATCCAGCGTCCTCCAGTAACGATCGCTGTCCATGCTGTACAGCTCGGACTGCAAATTCAGGCGTTCACTGATGTTCCAGTCAGCTTTTATGCGGGCTGCCCCATCCTTGTAGCGGATATCCCCATCGCTGACATCATAGTTTTTTTCCAGTAGTTCATCGGGAAATTCCCCGTCGACCAGTGGGGTTCCGGAGTATTGCATGGGTTCCTGCTCGCCCTGATCGTAGCGTGCCGTCAGCGAGAAATCCTCGGTGACCTGCCACAGCAGCGAAGCGGAAATCATCTCGGATCCGCTTTCCGCCCTGTCCACCCAGTTGTCGGACTGGTTGTTACTGTAATCCAGACGGTAAGCGAGGTTATCGGTGAGCCCGCCGGTCAGGCTGGCGCCGATGAAACGGGTATTGTTTTCACCAAAAGACACACGCATATCGCCGCTTTGTTCCTGCTCTGGCCGTTTGGGGATGACATTGTATGCGCCGCCAATGCCGCCTTCGCCGTATAGTACGGAGGAAGGCCCCTTCAGTACCTCGATTCGCTCGACGCCCCAGGTGTCGAAGGGAAAGGTGAGGGTGTTGAATGCGTTGTAGTAATTGGCGCCATCGAATAACTTGGTAACAGACCCCTGGCCAAAAAAGCCCCTGGCGGCGATGTTCTGGTTACCATTGGCATGGTGCGCGTCATTGGTAAAACCGGCGGTGCGGGTGACAGCTTCCAGAACACTGGTATCAAGGCGTTCACGAATCGCATCGCCGTCAATGATTTCCACCGTTGCCGGCGATTCCATTATGGTCAGCCCCAGCCGGCTGCCAGTCTGGTTGTCGCGGTCGCCGAAAACGAAGACCTCCTCTATACCCTCCGGCGCTTCCTCCGCAGGACCACCGTATACAGCAGGCGCGGTTGCCGCCAGCCAGGACACCGCCGCCAACAAGGACAGTTTTCCAAGTTTCATAACCCATCTCCAAGTGAATGAATTCGCTCGCGTGCCCGGGGCGGTCGCACGAACCTGTTCGCGTAGCAGCGGTCAAGCACCAGGGGCCGCTACGCAAAGGGAGGGAATGTTATAACATTTTGTTTTGGTTGGAAACTCCGGCGTGTTCGCCTTGCATTGAAACCCAGTGGCACTACAATGCGCGTGCAAATCGCGGCAGCTATCCGGAGGAGAACATGAGCCGAATTCGCATCGGCATGATGGGGCTGGGCCATGTCGGCCGGCAGATCTACAAACTTGCGCTCAAGGACGAGAACTTCGAAGTGGTCGCGGTTTCGGATATCGGCCGGCCCGATATTCTGCGGCATCTGCTCGACAAGGAAATGGGCCATAGCGGCGAAGTGCAACTGGAAGACAATTGTCTTGTCAGTTCGGGCTCGCGTACGCGGCTGATGTCGGCCGAAAGGCCCGGCGAGATTCCCTGGGACGTGTTCGAGGTCGAATTCGTCATCGACGCTACCGGCCGTTTTCGCTCCTCCGCCGATCTCGCGCCTCATCTCGATGCCGGGGCGGCGAGAGTCGTCACGTCGATGTTGCCCGTCGATGAGATCGATCGCGTGATCCTGTTCGGAGTCAATCACGAGGAGATCGAACGTGAGGACCGCATCGTTTCAGCGGGTTCCGCTTCGACGACGGCGACCGCGCTCGCCATGAAGGTACTGTCGGAACGTTTTCCGATCGAACACGCCTCGATGACTTCGGTGCATGCCTATACCAGCGACCAGAGCCTGCAGGATTACGCCGGCGCGGATTATCGCCGCAGCCGCTCGGGCGCCAGGAACATCATTCCGAACGATACGCCGGCCCTGCGCTGGATCCAGCAACTGATGCCGGAACTGCAAGGCCGAATGACCGCCTATGCCCTGAACGTTCCCGTTCAGACCGGCTCCATGCTCGACATTACGGTCTCGCTGAAAGACCGCGAGGCGGACATCGATACCGTGCGCAAGTTGTTCGCCGATGCCGCGCAGGCGATGCCGGAACTGATCGAGACTACCGCTGACCCGATCGTTTCGTCCGATGTGCGCGGCTGCGACAAATCCTTGCTCGTCGATCTGAAAGGCTGCATGCCGGCCGGTTCGCGCATGTTGAAGATCCTGGCCTGGCACGAATCTCTCGGCCACGCCCGCAGAGTGCTCGACGTGGTTCGGGCTTATGCGAAACTGGATGACAAAATCGACCGGGAGGCCGCGTAATGAGAGTAGCAATCAACGGATTCGGCAGAATCGGCCGGGCGGTCTTCAGAATCGCCGAATCGCTGCCGGAAATTGAAATTGTCGCCATCAACGACCTGTTCGACAACGACGCCCTGCGTTATCTGCTGAACTACGACACCGTCATGGGCCGCTTCCCCGGCAAGGTCAGCATCGAGAACTCCGAGATGGTCACGCCCAGAACCCGGGCCAGGATGTTGCAGGAAAGAGATCCGGCACAGTTGCCCTGGAAAGAACTCGAGGTCGATGCCGTGGTCGAGTCCACCGGCGTTTTCCGCAGCAAGGCCCAGGTCTCGATGCATCTCGAAGCGGGCGCGCAGCGCGCGCTGCTGACCGTGCCGGCGAAAGACCGGATCGACTACACCGTCGTCATGGGCGTCAACGAGGAAGGTCTTGAACCCGGGCATCGCATCGTTTCGAACGCCAGTTGCACGACCAATTGCCTGGCGCCCGTCGCCAAGGTTCTGCACGACGCCTTCGGCATTCGCGAAGGCATCATCAATACGGTTCACGCCTATACCAACGATCAGAGTCTGGCCGACGTGCCCCATTCCGACTGGCGGCGTTCGCGGGCCGCAGCGGAGAACATCATTCCCACATCCACCGGCGCCGCCAAGGCCGTGGGCGAGGTACTGCCCGAACTGAAAGGCCGTCTCGACGGCATCGCCTCGCGCGTTCCCGTACCCGATGGATCGGTGGTGGACCTGTTCGTGGAACTCGAACGGGAAGTCACCGTCGAGCAGGTAAACGAGACCTTGAGTTCAGCGGCGAAAACCGAGCGCATGCAGGACGTGCTCGAATACACCGAAGAGCCCGTGGTGTCTTCGGACATCATCGGCAACCCGCATTCCTCGATCTTCGACGCCAGTTTCACTCAGGTGGGCGGCGGCCGCTTCCTCAAGGCCCTGAGCTGGTACGACAACGAATGGGGCTATTCGAAGCGGGTTTGCGACGTGCTGGGCTTGATGGCGAGTCAGAATTCTACGTAGTTTGGTACAAGCCATCCATGGCGCAACCACATCGGTTTCGATTACCCCCAGTCTTGCCATCCATGGCAAGCCGTTCGACCTTCAAAAAGCTTTGCTTTTTGTCGGCTGCGCCGATCAGGTCTCACCCTGGAACTCCACGTGGATTTCCAGCTCGATTTCGTCGCCGACGCCGAAGGTGACGAAGCGGTCGATGCCGAAGGTTGAGCGCTGGAAGCTGGCGCTGGCGGAAAAGCCTATCGTATAGACGGGAGGCGGCGGGAAGGTAACGCGGCCGCCGCCATTGAAACTCACTTCGATGGCAACCGGCGCCGTGACTCCCCGCAGTGTCAGTTCACCGTCGAAAATGTAAGTGTCTTCGTCGATAGTCTCGGCAAGCGAGGTTGTGCGGTAGATGGCCTGGGGAAACTGCGCGACATTGAAATAGTTCTCGCCACGCAGTTCTTCTTCGAATTCCGGCAGATTCATGTCCAGGCCCGCGGTTTCGATGATGACTTCGACACTGGAGTTCTCGATGTTCTCGGGATCGAAATCCAGCGTCGCGTCAAAATCGTTGAACCGGCCGGTGAGCGTGGAAAATCCCAGATGGTTCAGCTTCCACAACAGCGTCGCGTGGTTGGGGTCCAGGGTGAACTGTCCCGAGCGGATTTCGGCAATTTCGGTTTCGAAATCCGGCGTCATGACTCGATCGCAGGCAGTGAGAAGAACCGTGCCGGCGATTGCCGCCAGGCAGCGGCCGAGAACTTGGGGCAAAGAGGAAATCATAATCAACCTGTCTGTTTTCGTTGGGAAGGATCCCGTTCGGCCAGATTCACTGGCGCACGGCGAACACATCGACTTCGATGTCGATGTCATTGGGAATTTCCGCGGTGCTCGCCCAGTATCCCTGGCCGACGCCGTACTCCAGCCGCCGGATGGTTACTCTGCTATTCAGGCGGAAGCCGATCACACCGTCGTTGTTCTCGACGCTGAGGGTGAACGGAAAGCTCATGGGCCGGGTCACGTTGCGGATCGTCAGGTTGCCGCTGGAAGTGAATGAATCCATTGACGTCAGGCGGCATTCCTCGGCGACGAAAGTGGCGGTGGGGAACTGGTCGACGTCGAACAGTTCGATGTCGAGCAGATAGTCGATCGCCTCGGGAGAATCCAGCCAGAGTTCGCCGATGGGAATCGTCACGGTGAATTCACAGGAGCCCGGATTCATGGGGTCGATGTTGAATACCGCATCGACATTCCTGAACTCGCCCTGGTAGGGGTCGCCGGTGTAGGAGTAGTGGAAGATTACTTTTGATTGCTCCTGGTCAATCACCCAGGTCTGGGCCAGCGCGGGCAGGCCGATCAGCAACAACAGCGGCGACAGCGCCGCAAAGTACATTTTTCGCATTCTCTCGATCCTCCTGATGGTTACGGCAATGCGTAGGCCACGATTTCGGCGGGCGTACCGCCGCCGCTGACGACCATGGCGATATATTGCTTGCCGTCGTGTTCATATGTCATCGGCACCCCGGTCTGGGTCGCCGGCAGTTCCATTTCGAACAGGATTTCACCGGTTGCCTTGTCGTGGGCGCGGAAAATGTTGCCACCGCCGACGCCTTCGCCGGCAAACAGCAAGGATTTGGTCACCAGCAGGCCCGACTTGGTCTCGACGCCGGTGCGCGGCAGGTCGACGCCTTCCAGCGCCGGATTGTTGGCGATTCGTTCCGGCGTATCGGCATTGGCGATCTGCCAGAGCATTTCACCGGAATTCATGTCGAGCGCCGTAATCCGGCCGTAAGGCGGTTGTACGATCGGCAGACCCTGGACCCGCGGCACGCGCACGCCGAAGGACTGGCTGAAATCGACATCGGAATTCGGATCCTTCTCCACCGATAACACCGAGAGCACGGTGCGGGAAGGTACATACAGGTATCCGGTTTCGGGGTCGAGTACGCTGGCTTCCCAATTGGGACCGCCGGTGGCCGAAGGCAGGCTCAAGGTGCCTCTCGTGCCGTCGGCCGCTTCCGCCTCGGAAGGCGGGGAATACAAGCTCGGGCTGAGGCGAAATCCTTCAAGAGACGCAAGGGCCTCGGCGCGAAGCTCGGGCGTGAAATCGATCAGATCGTCTTCGGTGAATCCCTGCCGGTCGACGGCGGGGGGACGGGTCGGAAAAGGCTGGGTCGGCGAATACCATTCACGCGGCACATCGCCGGCGGGAACGGGCAGTTCCTCGATGGGCCAGATCGGCTCGCCCGTCTCCCGGTCGAAGGTGTAGACGAACGACTGTTTGGTCACCTGGGCTATAATCTTGCGGCCGTTGGGCAAGTCGGCCAACACCGCCGCGGAAGGGTTGTCCCAGTCCCAGATGTCGTGGTGAATCAACTGATAATGCCATTGGCGCTCGCCGGTCTGGATATCGAGCGCGACCACGCTGTTGGTGAACAGATTGTCGCCAGGGCGGTCGGCGCCGAAACGGTCGCCGGTCGCCGATTCGGTGGGCAGATAGACATGCCCCAGTTCCGGGTCTCCGGACATGGTCGCCCAGACTCCGCCATTGCCGGAAATTCTGGCGCCGTCGTCGAACCAGGTTTCGATGCCGATTTCACCGGGCTCGGGAATGACATGGAAAGTCCACAGCAACTCGCCGGTCTGCGCGTGAAAGCCGCGCACGTCGCCCTTGACGTTGTATTTCGAAGGCGGCCGCATGGAAACGCGATGCGCCGGACCGACCACAACCACGTCGTTCATGATGAAAGGCGGCATGGAGGATCCGATGTCGATGTCCTCGCGGCCTTCGCCGAGACGCAGGCCCTCGTGCATGTCGACCCAGCCGTTGTCGCCGAAATCCGGGTCGGGCAAGCCGGTTTCGGCATCGAGCGAAACGAGGAAGAAGCCCGGCGTGACGGTAAGGATGCGCCGTTCGTCGCCGAAGCGGTAGTAGGAAACACCCCGGCCCGAGCCCTTGCGCGGGGCGGCGTCGAACCGCTCGCCTTCCTGCGGACGCCACAGCCAGAGCAATTGACCGTTGGTGGCGTCGAGGGCCGCGACGTTGCGCGTGGAGCCCATGGTGGTGTACATGACGCCGTCGACTTCAAGCGGCGTGAAGGTGGCGTTGAACTCGGACTGGGGGCCGATACTTGCGGTCGAATAGCGCCAGGCGATTTGCAGCGAACCGACGTTGTCCGCGTTGATCTGGTCGAGCGGCGAATAGCGCTGGGCGAGCTCGTTGCCGTGATGCGTCGGCCAGTCTCCCGCGTAGACGTCGGTCCCCGTCTGGCCCAGGGCCGCCGGAATCATGGCCAGGGTCCAGGCGCCCGCGACGAAAGTCGAAATCAAACGCATTGCTCTCTTCATCCAGGATTCTCCGGATTTTGTCAAAATATTGGCAGGGCCAAAGCAGCAGGCAAGAATAAGCAATCAAACATGCCCGCGCAAGAAAAGCGAAGGCTTCACTACGATTTGAAACAATTGCGTGGCGGAGCGAATCGTTATTGCGCTATGTAGTTGAAGTCCGCGGGCCCGGCCCGCCGTACCAGGATGACGACATCTCCGGAATCCGGCACGTCCCAGGAATGATTCATGCCGCCGGGTATCACGACATAGGCGCCCGCGTGCAATTCATGCGTCTCGTCGCCGAGTTCAAGCACGACCGACCCGCTCACGACCACGACGAATTCGTCATGAGTGTGCCAATGCAGGTCGAAGTGGCCTCCGGCGGGAAACATGGCGTAATACGTTACGCCGCCGGTGACCGGGTCCACGCCCTGGCGGGCCGTGCGAGTGCCAAGGGGCGGACCGTTGCCTTCGCCCAGCGGCCCCCATTCGAGCTCTTCGAGGTTTACCGCGTATGGCTCGGTCTGCCGCTCGGCGGCGATTCCATATGCCGCGGCAAACATTGCGAGAAAGCAGATAATTGCCTTGATTCGAACGGCCATATTGATCGAACCTGTTGTCGGAATAGATGGCCGGACCCGGGATTGCGTCGATCCGCTGCAGCCAATCCGCCTGGAAGGCAGGCAGTATAACGCGAAAGCGAAACCTGCCCACCGCCTGTAACAAGGCGTTACGACTTCCCTCGTTTCCGTGGAGCGTGGTTGGAACGCCTGCCTGTCTGATATAAAGTCTGCACTGCGAGGCATATATGAATCAGCATTCCCGCCGTCGATTTCTCCAGGCGCTGGCCATCGCCGCGCCTTCGCTTGCATTGTCCGGGCGGCTTGCCGCGCAGGTCGAAATCCCCGATACCATCAACCCCGGCGTGGGACCCTACCCCGACTCCTGGTTGCCCGAAGGCGTACGGTCGCGCTTCGTCGAAGGCGTCAACGGTCTGCGCATGCATGTGCTGGAGGCCGGTTACGAGACTCCGGACCGACCGGCGCTGATCATGCTGCACGGCTTCCCGGAACTGGCCTACAGTTGGCGCAATGTGATGAAGCCGTTGGCCGACGCCGGCTATCACGTGATCGTGCCCGATCTGCGGGGGTACGGCCGCACTACCGGCTGGAGCAGCGATTACGATACCGACCTCGCGCCCTTCCGCATGCTGAACAAGGTGCGGGACGTCATCGGTTTGATCTACGCCTACGGCTACGAACACGTGGCCTGCGTCATCGGCCACGATTTCGGCTCGCCCCTGGCGGGCTGGTGCGCCTTGACCCGGCCCGACATTTTCCGCGCCGTCGTCATGATGAGCGCGCCTTTCGGCGGCGTTCCGACGATTCCGTTCGACACCATCGACAGTCCGCCTCCGGCGCCTCCGGAAGGCCCAAGCATCCATGAAAATCTGGCGAACCTGCCCCGGCCCCGGAAACACTACCAACGGTATTACACGACCCGGGAAGCAAACGAGAACATGTGGCATGCGGAGCAGGGCCTGAGCGATTTCATCCGCGCCTACTATCACCACAAGAGCGCGGACTGGGAGCAGAACCGGCCGTACCGGCTGGCTGCCAGAACCGCCGAGGAGTGGGCGAAAATGCCGACCTATTACATCATGGACCTGGCCGAGGGAATGGCGGAAACCGTGGCGCATCATATGCCCACGCCGGAGCAGGTGGCGGCCAACAATTGGCTGACCGAAGCGGAACTGGCGGTATACGCCACGGAATTCGGCCGCACGGGATTCCAGGGTGGACTCAACAGCTACCGCATGGGCGCGACCGGCATCGGCGCCGCGGAAACCCAGCTTTACGCCGGCAAGACCATAGACCAGCCCAGCATGTTCATCAGCGGCGCGAGCGACTGGGGCACCTACCAGAATCCCGGCAGTTTCGAACGTATGCAGGAAACTGTCTGCACCGACATGCGCGCCGTGCATCTTGTCGAAGGCGCCGGGCACTGGGTGCAACAGGAGCAGGCGGAAGAAACCAGCCGCCTGCTGCTGGAATTTCTGAACGATCTTTGAGGCAGGACTCCTCGCATTGGCGCAAGACACCTGCATCGGGTGGCGGTGAAGCCCGTGTGCCGTGATTCGGCGTTATTCGGCGTGCTCGCGCAGCCAGGATTGAAGGACTTCTTTTTGAAATGCGCCGCTTTCCAGCGCATCGAGAATGAAGCGCAACGTGACATCCGCGTCAGCCTTGATCGTAATCCCGTTACCGCGAAGGAACACGTAGACCGCGGCGAAACCCACGCGCTTGTTGCCGTCGACAAAGCCGTGGTTCATGGTAAGGCTTTCCCATAGCGCGGCCGCTTCTTCGATCAAATCGCCGTAGTACCCGGATTGTGGTCTGGCAAGAGCCGCTTCAATCAATCCGGCATCCCGGATGCCGACCGCGCCGCCGAATCGCGCCAATTGCACCCTGTGCAACTCCAGCGCGTCTTCCATGTCGAGAAAATAACGTTCAGCCATCAGCGGCGCTATTTGGCCAGTTCTTCATAGAGGGAGCCGAAGCGTTCGATACTTTCTTCGTGGTACTGCCGGATCAACTCCTTCTTCGAAGCGATTGCGAAACGCCTGTCGTATTCCGCCTTCGACATCACCACCGCGACATCGCGCCCATTTTTCCGGATCAGGACCGGCTGGCCGGCTGCTTCTTCGAGCAATTCGCCAAAGCGATTCTTGGCGTCCGTAGCCTGCGTGACTTTCATGTATTGCATTCCCGACGACAGCAAGCGAAGAATCTTAGCTAAAATAGCCAACTTAATCAACGACACGACACACCGTCGAAGTTTGCCCGGCCGCTTCCGGGGCGCACAAGTTACCGACAGCGAAAAGACTCATGTTTCCGAAACCTCTGCCGTGAAGAAAATTTGTAAATGTCGCTGACCTGATTTTCTGAAAGGGATTTCCCATGCCGCCGCTCCAGCACACGCTCGCCCCGTCTTTGCCTTCCGCCGCCGTCCGCCGCATCCTTTTTGCGGCGCTACTGCTTCTGACTCCCCTGGCCGCATACGCCCAGGACGGGTCGGGCGGGCAGGATACCCCACCCGGGCAGCAACAGGGTCCGGACGACCCGGGCGACCCCGGCAACGACGACGATGACGACGATGGAATAAACAACCCGGACGAAGAGGAAGGTTCCGAACCCGTGTTCCTCACCGCTTCGGTCTCGCCCGCCCGGGTTCCCATCACCTCGGGCACAGCCAAGGTAACCTGGGAAGCCGAAAACGCCAGATATTGCACCGTGGACGGTGTCGCCAAGGCAACTTGAGTGGAAACTTTCGGGATAGTTCCTGCCATCCATGGCGCGGCTTGAATGGCTTCGACCACCCCCAGTCTCGCCATCCATGGCGAGCCGTTCGGGCCTTCAAAAGCGCTGCTTTTGATCGGCTACGCCGACCGGCCCTCACCCATGGACCACCGCCGGCGCAAAAAGCATATTGATAGAGTGCTACAACAACGGCAAGGCCGGATACGCCGCCGATTCCCTGACGGTGACGGTTTATGGTGTTCCCAAGCCTGTGATTACCACCACGCTTTCAAAGTCCCTGCTCGAAGCCAATGTCGACAAGTTCACCGTCACTTATTCGGCAACAAACGCCAAGTCCTGCATGCTGGCGGGAACCAAGTATCCCACCAGCGGCTCCGCCACACTGGGACCGTATCCGGCAGGGAAACACAGCCTCACTTTTTCCTGCTCCGGAGACGGCGGTTCCACTTCCCACACGATCAACTGGGAAGCTATTAAAGCGGTTACTCTCAGCGCCAGCGTTTCACCGGCGACGGTCAAGGCCAACGGATCGGATACGGCGCGAGTTTCCTGGACCAGCACCCACGCGGATTCCTGCACCCTGGACGGCGCGACCGCCGCCAAGTCGGGTTCGAAGGATTTCGGCTCCTATTCCTACGGCGAAGCCGGTGCAAAATCCGCAACGGTTGCCTGCAAGAACCGTCTTGGTTCCGAATCGAGCACGGTGAACTGGACCGTAAACGCGCTTGCGCCTTCGGTTTCCGCTACACTGTCCCAAAACCCGGTCATCGCAGGCGTGGACAAGGTGGACCTTTCCTGGACCAGCAGCAACAGCGACCACTGCTCCTACGGCGGCAGTCGGCGGGGAGTCAGCGGCATGGTCTCGAATCTCGGACCCTTTTCCGCCGGAAACCATGCATTCACGGTCAGTTGCACCGGCACGGGCGGCACGACCAGCGACACCGTCACGCTCATCGCCGAAGAACCGGCGGCGCCGCCGACGGTCACGGTGAGTCTGGACCCCGACACAATCACGGCGAACACCGGAACATCCACCCTGAAGTGGGAAAGCGAGCATGCGACTTCCTGCTCCCGGAACGACAGCACCGTGGCCACAAGCGGCAACGCCAGTGTCGGCCCGTATTCGCAAGGCAGCTACACCTTTACCGTAAGCTGCACCGGCCCCGGCGGATAGGCGGGCAGACCGAGATTCCCGCGCGTAGTGGCTTGTCGAGCGAGAACTGCTTTGAAGGCACCTGCCCCTTGCCGGGCACCGAAGAATGCGAAACCCTGGGCTCGTTCTTCTGTACCGTGTACCGGGGCGACCTGAGCGATCTGTCAAACATCAACAGCGGTAACGATCCCTGCGCCAGCGGCGAGGTGGTTTGCACGCTTTACGCCAATCCCAACGCCATTTCCGTGACGGACGCGAAGGACGATCCGGACGAGGACAATTACGACGTGCTCATCAAGGTACGGCACAGCCCGACCCAGAAGGTCACGGTCAGGGATTTTTCCGTGTTCGATGAGCATGCATGGCTGCTCGCCACCCGCATGCTGCAGCCGCTGCGGGCCGAGGGAGCCGTCCTGACTCCGGGGACGAGACAGGCGGAAGTGATCTCGCAGACGTTGGGAGCGTATTTGGATGCGCCTGTTCTAAACAATCGGCTGCTAGGCGTTGGCAATGGTGTTCTGCCTCAAGTGGCGGATCCCGATGACTACGATGGAGACTCCGCGAAAGTTCTGGAAAGTATGGAATTTGTCAGAGACAAGATTGCGTTGCCGGCACCGAAAAATCAGGTGACGGATGCAGAGCGGGAAGATTCCCCGAATAAAGATGTCACGGAAGGGTTGCTTAGGTGTACTTATAATGTTCCATGTTATCCAGATGACTATACCCCACGACAAAAACTGGATATAAATTCACGTTTAGAAGAATTACTACTTCCTCTGGCAAGCGTAACTTATTCTTCAACAGATGAGGCTGCTATTGCAATTCATGATTCCCAACTTCACATGTTTGCCAGAGAGCTGGGAATTGAGGTATTGGTTACGATAGATGATACGGTAAATCCAGTACAGATTACCAATGTAGTGACTA
Source organism: uncultured Pseudohongiella sp. (assembly GCA_965219645.1). Lineage (GTDB taxonomy): Bacteria > Pseudomonadota > Gammaproteobacteria > Pseudomonadales > Pseudohongiellaceae > UBA9145. Next base: position 2,926,479 of record OZ244788.1, on the reverse strand, counting down.
GTTTTAATACTAATTTCGTTGGAATACCATCGGATTCTTACGGGAAATCTATTTGGCACAATCATCCCGGATTTTACGGAGTTTGGCAAGGAGATGCTGCCTCATATGTGAATGGATTTGGATCAGATATTTGTAATCAAGAACGAGATTTCACCGTATATGCATCAACACGCAGTTTATCGAAGGCGAACGTCAAACAGGTAATTGGAATTGCAGACAAATCAAGTTTCAAATTTTCGACTTCAGTTTATTCGAAAGAAGACTCAATATGGGGATCTAGAACTTATGATTTCAGAAATGATGCAGATGAGGTAAATGTCTCATGTTCTTCAAACTAGTAAATCTGAAGCACGCGAGTCTTACCTATATCATTGTTGTGTTTTTGACTGCCTCGTTAACTGTCAGCGGTATGCTGCTATTAACCGAAATTTTTGATTTATCTAGATTTCATCAAGAAGATTTTCGCGTCATGGATGACTGTGAACGTCCGGAATACTATCACTATCCAGTAAGAATTCATTCAGATCAGGATAATGATTTGATGGATGATAATTGGGAATCACTTCACGGATTAGATCCATTTGAATACGCTGATTCTAGCATAGATATGGATTATGATGGTTACTCAAATCGAGAAGAGTTCGAAGCAGGAACGGACCCTGAGGAGAGACGCTCATTCCCGGGGATAACTAAGGTTACGGAGCATGGGTTTGATTGTTTCTACACGGCTGAGCTGGGTATGATTAACGATGACAGTCTAGTAGACATTCTTGTCCGAGACCCCAGTGAAGGCTTTTTGCCCATGATACGAGACATTGTACTTATTCAACAGCCTGATTTAAGTTTTGTCTTGCATGACGCCCAAAACTTTCAATTGCCTGAGTTAACTTCAATCAGTGAAGCTATTTTGCTTGTCGAGCTTAACGGCGATGACGCTATGGATTTGGCCCTAATTGGTATTTCTGACAATATTCCAGGCGCCAGTGATCAGATTCTGTTCGCTCCCACCTGCCATCTCTGTTCTTACGAGACATTGGGCGAAATGCCTCAAGCACATTCCGAACTAGGTCCAGAAGAGGTATCCTTCTTCAGAGAGCTAGAGCAGTGGATTGTTTCATTTTATGATCTGGAAGATTACTTTGCAGATAATGCTGCTGTGATTACATCAGTCCCACTACTAGTTGAATTGACTTGGGTTACAGACTTAAATGGATTGGTGATTAGGAGAGATAATCCAACTTTTCCTGAACAGTTCTTGGAAAACTGTAATGAAATGACTGTTCGTTGCTTCAGTGTGGTCGCCGACGAAAATGACTATAATGCGGAGAACATATTTGACGAACTTTCTGTAGAATATCTACCTGATGCGTTTCAAATCAGCATAACCGACAAAGTTAATGACCCGGAAGAAAATGATGTCTATTATCTCGTCAAATCAAAATTTAGCGAAAATGAGGAGTATTCTATCAAGGATTACTCCAAGTTTAATCAGGAAGCGTTGTATTTGGCAAGAAATGAGTTAAAGAAAATATTGGAAACTGGTGTGATGTGGTATCCATCGGATGAGAGCGAGGTCATTTACAACATTCTGAGCAAGAATCTCGGGGGTGTTCCGATATTTGAATTCTCCTACCGAACTCCCAGTTATGGGAAGTATCCTACTTTGGATTGGGGAGACAGACGTACCAGAAACATTGCTGGGTCCATTCAAACAGTCTTACATCTTGTTACAGATAGGTACACGAGGTTTCCATATCAGTATCCGTAAACTGTGAGCTGAGCTGATTAGAACCCACGGGACACTCATCCAACCGTCACGTGCGGATTCGTCGCGGGCTTGCGCTTTGCCTTTGCTTGGCCTGGTTTTCTTGTCCGGTTGATTTGGACAGGCAGATGAGTGCGATGCAAAGGATTTACAGGCTCAGTGACCGCGCTGGATATCGAACAGAGCGACCTGGTCGTCGGCCTGATCTGGACATTCTGATCCGGCGTCAGGGATCCGCCCATTCGCGCAGCAGGTTGTGATATACGCCGGCCAGGTCGACCAGTGCTTCCTGTTCGGGAGATTCCGTGGCTATTTTCTGTATTGCCTTGTCCAGTTCGAACAGGATCGTTCGCTGGCGGTCGCCGCGGACCATGCTCTGAATCCAGAAAAACGCGGCCAGACGACGGCCCGACGTAACCGGCCTTACCGCATGCACACTGGAACCGGGATACAAGACCATGTCTCCCGCCTGCAACTTCACTTCGACCGGGCCATAGGTATCTTCCATGACCAGTTCTCCTCCCTTGTAGCTGTCCGGGTCGGAGAGAAACAGCGTCGCTGAAATATCGGTGCGAACCCGATGCGGCGTCCCGAAAACCGGTCGGACCGCGCCGTCCACATGGCGGCCGTAGCTGTTGTCTTTCTCGTAACAATTGAACAGCGGGGGCGTCATCCTGGCGGGCAAGACTGCGGCGGTGAATTGCTGATTTCCGTCGAGAATCCGGACGATCTTCTCGCCGAGTTCCCGCGCCAGCGGGTGATCGTCCGGTAGCTGGCGATTGCGCTTGACCGCCTGCGACAGGTAGCCGGCGCTGCCGCGTCCGTCGGACCAGTCCGCCTGCTCGAGAGCGCCGCGGAATTTTTCCACTGTTGCCGGATCGAGAACCTGTTTGAGTTGAATCAGCATCGGGTTTGCGGAATGCCTGCTTCGGTCAGTAGTCGAGATTGATCGCGAATACCGCGGTCAGTCCCTGACCGGGTATGACATGCCAGGGATGGAGTTGGTCGAAATACACTTCATCCCTGAGATTCGTCAGGTTCAGCTTGAATCGGAGATTATCGGAATACGCGTATTCCGCCATCGCGTCAAAGGCCCAGTAATCGTCCACCCACTTGCTGTTGCCGACCACGCGCTCATCGACGTAGCGGGCGCCGGCGCCCAGATCGAAGCGGATGCTGGCGATCCAGTTCATCCAGATCGAGAAGGTATCGGGGGCTACATTATCGATTCTGCCGGTTGCCCCGGTCAGCCTGTTCAGTTGTTCGTCATTCAGCCGGGTGTAACCGGCCATCAATTCCAGACTTTCGCTGATGTTTCCAGTGAGATTGAAGGAAAAACCCTTGATTCGCTGTTCGCCTGCCAGCGTATTGAATCCGGGATTGAGAGGATCGGGCACACGGGCATTGGTCTTGTCGATTTGGAAAAGAGCGGCGGCGGCCGCCATCTGCCCGTCGAGCAGACTCCATTTCAGGCCCAATTCGAGGCTTTCGTTTTCTTCGGGCTCCAAGCTTACATTGCTCGTGGTCAACCCCCGTCCGCTGCTGATGAAGGAAACCGACTCCGCCGAAGGATTGAACGAGGTGCCCCAGCCCAGATACACGGTGCCCGCCGCGGCCGGTTTGTAGATCAGCGCCGCGCGATAACTGGTTTCGACATCCCTGGCGGGAAAACCGGCATTGCCGGTTTGGGCGCCATTCACATCGAATCGTCGTTCGGAATAATCGGTGTCAAACCGATCCCGACGGATACCCGCGCTGAGACTCCATCGCTCATTGAACTGAAGGGTATCCAGCGCATAAACGGCCAGCGTGTCGCTCGTTGTTTTCGCCTGCAGCCTGCGGGCGGTCGGCCCGTCGAAGAATCCGCCGGGATCGCCCAGGCGCGTCGTTGGGACCGGCAGGCCGTAATCGAAGAACGGCGTTTGCGACGCGAAGCCGAAAGCGGGGTTGGAGGTCTCGCCGGATATTTCCACGCCGGCGACAAGAGAATGGCTCATGGCGCCGGTGCTGAAGTCCGCCTGCAGGTTGAGTTGTCCCTGCAACATCTGTTCCTCGCTTTCTCCGCTGAAAATCATCCGGTGCACGATGACGCTGTCCGGATCGTCATCGAGCGATACGAAGGCGTCCACCTGGGGCTCGGTAATTCTGCTCTTTCTTTCGTAACCGGCATAACGCACCTGCGCGTTGAGGGAAACGGCGGGGTTGATCCGGTGATCCAGCACCGCCGAGGCCACGTCCGCCCGCGTGTCCAGAAAGTCCGATGCAAATCCGTAGAAGTTCTCCCTGTCCACCATCGGGGGTTGGCCCTCGATCCAGGGAAATCCATAATCCGGAATGCTCTCGCTGTCCAGATGCAGGTAGCTGAGGGTCAGACTCGTGGCGTTTCCAAGCTCGACACTGAGACTCGGCGCAAGTCCGAACCGCCGCGATTCGGTGACATCCCTGCCCGGCGCGTCTGCCTGATGGGCGAGAACATTGACGCGAAAAGCCGAATTTTCTCCCATGTTCAATGGTTGATTCAGATCCGCGGTAATCCGGCGAATACCGGCATTGCCCATGTTGACGTGCAAACTTCGCAGTTCGTCCGATTGCGGTTTCTTGCTGCTCTGATTGATCACGCCCCCGGTCGAGCCACGTCCGAAAACAACCGAAGAAGGTCCGAGCAGCACCTGCACCGCTTCCAGGTTGAATGGGTCCCGCGCATAGCTGCCCGTATCGCGCATACCGTCGAGAAACATGTCGTTGCGCGATGAAAATCCACGCACGGACGGATTGTTGCCCTGCCAACTGAATTCTCCGGCCCCGAGCGTGATGCCCGAAACGTTGCGCAAGGCCTCGTCCAGGCTCATGACGTTGCGGTCCTGCATCATCCGGGATGAAAGCGTGGTGACGGACTGGGGAGTGTCGAGCAGGGATTCCGTGAGCTTGCCGATGCTGCTTTCGTCTTCCAGATAGCTGTCGCGGCGCTGGATGCCCTCGATCAGAATCTCCTCGACCCGAGTCTCCTGGCCAAAAGCCATGCCGGCAAGCATGGCGCCGGCGCCGGTCCCGATCAACTTGTTGGAAATGAGCTTGTGAATCCACATGGCCGAAACATAGCAATAAACGAATTCCGTTTCCTGAACTTGCGGTAAGGAGAATTGATGGGTGTCCCATGTTGCCGCACCATGTTGCCGCATGTCGCATCCAGGGTGGGTGTCCCATGTTGTCGGTCATGTTGGTAAGATAGACGCAATCGGATTAGCAGGTGACTGCCATGACACATTTTCCTGATTCACTCGCGGGCGTTTCTTTCCGAGGCCCATGGATTCGTTGTGCGGCCAGTGTGCTAGGCGCCTTGCTGGTCTTGCCGGCAACCGCACAGGATATGCAACGCCCAGACCTCGAAGGCATCTGGACCAATGCCTCGCTCACCAATCTCAACCGTCCGGAGGGTGTCGATTCGCTTGTGGTTTCGCCGGAAGAGGCGCTGGTCATCGCCGCCAGAACGCCCATAGCCGGGATTGAAGGGGGCCTGGACGAAGGCGATGGAGTCAACAACCTGCCCGAGCAGGGCAGCGATGATTTCGGCGTTCGCGCCTATAATAATTTCTGGGTGGAGCCCGGCTCCAACCTCGCCCTGGTCAAGGGTGAGTTCCGTACCTCCTATGTGGTGGACCCCGCCAGCGGTCGGGTGCCGCGACGGGAAGACCCGCGATACGACTTCGAGCGGCGCAATTTCGGCTCGCGCTACGCCACCGGTATCGGCGACACCCGGGGCCCCGAAGCTATCCCCAACGCCGAGCGCTGCCTGCTCGGTTTCGGCAACAAGGCGGGCCCGGGCATGATGGGCGCCCTGTACAACAACATCTATCAGTTTGTGCAAACCGATGATTACGTGATGATCCTGGTGGAAATGGTGCATGACGCCCGTATCATTCCGGTTTACGATTCGCCGGAAGAGGCTCGCATGAACCGTCGCCCGCCGATTCACGAACCCTGGTTCGGGGATTCCGTGGGCTGGTATGAAAATGGCGAACTCGTGGTGGAAACCGTCAATATCCATCCCCTGCAGCTCAGTCAGAGTTCAGTGCCGATCACCCGGGAGGGCCGCGTGACTGAACGCTTCAGCCGCTATTCCGAAGATGAAATCTTCTACCGGTTTACCGTGGAGGACGACAATATCTACCTGCAACCCTGGACTGCGGAACTGAGCTTTTACGCCACCGGCGACCAACTCTACGAATACGCCTGCCACGAAGGCAATTATTCCATGCCGGGAACGCTTGCGGGCGCCCGCCTGCTGGAACTGGAAGAAGAACTCGGCATCAGGTAGAGTGAGGCCCGTTCGGCACAGCCGATAAAAAGAGAAGCTTCTCAAGGGCCGAACGACTTGCCATCAGGGATGGCAAACACCAACCCAGCCGAAGGCAGGTGCCCGGTCGGCTGCGCCGACCGGGCTGAGTCCTACTCAACCGGCTCCAGGCGTACGATGGGAGTTTCCTCCTCGCCGGCGCGGTCGGAAATGGCCAGGTAGATATAGCCGTCCGGGCCCTGGCGCACGTCGCGGATGCGGCCCATGTCATAGGCCAGGGTTTCTTCCACGACAACTTCGCGATAGTCGTCGCTCATGTGCAGGCGGGCCAACTGCTCGCCCATGAGGCCGCCGGCGAAAATGCTGCCGCGCCACATGGGGAACCGGTCGCCATCGTAGATCATCAGGCCGGATGCGGCGATGGAAGGCACCCAGATGTGAGCCGGCGCCCGCATGCCTTCCTGGCCGATGCCCAAGTGAATGGGGCTGCCCACGGCGCCGTAGTTGACACCATAGCCGATGACGGGCCAGCCGTAATTGTTGCCGGGCTCGATACGGTTGAGTTCATCTCCGCCCTGGGGGCCATGCTCGGTTTCCCACAGGTCTCCGGTTTCCGGATGAATCGCAAGGCCCTGCGGGCTGCGGTGCCCGTAGCTCCAGATTTCCGGGAGAATGTCATCGCTGTCGACAAAGGGATTGTCGTCGGGGACGCTGCCGTCTTCGTGCAGGCGGATGACCACGCCATTGTGATTGGATGTGTCCTGGGCGGGGTGGGCCGGCAAATCGCCCGTGGCGGGGGCCTGCCGGTCGCCCACGACGAGGAACAGGTAGCCGTTGCCGTCGAAGACGAGCTTGCCGCCGTAATGGCCGAAGCCGACTGACTCGGCGGCGAAGATCTCGACCACATTGCCGAGTTCGTCATTCTCGAAGCGGCCGCGGATAATCGCGGTGGTGGAAGAGTCGCCCACCGGCTTGGCGTAGGTGAGGTAGACCCAGCGGTTTTCCGCAAAGTCCGGATGCGGGACAACCTCGAACAGGCCGCCCTGGCCGCGGTAATGCACTTCGGGCACGCCGGGAACCGCTTCCGGCAGCAGTTCGCCATTGCGAACCACCCGCAGGCGGCCGGGTTTCTCGGTGACCAGCATGTCGCCGCCGGGCAGCCAGGCCATGGACCAGGGCTGGATCAGACCGTTGGTGACTTCCACCACCCGGTAATCATGGTGGGCCGAGTAGTACATGTCGGATTGTGCGCTTGCCGAAACCGCAAGGCCAGTGAGCAGGCCGGTCGCGGCAATTTCCACTAGATAACGACGCATGGCGTTTCCTCTGTATGGGGAATCGGGAATCAGGGACTGCGGATTATCCAATGAAATGCTTTCCATGACCAGACTGCCGAACTGCGCCGGACCTTCCGGATTTCCTTCATCGCACGGCTTGTGTGCCGGCGCGGCCCCATTGCCTATCCATTCCCCTGTCGCGAAAGCGCATCCCGCAGGGGCCGCCGCTCCAGGCACCCCAGCGCGTCGGCCACCGGCAGCCAGCCGGAGCGCCCGCGACGCCCAGCGTCACCGTCAGGCTGGATGTCGGGGCCGGGCTGTTACTTTCTTCAAAATATAGACATTCCGCAAGCCGGGCCCCATCTTTATTCCGGTGCGGCGGCGGGCACGACGACGGCCGGGGGGAGGGCGGTGAAGGAACCGCCGGCGTACAGCAGTGAGACAGCGGCGATTTCCGCGTCGCAATGCAGGTTGACCGCGCCTTCGGCGAAGTCCGCGGGCAGCTCGAACAGCGTGTCCAGGTTGCGGGCGTCCGTCGATTCTCCGGGAACGGGAATCGGCGATCGCGCCCCGGTCCCGGCGTCGTGGTCCGCCGCTTCCGGCGCATCCCGGACCGTCGTTTCCAGCGTGGCATGGCAGGAGGCTTCGGTTGCGGCGGGGTTGCCCAGGATCAGCGTCAGGCGCCCGAGCCGGGGCACGACCGGGAAACGGAATGCCCGCGCGGGCTGGACGGTCGATATGGCCGTCATGCCGAGCAGGCCGCCGACCGTATCCTCCGCCGTGGAAACCTGGCGCAGCAGGTTGCGCGCGTGGACCGGCCCGTCGCAATCGAGGACGGCGTGGCCGTAGGCGAGGAAAGGGGACCGCCCAAAGCTCGTCAGCTCGATCCGGTCGCCGGGGCCGGGCAGGTCGAGTTCGGCCCGGACGAATCCGTCCCGCGCCGCGCCGGCGGCGTTTGCGAAGCGATAGCGATACGTGTTCAGTCCCCTGCCGTGCAGGCGCAGTTCGCAGCGGTTGGCCGCGGCGGACGTGTTCGTCACCAGCAGGCGGGATTGATATCCCGCGCCGTCCATCACCAGGGGCAGGACGTGGGAGACAGGCGTTGCTTCCCCGGTTTCTCCGGAAAACGTTTCCGCGGGCGTTGCTTCCGTCGCCACGGCCGCCAGCGCGGCGAAGACGCCGTTTTCGAGATGCACGCCCAGGGCCGTCACCGCGCGGTCGCAGGTCACTTCGGCCGTGCCGCCGCCTGTGTCCCCGCCAGCGCGCGCGCCGTCCGTTTCGCCCGCGGCAACGAGTTCGTCCAGAAAACGGAAGAAGATCGATCCGGCGGGCACGGCGAAATTGCCGCCGCCCGCGCCTGCTCCGTCCGGGGCGCCGGTTTCCACCGCGCAGGCGGCTTCCCGTTCGCCGGCGTTGGCGAAGGCCAGCCCGAGGCGGCCCGGTCCGGGCCATACCGGGAACCGGAACGCGTTTCCGGGTTTGGCGCTTTCCATGACGGTCAGGGCCAGCGGAACGCCCCCGTCCTCCACGCCGAGCAGCACCCGCGCCACCGCGGGCTGTTCGCATGCGAGCTCCGCATGGCCGACGGCCAGGGGCCGCGAGCCTCCGGTGGCGAGCAGGATGCCGCCGCCCGCCGCGCCGGGGTCGATCCCGGCGGTATGCGCGTCCGTGACGGTCAGGGCGGGATGTTCATCCAGTCTGCCGGTGTCCAGCCCCGCGCCGCGCAGATGCAGCGTGCAGCGGTTGTCCAGCGGCGAGGCATTGTTCAGGAACAGATTGCTGCGAAAGCCGTCGCCGTCGGCGAATAGCGGAAACCGGTGCGTCCGGGCCGCGGCGGGGTCCGGCGGTTCGTTGTCGGCCAGGGCCAAAACGGCGGCTTCCACCGCGGCGGCGTTTCCGGAACCGGAAAACGCGCCGGAAATCGTGACGGTCCCGTTGCCGGTGTGTACGCCGTCGTCCACGGGGGTGAGGGTGAACTCCGCGCTGCCGCCATCCGCGCCGGGAGGAACGGTCAGGTCGAAACCGGCGACCGGGGCGAAACCCACGCCGCCGGCCGGGCCGGACACGGTCACGGCCAGGGTTTGCGTTCCGGCCCAGCGGGTCGCGCCGCCGACGGTGGCGGTCACGGTCACGACAGTGGGGCCGGCGTCTTCGGAAATCGCGTCCGGGGAGACGGACAGCGTCACCGTATCCGGCGCGGCGTCGTTATCGGTGATGGTCAGGGTATGGGTCCGGGTCGTTCCCAGGTCGTGGTCCGGTCCGTCCGTCAGGGTCAGGATCACGGTTTCGCCGCCTTCGTGGAGAACGTCGTCCATGACGGCAATGGGAATGTCCACGCTGTCCGCGGCGGCGGGCACGTCCACCGTGCCGGACAGGGCCGTGAAATCCTCGTTCGCGGTCGCCGTGCCGCCCACGGTGTAGGTCAGGCTCACGGCCGCCGGCGGCGCCGGGGAGAGGTTTACCGTCACGTTCTCCGTGCCCGAGTCCTCGGGCGCGGTGGAAGCCGCGGCCGCGAAGCTCGCTTCGGGCGCACTGGGTTCCGGTTCCGGTTCCGGTTCCGGTTCCGGTTGCGGTTGCGGTTCGGGTTCCGGTTGCGGTTGCGGTTGCGGTTGCGGTTGCGGTTCGGGTTCGGGTTCGGGTTCCGGTTCCGGTTCCGGTTCAGGTTCAGGTTCCGGAGGCGGCGCATTGACCACGATCTCGAAATCGTCGAAGGCCGTGCCGCCGTTGCCGTCGGCGGCGGTCACGCGCACGGTTATCGCGCCCGCGTCCCCGGCAGCCGGGGTGCCGGAGAAGGTCCGGGTGCTGCCGTCGAAGCCCAACCATGCGGGCAGGTTCGATCCATCGCCCAACGCCGCCGTGTAGGTCAGGGAATCGTTGTCGGCGTCGCTGAACGCGTTCGCCGGGAACTGATAGCGGAACGACGCGCCCACTGTCGCCGTCCTGTCGGGAATCAGGGTCCGCACGGTCGGGTTCGTGTTCGGCGGCGGGACGGAGCCGTCGTCGTCGTTCACCGTCACCGTGGCGCTCGACGGACTGCCCTGGCTGTAGCCGCCGGAACTTCGCAGCGACAGCGTCACCTGGCCATTCGGCTCGTCTGTACTGTCGCCCACGGTCGGCACGCTGTAGGTCGCCGTGGCCGAACCGATCGGAATCGTCACCGACTGGTCCCCCTCGTCCCCCGCCGCCACGAAGTCCCGCCCCCCGGCGGTGTTTTCGGCCACCTCCAGAAGAACCGTCAGGGCCGCCGTGGTCGCGCCCGTGCGGCTTACCGTGAAGGCCGCGTCCGTGCCCTCCGTCACCGGCGACGTCCCCGCCGCAACGGTCACCACCGGAAGCGCCGGCGGCGGCGGTGGCGGCGGCGGAGAGGTGTTGTTCACCACGAAGCTGTTGTCGTTGGTCCCCGTGGGCGTCGTGTCGGCGAGCGCGTTCCCGTCCGTGTCCTCGATGTCCTGGCCGCTCGCGAAAGCCAGCGTCACCGTCCCGTCGAGGCCCGCAAGGTCACCGCCCGAGGCCGTGACGTCATATGTGTCCGCCGTGACCGCCGCCACGGCCAGCGTCGCCGTCGTCCCCGTCAGGCTGAAGTCCCCCGCGTCCACGTTCCGCACATCCGCGCTGAACCTCACCCGCCAGGTCAGGGTGTCCAGGGCGGTCGGCGAGACAGACGGCAGATCGCGCTCGATCGAGGAGACCCGCGGCGCCGTCGTGTCGGTGGTGGCCATGTCATTGTCATGGATGGTCACCGTGGCCGTGGGATTGGCGACCACCAAATACCGGCCCGGCGACGGATCGATGTCGATCCTGAAGGTCTCGTCCTCCTCCACCACTTCGTGATTCCACGCGTTCGACCTCACCACCTCGGGCAACTCGTCCACGGTCCGGACGGTGAAGGTGTGCGAGCTGGCATTCGCCGGAATGGTCACGCTGTCGGGCGACGCCTCGTAGTCCTTGCCCACCGCGAATCCCCGTTGGCTGTCATAGCTGACGTGGTTTCTGCGGGCCGTGCCGCCGCTCCCACTGTCCGCATCCCGGTAAACGAGACCCACCTCCACCGGCATATCCTGCGGCGGGTCGATGTTCACCGTCACGCTCACCGAATCCCCTTCCGCCACGCTGTACGCGTCACTATCGAAACCGACTATGGCCCGCGGCAGGTTGGCATCGATGATCTGGACCTGGGCGTACTGTCCCTGGTTCGTGGCGTCGTCCTGGTCTCCAATGGTGATCCCACTCGGTATCGTGCCGAAGCCCATGACGAAGGTCTCGTAGCCTTCGATCTCGCCGTCCAGCGGCACGGGCAGGCTGAAAGTGTGGCTGGTCACGCCCTCCGGCACCGTCACCGAGTGCGCGGCGGAGACATTAAAGGTGCCCGTAATTGGATCAGGTGAGGCGTAATCCACGCTGATGTCATTGCGCGGGTCGGCGTCGCAAGTCTGGAAGACAATCTCAAAGGTCTGCTGCGCCGCCGTGGGCGAGCTGAAGGTCAGCGTCGGCCGCAGCGAGTCGCCCTCCCACGCGTTGTAGTCACCGCGGCTGAACCCCACCGTGTTCTCCGCCACAACCGGTCCGATCGGGCCGATGATCGGCGTGAAGACCTTTAAATTACTGCTGTTTCCATCGGTGTACGCGACCTGGAGCCGGATGTAATAGCCGGAGTCCGCTTGCTGCAGGGTGTAGCTCTGGGAAGTCGCGCCGTCGATCGGCACAAACGCAGCCCTTCCGGGTGTAGCTCTTCTCTGCCAGCTGTAGCTGAACGTGCCGCTGCCCTCGGGGTCGTCGCAGACCCGATGCCCCGTCAAGGCGCCGTTCACCGAGGGCTGACCGCCGATCCGAAACGCTGCCCGGCCGGAGTCCTCAACGATCTTCACCGTTGCTGTGGTTCCTGAGCCCAGGTTGTAGCTGGCGCCGTCGGTGATGGTCAGAATGATGGTCTCGCCGCTGTCCGGGACTGCGTCGGCCAGGATCGTAATTGGTAATGCAACGGGGACGAACCTCGCCGTACCCATCGGCAAGGTGAACGTCCCGGTCCCTTGGGCGCAGTCCGCGCCGGCGATGGTGTAGTCCGTCCCGCAAGTCGCCGTGCCGCCAATGGTGTAGCTGACGGTCAGGGGTGCGGCGAGATTCTGGTTGACTTGGAAATTTATCACTGATAATTCTGATGGCTCCGGTGTGGTATGATTTGTTGTGCCCCACCACACGTTCGGGACACTCTGCGCTTCGGCCCGCTCGGCTGGCGCCAGGGCAACGGCCACGATGGCCAGCAGCGCCAGGGAGAGCGGGAGTGTCGCGATGGAACGGGCCAGGTCGCGGGTCGCCTGACGCAACCGGCGGAAGACGGGGGGCCTGAAAGGATCGGGGGCGGGGGCGCCGCCTTCCCGGCCGAAGGCGGACCGGGTTTCAGGTTCGCACGCCGAAAGCCCCGCCCGGCGCCGCGGCAACACGCTCAAGACAGACACCCGGTCGCACCAAAGCTTGGCTTGGCTTGGCTTGGCTTGGCTTGGCTTGGCTTGGCTTGGCTTGGCTTGGCTTGGCTTGGCTTGGCTTGGCTTGGCTTGGCTTGGCTTGGCTTGGCTTGCAGTATGATGCGTTTCGATTATTTTCATTGTCAAGCAACCCCTGGGTGTTCTTCATGTTCACTTCTGTCCGTCTCGGCCAGAAACGCACGAACTTTATCACCTTGCCCGACTCCCCACAATCTCTCCGTTCACAAACTTCCCGCCCACAATTTTCCGGCGGGATGGGCCGGGCGGTAATCGCGGGTTTGCGCGGAAAGTGGGGAAAGTCGTCGCAGGGAAGCCGTTCGCCACGGCGAACTTCGCTTGCAGCGCAGGGCAAAATTCTATACCATGCGCCCCGCAAAAATTCAGGCCATAACCGTCATCGCGAGCCACACCGGATCGCGGCGAATCATTCCAAGGATTGCCCGCTCATGTCATTAGCAATCGCGCTGTTCCTGCTTGTCATTGCCACCGTGGTGCTGCACTTCGTCTTCGCCTATTACTTTGACTGGTGGTTTACCGATCTCGCCGCCGACTGGGCCGGCATCGACATCACGGTGTACATCACTCTCTGGGTTACCGGCATCGTCTTTGTGGCGATCAATGCCTTCATGGCGTACTGCGTCTGGCGCTTTCGCCACAAGCAGGGCCACAAGGCGGTCTATGAGCCGGAAAATCACAAGATGGAGATCTGGCTGTCGGTGATTACCGCCATCGGCGTGGTGCTGATGCTGACGCCGGGGCTCTATTACTGGGCGATTTTCGTCAACGTGCCGGAGGATGCCAATGACTACGAAGTGCTGGCCCAGCAATGGCAATGGCAGTACCGCTATCCCGGCGCCGACGGCCTGCTCGGCACCGCCGATACTTCCTTCGTTTCCGAAAGCAACCCCTTCGGCGTCAATCCCGAAGACCCCAACGGCCAGGACGACGTGGTGGTCAACGACCCACAGATGCGCCTGCCGGTCGATCAGGACGCCCACTTCCTGTTCCGTTCCAACGATGTGCTGCACAATTTCACCGTGCCCCAGTTCCGCGTCAAGATGGACCTGGTGCCGGGCCTGATTTCCTACATGTGGTTCACCCCCACCGAAACCGGCACCTATGACGTGCTTTGCGAAGAACTCTGCGGCATCGGACACTTCATCATGCGCGGCCAGGTGGTGGTGGAAACCGAAGAAGACTTCAACGCCTGGCTCGCCGCCCAGCCCACTTTTGCCGAAACCCAGAACAGGGTCGCCGCCAACCCCGCGGCGGGGCAGGCGCAATACGCGCTTTGCGCGACCTGCCACGGCCAACGGGGCGAAGGCAATCTGGCCCTGAACAGCCCCAAGCTCACCGGCCAGCCGGCCTGGTATGTCGAACGGCAACTGCAGTATTTCAAGACCGGCGTGCGCGGCGGCGAGGGCGATGTCTTCGGCCAGCAGATGGCGCCGATGGCGGCGACGCTGATCGATGACGAGGCCGTGCGCAACATGGCGGCCTATATCGCTTCCCTGCCAGACGAACCGGTCGAGCGCACGGTCACCGGCGATATCGCCAATGGCCGGGACATCTACGACCGCAACTGCGCCGCCTGCCACCTCGATGACGGCAGCGGCACCTGGTATACCGACGCGCCGCCGCTGGCAGGCCAGAACGACTGGTATCTCGTCACCCAACTCAGCAATTTCCAGTCGAGAGTCCGCGGCATGCACCCGGACGACACTTTCGGCGAGCAGATGGTGCAGATGGCCACGGCCATGGCCGACGAGGAAGAAATCCGGGACGTGGCGGCGTACATCAACACGCTGGTATCCAGCAGCGCCACAGTTGGGGAATAATGGCAGCCGGACTGGCTGAAATAGCGAAATCAGGAGAAAAGCATGGCATACGTACCCTTGGCGGATCAGGAACTCGAACTGCACCACCCGCATAGCTGGGTGACCAAGTACGTCTGGAGTCAGGATCACAAGGTGATCGCCATCCAGTACGGCGGCACCGCAATCGCCGTGGGGCTCGTGGCCCTGGTGCTCTCGCTGCTGATGCGCATGCAACTCGGCTTTCCCGAAACCTTCGACCTGATCGACCCCAATTCGTATTACCAGTCCGTGACCATGCACGGCATGATCATGGTGATCTATCTCCTCACCGCCCTGTTTCTCGGCGGATTCGGCAACTACCTCATTCCCCTCATGTGCGGCGCCAGGGACATGGTGTTCCCCTTCATGAACATGCTCAGTTACTGGGTGTATCTGGTTTCCGTGATCATCCTGCTGGCGAGTTTCTTTGTCGGAGGCGGCCCCACGGGGGCCGGCTGGACCCTGTACCCGCCCCAGACGAGCATGGCGGGAACCCCGGGGCACGACATGGGCATCGTCCTCATGCTCCTTTCGCTGGCGGTATTCATCGTCGCCTTCACCATGGGCGGCCTGAACTATGTGGTCACCGTGCTGCAGTACCGCTGCCGCGGCCTGACCATGATGCGCCTGCCGCTGGCGGTGTGGGGCATTTTCGTCGCCACCGTGCTTGGCCTGTTCGCCTTCCCGGCCCTGCTCGTGGCGGCAATCATGATGCTGTTCGACACCCTGCTGGGCACCAGCTTTTTCATGCCGGCGGTGATCGAGTCCGGCACCGCGCTGGACTACGACGGCGGCAGCCCGATCCTGTTCCAGCATCTGTTCTGGTTCTTCGGCCACCCGGAAGTGTATATCGTCGCCCTGCCCGCGTTCGGCCTCGTTTCCGACGTGCTCAGCACCCACGCCCGCAAGAACATCTTCGGCTATCGCATGATGGTCTGGGCGATCATCGCCATCGGCCTGCTCAGCTTCATCGTCTGGGCGCATCACATGTACGTGAGCGGCATGCACCCCTATTTCGGCTTCTTTTTCGCCACCACCACGCTGATCATCGCGGTGCCGACGGCGCTCAAGGTCTACAACTGGGTGCTGACGCTGTGGGAAGGCGATATCCGCATGAACGCGCCGATGTATTTCGCCATCGGCTTCATCTTCACCTTCATTCACGGCGGGCTGACCGGGCTGTTCCTCGGCAACGTGGTCATCGACCTGCCCCTGTCCGACACCTATTTCGTCGTCGCCCATTTCCACATGGTGATGGGCGTGTCGCCGATTCTGGTGCTGTTCGCGGCGCTCTACCACTGGTTCCCCAAGATGTCCGGGCGCATGTATCACGAAGGCATGGCCAAGCTGCATTTCTGGTGCACCTTCCTCGGCACCTACGCCATCTACCTGCCCATGCACTATCTCGGCATTCACGGTGTGCCACGACGCTACTACGCGCTCGGTACCACCGAATTCATGGCCCCGGCCACCCAGGACGCCAATACCGCCATCACCATCGCGGCGTTGTTCGTCGGCATTTCCCAGTTGCTGTTCTTCATCAATGTGTTCTGGAGCCTGCGCAATGGCGAAAAGGCCGACCCCAACCCCTGGGGCGCCAATACCCTGGAATGGCAGACTCCGGACACGCCGCCGATTCACGGCAACTGGGGCGACAAGCTGCCCACGGTGTATCGCTGGGCCTATGACTACAGTGTCCCCGGCGCCCACGAGGATTTCATTCCCCAGAACACCCCGGAAAGCGTCGAGCCCACGGTGGATGAAGAACACTTTGACCCGGACCACGACCAGTCCAAGGCTGACCTGTGAAATCCCTCAAGCATCTGGCCGACAAGCCCTGGGAACGCAAGGGCATTATCGGCGGGCTCAAGCCCGAGGGCGCCTTCGACTCTGCGGCGGAGAAGGTGGCGCTGGGCTTTTTCCTGATCATCGCCACGATCGTCTTCAGCCTGTTCACCATCAGCTATTTCATCCGCATGGAACTGCCCGACTGGCGGCCGCTGACCGAGCCCGGGCAATTGTGGCTCAACACCGGCGTGCTACTGCTCAGCAGCGTGGCCTTCCAGCTTGCGCGGAACAAGGTGGGGCGGGGGGAGTCCCGCAATGTATTCGCCCTGTTCCTGGCCGGCGGTTTGCTCGCCTTGGGCTTTATCGTCGGGCAATTGCTGGTGTGGGGCGATTTGCAGGATTCGGGAGTGTATTTGACGCCGAATCCCGCCGCTTCGTTCTATTACCTGCTCACCGGCATCCACGCCATGCACCTGCTCGGCGGCCTGGGGGTCTGGGGAAACACCTCGCTCAAGCTCGCCTCGGGCAGCGAACCGAAAGACCTGCGGCTGAGCATCGAATTGTGCACGCTCTACTGGCACTTCCTGCTGGTGGTGTGGCTGGTGATGTTCGCGATTCTATCCAATACCTGACAAGCAACGGGAATAACCAAGCATGAGTGAAGCTGCTGCAACAAGCATGGCCCCCTCGGACGGGGTAACCGGACTGGTGGACGACTGGACGGCGGATAAACAGACCTATCATGTGCCCTGGGGCAAGGCCATGATGTGGATCTTCCTGGTCAGCGACACCTTCATTTTCACCTGCTTCCTGACGGGTTACCTGAATGTCCGCATGACCACCACCCAGCCCTGGCCGCCCCAGAGCGAGATTTTCGCCCTGAGTTTCGGTGGCGCGCCCATTCCCCTGATTCTGATCGCGATCATGACCTTCGTGCTGATCACGAGTTCGGGCACCATGGCGCTGGCGGTGAACTACGGTTATCGCAGGGACAAATTCAAGACGATTATTTTCATCTGTCTTACCGCGCTGTTCGGCGCCACTTTTGTGGGAATGCAGGCCTTTGAGTGGACCAAGCTGATTGCGGATGAAGGCGTGCGTCCCTGGGGCAACCCCTTCGGGGCGCCGCAATTCGGCTCGGTGTTCTTCATGGTCACGGGATTCCACGGCCTGCACGTATCGGGCGGGGTGATCTATCTGTTATGGGTGGCCCGGCGCATCTGGGTGGGCTACTACGACAAGAAAGGCTTCGAGATCGTCGAAATCGCCGGGCTCTACTGGCACTTCGTTGACCTCGTGTGGGTATTCATCTTCGCATTCTTCTATCTGCTGTAAGAGGAGACGGCAATGGCATCATCATCGGACACCGCGGGACAACAGCATCCACTGGGCATCTACTACCAGATCTGGATTCTGCTGTTCGTGGTCAGCGCCGCTTCCTATGCGGTGGACTATTTTGACGTGCAGGGCGCCATGCGCTGGACCCTGGTCATTGTTTTCATGCTGGTGAAGGCGGGCTTTATCATCGCCATCTTCATGCATGCCTTCTGGGAGCGGCTGGCCCTGGTGCTGACCATTCTCGGCCCGCCGGGGGTGCTGCTGATCCTGATCGCCTTCATGGCGGTGGAAGGCGATTACACTACCGAAGCCCGCTTCGACCACATGGGTCACGACCGAGACGCCGTGGCGCTGACGCCGGCTGAGGTGCATGGCGCCGGCGGCGAATACGGAGAAGAGGAAGCGCACTGAAACCGAACAGGGTGTTACTCCGGGAAGCGAAGCATTTTGCATGGGATTCTGCGACTTCGCGCGGAATGACGGATAGTTTGGAAGCGAAGTCACGGCTAGGAGCCTGCGCCATAGGACCCTCCCAGGTCTTTCTACACGCCAGTCCTCAGCCTTTGGATTACCGGCCCGGTGTCCGGCCTGACGCCGCGCCAGATGTGAAAGGACTCAGCGGCCTGTTCCACCAGCATCCCCAGCCCATCGTTTGCCAGCCCCGCGCCGGCCTCCCGCGCCCAGCGCAGGAAAACGGTTTCCTCATCGGCGTAGACCATGTCGTAAGCACAGCAGCCCGGGGCGAGCCAGGCCGCATCCACCGGGGGCAGGTGGCCTTGCAGGCTGCCGGAAGTGCCATTGATGATCAGGTCGAACTGCTCCCCCCGTAATGCTTCCAGACTCGCCGCCGCAAGGCTTCCATCGAACGCCCTTGCCAGTTCGGCGGCCCGTTCCGCGGTTCGGTTCCAGACCGTCATCCGCGCGGGCGACTCGTTCTCCAGCGCAGGCAATATGCCGCGCACGGCGCCGCCTGCGCCCAGCAGCAAAATGCGGCGGTCCCTGATCCCATAAGCCAGGTTGTCGCGGATATCCCGCACCAGGCCGACGCCATCGGTATTGGCGCCGGCGAGGCTTCCATCGCTCTGATACAGGGTATTCACCGCACCTGATCGGGCGGCGTTGCCGCTCAATCTGTCGCACAAGGCGAATGCGCGCTGCTTGAAGGGTACGGTCACGTTCAGCCCGGCACCGCCATCGCGGAAAAAGGTTTCCACGAACGCGGCGAAATCCTGCTCCGAAACCAGTTCCTTGCCGTAGCTGATTTCCGCGCCGGTCTGCCGGGCAAACAGTGAATGAATCAGCGGCGACTTGCTGTGACCGATGGGATTGCCGACCACGGCGTAGCGGGCGGGCGCGTTGCTCATGCCCAATCCCTCGGCCGCAGAAAATGGTTCGTGAGCCGCTCCTCCTCGCTGCCGGGTTCCGCCTGCCAGTTGTAGACCCAGCGAACCGCCGGCGGCAGCGACATCAGAATCGACTCGATGCGACCGACACCGGATTGCAGCCCGAACAGCGTGCCCCGGTCGTAGACCAGATTGAATTCGGCGTAGCGGCCCCGGCGGTATTCCTGAAACTTGCGCTGTTCGGCTGTCCATTCCATATCCCTGCGGCGCCGGACGATGGGCAGATAGGCTTCCCCGTAGCTTTCCGCCAATGCGCGGACGAAATCGAAACAGCGCGCAAAGCCTTCCTCGTTGAAATCGTCGAAGAAAAGCCCGCCGATTCCCCGGCGCTCGTCCCGGTGTTTCAGATAGAAGTAGTCATCGCATTGCCGCTTGAAGCGCGGATAGTATTGCGGGCCGAATCGGTCGCAGGCGTCCCGCGCGGTGCGGTGCCAGTGGACGCAGTCCTCCTCGAAGCCATAGTAAGGCGTCAGGTCATAGCCGCCGCCGAACCACCAGACCGGCTCGTCGCCGGTGGTGGCGAACAGGCGAAAGTTGGCGTGGGAGGTGGGCACAAAGGGATTGCGGGGGTGAATGACCAGGGAAATGCCCATGGCCTCGTAGGCGCGCCCGGCAAGTTCCGGGCGGGCGGCGGTGGCCGAAGGCGGCAAGGTCTCGCCGAATACATGGGAGAAGTTGACGCCGGCTTTTTCGAACACCGCGCCTTCGCTGAGCACCCGGGACACGCCACCGCCGCCATCGCCGCGGTCCCATCGGTCGGTGCGAAATTCCGCCTCGCCGTCTTCCCGGGTGAACCGGGCGCAGAGCGCTTCCTGTAATCCGAGCAGAAAATGCTTGACTGCCGCTGTATCGATTTCGCTCATGGCAATTCCCGCCTGCGGCGCAGGCTCCTAGCGGATTCTGCGGCCGCTGGAAAGGTCGCGGATTTCAGAAGGCGCGTCCCGCCCGCCGAGTTCGCCTTTGACGATACAGTGAATGCGATCTCCAAACTGCCGGTGCAGGTCTTCCCTCGACCGGATCTCCGGCTCGCCGGCAAGATTGGCCGAAGTGGAAACCATGGGCCTGCCGAAGCTCCGGCTGATTGCCGCCGCCACGGGATGATCGCTGACCCGGATGGCGACCGATGGGTGTTTTCCTTTCACCCAGCCGGGGTAGCGCTTGTCCGGATCCGGAATCAGCCAAGTGACAGGCCCGGGCCAGGATTCGCGCAATTCGGCGATCTGTTCCGGGGCAAGCGGCGCCAGCAAATCCTCGATCTGGTCCATGCCCGCAGCGAGCAGCAGGAGACCTTTTTCCACCGGACGCCGCTTCAGGCGCAGCACGCGCAATACCGCCGCCTCGTTGAAAGGGTCACAGCTGATTCCCCAGACGGCTTCGGTGGGACAGGCGATCAATTCACCCCGTTGCAGGCGGCTTGCCGCCTCCTCGGAGCCTGCGCCGCAGGAATTCGCGGCTGCACAGTCGGTCTCCCGGGGAGGCTTCACCGCTGTGCCTGCAACTCCCGGTCCTGGGCCTGCACTCTTTCGGAGTCGGCCTTGCGGTCGGCGGCAACCCGGCTCGCAAGCGCAGTATCGGCCAGAGCGAGAATCTGCGCCGCCAGATAGGCGGCGTTCCTGGCGCCGGTCCTGCCGATGGCCACGGAAGCCACCGGCACCCCCGAGGGCATTTGCACTGTGGAAAGCAGGGAGTCCATCCCCTGCAGGGGCCCGGCGTCCATGGGTACGCCGATGACGGGCCGGGTAGTATGGGCGGCAATGGCGCCGGCAAGATGCGCGGCGAGGCCGGCGCCGGCGATAAAGACCTGACAGCCGCGCTCCACGGCGGCTCCCACGTATTCCCTGGTCGCTTCCGGCGTACGATGCGCCGAACTGATCTTGATCTCGTAGCGGATGCCGAATTTCTTCAGCACATCGGCCCCGGCCTGCATGGCTTCAAGATCTGATTTGGACCCCATCAAAATCGCGACAAAAGGCGAACTCATCAACCCCAATCTCCTGCCAAAAACCGGGGAAACTAACCTAGTAGCAAGCTCTGTGCAAGCTTGCCGGCAATTCTCATTATGGCAATGGGTGCGTTCATGTCAGTCATCCTGCGCGCAGTCGGGGGATCTCATCGCGTGGCCACTGCAAGAGATTCTGCGACTACGCTTCGCTTCGCGCAGAATGACGCAGGGGCAGGGCTTCGCTTCGCGCAGGATGACATGAAGGTTGGAGCGCCAAAATGAGAATTTCTGCTGCTTTTTCTGCGGTAATTCTCATTCTGTCTGAAAGTGGGAGGCGCTCAAGACAAAGGCCAGCCGAGGGGATGCGGCTGGCCTTCGAATTGTGCCGCGGCGATAGCGAATTTCCGCTTTCGCGAATTCCTGCGGCGCAGGCTCCTAGTCGGAGCCTGCCAGTGAGCGTTGCTGGCTGGCTTCGCGTTCGGCGAGGAGTTTCTGGTAGCCTTCCTCGTCGAGGTGGGTGATGGCGATCCAGGCGTGCGACATTTCATCGCCGGTGCGGCTGCCGTCGTAAACCCACTGGTCCGGGTCGGGATTATTGGGGTTGTTGGCGGTGTTGTCGTACCACTGCTTGATGACCAGCACCGCGCCGGTGGGAACCAGCGGGGCCACGTCGGGTTCGTAGATGTGGCTGTGGTGCCAGGTGGCGCTCCAGTGGGAGATCTGGCTGATCTGCTCGGTGCGGCCGGTTTCGGGATAGAAGATCTCGAAGGACGCGGCGTTCATGCGCAGGTGGCCGTGTGGCTGGAAGCTGTCGATGCGCACCGGGTGGTCGAAGGAATGGAAACCCTGGGTCATGGTGTAGCCATGGGGCGGCAGGATCAGTTCGCCGTTTTCGTAGCCGGAACGCATGATGTAGGGGCGCAGGTCCTGCCTGTAGGGCTGCTCGCGCTCCATGAAGTCCTCATCGTGGAACCAGAGGCCGATTTCCACCACATTGTCCCGAATCACCTGGCCTTCAGCGGTGGCGCCGACGCCGCCCGGATACATGTGGATGTCCCAGCGAATGCGCGCCGCCTCGGGGAGCGTGCGGCAGACGCCTTCCGGCATCAATTCACCCCACTTGCCCATGGCGTATTCGGTCAATTGCCCGAGTTCCTCGTACTCGCCGTTTTCATCCGGCGCCCAGATGTCGGAGTTGGCGTGGTGCACAACGGCCTTGGCGTCGCCCCGGGGTTTCACCTGCACCGCCTTGATGCAGCGGTCGGCGGCGAGGCCGCTTTCCACGAAATGCTTGCTCCACAGATCGTTGCCGCTGGCGGGAATGTCCATGGCCACCGAAGGGATGATCAGGTCCGGCGCGCCGAACTCGGGCTCGAAGTTCCAGGCGTCCGGGTCGGGCAGATCAGGCGCCGGCGGGACAATGTCCGGGTCGCCCTGGGGAGAACCCTGTTCCACCCAGGCAACTACGGCGTCGATGTCTTCCTGGCTCAGCCGCCAGTCTTCTTTCAGGTCCTGGATGCCAATGCCGTGGTCGTAGGAATAGGGAGGCATTTCGCGACTCGCCACCCGCAGTGAGATGAGCGGCGCCCAGGGGCGGACCTGGTCGTAGTTTTCGAGTTGCATGGGGCCAATGCCGCCTTCGCGGTGGCAGACCACGCAGTTTTCGTTGATGATGGTGGCGATGTGCTCGTTGTAGCTCAGGTCCTGCTGGGCCAGTGCCGCAGCGGGAAGACCAAACACCGCCAGGGAAAGCGTCCGGATCAGCTTCATCTGCCTGTCCTCTCTGTTGCCTGATTTATTGGGCTGGATGCAATATCCATCCGGCAGAGTCTACTCCAGTTTTCGGGGAGGCGGAAACGGCCCAAGTGTGCCAAATTGCAATTGCAACCAGACGAAAAAGGGGCGGCCCATGGGCCGCCCCTTTCGGGTTTGAACCGCTTGCGCGAGGTCAGTCGTCGGATGCCGCCAGGCTGCGCTGCTCCCTGGCCCTGCGCTCGGCGACAATCTTCTCGTAACCTTCCTCGTCCAGATGGGTGATGGCGATCCAGGCATGAGACATTTCGTCACCGGTGCGGCTGCCGCCGTACACCCACTGGTCCGGGTCGGGATTATTGGGGTTGTTGGCGGTATTGTCGTACCACTGCTTGATCACGAGCACCGCGCCGGTCGGCAGCAGCGGCGCCACATCGGCTTCGTAGATGTGGCTGTGATGCCAGGTGGCGCTCCAGTTGGAGATCTGGCTGATCTGCTCGGTGCGGCCGGTTTCGGGATAGAAGATTTCCAGCGAAGCGGCGTTCATGCGCAGATGGCCGTGCGGCTGGAAGCTGTCGATGCGAACCGGATGGTCGAAGGAGTGGAAGCCCTGGGTCATGGTGTAGCCATTCGGGGGCACGATCAGATGGCCGCCCTCATAGCCGGAGCGCATGGGATAGAGGCGCAGATCCTGCTGGTAGGGGCTTTCGGTTTCCGCGTAGTCCTCATCGTGGAACCAGAGGCCGATTTCCACCACATTGTCCTTGATCATCTGACCTTCGGCAGTGGCGCCAACGCCACCGGGGAACATGTGGATGTCCCAGGAAACGCGGGAGCCGGCGGGAATGGTGCGGCAGACGCCTTCCGGCATCAATTCGCCCCATTTGCCCATGGCGTATTCAGTGAGCTGGCCGAAGCGCTCGAATTCGCCGTCTTCGTTTTCCGCCTCAATATAGGAGTTGGCGTGATGCACAACCGCCGTGGCGTCGCCCCGGGGCTTGACCTGCACCGCCTTGATGCAACGGTCCATGGTCAGGGTGCTGGGGACGTAGTGCTTGCTCCACAGGTCATTGCCGCTGGCGGGAATGTCCATGGGAATCGAAGGAATGATCAGGTCCGGAGCGCCGAGTTCGGGCTCGAAGTTCCAGGCGCTGGGGTCGGGCAGTTCCGGCATGGGGGGAACCACATCGGGATCGCCCAGGGGCGCGCCCTGCTCAACCCAGGCGACGATGGCGTCGATCTCGTCCTGGGCCAGCCGCCAGTCGCCTTCCAGTTCCTGGATGCCGATGCCGTGGTCATAGGCATAGGGAGGCATTTCCCGGGTGGCGACCTTGAGGGAAATCAGGGGCGCCCAGGGACGGACCTGATCGAAGTTCTCGAACTGCATCGGGCCGATGCCGCCTTCCCGGTGGCAGACCACACAGTTCTCGTTGATGATTCTTGCCACGTCACCGTTGTAGGTGATGCCGTGTTGCCCATTCGCGGTTTGGGCCAGGGCGCCAAAAGCCACCGCGCCACCGAACAAGATCAAAGCTTGCGCCAGTTTCATGTCATTCTCCTCGGATGAATGGTTTATTCCCGACGGAATACCCGCCGGATACTAAATTCTTCCCTGCCTCAAGTCCACGATTCGCCGGGTTTTTCCGTACCGGCGAATGCAACATTTTGAAACAGGTCTCAGTCGATGACCGTGACCCGCGAGTAGACATTGGTCCAGCAGCACTGGTCGCCGTAGGAGCTGTCCGGCGCCGTGTGCACGTTTACCGCAGCGCGAATAATGTACTCGCCGGGTTCGGAAAAAGTGGCCAGCGCCATGGCGGAGCCTTCCCCGCCTTCGATGATCGCCTCGTTGCCTTCGGGCCCGGTGAAGAACTCGAAGCGCGGGTCGTCCTCGTCAAAGGGGTTTTCCGGCACCGGAGCGCCCGGGTCGCGCTCGAAGTTCACCTGGCCGGGGCCCTGGTGCAGGTTGAATTCCACGTTCATGTCCAGCGGCTCGCCAAAGCGGGGATCTTCCGGGTCGCGCTCGGCCGGGTCCCTGGCGTTGACCACGAGTTCGACCTGCTCGCCGGCGGTGACCGCGGCATCGTGATCGTTAATGTTTCCAAACAGGCCGGCGGCGAGTTCATTGTCACCGAATGCCGCCAGCGGCTGCAGCGACCCCTGGGGGCGGGGGCGGATGAAGTCGAGTTCATAGGCCGAGGCGCCGCGCCGGCCGGGGACCCGCAAGGCCTCGGAGTCGCCGGTCTTCAGATACCACCAGACATCGGTGTCTTCCCGGTCTTCGGGCAGGGTGACCGTAAACACGCCGGTGCCGCGGCCCGACGGAAAATGGGTCGGTTGCATGCCGTCGAATTCAGCGGGCTCGATATAGTTGTTTTCCCCCAGGGGGATTGTCACGTCCTGATCGGAATTGCGGTTGATGAAACCGTAGGAAATCGTGGTGGTGCCGTCTTCGTTGGCGACCCAGCCTTCCATCAGGGGGATGATCGGCAGCCCCTCGGGCGGCGTCAGGGAAAGAAATCGGGGCTGGTCGTCCTGGGCCTGGGACGGCGGGGCGACGGCCATCAGCAACAGGGCGGAGAGCGCCAGCAAGGGTTGGTACAAGCGTTGCATCGATTGGTTCCTCTTGGTGCAGACGAAGACACACGAGAGCCCGCCATGGCGTGCCTGCCCGTGGAATGCAGACGCAAAGCATAATGGCAAGGCCGCGAATCGTCCAGTGAGCGCATGGAATCGAAAGCGCTTGAATTGTAAGCAAGTGTTACGCAAGAGACGGGATTTCGGGCTGGAAATGCCGCCCGCCGGAATAGTAAAGTAGCACCTTTCATTCCACACCCCGAAGGCCGTGCGCCATGGAACATCCGTCCGCCAGGCGCCTGCTGCAAACCCTCGCGGCAGCTTTGCTGATTGCGCTTTGCGCCCAGTCCCGGGCGGCGCCGGAGCGGATTGACGATTTCGCGCTGCTCGATACCGGCGGGGTGTTTCACCAGTTGAGCCGCTATCGTCATCTGCGGGCCCTGGCGCTGATGGCCTGGGACGCCGACTGCCCGGCCATGCCCGCCATGGCGGCGCAGTTCACGGCTGCGGCGGACAGCCATGCGGATCGTGAAATCGCCTTTGTCTTCGTCGATTCCCGCGGGTCCGGCGGTGACGCCCCGGCTGCGGACGACCTCGATTTGCCTCTGCTCATGGATGCCGGGCAACTCGTTTCCGCGGCGCTGGACCTGAGCGGCGCGGGCGAAGTCGCCCTGCTCAACCCCGAACGCCTGTCGCTGTTCTACCAGGGCGGCCCCGGCGCCGAGTTCGCGCATGCGCTGGCGGCGCTGTCCGGGGACGGCATCGCCGCCAGCATTCGTGGCACGGCGCCGCGGGAATGTCCCATCGCCTATCCCCTGCGCGAGGCCATGCTGGCCGAGCCGCCGGATTACACAAGCGAAGTGGCGCCGCGAATCATCGAGAACTGCGGCATGTGCCATCGCCGGGGCGGGGTGGGGCCTTTCGCCCTGGACAGCTACCTGATGCTGCTCGGCTGGTCGCCGATGGTCCGCGAAGTGCTGCTCAACAGGCGCATGCCGCCGATGCAGGTTGACTCCGGCGTCGGCCAGTCCCGGGACGCCCGCCACATCAGCACCGAAGACCTGCAGCTGCTGGTGAACTGGATTGACGCAGGCGCGCCGGGCGAGGCGGGAGAGAACGACCCATTGCAGGCGCTGTCCGCGGCGCCGCCCATCGACTGGCGCCTCGGCGAGCCCGATCGTATCGTCCAGGCGCCGCGGCAGGACATCCCCCCCACCGGCGTGCTCGATTACACCTACGAAACCGCCGAGCTCGAATTCACCGAAGAGAAGTGGGTGCGCGCCCTGCAATACCTGCCGGGAGATGAGTCGGTGCTGCATCATCTGATGATTTTCGTCACCGGCGAGGGAGAGGATTTCTGGGGCGAAGAAAGGCGGCGGGAAAACAGCGTCCGCAAGTTTCTCGATGGCTACGCCCCGGGCCAGGATCTGCTGCGCGAGTTTCCCGCCGGAACCGGAGTTCGCATCGCCCCCGGGGACAGGCTGTCCATGCAGTTCCACTATGTGACCAATGGCCAGTCCACCAGCGACGCCAGCCGCATCGGCCTGTATTTTCACGATGCGCCGCCGCAGCGGGAGTTGGTTACCGCCGCGGTTTCCACCCGCTTTGTGCTGTCGCCCAATACCCCCGATTTTCCCCTGGAGGCGAGTTTCCGGCTTGACCACGACGCGGTGCTCCTTGGCGTGCGGGCGCGAATGAATTTTCGCGGCAAGCGCATGAAGTTCGCCGTGGAGGCCCCCGGCGAGCCCCTGCGGGAAGTCTTTTCGGTGCCGGCCTACAACTACGGCTGGCAGCCTTATTACCGCCTGGACGAGCCGGTGGCGATTCCCGCCGGCGCGGTGCTGCGCGTGAGCGGCGCCTTCGACAATTCGATTTCCAATCCCAACAATCCCAACCCGGACAGCGAGCTGCGGTTCGGCGTGGAAAGCTGGGAAGAAATGTTCACCGGGTACTTCACCTACCATCGTGCAAACTGATCATTTCAGCGCCGCCCGGCTGCGGAAAGTGGATCCGCAGTTCGCCTGTTATCTGCGGGACCCGCCCAGGGTTTCCTATGTGCAACCGGAAGATTCCTGGCTGGAGAGGAAATTGATCACGGCCCTGGAAGCCCTCTCCGGGCGCCGCCGCATCGAGCGCATCTACCGGGAACTCAAGGACCGGAAGCTCGGAGTGGAGAATTTCTTCGCCGAAGGCCTGCAGGAGGCCGGCATCAAGCTGGAGATGGACCGTTCCCCGCTGGCCGGACTGGCCCCCGGCCAGCCGCTGGTGTTTGTCGCCAATCATCCTTTCGGCGTGGTGGACGGCATGGTGCTGTGTGATATCGCGGTGAAGCTGCGGGGCGATTTCCGCATCATGCTGCACAGCCTGCTGTGCCAGGACCGCGAACTCGCGCCCTATTTTCTGCCCATCGATTTCAGCGCGGCGCCCCAGGCGCGCAAGACCAATATCCGCTCGCGGCAACTGGCCCTCGAAGCATTGGCGGACAATGTGCCGGTGCTGATCTTTCCTTCGGGGGCGGTGTCCACGGCGAACCGGCTCGGCTTCGGCGCGGTGCGCGATGCGCCCTGGACCAATTTCGCCGCCAAACTCGTGCGCGACGCCGAGGCGACGGTTGTGCCGATCTATTTTCACGGTCGCAACAGCCGCAAGTTCCACGTGGCCTCGCATATCGCCGAGCCCCTGCGCATGGCGCTGCTGATCCACGAGGCGCGCAACAAGTTCGGCAAGACCTTGCGGGTGGAAATCGGCAGGCCCATCGGCTGGGATTCCATGCGCGACCTCGAAGGCCGTCAGGAATTGACGGATTTTCTCTACGGGCAGGTGCAGTCGCTGGGGGAGCTTACGCGAACTTCGGCTGGAAATGGCTCCGCCAGCGTTCGGGAAGCCGGGTGACCTTGCCGTCCACGTCGGTCCAGACATGATGGGTGTATCCGGTCACGAGCACCTGGGGATGGTCGCTGGCGGTGATTTCATAAGCGAAAGTGAGCCGGCGGCTGCGGCTTTCGGCGATCCAGGCGCGCACGCGCACTTGCTGGCCATAGCGGAGACTGCCGGAAAATCGCAGCTGGGCTTCGGTGACGGGTAGCTGGTAGCCGCTTTCCTCCACATGGGCGTAGTCGCTGCCCATCTCGCGCATGTACTGGCTGCGGCCTTCCTCGAAATACACCAGATACGTCGAATGATGCACGATGCCCATGTTGTCGGTCTCGGCATAGCGGACATGAAAAACGCTTTCGACGCACTGGTGGGAGTCGCGCTGTTTGGCCTGGGTGCCGGACATGGGCCGATTATAGTCGAATTCCCCTTCCCGTCATTCCGCGTGCATACCCCTCTCCGTCATTCTGCGCGTAGTCGCAGAATCTTCCCAGGAACCTGAGATTCTGCGACTGCGCTTCGCTTCGCGCAGAATGACGGGGAGCCAGACTTCGCTCCGCGCGGAATGACGGGGAGGGAGGCGCCGCCGCGGGAGGTGGCGCTGCTGCGAACCGGGTTGGGATTTGGTAGTGTGGGGGTTCTCCAGTTGGCCGAATCCGGAAGGCGGGCTCCAGAACATGCTGAATTTCCCCGAGCCGCCCAGGGAGTATGCTTCGATCTTCCTGGAAGAGACCGACAAGGCGCTGCCGAAGAGGATCGATCAGCGCACCCGCTACGCTTTTTTCAGCACCATCGCCGAAGGCGGCAAGTCGCTGATCAAGTCCTGCAAGGACCAGCACCTGTCGCGCTTCGTCTGCTACAAGACCCTGCGCCCGGAATTCGCCCGGGATGAGGTGGAACAGCGGCGGCTGATTCGCGAGGCGCGGGTGTCCGCCATGCTGCAGCATCCCAATACCGTGCCCACCTACGAGTTGGGCCGGGACGTCCGCGGTAATCCCTTCTTCACCATGAAGCTCGTCCATGGCTATACCCTGCGCGAGATCCTCGACTATCGCGCCCGCTACGACCTGACCCAGTTGATGGAAGTGGTGATGCAGATCGGCTACGCCCTGGAGTACGCCCATCAGCATGGCGTGGCGCACCGGGACATCAAGCCCGAGAATATCCTGGCCGGGCCTTATGGCGAGGTCCTGCTGCTCGACTGGGGCCTGGCCAAGGTCTGGGGCGCCGCCGGCGAGGACATGCGGGATGTGGCCGGCCGGCCGGCGATTTCGGTGGCGGACGTCAATATCACGGGCAAGCACAAGGCCCAGGGGTCGGCCTGGTACATGTCGCCGGAGCAAATCAACCAGGACCCGGAAATCGATTACCGCACCGATGTTTTCAGCCTCGGCGCGGTACTCTATGAAGTGCTTTGCGGCAACCTGCCGGCCAGGGGGAAGAAGATGCACCAGATCATCGACAGCGTGCTGCGGGATACGCCGCCGCCGCCATCCGAGCTGACCCGGATTCATGTGCCGACCCTGCTTGAGCAGGTCGCCATGCGCTGTCTGGAAAAAAAGCCAGCCGACCGGTTCGACTCCATGAGCGACATGGTAAGGGCGCTGCGCCAGGACTGGCGCTCGGACCTGGTGTAGAAGGGAATCGAAACTTTTCAGCGAACCTTCAGAAAACCCATGAGGAGCATTCATGAAACTTGCATTTATCGGTCTTGGCGTCATGGGCTATCCCATGGCGGGACATTTGCAGCGGAAGGCGGGGGAGGTTTGCGTGTACAACCGCACTGCCTCGAAAGCCCGGCAATGGCGCGAAGAGCAAGGTGGAAGCAGCGCCCCGACGCCGGCCGAGGCGGCGAGCGGCTGTGACATGGTCATGCTCTGCGTGGGCAATGACGACGATGTGCGTTCGGTGGCCCTTGGCGAGAGCGGCGCCCTGGCGGGAATGGATTCGGGCGCCATCCTGATCGATCACACCACGGCGTCGGTAACCCTGGCCCGGGAACTCGACGCGGCGGCCCGGGAGCGGGGCGTGGGATTTCTCGACGCGCCGGTATCCGGCGGCCAGGCCGGGGCCGAAAACGGCAAGCTGACGATCATGATCGGCGGCGAGAAGGACGGCTTTGCGCGGGCCGAACCGGTACTCGCCGCCTACGCCGCTTTCAGCAAGCTGCTCGGACCCGCCGGCAGCGGGCAATTGGCCAAGATGGTCAATCAGATCTGTATCGCCGGCGTGGTGCAGGGTCTGGCGGAAGGGCTCAATTTCGCCCAACGCGCGGGGCTGGACGGGGAGGCGGTCATCGAAACGATTTCCCGCGGGGCGGCCGGGTCCTGGCAGATGAGCAACCGCTATCAGACCATGTTGCGGGATGAATACGATTTCGGCTTCGCGGTGGACTGGATGCGCAAGGATCTGGGAATCGCCATGGAGGAGGCCGGGCGTATCGGCGCGGAGTTGCCGGTGGCGGCGCTGGTGGACGGGTTTTATGCGGAGGTGCAGGCGCTGGGCGGGGGGCGCTGGGACACTTCGAGTCTGTTGCGGCGTTACACCCGCCAATAATGCGGCACAGGAGCCTGCGCCGCAGGCTCATAGACCCCTGATATCGACCCATTGTGAACGCAGGCCACATGTCAGACAGCGAACAAGCTCCGGTTCAGGGGTTCGATCCCGCCACCGTGAAGTATTTTCGCGATGATGTCTTTCTCCCGTCCAGCGAAGTTGAGCGGGCGATAGCCGCCCTCGTGCTGCGACGCGGCGCCATGACCCAGGCGCAGATATCACGGGAGATCAACCGCCCCCAGCAAACCGTCTCACGGCTGTTGTCGCGTCTGGTGGAACGTGGGTCGCTTCGGCCCGGCGAACGGGTATCAACCGGCAAACGGGGTCAACTCAGCGTCAAAGTCGAGATCGTGCCGGATTACGCCTGGTCCTTTGGCATCGCAATCCTGTGGGACGCGGTAGCTGTCACCCTGATGAATTTCAAGGGAGAAATCACCGGCAGCAGGCAGCGCGTCATGACGACGATGTCGCACGATGCCGTAGTGGTTGAGGTGCGCCGCATGATCGGAGAGTTGACGCGGCAATGTTCGATAGACTCCCACAGGGTTTTCGCGGCCGGCGTAGGCATTCCGGGCACCTTCATGCGTGAGACGGGCCAGGTCAATACGCCCCTGGTCCTTGAAGAATGGACCAATATCAACCTGGAAGAGGCGTTGTCCCACGACCTGGAACTTCCCGTCTGGGTGGAAAACGACGGCAACGCCGCGGCTATCGGCGAAAGCCTGTTCGGCGTGGGACGCCGGGCGCGTAGTTTCGTGTACCTTTACATCGCCACTGGAGTGGGGGGCGGCGTTATCCAGGACGGGCGGCTCGTGCGGGGCGTTTTCGGCAATGCCGGCGAGGTGGGGCAATTGCTGCCGCCACTGATCTATCCGCATCCGAATCTCAAACTGCTGCGCGAACTCGTCCGCCGTCGCGGAATTGAAGTCGAATCGGTCTCGGACCTGGTGCTGAATTTCAACCCCGACTGGCCCGGGGTCGATGACTGGATTGAGCGGGTGCGCGACTCGCTTTCGCTGATCGCCTCGGCCAGCGCGGCGCTACTCGACCCGGCGGCAATCGTGATCGGCGGCCGCATTCCCGAATCCCTGACGCGAAAAATCATTCCCCACATTGAAATTTTTGACCAGCGGCGGCGTTCCTATGAGCGCCCCCTGCCTCCCGTCATCGCTGCCGAGGCCAGTGGTGAATCGGTCTCTGTCGGCGCTGCGGCGCTTCCTTTTACGCAGTATTTTTTCTGTTGAACCCGGGATATATATTCATGGCGCGTAAATTAAATCCTGATATTTGCATTTATCGCATTGTTATTTACGCGATTTGGGTATAACATTGGCTCCTGGCTCCAGTTCGCAAACAGCGGGGGTTGAAAATGAATCGCTCTTTCCTGACCGCGGCCTTGTCCGCCGCGACCATCTGCGCCGCATCAAGCACGGCTTCCGGGCAGTCGCCGGCCCAGGCAGACGGCGTTATCGAAGAAATCATCGTAACCGGCACCGGCGTGGAACGGACAGGCTTTGACACGCCGCAGTCGGTGTCCCAGTTCACCGAGGAAGATCTCAGATCCTTCAACTCGTCGAGTCAGGCGGATATCCTGACCCAGTTGCCAGGCATCAGCGCCGAAGGCGGCGGCGGCGAAGTCGCCACCAACGTCTTCCACCGCGCCCTGCCGTCGGGAGGACAGTTCTCGTTCACGCCGCTGCTGTATGACGGCATGCCGGCGTTCACGACTTTCGGCCTGAATTCCTCGGCTTTCGATGTCTATTTCCGCAACGACCTCGGCATCGAGCGATCGGAGTTTGTCAGTGGTGGCGTGTCGAACCTGTTCGGCCCCGGTTCGGTGGCTGGCATCATCAACTATATCTCCGCCACCGGCGGGCCGGAGCCAACCGGCACGGTACAGATTGAAACCGCCGAAGAAGGCAGATTCCGGGGGGACTACTTCTTCAGCGGCCCGATCGGCGGCGCCGATTCCAGCACCTTCTACGCATTGTCCGGCTACTTCCGCAATGACGAAGGCCCTCTCAAGTCCGGGCTCGACACCCAGGGTTTCCAGATCAGGGGGAACATCAGGCATGAGTTCGATGACGGCTCCGGCTCGTTGACGCTGTATACGCAATTGATCGACGACAGTGTGCAGTTCTTTCTTCCCCTGCCCGTTGACGGTCGCTCCCGGGAGCGCGTCACCGGCAACGATGGAGCCGAAGTTTTCACCATGAATACGGTTGAGGCGGTCGGTCTGGCGTACGATACTCCCGGTGGTCGTTTCCAGACGCCCATAGGCGACGGCGTCGTCACCCGCGGGCACATGCTTGCCGCCGTGCTCGACCGGGACCTGAATGACGAATGGACCCTCAACGCGAAACTGCGCTACGCACGCTACGATCATCAGTTCAATCTGTTCCTTGACGGCGACGCCCTTGGGCCCAACACGCCCGAAACGCAGTCCGAGTATCTCACCCGGAGGGGAATCGATCCGGCGTTCCATGGCCACGCCCGTTTCAAGTATTCCCAGACCGGCAGGAATCTGGCGCCGGATCACCTCGTGTTCGGCAACCGTACGCTCGACCGCTGGCGCGACGCCACCGACATGTCGGTGGAAATGAGCCTCGGAAACGAATTTTTCGTCGGTGACGCAACCCATGGCCTGACTATCGGAGGCTTCTTCTCGAATTCCCAGGCTGACGATCTCAATTACATCACCACCTATCTGGGCGATTTCCGCAATGCGCCCCTGATGGTGGACGTGCAACTGATGGGAGTCGTTGAAGACGCATCCGGAGAACTCGTGATGGCCGATGACCCCGCCGCGATGTATCACTGGACACGCAACGGCCTCGCCAGAACCAACGGGCTGACCGGATACCGCGACCGCAGCGCTCGGCGCGCCGCATTCTACATTGCCGATCAGATCGAAAGCGGTCGCTGGTCCTATGACCTCGGCGTCCGGCTCGAACGGCTTGAGGGCGATGTCAGGCAATTCAATACTTCATCCCATGTGATGAGCAACGACCCGAGCGTCAGCGATCACCTTGAGGTCGTCAGTTACACCAATGGCTCGCTCACCAGCGACTCTCTCGGCGCCACCGAATGGGCCTTTTCAGCCGGCGCGCTGTACCGCTTGAGCGACGAGGTCAATCTGTTCGCCAACGCATCCCGCGGATTTTTCTTCCCGCAGATACGCAGTGTGCCTTTCAATCAGGGCAGGCTTGCTTCCTACGAAGGTGAAATCATCGATACCATCGAAGCGGGCGTGAAGTATGAGAATCAGGCAATCACCGCCCAGGCGCTCCTGTTCCGATCAACCCTGGATGATCGGCGCAACGTCGATTTCATCAATGATCCGAACAATCCCGGCAACATCATTGAAGACGTCTCGCTGCAGTCCACCGAGGCCTTTGGAGTCGAGGCCGGGCTGACCTGGTACCTGAACGACTTTGTTTCCTTGAACGGCAATGTCACGCTGCGCGAGCATGAGTTCACCAAGGCCGACGGCAATCCCGCGATCGTCGGAAACGAATTGCGGCGGCAACCCACCGAAATGGCCAATTTCGGCGCCCGTTTCGCCCTGGAGAATTTCGAAGGCTTGTTGATGTATAACCATCACGGTGACAACTTCGCCAACGATTCGAACACCGTCAGCCTGGATTCCTACGGCCTGTGGCGACTGGAAGCCGGATATTCGTTCCCGCTTGAGGACGATGACAATATTCGCGTGAGCCTGCATGTGTTCAACCTTACCGACACGCAGGGAATCACCGAAGGCTCGCCCCGGCAAGGCAATGCCCAGTCGGGCCAACCCGCGCAGTTCTTCGTCGGGCGGCCGATTCTACCCCGCAGGGTGGCGCTTCGAATGAGTTATGACTTCTAGGAGCCTGCGCCATAGGAATTCACGGCTGCAAATCCACTCTCATCCGCGCCCCTGGCCGCTCGATTTCGTTGAATATCCACCAATATTCGCCTCAATCGACCGGCCAGGGGCGCGGCGATAGCGAATTTTCGCTTTCGCGAATTCCTGCGGCGCAGGCTCCTAGGAGTCTGCGCCGCAGGAGCCAACTCCCGCGCTTCTGATGAACGCCTTCGACTACGCAATCATCGCCGTCTACCTGGCGATGCTGCTTGGGCTGGGATATTTCTTCAAGGAGCAGCATTCCAAAAAGGATTACTTCCTAGGCGGGCGGCAACTCGGCGTCTTGCCCCTGACCCTGTCGACCATGGCCACCCAGCTTTCGGCCATCAGCTTCATTTCCGCCCCGGCTTTCGTCGGGCTGCGGGAAGGCGGCGGCATGGTCTGGTTGTCATACGAATTCGCCGTGCCGCTGGCCATGCTGCTGCTCATGGTCTATGTGCTGCCCGTGCTGTACCGTTCGGGTGTTGTCAGTATTTACGACTTCCTCGAAAGGCGCTTCGGACTATCCACGCGACTGCTGATTTCCTTCGTGTTTCTGATCAGCCGCGCCCTGGCCACAAGCATAGCCATATACGCTACTGCGCTCATCCTCAATGTCGCCATGGGCGTTGATTTTTTCATCGCCATTGCCGTAATCGGCGTGATTACGCTCATCTACTCGTTCCAGGGCGGCATGAAGGCGGTGGTGTATTCCGATGCGGCGCAGATGATCCTGATTTTCTCCGGAGTCGCCATGATCCTGCTGTTCTCCCTGCGCAACATGGGCGGGCTGGAGGCTTTCCTGGCCAATATCGACCCTACCCGACTGACCGTGCTGCGCACCGGTTCCTGGGGCCTGACAGGTGATGAATGGGGGCTGTGGCCGATGATTTTCGGCGGTATCGTGTTGTACGCCTCATATTACGGCTGCGATCAGACCCAAGCCCAGCGCACGCTTTCGGCGAAAGACGAAAACTCGGTGCGGCGGATTCTCATGCTGAACGGACTGGCGCGATTTCCCATCGTGCTGCTGTATTGCGTAACCGGCCTGGCGCTTGGCGCTTTTGCGGTGATGAATCCGGATTTTCTTGCCCAGGTGGACCCGCAATCCCCTGACACGCTGGTTCCGCTGTTTATTGTCCAGTACCTGCCCAACGGGCTGATCGGCCTGCTTATCGTGGCCTTGCTCGCAGCGTCGATGTCTTCCCTGAGTTCGGTGGTCAATTCGCTTTCGGCGGTCAGCATCGAGGATTACACGCGGCTGGCGGGGAAGAAGCTGGAGCCGGACAGCTATGTCTTCTGGTCCCGCGCGGCGGTTTTGTTCTGGGGCATTCTGATTGTCGCCCTGTCGGTATTCGGCGGCGCCATCGCTCCCACTGTCATAGAGGCCATCAACATGGTCGGTTCGGTATTTTACGGGCCGATCCTGGCAACTTTCCTGCTGGCGATTCTGCGTCCCGGAGTCGGCTCCCTGGGCGCGAACACAGGACTGCTGGCGGGAGTGGGCTTGAATCTGTATCTCTGGATCGGCCAGCCGCAGATATTCTGGTTGTGGTGGAATGTGACCGGCCTGCTTGCCGCGCTCGGCGCCGCCCTGCTGACCTCAGCGTTTTCTGGAGGCATGAAAGCAGCAATACGGCCAGTGGATGCGGGTGGAATCGCCGGAGTCTGGCGTCGCGACGAAACCGCCACGCTGCTGCTGGCGTTCGCGGCAATGTTGTTGATCGGTTGGCTGCTTCCACACCTGTTTGGCGGATAATTTCAATCGCGCAATCATCCGGCTTGAAACCAGAACAGCGCCACCGCCGCTGTCCAGGAGAAGTTGGCACCTCCACAGCCCTTGCCCGTTTCCGAGTTGAAGTATTCGTAGTACCCCCCGGCAGCCATGATGCATTTGCGACTTTCCTGCTTGATCCGGTCGGCCAGCTCAGTATAGCCATAGGCGCGCAGACCATCGGCGATCATCCAGTTCACATGCAGCCATACCGGGCCGCGCCAATATCGTTGCGGCTCGTAGAACGGGCTTCGCGGGTGCGTTGAAGCCAGGGAAAATTCACTTGCCGCCAGCCACTGCTCCGTCAGTGAGGCCATTTCTCCAGCCTGACTGGCATCGGCCAGATGGCCGAAAAGTGGCAGTAGCGCGGCGGTAGTGTGTTCCCGCAGCGGCGCATCGGAAATTTTGTCCCAATTGAGGAAACAGCGATATTCGCCAGACCAGCAGCGGCGGGCCGCCTTGCCGGTGCGAACGAGTTCCGCCTCAAGCTCCGGCACGGATTCCTCTTGCCCGAATTCCCTGCAGAGGTTGATCAGGTCGTGGGTGGCGCGTTGCAGTATGGCGACCGTACCGATGTCGATGACGCGATAAGGCGAGGCGGGCGCCACTCGTCGGGGTTCGAATCGATGCTGTCTGTTCAGTTCGATGAGATGGAGGTAACGATCATATTCCGCGTCGCTTGGCCGCTGTGCCTGATCGACATGGTTCAGGTCGCGGCGCTGGTAGCCCCACTCAACCCGCGGCACACGGGCCAGTGGAGCGTCCCAGGCCGGACTGTTGTCCATACCCGATTCCCAGGGATGGTAGCTCTCCACCAGTCCTGTGTTATCGAGGTCACGGTCACGGTACCACCAAAGATGGTAGTCGATCAGTCTTGGCAGCAGATCCCGCACTGCGGCGCGAGCTGCCGAGCTTGCCGACGACCCCTGCAGCATCAGCGTGATTGCCGTGGCCCAGACCGGTGGCTGCGAGATCGTGCTTGAGGGAATGCCGGATTCAGCGCCCCAAATCCCGGGCCCGGGAAAATACGAATCCGAAGGACCATGAAAAAGGATATGCGGCACCATGCCGTTGTCCCATTGGCCACTGAACATCGCCTGCGCTTCTTTCCATGCGCGCCCTTCTTCGAAAGTGAGCCAGCCGAGAGCGGTAAAGGCGGAATCCCAATTCCACTGGAACGGATATAGCCCTTTTGTCGGAACCGTATATGTTCCCAGGTCATTGCCTCGCAATATTGCGCGGGCCGCGTCAAAATCCATCATTTTCCCGATTTGCGGCGCCCCGTTCACCGCTGATCTCAGAATTCAGGGGAAATCCTACTCAATGTGGGTAAGATAGCATCTGAGTTGCGGGAGGCAAAGTTGAATATCCACCAATATTCGCTTTCGTGAATTCCCGTGGCGCAGGCTCCCGGGCACGAAAATACCGGAACCGCCGCCGGGGCGCATGAAAGCGCCCCGGCGGCGGTTCCGGTTCAGAAGGGCTTGCCTGGAATCAACTCAAGTCAAAGCGGTCGAGATTCATTACCTTGGTCCAGGCCTTGACGAAGTCGGCTGCGAACTTGTCCCGGGAATCGGCGCAGCCGTAGACTTCGGCGATTGCCCTGAGCTGGGAATTCGAGCCGAAGACGAGGTCGGCGCGGGTTGCGGTCCAGCGCTTTTCTCCACTGGCGCGGTCGCGGCCCTCGAACTCGTCCTCATCGTCGGAGACCGGCGCCCAGGCGGTGTCCATGTCGAGCAGGTTGACG
This sequence comes from uncultured Pseudohongiella sp., assembly GCA_965219645.1. Classification (GTDB taxonomy): domain Bacteria; phylum Pseudomonadota; class Gammaproteobacteria; order Pseudomonadales; family Pseudohongiellaceae; genus UBA9145. Next base: position 2,888,170 of record OZ244788.1, on the reverse strand, counting down.
AAGAAGTCATTGCTCAGGGCGCCCGGGCGATCGGTGAACACGCCATGGGCGGAGCCGTCGGCATTGGCGCCAAGCACTCTCATGCCGCCCACCAGCGCGGTCATTTCCGGCGCTGTGAGGGTCAGCAACTGGGCCTTGTCCACCAGCAGCTCCTCGGCGGAAACCGGGAGCTTGCCGGACAGGTAGTTGCGGAAACCGTCCGCCGCCGGCTCCAGCACGGCGAATGACTCGGCGTCGGTCTGTCCGGCAGTCGCATCGCCGCGGCCGGGAGTAAAAGGAACCTGTACCGCGCTGCCCCCGTCCGCCGCCGCCTTTTCAATCGCCGCGCAGCCGCCAAGCACGATCAGGTCCGCCAGGGATACCCGCTTGCCGCCGCTCTGGGCGCTGTTGAATTCGCCCTGAACACGTTCGAGAGCCGCCAGCACCTTTGCCAGGTCGTCCGGGCGATTGACTTCCCAGTCCTTCTGGGGCGCAAGCCGCACCCGACCGCCATTGGCGCCGCCGCGCATGTCCGAGCCGCGGAAGGTGGAGGCCGAGGCCCAGGCCGCCGAAACCAGTTGCGCCACGCTCAATCCGGAATCGAGAATCTTCGCCTTGAGCGCGGCGGTGTCGGCATCGTCCACGAGTTCGTGGTCCACCGCCGGAATCGGGTCCTGCCAGATGAAGTCCCCGGGGGGAACTTCCTTGCCGAGATAACGCGCTTTCGGGCCCATGTCCCGGTGGGTCAGCTTGAACCAGGCCTTTGCGAATGCATCGGCCAACTGGTCCGGGTTTTCCAGAAAACGCCGGGCGATGGGCTCGTAGCCCGGGTCCATGCGCATGGCCATGTCGGCGGTGGTCATCATGGGGGCGTGGCGTTTGTCCGGGTCATGTGCGTCGGGCACGGCGCCGTCGCCGGTATTACCCACGGGCTTCCACTGGTTGGCGCCGGCGGGGCTCCTGGTGAGTTCCCATTCGTAGCCGAACAGGTTTTCCAGGTAGTTGTTGTCCCATTGCACCGGGTTGGTGGTCCAGGCGCCTTCGAGTCCGCTGGTAATGGCATCGCCCGCCTTGCCCGAGCCGTGGGAACTGATCCAGCCGAGGCCCTGATTGGCCATGTCGGCGGCTTCGGGTTCCGGCCCCACTTTCGCCGCGTCCCCGGCGCCGTGGCATTTACCGAAGGTATGTCCGCCCGCCACCAGCGCCACGGTTTCCTCGTCGTTCATCGCCATGCGGCCGAAGGTTTCGCGAATGTCGCGGCCCGAGGCGATGGGGTCGGGATTGCCGTTGGGACCTTCCGGGTTCACATAGATCAGGCCCATCTGCACCGCGCCCAGCGGATTTTCCAGTTCCCGGTCGCCGGTGTAGCGGTTGTCGCCAAGCCAGGTGGTTTCGGCGCCCCAGTAGATGTCTTCTTCGGGCTCCCAGATGTCGGGCCGGCCGCCGGCGAAGCCAAGTGTCTCGAATCCCATGGATTCCAGGGCGCAGTTGCCGGCCAGAATCATCAGGTCAGCCCAGGAAATCCTGTCGCCGTACTTCTGCTTGACGGGCCACAGCAGCATGCGCGCCTTGTCGAGATTGCCATTGTCCGGCCAACTGTTCACCGGGGCGAAACGCTGGTTGCCGGTGCCGCCGCCACCGCGGCCGTCAGAAATGCGATAGGTTCCCGCGCTGTGCCAGGCCATGCGGATGAACAGGGGGCCATAATGGCCGTAGTCCGCCGGCCACCAGTCCCGGGAGGTGGTGAGCACCTCGCAGATGTCCCGCTTGAGGGCGTCGAGGTCGAGGCTCTTGAACGCCTTGGCGTAGTCGAACGCCTCGCCCATTGGGTCGGACTTGCTGGAATGCTGGTGCAGGATCCTGAGATTGAGCTGGTTCGGCCACCAGTCCGCATTGGATGTGCCGAAGCCTGCGGCGAACTTCTGCGCGCTGCCCATGAACGGGCATTTGACGGTGTCGTGCATGGTTTCTCCTTGGTGTGGATGCAGTGTTTCAGGGGGCCGGAACCCAGCAGCCTGAGCTCGGGCGATTCACAGGGAACTTAGCACATCTTGTCTCATCAGGATAATTGATATTCCTGCCGCCTTTCATTGGAAAAATCGATAAGTCATTGCCATGACCGCCGGACATTGAGCGGAAATCCGCATCATGCATTGGTCGATCAAGGCAGACATTGGGCTATATTCAACGAATGGCATTCACCCATGGCAAGGACTTGGCCGCAGACTTTGGACCGGACGCAATGACTGAATACCCCACTTTTGTCACTCATCTGGAATGCAGCTACACCGGCAAGCACTACCCCGCCGATACGCTGCAGGGACTTTCCGAAGCCGGCAAACCGCTGCTGGTTCGCTATGACCTGGACGCCCTGGCATCCGGGGTCAGCAAGATTCACCTGATCGACCGGGAGCCCGAGTTGTGGCGCTATCGCGAGTTTTTGCCCGTGCGGCGCTCGGAGAATGTCGTGCGGCTTGGCGAATCGATGACGCCGCTGCTGCCTGCCCGCAAGCTGGAGGAGGATTATGGCTGCGCCCGGATTCTCATCAAGGACGAAGGGCGCCTCCCCACCGGCTCCTTCAAGGCCCGGGGGCTCGCCCTGGCGGTGGCCATGGCCCGGGAACTCGGCGTTCGGCGCATGGCGATTCCCACCAATGGCAATGCCGGGGCCGCGCTGGCTGCGTATTGCGCCGCGGCGGATATCGAAACCTGGGTGTTCTGCCCTGCGGACACGCCCCGCGTCAATATCGAGGAAACCGCCTTTTTCGGCGCCCACACCTATCTGGCCAATGGCTACATCAATGACTGCGGCAAGGTGGTCGGCGCCGGTCGCGAGGAGATGGGCTGGTTCGATACTTCCACGCTGAAAGAGCCGTACCGGATCGAAGGCAAGAAGACCATGGGGCTGGAGCTTGCCGAACAACTCGACTGGCAACTGCCGGACGTAATTCTCTATCCCACCGGCGGCGGCACCGGCCTGATCGGCATGTGGAAGGCCTTTGCCGAACTCGAAGCCATTGGCTGGATCGGCTCCCGCCGGCCGCGCATGGTGGCGGTGCAGGCGGCTGGTTGCGCGCCCATGGTGCGGGCCTTTGAGTCCGGCAGCCGCCACGCCGAGCCCTGGGAAGACGCCCACACCATCGCCGCCGGCATTCGCGTGCCCGCGGCGGTGGGGGACTTTCTGATACTCGACGCGGTGCGCGAGAGCGGCGGCTTTGCGGTCGCCGTGGAAGACGCCGACATTCTTGCCGCCCAGCGGGAATGCGCCCGCCGGGAAGGCATATTGCTATGCCCGGAAGGCGCCGCAACCCTGGCGGCGCTGAAGCGGGAACTGGCCAGCGGCCGCATCCGCCGGGACGAGCGCGTGGCGCTGTTCAATTGCGCCACGGGGCTGAAGTATCCGCTGCCGGCGGAGTACCGGCAGATCGACCTCAAGCAGCCGATCAACTACGCCGCGCTCAAGATCTGACAGGCGCCACGAAAATTTCACGTCAAATTCAGTGCACTTTCGATAATCTTTACTACAGTTAGGCCTGGAGACTGCAACGGTCCCGGTTGCGCCAAAAATCCATGGCCGTTTTCTTCTCCATATCCGTAATTTCATGTTATAAGGAGTTGAGATGACCACACCAGACCTCATGGCCGCACGACAATTGGAGAAATCCGGCATGACCCGACCCGAAGCGGAAGCGGTGGTTGGCCTCGTGCGCACCGTGGCCGCGCCATTGGCAACCACTGCAAAACTTGAGACCGTCGAGAAATCCACCAAAGATGCCTTGGCGACCCTGGGAGAGTCTCTTCGGGAAGAAATGAAAGCCATGGATGAATCGATCCGGGAAGACATGAAAGCCATGGGCGAGTCGATCCGGGAAGACATGAAAGCCATGGGAAAGTCGATCCGGGAGGAAATGAAAGTCATGGAGAAGTCGATGAAGACATGAAAGCCATGGGCGAGTCGATCCGGGAAGACATGAAAGCCATGGGAAAGTCGATCCGGGAGGAAATGAAAGTCATGGAGAAGTCGATCCGCAAGGATATGAAGTCCATGGAAGAGCTGCTCAGGACGGAAATGAAGGCCATGGAATCGGGGATGCTCTGGAAAGTGGCCGGCATGAATCTGACGATGGTTGGCCTGGTCATCGCCGCCATGCGGTTCTTGCCCTCCTGAGACCTGATTTGCCCGGCTATTCGGGGGGTGATATAAGAGGATTTCAAGCCATTGCATGGCCCCCGACAATTCCAGGGGCTCCAGTACAATCACTCATGAACGCCCCGGTTCGGCACAGCTTTCGCATTGCACAGACGATTTCCCTGGTTTTGCCGGGTCTGCTCTGGCTCGGCGCCTCCCCTGTGTTCGCCCAGGAAGGGGAAGCCCCGACCGCAGACGAGACCGGGCTGGCCGCGCCGCGAACTTCGGTGCTGTATCTCGAGCCCGGAACGCCGCTTTCCCGGCAGGTGGACTTCGCCCCGCCGCCGCCCGAGTTGCCCGAAGACCCGGAGCTCGACCCGGAATTCGCCGAGCGCAGCCGCAGCATTTCCCGTTTCAATGAAGCCATCGCCGACGCCGAGACCATAGCCGGCGCCTGGGACAACAGCCTGGTCGAGCAATTGACCACCCTGGGTTCGCTGCAACAACAGCAGGGCAATTATTCCGGCGCGATAGAAACCCACGAGCGGGCGATTCACGTTCAGCGCATCAATACCGGGCTGCACACCATCGACCAGGCGCCGCTGGTGCGGCGGATGATCGAAAGTTACATCGCCATGCGCGACTGGTCCCAGGTGGACACCTACCACAACTACCTGTTCTTCATTCAGCAGAAATCCTATGGCAACACCGACCCCAGGCTGATTCCCGCCCTGGGCGAGCTGGCCAACTGGCATATCCACGCCTTTGCCATGCGCGAAGGCCAGTCCCTGGCGATGCGGCTCAGTTCCGCCCAGATGCTGTTCGCCACCGCCACCCGGCTGGTGGACATGCATTTCGGCAGGGACGACGCCAGATATGTCGAATACCAGCGGGGCCTTGCGCGCTCGGCCTATCTCGTGGCCCAGAACCAGGACCTGCTGCGGGAGCTGGACCGGGCGCAATTCCGTGCGCCCCAGGAAGCCCTGCGGGACGCCATCATGGTGGATACTTCCCTGCCGATCCGCCCGCTCGGCTTTGGCGCGGGGGAAGATGCGCTGCAAAACATCATGGCGTACTACCGGGAACAGGAAGACACCGAAAGTCTCGCCGAGGCCACCGCGCAACTGGCGGACTGGTACCTGTTGTTCAACCGCCGCAGCCAGGCTCGGGAAACCTATCGGCAGGCCTGGGAGGCGCTTGCCGACAAGGCGGACGCGCGGGATTCGCGCCAGCGGCTGTTTGGCCAGGTGCGCGAGATTCCCGTGTACGCCGCCGACGACAACGGCTGGATGATCGAAAACCTCGGCTTCATGGCGGATGAGGACGAAGCCAGTCATGACTTTATCGACGTGAGTTTCGATGTGACCCAATGGGGGGAAGTGCGCAATATCGAGACCCTGGGCGAGCCCTCGCCCGTCGCCGAAAACCAGCATGGCTGGGTGCGGCGCAATATCCGGGACACGATGTTCCGGCCGGTGATCGCCGGAGGCGATATCGCCCGCTCCGACGGCAATCGGTTCCGCTACCGCTACTGGTATTGATGGGGAGGGCCCGCCCGGGAAACTCCCGGAAGGGAGAACTGTCGAATGTTTCAACGATTCTCAATCCCGTGTTGGGCGCAGGCTCCTGATGAGATTCCGCGACTTCGCTTCGCTACGCCCAGAATGACAGGAAGTACTCAACGCCAAAATGGGGATTGCCGCAATATCCCGGGAACATGGCGGAAAAGTGGTAAGCTTGGGGGCAATAGCGTCAGCAACGGGAATCAGGGGGCGCGCCGTATAAACAGGTCAGTGGAGTTGACTTGACGGGGAAGCCTTGGCGAGATGACGGTCGGCCTCTGGCAGGTCGGCGCGTGAGGGCAGGATTATGCAAGCTTTGAATTTCAGACCCACAGCACTGGCGAGGCTGGCCCTTGGCGGGCTCGTGATGGCGGCGCTGGCCGCCTGCGAAAGCCAGACCCAGCAAAGCCCTCAACAGCCCCAAAGTCCCCAGATGCCCTCGTCGAGCCCGAGCGGATTTCCCACGCCGCCCCAGCCGCCGAGCGGGTCCCAGGGGCCGCAATCGTCCAGCGGTTCGCCCTCGATGCCGTCATCGAGTTCGCCAGGTTCCAGCGGTTCGCCCTCCATGCCCTCGCCGGGTTCATCGAGTTCGAGCGGCTCGCCTTCATTTCCGTCGCCGTCGGGCCCCGGCGGCATGCCTTCCACGCCGTCCCAGCCGGGCCAGAGCGGCTCGCCTTCGGCATCAATGCCATCCAGTTCCGGCGGCATGCCGTCAATGCCCGCGGGCGCCCCGTCCCAGGGCGCTCCGGGGCTGCCCACCCTATCCACCCCTCCGGGACTGCCCGGGCTGCCGTCTTCCTCCATTCCAGGCAGCCCCGGAAACCCCGGCAGCAGCGGTGATCCGGGCAGTACCGGCGATGCCGGCAGTTCGGTGGACGGTGCTGCGGGGGGCGCTGAAGGCAGCTCCCGGCCAGGGATTGATCCCGCCGGCGGCCAAGGCGGAAGAGACAGTTCCACCGGCGCCGCGGGCAATCTTCCCGGCCAGCCCGGCGGGGGCGACTATAGCCTCGACACCTTGCCCGGAGGCGGCGTATTTCAGGGCGGTGCGGGTTCAGGGCAGTCCGGCGGCGCCATGACCGCGGCGGAACGCGCCGCTGTGCTCGACGATCAATTGCGGCGCACGTACGAAACCCATGACGAGATCCTGCGCCGGGAACAGGCTGACGCCCGGGGCGCCGCGGAACGCGGCGGCGGTGGTGGCGGCAATGAACCGCCCGGCGGCGGCCAGGGCGGCATGCCCCAGCCCGGCGGGCAGGGCGGCGGCGTTCCCAATGGCGTGGGCGGGACGGACGTGGCCAGCGACGGAAATCGCCCGGGAGATCCGCCGGAAGACGCTTCCCAGCAGCCGGCTTTCCCACCGCCTGACGATATTCCCAGCGGCCGCGACGATGATGTGGTGGCGCGGCAACTGCGCGAGGCGGCCATGACCGAACCCGACCCGGAGTTGCGGGAGGCGCTCTGGGACGAATACCGCAATTACACAGGCATTGGCAATTAGAACCCAACAGGAAAGGTCAATGAACATGAAGATGACATTCCAGAAATTCATTGGGCTCGCTCTGGCGGCTGCGCTGGCTGGCGGCTGCGCCACCCATACCGTGCGCACGACGACCTACGAACCGGTGGTTACCGACACCGAGGCGATTCCGGAAGAATTCCTGATGGACGTGGGCGTGGCCATATTCGACCCGGGCCTCGATGAAATCGACGATGACGAGGAAGAGACCACCAATCACCAGGTGCGGCTGGCGGAATCGCGCTACGCCCCCTACCTGCTCACCGAAACCCTGATCCGCTCGGGCAACTGGGGCATCGTCTACGTCATGCCCAATGACGCCAGCCCCATGGATATCCGCATCGACGGCACCATCCTGCAATCCACCGGCGAAAGCATGGCCATGCGGGTGCGGGTGAGCGACGCCACGGGCCGCCACTGGTACACGAAGGAGTACCGCGAGGCCATCAGCCAGTTCAGTTACGAACCCGGCCAGCGGGCCCAGAACGATCCTTTCCAGGTGCTGTACAACTCCATCGCCAACGACCTGCTCGACTATCGCAAGTCCAATATCGACAATGCGGAAATCGCCGAAATCCGGGCGATATCGGAAATGCGTTTCGCCCAGCGATTCTCGCCGGATGCTTTTGGCGATTTTCTCGCTGCCGACGGCGAAGGAAATTACAACCTCACCGCGCTGCCGGCGGAGTCCGACCCCTCCCTGCGCCGCATCCGCGAAATTCGCGAGCGCGACTACATGTTCATGGACACGGTGCAGGAATACTATTCGACCTTCACCCGGGATATGCGCGAACCATACGATTCCTGGCGCGAACAGAGCTATCACGAAACCCTGGCCCTGCGCGAGCTTGAAGACAATGCGCGGCGTCGCTTCATACTCGGCACCGCGGTGGTGCTTGGCGGTCTCGCGGCCGCCGCCAATGGCGGAGACTATGTCACCCAGGTGGGCGGGGCGGCCGGCGTCGGCGCCGGGGCCTACCTGATCAAGAGCGGTTTCGACCGGCAGGCGGAAGCCAGAATCCACATGGCGGCGCTGGAAGAGATGGGCGCTTCTCTCGAAGGCGAAGTCGCGCCCCGGGTCATCAGTCTCGAAGACCAGACCATCACCCTCACTGGCACCGTCGAGGAGCAGTACGGGCAGTGGCGCGAGATCCTCGCCGATATCTATGCCGTCGAGCGCGGCAGCCTGCCTTCGGCGGTATCTGGTAATTGATTCTCGACAGGCGGGCTCGACAGCGGCGGCTCAGCCCCGGAAATCCGTACCATAATGACGCATGCCAGAACAGGAATCCTCACATCGATTGCCAGAGCAGGCGAATGACGGCGCCGCCGGAGCACAGGCGCTGCCGCCACCGGAAACCCGCCGGCCATCACCCTGGTTATGGCTGGGCGTAGGCTTTTTGCTGATCATCGCCCTGGTGGTGGTCTTTGTCCTGCCGGTGGTCGTTACCGAGTACGAATTGCCGCTCGAACCCCGGGCTGATCTTCCCCAACCGGCGCTCCCCGCAAGCACTTCGCAAAACGCCGAAGCGCTTTCCCCGTTTGAGGAAGCGCTCGCCGCCCGGGAGCGCCAGCGCGCCCAGGACGTGCTTGCCGATCTTCTCGATGTCCAGGCCGAACTCGAGGCACTGCAGGTGGAACAATGGGCCGGTGAAAGCTTCGCCGCCGCCCTGGAATCCGCCCGGGCGGGCGATGTGTTCTATCGCGACCGGAAATTCGACCAGGCCAACGGCTCCTACCAAGCGGCGGCGACCACCCTGGAAGCCTTGCTCGCGTCGGTCTCCTCCCGATTGGAAGAGGCCCTGGCGGAAGGCGAATACGCCCTCACCGGGGGCGACCCGCAACTCGCCGAAGCCCGCTTCAATACCGCCTTGCTGCTCGACCCGGACAATGCCCAGGCCCAGGCTGGCCTCGAACGAACCGCCAACTACGCCGAATTCACAGATCTGCTCGAAAACGCTGCGGGCCTCGCCCAAAGCGGGAACTTGCAACAGGCTCTGGCTGCCTACCGGCAGGCCGCCGCGCTGGACCCGGCCAGTGAGCAGGCCCGCGCCGGCGCCGCCGCAGTCACCGAACAGATTCGCCAGGGTGAATTCTCCGCGGTCATGGCGGCGGGATTCGCCCTGCTCGACGGCGGCGACCCCGAGGCGGCAATCGCCGAATTCGAGCGCGCCGAAGGCCTTGGCGTCAACAATGAACAGGCCCGGGGCGCCATCGACCAGACCCGCAACCAGATCGCCTCGGTGGAAATTACCCGGCTGCGCGAAGGAATCGAGACCGCCGAACAGGGCGAGCAATGGCAGGACGCCGTGGAAGCCTACGACGAAGTGCTCGGCATCGACGCCAATGTGGTGTTCGCCCAGGAAGGGCGTGAGTACGCCTCCCGCCGGGCCCTGCTCGACAATCTGCTCACCGAAGCCATCGCCAACCCTTTCCGCTTCAATGAGGACCCGGTCTACCAGCAGGCCCTGGACATCTACTACACTGGCCGCTCCATTGAATCCCCGGGGCCAAGACTTGCCGGGCAGCTCGATGAACTCGAAGTCCTGCTCGCCAATTCCCAGGTCCCGGTGGAAGTACACTTCGCCTCCGACAACCTGACCGATGTCACCGTACTGCGAATCGCCGAACTCGGTGAGTTCGAACAGACCAGCCTTTCACTGAAACCGGGGCGCTATGTCGCGTTGGGGCGAAGAGTGGGCTACCGCGATGTGCGGGAAGAATTCACCGTGGGCTTTGGCCAGACACCCGCCCGGGTCACGGTGCAATGCGTTGACCGCCTCGGCGGCAGGCGCTGACCATGCAGGAGCGCGATTCCGACCTCATCGAACCCATCGTCCCGGTGGAATTCACGCCGCCGAAAGACGACGGCCCGGGTTTTGTCTTCCGCTGGCGCTGGCTTTACGGCGCCATTGCCGCATTCGCCGCCCTCAGCGGGTTCGCCGCCTGGTTCGTGCTCACCGCCAGGTCGGTCTATGTCGAGGTGGAGCCCATCACCGCGGAAATCGAACTCAGCGGCGGCCTGAGCTTTCAGGTCGGCCCCCGTTATCTGCTGCGCAGCGGCGAATACCAGTTGCGGCTGAGCCATGCGGGTTACCACGACCGGGACATCGCCCTGATGGTGGGGGAAGACGCCGCGCAAACCCACGAGTACGCGCTAACCCCGTTGCCCGGCAGGATTTCGGTAAGCAGCGGCGAGCTTGCCGGCGCCCGGGTGAGCATTGGCGGGGCTGATATCGGCGCCACCCCGGTGGCCGGCGCCAGCGTAGAAGCCGGCGATTACGAACTCCTTGTCAGCCTCGACCGCTACCTGCCATACCGCGGTGAAATCCGCGTCGAGGGCCGTGAAGTCGAGCAGCAATTCGCCGTGGAGCTGGAGCCGGCCTGGGCTGAAGTGCGCCTGCGCAGCCAGCCGCCCGGCGCCGAAGTGCTGGTGGATGGCGAAACCGCCGGCCAGACGCCCCTGCTTGCGGAAATTCTGGAAGGGCGCCGCTCCCTGACCCTGCGCCTGCCGGGGCACCAGGCCTGGCAGCAAAGCATCGAAGCGACAGCAGGCGAATCCCTGGAACTGCCCCTGGTGAACCTGCAACCCGCCGATGGCCTGGTCTTCATTCAGTCGAACCCCTCCGGCGCCAGCGTCACCGTGGGCGGCGAATTCAAGGGCCTGACCCCGGTGGAAGTCAGCCTGCCCCCGGGCCAGCGCCATGAGTTCACCCTGATCCGGGAAGGTTATCACTCCAGACGCGTGCCATTGGAAATCCGCCCGGACCAGCAACACGATCTGGCGGTGGAACTCGAGCCGATGCTGGTGGCGGTGCGGGTGGAGGCGGAGCCGCCCGACGCGGAGCTTTACGTCAATGGCGATCTGGTCGGTTCCGCCAACCAGACCGTGGAACTGCTTGCGGCCAGCCAGAGCATCGAAATCCGCAGCAATGGCTATGTGCCCTACGCCGCCGAATTCATTCCCCGCCCCGGCCTCGATCAGGTCATCCGCGCCACCCTGCAATCCCTGGAACAGGCCCGGCTGGAAAACATCGCCGTGGTAACCAATGCCGCGGGCCAGACGATGAAGCTGTTCTTCCCCGAAGGGCGCAGCTTCACCATGGGCTCCTCGCGCCGGGAAGCGGGGCGGCGACCCAATGAAACCCTGCGGGAAGTCAAACTCCAGCGGCCTTTCTATCTCGCCGAAACCGAAACCACCAATGAACAGTTCCGCCTGTTCGCGCCGGAACACAGCTCTGGCACCACCGCCGGCATGACCCTGGACAATGCCAGCCAGCCCGTGGTGCGGGTGTCCTGGCAACAGGCCGCGCTGTTCTGCAACTGGCTCAGCGAACAGGAGTCGCTGGCGCCTTTCTATCTGGCCGGCAACGGCCAGGTGACGGGTTTTGACCCGGAATCCACCGGCTACCGGCTGCCCACCGAGGCCGAGTGGGCCTGGGCCGCCCGGGTGGACCCGGAGGGCAACAGCCTGCGCTATCCCTGGGGCGATTCGCTCCCTCCGCCGCCGCGTTCGGGCAATTTCGCCGACATCAGCGCCCGCGCCTTTCTCACCCTGGTGCTGCGGGATTACAACGACGGCGAAGCCGTCACGGCCCCGGTGGCCACTTTTCCGCCCAATCACCGGGGCCTGTACGATCTTGCCGGCAACGTCGCGGAATGGATGCATGACTACTACGGCTCGGTGGGACTGGGCGGAAACGCGCCAACCGACCCGCTTGGGCCCGAATCCGGCGAATCCCACACCCTGCGCGGCTCAAGCTGGGCCCATGCTTCCATCACCGAAATGCGTCTTTCCCACCGGGATTTCGGCGCCGAACCCCGTTACGATACAGGCTTCCGCGTGGCGCGTTATCTGGAAGAGGAGGAATAGCCAGTGAGTGAAGGCAACCGCAGATTGAGCTTGCTGCTTGCCCTGGTTCTGGCAGGGGCCGGCGCGGGATTTGCCGGCGCCCGGCAGCAGGAGCAGGACGAGCCGGAGCAGGCCGTCGCCGAACAGCAGCAAGGGCAGGAGCAACAGGAGGAAACCGGGGCCGCCGAAGCCGAAGAAGAACAAAGCCGCGAAGACGGCGAGTTCGAGCGCTTCATTCCCACCGAGCAGGTCTCCCGGGACCTGGGCGTCTCCTTCCCCGCGGATATATAACATGAGACAGGGCCTGCTCAACCAGACGCTGTACCAGTTGGCTGCGCTGATTACCGCGGTGATTATCGTCCACGCCATTTATGTGGCGATCATCCGCCCCAACGCCGACTTCATCCAGCAGCAACAGGCCCAGCTTCAGCAGGCCAACCCTGACTATGTGCCCGAACGCTCGGTCTACATCATCCTGCGCAATGTGGAGCAGGAAACCTGCATCGTTCTTTTCCTCTGGGCGCTGTCGATCATCGGCCAGAAAACCGTGACCACCATGCGCGAGCGAAGCCTGCTCGACCGCACGCTGATTCCGCTTGCGGAAGGCATGAGCATCCTGCCCGAAGACGCCCGCAATTATTCCCGCCCCGTACAGGGGCTGCCTGAGAAGGAACGCGAAAGGCTGTTGCCTCGGGCGCTGCTTGCCGGCCTGCACCGCTTCCACACCACCCGGGACATCCAGGACGTATCCAACACCATCCGCGACACCTGCGACACCGAAGCCGACCGCATGGAGACCGAACTCACCATCGTGCGCTATATCGCCTGGGCGATCCCCTCCATCGGCTTCCTCGGCACCGTGCGCGGCATCGGCACCGCCCTCGGTCAGGCCTACCAGGCGGTGGCCGGCGATATCGTGGGAGTGACCCAGAGCCTCGGGGTGGCCTTCAACTCCACCTTCGTGGCCCTGGTGGTGAGCATTCTGCTCATGTTCCTGCTGCACCAGTTGCAACTGCTCCAGGACCGGCTCGTACTCGACTGCCAGAACTATTGCGACGACCGCCTGCTGCGGCGCCTGCAAGTGCCCGACCAGGAACCGCCATCATGAGGTTTGCGGCAGCCATGCCCATATCGGCGCCGGGCGCTCCCTCTTCGGTTCTCCCGCGCCATCCCGAGCCTGTCATCCTGCGCGCAGTCGCAGGATCTCATTGGCTGGCCACTGACAGAGATTCTGCGACTGCGCTTCGCTCCGCGCAGAATGACAGCAGGGGTTCAGCACCAGAATGAGCACCGCGGGCCCAATGGTAATCGAACTGAATGACCTTGCCCTGCGGGCCGGGTCCGACGCCGGCTTGCTTGCGGCAAGCCCCGGCTTCGCCCTGTTGCAGGGAAAGGAAGTCCTGCTCGGCGCGCAAGCCGAAGCCCGGCACCGGCTCTACCCCACCAGCAGCTACGACAAGTTCTGGCATGAGCTGAACATGGAGCCGCTGCCTGTCCGCAGCCGAATTCGTCACCATGCCGACCTCGCCTACAGCCACTTGCTTGCCATTGCCGGGGAGGCGGAAATCGACGGCGAAGTCATATTCGCGGCGCCCGGGCATTTTTCCCGGGAACAGTTGGGGCTGTTGCTCGGCATCGCCGGCCAGTGCCCTTTCCAGGTTGCCGGCATGATCGACTCCGCTCTCGCCGCCGCCGGGGACGCCGAGACCGGGGATGAGCTGGTGTACATCGCCCTGCACCTGCATCAGATTCTGCTGACCCGGCTGCGGCGCAGTGGCGGCGAACTCGCGGTGGACAAGGTCGTCCAGGCGCCCCAGATCGGTCGCCAGCAACTGCTCGACGCCCTGCTGCGAATCGCCAATGACGCATTCATCCGCCAGTGCCGCTTCAATCCCCAGCATGAAGCGGCGTCGGAGCAGCAATTGTATTCCCTGCTCGCGGACTGGCTCGACTCGGCTGGACCAGAACAGGAGAGGGCACGGGAAGGAGCCCGGGAAAGCCTGCCAATGGAGCTGGACGCCGGCACGATGACCCATCGCGCCAAGCTGCCCCAGGACCAGATCCTGTCCGCTCTGGGCAAGCTCTGGCGGAGCCTGCTCGCGTCCCTCGCCCCCCTGCTGGAATCCCCGGCCACGGGCATCCTGCTCGACCATCGGCTGGCGCATCTGCCGGGGGTTCGCGCCGCACTCGGCGAGGCGGGGCCGTTGCGGATTACCAGACCCGGGACAATCATCGAAAACTGCCTGCGCCATGGGGATCAGATTACCGCGGGCGAGGGCGTGCGCCGGATCCGGTCGCTGGCGCTGAACGAAGCCAGGGAGACGACCGGGCACGAGGACACACCGGCAATACCCACCCATGTCCTGTTCCGCAATCGCGCCCTGCCGGTGGATGATCTTTCCCTGGTGAGCCAGGCCAATGGCAGCGCCGGCGCCGCCCTTGCCCTGGATGTTCCGGGCCCGGCGGCAACCCTTGGGCGAATCGTCCTGCGCCAGTCCCGGGTATTGCTCGACTGCGGCGACAACGAATTTCGCATCAACGACGCTCCGGTGACGGGAAGCCAGCCCTTGCGGCTCGGCGACCGGGTCCGTTTCCCGCAAGCCGCCGATGAACTGCTGCTGATAGAGGTGGGCGATGGCCGGCGGACGTAAAAGGGCACGGCGCGGCGTATCGCCGCTGAGCCTGGCGTTTCTCGATGTCATGTTCTGCGGCTTTGGCGCGGTCATCCTGATCTTCCTGATTCTCGACCACACCTCCACGGTTTCCACCGTGGAAAGCAGCCCGGACCTGGATATCGAGCTCAACATGCTGCAAAGGGAAATCGAGGAAGGCGTGGAAGGCAACCGGGAATTGCGCAATCTGCTGGCGGACCTCACCGAGCAGTACGAGCGCGGCGAAGTTGAATCCGAGCAATTGCGCGAGCAGGTGGAATTGCTGCGGCGCGAACTCGAACTGCTGGAAAACAGCGGCGCCGACAGCGACCAGTTGCGCGACCGGCTGCTGTCTGACATCGAATCCCTGGAAACCCGCATCGAGGAACTGCAGGCCCGGGAATTCGAGCGTTCGGGCAACAACGTGCGGCAGTACCTCGGCGACGGCAACCGGCAATACCTTTCCGGGATGTTTCTCGGCGGCCAGCGGGTGCTGATTCTCATGGACGCTTCCGCCAGCATGCTCGACGAAACCCTGGTCAACATCATCCGCACCCGCAACATGCCCGACGAACGCAAGGTGCTCGCGCCCAAATGGCGCCGGGTGTTGCGGGCCGTGGACTGGGTCACGACCCAGATTCCCGTTACCAGCCGCTACCAGCTCTGGAGCTTCAATACCGATGTGACGCCGGCGTTGCCGGGGGACGCCCAGGCCTGGCGCGAAATCGCCGACCGCGACGATCTGGAGGAAGCGGTGGACAATCTGCGCGCGACGATTCCCGAGGGCGGCACCAATCTGGAGCAGGTTTTCCGCATGGCTGCCGGCATGTCGCCGCCGCCGGACAATATCTTCCTGATAACCGACGGCCTGCCCACGGTGAACCAGACTGGCCCGGCAAGCGGCCTGGTGTCAGATCGTGACCGGAGACGAATGTTCGAGGATGCAAGTGAAGAACTTCCAGCCGGCATACCGGTCAATATCATATTGATGCCGCTGGAAAGCGAACCAACGGCAGCATATGCCTATTGGGAATTGGCGAAAGCCACCAATGGCTCTTTCATGGCGCCTTCCCGGGACTGGCCGCAGGAACAGAATTTGCCAGGGGAGGAGGCGCTGGCGGATGAGCAGTTCACGCGTTTCGATCCCAGCGAGGATCTGAGCCGTGGCAGGGAAGTTCAATTCCCCGCGGATATCTAGGATCTTGAATTGTGCGGATTTACGAGTGAGATGAGACGCAGAAACCGCGAAGTCGAACAGTTCAGCATATCCTTTCTGGATGTGGCTTCCTGTGGTTTTGGCGCCATCATCATCCTGCTGATGATTACCAAATCGGCGGCGCCGGAGACCGAAGCCCTCACCGAAACCCTGCCCGCCGGCGTCATCCAGGAATTGCAGGAGCAGCTTTTCGCCATCCGCTCGCAAACCACCGAGCTGCGGGAAGAAGTCAACTCCGCCGAATCGCGCAACGCCAGCGTGCGGCAACTCAACGCCAGCCTGCGCAGCCAGCGGCAGGCCCTCGAAGGCGAATACGCCCTGGCCCGGGAACAGGGCGATGACACTACCGAGGAAATCGGCCAGTTGCAAATTGCACGGCAGTCGCTTACAGAAGAAATGCAGCGCTTGTTCGCCAACTCCCAGGTACAGGAAAGCAGTTATATCGGCGGCGTGCCGGTGGACAGCGAATACATCATTTTCGTGATTGATACATCCGGGAGTATGTACAACTATGCATGGGGAAGAATGCTTGAAGTGATCGAGGAAACGCTGAATGTGTATCCTGAAGTCAAGGGAATTCAAGTGATGAACGATATGGGTGATTACATGTTCAATTCGTTCCGCAACCAGTGGATTCCCGACACGCCTTCGCGCCGGGTGCAGATTCTGTCCACCTTGCGCACCTGGGACCCGTACAGCAATAGCAGCCCTGTGGAAGGAGTAATCAAGGCCATCAAAGCCTTTTATTCCCCGGACAAGAAAATTAGTATCTACGTTCTGGGTGATGATTTTCAGGTGGGCGGTTCGATCGAGCAGGTACTGCGGGAAATTGACCGGATCAATATAGCAGACGCCAACGGCAATCGCCTGGTGCGTATCCACGGAATCGGATTCACCGATACCGGAGCGGCCAGGCCAAATGACTATGCATTACTGATGCGCCAGATGACGCAGGATAATGGCGGCGCATTTGTCGCGTTGAATAGTTCAAGGTAGTAGGGTAGCCATGTGCATGACCAGACAAGTGGGGTATTCAGAACCGTGGCGAATATCGTGAAGACAGTTTGCGGGATTCTGCTGCCCGCGCTGCTGCTCAGCGCCTGCGGCGCCAGCAGCGTGGTGATCAGCGGCAGTTTCCCCACGCCCAATATCGGCAAGCTGCCCCTTTCCCTGGCGGTGGTCTACGACGACACCCTAGAGGAATTCACTTACACCGAATACAGCGAAACCGGCCAGGAGGAGTACCATATCCAGAGCGGCCAGTCCCATATCGAGCTGTTCAACGCCATATTGCCGGCGATGTTCGATCGGGTGATCCGGGTGGATGCCGTGGAGGAAGGCGCCGGGGCGGGAGTGGACGCCATCTTCGTGCCCAATATCGAGGAATTCCAGCTTGCCCTGCCGGCCAAGACCCGGCTCGACGTGTACGAGGTGTGGATCAAGTACAACATGCGGCTGCTCACCGCCGAGGGCGACTACCTGGCCGACTGGGTGCTCACTTCCTACGGCAAGACGCCCACGGAGACTTTCGTGAGCACCGAGACCGCCATCAACGACGCCGCCATCGTGGCGCTGCGGGATCTGGCGTCCACCTTTGCGCTCAGTTTCGCCCAGGTGCCCGAGATCAGCGACTGGCTGGCGAGCCGATGAGGCAGACGGAGAACATCCGATGAATGCGCTCAAATTCCGCGAAACAGGCTGGGGCAAGGCGGGCGGGCTGCTGCTCCTGTTGCTGGCGCTGACCGCGGGATGCACCAGCACCACCGTGGACGAATTCCGCCAGGGCGACACCGGCATCGAAAGTCATGAATCCGTGGTAATCCTCGGCCGCCGCCAGGCCGGCAACCGGGAAACGAGTTCCGATTTCGTCGAATGCGTGGGCGACCGCCTCGCCCAGGGCATGGACGGGCTCAGCGTGGTGCCCGAACAGGAGTTTCTCGACGCCATGTTCCCCTGGTTCGAGCCCCGCACCGCGCCATTGCAGCCCGAACACCTCGGGCGGCTGATGGTGGAGGAGCAGGTGGCCCTCACCATGCGGGATTTCGGCGTGCGCTACATCATCTGGGTCGATGGCTTCACCGAGACGCTGAACCGGGTGGGTTCGATCTCCTGCACCGTCGCCCCGGGCGGCGCCGGCTGCTTCGGCTATGGCTCCTGGGAAGACGACGCCAGCTTCAATGCCGAGATCTGGGATGTGGAGAACTACAATGGCGTCGGCCAGATCAGTACCGACGCCACCGGGCAGTCCTTCATGCCGGCCATCGTGATTCCGATTCCGCTCATTGCCCGGGTCGAAGCCAATGCCTGCCAGCGGCTTGGCGACCAGTTGAAAAGTTTTGTCATCGGAGGCTGATACCAGCCTGATCGCGGGGTAGGCGAAATGAACAGATTACCGAACCGGTTACCATCCTTGGCGGCGACGGCTTCGCTTTGCCTCGCCGCCCTGCTGCTGCTCGACGCCTGTGCCGTCAATCCGGCTACGGGGACACCGAATCTGGTGCTGATGTCCGGCGACCGGGAAAAGGAAATCGGCCTGGAAGAACACGAGAAAATCGCCCAGAGTTCGGTTTTCTACGAAGATGAAGCGCTCAATGCCTACGTGACCGAGATCGGCAACCGCGTGGCCCTGGTGGGAGACCGGCCCGACCTCGAATACCAGTTCCACATTGTGGACAGCCCGGAAATCAACGCCTTCGCCCTCCCCGCCGGCTATGTCTATGTCAATCGCGGCCTGCTCAATTACCTCAATAGCGAAGCCGAACTCGCCGCCGTACTCGGCCATGAAATCGCCCATATCACCGCCCGCCACGCCGTGCAGCAACACGCCCGGGGAGCGCTGGCGAACGCCGCGGCCCAGGTGGGGGGCATCGCCACCGCGGTGGTAACCGGCAGCGGCTATGTGGGATCGCAGATTTCCCAGGTCGCTTCGATCTGGGCCCAGGCCGGCCTCAGCGGCTATGGCCGGGAACATGAACTCGAAGCCGACCAGCTTGGCGCCGAGTACATGCGCGACGCGGGCTACGACCCCATCGGCATGATCGAAACCCTCACGGTGCTGAAAAACCATCAGGACTTCACCCGCCTCACCACCAATCGCGGCGGCGGCTATCACGGCCTGTTCGCCTCTCATCCCCGCAGCGACCGGCGCCTGCAACAGACCATCGCCCAGGTGCGGGATTTCGATTCCCAGGCCACTCCGCAAGAAGACAACAGCCGTTTCCGGGAAGCTACCGAGGGCCTGATCTACGGCGAGAGCCGCCTCGCCAGAACCAATGAAACCCGCAATCGCTACTACCAGACCCTGCTCGGCTACACCATGGTCTTCCCCGACGACTGGTCGATCAGCGAAACCACCACCACGGCCACCGGCAGCGCGCCGGACCAGGGCTCGCTCAGGGTGGAAGCCCTGCGCCTGCAAAGAAACCAGTCGCCCGGGGACTTTCTCGCCGACCGGCTGCAACAGGCTCATCTCGAGCAGTCCGAAGCCCTGGAACAATTCCGTCTGCTCGGCCATACCGGCGTCGCGCTCAATCCCGCCACCGGCGGCAAGGAGCGCGTGGCGGTGATTTATTTCGGCCCCCGGGCCTATCTGATCACCGGAGAATTGCCGCCCGACTCCCTGGAAGAAACCGACGCCCTGCTGCTGGAGTCGATCCGCAGTTTCCGGCCCATGGAGCGCGGCGAGATTGCAATCGCCGAGGAGTTGCGAATCCACTGGGTCATGGCGGACGAAAATTTCGATTACGCCGTTGCCGCCCGCAACTCCAGGATCAAGGAGTACCCCGAGGAAACCCTGCGCCTGCTCAATGGCCATTACCCCATCGGCAATCCGGAGCCGGGCGAATGGATCAAGCTCGTCGAGTGATCGGCGAGATGACGGCGGACTCCGCGCCATGGATGGCATGAACAACCTCACGGAATCTCCAATGAGATTCTGCGACTTCGCTCCGCTACGCGCAGAATGACGGAGCGGGTGCGGCGCCAACATGAGAAACTCCAACTCCGGGCCTGAATCCGGGATTGCGCCGGGGAAATACCTCATCGTCGGGCCGTCCTGGGTCGGCGACATGGTCATGGCCCAGTCGCTTTTCCGGCAACTGAAGGCCAATCATCCCGATAATGAAATCAGCGTCCTTGCGCCGGACTGGACCCGCCCCCTGCTCGAGCGCATGCCCGAAGTGGAGCAAAGCCTCGACTCGCCCTTCCGCCGCGGCGAGTGGCACTGGGACAGGCGCCGGGAATTCGGCCGCGGCTTGCGCCAAAGAGGCTTCACCCACGCCATCGTCCTGCCCAATTCCTTCAAGTCGGCCCTGGTCCCTTTTCATGCCGGGATTCCCCGGCGGACCGGGTGGCGGGGCGAATGGCGCGGCTGGCTCCTCAACGACTGCCGCCGCCTGAACAAGGAGAAGCTGCCCAGGATGGTGGAGCGATTCGTGGCATTGGGCCTGCCGCCGGACAGCCCGCTCCCCGCCGAGCTGCCCCGACCGCGCCTGCAGGTACGGGAACCCGACCGCGACCAGGCCCTGGCCAGACTGAAACTGGACCCGCAACATCCCGTGCTCGCGCTCTGCCCGGGGGCGGAGTTCGGGCCATCCAAGCAGTGGCCCGCTGCGGGCCATGGCGAACTGGCGCGGGATTATCTTGCCCGGGGTTGGCAACTGTGGCTGTTCGGTTCGGAAAACGACCGGGGCATCGCGGCGGAAATCATCGCCGGTATCGGCGATGAATGGTCTTCCCGCTGCCGCGACCTCACCGGCGAGACAAGCCTCGCCGAAGCCATCGACCTGCTTTCCCTGGCCGGGGCTGTGGTCTCCAATGACTCCGGGCTGATGCACGTCGCCGCCGCCCTGGACAGGCCGCTGGCGGCAATCTATGGCTCGAGTTCGCCGAAATTTACCCCGCCACTGGCCGAAAGGGTAGAATTGCTCGTCACCGGCATCGAATGCCAACCCTGTTACCAGCGCGAGTGTCCCTATGGCCATTTGCGCTGCCTGACCGGAATACAGCCCGAACTCGTGGCCGGGGCCATCGAAAGACTGCGGGGCCAGGAGCCTGCGCCGTAGGAATTCGCGAAAGCGAAAATTCGCTATCGCCGCGCCCCCGGCCGATCGATTGAGGCGAATATTGGTGGATATGCAACGAAATCGAGCGGGCGGGGGCGTGGATGAGAGCGGATTTGCAGCCGTGAATTCCTACGGCGCAGGCTCCTAAACTCCGGGGAAGCGGCGAATTGCGGATTCTGATCGTCAAGGTCTCTTCGCTGGGAGACATCATCCATACCCTGCCGGCCGTCACCGACGCCGCCAACGCCCGCAAGGACGTGGTCTTCGACTGGGTGGTGGAAGAAAACTTCGTCGATGTGCCCGCCTGGCACCCGGCGGTGGACAAGGTAATCCCCGTCTCCCTCCGGCGCTGGCGGCGCAATCTGCTGAAAACCTGGCTCCAGCGCGAGGTTCGCGCATTCCGGCAACGCTTGCGGGCCGAGCATTACGACCTGGTCATCGACGCCCAGGGCCTGATCAAGAGCGGCATCATCAGCCGCATGTCCAAGGGACTCACCATCGGCCTCAGCAACCAGACCGCCAGGGAGCCGCTTTCCTCGCTGTTCTACAACCAGTCGTACTCGGTGCCATGGGACACCCATGCCGTGGACCGGTTGCGGCAGTTATTCTCCCGGGCGCTGAACTATCGCTACAGCAAGTCTTCGGTGGATTACGGCATCGAATTGGGGCGAATCAGCCAGGAGGCTCCGTCCGGGTCTTCCGGCGTCGTGCTCTTTCTTCATGGCACGACCTGGGCCACCAAGCACTGGCCCGACGCCTACTGGCGCCAACTCGGCGAAAACGCCGCCGCCGCCGGTTACCGCATCGAGCTTCCCTGGGGCGACCCGGAGGAAAAACGCCGGGCGGAGCTGATCGCCGGCGGCAACCCGAATGCCGCGGTGCTGGAGAAGCAGAACCTCACCGGGCTGGCCCGGCACATGCTCCAAGCCGATGGCGTGATTGCCGTGGATACCGGCCTCGGCCATCTTGCCGCCGCCCTGGGCAAGCCCGCGCTGACGCTGTACGGCCCCACCAATCCCGACCTCAGCGGCACCTGCGGCCGCCGCCAACTGCATCTCGCCGCGGACATTGATTGCGCGCCCTGCATGAAGAAAACCTGCGCCTATCAGGGTGAGCCGGTGTTCGACCGGGAGCAGGGCGAAACCTTCCCCGTGCGGCCTCCCTGTTTCGCCAGCCACAGGCCCGATGCGGTTTGGCGGCGCTTTGAAAAACTGCTGGCAGGGAACCCATGAAGCTGGCCTTTCTGATCTATGCCTGGTTCCCCCACGGCGGCCAGCAGCGCGACATGCTGCGCCTGGCCAGGGAATGCCGCGTCCGGGGCCACGGGGTTACGGTGTACGCCATGGCCTGGCATGGCCCCGAACCGGAAGGTCTGCGGCTCAGGCTGGTCCCGGCCCGCGGCCTCAGCCGGCTCGGGCGATACCGGAGCTATACCGCCCTGCTGCAACAGGAGCTGGCCAGGGAACCGGCGGACCTGGTGCTCGGCTTCAACAAGATGCCCCTGCTCGACGCCTATTTCGCCGCCGATTCCTGCTTTGCCGAAAAGGCCCTGGGGCAGCGCGGCGCCTGGTATCGCCTGAGCTCCCGTTTCCGCCATTTCCGCGCCTACGAGCAGGCGGTCTTCGGCCCGGCAAGCGCAACGGTCTCCCTGCTGCTGAGCGAGCGGCAACGGGAAGAGTATCTGCGCCATTACCCAGGCTGTGCCGACCGCTTGCGACTGCTGCCGCCGGGCCTTGCGGCCGACCGCAAGGCCGCCCGGCGCGATGCGGCCACGAGACAGGCCTGCCGCGGGGAACTCGGGCTTGGAACAAATGAAAGGCTGTTGCTTCAGGTAGGCTCAGGGTTTCGCATCAAGGGGGTGGATCGTTCCCTGCGCGCCCTGGCTTCGTTACCGGAAGAAGTCCGGGAAAACTGCCGCTATCTGCTCATTGGCCGCGGTCGCGCGACAGGCCCCCGGCGGCTCGCCCGCAGGCTCGGCGTCGCCCACCGAGTCCACATTCTGCCCGGAAGAGACGACATCGATCGCTTCTATCAGGCGGCGGACCTGCTGCTGCATCCGGCCTGGTCGGAAAGCGCCGGCCATGTATTGCTCGAAGCCCTGGCGGCGGGCCTGCCGGTGCTGACCA
Organism: uncultured Pseudohongiella sp.; assembly: GCA_965219645.1. GTDB lineage: Bacteria > Pseudomonadota > Gammaproteobacteria > Pseudomonadales > Pseudohongiellaceae > UBA9145. Next base: position 2,865,076 of record OZ244788.1, on the reverse strand, counting down.
CCGCAAGCTGCGGCTATGCCGTGCATGTCAGCCGGGCTGGCGCCGGTGAAGTCTGCGGCGAACCCTTCGCCCAGCGGGAACTCAACCGCCGCCTCGGGGCCATGCTCGGCCAACTCGGCAGCGCGCCCTGGAGCGGGAACGGCCTGCGCTATGGCCGCGAGGAAGAACTCGGCAGGATGCCGGAGGCGGCGGTGGATATTCTGGAACAGCTTGGCGGAATAACAGGCGGGCAGTCGAAACGGCCATGACAGCAAAAAGCCCCACATACACCCTCGGCCTTGCCGGCGCCATCGGCCACGATCCCGCCGCCGCGCTGTTTCGCGACGGCGAACTGATCGCCGCGGTGGAAGAGGAAAGGCTGACCCGCCGCCGTCACGCCCGGGGCGAAATGCCCTATCACGCCGCCCGGCAATGCCTGCAGATCGCCGGCGTCCGGGCGAGCGAAATCAACCGCATCGCCATTCCCTACAGCCCCATCAGCCTGTTCGACGCGGCGCGCTGGCACTATGCCCGGCGCCACTGGTACGCCCCGGACCGCAGCCTCGACTGCCTGCTCAACGGCAACCGCCGCTACCGCCGCTATCTTCGCCGGTTACGGGGGCTGCTGGCGCAGTTGCACATCGCACCGGGGCAAGCGCCAATCCTGCCGGTGGAACATCAGCTTGCCCACGCCGCCAGCGCCTACCTGCTGAACGAGCCCGCGGAAAAAACCGCAATCTTCTGCAACGACGCGAAGGGCGAGTACAGCAACATGCTCTTCGCCGTGGGCGAGGACGGCCGCATCCGCAAGCGCAAGGAGTTCCACAATCCGGACTCGCTCTGCGGCATGTACGCGGCGCTCACCGATTACCTCGGTTTTGAAATTCTCGACGGCGAATTGCGCGTCATGGGAATTGCCCCCCTGGGGGACCCGGGCAGGTACGACCTGTCGCCCCTGGCAAGCTGCCGGGAGGGCAGGCTCAGAGTCAACAACAAGCTGATTGGCACCGTTGGGCTGCGCCGCTACAAGGCCCGCTCCCAGGGCCATTACTTCAGCCAGAAGCTGGTGGAAATGCTCGGGCCGCGGCGGGTCGGCAATCTGGTGGACGACCCCTATCTCCACTATGCCGCCGCCATCCAGCGACTCTACGAAGACCTGGCCCTGCAACTGCTGGAACACCATCTCGGCGATGTGCTCGCGGAAACCGGCGTGCTTGCCGTGGCGGGCACCGGCGCCATGAACCTGCGGCTCAACCAGCGGCTGGCAAACTGGGACAAGGTCAAGCGCCTCATCGTCCATCCCGCCTGCAGCGACTCGGGAACCGCCATCGGCGCGGCGGCCCATGTCGTCCGGGCGGAGGGCAAGAAGCTGGCGCCGGTGAACAATCTGTTGCTCGGCCCCGCCTATGCTTCCAGCGAGTGCATTGCCGCCTGCCGCAGCCACCGCGACAAACCCTGCTGGGAAGCGCTCGACGATCCACACGGCAAGGCCGTGGAACTGCTGGCGGCGGGAGAACTCGTGGGCTGGTTTCGCGGCGCTTTGGAATTCGGCCAGCGCAGCCTCGGCAATCGCTGTGTGCTGGCGCATCCGCAACAGAAGAACGTTTCCGAGTTGATCAACAGCCAGCTCAAGTTTCGCGAGATCAAGAGGCCACTCGCCGCCGCGGTGCTTGCCAGTGCCGCCGGGGAACTGCTCGAAGGCCGGCAAGCGGACCCCTGGCGCAGCATCGGGGTGAACATCGCGGAAGACTGGCACCGGCGCTATCCCCACATCGCCTACGAGGATGGCAGCACCCGGGCGCAGGTGGTCGAGGCCGGGCGCTTCCCGGATTTCCATCGCCTGCTGACCCGCTTCGAGCGGGAAACCGGCCATCCCCTGCTCATCAGCACTTCCATGAGCCGCCCCGGCGAAGCGCTGGTCTGTTCGCCGGAGCACGCCATTGAACTGTTCGTCAATTCGGGCCTGAAATACCTGATCCTCGAAGACCTGCTGGTCACCCGCCGCCCGGAAGAGGATAGCTGGTAGGGTTGCCTGCGTCCCTATCTGCGCCGGTAGATGAAAATGGAGGGCGCGCCAGTTTCGGGGTAGGCGACAACGGGTTCCAGCAATGCGGAAACTTCGGCTTGATTCCGCAATTGGCCGAGAGCCACCGATGTCTCCACCACAACAAGATCCCCCGATTCCGCTGCGAGAATCCGCTCTTCCGCGAGCTGCGGCTGGACCTGGTCGTACTCGGGAACCAGCCCGCTGAAATACGCCACTGCCCGGACATTGGTGATCAGCGCGGCGGCCCCGTCGTGATTGGCGTCCAGCCAGGCGATGGCATCCCCGACATGGGCTTTCGAGCGACCGAAGCTGTAGAAGGAATCCACTGCGGAGAAGCTGAAGAACAGCACGAGCAGCCAGACTGCGGCCCGGCTTCCCGGCAGCGCCCTTGCCAGCATTTGCCGGGCGATGAAGGGCACGAAGACAGCCAGGGAAAGACTGAACATCATGGCGTAACGGCTTGTCAGGTAGCGCGTCAGCAGGATGAAGCCGAGCACCGTGAGCAGATTGATGAGGGCGAAAGCGATGATCGGCAGGGTGGCATTGCGGTCCGGCAACAGCCATCTTTTCCAGTATCCCCACGCCAGAATCAGCGTAAACGGCATGCCTACGGCGTAGAACAGCTCCACCACCAGGATCGCCAGCAAGCCCGCGACCAGAAACAGCGGCAGATAACGCCCGGACCAGGTGGCGGCATGCCCGCCGAAAATGGCCTCGGCGGCGGCCTCCCGACTCACGGGATCAAACAGCGATTGCACAAAAGGCAGATAGGTGGAGGCCGATTCGATCATCTGATGGAACAGGTTCAAACCGAATGCCAGGCCGCCCAGCAAACACAGCAGCAGGGCGCCCAGCGCCGCCGCCAACATGCGAAAGCGCAGCAGGAACCGCTCGGCCCGGGGGTAGCGTTGATCGAAGAGCAGGCATAATGGCGCAAGCAACAGATAAAGCGCCGCCTCCGGGCGGAACAATGTGGCGAACACCATCGCCGCGGCGAAGAACAGGCAATACTTCCACGAACCTTCGGCGCCATAGGCAATCAGGCACCACAGCCCGAGCAGGGAAAAGGCCCAGAATCCGGTATCGCGCAGAATGAGATAGCGGTATTCGTTGATTTCCGGAAAAAGCAGAATCGTCAGCGCCGCCAGGGCGAGCAGGCGGCGGTCCGTGGAGAACTCCCGGCAGATGCTGACGAAAGCGAATGCCAGCAGGGCGAAGAACAGCGCATTGAGCAGGTAGGCCGCGGCAAAGGGCCCCGGCCCCAGGGAGCCGACCAGCCCGAGCAGCACCGGATAGCCGGCCCAGGCATAGTGCCCGAAGGCGGCTTCGATACCCTCATCGAGGAAAATCCGGGCGGTGCGGATGTAGACAAAAGCGTCGTCATTGGGCACCTGCACGCCGAGCCCGGCCCAGGCCGAAAGCAGCAGGCTCGCCGCAACCGCCCACAGCCTCGCATCGGTCTGCTCAAGCCGCTCGACAAGCCTTGCAGCCCTGCCCCTCATGGCTCAGGAGCCTGCGCTGCGGGAATTCACGGCTGCAAATCCGCTCTCATCCACGCCCTTGACCGTTCGACTTCGTTGAATATACCCCAATATTCGCCTCAACCGAACGGTCAAGGGCGGGGCGATATCGGATTTTCGCTTTCGCGAATTCCCGCGGCGCAGGCTCCTAATCGTCTGCGCCGCCATTGGCTTGCCGATACAGGTCCGCTTCGCCGGCCGGCCGGGTCTTGAAGCGCTTGTGCAGCCACAGATACTGCTCCGGCTGTTCGCGCACGGCCTGCTCCACCAGGCGATTGATCCGGATGGCGTCTTCGCGCTCGTCGCCACAGGGAAAATCTTCCAGTTCGGGGCTGATGCGCAAATGGTAGCCTGAATTGTCCGGCCGCCGGTAATGGCTGAAAAAAAGAACCGGCGAATCATTGGCGGAGGCATAGCGGCTCGTGGCGGTAATCGTGGCCGCATCGACCCCGAAGAATGGCACGAAAACCGCCCGGCGCGGGCCGTAATCCTGATCTGGCGCGTACCACAACGCAAACCCGTCCCGCAGGCTGCGCAGCGCCCCGCGCACATCGCGCCGCTCGATCACCCGGGGATACAGCCTGCTGCGGCGACGGAACATCACCGCATCGAACAGGGCGTTTTCATGGGCGCGATAACTGACCGCCATGGGATGAAACAGGCTGAGCAGAAAGCCGCCGATTTCCAGCGTCGAAAAATGCGCCGCCACCAGCAGCGCCCCCCGCCCCTTGGCCAGCGCCTGTTGCAGGTTCTCCAACCCTTCGATATGCGTGCGTGAACGAAAGCCCTCCGGGTTGCGGTACCAGGAAATCGCAACCTCGACCAGCCCGATTCCATTGGCCACGAAAACCCGTCGCGCCAGCCGCTTTCGGGCCCGGGCATCAAGCTCGGGAAAGCACAGCCGCAGATTCACTTCACAGACGTGTCGCCGCCAGCGCGCCAGCCGGTAGCTGAGCAGCCCGAGCCCCGCCCCAAGCCGAAGCTGCCAGGACCAGGGCAATCGCGCCACCAGCCAAGCCATTCCAAGCAGCGCCCAGGTGCCCCAGTACCGGGGCCACCAAAACCCCCGCAAGTCAACTGCTTCGCCCGACCCTCCCCGCGCCATCCAAGCCAAACCCCGACCAGACCGAAGCCATAACCCTAGCTAACTCCCGCCGGGATTAAAAGCCGGGACCCCGCAACTGCGGCCACCACCAGCCAGAAGATCGGCGCCGGATGCAGGTAACCCTTGAATTCCCCGGTCTTCTGGTCGTATATCACCGCTGGCACGAAGTTGACCGTCAAAAAAATGTTGGCGAGAAAAGCAACGAAATTAACAATTCCCATTTCGAATCATCCTCCTCTGTAAATGCCGAAAAAGCGCCAAGGGCAATGCCGTCCCAAAGCCATATGTTACTATCCGGCTCGCCTTCCCGGCACAAGCGGCGAGCTTCATGAAACCCTCGATGCCTGCCTTTCAGGATGCAAGATTGCTCGTAGTGGGAGACGTCATGCTCGACCGCTACTGGCATGGCGAAGCCTCGCGGATTTCCCCGGAAGCGCCGGTGCCCGTGGTGCGGGTGGGCAAGCGCGAAGACCGCCCCGGCGGCGCCGGCAACGTCGCCCTCAATATCGCGGCCCTGGGCAGCGCCGCCACACTGGTCGGCGCGGTGGGCGATGATGACACCGCCCGGGAATTGCGGGACAGGCTGGAAGCCGCCGGGGTCTACTGCAAGTTCCAGCGCTCCGCCGACAAGCCCACCATCACCAAACTGCGCGTGATCGGTCGCCAGCAGCAATTGATCCGGCTCGATTTCGAAGAGCGATTCGGCCGCGGCGACATCGAAGGGCTCGCCGCCACGATTACCGAGTTGCTGCCACGGTCCCAGGTCCTGCTGCTATCCGATTATGACAAGGGCGTTCTCGGCCAGGTGGAAGAACTCATCGCCCTGGCCCGCGGGCAAGACATCCCCGTCATCGTGGACCCCAAGGGAAAAGATTTCCGGCGCTATCGCGGGGCGACCCTGATAACTCCCAATCTGGCGGAGTTCGAAGCCGTCATGGGCCCGAGCGCCAGTGAACAGGAACTGGTGGACAAGGGTGAGCGCCTGATCGTCGAGCTTGAACTCGAAGCCCTGCTCATTACCCGGGGCGAAAACGGCATGACTTTGATCCGCCCCAATGCGCCGGAATTGCATCTTCCCGCACGAGCGCGGGAAGTCTATGACGTGACCGGCGCCGGAGACACGGTAATCTCGGTGCTTTCCGCGGCGCTGGCGGCGGGGGAGAAACTCACCGACGCGGTGGTGCTGGCCAATCTTGCCGCGGGATTGGTGGTGGGCAAACTCGGCACCGCCGCCATCAGCGCGCCGGAATTGCGCCGGGCGCTGATGGCCGAACTAGACAGCGGTCGCGGCATCATGCGCGCCGACCAGTTGCGCATCGCCGTGGAGGACGCCCGGGAACACGGCGAGCGCATCGTCTTCACCAACGGCTGCTTTGACATCATCCACGCCGGCCATGTGGGCTATCTCGACGAGGCGCGCAAGCTCGGGCACCGTCTTGTGGTGGCGGTGAACGACGATGCTTCCGTAGCCAGATTGAAAGGCTCCGGCCGCCCCATCAATCCCCTGGACCGGCGCCTGCGGGTGCTGGCCGGACTCAGCGCGGTGGACTGGGTGGTAAGCTTCAGCGAAGACACCCCGGAGAATCTGCTGCGGGAATTGCGTCCGGAAGTGCTGGTCAAGGGCGGGGACTATACGCTGGACCAGGTGGTGGGAGGGGAGCTCGTCAGAGCATGGGGCGGCGAAGTGCATGTGCTCGCCTTTATAGACGATTGTTCGACTTCGGCGATGGTGGAGAAGATGCGGGGAGGGTAGCGATGCATCGCCGCTGCCGGGTCGAAACGAAGCACCCCCCCCCCCACCCGTCATTCTGCGCGAAGCGAAGCGTAGTCGCAGAATCTCAGGTAGGAGCCTCCCAATGAGATCCTGCGACTGCGCGCAGGATGACAGCACGTGGTTCAGCTGACTCGTCTCCATCCGTCATTCTGTGCGAAATCGCAGAATCTCTCTGGATAGCCCCGCGTCGATAGACCGGGGGCGCGGACGGGAGCGGATTTGCAGCCGCGAATTCCTACGGCGCAGGCTCCCAGGTTATGAAAACACTCGACACCGCCTTGATGTTTTGCCGGAGGTGGTTTGGGTTGATGGTGCCGGTGATGACGGAGCTTACTCCGGGGGGGGCGAGGAGGAAGCGGAAGGTTTCGGTGGGGTCGGCGCCGGGGACATGTAGGGCGTGTCCGCTGGCGAGGCCTTTCTTGATAAGGACGCCTTTGCCGGCCCGGTGGGCCTGTTCGATCACCGGGGCCTGGCTGGTGTCGGCGCGGTTGTAGGTGAGCATCAGCACATCAACGAGTTCCATGGCTCGCAGGCCGCCGGCGACGGTCTTGGAACTCATGCCGATGGCGCGCAGCAGGCCCTCGTCGCGCAGCCTGTCGAGCGTCTCGACGCAGTCGGACTTTTCCAGAATGTCCAGGTCGTTTCCGTCCGAGTGAATCAGCACGATATCGACACGATCGGTGCGCAAGTGGCGCAGGCTTTGTTCTACGCTGGCGCGCACATGGCCCGCGGAAAAATCGAACCGCGAAACGCCGCCGGCGAAGATTTCTCCCACCTTGGTGCAAATCAGCCAATGGTCCCGCTCCGGCAGGAGCCGGCCAAGACGCTGTTCGCTGCTGCCATAGGCCGGGGCGGTGTCGATCAGGTTGATCCCCGCTTCCCGCGCCTGGGCGAGCAGCGATCTGATTTCCCGGTCGGAAGGAAGCTCGAAACCCCCAGGGTACTTCACCTGTTCCTTGCGGCCGAACTTCACCGTGCCGAGCCCGAGGCAGGGGACATCCATGCCGGTATCGCCGAGTTTGCGCCTGGGCAGCATCCATTCAACTCCAGAAGGGCCGGGCAAAAGCGGGGGACCCGGGAAAGACGCTGGCTAACTGGTCCGAATCGTCCACTTGAGACCCGCCGGCGTTGCCGGGCCCGATTCCATCCTCCCGCAGCCTGTTCATCACCTGGTCCGCCAGCACCGGCGCCAGGGCGAGCTTGACCGGCCAGGCCACGATCACGTCCTGTTCGGAGCAAAGGCTGGCATTGTCGGGCCTGCGGCCGCCCCGGCTTGCCGGTTCCGCCCGGTTGATGTCGAGGCAGCGCCATTCCAGTTCGTCCATCATGGCATCCGGCAGCAGTTCGGCGAGCATGGCCCTGGCCACTTCGAGCTGCCGGGCGTTCGTGCGCTCGACACCGGCTTCGGCAAGTTCGCCGCCGAGATACCAGACCGGAGTGTCATTCGCGTCGCGATGGGAAGTGATGGTAAGCTGCGGAGTGGCGCTCAGGCCCGCGCCAAGCACATGGAGGAAGGTCTCGGGCAGCGCGGCGCCGGCAACCGAAACCATCTTCAGCGGGCGCAACTGGCAGCGTGGAATGGTCAGCCCCGCCTGCTCGCTCAATGCCTGATTGCCTTCTCCAGCGCAGAAGAGGTAGCGCCGGGCCTTGATTCGTAACGACCCTTCGGCGCCTTGCACCCAAAGTTCCCGGTGGTCGCCAGCCCACTCGAATGTCAGTGTGTCTCCCGAGCTGTCACTTCCCGAAATGAACATGCGCCCGGCATGCCCTTGCGCCAGGGCTCGAATCAGGGAATGGGTGTCCACCACAAAATCCGGCAGGCGATACACCAGGCCGCGGCCCCGGAGAAATCCGGGAATTTCCGCCTCTGCGGCCACTTGCGCCCCGCCGCCGACCGCCTTGCTCCCGAGAAAAGCCTTCATGCCGCCGCCAGGGCCATCGCCGGACCAGAGATAGCAATGCGGGCTGGACAGCTTGCAGGCGGACAGGTCAATCTCTCCGTTGCCGGCGATACACTCGCGCCAGCGCGCGGGCATGTGGGCAATCGCCCGGGAGGCGCCGCTGAAAGCGCCGCGGAGGGCATACTTCAGGCCGCCGTGAATAATGCCCTGGGCATGAATCGACTGGCCGCCGCCAAGCGCATCCCGCTCCAGCAGAATGGTCCGGTATCCCGCCGCCGCCAGCCGGTTCAGCAGCCAAAGCCCGGCCACGCCGCCGCCGAAAATGACGATGTCAGTTGAATAGCTGGGGGGCATCCGATAACGTTTCCCGCATCGTGGCCGGGCCAGGAGCCTGCGCCGCAGGCTCCTGACGCAAGCATACCCCAGAAGCCCGCGGCGCAGGCATTCGCGGTGGTTCCTCCTTTATCAGCGATTCTCATTCTGCACGGTACCAAAAAGGCTCCGGTCGCTTTCCAGCCCCAAAGCCATACCCGGCAGAGTTCGGCCCGCGCACGAAACTTTGTTTCACACCTCCCGTCATTCTGCGCGAAGTCGCAGAATCTCATGCAGGTGGCAGTCTGCCTGCCATCCCTTGCGCGATTCAATGTGGCCGCACACGCCCAGGACGGGTCGGGCGGGCAGGGCAGCCCGACCGGACAGCAACAGGACCCCGGTGGTCCCGGCGACGATAATGACGATGACGACGACGGATCAAACAGTCCGGAGGAGGAAGGTTCCGAGCCCGTTTTCCTCACCACTTCGGTTTCGCCCGCCCGGGTTCCCATCACGTCAGGGACAGCCACGGTGACCTGGGAAGCCGACAACGCCAGATACTGCACAGTGGACGGCGTCGCACGGGCGACCTCCGGCAAGATTACCGTTGGACCGTGGACCACCACTGGAGTAAAAAGCATACTGATAGAGTGCTACAACAACGGCAAGGCCGGATACGCCGCCGATTCCGTTACCGTGACGGTCTATGGTGTTCCAAAACCGGTGATAACCACCACGCTTTCAAAGTCCCTGCTGGAAGCCAACGTCGACAAGTTCACCGTCACCTACTCGGCGACCAACGCCAAGTCCTGCATGCTAGCCGGCACGAAATACCCCACCAGCGGCTCCGCCACACTGGGACCGTATCCGGCAGGGAAACACAGCCTCACCTTTTCCTGCTCTGGAGACGGCGGCACTACATCGCACACCATCAACTGGGAAGCCATAAACGCCGTTACCCTGAGTGCAAGTGTTTCCCCATCCACGATAACGGCCAATGGATCGGATACGGCGCGGGTTTCTTGGACTAGGGCCTGTTCACACTAACGCAACGCATCGACGATGAGCACGAAGACGATGAAGCCGAGGAAGATCACGTCCAGCTTCTCGAATCGCGAGAAGATGCGCCGGAAGCCTTTGAGCCTTCGAAACAGACGCTCGACCTCGTTGCGCCGCTTGTACATTTCCCGGTCATACTCCCAGGGGTCCAGGCGGTTGCTCTTCGGTGGGACGACGGGGACGAAACCGAGGTCGAGCGCCAACTGTCGCGTCTCGTTGTCCTCGTAGGCGCGGTCCATCACCAACGCCGGGCCGCCCGGCGGCGCCGGCATCCCGTTCAGGAGCCTGCGTCCTTCCGGGGTGTCGTGCGCCTGACCCGGGGAGAGCGTGAAGGCAACTGCCGTTCGAGCATCCGCGGCAACCATATGAATCTTGGTGGTCCAGCCGCCGCGGGATTTGCCGATGGATTGCGGGCCGTTTTTTTTCGCGCCCCCGTGCCGTCCGGATGCACCTTGACGCTGGTGCTGTCCAGACCCAGCGCCTCGACCTTGACCCGCACCATCCGCTCCCGCTGCAGAAACTCGAACACGCGGTCCAGCACGCCATTTTTGGACCAGCGGTTCATCCGCGTGTAGACGGTGTGCCAATTGCCGAAACGTTCCGGTAGCCCGCGCCACTTGCAGCCGTGCTCGGCCACGTACAGAATCGCGTTGAGCACCTGGCGATTCGAAAGGCTGACGTTCCCCCGCTGCCTGGGAAGCAGCGGCGCGATTCGTTCGTACTGGACCTCGGTAAGTTCCATTTGATGGATTCCCCCGTGTTCTTGCGTGGAATAGGAGTAAAAGGGAGAATACCACAAATTGCCTGTATAGTGTTAACAGGCCCCAGAGAGAATATCTGGAATGATGTTTTTTCTCGATACAATACAGGTAGCCATTTGTATGCACCAAGTGGTAATGGAGGAGAAATAAATTGTGCTCCGAAAAGACCGGCTCCAAAAGGTAAGGAACCAAGGATAATCGACGAAAACATGAATCTATCGTTTGATGGATGCGATTACAGAACCGCCATCCGATGCCACATGAACAACAAGACTTGGGAACATCCGCAGAATAAGATGCTGGACACAAAATGCAGGGAGACCACGGTAAAGAAAAAGGAGACGAATTAGAATGGACAAAAGACAGAAAGTCTCGCTATCTTGTGCGATTGCGATTGCGATTGCGATTTTGATGGTTGTGGTTGTAGGGATTTTTAGTAGAGAAAATGCTCCTTCAACGTGGTATGGATACGTCGCGAGTTGCGACCATAGAATCCACCATATAAACCTGGATACTGGTGAACTGGTTTGGTCGTCGAGTGTATTGGAGTGGATGAATGACCCAACTGGAATCGATATAGATCATGAGCGATCGGTTCTCTATGTGGCAAGCGGGTCAATGTTGCCGCGTAGGGATTATATTCCCATAGTTGCAGTCAGACTAAACGATACTTTGGATACAGTATTTCAATCTTACCTTTATAGTGGCTCGACAGTTTTTCCTTCCACTATGGCGGATGGAGTTAAGCTGAATCCGGCTCTGGATGTTCTTTACGTCAGCCATCTTGGTGGGGACGAACTACTAACGGTCCTGGATTCAGTAACCGGAGAAATCCTGGGTGATCTTGACTTGCCAATGTGGCGGCACTATGAAATTTCTCCGGATGGAAATCACGTAGCTGAAATTTTTCCCTCAGGCTCTCGTATGGTCGGAGAAACATTCAGAGAATGGGCAGGCGGGGTTAGCACTTGGGATTTGCGTACTGGAGAAAAAGGCCAATTTGTGCAGTTAGAAGAAAACAGGGGTCTCGTTCCACCTTGGGGTGCCCCTGACGAACAATTTTTCTATGTCAAAATGAACTACGATGACTACACTTCAACACTTGAAGTTTACAATCGATACACGGGCGAACTACTGGCCTCACACGACTTTCGCGATACTTTCGAATTTGGCCGCGGTGGATCACAAATGAACGTTGTCAGAATTCCGGGCCGAGAAGATATTGTAATGACAATTGGAGGTTCCGTGGTCGTCTTTGATCCGATAACTGCTGAAATCAAATCCCGAACAATCATTCCCGAAAACTCCTGCACTAATGTTGTAATCACCGACAAACCACTCATCCGCTCGGAAAGCCGTTGAGATAGAGGAGCCCTCAAGACCAAGCAGGACACCCATCCAACCAGTCAAGGTTCGAATTCAGCTACAGATTCTGCCCCTGTTCCGATCAGCCCCTCGCCATTGATTTCCTCGAAAACTTGGCATTCGGAACCGTTCTCGCCTAAACCTTCCCCACCGGAACCCACGGTCAACGGAAACTCCATGACCTGCGGCGCAGGCTCCTGGCCCCGTTCACAAATCGTCCAGCCGGAGCGCACCCGCTACTACCACTGCGTCGCCCGTTGCGTGCGCCGCGCCTGGCTCTGCGGCGAAGACGACTACACCGGCAAGAACTTCGACCACCGCAAATCCTGGCTCCTGGTGTCAGTTGAATCGCTGGAGGGCATCCGATAACTTTTCCCGCATCGTGGCCGGGGCAGGCATTCGCGGTGGTTCCCTTCATGCAACGACTGATCTACAGCCTGGTTTTCCATCTGGCGCTGCCTGGCGTCTGGCTGCGCCTGCTGTGGCGGTCGCGCCGGGCGCCGGCTTATCGGCAGCGCATTGGGGAACGCTTTGGGCTTATTCGCCCGCCGGCGGAGTTTGATCCGGCGCGACCGCTCATCTGGCTGCATGCGGTTTCCGTGGGGGAAACCGTGGCGGCGAAGCCGCTGGTGGAGGCCTTGCGCGCTGAATTCGCTGATCTCCAGATACTTTTGACCAACATGACGCCCACCGGCGCGGAGCAGGCCCGGCGGCTATTCGGCGATTCAGTGATACAGCACTACGCGCCCTATGACATCGGCTGGATGCTGCGCCGGTTTCTGCATGCGTTCCGGCCGCGGATGCTGCTGCTGATGGAAACCGAACTCTGGCCCAATACCATCCACGAGGCGCGGCGCGCGGGAGTGCCGGTGCTGCTCGTCAACGGCCGCCTGTCGGACAAGTCCTGGCGGGCGTACCGGCGTTTTCCGCGTTTGAGCCAGACCATGCTGGGGCAGATGCAGCGGATTTGCGCCCAATCCGAGGCCGATGCGGAACGCTTTCACGATCTTGGCGCGATGAATGTGCAGGTGACGGGCAGTCTGAAGTTCACCCTGCATGGCTCGGGGAACAAGCCGCAGGCGCTTGACGCCATCGAACACTGGAAGGGCGGACGCAGGCTGATCGTTGCCGGCAGCACCCGGGAAGGCGAAGAAGGCAAGGTGCTGCAAGCCTTCCGGCGCTGTCTCGCGGACCATCCCGAAAGCCTGCTGCTGATCGTGCCCCGGCACCCGGAGCGCTTTGACGAAGCTTTTGTCCTGTGCGTCGCCGAAGGTTTCCGCAGCGGACGACGCAGCGAAGCCGAATCGATCACTGACGCCACGCAAATCCTCATCGGCGATTCCATGGGCGAGATGATGGCCTACTTCGCCAGCGCGGACATTGCCTTTGTCGGCGGCAGCCTGGTGGATACCGGGTGCCACAATGTGCTGGAACCTGCCGCGGTGGGCGCCCCGGTGAGCATTGGCCCTTCGCGATTCAATTTCGCGGACCTCTGCGAGTTGCTGGAAGACGCGGGCGCCCTGCACAGCGCCGGGGATGGCGAGGCCCTCGGCGAGCTCTGGAGCGAGCTGCTGGCGAATCCCGAACTGCGCGAGCGAATGGGCGAAGCCGGCAAGGCGGTAATCGCCGCCAACCAGCAGGCGCTGGAGTTGACCCTGGCGGAAATCAGGCCGCTGCTGGCGCGGCCTCCCGAGTAAGATTCTCCGTCCCCGAAGCGCTTACCCGCACATTGTCCTCGACCCTTACCCCGCCATGGCTGTAGAGCGCGTCGACGGCGTTCCAGTCGATCAGCCGCGCCTTCGCCGATTCCCGCAGGGGTTCGAGAAGCATGGGGATGAAGTAGCAACCGGGCTCGATGGTGAACACCATGTCTTCCACCATGATCCGGGTATTGCGCAAGGCCGGGGAATGCTCTGGCGGCGGCCGCTCCCCGCCCCGGGCATCAAGCTGGCGACCGCCCACATCGTGTACCTGCACGCCGAGCAGATGCCCCACGCCATGGGGCATGAAGCATTGTGGAATCCCGGCTTCCCGCAAGGGCTCGCCGCCGCCCCGGCAAATGCCGAGCGCAAGCAGCAACTCCGCCAGCCTGTCCAGGGCGGCGAGATGCAGGTCCACATAGTCCATTCCCGGCCCGACTTGCGCCACCAGCCCCTGCTGCAGCTCGTCCATGCCCGCGAGCAGATCGACAAACAGGGCATCCGCCGCCGCCGAGGTCCAGGTTCGGGTTATGTCCGAGCCATAGCCATTGACCCGGCAGCCGGCGTCGATCAGCAGCACCCTGGGCGGGCCCGCAAGCTGCCGCCGCTTGTGCTGGTAATGGAGGATGGCTGATTTCTCGTCAAGGGCGATGATGGGAGTGTAGGGCAGTTCTTCCTCGATCTGGCGGCAGGCTTCGAGAAAGGCGAGGTTGATATCGAATTCGCTGCCACCGGCGAGAAAGCACAGCCGGGCCGCCTGGTGGGCGCGCATGGCGAGCCGGCTGGCGGCTCGCAACTGGGCGGTTTCGTAGGGCGTCTTGACGGCCCGGGCGAAATCCAGCGGCTTGCGCAGCCCCGGGGGATTGCAATGCTCCGGCGCAATGCCGAGCTCTTCGGCCAGGGTTGGGTCCGGGCCGAGCCAGGCGGTTCCCGGCTCAGGTTTCGGCAGGTCCGCCACTGCCGACAAGCGCCGCACTTCCAGCGCCTCGCGCCATTTATCGTCAATGGCGAAATCCTGCTCGTACCAGTAGTCCGCGGGAACGACCTGAAAGTAGACAGGTTTCTCCCCCGGGTGAATCAGCAGGAACTGGTTGGGGCGGTTCACCGGCAGCCACTGGGCGAAATGGCCATAGGCCTGGAAGGGCACTCCCCGGTCGTCGCCGAAGTAATGGCCGCTGCCGCCGCTGTGCAGCAGCACCGCCGGGAAGCGGTCCCCCATGGCCTGCCCGTAGCGCTCGCCCAACTGCGCCACATGGGCCGAATAGCTGTCCGCCTCGTGCATCTCCAACTCTCTCCTGAATCCAACAGCCCCGGATTATACCGGCAGGCCGGGTTCTTTCCGGCCTGCAAATTATTTTCGTCAAAAATTTGGCGCGTCCGGAAATTCTTGCCTACACCTATGGCCAGCCCCTCGGCAAGGACCCAATCATGGCCCGCAACAAGACCGGATTTTCCGCGGAACAGATCGCCGCTGTCGCCACCTGTCTGCGCGAGACCCGCGACCGGACCCGGCGGCTGCTTGCCGCCAACGACCGGTGGTTGACGCAGCTCGAGCACCGCCGCAACCACCCCCTGCCACCGCCTGAACTGCGGCGGCTCGTGGCTGGCCTGCATTTTCCCCAAAAGGGGAAATTGCGCGAACTGATCGAAGCCGACCCGCGGTCTCGCCTGCTCGTGAGTTACCACTTCGGCGACTACATCTACGGCCTCAACCTGCTCGGCGCGGGCATCGGCGACCGGGCCAGGGTGTACTACCTCTCCCAGGCCCGGGGCAGTGACGGGTATTTCCAAAACATGGGGCGCGCTTTCGGCAAACGCGCCCAGGGCCCGGAATCACAACTGATCGCCGACGAGTCCAGCATCAGCACCCTGGCGCCGTTGCTGCGCAGCCCCGGCGTGCAATTCGTGACTTTCTGCGATTTGACCGGGCAGTTCGGCGGCACGGCAAGCGTTGATTTTCTGCAACGCCCGGCCTTTTTCCCCCAGGGGCCCGCGCTGCTCAGCCTCACCAACCGCATTCCCATGCTGCCGGTGATCAACTGGTTCGACGGCGAGCGCGGGCAGATCGTCCTCGGCGAGCAGCTCGAGCCGGAACGGATTCGCGGCGAGTCGCTTGCCGCCGCCGCCAATCGCCTGACCGCGGCGCTGACCCGCTTTTTCGAGCCTTTCTTTCGCACCAACCCCGAGCAATGGCGCTACCTCGGCGCCTTGCCGCTGTATTTCATCCCACCCGGCGCCCCGGGCGCCACGCAACCCCAGGAGACATCCCATGCACATCCGCAGCAAGACACTGCACCTGCTGGCCCGTTACAGCAATGAATCGAACCCCCAGGCCATTGATCTCGACAGCGAACTCGACGAACTCGACCTCGATTCCCTGGCCATGTTCGAGGTGGTTTACGAACTCGAGGAAAGCTTCTCGGTGGAACTCGACGAGAAGGAACTCGTTGCGGTGGAAACCGTGGGAGACCTCGTGGAACGCATCGAACGCAAGCTTTCGGGCCAGGACTGAGCCGGGGCCGTTGAGGATCGCCAGATGGAAAGAAATGAACTGATCCGGCCCCAGGCGCTGCAACAGAAGTACCGCATTGCCGAGTCGCGCCCCCTGGCCGGAGGAAAGAATCTGCTGCGCAATGCGGTCTTTGTCCTGGTGGCGATTACCGTGGGCGCCGGGCTTCTGCTGACGCTGACTTCCTACAAGGTCACTGAACAGGCTCCGGGAGTGCTCGTGCCGGTGGAAGGGCTGCAGAAACTCTCCATTGGCGGCTCGGGACAGGTGGAGGAATTGCTGGTGGCGGAAGGCGATGCCGTCGAGGCGGGTCAAGCTCTGGCCCGGGTGTCGCTGGCCGCGGTGAGCCAGTTTTCCGAAGCCCACGACCTGCGCATCGAAGCCCTGCGCGAGCGCCAGGCCGCCTTGCGGGAGAAAGTCCCGCTGCACCAGGAAGAACATGAACTCGCCCTGCGCCGCAATCTGGAATTGCAGGCGCACGCCGGCCAATCCCTGGAAACCGCGAGGCGCAAACAGGCGTTGCTCCGCGAGCGGATCCGCGTCAGCGAGCGGCACCTGCGGCAAATCGAATCCCTGCTCGAAGCCGCCGCAATCACCAGCTTCCAGTTCGACGAAGCCTATGCGGCGCACCTGCAACTCGCCCAGGAAGCGGCGGAGACCGACCGTCAGGCGGCGGAGCAAGAGCTTCGCATCAAGGATCTGAAAGCCGATCATGAGCAGCAGAAACTCGCCAAGAACCAGCTTGATCTCTCCCTCGGCGAGGAAATCGGCCAACTTGGGTCGGAAATCAGGCAACTGGAAACCCAGCAATCGGTTTTTCTCCACGCCGACCGGGACGGCCTCGTGGCCACGGTTGCCGCGCGTGTCGGCGACAGCTTCCGGGCGGGACAGCCGCTGATCTACCTCGGCCCGGAGCAATCCCGGCTCAGCGCCGAAATCTATGTGCCCTCCCGGATCATCGGCAAGGTGGCCCTCGGCCAGCAGGTCCTGTTGAGCTATGAATCCTTCGACTACCGCGAATACGGCCGCTACAGCGCCACCATCGACTCGGTGCCCGGCGCCCGCCTTGACCCCCGGGAGCAACTGCTGCCCCTGAGCGTGCTCAACGAGCCCGTCTACCGGGTGCGGGCGGCTATTGACCGGCAGAACGTCAGCGGCCCGGAAGAACACGCCCTGCTCGCCGGGATGCAGTTCCAGGCCAATATCGTCACCGACCAGCTCCCGCTGATCGGGCTTGTTTTCAAACCCCTGCGATCACTGCGAGGACTGATCTGGTGAACCGACTGTTTGCAAGCCGCCACAGCCTGCCCATGATTTTCCAGGCCGAGGCCAATGAATGCGGACTCGCCTGCCTGGCCATGGTGGTCAGCTACTACGGCCATACCACCGATATCCGCTCGATTCGGGAAACAAGCAAACTGCCGGCATTCGGCGCTTCGCTAAAGCACCTGACCCGGGCGGCGGCAGCGGCGGGGCTGAAGTCCCGTTCGCTGAAACTCGAACTCGATGACATCCCCCACCTGAGCACCCCGGCGATACTGCACTGGGATCTCGATCATTTCGTGGTGCTGAAGAAGTACTCCCGGGGCAAGGTGGTGATTCACGATCCCGCTACCGGCATCCGCAAGTATCCCTTGCAGGAACTCGACGGACACTTCACCGGCATTGCCGTGGAATTCAGCGCCGGCGGCGAGACCATCAACGCCGAGCCTCCGCGCCGCCTGCGCCTGCGAGACCTGGTTCGCTTCTCCCACGGCATTGCCCGGGGAATGACGCTGATCCTGCTGCTGTCGCTGCTGGTGCAGGCCTGCTCGCTGCTCAGCCCGCTGTATCTGCAACTCGTCATCGATCAGGGGCTGGCCCGGGGCGACATGGACCTGGTGCTCGTGGTCGCCCTGCTGTTCGGTCTGCTCATGCTTGCCCGCATCGCCCTCGGCCATGTGCGCTCTCTGGTGACCATGCAATTCGCGATACGGCTGGGATTCGAGATGGTCTCAAACCTGTTCCAGCATCTCATCAGCCTTCCCCTGCGGTTCTTTGAACGGCGCGAGATGGGCGATCTGGTGTCGCGCTTTTCCTCGGCGGGGAAGATCAGCGGCCTGATCTCCGGGGACATGATCACCGTGCTCGTGGACGGCCTGCTGTCGCTGCTTTCCCTGGCCCTGCTCTATGTGTATTCGCCCATGCTGGCGACGGCCTGTCTCTGCTTCGTGATCGTGGCGGCCCTGATCAAGCTCGCTTCGCTGCCCGGGGAGAAACTGCGGCGGCAGGAGTCCATCGTGCGGGCGGCGAAAAGCGAAAGCCGGCTCATGGAGAATGTCCGCTGGGCTTCGGTGGTCAAGAACTACGCCATCGAAGACCAGCGCATCGCCGACTGGCAGAACCATTACGTCAATTCCGCCAACGCGGGCTATCACCTGGGCACTTTCCAGCTCTGGTTCGGTTCCGGCCAGGGCCTTTTGTTCGGGGTCGAGCAGATACTCGTCATTTATCTCGGCGCCCAGCTTATTTCCGGCGGTGCGCTCACCATCGGGCAACTGATGGGCTTCATTTTTCTGAAACAGCATTTTTCGTCTTCGGTGCTGGCCATGCTGCCCAAGCTGGCGGAACTGCGGCTGATGCAGCTTGACCTGGAGCGCATCGCCGACATCGCCCTGGAGGAAGCCGAGGAAACCGATCCGCTGGGGCAATTCCCCCGCCGCGCATTTTCCGGCAAGGTGCGCGGCGAAGGGGTCGGCTTCCGCTATTCCACCGACGAGCGCCCGGTGTTCGAGGCGCTGGACTTTGCGGTGGAGCCCGGCGAGATGCTGGTGATTACCGGGCCTTCGGGCTGCGGCAAATCCACCTTGCTGAAACTCGTCGCCGGCCTCGAACCGGCGAGCAGCGGCAGTCTCTGGTTCGACGATACGCCCCTGCCCCGGCTTGGGCTGGCAAACCTCCGGGCAGGCGCCGCCGCGGTGCTGCACAACGACGGCCTCCTCGCCGGCGACATCGCCTACAACATCAATCTGGAAGAAGAGCCCTACAACCAGCAAAGGCTCGAAGACGCCTGCCGCCGGGCCTGCATTCTCGAAGAAATCCTCTGCCTGCCGCTGGGCTTCAACACCCGGGTGGGGGAGCTGGGCAACAGCCTTTCCGCCGGACAGGTACAGCGGGTCCTGCTCGCCCGGGCGCTCTACAAGCGGCCCAAACTGTTGCTGCTCGATGAAAGCCTTGCCTGCCTCAGCGATACCGTGGCGCGGCGGATTCTGGCCAATATCGCCGAACTGCGCATTGCCGTGATTCTCGTCACCCACAACCCGGCGCTGGCCAAGCTCGGAACGAGTTCGATCCACCTGCCGGGCGCGCAACCGGCGGCTCCGGCCTTGCCATAGCTTTTCAGGAAGAAAAATGCCTCCTTCAAAACTGCCCCATACCGCCGGACGCGCCTGGTTCGTGGTCAATCGCGCCAAGGTGGAAGGCCCGGCGTTTTTCGATGACGCCTGCCTCGACTTCTTTCAGCTCAGGCTGCTCAACAGCCTCCGGGTTTTCCATGTGCGCCTGCACGCCTATGTGCTGCTGCCCACCGAGGCCTGGCTGCTGCTTTCGCCGGACTTGCCCAAAAGCCTGTTTTCCCTGCTGGACTACGCCAATGGCTGTTATTCCGACTATTTCAACGAGCGATTCGGACGCCATGGCGCGGTGTTTCCGAACCGGCCCTCCCTGGCCATCATCGACAGTGCGCGGTTGTTGCTGGAATGTCAGCAGATGATTGAGCGCTGGCCCCTGGCTCATGGCGGCGCGAGTCATCCCGGCCTGTACGCCTGGTCGAGCTACAGCTTCAATGCCTTCGGTTGCAGCTCGCGGTTTCTCAGCCGACATTCGTTTTTCCGGGAATACATCGCCAGCGGCGTCGATGCCTTGCAGCGTTATCGGGAAGCCATCGCCGGGCCGGTGGACCCGGTCCGGCAGGCGAGGCTCGAGCAGCGCCTGTTCCCGACCGGCCGCTATCCCGACAATTGCCGGGCCTTGAGAATTGACACCGCCCCGCAATGTGACTAGCCTGCCGGAAAGCGTCGGGAGAGACTCAACATGACCGGAAAAGCGCTTGCCCTCATCGCCTTGGCCGCCCTCGGGACAGGCGCCGCCGCCCAGCAATACGAGACGCCGCGGACCGAATGGGGCGTTCCCGACCTGCGGGGCGTCTGGAAGCACGCCACCGTCATGCCTTTCGAGCGCCCCGAGGCGCTGGGCGACAGGCGGACCTACACCGAGGAAGAAGTGCTGGCGCTGGAGCGTCAGGTGCAGCAGCGGTTCGATGCCGACAATGAACCGCTGGACCCCGACCGACCGCCGCCGGAAGTCGCCGAGTCCCTGCCTCCCATCGGCAATTACGACCTGTTCTGGCGCGATGACGCCCAGTTTCTGCCGACGATCAACGGCGAATTCCGCACGTCAGCGATCATCGAGCCCGCCAGTGGCCGCATGCCCGAAGTGCAGCCCGGCGCCCGGGAACGCCTGCTTGCGGCCCGGGGCGGACGCAGCGGCCGCAGCAATGACGGCCCCGAAGGCCGGAGCCTTGGCGAGCGCTGTCTGGTGGGTTTCGGCAATCTGTCCGGTCCGGTGATGAGCCCGGTTATCTACAATAGCCACCTGCAGTTCGTGCAATCCCCGGGTTATGTGGCCATTGTGGCGGAAATGGTACACGACGCCCGCATCATCAAGATTACCGACGAGCGCAACCCCGCCGGCGCCGCCCACCGCAAGTGGATGGGAGATTCCATCGGTCGCTGGGAAGGCGATACCCTGGTGGTGGAAACCCGTTACTTCAACGGCTGGCACAGCCTGCGCGGGCTGCCGGTGGACGGCATCACCATTACCGAGACTTTCCGCCGGGAGACCGATTACAAGCTGATTTACGGTTTCCGGGTCAACGACCCGACGGTGTTCAGCGATGAATTCCATGGAGAGTATCCGCTGTCTCGGATCGATGAGCCGATTTACGAATACGCCTGCCATGAAGGCAACTACGGCATGTTCGGCATTCTCCAGGGCGCCAGACGGCTTGAAGTCATGTCGGAGCTGGAAATCGGCGGGGAAAACGCTCGCTAGGAGCCTGCGCCTTGCGACTT
The DNA here is from genome assembly GCA_965219645.1 of uncultured Pseudohongiella sp. Classification (GTDB taxonomy): domain Bacteria; phylum Pseudomonadota; class Gammaproteobacteria; order Pseudomonadales; family Pseudohongiellaceae; genus UBA9145. The sequence goes on along the minus strand of OZ244788.1, from coordinate 2,843,933 downwards.
CGCGCAGGATGACGGAGACTGGATGTCATTCCGCGCGGAGCGAAGCGCAGTCGCGGAATCTCCCACAGGCCGCTACTCTCTCGCCGACTGCTTCTTCGCCAAGCGTACCCGATGCAGGGCGGGCTCCGTGTAGCCGTTGGGCTCCCGGACGCCCTGGAAAATCAGGTCGCGGGCCGCCTGGAAAGCGAAGGAGCCCGCCGGATTCCGGGCCATGGGCTCGTACAGCGGGTCAGCGGCATTCTGGCCGTCCACCACCGCCGCCATTCGCAGCAGCGATTCCTCCACCTGCTCTTCCCGGCACAGCCCGTGATGCAGCCAGTTGGCCACATACTGGCTGGAAATCCGCAGGGTGGCGCGGTCTTCCATCAGCGCCACATGGTCGATGTTGGGCACTTTGGAACAGCCTACCCCCTGATCGACCCAGCGCACCACATAGCCAAGAATCCCCTGGATATTGTTGTCGAGCTCCCGCTGGATGCGTTCCGCACCCAGGGAGCATGGATCCGGAAGCAGGGGAACCTCCAGCAGGTCGGCCATGGCAACCGGCGCCCGCTTGCGCAATTCCCGCTGCACGGCGAAGACGTCCACCCTGTGGTAGTGCATGGCGTGCAGCACCGCGGCGGTGGGCGAGGGCACCCAGGCGGTATTGGCGCCCGCCAGGGGGTGGGAGACTTTCTGCTCCACCATGGCCGCCATCAGGTCGGGCATCGGCCACATGCCCTTGCCGATCTGGGCCCGGCCCGGCAAGCCGCAGGCAAGCCCGGTATTGACATTGTGATCCTCATAGGCGCCGATCCAGGTGGAGGCGCGCATTTCATCCCTGGGCAGCATGGCGCCGCCGTGCATGCCGGTATGGATTTCGTCGCCGGTGCGGTCGAGAAAGCCGGTATTGATGAAAACCACCCGGTCCCGGGCTTCCAGGATGCAGCGTTTGAGATTGACCGTGGTGCGCCGTTCCTCATCCATGATACCCACCTTGATCGTAAGCGGCTCAAGCCCGAGCAGTTCTTCCACTCCGGCGAACAACTGGCAACTGAAGCGTACTTCGTCCGGCCCGTGCATTTTCGGCTTGACGATATAGATGCTGTCGCTGCGGGAGTTGCCGAGGCGGTTGCGACCGGCGATATCAATGCAGGCCACCGCGGACGTCATGACCGCATCCATCACGCCTTCGAATACCTGCCGCCCGCGACTGTCGTAGATGGCGTTATTGCGCATCAGGTGGCCCACGTTGCGCACCAGCAGCAGGCTGCGGCCGGGCAGGCGCAGGAGTTCGCCGGCAGGGCCGAGGTATTCCCGATCCTCGGCCAGGGTACGGGTCATGGGGGCGCCGTCCTTGATGAAGGTTTCCGTCAGATCGCCCCGCATCAGGCCGAGCCAGTTGCGGTAGATTTCGGTCTTGTCCGCGGCGTCCACGGCGGCGACGCTGTCTTCGCAGTCCTGGATCGTGGTAATCGCCGCCTCCAGCACCACATCGCTGATGCCGGCCGGGTCCCCGGCGCCGACCTCGGAGCCGCGATCGATACGGATTTCGATATGCAAGCCGTGGTTGGCCAGCAGCACTGCCGATGGCTCTGCCGCGCTTCCCTGATAGCCCGCAAACCGGGACGGGTCTTGCAGGCCGTGTGCGTTATCGCCGGCTTGCGCCACCAGGGCGCCGTCTTCGATACGGTACTGTCCCACATTCGCATGGCTTGCGCCTTGCAGGGGACAGATTTCATCGAGCAGGGCCCGCACATGGTCGATGACCCGCCGGCCGCGCACCGGGTTGTAGCCGCCGGCGCGCCCGGCGCCGTCGTCCTCGGGAATGACATCGCTGCCGTAGAGGGCGTCGTAAAGCGAACCCCAGCGGGCATTGGCGGCATTGATGGCGAAGCGGGCATTCTTCACCGGCACCACCAGCTGGGGTCCCGCAATAGAGGCGATTTCCGAGTCAACCCCGGCGGTGGAAATCGTGAAATCTTCGGGCTCCTCCTGCAAATAGCCGATTTCGCGCAGAAAAGCCTCATAGGCGTCGCGGTCGTAATCCGGGCCCTGATTCTGGTGATGCCAGTCGTCGATCTGCTGTTGCAGACGGTCGCGCTCGGCGAGCAACTCTTCGTTGCGGGGAGTGAATTCGTCGATCAGGCTTTCAAAACCGGACCAGAATTCCGCTTGCCCGAGGCTGATTTCCGGCAACAGTTCCTCATTGACGAAAGTCGCCAGTTCCGCGGCGACCCGCAGCCCGCCCGTCTCGAAATCTTCAGTCATGGCTTCGGTTTTCCTGGTTTCACTATGCCTGCCCGCGCGTATAATAGCGGGATAAACGGCGCCCTGGAGGAATTCCCATGAACCGCCTTGCCCTGTTTGCCAGTTGTCTGACCTTGCTTGCAGTTGCCCCGCCGTCACAGGCGGCGGATGGCCAGATTGATATCGACGCCATGTCCGTGCCGCAACTGCGGAGCGAAATCGACAAGATCGAAAAGGAAGTCTACCGGGTTTTCAATCTTCGCACCGAGGACGATTCGCTGCATGTCATCTGCCATCGCTACACTCCCACGGGCTCGAACATTTCCCGGGAAGCCTGCGAGCCGAATTTCCTGATCGAGGCCCGGGCCAACAATGCCAAGAATTACCAGGACGGCGCCGATGAGCTGCTCGACACCGAGGGCCTGCTCGCCGAAACCGATTCCGACTTCCACAGATTCAACGAGGCGATGACGGCCCTGAGTGAAGAATATGACTATTTCCGCGAGCTGAACATCGTCCTGTCCATGCTGCGCGGTCGCATGGAAGAATTGCGGAACTAGGCGCAGGCTCCTGGCCCATCCTCCCGTCATTCTGCGCGAAGTCGCAGAATCTCCTTGGGAGGATGCCGCATGAGAGGGGGCGCGCCGCGCCAGGCGGAGAATTGCCGCTTATTCGGCAAGCAGGGAAATGGGCAACTCAGCGGTAATCAGCGCGGCGCGGTCCAGCGATTGCCGGGCGTGGCGCAGCAGCGTCGCGGCGTCCTGGGCGACGATTTCCGAATGGACGATTTCGTCATTGACGCGCACGCTCACCGGCAGGCTGAAATCCACCTCTTCCGGATTCAGCAGCAGACTGAATCCCGCCACTGCGGTGGCTTCCACTTCGAAATGGTTGCCTTGCCGCTCGACCTTCACCACCGCAGGAAAATCAGGGTTTGCCATCTCGTCGATTCGCAGCCACAGGTTCTGGTTGTAGCGGTCCACCCGGTCCGCCACCCACTGCAGGCGTTCGGGGAACGGGTCCCTGGGATTTTCCGCCTTGAACCGCTCGATGGCCGGGGTTTCCCCCGGCAGCCATGCGGTATTGTGGCCGCCGTCCTCGATCACCCGGAAGACATGTTCCACCCCGGCTTCTTCCAGCACCTCGACGAATGATTGCAGCGAGGCCGCGGGGTAGAGCCGGTCGACTTCGCCATTGACGATATACAGCGGTCTGGCGGTGAGGTTCTCGAAGTACAGCCGGTAGTTGACGCCGCCAGCGGGATTGCGCAGCACCCCGGGATGGCCGATGTAGGGGAGAAAGGCCGCCCATTCGCCGGGTTGCTTGAAAGCGAAGAAATAGGCGCCGGTGCCGCCGTCGGAAATGCCGGTCATGGTGACCCGGTTATCGTCCACGTTGTAGCGGCGTTTCAGCTCCCGCAGGATGGCGGGGAGATTGTCGGCCTGGTTGTCGTGCCACCAGAAGGCTTCGCGCCAGGAGGCGGGCGCCACGAAGATGCGGTCTTCCTGTTGCAGGTTCTCGACGCCCGAGCGCCACCAGTTTCCCCCGGGACCCCACTCCGGGCGCGAAACACCGCCATGAAGCATGAATTCCACCGGATAGGAAATGGCCGGATCGTAGGAATCCGGCGTTACCACGGCATAGCGGTAGAGTAAACCATCGGCGCCGGTGCGGGACGCTTCCCAGACGCCGGTGGCCACCCCGGTTGACCACTCCGGGCCTTGCCGCAGCCACTGGTACAGGGTCTCCACGTCATCCGCGGCGGCGAGCAGGGCCTGTTCGGCGGCGCTTTGCTCCACACTGTTGTCGGCGCGCCAGAATGCGGTAACGAGTTCCCGGCTGCTGTTTTCCGCAGTCAGGCCGCTGCCAGCGACGGCGAGAAGCAACAACGCCGCCGGCCATTGGGCAAGCCGATATCCCGCCACCCGCCGATTTCCCAATGAGGGATTACTGTCCGTCAAGTCCCGAGTACACCGCGCTCAGAAACCGCTCCGTGCCGCCGATGGAAAGGCCCATATTGCCGCCGGCGCCCTGCAGGTAATCCATGTTGCCAGCCACATGGTGGGGAATGATTTCCACATTGCTGAAGTCCTGCTGGGCCAGGGCGGGCAGCGCGACCAGTGATACGCCCGTGAGCGCCAGGGTGGATGCGGCCTTGCGGATGGAATGGCTCATGGGTGAAGACCCCTTTCAGGATCTGGAATGGGTCATTGAGAATAAAAGAAGGGCAGCGGCGTGTCTATCCGCGCGATTCCGCGCTTCGAATCCAGGGCCTGTTCACACCGGAAAATAACGGCCTCCCTGATGGAGAACTGCGCCGGCAAGTTCGAACTCAAGGAGTTTTACGGCAAGTTCCTGCTGGGAGAGGCCGGCTTGATGGGCGAGGGTTTCCGAGAGCGAGCCGGATTCTTCGAGCAGGGCGAGCAGTTTGGCGTCTTCAGGCTTGTGGGCGGTAGTTCTGGTTTGTGCGGCGCCTGATTTGGGGCGGCAAGCATCGAGCGGGATAATGCCTTCGAGTTCCTGCAGCACATCCTGGGCAGATTCCACGAGTTTTGCGCCCTGGCGTATCAGTTGGTGGCAACCGCGGGAGAAAGGGCTTGAGATCGGGCCCGGCACGGCGAAAATTTCCCGGTTCTGCTGCAAGGCGTATTTCGCGGTGACCAGGGAGCCGCTTTTCAGGCTGGCTTCCACAACCACCACGCCCGCGCAGAGCCCGCTGATGATACGGTTGCGGCGGGGAAAATGGGCCCTGGCGGGAGGAGAACCCGGTGCGAATTCGGAAACCAGGGCGCCATGGCTGAGAATTTGTTCCCGCAACTCGCGATTGCGGGCGGGATAGCAGATATCCACGCCGGTGCCCATGACCGCGATGGTGAGCGCATCCGCGGCCAGGGCGCCTCGGTGGGCCGCAGTGTCGATGCCAAGGGCCATTCCCGAGCAGACCGTCAGGCCCGCATCGCCCAACTCATGCGCCAGCCATTCCGCCTGCCGCCTGCCATAGGCGCTGCCCCGGCGGCTGCCCACCATGGCGATGTTGGGATTGTTGAGGCATTCCAGGCGGCCTTCCACATACAGCACCGGCGGCGGCGCGGCGATTTCCCGCAGCAAGCGGGGATACTGCGGCGATTCGAAATGAATGATGGCCCGACCAGCAGCTTCGGCCCAGACAAGTTCGACCCGCAATCCGCGGCTCAGGCTGCTTTCATCCACTGGAGTCAATAGCGCCGTGGCCTGCTCTCCGGACAGGCCCAGCGATAGCAGCTCGGCCTTCGGCAATCGCCGGATCCGGCTCAGTGGGCCCAGTTCACCCAGGATTCTCGCCGCGACGCCAAGGCCGAAAGCGCGGTGGTGCGCCAGCGTGAGGTAGTCTTTGGTCAGGGAATCATCCATGACAATTATCCGCATGGGGCTGCTATAATTTCCGGTCCACCCGGGCAGTCTGCCGGCTCGCCCTGAGCATTACCGGAGTTGTGATGGCATTGTTACCGATTCTGGAATTTCCCGACCCGAGGCTGCGCAAGCTGGCAAGTCCGGTGATCCATTTTGACGACAAGCTCCGCCGCCTCGTCGACGATATGTTCGAAACCATGTACCAGTCCAAGGGAATCGGCCTCGCCGCGACTCAGGTCAATGTCCACAAACGCCTGCTCGTACTCGACGTTTCGGAAGAAAAGGATAGTCCCCATGTCTTCATAAATCCAGAATTCGAGGTCATTGAGGAAGAATTGCAGGATTATCAGGAAGGCTGCCTTTCGGTTCCCGGTTTTTTTGAGGAAGTGTCCCGGCCCCGGGCGATTCGGGTCAGCGCCCGGGACCGTAATGGAGAAAACTTCGAGCTTGAGGCCAAGGACTTGCTTGCGGTCTGCATCCAGCACGAAATCGATCATCTGGACGGCAAGCTGTTCGTTGATTATCTCAGCCCTCTCAAGCGCCAGCGCATTCGCAGCAAGCTGCAGAAGGAACAGCGGAAATCTGCCTGACTCCGATGCCGCCCGGTGTACTGCCTCACTTACGACTGTGTTTCGCGGGCACCCCGCCATTCGCCGCCGCCCATTTGGCCGCCCTGAGCCGGGCAGGCCATGAAATCGCTGCGGTCTTTACCCAGCCCGACCGCCCCGCGGGACGTGGCCGCAAGCTGCAGCCCAGCGCAGTCGCCGCCAGCGCCGGAGAGTTGGGCCTGCCTTTGCACAAACCCGTGAGCCTGAGCGGTGAAGGGCCCGCCGCATTGCTCGCCTCGTTTCGCCCCGATGTATTGATTGTCGCCGCCTATGGCCTGATTCTGCCGGAGGCGATTCTGGCCTTGCCGCGTTTTGGCTGCATCAATGTCCACGCCTCGCTGCTGCCCCGCTGGCGCGGCGCGGCGCCCATTGAGCGCGCGCTGCTGGCGGGGGACCAGCGCACCGGCATCAGCATCATGCAAATGGATGAGGGACTCGACACCGGTCCCTTGCTGTTGCAGCGGGAGGTGGCCATTCTTGCCGGGGATGACCGCGATACGCTGGAAGCCAAACTCACCGAGGCGGGCTGCGCAGCGCTTCTCCACAGCCTGGAATGTCTTCCGGAACTGCTTGCCGATTCCACGCCGCAGGACAATGGGCAGGCGTCCTATGCCCGCAAACTGGGCAAGGACGACGCCCGGATCGATTGGACGCGGGATGCGCGGTTCATCGGCCGGCAGGTGCGCACCGGCATTGGCCGCATGCCCGCCTTCTGCTTTGCCGGGGGGCGGCGAATCAGGATTCTGCAAGCCACCGCCAGGGATTGGGACCCGCCCGGGACGCCAGGGAAGATCGTCGATTTCGACAAGAACGGCTTGCTGGTGGCCTGTGGCGAAGGCGCGCTTTGCATTACATTGCTGCAATTGCCCGGCAGGAAACCTGCCTCGCCCGGGGTCTTGCTGCATTCTGTCCCGGCGCCCTTTGCCAGAGACATGGTTCTGCAAGACCAGGCGGCCGACTAGTGTGCTGTCCCATGACCGTGCGCGCCACAGCCGCCCGCATTCTGGCCCGCCTTGCCGGGCGTGGCGGTACCTTGGGCGAACTGCTGGCCGACCATCGGAAGTTGCGCGAATACGGTCTTTTGCAGGAAATCTGCTACGGTGTCTGCCGCCACCATGACTCCCTCGCCTTCCTCCTCGACGAGCTGCTCGAACGGCCCCTGCGCCAGCGCGACGCCGACCTGAAATACCTGCTGCTCGGCGCCCTGCACGAACTGCGCGAACTGGCCACGCCGGAGTACGCGGTCATCGACGAAAGCGTGAAAGCGGGCCATGCCCTGGGAAAGGAATGGTCGAAACCCCTGGTTAACGCCGTGTTGCGCAATTTTCAGCGGCGCCGGAAAAAGTTTGAGCTCACCCTTGGGCAGCAAGCCGAAAACATCCGCTACAGCCATCCGCAATGGTTGGCGCAATCCATCCGCGACGACTGGCCCGGGCAATGGCCCTCGATTCTCGAGGCCAACAATCGCAGGCCGCCACTTTGCCTGCGGGCAAACCGGCGGCGCGGCAGCCGCATGGACGCCATGCGCCTTCTGGAAGATGCCGGCGTGGCATGTTCACCGGGGCAACTCACGCCCTCGGCGGTGTATCTGCAGCAGGCGCGGCCGGTAGGGGAGATACCCGGTTTTGCCGAAGGCTGGTTCAGCGTCCAGGACGAAGCTTCCCAGCTTGTGCCCGGATTGCTGGCCCCAGAGCCCGGAGCGCGCCTGCTCGACGCCTGCGCCGCTCCCGGCGGCAAGACCTGCCACCTGCTCGAAACCGCGCCGGAAAATCTCGGTTGCACGGCGCTTGAGCGCGACCCGGAGCGCAGCGATATGATCCGGGAAAACCTCGAACGGCTCGACCTCGCGGCCGCGCTCGTCATTGCCGATGCCGCCGACGTGTCGCAGTGGTGGGATGGCGCCGCCTTTGACCGGATTCTGCTCGATGCGCCCTGCTCGGCCACGGGGGTTATCCGGCGGCGCCCCGACATCAAGCTGTCATTGAGGCCGAACGATATTGCAGCCCACAGCAAGGAGCAGTCACGATTGCTGCGGGCGCTGTGGGGTTGCCTGAAACCCGGCGGGCGCCTGCTCTACACCACCTGTTCCCTGCTCAGGAAGGAGAACGAGCAGGTCATCTCCCGCTTTCTGGCGGTCGCCGGGGATGCTAAAACCCTGCCTATCGCTGCCGATTGGGGATTAGAATGCGCATACGGAAAACAGTTGCGCCCCGGCGGCGCGGAAGGCCCCGACGGATTCTATTTTTGCCTGTTGGAGAAGCTCTGATCAGGGCAGAGCCTGACCGTCCCGGCTGAGTTACGAGCGCTACGCGGCACAATCCAAATGAAGATAATCGTTCTCGGCGCGAATCCGGTGGGTATCAGCCTGGCAAGCACCCTGTCCACCGAATCCAATGACGTGACCCTTGTGGACAGCGATGAAGCCCGCCTTGAAGGGCTCAAGCAGGGCATGGACATCCAGGTCGTCAGCGGCCGGGGATCCCATCCCGATGTGCTTGAGCAGGCCGGCGTGGAAGACGCCGACCTGCTCATTGCGGTTTCCGAAAACGACGAATTGAACATGGTGGCCTGCCGGGTCGCCTATTCGCTGTACCGCACGCCGAAGAAAATCTGCCGGGTGCATTCCTCATCCTTCATTCGTTTCAGCGACGAACTGTTCGGCAAGCAGGGCATTGCGGTGGATACGCCGATCTGCCCGGAAATGATCGTCTCGGAAAACATCGAGCGCCTGATCGACCTGCCGGGTGCTTTGCAAGTGCTTGATTTTGCCGATGGCAGTGTGCAACTCGTGGGTGTCAAGGCGGTTTATGGCGGCCCCCTGGTGGGTCAGGAAATCCGCCTGCTGCGGCAGCATATGCCCGCGATGGACACCCGGGTGGCGGCGATATTCCGCAAGGACCGGCCCATTGTTCCCGAAGGCTCAACGGTGATCGAGGCGGAGGATGAGGTCTTTTTTGTCGCCGCCCAAAGCGATATCCGCGCCTGTATCGGCGAAGTGCGGCCCATGGACCGCCCCTACCGCCGCATCTTCATCGCCGGCGGCGGCAATATCGGCCTGCGCCTCGCACGGCAACTCGAATCGCGCTACAAGGTCAAGCTCGTGGAACGCAGTGCGGCGCGCTGCGACTTTCTCACCGGGCAACTCGAAAGCACCCTCGTGCTTCACGGAGAAACCTCGGACCGGGAACTGCTGATCGGCGAGAACATCGAGGATGCCGATGTATTTGTCGCCCTGACCAATGACGATGAGGCCAATATCATGTCGTGCATGATGGCCAAGCGGCTTGGGGCGAAAAAGGTCATGGCGCTGATCAATAACCCGGACTATGTGGACCTCATCCAGGGCGGCGAGATCGATATCGCCATTTCTCCCCAGCAGGCCACCATCGGCAGTGTGCTGACCAAGGTGCGGCGGGCGGATTTTGCCAATGTCCACTCCCTGCGCCGGGGCGCCGCCGAAGCGGTGGAGGCGGTGGTGCATGGCGATGTGGCTTCTTCAAAAGTCATCGGCCGGGAATTGCGCGGCCTGAATCTGCCCGACGGCATTACCGTGGGCGCCATCGTGCGCGGAGAAGGCGTGCTCATCGCCCATGACGACATCCGGGTCGAGTCGGGCGACCACGTCATCCTGTTTCTCGTGGACCGCAAGCATGTGGCGCTGGTGGAGCGACTGTTCGGGGCCGGATTCGCGCACTTCTGAGGCCTCATGCACCCCTTCATGATCACCAAGATTCTCGGCATCCTGTTGATGCTGTTCAGCTTGCTGGGGACCTTGCCGCCGATGCTCGTTTCCCTGCTGTACCGCGACGGCATGATCGGGGTTTTCTTCACCACTTTCCTGGGCCTGCTGCTGCTTGGCGCGGGCCTTTGGGGGCTGACCGCCCGCAATCGCAAGGAATTGACGATTCGCGACGGCTTTCTGGTGGTGACGCTGTTCTGGAGCGTGCTTGGGCTGGCGGGCTGCCTGCCATTTGTGCTGGCGCTGGAACTCAGCCTTGCCGACGCGGTGTTCGAATCCCTGTCGGGGCTTACCACCACCGGCGCCACGGTGATCGTCGGCCTGGACGAATTGCCCAGATCGATCCTGTTCTACCGGCAATTGCTGCAATGGTTGGGCGGCATGGGAATCATCGTGCTCGCCATGGCCCTGCTGCCCATGCTCGGCATCGGCGGCATGCAGTTGTACCAGGCGGAAACCCCCGGGCCGCTCAAGGATAACAAGCTGGTGCCGCGGCTGGCCGAAACCGCCAAGGCGCTCTGGTACATCTATCTGGCCCTGACCCTGGCCTGCGCCCTGGCCTACTGGGCCGTGGGCATGGAAGCTTTCGACGCCATCGGCCACGCCTTTACCACAGTGGCCATCGGCGGCTTTTCCACCCACGACGCCAGCATCGGCTATTTTGACAACCCGGCGGTGGATCTGGTGGCCATCGTCTTCATGGTGATCGCAGGCGTCAATTTCGCCCTGCATTTCACCGCATGGCAACGCCGTTCCATCAAGCACTACCTGGCCGATCCGGAATTCCGCTTTTACGCCTTCATCCTCGGCTTCCTGTCATTCGCCGCCATTGGCATTCTCTATCTCACCGCCACGTACGACAGTTTTTTCGAGGCCGCCATCAAGGGATTGTTCCAGGTGGTTTCCATCGCCACCACCACGGGTTTTGTCACCGACGACTTCAGCGCCTGGCCGCTGTTCCTGCCCTACCTTCTGCTGTACGCGGCGATTATCGGCGCCTGCGCCGGCTCCACCGGCGGCGGCATCAAGGTGATCCGCATCCTGCTGATCTTCAAGCAGGGCTTTCGCGAGGTCCAGCGGCTGGTCCACCCCAAGGCCGTCATCCCCATCAAGCTTGGCAGCAAGCGGGTGCCGGACCGGGTGATCGAATCGGTGTGGGGCTTCTTTGCGGTATATGTGATGGTGTTCATGCTGATGCTGCTCGCCCTGCTCGCCTCGGAAGTCGAGATCATCACCGCTTTCAGCGCGGTGGGCGCCTGCATCAACAATCTCGGGCCGGGGCTTGCAGACGTCTCGGCAAGCTATGCCGCCCTGCCGGTCACCGCCAAGTGGATACTCTGTGTCGCCATGCTCCTCGGCAGGCTGGAAGTCTTCACCCTGCTGGTATTGTTCACGCCGATGTTCTGGCGGCGCTAGGAGCCTGTGCCATAGGAATTCGCGAAAGCGAAAATTCGCTATCGCCGCGCCCCTGGCCGGTCGATTGAGGCGAATATTGGTGAATATGCAACGAAATCGAGCGGCCAGGGGCGTGGATGAGAGCGGATTTGCAGCCGTGAATTCCTACGGCGCAGGCTCCCGGGAGCCTGCGCCATAGAACTCCGCGCCATCGGGGCGGCGGCGGAATCGCTTGTATTCCCACTGGTATTGTTCCGGATGCTGGCGCGCCAGGTCCTCCACGGCCCGGTTCATCGCCGCCAGCGAATCGGACAATCGTTCCCGGCGCAGATCAAGTTCGCCCATGTGGATGCGAAATCCCTCCGCCCGGGGCAAACGCTCGGCATAGCCGCAGAACACCCGCACCCCGGGGCGCTGGGCAAGCCGGGCCGCCAGGGTCATGGTATAGGCGGGCTCGCCAAAGAATGGCGCGAACTCGCCGCTGCCGTCGGCGGGAACCTGATCGGGCAGAATGCCGATGACTTCCCCCCTGCCCAGGGCTCGCGCCAGTTGCGCCACGCCGGCCTTGCCCGCCGCCGCCATGCGCAGGCCGCCTCGTTCCCGGCTTGCCCGCAGCAAGGCATCGAAAGCGGCAGACCCGGGCGGTGCGTAGAGAAAGCTCGACGGCAGCCCGTAGCACATGGATATGCCGAAGATTTCCCAGTTGCCCAAGTGTGGCGCAAGCAGTATTACGCCGGAACCCGATTGTGCGGCCCGGCGAAATTCCGCAACTTCCGCCGATTCCCGCAACAGCTTTTGTAGTTTCGGCAGGGGCCAGCCCCAGGCGCGGCCCATCTCGAACAGGGCGCAGAGCGAGTGCTGCAGGCTGGCCCTGGCAAGCTTGCGGAACGCGTCCTCGTCGCGTTCCGGAAAGCAGGTTCGCAGATTGCGCAAAGTGGTTTCGGCGGCGCGGCCCCGAATTCGCAGCAGCAGGCCGCCGAGACAGCGCGCCACGGCTTGCAGCAGGGACAGGGGCAGTCGGGCGCCGATGGCCAGAAACAGCCGGAAAAATAGAAGTTTGATGACCGGGATACCTTTGGTATTCTCTGAAAAATTCCCTCCCTGGAATTTTTCATTATCGCAAAACAAAAGCGTGGTTTTGTTTTGCTTACGAATTCAATGGCTTACGCCATCGAATTCGGCGGCACTTCCATGTGCCGCAGGGAAGCTCTGACTTAATCAGAGCTTCCTTTGTTTTTCCCTTTGTCCGCGCCCGCGTATCGCTTCTTGTCATCCTGCGCGTAGTCGCAGTAACCCGGGAGCCTGCGCTTCACGACGCGCAGAATGACACGGGGAAGCAGCACAATGTGGATAACGCAGGGGAATTCTAGGATAATCGCGGCCTTTCTTGTAGCTTACCCCCCGTCCTGACGTGAGCGCTGGCGCCGATCCGAAAACCTTCCAGGGGCTTATACTGGCGTTGCAGCAATTCTGGGCCGGGAAGGGCTGTGTGGTATTGCAGCCCCTGGATATGGAAGTCGGTGCGGGAACCTTTCACCCGGCTACCTTTCTGCGCGCCATCGGCCCGGAAAGCTGGAATTGCGCCTATGTCCAGCCAAGCCGGCGCCCGGGCGACGGTCGCTACGGCGAAAATCCCAACCGTCTGCAACACTATTACCAGTATCAGGTCATTCTCAAGCCTTCGCCCGGGGAGATCCAGCAGCAATACCTGGACTCCCTCGCCCACCTTGGTATTGACATGGCGGTTCACGATGTGCGCTTTGTGGAAGACAACTGGGAATCGCCCACTCTCGGCGCCTGGGGTCTTGGCTGGGAAGTCTGGCTCGACGGCATGGAAATCACCCAGTTCACCTATTTTCAGCAAGTGGGCGGGCTCGAATGCCATCCGGTGAGCGGGGAGATCACCTATGGCATCGAGCGTATCGCCATGTACCTGCAACAGGTGGAGAGCGTCTACGACATCGTCTGGTGCGATGGCCCCGGAGGCCCGGTGAGTTACGGCGATGTATTCCGGCAAAACGAAGTGGAGATGTCCGCCTTCAATTTTGAAATGGCGGATACCGGCAAGTTGTTCGCCTATTTTGGCGATTGCGAGGCCATGTGCCAGACCCTGCTTGGCAGGAATCTGCCGTTGCCCGCCTACGAGCAGGTGCTCAAGGCTTCGCACTATTTCAATCTGCTGGACGCCCGCAAGGCGATATCGGTAACCGAGCGGCAACGCTTTATCCTGCGGGTGCGCGCCATGGCCAGGGCAGTGGCCGAAGCCTATCTCGAAAGCCGGCGCAAGCTTGGCTTCCCCCTGGCCCCGGAAGAGTTGCGCCGTGACTACGCCTGACGCCGACCAGATCCCAAGCCGGGATTTCCTGTTTGAAATCGGTGTGGAGGAATTGCCGCCCAAGGCGCTCAAGAGCCTATCCCGGGCGCTGGAAGACGAATTTCGCAAGGGTCTGGAAGCTGCCGGCCTTGGTCATGGCGCTATCCGTCGCTATGCCACGCCGCGCCGGCTTGCGATACTGGTGGAAGATTTGGCGGAAAAACAGCCAGACCGGCGCAGCGAGCGCTTTGGGCCTGCCATTGCTGCGGCATTCGACAATGATGGCGCCCCCACTGCGGCGGCATTGGGCTTCGCCCGCTCCTGCGGCGTTTCGGTGGACGAGTTGGGCCGCTCCGAGCGGCAGGGCGCGGAGAAGCTTTGTTTTCGCCAGCTTGAGTCTGGCAAAGCCGCCATGGATTTGCTGCCGGAGCTGGCCAGCGACGCGCTGGCGGCCCTGCCGATTCCCCGGCGCATGCGCTGGGGGGCTTCCCGGACAGAATTCATCCGCCCGGTGCATTGGCTGGTGATGCTGTTTGGCGAGGAAACTGTACCCGGCAAGATTCTCGGGGAGACCGCCGGCAATGTGACCTTTGGCCATCGATTTCATCACCCCCAGCCGATCATTTTGGGAGCGCCCCGGGAGTATGCGGCATTGCTGGAAAATCCGGGCCGGGTGATCGCGGATTTCGCCCGACGCCGGGAACAGGTTCGGGAGCTGGTGAATGCCGAGGCCGCAAGGCTCAACGCCCGGGTGGCCATGGATGAGGAGTTGCTCGATGAAACAAGCAGCCTGGTGGAGTACCCCGTGGCCCTGACCGGCGAGTTTGACCGTGAATTTCTCGAACTGCCCGATGAAGCCCTGGCGCTCACCCTGAAGTCCCACCAGAAATGCTTCTGTCTGGAAGACCGCAATAACCGGATTATCCCGTACTTCGTGACTGTCAGCAATCTTGCCAGCAAGGATCCCGCAAAAGTCATACAGGGAAATGAACGGGTAATCCGGCCTCGGCTGGCGGACGCCAGGTTTTTCTTCGAAACTGACAAATCCCGCAGTCTTGAATCACGGCTGCCGGAACTCGACAAGATTGTTTTCCAGGACAGGCTGGGTTCGGTGGGAGCGAAATCGCGCCGGGTGTCCCGGCTGGCGGGGCTGCTGGCGGACCGGCTTGGTTTTGAGGCCGGGGACTGCCAAAGGGCGGCCCAGCTCGGCAAGTGCGACCTGCCCAGCGATATGGTGGGCGAGTTCGCTGAATTGCAAGGATTGATGGGCGCCTGTTACGCCCGCAACGACGGCGAAACCGAAGCTGTTGCGACGGCGATCTTCGAGCAGTATCTGCCGCGGCATACCAGCGACCGGCTGCCCGAAACTCCCGCGGGCCAGACCCTGGCCCTGGCGGAAAAGCTGGATACCCTGGCGGGCCTGTTCGCCATCGGCCAGCCGCCTACGGGTTCGAAGGATCCCTTCGCCCTGCGCCGAGCCGCCATCGGGGTATTACGGATACTTATCGAAGGCAGGCTGGAACTCGACTTGCCGGCAGCCATCGACGCCGCCCTGGAAGGCTTCGCGGAACTTGAGCCGGATGAGAACTGCGCCGCCGGGCTTCTTGATTTCATTCTTGACCGACTGCGCGCCTGGTACAGCGACATGGGCATTGCCGCGGCAGTCTACCTCAGCGTGCGGGCGGTGCAGCCGGCAAGTCCGCTGGATTTTCACCGGCGCGTGCAAGCCGTTGCCGGCTTTGCCGGGCGTCCCGAAGCGGCAGCCCTGGCAGCGGCCAACAAGCGGGTATCGAATCTGCTCAACAAAAGCGGCAAGGAAGCGGCGGGAGGAGAGATCGATGATGCATTGCTTGGCGAGGAGGCGGAAAAAGTCTTGCTGGCGCGGATTCGCAAAGCCCGGAAGAAAGTACAGCCCTGGTTTGCCGCGGGCGACTACCACAAGGCGTTGACCCGGCTTGCCGGCCTGCGGGACGATGTGGACCGCTTTTTCGATGAAGTCATGGTCATGGTGGACGATGCGCCGCTGCGCGCCAATCGGCTGCATATCCTGCGGGAGTTACGCGGGCTTTTCCTGCAGGCTGCCGATATTTCCCTGCTTTGATCCAGAATCCCGCCAAAGTCGTTGTACTCGACCGGGACGGCGTCATCAACCGGGATTCGGCTGAGTACATCAAGTCTCCCGATGAATGGCGGCCCCTGCCCGGCAGCGTTTCCGCCATTGCCAGACTGAGTCGGGCCGGCCTGCGAGTAGTACTCGCAACCAATCAGTCCGGGCTTGCCCGGGGGCTTTTTGATGAGGCGGCGCTGGCCGCGATTCACGCCAGGCTCACCGGGCTTGTGGAGCGGCAGGGCGGCAAGGTGGACGGTATATTTTTCTGCCCGCACGGACCGGATGCAGGCTGCAACTGCCGCAAGCCCGCCACGGGTCTGCTGGAGCAGATCGAAGCCCGTCTCCTGTCCAGCTTGCGTGGCTGCTGGTTCATCGGCGACAGCCTGCGCGACTTGCAGGCAGGCCGAAGCCATGGCTGTCAGCCGGTGCTGGTGCGCACCGGCAATGGCTTGCAGACAGAAAAGTTGATAAAAGACAATGACTTGGGCCGGGTATTGGTATTCGACGACCTGGCTGAAGCAGCCACAGCCTTGTTGCGTGAAATCGCTGACTGAAAGGCTAAGTATTCTCTGAAAAATTCCCTCCCTGGAATTTTTCATTATCGCAAAACAAAAGCGTGGTTTTGTTTTGCTCCCGAATTCAATGGCTTACGCGATGGAATTCGGCGGCACTTCCATGTGCCGCAGGGAAGCCCTGACTTAATCAGAGCTTCCCTAATGTGCTCTCAGATATCGATGTTCTCGGCTCGCAGGGCATTGGTTTCGATGAATTGCCGGCGCGGGTCCACCTGGTCTCCCATCAGCGTATTGAAGAGCTGGTCAGCGCCAATGGCGTCCTTGACGGTAACCTGCAACATACGCCGGGTTTCCGGGTTCATGGTGGACTCCCACAACTGCTCGGGATTCATTTCGCCAAGACCCTTGTATCGCTGCAGGTAATTGCCCCGCATGGCCTCGGCGGTGAGCCAGTGAAGCGCCTCGGCAAAACTGCTGATGTTCTGCTTGCGCTCCCCCCGCTGAATCCAGGCCCGGGGCTCGATAAGACCGTCAAGCGTCAGCCCGAGCGCCGACATCATCCTGTATTCGATGGAATGGAAGAAATCCGCGCTGAACGGGAAAGATTTGCGCAGTCCGTGGCGCTCGAGCAAGAACACCGGCAGGAACTGATAGCGCTCGGTATCCTCTTCCACGGCGTAGCTGTAATCGACCCGATATTGGGGATTCTGCTGATACAGCCGCGCCACTGCCTTTCCGGTCCAGGCCTCGACTTTCTCCCGGGAGCGCAGCTCGACCTCGGGCAGTGGCTCGGTGTACACCAGCGCTTCAAGCACTTCCCGGGGGTATAGCCGGCTCAGCCGGTCGATAATGGCGTAGACCTCGCGGTACTGGTTCACCAGGGATTCGAGCGCCTCACCGCTGATACCCGGCGCATCGGCGTTGACGTGGAGGCTGGCGCCCCGCAGGGCAATGGAGGTCTCGTAGTCTTCGAGTTCGCTGTCATCCTTGAGATACTGTTCCTGCTTGCCTTTTTTCAGCTTGTACAGTGGCGGCTGGGCGATATACAGATTGCCCCGCTCGATCAGTTCCGCCATATGCCGGAAAAAGAAGGTCAGCAGCAGGGTGCGGATATGGGAGCCGTCCACATCGGCGTCGGTCATGATGATGATGCGATGATAGCGGAGCGTGTCGGGGGAGAACTCGTCCTTGCCGATGCCGCAGCCAAGGGCCTTGATCAGGGTGCCGATTTCATTGGAGCTGAGCATGCGATCAAAACGGGCTTTCTCCACATTGAGAATCTTGCCTTTTAGTGGCAATACCGCCTGATTGTGGCGATTTCTGGCCTGCTTCGCGGAACCCCCGGCGGAATCACCTTCTACCAGATAGATTTCCGACAGCGCGGGATCCTTCTCCTGGCAGTCGGCGAGCTTGCCGGGAAGACCCGCTACATCAAGGGCGCCCTTGCGCCGGGTCATCTCCCTGGCCTTGCGGGCGGCTTCCCGGGCCCTGGCGGCATCGATCATCTTCCCGGCGATCAACTTGGCGTCCTTGGGATTTTCGAGCAGGTAGTCGTTCAGGTGCGAGGCCATCTGCTGCTCCACCACGCTTTTCACTTCGGAGGAGACGAGCTTGTCCTTGGTCTGGGAAGAAAACTTGGGGTCGGGTACCTTTACCGAAATCACCGCGGTCAGCCCCTCCCGGACATCATCGCCGGAAACCTGGGAGTCCTTGCCCTTGGCGCCATTGAGTTCCTTGTCGATATAGGACTTGAGCACCCGGGTGAGCGCGGAGCGAAAACCGGCGAGATGAGTGCCCCCGTCCCGCTGGTGAATATTGTTGGTATAGGGAAAAATGGCCTCCTGGTAGGAATCGTTCCATTGCATGGCCACTTTGACGGAAATGCCTTCCTCCACCTCCCTGGCATTGAAATAGACCATCTTGTTGACCGTGGTCTTGTGCTTGTTAAGGTAATCGACGAAAGCCTGCAAGCCGCCTTCGTAGCAGAAGGTTTCTTCCTTGCCGGTGCGCTCGTCGTTGAGGCAGATCGATACGCCCGCATTGAGAAATGCGAGCTCGCGCAGCTTCTGGGCGAGAATGTCGTACTGGAATTCGATATTGCTGAAGGTTTCCCCGGATGGCTCGAAATGGCATTCGGTGCCGGTAACGCCGGTTTCTCCCACCACGGCGAGCGGCGCCTGGGGCACACCATGCTGGTAATACTGCTCCCAGACCTTGCCCTCGCGACGAATCGTCAGCTTGAGTTCCCGGGAAAGCGCATTGACCACGGATACGCCCACACCGTGCAGGCCACCGGACACCTTGTAGCTGTTGTCATCGAATTTGCCGCCGGCATGGAGCACAGTCATGATCACTTCCGCCGCCGACACACCTTCCTTGTGCATTTCCGTGGGAATTCCCCTGCCGTTGTCGGTTACGGTGACGGATTCTCCGATGTGAATCGTGACCCTGATTTCCGAGCAGTATCCGGCAAGCGCCTCATCGATGGAATTGTCCACAAGCTCGAAAACCATGTGGTGCAGGCCGGTGCCGTCATCGGTGTCGCCGATGTACATTCCCGGGCGTTTTCGAACCGCGTCAAGCCCCTTGAGGACCTTGATGCTGTCCGAGTTGTAGTCGCTGGCAGAGCCATTCTCCATGGGTATCTCCATTGCAGAAAACGCAATCAGGCGCCCCCTGTTTCTTCCCGTAGAATCAAGCTGTTATTGTACCATGTTCCACGTGGAACAGGCTTCCGGGCGCGGGGTCCGAAAGGCTGGAACCGAGGGCTTTGCAGTTGACGCAGGTCACGAACAACTGGGCTCCAAGTGATTGCAACAAATCAAAAACCCCCTTGCGGTTCCCTTCGTCCAATTCAGCGGCGAGATCGTCTATCAGATAAATCGGCTGCTGTTTCCGGGTCTCGAAGAAAAGCTCCCCCTGTGCCACTTTCAGCGCGGAAACCACCAATTTTTGCTGCCCCCGGGAAAGCACATCCACCGCCCGAAGGTTGCCCGACTTGACCAGCAGGTCGGCCCGGTGCGGTCCGTGGCGGGTGGAGCCCCGGGCCTGGTTACTTTCCCGGTTTTCCCGCAACAAACCGGCAAGATCCTGCTCGAGATTCCACCCGGCGTGGAATTGCAGCGCCACCGCGCCTCCCAGCCCCTTGTCCAGGGTGTTTAACGTCCGACTGAAAGCGGTCAGCAGACGCTGGCAATACGACTCTCTTGAGGCGGTAATCTGCAAGGCGCCGGCAACCAGTTCTTCCTCCCAGGCGGAGAGTTGGTCGGCATCGGGTTTCCCCGGCTGCCTGAGCAGGGAGTTTCGATGCAGGAGCGCCTTGTGCGCCCGTCGCCAGGCGGCAAGAAAAGCATGTTCCACGTGGAACACTCCCCAATCGATGAATCTGCGGCGCAGCTTCGGACCCTCGGTGAGCAGGGAAAAGGATGTGGTGTCGAGCAGTTGCACCGGCATTTCCCTGGCGATGTTTTCCCAGCCGCGAACCGCCTTGCCGTTGAGCTTGAGTTGTTGCTCGCCCTTGCGGGACTTGCGTAGACCCGCGCTTGCGCCACCGGCAAGCTCTCCGAAAAGAACGGTTTCCGGTTTGTCCGACTGAATGAGCGGCTTGAAATTGCCGGACCGGAACGACCTGCCAAGCGCGAGGTAATGGATGGCCTCGAGCAGACTGGTTTTTCCGGACGCATTGGCCCCGACAATCACGTTCAATTCCGGGTCCGGCGAAATCGCACAATGGCTGATGTTGCGAAACGAATGGATTTCCAGCCGGGTCAGCCCACCCATCAGCAACCGCTAACCCTACAAGCGGGAAGGGCTGACGACAAAAGACGCGCCATAGTTTTCCACCGGCTCGATGAGTACGGCGCTATTGGCGTCGGACAATTCCATTTTCACCTTCTCAGAGTTGATCGCGGCAAAAACATCGACCAAATAGCCGACATTGAAGCCGATCTCGATGGGATCTCCCTGGTATTCCACAGAAACCGATTCTTCGGAAAATTCCTGCTCCGGGTTCCTCGCCACCACCTTGAACTCGCTATTGCCAAGCTGGAAACTGGCAATCTGGTACTTTTCGCTGAACAGAATGGCGGCTCGCTGGCAGGCGTGACGCAATTCGGCGCAGTTGCCCACAAAGGAATTGGCGCCATTGCGGGGTATGACCCGCTCGTAATCGGCATAGCGGCTGTTGACCAACTGGGAAACGAGCGTGCAATCCGACATCTGGGCGCGGAAATGGTTGGCGCCGCCGGAAAGCGTTACCGGATCGTCTCCTTCCTGCAGCAGCCGGGCCAATTCGAGTGCGCTTCTTCGCGGCAGGATCATGCGCTGCTTTTCCCTGGCATTGCTTGGGACCTTGAGCGTATGCAGCGCCAGCCGGTGACCATCGGTGGCAACGGCGCGCAGGCTTTCCTCATCCACCTCAAGCAACATGCCATTGAGATAGGGCCGGAAGTCCTTGGCGGCCATGGCAAAACTCGTGCTTGCCAGCAAACCGGCAAGTTCGCCCTGATTGACGGTGAGGGCGATGGCATCGATTTCATTGGCGAGCTTCGGGAAATCCTCGGCGGGCAGGGTGGCAAGGGTGAAGCTGCTGCGACCGGACTTTACCTGAAGCCGTGGGCCATCCATCGCCAGCAAAATTTCGGCATCTTCGGGCAAAGCGCGACAAATATCCGATAACTTGCGGGCAGGTGCCGTGATCTTGCCTTCTGTGGCAGCATCGGAAACCGTAACCCGGGCCGAAAGTTCGAGCTCCTGATTGCTGCTCGTCAGCGTCAATTGGTCGCCTTTCAGTTCAAGCAGCAGATTGGACAATACGGGAAGCGTACCGCGCCGCTCGACGATTCCGCTGACGAGTTGCAGTGGCCTGAGCAGCGCATCCCGTGCGATCTGGAATTGCATGATATGTATTCCCCGGGTTCAGTTGGTTAGCGCCCGCAACAGATTATTATAATCATCTTCCATGCTCTTTGAATTGCGACGCAATTCCGAAACCCGCTGGCAGGCGTGCACTACGGTGGAATGGTCCTTGCCGCCGAACGCCTCGCCGATTTCCGGTAGGCTGTGGCTGGTCAACTCCCGGGCCAGGGTCATGGCCACCTGTCGTGGCCGGGCGATGGAGCGATTCCGCCTTCGAGACAGCATGTCGCGCATATTGATCTTGTAGTACTGGGATACCGTGCGCTGAATGTTGTCGATACTGATGAGCCTGTCCTGCTGGGCAAACAAATCCCAAAGCGCATCCCTCACCAGGTCGGTATCCACTTCGCGTCCCTTGAATTGGGCGCAGGCATTGACTTTCTTGATGGCGCCTTCGAGTTCGCGGCCGCTGCTGCAAACCTTCTGGGCGATGAAAACCGCAGCGTCCTGGGGCAGCTTGAGACCGATCTCTCCCGCCTTGCTCATGAGAATCGCGACCCGGGTTTCGAGTTCCGGCGGCTCCACCGCTACCGAAAGTCCCCAGCCAAAGCGCGATTTCAGCCGTGGCTCTATCCCTTCAATGGCTTTGTAGTAGCGGTCGCAGGTCAGCACAATTTGCTGTCCCCCATCAAGCAGGGTATTGAAAGTATGGAAGAATTCTTCCTGGGAGCGTTCCTTGCGCGCAAGAAAATGCACATCGTCAAGCAACAGCGCATCCACCGAGCGGTAGTAGCGTTTGAATTCATCCATGGCATTGAAGCGCAACGCCTGGATCATGGTGTTCACAAAACTCTCGCAATCGACGAACTTGACCACGGCAGCGGGATTACGGGCAAGAATGTGATTCCCCACGGCGTGCATCAGATGCGTCTTGCCAAGGCCAACGCCGCCATAGATGAACAGGGGGTTGTAGGTTCGCCCGGGGTTTTCCGCCACCTGCATGGCCGCGGCCTGGGCAAACTGGTTGGACTTGCCCACCACGAAGTTGGAGAAAGTACAGTAGCTGTTGACCTCGCCCTCAAGACGCAGCTTGCGCCCGGCAAGGCTGTTCTCCGCCGCCGCCCCGGATGGATGTTGCCCGGATTCCTTGTGGGAATCGTATGGCCGTAACCAGGAAAGTGGTGCGCCACCATTGCCTGCATGCGGTTTCCGCCGCTGCCTGGATTCCGCTTGCCGCGGTGACTGCCCGCCCCCATTCGGGGCATCCGCGAAGCCGGTGGTTTTTCGGGCTGGCTCGACTTCCAGCGCAACGTCTTCCAGGCCGGGTTCGATTTCCAGCATGAGTTCCCGAATCCGTTTCATGAACCTTGAACTGACCCAGTCAAGTATGAACCGGTTGGGAGCCTTGACCCAGAGCAGCTTGCCGTCGGGCCCAAGTTCGGCGCTAAGCGGCCGAATCCAGGTATTGAACTGTCCCTGCGAAATCTCTCCCTGTAGCGCTTGTACGCATTTTTGCCAATTTGAACTTGTCACGGGATTGGTTCTGCCGTGTGGTTACCGGATGGTTTTCCGGCATGATAGCGGCAAGACTGTGGCCTTTCCAAATCTTGCAAGGGTTGCTCCCCGGTAGGCGGAAGAAGGCGTTTTTTCCATGAATTCAGCGTGTTGGAAAAGCAATCTGGCAAGCAGTGCAAAGAAATCGCCGTAAAAAAATTTTCCACAGCCAGGGGCCGCCGCTGAATTAGCTGTGGATAAGTTGTTACCAAACGGGAATTGCGAGACGCGGGAGCCTGTGCCGCAGGCTCCTGGCAAGCGATGCGTCCGAAGGAGATTTTGCGACTGTGCTTCGCTCCGCGCAGAATGACGGGTGGGGCTGAAAAATTGCAAGCTGGCGGCAAAAGTTCTAGAATCCTCGCCCCGGCTTCCGGCGCACCGGAGCCTGCCGTAGCAAATCGGACCGTGTCATGAAGAGAACATTTCAGCCCAGCAGGATCAAGCGCGCCAGAAGTCACGGCTTCCGGGCCCGGATGGCTACCCGTGGCGGGCGCCAGGTGCTTGCCCGGCGGCGCGCCAAGGGCCGGCGCCGCCTTTCGGCCTGACCCGCCGGGCGCTGACGTCCAGAGACGCAGCACAATCAATCCGGCTGCCGTGAATTTCCGCGGCACAGGCTCCCGGGTTTCGACCATGAGCGCATCCGGATTTGCCCGTTCCGCGCGGTTGCTCCGGGCTGGTGAATTCCGGGCAGTCTTTTCCGCCGCTCGCTTCAAGGTATCCTGCCGAGGTTTCCTCGTGCTGGCCTTGCCGGTGGACCGGGACGGGGCGAGACTCGGGCTGGTGATATCGAAGAAAAATGTGCCTGCGGCGGTGCAGCGCAATCGCGTAAAGCGGCTGGTCCGGGAACATTTTCGCCAGAGGCGGACACAGCTTTCTGCGGTTGATCTGGTGGTGCTGGCGCGAAAGGACGTTCACAAACTCGGCAACGCGGCGATTCGGCAAAGGCTGGAATCGTTGTGGCAGGATCTGTTGGCAAAAATGCGTCGCGCCGCCGGCAAACAGGAACCGCAAAAATCATGATCGGAAGCATGCTCACCAAACTGATCGACATTTATCAGTTCCTGTTCAGCCGACTGCTTTTTACCCAATGCCGCTTTTATCCGAGCTGCTCCCAATACACCAAGGAGGCGATTGCGCGCCATGGTCCGGCCCGGGGAATCTGGCTCGGCCTGAAGCGCATCTCCCGCTGCCACCCCTGGCATGAAGGCGGCTGCGATCCGGTACCTGGCGCCGAGCCCTGCGGACACAGGGCGGACTGAGATGAAATACACCCGCTTCTTCCTGTACACCTCACTCGCCGTCATTACCTATCTGATGCTGTTGGCCTGGCAGGAGGATTATCCGCCGGAAGTAAACGATGGAGCCGATCTTGCGCCGGCAACCGCACCGGCGCTGGACACCGCCCTGCCCGATGGCGGAATTGCCAGCGATGAGCCGGACCTGCCCGCCGAACCGCCTGGCCAGACTGGCGCCGCAAGTCCGCTGCAAACGACGATGCCAGCGGCTGGCTCGGGCAGAAGCGGGCTGATACAGGTCACCACCGACACCCTGGATCTTCAGATCGACCCTCTCGGGGGCGACATAGTTCACTTGGCGCTGCCCCGGTTCCTGCGCGATATCGACACTCCGGACGATCCTTTTGTCCTGCTGGAATCACGCCCGGGCCGCGAATTCATCGCCACCAGCGGTCTGGTGGGTAATGACGGCACCGACAGCGAAAGCCGCGCCGCCTACCGCGCTGACGCCGGCGCCCATGAGCTTGCGGAAGGCGAGGAAAACCTGACCATCGACCTGCGGCTGCGCACCGAAACCGGCGTCAGCGTCACCAAGCGTTTTTCCTTCACCCGGGGCAGTTATCTCATCGACATATCCTTCCTGGTGGAAAACGGTTCTGACCGAAGATGGCGCGCCATCCCTTTCGGTCAACTGCGGCGGCATGATTTTCCCGACCCGAGCGCAGGCAGCCGCTTCACCCGAAGCTATCTGGGCTATGTGGTTACCAGCGCCGACGACCCTTACCGGGAATACGATTTCGACGATATCGCCGAGTCCAGCCTGGTACTCGAGCAGGACGGCGGCTGGGTGGGTCTGAGCCAGCATTACTTCCTTTCCGCCTGGGTACTCAATGACGCCATGGCCAACCGCTATACCCTGCGCCGCAGCGCCGCCGGCCAGTTCATCGGCGAATTCACCAGCGCCCCGCTGGAACTTGCTCCAGGCGCAACAGGATCCACCACCATGCAACTCTACGCCGGGCCCAAGGATCAGTACACACTGGCGGATATCTCCCCCAATCTCGATCTCACCGTGGACTACAGCTTCCTCTGGTTTCTCGCGGCGCCGATCTACTGGCTACTCACCCGAATCGACTCCTTTGCGGGCAATTACGGCGTTTCCATTATCCTGCTCACCCTGGTGGTCAAGCTGATCTTCTACAAGCTCTCGGAAACCCAATACCGCTCCATGGCGGGCATGCGGCGGCTGATGCCCAGGATGCAGCAGCTGCGGGAGCGTCACGGCGATGACCGCATGAAGCTGCAGCAGGCCACCATGGATCTGTACAAGAAAGAAAAAATCAATCCCTTCGGCGGCTGCCTGCCGCTGCTGGTGCAGATGCCGGTTTTCATCGCCCTGTACTGGGTGTTGATGCAAAGCGTCGAGTTGCGCCACGCGCCCTTCATGCTCTGGCTCAACGATCTTTCGGTGCGCGACCCGTATTTTGTGCTGCCCCTGCTGATGGGGGCCACCATGTATCTGCAAACCCGCATGAGCCCCGCGCCGGCGGACCCCATGCAGGCCCAGATCATGCGCCTGATGCCGATCATGATGACCGTGCTGTTCCTCTGGTTTCCTTCCGGGCTCGTGCTGTACTGGCTCACCAATGGCCTGCTGAGCATCCTGCAGCAGTGGTACATCACCCGCAAGATCGACGCCGAATACGCGGCCTCCACCTCCCGCTGAATGGACGAGCAGAACATCTGCGCCATAGCCACCGCCCCGGGGCGCGGCAGTATCGGGATTCTGCGCATCTCGGGCCAGTCTCTGGCAGAGCTTGCCCGGAGCCTGACAGGCTTTGCGCCCAAGCCCCGGCAAGCGCATTTCTGTGAGTTCCTCGGGGAAGGCGGCGCGGTGCTCGACCAGGGTATCGCGCTGTATTTTCCGGCGCCGGATTCCTTTACCGGCGAAGACGTGCTTGAACTGCAGGGACATGGCGGGCGCATCGTGCTCGAGTCCCTGCGCGAGCGGGCGCTTGCCCTTGGCGCCCGGCAGGCGCGACCGGGGGAGTTTTCCGAACGCGCCTTTCTCAATGGCAAGATCGATCTGGTCCAGGCCGAAGCCATCGCCGACCTGATCGACGCCGATAGCCGCCAGGCGGCGCGCTCGGCGGTACGAACCCTGACCGGGGAATTCTCCCGCCATATCCAAGGTCTGGTGGCAACGCTCACCGGCGCCCGGGTCATGCTGGAAAGCGCAATCGATTTCTCCGACAGCGATATCGAGGTGCTTGAGCCGACCGAAGTGCGTCAGGCGCTTGAGGGTATCCTGTCAAGCCTGGAGCAGCTTCGCGCCCGGAGCCGTCAAGGCGCATTGCTCAATGAAGGCGTTACCGTGGTGCTTGGGGGTTCGCCCAATGCCGGCAAATCCAGCCTGATGAATGCGCTATCCGGCGAGCAGACCGCCATCGTGACGCCGATTCCCGGCACCACCCGCGACCTGCTGTCCCGGCGCATCGCGCTCAACGGCCTGCCATTACAGCTCATCGACACCGCCGGCCTGCGGGAAAGCGGCGACCCCATCGAGCAGGAGGGCGTAAGGCGCGCCCGGGCCGCCATGGCCAGCGCCGACCTGATCCTGCTGCTGCTTGATGCATCGCAACTGCCTGATTCCTCTGGAGAATTGACTCCGGAGGAAATCCGGATCGCCCTGGAACCGCTTGCAGACTACCTCGCCGACGAGGACGACAGGGCTGATTTGCTGGGACGCCTGTGCATTGTTCGCAACAAGATCGACCTGCTGGACCTGCCGCCAGCCCTGAAGCACGGCGAAATCGAGGGCAGGGAACTGCCACTCGTCCAGCTCAGCGCCAAAACCGGTGCGGGGCTCGACCTGCTCAGCAAACATCTGCAAGACTTTGTGGCCTATGAGGGGGGGGAAGACGCTTTCGTAGCCCGGGTCCGGCACCTGGAAGCACTCGATGAGGCCCGGCGGCAATGCGAGGCGGCGCTTGCCAACCTGGGCCGCCGGGCGCCCCTCGAGTTGATCGCCGAAGATCTGCGCCTTGCCCAGGCGGCGCTGGGCCGGATTACCGGCGAAGTCACCACGGACGACCTGCTTGGGAAAATCTTCAGCCGCTTCTGCATCGGAAAGTAGGCCGCCCCGGTGGTCTGCGCCAAAACCTGCCCGCTACCTGTGGGTAAGGCGCACCGGCGAAGGGAACAAGCGCGGGATGAAATGGGGACAAGATCGCCGGGGTTGCCCTGTCCCCGGAATATCCCTGGCCCGCACCGGAGAACCCCCGCATTGCAAACGGGTTTTTCCCGCGGGCAAGCCTTTGAGCCAACAAGGAAAAGCACGGTTCTCAACAGTTCCCCGCAAGCACTATCAATACTACTACTTGCCTTATAATTCCCTGATACGTATCTAGTTTATCGTTAACGCGTTATACTTCGCCGCTCCCTGAATTTCGTAGCCCGGCATGCACTACGGCAACAGCTTTGACGTGATTGTGGTGGGCGGCGGCCACGCCGGGACCGAGGCTGCGCTGGCTTCGGCCCGGCAGGGTGCCAACACCCTGCTGGTCACCCACAACATCGAAACCATCGGCCAAATGTCTTGCAATCCCGCGGTGGGCGGCATTGGCAAGAGTCATCTCGTGCGGGAAATCGACGCACTCGGTGGCGCCATGGCCCGGGCTGTGGACCGGGCCGGCATCCAGTTTCGTGTGTTGAACGCCAGCAAGGGGCCGGCGGTGCGGTCCACCCGGGCACAGGCCGACCGCGCCCTGTATCGGGCGGCGATCCGGCAGATCGTCGAAAATCAGCCCCGGCTTTCCCTGCTGCAGCAATCCGTTGACGATCTGCTTGTGGAGGCCGGGCGGGCGGTCGGCGTGGTAACCGGGCTCGGCATCGAAATCCGCGCTGGCGCCGTGGTGCTTACCGCCGGCACCTTTCTCGGCGGCAGTGTGCATGTGGGTCTGGCCAACGCTTCCGGCGGGCGAGCCGGCGACCCGCCAGCCATCGCCCTGGCCAGACGCCTGCGAGAGTTGCCGTTCCGGGTGGACCGGCTGAAAACCGGCACGCCACCCCGGCTGGATGCGAAAAGCCTCGATTTCTCCGCGATGCAGGAACAGCAGGGCGATGATCCCGCGCCGGCAATGTCATTCCTCGGTCGGGCCGATGAACATCCGCGGCAAACGAGTTGCCATATCACCGCCACCAATGAGGCCTGCCACGAGATTATCCGCGGCGCCCTGGGTCGCTCCCCCATGTACAGCGGGGTAATCGAAGGCGTCGGGCCGCGCTATTGCCCTTCCATTGAAGACAAGGTCACGCGCTTCGCCGACAAGACATCGCACCAGATCTTTGTCGAGCCGGAAGGGCTGGATGTGGCCGAAATCTACCCCAACGGAATTTCCACCAGTCTCCCTTTTGATGCCCAGCTCGCCATGGTGCGCTGTATCCGGGGTTTCGAGAACGCCCATATCACCCGCCCGGGCTACGCTATCGAGTATGACTTTTTCGACCCCAGGGACCTGCGCTATTCGCTGGAAAGCAAATTCGTTCCCGGCCTCTACCTCGCCGGCCAGATCAATGGCACCACGGGTTATGAAGAGGCCGCCGCCCAGGGCCTGCTGGCGGGGATCAACGCCGCCCGGGCCGTTGCCGGCCTCGACTACTGGTGCCCCCGGCGCGACCAGGCCTACATCGGCGTGCTGGTGGATGATCTGATCCGCTTTGGCGCCAGCGAGCCCTACCGGATGTTCACCAGCCGGGCGGAGTATCGCCTCAGCCTGCGGGAAGACAATGCCGACCAGCGTTTGACCCCCATCGGCCGGGAAATGAAGTTGGTGAGCGATGAACGCTGGCGCGTTTTCAACGAAAAACAGGAGATGGTGGAAGCGGAATTGCAAAGGCTGCGGAGTTGCCGGGTGCATCCCTCAAGCGAATCCGCGGCAAGGCTGAATCCCGCGCTGGAGCGGCCGCTCTCCCGGGAGCAGACTCTGGCGGAACTGCTCGCCCGGCCCGAATTGAGCCACGAAAAGCTGATGGAGTTGAGCCAGCCGGAATGGTCGCCGCCGGATTCGCTGATCGCCCGGCAGGCTGTCGAGCAGGTGGAAATCCAACTCAAGTACCAGGGGTATATCGAACGCCAGCGCGGCGAAATCGAGCAACTGCGGCGGCAGGAAGGCACCATTCTGCCGCCGGAACTGGATTATGCCGCCATGCCCGGGCTGTCCAATGAATTGCGGCAGAAACTCACCGGGGCGAAACCGGAAAATCTCGGTCGGGCCGCGCGCATCCCCGGAATGACGCCGGCGGCGCTGTCGCTCATTCTGGTGTATCTGAAAAAACACCAGTCCCCGCGGCGTAAAGCCAGTTGAAGCAGGAGGAAGACACCAGGGGCCTGCAGGCGAGACTGCTTGCCGGCGCCAGCGCGCTTGGGGCCGATCTCACCACCGCGGGCGCCCGCCTGCTGCTGGATTACCTGTGCCTCCTCGACAAATGGAACGCCCGGTTCAATCTGACAAGGGATTCCATCCCCGGCAATAGGCTCGACCGGCATGTGCTTGACAGTCTTTCCATCGCAGCCTGGATAGCAGGCGAAACCGTAGTGGACGCCGGCAGCGGCGCCGGCCTGCCCGGTATTCCCCTGGCGGTTCTGTTTCCGCAAAAACGCTTTGTGCTCATCGACAGCAATGGCAAAAAGACCCGCTTCCTGTTCCAGGCGAAACTCGATCTCGGCCTTGCCAATATCGATATCGTCCATGGACGAATCGAACAATTTCCCGGCCCGGCGGATACCGTGGTTTGCAGGGCGCTGGCGAGGCTCGGCAAAAGCGTGGAGAAGACACGGCATTTGTTGGCCGGGGGGGCTATGCTTGTTGCCATGCAAGGGCGCCACCCGGGCGCGGAACTCTCGCGCCTGCCGGAAAACTGCAAGTTGGCCTTCGTGGAGCAGCTTCAGGTGCCTGGCGCCGCCAGCCGCCATGTTGTGGGGATCCGCCATGGCGGCGATTGATTGATCATTCGGGAGCAGCCGGCAATGGGCGCCATACTCGCTATCAGCAACCAGAAAGGCGGAGTGGGAAAAACCACCACTGCGGTCAATCTTGCCGCTGCCCTGCACGCAACCCGCAATTCGGTGCTGCTGGTGGATATGGATCCCCAGGGCAATGCCACCATGGGCTGCGGCATGGTGAAGACCGAACTGGAAATCTCGATCTGCGAGTGGCTCATGGGCGATGCCGGTATTGACCAGGTGCTGCGCAAGTCCGTCGACGCCGGATTCGACCTGTTGCCCGCCAACAGCGATCTGGTGGCGGCGGAAGTCTGGCTGATGGAAAATCGGCACGAGGACGGCAAGCTGCGGGAATTGCTGGCGCCGCTCGTGCGTGACTACGACTTTGTTCTCATCGACTGCCCGCCGGCGCTGAACATTCTCACTATCAACGCATTGACCGCGGCCACCGGTCTGGTGATACCCGTACAGTGCGAGTACTATGCCCTGGAAGGTCTTTCGGCGCTGCTGGAAACCGTGGAGGCGGTCCGGGCGCGGTCGAATCCGGCGCTGAAGATCGAAGGTATTGTGCGCACCATGTACGACCGCCGCAATCGACTGACCATGGAGGTCAATTCACAGTTATTCAAATTCTTCGGCAATGCGGTATACCAGACCGTGGTGCCACGCAATATCCGACTGGCGGAGGCGCCGGGATTCGGCAAATCCGTGCTCAGCTATGATCGCCGCTCCCGGGGCGCAATGGCTTATCTGGCGCTGGCGGGGGAATTGCAGCGCCGCCGGGATGCGCCGGCAGCGCCGCAAGCAGCCGAGAAAAGCAGGATTACAGAGCAGGAAAACCAATGACTACAAGAAAACTGGGCCGGGGGCTCGATGCCCTGCTTGGCAATCGCGACCCCGAATCGGTTTCTGCGCTGATGACGCAGCAGCCCCCGGCACAGGTTCCGGACGGCAGCCTGCGCGACATCCCCGTGGATCTGATCCAGCCTGGGGAATTCCAGCCCCGGCGGGACATGCGGGCCCAGTCGCTGGAGGAGCTCGCCCAGTCCATCGCAGAGCAGGGCGTCATGCAGCCCGTGGTGGTGCGCGAGCTTGGCAATGGCCGTTTTGAACTGATTGCCGGCGAGCGCCGCTGGCGCGCCTGCCAGCTCAGCAAACGTCATTCCATACCCGCCATCGTCAAGAAGGCATCGGGTCGCGACGCCATCAGCATGGCCCTGATCGAGAATATCCAGCGGGAAGACCTGAGCCCCATGGAACAGGCCAGCGCCCTGCAGCGCCTGCAGCGGGAATTCGACATGACCCAGCAGCAGGTGGCCGAAGCCGTAGGCAAATCAAGAGAATCGGTGGCTAACCTGCTGCGCCTGCTTGGCCTCGAAGCCGAGGTGCGGCAGCTCCTCGAAGAACGCAGGATCGAAATGGGCCACGCCCGGGCCCTGCTCGGGACCGCCGGAGCGGAACAGGCACGCCTCGCCCGGGAAGTCGTCGGCAAAGGCCTCAATGTGCGCCAGACCGAAGAACTCGTCCGCCGCCAGCCCGCGGACTCCGGCAGGGACAGGAAGCCAGGCGAAAACAGGGACCCCGACCTGCTGCGCCTCGAAGAGAACCTTAGTCAACGCCTCGGCGCCCGCGTAGCCATCCGGCACACCGCCAGGGGCAAGGGCAAACTCATCATCAACTACAACAACCCCGCCGAACTCGAAGGCATCCTCGCCCACATCAACCAGGAGCCTGCGCCGTAGGAATTCGCGAAAGCGAAAATTCGTTATCGCCACGCCCCTGGCCGGTCGATTGAGGCGAATATTGGTGAATATGCAACGAAATCGAACGGTCGGGGGCGTGGATGAGAGCGGATTTGCAGCCGTGAATTCCTACGGCGCAGCCTCTTGGGCCACACCGTTCCTTACCGGATTCATGCCTTCGTTTTCCTTGACATCCAGACGATGAATGGCCAGAATTCGCCGCCTTTCCTGGCGTATTATCTCGCTTGCCGGCTATGTAGCTCAGTTGGTCAGAGCACAGCACTCATAATGCTGGGGTCGCTGGTTCAAATCCAGCCATAGCCACCACTTTTCCCACGCGGACCTTGGTAATCAGGCCCCGGTTTCGATGTCTTCGGCAGGCAGAACCTCCCGCGCCTCACTCTCCAGCCGCGGCGCGTGCTTGCCCAGCCAATCGAGAATCTGGGCAACCGCTTCTTTAACCGAAAGCTCGCTGGTATCGACTCGTACTTCCGGCTCCAGCGGCGCCTCATAGGGTGAATCGATGCCGGTAAACTCCGGAATCTCGCCCCGTCTGGCCATGGCGTACAGGCCTTTCGGGTCCCGCGCTTCGCATACATCCAGCGGCGCATCGACGAAAATCTCGATGAACTCCCGCTCGGCAACGAGCGCCCGGGCCGCGTCCCTTTGTGAGCGCAGGGGGGAGATCAGGGCGACGATGACAATCAGGCCGGCGTCCACCATGAGTCTGGCAGTCTCCGCCGCGCGCCGCACATTCTCCATCCGGTCTTCCAGGCTGAAGCCGAGATCGCTATTCAATCCGTGCCTGAGATTGTCGCCATCGAGTAGATAGGTGTGCTTGCCGAAACTCTGGATTTCCTGCTCCAGCCGGTCGGCGATAGTGGACTTGCCGGCGCCGGAAAGCCCGGTAAGCCAGAGAATCATCGGCCACTGGTGAAGATTGCGCGCCCGCTCGGCCTTGCCGACCCGGGTCTGTTGCCAGGAGACGTTGGTGCTTGAAGTCTGCTCGCCCGGCTCGTGATCAATCATGCTCTTTCCCCACCAATCTTTTACCCCTTTGGCTGTCAGGAGCCGCCTGAAGGAAAGGAGAACTGCGGGCCAGCGGAGTCCCCCGGCTTGCGGGGTAGCCAGCGCTGGGTCATGGTCTTGCGGCGGGTGTAGAAGCGAATCGCATCGGGGCCGTAGACATGCAGGTCGCCGAACAGCGAGCGTTTCCAGCCGCCAAAGCACTGGTTTGCCACGGGCACCGGCAAGGCCACATTGATTCCCACCATGCCGATTTGCACTTCATTGGAGAAGCGCCGGGCGGCTTCGCCGTCCCGGGTGAACAGGGCGGCGCCATTGCCGTACTCGTGGGAATTGACGAGTGCGATCGCCTCGGCAAGGCTGTCCACCCGCAGCAGGCACAAGACCGGACCGAAGATTTCGTCCCGGTAAATCGACATCTGCGGCTTGACCCGGTCGAACAGGCAGGCGCCGATGAAGAAGCCGTTTTCGTATCCCGGCACCGCAAGGCCGCGCCCGTCCACGGCGAGTTCGGCACCCTGGCCGACGCCCTGCTCAATGTAGCCAAGCACCCTGTCGAGGCTGTCCCGGGATACCAGCGGCCCCATGTCATTCTGATTGTCGCTGCCGGGGCCCACCCGCAGGGCGGCAATCCGCTGCCGCAGCAAATCCAGCAGATGGTCCCCGGTTCCTTCGCCGACACACACCGCCACCGAAATCGCCATGCAACGCTGGCCGCAGGAACCGTAAGCCGCGCCCATCAAGGCATCGGCGCTTGCCGCAAGATCGGCGTCGGGCAGGATGACGGCATGGTTCTTGGCTCCGCCAAGCGCCTGGACACGCTTGCCCGCTGCGGCGGCCCGGCGATAAATCGACTCCGCCACCGGGGTCGAGCCCACAAAACTCACCGCCTGCACGCGGGAGTCGTCGAGCAGGGTTTCCACAGCTTCCCTGCCGCCATGGACCACATTGAACACGCCATCGGGCAGGCCAGCCTGCTGCAGCAGCCTTGCGATATACAGCGAGGCGCCCGGGTCGCGCTCGGAAGGCTTGAGCACAAAGGCATTGCCGCAGCAGACCGCCAGCGGATACATCCACATGGGCACCATGGCGGGGAAATTGAAAGGCGTAATGCCGGCAACCACGCCCAATGGCTGCATTTCCGACCAGCTATCGATTCCCGCCCCCGCCTCCCGGGAATGTTCGCCCTTGAGCAATTCGGCAATGCCGCAGGCGTATTCCACCACTTCCATCCCGCGCTGCAACTCGCCCGCCGCATCGCTCAACACCTTGCCGTGCTCGCTGCTGATGATGCGGCAGATTTCGTCGGCGTGCTGTTCCAGCAATTCGCGAAAGCGAAACATGATGCGGGCGCGCCGGGCCGGCGGCGTTGCGGCCCAGCCGGGAAACGCCGCGCTTGCCGCGGAAATGGCCTCATTCACCGTGGCGGAATCCGCCATCGCCACCCGGCTTGCCGGCGCGCCTGTGGCGGGATTGTAAACATCCTGGCCGCCGCCGCTTCCGGCGCATTCCCGGCCAGCGATGAAATGCCCGGTGAGAGGCAATGCGCCATCGCCTGGCGCCGGGCCTGAGGCTTGCGCAAGATGCGGTTCAGTCGATTTCATCCAGACTCTCCCCAAGGGCGTTGACCAGGGCGGTGATCTGTTCCGGGGTCGAAACAAAGGGCGGCGCCAACTGGACCGTGTCGCCTCCCCAGCGGACATAAAAGCCTTTTTCCAGGCACTTCAGGCCGAGCTCGAAAGGCCGCCGCATGGGCTCGCCGGGATGATGGGCGATGCTGACTCCGGCGGCGAGGCCGTAATTACGGATGTCGGTAACCAGGGAATGGCCGCGCAGGCCGTGTACTTCGGCCTCCAGCACCGGAGCGAGTTTGCGCACATTGGCCACAAGATCTTCGTTTATCAGCAGGTCGAGGGCCGCGTGGGCCGCCGCGCAGGCCACGGGATGGGCGGAATAGGTGTAACCATGGGGGAACTCCACCATGTAATCCGGCCCGCCGTGTTCCATGAAGGTCTCATAGATTTCGCCCCGCAGCACCGCCGCGCCCATGGGAATACAGCCATTGGTGATCTGCTTGGCCAGGGCCATGATGTCCGGCGTGACGCCGAACTCCTCGGCGCCGGTATTCGACCCCATGCGGCCCAGGCCGGTGATGACTTCGTCGAAAATCAGCAGGATTTGGTGTTCGTCGCAGATGTCCCGCAGCCGCTGGAGATAGCCCTTGGGCGGCGGGATCACCCCCGCGGTTCCCGACATGGGCTCGACGATGACCGCGGCGATATTGCTGGCGTCGTGGAGCTGGATCAACTCAAGCACTTCCTCGGCGAGATGGGCGCCGGAATCCGGCATGCCCCGGCTGAAGGCGTTGTCCCCGGTGATGGTATGGGAGATATGGTCGGCTTCCACCGCCGGCCCGAACAGCTTGCGATTGAAGCCGATGCCGCCAACGCCGACTCCGCCGAAATTGACGCCGTGGTAGCCTTTGTGGCGGCCAATGAAGCGGGTCTTGCCGGAATGCCCCTTCAGCGCCCAGTAGGCCCGGGCGATTTTCAGCGCGGTATCGACGGTTTCCGAGCCGGAATCGGTAAAGAATACATGGTCGAGGCCCGCCGGCATCAGTTCCACCAGTTTGTTGGCCAACTGGAATGACAGGGCGTGGCCATACTGGAAGCCCGGCGAGTAATCGAGTTCGGCGAGCTGGCGGCTTACCGCATCGATGATTTCGCTGCGGGCATGGCCGGCGCCGCAGGTCCACAGCCCGGACAGGCCATCGAAAATGCGCCGCCCGTCCACATCGAAGTAATATACGCCCTGGGCTGATTGCAGCAGCCTCGGATGGTCCTTGAATTGCCGGTTGCCGGTGAAAGGCATCCAGTGTGCTTCGAGTTCCCCCCGGTTCAGTTTCATTATTGTTGCCTCTTCATTATTTTGCAGTCGCCGGTCTTGCTTGCGCCAAAGTCGGTTCTGGCGGACCTGACAACGCGGCGAGATCGGCCCGGTACGCCTCCTCCAGTTCCCGGGACGGCCACAGCAGCGACACCGCCCAGCCCATCAGCAGGGCGAACAGGAATGATGGCGTCATGGTCTCCACCGCAATGAAATATTCCCCCACTCCATCGAGTTCCTGCAAGACAAATTTGCTGATGATCGTCATGGAAAATCCGCCGAGCATCGAGGCAATGGCGCCGCGTTCGGTGAATTTCGGCCAGAACAGCGACAGGATGATCATTGGGCAGAAGGTAGCCGCGATTCCTGACCAGCCGAAAATCACGAACCAGAAGATGGTCCGGTCTGGCGACAGGGCCGAGACAGTAACCGCCAGCGCCAGGGCCAGGGCGGCCATGACCATGGTGACCTTGCGGCAAAGTGCGGCGGCCCGGGTGTCTCCCATGGCGGGATTGATCAGGCGCGCGTACAGGTCGTGAGTAAGCGAGCCCGACGCCATCACCAGCAGCGAGGAAACCGTCGACATGATCGCCGCCAGCACCGCCGCCACATACAGCCCCACAATCCAGGGCGGGAAGGTGTATTCCACGAGTTGCGGCAGGACTTCCTCGGCGCCTGTGCCCAGGGCCGCCGTGGGTTCCACGCCAGCCCCGGTAAAGATGTATCTGCCCAGGATGCCAATGCTCACGGCGCTGAAATCCGTAAGAATGGTGAACATCACCGCCACCCATTTGCCCCGGTGAATCTGGTCCTGGCCGCGGACTGCGATGAAGCGGGCGAAGATCTGCGGCGAGCCGAGAAAACCCAGGCCGATGGTAACCATGCCCAGCGCCAGGAAGAAATTCATCCAGGTGAGCCCCCCGGCGCCCCAGAAACTCACCAGCCCAGGGTCTATGGCCTGAAGCCCCGAATAGATTGCGTCCGAGTTGCCCATGGTGAGCCAGGCCACTACCGGCAGCATCACCAGGCAAAGCAGCATCACAGAGCCCTGGAACATGTCGGTCCAGGCTGCCGCGAGAAAGCCGCCGGCTATGCAATACGCGGCGACAAAAATAAACCCGACCACGGCGCCCAGCAGATACTCCCATTCGAGGAAGGCGGCGAAAGCCTTGCCGGTGGAGTCGATCTGGGCGGCAATGTAGATCAGCACGAAAAAACACAGGGAAATCGCCGAAACCACCCGCAGGGTATGGGTGGCGGGCTTGAAGCGGCTCACCAGATAGTCGATTACCGTCAGCGATTGATTGCGATCGGTGAGTTGCTTGAAGCGCGGCGCCATGACGAACCAGGCGATGGTGACGCCGATGACTTCACCCACCAGAATCCAGTAGGCGGAAAAGCCCACCATGGCGCCCATGCCGGTTACGCCCAGCAGCAGCCAGGCCGACTCGCCGGTGGCCTGGGCGGAAAACGCGGCCACCCAGAAACCAAGCTTCTTGCCCCCCACCACAAAGTCGCTCATGTTGCGGATTCGTCGCGCGGCAAGCCAGCCAAGCAGCACCAGCACGCCAAAATACAGGGTGACCATCGCGTATCTCTCAAACATGGGCCGCGCCTTCTGGAAAGTTGGCTCGATGATAACCCCGGGGGGCTGGTGTCACCAGTACGGAGGGCGATCCAGGCGCCTGCGGCGCAGGCTCCTGGGGAACGAACCGCTTACCAGCCGTAGCGTTCCCGCTGGTATCGGGACCAGTCCGGTCCGCACAGCGGCCGCACGGCATCTGCGAGGAATTTCTGGCTTACCTGGCTGAATTTACGCCGGGGATCATGCATTGCCGCACGAATGATTTCCGCAACGGTCGTCGTCCCCGGAAACTCCCGCCGCAGGGCTGGTGAGGTAACGGCCTTGTGATAGGCGATGTTTCCCTCCGGGATCACGAGTACCACTTTCGCCTCGGAAACACCCAGTTCCCGGTTGGCCACCATGCGGTCCGCCAGCAGCCTCTGGCGCATGATCTGGTAAAAAGGCTCGTGCAGCCAGGCGTCCAATGACAGGCTGCGGCGGAAAGACGGCGAAGATGTGTACAGATTCATGTACCGGCGCTGCCGTGTGCGCCCCTGTTTCCCGATTCCCTTGTCGTTCTCGCCGTAAGACTCGATGTATTTCCACTCAATCAGATAGGCCCTGCGGCCTGCGGGAGTCTCCGCCAGAATGAATGCATCGACGCTGGTGGTGAACTCGCCGCGAGTGGTTTGGCCCTTGCCTTCCAGCGCATGGCCCAGGCCGATCCATTCGAACTCCACGAGGGATGATGTGCCCGCCACGGGATCCCTGATTGACGCGACTTCTGCCACATCCCCATCTATCGCCCTGAGCAGGGCAAGCAACGCGTTATCGATATGGGCCAGGGGCAGGAGAAAATTCACGCAGGCGATCTGGGAACTCGCCATGTTTCTGGTGGGACCATTTGTCCCGGCCTGATCAAACCCCGCGTGTCGCCACCACCTGACGCCGCGTTCCCCGAAAAACTTCCGGGCGCCCTGTTCACCCCGCAGGGATGGAAAGAGATTCTCGTCTTCGTGCCCAAAGGCGAGCAAGTGCGGGTAGATCATTCCGCGTGAGTCGGTGGGCGCCCTGCCACCCGCGCTGATGGTGGCGGATTCGCGGCGGAAATCCCCCTGACGCCGGTATTCCACATCCCTGAAGTTCACTAAGTTCTTCGTGTTTCGGGCCTTGTCGCGGCAGGTTCAAGGGTCCGGCCTGTACAACCCGCAACGTATCGGCAGACTAGAAAATTTTCGTCATGCTGTCAAACCAGATTGAAATTACATTCATTTCCCGCTCCCAAATCACCCCAGGAGCCTGCGGCGCAGGCTCCTGGAACACTCCATGTCGTGCTTCGCTCCGCGCAGAATGACAGGCGGCTGGCGGGAGAGGTTACACTTTTGCTCCCGCTGCTTTCCGGCGATATAGTTCACCCGTTGCAATCGATTTCCGGGGGTTGTCCCATGGCGCGGCTATCCAGAAGAAAATTTCTCGGCTCCGGCGCCGCGCTCGCGGTAGCCGGCGCCGGCCTGCCCACCCGCGAGCTGCTCGCCCAGCAAGGCCCGGGCGAAAGCGGCGCGCCGGACTATGTTGTCGTCAATGCCCGGGTGTACACCCAGGATGACAGCCTGCCCCGGGCCGGGGCCTTTGCCGTCAAGGGCGACCGCTTTGTCGCCGTGGGCTCCAGCGAGGATGTCAGAAATCTCGCCTCGGCGGGCGTGGAGATCATCGACGCCGAAGACATGACCGTCGTGCCGGGCTTTATCGACGCCCACTCGCACCCATCCGGCGCCGGCGTCAATGAACTCGTCCAGGTCAACGCCGACCGTCGCTCGATTACAGAAATCCAGCAGGCGCTGGTCGAGCGGGCCGCCAATACGCCCACGGGGGAATGGGTGCGGGCATTCAAGTACGACGACACCAAACTCGCCGAAGGGCGGCCCATCAACCGCTTCGATATCGACGCGGTGGTGCCGGACCATCCAGTTGTGGTGGGACACCGGGGTGGCCATACCGGCGTCTACAACAGTCTCGCCCTCGCCCTTGCCGGCGTCACCGCGGAGACGCCGGACCCGGATGGCGGTCGCTTCTTCCGCGACGAGAATGGCGTGCTGACCGGACTTGTGGCCGAACGGGCGCGCTATATCTTCAACGAACTGATTTCCACCGATTCGACCCGGGAACAGCGCCGGGACGGCGTCAAGCTGATTTCGGAACTGATGACGGCCGCCGGCCTGACTTCGGTGCATCAGACCGGCGCGGCCCGCAACGACCTGATCGCCTACCAGGACGCCCGGGAAGAAAACGGGCTGCGCTTCCGCATGTACCTGTTCCCCCGGGGCGAGCTTTATCCCGACCTGGTCAACGCCGGCATCCGCACCGGTTTCGGCGACGAAGTGCTGCGCATCGGCGCGGTGAAGTACGGCGCCGACGGCTCGGCCTCCGAGCGCACCATGTACATGAGTACGCCCTACGAAGGCCGTCCCGACGATCACGGCATCCTCACCATGTCCCAGGAGGAGATTCACGAGGCCGTGGAAGACGCCCACCGCAACGGCTGGCAGATCGGCATCCACGCCAATGGCGACCTTACCATCGCCATGGTGCTCAACGCCTACGAGCGGGTGCAGAACCTCTGGCCCCGGCCCGACCCGCGCCACCGCATCGAACACTGTTCGCTGGTCAACCCCACCCTGCTCGAACGCATCCGCGACCTCGGCGTGGTGCCGACGCCTTTCTACACCTATGTGCATTACCACGGCAACAAATGGGTTGATTACGGCGAGGAAAAAATGCGCTGGATGTTCGCCCACAAGTCCTTCCTCGACTACGGCATCCCCGTGGCGCCGGCCTCGGATTACACGCCGGGGCCCTACGAGCCGCTGATGGCCCTGCAAAGCATGGTGACGCGCAAGGATTTCGACGGTCGCGTCTGGGGCCCCAACCAGCGCATCACCGTGGATCAGGCCCTGCGCATCTGCACCATGGGCGGCGCCTACGCTTCCTTTGAGGAAAACCTCAAGGGCAGCGTCACCGCAGGTAAACTCGCCGACTTTGTCGTGCTCGCCGAAGACCCGCACGACGTGGACCCGGATCGCCTCAAGGAAATCCCGATCGTCCGCACCGTCGTCGGCGGGACCGCCATGTACGAGGCATAGAAGGAGATTTCAGATGCAATACATGATCACCGCCTACGACGGCACGGACGCCGAGGCCCCCAGCCGCCGCAAGGTCGTCAGGCCCGCGCACCTGGACGGAATAAGGGAATTGAAGGCTACCGGCAACATCATCGCCGGCGGGGCGATTCTGGATGACGACGACCGGATGATCGGGTCTACCTTGTATGTAGAGTTCAATTCGCGGGAAGCGCTGGATGATTGGCTCAACCGAGACCCTTATGTCACCGGCGGCGTCTGGCAGGATATTACCGTGACCCCCATCCGGCTGGCCGTCACGAACTGATTCCGTTCGATGCTGCCAGGCCGGATTCCTGTCTCCGCTGGTGTCCGCAGGACCGATAATGTAAGGTCAAAGGCATGGAGCCGGAGCCAGTTGCTGTGTTGACACCTTGGCGTCGTGGCGGAGGAGCGCTGCCGATGGCTAACGATGTGGAGCGAATTCTCTCCCGCACGAACAATGCCTGGGCTTCGGCGAAACATGGATCCGCTGGGTCTGTCGGTCGCAAGAGAACCAGAGTGGTCGAACGAACGCTTCGCGAGTCCGGTATCTCGATTCGGAAATCGAGTCCGTCCCATGGGGCGATCCAACTCCGTCGCACCATTGGCGCGGAAACAGAGTGGCGAGCGGGGATTTCTGGACAAGCCTGCCATTTGAGAGACTTTTTCCAATAACAGTCATGACGGTTTGGGCAGAACCGGTCTGGCCAAGAAAACGGGGGTAATTGGCTGCAACTGGCATCCGCAGAGATCCTGCGACTCCGCTTCGCTCCGCGCAGGATGACGAATAGAGGGGAGCGCAGTACAACAGAGCGGGAAGAAGATTCAAACGGCGCCTGTTCGGTTCAGCTCTGATAGGCCAGTCGCCGTTCTTCCTTGGTGTCGGTATGGCCGATGAGGTCGTGCAGGATCAGGTACAGGCTGGGCACGAGGAACAGGGTGATCACGGTGGCGAAGAGGATGCCGAAGGCGAGGGAAATTGCCATGGGGACGATGAAGAATGTCGCCGGGTTGCCCGAGAAGATCAGTGGCACCAGGCCGATGAAGGTGGTGAACGAGGTGAGCAGGATGGGCCGGAAGCGCAACTCGCCGGCTTTGGCGACGGCGTTCACCATGCCCATGCCGTCGGCGCGCAGGCGGTTGACGGTCACCACGAGCACGAGGCTTGCGTTCACCACCACTCCGCTGAGGGCGATGATGCCGAGCAGGGAGAAGAATACGAGATCGGCGCCCATGATGTAGTGGCCGCAGATGGCGCCGATGGCGCCGAAGGGGATCACGCTCATGATGACCAGGGGCTGGGTGTAGGATTTGAGCGGAATCGCCAGCAGGCTGAAGATGATCAGCATGGCCAGGGGAACGAGGTTGAAAATCTCGCCGATGGACTCGAGTTGCCGCTCGCCCTCGCCGCCAAGCACCATGGTCACGTCCAGTTCGCGTTCCCAGGCGCGCACAAAGCGGGCGTTCATTTCGGCGCGAATCTCATCGGGGGTCACCACGGTGCGGTCCACATCGGCGCGCACGGTGATGATGCGGCGACCGTTCTGGCGGTTGATGGCGGAATAGCTGTTGCCCAGGGTGAAATCTGCGACGCTGAGGAAGGGCACTTCGGCGCCGGATGGCGTGCGGATCATCAGGGATTCGAGATTGCCGAGGGAGCGGCGCTCGTCTTCCGGATAGCGCACCATCACGCGGATATCATCGGGGCCGCGCTGGATCCGCTGGGACTGGGCGCCATAAAAAGCCTGCCGCACCTGGGTGGCGAGATCGTTCAGGGTCAGGCCCAGGGTCTTGCCGCGTTCCAGAATGCTGATCTGCACTTCCTGCTTGCCGGCGCGGAAGGAATCGGTGATGTCGAACACGCCGGGATAGCGGGCGAGTTCCTCCTTCAACTGGTTCGCCGCGATTTGCAGGTTGGCCTCGTTGCGCCCTTCGAGCCGGAAATTGAGGGCGTCCCCGGCGGAAAACACATCGGAGACAAAGGTCAGTTCGAGCGCGTCGGGAATCGTGCCGACCCGGTCTCGCCATTGGTCGCGAATCCCTTCGGAAAGAATCCGCCCCCGGGCCTCGAATGGCGCGAGATACATGACCACTTCCGCAGTGTTGCTGGCGCCGATGCCACTGCCGCCGGGCCCGCCCGGGCCGCCCCTGGGCGCCCGCCCGCCGATGATGGTCATGACGCTGCTCACGGCGCGCTCGGTGGACGGCGGCGCGTCGCCGGCCTGTTGCAGGCGGTCGAGTTCGGCTTCCACTTCCCGGGCGATTTCCAGCGCGGCGGACTCCACCCGACCGATTGCCGCCTCGGTGACCCGCACCGGCACACCCGGCGGCATTTCCACGGTGGCGTAAAGAATGTCGCCTTCCACCGCGGGCATGAACTGGAAGATGACCCGGCCGCTGAACACCAGCGCCAGCGTCACCATGATGACGCCGGTAGCCACGGCCCAGGCCACATAGCGGTATTCCAGCACACGCTTGAGCGCCCGGCGGTAGCCGTACTCGGCGAAATACTCGAGCCCATCGGCGATCCTGCCCTGGAAGGCCTGCCATTTCTTCACCAACAGGCTTTTTTCCAGAAAGTAGCCTTCGGTCTTGCGGTGGGCGATATGCCCCGGCAGGATCATCTGGGATTCCACCAGGCTGGCGATCAGGCAGAACACCACCACGCCGCCGATGGCGTTGAAAAAGGAGCCCATCTGCCCGCCGAGGAGCAGAATCGGCAAGAATGCCGCCATGGTGGTGAGCACGCCGAAAATCACCGGCACGGAAACTTCCAGGGTGCCTTCGATGGCGGCCTCTTCCTTGCTGAAGCCCCGTTTCTCGAAGGAATGGATTCTCTCTCCCACCACGATGGCGTCGTCCACCACAATGCCGAGCACCAGAATGAAACCCATCACCGTCAGTGAACTGATGGTGAGGCTGGCGGCGGGGAACAGCGCCAGGGCGCCGGAGATGGCGATGGGAATGCCGGCGGCGACCCAGAGGGCCACCTTGAAGCGCAGGAACAGGGCGAGCAGGATGAGCACGAACATCAGTCCGGTGTAGGCATTGCGGGCGACGGTGACGATGCGGTCCTGGGTCGCCACGGCGGAATCCATCAGCACTTCCAGCCTTACTCCTTGAGGCAGGTCCGCCGCGTTTTCCTCCATCCAGCCCCGCACCTGCCGTGCGGCGCGGACGATGTCTTCCTCGCCGACCCGCAGTACGTCGATGACGGCGGCGTTCTCGCCATTCACCCGGGCGTCGAGATAGCCTTCCTCGAAATCGTCGTGTACCGTGGCGATATCGCCCACGCGCAACTGGCTGCCGTCGGGAAAGGAGCGGATCACGATGTCGCGGTATTCGTCGCCGCTGTACACCTGGCCCTTGGTGCGCAGCATGATCTCGCCGGAGTCGGCGCGGATGGTGCCGCCGGGCAGGTCGAGGGAAGCCTGGGAGA
Source organism: uncultured Pseudohongiella sp. (assembly GCA_965219645.1). GTDB lineage: Bacteria > Pseudomonadota > Gammaproteobacteria > Pseudomonadales > Pseudohongiellaceae > UBA9145. Next base: position 2,800,168 of record OZ244788.1, on the reverse strand, counting down.
TGGCCCGGGATACCTGGTCGAGGGTGAGGCCATACTGGCGCAGGGTGTATTCGGAGACTTCAATGGATATCTCGAGCGGTCGCAGGTATTCGATGTTGGCCGTGGATATTTCCGGGAGATCGAGAATGTCGTCGCGAACATCCTCGGCCACCTGCTTGAGAAAGTGATCGTCGGCGTCGGAAACCAGGGCGATGGTCATCACATTGCCGCTACTGCTGAAGGCGCGCACGATGGGTTTTTCGGTCTCTGCGGGAAAGGTGGTGATCGCGTCGACCTTGGCTTTCACGTCATTGAGCGAACGGTTGAGGTCGGCGTCTCCGGTGAGTTCCACCGTGGCGTCGCAGCCGCCTTCCCTTGCGGTGGTGGTCAGGCGCTGGATTCCCTCGGCGCCTTCGAGCGCCTCCTCGATTCGCAGGCAAACGCCGGTTTCCGACTCCTCGGGCGTGGCGCCGAGATAGGGTACGCTGACCTGGATCACGCCAACGTCGATATCGGGGAATTCTTCCTGGTTCAGATTGAGATAGGCGATCAGGCCCCCGGCAAGGAAAATCCACATCAACAGATTGGATGCGACGGGATTCCTCACAAACCAGCTTATCGGGGTACGCACGATTTTCTCCGCCCTTCGGTCCGCGATGCGGTTCAGATCATTTCCCGCACGGGCTGCACGGTCATGCCGTCAACCACTGCCTGGATGGGCGAAATGCAGACGATTTCCCCGGGGCGCAGGCCGCCGCTGACGAGCACGCGCTCTTCCTCGAAACGGAAGATCTCGACTTCGCGGTAGTACATCTTGTTCTCGGCGTCCACCACGAGCACCTGATTGTTGTTGCGGATTACCGCCCTGGGCAGGGAAATGATGTCGTCAAGCCGGCGGCCGCTGATGGCGGCTTCCACAAACAGGCCGATGGGAAGGGGAATGGCGCCCTTGACGCCTTCGGTGGGCTGGGTCACCCGGACAATGGCCTGGACGGTATTGCTGTCCGGGTCGATGGTGGCCTCGGTGCGGACCATGCGACCGTACCAGACATGCCTCTCGCCGCCGTACATGCCTTCGAGCCGCACCGCCGGCGCCACTTCCCGGTCAAGCTCGCCGCGGAAATCCAGCGGCACATCGAGATAGCCGAGCTGCCGGATCGCCAGCGGCAGGCGCACTTCCACCTCATTGGCGTCGAACAGCACCGCCACACTCTGGGCGCGATTGGCGTACTGGCCGAGTTCAAGTTCCCGGGAGCGGACGATAGCGTCGAAAGGCGCTTTCAGCTCGGTGCGCTCAAGATCGATCCGGGCCTGCCTGAGTTGGGTTTCAATCTCATTGATGCGCGCGGCGGTGACATTGGCAAGCCGCTCGGCGTTCTGGATCTGGGATTCGCTGGCGAGACGCCGCTCGCCAAGTTCGCGCAGGCGCTCATACTCGGAGCGGGCATGGGCCTCTTCGGCAATCGCCTGCCGCAGGGAGGCCTCGCTGCGGGACAGCGCGATTTCATAATCGCTCGACTCGATCCGCAGCAGCGCCTCGCCTTCGGCCACATAGCCGCCGGCTTCCAGCCCGGGCGAAATCCAGGATACCGCCCCCGCCACGGGGGTGGAGAGATTCACAGTGCGCGCCGCCTGCACCTTGCCCTGGGATTCGACGAACAATTGCGTCGAATCCGAATTTACTTCCATGACCCGCACGGCCACCGGAATGATTTCGGGGGAAGCTTCGTCGAGCTGGTTCGGATTCAGCACCAGCCAGGAGGCGAACAGCACGCAGCCCGCCAATATCCCTGCCGGTATTACCACTCGCATCATGTCGTCACTACCCTGCCCTGGCGGATTTGGCCTGCTTGCGGGGGTTGTCGGTCTCGACTGTCAGTGTGGACTTTCGACCTGCAATACTTGCGGTCATCCCCCCGCTATACGAACGAGACACCGATTTCAGTTGCATCGGTGTCGAAGGCGACAAATATAGGTCCCTATTCGACCAAGTCCAGTAATGAATTGTTACACGGAGGGATATCAGTCATCCCTTCGCGGCAGCAGGAATTGCATCCGCACGTCCCGGAGGCGCTGGCCGCGGCCTTCCTCCATGGCGGGGCGGAAGCGCAGTTGGCGGGCGGCTTCCCGGGCGAGGCGGCGCGATCTTCGATCATCCGGGGCGGCGTTGAGAATATCCACCGCGGAGACGCCGCCGCGGCTGTTGATGTTGAATTCGAGTTCCATTACGTGGATATCCGGGACGAATTCCCAGAAGGCATTGTCGGAAATCGGCGCCCGCATATTGGGCGCGGATTCGTCCCAGGCGACGAAAGGCGCCACATGGACGGCATCCGCATCTTCCGGCTGCCAGACGGCGAGTTCGGCTTCCTGATGGGCGATGGCTTCCTCCAGGGTGGGAAAGAACCGGTTCACGGGCAGCGCCAGGGGGCGGCTGAAGAAGAGCTTGATGCGTTCTTCGGCGACGCCGGCCTCGCGCAGCAATTCCATGGCCTCCCGGTAGCGGCTGAAAGCGATTCCCTGGCCGAGCAGCAACTGGAAATCGGAGCGGTAGACCATGGCCATGGCTTCGGCTTCCGCATTGCCTGTGGCTTCGAAAATCCCGGCGATATCGTCGATCTTGCCCCGGGCTTCGCGCAGGTACAGTTCCCCCACGAGTTCGCCCCGCTCCACCACCGGCGTGAAAGTCGCCGAATTCACGGGATTGAAGGAAAAACCCCTTGCCGAACTGCGCAGTTTCATGGCGCCGTCGTGGCGCACGAGTTCGCGCACGGTGGGCGACACCATACCCTGTTCGGAATTGAGCAGGGCCACAAGCTGGTACAGGTTCAAGGCGCCGAGGTAGCGCCAGGGGACGGATTCGGTGTTGTCATCGCCGTACCAATCCATGGCGATGTCTTCGGCATCCTCCATGAGTTCCCGCGCTTCAAAAAAGTTCCTGGCCCGTTCGCGGTTGCTGTCGCCGGCGCCAGCGGTCAGATACCAGTAGGCCAGGGCGTCCAGGGTTCGCAGCAGCGCTTCCGGGTCGTCCTGACCGGCAACGAGATTGCGGATCATCTGCATCTGGTCGCCAACCGCATCGGCGTCGCCGAGGGCGATACGGGTGCGAACCATGTCCCGCAGCAGGGGCAGCGTTTCCGCGCTTTCCAGGCCGAGATTGGTGCGCATCAGGGCGAGTTGGCGCTCCTGCAATTCGGCGATGCGCTGGTGGTCGGATTGCTGTTCGAGCAGGCGGATCATGGCCGAAATGGGTTCGATCAGGGAGGGGTCGAAGGGGCCATTGCTGGATTCGAGTTCCCCCAGGATCGCCTCCTGGGCCCGCATTTGCGCGAGCCAGTCGGCGTCTTCGGCGGCCTGGGCGGCAAAGGCGGCAAAGGCGGCCAGCAGAAATCCCGCCACGACCGCCAGCCGGGCCGGGAATACGGCGGCATCAGGCATGAGACTTGCGAATTTCATCCGCAAACAATAACTTGAACTCTGTTCGCTGTCGATACAAACTGATTGGTCGCAGCAATTCTCATTATGAATGGCCGCGCCAGGGAAGGCGTGTACTCTGACACAGAGATCCCCAAAGAGATTCTGCGACTACGCTTCGCTTCGCGCAGAATGACGGGGGTAGGCACTTCGCTTCGCGCAAAATGGCATGAGAGGTGGGGCGCCAGAATGAAAATTGCTGTCGGCAAATGCTTCGTACCGACAGGCAGGGAACTATAGGTCAGACTGGGTGAAATCAACCGAAATGAGACTGTTTGCTGTTTTGTCGTTGTGGACAGGGTTGGCGGCGGCTCCGGCTTTGGGACAGCGGGGGTTGATCGATGATGTGGACCTGTACGACATCGCCGGGGAGTTCGCCTTTGTGCGGGTGCAGTACGACAGTTATTACGATGGCGGGTTTTTCGGCGGGCCCTGGCTGACGGATTTTCCCGCTTCCGATGAGAATTTTCTTCGCGGCGTCGCCAGGCTGACCAATGTGCGGGTCATGAGCGAGCCCATCGTGCTGCGCTTTGACGATGAAGAGATTTTCGACTACCCCTTCCTCTACGCGCTGGAAATGGGCCGCAATGGCGGGATTTCGCTTTCGCCACGGGAAGTGGAAAACCTGCGCGAGTATCTGCTGCGGGGCGGCTTTCTGCTCATTGACGACTTCTGGGGCGAACGCCAGTGGGACGCCTTCTACCGGGATTTTTCGCTATTGTTCCCCGACCGGGAGCTCGTGGAATTGCAGCCCAATCATGAGATTTTCCACGCCTTTTTCGATATCGACGGGCCCCAGATGATTCCCGGCCGCGGCGGGCGCCAGGGGATTGGCCAGGCGGGCATCGATATCGCGAGCAATCACGCGATTCTCGACGATCACGGGCGGGTGATGGTGCTGATCAACTGGAATTCCGACATGGGAGACGGCTGGGAGCATACCTACGACCAGTGGTATCCCACCCGCCACGCCAACGCCGCCTACCAGCTCGGCATCAATTACCTGATTTACTCACTAACGCACTGAAATGGCTTGGCTGTCATGCTGTGCGTAGTCGCAGCATCTCCCTGAGCGGCTCCTGCGTGAGATTCTGCGACTACGCTTCGCTCCGCGCAGAATGACGGAAAGGCCAGAACGCTAATCTTCCCTCAGCAACTCCAGTTTGCGGGCTCCGGCCAGAATTCCCACCAGGCCGTAGTTGCCTTCGTGGCAGGCGTATTCGTAGGGCATGGTGTCGGTGGCGTTGAAAACCATCTCGCCGCCCCAGGTCCCCGTATAGTAGACCGGGTCGGAAACGCTGAATTCGTAGTGGATTTCGTCTTCCGAGATTCGGGTCAGGCGCTCGGTGATCCTGCCCTGACCGGTTATCGGCGCGGCGCTCTGGGGCGCCTGCAAGGGGTGCAGGTTGATGGTTTCGATCACCAGGGTATCGCCTTCCCAGTTCGCCACGGAGTCGCCGAACCAGGGCGCGAGCTCCGCCGGGCGCCGCTCGCCGCCGATGGGGATGATGCGGGCGTCGTGGACCATCTCCACCAGGATCATCAGGTAGTCATCGGTCTGCACGAACTGGTACAGGTTGTTGTATAACACATTGTTCATCAGCGGCCCGCCGGTGCCGCCAAAGCCGATGATGCAGCGCTCACCGAGTGAACGGCCTTCCGGGCCGTGATTGCCGGAAAACCGCGCCCGGTAATCCCGGCGCAACTGGTTGCCCTGCTCGGAAAATGGAATCCGGCCACTTTCCGGGAAAGTGATCCAGGAGGTGCGCGCCTGCCCGTCAATAACGCCGAAGCGCGAGCCCGGGTCCACCCAGAAGGCGTTGTAGCCCCGGCCCCGGGCGAGGTCGCTGCCATCGGGCAACTCTCCCTGCACCTGATTGTCGTCAGTTGCCTGGCGCACATTCTGGTGATTGTTGCGGGTTACCTCCTCAAGCTGCCCGGCGGGAATCACCAGGCCGAGTTCCTCGTAATTGGCGGCGCGCTGCATCGTGGTCAACGAAGCATTGGTCCAGAATCCCTGAAAGTCCGGGTGGCCCGACGGCGTCCGCGGCGGCTCCCATTCCTCCTGGGCCAGCGCGCCAGCGGCGAACAGGGCCAGGGTGGCAGTGGCGACTCCAACGATTTTCCGCATCTTCAACTCCCGTATGGAATGCGCCGGCGAGCCCCGGCGAATGAACGATCCAGCCGCTGAAGCTAGTCCACCCGCCTCGAATAATCAATAGTCTGAACGGCCAGGACGGGTTCCGCTCAGGCGGCCAGCCAGATGAGGCTGCCGGCGGCGAGGACGAACAGTTGGCTGAGACGGTCTTTGACGGCGAAGAGCACCGGGTCTTCATGGAGTTTGCCGGCCCGGGCGAACCGCCAGATGCGGCTGAGCAGTACGAGTAGCAGAGGGACGATCAGCCAGAGGAGCAGTGGGGTGCGGTAGAGGTCGGTGGTGGCGGAGGCATTGATGTAAAAGGCGAACACGATTACCGCCAGCAGGCTGGCGATGGCCCCGATGACGGAAAGCAGACCTTCGTGATGCTTGTGATAGGCGCGGCCGGTGATGGCGCCGGCGGGCAGCTTGACCAGTTCGGTAACCCGCTTGACCAGGGCCAGGCCGAGATGCCCGGCGACCGCATCCGCATGGGCCTGGTCCGATGCGGTGATGAGGGTCATCCGCCGGCCCCGGTCGCGCTCTTCCCTGAGCCAGGCGAGCAATTCGGCATGGTAAGGCAATGCGATGGGGTCCAGCGCGACGCGGCGGGCAAGCTGATGCTTGAGCCGGGCCCGACCGCGCAGCAACCACAGGGGAACCAGCAACAGGTAGAGCGGATTGCGCCGAATCAGATGCAGCAGCGACTCGAACAGGAGGTCCGTGCGGATCAGGGTCCCGTCCAGATCCACAAACAGGTGGGAATCCGACTCAATCGCCATTTTGCGGCAGTTAACGGTAGAGCTTGAAATCGGCGAAACCAAAACTGATCAGGTTCTGGATGTAGCGTGCGTAGATGATGCCGTCGTCGAGTTCATGTTCGCGAAAGGCATAGCCGTTGAAGGCTATCGTCGCAACGGAAAACCCGAGTATCCAGTGAGCGGGGTTGCGCAGTTCGGCTCGCGTGATTCTCATCGCCGTACTGCGACTCCCCCGCCAGATTCCCTGCTATCGGGATTCACAGCCGATCCGCAATCCCGTTCATGGTTTCGGCCAGGGCCAGCAGGCGGTCACGGTCGGCGCCCGAGGCGGAGGCCGAGGCGGATTCGGCTTCCCCGGCGAGTTCTTCGAGGCGGCCTGCTGCGTTATTGTCGCGGGCGCCGCGGTCGAGGGCGTCCTGGGCCGCATCGAGGGCGTCGCTCAGGGCCTGCCGCTGATTGCCGCCCAGGGCGTCGCCCCGGGCCAACTGGTCGAGATAGGCCCTGGCGACCACCGGCTCGGCAGGCCAGCGGAACATGGTCTGCTGCTGGGCATTGAATGTGACTGTGCCGTGTGGCAGCGAAGCCGCGGCGATTTCGTTTTCCGTGAGGAAATCGCTGGGCTGCAATTGCAGCACATCCAGGCCCCGGGCGATTTCGGTGCCGTAGATATAGCCGTTGTACCAGTAGGTGGACCAGTATCCGGCAGAGATCAGCTCTTCCTCATCCACCGGGCCGCGGTCAAAAAAGGCGATTTCCACGGGATTGGAGCTGTCGGTGAAATCGACCACGGAAACCCCGCCTTGATACCAGGCCTGGACGAAAATGTCGCGACCGGGCACGGGCACGAGCGAGCCGTTATGCGCCACGCAATTTTCGGTTTCGGTCTGCGGCGCCGCCATCTTGTAATGGCTGCGATATTCCATCTGGCCGTCGACGATGTCGTAGATCGCATCGGCGCCCCAGTTCAGCGGGTCCGAGGCGCGGCAGCGGGGCCGGCCGCCGCCGCCCCATTCATCGGTGAAGATGACCTTGCTGCCGTCGTTGTTGAAAGTCGCCGAATGCCAGTAGGCGAAGCCCGGGTCGATGACTTCGTCAACTCGCTCGGGATTCGCCGGATCGGAAATATCGATCAGGATGCCGTTGCCTGAGCACGCGCCCGCCGCCAGCCCGATTTCGGGAAAGGCGGTGATGTCGTGACACTGGTTCGTCATGCGCGTTTCCTGGGTGTCGGGGCCGTGGTCGCCACCTTCCCAGAGGCCGGCGGCGACGCCGGTTTCGGGGTCGGAAAAGATGAACGGCCGGTTGACGATGGCGGCCTCGTCGGGGGCGTCGACCGGAATCTGGATCACGTCGATGCGGTACAACGAGGATTCGGGGTTCTCGAACGGCGATTCGTCGCTGCAGCCGGCGAGTTCCTCTTCGTCGCGGACGAAGCTGGTGCCGGAGCCGTAGACATAGATATTGCCCTCGTCATCCGGGTCGGTGACCACGGTATGCGTATGCGAGCCGCGGCAGGTCTGCACGGCGCCGACTTGCACCGGCATGCGGAAATCGCTCACGTCGAAGATGCGGATGCCGCGGAAGCGCTCCTCGCTTTCGGGTTCGGCAACGCCTTGCAGGCCGCAGTCGAGCCTGCCGCGGGTTTGCTCCACCGACATGATCAGTAAATCGTCGACGATGGAGACATCGCCCTGCCCGCCCGGACAGACCACCGAACTGAGCAATTGCGGCATGGTCGGATTGCTGATGTCGTAGGCGTTGTAGCCGTGATAACTGCCGGCCACGAGCACGTTGCCGGTGAAGACGAGGTCGGTGTTGCCGAAATTGAGCAGCGAAGGACGCGGCTCGGAGTTCTCGTCGTCTTCCTCGTCTTCCGCGACCGGGGTTTCCTGCACGTTCTGGGCGGCTGCCGGATCGCTGACCGGCTCTACTTCGGGCTCGTCCGGCGTATCAGGGTCGGGCGCCAGGGTTTCCTCCTGGTCGCGGTCGTCGCGATTGGGCAGCCCGCTGGGATTCGCCGGGTCGAAGAATCCGTCCGGCTTGGGCAGCGAGGCGATCAGGCGCATGTTCAACGCGGCTTCGCCGGCGTCCCGGAAGCCGGGAGCCAGCGCCACGCGCGGGTCGGGCGAGAATCCGGACAGCATGGTGATCATGCGCTCGATCTCGCTGGTCTGATCCGAGGTGACGTCGGTGGTGAAGCGATACAGTTCCGAATCCTGGGCCGAGCCGGGCTGGTCGAGCAGGTTTTCGACCATGACCAGCGCGCCTTCATGATGGTCGATCATGAAATTGAGGAACAGCGAATCGAATTCGAAGCCCTCGGCCGCTTCGAGTTGCTCCATTTCCTCGGGCGAAAGCATGCCGGGCATGAGATTGTAGTCGGGGTCGTGATGCGCATCAACTGCGGGCGCATCGACGCCGCGGTCTTCGAGCCAGTCGGCCATCATGGAAATTTCGTCTTCCTGGGACAGTGAAATGCGCTCGGCGAGTGCTTCCACCGCTTCACGATTGCTGCGGTCGTCCACCAGGGCGCTCATTTCCATTGCCTGGCGGTGATGCGAGATCATGCCTTGCATGAATCGCACATCGGCTGCGGAAAACTGCAATCCGGCGAGATCGGACGCCTCCTCGGCGCTGATCTGGCGGCTCGGCTGTCCGGGCGGGCCGGGCTGGATAATGGGAACCTGGGCCAGGGCCGGCACGCTGACGGCAAGTGTCAGGGCGGCCAGAAGAAAACGGATTGTCATCGGTTTTGCTCCAATGTCGCTTGTGCTTGAACAGACGGGAAGCATACGGGATTCCGGCCTTGAGCTAAAGTCCCGACCATTGCCGTGCTGATCAGCCGCCGTCCGGCGGACCCTCTTCCCTGTCATTCTGCGCGAAGCGAAGCGTAGTCGCAGAATCACTTCAATTGATCCGGCGCAGCAGGCTCCAGCCTAGAATTGCGCAGAGCAGAATGGGCGTGGCGGCGGCTAGCAGGGGGGAGAGTCCGAACAGGAGGCTTACGGGCTCGGCGATGCGTTGGGCGATGGTGAAAATCAGGCCCACGGATAGCGCCACGAATACGCGGTAGCCCATGGTCGCTTCGCGCAGGGGGCCGAAGACGAAAAACACCGCGACGAGTACCAGCACCAGCGTCGATAGCGGCTGTAGCAGTTTTTTCCAGAAAGCGAGGTAATGCGCGGCGCTGTCCAGGCCTTCGGCGGCGAGGAAGCCGGCCATGCGATAAAGCCCGGAAATGGACTGTTGATCCGGCTCGACGAGCAAGACGCCCAGCAGGTCCGGCGACAGGTCCACCCGCCATTCCTGTTCGTTGCGGCTGTTCGTGACCACGCGGTTGCCTTCGAGTGCGCTTTCGCGTACTTCGCGCAGGCGCCAGTATGGTTCGGCCGCTCTGTCGACGTATTCTGCGGTTTCGGCGAAACTCGCCGCCAGCAATTGCCGGCCGCCGTCGGTTCGATAGCGGCTGACGCCGATGAGCGAGGCGCCGTCGGGGCTGATGGCGTTGATGTGAACGAACTCGTCGCCGGCCTTGTACCAGGCGCCCTGCTCGAAATCCGCCGCACCGCCGGCGCTGCGCAAGGCCGCGCGGTTGCTTTGCGCCTCCCGCTCGAGCGGCGGCGCGATGTACTCACCAAGCAGCAGGCCGAGCAGCATGATTGCCAGCGTGGGCTTGAGTACGGCGTAGACGATACGCCCGACCGAGACTCCCGCGCTTTGCATGACGACGAGTTCATTATGCGAGGCGAGAATGCCGAGCCCGATCAGGGCGCCGCCGAGAGCGGCGAAAGGCAGCAGTTCATGGATGCTTGCCGGCGCTGTCCAGAGCACGAAAACCATCGCGTCGAGCGTCGAATAACCTTGATTGGTGTCCCGCATCTGGTCCATCAGGGAAAAAGTCATGTCCAGGCTGAGAATCACCAGGGTCGCGCCTGCCGTGGCCAGCAGCATGGCGTTTCGCAGCAGACTGTCGAGCCGGCTCATGTTCGGCTTCCACCCGGCATTTCACCGCGCCCGAGCAACAGCGCGAGGGCGAGGAAAGCAGCGTGTACCAGCCACAGGCTGAAGGGCGAGCCGCCGTCTTCCACGGCATCGCGGAAGAATTCCAGTCCGGCGAAATACACCACATAGAGAAAAGCCGCCGGCAACAGCTTGAGATATCGTCCCTGCCGCGGCCGCACCCGGCTCAGGGGAATCGCCAGCGCCGCCAGCACCGGGACCAGGGCAATCAGCGACAGGCGCCATTGCAGCTCCGCCAGATGCAACGGCTCGGCGGATGCAAGCAGTTGCAGGCTGGGAATGGTCGATTGTTCCAGAGTCTCCTCGAACTCGGCCGGTTGCGGCAGGAGAATCGACTGGGAATCAAAGCGGCCGAGGCGGAATTGCGCGTCCCCCGGAACGCCGTCGTACTGGGCCACGCGATCCATGCGCATGTAGCGGGCGCCGGTGGCCTCGTCGAGTACCGGGCGGGCCGAGTCGGCGAGAACGATCACCGGCGCGTTGTCTTCCCCGGCAAGGGCCGCGAAGACATTGCGCAATTCCCGTCCTCCCGCTTCGGAATCTCTGACGGCTTCGGCCCAGGTAACCCGGTCGCCATCGCTGGAACTGCGGAACTGCCCCGCCACTATCAGGTCGAGTTCGGTGAGTTGCTCCTGGTCCTGGACGATGGCTTCCGCATGGCGCATGCCCCAGGGCGCCAGCCCGAGGCTCAGCACAGCCATCAGCGCCATGACCGCGCCGGCGATGCCCTGGGTGATCCGCAGCAGCCGGGTTTGACCGATGCCCGCGCCCATGAGGCTGACCATTTCGTTTTCGGCGTACATGCGGCCATAGGCGAGCACGATGCCGAGCAGCAGCGCCAGGGGCAGGATGACCAGCAGGAATTCCGGCAGGCGATAGAGCATGATCAGCAGCAGGGCGTCCACCGCCTTCTGGCCGCTTGCGGCTTCGCCAAGATACTGCACAAAGCGGGAAATCACCGCCACGCCGAGCAGAATCAGCGCCACAACGGCGGTGGTCAGCCACACCTGCCTTGCCAGATAGCGGAAAATGATCAACTGGAAACCATGAGGAATCGAATGAACGGCGCAGGCTCCTAGTGTTGCCGAACTGACAGGAAACTTCAAAGCAGGGCAGCCGTACGGATGCAATAACAAGGGGCGGATGTCGTCCTGCGCTCTCAACTGTCATTCTGCGCGCAGTCGCAGAATCTCAATGGCGAAGGCTCGGGCCAGGATTCTGCGACTCCGCTTCGTTCCGCGCAGAATGACGGGAGTGGGGAGTTCGCTCCGCGCAGGTATGACATGGAGCGCGCATCAGGCGATTTCCAGGGCCTGGTCGCTCAGCAACTGGTCCGGCAGGGATGCGCCGCGCAAGGCGCTGAAGTATGCCTCGGCCCGGGGCAAAACCTGGGCCGCGAAGAATTGGCAGAGGCGGATGCGCGACTCGTGGAAGTCCGGTTCCCGCGCCATGGCCGCCTCGGCCGCCAGGGCGGACTTGAGCAACAGGCAGGCGCCCATCAAGGTGCCGCAGCCCATGAGAAAATTCACCGCCGCCGCCGCCCGGGTCGTATCGTTTTGCCGCAAAAGCCATTGTCGCAGTTCTTCAGCTCCCCCAAGGACTTCCCGAATCGAATCCGCCGCCGCGGCAAGCCGGTTCGACTGTTCCGCCCGCGAGCAGATCTCGCCGAATTCCCGCCATAGCCGCGCAAGCTCCGCGCCGCCATCGCGCTGCACCTTGCGGCCGATGAAATCATTGGCCTGGATTGCCGTGGTGCCTTCATAGATGGTGGTAATGCGGGCATCGCGCACGATTTGCGCGGCGCCGGTCTCTTCCACATAGCCCATGCCGCCGTGAATCTGCAGACACAGCGAAGCCGTCTCCTGGGCGATTTCGGTGCTCCAGGCCTTGGCGACGGGAATCAGCAATGCGGCCCTGGATTCGGCGCCGGCCACTCCGGTGCGGGCCCGGTCCATGGCGCCGGCGGCGGCATAACAGATCGCCCGCGCCGCCTCGGTCATGGATTTCATCAACATGATCATGCGCCGCACGTCGGGGTGGTGGATGATGGTTCCGTCGCTGCGCCCCAGGGGCCGGCCCTGCACGCGCCCGGCGGCAAACGCGACGGCTTTCTGGCAGGCGAGTTCGGCAATGCCCACGCCTTCCAGGCCCACATGCAGTCTGGCGCTGTTCATCATGGTGAACATGTACGAAAGACCCTTGTTTTCCTCGCCGATGAGCCAGCCCACGGCGCCCTGGCCGGCTTCGCCATAGGCCATGGCGCAGGTGGCGCTGCCCTGGATCCCCATCTTGTGCTCCAGGGCGATAGGCCGAACGTCATTGCGCTCGCCGGGAATGCCATCAGCCCCGGGCAGGAATTTCGGTACCAGAAACAGGGAAATCCCATGCACGCCGTCAGGCGCGCCATCGACTCGGGCGAGCACCAGATGGACGATGTTCTCGGCCATGCCGTGGTCGCCCCAGGAGATGAATATCTTCTGGCCAAAGATGCGGTAATGGTCGCCTTCGGGAACCGCCCTGCTGCGAATCGCGCCGAGGTCGGAGCCGGCCTGGGGTTCGGTGAGGTTCATGGTGCCGGTCCACTGGCCGCTGACGAGCTTTTCCAGATAGCGAGTCCGCAGCGCCTCGTCGCCGTGGGATTCCAGCGCTTCGGCGGCCCCCATGCTCAGGATCGGACAAATGGAAAAGCTCAGATTGGCCGCCGCCCACATCTCGGAAACCGCGCAATTGATGGCCTGGGGCAGGCCCATGCCGCCGAATTCGGGACTTGCGGAGCAGGCGCTCCAGCCGCCTTCGGCGAATTGCCGGTAGGCTTCCGCGAAACCCGCAGTCTCGCGCACCTGGCCTTCCACGATTTCCGGCGGGTCGGATTCGCCGGCGCCATTGAGCGGGGCCAGCACGTGTTCGGCGAGTTTGGCGGCCTCTTCCAGAATCGCGGGCACGAGTTCCGGGCTGGCTTCCTCGAACGGCGCCCGGCCGCAGACTTCATCGACACCGGCCAACTCGCGCAGAAAGAACCGCATCTCCTTCAATGGCGCCCGATACGTCATGCCCGTCCCCCGTCTATTAGTCTTGTCAGAGCGGCAACAAGAGTGCCGCAAGCCCACACCAATATCAAACGGCTAAACTCTGGCTGACCTCTGGGAGATGACAACCGCGCTCCAGAATGAGAGCATTCGGCCCGGCTTGTGGCGCGTTGAGAGAGGAACATGAAGACACGAATCACCGAAATGCTCGGAATCGAGCATCCCATCATCCAGGGCGGCATGCATTACGTCGGTTTCGCCGAACTCGCGGCGGCCGTTTCCGAGGCCGGCGGCCTCGGCATCATCACCGCGCTGACCCAGAAAACGCCAGCCGATCTCGCCAACGAGATCGCCAAGGCCCAGGACATGACCGACAAGCCCATTGGCGTCAATCTGACCTTTCTGCCCACTGTCAGATCGGTCGATTATCCGGCCATCGTCAAGGTGATCATCGACAGCGGCGTGAAGATCGTCGAGACCGCCGGCAACAATCCCCAGCAAGTGCTGCCCTATCTGAAAGACGCCGGCATCAAGGTGATCCACAAATGCACCTCCGTGCGGCACGCGCTCAAGGCCCAGCGCATCGGCTGCGACGCCGCCAGCATCGACGGCTTCGAATGCGGCGGCCACCCCGGCGAGGACGATATCCCCAACATGATCCTGCTGCCGCGCGCCGCGGACGAACTGGAAATCCCCTTCGTCTCCTCGGGCGGCCAGGCCGATGGCCGCTCCCTCGTCGCCTCCCTCGCCATGGGCGCCGACGGCATGAACATGGGCACCCGCTTCATGGCGACCCGGGAAGCGCCGATTCACGAGAACGTCAAACAGGCCCTGGTCGAAGCCGACGAGTTGCAGACCCGGCTGATCATGCGCCCCCTGCGCAACACCGAACGCGTGCTGACCAACGTTGCGGTGGAAAGACTGCTGGAGAAGGAAAAGGAACTCGGCGAGAAGATCAGCTTCGAAGACATCACGGAGGAAGTCGTCGGGGTATATCCGCGCGTCATGCTCGAAGGCGAAATGGACGCCGGCGCCTGGTCCTGCGGCATGGTCGCCGGCCTCATCCACGACATCCCCACGGTCAAGGAACTCATCGACCGCATCATGAACCAGGCCGATCAGATCATCCGCAGCCGCCTCGAAGGCTTCCTGGCGGCTTGATCGGACAAGGACCGAGCGCGGAGGTAAATTTCCTGGATTTTCTGGACATCGAATGCGGGTCGGCTTAGGTTCGCCGTTGAAGCCTTGCCGATTGCTTGATCCGGCTACGCTGTCGCTTCCTGAATCATGACATTCCCGTATGGAACTGAAACTTGAGGAACTTTCCTATCAGCGCGACGCTATCGATGCCGTCGTGCGCCTCTTTGAGGGACAACCGCGCAACACGTTCGATTCGGCGTGCCACGAAGGTGTGAGACGTAACGCTCTCACCATCCCCCCGGAGCAAATCAGCGAGAACGTCCTCGCAGTCCTCAAAGGCAACGGCATCGACGAAAAAGCGGCTTCTCTCGACGAAGCCCTGGACTTTTGCATCGAGATGGAGACTGGCACCGGCAAGACTCTCGTCTACCTCAAGACTGTCTACGAACTCTACCGCCAATACGCCTTCACGAAGTTCATCATCCTTGTCCCCTCCGTGGCTATTAAGGAAGGCGTCCTGGCCACTTTCGACGTGTTCAAGCGACAACTGGCCGACGTATACGGCTTCACGCCTGCGTGCTTCGAATACGACAGCAAGCGCTTGAGCCGCGTGAAGGCCTTCGTCGAGGAGCAGCATCCCCAACTGATGGTGATGACGCTTCAGTCATTCAATGCGGAAGATCGCATTCTCAATCAGGCTCAGCGGGAAGACCTGTTCTCCAATATGCCGTTCATCAACGCCATTGCGAGTACGCGCCCGATTGTCATCATGGACGAGCCACAGGAAGGCATGGACACCGAGAACGCCGTCAAACGAATCGACGCACTGAGTCCGCTATGTCGGCTTCGTTATTCCGCGACTCACAAGGTCATGAGGAATCTCATCTACCGACTGACACCGTTTGACAGTTACCAGCAGGGCCTTGTGAAAAAGATCGAAGTGCTGACCGTTGCAGAGCAACACCAGGAAGCGATGTCGCGCGTCGAGCTTGTCGAAGTGAAAACGTATCAGGACGGCAAACCGCCGAGGGCGAAACTGCGCCTCTGGTACGCAAAGCAAGACGGATCGTTTACCTCGCGCGAGTCTTCGCTTCTCAAGGTCGGCGATAACCTCGAAGAGAAGACGCGCAATATCGGCTATCGGGGCTATGTCATTCGCCGCATCTCGAAACCGCTTCGAGAACGCCACTACCGCTGCGAATTCGAGAATGGCGCCATGGTGACTGAAAAAGAGAAAGCCGCCGACCTGGAGGGCATCTTCGGGGAGCAACTCTATTGGCTGATCGACAGTCATTTCAGCAAGCGTGAACGGCTTGCGCCGCAGGGAATCAAGTGCTTGTCCCTCATCTTCATTGATCGCGTTGACAACTACGTCCGGCCGGATGGCATCATACGCCGCGTCTTCGCTGAGAAGTATCGTCAGGTGTGTCAGGAGAAACTGAATCTCTCACCTTCCGAGGAAGAAGTAACCGCCGTGCAGGGCTACTATTTCGCGCAGACGGGAAAGGGCGAATACACAGACAACAAGCATTCCATGCGCACGAACAAGGAACTTTTCGACCTCATCCTGAAACAAAAGGAAGAACTGCTGCGTATCGGGAACCCGGTTGAGTTCATTTTTTCGCATTCCGCCCTGGGCGTGGGATGGGACAACCCCAACGTGTTCAACATCGCGACGCTCAACCAGAGCTACAGCGAGATCAAGAAGCGCCAAGAGATAGGCCGTGGACTTCGAATCTCGGTCAACCAGGACGGCCAGCGCGTATACGACGCCGAAGACTGCCCCGAGGGAGACGAGATCAACCTCCTGACGATCGTGCCAAACGAGACTTACGAAACGTTCGTAAGTCAGTACCAGAGCGAAATCACGGAGATCTACGGTTCTCCAGAGTCCGGCGCAAAGACCAGGCACAAACAGAAAGGCAAACACCCGCGAAAGCGCCGCGTGAAAAGGAACGATGCGATCTATGAGAGCGATTCCTTCCGTGAATTCTGGCGACGCCTGAGTCTGCGCACCGATTACTCGGTAGTAATAGACGAAGACGCCGTTATCAATCGAGCCACCGAGGCCTTGAACGCCCTGAAAATTGAACGCTACATGGCCGAAGTTTCTCTCGACCGTATTGAGCGGCTTGAAGCCGAAGGGGTAACGACACAGCACTTGGGCAGCGAGCGACGCCGCCTGCGCGCCACTTTCGGGGCAGTAGACCTTGTCGAGGAAATTAGCGAAGGAACGTCACTTGCCTACCCGACGGTAATCGAGATTCTGCGAAACGTAACCAACCGTGAGGCCATCGTCGCAAACCCTGTCCGCTTCATCCATGAAGCATCATCGCGAATCCGGGCAATTGAACTGGATGAATTGCTTCGCGGTTTGACTTATTCGCCCAACGGCGAGGATTTCGATATTTCGCGGCTTGAACCGAGTACCGTGACTTTCACGGACACCATCGAAACGCCGAACCGAGGCCTCTACGACCGAGTTGCGTTAGACAGCAATTTCGAGCGGAATTTCGCCTTGTCCGCGGACAACGACGACGAAGTCGTTTGCTTTCTAAAGCTCCCGGCCTTTTATCAGATTCCAACCCCCATTGGCGCATACAACCCGGATTTCGGTGTTGTTCTTCGCCGGAAGCACCTCAAGGACGGCAAGGAATCCGAGTTCTACTTCGTCGTCGAAACAAAGGGCACGAACGAGCTTGCCGACAAGAAGGCGCTTCGTGAGAGCGAGGTCTACAAAATCAAGTGCGCCATGAAACACTTCGATGCGCTGGGGGTGGATGCACATGTCCAGTACGACGCGCCTGTCAAGGAATACTCAGTCTTCAAGTCTCGCGCCAAGGGAGTGATGCATGCCTGAACAGATTCAGAAGCAAGTCCCGGATTCGCCGGCTTCAGACAATGCCGCTTTGTTCGGGCGGGTTGTGGATATTCTCGAAGAAGCCCGCAGTCATGTCGCCCGAACTGTCAATAGCGCAATGGTAGCCGCATATTGGCTGATCGGACGTGAGATCGTTGAGGAAGAGCAGAAGGGGCAGAAACGGGCCGAATACGGCAAGTCATTACTGCTGGACCTCTCCCGACGGCTCAATGATCAGTACGGCGCTGGATATTCCGTGCCAACCCTCCAAAATTGCAGGAAGTTCTATCTGACCTATGAACGCCGATTGGCAATTCAGTACCCACTGGGTACTAAATTTACTATGGCTGCAATTGGTTATCCCGCTGGGGGAGAACTGAAACAAAAACAGTACCCAGTGGGTACTGAATTCGTCACAGGCTTCCATCCCGACCTAAGCTGGTCACACTACCGCACCTTGATGCGCGTTGAAAACGATGAAGCGCGGCAATTCTATGAGCAGGAAGCCGCCAGTAACCGCTGGAGCAAGCGACAGCTTGAGCGACAGATCAACACCCTGCTTTTTGAACGCCTGCTCAAGAGCCGAGACAAGGACGGTGTGCTCCAACTCGTTAGCAAAGGACAGGAGACCGAACACCCCATCGACATCATCAAAGACCCCTATGCTTTGGAGTTCCTCGGCCTTCCCGAGTCGCATCGATTGGTCGAAAGCGAACTGGAAACGGCCCTTACCAGCCACATGCAGGAGTTTCTGCTGGAACTGGGGGCTGGATTCGCCTTCGTGGCCCGACAGAAAAGACTCACGCTGAATGGAGACCATTTCTACGCGGACCTGGTCTTTTATCATGTGCGCCTGAAGTGTTATGTGATCATCGACTTGAAAACAGAAAAGCTCACTCATGGCGATATTGGCCAGATGCAGATGTACGTGCACTATTTTGATCGCGAAATACGCGCCCAGGAAGACAGCCCGACGATTGGCCTGATCCTCTGTACCGACAAGAACGATGCTGTCGTTGAATATGTGCTCGACAAGGGCAACGAGCGCATTTTCGCCAGCCGCTACAAACTGGAACTTCCACCTAAGGAGGAGTTGCGCAGAATGCTTCTCGAATGGCGCTCCGAGAACGAAGGAGGCAAGTCATGAACAAAGCAATTATGGACCGAATGCCGGCCACGCCCGATCTGAATCAGGAACGTCTGGAGCAACTCCGCGAACTCATGCCGGATCTGTTTACCAACGATGGGGCTCTCAACTCCGACGAGTTGAAACGCCTCGTCGATCCCGATTCGGCGCCGGAAACCGAACGCTTTGAATTCCGTTGGTTCGGGAAGGCTGACGCAAAACGCAACGCCTTCACGCCGACTCTCGCCACTTTGGAGTACGATCCTGAGCGCTCTGTGAATCCAGAGCTTGCCGAAGGGAACGCGATCATCGAGGGAGAGAATCTCGAAGTCTTGAAGTGTCTGCTCGCCGCTTACCGCAATCGGATCAAGTGCATCTACATTGATCCGCCGTACAACAAAGATAAGGACTTCGTGTATTCCGACGTATGGAAGGTGGACAAAGAGACCTACTGGGAACACATCGGTGTGACCTCAGAGGGTGTGAAGGTCGACACGAACACGAAAGCCGACGGGCGCTTTCACTCCAACTGGCTCAATATGCTTTATCCGCGCTTGTTGCTTTCTCGGCAACTGCTCGCCTCTTCTGGCGTGATCTTTATTTCGATCGACGACAATGAGCTACACCACCTTCGAAAGCTCTGCGACGAAGTTTTCGGAGAGGAGAATCTCATCGGAGTAATGGTGTGGAAAGGTGCGACGGACAACAATCCGACACAGATCGCTATAGAGCACGAGTACATCGTCTGCTATGCACGGGACAAGGAAGCAATAGCTGGAGTCTGGAAAAGCAGAGTCGGTGACGCAAAAGAAGCCTTGCTTCGTGAATATGCTCGTCTCGCTAAAGAGCACTCTGGCAATAATGAAAGAATCCAGCGAGCGTACCGGACCTTTGTACGAAACAACCAAGAGGTTCTCAATCCTCTAACGCACTACACACTAATCGACGAACGCGGACCATACACAGGTAGCAGAAAGGTCCATAATCCAAAGCCAGGCGGCTATACGTATGATGTGAGCCATCCAGTTACGGGCAAAGTGTGCGTCCCTCCGGTAAACGGCTATCGCTACCCAGAGGACAGGCTCAAGGAACTTATTGTCGACGGTAGAATTATCTTCGGCGAGGACGAAAGTCAGATCATCCAGATCAAAGAGTATCTTGATGACTATCAGGACAAGCTAGGCAGCGTGATGGCACTCGATAGTCGTGCTGGAGCCAATGAACTCGGACGCATATTTGGTAATCGGAAACTGTTCACAAACCCGAAACCTCACGAATTGCTCGCCCAAGTTCTCAGTTTCGTCATGGATGATTGCGAGATTATACTGGATTTTTTCTCAGGCTCCGGCACGACGGGCCAGTCATTGCTCGAACTGAACGCGAAGACCAAAGGTAAGCGCAAGTTTATTCTTGTCCAAATCCCCGAGCTTGTTGATCCCGATTCCCAAGCATTTAAAGAAGGTTTTCGTCGCATCTCCGATATCATGATCGAAAGAAACCGTCGCATCATCCTTAAGTTCGACGAAGCAGCGGACAGGGCCGAAGCCACTACCAACGATGATCTCCTTGGCCTCACCGAGGGTGAGGCTGTGCCGTATCGTGCTGGCTTCAAAGTGTATAGGCTTGGTAGGTCCCACTTCCCTCGCGCGGAGTTTATTCCCGATCCAGAGAAGACAGATGAAGAAAACCTGGATGCCTTTGATGCCTACATTGGTGATAAGGAAGCAGCGTTTTTGATGAAATTCGATAGCTCGAAAATTTTGCAGGAAGTCCTCCTCAAGAATGGCTTCATGCTCGACGTTCAGACGGAGCAACTTACTGACTTCGCCGAGAACATAGTCTTCCGAGCGTATGATTCACAAAAGGAGGCGACAGTTTGCCTTGACCAAGACTTGAAGGAGCATACAATCTCCAAACTCAAAGGCATGGAAGGCATTTTCATCTGTCTTGAGCAAGCTCTCAACACGACGAAAAAATGGAACCTCCGAACTGAATTCGGCGAGAGATTGGTGGCATTCTGAGGATGCAAGTAGTATGTAGTGAATAGCAATCCTTCCATTACATCCCGATAAGTAATCAATGAGTATTCGAGTTCACTTGACGGGCCAACAGGTCAAATTGGAGAAGTTCAAGGCGCAAATCTGCCAACTCTATAGTGTGCTCATCATGTGGTCCCAGAAGAGCATTAGACTGTACCTTACAAAGCGGAGACGAAACTTTCTTGCCAGCCTGCAATTCCTGATGCTCAATGACAACTCTGCCCCAAGTCTTATCTAAAAATTCAAGAGCGCGTTGCCAATGTTCCATATCCGGACTATCCGCGACTTCAGCAACTGCTTCGCGGCTTCGGTCAAAGGACTCTTTGGCATGCGACATTGCCAGCTTTTCCTCCTCGTGCAGATCTTTCGACCCTTTGAAATTCGATATCGCGGAAATTTGATGGCAAGCTGCGATTCCTTCGTCGAAAATCTTAGTAGAATCGACTAAGTTACAAGTCGGTTGACTAAGGTGTTCTGACCAATCGCTAACAAAACTTGAATCCGGAATGGGCATAACAGAGGACGGATACAAGGCGAAATCAGCAAGCACGAGTCCATTCATTACGGGAACTACTCTGAAAGGCCAATCGTTTTTAAAGTGATCCTTAGCCTCGACCAAGGTGCCTTCGAGAGCCGCAAATGATTCTGGCCCCAAGTCTGAAAATTCAACAAGAATGGCAATCTCTCGTCGCGGCCAATAGGTAGTATCTCCATCGCTGATCGGGCGCAAATGGCAGTGGATGACAAGACCGCTACTTTTCAGTTTAGCTGTTAGGTCTCGCAACTTGCCATTGAGTCGATGGTTGGCCCGTTCGACGCATTTGCGTGAAGCTGCTGCAATCGATTTATTGAGCCCTCTACCTCGAACAGCTCTTGTAATGGCTATATGTTGTCCCGGGTCATGGGATAACTCATGCAAGATATTTGACACACTCCTCAATCGGTCCTCCAAATCCGAAAGTTCCCGCAGAGGTGCATTGGTCAACATTCTCCAAATATCGGATTTGCAATGTTCTTGGGCCTGTTCGGCCAGGCTTCCGGCAAAGGTTGCTGTTGCCTTTCTCTTATCGAGATCGCCTAGCCTTCGCAGCAGATTGCCGAGGACTCCCGTTAAAAGCGCACCTAGCATGTCATCGCCATCACCTGCCTTGGCTGGGTCCGTCATTATGGAGGAAGGGTCGTTTGGAGACGCATAGGCCAAGGCGTTAACGGATTCAATGACTTCATTAACTTGCGTCGCGAAGGCGTCGGCATTCCTTCCCAAGCTTCTTCCTTGAATCCACTTTTCGGTGAAAGTACGGAAGAGCTTTTCGGTAATTTTGATTTGCAACATCATCTTTTGAACATAATCCGTCAAAGTATCGCTAGAGACTCTCGCCAGCAGGATTTGTCGAAAGGCCACATTCCACGCAACGAGCGATTTGGCCGGAATATTTGCCCTCGGCATGTTCTTTGACCAAGGCTTGAAATCGCCCACGGTAACCGGATTCCCCGAAGGATCGATTGCATCGCAAGCGGCAGCATCCGCGTCAGGAGACAGTGCGATCAGGATTTCGCAAATTTGGCAGACTGTTTCGTGCGGATCCGGATTATGCTCTTCACCTTGGTAGAACCAGTTCGAGCGTATAGTACTCCCATGCTCGCCACTAGATTGAATTGAGGGAGTCGTCGTCCATGGGGTTTGAGTGTGAAACAAATTCAACAGTGCATGTTCTCCTCCCAACTCCTCAATAATCGCTTTAGCGCGGGTCGGGCTAACCAGATAGACAGTAGAGAGCAGTTCCGCTATAGCTTGAATATCTGACTTCAAGAATTCGTCAACTTGTAATTCAAACGGAATCGGTTCTGGTTGTGTTCCGCAGATCGGTACTAAGCAAGAAAATAGCCGATTGGCTTGATGTGGCGTAGAACACGCTTCAGGCAAGTGCCCACTGGGAAGTTTTTCGAGGCAAGTTGATCGCAAATCATACTTCGCCGAGGCACGAAAAGCGCGAATTGCCTTACGCAGTTTTTGTAATTGTTCCAATTGGGGAGTCTCAGGTAATTCAATCTGAGTGATTCCGTACATCGCTGCCAGCGACCACTGGGCTAGGGGCACCTCGTGAGCTTCTAAGATTTCTGTGAACGAGGAAACATACCTCTCAAGTGTGGCCAACCCCAATCCGGTAAAAACCGCTGTCCAGTCGTCCACATCTTGACTATCGCGAAGAAAACTGGCGAGCCTGCTCAAAAATTCTTGCTCATCTTTTTCGCTTGTAGTGGACAAAACGCTACGAAGGACCATCGGCATCGTATCGTGTGTAGTCGCTGACAAGCTCCGCCACAGTGTGTCGGTGGATGTATGGGCCAATTCATCATGCGATGCCGCTGCTAGAGCTCGCGAGCGGAGAAGATGCAATCCGCCAAGAATGCCAGGACTGCTTTCAACCACGATATGTTCGTCCAGTAGTCTCTTTAAAGCTTTTGCTGCGGCATCCTGTCCCAAATTTAACTCTTGAAACAATCGATTAGCTTGAATTTCTCCTCCATAGCCACAGAGGACAGCAGTACTTCTAATGATGGCAAGTTCGTCGTCGCGGTTTTCGAGTTCTCGTTGGCGCACTTGTTCGCGAACAACCGCAGCCAGACGTTGGCCCTGGGTCAGAATATGGACGTACTCTAGCAGTAGTCCTTCAGATTGTTCGAATGGTTCCTGCCAATGAGCCCACATCGTCTCCCCTGCATCAAAAAGCTTTTGCCAGATGGCCTGTGCAAGATTCGTCTGCAGCTCCAAAGGAATCATTTCTGTATCCGACTGGTTCGAAATCAGCATCAAGTCTTCTCGGCGAATTGAACCAACCAGATAGACGGCGGAATATCCGCGCAGTTCGCGCACGAGCACATTCCACAAATCTGCGCTAGCAGACCCGATATCATCGAACGCTATCCCGATGGGTGCTGATTGCGTTGGCCGGCGCGAACGAATGAATCGAATGATTGAAGGCGCATCGATTGCCTTTGCCGACCCCGTGATCTCAAACCATCTGAATTTTCCAGAAAGGTCACTTGCCGTCAGCCATATAAGCGCAGATTTTCCCGAACCGGAAGGGCCGGTGACGAGTACGTGCCTTCTCTGATTAATGGCAGCGGCGATACTGTTTGTGTCAGTAGTGCGTTCAATGACCAATCCCGCAGCGACGTGGCTTGGCCGGACTTTAACGCCTTTGTAGAACGCCGCGTCCGAATCCTGAGTGCTAAACTCAACAGGTGCCATCGCGCCAGTAGAAAGCGCCTCATGTATCGCTGATGGATCTTCCGCTTCGAGGCGATCAAGGATGTGTCGTTCCACCTCGTTAGTAGAAATTCGGCGCCGGCACTCAAACGAAAGGTTGGCATTCTCATTTGATGCCGCCACGACTAGCTTGTAGAGGTCGTTGGCAATTCCTTCAGCAGTTACCTGAGCGATATCGAGATTTCTAGTGAGGAGATTAAGAATCTCATCGTTGGGCGAACTACAGATAAACACGTCGCCCGAATCTCTGTCGAAAAGTTCTTCAATTGTGTCGCATGACATTCCCGAAAGCGGTTGTTCCAGCACAATGGCCGAATGGATACCTGACAACTCTGGCAGTTGGGGAGCTCGCTGAGAAAATTCGTGGCGAAATTTTTCGACCTCGCTTCTATAAAATTTTCCATTCTGGCGTGACTTTGCTTGCAACCAGATAGTCTGCTCATCGAGCTCAATGACACAATCATCAAATCCCTCGGGAACTAAATGCCCAGAAGGCGCAACGCCAATCCACTGCCGAACAAGAATCAATGTGGAAACCAGATGTTGGTAGTCGAATCCGCGAGCAGCCCGAGCACCCCAACGAGATTTTCGCCAAGCTTCATGATCGGAGGAACTAACATTGTCAGCTGAGACTGTCACAGACACCTAGTGTCATGTCATATTTGATATGTCGTATTAATCATGATAAGTTTCCGGCCATTGTATGGCGAGGATTCTGTCATGAAGAAATATGTTGTCCAGCTGGAAGAGCCGGAGCGCGTGGCATTGGAAGAGATCGCGCGCAAAGGTTCGCACCAGTCACAGAAGGTGATCAACGCGCTGATACTGCTGAATTGCGACGAGAGCGGACGCAACGACCGTCGGGCCACGGGCGAGGTGATTGCCGAAGTGCTGCGCATCAGCGCCCGCAAGGTGGACCGGGTCAAGAGGCGTTTTGTGGAGGAGGGGCTGGAAGCGGCGCTTGGCGGGCGGCAGGGCCGCCGTCCCCGGTATTTGCGCAAGGCGGACGGCGAGTTCGAGGCGCGGCTGGTCGCGCTTGGTTGCGGACAGCCGCCCGCGGGGCACGCGCAGTGGTCGTTGCGCCTGCTGGCGGACCGGGCGGTGGAGTTGGGCTATATCGAAAGCGTATCGCACGAGACCGTGCGCCGGGTGTTAAAAAAAACGACCTCAAACCGTGGCGGCGTGTCGGCTGGGTGATCCCGCCGCGACACAACGCCGATTTCGCGGCGGCCATGGAGCGGGTGCTCGATGTCTACCGGCGTCCGTACGATGCGGAACATCCAGTGGTGTGCATGGACGAGACGCCGCGCCAGTTGATTGGCGAAACGCGAACGCCGGTGCCGCCGTCTCCGGGGCGTCCGGCCCGCGAAGACTACGAATACCGGCGCCTCGGGACGTGCAACGTGTTCATGGCGACCGAGCCGAAAGCCGGACGGCGCGTGACCAAGGTGACCGAACGTAGGACCAAGGCGGATTGGGCGCGCTTCCTGGACGACATCGCCGCACGGTATCCCGACGCCGCCCGCATCACGCTGGTGATGGACAATCTGTCCACGCACCGCCCCGGCGCGTTGTACGAAACTTTCGACCCGGTTCGGGCAAAAGCGTTGTGGGACCGTTTCGATTTTGTCCACACTCCCAAACACGGCAGTTGGCTGAACGTGGCCGAAGTCGAAATCAACGTCATGGTCCGCCAATGCCTCAACCGCCGCATCGACTCCATCGACACGGTGCGCGGCGAGGTTGCCGCGTGGCAGGCGGCGAGGGACCGCGTGAAGGCCAAGGTGAACTGGCAGTTCACCACGGACGATGCGCGCATTAGACTGAAGCGGCTGTACCCGACATTAGATGAGTGACAGGACACTAGTAACTCCGAGATTAGATACCCACCCGAATCTAATCATTACCTGGCAGCGTGGGTGCTCAATAAAATACAAAGGTTCTATTTCAGCCATGAGAAGAACTCGCCCGCCAGATGATCGGCTGCTTCCCGGTCACGCTCGTTGCCGTTCCAGAGATCGAGGTAAGTGACGATGGGGCTGGTGCAAAACACGTCCGGCGCCGGTTCACTGGCGTCTTCAAACAGGCTCTCGTCGGAAAGTACTTGCAGCACCACATTCGCACCCCTCGCCGCGTAAGTAAGCTCAATCGCTTCTTTCACGGCATCTGCACCGGATTCGTCAACATGGAACGAATGGGTGGCGGTTCGACCGAAGGGCGCCAGCCAATGCGCCGCTGAGTGCAGCGAGTATATCGCACGGGGACGGTCGGAGCTTGAATTGAGCCGCCCCCGCAATCGTTCTTCAAGCTGCTTGCCGTGGAGATGGGTGTATCCTTCAATGGTCTTGCCGACAGGACTGCGATAGTTCTCGCGCCAGGTCTTGAGCAGGACATCGGGCTGAACGAGAGCGATGCCGTCATCACGGACTTCCAGCCATTCGCGATCCAGCAGAGCCTTGCGAACGTTGCTCACATGACCGAAGCTTGCATTGGCCTGCGCCGCCAAATCCGCAACTCGCCATGACCGATCCAGGTCTCGCAGCAAGACACGCAGTATTGCCGCGGCCCTTGGGGTGAAGAACGAACGAAGCGCACGGGTCTCCGAGACAGGCCGCTGCGCTACTGCACGCTCGACATATACAGCGTCAAAAGCGAGCTTCGCGTTTCCGAAGAGATCGAGATAAGCGAATTTGTGATCGTCGCAAATGGCGCGAGATTCCGGTGAAAGGTAGGGGCTGACAATCACCGGAATCAGACGCGGCTTGGCGTCCGCCTTGCCGGATCGCTTCAGACGCGCCATGCCGGATTCGAGTTGCAAGACAGCGGAACGAACGAAACGCGGAGCCCCATTCGCCTTTACCTCGACGACGAGCGCAAGGGCCTTGCTCTTGTGAGTAAAGCCAATCACCGCATCGCATCGGTAATCGGGATTTGGTTCGCATTCGACAGACTCGATAGTTACGTGCGGCACCCCGCCTAGCAGTTCTCGAACCGCGCCCACAGCATTTTTCACTATTTCTAACGTTTTCATTATTCAATGAAAATAGCAGATTTAGTGAAAATTGCAATACAGAGAAGCAAACAAAACGCGGGCGAACTGGACATCAATTGAGAGCGGGCGTATGCTTGCCGATATTGCCTTACATATTCGCTTTTTTCGTAAGGAGATAATGATGCTAGTGAAGATAACGGCAAAAAGACAGGTGACGTTTCCGGCCCGGGTGCTGGATGCGCTGGGCGTTGGTCCGGGAGACCGGCTGGAATTGCGGGAAGAGAGCGACGGCTATTTGCTGCGCCCTGTACGGGTGGATGAATCGATGCTCGGGGGGCTGCGCGGCAAGCTGAAACGGGGCCTTGGCACGTTTAACCTGGAGCGGGTCAGGGAGCGGGCCGGTGCGCCGACGCTGCGGGATTGATACGTCGATTCTGGTTCGGCTGCTCGTGGCTGAACCGGAAAATGAGTTCAAGCGTTGTGTGGCCGGACTGCGGAACCTGATAGAGTCCGGGGACGTGGAAGTCCTGGCCTCGAATCAGGTTATTGGTGAGGCCTATGTCGCCGTGCAACACCATTACGGGGTCGGCAAGAAGGAGGCCAGAATCGCCCTTTCCCAGGCACTGCAAAGTGGCCTCGTGGCGCCGTTACTTGGCAAGGCTGTGCTCAATGCGCTCGCCGTTACCGGCGGGCCGGGATTGCTCGACCGCCTGATTGCCCTGGATTACGGGACGGCGGGCCTGGAAGTACTTACCCTGGACCGGAAGATGTCCTCACTGACGGACGTGTCCCTCCTGTTTTCAACCACTGCCTGATTCACCACGTCACTCTGGGAGTACGGCGGTTGGTGATCGGAGTCAGAAATTTCCCTCGCACGCATCTGCTATCATGCCCTGCTCAATTGGATCGGGGATTGCCCATGAACGCGGCCGCGCCTCATTCTCCCTTGCTCGATGTCCTCATTGTCGGCGCCGGAATCTCCGGCATCAGCGCGGCCTGCCATTTGAGCAGGGAGTGCCCCGGCAAGCGGTTTTCGATTCTGGAAGCCCGGGAAGACATCGGCGGCACCTGGGACCTGTTCCGCTTTCCGGGCATCCGCTCGGACAGCGACATGTACACCTTCGGCTTCCGGTTCAAGCCCTGGACCAATCCCAGGATCATCTCCGAAGCCGAACACATCCGCGATTACCTGCGGGAGACCGTGGACGAGTTCGGCATCCGCGAGCGCATCCGCTTCGGCTGCAAGGTCCTGTCATGCGCCTGGGACAGCGCAAGCGCAAGTTGGACCGCCACCGCGGTGGACGCCGAAGGCCGCGAGTCGCGGATGCAGGCGCGATTCCTGTTCATGTGCTGCGGCTATTTCCGCTACGACGAGGGCTATACGCCGGACCTGCCCGGGCTCGGGAACTTCACCGGCACGGTGGCGCATCCCCAGCACTGGCCCGAAGGGCTCGATTTCACCGGCAAGCGCATGGCGGTCATCGGCAGCGGCGCCACCGCGGTGACCATGATTCCCGCGCTGGCGAAGAAAGCCGCCGGGGTCACCATGATCCAGCGCTCGCCGAGCTATATCGTTTCCCGCCCGGGAAAGGATTTTCTCGCGGGTCTCGTCAATGCGCTGCTGCCGGCGCGCTGGGCCAGCGCGGTGAACCGCTGGCGCTTCGTGCGCATGCAGGACATGCTGTACCGGCGCTCGCGCAACAAACCCGAGGCGGTCAAGGATTATCTGCTCAAGCGCGTGCGCAAGGTGCTCGGCGAGGATTACGACGTGGAGAAGCATTTCACGCCCTCCTACGAGCCCTGGACCCAGCGGGTCTGCCTCGTGCCGGACAACGACCTGTTCCTCGCGATTCGCGACGGCAAGGCCGATGTGGTCACCGGCGCCATCGAGGAAATTGAAGAAACCGGCGTGCGAATGGCGGACGGCCAAAAGGTGGAGGCCGATATCCTGGTCACCGCCACCGGCCTCAACCTGCAAATGTTCGGCGGCGTGAAACTGTTCCGGGACGGCGAGGAAATCGACCCAGGCGCGACTTTCAATTACCACGGCATGATGTTGTCCGGAGTGCCGAATCTGGCCTATACCTTCGGCTATGTGAACGCTTCCTGGACCTTGCGCGCCGACCTCAATTCGCGCTACGTCTGCAAGCTGCTCAAGACCATGGATGCCAGGGGAGCGAGGCAGTGCGTGCCGGTGCTCGACGAGAACGAGAAGGGCCTGCCGGAACTGCAATGGATCGACGACTTCAATCCGGGATACATGCAACGCGCGATGCATCTTTTCCCCCGGCAGAAAGTCCGCGCCCCCTGGCGCAACACCCAGGACTACCTGCTCGACCGCAAGCTCATCGAACGATCGCCGATCGAAGACGGCGCCCTGCGGTTGAGTTGAGAAACTTCGTGGAATCCCTATGAAAGAAACTGAAAAAACTGGACACCCATTACCCGCAATCGCGCTGGCATGGCCCTCCAGGGCGTTCGCCCTGGCGCTCGGACTGCTTCTTCTCACTGCGTGGAGCCATGCCTTCGCCCAACCCGGGGCGCGGGAGTTCGACCCCGATGCGGGCCTGTCGGCGATTCTGCTTGGCACCGGGGTACCGCTGCCGAACCCCGACCGACAGACCGCCTGCACCGCCGTAATCGCCGGCGACCGGGTATTTCTCGTGGACACCGGCCGCAATTGCATCCTGCCGCTGGACCTGGCGGGAATCGACGAAGTCGATGGCGTGTTCTACACCCACTACCACTCCGACCACTTCATCGGGCTCGGAGAAATCCTGCTCGATTTCGGCATTGGCGGCATCGACCGCCGCATCCCGGTCCGCGGCCCCGAGGGCGCGATCGAAGTGGTGACCGGTCTGCTGGCCGCGTACCGGCTCGATCTCGAATACCGCATAGCCCATCATGGCGACAAGTTCGCCGCCGCCGCCATGAATCCACGGGTCACCGAACACGAACCGGGCATCGTGCTCGAGGAAGACGGCCTGCGGGTAACGATGTTTCCCGTCTGCCATGAGCCCGTCGAACCCGCGGTGGGCTACCGTTTCGAGTTTCGCGGCGAGGTGCTCGTGGTCTCCGGCGACACCCGGGTCTGCCCGGCCTATGCCGCCGGCGCCGCCGGCGCCGACCTGCTCATCAGCGAGGCCGAAAACGCGGCCATGTTCAATACGCCCATCGCCCTTGCCAGGGCCGCCGGCAATACCCGTCAACTCGAAATGATCGAGGAAGGTATGGAGTACCACGCCGAAACCCTGGCCCTGGCGCGAATGGCCCAGGAGGCCGGCGTGAAGAAACTGGCGCTGACCCATCTGTTCCCGTCGATCGCCCCAACGGAAGCCGCCGAAGCGCTTTTCATCCAGGGTATGAGCGACTACTTCGACGGCCCCATCGTCGTCGGCCGCGACGGCATGGAAGTCGCGCCCTGAGGGGAGATTCGAATGCCATGTTCAGGAGCGGCCTGTCGGCTGATGGCGGCCGATGTAGCCGACGATCAACTTTCCCTTCTTTTCATCCCAGGCGAAAGCGATGCGGATATTGCCTTTGGCGCTGTGGCTCTTACCCCGGCCGATGTGTTCGTGCAAGTCGTACTTTTTCCCTTGGTGCGAAGTGGTGTACGAATCGGGATACTTGCCGGTGGCGGTGGACGATTGACGGGGCGTGTAAAACCAGTTTGGCCTCACCGCCTTCTTCAGGCTTTCATCCAGGACCTCGTTCAAGTTGACGCCGACGTCGGGATTGAGTTTGCCAATCCGTAAATACGTCGCCAGCCAGGAGAGCGCCTGGAAAACTTCCTCCGGTTTTTCAAAAGCGCTGTTCTGTTGCGATTTGGCGTTCAAGGCAAAGACCAGCGTTTCTTCAAAGGTGCGCTTCGCCTGCTCCACGGCGTCTTCGACATCCTTTATCCAATGCGGAGGATACGCGACGAGACAGTCACCCCTGTGTTCTCCGTCCACTGCGGTCGAATTCCGGGATGCGGCTTCCATTGCCTCTTCCAAAGACTCTTCAAGTTCCAGATTTTCTTCCCGAAGTCTCTTGTTTCTCGATTCGGCGTTGCGAAAAAACTGCCGCAGCTTGCGCAGTTCGGCGGACTGCGTTTCGATTCTGGATTGGAATTCCTTACGCTTCAAGGTCTCGGCTTGCAGCCGATTGCGCAGCGCAAGAATATCCTCCTCTATCGGCAATTCTTCCGTAGCGGGCGATTCATCGGCGGTGGAGTCTTCCTCCCGCAGTTTCGATTTCCGGTTGCCGATTTCGCGCTCCCATTGCTTCACCAGATTGACGATTTCATCTTCGAGCGGGGCGCGCTTGACGGCCCTCGCGCTCTCCTCGCTCTTCGTGTCACCCCGGCGCCGAACCGACTCGTACTCGCTCAGCGACTCAATCAGGTCAGAGTAATAGTCGTCACCGGTACACAGCATCAATTCCGCGTTTTCTTTGATCGCGGACCGGATCCGGCCAAGATCGCATTCGAGATAGGCAAGCGATTCCTTGTGGCAGTTATCGAGTTCTTCCAGCCGTTGCTTGCCGGTCGTAATCCGGGCCTCGATCATCTCGCGTCCCTTCGTGTCGTTAAGTTCCCCAAGTTCCTCGATGAAACTGTCCATCTCACCCCAGATGGGATCGTGTGGGCTGAAGGTCCAGAGTCGGGCCAGAAAACCCGCCAGCGCCGGGTCGTCGAACTTCCCCGCCGACAACTCGCCCGGCCGGGCAGGAGACGCGCCCGACACCAGGCTCAGCATCAAGCGGGTTTCCGCGGCTGCCAAACCGGAGTTGTCCGTTTCCCCGGATTCTTCGTCGGATTCGAGCAGTGACGCCGTGTGCCGTTCCCAGTCTTCGGGCCGCCAAAGACCGTGATACCGACCTTCCTTGAAATCGACCGGCCCCGCGGCGATTCCCGCTTCATTGAGATAATCCTCGACCTTCTTCCGCAACCGCGCCTTGCTCGCCCGCCAAACGCGGAGCAGGGCCCC
This sequence comes from uncultured Pseudohongiella sp., assembly GCA_965219645.1. Classification (GTDB taxonomy): domain Bacteria; phylum Pseudomonadota; class Gammaproteobacteria; order Pseudomonadales; family Pseudohongiellaceae; genus UBA9145. The sequence goes on along the minus strand of OZ244788.1, from coordinate 2,768,373 downwards.
CAGCAATCGAACGTTGTCGGAACGGCCACATTCCTCGACTATGGGAAGCTTCAGTTGCGCGGGGCTCGCCTTGCTGACTTTTCCCGGGCGAACTCCCTTGATTTCAATGTATTCGCAGGCGTCTATGGCGGCGTCAAGGCTCTGCCGCGCACTTTTCGAGTCTCCCGCGCGCGGGGCCTTCAGAACGTCTTCGACGACTTGTCCGAACTGGTCCGCCGAAAGCAAATCCAGCGCCCGCAGCAGGGGATTCTTTTTCTGCACGAGCCTGTCTTCGGACAATTCAGGGTCCGAGATTCCGGTAGAGACATCGGACGATTCAGTTTCAGACGAAGGTGTTTTTGTATTTGTCTTTTTCAGCATGATTTTTGACGACAGCTTCCGGGAATCCAAATTTGTCGAGATACTATCATGGCCTCACCATACCGCTTTCTCAGTAATTGTCATGCGTCAATTGGAGGAGTCAGTACACAGGGAAGCGCATACCCGACCGTATGCGAAAGAAGGCTACTGACTACAAAGATTTGCGGCACATGTTGCGGGAAGGAAGCGATAAACCGTTCCACCAGCGCCCCGTGCAGGCGAACCGCGTCTTCCCGGCCATCCCCTGCTCAAGGCGGCACAGGGTGGGAGCGCCGGCCAGCGGCCCATCGGCGCCCGCCGCCTTTTGCAACGCCGGGTCCGGGCGCAGTTCGTCGTGGTCGTCCGGGTCTTCGTGTCCCAGCGCCAGCGCGTACACCCGCTGCCGGACCATCATCAAAAGCGAGTGTCGGGAACTGGCCTTGCGGCGCGTATCGGTCAGTGACCGTGCGCCGCTCGGTCAATCCCGGCACCCGGTCGGCCTGACGCAGAAGCACCGCGCCGCCGTCCGAGGTGATGGCGCCGCCGGAAAAAGAGGCTTCCACGAGGCGGCCCTTGCAGCTTGGAAAACGAATGGGTTCCAGATTACAATCCGTCATGGGCGCAGTCCTTCGATATCGGCTTAAGTAACTGAATTATATCGAAATACAGGATGCCCCGCCTGCCTATTCATGCAATATTCGGGTTAGCATGGCATCGAGAAAGGACGCGACGTAGCGGCAAATGTAAGACGTGGCTTACATTTGCCGCTATTGGATGTAAAGACAACGAAGTGGTGAAGCGAGCAAAGAGTATGAGTAAACGTTGAAGACGACAAGGATTGCACCATGACGAACACTGTAGAAAGTACACCGGACGCTGTTCCTCGAAGGTTTTTCGGAACGGACTTGGGTCAAATTGTGCTAGGCGACAGTCAAGTGGCCCTCAAAGACTATGACGACCGCTCCGTAGACCTCATCGTGACGAGTCCTCCGTTTGGACTTGTGCGCAAAAAGGACTACGGAAATGTAGAAGCGAACAAGTATACGGAATGGTTTAAACCTTTTGCTAAAGAGTTTAAACGTATCCTTAAGGAAAATGGCAGCTTGGTGATTGACATCGGGGGCGCTTGGAATAAAGGTTACCCGACGCGAAACCTCTATCATTTCAAGCTCTTGGTCATGCTGTGCGAGGAATTCGGATTCCACCTCGCTCAGGATTTCTACTGGTGGAATCCTTCAAAACTTCCAACTCCGGCGGAATGGGTAACAGTTCGCCGTATTCGAACGAAAGATGCAATTAACACTGTGTGGTGGCTATCCCCAACCCCTTGGCCCCGCGCTTGCAATCGACGCGTTCTGCAGCCCTATAGTCCAAGCATGCGCGATCTTCTCGAAAAGGGCTACAAAGCCAAAAAGCGCCCGTCCGGGCATGACATCAGCGACAAGTTTGGCTTAGACAATGGCGCCGCAATCCCTCCCAACCTAATTGCAATCTCTAATACAGAGAGCAACAGCTATTACTTGCGTTACTGCAAGGACAAAGGTCTAAAGCCTCATCCCGCTCGATTTCCGGCGGAATTACCCGAGTTCTTTATTCGCATGCTCAGCGATTCGGGAGATTTAGTGGTTGATCCATTTGCCGGCAGCTGCGTAACCGGCGAAGTTTGCGAGAGATTGAATCGCAAATGGGTTTGCATTGAGCACTTGCGCGAGTATTGCGAAGCAGCGCTTGGACGATTTGAACGAGAGCCCAGTGATTTGGCGAAGTCCGTATCGTCTCCAGACGATCTATCCAAGTATTACCGGACGCCAAAACCGGGTCTCCTTTGGGAAAGCGAAACTGCAGGCTCACTTCCAGAGGACGGCGGAAAGTCACGTCCTGAGTCGGTGGGCTCCGGCAAGCAGCGCCTGGAACAAAGTCGTCAAGCAGCCCAATCTGGTTATCCACAGGTGGCGAATACCCCGATTGCGGCAAAATCCAAGGAATAAATTCCATGTCGACGGTTACACCCGCTGAACTGGTTGAGGCATTTGTCGATGGATTTCAGCAATCGGGTGGCTCCGCTTACTACGTAAGTGATACAGTAACCGGACATCCCAGAAAATTCGTTGTTGAGCGTTACGGTAATACAGTTGACGTTTGGATCTATGCTTGGAACTTAACGCACGGAGGTCGCCCAGGTCTTCCAGACGAGTATCGGATCCAGATGACTTCGGTAGAATCTCCGCTTGAACTCAATCCAAATGGCCATACGGTTCTTATGGGCTATTACTCCGATCTGCGAGTGTTCGCAGGCTTTGATCTATCCAAGCACAAGAACTTCACAGTTGGCTCTCCTTCTGTTCAAATCAATATTCACGCAATCCACCAGGCACTTCAGAGAGGGTTATCACTTCATTCCAAGAGTAATGATGAAATTGCTATTGGAGTAAGGTCGGACCAATTACTGAATTACATTTTGAGCTCAACCCGGCTGCATGAATATGGCTCGGAAGAAGCGGTACGAGCCTCTCTTAATGCGGTAATAAACTCAACTGGAAAAGTTGAATTGGAAACCGATCTACCAAGGGCCGAACGTCAAAGGATTATCCAAGAAGTAAGTCGATACAGCCGCGATGGGAATTTTCGAAAGGCCGTTCTCAATGCTTATGACAATAGATGCGCGGTCACTCGCATGCAAATGAAATTGGTGGACGCAGCCCACATCGTTCCAGTACGAGCCGAAGGCGGTAGTGATCACGTGAGCAACGGGGTGTGTCTTTCCCCAACAATTCATCGTGCCTACGATAATTGCCTGATTTATCTTGATCGCGACTTGAATATTCGTCTGAATGAAGAAAAGGCTAGCCAGCTCATGAATGATAGGATCGGTAGCGGGCTGGATGGGTTTCGTGCGTTACTTGACAAGCCTATACACTTACCTCTTGATATCAATCAAAGACCCAAGGCAGAGTTTATTGAGCGGGCAAATCTATATCGCAGAATACCCGGGTATACCTAATCGGGACTTCCAGAGCCGGTCACCGGATCGGCGGTGTTGCTGGAAAACGTCTCCATCGACACCTGTCGCCCTTCAACGTCGAACAGTAAACCGAACTCAGCCTATGTGGGTTCAGCACTTGTGACCCTGGTCCGGCAGCGGTCCCGGCGAGTAATCGTCAAGGCCGAACATGTCGTGCGTGACGCCGGCCAGCGCCATGTCGTCACTAGCCTGAAAGGCGCGCTGTCTGGCGTGCATCCCTGACCATCGCGGTGTCGGGATTATCAAGCCTGATTTGCCTACTGCGTTCTGTGACCATCAGCCTGGCTCAGCTCCGGGGGTCGGGCTTGAGGTCTTTTCTGAAGCGCTTGAAGTTGCGGACGTAAGTCGCGGCGCTTTCCCGCAGCATGGCCTTTTCCGCGTCGGTCAGTTGCCGGATCACCCTGGCGGGCGAGCCGAGTGCGAGGGAGCCATCGGGGATCTGCTTGCCTTCGGTGACCAGGCTGTTGGCGCCGATCAGGCAGTTGCTGCCGATATTCGCCCCATTGAGCACCACGGAATTGATGCCGATGAGCGAATTGTCGCCTATAGTGCAGCCGTGGAGCATGACCTTGTGGCCCACGGTGACATTGCGGCCGATGGTGAGTGGGACCCCGGGGTCGGTATGCAGCACCGAAAGATCCTGCACGTTCGAATTTTCTCCCACCACAATCGGTTCATTGTCGCCGCGCAGCACGGCGCCGAACCAGACGCTGGCGTTGTTCTCGAGCCGCACGCTGCCGACCACCGCGGCGTCCGGCGCCACGAACCAGTCCTCGCCGGCGATTTCCACTTCGGCGTCGCCCAGTTTGTACAGCATGACAGAACTCCCGCCATTTCCCCGAAAAGATTCTGCGACTTCGCGCAGAATGACAGCAGATTGCAGACAGAATCACATGCCAGGGAAGCTCTGATCAAGTCACAGCTTCGGGAGCAAAACAAAACCACGCTTTTGTTTTGCGATAATGAAAAACTCCACGGATGGAGTTTTTCAGAGAATACCCAGGAAAACTACACCCAGATTCCCAGCACCGCCATGCTGCCGAGGCCAATGAGCACCAGCAGAAACTTGAGGAGGCGGTCGCTGTCCTGCAACGGCATGGCGACATCGTTGGTTCCCGCCAGGGCGCTGCTGACGAAACGCGCCATGCGGTCATCGATTCGGCTCATTTCCGAATCGATGACGTCCATCACGGCGACGTAAATGAAAGTTCCCGCAGCCAAGGCATTGAATACGCCTTCCGCCAGTTCGGCGCTTTCCCCGTTCATCAGGCTTGAAACCGAAGCGCCGAAGGCGATTCCCAGTGGCGTCATGGACACGAAAATGGCAAGCACCAGCCGAAGCTGGTACTGGTTCATGCCCGAAGTGTGGGCGCTTACCATGAGGGCGAAAGCCGCCGATCCCTTGTGCAGGAGTATGCCGGTCATCACCAGCACCGAGGCGGCGATTTCCGGTTCCAACCCAAGCGCGATGCCGGTGATTACCGAGTGGACCGAGAGCGCCGCCAGCATGACCACGGGATACACCGGCTGGCGGCGTTCTCCGGACTCGCCGTCCGCCTTCGGCCCCAGGGATTCGAAATACACCCGGTCAATCCACAGCAGAATCGCAATGCCCCCTGCCGCCAGCAACGGCCCCAGGGGATAGTCGGTAAATCCGGCAAGCATCTTTTCAGCCTCGGGCAACAAATGGGTGAAGCCCACGCCGAGGAAGATTCCCCCGGCCAGGGCATTGCCCAGGGAAAAGAACCGCCGGCTCGACTGCCGGCGTGCGGCAAGCATCGGTATGATTCCACCGAGTACCGCCACTGCGAGAACGGAAAGCGCAGCGAAAATCTTGAGTGCGACCAGGGAAGACATGTCGAGGCTAACATACTGCATTTTGCGTGATTCCCCAAAGACAAAGTCCCGCCGGGAGGCGGGACTTTGCTTGCCGTGTGCCTTCCCCTGGCAACTGCCGGGGATCAATACTCCAATCGAAAGCCCGCCATCACGCCTCGGCCCGGGTCGGGTGCGTAATTCTTCAACAGGGACACATGATTGCGGATTTCCTCGTCGAGCAGATTTTCGCCGCGCAGGAACACCTGAAGGCTGCTGTCCCCACCGATGTCGAAATGGTAGTCGGCGTAGAGCGACACCAGAGTGTAACCACCGGTGGGCAACTCCAGTTCCGCCACATCTTTCTGTTCATTCACCTCGGTGGCGCGCAGGTTGATGCTCCAGTTGCTTCCAAACCAGCGCAGTTCAGCGCCGACTTTGGATGCCGGGATGCGCGGTACATAACCGCCGGTGTCGAACTCGGCATTCACCATATCGCCGAATACGCCCAGGGACAGGGACGAGCCCTCGCCTTCCATCACGTGGAAGGAAACTTCGCCTTCGATGCCGGAAAAGCGCGCGTCCCGCTGCAGATACCGGACCAGCGTCTGCTCTTCGAACTCACCCGACCAATCGAGATAAATGAAGTTGTCGATCTGGTTGTAATAAGCGCTGAACTCGCCGGTGAAGCCGCCGCCGTACTGGCGATAACCGAATTCCAGGTTGTTGGAGGTCTCCGCTTCGAGAAGCGGATTGCCGATATCCAGGGAATTCGTACCCGCGTGGAAGACGAGATTTTCGTAGTCGCTTTCGGGAGCGCAAGTGTCCAGGGAAACATTGGAATAGAGCTCTTCCACCGCCGGCGCCCTTTGCGAACGGGACGCGCCAAACAGCAGATTGGCTTCGTTGCCCAATTCATAGAGCACGCTGCCGCTCAGGCTCGTGTTGTTGCTGCTGGATTCGCAACGACCGTTGGGGTCCACGCTGTTGTCCTCAAGGTGAATGCCAAGCTCGCCGGTCCAGTTGCCCGAACTGTAGCGTTCCACAGCGAACAGTCCGATCGAGTTCAGATCGGATTCCGGGATAAAGGCTTCCTCGCCGATGGCGCTGAAAACAGTATCCGAAAACTGCATGCCCCAGACCCCGGTCCAGTTCCCCACGGGAGCATGGGTCAAGGTGATGCGGCCTTCATTGCCGTCGCTGCTGTAGCGTGTGCCCACATGACGGCCGCCGTCTTCGAAAAACTCGATCTCGTGATGCACGTAATCGGTTACGCCTACCGAAGCGCGAAGACTCTCGAAGAAACCACCATCGAAGCGATACTCGCCCTTGAAGTCGTAGCGGCTTTTTTCCATGTCGAGACGAACGAATTCCACCGCTTCTCCTCCGTGTTCGTCCTCATGCTCGTCGTGGGCATCCTCATGCTCATCATGCTCGTCTTCGTGCTCCTCTTCGCCATGGTCATGCTCATGGACATGGGCATGAACGCCGAGCGGGAGGCCGTAGCTCTTGTCGACCTCGCTCACCGAAACGCCGAAAAAGCCATTCTCGCCGATAAAGGAAAAGCCGAAGTTTCCGCCGCTGGATTCACCATCGGAATTACCGATGTAGCCGAAGGTGTTTTCCACTCCCTCTTCCGCGTGCTCGTCGTGTTCATCATGGTCGTCGTGTTCATCATGTTCATCGTCGTGATGCTCTTCCTCGAGGCGTTCGTGAAGCAGTTCCTCAAGCGCCCCCATGGCTTCCTCGTCAATAGCGTGGCCGCTAATCTCAACATTGTCGTTGCGGCTCCGGAAAGCATCGAGATGATAGGCCACATTGCCTGCGGCGCCATCGATGCGGATCAGGGTTTCGTCCTGGGAATTCACGGTATTGTGGCTTTGCTGGACAACGAAGCCGAAGTCTTCCGGCAGAGTCTCCGGAATCCGGTTGTCGATGACATTGACGACGCCGCCGATGGCGTTGCTGCCATAGAGCAGGGTTGACGGCCCGCGAATGACTTCCAGCCTTTCCGCCAGCGCCACATTCACGGCATTGGCATGGTCGGGGCTGGCGGTGGAAACGTCGGTTGTGCCGACCCCGTTCTGCAGAACCTTGACTCGGTTGATGGATTGGCCCCGAATTACAGGAAGCCCGACTCCCGTGCCGAACGAGGCGCTGGCGAGGCCGATTTCATCCTTGAGCGTGTCGCCAAGGCTGTTGCCGATTTTCTCCCGCAAAACCTCTCCAGACAGAACCCCGACCGGCATTGCCGTTTCCGCCTCGGATTCCTGAAAAGGCGCGGTGACTATGATTTCCACGATTTGATCTTCATTCTGGCCGGCCTCTTCCTGGGCGAGCGCGCCGCCGGCATGGCCGACCGCCAGCGCCAGACTGATGGCGCCCGACAACTTGCTGTATGAAATGTTCATTGCATTCTCCAATTTTGATACTGAGAAACCTGAAACCCGCCTGCGGCAGTCTGCCGAAGCGGGGAAAACAAAATCAGGGTCAATCAGGCCTGGGGAGGATCTCTTGCCTGGGGGACAGGCAGAATGCGGGAATGCGATGCAAGTGCATAAGTGAAGGGTTGCTGCCGTGCGGCCGGGTTGAATTCGCTGGTGGAATCGGCGCTGATGCAATCAACCGAGAGATTGAGCAGCAGGCAAAGGTGGCAATCGTTGATCGATTCCTCTTCTTCAATGTCGTGAATGTGCCCCAGCGCAGCAAGCTGGGCCACAATCAACAACAGGCAAACGGCGAAAGCGCGAGCCGGGATGAGAAATCGGTCCTTTTTCATGACTTGAACAGCCTGCCGCGGGAGTTCACAGGACTCGCGCCTCCCAGGTATTCCCGCCCCATGGCGGGACTTTTCCCCGGGAGTCTGGAGAAGTTGCCGGCATCAGTACTCGAAGCGGACTCCGACCATGACTCCGCGGCCCGGCTCCGGGCCGTAGTTCTTGAGGAAGGAAGCATGGTTGCGGATTTCTTCATCAAGCAGGTTCTGGCCCCGCAGGAACAACTCCAGGCTGCTGTCCCCCGCCACGGTCCAGTGGTAGTCCGCATACAATGAAAGCAGTGTGTATCCCCCGGTGGGCAGTTCCAGCTCGGCGATATCTTCCTGCTCCTCAACCCGGGTGGCGTGCAGGTGGATGCTCCAGTTCTCGCCGAACCAGCGCAACTTGGCGCCGAGTTTGGCGGCGGGGATGCGGGGCACATAGCCACCGGAATCGAACTCCGCGTTCACCAGGTCGCCGAATACGCCGAATTCAAGCGAAGAATCGTCGCTTTCCATGACATTGAAGTTCACTTCGCCTTCAATACCGGTGAAGCTCGCGTCCCTGGCCATGTAGGAAGCCAGCGGCTGTTCCTCAAATTCTTCGCCGGTCAGATCGAGAAAGATGAAATTGTCGATCTGGTTGTGGTAGGCGCTGAATTCGCCGGTGAAACCGCCGCCGTACTTGCGATAGCCGAATTCGAGATTGGCTGACGTCTCCTCTTCGAGCATGGGATTGCCGACCTCAAGCAGATTGGTGGCGGCGTGGAGGACGAGATGTTCATGGTGTTCCTCGGGAGCGCAACTGCCGGCGTCAACATTGGAATAGAGTTCTTCCACGGTGGGCGCCCGCTGGGAGCGTGAGGCCCCGAACAGCAGGTTGGATTCGTTGCCGAGGTCGTACAGCACGCTGCCGCTGAGGCTGGTGGCGTTGCCGTTATAGTCGCAGCGTCCGTTCGGGTCCACACTGTTGTCTTCGAAGCGAATTCCGATCTCGCCGGTGAGATTGCCGTTGGTGTAGCGCTCCACGCCGAAAAAGCCCACCGAGGTGATGTCGGATTCCGGGATGAAAGCTTCCTCGCCCGTGGCGCTGAAGACGTTGTCGGTAAACTGCAATCCCCAGACGCCGCTCCAGTTGCCCACGGGAACATGGGTCATGGTGACGCGGCCTTCGGCGCCTTCGTTCTCGTAGCGGGTGCCCACTTCCCTTTCGCCGTCCTCGAAAATCTCGATCTCGTCGTGCATGTAATCGGAGATGCCCGCCGAGGCGCGGATACTCTGAATGAAGCCGTCGCCGAGTTGCAACTCTCCCTTGAAGTCGTAGCGGGTCTTGTCCATGGCGATGCGAACGAACTCCACTTCTTCCTCGTGCTCATCATGTTCATCGCCATGATCGTCGTCATGGTCGTCATCGTGATCGTCGTCGTGATCGTCCTCGTGGCCTTCTTCGAGGTGTTCGTGAATCAGTTCCTCAAGCTCTTCAACGGCTTCCTCGTCGATGGCGTAGCCGGGAATTTCCACATTGTCGTTGCGGCTGGTGAAAGCGTCGAGATGAAAAGCCACATTGCCCGCCGCGGCATCGATGCGAATCAGCGTCTGGTCCTGGTTGCTGACGTTGTCCCGGGTTTGCTGCAGGATCAGGCTCGGTTCCGCCGGCAGCGATTCCGGAATCCGGTTGTCGATCACATTGACCACCCCACCCACCGCGCCGCTGCCGTACAACAGCGTCGAAGGGCCGCGAATCACTTCGAGACGTTCCGCGAGCTGGGTATTCACCGCCTTTGCGTGGTCGGGACTGAGCGTGGCGGCGTCGGTGATGCCGACTCCATTCTGCAATACCTTGACCCGGTTGCCGGTCTGGCCGCGAATGACCGGATGCCCGACTCCCGTGCCGAACGAGGCATTGTTGACGCCGATTTCATTCTGCAAGGTCTCGCCAAGGCTGTTGCCGATTCGCTCCCGCAGCGCCTCGTCGTCGAGCACGCCCACGGGCATCGCGGTTTCCGCTTCCGACTGCTGGAAAGCGGCTGTGACCACCACTTCCACGATTTCATCTTCGCTATGGATGGCTTCCTGCGCCATTGCGCCGCCGGCATACAGGGTTGTTACCACCAAACCGATTGCAGTGGATAATTTCTTGCGTTGCATCTTCATTGCGTTCCCTGAACAGAGTCTGATAAACCGGATATCCCCGTCGCGAAACTGTTGCCGGCGCCAGGGAGTTCGGACAAACGCGCATTATCCCGCCAACTCCGGGCGCGGGTCAACGCTCATTTGCGATAGGCCCGTCATTCCGCGCAGAGTCGTGGAATCTCCTTCAGAGGACCGCATGAGAGCCTGGGAGCAGGCGGCGCTCACATCTCGGGCAGGGTTTGCCGCAGCATTTCGTTGCCCTGGGCGTCCAGAATCACGATTTCTTCCGGTTCTCGCAGGGGTATCGGGATTCTTGCGGCCCAGAAGGTTTCGTCGCCGTGGCTTAGCGGCAGGAGGGCCAGTGGTTCGGCGTGGACTTGCACGCCGGCGGAGTCGAAGAGGAGCAGCGTGTAATCGCCATTGCCGGCTGGCGGGCGCGGCCGCCGGTTGGACTGGCGGGCCTGGGTCAGGCTCCAGATACCGCCGGCGCTGATGCGACCGGAGAGGGCGATGCTGCCCTCGTTCTCGGTTCTCGCGGCGGCAAGGCTTTGTGGGGCCGGTCCCGAGGTGACCGGGCTGGTGTTCGTCCGCGTGCCGAAGGCGAGCCAGTATTCCGCGGCGCGGCGGTAGTTGTAATCGGAGATCAACTTCAATTCGGTGCAGTAGGACATGAGGTCGGTGTAGTCCTCGTCTTCGCCGGAGGCGAACAGCCGCCAATTGCGTTCCCAGGCCGGGTCCGGTCCGAGTTTGCCGTCGGGATAGGGGTAGTCCTCGTCCACTCCCTCGGCGTGGCAGCCGGGAGTGTGCGCGAGGCTGAAGTTGTGGCCGAATTCATGGGGGATGACGCGGTGGATGGAAAGTTCGCTCACTGCCACCTGGCCTCCCAGCACCGCGACGCCGCCGGTTTCGCGGTTGACGATGCCGTGATAGAACTCATCGGGCTCGGCTTCGGCGTTCCACAACTCCAATACATCAATCAATGGGTCGTCGATTTCGTGGGCGTCAAATTCCAGGGTCGGCCCGAATCGCGCCTCGAAATCATCGGCGATCGGCAGGAAAGCGAGGGTGCCCACCATTAGCGCATTGGGGTCGAAGTCCTTGTGCCACTCCTCTTCATCCGGCATGAGCAGGGGGATGAAAACCGCGCGGAATCTTGGCGGTTGTTCGCCATGGAGAACAATCGGCCCGGCGGTGTTATCGTTTTCATCGGATTCACCCGGGGCATTTTCCGGGTCGATCACATGCACGACCTGGTTGCCGGATTGATACATTCGCCCGGGCAGGTAGAAAAGAAACTCTGAGCGGTATTGATTGGCCTCGATGGCCTCGGTATTCGGCGGCGCGGCCTCGGCGAGGCTTGCCACGAGTATCCTGTCTTCCGCATCCAGCACCCGGGTGATGACTTCGGGCGGCTGCTCCGTGGCGTGATTCACGCGCACCGCCAGCAGCGCCCAGCGGCCGAGGATCGGCGTTTGATGCTCCACCCGCTCGCCCCGCCAGTCCCACTCCATGAGCAGCGGCCCCTGATACCAGGCGATCGAATGATGGGAAGCATTGACCGGGCTTCCCGGTGGCCCCGCCGGCGCCGGCTCCCTTTCCGGCGGCGGGGCGAGACCGGTAATCTGATTGCCCTCGGTTTCCAGCAGCAGGCTGCCTTTCTTGATGCGCTCGCGGAAAGCCCAGTCCACGGTCCCCCGCAACTGATTGAAGGAGACATAGAGGTCCTGCAGATTTTCCAGCCCCGCCAGCTCCGCCGGAATGCTTCCTTCCAGGGCATTGAAGCGGAGGTCGAGCATGACCAGCGCCGAAAGTTCTCCCAGTTCCGGCGGAATCGGTCCGCTGAGCCGGTTCATGCTCAGGATCAGTTGCCGCAGCCTCCGGAGCATGGCCAGTTCGGCGGGGATTGCGCCACTGAGCCTGTTGAAACCGAGCACCAGTTGTTCCAGATTCTCCAGTTGCCCGAGCTCGGGAGGAATGGCGCCGGTGAGTTCATTGGCGAACAACTGCAATGTGGTGAGTTCGCCAAGCCGCCCCAGGCTCGAAGGAATCGGCCCGCTGAGCTGGTTCGCGGCAAGGTTGAGTTCCCGCAGATTCGCGAGTTGACCGAGTTCGGCGGGAATGGCCCCGCTCAGTTCGTTTTCCATCAAGGACAATGATTCCAGACTGCCCAGCGCGTCAAGCCCGGCTGGAATCGGCCCGGAAAGCGCGTTGATTGCCAGCGAAAGACTGCGCAGGTTTTCGAGCTTTGCCAGTTCCGCGGGAACAGAGCCGCCCAGCCGGTTGGCCGAAAGATCAAGGATTTCGAGCCGGGACAGATTGCCGATTCCAGGTGGAATCTCGCCGGAAAGCTCATTGCCCCGCAGATCGAGCCGGGTCAGGGCTTCGAGTTCGCCAAGCGCGGCGGGAAGATCGCCCTTCAGGCTGCCGAATGGCAGTTCCAGGCCGCTGACCCGTCCCTCGCTTGCGCGCGCGCCGGACCAGCTTTCCACCCGCATTTGTCCTTCCCCGCCCCATTGGTTGAGCACATTGTCTTCCATGATCAGTCCGGTCTCGATGAGCGCATTGGCGAAGCTGACCAGGGCCTGGCAATCGGCAACGAGGCCGGGATTTTCGCTGGGGTTTTCGACAAAACCGCCGTCTGCGCAGCGGCCGGGCTCCAGTGGCGTTCGCGCGCTTTCCGGCACCGTGACGGTGATGGTGAACTCGAGTGAGTCCATATCGAAATCCGCGTCGGTCACGTTATAGCTCACGGGATACACGCCGGTTCTTTCCGGCGTGCCGCTGAGCTGCCGGGTTTGCATGTCGAAAGTCAATCCCGGCACTTCCGGGCTGAGGAAGTGGATCAGTGGCGCATTGCCGCCGGTGGCTTCGGGAAATTGCAGGGCCTCGATTTCCCTGCCGAGTGTGTAGTTCTGGTCCGGCGGGGCGCTGTCATCGGCAAAGCTCGGCTCGGAATCCGGGCCTCGCACGAGGATGAAAACCGGATAGAAGCCGGATTTTCCGCTGGCGTCCCTGGCCTGATACTGCAGGAGATATTCGCCGGCTTCGGTGGGCGTCCCGCTGAGTCGGCGCGTTTCCGGTTCGAATTGCAGGCCGGGAATCGGCGGCTCCAGCATATAGGAGAAGGGGGGCTCGCCATTGAGCGGTTCGGGCAGTTGCAAGGGCGCAATGGGCTCGTCGAGCTGGAAGATGGAAATCGGCGGGAATTGCGCCGGATTGAAAATCAGCCCGGGCTCCGGCGTTAAGGTTTCCGCCGCCAGAATCGCCGGTGAGAGGGCGGCAAAAGCGGCTCCGCTCAAGGGCAGCGCCACGGCTTCTACAGGCTGGTCGCAGGAAACGGTCGCCTCGCCGCCGGAGAAGTTTTCCGGCAGCAGGAACAGCTCATCGAGAAATTGCACCGTGGTGGAAGCCGGACCGACCTCAAAGGCAGCCAGCCCGAAAGTGGCGCCGCCGTAATCTGTCAACTCCAGCCCGCAACTGACATCACTCGAGGAGTCATTGCTTGTGGCGAGCGCGAGCCTGCCGCTTTCGGGAATCACCGGAACCAGGAATGCGCTGGCTTTTTGCGAGCCCGGAATGGTGGCCATTCCGGCGAGTGCGCTGCCGATTTCCAGGCTCAGCGTGTTGTTTGCCATCACCGGTTGTTCGCAATCGATGCTGGCATGGCCAAGCACCAGAGAACCCTCGCCCTTGCTGGCAAGAAACTGCAATTCGCCGCCGCTGTCGAGATGCATCAGCAGGCCGGCGCTCGTGGGAGTCACTCCGTCCGGAAGTTCAAATCGGCTCTCGTCGAGCCCCTGGCCGCGCAGGGTCAGCGCGCAGCTTGTGGCTGCGCCGGTGGGATTGGCCAGCAGCAGCCGGGAACGGAATCCGCTGCCGTCCACGATGAGCGGCAAGACCGGATTGCTGCTTTCGGAGTTGTCCGCATCAGGCGAAAACGGCAGCACGGCGCTGAAAACCTGGCCTTCGAATGGAATGCCGATGGCGGCAACATCGTTATCGCACGAGGCCAAAATGACGGATGAGTCGGGGAACTGTTCCGCTGCAACCGGGAACTCAAACACCGTGGACCTGGGCGGCACGGTCAGGTTCTCCCCACCCGCGCCGGTGTCTGCCTGCTCGTCGAAAAAGTGCAAACAATTGGCGGCGCTGGCTCCCGGGTTTGCAAACACCAGGGCGAAATCGGCGCTTTGCCGCTGCAGGGGAAAAATGAAATCCGAACCTACGGGAGCGCCGCCGGAGGCCGCCAGGGCGAGCGGGGACCCGGGATTGGCCGCATTGTCCAATGTGAGCAGCAGCCGGGCGATGACATTCTGCTCGCAGTCAAGCAGCGCATAGCCGTAGGCAAAGCCACTTTCGCCCGTGGTGGCGAGCGTGACTCCGGCGCCGCCCGCCGGCAGGCTTATCGTGGCATTGGCGCCATCCGCCTTGAGGGCGTCGTTGGCTTGCAATCGGGAAGTATCGAGCAATTCGCCCTGGTCCTGCCCACCCTGAAGAACCAGCGCGCACTGGTTTGCCGAGGCAGCGGCATTGTTGAGGATGAGCCGGGAGCGGAAACCATCGCCATCCATGATGAGTGGGAAAACATGTTGCCGCCCGGCGCTCCGGTCCGGCGACTGGGCAAGGCCCGGCAGTGACAGCAGGGCTGCGATTGCAGCAACAGCAATAATTTTCATTGTGGGTCCATCCTGGGACTTTTGGCCATATTGCCAGCAAAAAGGGCGGAAAGTCACTTCCGTGTAATCAAAGGCAGCAATTCTCATCATGGCAATGGGCGCGCTCGTAAAGAGATTCTGCGACTGCGCTTCGCTTCGCGCAGAACGACATGAAGGTTGGGGCGCCAAAATGAGAATTGCTGAATCAAAGTGTAGTGCGGGGAACAAATAATCGGATTCTAATCCACCACCCGGAAAGCAAGATCGCCGACTTGCAGGTGGCTGAATTCCGGGGTGACGATTTCCATGGGGGCGGTGGACAGGGTCCGGTTCGCGTCTGAAACGGGGCCATCGGATGGAATCATCGGGAAAAGGCGCCAGACGCCGTTGGCATCCTGGCGGAAACCGCTGGCGATCAGGGCTTCGTCAAAGCTGCGGATCAACACATATTCCGGGTTGCCGTCCTGGTTGAGATCGGCCTGGAACAGGTACAGCTCGGCATCCGGCTCGTATTGCGCGGTTTGCGCGGCAGGCGAGAACCGCATTTCGCCGCGCAAGGCTTCGGGTACGGCGAAAGGCGCGGGACGGTAGATCACGTCCTGCTCGAAATCGATCGGCCGGCCCCCAGGGCCGGACCTTAATCCGTAATCCGACCGGACCGGCTCCAGCGCGAGGCGGGCAAGTTCCGGGTTGGATTCCCCGTTTTCCTCTATGATTTTCCGCATCCAGCGCCAGGCGGGGCGGCCCATGTTTTCCCTGGCGTCGAAAAAGTCGAATTGCTCCATTGCGATCTCGCCACGCTCCACCCGCGCCTGCTGACTGGCCAGGGAGATCTTGCGGAAGTCGAGCAGGGGCGAATTCAGCAGCAGGACGAGCCCGATCATCAGGACGCTCATGGGCAGATTGACGCGGGACAGCTTGTCCGTCCAGCGCTCCCGCAGGCGGATGATGCCACCGGCGTAGCCCAGGGAAAACAGGGTGATCAGCAGGCTGATGAGCAGGGCCCAGCAGCGGGCCACGGTCCAGCCGTATTGATCGACCCGCAAGTACAGCCCGTACAGCGCCAGCAGCGAGATTATCGGCAGCAGGACAACGGCGATGCCGAGCAGGCGGTGCAGTACTGCCGGATACGGTTCCCGGCCGCCCTGCTGGTACACCGCATTGAGGGTGAAGAGGGCGAACAGGTTGAGCGCCATCAGCAGGGAAGTGCCGCTGCCGGTATCCCACAAGGGCTCCAGTCCGGTGAATGGCAGGGTGGCGAGAAACAGCGCGGTGACGGTTAGCGCCAGCGGCAGCAACAGCCACATCAGCCCCTGCAGCAGGCTGGAGATGCCGTCGATGACCCGGGCGAGCCCGCGGAATATGTATATGCCGAGCCCGACCACCACGGACAGCACTGGAAACAGGAACCAGTCTTCGGTGAACAGGTCGATGAAGAACTCGATGCCGATCACGCGGAACAATTCGCCCCAGAGCATCAGCACCGCGGTCACTCCCAGGGCCAGCGCCCAGGACAACCCGGCCACCAGGGCATTGCGCCAGGAATCGGTGAAAATCTCGCCGTAATCGGGTTTTCTACCCTCTGCCAGGGGGCGAAGATACAGCAGGGCGAGAAAGCAGGCAAGGATCAGGGGCAGAATGTACGCGGCGAGGATGGATTCCACCGGAAATTCGCCCCAGGGAGTGGCCTGCCAGCCGATGTAGGCGGCGAGCAGCGACAGCACGGCGCAAAAGCCGCCGGCGATGGCCAGGGTCCGGCGCTGATTGTCGCTTTCCAGGCCCAGCAGCAACGACAGCGGCAGCGCCACCGCCAGGGTCCAGAGCGGAAAATTCAGCAGCGGAACCTGGCTTGGCCAGGCTTCATTGCTCCCCGCGCGCCAGAGCAGGAACAGCGCCATACCCTGGGCCAGGGAAATCACCAGCATCAGCCGCAGTTGCGGCCTTGCGGTTGCCGGGACTTGCGCCTCCATTGCGGGTCTCAGGGTCCCACCGGCTGGAACCGCTGGACGCGCCGGCCTTCCTGTTCGGCGATATAGACATTGCCGCGGGAATCCACGGCAATGCCATGTGGCAGTTCGAATTGCCCGGGGTAGCGCCCGGGGCCATGGCCGAAACTCGCAAGTCGCTCGCCGCTGTGGCGGTCAAGCACTTCCACGGCGACGCTGTTCTGGTTGATTACGTACAGGTGCCGCTGCTCCGGGTCCGGGGAAAAATCAAGCACCACGGCATTGCCCCGGGCGCCGCTTGCCCGACCCGCCGGATCGCTGAGCGGAGTAAATCCCGGCGCGATGTGGCCCAGAAAATTGCCTGACAAATCAAATACCTGGATGCGGTCGGCGCGGCGATCACAGACGTAAACCCGGTCGTCGCTGGATACCCGGATGCAGTGTGGCAATTCGATGACGCCTTCTTCGCCGGGCTCGCGCCGCAGCCGCCATTGGCGCAGGAAATTGCCCTGGGCGTCGAGCACGGCGATTCGCGTGTTGCCGCCGGGGAGTTCGCCATCGGCGACATAAATATTGCCGTCGCTGTCGGTGTCCACCGCGGAGGGCAAAAAGAATCGGGGGCGGTCGGAATTGAGCGGCTCGCCTTCACGGCTGCCATCGCTGGAATCGAACAAGCCCGTTTCGCCGATCTGCATCAGCAGGCTGCCATCGGCGGGGTCGTATTTCTGGATGTACCCGGTTGCGGCGGCGACGATCCACAGATTGCCGTCGGCATCGGGCTGGCAATCGTGCAGGCGACCGCCGAGCAAATCCGGGTCGCCCCAGCCTTGCACCACTTCTCCCCGGGGATTGAGTTCAATGATGGGCGGAGCCAGCCGGGCGCCGTCCAGATCATCCTCCGCCACATTCTGGCGGTTGAGCAGGAATACGTGGTCCCGCTGGTCCACGCACATGCCGCCCAGCCCGCCGGTGAGCCAGTTGTCGCCAAGGGGAATTTGCGGCCAGTCGGGATTTACGCGGAATTCCAGCGCCTGGGCGAAGGCCAGGGGGCCGGCAATCGCCAGCAGCAGGCCGAATGTTCCGGCGAAACAGCGGGATTCGGCGATTGGATTCATGGCAGGGCCACCTCGTCGCTTTCCACGGCCCGGGCCCGGCGGAATGCCGCCACGGCTTCCCCGGTCCGCACCTGTTCCAGCCAGAATACGCCATCATGGGGCCGGCTGTTGCCCCGGGTGCCGACGAAGTCGATATCGCCGTCCCGGTCGATGTCCCGGGCGATGAACTTGTCGAACATGCCGCGCTTGCGCCGGGAGATGTCGTGCCGGGTCCATGCCGATTTCGCATCCCCGGGATTCTCGAACCAGCCGATGCGGCCAAGCGGGTCGCCGAGGCCCACATCGCCGTCGCCGGTGCGAAGCCCGCGGCTGTAGCTTCCCACCATGATGTCGGTGTCGCCGTCGCCGTCAATGTCGGCGAGTTCCATGCCGGTGACGCTGTCCGGTGTGAAACTGCCGATGGGGAATGAATTCCAGGCGTCGCCCTTGCGCGCGGGCTGTTCAATCCAGGACAGGCCCCGGCCGGCGGCGCCGATGATGTCGAGCCTGCCATCGCCGCTGAGGTCGGCATATTCGAGATTGAAGCCCGCCATCGCCGGACCGTTGATGCCGATGGCGCGCTCGGCGAATTGCGGGCCGGCGCCGCCGAGATTTTCGAACAGCACGAGTCTGTTCTCGCCCCGGGTTCCCACCACGATGTCGAGGTCGCCGTCGCCATCGAGGTCCACCGGCTCGGCATTCTGGGGAATGCTGTAGCGGCCAAGTTCGCTGCGCCGCCATGCCTCGCCGTCGAGCGGGTCTCCGTCAAGCTGGAACAGCTCCACCGGCGTGGAGCGGGCGTAATCCTCCGGGCCTGGGGTCTGGGCGCCCTTGTTGGGCGCGGTGATTTCGGGAATGCCGTCGTTGTCGAGGTCGGCGGCGAATACGCGAATGTAGGAGCCGCGGTCCCGGGTCATGGGCAGGATCAGCCTCGGCCAGGTTTCGCCGCGGGTGCCGGGGCCTGGATTCTGCAGGTAGATGATGTGGGAAAGTTCGGCTGCCACGAGCACGTCGAGCCAGCCGTCTCCATTCATGTCGGCGAGGGCGGCGTCTTCCGGCGCGGGGGCGTCCGCGGCTTCGGCGATGGTGATATTGGTCCAGTCCCCGGGGGATTCGGAGGCAAAGGCGATGCGCACGTGACCCGCAAGCGGCGCCACGAACCCGGGCCGGAACCGGGCCGAGTCGTATTCGGCGTCGGATTCGTGGACTGACACCACGTCTTCGAAGCCGTCCTTGTCGATATCGCCCATCACCAGCCCGTCACTGCCGCTGAAGGGCACGCCGGTGACTTCGGAATCGTCGATGATGTGTTCACGCCAACTGATGAAACCGCCGCCGGCGGCCCGGGCGCGGGTGAGAGTATCGCCCACCGGCGTCTGCGCCTGGGCCGCGCCGGCAAGCAGCAGCAGGGCAAGGGCCGGGCGGGCAAGGCTTGCGCGCATGTCTTTCTCCCGATTACCGCCCGATGGTAGCAGAAGCCAGGTCGATATCCCTACCCCGCCGTTACTCCAGGGAATCGTCGCCACGCTTTGCCATGTCAATCCGAGAAACCCACTGTCATTCTGCGCGCAGTCGCAGAATCTCCTTGGGATGCCACGGCATGAGATTCTGCGACTTCGCTCCGCTACGCGCAGAATGACGGGAAAGAATGGCTTCGCCGCGCGCGGAATCACGGAAGGGTTTGACATGGACTCGGGCTGTTCAGCGGATGATAATCAACTTCTTATTCAGGTAGTTTGACAGCATGACATTGAGCAAATTTCGCTTCCACACTGTTACCGCCATGGTAGTCGCCAACATGATCGGCACCGGGGTCTTCACCAGCCTCGGGTTCCAGTTGGTGGACATCCGCTCCGGTTTTGCCCTGCTCATGCTCTGGGCCGTGGGTGGCCTGGTGGCGCTCAGCGGCGCGCTTTCTTACGCCGAGCTCGGCGCCGCCCTGCCGCGCTCCGGCGGCGAATACAACCTGCTGCGGCGCATCTATCATCCCGCGGCGGGCTTTGTGTCGGGCTGGATTTCCTCCACCATCGGCTTCGCCGGCCCCACGGCGCTGGGAGCGATGACGTTCGCCGCCTATCTCGCCTCGGCGTTTCCCGATGGGCTCGGCGACAACTGGCGCAAGCTGGTCGCCGCCACGCTGGTTATTGTCATGGCCCTGGCCCATGCGGGCAATCACCGCACCAGCGGCAGCACGCAACTGATTTTCACCAGTATCAAGATTTTCGTGATCGTGGCTTTCTGCCTGCTGGCGCTGATGGTGACCAGCGAACCCCAGCCGGTTTCCTTTCTTCCCCGGGAAGGCGATGCGGCGGTAATCGGCAGCGCCGCCTACGCGGTGGCGCTGATCTATGTCAGTTTCGCCTATACCGGCTGGAATGCGGCCACCTACCTGAGCAGCGAAATCGACAGTCCACAACGTACCCTGCCCCGGGTGCTGGCAAGCGGCGCCCTGATCGTCACGGTGCTGTATCTGGCGCTGAACTTCGTTTTTCTCCGGGTGGCGCCCATGGACGCCATGGTGGGACAGGTGGAAGTGGGCGCCATCGTCGCCGAGTCCGCCTTTGGCGTCGCGGGCGGGCGTTTTGCCGGGCTCGTGTTCGCCCTGCTGTTGATCTCAACGGTCAGCGCCATGACCATGGCCGGGCCGAGGGTCATTCAGGTAATCGGCGAGGACTTTCCCGCGCTGGGATTTTTCGCCAGCAGGAATCGCCACGGCGTTCCCGCCATCGCCATATACACCCAGACGGCGATAGCGCTGATTTTCATTCTTACCTCGACATTCGAATCGGTACTGGTCTTTGCCGGCTTTACCATGGCGCTGAACAGTTTCGTCACGGTGTTCGGCGTTTTCGTGCTGCGGCGGCGGCAGCCCGAACTGCCGCGGCCCTATCGCACTTTTCTGTTTCCCCTGCCGCCGCTGGTCTATCTCACAGTGACCGGGTGGATCCTGACATTCACCCTGATCAACCGCCCGGTGGAAGCGCTGTTTTCCCTTGCGATCATCGGCAGCGGACTGCTGTTCTACTTCCTGACCGCGCGGCTGCGACACTGAGCCGTCGGGTTTTGTACAATTCGGCTCCGCTCGAATCAGGTCTCAAAGAAGAATTCAATATGAACGCCGAACAATTGCAGCACTATCAGAGCAAACTTGCTTATGAGATGGATTCATGGGACGTATACGAAGCCCTGGAAAATGGCGGGCCTTTTGTAGTGGTGGATGGTCGCAGTGCCGAAGCTCATGCGAATGAACATATTCCCGGCTCGCTCAATCTGCCTCATCGTGAACTGTCCTTCGCCACCACGGCGTCGCTCGACAAGGCGAAAACCTATGTCTGTTATTGCGACGGCATAGGCTGCAATGCCTCGACCAAGACCGCGCTCAAACTGCTGAATCTTGGCTTTGAAGTGCGCGAACTGATTGGCGGCCTGGACTGGTGGAAGCGAGACGGCTACGCCACTCAAGGCAGGAAAGCCCGGGCCGGAAAAGAGCTGGTTTGTGGCTGTTGAGAGAATTCCCGTGGCGCAGGCTCCCAGGCTAATTTGCCGCCGCTGGATCAAATATCGCTCCAAGGATTTTCCGCCATTGTTGTGACCGGTCCCCCACTGCCAGAAAGTGTGGGTTGAGCAAGCCTTCCTTGCTGTTGTAGCGCAGGGAGGCGAAGCGGGTATCGGTGATTTCGCCGCCGGCGGCTGTCAGCACGGCATGGGCGGCGGCGGTATCCCATTCCGAGGTGGGCGCAAGGCGAGGATAGAGGTCGGCCTTGCCCTCGGCAATCAGGCAGATCTTCAGGGAACTGCCCATATTGACCAGTTCCACCTCGCCGAATTCTGCCTCAAGCCGCTGGCGCAGGGATCCCAGATGGGAATCCAGATGGCTGCGGCTTGCCACTATTTTCAACAACTCGGGACGGGAGTC
Source organism: uncultured Pseudohongiella sp. (assembly GCA_965219645.1). Taxonomy (GTDB): domain Bacteria; phylum Pseudomonadota; class Gammaproteobacteria; order Pseudomonadales; family Pseudohongiellaceae; genus UBA9145. Next base: position 2,746,698 of record OZ244788.1, on the reverse strand, counting down.
GCCCATGCCCGGCTCGGAAATCTTTCGTGCCTGAATCGGCACGGGCAATTCCCCGGCTTTCTGGCAGAACGCGCCGCTGGCAGTATCTCCCAGATAACTTGTGCCGCTCACCGGCACGTGTACCACGCCGAGTTCGGCCACGCCTTCATTGACCCGGGCGATGTTCACGGTAAACTCGCCGTTGCGCTTGACGAACTCCCTGGTACCGTCGAGCGGGTCCACCAGCCAGTAGCTGCGCCATTGCCTGCGCTCGGCAAAGTCGGGCAGCATCGATTCTTCCGAAAGCACCGGCAGGCGCGGCTCCAGCCTCTCCAGGGCTTCGGTGATAATGGCGTTTGCCTGCCGGTCCGCCTCGGTGAGGGGCGAATCATCTTCCTTGTATCGCACCTCCATGCCGCCTGCGGATCGATAGACTTCCATGATCGCCGCCCCGGCCCTCCGGGCAATGGCCTCAATCGTTCCCAACATTGTCATTCCCGAGTTCAGGTCAATTTCCTGTGGCTGGATTCTGGTACCGTGGCCTTGCTTTTTCCTGTCGGTCATTTACCCTCGTGCCGGCACTGGATACGCAGCGTAAGCAAACAAAACCACGCCGTTGTTTTGCGATAATGAAAAATCCCAGGGGTGGAGGCAAGCGTTTTCGAAGCGCAGCTTCGAGCGCGGCCGGAACGGCGCAGAGCCATGCTCTGCGACTGGACGGGAATTTTTCAGGGAACACCCGGGACTTTTCATGTCGGCGCCCATTCCTCCCTGGAGGCATATAGACACCATCCTGTTCGACATGGATGGTACTTTGCTTGACCTGCATTTTGACAATTACTTCTGGCGCGAGCTCGTGCCGCAGGCCTACAGCGCCCGCCATGGCCTCAGCCGCGAGGACGCCCTGGCCCTGGTACAGCAGAAAACCGACGAAGTATACGGCACCCTTGACTGGTATTGCCTTGATTTCTGGGCCCGGGAGCTTGACCTGGAAATCGCCGCGCTCAAGCGAACCATCACCGGCAAGATCAGCCTGCGCCCCAATGTGGAAAGATTGCTGCGCGCCCTGTGGGACGCCGGCAAGCGCATGCTCCTCATCACCAATGCCCACCCGGCGAGCCTCGAAATCAAGATGAACAACGCCGATATCGCTGCCTATTTCCACCGCTGCATCAGCAGCCACCAGTTGCATCTTGCGAAGGAAGGACACGGCTTCTGGGAAAAGTTGCGGCAACTCGAACCCTTGGATCCATCCCGCGCAATCCTCTTCGACGATTCCCTTCCCGTATTGCGCCGGGCGCGGCAGGAAGGCGTCGCCCATGTCTATGGCATCCGCAAACCCGACAGCCGCCGGCCCGCCCTGACCCACGACGAATTCCCCATGGTGGAGGATTTTGCCGACTTGCTCCCCGGGCTCGGGGGCAAGGTCAAGATCCGCAGCCAGAACGAACCGGAGCCCGCGCCATGAACCGCGCCACAAGCCAGGCAGAAACCCGGGTGCGCCTCGACAAATGGCTCTGGGCCGCGCGCTTTTACAGGACCCGGGCCATTGCCCGCCAGGCCATCGAAGGCGGCAAGGTGCGCTGCGAAGGCTTTCGCGCCAAACCCGGCAAGCATGTTGAGCCAGGCATGACCATCCGCCTGCAACAGGGCGACCATGAGCGCACGGTCATCGTCGAAGGCGTCCGCAACGACCGTCGTCCTGCGTCCGAAGCGCAATTGCTCTACCGCGAGACCGAAGAGAGCATTCGCCAGCGTGAAGAGCGGGCCGCCCGCCGCAAGTCACAACCCGCCCACTGGCCCCCCGCCAGCCGCCCCACCAAAAAACAACGCCGGGACATCCGTAGATTCAAGCAGGAATAGGGAAGCGCTGTAAGTCAGAGCTTCGGGAGCCAAACAAAGCCACGCTTTTGTTTTTCAGGGAATACACAGGGGTTTGGGCCGTTCGGGCATCTTTCGTCACTTCGGTGTCGTCCCGACCCGCCTGCGGATAGACAGGCCGTCGCTGAAGCAAACTGATTTGTCTGCGCCGGGAATACGGCGCACAGGCATGACTCAAAACTTCAGGCGTTTGAAAATGCTGTCAGGGATCAATTTTACGATCCACAGGATGGACCTCCACCAGGCGGGGGCATAGGTGGTGTGGTGTTTGCGGGCCACGGCGCGGACGATACTGGCGGCGACGCGGTCCGGGGCGGCGAACAGGGGACCTTTCCTGAGATGCGCGGTCATGGGGGAATCGACGAGTCCGGGGCGGATGTCGATCAGGTGGACACCGGCGCTGTAGAGTTTACCGCGTAGTCCCTGCAGATACGCGGAAACCATTGCCTTGGCGGAACCGTACACATAGTTGGAGCGGCGTCCGCGGTCTCCGGCCACCGAAGTAATCACCGCAATCGTGCCCCGGCCCTGGGCCATCATTCTTGGCGCCAATGCTGTCAACAGGGCTATGGCGCTCAGGCCATTGCTGTCCAGCGCTTCAAGCGCCGCTTCGAAATCCGTTTCGCAGCTTTCCTGGTCCGGCAACGTGCCATGGCAGATCAGCACCAGGTCGATGCTCTGCAAGTGGGTGCGGGCCTGCTCGACCCATTCATCATGCTTTGCCGGGTTGCTTGAGTCTGTCAGTACCGCAAGGTCAGCCAGTATGGGCTCCGCCGAGTCTGCGCCGGATTCCATCAGCCGCCGGCACAACGCCGCCAGTCTGGCTTCATTGCGCGCAACGAGTACAAAGCGGTTGCCGACACTGGCATAGCGCATCGCGGTCGCGGCCGCGATTGCCGATGTGGCGCCGAAGATCAGGATATTCACTACGCGGCTCCCGTGAGGCCGATGCGGTCGGACTGGGCCGAGCGGAATCGGAATTCCGGGTCAACCCGCCGTTTGATTTCAAGGAAGCGTTCCCGGCCCGGGTAGCTTTTTCTGAAAACGGCCTCGCTCATTCGGGCGTCCTTGGCCAGATAAATCCGCCCGCCATGGTCAAGCACCACGGCGTCGAGTTCATCGAGCAGCGGGAACAAAGAGGCTTCGTGTTTGAAGTCCAGCGCGAGAGTATAGCCGCTGAGCGGGAAGGAAAGCAGATTGCCATTGGCCGGCCCCATTTTTTTCAGCACCGACAGAAACGAACCCTTGCCCGCATCGGTCACGCGTTCCAGAACCAGCCGGATACCTTCCCTGGCGGCATCCCCGGGCAGCACGAACTGGTACTGCAGGAAGCCTGCCCGACCGTACAGCAGATTCCAGCCGAGGATGCTGTCGAGTGGGAAGAAACAGGCATCGTGCCCCTGGAGTTTGTTGCCTGCGCGGAGTCGTTGCCAGTGGAAATAGATGGAATTGAACCAGGCCAGACTGTGGCGGTTGAGCAGCATTCCCGGCATTGCGAATGGGACATCCACTGTATTGCGGCTGCGATAATGCATTTCGCCGCCTGTTGCGTGCTCGGCAAGAAAAACCGCGCCGCGGCCCATGCTTGTGCCTCTGGCGAGGCAATCCAGCCAGGCCACCGAGTACTGGGCGCCGCCGTGTTCCTCGAGCAAGTCGAAACATTGTCCGAGATTCGCCGCGGGAAGCGAGACACTCAGCATGGATGCGCTGGAAATCCGGGTCAGTTGCAGTTCGGCTTCGAGAATGATTCCGGTCAGGCCCATGCCGCCGCAGCTTGCCCGGAACAGTTCGGGGCGCTCGGTCGGGCTGCAAGTCACTATCTCGCCGCTGGCGAGCATGAGTTCCAATTCGCCCAGGCGCTCGCAGAAACTGCCGTCGCGGTGGTGGTTCTTGCCGTGCACGTCCGCTGCTATCGCCCCGCCGAGGCTCACCAGGGAGGTTCCCGGCAGTACCGGCAGGAACCAGCCTTTGGCAACGATTTCGCTGAGGATTTCACGCAGGCTGAAACCGGCGGCCGCGCGCAGCAGGCCAGTCTCCTCATCCAGCTTCCAGGTTTGCCGCAACCCGCTGCCGCCGATGACATCAGCCGCCAACGAACTGTCGCCATAGCTCAAACCGCTGCCGCGGACAATGCAAGAGCCGGCTGTATCGTTCCTCAGCAGGAAGCGCAACTCTTCCACATTGGCTGGCGCCGACAACCGGGCTTCCACCCGGGGATAGCGGCCCCAGCCGTGGAGCATGGTCCTGTTCTGATTCATTCAGGCTCCAGGGAGCGTGGTTATAATGCCGGCCCAAGTTAGCGCATGGCAGCCCGTCTGTCATTCTGCGCGAAGCTGCGGGATTTCCCTGTGGAGTCACGGCATGAGATCCTGCGACTTCGCGCGGAATGGCAGGAAGAGGGCAGGACGATGAAAAAATTTTTGGATTTTGCCCGGAGCGTGGCCAGGGAAGCGGGTGGCCTGATTATTGAAGAACAGCAACGGGCCGACCTGAATCGGAAATTCAAGCAGGGCAGGGAACTCGTCACCGAGGCCGACCTCAAGGCCGACTTGCTGATCTGCGAGCGAATCAGCCAAGCCTTCCCGGCGCACCGGATCCTGTCCGAAGAATCCTCGCCCGACCTGGCCAATGTGCATCAGTCACCGCAGCCAGTCTGGATTATCGACCCCATCGACGGCACCGTCAATTTCGCCCACGGCCACCGCCAATCCGCAGTTTCCATAGCCTTGGCAAATCAGGGCCGGATGGAACTGGGGGCAGTCTACAATCCTTTCACTGACGAAATGTTCAGCGCCCTGCGAGGCCAGGGCGCATACCTGAATGGCGAACCCATCAGGGTGAGCGGCGAAACCGAACTGCGACGGGCGCTGATCGCAACCGGATTTCCCTACGAGAAAAATGGCCTCGAACCATTGATTCGCAGGTTCGATGCGGTCTTGCACAACTGCGCCGATATTCGCCGCCTGGGTTCAGCGGCGCTGGACATCTGCTGGGTGGCCTGCGGCCGGCTTGACGGTTTTTATGAAACCCTCAGTCTGTGGGACTTCGCCGCCGCCGGCCTGATCGCCAGGGAAGCCGGGGCCAGCTACGGCCATTTCTCCGATTTGCCGCCGGGCGCCCACCCGGAGTTTCACAATGAGAATATCTTCATTGCCAACGCCGCTTTGTTCGAGCCTCTGCGCAAGTTGTTGACTGATGCGGAGCAGATGGGAGATGGGGGCCGCAGTGGTGAAGCATAGCTCCGCGCCATAGGGTGTCATTCTGCGCGTAGTCGCAGAATCTCATGGATTTGGTCCTGTGCCATTTGGCGAAAGATTCTGCGACTCCGCTTCGCTACGGACAGATTGACAGTGCCTGGATTCCGTCAAGCGCTTGATGATCGAATCTCGTCTTCCACTTCCCGCAGCCGGTCCTTGCCGAAAAAGATTTCTTCATTGACGAAGAACGTGGGCGCCCCGAAACAGCCCCTCTCCACCGAGGAGCCGGTATTGTCGATCAGCATCTGCTTGATGGCCGGGTCCTGGGTTCCCGCCATGATTTCGCCGGCGGGAAGTCCCGCATCAGCCAGCGCCCCGGCGATCACCTCCGGGTCCGCCATATTGCGTTCCTGTTCCCACATGCAGGCGAAAACCGCATCCACATAGCGCTCGAAATAGCCCTGCTTCCCGGCAAAGACCGCGCCCCGCATCAGGTGCAGGGTATGGACCGGGAAATGCGGATTCATGCGGAAATCGGCAATACCGTGCCTGCGCACGAAACGCGCGGTTTCGATGGCCTGGTATTCGGATTTGTTGCGGATGCCGGCGAACTGTTCCATTGGCGAGCGGTTGCCGGTCAGCTTGAAAATGCCGCCAAGCAGAATCGGCACATAGTCGAACTTCTCCCCGGTGCGCTGCTCGATGGCGGGGATGACCTTGTGCGCGTAGTAGCAATTCGGGCTGGCAAAGTCGAAATGGTATTCGAGTTTCACTTTCCTGTTTCCTGACTACGGTGAAATCACACCCGCAGCTTGCCCGGGCGTGAATTCTCAATGCTATCCGTCAGACACGAAAACGCGCCCGGAACTTCCCTGGGCGCGTATCGATTCCCGCACGGCCTCAGTCTGCCGGCTTGACGAACTTCAGCGTCATGCGGTCGCTTTCGCCGATGGCGGCGTACTTCTCCCGGTCCACGTCGCCGAGGCGATAGGAGGGAGGTAACGTCCAGACGCCCTCGGGATGCACTGTGGGGTCATTCGGGTTGGCATTGACTTCGGAAGACTCGACGAACTCGAATCCCGCCGCCGCCGCGACTTCCTTGACGTAGGCTTCCGTGACGTAACCGGAGGTTTCCATGACTTCCATGCCGGCGTCAGGCAGGGCTCGGTGCTCCACGACGCCAAGCACGCCGCCGGGCTTCAGCGCCGCATAGAAGGCCTGGAAGAACTCATGTTCCTGCCCGGCCATGATCCAGTTGTGCACATTGCGGAAAGTCATTGCCAGGTCGGCGCTTTCCGGCGGCGCAATCGCCATCTCGTGTGGGGGCAGCAGGTGACGAATGGTCACATGGCTGTACAAGTCCGGATTGGCGACCATTTTTTCCTCAAAGCCGGCCAGGCTCCGGGCCCGGAAGCCCGCTGCGGAATTCGGGGAAAAATGGGCGGCGTAGAATCGGCCCTCATCTCGCAAGTAAGGTGCGATGACTTCGGTGTACCAGCCTCCGGCCGGGTGAATCTCAATTACGGTCATGTCGGGCATCAGGCCGAAAAACTCCAGTGTTTCCACTGGATTGCGGAATTCGTTGCGAGCGATATTGGCTTCGCTGCGGTGGTCGCCGGCGATCAGTTCTTCCAGGGAGAAAGACTGGGCCCCCGCGGACAGGCCAACGGCAAGCAGGCTTGCGGGGAGCAACATCAGGACAGCGCGTTTCAACATCGGGGCATCCTCCATTCTCGGGACAGGTTCAGGGAGGGCGATTCTGCCATGCCAAAGCAAACAAACGCAATCAGGCGGCGCCCATGCAACAAGGGCATTTTCCCGCCCCGCTCAGCATCACCGCCTCGGCAGTCTTCGCATTTTCCCCGGCGCTCTTGCGTGCCAGGCTGGACCCCGCGACCGCTGCGGGCGCAGCATCGGGCCGGCGCGCGGTCTGCTGGCCGAACCAGCCGGTGTAGATTTGCAGGCGGTGATGATCGATATCGCTGGTGATGCGAATGCTGTTCGCGTCGAGCACTTCCACCGCCAGGGTTTCGCCATCCTGCAGCGCCACCGCCGAGGAGGCGTCGGGCAGGTTGCTGATGCGGTAGCTGGTCGCTTCGCCGCGGCGGGACGAATCGGCGGCATAGGTGGATACGAAAAGCACGCCGCTGTCCTTGTCGTTCCACGCCTGGGATACGCCAAGATTCGGGAAGTCGACGCCTTCCACCGTGGGTGCGTCGTACTTGTCGAGATGATTCGCCTGGAAGGCCGTAATCCAGTCGCCTTCGCCGATTTCGTTGATCATCATCTGGGCGCTTTGCTGGCCCCTGGGCCAGGGCTCGTCCAGATTGAACCACCAGCCGAAGCGGTCCATCCGGTCGCCGAACCAGCGTGGCTCGAACTGCCGCTCCGCAGCCGCGGTCAGCCGCCCGATGACGGTATTGTCCCCCAGCGCCCTGGCCATGATGAGGCCTGCGCTATTGGCGGCAATTTCTCTGCGCGGATCGCGCCAGCCCAGGGATTCCGCCGCGGCTTCATAAATTTGCGTGGCGAGTTCGGGCGACTGTGGCAGCAGATGCATCGCGACTCCGGCGCCGGCGCCCGCCGTACCGGGCGCATTCACCTTGAATTCTTCCAGGGGGTCGTAATACAGGGTCATCCATTCGATCTGGTTGCGATCATTGATGCCCATGTAATTGTCGCGGCAGAACTCCACCCAGTTCTCGAAGACGCCATGGGAGGCCTGGCCGCCGATGCGGTCCGAAAGATACAGGCCCAGGCCCGCGGCGGAATTGCAGAAGGGCCAGATCTTGGTGTTTTCGCAGTGTGGGCCTTCGGGCTGGTCGGTGTATTGCTGGCGCAGATAGTCGACGATCCTGGGCTGGGTCCACTCGAAATGTTCATTCTCGTAGCCCGCCACCAGCCAGGGCTGCTCCCACTTGTCGTCACCGGAAACGTATTTGTAGATGCTCAGCAGGAGATTGAGCCAGCCGCGGAAGAACAGGTTGCCGGTGGCGCCGATGGGGTCCGGGTCGAGCCCCCAGGGTTCCACGCCATTGGCGGTCCAGCCCGGCGCGTCGTAATTGCCGCGCACACGCTCGGGCCATTGCCGCAGCAGGGAATCGGGGTAGTTTCGCCGGTCGGGGCTTGGGCCGATGAAGGTGTTCCAGTCGATGGCGGCCCAGAATGTGGTGTGGCGGGTGGCGAGTTCATCGAGAATGCGGGTATAGACCTCGCGCCAGGCGGGGGTCTGGTCCGCCATCAGCAGCAATGCATAGCTGGAGTTCGACAGGTCGAAGCGCGGATAGCTGAGCAGCGGCGGACTGGTGTACTGGTCCCACCAGGGATGCGGCTCCTCGCCGCCGTAGCTCCAGTCGTCGGCTGTGGTGGCTTTCTGCCACAGGAAGCGCAGCCAGCCCCGGGTGCGCTCATTGTGTTCGGGATGAAGCGTGGGAAACTGGCTGTGGGTAGCGAGGCGGGGAGGCGCGGCCGTCTCGCAGCCAGAGAGCAGGGAAGCGCCGGCCAGCGCGGCGGAACTCTTGAGAAAATTCCGCCGGGAAGCGGAAGCTCGCACGGTCATACCGGCTCCATTGTTGATTCTCGCCACTCCCCGAAAAGTACAGCAAACCCGGGAATGTCACAAACGGAACATTACGTCAGCGGCTTCGATTCGTCCCCGTCGGCTTGGGAAAGGATGAAGCGGACGTCGTGAATACGGTCCAGCCGCCAAGCACAGCCTAGGAGCCCGCGCCGTAGGAATTCACGGCTGCAAATCCGCTCTCATCCACGTCCCTGGCCGCTCGATTTCGTTGCATATCCACCAATATTCGCCTCAATCGATCAGCCAGGGGCGCGGCGATAGCGAATTTTCGCTTTCGCGAATTCCTGCGGCGCAGGCTCCTAGCGTCGTTCCGGCTGCGCATGAAGCTGCGCTTCATAAACGCTTGCCTTCTCCCCTGTAGACTTCGGGCTCGGCTATCCATGCCTCGCACGCCCGCTTCACCCCTTCCCAGGCCAACGGGGACTGGCGTTTGTGGATTCGGTCACGGCTGGAGACACCCACCACCTGAAGGCATTCATGGCACTCATGGGACACCCACCCCGCGAACGTGGCAACATGGGCGGCATCTTTTCCAACGGATGTCTTGATGATGGATACCGGGCGACCAGACGAATTGGAGCGGCGGCTGCGGGACGCCGAGAGTGCGAAGGAAGGGAGTTACGACAAACGGACGGAGCATCTTGGGGAGTCCGGCCGCGCGGTTTTCATCAATCGGTTGATTCTGGAAGATTCGCCCTACCTGCTGCAGCACGCCCACAATCCGGTGAACTGGTATCCCTGGAGCGAGGAGGCCTTTGCCAGCGCGCGGGACGAACGCAAGCCGGTCTTTCTTTCGATCGGTTATTCCACCTGCCACTGGTGCCACGTGATGGAAGTGGAGAGCTTCGACAATGTGGAAGTGGCGAAAGTGCTCAACCGGCATTTCATTTCCGTGAAGATGGACCGGGAGCAGTATCCGGACATCGATGAGGTCTATATGACCGGCGTGCAGTGCATGACCGGGCACGGTGGCTGGCCCATGTCGAACTTCCTCCTGCCCGATGGCCGGCCTTTTTTCGGGGCGACGTATTTTCCGCCCGGGCAGTTCATCGCCCTGTTGCGGCAGGTCCATGACGTGTTCAGCAATCGCCCTGATGAAGTGGAGCGCAGCGCCGCGAGCCTGCACGAGTCGATTCGCCGAATCCTCGCCGGGCGGCGGGCGCCGTCGCCCCTGGCCGGGGATTTGCCCGCAAGCACCTTGCGGGCGCTCTATCAACGCGAGGACGAGGAACTCGGCGGGCTTGCCGGCGCGCCCAAGTTTCCCCAGGAGCCTTTCCTGCTGCTGGCCCTCGATCATGCCGCCCGAAACCGGGACCGGCGCGCATTCCAATTCGCCGAACGGAGTTTGCGCCACATGGCCATGGGTGGCATCTACGACCATGTGGGCGGCGGATTTCATCGTTACAGCGTCGATGCCCAATGGCTCGTGCCGCATTTCGAGAAGATGCTATACAACCAGTCCCAGTTGGCATTGGCCTTTCTGCAAGCCTGGCAACTCGGCGGCAGCGCCTTTTTTCGCCGCACGCTGGAGCAGACGCTGGATTATGTGCTGCGTGAATTGCAATCGCCCGAGGGCGGCTTCTTTTCGGCCACCGATGCCGACAGCGAAGGCCGCGAAGGCGCTTTCTTCGTCTGGAGCATGGCCGAACTCGAAGAACTTTTCGACGAAGACGAACTTGCGCTGCTCATCAGGCATTACGGCGTGAGCGCGAGTGGCAACTTCGAGGGCGACAACATCCTGCATCTTTCGGCGCCGTTTCCGGAAGGGGAGACCGGCGCCGCGCTGGACGCGATTCTGCTTCGGTTGCACAGGCTGCGTTCCAAACGCGAGCCACCCCTGCGCGACGACAAGCTCATTGCCGGCTGGACCGGCGCCATGATCGCCGCGCTCTGTCAGGCGGCCTGGGCGCTGGACCGTCCGGACTGGCTCGACGCCGCCGAGCGGGGGGCGAGGCATCTGTGGCAAGCCGGTTACTCCGCCGGGCGCGGATTGCGGCGCATCTGGCTGCAAGGTTCGGTTTCCATCGACGGCCAACTGGAAGACTATGCGAATTTCGCGCTGGCCCTGCTGCAGCTATCCGATGTAACCGGCAGGGCGGAGTATCTGCGTCAGGCGGCAACGCTGATGCAGGAAGCGCTGGCGCGATTTCTCGACCCGCAAACCAGCGGCTTCCACCTCGCTTCCGAGGCGACCCCGGGCCCGCAACTCGTGCGCTCGCGCAACGCCAGCGACGGCGCCCAGATTTCCCCGGTGGCCACAGCCCTGGAATGCCTTGTCGGCCTGCACCGCCGCAGCGCGCTGCTTCCGGAGAATGAAGCCGCCGCGTTTTCCGCCGAGCGCATTTCCGCCTGCATCGCCGAACTTGCCGCAGCCATCAATGAAAACCCCGTGGGACACCCATCCCTGCTGCGGGCCATCAATGCCTGGGAGTCCGGCGCTTGCGGGCCGGTCTTGAGCGTGGGCCAGGGCCGGGCGATCATGCTGGCGCGCAGATCGGAAAGCGGGGAAGTTCAGGCGCTGGAATTGCACATCAGAATCGCGCAAGGGTGGCACATTACCGCCCCGGGGCAGGCCGGGGGCGCTTTCAAGCCGCTGTCGGCCTCTCTCGATGAAAGCGAAAGCAATTGGCGGCTGGGGGAAATGCAATGCGCCGGAGAGCGCGGGAGTCTGACCACCCCCGATGGAATGGAAGTGGAAATCCTGCAAGGCGAGGCGCAGGTGCGAATCGCGCTTGAACCCGCGGCGGAAGCATCCGTCCAGGCTCGCCGCACCGATGAACTTGCCGCCTCCGCCGCCATGCGCCTGCAGGTGCAACTCTGCGACGAAAACTCCTGCCAACTCCCTGAAACCCTGAAATTCCGGCTGTAAGCTGCTGTTTTTCATAGAAACTCGGCAATTTTGCACTCAATTCGAAAATTGCCTCGGCAGGTTTCAAAGCCAATCGAAATTTGCCGCGGCAGATTTTGAATCAGGCGCCGCCCTCTCCCCCCTTGTCACGCTGCACGGAGCGCAAAGCCTGTCCTCCCGCGTCATTCTGCGCGGAGCGAAGCACAGTCGCAGAATCTCATGCAGTGGCCACCCAGGGAGATTCTGCGACTACACGCGGAATGACATGTATGGTCCGCCCCGCGTTTGCAGAGAGGCGACGCTCACTGCGCGAAGGAAGCTTCGGGGAAATCCGCGGGCAAATGGGTGCTGAGCACTTCCCGGGCTTGTCGGCGCCGCTCCGGGTCTTCGGCGAAAACCGATTCGAAGAAGGCGGTGATCGCGATTTCATTGATCATCAATTGACGACCGGGGTGGATGGCGTCCGGCGGCGGCATGTTGCCGCAGATTTCCGGGCTTCCCGAGGCCAGATCGATGCCGTGGCTGTCGTCGCCAAACAGGTTGTAATCGACGCTGGACTGGTCATCGAGCACTCCGAGCACCGCATTGCAGGCGATGCCGTCGGGATTGTCCATGAAGCGGAAAGCAGGGTCGGCCAGCCCGGTAAAACCAAGGTGCGAGCCTCCCTCGATCACGAGCAGGCCGCTGCCGGGGGCGCGTTGCGTCATGCTTGCGCCATTGCCGGAGTACTCGATCAGGGCGTCTGCGGTGCCGGCAATGGACAGCAATCGCGCATCGCTGTTGGCGAAGAATTGCCGGGTAAAGCCGGTGGATGGCCCGGCGATTGCCGCTGTGGCGCGGATGCGGGGTTCTCGCCACTCCGGATGATAGGTGGCCAGATAGCTGGTCAGGCCGCCAAGGGAATATCCGCTCAGGCCGATTCGCTCCGGGTCGGGTTCGGCGGTGAAGGGGCGCTCAGCTTCGGGCCAGCCGAGGATGGAATCGATCAGGAAACTGATATCCCCCGGCTGATTCACCACATCAAGGGCATTGGCGCCGCCTTCGGTGCCGCCCGAAGTCAGCGGATAATCGGGCGCCGCCACGATGTAGCCGAGGCTGGCAAGATGGGAGGCGACGTAGGCGAGTTCGCCGCGGTTCGACAGAATGCCGTGGCTGTGAATGATCAACGGCAACGGACCGCTCGCTTCCCGGGGATACCAGACGCTGAGCGGAAAAGTACGCTCGGGCTTGCCGGGAACGCCCCGGTTCTCGCTTGTGGGCCGGGATTCATCCACGAGCACGAGATCAAGCTGCTCGACGGAATACACGCGTTCATCCAGCCAGGCCCTGCTGGCCGAGCCTTCCGCGGGCATTTCCGGGCCGGTGGCCAGATACACCGCGCCTCCGGCTACTGCCAGCACGACCACAAGGACGGCAATGCCAACACCAATGCGTTTCAGCCATTTCATGAATCTGCCTCTGTATTCCCTGAAGCTCTGACATCATCAGAGCTTCCCTCTACTTCACCTGGAAAAATTCCGGGACTTTCTCCGTCGCCGGGCCATACAAGCCCCGGTGGAAATTGCCGCCCGTGGGCTCAAGGTTCAACTCCACGGTTTCCGCCCCCGCGCTGCTTGCCGCCTGATGGAATCCCGCAGCCGGGTAGACATTGCCCGAGGTGCCTATCGCCACAAACAGGTCGCAAGCCGCCAGCGCGGCGAAAATCTCGTCCATGTGGAATGGCATCTCGCCGAACCAGACCACATCCGGCCTCAGCCCGCCCCGACGACCGCAACAGGAGCACTCGGTTTCCGGGAATACATCCTCGCGGTTGGCGAATACCCGGCCGGAATACTCGCAGCGGATCCTGAGCATTTCGCCGTGCATGTGCAGCAAGCTGCGGCTGCCCGCGCGCTCGTGGAGATTGTCGATATTCTGGGTTACCAGCAGGAATTCACCGGCAAAACCCTGCTCGAATTCGGCGAGTGCAAGATGCGCCGCGTTGGGCTTGATCCGCGGCTGCTGCAATTGCCGCCGGCGCTGGTTGTAGAAATCCTGAACCAGGTGCGGGTCCCGGGCAAAGCCTTCGGGCGAGGCCACGTCTTCCACCCGGTGCTCTTCCCACAGCCCTTCCGCCGCGCGGAAAGTGCGGATGCCCGACTCGGCGGAGATACCCGCGCCGGTCAGCACGACAATGGAGCGGTGAGCAGGGTTCATGGGCGTGAATCATAACCGCTTGCCGGTATAATACGAGCCCGTTCATTCACCAAGAGACAGCAGATGACCACATTGCAACAGGGCGACAAGGCGCCGCCGTTCAGCCTCGCGGACCAGCAGGGAAACACCGTCAATCTGGCGGATTTCGCCGGAAAATCCCGGGTGGTGCTCTACTTCTACCCCAAGGCGATGACGCCGGGTTGCACGGTGCAGGCCCAGGGCCTTCGCGACAAGAGCGCCGATCTCGCCGCCCGCGGCGCCGTGGCCATCGGCGTCAGCCCGGACCCGATCAGGCGATTGAAGAAATTCGAGGAGAAGGAATCGCTCAACTTCACCCTGCTGGCCGATGAAGACCACGCCGTGGCCGAAGCCTATGGCGTGTGGGGGTTGAAAAAATTCATGGGCCGGGAATACATGGGCGTACACCGGATCACTTTCGTCATCGGCCGGGACGGCAGCATCGCCCACATCATGGACAAGGTCAAAACCAAAACCCACCACGAGGATGTGCTCGAGATTCTCGACTCGCTGGATTGAGCCCTTCCTTAGGAGCCTGCGCCGTAGGAATTCGCGAAAGCGAAAATTCGCTATCGCCGCGCCCCTGGCTGATCGATTGAGGCGGATATTGGTGAATATGCAACGAAATCGAGCGGCCAGGGGCGTGGATGAGAGCGGATTTGCAGCCGTGAATTTCTACGGCGCAGGCTCCTAGCGCTCCAGTCATTCTCGCTTGCGGAAACCCCGGCGACAACACGGCAGCGCCATGACCCGGCTCAGCGTCAACGTCAACAAGATCGCCCTGCTGCGCAATTCCCGCGGCCGCGACTACCCGAGCGTGACAGGCTTCGCCCGCAGGGTGGTGGAACTTGGCGTGCGGGGCGTCACCGTCCACCCGCGCCCGGACGAGCGCCACATCCGCCGCGGCGATGTGCATGAACTGCGCGAGATGCTGCAAGACTTCCCCGGGGTGGAATTCAATATCGAAGGCTATCCCTCGGCGGAATTCCTTGCCCTGATCGAAGCGGCAAAGCCCGGCCAATGCACCCTGGTCCCCGATGCGCCCGAGCAAATTACCTCGGACCACGGCTGGGACATCCCGGCAAACCGGGAATTGCTGCGAGACGTCACCACAAGGCTGCGCGAAGCCGGCGTGCGCAGCAGCCTGTTCCTCGACCCGTCCACCGCCATGGCGGAGTACGCCCCCGAAGCAGGCTGTGACCGCATCGAGCTCTACACCGAAGACTACGCCCGGGCCTTCGGCGGCCCGGAGCAGGCGGCAGTGCTGGAGCGCTACCGCGAGACGGCGTCCCGGGCGACGGAACTCGGCATCGGCGTCAACGCCGGCCACGACCTGAACCTCGAAAATCTCGCCAACTTCCTCGAAATCGGCAACATCCTCGAAGTCTCCATCGGCCACGCCCTGATCGTGGAATGCCTGGAGCACGGCGTTGAGCAGGTGATTTCGCGCTATCTGGGGATTTGCGCTGGTGGAAAGTCGTGAGACTGAACGACTGAACGGGCGGCCATTGGCCATGGGACGGCGACTGAAGTCCGGCTGCATTGGACGGCCATGATGCTGCGGCCATGGGACACCCACTACGGTACGGTTGCAGCTCACGGGTCGTGATGGGCGTCCTGGCCCCATCCCTGGCCCTACTCTCGCGGGTCGCGGCGATGAATGCCGTCTTGCCCGCCAGTTCCATGATTTCCTTGCCCCCGCCTTCCGCGAGCAGGCAAGCATAGTGCATCCCCCCAGGCCCAACAAGCCGTTCTCAGGCGCCGCCTTACGGATGCTCCATGCAGAGCTTCCTGAAACCGGCCACCACGAAGGGAATCATAAGATCGTAGACGGTTTCCACGTCGCTCTCCCGGCACAAGCCATCAGAAAGCCTGCCGATCCTGCCGGTCTGGGCGAGGGTCAGCGTCAACGCGCCGGAAAAAAACTGATACGCCCAGTAGATCCGTTGCGGGTCGGCATCGGGCATGTTCTTTTTCAGCGCCTCGATAAAGCGCGCCACCAGGGGATCGAAGGACTTGTGCATCATCTCCTCGCCCCAGACCGAACTGGAATTGACCCAGCCGACCAGCGCCAGGTAATTCCGCCAGCCCTCGTCTCCCGTCAACTGAAATCGCTGTATCGGTCGCAGAAAAGCGCTGACGATCTGTTCCAGCGAAGGCCGCCCGCCGCTGCTCGCCTCCGCCTCGAGCAGGGCATTCAGCCGCGCTTCGTTGAGAATCTCGGCGCGGCGCATGAACACGACTTCGAACAACTTTTTCTTGACGCCGAAATGATAGTTGAGAAGGGCAACATCCACGCCGGCGGCGGTGGCGATCCCGCGCAGGGTCACGCCATCGAAACCGTGCAAGGCAAAGAGTTCTTCGGCGGCGTTCAGAATCCTTTCGCTTTTCGGCGCCGGGGGAGTGTAGTCAGGCATCGGCCTGTCTCCCGAGTCCACCATTGACATATTGCTTCAGTCTTACCATTTTGCCGTTGACATTTACATAACTCGAATATAGATTCAACAACTGATGAATTCAACAGATGTTGAAAATTATCATCATTTGTTGAGTAATGACCTGAATTTTGACCCGGGAGGTGCAAAGCCATGAGAAATGCACTCGGTATTTCCGTCAAATCACTGGCAATTCTCGGGCTGACGATTGCGCCCGCCGGTGGGATTCACGCCCAGGAATCGGCCACTATCGAAGAAATAATCGTCACCGCTCAGCGCAGGGAAGAGAACTTGCAACAAGTGCCCGCCGCGGTAACCGCACTGTCGGCCGATGCGCTGGCGGAAAGCGGCGCCGCCGACCTGCGCGATATAGCGCAGTTCGTTCCCAGCGTCACGCTGGAGCCCTCACGGGCCACCAATTCGACCCTGACCGCCTTCATCCGCGGTGTCGGCCAGCAGGACCCGCTGGCCGGATTCGAGCAGGGCGTGGCCCTGTACGTGGACGACGTATACATCGCCCGGCCCCAGGGCGCACTGCTCGATATCTACGACATCGAACGCGTCGAGGTCCTGCGCGGCCCGCAAGGCACGCTGTACGGGCGCAACGCGGTCGGCGGCGCGATTAAATACGTTACCCGGCGACTTGGCCAGGACCCGGAATTCCGGCTCAAGGCATCCGCCGGCAACTACGGCCAGAGAGACGTCGTCGGCGCCGGCTCGGTTCCGGTCTCGAACAACTTCCGCATTGGCGCGTCGGTCGCATCTTTCGGCCGGGACGGTTTCGGCTCGAACCTCGTCACCGGCGGCGAAAATTACAACAAGGAAGTACTCGCTTATCGCATCAGCGCCGAGTACGAACCTGTCGATTCCGTGCTCGTGCGGCTCGCTTACGACAAGACCGACGACGATTCTGCCGGCGTTGCCGGGCATCGTCCCTTCCCCGCGGCGATCAGCGGCGATCCGGTATTGAGCAATGTCCGCGACACCCGGGCCGGCATCGCCGACGCGGCTTCGGCGGCGGGCATAAACGGTAACAACGAAGTAATCTCCGAAGGCTTCCACCTTTCCGTCGACTGGTCCATCGACGCTGACTGGACCTTGCGTTCGATCACATCCCGGCGCGACAACTACAGCGAGACAGTGATCGACTTCGACAGCCTCGAGTCCATGGACTTCGACGCGCCGGCCATTTACGACAACAATCAGTTCAGCCAGGAATTCCAGTTGTTGTACAGCGCCGACCGGATCGATGTCGTTGCCGGAATCTACTATCTGAACGCCGGTGCCGCCAATGATTTCGACGTCGTTCTCGGCCTGCTGAATCCCCTCGGCATCAGTGCGTATACCGGCGGTGAGGTGGACACGAAAGCCTGGTCCGTGTTTGCGGATGCGACTTACGATCTGACTGATCGGCTTTCGCTGTCCGTGGGCGGGCGCTACACCGATGACACGCGAACCGCCGATATCTTCCGGGCCAACTATCTCGGCTTCGGTTCACCGGCGTTCGGCAATGGCGGGGCGATCCCGCTTGCCGTAACCAGCGATTACGAAGCGGAAAAGACGTTTACCGACTTTTCACCGCGGGCAAACCTCAGTTACCAGGTCAACGAGGACGTGTTGCTTTACGCCGGCTATTCCCAGGGTTTCAAGGCCGGCAGCTTCGACCCGCGCGGCGCCAATTTCGCCACGCCCGAGGTGGAGAACGGCTACGGCCCGGAGACGCTGGATTCGCTGGAAGCCGGCGTCAAGACCACTTGGGCCGGCGGCAGGGCGCTGACCAATATCGCCGCCTTCCATAGCGAGTACGAGGATATGCAAATTCCGGGCTCGCTTGGCGTGGATTCCGACGGCGACGGCGTCAACGACGACTTCGTCGGCGCCGTGACTAACGCTGGCAGCGCGAAGATCGGCGGACTCGAGTTCGAAGGCCTGTTCCTGCTCGGCGACTCGTTCACAGCGAATCTGGTGGTTTCCCGTTTGAATCCCCGCATAGAAGAATGGGCCTTCAACGGCGAAAACATAGCCAGTCTGCGCCGCATTCAGAATACGCCGGAGTCGATGTATTCCTTCGGCCTGAACTATCGGACCGAGCTTGGCGGCGGTTCCCTGACCGCTGGATTCAACTGGACCTACAATAGCGACATCGTCCAATTCGAAATCGCCCAGCCCGTCATCGACCAGGAATCCTATTCGATCAGGAACGCCAGCATAGTCTGGACCAGCGGCGACGATAGCTGGCGGGTCGGCCTCCACGGCAGGAACCTGTCCGACGAAGACGTGAAGACGGCGGGCTATTGCTTCGGTTCGGGGGGCTGTCTGACGCAACTCGGCCTCGAGGACAACACGACGATATTCTACGGTCCGCCGCGTACCTGGACGGGAACGGTCGAATACCGTTTCTAGCGTCTCGCGGAATCCCCGGACAGGGATGTCCCGGGAAAACCGACCGTTCCCGTGTTTACATTTCCGGCCCGCCAACCGCTGTTTCCCGAAATCGTCGCGCTACATGACCGGTGGTTACGAGGCGACGCGCTGATTTTCGGGGAGCGGCGCTGTTCCCGGCCGGATTCGCGCCGGTGCGAATCACGACCGGATCGGCGCGGTGCGGCTGGCATGCCTGGGAATCTCCCGATTCGCTGCAAGCCTGGTGCTCAACGATATCGGCCCGGTAGTTGGCGCAAAAGGGCTGGAGCGAATCAAGAGCTATGTTGGAAAGGTCAAGCCGGCGCGGACATGGGAGGAAGCGGCGGATCAGGCCGCCGAGATCAACGGTGCCGCTTTTCCGCATTACACGCCGAAGGATTGGGATCGCTGGGCGCACCGAACCTATGCCGAAAACGCGGCGGGCGAACTCGAACTCCTGTACGATCCCGCCATCGCCGAGCCCGGCGTCATTCCGTGGTTGCGCGAATTCCTGAAGACACTATAGTACCAAGGTGCCCGCCGTCCCCGGCAGGCAATGCAATGCCGCACGGCTCGCGCTCCTCGCTTGCAGGCACTACAGTTTTGGTATATATAACTGGCTATAGATTGGAGGCCGATCATGACCAATGCTGCACAGCAAAGAGCGAACCGAAACTACCGTGAGCGTCTGGCACAGCGCGGAATCAAGCGATTCGAGGTAATGGCGCTGGAATCGGATCGGGAATTGCTGCGCGGGCTTGCGCGCCGCCTGGCCGAAGATGGGCCGGAAGCGGATCAGACCAGGACAACCGTCAAGGCGCTGGTGGAAGGCGAGCCGTCAAAGCCGGGCAGTATTCTCGCGGCCTTGCGGCGCTCACCTCTGGTCGGAGCGGATCTGGACTTTTCACGTCCGCGCGTTGAAGGACGAAGGGTTGAACTTTGACGCGCTATCTGCTCGACACCAACATCATCAGCAATGTGGTCAAACCCCGGCCATCGGCGCCGTTGCTCGATTGGATGGCCGCGCAGCAAGATGACGACCTGTACATCACATCGCTCACCATAGCCGAGATTTGGCGCGGAATACTGGAATCGCCTGACGGCCGGAAGAGAGACGCCCTCGAAACATGGTTCGCGGGCGATGAGGGACCCCAGTCGTTGTTCGCGGGACGAATTTTGTTGTTTGACGCCAGGGCCGGGCTCATCTGGGCACGACTGATGGCGGAAGGCAAAAGCGCGGGCCGCCCGCGAAGCGCTCTCGACATGATCCTTGCAGCCGTGGCGCTGGCGAACGATTGCTTAGTGGTGACGGACAACGAAAAGGATTTCAAGGGCCTTCAGTATTTGAACCCCTTGCGCCAATAAACAAGAGTGTAAGGGTTTGGAAAGGAATTTGTGATGGGACCACTTGCAGGAATTCGCGTGATCGAGGGCTTTCGGCCGGGCGTGATGGAGCGGCTTGGGCTCGGACCGGAAGTGTGCCTGGAGCGCAATCCGCGGCTGATCTAGGGACGCATGACCGGCTGGGGCCAGTCGGGTCCCCTGGCGAAAGCCGCGGGCCATGACATCAGTTACATTTCCATCGGCGGCGCCATGTACCTGCTTTGCGGCCTGCTCGCCGCCTTGTATGAACGCGGCAACTCGGGCCGCGGCCAGGTTATCGACGCCGCGATGACCGACGGCACGGCAAGCTTGCTGAGTACCTTCTACGGCCTCATGGCGATGGGAATGTGGACCACGGAGCGCCACAGCAACCGCCTCGACGGTGGCGCGCCTTTCTATGGCAGCTACGAATGCGCCGACGGCAAATACGTATCGGTCGGTTCCCTCGAACCCCAGTTTTATGCCTTGCTGCTGGAAAAGGCCGGCGTCGAGGGTCCGCTGTTCGATCCGCAATACGCGCGGGAGAACTGGCCCGAGGCGCGCGAGAAGCTGGCCGCGGTCTTCCGCACCCGCACTCGCGAGCAATGGTGCGAAATCATGGAAGGAACCGATGTCTGTTTCGCTCCCGTACTCGACCTCGATGAGGCGCCCGTTCACCCGCACAACAAGGCCCGGGAAACTTTCGTCGAATTCGAAGGCGTCGTGCAACCCGCCCCGGCGCCGCGCTTCAGCCGCACCCAGGGCGAAATCCAGTCGCCTGTCGCCCTGGTCGGAGAACACAGCGAGCAGGTGCTCGCCGACTGGGGATTCGCCAGCGAGCGCATCGCGCAACTGAAAGCGACCGACGCCATCTAGGAGCCTGCGCCGTAGGAATTCGCGAAAGCGAAAATTCCCTATCGCCGCGCCCCTGGCCGGTCGATTGAGGCGAATATTGGTGAATATGCAACGAAATCGAGCGGCCAGGGGCGCGGATGAGAGCGGATTTGCAGCCGTGAATTCCTACGGCGCAGGCTCCTAGCAAGCAGAAGGAAAGCCCATGTCATACCAAACCATCATTTACACGGCGAAGGACTCGATCCTCACCCTGACGCTGAATCGGCCCGACAAGCTCAATGCCTTCACGATCAAAATGGGCCACGAACTCATCGACGCCTTCGACCGCGCCAGCGACGACGACGCGGTAAGCGCCATCGTCGTCACCGGCGCCGGCCGGGCCTTCTGCGCCGGGGGAGTGTAGTCAGGCATCGGCCTGTCTCCCGAGTCCACCATTGACATATTGCTTCAGTCTTGCCGTTGACATTTACATAACTCGAATATAGATTCAACAACTGATGAATTCAACAGATGTTGAAAATTATCATCATTTGTTGAGTAATGACCTGAATTTTGACCCGGGAGGTGTAAAGCCATGAGAAATGCACTCGGTATTTCCGTCAAGTCGCTGGCGATTCTCGGGCTGACGATAGCGCCCGCCGGCGCGATTCACGCCCAGCAATCGGCGAGCATCGAAGAGATTGTCGTCACCGCCCGAAGGCGCGCCGAGAACCTCCAGGACGTTCCCGTCGCCGTATCGGCTTTCGGCGAAGAACGGATTTCCAGTCTCCAGGCCGACGACTTGTCCGGCCTCCAGTACGCAACGCCGAATTTCTATTTCGACGAGGGAGACGCCTCCAACGCCGTCGTCTACCTGCGCGGCGTCGGACAGAACGACAGTCTCGCCTTCGCCGACGCCGGCGTCGGCGTCTATGTGGACGATGTATTTATCGCACGGTCCCAAGCGGCGTTTCTCGAATTGTTCGACGTGGAGCGCGTCGAGGTGTTGCGCGGCCCCCAGGGAACGCTCTACGGCCGCAATACGATCGGCGGCGCGGTGAAATTCGTCTCCAGGCGGCCGACCGACGAAGTTGAAGCCTATAGCGAAGTCGGTTTTGGCGACTTCGATTCCGTAGTCGCCAAGGGCCGGCTAAGCGGGCCGATCTCGGAAGGTCTCGTGTACGCCAAGGGGGCATTCGCTTTCTCCCGGCGCGACGGGTTCAACGGCAATCTCTTCACCGGCGGGACCGACGGCGACGTCGACAACCTCGCCGGCCGCCTCGGCCTGTACTTCACGCCGAACGACGATGTGGAAATCGACCTTACGCTTGACCTGCGCCGCGAACGACCGGACACGGCGCGCAATCCATCGCGAACGACATCCGTCTCCGGTATTCCCGACCCCTACGGCGCTCCCACCGCGCTGGAGACGTTTTCGGCCTCGCCGGACCCATATCAGGTGGACGTCAATGCCGGCGGTTTGTCCAATATAGACGCGCTCGGCCTGACCGCCAGGATAAGCTGGCAGGCGAACGACGACTGGGTGCTCGAGTCCATCACTTCCCGGCGCAACTTCGAGTTCGAACTGAATCTGGATACCGACGGCACGCCACTCAAATTGCTGGACGTTTACCTCTACCAGGATCAGTCACAGCTAAGCCAGGAATTTCGCGGTACCTACGATGCCGGCGGTCCGCTCGGTTTTACCGGTGGATTCTATTACTTCCACGACGATGACCTCACCTTCAGCGGCGTGGACAACCTGTCGGCTTCGATTTTCGGGTTCCCGGTCACCGCGTTCGGCCTTTCCATCGCATCGCTCGCCGACACCGACCAGATCACCGATTCCTCCGCGGTCTTCGGCGATTTCACATACGATCTGAGCGATCGGTTGAGCGTCAGCGCGGGAGCGCGTTACACGATCGAAAACAAGGAATCCTCCCGGCGCTTCGAAAACTTCTTCGACCCGACGGTATCGGTCATCCAGAGCCAGCCGCCCTTCCTTTCGGGCGTTGGCACGCCTGGCGTCGTGATCAGGGGCGAGGAGGATTTCGAGGCATTCACGCCGCGAGTTTCGGTCTCCTACGACGTAAGCGGCGATGTCCTGCTTTACGGTTCGGCTTCGCGCGGCTTCAAGAGCGGCGGGTTCTCCGGCCGCGCCAACAGCGATTTCGGCTTCCAGCCGTTCAAGCCCGAATTCGTCTGGAGTTATGAAACCGGCCTGAAAACAAGCTGGAACGACGGGCGGCTCGTGGCCAACGCGGCGTATTTCTACAACGATTACACCGACATCCAGGTGACTTCCTTCGGCGCCGACCCGCAGACCGGCGTTTTCGTGGACTTGTTCACCAACGCCGCGGCGGCGACGATCCAGGGACTCGAACTCGAAGTTCTCGCCGTGCCTGCCGATCGTCTGACGCTGTCGGCCTCCCTCGGCCTGATGGATGCACAATACGATGAGTTCGACATTCAGGTTGGCGGCGTCGTCACCGATGTGAGCGACCGGGAGCTGGTCAACACGCCCGAAGTCAGCGGAAGCCTCGCCGCCACCTACGATTTCGACCTCAGCGCGTCCCTCACAGCCACTTTGCACGGCGATATCTCCTATCGCGACAGTTACGCCAACGAAGTGACGGATTCGCCCAATCTGCGGCAGGACGCCTACTGGCTGTCCAATGCCTTCGTGGCGGTGAAGACCCGAGACGGACGCTGGGAGGCGCGGGCCGGAATTCGCAACATCGGCGACGAAACCATCCGCGTCCAGGGCTTCAACATCTCCGCCTTTCCGGGTGTCGAGACCGCCTTCTACGGCGCGCCGCGCATCTACGACTTCAGGCTGATCTACCGCTACTAGGAGCCTGCGCCGTAGGAATTCGCGAAAGCGAAAATTCGCTATCGCCGCGCCCCTGGCCGGTCGATTGAGGCGAATATTGGTGGATATGCAACGAAATCGAGCGGCCAGGGGCGTGGATGAGAGCGGATTTGCAGCCGTGAATTCCTACGGCGCAGGCTCCTAGACATGGTCTCGAAAATGTCCAGCAACGCCGGAGCCGGCCAGACCGTCCTGGAGGCCGACCCCGTCACGCGCGCCGGGCCGGACGACGACCTGCTCACCGCCGGGCTCGGCCTCGAGGGCTTGCGCAATCCGGTATTGCCGCCGGGCGCAAGCGCCCGGGCGGCGGCGGTCCACAAGAATTTCCGCGAAGTGGTTGACATCGGCCCGGGAGGCGTTTTCGACAACCTCATCGCCGGCGGCGCGGACGGCCTGAAGGTATCGGGGCGGGATTACGCCGCGCTCATTCGCATTCCGGGCGCCTCCCAGCCGATCGGCGCGAACTTGCTCGTACCCGGCAATTTCAACTGGGACCGCCCCGTCATGGTGGTGGCGCCTTCGCCGGGTTCGCGCGGCGTTTCCGGCGCCATCGGCGATATCGGTTCCTGGGCGCTATCGCGGGGCTGCGCGCTGGTTCTCACCGACAAGGGAACCGGCGGCGTGCAGATCCTGGCCGACGACACCTGCTACGGCACGGACCTCGAACCCGCGCCGGCAAGCGATACGCCGACGGTGTTCCGCCTGCGGTCCACAGCGGCGCTGGGGAAGTTCCGGCAGGCAAATCCGCAAGCCATCGCCCTGAAACACGCCCATTCCGGGGACAATGTGGAAGCATTATGGCCCGAAGCCGTGCTGGCGGCCGCGCGATTCGGGCTCGATACCTTAAGGCGGCGCGAGGGAAGCGGTCAGCCGCCATCGGCGCTGGGCAGGATCAAGGTGATTGCCGCCGGCTTGTCGAACGGCGGCGGCGCCGTGCTGCGCGCGGCGGAGAACGACAAGGGCGGTGTCCTCGACGGGATCGTCGCGGTGGAGCCCAATATTACGCCGCGGGAAGGCCACGGCGGAAAGGTCCGGTTCGGCGCCAGACCGAGCGCATCGCCCGGCAGACGTCTTGTGGATTACGCCACGGAGATGAATCTGCTGCTGCCCGCGGCGCTCGGGGCGCCGGAACTGGCCGACATTCCTTTTGCCGAAGTGACGGCGATGGCCGAAGCGCGCCAGGTCGCATGGGCGGACGGGCTGGCAAAAGCGGGCCTCGTCGAAGGCGGCAATACGGCGGCGCGGGCCAGCGACGCGTTGCGAAGGATCAGGGCGCTGGGCTTCGGCGAAGACTCCGAAGCGCTCCTTCCCATGATGGCGGTCATGCACATCTGGCCAGCCGTCAGCCACACTTTCGTCAGCGCCCTCGGCCGGCTTCCGGTCGAAGCCGACCCGCTAGGCGCCTGTACGGCCTTTGCCAGGACCGATGCGCTTGGGTTGACCCTGGAGGGACTTGCGGACCCCACACCCGAACAGAAGCGTTTGTTCGGCGCGTTGAGCGGCGGCCTTTCGCCCGGGGGAGGTGCGTACACGATCTACGCGAACCGCGATATTCATCCGAGTCTGGAAGACGCGCTCGACCTGCGGCGGATGGCTATGGGCGAAGGGCGGAACGGCGGTCGCGTGCGCTGGGGCTCCGAAGAGGTTCTCGCAAGCGCGCGAGGGCGGGGCAAACCGACGATCATTCTTCACGGCAGATGCGACTCCCTCATCAGCGTGCAGCACAGTTCCCGGGCCTATGTCGCCGCGGCGATGGCGTCGGGTTCCAACACGCGGCAATTACGATATTACGAGCACGACAGCGGCCAGCATTTCGAATCGCTCCTCGGCGTACCGGGAATCTCCCAACGATACAACCCGCTGCTGCCGTCGTTCTTTCAGGCGCTGGACCTGATGCGGGAGCGCGTCTTCGGCGGCGCTGAACTTCCTCCAAACCAGGTGCTGCGCCGCGCCCTGCCGGGCGAAACCGACGGAAGCGGCCTCGCGGTGCGCGGACGGCTGTCCGGTGAAATCCTCGCGCAGCCCGGAGACAATGAAATTGTGCGTTCCGGGAATTCGCTCGGAATCCCGGCGTAACCCCGCGTTTCAGCCCGGCGCAACCTGTCAACCAATGACCTATCGAATCATGCCGCGACAACCGTGCCTTCGGCTTGCGTCGGTTCAGTGATTTTAATATAGTCTGACCTGGTCAGACCAAATAGAAACTCATATGTCAACCGTGTTCAGCCTCAGTGAAGCCAAGGCGAAGTTTTCCGAAGTCGTGGAACGCGCCAGCCTGGGCGAAGACATCATCATCACCCGAATGGGGCGCACCACTGTTCGCATCACACGCTTCGAACCCGCGAGTCCCGACCGCCGCCTCGGACTTTTAAAAGGTCGAGTACGTCTGGCGGATGATTTCGACGAGTGGCCTGAAGACATCGCCCGCGATCTGGGAATTCGCTGAAATCAATGGGCTACCTGCTGGACACCCATTCCCTGCTATGGGCGCTTGGCGAACCGGATGCTCTGTCGAGTCGGGCCAGAGCCGCCATTGGCGATACCGGCAGCATCGTCCACGTCAGCACTGCATCCTTGTGGGAATGCGCCATCAAGGCGTCCATCGGAAAACTGGAACTGCCGGAGGAATTCTTCGATTCGATCACGATGGCCGGCTTTGAAGAGTTACAAATCAGGATCCCACACCTGCAAGTCTACGGCGAATTGCCGATGCATCACCGAGACCCGTTCGACCGAATCCTGGTGGCTCAAGCCAAAGCGGAATCACTGACACTGATCAGCCAGGATTCGAAGATTGCGGAATACGAAGTCGATATTCTCAACTGAATCAGACAGGAGTTCGTGATGGGGCCGCTTGCTGGAGTTCGAGTAATCGAGATGGCCGGGCTTGGGCCCGGTCCGTTCTGCGCCATGATGCTTTCCGACCTCGGGGCCGAAGTCGTCCGGATCGATCGCCTGAGACTGAAAGGCGCGGGCGATCGCGCCACCCCTGAACCTGATCGGCGATTTCGGCGGCGGCGCCATGTACCTGCTGGACACAAACGTGATCTCCGAGTTGCGCAAGCTCGGCGATGGCAAAGCGGATTCCCGGGTTACAACCTGGGTCTCGAAGCGGGAAGCGACGAGCTTCTACATCTCTGTTCTGACTTTGATGGAGCTTGGATTGGCGTCTTGCGCTTCTTCGCGTCGTGCTCCAACTCCGCAAACGTCAACTGCTCCATCGAAACCGCTCCGTCGAACCTCGCGGGCACATTGTCCCCCACTGGCAACGCATACGCCAGGACAAAACCAATCACGACTTGTTCAGGCCTTCCTTAGCTCTTGCGTCTTTTCAATCTGAAAATCTGAGCCGATGAGACATAAGACAACACAATTGATGTTGCGATCAATGTCCAGAAGAAAAGCCAGATTGTAGGAATATTATCAAATACATAGCTCTGATTTTCCTCATACACTGTAGGCATGATATAGAATCGTGTTGCGAAGAACGCCAAGAAAGGAATTAGGGTATTGCAAAATCTAGCTTTCTGATTCTCCATATGCACCGTTAAAAATATGAACAGCATTAGGAAAAAAGGAATCAGATAGATTCCCACGGAATGCATATCAGTATTCCCGGATGTCAAAAATGCTTTATAATGCAAGAACCAGGGCAATATACAGATCAGATGCAAAATTGAAAGAATAATTTTTCTAAATCCTAAAACTCGCCCAACCTCTTGCATAATGATCCATAAAACGATTGACAGGTTAATAGTCAATGCCCAAATTATTAAGATGTCTAGATTCATGAACAAAAATCCAAGACTAGAAAATTATAAGCGTTGGATATCCACCCCACTGCATATAGTACCCGGAAATCAAATTCCTCGTTTGTGTCGCATTCATGCATCATATAAATTTTACTCCTCCACATATATTTGTATTTTCTTGCCCTTATAGAGTAAACGATGTCTGCGGTACTGACGTGTCGTGAGATGTCCAAGACCATGACCCAAAGTATCAATAATTTGCGCTTATTCTGTTAGCCCGAATATTGCATGATCAGGAGGGCGGAGCACCCTGTATTTCGATATAATTCAGTTACTTAAGCCGATATCGAAGGACTGCATCCATGACGGATTGTAATCTGGAACCCATTCGTTTTCCAAGCTGCAAGGGTCGCCTCGTGGAGACCTCTTTTTCCGGGGGCGCGATCACCTCCGACGGCGGCGCGGTGCTGCTGCGCCAGGCCGACCGGATGCTGGGCTTGACCGACCGGGCCGCGAAAGCGCTGACCGATATGCGCCGCAAGGCCAGTTGCCGGCACTGCAAACGGCGGTGGACACCGACGAGCCACTCGCCGGCGCTTCCACCCCGTGCGCGCCCACCGAACCCGCCAGGGCCCGCGTCACGTCCCGGACCACGCCTTGCAGGGCCGCCACCTCCGCCGAACCGAAACGGCACAGATACTCGCCCAGCCGACGGCTCGAAGGCGCTTGCGCCAGGCCCGGCAATCGACAACCCACCGCATCGGCCCGCAACGCGTCCATGTCCGACAACGCGCCGTTGCCCGCCGCCAGCGACGCGATCAGGGCCATGGCGCCGCGGCGCGCTCGGATTTTGCGCGCTCGATGACGCGAAGCCAGGCCATGCGCACCAGTGAATTCTATGTGCTCGTGGTGGCTTTTGGCCTGTTCCAGATCTCGATTACCGTGATGCTGCTGCAGACGATTCCGCTGATGGCCGACGCCGGGTATTCGCGTATTGTCGCCGCGAGCATGGTGCCTCTGGCCTCAGTGCCGGCGTTTTTCAGCAAACCTTTCCACCGGCCATGGGACACCCACTCCGGTACGGTTGAAGCTCATAAGTTGTGATGGGCGTCTTGGCCCATCCCTGGTCCTACTCTCACGAGTTGTGGCTATGGTGGCCGCTATCGAGTCTTCGTCGGTAACGTCGCCCACTTGCCAGACCGCCCACTCGCCGAGTTCCGCCCCGATCCTCGAGCAAATTCTGTTGACTGGAAACCGCCAGATATAGTAGCTTGGCTGCTCGAAATCTCCCGCATATTGTGGTCGATTCGAAAAGGACTTGAATCTTCGGTGTTGTGAATGGGAACCCGGACAGCCGCGTATAGACGCGGGGCAGAAAGGAATTGGAAGATTTGCCCAAATACTTTGCTTTCCGGGGTTTTGCGACTATGTTAAGCGGGGAATAGCAGACCGAGGCGCGCAAATTGACCGAAGCATTCGAATTGGTTCCACCTCCACCAGCCAACGCCACCGGGACGGGGCGCCGCGTCGCTTCCCGCCGCTCGAAACGAATGATTGCTTTCGGCTGGTACGGCGGGAAGTACTCCCACCTTGAGTTTCTCACCCCCCTGATTCCCGCGGACGCCAAGCATTTCTGTGACGTATTCGGCGGCTCCGCCGCGGTTCTCCTGAATGTGGGTCCTTACCCGGTGGAGACCTACAACGACATCGATTCCGAATTGGTGAATTTTTTTGCCATGTTGCGGGACCAGGGCGACGAGTTGCTAAAGGCAATATCGCTAACCCCATTTTCCCGGGAAGAGTTGTTCCGCGCCTGCCAGCCGGAGCAGAACCTTTCGTCCCTGGAGCGCGCCCGGAGGTTTTACGTTCGCGCGAGACAAACGCGAACCGGGCTGGCGCAAAAGAGCAGCGAAGGCCGTTGGGCGCATTGCGTGTTAACCTCCCGCGCGGGCATGTCGGGCGCGGTATCGCGATGGCTTGGCTCCGTGGAGGGTTTACGGAAAATTATCTTGCGCTTGCAGCGAGTCCAGATCGAAAATGCTCCCGCGGTCGAAGTCGTGCAAAGATACGATACGGAAGAAACCGTGTTTTATCTCGACCCTCCCTATGTCCATTCTTCCCGCGGTGACACCGCCGCATATGGCTATGAAATGACCGACGCACAGCACGAAGAATTGTCGCGGGCATTGCGTTCGATCAGAGGCAGGGCGGTTCTGTCCGGTTATCGCACCGAACTGTACGATGATCTCTATGCCGGCTGGCGGCGCGTCGACGCTCCGGAACGCATTTGCCATTCCGTGCGCAAGCCCCGACAGGAATGCGCCTGGTTGAATTTCTGAGGACGGGTCCAGCTTTGACACACTCGACGAAGTGAATAATTCCGAAACTCGAGCATGGCTTGACGCCGCCTGGGAGCAGGCGCTCGCCGAAAATGCAGCCAGTCCCGCGACCACCCCGGACGGGCAAATAGACCAACTGGTGAATTCAGGCGTATCGTCGATTCGTTACGCTCTGATCACTCAATTGCTCGGAAAAATTGCAGATCCCGAACGCAGCCTCATGTACCTGCAAAGCGGGTCGTCAACAGCCGGCGCCTGGAACGCGCGAAGCTTTTGCGATGCCGTGATCGTCCCCTGGGTATCGGAAAACCAGAATGTGCTTGGCACAAGCGCGGAACCATACGCCAGCAAGCCCTTGCGCCGAGCGCGCCTCGAAAGGGAAATGCCGAATGTGCGAGACAAGCGGGACTGGAAGTTGCTGTTCGATTTCTTCGACTCGCTGGAAAAATCCAATCCGCAACAACTTGAACAAGCCATGCGCGGGTGCCTGCGGGCGGTGGCGAGGCGACTGGCCGCGCAGTCGTTCAAATA
This sequence comes from uncultured Pseudohongiella sp., assembly GCA_965219645.1. Taxonomy (GTDB): domain Bacteria; phylum Pseudomonadota; class Gammaproteobacteria; order Pseudomonadales; family Pseudohongiellaceae; genus UBA9145. The sequence goes on along the minus strand of OZ244788.1, from coordinate 2,716,471 downwards.
TGAAATCCCCCTCCGAATTAGCCTCCCCGACTTGCGCGAAATCCTGCGCGAATTCCTCGCCGACTCAAGCGGAGGTCTGCGCCCGCTTGTGGTGGCAACTGCCCTGATGCGAATTTTTGGCGAAGGTTTTTCACTGTTCTCCCGCGTCGAATCACAGGGGATAAATGAAGCGGACGCCGCCTCGGGCGCTCTCGGCGACATCATGTGTCATGCCGAAGATGGGAACATCCTTCTCGCCATTGAAGTGAAAGACCGGGAACTGACCTTGACCGACACTGACGCATCTATAAGAAAATCAAGACAGTCAGGAGACTCGTTATCCAACTTGCTATTCGCAGCGCCGCGAATCCGGCAACATGACCGAGAATCAATTGAAACATCCATCCAATCCGCGTGGGCCACAGGGTTGAACATCTATCACGTCGATATCGTGGACTTCGCAACCCACGGGCTCGTCCTGCTCGATGAAAGCTGGCGTCCAAAGTTTCTGCGCGAAATAGGCCTGGAACTCGATACTCGGGGCGACCCTGTCCACCGCCGATCCTGGAATGAAATATTGAAAAATTTCGCGATTTGATTGAAACATCATTAGCAAAAAATTAGAACGCCTGAATACATGCGCTCCAATGGTCTTTCGCCCTCGGCAGCCATAGCAGGTTGCACATGGAACATGGCTCACACCCCTCGCTTGCAGACGAGGGAATTTTGGTATTCACGACTGGCTATAGACCGGAGGCCAACCATGTCCAATGCCGCAAAACAGAAGGCAAATAGAAACTACCGTGCGCGTCTGGCGCAACGCGGCATCAAGCGATTCGAGGTCATAGCGCTGGAATCGGACCGGAAATTGATTCGCAGGCTTGCGCGCCGCCTGGCAGAAGATGGACCGGAAGCGGATCAGACCAGGGCAACCGTCAAGGCGCTGGTGGAGGGTAAGCCATCAAAGCCGGGCGGTATTCTCGCGGCATTGCGTCGCTCGCCCCGTATCCGCCGGTCGCGTCCGCGGGGAGGGAATCTTGCGCGGAAATCGCGGTGAACATCCCGAAAATGGAAAAAACGGCTCGTATGCCGTAAGGCCGGAACCATCACGCGCTGGCAGAGGCCGAAATGGGCGGATTCAGGGCCAAATCAATTCACTCGTGCAATATTCGGGTTCAGGGACTACAACAACTCTTCTCCAAACCGGCTCATTCCATATCCTATCCTTATCTTCGGGGTTTTCCATATTGTCATGCCGGATACCCGCCGTCGCGCGTTTGGGGTGGAAAGCCCGATGCACTAGAATTCCCGCTTCCTTGCTGCGGGGCGGGCGTGTGACGGATCGGCGGATGTATTACGGCTACTGGATTGTTGCCGCGGGGTTGGTGACGCAGTTCATGGCCATTGGCATGTCGAACTACGTTGCCGGCGCTTTCATGGTGCCGATGAATGACGAGTTCAACTGGACCCGCGCCGAGTTCAGCGCCTCGCGCTCGCTGGGGCAGATGGTGGTGGCCTTTACCGGCTTTCTGATCGGCGCCTGGATCGACCGTTGGGGCGGGCGGCCCTTTGTTTTTGCGGGCTCGCTGCTCATGGCGGCGGCGCTGTTCAGCCTCAGCCTGATTCAATCCCTGCCCCAGTGGCTGCTGCTCAATGGCGTGATTCTCACCGTGGGCGGGGCGATGATCGGCAACCTCGTCATCAATGTGACCCTGGGCAAGTGGTTTGTGGAGCGGCGCGGCTGGGCGGTTTCCATTGCCGCCATGGGCATTTCCGGGGCCGGCATCCTGATGCCGCCGGTGGCGACCCTGCTGGTGGATGAGTTCGGCTGGCGCGCGTCCTGGCGGATTCTTGCCCTGATTACGCTTTGCAGCGCCCTGCCCATGGCGGCGCTGATGCGGCGCCGGCCCGAGGATCACGGCCTGTTTCCCGATGGCAGGACCCAGCGCGAAATCGATCAGGGCCATGGTGCCGCGGCGCGCTCGGATTTTGCGCGTTCGATGACGCGAAGCCAGGCCATGCGCACCAGTGAATTCTATGTGCTCGTGGTGGCTTTTGGCCTGTTCCAGATATCGATTACCGTGATGCTGCTGCAGACGATTCCGCTGATGACCGACGCCGGCTATTCGCGTATTGTCGCCGCGAGCATGGTGCCCCTGGCCTCGGTGCCGGCGTTTTTCAGCAAGCCTTTCTGGGGCTTGCTCATCGACCGTTTCCAGCCCCGGTTGCTGGCGGCGCTGGGCGCCATCACTACCGGTTTTTCGGTGATATTCATCGTGTTCACCATCGCCGCGGGGATGGATTGGCTGGTCTATGCCGGCTTCCTGCTCATGGGTTTCGGCTGGGGCGGCATGCTGCCCTTGCAGGAGGTGATCTGGGCTTCCTTCTTTGGCCGGCGTTATCTGGGTTCGGTGCGCAGCATGGCCCTGCCGTTTTCCTTTGGCCTGTCCGCCGTGGGCCCGGTGCTGGTGGCCCTGTACTACGACATCGCCGGCAATTATGATCTCGCGCTGATCGCCATGGGTATCTGCAATCTCCTTTCCGCCCTGCTCCTGCTCCTGCTGCGGTTGCAGGAGAGTGCCCAGGAGCCTGCGCCGTAGGAATTCGCGAAGGCGAAAATTCGCTATCGCCGCGCCCCTGGCCGGTCGGTTGAGGCGAATATTCAACGAAATCGAGCGGCCAGGGGCGTGGATGAGAGCGGATTTGCAGCCGTGAATTCCTATGGCGCAGGCCCTAGTCTTCCATTTCCCGCAACATGGGCTCGAGTACGGTCCAGACATTGCCGAGGATGATGGGCTGGGCCTCGGCCACGGGGTGGATGCCGTCGTCCTGCATCAGTTCCGGGTTCTCGGGGATGCTTTCGATGAGGAAGGGCAACAGGGGCAGTTCATGTTCCTCGGCGAGGCTGAAGTAGTTCTGCTGGAATGGTTGGGTGTAGCGGGGGCCGTAATTGGGTGGAATCCGGATGCCGGCCAGCAATACGCGGCCTCCCTCCGCCTTGATCAGGCGAATCATGGCGGCGAGATTTTCGCGAATGGACTCCACCGGAATTCCGCGCAGGCCGTCGTTGCCGCCAAGTTCGAGAATCACCAGCTCGGGCTGGTATTCGGCGAGCATCGCCGGCAGGCGTTCGCGCCCGCCGGTGGTGGTTTCCCCGCTGACGCTGCCATTGATCACGCGCCAGACGGGAAAATCCCGCGCCATGCGCCCGGACAACAGCTCCACCCAGCCCTGTTCCTCGCGAATGCCATAGGCGGCGCTGAGGCTGTCGCCCCAGACCAGCAGATTGCGCTGCTGGGCCATGGCCGGCGCCGCCTGAAGCGCGAGCAGCGCGGCGAAAATGATCGATCTGGCAAGAATCTGGAACACTGGGCTGATGGCGACTCGCTGGGGCCGGAACAGGGTCAGGCAATGCACTATAATGACTCTCCCCCCAAGGTGGCAAACCAGCAGCATCTCCATGATCCGGACTTCAGGGCTCACCAAGCGCGTGCCGACCAGCGAAGGCGAGTTGACCATCCTGGAGGATATCGACCTGCATATCGAAAACGGCGAGCGGGTCGCGATTGTGGGGGCGTCGGGTTCCGGCAAGTCCACCCTGCTTGGCCTCATGGCGGGCCTCGATACGGCCACCTCCGGCGAGATCTGGCTGCACGGCCGGAAACTCTCCGCCATGGACGAGGAGCAGCGCGCCTTGCTGCGGGCCCAGGCGGTGGGGTTTGTTTTCCAGACTTTCCAGTTGCTGCCGAGCCTGACCGCGCTCGAAAACGTGATGCTGCCCATCGAGCTCAAGGGCGATTCCGGCGCCGGCGACAAGGCCCGGGACCTGCTTGACCGGGTGGGCCTCGCCGACCGCTGGCACCACTATCCCAATCAGCTATCCGGCGGCGAGCAGCAGCGGGTCGCCATCGCCCGGGCCTTTGCCACCAATGCGCCCATCCTGTTCGCCGACGAACCCACCGGCAATCTCGATACCGCCACCGGCGGCAAGGTGATCGATATCCTGTTCGAGTTGAATCGGGAGTTCGACACCACCCTGGTGCTCGTTACCCACGATGAGCGGCTGGCGCATCAATGTGACCGCATGATCAAGCTGGCGGCGGGGCGCATCGCCGGCGAGGAAAGCCGCGTGGAAGCCGCCCATGCCTGAAGCGTCCGGCCTGCAAAGCCTGTTCACCGTTGCCTGGCGGCTGATGTGGCGCGACTGGCGCGGGGGCGAATTGCGGCTGCTTTTTTTCGCCCTGGTGCTTGCGGTGACTTCGGTAACCGGAATTGCGCTGTTCACCGACCGGCTGGAGCGCGCCCTGCTGCTGGAATCCGCCAATATGCTGGCGGCCGACCGGGTGCTGCACAGCCCCGAGCCGCCGCCCGCGGAAATCAACGCGGAAGCGGTCCGCCGGGGGTTCCGCACGGCGAGCACCCTGTCCTTCACTTCCATGGCCTTTTCGGACACGGGCAACATGCTCGTTGCCGCCAAGGCGGTAAGCGACGCCTATCCCCTGCGCGGCGAAGTCATCACCACCATGCAGCCGTTCACCCGGGGCGCGCCCGTGGGCCATGGTCCGCCCCCCGGGGAAGTCTGGCTCGAATCGCGGGTCCTGCCGGCGCTGGGCCTGGCGGTGGGCGACCGGGTATACGTCGGCGAAACCGAACTGACCCTCGGCGCCGTCATCATCGCCGAGCCGGACCGCGGGCAGGGCGGCATCGTCGACAACGCCGGGCCGCGGCTGATGCTGCATATGGAAGATGTGGCGGCCACCAATGTGATCCAGCTCGGCAGCCGGGTCAGTTACCGTTCGCTGTTTTCCCATGACGATTTCGACCGGCTTGACGAGTTCGAGCAATGGGTGCGCGACAGTTTTGACGGCAATTACTACATCCGCGATGTGCGCGAGGAAAGCGAGGAAGTCGCCGAAGCCCTGGACCGGGCCGAAGGCTACCTGCTGCTTGGCTCGCTGTTCGCGGTTCTGCTTGCGGGGCTGGCTATCGCCCTCGGCGCCCGCCGCTACAGCGAGCGCCATTATGACTATGTGGCGATCCTGAAAACCCTCGGCTGCACTTCGCGCCGGACCGGTTCGATCTATCTGCTGATCCAGTTGCAGCTCGCGGCCATGGCGGTGCTGCTTGGTTCCGGCCTTGGCTATCTCGTCCACGAAGGCATTCTGCGCGCCTTGCAGGCGAGCCTGCAGGTGGACCTGCCGCCGCCGGGCGCCCAGCCCTACCTCGTGGGCGCCTTGACCGCCTTCATCTGCCTGCTCGCCTTCGCTCTGCCGCCCCTGCTCGCACTGCGCGAGACGCCGCCATTGCGGGTGCTGCGCAAGGACTTGACCCAAACCCGTTTCAGCGACCGGATTCCCTATGCCTTCGGCATCGCCGGCAGCATTTTCCTCATTCTCTGGTACAGCCAGGATCTGGTGCTGACCTCACTGCTCGTGCTTGGCGTTGCCGGCGCCGGCTTGCTGCTGTCCCTGGTGTCGCTGCTGTTTCTGGCGTCCAGCGGCTCGGCGGGGATGAAGGCCGGCAATGCCTGGAAGCTGGCCATGACCGCGGTGCGCCGCCGCCGCCGGCAGAATGTGCTGCAGGTCATGGTGTTCGCGGTAACCATCATGTCTCTGCTGATTCTCGGCCTGCTCCGCACCGACCTGATCGCCGACTGGCAGGCGCAGCTCCCCGAGGACACGCCCAATCTCTTCATGATGAATGTCACCAGCGCCCAGGTGGAAGATATCGAGGCCTTTTTCGCCGAAAACGAAGTGGACGCCAATGCCTTTTATCCCCTGGTGAGCGCCCGGGTGAGGACAGTGAATGGCGCCGAACCCGAACCCGCCGAGGAAGCGGCAGACAGGGAAGGCGGCGGCAGCCTGCTGGAGAACAATCAACTGGAACCGGCGGATTCCGCCGACGCCGCAACCGGTTCGGGCGAAAGCGCCGATGGCGAAGGCCGCCGGGTTCGGGGCCGCCTCAGCCGCCGGCAAGTCACCTGGAGCAACGAATTGCCGCCGGACAATCGGGTAACCCTGGGGGAATGGTGGGGCGATGCATCCCGGCCCGGATTCGTGTCCATCGACGAGGAATACGCCGACTGGCTCGATCTGGAAATCGGCGATGTCCTGGAGTTCGAGATCAACCAGCAGTTTGTCAGCGCCGAAATCGCCAACTTCCGCTCGGTGCGCTGGGACAACATGCAGCCCAATTTCTTCATTATATTCTCCCCCGGCACCATCGACCATCTCGGCGCCACCTTCCTTTCCACCGTGCGGCTGGAATCCGGGCAGAAGCTGCTGCTCAATGACCTGATCCGGCAATTTCCCACCATCGTGGTGGTGGAAGTCGATGCGTTGATCGAACAGATCCAGACCATCATCAGCCAGGTGACTTCCGCCATCGAGCTGATATTCGCCCTGGTGCTGGTGGCGGGCGCCCTGGTGCTGCTTGCCTGCGTCAGCGCCAGCCTCGACGAGCGCTTTCACGAGAACGCCATCCTGCGGACCCTGGGCGCGGGGCGAAAACTGATCCTGACTTCCCTGCTGATCGAGTTTTCCTTTATCGGCGCGATGGCCGGCGTCATCGCCACCCTGGGCGCCGAGGGCGGCCTGTTCTATTTGCAGGAGCGGGTTTTCGAGCAGGATTTTCAACTGCACTACTGGGTCTGGCTGGCGGGGCCCGCGCTGGGTACCGCAATCATTGCCGCGCTCGGGGTCAATTCCACCCGTAAGGTGGTCAACACCAGCCCCTTGACCGTGTTGCGCCGCGTGGTTTAATGACAGCGTTTCCAGCCAAGGGTGAACCTGTCCATGACCCGCCGAGTGCTTTCCCTGTCGCCAAAACTGGCCTTTGCAGCGTGGTTGCTGTTGCTGGCGCCGGCATTGTCCGGCCAGTCCCTGCAATCGGTCACCGCGGAGCGATGCCTGCGCGGAGACTGCATCGAAGGCGACGGCGCCATGGAATTCGATACGCCCTGGGGCAAGGGCAGCTATGCCGGCGGCTTTCTCGATGGCGAGTTTCATGGCCAGGGCAGGCTGGAGATTCCCGTGTCCTTTCTTGCCGAGGAAGTTTATTCCGGTGAGTGGTATCGCGGCATACGCGAGGGCCGCGGCAAGCACTGGAATGGCCGGGGGAACCTGTACATCGGCCAGTGGAAGGAAAACAGGCGTCACGGCCGGGGCACTTATGTCTTCAATCTGCCGGAATGGCGCGAGAACGAGCACACCGAGTTCTGGTTCAAGGATAATACCGAGAACTACACCGGCGATTTTGTCGACGACCATTATCACGGCGAAGGCACCTATCGCTGGTCCAATGGCCAGAAGTTTGTCGGCGGCTTCTTTGCCAGCGAAAAACACGGCCATGGCACCTTCTACTACGAAACCGGCACCGCGCGGCAGCAGTTGTGGAATTTCGGTGATTTCGTGCGCTGAGCGCGGTCCCGGGCAGCATAAAAGTCTAGGAAAGCTCTGATTAAGTCAGAGCTTTCCTGCGGCACATGGAAGTGCCGCCGAATTCGATGGCGCAAGCCATTGAATTCGCGAGCAAAACAAAACCACGCTTTTGTTTTGCGATAATGAAAAATTCCAGGGAGGGAATTTTTCAGAGGATACCTAGCGAATGAACCTCGAATCCCTGCGGCGGGAATATCTTTCCGGCGGCCTGCATCGCGCCGAGCTTGCGGCGGACCCGATGCAGCAGTTTGGCAACTGGATGCGGCAGGCGCTGGAACTGCAAATTCCCGATCCCACCGCCATGGCCGCGGCCACCGTGGGCGCCGGCGGCCAGCCGAGCCAGCGTATCGTCCTGCTCAAGCATTTCGATGCGTCCGGCTTTGTTTTCTACACCAATTACGAGTCGCGCAAGGCGCTGGAGCTCGCCGGCAATCCCGCCGTCAGCCTGTTGTTTCCCTGGCATGCCATCAATCGCCAGATCAAGATCTGCGGCAGCGCCGGGCCGGTCGACAGGGAAGAGTCGGCGGCGTATTTTGCCACCCGGCCGCGCCCGAGCCAGTTGGCCGCCCTGGCTTCAAGGCAGAGTCGGGCTCTCGAATCCCGCGGGCAATTGCTGGCCGCATTCCGGGAACTGGACGAGAAATTCCGGGATATCCCCGTGCCATTGCCCGAGGATTGGGGCGGCTACCGTGTTGCCGCCCGGGAATTTGAATTCTGGCAGGGCCGCCCCGACCGACTCCACGACCGCTTCCGCTATTCCCGCGGCCCATCCGGCGATTGGACCATCGAAAGACTCGCTCCCTGACAGAAACGCGAAAATGTCTCGCCTCAGCGGATGCGGGACGCTGTCCATCGTGTTCGAGCCTGATCTCGCTCATCCGGCCCAATCGGCCAGCTTTTTCCCGACCAGGGTTCGCTGGAGGCGAGCGTATTGCGGCATGCCTTCCCGGTAGGGTGGGTAGTCCTCGCCGCGGATCAATGGGGCGAAATAGCGCCGGGCGGCTTCGGTGATATGGAAGCCGTCTTCGCTGATGTACTCCCCGGGCATCTTCTTTTCCACATTGGCCACATCCGCCAGCGGGGCTTCGCCGATACTCCAGGAGTACTCCGGTCCCGAGCCGCGCACAATGGCGGGCATGACCGCGTTCTTGCCCGCCATGGCGAATTCCACCGCCGCCTTGCCCACGGCGTAGGCCTGTTCCACGTCAGTCGCCGAAGCGATGTGGCGGGCGGCGCGTTGCAGGTAGTCGGCCACCGCCCAGTGGTACTTGTAGCCAAGCTCCCTCTTGACCCATTCCGCGATCAGCGGCGCCACGCCGCCAAGCTGGGCGTGGCCGAAGGCGTCGGCGCCGCCGGCTTCGGACAGGAATTTGCCATCGGGCCCCTTGACGCCTTCGGAAACCACAATGGCGCAGTAGCCGTGTTGTTCCACGCAATTCCTCACCTTGCCCAGAAAGCGATCGCGGTCGAAGGTGACTTCCGGAAAGAGAATGACATGGGGCGGGTCGCCGGCGGCTTCGCTCGCCAGACCCGCGGCGCCGGCGATCCAGCCGGCATGGCGGCCCATGACTTCCATGACGAAAACCCTGGTGGAGGATTCGCACATGGAGGCCACATCGAGGCCGGCTTCGCGAATCGACACGGCGACGTATTTCGCCACCGAGCCAAAGCCGGGGCAGTTGTCGGTAACGGGCAGATCGTTGTCCACGGTCTTGGGTACGCCGATGCAGGTGATGGGAAAGCCCTGCTCGACGCTCAGTTGCGCGATCTTGTTGGCGGTATCCTGGGAGTCGCCGCCGCCGTTGTAGAGAAAGTAGCGGATATCGTGGGCCTGAAAGACCGCAAGCAGCCGGTCGTACTCCCGGGTGTTCTCGCGATAGGACTTGAGCTTGTAGCGGCAGGAACCGAACGCCCCCGCCGGGGTATGCCGCAGGGCGGCAATGGCTTCCGCCGATTCGAGGCCGGTGTCGATCAACTCCTCATTAAGCGCCCCGATGATCCCATTGCGCCCGGCAAACACCGTGCCGATCCGCTCCGGATACTTGCGCGCGGTTTCAATCACCCCGCAGGCGCTGGCATTGATCACGGCGGTAACCCCGCCAGACTGGGCATAAAACAGATTGGCCTTGCTCATGAGAATTCCGCAGCTCACCAGGACGGGCGGCAATATGTGTCATCAATCCCCACAGGTCAAGCGCCTCCGGGCCAGGCCAGCCGCTTTGGTCGAAAGCCCGGTCAATCCATTCTTCCGAAAATTGCAAACCTGCGCTGGAAACGTTGCAAAACCTGCGGTGGAAGACAGACTGGGCGGCCAGGAGCTGATCGTCGGTTGCCTGTGGGGGCGGGGGGTGCAAGAATGCCGCTGTTCTGGAGCAGGTGGCCTGATGCGAATCATCATTGGCATGTCGGGGGCGAGCGGCGTGATTTACGGCGTTCGGCTGTTGCAGGTATTGCGCGAGGATGCGGCGATTGAAACGCATCTGGTGACGACCGATGCGGCCCGGCTCAATCTTTCCCTGGAAACCGATTACAGCTTTGACGAAGTCAAGGCGCTGGCCGACCGCCACCACTCCAACAAGGACATCTCCGCGAGCATTGCCAGCGGCTCATTCCGCACCGACGGCATGATCGTCGCACCCTGTTCCATCCGCACGCTTTCCGCCATCGCCCACTGTCACTCCGGGTCGCTCATCAGCCGCGCCGCCGATGTCACCCTCAAGGAATGCCGCCGCCTCGTCCTCGTGCCGCGGGAGACTCCGCTGCATGCGGGACATTGCGAGACCCTGCTCAAGGCCGCCCGAATCGGCGCCATTCTCGCCCCGCCCATGCCGGCCCACTATATTCGCCCCCAGTCGGTGGAAGACCTCGTGGACCATCACGTGGGCCGCATCCTCGACCTGTTCGGCGTGGAAACCAGCCTCGTCCGCCGCTGGGAGCCTGGATTGCCGTAATCTGCTGGGACTGTACGGCCTCACTCGCGCCTGAGATACCAGTCGATGGTGCTTGCGAGGCCAGTGGGGAAATCGGTTTTGGGGCGGTAGCCGAGTTCCCGGGCGATCTTGCCGGCGTCGATGGCGTAGCGGGTGTCGTGGCCCGGGCGGTCGGTGACGAAGGCGATCAGGCTGCTTGCCGGGATGCCTTTGGCGGGAGGGGCGTCGGGATAGCGTTCCGCCAGCGCCGGCTCGGTTGCAAAGCGGCGGTCGAGAATCGTGCAGAGTTCGTGGATCAGGTCGATATTGGCGTATTCGTTGTCGCCGCCGACGTTGTAGGTTTCCCCGGGCCGTCCCTTTTGCATACACAGCTCGATGGCGCGGCAATGGTCTTCCACATGGAGCCAGTCGCGGATTTGGCGACCGTCGCCGTAGACGGGCAAGGGCTTGCCCTTGAGGATATTGGCCAGAAACAGGGGGATGAGCTTTTCCGGGAACTGGTAGGGGCCGTAATTGTTCGAGCAATTGCTCGTGACCACCGGCAGGCCGAAGGTGCGATGGTAGGCGCGCGCGAGATGGTCGGCGGCGGCCTTGCTTGCGGCGTAGGGTGAATTCGGGGCGAAGGGGGTGTCTTCGCGGAACGGCGGGTCGTCCGGGCCGAGCGAGCCGTAGACTTCGTCGGTGGAAACATGCTGGAACAGGCGGTTTTCCCGGAGCTTGTCCCGTTCCAGCCAGACCGCGGCGGCGGCCTTGAGCAGGCTGTGGGTGCCGACGATATTGGTTTCGATGAAGGCGTCCGGCCCGGTGATCGAGCGGTCCACATGGCTTTCGGCGGCGAAATGGACGATGGTGTCGATGGAATGTCCGCGCAGCAATTGCTCCACGAGTCGCTGATCGCGGATATTGCCGTGGACGAAGTGAAAATCCGGTTGGCCTTCGAATGCGGCGAGATTGGCGCGGATGCCGGCGTAGGTCAGCGCGTCGAGAACGACGACAAGGTCCCCAGGGTGCTTGCGCCGCCAGTAGTGCACGAAATTGGTGCCGATGAAGCCGGCGCCGCCGGTGACCAGCAAGGCGCTCATGGCCGGGCGGACCGGACGCCTGCCGCTTCCAGCCGGGCAGCGCTGTGGCGGCGAGGGGATGGGAAGTTCCCGCGCGCAATCATCTTGCAGCTTCCTGTCTGGCGATAGCCCGAATGACCCCGCTCAACGCCTCGCGCCAGTCGCCTTCGGGCAGGTCGAATTCCCTCAGGGCCCGGCCACGGTCCATCGCGCTGTATGCCGGGCGGCGGGCGGCGGTGGGATAATCCGCAGTGGCGAGGGGCCTGACGCGAATCTCTTTTCGCAACAAGCCCGCGGCCAGCCCCTGCCGCTGGATTTCCCGGGCGAAGCCATACCAACTGGTCTCTTCGCCATCGTTCCAATGATACAGGCCGGCGCCAGCCTGCCGGGGAAGCATACGCCAGATCAGCCCCGCGAGAGAATGCGCGGAAGTCGGGCAGCCGGTCTGGTCGCTGACCACGGCAACCTCGTCCCGTTCGGCCAGCAGCCCCAGCATGGTTTTCACGAAATTGTGGCCGAATTCGGAGTACAACCAGGAAGTGCGCAGGATGACACCCTGCCCCGGGGGCAGTTTCGCGACTTCCCGCTCGCCGGCGAGCTTGCTTGCGCCATACGCGCCGAGTGGCGCGGTTGCATCCCCCGGCGCATAGGGTCTTGGCGATTTGCCGTCGAAAACGAAATCCGTGGAAACGTGAATCAGCCGCGCTTGCCGCCCGCCACACCAGCGGGCAAGATTCGCCGCGCCGGTGGCGTTGCTGCGCCGGGCTCGGGCGGGCTCGCTTTCGGCCTGCTCCACCGCTGTCCAGGCGGCGGTATTGATGATGCAATCCGGGGCGATTTCATCCAGTACGGCTTTCATCCGGGCCGAGTCGCCGATATCGAGTTCGCCGCGGGGCAGATACATGGCGCGCCATCCCGAAGGAGCGCCCGCCAGCCTCAGACATTGGGCCAACTGGCTTGCGGCGCCGGTGACGAGGACGGTTCGGGTCATGGCCATGGCTTCATCTTCCGGCGGAGCGCCCGGGTCAGCGGCGAGGAAAACCGCCTCAATGCGGCAGCGGCGCCTCGGCAAGCCGGGGCGCCTTGCGGTCGCGTTCGGAAAGAATCGGCTCGACAGACTGCGTCGGCCATTCGATACCGATTGCCGGGTCGTTCCAGCACAGGCTGTGGTCGTCTTGCGGATGATAGTACCCGGTACACTTGTAGCACAGGTCGGCGCTTTCGCTGAGTACATAGAAGCCGTGGGCAAAACCCGGCGGAATCCATAACTGGCGGCGGTTGTCCTCGCTCAGCGGCGCGCCGAACCAATGGCCGAAAGTGGCGGACTGATGGCGCAGGTCCACCGCTACATCGAACACCTCGCCCCGCACCACCCGCACGAGCTTGCCCTGGGGATACTGCAACTGATAATGCAGCCCCCGCAGGGTTCCGAACACCGAGCGGCTGTGGTTGTCCTGTACGAAGTGGTGGGTAATGCCGTGTTCGGTGAAGAAGGACTCGCGCCAGGTTTCCATGAAGAAGCCCCGGTCATCGCCGTGAACCGTGGGTTCCAGCAGGAGCAGCCCGGGAATCGGCGTGCCGGTGCTTTTCATCAGGACTCGTTCAGCAAGGCCAGCAGATACTGGCCGTAGCCGCTGTTGATATGGTCTTCGGCGAGACGCTCGAACTGGGCGTCGTCGATGAATCCCCGGCGCCAGGCGATTTCCTCCGGGCAGCCGATTTTCAGGCCCTGGCGATCTTCGAGCACGCGGATGAAGTTGGCCGCGTCCAGCAGCGACTGGGTGGTGCCGGTATCGAGCCAGGCCGTGCCGCGGTCGAACAGCTCCACCTGCAACTCTCCCCGTTGCAGATAGATCCGGTTGACATCGGTGATTTCCAGTTCGCCCCGGGCGGACGGGCGGATGGATTTCGCCACATCCACCACCTGATTGTCGTACATGTAGAGCCCGGTCACGGCGTAATGGGACTTGGGTCGGGCCGGTTTTTCCTCCAGGTCCACGGCGCGGTTGTCGTCATCGAGCACCACCACGCCGTAGCGTTCCGGATCCTGCACATAATAGGCGAAAATGCTGGCGCCATTGTCCTGGGCCACGGCATTGGTCAGGGTGTCTTCGATCCGGTTGCCGTAGAAGATGTTGTCGCCAAGAATCAGGCAGACGCGACTGTCGCCGATGAATTCCTCGCCGATGAGAAATGCCTGGGCGAGGCCTTCCGGGCGCGGCTGTTCGGCATAGCGGATGGAGACGCCCCAGCCGCTGCCGTCGCCGAGCAGGCGGTGGAAGCCGGCGTGGTCCCTGGGCGTGGTGATGACGAGGATGTCGCGAATGCCCGATTGCAGCAGGGTCGACAGCGGATAGTAGATCATCGGCTTGTCGTAAATCGGCAGCAACTGCTTGCTGATGGTGGTGGTGATGGGGTACAGCCTGCTGCCCGCGCCGCCCGCCAGAATGATGCCCTTGGTCATTGTCACTCCCATGTGGCGGCTTGGTGTCCGGTCAGTTCCTGGATGATTTCCGGCAAATTCGCGTACAGGTCGCCGGCGGGTTGGAAATCCAGCGCCTGGTAAATGTCCCGGGACGGCCAGATTCGCTCGCTCGTCATGTTGCGCCAGGTTTGCAAGCCCGATTCGGCGGATTTCCAGCCGGCAAGGCGACCGAATTGCAATAGCGCAGCCGCGGCGAAGAATACCACAGCGGGGGTGCGCCAGCGGGGCGGATTTCGGCCCAGGGCCTTGTAGATGGCCTGCTCGATGACATGGGCGCGATAGTCTCGCGAATCGGTCAGCAGCCAGCATCGCCCCGCCGCTTCCGGTCTTTGCCAGGAAAGCATCGCGGCGCGGCAAACATCATCGACTCCGGCCAGCGAGAAGCGGCTATCCAGCCGGGGCAGGGGCGGCAGCCGCCGGGCATGGATGAGACGGATGAGGCGAGCGATTCCGCCTTTCATGCCAGCCCCGTAGACCGGAGCGGGGCGCAGGACCGTGGTTTGCATGCCGTCCCTGTCATTTGCTTCGAGTACCAGCCGTTCGGCAAGCCATTTGCTGCGGGCATAGTCTCCTGGTCGCGAGTGCGAATCCTGCCCGTCAAGTTCCGCAGCCAGCGCGCTGCTGACAAATACCAGGCTTTGCGCGCCGGCATTGCGGGCGGCTTCCAGCAGATTGCGCGTTCCTTCCACGTTGACCCGCATGGCGCCTGGGTCGCGCCGGTTCGCGGTGCGGGCGATTCCCGCCAGATGAAATACGGCCTGTACCCCGGCACAGGCTTTCTCCAGCGCCTTGCGGTTGAGTATATCCCCGGGAAAGTGGGTGTCCCATGTGGGAGGCGAATGGGTGTCCTGTGTGGGGAGGGATCGGGAAAACGCCCGCACGGCATGGCCGGCCGCTTGCAAATGGCGGCACAGATGGCGGCCGATAAAGCCGCTGGCGCCGGTAACGAGCGCCTCCGGTTGGCGGCTCACAGCCACTTCCAGCCATGCCGGTGGAAGAAACGCCAGGCGGAGCGGCAGAACAGGAGGATATGCCGCAAGCCCTTCCCGGCCGCGCCACCGCCCCCATGACGGATTCGCATGGCCGGCAGATGCACGAGACGGCCCACTCGCCCAAGCCGCAGGGACAGGTCGAAGTCTTCAAAGTAGAGAAAGAAGCCCTCGTCGAAACCGCCGATTTCACCAAGGGCATCGCTGCGGCACAGCATGCAGCAGCCGCTGGCGATGGGAATTCCGCTGCTTGGCCGGTCGCCGGGCAAGTCGCGCATCTCGTATTCCGCCAGCCGGCGGGCAAAAGGCGCCCGCAGGAACGCCGGCGCAAAGCCGCGCAGAAACAGCAGCAACAGTGAAGGGTAGCGCTTGCACAGGTATTGCGGCTCGCCGTTCCTGCTTGCCGCAGGGCTGACAAGTACGGCCTGCGGATTTTCATTCAGATAAGCGAGGCCCGCCGCCAGGGTGTCCGGGTCGAACTCCACATCGGGATTGAGCAGCAGACAGTATTCGGGGCGGGTTTCAGAACCTTCTTCGCAGCCGTCTCGGGAATGGAATTGGCGTATGGCCAGATTATGGGCTGCGCCATAGCCGATGTTGCCATGACCATGCAGCAGCCGCAATTCGCAGCCGCCCGGTAGCGAGGATGCGGCAAGCTCCCGCATGTCACCGGGCGAAAACTGTCCCTGGTGCGGCTCTCCATCCACACTGTTGTCGATGATCGAGATGCTTACCTGTTCCAGCGGCAGTTTCGCCCGAGCCCGCTCACAAGCGAAGGCCAGGGATTCGAGCAGGCCCAGTAGCTGCCTGCGGGGAGTGTGGAAACTGACAATCGAAACCCCTAGTGCGAAGCCTGACATTCAGCACACCAGGAGCCTGCGCCACAGGAATTCACGGCTGCAAATCCGCTCTCATCCACGCCCCTGGCCGCTCGATTTCGTTGCATATTCACCAATATTCGCCTCAATCGACCGGCCAGGGGCGCGGCGATAGCGAATTTTCGCTTTCGCGAATTCCTGCGGCGCAGGCTCCTAGTCAATCTCGACGAGGCGATCCCCGAAGGGGGTGGAAACCACACGCATGCCGGGAGGCACCTGGGCCGGG
Source organism: uncultured Pseudohongiella sp. (assembly GCA_965219645.1). GTDB lineage: Bacteria > Pseudomonadota > Gammaproteobacteria > Pseudomonadales > Pseudohongiellaceae > UBA9145. The sequence continues at coordinate 2,700,484 of OZ244788.1, read as the reverse complement.
TCAATGCGTCGCGGGCGGAATCGCGGCGCGGAGGGAACGTCCTGGCCGAGGGCTTCGGCCCGCAGGCGGGCGAATGGGTTGTTCGGGTCCCGCGCCAGGTCTTCCGCCGCCTCCCTGGCCTCGGCCTCAAGTTCCTGTTCCTGTTCCATCAACTCCTCTTCCTGATCGAGATCGACGAGAAATTGCTCAGGCAAAGGCGCCGGACGCAGGGAAAGCCGGGCGACATTGGCGCCTGTCTCGCAGCTTACTCCGGAGTCGGCGGCTTCCACGCAATTGCTGCCATCGGGATACTGGATCGAAACCCGGCCCTTTTCGCTGGAAATGATGTGGAACTGCTCGTAGCCCGGGATCGAAGTCTCGCCATCCGCTTCCAGGGGCACGGTAAGGGTTTCGCCGCTGCGATGATTGAGCACCACCCGGCGCTGGTCGCCGATGCGCGATGCGCCCACGAGGGTGAATTCAGGCTCGGTGGGGGAAATGGCGGGCGCATCATCGCCGGCGCCGGCGGGATTGCCGCGCTGGCTGTTGGCGGAAACCGTGCGCTCCACGTCTTCGAACAACTCAAGCTCCTGGGCGCCGGACGGGGTGCTCAAGGCGAGCAATACAGAGAGGCTGGGCAAAAGATCCCACATGGTGACCGGGCTTGCCATGCGAGTCTCAGCCTGGTTTCGCCGCGCCTTTCTCAATAGTCCTGTCATCGGAAAATACCTGCGCCGTTCCTGGAAACTCGTGCGACTGCCGCAAACTTATACGGTTAGGGAAGCTCTGATCAAGTCAGAGCTTCCCTGCGGCACATGGAAGTGCCGCCGAATTCGATGGCGTAAGCCATTGAATTCGGAAGCAAAACAAAACCACGCTTTTGTTTTGCGATAATGAAAAACTCCACGGATGGAGTTTTTCAGAGAATACTTAGTCGCGCCAAACCTGTTTTCGGTTCGCTCATTGTATACCAAGGGAGGCGTACACCGGTTGCGATTTCTCCAGAAACGCTGTGGCGCGCTTGCTCAACTCCGCCAGGTTTTCCTCGTCGCTTTCCAGGGTCTTGCCGTCGTGCACGAGGCGTTGGTTGCGGGATGACAGGGCCTGCCAGGCAAAGCGCGCAAGCTGCTCGTCATTGGCGGCCTTGTTCTCCAGGCCGAGCACGAACAACTGGTTGATACGGCTGACGGAGACGCCTCCCCCGGTCACCGGGCTGGCGAGAAACTGAATCTCGTCCACATCCCGGCTGCGCTGCTTGATATGCCGGTTGATGCGGTCGCATTGCCGCTTGAGCCGGGCAGGGGGATTCTCCTGCGCCGGCGCCACCTGGTGGTCGCCCATGAGCACCATCAGCGCCTGCAGCAGGCTTCCCGCAGTGCGTTGCTCCGATTGCAGCCTGCGGATGATTTCGCCGACGGAATGGGTCTTGTTGTCCGCCAGCAGGTCAAGCAGGGGCCGGTAGATTTCCTCATTGAGGGTGGCCTCGCCGATGGGGCCTTTCACCGTGAGCGAGCAGTCCTCCACATGACGCGCAAGCACCACGTGAAAATCATTGAAGCTCTCCATTTGCTCGGTGCCGGTAAGGCGGCGCGGACCCTTGATCCAGTAATCGCGCCGAAAAAGCTGGTTGGACATGAAATCGATCATCTGCTGGCGCAGCATCGGGTCGGGAATCCCGTTGACGAATTCACTCTGCTCCGCGGTCATTGTCATGGTGGAAACGTGTTCCAGGAAATTCGCCGAACAGGCAAAACTGAGCTTGGCGTGATCGAGCGCGTGGCTCACGTCGAGAAATGACATGGGGTGCCAGTCACGATTGAAGAACTCGTGGGCGAGATAATTGCGGTTCTGGGTCAGGGCGCCTTCGAGCCGAGTGATCGCGCCCGGGGTTGTCTTGGCAAATACCGGCTCGGTGTCCACCAGCTTTTTGGCAAAATCCAGCGCTTCGTCGATGCGCGCGGAGATTCCCTTGCCCGTGGGTGAAATCCGGTCGAGATACTCCATCATCAGATTGCGCAAGGGGATAAAGCCCGACCAGCCGGGCTGCACGTTGTAGCTGATGTAAAGCACGCCGCCGACCTTGAGTTTCTCTTTGGCGAATTCGACGATCTCCCGCCGATTTTCCTCGGAAACCCAGCTCCATACGCCATGCAAGGCGATGTAGTCGAATTGTGGCAGGTCCTTGCGCTGACGGAACTCGGCGAAAGTTTCGTCGGTTAGCCGGGCCGGGGCGCCGGAATGTTGCGCCATTTGCCGGGCGACAGCGGCGTGTGAGGGATTGAAGTCATTGCCATGCCATTCGGCTTCGCCGGCGGCGGCATGGAAGTTCAGACTCACGCCCTGGCCGAAGCCGAGTTCACAGGCGCTCTTGACTTCGGGCCAGGCGAAACCGCTGCAAAGCAAGGCCATTTTCGCCCGCAATGGATTGAGTTCCGGGAAATACCCCCACGCATAGCCGATTTCGGTCACATAACCCGAAGTCCAGTTGCCCGCCATCATCCGTCCCGCCAGTCAAAAAGTGGACGGGATGTTACCCCACACCAGCCCTTACTCAAAGAAGAAGCGTTTCAACTCCACGACCAGGGACCAGTGGCTGGTGTTGCTGAAGCTGTTGGTGTTGGTTTGGCTGGGCGGGGCGTGTTCCAGGTAGCTGTCCACTGCGCTGAATTCGTCCACATGGCGCCAGACGAGTTTCAGCCCGAGTTTGAGATTGTTGGCCAGGTCAAAATCGGCGCCGGCGAAAAGCTGTGCGGTGTAGACGGTGTCGCCGAGGTCGGCGAGTTGCAGGCTGTCGAATTCGCCTGGAGGTCTGCCCTGGCAGGCTTCGCTGATGCAGGCGTAGCGTTCCTCGAAGTAGAGTTCGGTGAGTTCGGCCCTGGCCGCGCCTATGCCGGCGCCGAGATAGGGAATCCAGCCGCCCGCCCCAGGGAAATCCCGATACATATTGAATGCCAGTGAGTGAATCAGCAGATCCCCGGCGCTCGCCCGGGTGCTGACGCGGTAGTCGTTCTGCTCGATGAAGCGAACCGGATTGCCGTTGAGGAACTCGATGCCGGTGAAGCGCTGGACGATTCCATTGTCGAGTCTGGCAAGGGCAATCTCCGCCCGCCAGCCATTCCAGGCCCGGCCCGCGGCAAGTTCCAGCGCCATGCCCGAATCGGACTCCAGATCATAGAACCAGCGGAAACCTGAATGTGCGCCGTCGCAAGCGAAAGCCGGATAGCACAGCGTATCGTCATTGAAACCGGCCTGATTGAAAGCCCCGGCCTCATTCATGCCGAGTCCCGCGCCAAGATACCAGTCCCCCTGCTGGGCCTGAGCCTGGAAAAACAGCACGACTCCCAGCAAGCCGGTGAAAACTCGCGGCAGAATCCCGATTTTCATACTGCTCCTTGCAATCAACACCCCATCACGGGAATATTTTCACAATCGCCTGGGCGGTGCAAACTGCGGTCTGTCATTCTGCGCGGAGCGAAGCAGAGTCGCAGAATGACAGGCGGAAGGAAGCTCCGCACGGAAATGGGGAAGCGGCGCCAAAAAAAGAGTATTGCTGTCGCACCGTGATTCGCATCGCGGTTGTGCTGGCGCGGAACTTTGCTAGCATTGGCTGGCCTTGAGGCGAATCGGGAGTCACCGCTCATGCCCACCGGGAATCCAGAGAAATCCGCATCCGTTGACCTTGGCCGCAGGCGGCTGCTTGCTGCGGCGCCGGGCTTGTTCATCGTGCCGCGCCATGTGCTCGGCGGCGTGGGGCAGACGGCCCCGAGCGACCGGCTCAATATCGCCGCTGTCGGCGCGGGGGGCAAGGGCAGGTCGGATATCGAGAGCGTTTCCCACGAAAATATCTACGCGGTCTGCGATATCGACGACGAGCGGCTTGGCGCCACCCTGGGCCAGGAATTCGCCGCGCCTTTCCGGGACCGGGTGAAGACCTACCGCGATTACCGCGTCATGCTCGATGAAAACCCGGAGATCGATGCGCTGCTGATCAGTACGCCGGACCACATGCACGCTCCCATTGCCGCTCATGCCATGGACCTCGGCAAGCATCTCTACGTGCAAAAGCCGCTGTGTCATACCGTGGCCGAGGCGCGCTTTCTCGCCCGCCGGGCCCGGGAAACCAATGTGGTTACCCAGATGGGCAACCAGGGTCATGCCGGGGAGGGCGCCAGGCTGATCAATGAATGGGTCGCTTCCGGCGAACTCGGCGCGATTCGCGAAGTCCATTGCTGGACCAATCGCCCGGTGTGGCCCCAGGGTATTGCGCGGCCGGAAGCCGATGCTCCGGCGCCCGCCACCATGGACTGGGATCTCTGGCTCGGCGCCGCGCCCATGCGGCCCTGGGTGGAGCGCGCCTATCATCCCTTCAACTGGCGCGGCTGGGTCGATTTCGGCACCGGCGTGGTGGGCGACATGGGCGCCCATATCATCGACCATCCCTATTGGGCGCTTGATCTTGGCCTGCCCGAGCGCATCGGCGCGAGTTCCACCCGCTGGGGCCGGGATTTCGAGAGCTTCCCCCTGGCTTCCAGGATCCACTTCGAGTTCCCCGCAAGCGCGTCGCGACCGGCGGTGAGGATGATCTGGTACGACGGCGGGCTGCTGCCGGAGCGTCCGCCGCAAATCGAAAATGGCAGGCAGCTTGGCGACAACGACGGCGGCGTGCTGATCGTGGGCGAAAACAGGACCCTGATGCACGGCGTTTATGGCCGCAATCCGGTGCTGATTCCCGAATCGCTGCATCTGGCCACCGAGCCGCCGCCCCGGACCTTGCCGCGCTCGAATGGCATCTACCAGGAGTGGATCGACGCCATCAAGGATCGTTCCAAAGTCACCACTTCCGATTTCGCCTATGCGGGCCGTCTCACCGAGACCATGCTGCTCGGCAATATCGCCGTGCGCCAGGCTGCCAACCACAAAGTGCTCGAATACGACGGCGAGGCAATGCGCTTCAGCAATGACGATGCCGCCAATGCCTGGCTGGACAAGGAATACCGGCCGGGGTTCGGCCTGTCGTGAACGGGAACCGGTTTCATGAGCGTAGAAGAGTCCTGTGAGCGCCGCCGATCCATATGACGCCATCGTCGTCGGCTCCGGAGCCGGCGGCGGCATGGCAACCTGGGCCCTGGCCCGGGCCGGCCTGCGCGTGGCGCTGGTGGAAGCAGGCCCCTGGTATGACCCGGCCGACGAAGCCCAGCGCACCCAGTTCCGCTATCCCTGGGAATCGCCGCGCCGGGGCGCGAGCACAAGGCTGCGGCCATTCGGCGATTTCAATGCCTGTATCGGCGGCTGGGAACTCGACGGCGAACCGTTCACCACCGCCGATGACACCGACTTCATGTGGTGGCGGGCGCGGATGCTCGGCGGCCGCACCAATCACTGGGGCCGCATATCCCTGCGTTTCGGGCCGCTGGATTTCAAACGTCGCGATATCGACGGGCTTGGCGACAACTGGCCCATCGGCTACGAGGACCTGGAACCCTGGTACGACAAGGTGGACAAACTGGTCGGCGTGTTCGGCACCAACGAGGGCCTGCCCAATGACCCGGACGGCTTCTTCCTGCCGCCCCCCAAGCCGCGCCTGCACGAGCTGTACTACATCCGCGGCGCGCGCCGGGCCGGGATTCCGGTGTACCCCTCGCGGCTGTCCATATTGACCAAACGCATCAACAAGGAGCGTGGCGTCTGCGTGTATTGTCGCCAGTGCAGCCGCGCCTGCGGCCTCCACGCCGATTTTTCCTCAAGCACGGTACTCATCTATCCCGCGGTGGCCACGGGCCGGGTTGATGTCCATAGCAACACCATGGTGCGCAAGGTGGATACCGGCGCCGACGGCCGCGCCACCGGCGTCTCCTGTATCGACCGGGAAAACCGGCGGGAACTGCGCCTCAATGGCCGCACGGTGGTGCTTGCGGCTTCCGCCTGCAGCAGCGCCCGCATCCTGCTCAATTCCATCAGCGCCCGGCACGCCTCCGGGCTCGGCAACAGCAGCGGCCATGTGGGCCGCTACCTGCACGATTCCACCGGCGCCAGCCGCGCCGCCTTCCTGCCCGAACTCATGGACCGCGACATATACAACGAAGACGGCGTGGGCGGCATGCATGTCTACACGCCCTGGTGGCTGGAAGACGCCCAACTCGATTTTGCCCGGGGCTATCATCTGGAAATTGGCGGCGGCATGAACATGCCGTCCTATGGTTTTGGCTTCGCCGCCAACCAGTACAAGCGCTTTCTCGGCGAGCGAGTCGGCGGCTATGGCAATGGCCTGCGCGATGATATCAGGCGCTTCTATGGCTCGCGCCTGAGCATCGCCTGCCGCGGCGAAAGCGTTCCCCAATACGGCAACTACTGCGAACTCGACCCCAATGTGGTCGATGAGTGGGGCATTCCCGCGCTCCGCTTCCACTATCGCTGGACAGAACAGGAGATCAACCAGGCCCGGCACATGCAGGACACCATGGAAGAACTGCTGGAGGCCGCCGGCGGCGTCCTGCTCGGCGACAAGCCGGGCCCCGAGCGCGAGTATGGCCTGACCCGCCCCGGCGAGATCATCCACGAAGTCGGCACCACGCGGATGGGGGATGATCCGGCCACTTCGGTCACCAACCGCTTCGGCCAATTGCATGACGCCGACAATGTGTTCGTGGCCGACGCCGGCACTTTCGTGTCCCAGGCGGACAAGAATCCCACCTGGACCATTCTCGCCCTGGCCTGGCGCACCAGCGAGCACATCGTCGAACAGATGCGGCAGCGGAACCTGTGAGCCACATGAACAAGACCAACCGCCGGGAAACCCTCAAATCGCTACTGCTCGCGCCTCTGGCTGCGGGCCTTGCTTCCGCCACCGGCTGCGCCACAGGCGGAGCGGTGAACTGGAACGAACTGCCCCGGGAGTATTCCTACGGCAGAACCGGGGCCGAGCGGCAACGCGACCGGAAACTGTTCGCCGAAACGTATTTCAGCGAGCATGAACTCGTCACCATCGCCGTGCTATGCGACATCATTCTGCCTTCGGATCATGCCAATGGCGGCGCCCTGGACGCCGGCCTGCCGGAATTCGTCGAATTCATCGTCAAGGACCGGGGAAACCTGAGACTCCCGGTGCGTGGCGGCATCGCCTGGCTCGACGGTTACGCCATCGGCGAGTTCGGCGCGGATTTCGCCAATATCGGCGAAGCGCAACGGCTCGCCATTTGCGACCGCATCGCCTGGCCCGACGTGGAGGACCCGGCGCTGCAGCCCGGCATTCGCTTCTTTTTCCTGATGCGGGACCTGACCTTGACCGGGTACTATACGACCGAACAGGGATTCCGGGACCTGGGCTACCAGGGCAATGTGGCCAATGTCTGGGACGGCGTCCCGGAGCAGACGCTGCAGCGCCACGGCCTGCAATACGAGCCGGAATGGCTGGAAAAATGCGTTGACCAGTCCCGCCGCGACATCATCGCGAGCTGGGACGACGACATGAACCTGACAAGTTGATTCCTTCGGACCATGATGAAAAAAATCCTGCTTGCCATAGCGATTCTCTCCGCGATAATGGTGCTGGCCCAAAGCGGCGGCGACCGCCGGCAGGCGGGGCCGGAGCCGCTCCTCGTCGGCGCGGGGGAGAATGCCGTGCCGCCTTCGGACGCCATCGTACTGTTCGATGGCAGCGACCTCGATAACTGGGTGCGCGTGGCAGACGGTGAACCCGCCCGCTGGGAAATCGCCGATGGCGTGACAACCGTCCGCCCCGGCGGCGGCACGATCCGCACCCGGGAGTCTTTCGGCAGCATGCAGTTGCATCTGGAATGGCGCCCCACCGATGTGATCAGCGGCAGCGGCCAGGGCCGGGGCAACAGCGGGGTATTCCTGCATTCGCTGTTCGAGGTGCAGATTCTCGATAGCTGGGAAAATCCCACCTATGTCAATGGCCAGGCCGGGTCGGTGTATCTGCAGTATCCGCCCCTGGTCAACGCCGCCCGGCAGCCAGGCCAATGGCAGAGCTATGACATCATCTTCACCGCGCCGGAATTCAACGGCGATGAACTCGTCTCGCCGGCCTGGCTCACGGTGTTCCAGAACGGCGTACTGGTGCAGAATCATGTCCGGCTCGATGGCGCCACCTTCACCCCGGAGCCAGTGTACGAAGCCCAATGCGAGCCCTACGGGCTCGACGGCTCCGGCCGCAGGCAGGACTGCACCGGCAAAATGCCGCTAACCCTGCAGGACCACGGGCAGGTTGTGTCCTTTCGGAATATCTGGCTGCGGGAACTCTAGGGAAGCTCTGATCAAGTCAGAGCTTCCCTGCGGCACATGGAAGTGCCGCCGAATTCGATGGGTGAAGGCAAGCGTTTTCGAAGCGCAGCTTCGAGCGCGGCCGCAACGGTACGGAGCTATGCTCCGTGACTGGAGTAAGCCATTGAATTCGGGAGCAAAACAAAACCACGCTTTTGTTTTGCGATAATGAAAAATTCCAGGGAGGGAATTTTTCAGAGAATACCTGGGAGCCTGCGCCACAGGAATTCGCGAAAGCGAAAATTCGCTATCGTCGCGCCCCTGGCTGATCGATTGAGGCGAATATTGGCGGATATGCAACGAAATCGAGCGGCCAGGGGCGTGGATGAGAGCGGATTTGCCGCCATGAATTTCTGTGGCGCAGGCTCCTAGGAACACCCATGTCGATCGTTTCGCGACTCCGGCGATGCGCCACGTCCGGGCTTCCGCGCGCTGGTTGCGCCCTGTGGTTTCTGCTGATTGCGGCAGCCGCCGGGGCTGCGGTTCCGCCACTGGATGAACTCGACGCCTACCCGGAGCCCGAGGATCTGGGCGGCCTGCATTTCTATCTGGTTACCGTGGACGTGGGCAACCAGCTGTGGGACAACTTCGGCCATACCGCCCTGCGCGTGCGTGACGAGGCCGGCGGCGCCGACCTGCTGTTCAACTGGGGCGGCTTCGACACCAGCGGCGGCATGTTCCGCTTTGGCCTGAATTTCTTTCTCGGCGAGATGAGTTACCGCCTGTTCACCGTGCCCACGGCCCAGGCCTACGCCCAGTACCGGGCGGAGGAAAGAACCGTCTGGGAAGACCGCATCAATCTCAACAACGCCGAAAAATCCCGGCTCTACCAGCGGCTGATGTGGAATCTGGAGCCGGAAAACCTCGTCTACGCCTATGACTACTTCGACGACAACTGCACCACGCGCCTGCGCGACTATCTCGACGAGGCCCTGGAAGGCAGGCTGAGCGAGCATTTCACCGGCATGACCGAAACCACGTACCGGCAGGTGGTCTGGTCGCACTACGAATCGCTGTCGCCCGTCGCCATGCTGCTCGACATCGGCATGAACAGCAACATCGACCGGGCCATGAGCGAATGGGAGGCCATGTTCCTGCCGCTTTCGCTGCGACGGCAGTTGCAGGCCATGCACAGCGATGTGGCCGCAGCCGGGGAGCGCCTGGGGCTGCTCACCGAACCCCGGGTGGCGTCCGCGTTCCCGCCACCGGCGAAACAATGGAACGCCTACCTGGTTCTCATGCTGATCATGGCGTCGCTGCTGCTCTGGCTGCTGCTCACCACCCGCAAGCCCCGCTTCAGTCGCCACATGATCTCCAGCCACAGCCGGCAGCGCGCCTCGCTGCCCCCGGCAAGTTACCGGGTGCTCGGCGGGCTGAGCCTGACCTGTTCGCTGTTCAGCGGCCTACTGGGCTGCCTGATGCTGGGGAGCTGGTTCTGGTCCGGTCACGAGGACCTGCACCACAACGTCAACCTGCTGTTGTTCTGGCCCACGGACTTGTTGGGCATCGTCTACGCCCTGCGTCTGCTGCTGCTGAAATCGCCCTGGCCAGTGGACCGCTACAGCGCGCCCTACGTGAACTACTATCTGCTGGCGCATTTGCTCGGCATGGCGGTCTACGCCACGGTCCATTTCACTGGCCTGAGCAACCAGGACCAGACCAACGTGGTCACCTGGCTGCTCGCCCCCGTGGCGCTGTTCACCATCCTCGTCTGGCTACGAGGCTTTCGCCGCCTGGAAAACGCCATCGTGATGTAGTCTTCTCCCTGACTCTACGCGCACGGCACAGTTCTCCCCGAGTCAATCCGCGCGAAGCAAATGCCCATATCTCCTGATGTCATTCTGCGCGAAGTCGCAGAATCTCATGCGGGTGGCAGCCTGCCTGCCGTCTCTTGCGCGATTCAGTGCTGATCGGGATTGTGCTTTGAAGCGCTTTTCCTCATTCATCGAATCGAACGGCCAGGGGCGTGGATGAGAGCGGATTTGCAGCCATGAATATCTACGGCGCAGGCTCCTGGATGTCTCGATAAGGCAGCAGCGAGCGCGCTGCCTGTTGGTAGGCTTCGATATGGTCCCGCTCCCGGGCCACGAACTGGCCCACGGCGCGGTGGAATTCCGGGTTGGCGAGCCAATGGGCCGAACTTGTGGTCACCGGCTCGAATCCCCGCTGGATCTTGTGTTCACCCTGGGCGCCCGAGTCGAAGCGTTGCAGGCCGTTGGCGATGGCGTAATCGAGCCCCTGGTAGTAGCAAGTCTCAAAATGCAGGTGTTCGCGCTCCTCCCGGCAGCCCCAGTAGCGCCCGAACAGGGTCTCGTCATTGCGGAAGAACAGCGCGGCGGCGATATCTTGCCCGCCATGGGACGCATTGATCAGCAAGAGCTGCTCGGGCATGGAGGCGGCGATGCGGTGAAAGAACTCCAGGCTGAGATAGCCCTGCATCCCCCTTTGCAGATAGGTGTTCTGATAGAACAGGTAAAAGTCCGCCCATTGCGCTTCGCTGATTTCCGGCCCTTCGGTGACGCGAAAGCCGATGTCCTGCTCGCCCACGCGGCGGCGTTCCTTGCGCAGGGTCTTGCGTTTGCGCGAAACCAGGCCCGCGAGAAAGTCATCGAAGCTGCGGTAATCGCGATTGCGCCACTGGAACTGGGCGCCCCGGCGGATATGCAGATTCTGCTGGCGTAACAGCCGGGCCTCTTCCCCGGTGGGAAACAGCACATGCCAGGAAGAGGCGCCATCGCGCTCGGCGCGGCGCCGGACCTGCTCCACCACCAGTGACAAATGGCTGCCGGCCATGCCGAACAGGCGCTGGCCGGTGGATGGCGTGAAGGGCGCACTGGTGACGAATTTGGGATAGTAGGGAAGGCCGTGCTGCTGGTAGGCGTTGGCCCAGGACCAGTCGAACACATATTCGCCCCAGCTATGGGTCTTGCTGTACAGCGGCATGATGCCGCGGCAGGCGCCGCCCTGATGCAGGACAAGATGCCGCGGCAGCCAGCCGCTGTCAGGGCCTGTGCAGCCCGTGCTTTCCAGCGCGTGGAGGAACTCGTAGCGCATGAAGGGATTGCGGGTTCCGGTGAGCGCATTCCAGTCCCGCTGCCCGATTTCGGCGATGGAATCGACGAATCCTGCTTTCACTGGATGGATTTCCGGCGCCGGTTCATTTTTCGGCAGCGCCCGGGCCTGGGAGTCTGCGCCGCAGGAATTCACGGCTGCAAATCCGCTCTCATCCGCGCCCCTGGCCGCTCGATTTCGTTGAATATTCACCAATATTCGCCTCAACCGATCAGCCAGGGGCGCGGCGATAGCGTATTTTCGCTTTCGCGAATTCCTGCGGCGCAGGCTCCGAGTCTCCGGTCATGATGTCGTTTCCCTGGAACGAATGCGGCGGAATGCGGCTTGCAGTAGCATTGTACCGATTCTCAGCGTCCGGCCCAGTGTGCTACCCCATGGAATCTCCCAACCTGATCCGGCGCATTGCCGATTCCCGGCGGCAACTGCGCAAATCCGAAGCCAAGGTCGCCAACTATGTGCTTGCCCACGTCAATGAAGTGATCGGCATGCGGGTGGTGGACCTTGCCGAACAGGCCGGAGTGAGCGACCCGACGGTCATCCGCTTTTGCCGCGCGGTGGGCTGCAAGGGCTTTCAGGCTTTCAAGCTTCAGCTCGCCCAGCAGGCGGGGCTTGGCGATGTCTATACCCAGTTCGCAGTGGACGACAAGGACACGGTGCAGGATATCCGCAACAAGGTTTTCGACAGCACCGTGGGTTCGCTGCTCGGGGTGCGGGACGAGCTTGACCCGGCGGCGCTCGAGCGGGCCATTGACGCGATCATCCGCGCCCGGCGGGTGGAATTCTATGGCTTCGGCGCTTCCGGCTCGGTGGCGGCGGATGCCCAGCACAAGTTCTTCCGCCTGCAACTCGTCACTGCGGCCTATACCGACCCGCACATCCAGCATATGTCGGCGATTTCCCTGGATTCCCGGGATGTGGTGATTGCGATATCCCAGTCAGGCCAGACCCGGGCCCTGCTCGACAGCGTCCGGCTCGCCATGGAAGCCGGCGCCACGGTGATCGGCCTCGCGCCGAACAACACTCCCTTGAGCGACATCTGCAGCATCCCCATCCACGTCAACGTGCGCGAGGAGTACCAGGATTTCGCCCCGGTTTCTTCGCGCATCGCCCATCTGGCCGTCATCGATGCCCTGGGCGCCGGCGTCGCGGTGCACCGCAAGCCCCTGCTCAACGATCACCTCAAGCGCCTCGAAAGAAGCCAGCGCGCCCTGCGCACGGGGAAACAGGGGGGCAGCCGGTAGCTGAATTCCAGGATGGGCTCGGTTTATTGCCAGTCCTCGCCCGGCCCATGGAAGTGGAGCACAACCACCTCATCGGAATCGGCTCTGTACTCATAGACAACCACCCGGCCCGACACCACCACGTATCTGGTGTTGTTGCCGAGTGGCCGGCCAGCCAGCGGAAGGACTTCGAGAACCTTGCGAACTTTGTCCTGAAGCTCGTTAATGAAGCGAAGCGCGTTCTCCGGGCTGTCCTGAGCGATCCAGGTGAGCGCATCAAGCAACTCACGATGGGCTGTTTTTGAGATCTTGACGACCGTCATTCGGGCCTGGTTCGGGAAACCGCCCGCACATGGGCGCGAAGCCCGTCGAAATACTGATCATCCATTGTCAGGGTCTTGCCTGAGGCCGCCTCTTCGCGAGCCAGGGTAATGCTTTCATTCATGTGGGCCTGGCGGAGCAGCGCGGCAGAAACATCAATCGCGCCACTGGCGACCTGCTCCCGCAAGGGCTCCGAAAGATACGCCCTCGCCATGCTTGCGATGTCCTCCATCGAAAACATGGTTGCAACCAGACGCCGGTTCCTGGTGACAGCCACCGGCTCCCGCTGGGCCGCCGCAAGAAACCGGCCGAAGGCATTCTTGGCCTCAAGTGCAGATATGACTTTCATGGTTTGACCTCGGGAAACAGCTAATAACAGCTATAATAGCTGTTTTGGCTATAGATTCAATTGGCTGTCCGGGCGTTGCAGTTTTATGCCCTACTCCACCGTGACCGATTTGGCCAGGTTGCGTGGGTGGTCTATGTCGGTGCCCTTGATTACGGCGACGTGGTAGGAGAGCAGTTGCAGGGGGATGGTGAAGAGGATGGGGTCGAGGACTTCGGGGCAGCCGGGGAGTTTGATGACCTTGTGGTCGCGGTCGTTTTCAAGGCCGATGCTTTCGTCGGCGAATACGTAGAGCTTGCCGCCCCTGGCGCTGACCTCGGAGAGGTTGGAGCGCAGTTTGTCGAGCAGGTCGTTGTTGGGCGCCACCACGATGACGGGCATGTCGCTGTCCACGAGGGCGAGGGGGCCGTGCTTGAGTTCGCCGGCGGGATAGGCTTCGGCGTGGATGTAGGAAATTTCCTTGAGCTTGAGGGCGCCTTCCTTGGCCACCGGATACTGTATGCCGCGGCCGAGGTAGAGGCTGTGATGCTTGTCCGAGAACTGCCTGGACAGCTTGCGGATCTGCCGGTCGAGGCCGAGGGTCTTTTCCATCAGCGCGGGAAGGCGGTTCATGTCGCGCACGAGCCGGGCTTCGTCCTCGCTGCTCAAGCCATTGCGCCGGCCGAGGACGATGGCGAGGACAAGCAGCAGGGTCAACTGGGTGGTGAAGGCCTTTGTGGAGGCAACGCCGATTTCCTGGCCCGCCATGGTGAGCACGCAGAAATCGGATTCACGCACCAGCGAACTCGTGGCCACATTGCAGATGGCCAGGGTGGCGGTATGCTCAAGACCATTGGCGTAGCGCAGGGCCGCCAGGGTGTCCGCGGTTTCGCCGGACTGGGATACCGCAACGAACAGCGTGCCCGGCTGGACGATGATGTCGCGATAGCGGTAATCGCTGGCGATATCGACCTGGCAGGGCATCCTCGCAATGGATTCGAGCCAGTACTTGGCGATGAGTCCGGCATGAAAGCTGGTGCCGCAGGCCACGATCTGCACTTGCCGCACCTGGTCGAAAATCTCCCCGGCGTCGACGCCAAAAGCCTCTTCCAGCGCGCGCTCCCCGCTGACTCGGCCCGACAGGGTGTCGCGAATCGCCCGGGGTTGCTCGAAAATTTCCTTTTGCATGAAGTGCTGGTACTTGCCCTTGTCCATGTCCGAAACCTTGCCGGACAAGGTGGCGATTTCCCGCGCAACGTCCCGGCCCTGGTTGACGATCCGGATCGAGTCGCTGGTCAGTTCCGCGAGGTCGCCGTCTTCGAGATAGAGGAAGCGGTCGGTCACCTGGCCGAGGGCCGGGGTGTCGGAGGCAACGAAGTTTTCGCCGATTCCAGCGCCCACTACCAGTGACATGCCGTTGCGGGCGGCCACGATCCGGTCCGGCTGCCGCCGGTCGATGACGCACAGGCCATAGGCGCCCCGGAGTTTCCCGAGCGCACGGGAAACCGCATTGAGCAGGCCCGCGCCCTCGTCCCCGGACAGTTCCTGGTGGACCAGATGGGCGATGACTTCGGTATCGGTATCCGTCGTAAACTCATAGCCTCCGGCGAGCAGTTGCCAGCGCAGTTCCTCGTGATTTTCGATGATGCCATTGTGAACCAGCGACAGGCGACCGCCGGATTCATGGGGGTGGGCATTGGCGCGAGTGATCTTGCCGTGGGTCGCCCAGCGGGTATGGGCAATGCCGAGCCTCCCCGAGGCGCCTGTATCGCCCGCCGCCGCCGCCAGCCTGGCCACCTTGCCCACGGTCTTGATGGTGGCAATTTCCCCATCGGGGCCGTCGATCAGCGACATGCCGGCGGAATCGTAGCCGCGGTATTCGAGCCGCTTCAGCCCTTCCAGCAGGATATCGGCCACATTCCGCCGGGCGATGGCGCCGACTATGCCGCACATGGCGCAATCACCGCTTGCCCGGGCGTTTCCAGCGCGAGATATTGCGCTGGCGCGAGCGGCCCACGGCGAGATGGCCAGCGGGAACCTCGCTGTTGACGGTTGAACCTGCGGCAACGTAGCTATCGTCGTGCAGGCGCAACGGCGCGACGAGCACGCTGTTGGAGCCGACGAAGACGTTATTGCCGATGACGGTGCGGTGTTTCCGCTCGCCATCGTAGTTGCAGACGATGACCCCGGCGCCGATGTTGGCGTCCTCGCCGATTTCCACGTCTCCCAGATAGCACAGATGATTGGCTTTTGTGCCACTGCCGAGGCGGGCCTTCTTGGTTTCGACGAAATTGCCGATTTTTACGCCGTCGCCGAGTTCGGTTCCCGGCCGCAGGCGCGCCATGGGGCCGATGCTGCAATTCGCGCCGATCACCGCATCTTCGACGCAGGTGCCGGCAAGCAGCCTGGCGCCGGCGCCGATCTCCGCGTTCTTGACCACGCAGTTGGGGCCGATGCTTACCCCATCCCCGAGGCTGACCTTGCCCTCGAAGATCACGTTGACATCGATTTCCACGTCCTTGCCCGCCACGACCTCACCGCGCACGTCGACCCGGGCCGGATCGAGCAGCCGCACGCCGACCGCCAGCAACTGTTCCGCCTTGCCCATCTGGTACCGCCTTTCAAGCGACGCGAGTTGCGCCGGGTCGTTCACTCCCTGCACTTCCCCGCTGTCTTCAATGGTCACCGCGCGCAGGGGCGCGCCTTCGGCCCGGGCCATGGCGACCACATCGGTCAGATAGTATTCGCCCTGGGAGTTGTCCCGGTCGAGCCGGCCCAGCCAGTTGCGCAACCGCGCGACGGGTAGCAGCATTATGCCACTGTTGACTTCGCTGATGCGCCGTTCGGCTTCGCTGGCGTCGCGCTCTTCCACAATGGCTTCAATGGCGCCGTCGGGGCCGCGCAGGACGCGGCCGAGCCCCTGGGGATTGGGCGTTTCCAGCGTCAGCAAGACCAGCGAACCGGTGTCGGCAATCGCCAGCATCCGCTTCAGGGTGGCGCGGCGCACCAGGGGCACATCGCCGTAGAGCACGAGCACCAGGTCTGCGGAAATCCCCGGCATGGCCTGCTGTACCGCATGGCCGGTGCCGAGTTGCCGCTCCTGCGGCACCCAGTTCACCGCCGGAAACTCGGAAAAGTGAAAACTGCGCCTGACCTGCCCGGCGCCGTGGCCAATCACGGCGTGGATGCCGCAGTGGTCGAGGCTTGCCGCCGTTTCGAATACGTGGGAAAGCAGGGGCCGGCCGCCGAGGGGGTGCAGCGCCTTGGGGAGGTCGCTGCGCATCCGGCTTCCCTTGCCTGCCGCCAGAATGATGATTTCAAGCTTCATTCCGGCGTTTGCCCCCTGTTGGCGCGCGGCTCAGGAACGCTCTTTTCGCAACTGTCGCAGGGCCCGAAGCTGGGCGGCGGCCTCGGCAAGCTGGACGGCGGCGGCGGAATACTCGAACTCGGCGCCCTGGTTGGCAATGGCCCGTTCGGCGTCCTCAAGTGCCTTGCGGGCCGCCGCTTCATCCACATCGTGGGCCCGGGCGGCGGTGTCGGCAAGCAGGGTGACATTTTTCGGCTGCACTTCGAGAAAGCCGCCGGAAACATAGAACACCTCTTCCGAGCCGTCGGGCAGGTCGAGCCGCACCGGCCCCGGCAGCAAATCGGTCAGCAACGGCGCGTGCCCCGGCGCAATGCCCAGTTCGCCCATATTGCCTGCCGCCACCATGAAGACCACCTCGCCGGAGAAAATGCTCTTCTCCGCGCTGACGATGTCGCATTGAATGGTCCTGGCCATGATCGCTTCCCGCCCGCTTACGCCTTGCGCCCGGACTTGAGCCGTTCTTCCTTCTCCACCGCTTCCCCGATGGAGCCCACCATGCTGAAGGCCTGCTCGGACAGGTGGTCATACTTGCCATCGAGAATGCCCCGGAAGCCGGCGATGGTGTCCTTCAGCGGCACGTACTTGCCCGGCGCGTTGGTGAAAACTTCCGCTACGGTAAACGGTTGCGAGAGGAATTGCGAGATACGCCTGGCCCGGGCGACGGTTTGCTTGTCTTCATCGGAAAGCTCGTCCATGCCGAGAATCGCGATGATGTCCTTGAGTTCCTTGTAGCGCTGCAGCACCGACTGCACGCCGCTGGCCACATCGTAGTGCTCCTGGCCGATGACCAGCGGGTCGAGCTGGCGCGAGGAGGAATCGAGCGGATCCACCGCGGGATAGATGCCGAGTGCGGCGATATCCCGGGACAGCACCACTTTGGCGTCAAGGTGGGCGAAAGTCGTTGCCGGCGACGGGTCGGTCAGGTCGTCCGCAGGCACGTAAATCGCCTGTACCGAAGTGATGGAGCCGGCCCGGGTGGAAGTGATCCGCTCCTGCAGGGCGCCCATTTCCTCGGCGAGGGTCGGCTGGTAGCCCACCGCCGAAGGCATGCGCCCGAGCAGGGCGGAGACTTCGGTGCCCGCCAGGGTATAGCGGTAGATATTGTCGATGAAGAGCAGCACGTCACGGCCTTCGTCGCGGAACTTTTCCGCCATGGTCAGCCCGCTCAGGGCTACCCGCAGGCGGTTGCCGGGAGGCTCGTTCATCTGGCCGTAGACCATGGAAACCTTGGATTCGCCTTCGAGATCGATAACCCCGGACTCCTGCATCTCGTGGTAGAAATCGTTGCCTTCCCGGGTTCGCTCGCCGACGCCGGCGAAAACCGACAGGCCGCTGTGTTCGGTGGCGATGTTGTTGATCAGCTCGAGCATGTTCACGGTCTTGCCGACGCCGGCGCCGCCGAACAGCCCCACCTTGCTGCCCTTGGCGAAAGGACAGACCAGGTCGATCACCTTGATGCCGGTTTCCAGCAGTTCATTGGTGACCGAAAGTTCTTCGTAAGTGGGCGCATCGGCGTGGATCGGCATGCGCTCCTTTTCGCCGATGGGGCCGCGCTCGTCGATGGGGCGGCCGAGCACGTCCATGATGCGGCCGAGAGTTTCCTCGCCCACGGGCACGGTTACCGGCCCGCCGGTATCCTGCACGCCAAGGCCCCGCCGCAGACCCTCGGTGCTGCCCAGGGCAATCGTGCGCACTACGCCGTCGCCGAGTTGCTGCTGCACTTCCAGGGTGATGTCGCTGTCATCGATGGTCAGCGCATCGTACACCCGGGGAACGCTCTCCCGTTCGAACTCCACGTCGATGACCGCGCCGATGATTTGTACGATTCGACCGCTACTCATTTGCTGAACCCTTCATCAAATTCTGTTGTTTCTTCATGCGCGAGGCCTGCCCCGCACCTGTCCCGCATCCGTTCCGTACCAGGAGCCTGAGCCGCAGGCTCCTGGGAACCTGCGCCGTAGGAATTCACGGCTGCAAATCCGCTCTCATCCACGCCCCCGGCCGCTCGATTTCGTTGCATATCCACCAATATTCGCCTCAATCGATCAGCCGGGGGCGCGGCGATAGCGAATTTTCGCTTTCGCGAATTCCTGCGCCGCAGGCTCCTAGACCGCCGCCGCGCCGGCGGCGATTTCCGACAGTTCCTGGGTAATCGCCGCCTGACGCTCCTTGTTGTAATCAAGCTCGAGCTCGTCGATCAGATCGCCGGCGTTGTCCGAGGCGCTCTTCATGGCGATCATCCGCGCCGCCTGCTCGCAGGCGATATTCTCCACCACCGCCTGGTACACCTGGGACTCGATATAGCGCAGCAGCAGCCCGTCGAGCAGTTCCCTGGCGTCGGGCTCATAGAGATAATCCCAATGGTGCCCGAGATAGTCGTCCTCCGACGGCAGCAGGGGCAATAGCTGCGCCACCACCGGGCGGTGCACCATGGTGTTGACGAATTCGTTGCTGATGATTAGCAGCCGGTCGATCTCGCCATTGTCGAACTTGTCGAGGGCGATCTTGACCGCGCCGATCACATCGGCCACCTCGGGCTGGTCCCCAAGCTGGCGCACCGCGGCCACCACGTTGCCGCCGTACTTGTTGAAGAATGTCGCCGCCCGGGCGCCAATGGTGCAGACATCGATCCCGATATTCTGCTCGTGCCACTCCCGCATCGAAGCAATGGTGGACTTGAAGGCATTGATATTGAGCCCGCCGCAAAGGCCGCGGTCGGTGGAAACAATGATGTAGGCGACCCGGCGCACTTCCCGGTTTTCGAAATAGCCGTGACGGTATTCCGAGGAAGAGGTCGCGATATGCCCGATCATTTCCCGGATATGGGTGGCGTAGGGTTTGCCGAGGCGCATGCGCTCCTGGGCCTTCCGCATCTTGCTCGCGGAAACCATTTCCATCGCCTTGGTGATCTTCTGCGTGTTCCTGATGCTCGAGATCTTGTTGCGTATTTCCTTGCCTCGGGCCATTGCCTGAAATGCCTCTTGTGATTGTAGCCTGCGCCCGCGCCTACCAGGCCTGGGTAGCCTTGAACTGCTCGATGGCCGACTTGAAACCGCCTTCGATTTCCGCATCGAAATCGCCGGTGGCGTTGATCCGGGAGAGCAGCTCCTCGTGTTCGCTGTTCATCCAGGAAAGCAGGGCGCTTTCGAAATCGAGCACCTTGTTCAGTGGCACATCGCGCAGATAGCCCTCATTGGCGGCATAAAGTGAAACCGCCATTTCCGCAATGGAAAGGGGCGCATACTGCTTTTGCTTCATGAGTTCGGTGACCCGCTGACCGTGTTCGAGCCGTGCGCGGGTGTCGTCGTCGAGGTCGGAAGCGAAAGCCGCGAAGGCCGCGAGTTCCCGGTACTGGGCAAGAGAGATGCGGATGCCGCCGCCAAGCTTCTTGATGATCTTTGTCTGGGCCGCGCCGCCTACCCGGGAGACAGAAATGCCCGGGTTCATGGCGGGCCGGATGCCGGAGTTGAACAGGTCGGTTTCAAGGAAGATCTGGCCGTCGGTAATCGAGATCACATTGGTGGGGACGAAGGCGGAGATGTCCCCGGCCTGGGTCTCGATAATCGGCAGGGCGGTGAGCGACCCGGTGGCGCCGGTCACTTCGCCCCTGGTGAACTTTTCCACATACTCGGCATTGACCCGGGACGCCCGTTCCAGCAGCCGGGAATGGAGGTAGAACACGTCACCGGGATAGGCTTCCCGTCCCGGAGGCCGGCGCAGCAGCAGGGAAATCTGGCGATAGGCCCAGGCCTGCTTGGTGAGGTCGTCGTAGATGATCAGGGCATCCTGGCCACGGTCGCGATAATACTCGCCCATGGTGCAGCCGGAGTAGGGTGCGATGAATTGCATGGCCGCCGGGTCCGAAGCGCTGGCGGAAACCACCACGGTGTACTCCATGGCGCCGTGCTCCTCGAGTTTTTGCACCACATTGGCGATGGAAGAGGCTTTCTGTCCCACCGCCACATAGACGCATTTCAGATCCTTGCCCTTCTGGTTGATGATGGTGTCGATGGCGATGGCGGTCTTGCCCACTTCCCGGTCGCCGATGATGAGTTCCCGCTGGCCGCGGCCAATGGGGGTCATCGAGTCGATGGACTTCAGGCCGGTCTGCACCGGCTGGCCCACGGATTGCCGGGCGATTACCCCGGGGGCGACTTTCTCGATGGCGTCGGTAAGGCCGGCGCCGATGGGGCCCTTGCCATCCACCGGCCGGCCGAGGGCGTCCACCACCCTGCCTTCGAGTTCCGGCCCCACGGGCACTTCGAGAATGCGCCCGGTGCAGCGGCAGCTCTGGCCTTCCTTGAGGTCGAGATAGTCGCCGAGCACCACGGCGCCGACGGAGTCGCGTTCGAGATTGAGCGCCATGCCATAGATGCCGCCTTCGAATTCGATCATCTCGCCGTACATGACCTCGGTCAGGCCGTGAATGCGGATGATGCCATCCATGACGCTGACGATCGTGCCTTCATTGCGGGCCTGTATCGAAGTATCCAGGCTCTCGATTCGCTGCTGGATGATTTCACTGATTTCCGCGGGATTCAGTTGTTGCATGTGGGTTTCCTGGTTACTGCTCTCTTCAGCTGATCTGCTTTCAGGTGTGCATGGTTTCGGTGAGCTTGTCGAGCTTGCCCCGGATGGAATTGTCGATGACCTGGTCGCCGGCCCGGATTACGGCGCCTCCGATCAAGGCGGGGTCGACGCTGGCGCGCAGCCTGATTTCGCGTTCCAGCCGGCTCTTGAGGGCCTGCTCCAGCGCGGTCGAAACCTCTTCGCTGACCGGAAAGGCGGTGACGAATTCCACGTCCACCGATCTTTCCTGGCTGGCCTTGAGTTCGTCGAACAGGCTGCGGATTTGCGGCAGCAGCGTCAGGCGCTTGTTCTCCGCGAGCAGGCTTACCAGATTCCGGGCCTGTTCGCTGATCTCCTCGCCACAAAGGCCGCTGAACAGCGCGGCGGTTTCCTGCCAGGAGCGACCGGGGTCGGTCAGGGTGACGTGCACCGCAGGCTGGCCGCTTACCGCCGCAGCCACGCCAAGCATGCGCGACCATTCCGCGAGCGCACCGGCGCCGAGGGCAACCTGAAATGCCGCCCGAGCGTAGGGCCTCGCCAGAGTAATGGGATCCGCCATGCCTGGGCCTTACAACTCCGCCGCCAGTTGTCTGAGCATGTCTTCATTGGCCGCCTGATCCACCGCGCGGCCGAGGATTTTCTCGGCGCCGGCCACGGCAATGAGCGAAACCTGGGCGCGCAACTCTTCCTTGGCGCGATTGGCCTCCTGTTCGATTTCCGCCTGGGCCGCCAGCATGATGCGCTCGGCCTCCATCTGGGCCTGCTGTCTGGCTTCATCGATGATCTGTGCCGACCGCCGGTTCGCCTGCTCGATAATGCCGGCGGCGGAAGCCTTGGCCTCGTCGAGTTGCTCGGCGGACTGCCGGGCGGCGGATTCGAGCTTCTGCTCGGCCCGGGCGGCCGCTTCGAGCCCTTCGGCGATGGTGCGCTTGCGCTCTTCAAGCACATTCGCGAACAAGGGCCAGACGTAGCGGTGGCAGAACCAGCAAAAGACCGCGAAAGCGATCGACTGCCCGATAATGGTCAGGTTTATGTCCACTTCAGCCTCCTGCGGGCAGGGTGGTTCAGCCGGCCAGGGCCGCCAGATAGGGGTTGGCGAAAGTGAACCACATGCCAATGCCGATGCCGATCATGGTGACCGCGTCGATCAGGCCCGCCACCAGGAACATGCGGCCCTGCAACTGCGGCGCGAGTTCGGGCTGGCGGGCGGAGCCTTCCAGGAACTTGCCGCCGAGGATGCCAAAGCCGATCGCGGTTCCAAGGGCGCCCATGCCAAGCACGAGCAGCACGCCAAGCACGGTGAAAGCCAATATCATTTCCATCTTTTTCCTCCGGGAGTTGTTTCGGTTGTCTCGGTTTGTCGAACTCAGTGAGCCGGCTCATGGGCTGCATTGAGATAGACAATGGTCAGCATCATGAAGACGAAGGCCTGCAGCGGCACCACCAGAATATGGAATACCGCCCAGACAAAGTGCGCCGGTAGCTGCCATAGTCCCAGCAGGCCCGCTATCAGCAAAAACAGCAATTCCCCCGCATACAGGTTGCCGAACAGCCGCAGTCCGAGGGAAATCGGCTTGGCCAGCATGGTGGGAATTTCGATCATGAGGTTGAAGGGCACCATCCACTTGCCAAAGGGATGAAAGGCGAGTTCGCCAAGGAAGCCGCCCAGGCCCTTGTGCTTGATCGAATACCAGATGATCAGCACGAATATGCTGAGCGACATGCCCATGGTGATGTTGGGATCGGTGGTGGGCACGATCTTGAAGGGCATGTGGTCGAAACCGAAAACGTGTTCGCCCACCCAGGCGGCCATGCCGGTAATCCAGTCCACGGGCACCAGGTCCATGGCGTTCATCAGCAGGACCCAGACGAATATCGTCAGGGCCATGGGGCCGATCAGGCTGTTCTTGTGGGTGAAACCTTCGCTGACCCGGTTGTCGACGAACTCGAAAATGCTCTCGACAAAGTTCTGGATCGTTCCGGGATTGCTCGCCGAGGCGCGCAGCCCGACCCGGCGAAACCAGAGCAGAAAGGCGGCGCCAAGGGCGATCGACCAGCCCATGGTGTCCACATGGATCGCCATGAAGCCCATTTCCGAGGCTTCTTCGGGGGAATGGGCAAAGCCCCAATGACCGTCCGGGTGACGGCCAAAAGTCAGATAGGACAGGTGATGGACTATGTATTCCTGAACCGTCTGTGATTCAGCGCCTGCCGCTGCCATAATGCCACTTCGTTCCGTAATTCAGCCAAATTCTCAGCGCGATTTGCGGGCTGGATCGCGAGTCATCCAGCCGGCTGCCGATATGCCAATGAGATGAGCAAACAGGAATCCTGAAAACAGCGCCACCACGTTCAGGCCTTCCAGAAAATTGAAGCTCAACGCGAACAGCAAGACCGCGATCACAATCTTGCCGATCTCTCCCTTCAGGAAACTCCTGACAACCTTATCCGCATTGTCGGCGCCCTGGTAGCGGAAAGCCTGCACAGCAAAATAGCTGTTCGACAAGGCGCTGATGAGGCCTCCCACAAGCACACTGCGAGCGATGGCCGGGGTTGTCGTCCACAGGAATGTGGCGGCAAGCAGGGCCGGGGCAATCAGTTGCGCCAGGATGACCTTGTACGGTCGCACGTGAAGAACAGAGTCAGGCAGCTACCGCCAGGGCAGGCGCATTATAGGGAGATTGGGATGGCTAATCAACACACCAATCTGAGGCGCCGGGGAGCTGTATTTTGTCTGGTTTGTGGATGCCATCCCTGGCAAGTCGTTCGGCCCTTGAGAATCTTCGCTTCTTATCGGCTGCGCCGACCGGGCCTCACCTACCAGTCACCCCGGCTTGCTGCTCGCAGGGTTTCCAGGTCGAATTTGATCATGGTGTTCATGGCGGCCATGACCCGGACGTTCTGTTGCTGGTCGGCGCTGTTCATCAGTGTGAAGATTTCCCGGGGAGTGATCTGCCAGGACAGGCCGTAACGGTCCTTCAGCCAGCCGGCGGCGAGTGATACGCCGCCTTCAAGCAGCTTTTCCCAGTATTCGTCGATTTCCTCCTGGGTATCGCAGGCCACCATCAGGGAAATCGCCTCGTTGAACTGGAATTGGGGGCCGCCATTGAATGCGATGAATTCCTCGCCCCGCAAGTTGAACTCGATGGTCATCACGGAACCGGCCCCGGGTTCATCGGGCTTGAGTGTGGTCCGGTTGATTTTCGACTCGGGAAAAATCGAAACGTAGTGCTCGACGGCTTCCCGTGCATTGCCGTTGAACCAGAGAAAGGTGGCGATGGGGCTGTTCATGTTTGGCTCCGGTGGGTGCGGGCTGCCTATTCTGCCCTGAGTTGCCCCGGGCCGCCAATCGCTGTCGCGTGGATGCTTCCTTCTGGACAGGAACAGGGATTTTCGTTGATTCACGCTGGTGTTACCATAGTCCCTGCATGGCAAACCGCCAGGACGATGCAATGCCACAAGATAGCGCGGCGACTGGAGCGCCAAGCCTGCCAGAGGCCATAACACCCAGACTCATCGAGCCCTCGCTGCTCAACGCTCTGCCCCATTACCTGCCGCTGGGGATCTTTCCGCTGATTTTCGCCGCAATCTTGTATGGCGGCTGGTGGCTGCTGCCGCCCTTTCTGTTCTTCGCCACCGTCGGCGGCAGGATCGACAAGCTGATCGGCCTCGACGGACGCAACATGGATCCGACCAGGACCCCGGAGCGGCAACTGCGCTGGCATAACTTGCCGGTCTGGTTGTGGGCGGTGTTGTGGCCCCCCACGCTCATCTTCGGCATGTGGCAGATACTTGTGGCCAATCCTTTCGCCTTATGGGAAGAGGTTCTGCTGGCGCTGATTCTGGTAACCGAGGCCCAGGCGGTTTTCATCGTCGGCCACGAGCTCGTGCATCGCCGCACGACCTGGGAAAGACGTCTGGCCGAGTTTCTCCTCGCTTCCGCCTCGTATCCCCAGTACGCCACCGAGCATGTCTATATCCACCACGCCCAGGTGGGGACGCCATACGATGCGGGGTCGGCCCGCAAGGGGGAGAGCTTCTGGGCGTACCTGCCCAGGGAAATCGCCAGCAATCTGACCCAATCCTGGAGAGTCGCCCGGGAGCGGCTGGCGCGCAGGCAACTGCCGGTCTGGCACGCCAGCAATCCCTTCTGGCGCTATGGCCTGGGCCTGGCGTTCTGGTTCGGCCTGACTTACTGGATGGGAGGCGTCTGGGCCTTGCTGGCCTTTATCCTGCTGGGCTACGGCTGCGTCTTTTCGATGAAGATCAGCAATTACCTGCAGCATTACGGCCTGCGGCGGGTTCGCCTTCCGAACGGGCGCTGGGAAAAGGTCATGCCCCGCCATTCCTGGAGCGCCGACTGGAAATACAGCAACTGGATGTTCTTCAACATGCAGCGCCACGCGGATCACCATGCAATGGCGAGCCGGCACTACCCCCTGCTGCAATTCCGCGATGCCGACGAGTCGCCCCAGTTGCCGGGCAGTTACGGCGATCTGATGTCGGTGGTCCTGTGGCCAAAGCGCTGGTTCCGGTTGATGGACCCGCTGGTGGATCAATGGCGCAGGCGCTTTTATCCGGAGATCGAGGACTGGAGCGCCTACGACAGTTCGGTTGCCGTCTCCCGCCCGGAGGCTTTCGACGCCATCGTCGAGATTTTCGCCGCCGAGCCGAGGCTTGCCCGGTGGATAGAAAGCAACCCGGAATTGCTCGACAACCTCCAGGACCGCGAGTTCACCGATCTCGACCTGCCCAGGGGTTTCGGGCCGGACCCGGAATCCGAGTCCATTGCCCGGCGCGGCCTGACGCGGCTGTACTGGACTCGGGAAATGGACGTGGCGGAAATGCGCAGCCAGATCGCCGAAATCCCCATGGCGGACGCCGGGGACGCCGCGGAAATCCTGCGCAACTGGTCGAACGACAAGGCTTTCCAGGTCGGCATGCACGTGGTGCGCGGCAACCTGTCGCCGGATGAGGCGAAAATCGCGCTGTCGAATCTTGCCGAGGCTTCGATCGTCACCGTGATCTCCGCCGTGGCGGCGGATTTTGTCGACCGCCGCGGGCCGTTGGGCGAAGGCGGCTTGGCGGCGATTTTTCTCGGCGGTCTCGCCGGCCGGGAGGCGTTTCCCGAAACGCGGCTTGAGTTGTTGCTCGTGCATGACGGCCTCTCCCCGGCAAGCAGTGAACATCTGTGCCGGCGCTGCCGGGAAACCCTTGCCAGTCTGAGCCGGAACAGCCTGCTGTTTTCCCGCTCGCCGCAAGATGTCGAAAACACGCAGATTCTCACAACGCCGCTTGACGAATTGGCCGGGTTTCGCAGCGACCCCGGGGCCGAACTTCCGGACCTGACCGGGGCGCGATGCGTCTACGAGACCGGCGATTTGCCTATTGGCAGCCGAAGCTGCGAAATCCTCGAACAGATACGGAAAAACGGGTCGAGAGCCAAACCATCGCCCGGTCCAGTCCAACACAACCCGGAAGAGTAGTGAAAACCGCAGGTTCCGGGAATGGTATCCTGGCGAGAACCACTCCTGCCGACCAGGGCCTGGTCGAACTTCCCGCGCTCGCTCCCCATTTGCGATTCCATGTGATCGGCGAGGGACAGACCTTGCTGGTCTCGGAAACCTTCAACACCCTGCTCCACGGCGGACTCTATTGCGACCTGCTGCCCTTGCTCGACGGCCGGCACAGCCAGCAGGAAATCATGGCCGCGCTGGATTCTTCCCACGATGCGCTGAGTATCGTCACGACGCTGGTTTCGCTCTCCCGCAAGGGCTATCTGGTGTCCGCCGATCACGGCATGGACCGGGAGCGGGCCGCCTGGTGGTCATCGCTCGGCGCCTCGCCGCGCTGGGCCGGGCAGCGGCTTGCGGAATCGCGCATCGCGGTGAACGGAGACGGCGATTCATTGATCCCGCACCTGCTGGCCTTTGGCTTGCGGTTGACAGTAGAAAACCCCGCCCTGACGGTGTTTCCCTGCGAGGATTATCTGGAAGAACGTTTTGCAACAGTGAATCGACAACAGCTTGCCGCGGGCTCGCCCTGGATGCTGCTTCGCCCCCGGGGAATCATGCCCCTGTTCGGCCCCGTTTTCCGCGCCGACGGCGAAGGCCCCTGCTGGGCCTGTCTGGCCTACCGCCTTCGCGGTCACCAGGAGGTCCACAATTTCCTGCGCAATATGGGCGGCGAAAAGCTTGCCTTCAAGCCCTTCGCGGCGGAGCCCGCTGCCGTGGACGCGCTGCTTGGGCTGGCTGCCGCGGAGATCGCCAAATATGTGGTATTCGGCGAGGCGGCGCCGCTGCACGATTCGGTAATGGCGATGCAAATGGGACGTTTCGAGAGTTCCCGGCATCCGGTCATGCGGCGTCCCCAATGTCCGGCCTGTGGCGACGAGAATCTGTACCGGCCGGATCGGCCGCCGATTCCCCTGCGTCTGCAAGCCAGCCCCAAAAACGTCAGCAACAGCGGCGGCGCGCGCTCGGTGGACCCGAAAGCCACCCTGGCCAGATACCGCCATCTGGTAAGCCCGGTCAGCGGCGTGGTGAGCTGGCTCGATCGCGCCACCGACGAGAGCGATTCCTGGCTTCACGTCTATTGGGCCGGCAGCAATGTAGGCATCCGCAGCCGGCAGCTCAATTCCCTGCGGCGCAGTCTGCGCAGCAAGAGCGCCGGCAAGGGCAGCGACCGGGAGCAGTCCGAGGCCAGCGCGCTCTGCGAGGCCGTGGAACGATACAGCGGCGTCTTTCACGGCGACGAAATCCGCCGGCGCGGGCGCTTGGGGGATTTCGACGACGAGGCGATCCATCCCAACCGCGTGCAATTGTTCAGCGAGACGCAACTGGACAATGCCGAGAGCATTAACGCCAAAGGACACCCATACAATGTGGTCCCGCCGCGCCTGAACCCCGATGCGGAAATCGACTGGAGCCCGGTGTGGTCCTTCACCCGGCAACAGCATCGCTGGCTGCCCACTTCCATGCTCTACGGCATTCCCGCGGAACTGCGCGGACCTTCCGATCAAGTGGCGGACTCCAATGGCTGCGCCGCCGGCAACACCCTGGAAGAGGCGATTCTGCAAGGTTTTTACGAGCTTGCCGAGCGGGACGCCTTCGCCATCTGGTGGTACAACCGGCTGCGAATGCCGGCGGTGGATCTGGACAGTTTCGCAGACGAATACCTCGGATCAGCCGCGGATTACTACCGCTGGCAAGAGCGCGAAATGTGGATGCTCGACGTCACCGCGGATCTGGGCATCCCCGCTTTCGTCGCCCTGTCGCGCCGGCCGGATGCGGAAACGGAAGACATCATCTACGGCGCCGGCGCCCATGCCGACCCCCGCATCGCCGCCCTGCGCGCGGTTTGCGAGCTGAACCAGTGCCTGACCTGGCTGCCGCGCCCCGGGTCCGCCGACGGCAAGCCCACGATTGACGATCCCCTGGCGCTATGGTGGTGGAAAACCGCGCGTCTGGCGGATTGCGACTGGCTGGCGCCGGCAGTGGACACGCCGCCGCGCAAGGCCGAAGATTACCCATGGGTCAATACGGCGGATTCCCGCGAGGATGTGGAATACTGCCGCGGTCTGGTGGAAGCCAGGGGCATGGAGTTCCTGGCGCTCGATCAAACCCGGCCCGACGTCGGCATGCCCGTGGTCCGGGTCATCGTCCCGGGAATGCGTCATTTCTGGGAAAGACTGGCGCCGGGACGACTGTATGACGTGCCGGTGAGCATGGGACATCGCACCGAACCACTGACCGAATCCGAACTTAACAACATGCCGGTAATCGCGTGAGGCGCCACTATGGAATATGACGAAGGACGAGACTTCACCCAGCAACGTCTGGCGGGTGAAACCGATACCATGGCTGAATTGCTGGGAAACTTCAGGCCGCAGATCCCGGTCGTTCTTGTGGGTGAGCGGGAATTGAGGGCGATATGCGACCGGCTCGGAAACCTGCCGGCGACTTTCGCGGCCTTCCCTTTCGGCTTCGAGTTGCCGCTGAACGACGGCAGGCCCGTGGCCGACATCGGCCTCTCGCTTGCCGGCGGCACCCTGATAGCGGACTTTTTCCGGCAACAGGCGAATTCCGGCGAGGCGGACGCCTGCACTCGCCAGGTCATGAATCTGCTGCAAGATACCGACCGCGACGATTCACAGCTTCGCAGAATCGTCAGCCGCAAGCTGATGCTTGAGTATGACGTGGCGTCGGCAAGTAACGAAGAACGGGAGGCGCCGGGCTTGTTCCTGCGACCCTCCGAACGCCCGATGATTGCCGGCTGCCGGGAAAGCGCGGAGGATGTGGGCACAGTGGTGGAGGCATTGGTGTCAGCCGTGGGCTGGGAGCCCGATGCGGACGAACGGCGGGTTGCGGAAAACGTTTTCCTCGCCCTGCGAGACGAAACCCGGCTCGAATCCATCGGCGCTTTCCCGGCGCGGCAACGTTCGATTCGCCTGGCCGCCATGAAGTTCGGCAGTTTCGCGCAGATTCTGGATTTCCTGCAGCGCATCGGCTGGCCCGGCGACGTTTCCTCGCTGGCGGATTCCCTCTCGCGATTCGAAGCAGTTGGCGGATTCAAGAGCCTTGG
The DNA here is from genome assembly GCA_965219645.1 of uncultured Pseudohongiella sp. Lineage (GTDB taxonomy): Bacteria > Pseudomonadota > Gammaproteobacteria > Pseudomonadales > Pseudohongiellaceae > UBA9145. The sequence goes on along the minus strand of OZ244788.1, from coordinate 2,670,768 downwards.
CGCGCATCTGGACATTCGCCGGGATGGCGTAGGGCCCTCCCTTGGCCTGAGCTTCTACAACAACCACCGCCTGGCCGACGACCCGCGCTACTGGCTCGACGACCCCAATGACTGGGACGCATTCCTGAAAGCCCTGACCGATACGGGAATGGCGCTTCCGGAAAAGCTTGCGGCGCTGGCGGGCTGGCCCGCCGAGCCCGCCCCGATTTTTGGCCGGGCAGGGCCGTATATGCTGTTGCGCGGTATTCACCACATCAAGCTTGTGGTGTCGGAAGGCGAATTGACCAGGGCGAAGGGCTACGTATTCATGATATTGAACGGCGGAATGTTCGCCTGAAGACCGGATTACGACCGGAGTCGCCGGTCCGGTCTGGTTCCCGACAGGAACCGGTAGGTGAATGCCTCCTCCCGCAGTCCCTGGTCATAGGCAATGCTCGCTTCCATGAATTCCCGGGCGGCGGGAGTGACTTTCTCCCGCCCCGAGCCGAACAGTTCAAGCAACATCCAGCCGTCGCGTATCCCCTTGGTGGAAGGCGCGGCTTCTGCGTCAAGGTCCCCGGCGCCCGGCTGCGCGAAGCCCGCTTCCGCGATGATCTCCAAAACCCGGCGCCAGGGCTCCAGTGGCGGCATGCGCCAGCCCCGCTGGACCGTGGCGTGCAGTTCCCGCTGGGATTCGGTCAGGGTCGCGCCGGTGAGCAGTCCTTCCAGCGCCTGCCAGCGTCCTCCGGGCCGCAACACCCGATGAACGCCTTGCAGATAAGCGAGCTTATCGGGCGCATAGCAGAAGGATTCGTGATTCAGCACGGCGTCGAATGAGGCGTCGGGGAACGGCAGGTCCATGAAGTCGCCGTAGCGGAATTCCACCAGATGCTCCATGCCGCGTTCCTTCGCGTATTGCGTCGCCACTTCGATATGGGGTTCGCAGATTGTCAAGCCGGTGACCTGGACACCGTACTCTTCGGCCAGCGAGATAGCCGTGCCGCCAATTCCGCAGCCGGAATCGAGGATATGCCGTCCGGGCTCCAGCAGCAGACCCTTGACCAGAGTCTGGTTGGACCGGATCAGTCCTTCCCGGTGGGATTTGGTTTCCGGTCCCCACAGGCCGAAATGACAGGACAGCAGATCGCCGCCGAATCGCTCCATGCGCTCGGTCAGGGCGGAATAATGCTCAGCGACCGTGGTTTCCATGGAATACGGTCTGCAGACAACAAAACAGCGGCCTGTGAGCCCGGAGCCTGACGCTCCGGGCCACATGCCGCCGCAAGGGTCGAAAACCGGATAACCGGCTGTGACGGGAAGAGACTACGCGCAGCAACTCAGGCCGGCGGAGATGGCCTCGAGCTGTTCTTCGGTCATGTCCCCGGTCACGGGCAAGGCGAGATGCACGGTCTGGAGATCGCTCTCGTGGACCTTGATCTCCATGCTTTCGGGAATGGTGATACCCAATTCGCTATTCAGGGTGCCTTTCGGGTCGTCAATGAGCCGCTGGCGAAACTCCGCATCCTCCGCGGCTTTCCGGGTCAAATGCGTGCGCATTTCTTCTGCTGTTTGCATGTCTATTCTCCTCAAGTGGAAACGTTTCTCTGGCGCTGTCGAGACTTCGCACCGCCAAAGCCCCCCGGCTCAAACCATCTGATTTGATCCGATTGAGCGGATTGTATGCACAAGGGGGAGGGGGAGGCAAGTTGTTATTTTTTAAGTGGGTGATAAGATTTTCTTATTCCCCGCAACCTGGAGCTTTCGTGTTTATCGACCCGTTTCAGAAAATGGCGGTCGACGCCAAGGATGACCGAGAGAAACTCGACCGCCTGCTAACCGTGTCGGCGCCCCATGAGCGAGTGCTGATCGCGGCAGTGACACTGGCCCTGATTGCCTTTTGTGGCTGGCTGTTTTTCGGCAGTTTGTCCCGCAGTGTCGCCGTGGATGGCGTGCTGTCCGAGGCGCCGGACAATGGGCGAACGCTCCAGGCGCTGGTATGGCTGGAGCAGGACCTGGCCCGGGATATTGTTCCGGGCGCCGAACTCAGCATAACGCTTGCCGATAGCGCTGGAACCTTGCGGTTTTCCGGCGAACTCTCCTCGCTTGTCGTGGCACCGGTTCCCGGTTGGCCGGAAGCCATGGGTTTCCTGCCGGCGGCTTCACTGTACCAGGTTACCATTTCCCTGGAACAGGGCCGGCAACTGACGCTTCCGCCATCTGCGCCCTGCCGGTTAGAAATTACGCTTGGCAGACAATCTCCCGCAGCGCTATTGGGTTTGGGGTGATTCTGAATGGTGTCGCAGGGATCGGAAAACCAGGCCCGGAAGTCGGCCAGGCAGAGAATCAGGACGCCTCTCATTCTGCAAATGCACGCCACCGAGTGCGGCGCCGCCTGTCTCGGTAGTGTATTGGCCCATTTCGGGCGTTGGGCGTCATTAAGTGAACTCCGCGACAAATGCGAAGTGAGTCGCGATGGTTCAAGCGCTGCGGGACTCCTCCGTGCAGCCAGATCCTACGGTCTGGAATGTTCGGGAAAACACATGGCGCCGGACAAGCTGCAGGCAATGCAGATGCCCCTGGTCCTGTTCTGGGAATTCCGTCATTTCGTGGTGCTCGAAGGATTCGATAGTGAATCCTGGTATCTCAACGACCCTTCATCCGGGCGGCGACGCATTTCCAACGAGGATTTCAAGCGAAGTTTTTCCGGCGTGGCGCTGGCTTTCAGGGTCGGGCCAGATTTCAGGCCCGGAGGCAACCGTCCCCGCGTCCTGAAGCGGCTCCGCGGCTGGCTCGGCAAGTCCCGGGATCTGCTCGCCGGCGCCCTCGCCTGCGGCTTGCTGCTGGCCTTGCTGGCGCTGCTCATACCAGCGTCCCTCGGCGCCTTTGTGGATCGGATTCCGGATGGCCGGGAATCCCAGGGCGTGGTTCTGGCGTCGGTAATGTTGCTCGCCGGCATCATGACCTACTGCCTGGCCCTGCTGAAACAGCAACTGTTGGGGAAACTGGCGGTTCGCATGTCCATCGTCATGAGCAACCGACTGATCTCGGGTTTGCTGCGGCTGCCGGTGGAATTTTTCAGCCACCGCATGGTGGGCGACCTTACCCAGCGCATCCTGTCCATAGACCAGGTCGCCAAAGACCTGACTGTCCGGTTTCTTGCCTTGCTGATCGAAGTTTCCATGAGCCTGGTGCTGCTTGCCGCCATGGCCTTTATCGATGGAACGCTGACCTTGATCGTGCTGGGGCTGGCGGCGCTGTACGCCGGGCTCAGCCACGTCATCATGCGTCTTGACGCGGAGCGGATGTATTCGCTCCGCCGCGAGCGGGGCCTTTTGGTGGGAATCGGGCTGCAAATGTTGAGCCACGCCGACAACCTGCGCATGATTGGCGCCGACGACCGGATGTATTCGCGCTGGAGCGGTCAGCAGTCCCTGGAACTGAACATGCGCCAGCGCGCCTCGGAACTGGATCACCTGGGTTCGGCCCTGTCGGGTCTTGCCGGCGCCATGGTCAGCGTGGCGATTCTCGCTTTCGGCGCCATTCGGGTCATGTCCGGCGACATCACTCTTGGCGCATGGGCGGGATTTTATGTACTCGCGGCAATGTTCTTCGCACCGGTTGGCCGTTTTGTTGCGTTGGCCAACCGGCGCCAAAGCCTGGAAACCGACATGCATCGCCTGGGAGACCTGGCCGAAGCGGTGGAAGATGTCGATCCTGCTGCCCCGACCCAGAGTCGGGACCGCGAGACGGATTCGATTTCCACCTTCAACGGTCGCCTGCAACTGGCCGGTCAGGTCGAACTGCGCAACATCACTTTCGGCTACAACCGCAGCAAGCCGCCCCTGATCAAGGATTTCAGTCTGCGAATCAGGCCGGGGCAAAGAGTCGCCATCGTCGGGCCGAGCGGCTCTGGAAAATCCACCGTTTCGCGGTTGGTTGCCGGGCTGAACGAGCCCTGGGCGGGTGAAATCCGGTTTGACGGCAAGCCGCGGCGGGAGATTCCCGCCGAAGTGCTGAGCCGGTCTATTTCCATGGTGGATCAGGACGCCGTGCTGTTTTCCGCCTCGGTGCGCGAGAACATTACCCTCTGGAATCCGGCCATTCCCGACGAGACCATCATTGCGGCGGCCCGGGACGCCTGCATGCACGAGGAAATCCTGCGCCGCCCGGGCGGCTATTCGGCCCGGGTGGAAGAGGGCGGGGTGAACTTCAGCGGCGGGCAGCGGCAGCGTCTCGAAATTGCCCGCTCCCTGGTGGGCAATCCCACCGTAATCATTCTTGATGAAGCCACCAGCGCACTTGACGCCGCCACCGAGGAATTTGTCGATGACGCCCTGCGGCGGCGAGGCGCCACCTGCCTGATTATCGCCCACCGGCTCAGCACCGTGCGCGACTGCGACGAAATCATCGTGCTCGACAAGGGCGTGGAAGTGCAGCGCGGCGACCATGACAGCCTGATTGCGGACTCCAACGGCGCCTACCGCAAGCTGGTGAAGGCTTATTCGCAATGACCATCCAGCGGCATGCGAGTCTGGCCGAGCTCGCCGCGGATTGCGGCAACCCCGTACCCTGCGCCGGCAATCAGCCCATCAGTCTCGACGATCCCGAGTGTGTGTGGTTTATCGAACAGGGCGCGGTGGACCTTTTCCTGGTCGAGTTTCTGGATGGCGTCGAACAGGCAGCCGCACAACACCTGCTGCGGGCGAAGTCGGGCAGGATATTGCCCGGCGTCGCTCCCGACGAGGATGACACGACCTTGAGCCTGCTTGCCAAGGGAGTACCCGGTACGGTGCTGAGACGCCTGCCGCGGGAGGCCTTCGCCCGGGCGGAGCCCCTGGAACTTGCGGGCCAGGCGGATATCTGGCTGACCGAACTGGCGGAGTCCTTGTCGCGTTACGTGACTTATCGTCCGCGGGCCGATTCGCTGGCGGTTCCGGAAACGACTCCCACCCTGCAGGCAGGTAGCCTTTCGGTCCGGCGCGGCGTGGTCTGGATTGCCGAAGCGCCACCGGGCTCGAATCTGTACATGGACCTGGTGGATCTGGCCGAGTTCGCCGGAACGCAAGAATTACCCGGCGGTCCCGTACCGCTTACTCCGGCGACCTGGCTGAAACTGTTCGATGAAGCGGAACTGGAATTCACTTCATCGGCGGCGCTGGCGCGGGAAGGCGCCCTGCTGCCGGCGCTGGCCTCCTTTCATCGGCTGGCCTTTTCCCTGGAGCGGCTGAATCGCCGGCTCGCCGTGGTCGATCAAGCCAACCTGGAGCGGGCCCGGGCAAGCAGCCGCCGGGAAGACGAACAGGCGGCCCGGCGACGGCTTTTCAACATTTACGATCTTCCTCTCGAAAAGTACGAAGGGGCTGAAGACGCGGCCCTCGCCGACGCCTTGCGCATGATCGGCCGCCGGGAAGGCATCGAGTTCCGGATTCCGCCACGCCCACCCGGCTCCGAAACTCCCCTGACCATCGGCGATGTGCTCGATGCCTCGCTGGCGCGTTCCCGCCGAGTCCAGCTCAAGGCGGAAGATCGATGGTGGCTTGGCGACAGCAATGCGATGTTGGCTTTCCGCGCCGAAGACGGTCAACCGGTGGCGTTGCTGCCGGGAGCCTTTGGCCGTTATCGAATGTACGACCCGGTCAGCAAGCGCCGGTTCCAGGTGACCGCCGCGCGCGCCGCCGAACTGGCCGAGGACGCCTGGGTCTTCTACCGGCCATTGCCGGCGGAAAGCATCGGCGCCGGCGAAATGCTGCGCATGGGACTGCGGGGGTCAGCCGGCGACCTGATCAAGCTTGTATTGGCCGGGCTTCCGGCAGGGCTCATCAAGCTGGTTCCGGGGCTTGGCCTGGGAATTGCGGCGAATCATGTCATTCAGGGTGGAAATCCGGGGGTTGTCTACGGGCTTGTTGCGGCTGTGGCGGGTTTTGCTCTGCTTGGAGCGTTGCTGCACCTGTTGCAGGGCATGTCGATGATGCGACTGGAAGGCCGCTTCTGGACCCGCGTTGAAGCCGCATTCTGGGACCGGTTGCTGCGGCTGCCCCCGCATATCCTGCATCGCCATCCCGCCGGCGACCTTGCCATGCGGGGGATGACGCTCCAGGATCTGCGCGACAGCATTCAGGGTGCGGTGGCGGACAGCGTGCTTGCCGTCATCTTTCTGCTGCCGGTTTTCGGCGTCATATCCCTCTACGACGCCAGGCTTGGTCTGGTCGTCCTCGCTTTCAGCCTGGCTTCACTGCTGCTGACCCTGGCGCTGGGGCTACGCCAGATCTCGCCCTACGGGAGGATGGCGAGCGGAGTGCGCAGTATCGCCGGCAGACTGTTCCAGATCGTTGGCGGAATCGCCAAGATTCGCGTGGAAAGCGCGGAAGGATCGGCTTTCGCCATCTGGGCCCGGGACTACCGCGAGCAGAAGCGCGCGGAGTTGAGACTCGGCGCGCTCGAAGGGCATTTGCAGGCCTTCGGCGCCGCGCTTCCGTTCCTGGCCGGAGCGGTGCTGTTTTATGCGGTGGCCAGCGGCGAAGGGCCTTTGCTTCCGGTGGGTGATTTTCTGGTGATCTACACCGTGTTTATCGTATTCCAGTCCGCTTTGGCCCGACTCGGGGAATCTTTTGGCGCAATCGCCGCAGCCTTGCCCGGCCTCGAACAGACTCGTCCCCTGCTCGAGGCCGTTCCGGAAACTTCCATGGCTGGAGAACCCATTGCCCATCTGGGCGGAGAAGTGCTCTTTGACCATATCTCGTTCCGCTACGACGCCGATGGCCCATGGATTCTTGACGATGTAACGATTCACGCCAGACCGGGAGAGTTCATCGCCATCGCCGGTGAGTCGGGCGCCGGGAAAAGCACCTTGTTTCGCCTTGCCCTCGGGCTGGAAACCCCGACTTCAGGCGCAGTTTACTTCGATGGCCGCGATCTCCGGCGCCTCAACCTGAAACAATTGCGCCGGAAAATCGGCGCGGTGCCACAATCGGTGCGGCTGCATCCGGAAGACATCTGGGACAACATCGTCGCCCATCATGACGGCGCGACCGATGAGGAAGTCTGGCAATCCGCCGGCGCCGCGGGCATCGATGAGCAAATCAGGGCCATGCCCATGGGCATGATGACGCCGGTGGGCGCCAGCGGGAGCGTACTCTCCGGCGGCGAAGGCCAGCGCGTGACGATTGCCCGCTCGCTGATCCGCAGTCCCCGTGTCATGCTGCTCGACGAAGCCACCAACTGGCTCGATAACACAAGTCAGGCCCAGGTAATGAATAACCTCGCCGCCCTCACCTCCACCCGCATCGTCATCGCCCATCGTCTCTCAACCCTCGAACAGGCCGATCGCATCTATGTCATGAAAGCCGGCAGGGTTGTGGAAAGCGGCTCCTTCGACGAACTCATGCAAACCCCTGGCGTCTTCCGCGACCTGGTCAAACGCCAACTGACCTGATGAGCGGCAATTCCCGCCATGGTTTTTGAAGATCACTTCTGCCGGCGCCCTGCCTGCCGATAATCCTTGTCAGCTTTGCGGGGCTTATCGTATAGAATGATGCGGCATTCGGACTTTCCGGGGTTCAGAACATGAATAGATTGGTTTTGCCACTTTGTCTGGCTGCGCTGGCTGCGTGCGAGCCTGCGGAGGAAACGGAGCCGCCGGAAGCTGCTTCCGCAGCGGCGCCCGCGGCAGCCGCGGGCGGGGAATCGGCTGCACCGCAGTCCGCCGCCCGAAGCGGCCCCGAAACCTACGCCGATGGCGAAGCAGGCGCCACCGAGACTGAAACTCCGGCGCCCGGGAATTTCGTTGATGGCGAATTCGAGTCGGTCCTGCTTGCCAATACCCGGCAACTCGTCACCGACGGGTTGCGCTCGGGGGAAGGTTACTTCGGCGCCGATGGGATGCGTTTCATTTATCAGTCCGAAGTGCCCGGGGACAATCCCTTCTACCAGATTCACCTGATGGACCTGGCCACGGAAACCGCCAGCGTGGTTTCTCCGGGCATCGGCCTGACCACCTGTTCCTGGGTTCACCCGACTCTCGACCGCATCATGTTTTCGTCCACCCACGAAGACCCGGACGCGCTGGCGAAACAGGCCCGGGAAATCGAAATCCGGCAGAGCGGCATCGATCGTCCCTACGGCTGGGACTACGACCGCCACTACGAGATCTATCAGGCCGACGCCGACGGCGGCAATCTCGTGAATCTCAGCAATGCCGAGGGCTACGACGCCGAAGGCTCGTACTCCTCGGACGGCGCAAAAATCCTTTTCGCCTCCAATCGCGAAGCCTACAGCCGCCCCCTGAGCCGCGTCGAGCAGGCGCTGCTCGAAGATGACGCCTCCTATTTCATGGACCTGTACATCATGGACGCCGATGGCGGCAATGTGACCCAACTGACCTTTTCGCCAGGATACGACGGCGGACCCTTTTTCAGCCCGGATGACAGCCAGATCGTCTGGCGGCGTTTCAACCCCGACGGCGACAGCGCGGAAATCTGGACCATGAATGTGGACGGCAGCGGTGCGCGCCAGTTGACCGCGGACGCCATGGTGGCCTGGGGGCCGTATTTCCACCCCAGCGGCGAATACATCATCTACTCGAGCAACCTGCTGGGGCACGCCAACTTCGAGTTGTTCCTGATCGATATCGAAGGACGCAGCCCACCGGTGCGCGCCACCAATACTCCGGGTACCGACATCCTGCCGGTATTCTCCCCCGATGGAAACCGGCTCGCCTGGAGCGCCACCCGCACCCCCGATGGCGCTTCGCAAATCCATATCGGCGACTGGGACCACGCCGCGGCAATGGAGTTGCTTGGCCTGAACTGACCTGGAGCGCTCCATGCAGTGCCAGATGCAGACAATGCTCCAAATCCTGTTGTCCGTCCTGTGCGGCAGCCTTTCCCTGTCGGCGCTGGCGCAGCCCGCCGGCCCCGGCGAAACCATTGATTACGAGTTGCAGGTAAGTCTCGACCCGGCAGCAAGCCGGATTGAAGTTCAGGCCAATATCACCCTGCCGCCGTCACTGGCGGGAGACCCGGCCGAATTCCGGCTCAACCGCAATCTCGCGGTCGCTCCCGGAGCGGCCAACCTGCAATCGGCGCCGGACCTGCCCCCGGGCATGCTCCCAAACACCATGAGCGGCGAAGTGGCGCCGACCAATGCCTACGAAGTCCTTGCCGGCGCCGACGGCCGCTTCAGCCTCAGCTACGGCGGCCGGATCAACGACGCCATGGAACAGCAGGGCGCCGAGTACGCCCGGAGCTTTTCCGAAACCACGGGCATTATCGATCCCCGCGGCGTGTATCTGAGCAAGGCGAGCTACTGGGTTCCCGATTTCGGCGACGCCCTGGTCCGCTTCGACCTGCGGGTGAACTTCGCGGATTCCGCCAGGGATTGGCTGGTGGTCAGCCAGGGCGACCGTAACGGGCCCAATGGCTGGAGCGCCGGGAACCCCATGGAAGAAATCTACCTCATCGCCGCCGCCTTCACCGAGTACTCGCAAATGGCCGGCGACACCGAAGCCCTGGCCTACCTGCGCACTCCCGACCCCAATCTCGCGGTCCGCTATCTCGACGCCACCGAGCGCTATCTGCAACTCTACGAACCCCTGCTTGGGGAATATCCCTTCAGCAAGTTCGCACTGGTGGAGAACTTCTGGGAAACCGGATACGGCATGCCCTCATTCACCCTGCTCGGCCCCCAGGTGATCCGCTTTCCCTTCATTCTGGAATCCTCCTACCCACACGAGTTGCTGCACAACTGGTGGGGGAACGGGGTGTATCCGGATTATGCCAGCGGCAACTGGAGCGAGGGCCTGACCACCTATCTCGCCGACCACCTCTTGCGGGAAATGGACGGGCGCGGCGAGCAGTACCGCAAGGACACCCTGGCGCGCTATCGCAACTATGTGGCCGAGGAAACCGATTTCCCCCTGAGCGATTTCACCACGCGCAACTCGGCCGCCACCCAGGCGGTGGGCTACGGCAAGACCCTGATGCTGTGGCACATGCTGCGGCTGGAACTCGGCGATGAACTTTTCCTTGACGGCCTGCGGCGGCTGTACGCGGAGTACCGCTTTCGGCGGGCCGGCTTCGCCGAGATCATTGCCTTGTTCTCGGAAGTGGCGGGCATGGATTTGTCGCCTTTCTTCGCCCAATGGGTAGAGCGAACCGGCGCGCCGGAAATCGCGGTCAGCGTCGATGAAATCGGCAATAACCAGGCCCAGATCCTGTTCGCCCAGATTCAGCGCGGCGAGCCCTATGCGCTGACCGTGCCGGTGGCGCTGTATTATGCCGGCGCGGACGAGCCCGAGATTCATCGTCTGCGCCTGTCACAGAAGCTCGAAGGCGTGGTGGCGCCGGATTACGACCGTCTCGAAGCCGTCCTCGTGGACCCCTGGTTCGATCTGTTCCGCAAGCTCGACCGGGAAGAGACGCCGCCCACGGTGGGTGAATTGTTCGGCGCCCGGCAGATCACTTTCCTGCTGCCCGAGCGGAACCGCGCCGACTGGACCCGTCTCGCGGAAGCCTTTGCCGCCGATGTCGATGCGCGCATCGTGCCAGTGGAAGCCCTGGCGGAACTGCCCGCCGACACTTCGGTTTGGGTGCTTGGGCGCGATAATCCCTTTGCTGAAGAGGCATTCAACGCAGCGGCGGCTTACGGCGCGAAAGCCAATGGAGCGGAGGTCAATCTCGCCGGAGAAGTCCTTCCCCACGCGGACCGCAGCACCGTGCTGGTGGGCCGCCATCCCGCGAATCCGGAACTTGCCATCGGCCTGATCCATATCGACGGCATGGCGGCGGTTCCCGGCATGATCGAGAAGCTGCCACATTACGGCAGGTACTCGTATCTGAGCTTTTTCGGCGATGAGCCCACCAATGATGTTTCCGGCATCTGGACGAGCCCGGATTCCCCCCTGCAATGGCTGCATCCCGAGCTTGCCGCGGCGCCGGAATTCAACCTGCCGCCGCGCCCGCCACTGGCGGAATTGCCGCCAAAATACCTGCCGAGCCAGTTCCTGCGCCACACCGAATATCTGGCAAGCCCGGAACTGCGGGGCCGGGGCCTTGGCAGCCGCGAGCTCGAGCAGGCGGCGCGGTACATCGCCGATCGGTTTCGCGCCGCGGGCCTGCAAGCGCCGGGCGGCGGTTACCTGCAGCGCTGGCGCGAATCGGTGGCCGCAGCCGGGGAAGTTGAGCTTGCCAATGTGGTTGGCCTGTTGCCGGGAGCCAACCCGGACCTGGACGCAAGACCCATCGTGGTGGGAGCGCACTATGACCATCTGGGAGTGGTCGATGGCCAGATTCATCCCGGCGCCGACGACAATGCTTCCGGTGTCGCCATCCTGATCGAATCGGCGGTCAAGCTGGCCCGCGCTTTCAGCCCCGAGCGGCCGATCCTGTTCGTGGCCTTTACCGCGGAAGAAGCCGGTCTCGTGGGCTCCCGGTATTTTCTGGAAAATCCGCCCGGTGGGTTCAGCGACTTTTTCGCCATGATCAATATCGATTCGGTGGGCCGGCTCGAAGGCCGCAACTTGCAGGTTTTCGGTACGGAAAGCGCTTACGAGTGGCCATTCATGGCCCAGGGCATCGGCTTTACCATCGGCGTGCCATCCGAGTTTCCGGCTGCGGCGATGGCCAGTGGCGACCATGTGAGCTTTCTCCAGGCGGGCATTCCGGCGATTCACCTGTTCGGCGGCGTGCATCCGGATTTTCACCGGCCTTCGGATACCAGCGACCGGCTCGACACCGCAGGCATGTCGGATATCGCCCTGTGGCTGGAAGAAGCCCTGACGTATCTGGGCAATCGCAGCGAAGATTTCCGCGTGACGCTGGAAAATGCGCCCGAGGCGCCGACTGCGGCGGCGGGCCCCCGCGCCGCGGCCCTGGGCGTAGTGCCCGATTTCGGCTGGACCGGGGACGGCGTTCGCATTGACGGCCTGGTTCCCGGCAGCGCCGCTGTCGCCGCCGGCCTGCGGGACGGCGATGTGCTGCTGCGCTTCAATGGCGAAGAAGTGGCCGACCTGCAAAGCTATTCCGACCTGCTGCGCAAAGCCGCGCCGGGAGATGTGGTGATGGTGGAGTACCGCAGGCAACAGCAGGTGCTGCGGACCGAAGCAACCCTCAGCGCACGCTAGGAGCCTGGCACACTGTCATTCTGCGCGCAGTCGCAGAATCTCGTTGGGAGAACTCTGCCTGAGATTCTGCGACTACGCTTCGCTCCGCGCAGAATGACGCCGGGGAAGGGAAACTGCCTCACTCCGCGCAGAATGACACCGGGGAAGGGATGAGGAGATCGCCCAGCTCGGCGGAATCCGCTAAAAAATGGCGCTGACCGCCACCGCGGACATGGCCGCCAGACAGACAACCACCGCCAGCCTTGTATGCGTCCTTTTCTTCGCGGGCGCCCAGTTCCAGTTCTGCTCCTGAATGAAGATCGAAGGGTCAAGTCGTCTGGTCCACATGAGAATCTCCTTCCTGATCTTGCCAGCAAGGGGAATTGAAACACCACAATCGGGAAATCCCATGAAGGAAATGGGGCAAGGCGGCGAGCAATCATGATGAATCATGGCAATAGCCCATCGCCGGTATATTCCCCGGCGGGGCCGCCGATAATCTGAAATTGATTGTGACGGTGACAGCGGCCCGATAGCCGCTGGTTTTCCGCCTGCTGTATAGTCCGCTGACCATGCCTTGCCTTTCCTTTCGCACATCATGCCTTTGCCGTGTCCCTGTGGCGGCTTTGCTGCTCTTCCTGCCCTGGGCCATTGCGGCCCAGACCCCGCAACTGACCCGGGTCGAGGAAGCCGACGCCAATATCACGCTCGACGGCTTCGTCGATGAGCCCGTCTGGGATCGATTGCCCATAGTGGATGGCATGCGGGTGATCAACCCCGACACCCTCGCCGAGGCGCCCTATGAAACCCATGTCCGCATGTTCTATACCGAGCGCGGCATCTATGTTTCGGCGGTGAATTTCCAGCCGCCGGGAAGCCTCGTGGCGCGCATGACTTCCCGGGATACCCAACTCGACCGGGACGGTTTTGTGGTGGGGCTCGACACTTCCGGCGAAGGACTGTACGGCTATTTCCTGCGCATGAATCTCGGCGACTCCATGACCGACGCCACCCTGCTACCCGAGCGGCAGATGAACATGCAGTGGGACGGCTCCTGGAGCGGCGCCACCCAGACCCTGGACGACGGCTGGAGCATAGAGTACTTCATTCCCTGGTCCATGGTGGCCCTGCCCCAGGCCGGCGATACCCGCCGGATCGGCATTTATCTCGAACGCCAGGTGGGGCATCTCGGCGGCGAGGCCTGGTCCAACCCGGCCCTGCCGCGAACCGTGAACGAGTACCTGTCGGCGTTCGAGAAATACGAATTGCGCGACATCGAACCGCGCCGGCAACTGACCTTCTACCCTTTCGCATCGGGCATTCACGACGCCATCAAGGGCGAAACCGAATACAAGACCGGCACCGAGATCTTCTGGCGTCCCACCACCAATTCGCTGCTGTCGGCGACGATCAATCCCGACTTCGGCAATGTGGAATCCGATGACGTCATCGTCAACCTCACCGCATTCGAGACCTTCTTCCCCGAGAAGCGCGCCTTCTTTCTCGAAGGGCAGGACATCTTCAACGCCACCGGGCGCACCGGCGCCATCATGCGGGGCCCCTCGGGGCCGCTGACCCTGCTCAATACACGGCGAATCGGCGGGGCGCCGCATTTCGGCGAGGTTCCCGGCGGCGTCGACGTGGTCCCCACCGACCTGAGCGACCCCACGGACCTGCTTGGCGCGGTCAAGTTCACCGGCTCGGTGGGCAACTGGCAATACGGCTCGCTATTCGCCACCGAAGACGACACCACCATCGAGGGGACGCTCGAAGACGGCACGCCCATAGGCATTCATGCGACAGGCCGGGATTTCGGCATTGGCCGCCTGCTGTACGAGGACACCAGCGGCGGCGGCCGCCGCTCGCTGGGCTGGATGGGAACCCATATCGCCCATCCCGAGGTGGACGCCACGGTCAATGCCGTCGACTGGGGCTACTTCTCCGCGGACAATCGCTGGGTCGTCGATGGCCAGCTCATGTACAGCGACGCCCACGGCGTTACCGGCGCGGGGATATTCAACGATGTCAGTTTCCGCCCCCGGCGCGGCGTCAACCACTCCCTGCGCGCCACCTTTCTCGACGACGAACTGGAAATCAACGACCTCGGCTTCAGCCAGCGCAACGACTCGGCCAATCTCGACTACGCCTATTTCCGCATCGAATCGGATATTCCCGGCCTGCGGGACCGCACCACCAGCGTATTCCTCACCAACCAGTGGAATACCCAGGGCCGGCCGGTGCGCCTCGGCGCCTTCTTCAACCGCAGCTATACCTTCATCGACAGCAACAACAGCGTCAATTTCAGCCTGCGCTGGTTTCCCGAACGCATCGACGACCGCCTCGGCCGGGGCACCGGCGACTTTGTGGTGCCCCACCGCTACGGCCTGAATGTGATGTACCAGACCGACGTGGCGAAACCCGTGTCCTGGAGTGTGGGCATCAACCTGGGGCAGGATGAACTCGGCCCGGCGAGCAATGCCATGGACGCCGGATTCTCCTGGCGCCCCATCGATCGCTTCTCCTTCGATCTCAAACTCAATTACCAGGACCGGGAAGCCCTGCTCGTGCATCGCGGCGGCGGGCGCTATACCAGCTTCGAGGCGCACCAGTGGTCGCCCCGGGTGGAAACGAACTACTTCATCACCGCCAGGCAGCAATTCCGTCTGACCTTGCAATGGACCGGGCTGAAGGCGTTTGAAGACCGCTTCTGGCAGGTGAATCCCCACTCCCGGGAGTATCTCCATGACGTGGCGAAACCCAACGACACGCCCGATGATTTCGTCATCAGCCGCATGACTTTCCAGGCCCGCTACCGCTGGGAAATCGCCCCCCTGTCGGACCTGTTCGTGGTCTACACCCGGGGCGGGAATCTGCCCCGGCGCAGCTTCCTGACCTTCCAGGACATGCTCGAACACTCCTGGAGCACCCCGGTGGTGGATACCCTCGCAGTCAAGCTGCGCTACCGCTTCGGTTCCTGAAAAACAGTTCCAAAACTGGCGGCGCACCCCCCCCCCCATCATTACTGCGTGGAGCGAAGCTCACCTCCCGTCATTCTGCGCGCAGGATGACAGCCCAAGTCACAATTCTGCAGGCAAACTGGGCTACACTGGCGCAATCCACCTGATGCGAGATTGCCCGATGCGCGCGTTCCGCCTGCGAATTCCGTCTCTCACCGGCCTGCTGCTCGTGCTCGCTTCCGCGACCGTTTCCGCCCAGACCGGGAAAATCGTCATCGCCCACCGCGGCGCCAGCGGCTATCTGCCCGAACATACCTTGGCGGCCAAGGCCATGGCCTACGCCATGGGGGCGCACTATCTCGAGCAGGATCTGGTCATGACCCGGGACGATCAGCTCATCGTGCTCCATGACATCACCCTGGGCCGAACCACCGATGTGGCGCAGCGCTTCCCCGGTCGCTCCCGGGCCGACGGTCGCTATTACGCCATCGATTTCGATCTTGCGGAAATTCGGCAATTGCAGGCCACCGAAGGTTCCCATCTTGTGGATGGCGAGCGCGAGGCCGGCTACGCCAATCGCTTCCCGCCCGGAAAATCCAGCTTCACCGTGCCCACTTTCGCCGAGGAAATCGAACTGATCCAGGGGCTCAACCACTCCACCGGGCGCGATGTGGGAATCTATCCCGAAATCAAGCAGCCCGAGTTCCACCGCGCCGAAGGCAAGGACATCAGCAGCGCCGTGGTCGCAATGCTCAGGCGCTATGGCTATACCGCGCGGGAGCACAAGGTTTTTCTCCAGACTTTCAGTTTCGCCGAACTGCAAATCATCCGCAGCGAAATCCTGCCGGAGGCGGGAATCGATATCCGCCTGATTCAGCTTCTCGGCGACCCGGACGCCTACCCATGGATATTCGAAGCAGGGGGCATGAACATTCTGGCCGAGCACGCCCATGGCATCGGCCCGGCCCATCCGCTGATCATCGACCCCGCATCCACGCCGGATGCGCCGCGCATCAGCCAACTCGTCGAGCGCGCCCACGCCGCCGGGCTTGCAGTGCATCCCTACACCTTCCGCGCCGACCCGGGTCAATTGCCGGGCTACGCCGAAAACTTCGCCGACCTGCTGGAAAAGCACTATTTCACCGCGAATGTCGATGGCCTGTTCACCGATTTTCCCGATCTCGCGGTACAATTCCTGCGGTCCAGATAACAGCGAAACCATCATGCGATACCGAAGCGCGCTTGGCGCATTGCTGCTCACCGGGCTGTTCGCCTGCGGCCCGGGTTACGATGTCATTATCAGCGACGGACTCATCTACGACGGCAACGGCGGCGAGCCCTATATCGCCGACATCGGCATCAGCGGCGAACGGATTGCCGCCATCGGCGATCTGGAAGGCGATGCGGAAACCGTGATCAACGCCAGCGGTCTGGCAGTGGCGCCGGGATTCATCAACATGCTCAGTTGGGCCACGGATTCCCTGCTGATCGATGGCCGCAGCCAAAGCGACATCCGTCAGGGGGTGACCCTGGAAGTCTTTGGCGAAGGACGCTCGGAAGGCCCGCTCAATACAGCCATGCAGGCCGAAGTCGATCCGCGCTGGGCGGGAGAGTGGACCACCCTGGGCGAATATCTCGATTTTCTCGTGGAGCGGGGCGTTTCCACCAATGTGGCCTCGTTCGTGGGCGCCACCACGGTGCGGGTGAATGTTCTGGGCTACGAAGACCGCGCGCCCAACGAGGACGAGCTCGAGCGCATGCGCGAACTCGTGCGCGAGGCCATGGAAGAAGGCGCCCTTGGCCTCGGCTCCTCGCTGATCTACGCCCCGGCCTTCTATGCCAGCACCGGGGAACTGGTGGAACTCGCCAAGGTCGCCGGGGAATACGGCGGCATGTACATCTCCCACCTGCGCAGCGAAGGCAACCGCCTGCTGGAGTCAGTGGATGAATTGATCCACATCGCCAGGGAAGCGAATATCCCCGCCGAAATCTACCATCTGAAAATGGCGGGCCGCGAGAACTGGGACAAGTTCGACGATGTGGTCGCCCGGGTGGAAGCGGCCCGGGCGGAAGGGCTGCGCATCACCGCCAACATCTATGCCTATACCGCTGGCTCAACCGGCCTCGACGCCGCCATGCCGCCCTGGGTGCAGGAAGGCGGCTACGCCGCCTGGGCCGAGCGCCTGCAAGACCCGGAAATCCGCGCCAGGGTGCTGGAGGAAATGACCACCCCCACCGATGAATGGGAGAATCTGGCGCTTGCCGCAGGCCCTGCGGGCACCTTGCTGGCGGGCTTTGAAAACCCGGAACTGCGACGCTATGCCGGCATGACCCTGGGCGAGGTTGCCCGGGAACGGGGAAGCTCCCCGGCGGAGACGGCTATCGATCTCGTGGTGGAAGACGGTAGCCGGGTGCAGGTGGTTTACTTTCTGATGTCGGCGGGCAATGTGGCCCGGGGCATCGCCCTGCCCTGGGTCAGTTTTGCTTCGGATGCGGCTTCCATGGCTGCCGAAGGCGAATTTCTCGACCGCATGACCCACCCTCGGGCTTACGGCAATTTCGCCCGGGTGCTCGGCAAGTATGTGCGGGAAGACCAGGTCATCACGCTTCCCGACGCCATTCGCAAACTGTCGAAACTGCCGGCGGACAATCTCGGCATCGCCGACCGCGGCGAACTGCGCGAAGGCAACTTCGCCGACATCGCCATCTTCGACCCGGACCAGGTCCGCGACCACGCCACTTACGATGACCCCCACCAATACGCCACGGGCATGGTGCATGTGCTCGTCAATGGCGAGCCGGTATTGCGCGACGGCGAACACACCGGCGCGCTTCCCGGCCAGGTCGTGCGGAGAATGTGAATTCCCGCGGCCCGGACCTCGCGCTCAAAATGTCTTGCCGATGGTGAAGACCAGGGCCTGGCTTTCCTCCGGGTTGCCGTCGGCGTCGAACTGACCGTTGCCGGCGCCGAATTCTTCGCTGCTGAAGATCGCCGCCACGCCGAAATCGATTTCGCTGATGCTGAGGCCGTAGCCGATTTCGATGTAGTTGCCGTCAAAGTCGCCGCCAAAATTGCCCAGGGTGCCGTACAGGCCATTGTCGCCGCTGATGGTTGCCGCGAGGAAATTGTAGTCCTGCTCGGGGCCGTCGAAATTGCCGTAAGTTCCGAAGGAATACTCGATTCCCAGCATGCCGTAGCCGAAGTTGAGATTGAGTTCCTCGTAGGTGTCGTCGAATTCGCCGGTGTAGTAGTAACCGGTGAAGCCCACGCTCGCGCTGAAGCCTTCCTCGGTCTCGATGCCGTAGCCGAAGTATCCGTCAACCTCAAGCCCATCGCCTACATCCGCCGTCCAGCCGCCGGCGAAGAAGCCGCCGGAAGTAAAATCAATGCCGGCGCTGCCGGAGGATTCCTTCTGCAGCAGGCCGCGGTAGTAATATTCCGAAGCCCAGCCGATGTTGTAGGAAACTTCCTGGGCATTGGCGGCGCTGGTGAGGAAGGAGCCGCACGGCAGCAAGACCAAGACGCTGGCGGCAAACAAGCTGAATCTTTTCATGATGTTCTCCATTTGATGTAAGCGATGCGTACATGATGAATCCGGTTCGCGGTCGGATTTTTTCCTGTGTACAAGCTAGTAAGCAATCTTCAGGCCAATTTTGGAATCTTTCGAAAAAACAGTGCTTTACGGGAATTTTTCAGTCGAGGCCCCAGGCCGGCTGCATCAAAATGGTGCGATTTCGCATAGTCAGGAGACTGTGCCACAGGAATTCATGGCTGCAAGTCCGCTCCCTGTCCGATGAGTTTCACTGCCCGGGCAGGGGAATCTCCGCCGCATCCGGAACGCCGTAGCCCCGCTGTACGGCGGGGCGGGCGGCAATGCGCAGATACCAGTCCCGCAGCTGCGGGAACTGGTTGAAGTCAATCCGCTGCCATTCATACCGTGATATCCACGGCCAGGTGGCGATATCCACAATGGAATAATGCCCGGCGATGTAGTCACGGCCCTGCAGGCGTCTTTCGAGTACGCCGTACAGCCGTTCGGTCTCCTTGCCGTAGCGCTCTTCGGCGTAGGGCACCTTGCCCGGATTGAACTGGAGAAAGTGGTGGGTCTGGCCAAGCATGGGCCCCACGTGGGCTACCTGGAACATGAGCCAGGCCAGGGACTGCCAGCGATCGGGCCCTGGTGGACACAGCAGCTTGCCTTCGCGCTCGGCCAGATATTGCAGAATCGCCGCCGACTCCATCAGTGTCATGTCGCACTCATGATCGACGATAACCGGAATCTTGTGATTCAGTGTCAGGGCGTCAAACTCGGGGCTATGCTGGTCGCCCTTGATGATATTGATGGGAATCACCCGGTAGGGCAACTCCAGCTCTTCCAGCATGATGGAAACCTTGCGCCCATTGGGCGTGTTCCAGGTGTAGAGATCAATCATGATGGTTCCTGCTCCCGTGGCTGAGTCCATTGGCGGGACGCAAGCATACAACAATGACAGCGCCTCGAATTATTTCCCCCGCAAATTACGCAATTCCTGAAAACTCTTCCTAGGCTTTCTCCGCGCACCGGCCAAGGGCACGCCCCGGAGGCCCGCTTGCACCTTGCGGGGTATCCACCTGCGGCCGGTGCGCATCCCCAATCACTCAGCCTGGAGGTTTTCAATCATGAAGCATGCAATACGACTCGGGGCGGCCATCGCCCTGCCTTGCCTGTTCGCCGCCTGTGCGGCAAACCCGGAACACGGACCTGGCCGGCGAGCGCCAAACCGCGCCGAAGTCGCCCAACACAATGCAACCGCTCCCGAGCAGATGCAGATTGTCTGTCGGGACTTCGCCGATTCCAGTTCCCTGATCAAACGTCGCACCTGCTGGCTGCGCCAGGACATGGACCTGCAGGTAGCCCAGCGAAAAACGGTGCTGGTGCCGGCAAGGCCATAATCTGTTTCGGCAAGAAGCGGCATAATGGTGGAAAACAGCAATCCTCTTTTGGCGCTCCAACCTTCACGTCATTCTGCGCGAAGCGAAGCATAGTCGCAGAATCTCTTGCAGTGGTCAGGCAATGAGATCCTGCGACTCCGCGCAGGATGACCGATGTAAGCGCGCCCATTGCCATAATGGGAATTGCTGGTATGGGAAGCAGGCGCAGCGCTTGCTTGTTTGGCGGGGTTTGCTAGAATGCCCGGCCATTCGGAGCGGTGGGCCGGATTTCGGGCTTGCCGGCTGTTAATCGGAACATCATTCCATGAAGCCTGACATTCATCCTCAATATTCGCAGATCAAGGCGACCTGCAGTTGCGGCAATGTGATCGAGACCCAATCCACGCTGTGCAGGGACATACTGATAGAGGTCTGCTCCAGGTGCCACCCCTTCTACACCGGCAAGCAAAAGATTCTTGATTCCGGCGGCAGGGTGGACCGTTTCAAGCGGCGCTTCGGCGACCGTCGCGTCTGAGGCCTGACGGTCGGCCTTCAGCAGGCCAATCCGTTCAGAATATCGTTTCGGTGCTTAGCGGCGGCTGTTCGCCAGCGTCGGCGTCGCTGCCGAGCGCCGGTGCGGCATGGTTTTCAGGCGCATTTTCCGCAAGGAAGTACTCGAATACCGCATCCGGGTCGCCCGGCATCGCCGGCGCGCCGGATTCGCGGTCCACCAGCCGGTCAACGATGCCATCGGGCCGCCGCAGGCCGGCTTCCGGTTCGTCGGCCAGCGCCTGTTTCATGTAGTCGATCCAGATGGGCACCGCAACCGTGGCGCCCTGTTCCCTTTCGCCGAGTGGTTCAGGCTGATCGAATCCGACAAAAACCGTAGTGGCCAGATTGCGGTTGAAGCCGGAAAACCACAATTCCTGCGGGCCATTGGTGGTGCCGGTCTTGCCCATCAGGTCGGAACGGCCGATTTCCCGCTGCACCCGGGCGCCGCTGCCGTCTTCAATGACCGAACGCAGCATCGAACCGAGGATAAAGGCGACGCGCTCATCGATGACGCGTCCGGGCTCCGCCACTGGCATGACAGCGCCACTGCCGGTCTGGCAGTCTTCGCAAAGCGAAGGGGGCTCGGCGGCGTAGACGACGCCATCGGAAATGTTCGCGATCTGCCGCAGGAGCCAGGGTTCCACCTGATAGCCGCCGTTGGCGATGGCCGCGTAGCCGGCGACGATTTCCAGCGGCTGCACATCCTGGCTGCCCAAGGCCACGGTCAGGTCATTGCCGGGGAAATTTCCGGCGTCAAAGCCGAACTTGCCCACATAGGGCAGCACCGAGGCGGCGCCGAGCTGATCATAAAGCCGCACCGCCGGCACATTGCGTGATTCCCGCAGGGCGTGGCGCAGGGTAATGGGGCCGAGGAAATTGTTCTCGTAATTGCCGGGCCGATAGTCGCCCCGGGTAAAGGGCGCGTCGTTGATGGTGCTCGCCGGGGAATAGCCATTGGCCAGCGCCGCGGCGTAAAGGAACGGTTTGAAATTGGACCCGGGAGGCCGGGGCGTGGTGACGCGGTTCACCTGGCTGAGGCGAAAATCGTAGCCTCCCACCAGCGCCAGAATGGAGCCGTCATCGGGCGAGACCGAAACCAGCGCGCCCTGGATATCCGGAACCTGGCCGAGTTGCCATTCGCCTTCGAATTCCCGCAGGCGGATCAGGTCGCCCACCGAAACCACATCGCCCGCGGCCTGGGGCGGCGGCCAGGCTTCATTGCGGTTGCGGAACCGATAGGCCCAGCGGATGCCTTCCCAGGGCACGGTAATGGCTTCTCCCGATTGCAGCAGCGCGGTGAAGGACCGCGACTGCACGCCGGTGACGATGGCCGGGCGCTGGTTGCCATAGGTGGGCACGCCTTCGAGTTCGCGCAGCCATTGGGCTTCCGGCTCGATCAGGTCCGGCGGGTAATTGGCGCTGGGGCCGCGGTAGCCGTGGCGGCGGTCATAATAATTCTCCAGCCCGTTGACCAGCGCGGCATTGGCAAGCAACTGCTTGTCGCCGTCGATACTGGTGATGACTTCAAATCCCTGGGTATAGGTATCCTCGCTGTAGCGGTCATACAGTTCCTGGCGCACCATTTCGGCGACAAAAGGCGCCGGCACTTCGATGTCGCGGCTGCGCCGGTTCGCGGTAACTGGCATGGCATTGGCCGCGGCAAATTCGGCTTCGCCGATCATGCCCTCATTGCGCATGTTGGCGAGGCGGGTTTCGCGCCGTTCGAGGGCCCGGTCCGGATTCGCCAGGGGATTGCAGGAGGAAGGGCAGGGCAGCAGCGAGATCATCATGGCCGATTCGGCCAGGGTGAGGTCGTTCACTTCCTTGCCGTAGTAGACCGAGGCGGCGGCGCCGATGCCGTCGGCGCCGGAGCCGAAATAAATGGTGTTCAGATACAGGGTCAGGATTTCTTCCTTGCTCAACTCGCGCTGGATTTGCAGCGCGAAGAAGATTTCCTTGAATTTGCGCATGTACACGTTGTCGCTGTCGAAGGAAAGATTGTTCGCCAATTGCATGGTGATGGTGCTGCCTCCGCCGAGGCGGTTGCCGGTGAGGAAACCGTAAAAGCCCCGCAGCAGGCTCTGGACATCAACGCCCGGGTGGGAATAGAAACGCACGTCTTCGGTGGCGATCAGTGCATCGATGAGCACCTGGGGCAGATCTTCGTATTCCACCGGATCCCGGCGGTTGCCGATTTCGTCGATCAGCCGCAGGTCGGCGGTGTAGATGCGCAGGGGGGTTTCGAGCTGCACATGGCGGTAATCTTCAGCGGAGGGGAGTAGCGGCGCGAGGTACAGATAGGCGGCGGAAGCAACCATGCAGACGCCCGCAACACAGGCAAGGGCAAACAGGCCACCCCACTTCACATACGGTTTCAGTCTGGCGTCCACTGGAATTCCCGTGCCGCACTGTCATCTCACAACCGAGCGGCGCTTCTCGGCGGATTATACACCTCAAGGTGGGGTATTGCTTGTGAAATCGTTGTAACTGGGAATCCCGCAGTGGCTTACGGCATCCCACTTTCATGATTTTGGGCGCGGCGAAGCCCCCCGTCATTCTGCGCGTAGCGAAGCGAAGTCGCAGAATCTCCTCGTCGAAGCAAGAATTTTCCCGATGAACTACGCAAGTTCCGCTCTTTTGCACTACACCTATGGGGAACCTTGGTTGTTGGAGTGAAAACATGGCTGTTCGAATGTTGAGTTGGCTGCCGGAATTGCTGGGCCTGGCGCGGGGCCGGGGGCGAATTGGGGTGGATATCGGTGCGGGTGCGGTGAAGCTGGTGCATTGGTCGGGGGAAGGCGTGATGCCGCTGGATTATGCGATTCAGGCTCTGCCGGCCGGGGCGCTGGTGAATCGGAGTGTACGGGATGTGGATGCGGTGGGCGCAGCGATCAAGGAAGCTGCGGAATCACTTGGCGCGGTCGGGAAGGATGCGGTTGCCGCGGTACCGAATTCGGCAGTCTTGCAGCGCCGGCTTGAGATGGATGCTGACTTGCCCGAAGCGGAACTCGAAGCGCAGATTTTGCTTGAAGCCGAACGTATGGCGCCCTGGCCGCTGGCGGAAGCCCGCATGGATTTCTGTCGCTTGGGGCAAGCGGCGAATGGCGCCGGTCAGGCGCTGCTGACCCTGTGCCGCCGCGAGCAGGTGGAAATGCGCGAACAGGCGCTGTCCCTGGGCGGGTTGCGGGCGGTCGCGGTGGATGTGGAACATCACGCCCTGGAGCGGGCCCTGGGTGGGCCTGGGCGAGTTGCTTCCGACGCAAGGACAGCCCGCGATCCTGCCTGGAAAGCGCAGGGCGAGAGGGAGTCGAACGCTCATTCTGGAACGCAGCGGGAAGAACTCGTGGCTGTTGCCGAAATCGGCACTGCGGCGATTTGCCTGCAAGTGCTGGCCACCGGTATTTCGCTTCACTGCGAAGAGCGGCCGTTCAATGGCGGGGAAACGCTGCGGCAGGATCCGGCGGCCCATGCCGGGGCCGTCATCAGGCATCTCGCACAGGCATTGCAGTCGTTCCGCACTGCAGTCCGTCCCGGTCCAACGGGTCAGATCGCCCGCCTCTGGCTCTGGGGCGAAGGCGCCGTGGCGCGAAATCTGGCCGAACAGGCCGGGCAATTGCTGGCCTTGCCGGCGGCGCTTGCCAATCCATTCCCCGCGGAAGCCGAAGGGCGCAACGTAGGCGAGGCGCCTTCCCTGCTGCTTGCGGCGGGCCTGGCAATCGCGGGAGATGGTCATGGACGGAGGCTCGTCCATGGTTAACCTGCTGCCCTGGCGCGAGCGACGGCGTGAGCACCGGCGGCGGCAATTTCTTGTGCTGCTTGCGGTCACGGCACTGGCAAGCGGCGCGGTGTTGCTGCTGCTGTATCGCACGGTCAACGCCGGTATCGCCGGCAACATTGTCGAGAACCGGCATTTGCGCGTCGAGATCGTCCGGCTCGAGGCCCGCAGCGCGGAAGCAGAGCGATTGCGGGGCGAGCAGGAACAGACCTTGCGGCACATGCAAGTGCTCAACCAACTGCAGCGCAGCCGCCCGCTGGCGGCGGAAATCCTCGCCCAACTCGCCCGGAGCCTGCCGGATGCGGCGCATTACCGCCGCATTGCCCGCAGCGGCGCCGAGCTACGAATAGGAGGAGAAGCCGATTCCCAGGCCGACATTGCGGAATTGATGCGCGAACTGGCTGTCTCGCCACTGTTTGTGGAAGTGGAACTCGCGGGAGTGGCGGAAGCGGAAAGCGCTGCCGCCGCCAGCGGCGATTTCACTTTCAGCCTCTTTTTGCTGCTTGCCGGAGACGGGAGTTGAGATCATGGGAAAGATTGCCGGGATCATCCGCGAACTGAATGAATTTGACTGGCGCGAACTTGGCGAGCCGGCGGGAATGGGCGACTGGCCGTCTTCGGTCAAGGCCTGCCTGATTCTGCTGCTCGCCCTGGCGCTGTTCGGCAGTGCTTACTTGCTGGTGCTGCGCGGCCTGCAGCAGCGCGAAGGCGGGCTGGAGCTTGAGGCGGCGGGGTTGCGGGCTGAGCTGCAGCGCCTGACCACAAGCGCCGCGGAACTCACCCGCTACCGCGAGTGGGCCCGACAAAACGAAGCGCCTTACATGCGCATGCTGCGGCAACTGCCCTACGAAAGTGAAATCCCCGCCCTGATGGATGAAATTTCCACTCTCGGGCTTGTCGGCGGTCTCGAATTCAAGTCAATCGAACTGCCGGATGAGCGCGAAGCCCGGCATTATGTCGAGCAGCCCATGGAAATCCGTCTGGCCGGCGCTTACCATGATATCGGCGCTTTTCTCGGTGGCCTGGCTTCGCTCGACCGTATCGTCAGCAGCCACGATTTCAGCCTGGCGGCGATGCTGGAAGGCGGTCTCGAACTGGTTTTGCAGGCCCGCAGTTACCGCTATCGCCCCCTGTCCGATGCGGAAGCCGTTGTCGCCCGCGAAACTCCGGGCCTGGAAAGTCCCTTCGAGCCACACCAGGCGGCGCCGTTCACTTATCGTGCGGACACCAATCGGGACCCTTTTCGTAAATCGTCTGACGCCCAACCCGGGGAGAGCCAGGCCAGTTCCTGGCCATTGGCGGAATACGGGCTCCATGAATTGCAGTTCGTGGGGCTGTTCAGGCAGGGCCGGCAACCGAGCGGGCTGATTCGCGACCCGCAAGGCAGGGTGCATCGGGTGCGCCCCGGCGATGATCTTGGCCGCAACCGGAACCGCGTCGGGCAAATTTCAGAACTCGGCGTGCTGTTGCTCGAATCGGGCCAGGGAGATAACGGCGCGGAACCAACCCGGGAAATCCTGCTGGCCCGGGAGGAAGAACGATGAATACATTCTTTGCAGAAAGGTTCGGCGCGCTGAAGCGATTCGCATGCTGTCTGGTGTGCGGGTTCCTTCTCACGGGCGCTGCCGCAGCCCAGCAAACCGACCCTTCAACCGCTCCGGCGGACGATGCGCAGCCCGTTGATTCGGTCGAAAGTGCGGCAAGCATCGATCTCTCCTTCCAGGATATCCCCATCCGCTCCGCCCTGCAGATCCTCGCCGACGCCCAGGGATTCAACCTGGTGGCAGGGGATGCCGTCAGCGGCAATACCACCCTGCAGCTCGATGGCGTGGCCTGGGAGCAGGCGCTGGAACTCGTGCTGCGGGCGGGCAATCTTGCCTACCGCATGGAAGGCAATGTGATGTTCGTCACCACCGCTGAGGAGATGGCCCTGCAAAGGCAGCAGGAACTCGAAGCCGGCCGCCAGGCGCTGGAGTTGGCGCCATTGGTTACCGAATTGCTGCAAGTCAACTACGCTGACGCCTCGGTGCTTCTCGAACTCATGCTTGGCGCCGGCGAGGGCGCCACAGTCGCCGAAGGCAGCCGCGGCCTGCTTTCGCCCAGGGGTTCGGCCTCGGTGGACGTGCGCACCAACACCATCATCGTGCAGGACCTCGAAGAGAATCTGGCTGCAATGCGGGAATTGCTCGCCAGCCTCGATGTGGCGGTGCGGCAGGTACTGATCGAGGCCCGCATCGTCAATGTGTCCACCGACTATTCCCGGGATTTCGGCGTCCGCTGGGCCGCCGGGGGAACGCTGGACGCGGGCAGCAACATCCGCTACGGCATCAGTCAGGGCATTGCCCCGGGGCGGCAACAGGACGAACTCGCCATTGATCTCGGCATGGCGGCCAGGGCAAGCAGTTTCAGCATCGGCTACAGCGGCAGCAGCGAACTCATCGAACTCGAACTCGCCGCGCTGGAAAGCAGCGGCTACGGCGAAATCATCGCCAGACCGAAAGTCACCACCCAGGACAAGGTCACCGCGGAAATCCGCTCCGGCGTGAGAATTCCCTATCAATCCCAGGCCGGCGGCGCCGCCGGGGGTTCGGTGACCCAGTTCGAGGATGCGGTCCTGCTGCTCCGGGTCACGCCCCGCATCACGCCCAACGGACAGATCAACATGGAACTCGAAGTCCGCCAGGACGCAGTCTCGCCAACGGCCTCCGGCGTGCCATCCATCAATACCAACGAAGTCATCACCAGCGCCCTCGTGGATGACGGCGAAACCATCGTCCTCGGCGGCGTATTCCGGGAAGAAGCCGCCATCACCGAATCCAAAACCCCGATTCTCGGCGACATTCCGGGCATCGACTGGCTTTTCAAACGCAGCATCACCGACACCCTGCGCACCGAGCTACTGATTTTCATTACGCCGGGGGTGATTCCCAGCGGTGTCTAGGAGCCTGCGCCGCAGGCCCCTGGTCGCCGGGCAAAGCTTACCCGCTTGCGGTGAGCAAGGGGCCCAACACGACAAGCAGCGTCGCAAACTGCATGGCGACAATTGTCAGTGAGGTTCCCAAAATGGTCGCCATCATGAACTTTTGCGACCTTGCCAGGTTCGTTTCGTGTTTTGCGTCAAGGCCAGTGATGCTCTTTTCCACTTTGCCGAATCGTTCGTCGATCCTGGCGAATCGTTCATCGATTTTATCGAATCTTTCATCGATCTTGGCGAATCGTTCATCGATCCTGGCGAATCGTTCATCGATTTTATCGAATCGCTCATCCAACTTGGTCATCAGCTGGCCAAGCTCTACGGTGAGGTATTCTTTGGTGACCAGATAGCTTGTGGCGTCGTTCATGACTTCGATGGTTGCTTCGGCTTGCGCCTTCGGGACCCGCGCTTGTTCCAGTTTACGAAATGCGCTCAGTGTGTCAAACGCCGGCTGCATGATTTCCTCCATTAATTGCTCAAATTTCGGGCGCAAGGCCCATATCTCGTGCTTCGGGGACAAAGCATAGGAAAGTTTGGGAAAAATGCCAGGAATCAGGGCGAAAAAGTTTCGAGGCAAGTGGGTGGCCGAGCGGCCTGGACGATTTTCCCGGCTTTCGTTGTAACCGTGAGGCGGTATGGCCGATGACTCGCCTCAGCAGAACCGAATAGACGCAGGACACCCACCACTCAGACTACGGGTGACCCATCTCCATTGCCTGTTTGGGGCCCGCCGCCTGGGTGTCCGTTTTTTTGACTCGATTTCCACGCATTTTCCCGGCTTCTCGCCTATACCTTCCAGGTCGAAACGATCCAGGTCGGATGATGCGCGGTCATCGCTGGCCGATTCGTTCACATTTCCGTAATTTCGTGATATAGAAGGAGCCGCAATGAGAGCTGAGGAGATGATCCCGGCCGCCCGGAGGCTGGAGTTGACCGGCATGCCCCGATCCCAGGCTGAAACAGTTGTTTGCGTTGTTCAGGAGGCTGTAGCCCCACTCGCCACCAAGGCCGATCTCGCGGCCTCGGAGAAGCAGCTTCGCGAAGACATGGCAAGTCTGGGTGAGTCACTTCGCGGGGAGATGAAAGACCTGGACAGGTCGATTCGAAATTCAGTGGGCGCAGACTTGGCGAAAATGGAGACCAGGTTGTTCTGGAAACTGTCCGGGGCGATGCTTGCCATGTCCACTTTCATGAGTACTTTCGTGTTTGCCGTCCTGCGATTCTTCCCGCCGCCATGAGGAAATTCCCGCCACGCTGGAGGCCAGGATGTTTCCTCCCAGGTGCAGCTCCGGCGCCAGCGCCAGAAAATGGCCGCAAAACCCACAACCCCGGCGGCTTAGCCGCCCTCAACCTGTGCCTGCACTGCGCTCGTGAAGAAACACCACGGCCACGGCAATTCCCGCTAGGAATTTAATTGTAAAAAAATCAATGGGTTGCGTATTGATGAAAAACCAGAGTACAGTTGCGCGGCGCGTTGAGCGCGCCGGGATTGTTGCGGGAAGCGCGGAAGTGTTTCCGTTGGCGCCGGAGGTGATCGGGAAGGGGGATGGAGCGCGCAAGAACGACTGTGAGCGCAACGCGGGCAAACGCTTGCTGGCCCGTGTGCGGCGGGAGCATCCCCACCTGAAGCTGCTGGTGGAGGACGCGCTGGCGTCGAATGGGCCGCACATTCGCCTGTTGCAGTCGCTGGACATGCGTTTTGTGCTGGGGGTGAAGCCTGGCGACCACGTCCATCTGTTTGCGTGGGTGGACGCCACGCGGGGGACGCGGGTTTTCGAGAGGACCGGCGCCGCCGGCGTGGTGCGCCAATACCGTTATCTGAACGGCGCACCGCTGAACGATGCGAATTTTGACCTGGAGGTGAATTTCCTGGAATGCCGGGAAACCCGTCCGGGCAAGCGGACACAGTGTTTTTCCCAGGTCACCGATGTTGCGGTCACCGAGGCGAACGCGGAGGCGTTGACGCGGGCGGGGCGGGCTCGCTGGCGCATCGAGAACGAGACTTTCAACACCCTGAAGAACCAAGGCTAAGGCCTTGAGCACAATTACGGCCACGGCGACAACCATCTGGCGACGGTGTTCGCGCATCTGATGATGCTCGCCTTTCTCATCGACCAGGTGCAACAGGGAAGTTGCCGGTTGTTTCAAGCGGCGCGAGCCAGGGCGGAGCGACCGCTGTATTTCTGGGACGAAGTGCGGAGCTACCGGGAATTGCTGCAAATGCAACTCAAATGTTGTTCCACTCCTCCTATTAGTAGTAACATCCCGCACCAAGTCTGCTTGCTCGTGGCCCTGACTGGTTTGCAGCACAGGAAAATCGCGGGCTGACAGGCGGTGCCGGTCCCAAAAGCCGGCAATCCCGGACTTGTGTGATTACAGTCACATGCGCTTCGGGGTGTCTTGTTTATGCTCGCATGACGAGTTGGCGGTCAGTTTGCGCAAACTGACCACGACGAAATTTGAAACTTGATATCAAGGAGTAACGAAAATGGCAGTAACTGCTGAAACCAGAACCAGCCTGATCGGGCTATCGGTGGCGATGCTGGGAAGCGCCCCGGGCACCGACCTGCTCAACGAATGGGTGGCCGCTCGCGAAGACGGCATGTCGCTGGAGGACATCGCGAACCACATAGCGGGTTCCGACGCCTTCCAGGCGACCTACCCCGCCTTCCTCACCAACGCGGAATTCGCGGCGGATTTTCTCGGAGACTTGCTCGGCGACAACGTGTCCGCCGAAGTGATGACCGGGGCCGAAGGCATCGTCGTCGGCTTGCTGAACGACGGCATGACCCGCGGCGCGCTCGCGCTGGCGGTGGTCGGCGCCCTGCACGACATCGCCATGGCGGGCGAGAGTCACGACGCCTATGCCGATCTCGGCATGGCGGCGATGGCGTTCCATAACCAGATCCAGGTGGCCGAACATTATACGCTGAACGCCCGCATGGCGGACCCGTCCGCCAGCGTGCTGGACGGCGTGACCGCCGACGCGGACAGCGTGATGATGGCGAAAGACGCCATCGACAATCCCGTCATGGAAGACCCGATGATGGGCATGCGTTATGTCCTCACGCCGACGATCGATGTTTTCAATGGCGGCGACGGCGACGACACCTTTGTCGCCCAGCCGGAGCAGGGGGCTGACGGTCTCTTCAACGAAACCCTGAGTTCCTTCGACAGCATCGACGGCGGCGCGGGCAACGACACCATCCATGTGTTTGGCGTCAATACCGGTAGCGAGCTTATCCTCGGCACCGAGGACATCCGCAATGTCGAGAACCTTGTCATCAACACCGTGGGCGGCGTCGATGCCGATTTGAGCGATTGGGAAGGACTTGAAAGCGTTTCCCTGGAACGATTCGGTCGGGATGACGAAACCTCGGTCGAAGTCATGGTGGATGGCGCCATGGTCAGTTCCGACAGGACTTTCCACGGCAATGTGGAAATCGTCGGCGCCGGCGGCGCTGTCGATATCGAAGCCGGCCCAAGCTCAATGGTGCATATCGGTTCCGGCGGCCACACCGAATCGGTCATGGTCAAGGGCGGCATGAGCGTCACCATCGGCAAGAATTCCGGAGGCGGGCAGTCCGCCAGCGTCGCCAGCGTCAGTGTTGACGGTTTGGCCCGGGATGCGGTAACGACTACGGGAGGGACAGACCCCGACACGTCGGCGGTGAAAGAAGCGGACATACCCACCGCCAACCAAGGTCTCTCACCTTCCGAGACTGTGGTGCAGTATGTGGTGTTGGATTCTGTGGCCCGTGAATTCAATGCGGTCACTGCCACTGAGGCGGCGCTAAACACGTACTACATCGCGAAGCAGGAAGGCTTGCCCGCGATCACTGATGACCCTAGCACGACTGAGAATGAATCCGCAGAGGCTGTTGACTTGATCACAGGCCAGATTCGCGTGACCAAAGACATCACGATGGCGGACGGTTACGTTGCGGGAACGCCCGGCACGCCTTCCGGCGGCGGGCCCACCCTCAAGGTGCATTCGGACGCGATCGAAACCGTCCAACTGCACAACACCCAGGCGGTTGTGCTGGTCCAGAATGAGTCCAAGATGGCTGACGGAAAGGACATGCCGGAAGATTTGTCGATTACCGTCAACCATTACGGCTCCTTCAATACCAACGGCACTCCGAAAATGCCTGGCAAACTATGCATCAAGGGCGCCGGTTCCGCGGAAAACATCGATATCACAGTCGTCGGAAACTCCTATTTCCATCTGGCGTCGGACGAAGTGAAGATGCTCACCGTGGACCTCGGCGCTAATAACCTGGTGCTGGATGTCAACAAGTTCGACAATACGACCGCTTCGAACTCGCTGGCAATGCTCACCGTGAGCGGCGACGGAAAGTTCACCACGGATGCGTCCGGAATGGCCAAGTTGGCCATGATCGACGCAAGCGGAAACATGGGCGCCAACATGATCACCGCGGGCGGCGCCGCCCTGGCATCCGTCATGACCGGCGATGGAGGCGACAAGGTCACATTGACCAGTTCCGAAACCGCCAAGCTTGCGAGCGTCAGTTCCGGCGGCGGCAACGACACGGTCAATGTCATGGGAGCGCATCGTGGCGCTGGCCTCATGGTGGACCTGGGCGCCGGGAATGACACGTTCGTCGGCGACAATGGCGGCAGCGACAAGAGCCGCGTGGATGGCGGCGAAGGCATGGACACGCTGAAGTTGTCCGCCCCGGACAAGACCTACAAGGACGGCGCGACCACCAAGTCGATCTTCTCGAACTTTGAGACTCTGGATGTTGGCGGCAGCACCGGGGGGACGTATGACATCGCGCGTCTTGGCGTCGATACCGTGGTTGCCCGAGGTGGCACAAAAGCAAAAGTGACGCTGAAGAACATGGCGGACGGCATGGGAATCACCGTGCATGGCGCGAAAGGCATGGCTACTGCCATGGCCGACATCGTCCATGACATGCCGGATGAGACCCGGGTCCGATACAGCGGTGAACTCGATGTCAACTTGCTGGCCATCGGTGGCGACAACGATATGAAATCCGCCGCCGGCACCATGGGTGAAGTGAGCTTGATGCTTGCGACCGACGGAGAAATCGAAGCGCTCAATGTCGACTCAAGCGCCATGGCCGGCGGCTCGAGGACATCTCCCGCGACGAACCGTCCCGGAGCGGCCGACTATCAGAACATGCTGACGCTGAATGCGGCCTCAAGCGCGACGATAGAGGACATCTACGTCAGCGGAAACGCGATGCTTGTGATCAAGATCGATTCCGACGCCACCGCGGGCGCGCTCAGCGAACTGGATCTGATTGACGCCAGCGATAACACCGGCGGTGTGATCTTCAACGGCACAGACCCTGATCGTGACGGAACCGACAAAACCGACTCCTTGGGCAACCTGGAATTGGTGGGCGGCAGCGGCATGGACATGCTCACTGGCGGTGGAGGTAACGACGAGATCGAAGGCAACGACGGCATGGACACGCTGAATGGCGGCGCCGGTGACGATGAATTGACCGGCGGCGCGGGTGGCGACATCTTGATTGGCGGTGTCGGCAACGACATGTTCATCATCAAGGCGGTTTCCGATTCGCAGTTGAGTTTCAATGCCAGGACCAATGCTGCGGAGGGCATGGACACCATCGGTGATGGCACCGCAAATTTTGAGGTTGCCAATGACTCCATCGTGCTGCCGAAGGCTTTGCGCGACAGCTTCCAAGGGCGTATCAAGCAAGCTGGCGATAGCGAAGTCAATGTCGATGCGAATACATGGGTTATCGATGCAGGTGATCCGGATGTCGATCACGACAACAATGGCGACACCCCGGATATCGATGACAGCCACGACTCGCTGCAAGCATTTGTCCGGGCCAACGCGAATGGTTTCTTCGAGACCAGGACTCCCACGGACGGTGGCTTTGGCGGCAGCATCAACAAGCACTCGGTGGCGGTGGTCCATGAAGCCGATGATGGAACCAACCAAAACACCTGGGTGTTTATCGATGTCGATGGCGACGGTGATCTGGATATCACGACCGATCATGTCATCAAGCTCACCGGCAATATCGATCTTACAACCGCCGATTTTGTCGCTGGTTGATCCTTTGAACCCCGGCGGCTTCGCCGCCCTCAACCAAAACCCCCGGCTTCGGCCGGGGGTTTTGCGTTTCCAGGAGAGGAAAATTCCTGATCCGGGCGCAGACTGTAAGACAAGAGCAGAAATGAAGCCGAGTTGTGCCTTCGAGAATGGGGCGGGGTTGGTAGCCACCCGATATGCTATGTCTTCAAGCGATATTCAGAGGGTGCCGCCGGTCCTCGAAAATTGCAGCGCTGTGAAGGGCAAGGCAGCAAACATTGCGGTGAGTCTGGCATTGTAAAGGAGCCCATCATCGCTTACGGTCGATCTTTACTTCGCCTGATGGCTGACTACCTCAACGGTGGCGAGGATTCTGGGTAACCGGAAGGGCGCAGCCGATTAAGAGCGCAGCTCTTGAAGGACTGAACGGCTTGCCATCAAGGATGGCAAGGCTGGGGTACCTGTGATGACGATCGCCATATCGGTTCCGGCGTCGAAATCACCATCGCCGTCGACATCGATGAGTACCCAAAGCCCGTCCACCATTCTGCGCGCGGGATGACCAAAGAGAGCGGATTTGCAGCCGTGAATTCCTACGGCGCAGGCTACTGGCGGCCCCAGACCAACTCGGCAACCCGTTCCGCCCAAAGGGACGGATGGCCATAGGTCTTCATCAGTTTGCCGTCAACCGACCTGAATACAAGCTTCGGGGCGCCCCCATCCTTGGAATTGTCATAAACATAGCCCCTGTCCACTTCAGGGAGCAGGACGCCCAGATTGCCGATGGAGCGCCCGTGCCGACTTATGATCTTCGGGATCGGCACGTCATGGCCGCCCTGGATGACCCGCGTGGCCACACGGGCCGCGTTGATCGCCGGGTCCTCCGTCCCCACAAAAAAGAGCCGCACGAAAAAACCTGACACCAATGCCCGCCGAATGAAATGCACTTTGGATTCGGTGGAAAGAACGGTCTCAAAGGCTAATTGCTTCCCGGCCTTCAGGCAGGATTCCCTTCTTCGGTCAGCTTCCCGTGCGGCCTGGAGCACAGACTGGGGGTCGTTCCAACCGCCGAACTCGTCCTCCGCTATTCGGTCGGGATTAATGTATTCACAGCCCTCAAGCCACTGGTGAGAAAGCGCTCTTTCCGTCAGCGTCGTTTTACCTGCCCCGTTGGGGCCAGCGATAACGATTAGCGCGGGTCGGTGGGTCTTGGGAGTCTCGGGGCGTTGCGTCAAGGCGCGGGTCCCCGCCTCGCGCCCGTCTCATCGCCCGAACTGTCCGCGGCGTCTCGGATACAGCGGTCCAGGTCACGTTGAAGCGCGATGCGACCGGCCTTGTCTCGCTCCATTACCACCTTCACGAAATCCTGCATAAGCGCCGCCAATTCCTCATCGGTTGGCTCAACGGAAGGATCCAGCAGATTCACCGAGGGCACCGCGGGGAATGTCGCGGGATCAGGGGAAGGACCTTTCCGAATTTGCGCCATCGCTGAACTCCTCCGAGACCGTGAGAACTGCCTGGCCATTATTGCATACTGCTCGCCGAGAATTCTCAATTTGATGCAGCAACTCTCATTCTTCATCCGTATGTCAATCTGCCACCAATTAGCCCCGGTCGGCGTTGGTCGCTCTGCGCCCTTCCGGTTACCCAGAATCCTCGCCACCGTTGAGGTAGTCAGCCATCAGGCGAAGTAAAGATCGACCGCAAGCGCTGGTGGGCCCCTTTTACAGTGCCGGATTCACCGCAACGCATTGCCTTGCCCTTCACAGCGCTGCAATTTTCGGGGACCGGTGGTGCCCTTTGAATACCACTTGAACACATGGCATGTCGGATTTGGCTGTCAACCCCGCCCCAATTCTCGAAGGCACAACTCCGTTTCATGTGTTCTCTTGTCTTTCAGGCTCACTCACCCAGCAGTGGCCGAAGGAATACCAGCAACGCGGCGAACTGCATTGCGACGATGGTGAGTGAGGAGCCCAGGATTGTCGCTATCATCAATCTCTGTGACTTTGCGATATCCGTTTCCAGTTTCGCTTCGAGTTTTGTGAACCGCTCGTTCATTTCGGATTTCAGTTCAATGAGGCTCTCTTTCAGGCTGACGAAGTCCCCTTTCAGTTGGATGAAGTCCTCCTTCGCCTTGCCGAAGCGCAGGTCAAGCTCTGCGGTCAGTTTCTCGTTGGTAATCAGGGTTCCCATGGTGTCGCTCATGACTTCGACGATAGCGTCCGCCTGCCGCTCGGGCATGTCGGAATCTTGAAGTTTACGGTATACGGCGTGTGTGTCAAAGGCTTGATCCATGATTTCCTTCCTCTACAGGCTGTGGATGCAGTAGCGCCGGTTGCCCCGAGCGCTTGCATGGGCACAAAGGATAGGAAAGATTTTCAAAAATGCTGTATTTCGGGGGAAAAAAGCAAAGACCCGGAAGGGCGCAGCGCGGGCTCCCGGGGTTCTTCAGCGTCCCCGGCATCGGCGGCGGAATTGTCCAGGATGATGGTTTCCAACTTGTTGTCAAGCCGCAGATAAACAATGTTCGATGGGGCAGCCATTCCTGGTCGTGGGTGTCCCGTGGAGTCTGCTTGGAGCAAAACCCCCGGCCTCGACCGGGAGTTTTGCTTTCTGGGCCACCGGTTTCCGTGCAGCGCGACGCTCCTGGCGGTGCCGGGCAAGGCCTGTCCTGCCAGAACCATACGGCGCTGCTGACAGTGCCTCTCCCGGCGCCAGGGAACTTTTTGCGGTGAAAATTACGCGTTTCCAGAAAGACTGTCCCAGACTTTGGCCGAGAGGCGCCGGGCGGGCCGGCGCCGAGGGACACCAGCCGATCTGGTGACAAACGTGGAGTCCACATGGAAACTTGCGATATACTGACTGCCACCCAGCAACTTGAAGAGTCCGGCATGGATCGATCCGAAGCTGAATCCGTCGTCCGAACCGTTCAATCCATGGTGGCCCCGCTGGCCACCGATGCCAAGCTCGAAGCCTTCCGCGGCGAGGTGAAGTCCGAATTCAAATCCGTTCGGAGCGAAATGGAGTCCGAGTCCAAGCTTGTGCGGAAGGAACTCGAAGCCATGGAGCACAAGCTCACCGCGAAAATGCATGCGCTGGCGACAACGCAGACCTGGCGGCTGGTCGGCGCCGTGTTCCTGATCAACAGCATATTTTTCACCCTGCAGCAGGTGTACGGATGATTGGGAAGCGTCGGTCCTGACCCGGCGGGCATGCCGCACCGCGCGCCCTCGATAATCTCCCCGTTTTCCAGACATTTCCGGCAACCTGTGAAACTTCCCCCGCCTGCGAGTGATCATTCCGGAAACCGGCCCCATGTGCATGATCCCGCCTCCCGTTGCCATACACCGGAGGAGTTTGCCGACAGGCTACAGCGAACGGCTATTGCGGTCGCGGCGCTTCGGGGTCCAGGTAAAGCACCCTCTCGATATCGCCCAACCGAGTCTCCACCCGCGCCATTCGCTCGCCCAGGGCGGATACATCGGCGCGGATCAATTTCATTCGACTCAGCCATTTCGGCGCAAATCGGGTCGACCATCGCGGTTTCCGGGGCGTGGACTCCGATTTACGGTCGGTTTTCCCTGTGTGCGGGAGCGATAGGCGGATGCGGGGCGAGTGCGTCCCGGGTTGGTCAAACCCAACATCCGGTCGACCTGTCGCAACAGCACCGCACCACCGGAGAAAGAGGTCTCCATGAGGCGGCCTTTGCGTATTTTCCCCGTTTTCTTGAAGCCGCCGACTCCATGAAAAATGGGGAAATAGTTTGCGAGCCGGATGATCGGCCCCAGAAAGCAAAACCCTCGGCCTCGGCCGGGGGTTTTTTTGCCGTTTTCTAGGCATATCCCCCAACCTGTGCCTAAACTGCGCTCGTAAAGAAATCATGGAGTCGGAAGCGAGGGAGGAACATGAACCAGGATCTTCACGACAACGGTAAATCGGGGAAATCGAAGCGAAAGCCGAAGCGGCGGCGGAATCGCGAGTCCTGGAATTTAATCTTGCTTATGTTTGCGTTCCACTCGGCCCAGGCGGCGGGCGGCTGGGCGCTGTACCTCGAATTGAAAGCGGACATGTCCTCATTGGAGGGTGGGCTGCGGACCGAAATTTCCTCATTGGAGAGTGGGCTGCGGAGCGAGATATCAGGGTTGCGCGCCGACGTGTCCGGTTTGACCGAGCGTGTAGCGCGTGTGGAAACCCGGCTGGACAGCATTGAAGGCACACCTTGATGCCTGAAGCATCAATTTGCTAGCATCATTGTGTTTCAGTGCTGAACATGCAGGGTCAATCACATGAGAACGACCATTTCGCTGGAAGACGATGTCGTGGCGAAGCTGAAAGACCGCATGGCGCGGTCGGGGGCGAGCTTCAAGGAGACGCTCAACGAAAACCTGCGGCGCGGTCTTGAGCAACCGACGGAAGACGAGCTTGCCAGGCCGTTTCGCGTTCGGCCCCGGCCCATGGGACTTCGCCCCGGAATCGAACTCGACAACATCGGCGGACTGCTCGACCTGCTCGACGGGCCCGTGCAACCCTGATGATTCTCGTAGACGCCAACCTGCTGCTGTACGCGTACAATCAGGACAGTCCGAGCCATGCGGTTGCCCGAGCATGGCTGCAGAGCGAGATTTCTTCGGGCAGGCCCGTGCGGCTGGCGCTGGTCACCTTGCTCGCTTTCGTGCGCATCGGCACGGATAGCCGCGTATTTGCCGAGCCGCTTTCTCCAGCGGAGGCTTGCGGCATCGTGGAATCCTGGCTCGAAGCGCCAAACGTTCAGGTACTGGCGCCCGGGCCTCGAACCTGGACGCATCTGGCGGCACTCTGCGATCAGGGGCAGGCCAGGGGCGCCATGATCATGGACGCGCATCTGGCTGCGTTGGCATTGGAGCACGGCGCCGCTGTCGCAAGCACCGACCGCGATTTCAACCGCTTCGACGGCATCAAGACGATCAATCCGCTTCTCTAGCCAGGGAGACAGGCAATGAAAACCCCTATCGGCCGCACATTGGCCTTCAGCTTCGACGGCACGGGCAACGAGCCTCGCGATGCCGGGAAGTTCGAGCATGACGAAAGCATCAGCAATGTGCTCAAGTTGCATATCCTCATGGGAGGAGGGCTGCGGGGAGACCTGACCGAAACCCGGACTCCGATCGGCGCGCCGCAACGCACCTGGTATTACAACGGCATAGGGACGCGGGAAAACGGGCAGGACATACCGCTCGTCGGCTGGATGGTAACCACGATGGCGGAGCTGGTGAACAGCGCACTGGCGCCGAAATGGGGCGACGCCAGAAGGATTCTGAACGAGGCCAAAGCGGATCTGATGGAGGCGGCGCCGAAGCCGGAAGACCGGATCGTCGTGTTCGGATTCAGCCGGGGCAGACTCCACGGGACACCCACGACCAGGAATGGCTGCCCCATCGAACATTGTTTATCTGCGGCTTGACAACAAGTTGGAAACCATCATCCTGGACAATTCCGCCGACGATGCCGGGGACGCTGAAGAACCCCGGGAGCCCGCGCTGCTCCCTTCCGGGTCTTTGCTTTTTTCCCCCGAAATACAGCATTTTTGAAAATCTTTCCTATCCTTTGTGCCCATGCAAGCGCTCGGGGCAACCGGCGCTACTGCATCCACAGCCTGTAGAGGAAGGAAATCATGGATCAAGCCTTTGACACACACGCCGTATACCGTAAACTTCAAGATTCCGACATGCCTGAGCGGCAGGCGGACGCTATCGTCGAAGTCATGAGCGACACCATGGGAACCCTGGTTACCAACGAGAAACTGACCACAGAGCTTGACCTGCGCTTCGGCAAGGCGAAGGAGGATTTCAACAGCCTGACGGGGAGTTTCATCGAACTGAAAGAGGGCTTCATCCAACTGAAAGGAGACCTCATCGAACTGAAAGAGGGCTTCATTCAACTGAAAGGGGACTTCGTCGACCTGAAAGAGAGCCTGACTGAACTGAAATCCGAAATGAACGAGCGCTTCAGGAAGGTGGACAAGAAATTTTCCGACATGAATGAGCGGTTCACAAAACTCGAAGCGAAACTGGAAACGGATATCGCAAAGTCGCAGAGATTGATGATAGCGACAATCCTGGGCTCCTCACTCACTATCGTCGCAATGCAGTTCGCCGCATTGCTGGTATTCCTTCGGCCACTGCTGGGTGAGTGAGAGAGGGCAGCCCGCCCTCATCCCTGCTCTTGTCTTGCAGGCGGCGTCTGGACCAAGAATTTTCCTCTCCTGGAAACGCAAAACCCCCGGCCGGGGCCGGGGGTTCTGGTTGAGGGCGGCGAAGCCGCCGGGTTGAGGGGTTACGGGATCAGGCGCTGAAATCCGCGAATTCCAGTTCTCCGGTGAGGCCCGATATGACAATTGCCATATCGGTTCCGGCGTCGAAATCGCCGTCGCCGTCGACATCGATGAGGACCCAAAGCCTGTTCGCTTCCTGCACGCCATCGGTAGCCGGGTCGCCGTCGTAAGTTTCAGTGACCGTCGCAATGGAATGCTTGGCGGTGGTGCTGCCGAAGCCGTCCGTGTTCCGCGTCACCGTCTCGAAGATTCCGTCGCCGTCGCCGAGAAAGGCTTGCAACGAGCCGGCGGGGGGATCCGGGTCAGCCGTATCGGTGCTGCTGATCGCATCGTCGCCGGTGTAAGCCTTGATCGACCCCTTCAGGCTGTTGAACAGGGTTCGGCCCAAGGAGATGACATCCCCTGCAGTCGCAACAGTACCGTCATTGTTCAACGTCCGTGCCCCGTTAAATCCGACGATGGTGTCAAAACCATACATGGTTCCAGTGGCGGTCCAGGCAACCTGGGAATCCGACGCCGAAGTGTAATCGTAGGTGTCGTTTCCACTAGAGTCGTCAGCCGTATCACCAATCAACATGTCGCCGCCCGCGCCGCCGCGGAGGCTGTCGTCTCCGGCGCCGCCCGTCAACATGTCGTTGCCGCCGTTGCCGCGGATGTCGTCGCCCTGGGCGCCGCCGGTGAACACGTCCTTGGCGCTGCCGCCGACCATGTCCACCTCTTCCGCGGTTCCCGTTGCGTCGACGGTGACGCCGCCGGTGTTGTCCTCGGCGTCGACCAGTTCAAGCTGCCCGAAACCGAGTTCGGACCCCGACACGGTGGACTGCATGACCACCACCTTGGCGTTGCCGCTGACGACGATCGCCTCCACGGTCGCGGCGCTGGCGTCGTTTGTGCCGTTCAGCGTCACCGTGTTCTCATAGTGGCCCGCCCCCGGCTTGTTCCTCGCGGAAACAGTCGGAGAGGAGCCGCCCGCGTTGGCGCTGGAGTCGATGCTGAGAATCTCGATCTCCTCGTCGACGGACAGCGTCAGCATGGCTTCGCCCGAGGTGATGGCCTTGGTGTCGGTCGCGCCGCCGTTGGCGAGCAGGTTCACGTTGAGTTCCCCGCTGTACCTGGCCGCGCCGGGCTCACGATCCGCCATCGCGTGAACGATGTTGGCGCTGATTCCCGCGCCCTTGCCGTGGACGCTGATTCCCATGCCGTCGGCCATGTTGCTCAGGGTTACCGGCCCCGTGGCGCTGGCGTCCGCCACGACCACGTTGCCGACGCCAAGCAACTTGACATCGTACGTGGCCTCGCCGCTGCCGCCGACATTCAGGGTCTCGAAGTTCGAGTAGATCGACACCGGCTTGGCCGGCCCTGTTGGACCGTCCGGATCGTAGGAGATTCCGGCGGAACTCGTCAGGTGCAGAGTGTCCATGCCGTCGCCGCCGTCCACGCGGCTCTTGTTGCTGCTCGCGCCCGACTTGAACACGTCGTCGCCCATGCCGAGATTGACCATGATGCCCTTGGCGTTGTGAGCGGCCACGCCGAGGCAATCGAAGCCGGAACCGCCCATGTAGGAGGTTGCGCTGCCGCCGAGGTTGGTGACGATCACGTCCCCGCTGGCGCCGCTGGCGTCGATCGTTTTCAGCTTGCTCAGCCCCATGGCGTTCATTTCGAAATCGCCGCCGCCGCTGAGCATGACGGACTCCAGCGTGTCCGAAGGCATGTCGGGATTGGGATTCTGAAACTTGGTGACCCCGAGTTTCAGATCCGCGTCGAGGGTGACGTCGATCGTCTTGGTGGCGTTGCCGGCCAGGATGAAGTTGGAGTCGCCGACGACCGTGAGGTCGACGTTCGCCGCCGCGCCGGTCTGGGCCAGGCAGAGCTTGCCGCCGATCTTGTCGGTGCCGTACTTGT
Source organism: uncultured Pseudohongiella sp. (assembly GCA_965219645.1). Classification (GTDB taxonomy): domain Bacteria; phylum Pseudomonadota; class Gammaproteobacteria; order Pseudomonadales; family Pseudohongiellaceae; genus UBA9145. Next base: position 2,629,249 of record OZ244788.1, on the reverse strand, counting down.
TGACGGTGACCGCCAGATCCTGGGGCGTCTTCGACTTGTTCACCACGGCCACGGTGGCCCAGGTGTTGTGCAACTCGATGGACTCGATGGCGTCGGAATAGATGTGGACGGGAACGTCGCCGCTGTCGGTGCCGTCTTCGGCTCCTGCGGTGCCTTGGTCCACTTTCTTGCCGTCCTTGAACACACTGAGAATCATTGCCGCGTCGGCTGCTGTATTTGTGACTTCAGCATCGTCCCCATCGACATCGTCAATGTTGTCCGCGAGGTTGCCGCTGGTGTTGTTATCCCTCGCCATGACTCCGGCATCGGTCAGGTATCGGAAGGTATCCGCACCGCCACCGGTTGCCGATGGGTCATACAGGGGGTTTTCCACAGGCTCCATCGGATTCCCGCGCCTGCCGTCCGCACCCAGGTCCTCGCCCGCGACGCCGTCGATCGACACGCTGGTCACGGTCATGGACTGGCCGTTCGCGCCGTTGGAGGCCACGTCAACGGTCATGCCGCCCTTGGCCATCACCGAAGTCGTATGCGCGCCGGATTCGACCCGCACGACCGAAGTCTTGCCGGCGGCGACGCTGACTTCGCCCGCGGCGCCGGCGATGGTCACATCTCCATCGATCGTGCGCGAACTGGATACCGAGGCGCCGTCAACGGTGACCATCACGTCCTCGTCTCTTCCGAAGCGGCCGATCTCAACCATCTCCAGGCCTTCCCACTCGCTCAGGTCCACATGTATCGCGTTCCTGGCGCTGAGATAGACATGCTCTACGTTCATCACGTCGGCGTCCACGGCGGAGTCGATCATGATTCCGTCCGTCTCGATATTGAAAATCTCCAGCGAGTCGTAGCCGTCGCCGCCGTCGATGGTGTCGGCCGGCCCAAGCGTCGCGTCGCCCTTGGAGTCCGGCTCGGAAATGATCGTGTCGTCATAGGCCGTGCCGGTGACCTTGTCGCGCAGGGTGCCGAGGGTGAAGGTCTGGCCTTCCATCTCTTCCGGCGTCGGCGGAGGATTGTCAATGGCGTCTTTCGCCATCATCACGCTGTCCGCGTCGGCGGTCACGCCCTCCAGCACGCTGGCGGACGGGTCCTCCATGCGGGCCATGACGGTGTAATGCTCGGCCACCATGACCTTGTTGTGAAAGGCCACCGAGGCCATGCCGAGCGCTTCGTACAGGTCATGGGACTCCCCTTCCGCGGCGATGGCCAGCATGGCCGTCACAACCACCAGCGCAACTTCGCCGCGGCTGTGGCCCGCCCCCAGCAGACCTTCCACGGCTTCAACGACCATGGCCGAGACTTCGGCGGTGGTGTAGTCCCCCAGGAGGTTGCCCATGAATGCTTCCGCGAACTCGCCGTCGGTCATGAACGCCGGGTACTCGTCCTGGAAGTCGTCGGAGTCTTCAATGTGGTTGGCCAGATCCTCCACCGACATGTCGTCGTCGAGGTCGTCCACCCAATCGTTCAGCCGGTCGGTTCCGGGCGCGCTGCCAAGCATCGCCACCGAAAGTCCGATGAGCTGGGTTCTGGTATCTGCCGTTACTGCCATTTTCGTTACTCCTTGATATCAAGTTTCAAATTTCGTCGTGGTCAGTTTGCGCAAACTGACCGCCAACTCGTCATGCGAGCATAAACAAGACACCCCGAAGCGCATTTGCGGTCCTAACTGACTAACAAAACAGGAGTTTTTTTGAACGAATTCGGTGAAATCCGCGTTCATTCCTACCCTGAGTGCAACTCAGGAAAGGAGAGGATTAGTGGCGGTATTTCGACTAAATCAAAGACGTATCGATGGTCTTGGACCACGCGGCAAGACCTACAGCGTCCGCGACGCGCAACTCAAGGGATTCGGCGTGCGCGTCTTCCCTTCAGGCAAGAAAACCTATTTTGTTCATACCAGGAGAAATGGCCGCAATTTGTGGCGCGTCATCGGCGATGCCGGCCGCCTGCCATTCACTCAGGCCCGGGAGGAAGCGCTGTCGCTACTGGCGAATGAATTGCGGACAGACGGCGCCATCCCGGCGGCAGCCGGCGACGTGTCATTCAGAACCCTGGCGGCGGAAGTCCTGTCGCGCTACCGGACGCTCTGGAAACCGGGCACCTTTCAGGTAAACAGCAGGTATTACAGGACCTATCTGCTACCGCGCTTCGGTGATCGATTCATCGGCGAGATCACCCGCCAGGACGTACAGGAGTGGTTCGCTTCCCTGCATCGAACCCCGGCGGTGGCCGACCGCGCCATGCCCGTGCTGTCCGTGATCTTCCGGGAAGCCGAGACGCTCGGCTATCGCGAGGAAGGCAGCAATCCCTGCAAGGGAATCAAGCGCTACCGGCGCCGGGGGCGGGAACGGTTTCTGTCGAACGAGGAATTGCGCCGCTTCGGCAAAGCGCTCGACCTGCTGGAGGCGGAGAAGCCGATGCATGTGGCGTACTTCCGGCTGTTGTTGCTGACGGGCTGCCGCTGCTCGGAAATCCGCGCGCTGCAATGGAAGGACTATCGCGAGGGCAGGCTGTTTCTGCGTGACTCCAAGACCGGCCCACGGACGGTCTGGCTCTCGTCTGCGGCGCGGGGCGTACTCGACGCCTTGCCCAGAACCGGTGCCTGGATTTTCCCCGGCAGGAACGGCCGAACTCCCATGGGCGAAGCTCCGGTTACCTGGAAAAGACTCAAAAAGGAAGCGGGGCTGCATGACTTGTGCAGGCACGACCTGCGGCACACCTACGCATCCGTGGCCCTGGCCCACGGCGAGAATTTGCGGACCATCGGCATGCTGCTCGGTCATAACGACCCGGCATCCACCCTCAAATACACCAATTTTGTCGAATCGGCGGTGCGCCAGGCTGTCGAGACCGTTGGAGCGGTACTGATAAGGAACTGAGAGATGACCGAAAGAATACGCTTGACGGAAAAAGCGATAGAAAGGTTGCGACCCAAAGAGCGGGAGTACACCGTCTGGGATACCCGGCTGGCGGGATTCGGCGTCCGTGTGCGAACCACGGGTCGCAAGAGTTTCGTCTTCCATTGGAGCAAGGCGGGCAAGGCGCATCGCGCCACCATCGGCTCAACGACTTTCCTGACCCCGGACAGGGCGCTCGCCAGATGCGCGTCGCTACAGGCCGAGCTGCACGACGGCAGGCCGCCCCGGCGCGTGCGGGAGAACGCGGGCGAAACCCCGACCTTGCGGCAATTCATCACGGGGCCCTGGAAGACCGCCTGCTACGACCGCTACAAGGCTTCCACGAAACCGTTTATCGACTGTGCATTGAAACGGCAATTGCTGCCGGCGTTCGGAAACCTGCCGATCGACCGAATCGACAAGGCCGATGTGGTTCGCTGGTTCACGAAATACAGCCGGAAATCTCCCGGTGGGGCAAACAAGGCACTGGGGCTGCTGCACCAGATCATGAACCAGGCGATCGCCTGCGGCGTCGTTTCCCGGAATCCGGCGTCCGGAATCCGGAAAAACGCCGACCGCAAATTGAATCGCTTCCTCTCGGTGGACGAAATCCGCCGCCTCAATCAGACGCTCGATGAGTGGGTATCCGCCAGGCCGAAGAATTCACAGAACGCGGACATCGTCCGCCTGCTGCTGTACACGGGATGCCGCCGCGGCGAGATATTGAACCTGCAATGGCGGGAAGTTCACGGCGACACGCTTCATATTACGAACGCCAAGACTGGGCCGAGAAGGGTTTTCCTGAACAGGTCGGCACAGGAGTTGATCGCGCGCCAGCCGCGAATGGGAAGCCTCTGGGTTTTCCCTTCTCCGCTCGATTCCACCAGGCCGAGAAAGGACATCAACGCTTTCTGGGTCGCCATTCGCAAGCGCGCCGGCCTGGACGACGTGCGCCTGCACGATCTGCGGCACACGGTAGCTTCCCAGGCGGTGCTGCAAGGCGTTTCCCTGCCGGTCGTCGCCCGGCTGCTCGGCCACAGCAAGGCGGTCATGACCTTGCGGGTGTATTCCCACGTCGCCGACCGGGAAGTCGAAGCCGCCGCGGAACGAATCGGCGACATCCTGTCCGAACTGACGCAATGTTGAAAGCTTTTGCCGGCTTCTTTTGCATATCGCCGCTGATATATAAAAAATATTTGGATAATGTTACATATCAGCGGCGATATGCTAAAAAATCAGCAAGTTTTTTCCATATGCGAGCCGAATATTGAACGCCATGCATCCGGTGCCAGAGTTTCCGTCTCCCGATGAACTACGACAGCGGGTTGTACCTGCCTTCGATCCACTCTGAGGGACTGGACACCCTGGCCGTGATCATCGACACCTCCGGCTCGCTGCCCACCGAAACCCTTGCGGAATTCTGGGCCGAACTGCGCGGGCTCGCCTCGGAACTGCGACCGGAGCGCGTCATCTTGCTGCAGGTCGATACCATGGTGCGGGATGTGGCCGAGTACAGCGCGTTCGACCTGCCCGATAGCGTCGAAATCCACGGAAGGGGCGGCACGGATTTCCGGCCCGGATTCGAATGGCTCGAAGAGCAGGGCATCCAGCCCGGCCTCTGCCTGTACTTCACCGACATGTGCTGCTCGCGCTATCCCGGGCAGGAGCCGGGGTTTTCAACAGTCTGGCTGAATTGGGACGAGCCGCCACCGGACTATTTCAGGGAACCCTGGGGCGAGCAGATAGACATGGGTGTTGGTGCGCCAACATTCATTTGACTGCCTGCGGATTTTTCGGATGGCTTCGTGCCCTGGCTTCCGCCGATTGCGGCTGGGTATCCCGAGATCCATGGACCGGGCCGATATGCGCACGGGAAGTCCCGGTCTGATCGATGTCGATGCGAATCGGGCGGTTCGTCAAAATCGCGAACGGAGCGGTTTACAGCGATTGATTGGTATGGAAAACTTGTGTACATTGCGCTGCCGCGAATAGGTTCTGGTCATGGGGATAATCGCTGTAAGCGTATCAGTCACTTTGGTCTTGGCAGCCATAGGGTTCGCTTTCTGGCTGGGGAACTGGCACGGTCGGGTCAATAACGACAGGGCAGATTTCAGGGACTTCATGCAGTACGTGCGAGGTCGAATTGATGACATATTCGACCGACTGCCAAACCCTCTGACAGGAAGCACGAGCCCTCTGGGCCTGACCGACCTGGGGCAAAAAATATGGGAATTATATTTAAACATTGACAAAGTGATCTCCTCTTACTAAAATGCTTCTCAACAGATCGGGAGAAGCGCCATGCAATCCAGCACCAAAGACACCAACAAACCGGGCAAGCATTTCCGCAAGGGCCTGTCGCTTATCGAAGTGATGGAGATGTTTTCCACCGAAGAGAAAGCCCGCCGGTGGGTTGAATCCGCTATCTGGCCAGACGGCCGCAAGTGCCCGAAATGCGGCAGCGACCACACCCGCGAGGCAAGCCACAAGTACATGCCCTACTGGTGCAGCAGTTGCCGCTCGTATTTTTCCGTCAAGACCGGCACGCCGATGGCGAACTCCAAGATTCCGCTCCGCAAGTGGGCCGTCGCCGCCTACCTGTGCATGACTTCGCTGAAGTCGGTTTCGAGCATGAAGCTGCACCGGGATCTGAACATCACGCAGAAGAACGCCTGGCACATGCTGCATCGCATCCGCGAAGCCTGGGCCTGCGAAGGCATGGACGACGATGGTTTCGGCGGTCCGGTCGAAGTGGACGAAACCTACATGGGCGGTATCGAGAAGAACAAGCACGCCAGCAAGAAGCTGAAAGCCGGCCGGGGCACCGTCGGCAAGACCGCCGTTGTCGGCGTGAAGGACCGCGACACCAATCAGGTTCGCGCAAAGGTTGTCCGCAGTGTCAACGCCGACACGATGGAAGACTTCATCGACGAGCACGTGGAGCCGGACGCCGTGGTCTTCAGCGACGAGAGCACCGTCTACTCCGGCCTGCCCCACGCGCACGAGACCGTAACCCACAGCGTCGGCGAGTACGTCCGGGGAATGGCGCACACCAATGGCATCGAATCGTTCTGGGCCATGCTCAAGCGCGCTCACGAGGGCACCTTCCACAAGATGTCGCCAAAACACCTGAACCGGTACGTGCAGGAGTTCGCGGGCAAGCACAACGCCCGCGAACTCGACACGCTTGAACAGATGCAGTCAGTCATGCGTCGCCTTCTTGGCCGCAGCCTTCCGTACAAGCGGCTTGTCCGCTGCAACGGGCTTTCCAGCGCGGCACGGTCGGAATAGCGCCCGCAGCAGTTGCTCCGGCGACTTGCACCCTTTCAGATCGCGCTCAGGGACGAGCATTCCTTCTCTGGGCATAGTCCAGTTCTCCAATGATGAGATTCTAACCGCAATGAATAGCAAAATTCCGCCTGCCGTATCCGATGATGCTATGCTGATTCTCGTGGCTCTGGGCAAACTGCTTTCAACCACTGATGAAATCGGCCCCAATCGGTTTCTCGATAAACTGTCTCTCGCGCTGAAAGAGGCCTCGATGGAAGCGCCTCCTTTGCCGAGAGATCAACGGCCGCACGATCTTGACTCCGTGCTTTACGGCGTCCGATTGCTTCGTGAGAAATTTTTGTCATGACTCCTCCTTGCTTGACAGTATAGTCAAGCGTTCGTTTTTCGTGATAATCTGCTTTCGCACCATCGGCAGAAGCCCGCAATGTCGGGCTACTCGCTGAATACAACAGCCGTAAAGGGCGGCCTGATCAGCTTGCCCGGCGAATAGGCGGGGTCTTCCCGTAGCTTCTGCGTGATGGTGCAACGGCCCGGCGCCCTTGTGGTTCCGGCCCGAAAGAGACGAGCCCCGACCGGAGTGTAGTCCGGCCGAGGCTCTACCGCGCAAAGACCTATGCCGGAATGTGCGCGGCGGGGCTAGTCTAGCAATACCGGCCCGCCGATACGACAGCAACGACCTCTTTGCGTACGCGACAGCAGCCCATGGCATGCGTAGGGAGGTACTATCGTGTCCAGAATTCTGTCGGCCATCATGGCCTTGCTTGTTCTTCCCGCTTTCGGCGTCAGCGCCCAGAGCAATCTGCTTCAGTACAGCGAATATACTGCGGACTTCAGCTTTCCGGGGTTTCCGGAGATCGATTACCTTACCGTCGATCTGAAGCCGGGGATGACGCACACCAGCGCTTTCGGACAGCTTGTCTTCCATGACGAAAACATTTGGCCTGTCCTCGTGAGCGGAACCTGCCTGCTCTACCCGGACGAACGCTACCTCGCTTGCGCGATCAGCATACCGCTGGACCGGGCATTCCTGTCTTTCGATCTGGTGCTGGGCGGAGAGAGCGAAGCGATCTACACGGCCAGCACTGGCACCCGACATTTCAGCACGGTGTCTTTCGACCGATGGGCAGTGCCCAGGGCTGAGTACGAAGAGTAGTAGTGTGCGAACTGTAGATTCGCCTGTTCTGTCCTGTCTTGTAGGCATTGCTTTTCTGGTTACGGGCCTGCTCTCATACGCCGCAATACTCAACGGTGTGTTGCTGCTCGCGGTGTCCATGACCGGAAACGTAGCAATCGGTCTGACAGTGGCACTCTTCGGCACAACGATCATAGTGGCGGCTTTGCTCTGCATTCCTGTTCTTGGGCCGATAGCAGTTTCCGGCTTCGGAATATACGGAGCGCTGGCAGTTTGGGGCTGGCCGCTGACAACCGTGTTGTTGCTGTTCCTGTGGTGGCCGACGTTGTTAATGCTCATGTACCTCTACGACTGGTTGACCAGCTATTTTCGCTGATCACAACTTCCGCTCCTGCTCCGCGATCCACCTGTCCACGTACAGATCGTTGTAGCACCCGTGAGAAACAAACTCAGGCCCGTCTTCGGCCATCTGATGCAACCACTGATTCACACGCTCGTTGACCAGTTTCGGGCCTCCTTCCTTTTCCGCTTTTTCGGCCAAGGCCGAATCGAACAACCGAGCGATCACTTCGCTTTTCGGTATCCCGGTCTTGAGCCGTTTTTGCATCCGCGCTTCTCGTATGCGGGCACGCTCTTCGGCCAGCAACTTGTCTTCCAGATTTATCAGTTGGGCTTGTGGTGTGTGCTTTCCTTCAGTAGTGGACTTTTTCCAAGGCGGATAGAAGTACAGCCACCACGCCACCGTCAGAGAAATTGGGATTAGAAGCGCCCACGGGCCTATCAGACTGTACAACATGACGACCTCCGGAGCCCATTCGCGCCAGGCCGGAACGCCTTCCTGAACTGCCACAGGCAATTCGAGAAGCCAGATCGCAAGGAGAGGCAACGCAGATATAAACTTGATAAGATTTCGCATCCGCGCAGTCTACCGGCGGCCGGCGGCTGCGTCAACGATTGAATATAATTCCCAAAAATATCCGGCGAAATCGAAGCCAGACAATGGGCCTCAAAGAATCTTGCCAATGCCAAGCAGGCCACCGAAGGCAAGTCTCCGTATGAGACACAGCAGTATTGCTTCGACTTGGCAAAATTGGAAAATCTGTCGGGCGAGGAGCACCGGAAAGTGGAAAATGCCGCTTTCTTCGATCAAGGGCTAACCGTCTCTCAAATCTTGGACGTGCTGGCTATCGAACTTCGAGACTTGCTGCTCACCCCTAATCAGGTCGGCAACCTGCCGTAACTGGTGGTCTGGCTACCTATCCCGAATATTGCACGAGTGAATTGATTTGGCCCTGAATCCGCCCATTTCGGCCTCTGCCAGCGCGTGATGGTTCCGGCCTTACGGAATACGAGCCGTTTTTTCCATTTTCGGGATGTTCACCGCGATTTTCGCGCAAGATTCCCTCCCCGCGGGAGCGATCGGCGGATTGGGGGCGAACGCGTTCCCGGACCGGGTCCGCCCATATGGAACGCGGGTCTGTCGTCGCGCCTATCCGGGTTGCAGTCTGGCGGCGGCGGTGTGGAACAGTTCCTGGTGCGGACAGGAGTTGGAGAGCAGCAATCGGATTCGACGGGTGTTGCGCAGCACACCCGGTCGTACAACCATTGCGGGGCGCCCTTCAGGCTGGTGACGATGTAACGCGGGTTGGCGCCGCGCATGGCATGTTCGGTTTTGACGATCACCCGCCGGGAGCGCCGTCGCCAGGACTTGGTGGCTTAGGGGAACTCGTCGAACACGCGCACCTTCCCGCCGCCGCCCGCCGCTCCCTCGCACTGGAATCCGCAGTCGGTTCGCAGGGCCCTTTCCCGCTCATTCGCTTCCTCGTAGGTCAATCCCGATTCCAGGATCAGGTAGGCTGTCCACTCGGGCACCGTGCCCCGGCCCTTGAGTTGCCGCACCCGGGCGGGAACATCCGTCGCCATACCGATTCGGCAGCCCATGATTTTTCGCCTCCTCCGCAGGAAATGATCCGATTCCTTCCCTGAATCATACATTTTTGTTTATTGCCGCGGATACCGTTTTCGCCAGCACCGCTTCCGCCAGTGCTTGCCGTAGGCAGCCGGAATTCGCCCGCATTGCGGATCCCGAACCGCGTGCCGGTTTGGCTGCCTTCCTTCCGTTCTTCCCTGCTTCCCCCAAACACTCCGCCCGGAGGCGGAGCCGGTCCCGGGCGGTCGCGGTTCGCCCGATGGGAGCCGCGCGCCGTCTCGCGGCCCTGCAAGCCCTGGCCGCCGCCGGCGATGTGGATGCCGACCATTCCGTGCCCTGCCGCATCATGGCGGACGGGGAGGACGGCGGCGAGTTGTCCCTGGCCGAGAACGCGATACGCATCGCCATGCACCCGGCCGACCAGGTGATCGCCTTTTCCAGACTGGCCGCCAGCGGTTTGAACGTTTCGTTTATCGCCACCCGTTTTGGAATGTCGGAACGCGTCGTTGAACAGCGGCTGCGTCTGGGCAACATCGCCCCGGCCTCGGCCGGGGGGCATTCATTCGGGTCATGAACTATTCCCCCAAATGCCGGGCAGGGTCCATTCGGCCATGCAGGATTCGCAAAATGTCAACCCCCAGGACACCCATAGCCCCGGATGGGTGTCCTATCTGCAGTCACGGAGAATTACTTAAGTCCCTGACTTTCACTCAACCAGGAAGGGATGTCTCTGGAACCGTGAAGAACGCGCCAGATGTCGATCTCTTCAGCCTTCTCTACATAAAAGACCAAATGGGGGAACTTGCCGACAATCCAGCTTCGCAGGCCGGGGATATCCAACTCGTGAGCATATCTGGGAGAGCCGGAAGCGGGCTGGCTGCGAATCTGCTCAAGCGAGTTTTCCAGCGCTTGAATGAACTCCATTGTAACCGCGACGCCTGACTCGGCAAGATAGTGGTCAATCGCTTCTTCGATATCGTGTCGGGCCTGTCGACGGAGTGCTACAGACTTGTCGCTCACGATCCGTCTGCATCGCGAACCCGGCGGCGCAGCCGGTCGAAAAACTCCGAATCAATCACGGCATCCTGTGGCGAGGCGGCACCGGCAAGAATCAGCCCGCGCAGCCGTTGACGGTCCTTGTCCTTGCGAATCAGTTCACGCACATACTCACTCGAAGTGCCATAGCCGCGAGTAGTGACTTGATCGTCGACAAAACTCTTCAGCGCTTCAGGCAATGAAATATTCATCGTGCTCATGTGGCGATGCTAGCGGCCATGGCAAAATTTGGCAAGAAGCCGGCGTCGCGTTTCCTGGAAAAGGTGCGATGGGAGTCGGGTAGTCGTGGCGGGTAGTCGTGGGACACCCATCGTATTGCCGGGGTCCGACCAGCGCATTCCCGGTTGTTTTCGTATCCACATCGGATACACTAGGAGCCTGCGCCGTAGGAATTCGCGAAAGCGAAAATTCGCTGTCGCCGCGACCCTGGCTGATCGATTGAGGCGAATATTGGTGGATATGCAACGAAATCGAGCGGCCGGGGGCGTGGATGAGAGCGGATTTGCAGCCGTGAATTCCTACGGCGCAGGCTCTTAGGTATTTTCCCTGAAAAACTCCCGCCCAGTCGCAGAGCATGGCTCTGCGCCGTTCCGGCTGCGCACGAAGCTGCGCTTCGAAAACGCTTGCCTGGAAAGAACGCAAGGCCAGGAAGATCCACGAGGCAAGTCTGGATGAGTTCCGGGAAACTCTGGCGAAGCTGCTGCCGCTGATGGGGGCGGAAGCCGTGAACGAACCCGCCTGACTTCATTGCCGCAAACAAGATCAGAATGACGAATATCGGCCGCACACTGGTCTTCAGCTTCGACGGCACGGGCAACGAACCCTGTGACGCCGGGAAGTTCGAGCATGACGAAAGCATCAGCAATGTGCTCAAGTTGCATATCCTCATGGGAGGCGGGCTGCGGGGAGACCTGACGGAAACCCGGACTCCGCTCGGCGCGCCGCAGCAAACCTGGTATTACAACGGCATCGGGACGCGGGAAAACGGAGAAGACATACCGCTCGTCGGCTGGATGGTAACCACGATGGCGGAGCTGGTGAACAGCGCGCTGGCGCCGAAATGGGGCGACGCCAGAAGGATTCTGAACGAGGCCAGGGCGGACTTGACGGAGGCGGAGCCGAAGCCGGAAGACCGGATCGTCGTGTTCGGATTCAGCCGGGGCGCGGCGCTGGCGAGAAAGTTCGCGAGTCTCATACTCAAGGAGCGCGAGGGATTGGAGGTGGCCTTTCTCGGCGTGTTCGACACGGTCGCCGCGATGGACGGCATCCACCGGAAAGGCGAAAAGATCGTCAGCGACGTGGTGTTCGAGAGCGGCACGGTGGACCGGCGCGTCAAACGCGCGGTACACATCCTTTCGCTCGACGAGGACCGCGTCGCCTTCGAACCGACGCAGATCAACCGCGACCCCGGCGATCCCGAACGCATCACGGAGATCTGGTTTCCGGGCGCGCACAGCGACGTCGGCGGCGGATACTGGAGCGACGGCCTCAGCGACGTCGCGCTGCAATACATGATCGAACAGTGCAAGGCGACTCTGGGCGGCAACATCCTGTTCGCCGACCCGCGCAGCCCGGACGAGGTTCGAAACCTGCTGAACGGGCAAGGCGAGGTGCTGGGTTTTCTCGACGCGGACGACATCCTGATGCATCCGAACGTCACCTGCGTCTCGCGGACGAGTCCCGAAGGGATCGGCAAGCTCTACGACAGGGCGGTGCGAAACGTATGCGTCCGCGAGAATAACGACGCGCTGCCCGCCGCTACGCACCCGCCGCTGCTGCATCACTCGGTGAAGGCGCGGTTCGACCTCGTGCCGGACTATCGGCCGGCGTCGCTGCGGGGGCTGCATTTCGATTTGCTGCTCCCCGGCCCGGGGACGAAGAAAAAAACGAAGAAAAAGCTGGTCGGCATTACCGGGCTTCGCTCGGATCTCGACCGGAGGCCGCGCAGCGAGAAAATTGAGGGCTAGGAGCCTGCGCCACAGGAATTCACGGCTGCAAATCCGCTCTCATCCACGCCCCTGGCCGCTCGATTTCGTTGCATATTCACCAATGTTCGCCTCAATCGAGCGACCAGGGGCGCGGCGATAGCGAATTTTCGCTTTCGCGAATTCCTACGGCGCAGGCTCCTGGGTTTCCGATTTCTTATGGGCTTGAGTTTTGCACGAGTGTGTTTGTTCCCGGAAAGATTCTGCGACTCCGCTTCGCTGCGCGTAGAATGACGGGACGCAGCCGTTCAAAACCCGAAACTGAAGCCGACCTCGAAGGTGGTGTCACTGGTGTCAAAGAGGCCGATATTGCTGTCCTGCTGCTGGTGATAGAGGTTGATCAACACTTCGGCGGGGGCGCCGTTGATGGTGGCGCCGTGGCGGTATTGCAGCAGCGCGTAGCTGCGGTTGAGCCAGCGCGGCGCACCGCCATCAAGCAAGGGGCTGTAGCTTTCCCGATCTTCGAGGCGGGTATGGTTGAGTACGGCGCGGAACAGGCCCTGGGGCAGCGGATACTGCCAGTTGGCGGCGAATTGCCAGCCACGACGGTCGCCTCCCGGGCGGTCGGACTTTATCGCCTGGCTGTCGAGCAGCGCCGCCTCAAAACCGAGATTGCCAAAGCTGCGCTCTTCATTGCCGAGGGGGCAGGCGAAACCGCTGCCGAGGCGGGAGTCAAAGGCGTTCAGCCAGCTCTGGTCGTGGAACAACTGGTACTGCGTGGCGGCGTCGAAGAAGGGGCGGCAGGTGAACACCGGGGAGATGCTGTAGCGCACCCTGGCGTCGGCTGACGTGAACAATGCCGAGCCCCCAAAGGCCAGGCTGCGGAAGCCGGAATCGACTTGCCAGCTCCCGGCCCGACGCGGCCGGACAAAGTTGTAGCGACCGTCGAACTGCAGCAGGTCGGTGTTGCGGTCATTACTGACGCGGCCTTGCACCTCGCCGCTGAAACTGTGCTGGCGACCGGGTTCAAGCAGGCGATGCCGCGCGGTGAAACCGATATTGGTGTACGGCCCGCTTATGGTCTGGAATTCGTCGCCAAGCGCCAGCAGGACGTTCTCTCCGGCAATGGTCAGGGTGACCTGCCCCGGGTCCGGTGCGCCATTGAGATTGCTGTCGTAGCCAAGCAGGAAGTCGCCCCGAAAACTGGTATCCCGGGTAACCCTTCGCCATTGCCGCCGGCGGCTTTCCAGAGCCGGGCGCAGGTTCGCCGGCAGGTCGCCCCTGGCGAGAATCTGCTCGTTGAGTTCGATGGCGGCGAACAACTGCCCCTGCTGGTACAGGGCTTCGGCGTAGTCGATCTGGGCGGCGCCATTGTCCGGGTCGAGCAAAAGCGCGCGTTCAAGAGCCTCGGCGGCTTCCGGCAGCAATCCGCCATTGAGCCAGGCGGCGCCGGTCAGGGCGAAGTATTCGGTGGATTCCAGGCAAAGCGGCAGGAAAGCATCGAGTTCACCGGCGACTTGCAGCCATTCGGCTTGTGAGCGGGAATCCTGCCCGGCAATCCAGGGGTTCAGGTCAGGGCAGTCCTGGGCAGCGGATGGCAGGGGCAGGCAGAACGCCAGGGTAAACGCCAGCGTTGCCTGTAAACGAGTCATCATGGACTTCCATGCAACATGGGGTGTCCGGACACAAAATGAAGATCGTTGAGGAACAAGAATGCTGAATTCCGAAGGTGGAAAGAACGGATTATCTTGAATCCAGGGCAAGCGGGCAAATACCCGGGACCTCCTTGCGGGGCCACTGCCTGAGATTGTGCAACTACGCCCGGAATGACAGGCGGGCGGGCTCGGCGAGATGAGGAGTGGAACAGGAGGGAGCGCCAGATGGAGAACTGCCGGAAATTCAGGAACGACCGCCGTGGATCAGTTTCAGGCCGCGGTCTTCGGTTCGCCGACCGGTGCTTGGCAAGGCGAACAATTGCTGGGGATTGTGCAGGCCATCGAGCAGGAAGTGGCCCTGGGATTCGAGTTTCTCGTCCTTGAGTTTTCTCGCCGCAACGCCGCCGACGAGCACCGGATGGGCCAGGTCCGCGGTCAGTTCCTGTATGCGCAGGACAATGGTTACCGTATCTCCGAGAAGCACATGGCTGCGACGGTGTGCGGGCCCTACCGAGCCGATCAGCACCGAGCCCTGTTCGATACCGATACCGAGAGCCAGGGGTTCGAGGCCCTGGGGCGAGTCCTCCGGCAGCATGTCGGCGATTTCGATGGCCTGCATCTTGCGTGCCGCCTGCAGGGCATTGCGAGCGGCGATGGCGTCCTGACTATCCCAGACCGCGATCAGGCCGTCGCCCTTGAATTCGTGCACCCGTCCGCCGAATTCCTCGATGATTCGGGTGGCCCGGGTGAAGAAATAGTGCAGCACCGCGGCAGATTCCTCGGGGGGGCGTGATTCGCCAAAGGCCGAGAAGTTGCGCAGGTCGGCGCAGAGCAGGGTCATTTCCGTGCGGCGGGCGTTGATGCTTGAACTCGGCAGGCTGTAGGCGATCTCCCGGGCGATTTCATTGGGCAGATAGCTGTTGAGATTACCGAAGACACGACCGCGCTCGGCGCGCACCCGGCCATATTCAAGCAGCAGCAGCATGCCCGCCGCCAGCGGGCTGTACAGCGCCGGAAACAGCCATCCCAGCCAGATGCCCTGGCCCTGCAACAACTGGATATGCAGGGTCAGCATGAGGATGGGCAGCAATACGCCGGCGACCGGCAGGCCGATTGCGGACCAGCGGCTGCGGTCGCTGGCAAGCAGATACAGGGCGCAGGCCGCGGCAAGGCTCAGCAAACCGAGCAACAGGCCGGCGGAAGCTGGCGTATAGGGAATCTCGCCATCGAGCAGACTGCCGAGGATGCGGGCCTGGAGCTCCACGCCGGGGGCCACGCCGGCATAGGGCGTGGGCACCACATCGCCCATGCTGAAGGCGGTGCCGCCGACAAGCACCCAGACATTATCGAACCAGGCCGGGTCGAAATCGCCGTTGAGAATGTCCACTGCGGGAACCGCGCGAAAGGCCGATGGGTCCCGGGCATAGGAAATTCGCAGATTGCCTTCGCTGTCCACAGGGATTTCCAGGTCGGGATAGGCCACCAGCCGCAGATACCGGGCGGGGCCGAACAGACCGCCGCCGTCCACCATGGTGGCTGACCAGTTGTCTGCCCGCACCGCGGTCAGCCAGCCGGAAAGCGCCAGCGCCGGATAGCCTTCGCCATCGACGCAAATCGCCGCTGGCGTCCTGCCCACCGAGCCGTCGCTGGAAATAACCGGAGTGATATGCCCCTTGGGAATACTGGCGAAGGTGCTATTGGCAGCGAGATAACGTCCGGTTTGGGGCAGTCCCGCGGCGCATTGCAGGCCGGCGAGTGGATGGGTGATTACCCCGGCCTGTACGGGTTGCTCGGATTGCAGCACGGGCACCTGGGCGAGCACGGCGCCGCTGCTGGCGGCAAGCGCCGCGCTGAGCGCGCCGTCGCCGGGGCGCGGTTCGGAGTAGACGATATCGTGCAGTTGCAATTGCGCGCCGGCCTCGTCAATCGCCGTCACCAGTCGCGCCATGGTTTCCCGGGGCCAGGGCCAGGGGCCGACTTCGGCGAGGCTGGTTTCGTCGATAGTGACCAGGATAATGCGCTGTTCTTCGGTAGCGTCGGCAAACATCGTCCAGCCGAGGGCGCCGAGACGCTCTTCCAGCGTCAGCATGGCGGGGCGCAATGCGGCGAACAACCCGAGCGCAAGCAATGCCGCCAGCGCGAGCATGGCCAGCCGTGACCAGGCCGGCGGCAGGCGCAGCAGCGCCGCTACGGGATTCCGGTTTCGCATCGTATTCCTCATCAACGGCTGTCCCACAGGGTCAGGCCGGTGATTTCCCCTTCATTGAGTTGCTGCTCGAAGAAGTACCCGGCCTCCTTGCCGTCGAGGGTGACCGCGCCGCTCAGGCGCTGGCTGCTGTCCCTCATGCGGAAGAATCCGCCGTCATACACCCGGCCTTCGGCGCTGAACAGCACCTCGCCGGTGGAATCGTGATTGAGCGTCAGGCCGGTGCTGAACAGGTTGCGGTCGAAATTGATGGCAAGATTGCCGTCGCTGACCCGCATGGCGACGGTCTCGCCCTGTTTCTTGTAAAAGGCCTGGGCGGCGGCAAGGTCGAATTCGATTTCACCGAGGCCGTCATTGACATCGCGACTTTCCAGGTCGGGCCGGAACAGCGCGTATTCGAGGTTGCCCACGCTGACCTCGCGGCCTTCCCGGGCGACTTCATAGGCATAGGTGATGCGCTCCAGGGCATCCTGCCCATTGCCCCAGCGCCCCCAGGCCATCTGCCGCTGCCGGTTTTCGTCTTCGCCGAAGGGAACTTCCGGGGTGAAATCGGGTTCGGGAGTCGCATCGTTGCCGGTGGGCATGGAAGAGTTCAGATTGGCGATGCCCGCATTGACGCGATCATTGGCCGTGCCTTCCAGGTAAACCTCGGTGGCCGCGGTGATTTCCTCTTCGTTTTCCGCGGCGGACTCCACGGTGTCGTCCACATCGTCGCGGAGGGTGTCCGGGTCGGTTTCATGCACTGCCGGCAGTACCCTGGGCGCCTGGGAGCCGAGATCGAATCCGAGCATCTGCCCTGCGGCGCCGCTGAGTTCCACTGCATTGGCGGCGCAGGGGCCAAAGGCTTCCACGGTGCACTCTTCGGAATAGGGGGCGAGGACGATGGCGCCTTCGTTGACCAGGGCGCGCACCGAATCCCGGGTTGCACTGACGACGAAATCGGTGCCGCGAACGCCAATCGCGGCGATGGGCGTGTTCAGGCGAAAGCGCTGCCGGGCGGAACTTGCCGCATCGCCGGAAATCGAGCGGGTGACGCCTTCTTCGAGGCTGAACTTGACCGTGGACCGACCGGGATTGTCGCGGTTGTACTCATAGCGAACGATTTCCAGCCGGCTGTCGGGCCGCACGCTGACCAGGGCATTGTCAATAAAGCGGATATGCACATGGCCATTGGGTTCGGTCTGGACGAAATCGCCCGAGTCCACGGGCATGCCCATTTCGATGCGCCGGCGTTCGCCTCCAGGGGCGTCGAGCCAGGCGCCGCCAAGCACCATGCTCACCTTTCCGGCAGCCGGTTGCGGTGCGCCATTGCCGGTAGCCAGCGCGGGGTCGAGCGCCAGCGCCTGCCATTGCCAGCCGAAAAACAGAAACAGGAGGGTAAAAGTTTTGCTGCGGATGCCGACTTTCATGGGTTCAGTCTTCAATCATCAAACAGTATGCCTTCGTCTTTGAACTGGCCAGGAATTGCTGCGATCTTCGTCGTTCCTGGCCGGCACGAGGCACCCAGGCGTTCTCGTGACTCATGAATCTAGCGCAAACGTCGATAAATTGACGTGACCAGAGTCACAAGCAATTGCGATACTGGAAACCTGCGCTGTCCAGGGACCCATTGTATGCAGGTTACTCCCGAATTGCTAAGCAGGTTCACCCTGCTGAAGCCGCTGCCGCGCCAGGTGCTTGAGGGGATCGCTCCCCATGCAAGCCTCGTGCGCCATGCGCGCCGGGAAGTGGTGGTGCGGGCCGGGGTCCGGGAAGACCGGGTCTGTTTTCTGTTCGAGGGGCGGCTGCAAGGCGTGGGGCATACCATTGATGGCCGCGAAGTCGGGCTTTATTTCGTCGAACCTGGAGACTTCTGTGGCGAACTTGCGCTGTTCGACGATAACCCGCAGCCTGAGTTCGTCATTGCCACCGCCGCCGCCACCGTGGTCTTTCTCGCCCGCAATCCGCTGCGCGAGGTCATGCTCAACAGCAGCTCCGTGAGCAACATCGTCGGTCGCAAGCTCGCTGAGCGGGTCCGGCAGATGACCGAGCAGCGCACCCTGCTCGGCCTGAGCAATATCGACCAGCGGGTTTGCGGCCAGTTGTATCTGCTGATCAAGGGTGGGCAGCGGCAGGTGGAAAGCGGCGAAATCGTCAACCCCCCCACCCACCAGGAAATCGCCATCATGCTCAATATCAGCCGGGAGCGGGTCACCCGGGCGTTCCAGGCCCTGCAATCGCGCCGCATTGTCCGCCGCGACGGACCGGGACGGCTGGTGATCATCGACCTGAATTCCCTGCGCCGCTTCGCCAGGGGCGAGGAGGAACTGTGACGCCGGACACATGCACGGGACGGGGAATTGTGGTCAAATCAGGAGTCGTCAACAGTTGAATTGTGCGATTCCGCCCGCATCTAACGCAAACCCCGGGCGCTGACCCTGCGCCACCCCAGGGCGCCAGAGAGCCACACGTCCCAGTGAGCGACACCAATGAATCGCAACAAATCCAATAGCAAGTTTCCCGAGCTGGCGGAGGCGCTGCGCGACATCCGCCACTACTTCGGTTTCGCCGCGCTGTTCAGCGCCGCCGTCAACTTGCTGATGCTTACCCCCATCATCTACATGCTGCAGGTCTATGACCGGGTGGTGGCGAGCGGCAGCGTGCCGACCCTGGGCATGCTGACCCTGCTGATGGTCTGCCTGCTGCTTTCCATGGGCGGCTTTGAATGGGTGCGCTCCATGGTGATGATCGGCGCGAGCAACCGCCTCGAACAGCGGCTGCGGCAGCGGGTGGCGGAAGCGACTTTCAATCGGGCGCTGCTGTCGGGCGGCATGACCACCAGCGCCCAGCCCATGAACGATCTGTCCCAGTTGCGCCAGTTTCTCACCGGCAGCAGCCTGTTCGCCTTTTTCGACGCGCCCTGGGTGCCCATCTATATCTTCGTGATGTACCTGTTCCACCCCTATTTCGCCCTGGTGGGCGTCATCGCCATCATCATCATGCTGTTGCTCGCCCTGGCGAATGAAAAGACCACCAGCCCCAAGCTGCAGGACGCCAACTCGCTCAACAGCGCCGTCAACAACCAGTTGACCGGCACCTTGCGCAATGCCGAAGTCATTGCCGCCATGGGCATGAGCAAGGAAGTCCGGGCGCGGCAGGAAGACGGCTCGGAGCAGGTGATGGAACTGCAAAGCGCCGCCAGCCGCCAGGCGGGGGCCTTTACCAGCATTTCCAAGTCGCTGCGCATCATCATGCAATCCCTGACCCTCGGCCTTGGCGCCCTGCTTGCGCTGCAACAGCAAATCTCCCCGGGAATGATGATAGCCGGCTCGCTGCTGCTCGGCCGGGCGCTGGCGCCCATCGATCTGCTGGTCAACACCTGGCGCGGTTTCAGCGTGGCCCGGGCGCAGTACCGCCGGCTCGGCGAACTGCTGGAGCAACTGCCGCCCCGCAAGCAGCCCATGTCATTGCCCGCGCCCACGGGGCGGCTGTCGGTGGAAGGGCTGTTCGTGCTGCCGCCGGCTTCCCAGACTTTTGTCGTGCGCAATGCGAATTTTGAACTCGAGCCTGGCGAAGCCCTTGGCATTGTCGGCCCGAGCGCCTCCGGCAAGTCGAGTCTGGCAAGGGCGATTCTCGGCGTGTGGCCCTCGGCCCGGGGCGCGGTGCGGCTCGACGGCGCCGAAATCTTCACCTGGGACCGGGAAGAGCTCGGCCCGCATCTGGGCTATCTGCCCCAGGACATCGAACTCTTCGACGGCAGCATCGCCGACAATATCTGCCGCTTCGGCGGGCAGGATTCGGACGCCATCGTCGACGCCGCCCAACTCGCCGGTGTCCACGAACTCATCCTGACCCTGCCCAATGGTTACAACACCCTGATTGGCGGCGCCGGCGGAGTGCTTTCCGGCGGCCAGCGCCAGCGCATCGGCCTGGCCCGGGCGGTGTACCGCAATCCCCGCCTCATCGTGCTCGACGAGCCCAACTCCAATCTGGACGACCAGGGCGAACGCGAACTCGTGGAAGCCATCGACCGGATCAAGCAGCGGGGCTGCACGGTAATCGTCATCAGCCACCGCACCATGGTGCTGCAAAGCATGGACAAGATGCTGGTGCTCAAGGAAGGAGCCACGGTCAGTTACGGCCCGCGCACCCAGGTGCTGGCGAGCCTCATGAAACCGGCGGCCAAGCTGCCGCAATCCGCGGCGAGCTGAGGCGGAAATGAACGGCGAGGCACATCAAAAATGAATACCGTGGAACTGCTGCCGGCCCAGCGCCCCAAGGCAAGCTCAAGCATCAGGACACCGGTTCGCGTGGGCCTGACGATCTTCGCCCTGGTGTTCGGCGTGTTCGGAAGCTGGGCCGCGCTGGCGCCCATCGACGGCGCCGCCTTTGCCCCGGGCGTGGTCACCGTGGAATCCCAGAACAAGAGCGTACAGCATCTGGAAGGGGGCATCATCGCGGAAATCCTGGTCGGCAATGGCGATCTTGTGGAAGCGGGCCAGACCCTGATCCGGCTTGACCGCACCCAGCCCCAGGCCCAGCTTGACGTGGCCCGGGCCCAACGCACCGCCAATATCGTCCGGGAAGCGCGCCTGAACGCCCAGCGCGACGGCGCCGACAGCATTTCCTGGCCCGCCGAACTCGATGGCAACGATCCGGCGACCCGGGAAGAGATGTCCGCCCAGAGCGAGATTTTCGAAACCCGCAAGGCCGCCCAGGAAGGCAATATCGAAGTGCTCCGGCAGCGCATCGGCCAGCTTGAAAACCGCGTGGTGGGAATGCGGGCCATGCGCGAAAGCAGGCTGCTGCTCGCCGAATCCTACGAGCAGGAACTCGCCGACACCCGCACCCTGCTCGACCAGGGTTTCTCCGACCGCATCCGCTACCGGGAACTCGAGCGCAACTTCGCCACCTTCAGCGGCGAAGCGGCGGAACTCGCGGCGAATATCGCCTCCACCGGGATGCAGATCGGCGAAACCCGCCTGCAGATCATCCAGGTGGAAAAAGACTTCCAGAACGAAGTCGCCGCGGAACACGCGGAAACCCGCACCAATCTCAATGACCTGGAAGAACGCATCATCGCCCTGGAAGACGTGGTGGCCCGCACCGAAATCCGGGCCCCGGACGGCGGCTATGTCACCGGCATGCAGATCCATACCGTGGGCGGCGTCATCAGCCCGGGCATGGTCATTGTCGACATCGTCCCCGAAGACGACGAACTGGTCATCGAAGCCCAGGTTTCCCCCATCGACATCGACCGGGTCGCCCTGAACCAGGACGCAACCATCCGCTTCTCCACCTTCGGCAGTTCGGCGCCCACCATATTCGGCCAGGTGAGCAATCTCTCCGCCGACAGCTTTCAGGACCAGAACACCGGCATGTCCTACTACGTTGCCGAAATCATGGTCACCCCGGAAGGCATGGAAGACCTCGGCGACCTCGCGCTCATGCCCGGCATGCCGGCGGAAGTGTTCATCACCACCGGCGCGCGCACTTTCCTGCAATACCTGTTCAAGCCCTTTTCCAACGCCATGGCGCGCAGCTTCAGAGAAGACTGATCCCTATGCAGACATTCACCCTGTTCCGAAACCTGCGCGCCCGCCTGTTTTTGGCCGCACTGCTTGCCGCCCCGGCGCTTGCCGTGGCCCAGGCAGCCGAAAACGGCGTACCCGCCCCTGGCGAAACGCTTGAGGATTTCTTTGAGGCCGCCATCGACTACAGCCCCCGGCTGCGAATCGCCGAGGAGAATCTCAATGTGGTGGCGGCCCGCAAGCGCATGGCCCTGGGCAATCTGCTGCCCCAGCTCAATGCCGCCAGCAGCTTCACCGAGAACCGCCGCAGCAGCCTCGACCCTTTCTTCCAGGTGGACCGGCTGCAGGTATTCGACGGTGAACGGAATTATGTGCGGCTGTCCCAGTCGCTGTTCAACTGGCAGGCTTTTTCCACCCGCAAGCAGGCCGGGCTCACCGAGGACCAGGCAGAAGCCGAGTACTACTACGAGCTCGCCTTTCTGCTCACTGATGTGGCGGAACGCTACTTCAACGTGCTCCAGGCCCAGGACGCGCTCGATTCCATTGCCGCGGAACTCGAAGCGGTATCGAACCAGCTTGCCCAGGTCCAGAGCATGTTCGACCTGCAACTCGCCCAGATTACCGACCTGTACCAGGCCCAGGCCAACCTCGCCAGCGTCGAGGCCCAGCAATTGCGGTTGGAAAGCGATCTCGCCCTCGCCCACGAAGCCCTGCGGGCAATTTCCGGGCTGGAGCCCGGGCGGCTGTACACCCTGCGCGATGAAATCGAAGCGCCCGACCTTGAAGGCGATGTGGAGTTCTGGGTCGAAACCGCCCTGACCAACAATCAGCAGATTCGCGCGCGCCAGTTCGCCGAGCGGGTCGCCAATGAACGCATTTCCGAGCGCATGGGCGCCTATCTGCCCCAGGTTTCGCTGATTGCGCTGCGGCAGAATACCAACGTGGGTTTCGACAACGCCCCCATCGACCAGTCCGACATCACCTATCTTGGCCTGGATGTCACGATTCCGATCTATTCCGGCGGTACGCGAACGGCCCAGGTGCGCGAGGCCCGCAGCCAGCACCGCATCGCCGAACACGACCTTCGCCGGGCGGAACTCGAAGCCCGGGAGATCGTGCGTTCCGCCTATTTGCAGTCGGTGTCCGGCGATACCCTGATCGAGGCGGCGGAAAGTCTGGTGGAATCCACCGAACTTTCGGCGGAGGCGATGCAGCAGGGTCTGGAACTCGGCACGGTCACCACGGTGGATGTCTTCATCGCCCTGCGGGACCGGTTCCGCGCCCAGCGCGATTTGCAGCGGGCGCGCTACGACCAGATCAAGGCCATGCTCGTGCTGCAGCGCGAAGCGGGCACCCTGGAAGCGGAAGACCTGCTGGAAGTCGGGGAATGGCTCGAACGACCGCAAGCCCAGCCCTGACCAAAGTCATTGACGAAACTCCGCACCGTGCTGACCCTGCAACGCATTACTTCGGAATATGTGGCCACCGAGGATCGCTTCCGCCTGAGCGGGACCACCGACAAGGGCGGCGCGGTTTCCTACTGGGTTACCCAGCGGCTGTTGCTGCGCCTGCTCAACTTCCTGCTGGACTGGCTGGCGACCCACCGGGAAGAACTCGAAAGGCAGGCCGCCAGGGAAATGCTGGGGCCCATGGTGACCCGACCGACGCCGGCCCGATTGCCGTCCCAAGCCCTTGGCGCCGGGGATGATCCGCCGGCCGTGGCGGGAGAAACTGCGGGCGAAACCGGTTCCGAACCCGGGAATCCGGAGGGCGGCGAGCAGGCCGTAGAGGCCGAGTTGCTCTTTGAAGCCGATATCCGCATCGCCGCTACCCGCATCACCCTGGTATTCAAGCCGCGCAACAGCGAACATGCCCAGCTTTCACTGCAACTCGACGAAGCTTGGCAATGGGTCGCGATTCTTCATACCTTGTGGAAGCGGGCCGAATGGAATCTCGCGGTGTGGCCGGACTGGATCGAACAGGTCAAGGCCCCCCATCCGGAAAAAGCCTGGGGTTCGCTGCACTGAAGCCTGCCGGCGTTCCCCGTCATTGCGCGCGCAGTCGCAGAATGACGGGGAAAGGATGCCGTCCTGCGCGCCGGAGCAGGTCATTGTTCCTCGGCGGCAGACTCGAAATAGCTGTCCATAATGCGCCGCAGCACCTCGGACAGCGGCAGGCGCAACTGCTCCTCGTTGTAGCGATACAGCCCTTCGGCGTAAATCACATCCCCCGGCAGCGAAAACGAGCGGCTGCGGTTCAGCGAAGTGACATAATCCGGATAGCTGTTCTGGCTGTTCTGGCTGATGTAAACCGCCATCGCCTCGTGCTTGCGCTCCATCTGGGCAGTGATGTCGATCAGCAGATTGATCGGGTTGAGCGCGGTGATCTCGTAGGAAATCGCCGCGGGGATTGCTTCCCCCGCACCCAATGATTGCAGGGCGGACCAGGCCAGCATGCCAGTGGCGCGATGGTCCGGATGGACTTCCAGCGGGCCGGGAAAAAACACCGCCGCAGGCCGCAAATCCCGGATCGCCGCCGCAAACCGCATCCGGCGCTCCCCATCGACCCGCAGGCCCCGGTCCGGCTCGCTCCAGAATCGCAGCCCGGCCAGGCCCAGCAATCCACTCGCCCGCTCCACTTCCCCCCGGCGACGCGCAACGAGGCCGTCCTCATCCCCACCCAGGGCGCCATCGGTAACGACGATCACATGGGTCTCAATCCCCTCATCCGCAGCCTTGAGCAGGCAACCCCCAAGCCCGAAAGTCTCGTCATCCCCATGCGGCGCAAACACCAGCCAGGGCCCCGCCGGCAAAGGCGAAGCCGCATAGGGAATCAGCTTGTGCTCAGGACAGGGCAGCATCAATTACAAGGGGCTGGTTGAACTTCAGCCGGGATGGTAGCAGTTTAACCAGCAATTTGAGCGTTTTCGCCAACGAGCGCAGACGCGCCCCGACGATGTATTGATGCCCCTCGGACTCCAGCCCGGCCAGATTCGCCTCGCCAAACATCCCCGCATCCGCCGCGCACACCGCATCCAGCCCCCCATGCCGCCGCCGCATCGCCTCCATCATCGGCAAAAAGGTCTTGCCCTCGTACGCCGCGCCGGGAAACGCCTCATGCCCCACCGGCAAGTCTTCCCGCGTCACGATGCGCGCCAGGAGTGAACAGGGAAAACCCCTACAAGTGATTGTTTTTAATGGTAGTTTAGGCAGTCTGTGGCAGAATGTGCGCGGGCTGGTTTGGTGCCCAGGGGCGGAATCGAACCACCGACACGAGGATTTTCAGTCCTCTGCTCTACCGACTGAGCTACCTGGGCAATTGTTGTCATACATGCCATCCCTGGCGCAACGCCGGAGGTTTTACCAAACCCCAGTCTCGACATCCATGTCGAGCCGTTCGCCCCTCGAAAAGCGGTGCTTTTCGTCGGCTTTGCCGACCGGGCCTCACCCGACTGAGCTACCTGGGCGCCAGACGGGGAAGGGGGGGTATTTAACCTTTCGGCTTGCGTGCAGTCAACTCCCCGACAAGGATTTGCTGATTCCCGGCAGCCGCTTCGATGATTTCCGGGAACGGGGATAGAATGGTTCACGACTTCCAAAAACAATCAGATTGAATCGCTACAATGGAGGCCCCATGAAATACCCGCGAATTCTCCTCGTACTGCTGCTGGCAATACCCATGACCCAATTGAATGCCCAACGGATTCCATCCATCGACCCGACCGACTACACCGAAGGGCAGGCCCGAGCCGCGAGGGAGTTCGAAGCGGCGCGGAATCGTCCCGTGAGCGGACCTTTCGAACTCCTGATGCACAGCCCCGTGGTGATGAGCCGGGCGCGGGCTTTTGGCGATTATCTGCGTTTCGATTCCGCCATCGGCGCCACCCTGAGCGAACTCGTGATTCTGATCACCGCACGGGAATGGTCCCAGGACTACGAATGGCATGTGCATTACCCGATTGCCCTCGAGGTGGGGATTGACCAGGCAATCGCCGACGCCATCGCCGAAGGCCGCAGGCCCCGGGGAATGAACGAAGACCAGGAAATCGTCTACGACTTCTCCATCGAACTGCATCGCTGGCGCCGCGTCAGCGACGCCACCTTCGAGCGCGCCCGGGAACGGTTCGGCAACCAGGGCGTGATCGACTTGACCGGCATCAATGGCTACTACACTTTCCTGGCCATGCAGATGAACATGGCCCGCTATCCCGTCCCCAGCGAAGCCGACCGCCTGCCGCGTTTCCCGGATTGAACTGGAAGACCACACCAAGAGCCTGCGCCGCAGGAATTCGCGAAAGCGAAAATTCGCTATCGCCGCGCCTCTGGCTGATCGATTGAGGCGAACATTGGCGGATATGCAACGAAATCGAACGGTCGGGGGCGCGGATGAGAGCGGATTTGCAGCCGTGAATTCCTGCGGCGTAAGTGAACATCAGATAACCGCCGAGAGCCGAAGCGCTGGAAAGCGGAACGTCTCCCAGCCCCATGATCAGTTGCGGCATCACCGGCAGAATGATGCCGAAGCCGATGGACTCGATCAGCACCAGAATGACGATGAAGGCAACGGCGTGCCGCCGCCGCTGCATGGAAGCCGGCATGTTCCCTATTCCGCCACTGCGCTCCAGTTGTTCGCCAGATAATCCGCGGTGCGCCAGGCCAGGGCCTGGGCGGTGAGGGTGGGATTGCGGGCGCCGCTGGCGCCCATGACCGAGGCGCCGAGTATGCCGAGATTGGGCGCTTCGTGGCAGAAGCCCCAGCGGTTCACCACATTGGTTTCGGTATTGTCGCCCATGCGGGTGCCGCCATAAGCGTGGGTGGAAGCTCCCATGGCGTTGCCAAGCCCGGAGCGGATGATGTGGGTGGCGCCGGCTTCGCGGTACCACTGCTCCATCCTGTCCTGGGCGAAACGGGCGATGCGCAGTTCGTTATCGTGATAGCGTGCGGTGATGCGGATCACCGGCGCCCCAAACGGGTCTTTCACTTCCGGGTCGAGGTCGAGGTAGTTGTCTTCGTAGGGCAGCGTGGTTTTCTGGATATAGGAGGAATTGCCGCGGTCGGCGTTCTTCATGATGAAAGCCTTCCAGTCCGAGCCCCAGTTGCGGGCGGTCTGGCCGAAGGTGCTCATGCGAGCGGCGCTCATGGGGCGGCGGTCGGTATGGGCCCAGAAGTTGGCGCCGCCGATGAAATCCAGTTCGCTGTGGTCGAAGTTGTCATCGGCCCATTCGTCGATGGCGGCGCCCTGGGCCGGCAGTCCGTACCAGTTGTGCAGGTCGCGGTCGAACAGCGCGGTTACCGGCGCGCCCTGGTGATGGCTCAGATAATGCCTGCCCACCTGGCCGGCATTGTTGGCCAGGCCATCGGGAAATGCAGCCGAAGTGGACAGCAGCAACAGCCGCACGTTTTCGTAGGTGTAACTCGCCAGCAAGACCACCCTGGCGGGTTGGAAGAAGTGCTCATTGCCCTTGAGGTACTCCACGCCGGTGACGCGGCCATCGTTATCCGCGACTACCCGGGTCACCCTCGCGTAGGGAACGACTTCCAGATTGCCGGTTTCCAGTGCCTTGGGAATCGCGGTGAAGGCGGTTGAGCTTTTTGCCCGCAGATGACAGCCGCCGCGGTTGCAGAAGCCGTGGTACTGGCATGGCGGGCGGCCGTCGTATGCCTCGGTGGTAATCGCCGCCGGGCCCTGAAAGGGATTCCAGCCGAGCCTGCGGGCGGCGCCGCCCATGAGTTCGGTGAAAGGGGAAGCGCGCAAGGGCTGCATCGGGTAGGGCCGCCGCCGTTCGCCTTCGAAGATATTGCCGCGGCGGTCGATTTCTCCTTGCACATTGCCCGCCTGGCCGGAAACGCCAATGGCGTACTCGACCTGGTCGTAGAAAGCTTCGAGTTCCGCGTAATCGAAAGGCCAGTCTTCCACCGTGGAGCCTGCCGGAATGCGGCCCGGGCCATAGCGTTCCCGCGTTGCCGAAACGACCCGGAAATCCCAGGGATTGAGCCGCCAGCTCTGGGCCCAGTAGTGCATGGAAGTGCCGCCCACGGCATTCATCATGGGGTGGCCGCCCTGCACGGCGCGGTCGGCCGCCGTGGCGCGCACCGTAGGCGCCTCGCCGGCGGCCTTCTGCACCGCCTGGGGCCAGTTGCGGTAGTTATTGCGCAATTCATCGGGGCCGAAATCCCGCGGGCTGAGCCAGCCGCCGGCTTCGAGACCAATGACCTTCATGCCGGCCCGGGCCAGTGGCAGGGAGGCAACGCCGCCCGCAGCGCCGAGTCCGACGATGACGACATCGGCGCCTGCCAGCCTTCTAGGCACGATTCGCCCCCTCTCTTCCGCCGGTCTTGGTATAGGGCTGGTAGTCGTATGCCGATTGATGATTCGGAGGCAGTTCGGCGCCCAACTCCACATCGCGCTCGCTGGCGCCGATGCGAACTCCGGGATAGCGGATCATGTCCCAGCCGACAAAATCGCGGTTGCCGCCGTAATAGGGATCGCAGAACGTGCCGTTGATCGTGTGGTTGCGCAACAGGTTGAAGAACCCGGCGGCGCTCGGCATGAAGCCGTCGAGTTTGTTCCGCTGCAGGGCGAGCAGGATCGATTCCCGCTGGTCGCGGATCAATCGGGCAAAGGGCTTGCCCCGATAACTACGGGCGTAGTCCTCTATCGCCGCCAGGCCGATACGGAAGGCTTCGAGATCTTCGGCGTCGGGGCCGGCCAGGGCGCGGTCGATATAGTGGGCGGCTCTTGCCTCCCGGGCGCCGGGGCCGTTCTCATCCGAGGGAATGAGCAGGTCGCAGAGGATTTCCAGGGTTTCGACTTCCGCCGCGGTGAGGACTTCCAGAGCTTCGCGGATTCGGGGCTGGGCCGGCTCTGCGCCCTGCTGGGCAATCAGCGTACCGTTGCCGCCAAGCGCTGCGGCGCCCACAAGACCGGCGCCCTTGAGCAGATTGCGCCGGCCGGGATTGGCCGGTTGCGCTTCCGCTGCGGGGTCGGATGCGGACCGCTGCCGATTCTTTTGCGCCACAATGCTGTCCAGGCTGAAAGGCAATGCCGCCAGCCTAGCAAATTCGCACGCCGTGGGCGAGACTGCCTCCAGCCCTGCGCGGCGGCCCCAGACTGCGTCCCAGCCCCCCCCCCCCCCTTCCGTCATTCTGCGCGGAGCGAAGCGCAGGATGACGGAAGGAGGCTTTGCCCGGAATGACGGGAATGGCTCCTGTTGCAAGCTGGCGCGGTTATGGCATAAGTTTGGCCCTGACAGGAACCGCATCCGGGAGGGAATATCATGCTCGAGGGAATTCCAGGCTGGGTCCGCATTGCCGTCATTGCGGCGGCGGCATACGTTTTGCTCGTGGTCGCCTTCGAGTCCCTGATCGGCTACTTTCAGCCATTCGGCGGCGACAGCATCGTCATCATCACCACCGGCGACAATGGCGCCCGCAGCGAACGGGTGCTTTCCCGGCGCGATATCGACGGCAATCTCTACATTGCCGCCAATCACTGGCCGCGGCTGTGGTACCGCCAGGCGATGGAGCGCCCGCAAGTGGAA
This sequence comes from uncultured Pseudohongiella sp., assembly GCA_965219645.1. GTDB lineage: Bacteria > Pseudomonadota > Gammaproteobacteria > Pseudomonadales > Pseudohongiellaceae > UBA9145. The sequence continues at coordinate 2,600,110 of OZ244788.1, read as the reverse complement.
GTGGCGACCGATGGCGATGGCGAACCCGAGCCCTACCTCGCCGTGCCGCTGAGCGGCGCCGAGCTGGAACGGGTGGCGGAAGTTTACGACGTCGGCTTGTTTGTCCGCTTTCTCACCGGCTTTCCGCCACGCCGTTTTCTGCGGCTGGACCCGCGCTGAGCGGGGCCGGGGATAACCGGTTCATCCATGGCCGACCAGGAGTACGGCGCAGGCTCCTATGCCGCCTTCTGGGCGCAATAACGCCTGAGTTCAAAATAGCCGCCGCTCCAGGCTTCATGAAGTGGTTGAACCTGACCGTACAGGCGATGCAACTCGGGTGTGCGTATTCCCCCGATCATCAAGCCAGCCATCAATTTGCAGGCGTTTTCCACGATTTGCACATTGGCCGCGTCTTTTCCATGAAAACCCTCGAATTCCAGAACTTCAAGACCTGCTTCGGCCAGTATTTCCCGGTAGGAGGCCGGACATTCCAGACCGGGCAGGGCGTAAGGTTCACAGATTGGCTCGATGTACCTTTCGTATTCCGCGTCGGTCAAGCCGTCGCGCGCCATCCAGTCTGTCGCCACGATTTTTCCCGATGGCTTCAGAATGCGGTGGACTTCACGCAGGAAATTGCGCCGGTCGATGTAGTGGCAGGCGCTTTCGATGTTGAGGACCACATCGACGGAGTTATCGGGGAAAGGCAGATGCTGGGAACAATCGGCGTACTCAAAGGAGGCCAGGTTTTCAAGACCGGCTTCAGCGGCTTTCCCGGTGGCGATTTCAAGATGCAGGGGGACGATATTCACCCCGGTGACCCGGCAGCCTCGTGACCGGGCGAGATGGATGACCGCTCCGCCCACACCGCAGCCGGCATCCACAACATGATACTGCCGCTCGATTTCAGCGGGAGCCACGGTGGTTTCCACCATCCGCACCATGGCGCGGGCATGGATTTCCGAATCCGTGAACCATTCGTTTGGCTTTGGGCACTCCCCAGGTTCGAACAGCCCGAAATGAATATGGTCGCGGTTCCATCCAGTGAGATACAGCCCGCGGGTTTCCGTATCGTAATAGCCCACAACCTTTTCGCCATGCTCGGCAAAGGATTTCTTGACTGCGCTGTGAAACATCTTCCCGCTCCATTTTTCTCGCGACTGGCGCAAGTTTACCAAGGGATTCCGTATGAATTCAGGATCGTACCCAAAATATTTATCAAAATATTTTGATAAACGATTGCAGTCGGGGGCCGATGCTGCTATTGTTCGCTCCCATTTTGCTTGCCTGCAACTGCAATGAGCACCAATCCCGCTTCCATACTGTACGAAAGCAGCCCCCGGCCAGTGGCCGAGCCGCTGCTTACCCTCACCGCCCTGCACAAGGCCCTGGCGGACAGCCTGCGGCTGCAAATCCTGCGGCTGCTGAAAAGCGAGTCCTTCAGTGTCCTCGAATTGTGCCGCATACTGGATATTCGCCAATCGGCGCTGAGCCACCACCTCAAGATTCTGCTGCAAGCCGGCCTGCTTTCCACCCGGCGTGAAGGCACTTCGATCTTCTACCGCCGCACGCTGGTGCACGATCACGCGGATTTTGCCGAAAGCCGCCGCCATGTCCTGGAAGCCATCGATACCCTGCCGATTTCGACCTCGCAAAATCGCAAGATTCGTCAGATCCAACAGGAGCGCGGCCTCTCCTCGCTGCAATTTTTCCGCCGCAATGCCGGCAAGTTCCGCGAAAAGCAGGGCTTGATTGTCGCCCATGATCAGTATTGCGCGAATCTGCACGACGTGATTGCCGGCCTCGGGCTGGAGAAACAGGCCCGGGTGCTTGAAGTCGGCCCCGGCGAAGGCCAGTTGCTTGCCGAGCTTGCCGAGCGGTTCCAGCGCCTCACCGCCCTGGACAACTCGCCGGACATGCTGGAAAAAGCCCGCGCCACCGTTGCCGCCGCAGGTCACCAGGGAATTGAATTCCTGCTGGGCGAAACCCGCTCGGTGACCGACCGGCAATTCGATCTCATCATCTTCGACATGGTGCTGCATCATATTCCGTCGCCGGCCATGACCATCAAGGACTGCGCCCGTCTGCTGGCGCCCTCGGGCACGTTGCTGATCTGCGATCTGACCCGTCACGACCAGGACTGGGTGCGGGAATCCTGCGGCGACCTCTGGCTTGGATTCGACACCGACGACCTGCAGGACTGGGCCGGTCAGGCGGGCCTGGAAGACCACCAGGGCTCCTTCCTGGGGCTGCGCAATGGATTCCAGATCCAGATGCGGATGTTCAGCAAGAAGCGCGACGCCCGTTCCCGATAGACTGGAAAACAGCCCATGCCCGACACGAGCCTGTTCACATCCGAGTCGGTGGCCGAAGGCCATCCGGACAAGATGGCCGACCAGATTTCCGATGCGGTGCTCGACGCCCTGCTTGAGCGAGACCCGAATTCCCGGGTCGCCTGTGAAACCCTGGTCAAGACCGGCATGGTGCTGCTTGCCGGCGAAATCAGCAGCAGCGCCACCATCGACGTGGATTCCCTGGTGCGGGAAGTGGTGCGCGATATCGGCTACACCAGCGCCGAACTCGGTTTCGACAGCGGGGCCTGCGCCGTGCTCAATGCCCTGGGCCGGCAGTCCCCGGATATCGCCATGGGGGTTGATCCCACCGAACTGAAGGAGCAGGGCGCGGGCGACCAGGGCCTGATGTTCGGCTACGCCACCAGCGAAACCGATGTGCTGATGCCCGCGCCCATCACTTATTCCCACCGGCTGGTGCAACAGCAGGCCCGGGTGCGCAAGAACGGGGCGCTACCCTGGCTTGGCCCCGATGCCAAGAGCCAGCTCAGCTTCCGCTATCGCGACGGGCGCCCGGAAGGCATCGAAACGGTAGTGCTTTCCACCCAGCACGCCGGTGATGTTCCCCTGGCCCGAGTGCGGGAAGCGGTGATTGAAGAAATCATCAAGCCTGTCCTGCCACCGCAATGGCTCGACCAGCGCACCAATTACCTGATCAACCCCACCGGCCGTTTCGTGATCGGCGGCCCTCACGGCGACTGTGGCCTCACCGGGCGCAAGATCATCGTCGACACTTACGGCGGCGTCGCCCGCCATGGCGGCGGCGCATTTTCCGGCAAGGACCCTTCCAAAGTGGACCGCTCAGCGGCCTACGCCGCCCGCTATGTGGCCAAGAATCTGGTTGCGGCGGGCATTGCCGAGCGCTGCGAGGTGCAGGTTTCCTACGCCATCGGCGTGGCCGAGCCCACTTCGGTCAGCGTCGAGACTTTCGGCACCAGCCGGATTTCGCAGCAGCGCATCATCGAACTGATTCGCGCGCATTTCGAGCTGCGGCCCAGGGGGCTCATCGAGCAACTCGACCTGTTGCGCCCCATTTACCGCCAGACCGCGAGCTACGGACATTTCGGACGCGAAGAATCCGACTTCCGCTGGGAGCGAACCGACCTGGCCGAAATGCTGCGCTATGAGGCCGGGCCCAAAGTCCGGGCAAGCAGTCAATGAGCCGGGGGCGGGGGCCGGAGGCCGGAGCAGAGGCGGGAGTTGCGCAGATGAGTCATCTCATGATCAGGCGGCGGGAGGATTGTCCACTGCCGGACTTCAAGGTCGCCGATATTTCCCTGGCCGATTACGGCCGCCGGGAAATCAGCCTCGCCGAAAATGAAATGCCCGCGCTGATGGCCCTGCGAAGCCGCTATGCCGGCAGCAAGCCGCTGCGGGGGGCGAAAATTCTCGGCTGCCTGCACATGACGGTGCAAACCGCCGTGCTCATCGAAACCCTGATGGAACTCGGCGCGGAAGTGCGCTGGTCCTCGTGCAATATCTTTTCCACCCAGGACCATGCCGCCGCCTGCATGGCTGCGGAGGGCGTTGCGGTCTACGCCTGGAAAGGCCAGAGCGAAGCCGAAGGCGAATGGTGCATCGAACAGACGATTCTCAAGGACGGCCGGCCCTGGGACGCCAACATGGTGCTCGACGACGGCGGCGACCTCACCGCCATGCTGCACGAGAAATACCCCGCCGTGCTTGACAGCGTGCACGGCATCACCGAGGAAACCACCACCGGCGTCCACCGCCTTCAGGAAATGCTCGAAGCCGGCGAGCTGAAAGTGCCCGCGATCAATGTCAACGATTCGGTCACCAAGTCCAAGAACGACAACAAGTACGGCTGCCGCCACAGCCTCAACGACGGCGTCAAGCGCGGCACCGACATGCTGCTCGCCGGCCGCAATGCGCTGGTGATCGGCTATGGCGATGTGGGCAAGGGTTCGGCCCAGAGCCTGCGCCAGGAAGGCATGATCGTGAAGATCGCCGAGGCCGACCCGATCTGCGCCATGCAGGCCTGCATGGACGGCTTTCAGGTCGTTTCCCCCTGGCGCGGCGGCGAAAACACCGGTCGCCCGGAAGACATCGACGGCGAGTTGCTCGGCAGCCTCGACCTGATCGTCTCCGCCACCGGCAATACCAATGTCTGCGACGGTTTCATGCTGCAAAAACTCAAGGCCGGCGCGGTGGTTTGCAATATCGGCCATTTCGACAACGAGATCGACACCGCCTACATGCGCAAGCACTGGGAATGGCAGCTCGTCAAACCCCAGGTCCACCGGATCTTCCGCCGCGGCAGGGAACATCCCGAGGACTACCTGATCCTGTTGTCCGAAGGCCGCCTGATCAATCTCGGCAATGCCACGGGGCATCCGTCCCGGGTCATGGACGGTTCCTTCGCCAATCAGGTGCTGGCGCAGATTCACCTGTACCAGGACAAGTTCGCCGGCAAGCCGGAGCCCGAGCGCGAAGTGACCCTGAGCGTGCTGCCAAAGAAGCTCGATGAGGAAGTGGCGGCATTGATGGTGCAAGGGTTCGGCGGCATCATCACCCGGCTCACCCGGGAACAGGCCGATTACATCGGCGTGCCGGTGGACGGCCCCTTCAAGCCGGAAAGTTACCGTTACTAGGAGCCTGCGGCGCAGGCTCCTGGGAGTCTGCGCCGCAGGAATTCGCGAAAGCGAAAATTCGCTGTCGCCGCGCCCCTGGCTGATCGATTGAGGCGAATATTGGTGGATATGCAACGAAATCGAGCGGCCAGGGGCGTGGATGAGAGCGGATTTGCAGCCGTGAATTCCTGCGGCGCAGGCTCCTAGCTCCGGTCAAACCCAGCCCACAGGCATCCCAGATGGCAGCCCCGGCGGCCGATTTCAGTGTCGAGTTGTTCCCGCCCAGAACCCCTGAAGGCAGGACCAGGCTCGACGGCGTTCACGCCGAACTTGCGGCGCTCGGGCCGGATTTCTTTTCGGTAACCTATGGCGCCGGGGGCTCATCCAAGGAAGGCACCCGGGGAATCGTGCTCGATTACCGCGCGGCTGGCTCGGAACTCGCGCCGCATATTTCAAGCACGGGGCGCGACCTCGATGTTGTGCGTGAGTTGTTGCGGATCTATCGCGACGCCGGCATCCGCCGCATCGTCGCCCTGCGCGGCGACCTGCGACCGGCGCATTTGAAAACGGCGAATGTTTTCTACGCCAGGGACCTGGTGGAGTTCATTCGCCGTGAGAGCGGCGACCATTTCCATATCGAAGTTGCCTGCTATCCCGAGATTCACCCGGAATCGCCGGGCTACGCCATGGAAATCGAGTACTTTCGGCAGAAGGTCGCCGCCGGGGCGAATTCCGCCATTAGCCAGTATTTTTTCAATGCCGACTCGTACTTCCGCTTTGTGGAAGCCTGTCTTGGGGTGGGCATCGACTTGCCCATCGTTCCGGGGATCATGCCCATTACCAATTTTGCCAGGCTCAGTGCTTTCTCGGAAAAATGCGGCGCGGAAATACCCGTCTGGCTGGCGCGACGGCTGGCGGATTTCGGCGATGACCAGGCGGGACTGCGCGAATTCGGCGACGAAGTGGTCAGCGAACTTTGCCACCGCCTGCTTGCGGGCGGCGCTCCGGGGCTGCATTTCTACTCCCTGAATCTGGCTGGCCCGGTGCGCAGGATCTGGGAAAACCTGAATCTTCCCCAGCGCCGCTGATCTTGCCGCCGCCATGCGCCAGACCCGACTGCACTGCGAAGACTCCCTGGCTGAAGACGCGCCCCTGCGGCTCGAAGCCGATGCGGCCCACTATCTCGGCAATGTGCTGCGACTGCGGCAAGGTCATTGCGTACACGTATTCAACGCAGCCGATGGGGAGTTTGTCGCCTGCATCGAATATCTGGGCAAGAAACACGCCGAGTTGCGGCTTGGCCGGCGGCTGCGCGAGGCGGTGATACCGAAGCTCGATATCGAGCTGTGCCTTGGCCTTTCCCGGGGCGACCGCATGACCTGGGCCATCCAGAAATCCACCGAACTCGGCGTCAGCCGCATCACGCCTTTCCTGAGTGCCCGGGGAGAGAAGAAACCGCCGAAGGATCGGTCAGCCAGCCGGCTTGCGCACTGGCGCCGGGTTTGCGTCAGCGCGATGGAGCAATCCGGCGGCTTTCGCATTCCCGAATTCAGCGAACCGAAATCTCTCGACGAAATTCTGTTGCGGCCGCCCGAGCCGGGTCGTGACAGACTGCTGTTCGACCCGACCGGCGCGCAAAGCCTGCCCGAAGCGCTGCCGGGCAATCGCCTGCAGATCGTCACCGGCCCGGAAGGCGGATTCGCCGAACCCGAACGCAAGCTCGCCGCCCGCTGTGGATACTCGGTCGTCCGGCTTGGCCCGCGCATCCTGCGAACCGAAACCGCGCCACTGGCGGTGCTGGCCATCGTGCAGCATCGCTACGGCGACATGTCATAAAAAAAGCGGCGTCCCGTTGCCGGGAGCGCCGCTATAGGAGAGTTCGTTGATTTGTGGCTTACTGGGTAACGAACTCCGGGTACGCCTCCATGCCGCATTCGGAAAAGTCGACGCCTTCGTGTTCCTCTTCCTCGGCAACCCGGATGCCCATGGCTGCCTTCAGCCCCAGCCAGACGAGGAAGCTGGCGCCGAATACCCAGCCCATGATCGTCAGCATGCCGACAAGCTGGCCTGTGAAAGTGGCGTCCGGGTCGGACAGCAGCACGGCGAAGATACCGAAGATGCCCACGGTGCCGTGGACCGAAATGGCGCCCACCGGATCGTCGATCCTGAGCTTGTCCAGAGTGACGATGCTCACGACCACGATCAGGCCGCCCATGGCGCCGATGATCGTCGCGAGCAGGGGCGATGGGTCCGCGGGTTCGGCGGTAATGGCGACCAGTCCGGCAAGCGCGCCATTGAGCGCCATGGTGAGGTCGGCCTTGCCGAACCAGAGCCGGGCCAGAACCAGTGCCGCAATCAGCCCGCCCGCCGCCGCGGCATTGGTATTGAGAAACACATTGGCCACCTCATTGGCGACGCCGATTCCGCCAAGCTTGAGCGTCGAGCCGCCATTGAATCCGAACCATCCCATCCACAGAATGAAGGTGCCGAGGGTGGCCAGCGGCAGATTGGCGCCGGGGATCGCCCTGGGTTCGCCGCCGGGGCCATACTTGCCCTTGCGCGGGCCGAGCAGCACCACCCCGGCCAGGGCCGCGGTGGCCCCCGCCAGATGCACGATACCGGAGCCGGCGTAGTCGCTGTAGCTGAGGCTGTATAGTCCGAACACCGAATTGCCGCCCCAGGTCCAGCTTCCTTCAAAGGGGTAGATGATGCCGGTCATCACCACGGCGAAGGCAAGGAAGGCCCACAGCTTCATGCGCTCGGCCACGGCGCCGGACACGATCGACATGGCGGTGGCGACAAAAACCACCTGGAAGAAGAAGTCGCTGGCGCCGGAGTAAACCGAATCGCCGCCGAAGCCGGCGGCGGCGGAGTTCGCAAGCACCGCGGCCACGGCGCTGTCATCCATCTGGGCCACAGTGGTCACGCCGGACAACAAGTACCCGCCGCCGTACATGATGTGGTAGCCGCAGATGAGATACATGGTGCAGGCCACGGCGAACAGCGCGACATTCTTGGTCAGGATCTCGGTAGTGTTCTTGGAGCGGACGAGCCCGGCTTCCAGCATGGCGAAGCCGGCGGCCATCCACATCACGAGCGCGCCGCAGATCAGGAAGTAAAAGGTGTCGAGCGCGTACTGCAGTTCAAAAATCTGGTTTTCCACGGTTCAGTTCCTCCTTTGGAAGCCCCGCCTAGACGGCGGAATCTCCGGTTTCTCCGGTGCGAATTCGCAGGACCTCGTCAAGACTTTTCACGAAAATCTTGCCGTCGCCGATTTTTCCGGTGCGCGCCGACTGGGTGATGGCGTCGAGCACGGCATCGAGCATGCCGTCGGTTACGGCGACTTCGAGTTTCACCTTGGGCAGGAAATCCACCACGTACTCGGCGCCCCGATACAACTCGGTATGGCCCTTCTGCCGCCCGAAGCCCTTGACTTCGGTCACCGTGATTCCCTGCACCCCGATTTCCGACAGGGATTCGCGCACTTCATCGAGTTTGAATGGCTTGATGATCGCCGTAACTAACTTCATCTTGTCGTTCCTCGTTTTCCAGCATTGCGGGTTGGCAGCTTGCAAGGCGCTGCCGCCCATCCCATGCAGACTCCGTGCCAGAATGGATTAAGTGAATAATTTCAGTGGGTTGGAAGGAGAGAAAGTGGGAACGGGATGTTGGTGGACGCCCGGGAGAATTGAATCACCGTGCATCCTGAAGGGACATTTCCGGGCCCATGCACCAAAACGATGCAGTGTTACTGGATGCAGTGTTACTGCATGAGTTGCAGGCTCCTGGTATGCCGGCTGCGCCTGGAAAGACTGGCGGTGGGCTGTGTATACTGCCTGCGGTTTTTCCGGGGCTGGGAGTCGCCATGTCTAACCGGGATCTGTTTGGAGAAATCAGCGGTCGTTTGAGTGGATTGCTGCAATCCGGCGGTGAAGCCGCTGGTGATTTGCGGGGCAAGATCGAGCAGCAGTTGCGTGATGGCGTGGCCGAGCTTTCCTCGATCAATCGGGAAGAGTTCGACGCCCAGGTCCGGGCGCTTGCGCGGGCCGAAGAGCGCATTGCGGCGCTTGAGGCCAGCGTTGCCGCCCTCGAAGCCCGCCTTGGAGCGGATTCGCAGCCGTGAGTTCCCGCGGCGCGGGCCGCCTGTCACAGCAGGATCAGTCCTCAGCGGAACAGTGAGCGCAGCACGCGGCAGCGCCGGTAGCTGACGGCTTCCATCAGGTGCGGTTCGAGAATCTCCGGGCTTTGTTCGATGTCGGCGATGGTGCGCGCCACCCGCAACGCCCGGTGCGCGGCCCGGGCCGACAGCGAAAGCTGTTCCATGGTGTCCGCGAGGCGCCGCTTCAGTTTCGGGCGCAGCCGGCAGACGGTTTCCAGCGCCTTTCCCCGCAAATCACTGTTGAGACTGCCCGCCCTGCGCCGCTGCAGTTCGCGGCAGGCGCTGACCTCGCCGCGCAGGCGCTCCGGCTCGAATGCGTCGGCCTTGCCCGGCGTTGCCAGCAACTCGGCGTGGGAAAGCGCCGGCACTTCGATAATGATGTCGAGCCGGTCGAGCAGGGGCCCGGAAATCCTGCCGAGATAGCGGTCGATACGGTCCTGGCTGCAGCGACATTCGTTGCGGGAATCGCCCGCATAGCCGCAGGGGCAGGGGTTCATGGCCGCCACGAGCTGGAAGCGGGCCGGGAATTGCAGCCGGTAATTGGCGCGGCTGAGGGTCATTTCGCCAGATTCCAGGGGCTCGCGCAGGGTGTCGAGAACACTGGGTTTGAACTCGGGCAATTCATCGAGAAACAGCAATCCCCGATGGGCCAGGCTGATTTCTCCCGGCTGCGCCCGATTGCCTCCGCCCACCAGGGCGGGGCTTGTGGCGCTGTGATGCGGCGCCCGAATCGGGCGGCAGAACCAGGAAGGGCACTGGTCGCGCACCTGGGAAATCGAGCGGATTGCCGCCACTTCCAGGGCTTCCTCCGGTTCCAGCGGCGGCAATATCCGCGCCAGCGACTGGGCGAGCAGGGTCTTGCCGCTGCCCGGTGGGCCGATCATCAGCAGGTTGTGATTGCCCGCAGCGGCCACGAGCAGGGCGCGCTTGGCCGCCTGCTGGCCGCGTATGCTGTCGAGCCCGCGATGACAGTTGCAAGCCGGGGGCGCCTGCTCCGGGTCGGGCCCGGCGAGTTCATCGCCGTTTTGCAAATGGGCGACATAATCCGCCAGACTGTCCGCCGCGTGGGAGCCTTGGTGGCCCACCAGATTCATTTCCTCGCGATTGGCTTCGGGAAGCACCACCGAGCGCAACTCCCGCGCCGCAGCCTGAATCGACGGGATCAGCCCGAAAACCTTGCGCAGGCCTCCGTCAAGGGCGAGTTCGCCGAGCAGTTCCACTCCGGCGAGCTTGCGACCGTCCACTTGCCCTGAAGCAGCGAGAATCCCCATGGCGATGGCGAAATCGTAGCGCCCGCCGGTTTTGGGCAGATCGGCGGGCGCCAGATTCACCGTGATGCGTCTGGCGGGGAATTCGAGCCCGGAATTCAGAATCGCGCTGCGCACGCGATCCTTGCTTTCGCGGACGGCGGTCTCGGGCATGCCGACGATGGCAAAGCCTGGCAGGCCACCCGAGATATGGGTTTCCACGGTGACCGACAGCGCCTCGACGCCGAGTACGGCCCGGGAATGAACAATGGCTACAGACATAATGGCTTCGACCTGATGGTTACGAAGCCAAAGTCATAGGCGAGAATGGTGAAAAATGCCAAATCTGCGGCGAAATCAGAAATCCGCGAAAGCGAAAATTCGCTATCGTCGCGCCCCTGGCTGATCGATCGAGGCGAATATTGGTGAATATGCAACGAAATCGAGCGGCCGGGGGCGTGGATGAGAGCGGACTACTGCTCAAGGCTTACCATGTACTGCGACAGTTCCCACAACTGGTCATCGGTGCAGGTATTGCACAGGCCCTTGGGCGGCATGGCGTTCAGGCCCTGGTTCATGATTGCGATGATTTCCTCGCGACCTTTCTCCATGCGTGGCGCCCAGGCTTCGGCATCGCCGGGCCGCGGCGCGCCGGACAGGCCGGTGGAATGGCAGGCGAAGCAGAACATCTGGTAAGTGGCTTGCAGATCGAAACCATCGTCGGCCTGGGCCACGAGGACCGGTTCGGCCGCGGGCTCCGCGACGGGTTCGGGAGTGGCTGCAACGGCGGCGGGCTCGCCGGTCCTGGTCCCGACACAATCCTGCCCGGCGAGACAGAGCTGGGCGATGGGGGCAAGGTTTTCCTCGGCGGATTGATCCGCCAGGGAAAGCTGACCGGGAAGCAGCAGTATGCCCGCAGTGAGCACGAGGGCCGGAATGGAAGCGAATGATGCGTTAGCGCTGACAGGTTTCAACGAGGGTTTCCTCCAGGTGGTGATTGGGTTACCGTGGCAATCAGGCTGCGCTCTGGCGGAACAGCGCGCCGCACGGCCCGAAAACCGGCGCGGATTATACACCCAATCCGCAATCGGTTCATTCGTCGACTCCATCTCCACCGTAATTCGGTATACTTTGCCGCCTGACCATCCACTCCGGTAATCGTCATGAACCTTCCGACCCTGACTGACTGGCGCGGCTTGCTGCCGGCCCTGGTCACCGTGTTTCTTGTCGCCTGCGGCGCCGAAGAAACGCCCGCCGTTGAAGAGGCCGCCCCGGCGCCCGAGCCCGAAGCCGCGGCGCCCACTCCGGAACTCGGCAGTTTCGGTATTGATCTGGGCAACCAGGATGCTTCCGTGCGCCCTGGCGATGACTTCTTCCGTTACGCCAATGGCCGCTGGCTCGACAGCTTCGAGCTGCCGGCGGACCGCAGCGACTACGGCTCATTTTCGGTGCTTGCGGATCGTTCCGACCAGCGGGTGAGAAGCATCATCGAAGATCTGGCCGACCTTGAGCCCGCCCTGGGCTCCATCGAGCAGAAGATCAACGATTATTTCCAGAGCTACATGGATACGGACCGGCTCAATGAACTCGGCATGGATCCCCTGCTTCCCGGGCTTGCCGCGGTGGAAGCCATCGCGGACCGGGAGCAACTCGTGGCGGCGTTCGGCCGGGCCCAGCTTGATAACACCGCAAGCCCCTTCGCCTTTTTCATCGGCGCCGACCGCAGCGACCCGGACCGGCACCAGCTTGTGCTGACCCTTTCCGGGCTCAGCCTTCCCGACCGCGACTACTACCTGCTGGACACCGGGGATTACCAGCGGGTGCGCGGGGAGTATCTCGCCCATATCGCCCGGATTCTCGATTTCGCCGGGATTCCGGACTCCGCCGCCAGGGCCGAAGCGATCCTCGCCCTGGAAACGGGCATCGCCGAACACATGTGGCCCAGAGCCGAGCGCCGCAACCGCGACCTCACCTACAACCCCATGTCCTTCGCCGAGTTCAGCGCCGCCTGGCCCGATTTCGACTGGGATGCGTATTTTGACGCCGCCGGCGTCAGCGGCCTCGACAGCCTCAATGTGAATTACCCGAGCGCCATGGCGCCGGTGATCGCCCTGGTCAACGAAACGCCGCTGGAAGACTGGAAAAGCTATCTCGGCTACCGGCTGATCGCCGACAGCGCCAGCGTGCTGTCCGAAGAAATCGACCAGGAAGCCTTTCACTTCTATTCCACCGTCCTGCGCGGCGTGCCGGAGCAGCGCGAGCGCTGGGAGCGCGGCGTGGCCCGGGTGGGCTCGCTGAACAGCCTGGGCGAGGCCGTCGGGCAGATTTATGTGGAGCGGCATTTTCCCGAATCGGCCAAGCAGCAGATGCAGGAGCTGGTGGAGAATCTGCGCGGCGCCCTGCGCCAGAGCATCGAACAGAACGACTGGATGGGGCCGCTGACCAGGGAAGAGGCCTACCGCAAGCTGGAGGCTTTCCGGCCCAAGATCGCCTATCCCGATGTCTGGCAAGACCTTTCCGCCATCGAGATCAGCCGCGAATCGCTGTTCGACAATGCCCGCAACGTGCGCGAGTTCCGCTATCAGGAAGAGATCGCACGGCTCGGCCAGCCCACGGATCGCGAGGAATGGGGCATGACTCCCCAGACCGTCAACGCGTATTACAATCCGTCATTCAACGAGATCGTTTTCCCCGCGGGCATCCTGCAGCCGCCTTTCTTCGACCCGGCGGCGGATGCGGCGGTGAACTATGGCGGCATCGGCGCGGTGATCGGGCACGAGATGGGCCACGGTTTTGACGATCAGGGATCGAAATCCGACTGGGCCGGCGTCCAGCGCAACTGGTGGACCGACGAGGATCGCGCCAATTTCGAAGACCAGGCAACCGTGCTCGTCGAACAATACGCCGTATTCGAGCCGGTGCCGGGCTACTTTATCGACGGCCGGTTTACCCTGGGCGAAAACATCGGCGATGTGGGCGGCGTGTCCCTGGCCTACCGCGCCTACCGCATGTCTCTCGATGGCGAGGAGCCGCCGGTGATCGACGGCCTCACCGGCGATCAGCGCTTCTTTCTCGCCTGGGCCCAGGTCTGGCAGCGCAAGTACCGCGAAGACGCCCTGATTCAGCGCCTGACCTCGGACCCTCATTCACCGGCCGAGTTTCGCGTCAATGGCGTGGTGCGCAATTTCGACGCCTGGTATGAAGCTTTCGACGTGCAGCCGGAGGACGATCTGTATCTGCCCCCGGAAGAGCGCGTGACGATCTGGTAAGGCCATGAAACTGCTTATTCGTTCCCTCATCCTGCTGCTGCTCGTCCCGGGCAGAGCCGCCTTTGCCCAGGACTATGATGTCCTCATTCACGGCGGCCGCGTCATCAACGGCAGCGGCAATCCCTGGTTTGCGGCCGACCTCGGCATTCGCGGCGACCGCATTGCCGCCATTGGCGACCTGTCCGGGGCCACGGCGGAGATCCTGATTGACGCGGCCGGGCTGGTGGTGGCGCCGGGTTTTATCGACCCGCATACCCACGCCATCCGCGGCATCTTCGATGTGCCCACCGCCGAAAGCGCCCTGCTTCAGGGCGTAACCACCCTGACCGAGGGCAATGACGGCAGCTCGCCCTGGCCCATCGGCGAGCATTACCGCGAAATCGCCGAACTCGGCATCAGCCCGAACTGGGCGGTATTCGTGGGTCAGGGAACAATCCGCTCCCAGGTGATCGGCGTGGAGGACCGGGAACCCTCCCCGGCCGAAATCGAGCGGATGAAAGCCATGGTGGCCCAGGCCATGGAAGAAGGCGCGCTGGGGATATCCACCGGGCTTTTTTACGTGCCCGGCAGCTTTACTTCCACCGAAGAGGTGATCGAGTTGTCCCGGGTCGCGGCGGAGCACGGCGGCATTTACATCTCCCACATGCGCGAGGAGGCCTCGCAACTGATCGAGTCGGTCAACGAGACCATCCGCATCGGCGAAGAAGCCGGCATTCCCGTGCAGATTACCCACCACAAGGTCATCGGCGCGCCCAACTGGGGCGCCGCGGTGGACAGTTTGAGGCTGGTGGACGAAGCCCGCGCCCGGGGCGTGGACGTGACCATCGACCAGTATCCCTATACCGCCTCCCAGACCGGCATCAACGCCCTGATTCCGCAATGGGCCCAGGAAGGCGGCAGCGACGCCCTGCTTGCCAGACTCGACAGCCAGGAAACGCGCCAGACGATCAAGAATGAAGTGGTGGAGCGGATTCTGTTCGACCGCGGCGGCGGTGACCCGGCCAATGTCTTCATCTCGCGCAATAGCTGGGACCCGACCATGGCCGGCAGGAATCTGGCGGAACTGACCATCGAGGCGGGCATGGAACCCTCGCCGGAGAATGCCGCCGAAGTGGTGTTCGAAATTCTCCGCAATGGCGGCGCCACCGCAGTTTATCATGCCATCGGTTCCGATGATGTGGACCGTATCATGCGCCATCCCGCCACCGCTATCGGCTCCGATGGCCCGGTGGGCATCTTCGGCGAAGGCGCGCCCCATCCGCGACAATACGGCGCCTTCGCCAGGGTGCTCGGGCATTATGTCCGCGAGCGCGGCGTGATTTCCCTGGAAGAGGCGATCCGCAAGATGACGAGCATGACCGCCCAGCGTCTTTCCATCCAGGACCGGGGCCTGATCGCCGAGGGCTTCTTCGCCGACCTCGCGGTGTTCGACGCCGATGAAATCATCGACCGCGCCACTTTCGAGGATCCGCATCAATACGCCCTGGGCATGAAATACGTGCTGGTGAACGGGGAAATCGTGGTGGAAGATGGCGCGCACACCGGAAGCCGGCCGGGGCGGATTCTGCACGGGCCGGGGTATGTCGGGAGCGATAGCCTCTGACGGGAGCCTGCGCCGCGGGATAAGGAAATGGAACCAATCATCAGGGCGGTGGAGCTGGTCAAGCGCTATCCGCTGCCGGAAGACAAGTCCCGCAGTTTCGCCGCGGTGGACGGGGTTTCCTTCGAGATCTTCGAGCGCGAAATCTACGGCATCCTCGGCCCCAACGGCGCCGGCAAGACCACCACGCTGGAAATGCTCGAAGGCCTGAACGACATCGATGGCGGCTCGGCCTTCGTGGCGGGCATCGATGTGACCCGGGACCCGTACCGCGTCAAGCAGTTGATCGGCGTGCAACTGCAGGCCAGCGAGTATTTCGACAAGCTCAACCTGATCGAACTGCTGCATCTTTTCGGCGCGCTGTACAGCCGCGACATCAACGCCATGGAACTGCTCGCCAGGGTGGATCTGACCGAAAAGGCCAAAGCGCGTCCCGAAAGCCTTTCCGGCGGCCAGAAACAGCGCTTTTCCATTGCTTGCGCGCTGGTCAATGTGCCCCGGATCCTGTTTCTCGATGAGCCCACCACGGGTCTGGACCCCCAGGCCAAGCGGCGCCTTTGGGAGCTGGCGATGGAACTGAATAAGGCCGGCATGACCATTGTGCTGACCACCCACAATATGGAAGAAGCCGAGTTTCTCTGCGGTCGCATAGCCATCATGGACCACGGCAGGATCGTCGCGGAAGACACGCCGGCGAACCTGATCCGGCAACACGCCCCCGAGCCGCCCGCTGCGCCGCTCCATGGCAATATCGAAGACGTTTTTCTCGCCCTTACCGGCCACGCCTTGCGGGACTGAAGAGGTATATCGTGCCAAGCAAACTCCAGCGCCATCTTGCCCGCGATTTCATGAAGATTTTCCTGCGCGACCGGCAATCGATCTTCTTCAGCCTGTTCTTTCCCGTGGTCTTCATGAGCATTTTCGCATTTGTCCGCGGCGGCCAGGAACCGATTCCACTCGGTGTAGCCAATCAGTCGGACAGCGCCCTCGCCGGCGCGCTGGTGGACAAGCTCGGCGAGGATGCCGCTTTCACCGTGGTGTCCGGCGATGAAGCACAGTTGCGGGAACAACTGATCCATGGCGAGCAGATGCTGGTGCTCGTGGTGCCGGCGCAGTTCCAGGCGCCGTCCGCCGGCGAGACCGCCGCCCTGCGCCTGCTCGCGGACACTTCCCAGTTCAACCAGTTGCCCCTGGTCGAGCCCATGCTCGAGCAGAAGCTCATGGAAATCGAGCGCGAATACCGGGGCGGGGAAGCGATGTTCTCGCTGGAAATCGAAAACGTGCAGGCGCTTTCGCAAAGCTATCTCGACTTCCTGCTGCCCGGCTTGCTGGCGATGATGCTGATGCAATTGAGCGTGGCGGGCTCGGGCTACAATGTAGTGGAGTTTCGCCGCAAGGGCATTCTCAAGCGGCTGTTCGTCACGCCGCTGCAACCGCGGGATTTCGTCGCCGCCATCGTCGCGGCAAGGCTTGGCATCGTAATGATCCAGCTCACGGTGCTGCTGGCTTTCGCGCTGTTCGTGCTGCGGGTGAACATCATCGGCAATTTCGCCGAATTCTATCTTGTGGCGCTTGTCGCCAGCCTGGTTTTCCTCAATATCGGGTTTTGCATCGGCAGCGTGGCCAGGACCCAGCAGGCCATCATGGCGATCGGCAATATCGTGATCTTTCCGCAAATCGTGCTCTCCGGCGTGTTCTATCCCATCGACGCCATGCCGGGATTCGTGCAACCCCTGGCCCAGGTGCTGCCGCTGACTTTTGTCGTTTCCGGGCTGCGCGACATTGCCGTGGCTGGCGCGACCCTGCTGGAAATCGTGCCCAGCCTGATCGGCATGGCGGTCTGGTTCGTGATCGGTTTCGTCCTCGCCACCCGGATGTTCGTCTGGAAGGATGTGGCGGCCTGAAACAGCAATTCCCATTATGGCAATGGGCGCGCTCACATCAGTCATCCTGCGCGCAGTCGCAGGATCTCATTGCGTGGCCACTGCAAGAGATTCTGCGACTACGCTTCGCTTCGCGCAGAATGACATGAAGGTTGGGGCGCCAAAATGAGAATTGCTGGACCTGAAAAGCCTTGCTTACATTCGCCGGGGAATTGCTATATATTTTGCGCCATTGGCCGGGTCATGCCGCTTGGGCCAACCCATCTGGTAACAGGAGTAAGACGAGAATGAAGAAGTTTCTGCTAGCACTGGCAGCTTTTGTCGCAACCAGTATGCTTTTCGTGGCTTCGGCCCAGGATGCGCCCACTCCGGAACAACAGGCCGCCGCCGCCACAACGGACCGGCAAGCCGTCTTCAAGCTGTTGCGGTTCAATATCGGCGCGATTATCGCCATGACCCAGGGCGCGCCTTTCGATGCCGAACTCGCCGAGCGCAATGGCCGCCGCATTGCCGCGCTCGCGCCGATGATCCCGGACCTGCTCGGCGCCATGGATACCCGGGATTATGACGTGGAAACCGAAGCGCTGGACTTGATCTGGGACAATCTGGATGATATCGACGTCAAGGCCCAGGCGCTGGTGAGCGCCGCCAACGAATTCGCCGATGTGGCCGCCGGCGGCGATATGGCCGCCACCCTTGGCGCGGTACGCACCCTGGGGGGCGCCTGCGGCAACTGCCACGAAACCTATCGCGAAGACACCGACTGACTGAGCCAAAAAACCAGCCTGCGCAGCCCTGACGACTGTGCAGGCTGGTGAGCGTCAACGGATTCAGCGCGGCCAGATGCCTGGCAAGGCCAGGTGTGGCGCCACTGGCGTCCCGAAAGTCACAGTCAACGGATTGACCGGATCAGTCGGCCAGAACTGCTGTGGGGCCATTGCGGGAAATCCCGCCGATCTTCCACCCGTGACCGCCTGCATTTCTTTCTCCTCAAGTTCTCTCATGTCTTGCTCCTCATGGATTGAAGTAAATGGCGCTTGCCCGCAAACCATAGGCGGACCCGGGAGAAAATGCGTAGTTTTCGTGGAAAATAACTTGTACGGTCAGGGACTGGCCGGCGGGGCGCCCCTGCGGGGGCGCTGGCGGTAGCGTCGCCAATAGGCGGTGACGGCGACCAGCCAGCCGAGCAGAAAAGTGGCGGCCACCATCAGCCCGGTGCGCAGCAACGCGCCCCAGGCGTCGTAAATGGCGGCCACATTGCTGCCCACAAAGCTCACCAGGAATACGAAATACAGCAGCACCAGATTGCTCTGGAAACCCACGTACTCCCCGGTGTGGCGACGCCACATGGCGTTGGGAATCAGCGACGTGGCAAAACAGGTGGCAACGATCGTCTGCAAAATCAACAAGTCATCAGGCATTTTCCACTCCATATGCTACTGGCGGCTTTCACTGCCGCCTATTCCTGTTATCGCTCGGCGCCGGGATTCGGTTAGGCGAAATTGCCGCGCTCGGTATTGCGGGGGCGCCGTTATAAATACCTAGTCGATGTTTGTCTTTTTTGCCAAATTTTTTGTGCGATTCCTCAGTCTTCCCCGGAATGCCGGGTGAAAAACGCCGCCAGGGCGTCGCGGTCTTCATCCGTCAGCCGGCTCGTGTTGTATTCGATGACCTCGTTCATGTCGCCGCCGACGAATTCGCCGTCGGGCTTCAGGCCGATCAGCAGGAACAGGTCGAAATTGTCAAAAGTCCATTCTTCCAGCGCCGCGGCGTCAATGGCTTCCACGGTGTCCTCGCCAAGTTCGGCGCCGGCGAATTCGCGGCTGCCGAGGAGAATGCCGAGGCTGTTGCGCGGCGTATGGCATTCCCCGCAATGGCCGAGGTTGCGGGCAAGATACGCGCCTCGGGCCACGAGGTCCGACGCAAACTCCTCTTCTCCCACGGCATAAAGGCCCGCGAGAAGATTCCAGCCCGCCATGAAGGGCCGCAACAGCCACCAGGGCGTTTCGTGCTCCGGCGCCTGGTAAGACACCGGCTCCAGGGACATCAGCCAGGAACCCATGGCCAGCACATCCTCATCGGCAAGCCCTCCGTACGCCCGCCAGGGAAACGAGGGGAAGTAGAACCCGCCTCCGGGGCTGCGGCCATGCTTCATGGCCCGCAGGAATTCCCCCGCGGTCCAGCCGCCAATGCCGGTTGCCGCATCCGGCGTGATGTTCGGCACATGAAAAGTACCGAAGTCGGATTCCAGCCCGAGGCCGCCGCTGAAGGCGGTTTCGTCCGCTGTGCCCCGATGGCAACTGATACAGCCCCCCGCCGACGCCAGGTACTCCCCTCTCGCCAGGGTTTCCGCATCGGTGGCGAAGGCCACGTCATTCCGGGCCGATGGCGGCCAGTACAGCAGAGCCAGCAATGCAACCAGCAGCAAGGCGCCAGTCAGCCATATTCGCCTGTTTATCGTCATTAGACCTGCTCCGTACGCATTTCCTTACAATATAGCGCGAGCGACCCTTCCATGTGCCCTGCGGCGCGGGCTTCCGGGCTATTTTCGCCGAAAACCTGGCGAATTCCCGAAAAGTTTCCTATACCCCCCAGGAGCCTGCGCCGCAGGCTCCTGGTGTGCTGTCCCCCTCTTTTTCAATCACCCTGCAAGGAGTGAACAGATGAGATTCCTGTATCCGTTCATCGTCGTTTCGCCGCTGGTGTTTGCCTGCGGCAAGCCGGGCGCCCTGCCGCCCGAAATCAGCAATCCGGAAAGTGGCGCTGTGCATTTTCCGGCCCCGCCGCGCAGTGGGCAATCCCTCGTCTTGCCGGGCGGAGCGGCGCCGCTGGTGTTATGCCGCTATCGTTCCCGGGCGGGCAATTGTTTTCGTCTGTCGCGGTCTGGCGCTTCTGCCGTGACCGGCGCCATTGCCGTGCCCATGGCCAGCGAAGTCAGTTTCAGGCAATTTGCCAGCGAATTGTCGCTCCTTGGGGACGGCATGCAGATCTGCGAAGTCTCGGAACGCTGGGGGCCCTGGCGGGAAGTCCGGGCCGCCGCTTCAGACCTTGCCCCCGGAAAGCTGGAAGAGCGCTATTGCAGCCCCGGGCCGGTGTCCGATGCGCTCGCCTGCCCTTGCCGTTCGCTCCGGGAAACCCGCCCCAAGCCGGACTTGAAATTTCAGCGCTGACATTCCATGCTTCACACTACGATGTTGAGGCTGCCAATTCCTTCGCTGTTGCTGTCGCTCGCCGCCGTTCTGGCGCCCGGGCAGGCGCTCGCCTTCGAACTGAGCTACCTGGTGGGGCTGCGCGACAATGAGCATACCTACTACGCGCATCTGCCGGGAAATCTGTCCGATGGCGTCAGCTTTTTCGAGAGTTTCGTCCGCTCCTTGCACGTGTGGATGGACGCCTCGGGCAATATCAGCCTGAATGCCATCGAAGAAGAACGCGAGGTGTGCCAGGCCAATTTCCGGGGCAGTTCCCAGAACAAGGTCAACACCGCCTCCTTTTCCACCACGTTCTGCGGCGACGACAGTTACTTCAGCGGCGGCGGCACTGTTGCCGATGCGGTGACCCAGACTTCCTGGGATCCGGGCGGAATCGTTGAAAGCGATATCGTCTTCAACGAGCACAGCAGGTCGCGATTCGAGTCCGTCGCGCATCATTTCCACCATGTGGCGACCCATGAAATCGGCCACACGCTGGGTTTCGGCCACAGCGCGGTGCGCTCGGCGATCATGCAGGCCAGGCTCAACTACGGCAGGCGCGACCCGGTGCTGTCCATCGACGACCTCTGCGCCCTTGCCATGCGCTATGGCAGCCCCGGAGAGTGTCCCATTCTGCTCGGCGAGGGACTTTCCACCGACAGTTTGCCCACCGAAGCCAGATTTGTCGGCGGCGCCACCACCAACGGCGGCAGGACTTTCGAAAATCACTTCAAGCCCTCGGACCGCATCACCGTGTATGGCACCGTGGTCAAGGACCGGACCCACGGGCACCGTCCGGGAGATTTGCATGTGGTGGTGGCAACGGATAACGGCATATTGTTCGCCCGGCACGCAGACGGCAACTTCCATCCACTGGAAGACGCGAGCGATATCCCGTCGGCGGGAGCGCTCAAGCCTAGCCTGTACGCCCAGGACCTGGTCATCATGGGAACCCGGCACTATGACCGGGAGCCCTCGGTGGGCCCGCTGATCGGCTCGGTGTACCAGTTGCAGGGCCAGACGATCTCTTTCTATCTGGCGTATTCCCTGGACGAGCGCCCCGGCGTGTATTACTTCGGCAGCGAACCGATCCGGGTCAGTTGGAGCGAGGAATAGGACAGGCTCAAGGAGCCTGCGCCGTAGGAATTCGCGAAAGCGAAAATTCGCTATCGCCGCGCCCCTGGCTGATCGATTGAGGCGAATATTGGTGGATATTCAACGAAATCGAGCGGCCAGGGGCGCGGATGAGAGCGGATTTGCAGCCGTGAATTCCTATGGCGCAGGCTCCTCAGGGCGGCGTCAATGCAAGGCGGAAGCCGATGGCGGGGTTGCGCACGCCAGGGTCCACCGCACCGCGCACAGCCCCCCGGATGTTATTGGGGAGATCCTGCCAGGAGCCGCCGCGCATGACGAACAGGGCGTCCGCGCCGAGGGAAGCGGCGTCATCGCCGGGATTGTAGGGATAATCCTGCAAGGGGCTGCTCGTCATTTCCCAGACATTGCCGGCCATGTCGGCCAGCCCGTAGCTGCATTGCGGGCAGGCGCCGGCAGTCACCGGGCGCGAACCGCCGCTTGCAAAATTGGCATTGCCCGCGGCGGGGTCGGCGCCCCAGGGAAAGATGCGGCCGGCTTCCCCCCGAGCCGCCTTTTCCCATTGCGCCTCGGTGGGCAGCGTTACCCGCCAGCCGGCTTCGAGCGCCTGCCGCAGTGCATCCGGCGTTGCGCTCGAAGAGCGCATTTGCTCGCCCAGCCAGCGGCTATAGGCCAAGGCTTCCGGCCAGGTCACATGGCTTGCCGGATGCGCCGGTTCGCCATTGCGCGGAGCAATTCCGCCGGAGCTTTCCCCGGCGAAGCGATTGAACTGCGCCACGGTCACCTCGAATCGACCGATATAGAATGCCGGCAGATTCGGATTGCCCTGCCTGCGCCCCGCCGACCAGCGTTCATTTTCATAAGCCATGGGGTCCTGTTGGGGATTGCTGCCCATGATGAATGCCCCGGCGGGCACTTCCACAAAGCCGAGCAGGGTCTCGTCGGGAAGCATCCAGGCGTCGCTGCGGAAACCATCGAGTGTGGCCGGGGTTTCCACTTGCCCCACGATGGGGGAGAGAGCGGCCCCATTGCGATACAGCCAGAAAAAAACCAGCGCCACGATCAACGCCAGCAGCACGATGCCGGTACGGCTGCTCGCCGGTTGCGACGGGGCATGCCCGGCGGTGGAAGAGTTCACGCGCGATTTTCCCCACAGGCAAATTGCCAGCCATGATCGCAGGCGCGCCGGTAGAGATCGGCCAGGGGAATTTCCATCAGGTTCAGTCCGCCTTCGCGCAACAGCAGGCGCAGGTCGAGGTCGCCCGGCGGTATGCGGTACAGGGTGTCGCCACGCAGCAGATTCTGGCAAGCCGCCATGGATTTCAGTTCGCAGGCCCGGGAGAAGAATCCGCTGGCAAGCGCTTCGTCCGCTGCGATGATGCTGCCTTCGCGGTAATGGGCGCCGAGTTCATTGCAGGCCCAGGCGGAATTGTCATTGCAGTAGGTGGCCTGCAATTGCAGCAGCCGATTGCAGGCGTTGGGCCGGGATTCCGCACAGGCCTGCTGCCAGAAGGGAAGGCTGTCGCCAGTGTGGCGGCTGTCTGTGCCGCCGGCAAGGGAAGCCCCGGCAAACACCGCAATCCATAAGGCCATATGCGCCGGATTCGCCCGCGCCGGATTCCAGCCGCGCTTCCAAAGCAGAGCCCAGGATTGTGACGGAATCCGCTTCACGGCGCGGTCGATGGCGATTACGCTGAGATTGAGCAGTGGCACGCACAGCAGCTTGTCGTAGAAAGTCGGCGCTCCAAAAGCCCCGAGCAAGGTGTAAAGGCCAAACACCCCAAGGCCATAGAGCAGGCCGAACAGGGCTTTGCCCAGTGGCGTGCGCGGCGACGTGGAAGGATCGGTGACCAGCAGGTGCAGGCCGAGAAAAACCGCCGCGGGAATTTCCGAATCAATGAAGTACGGTACGCCGGTGAAAGCGAAATACAGTGCGCTCATGGCGAACAGCGATATCGCCGCCATGCCCGCCACCAGGGTGATGGAAAAGAAATACATCACCACCAGGCCGGCCAGAAACAGGAAGGCGTAGATATTCGGCGCCAGGGTCAGGGTGGAGGCGATTTCCCGGCCCCAGGTGAGCCCGGTGGTTCCGGTGACAATCAGGGCCAGGGAGAACAGGCCCAGGGCGAAAGCCGAAGGATTGAAGATGTGTACGCTGCGCCCATCGCGCATCCAGCGGACGTACTCCTTCCCCATGAAGCCCGCCGCCAGCATGATGTATTGCAGGTAGAACCAGTCATCGCGGAACCACAGGAACAGATTGATACTGAAGATGATGGGAAATGGCCCGAAGCCCAGCAGATACTCGCGCCTGCGCGACCAGGCGAGCAGCATGTCGAAGCCATAGGCGAACAGCAGCTGCGCAAGGAGCAGCCAGAAGTGGTCGTATACCGGGCTCCAGTAATAGCCCCAGTACAGAAAAACGCTGCTCTGCACCATGGCCTGCACATAATGCTGGGGCCGCAGCAGGATCCGAATTACGGGATAGTCGCCATCGCGCTGGCAGCCAATCCACCGCCATCCCAGCCACAACAGCAACACCGCCCCGGCGCCCAGGGTGGAGGCCAGCAGAATCCGGTTGTCCTGCACTCTGGATTGCAGGCTGATGAACAGGAGACCGAAAGCCGCAAGTGCGGGCAGGGCAAGAATCTTCTCGCCGGACCAGGCTTGCGGGCGACCGGCTTCGGAAGGTCGCCGGGATTGGCGTTTACTCGCAGATGCTGGCACGAACGCAATGCCTGAAAGGCGCAAAGGCGGGGCGAACAAGAATAAACCACGCATCAGCCGGATTCAAAAACACAAGCGCAGCGGCGCAGACTCCTGGGAGTCAGGTGGGCAGCATGAAGCGCATTCCCGCCAGGATAAAAGTTCCCATCGCGAGCATGGCGCCGGACAAGCGCCAGAACAATCTGGCCTCCAACTCGGCCAGATCGGTCCTCGTCGCATAGGATTCGAGATCGGCCTTGGTGGCCATTGTCTCCTTCACAGCTTCCAGTTCGGCCTTGGTGGCCATTGTCTCCTTCATCGCCTCCAGGTCGGCCTTGGTAGCCATTGTCTCCTTCATCGCCTCCAGGTCAGCCTTGGTGGCCATCGTCTCCCTTACCGCCTCCAGATCGGCTTTCACTGCCTCAAGGCCTGCCTGGGTGGCCAAGGGGGCCACGGCTTGCTGCAGGATGCTCACAATGGTTTCTGCTTCGCTGCGGGCCATGCCGGACTGCTCCAGTCGGTGAGTCGTGCTGATAATCTCTTCGGCTTTCATTTCAACCCCTGTATATCACGAAATTGCGGTAATGGGAACGAAGCAGCCCTGATTTCCCGCAGCGCAGGCTCTGGGTTGCTTTGTTGTGGCCCTGCATATGTAGTACAGGAGTTGGAAAAATGCGCAGTTTTCGGCCCAAAAAGTTTCGTTACGGCTGCTCAACCAGTAAACTCATTGTTATTCCTCCTTTTCTTCCACGCGGACGGTCTTGCCCTGGGCGCTGTGATGACGTTCCGCCTGCACGGAGTCGATGTAGCGGTTGGTGGTTCTGATCGAGGCATGGCCGGCATCGTCGCGGATGTGATGCAGCGGTCGCAGCGGCACGTCGAAGGAGATGCCGGTGTGGCGCAACCAGTGGGGCGTGATCCGGTCGAGAACCTCGGCGTCCTCGTTCTTGCCGCGCAGGCGCATGTTGAATGCGGCGCGGGTGAATACCTCCTTGCCCACGGTCCTGAACCACCAGCGGCCTTCGGTATCGCGAAAAAAGTGGCCCATGATCGGTCGCCAGCGTTTGGATTCGGCAAATTCCGAAATTCGCAGGTACATGCAGAACATCGCGGAAAGCATGAACAGGGTTCGTTCATGGTTGTAAGGGTCGAACTCTGCAAGTTCTTCCGCAGCATCGAGAACATGGTTCCATTTTTCCACGGATAAAGGTCGTGGTGGAGTAGCCTGTTGCTGGGTCTTTATGAACTTCGATTTTTGCCGAATCCGGACCACCGGGCTTTGCAGGATGTACTCTTCTTCCACCAGATAACTGAAGAAGCTTCCCAGTACATTGAAGCAGGTTTTCAAGGTGCCATTAACAAATAATATACTGGTTTCCCGTTGTGCAGAAAGGCCTCCATATTTTGCCCTCCTGAAACAGTTCTAAGTCAATTCGCTGGTCCTTCACACCAGGAGCCTGCGGCCCGAGCTCCTGGGAGAAGAATCTTAGTGCGGCAATTCAGATGGGAATTCAGCACGACTGGGCACGGTCGATGCTGTCCAACAGGTTTCGCGAGAGCTACTATACACAATTTGCCACGAATTTGGCAATAGCAAGGTATGGACACAGACCGAATCGAGGGCTATATTCAACATTCGCTTTTTACAAAGTTTCAGGGTCAAACCATGCGCAGCCACCTGTTCAACTTCAGTATTGCCGCCATGATCGTCATGTTGCCTTTGGCGGCAAATGGCGATTTCGAGCCAGTGAATCCGATCGAATGGAATCAGGCCAAGGCCAGGCATCTGCTGGAACGGGCCGGATTCGGCGCAAGGCCGGATGAGATCGCCGAATTCGCCGCCATGATGCCCCGGGAAGCTGTGCGCAGGCTGGTGTATTTCGAAGGCGCGCCGGAGGCGGATTTGCCGGAATTCGATCACTCAGGCGTTTTCGAGGAAGGGCTGGACCCGTTTCCGCCAAGCCGTCCGGCGACCACCGAACTCGCCCGCAGGCAGGGCCATGCGCTTGGCGTTGAAGTGAAGCCCGGGGGCGATCGGCCCTTGCAGCCCGTGGTGAACAAGTTCTTCTACTGGCTGCGGGCAAGCCGGCTCGAAACCGACCGGGTCGCCTACTGGTGGGCGGACCGAATGCTCCGCAGTCCGCGTCCGCTGGAGGAAAAGATGGCGCTGTTCTGGCATGGCCATTTCGCCACCAATGAAAACAAGGTGCGCGACTACCGCAAGATGCTGGGGCAACTCCACCTGTTCCAGCAAAAGGGGCTGGGCGACTTTCGCGAGCTGCTTGTCGGCGTCGCCCAGGACCCGGCCATGCTCAACTTCCTTGACGCCGGCGTAAACACCAAGGATTCGCCCAATGAGAACTTTGCCCGGGAGATCATGGAGCTGTTCACCATGGGTGTTGGCCACTACGGCGAAAGCGATGTGCGCGAGGCGGCCCGGGCGTTCACCGGCTGGAACTATGAGGGGCTGGAATTCCAGGTGGTCACCGATGACCACGATTTTGGCGTCAAGCGTGTGCTCGGCCAGGAAGGCGCTTTTGACGGGATCGACGTCATCGACATCATCCTGCAGCAGGACGCCACGGCGGAATTCATCGCACGCAAGATCTACAACTATTTCGTCAGCGAGGAACTCGACGACGACTCGGCCCGGGAACTCGGTGCCTGGCTGAAGGATTCGGATTACGACATCGCGGCGTACATGGAACACCTGTTTCTGTCGCGGGATTTCTATCGGCCCGAGGTGATCGGCAGCCGCATCAAGGGGCCAGTGGAATACGTGGTTTCCACCTATCGCCTGCTCGGCCTGGACAGCATTCCCGGCACGCCGGATTTCAACCGGGTTACCGGTTCGCTCGGCCAGCGGCTGATGCGACCGCCGACGGTCGCCGGCTGGAGCGAAGGACGCGCCTGGATCACCCCGAGCCTGCTGTTCGAGCGCGGCAATTTCGTGCTCGACGTGGCGTTCCCCGACATCGGCTTCCTGCCGCCGGATCGCCATCCCGGCTACGGCGGCGAGGAAATCCTCAGCGTACACGAGCGGCTGCGGAGGGGGATGGACATCAGTTCGGCGACCTTGCCGTCGATGGTGGCCGAAGAAGCCCCCGACATGGATGAACTGTCGGCTTCGAACATGCTTGCCGACAGCGACGAGGCCTTCAATACGCGCTACGGCAGCTATCGCGGCTGGCAGATGGCGATCGAGCGGGTCAAGCCGATTTCCCGCAACCTGCCCAGGCTCGACCTTGCGGGCATGGTGGCCGAGGCGGGGCTTGCATCGCCTGATGAAGTGGTCGAATATCTGACTTCGCGCTTCTTTAGCGTGCCGCCGGAGCCGGCCACCATGCTGGCAATGGCGGACTATCTCGAAGCCGAGCTCGGCACGGCGGATATTGCGAGTGCGGCCAGCTTCATGGAAGAATCCCTGCGGGGGCTGCTGCATGTGCTGCTCAGCCGCCCGGAATATCAACTGAACTGAACGAACGGAAACAAGCTGCGGAGGCAAGGTCATGGTGAGGAAGCCTTTTTCAGGCCAGAAAATCAGCAGGCGCGGCCTGTTGGCCGGTGGCCTGACCACCGTCAGCGCCCTGGCCGCCGCTCCCCTGTTCAGCCCCCGGGCCTGGGCTCAGGCCGGTCGTGACCAGCGCATTCTGGTTTCCGTCGAACTGTCCGGCGGCAACGATGGTCTGAACACCGTCGTTCCCCATGGCGACGACGCCTATTACCGGCATCGCCCCACCATCGGCATCCGGCCCGATGCGGTACGCAAGCTTGACGGGCATTTCGGTCTCAACCCCGGCATGCTCGGCTTCGAGCGGCTATGGAACAGCGACGACCTCGCCATCATCCACGGCTGCGGCTATGAGCGTCCTTCCTATTCCCATTTCACTTCCATGGCCTACTGGCACACCGCGGCGCCCAACCGCGGCGATGAATTCGGCTGGCTCGGCAGGCTCGCCGATGCCCTTGACGACGCCTCGGGCAGCGAAGTGCTGATAAACATCGCTTCCGCCCAGTCGCTGGCAGTCAAAAGCCGCTTGCATACGCCAGTGGTGTTCGACAATCCCGACCGCTTCCAGCGCCGGGCCTTCGCCAGCCAGCAGCCGCTCATGCAGCGTGTCGATGAAGCCGGGGGCAACCCTTCCCGCGCTTTCCTCAACGACGTGGCCCGCAGCGCCCTGACCGCCTCCGCCCGGATTCGCGATGCCTGGGCCAACTACCGGACGCCGGTGGACTATGGCCTCAACGGCCTCGACCTGCCCAAGGTCGCCGCCTGCATCGAAGCGGGACTGCCAGCGCGCATTTATCACGTCTCCTATCGCAATAACGCCTTCGACACCCACGTGCAGCAGGTCAACCTGCACCAGCGCATCCTGGCCTACACCGCAGACGCCATCAACGGATTCATCCGCGACCTCGAGCGCATCGGCCAGGCCGACCGGGTTCTCGTACTCGTCTATTCCGAATTCGGTCGCCGCGTACCGGAAAACGCCAACCTCGGCACCGACCACGGCTCAGCGAACACCATGTTCCTTGCCGGCAAACCCGTCATTCCCGGCCACTACGGAACTCCGCCAAGCCTCACCAGCCTCGTGGACGGCGACAACCTCCAGCACACCGTGGATTTCCGCCAGGTCTACGCCACCGCCGTAGAACGCTGGATGCAACCCGGCGCCTCGGAATCCGTCCTCAAGGGCCGCTTCGAACCCATCGAGGCGCTTTCCTGAAAGGACCAATAGTGGCTTCGAATCTTCGCTGGTATGAGAAAGCCCCTGGAAATAGCGAATAGCGATGGTTACCAGCACGCCCCCGCGAATTGAGCGGCTGAAGGTCCGGAACTTTCGTGCGTTGCGGGACTTGGAGTTGAAGAAAATTACTCCGATGACCGTGCTGCTCGGCCCAAATGGCAGCGGTAAATCGACGGTCTTCGATGTTTTCGCCTTTTTGGCCGAATGCTTCGAGGCCGGATTGCGTAGGGCTTGGGAAAAGCGTGGCAGAGCCAGGGAACTCAAATCCCGGGGTGGGTCAGGTCCGGTTCTTATCGAGATAGCATATCGCGAAAAACCCGGAAGTTCCCTGATTACCTACCATCTTGAAATAGAGGAGAAAGATGGCCGTCCCGTTGCCGTCGTGGAATGGCTCAGATGGAAGAGGGGCAGCTATGGGGCTCCTTTTCATTTTCTTGACTATGCCGGTGGCGCCGGCCGGGTAATTTCGGGCGAGCTTCCGGACAAGCAAGATCAACGGATTGAAGTGCCCCTTAGTTCTCCGGATACGCTTGCGGTCAACGCGCTCGGCCAACTTGCGGAGAATCCGCGTGTCGTTGCGCTCAGAAACTTCATCATGGGATGGCACGTTTCCTACCTGTCATCCGACGACGCAAGAGGTCAGCCCGAAGCGGGACCACAGGAGCAGCTAAGCAAGACAGGGGACAATCTTGCCAACGTAATCCAGTATCTCTCCGAAGAGCACCCTGATCGCCTGGACCTGATATTCGGCAGGCTCCAGGAAAGGATTCCAAAAATTCATAATGTCATAGCAGATCAGATGCCGGATGGAAGGCTGCTTTTACAGATCAAGGACGCCCCGTTTGAAGAACCGATAATGGCCCGCTTCGCATCGGATGGCACGCTCAAGATGCTGGCTTATCTCATATTGATGAACGATCCGATTCCGCCGCCGTTTATCGGCATCGAAGAACCGGAGAATTTTCTCCATCCCCGCCTGCTTTACGGACTGGCGGAAGAATGCCGCGAAGCATCTGGAGCGACACAAATCCTGGTGACGACCCACTCGCCTTTCTTCCTGGACGCAGTGCGGCCCAACGAAGTCCATGTGTTATGGCGCGACGAAAGCGGTTACACCCGGAGTCAATCGCTGGACCAAAATGAAAGGATCATGGCACTCATGGATGCTGGCGCGAGTCTGGGCGATCTTTGGATGGAAGGTCATTTCGGAGTTGGAGATCCGTTGACGGAAGGTGGCATGCCAGTGGGGGGCGAAGGCGCAAACTGAGATGTTAGCCCCCCATCTTGAGTTCCATGTGGAAGAAGCATCCATGGAAGCGTTACTCAACGTCTGGCTGCCTGCGTTCCTTCCGGAGGGATGCGGGTTCCAAATCCACCGGTATCAAGGCAAGCAGACGCGCTTCCCGGGACTCGTCCTGGCAGGTCGTAACAAGAATTGCGATCGAAGAACTCGAAGCATGGTACTTCGGTGATTGGCAAGCAGTGCGAACCGCGTATCCAAAAGTATCGGAACACGTCCCAAAACAAGCTGCCTTCCGTAACCCAGACGCGATCAAAGGAGGGACGAAAGAAGCATTTGAACGAGTCCTTCGCAGAAGTGGTTACTTCAAGCAAGGACTGGCAACCGTGCAGGCTGCAAATGCAATCGGCAGATACCTGGATCCCGCGCGTAATCGGTCCAACAGCTTCGCGTTATTCCGCGATACCATCGCCGAGGCAATTGCGTCAGCATAACCTGCGTCAGGTTGGAAACCGAAAATTGCGGGTGTCCCAACGCCTGTAGCCCAGCCTCGCCCCACGCGCTACTATCGTTTACCATTGCGCGCTGGTTCCTGCCCTTGCCGGGCAGGGGGAGATGTCTCCATGGGCGCACACGGAACCGCTGGCAGAGCATCCGGCAACGTTTTTCTCATTGGTCCCATGGGCGCCGGCAAGACCACCGTGGGCAGGCTGCTTGCCCGGGAACTTGGCCTTGCGTTTTTCGACTCGGACCACGAGATCGAGACATCCTTGAATGCCAGCATCTCCTGGATCTTCGATGTGGAAGGCGAAGCCGGTTTCCGCCGCCGCGAGTCGCGGATGATTGCCCAACTCACCGAAAAGCGGAAAATCCTCCTCGCCACCGGCGGCGGCGCCGTACTCGATCCGGGAAATCGCGCCCTGCTCCGTGAGCACGGGGCTGTGGTGTATTTATACGTGCCGCTGGAGGCGCAACTCAGCCGGACCCTGAAGGACAAGAACCGGCCGCTGCTGCGAACGCCGGATCGCAAGCAGCGCATTCGCGAGCTGTTCGAGACGCGGCATCCGATTTACAGCGAGCTGGCGGACATCACCGTGGAAGCCAAGCGCAGGTATCCTCAGCTTGTGAGCCGGGCGATACGGCGGGAACTGGGCCTGCCGGAGCTCGCGACGGCAGCCGCCGGCGATGGAGATTGAGACGGGAGCCCGCATGCAAACGCTGAATGTCGCATTGGGGGAGAGAAGCTACCCGATTCATATCGGCCAGGACCTGCTGGCGGATGGCGCCCTGCTGTCCCGGGCGCTTGGCGGCAGCCGGGCGGCGGTGATTACCAATGACGTGGTCGCGCCGCTGTATCTCAAGCGGCTGCTGGAAACCCTCGGTTCCTGTTCGGCGGATTCGGTCGCCCCCATCATTCTGCCCGATGGTGAGCAGCACAAGACCCTGGGCACGATTTCCCATATCTATGACCAGCTCATGGCGGGCAGATTCGACCGAAAATCCACCCTGATCGCCCTGGGCGGCGGCGTGATCGGTGATATTACCGGATTTGCCGCCGCCACCTGGCTGCGCGGCGTGCGCTTTATCCAGATTCCCACCACCCTGCTCGCCCAGGTCGATTCTTCCGTGGGCGGCAAGACCGGCGTCAATCATCCCCATGGCAAGAACATGATCGGCGCATTTCATCAGCCGGCCAGCGTGATCGCCGACATGTCCGTGCTCAAGACCCTGCCCGAGCGGGAAGTCAAGGCCGGTTTTGCCGAAGTGCTCAAGTATGGCCTCATCGGTGATGCCGGGTTTTTCGACTGGCTTGCGGATCATGCGGCGGGGCTGCTTGCCCTGGAGCCCGAGTTGCTTGCCCGGGCGGTGGCGCGGTGTTGCCGGGCCAAGGCCGACATTGTGGCCAGGGACGAGCGCGAATCGGGCGTTCGCGCCCTGCTCAATCTTGGTCATACCTTTGGTCATGCCATCGAAACCGCCGCCGGCTACGGCGCCTGGCTGCATGGCGAGGCGGTTGCCGCGGGAATGGTCATGGCGGCGGATTTGTCCCGGCGCCTCGGCTGGCTGGAGGATTCAGCGGCGCGGCGTATCCGGCAGGTGCTTGAGAAGGATTTCGGTATGCCGGTGATTCCGCCTGCCGATATAAGCACAGACAGCTATCTGGAGCTGATGTCATCGGACAAGAAGGCCGAGCAGGGCAGGATCCGTTTCGTGCTGCTGCGGGGGATCGGGCAGGCGCAGCTTGCCGACGGCGTGGACCCCGGCCTGCTGGCGCAGACACTGACGGCGCGAGCGCAACTGTGCCCTTGAATCATGCACTCTTACATTGACAAGCTGGGGCTGAAGCACGATCCCTTTGCCGACGATTATCTGCGCGATGATTTTTACGGCGGCGGCAATCGCGACAACCTGGTCTATCGATTGCTTGATCACGAAAACCGGGATGTTTCGCTGGATGCGGTGGTGGGTACCGCCGGAAGCGGCAAGACCCGCCTGGCCCATCGGCTGTGTGAATGCGCGCCGGAGGGCGATTTGCCCGTGCTGGCGGCGGTGGACCTGTTCCGCAGCGCCGGGGATCTGCTTGGTGACATACTGCGCGAACTCGATGTCAAGGCCGGGGCGGATCAGGCGGGAAGCCTGGAAATCCTCAACAACCGCGCCATCGATCTGACCCGTGCCGGCAAGTCGATCCTGCTGCTGATCGACAATGCCCACGAACTCGGCCCGGACTGTCTGCGGCTGGTGGAAAAGCTGCTTGCCAGCCGCTGGTCGGCAATACGCCTCGTGCTGATCGGCGAGGACCAACTCGCCGAAATGCTGCAAACCAGGCTCCGCCAGCGATATCGGGATCGGCTGGAGATCCATCAACTACCGGCGCTGAACCGCGTGGAAACCGCGTACTATATCCAGTTGAAACTGGCCCGGGCGGGATATGGCCGTAATCTTTCCATGACTTCCCAGGATGCACTGGACGTACTGCAGCACTGCGGAGGGCTGCCGCGCAGGATCAATTCCCTGACCGCAGCGATGCTGAATTCCCAGGCCCAGGCCAGCGCCGCAGTTTCCCGCAAGCAGGCCAGACAGCAGGCCCCGGAGGAAAAGCCTGCCGAAGAAAAGGCGGATCGTCCGGAAATCCGCTATCTGTGGCACGCATTCGCCTTGAGCATCGCGCTGGTTGCCGTGCTGTTCTGGCCGGTGGATTCGCCGGAGTCGTCGGCGCCGGCCACAGCGCCGCGGATACAGTCCCAAGCCATTGCATTGCCCGAGCCGGCAAGGGTCGAGCCGGTCGCGCCCGCTTCTGCAACTGGCGCCGTCGCGGCGAACGCGGAGCAGAACCCGATTCCGGTTCTGTCCGAATTTGAATCGCTGCTGCTGGCCACTTCAGCCGACAATTTCACCGTGCAATTGATGGACTCCGCTTCCGAGGAAGAAGTGCTTGCATTCATCGCTGGCGAAGGCCTTGGCGGAATCCATGGCTATTACGAAACCCGCCGGGGCCGCAGTCCGTGGTTCATCGCGGTGGACGGCATCTACCCGGACTGGGAAGCCGCCAGGGAAGCGCAAACCAGGCTGGCGGAAAACAACGCGGAAATGGATCCGTGGATTCGCCGGGTCAGTAATGTACATGCGGAAATCACCCGCTCCGGCAAACGCCAGGGACCTTGACGGTTCATGCTCCCAGGGAATCCAATCCATGAAGCTGAAAAATGACCGCTTTCTGCGGGCGCTGAACCGTGAGCCGGTGGACATTACCCCGGTGTGGATGATGCGCCAGGCGGGTCGTTACCTGCCCGAATACCGCGCCACGCGCAAACGCGCCGGCGATTTCATGAGCCTGTGCCAGAATCCGCAACTCGCCTGCGAGGTGACCCTGCAGCCGCTGGCCCGCTACGACTTCGACGCGGCCATCCTGTTCTCCGACATTCTCACCATTCCCGATGCCATGGGGCAGGGGCTGTACTTCAGCGAAGGCGAGGGCCCCCGTTTTCGCAAGACGATCCGCAGCCCCGGAGATGTGGAGGCCTTGCCCAGGCTCGACCCGGAACGCGATTTGTCCTATGTGATGGACGCCTGCTCGCTGATCCGGCGCGAACTTGGCGGCCGGGTGCCATTGATCGGCTTTTCCGGCAGCCCCTGGACGCTCGCCACCTACATGATCGAAGGCAGCGGCAGCAAGGATTTCCGCCGCGCCAAGCAATTCATCTACGACCATCCCGAAGCCGGACATCTGCTGCTCGGCAAGCTTGCCGGCGCCGTGGCGGACTATCTCAACGCCCAGATCCGCGCCGGCGCCCAGGCGGTGCAGATCTTCGATACCTGGGGCGGCATTCTGTCGACTCCCGCCTATCTGGAGTTCTCCCTGGCGTACATGCGGCGAATCGTCGCCGGCTTGATCCGGGAACACGAGGGCCGCCCGGTGCCCTGCATACTTTTTACCAAGCAGGGCGGGCTGTGGCTGGAGCAAATCGCCGCCACCGGCTGCCAGGGCGTGGGGCTGGACTGGTCGGTGGACATCGGCCAGGCGCGCTCGCGCATCGGCGGGCAGGTTGCCCTGCAGGGCAACATGGACCCGTCGGTGCTCTATGCCTCGCCCGGGGTGATTCGCCGGGAAGTGGCTTCGATTCTGGCCGCCTTCGGCCCCGGCCCCGGCCATGTTTTCAATCTGGGCCACGGCATTACCCCGGAAGTAAACCCGGAGCACGTGGCGGCATTCGTGGACGCGGTGCACGAATGCTCGGCTTGCTCTTCGAATCAGGTTGACGGGTGAGCGAATTTGATCGTGCGGCGATTGTCGCCCTCGGTTCGAATCTGCCCGGGCGTTTCGGTTCGCCTGAACAATTGCTGCGCCGGGCCATGACGGCCCTGTGCCGGCTCAGCGAGACGCCGCCGCGCTTTTCTTCCTTGCACCCGAGCAAACCTGTTGACTGCCCTCCCGGCGCACCGGACTTCGTCAATGCCGTGGCGGCTCTGTGGCCCCGTGAGGACATGACGCCCCAGGCGTTGCTCGCGGAATTGCTGAGCATCGAGGCGCAATTCGGCCGCCGCCGCAGCGCCGTGGCCAACACGCCGCGGACGCTCGATCTCGACCTGATCTGCTGGGGCTCTCGCAGTGCATCTTCCCCCAGCCTGCAACTGCCCCACCCGCGCTTTGCCCGGCGCGCTTTCGTACTCGCCCCCCTGGCGGAACTGGCGCCGGACTGGATACCCCCGGGCCAGTCACGGACGGTATCCCTGCTGCTTGCCGCTGTTGTGTCCCAGGATCCTGTTGCGTAGGAATTCACGGCTGCCAATCCGCTCTCATTCACGTCCCCGGGCGCTCGATTTCGTTGCATATCCACCAATTCGCCTCAAGCGACCGGCCAGGGGCGCGACGATAGCGAATTTTCGCTTTCGCGAATTCCTGCGGTACAGGCTCCCAGGCGACAAAATACGCGAAATAGCGCTTGCAAACTGTTTCGGCTTGTGGCCAGATAAGGGAGTGGGCGCAGTACCGCGCCAGCGATGCCTTGGGTGAAGCATAAGCGAAGCAGAAAAAGTGAAGCAAGAACTGAATCAAGGGTCGGCCAGGGTAATGCTGCGGGCAATGGCGGTTTGTGCATTATTGCCGGTTTGGTCCGCCCAGGCGCAGGAAAATGCCGGCGCAGCGACGGATTCCGAGCGCGCCCTGGTCAGTTTCAGCATTGCTCCGGCCGGAACAGCCGTTGAGGCCGGCTCCCTGATCAAGATCGCGCGCACCGCCGAGCCCGGCGATTTGCGTAATGGCCTGGTGGAAGACGCGCTCAACTACAGCCTTGGCCTGCAAACCACTCCCATCGACGGGCTCAAGCTCGACGCCAATGTCTGGCAAAGCCAGTTCGACGTGACGCCGCTGCAAAATTCCCTGCCCGAACCCAACCTGCGCAGCAGCGGCTTTGATGTGGGCGCCGCCTACGCCTGGAACACCAGCCGCTTCGGCCTGTTCACCCTCAGTACCCGGGCCAGCTATCTGCAGGATTTCTACAATACCGAAGGTCTTCTCGACGAAAACCTGCTCGATGCCGTCAACAGCAATCTGCCGGTGCAAAATCTCACCAGCCCCAAGCTGCGCAGCAACCTGAAACTGAGCTGGGAATTCGGCAACCATACCGCCAGCGCGATCACGCGCTATTTTGACTCCTCCCGCGACCTTTCCGAACTCGGCATGGAAGAGATCAATGATCTGGTGGACAACATCACCACGGTGGATCTTGAGTACGGCTATCGCATGGCGGCCGGAGCCGATGACCGGGCGGTGATCTCCTTCGGTATCCAGAACCTGTTTGATCGCAAGACCATGCAAATCCTCAATTCCGCCACCCGCATTCTCGACCAGAACGGTCGCGTGGCCTACGGTCGCATCAAGTATCAGTTCTAGGGAAGCTCTGATTAAGTCAGAGCTTCCCTGCGGCACATGGAAGTGCCGCCGAATTCGATGGCGTAAGCCATTGAATTCGGGAGCAAAACAAAACCACGCTTTTGTTTTGCGATAATGAAAAACTCCACGGATGGAGTTTTTCAGAGAATATCTGGTAGCCTGCGCCGCAGGAATTCACGGCTGCAAATCCGCTCTCATCCATGCCCCTGGAATTCACAGTACCGCCCGGGCCAGACAGCAGACTTCCACTTCGGCAATACCCGCTTTCCTGAGCAGGCGGCTGAGTTCGTTTGCCGTGCTCATTGTGGTCACCACGTCGTCAACGAGGGCCACATGCCGGACTCTGCGGAGTGGCGCCGCATCCGCCACCTCGAAAGCCCCCCGGAGATTTGCGCTGCGCTGTCCGGCGCCGGACATTTCCGTTTGCGGCGGCGTTGCTCTCGATTTGCGCAGGGCCCTGGCTTCCAGCGGGATTTCACTGATCGCGGCAATCGTTCTGGCGATTTCGAGAGCCTGATTGAAGCCTCGCTGCCGCAACCTTGCCACATGCAGCGGCGCCGGCAGCAGCAGGTCGGGTCGTCGGCCTTCGCTCCAGCGCCGGGTCATGATCCGGGCCAGAATCCGCGACAAGGCATAGCCGCCGGCAAAATCACCGCTGAACTTGTAGCCGAGAATCAGCTTGTCCACCGGGGAGCGGTAGGCAAGGGGGGCGAAACAGGAGTCGAAATCCGGCGGTTCAAGCTTGCAGCGCGAACAGGGGCCGGACGCAGCGCCATCGGTTTGTTCCCCACAGCGCGGGCAGACCTCGCCGAGCCAGGGCAAATCGGCTTCACATTGCCGGCACAGGCTGTACTCCCGATGCACCGTCCGGCGGCAAACCAGGCAAAGTGCGGGTAGCCAGGCCCGTGTCTGGCGTAACAGCTGCGCCAGAGTGAATTTCACGGCGGTGTTCCGAACTTCCGGTTGAGTTCCGCCCGGGCCCGGAACAATCGCGTGGTGACCGCGCCATCGTTCAGATTCAGCCTGGAAGCGATTTCCTTGCCGGTAAAGCCGCCGAATATATGCAACATCAATGGCTTGCGATAGTTGTCGCCAAGCTCTGCTATCGCTCTTTGCAACAAGTGGGACTCTGCCCGCCGGTCCGGTTCATAGCTCCGGTCACCGGGCTGGGTGGGCAATTCGTGATCGTATGTCTCGAAGCGGACCCGCCGGAACCTGCGATTGTTTTCATTGTGCAGAATTCGGCACAGCCATTGCTTCACGGCGCTGGTATCGCGCAAGGTGTGCTGGAAACGCCAGGCGCGCAGGAAAGTCTCCTGGGCCAGGTCTTCCGCCTGTGGCCTGGAGTCGCACATCTTGAAGGCAAGCCCGAAAATTTCGTCATACAGCCCGGGCAGTAAATCGTCCCAGTCCAGGCTCTGGTTGTTTTCTTGTGGCATATGGCAGCGCTCTCGCCCCATGGTGAGGTCGAATAGCCGAAATTATGATTGTTTTGGCGTTATGAAAATGAAGCCCACGAAACATGGGTTCACTTGTGTGCGCCGATTTTGCCGCCTGTTTCCATGAAAATCAACCCATGATCTTGGCTAGATAAATTCCTGAATATCCTTGAAAGTATTAAATATCAGGTCACTAACTTGAGTAATCCAACTTTCCGATCGCAAAAGAGTGGGAAAGCTGATCAGTATGGATGCCAAATCTCGTGAGATTCCGGGCCATGTCTTTGAGCATCCACATTGATACGCGCTGTACCGGGGGGTTAGCATGTCCGGTGAATAGTTGCGCGGATACTGACAGATGTTGAGAATCGCCATCGCTGGCGCGGCGGGCCGTATGGGCAAGAGCCTCATTGAAGCGGTCATGGACGCCGGGCCGGAATTGCGCCTCGGCGCCGCCACGGTGGAAGCCGGCGACCCCTCCCTCGGGCTTGACGCCGGACTGCTCGCAAGCGACCGTGAGGCAGGAGTGGAAACTGTGGGCTCACTCAGCGGGTGCGCCGGGGATTTCGACACGCTGATCGATTTCACCAGCCCCGCTGCGCTGGCCGGGCATGCCGAGTACTGCCGCGCGCACCGCAAGGCGCTCGTGGTGGGAACC
The DNA here is from genome assembly GCA_965219645.1 of uncultured Pseudohongiella sp. Classification (GTDB taxonomy): domain Bacteria; phylum Pseudomonadota; class Gammaproteobacteria; order Pseudomonadales; family Pseudohongiellaceae; genus UBA9145. The sequence continues at coordinate 2,561,563 of OZ244788.1, read as the reverse complement.
ACCGGTCTTGGCCCGGAACATCACGAATTGCTCGCAGCCTGCGCGGAAGCAGCCCCGGTGCTGCATGCCCCCAACATGAGCCTCGGCGTCAATCTGAGCCTGCAATTGCTCAGACAGGCCACCGCCGCCCTCGGCGAAGGTTTTGATGTGGAAATCATTGAAGCCCACCACCGCCACAAGAAGGACGCCCCATCGGGCACCGCGCTCGCCATGGGCCGGGCGGTAGCCGAATCACGCGGCCAGCGTCTTGAGGACTGCGCCATCCACGGCCGGCAGGGAATCGGCGGAGAGCGCGACCGAAACACCATCGGCTTCGCCACCATTCGCGGCGGCGATATCGTTGGCGAACATACCGTGATCTTTGCAGGCCCGGGGGAACGCCTCGAAATCACCCACAAGGCCGGCAACCGCGCCACCTTTGCCAACGGCGCCCTCCGCGCCGCCCGCTGGCTGGCTGGCAAGCCCCCCAGCCTCTACACCATGACCGATGTCCTCACTCCAGGCCCCCAGGAGGCTGCGCCGTAGGAATTCGCGAAAGCGAAAATTCGCTATCGCCGCGCCCCTGGCTGATCGATTGAGGAGAATATTGGTGGATATGCAACGAAATCGAGCGGCCAGGGGCGTGGATGAGAGCGGATTTGCAGCCGTGAATTCCTGCGGCGCAGCCTCCTGGGAGCCTGCCCACCCCAAGAAGGGTGAAACCAAATCCAAAGCGCACAGTCTCCTTTCCGTCTGTACAACGAACTTGGCTTCGCTGTGAAATTTCGGCTATGGTAGCCGGGAATTTTGTCATCCCGGCCAGACAAGCATGAGACTGTCCCGATTTTTGCACCGAATTTGCGGTATCGCCGTCTGGCTTTGCCTGCCGGCGTTCGCCCAGCAGGCGCCGCCCGAGCCATTGGCGGACCCGATTCCCGAACGCATCGAAGCAGGCGATATCGCCGTGGGCCTGGAGGATTTCGTGCGCCTGCCGCAGCTGTCCGATGCCTCCTCGGTGCTGCTCACCACCGATGCCCACGCCCGCATCCAGTACCTCAAACCGCTGCCCGATGATTCCCGCCGTCTGGCCATCCACGATCTGCGCGGGGCACTGTATCTCGTCAGCGAGGAGGGCGGCGATGTCGCGCTGCTGCTGAATCTGCGCGAGCAGGATGTGGATTTCAACGATTCGGTTTTCCCTAATGAGACCGGCCTGCTCGGCGTGGCCTTTCACCCGGATTTCGCCCGTGCCGGCAGTCCGGGCCATGGTAAGTTTTACACCGCCTACAGCGCGACTTCCGCAAGCGGCGTCGCAGATTACTTCGAGGAAAACTCCGGCAGCCACGAAAGCGTCATTCGCGAATGGACCATGGATGACCCCTCGGCCAGTGTTTTCCGCGGAGAATCCCGGGAGATCTTCCGCATCGGCCAGTTTGCCCAGAATCACAATATCGGCAATCTGGAATTCAATCCCGCGGCCCGCCCGGGCGACAGCGATTACGGCATGTTGTACGCCACCCTCGGCGATGGCGGCGGCGCCAATGACCCCAATGAAAACGGCCAGTCCGCCGGTGAAGTCCTGTCTGCGATCATTCGCATCGATCCTCTCGGCGGTGAACGATATGGTATCCCCCCGGACAATCCCTTCGTGGGAATGGCAGGATTCGCTCCCGAAGTCTGGGCCTGGGGCCTGCGCCACGCCCAGCATTTTTCCTTCGATTCCGATGGAACCATGTACATCAACGACATCGGCCAGACCCAGATCGAGGAGGTCAATATCGGCGTACCCGGCGCCAATTACGGCTGGCGGCTGCGGGAGGGCACATTTGCCACGGCATTCGGCATCGGCGGCGTGCGGCCCAATCCGGTGTATCCCAGGCCTGCGGACGAGCAGGATTTTGTATATCCGGTAGCCCAGTACGATCACGACGAAGGCGCCGCCATCAGCAGCGGCTATGTCTATCGCGGAGCCGCCATCCCGGAACTGCGGGGCAAGTATGTGTTCGCCGATCTGGTGCGGGGCAGGGTGTTTTACATCGAAACCGAAGGCCTGACGCCGGACCGCCCGGCGCAGATCCGGGAACTGGTGATTCATATCCATGGCGAGCCGGGAAACATTGCCGAGGCTTTCGGCCACCCCAATACCTATGCCCGGGGCCTGCGCGCCGACCTGCGGCTCGGCATCGACTCCCGGGGAGAACTCTACGCCCTCACCAAGGGCGACGGCTGGGTGCGGAAATTCGTTGCCCTGGACTGAACGGTGAATTGAAACTGGCGCAGGCAAACCGCCATGGCAAAAGACAGGGCCGATACCATTGACTGGGCCTACTTTGAAAAAGTCGAGATTCGCATCGGCACGGTAGTTTCAGCCGATGAATTTCCCGAAGCGCGCAAGCCGGCGTATATCCTGCGGGTGGATTTTGGCCCGGAAGTCGGTGTGCTCAAGTCGAGCGCGCAGATTACCGACCTGTATTCCCGGGAAGAACTCGTTGGCCGGCAGGTCGTAGCGGTGACCAATTTTCCACCCAGGCAGATCGGGCCGATCATGTCGGAATGCCTGGTGACAGGTTTTTACCGCTCCGACGGCGCCGTGGTGCTGGCAAGGCCCGAACGCCCGGTCCCCAATGGTTCCCGGCTTGCGTGAATCGCCACATCATGTCCTTGCTTGAGAATTTTGAACGCTATCCGCTGACTTTCGGTCCCACCCCCATTGAAGCTCTGCCGCGGCTGTCCGAGGCCCTGGGCGGAAGGGTGGAAATCTGGGCCAAACGCGAGGATTGCAATTCCGGGCTTGCCCTTGGCGGCAACAAGCTGCGCAAGCTCGAATATCTGGTGCCCGATATCCTCGCCAGCGGCGCGGACACCCTGGTTACCATCGGCGGCGTGCAGTCCAATCACACCCGCCTGGTGGCGGCCACTGCCGCCAAGCTCGGCCTGAAATGCCGTCTTGTCCAGGAAAGCTGGGTTCCCGTGGAGGACGCGGTGTACGATCGGGTGGGCAATATCCTGCTGTCGCGGCTCATGGGAGCAGATTCGCGCATTGTGGGTGATGGCTTCGACATCGGCATCCGCAGTTCCTGGCGGGAAGCCATGAAGGAGGTTCGCAAAGCTGGCGGCGTGCCCTACGGCATTCCCGCGGGAGCTTCGGAACACCGCCTTGGCGGGCTGGGCTACGTGGGATTCGCCGAGGAAGTGCGCGCCCAGGAGGCCAAACTCGGATTCCGCTTCGACTACATCGTCGTCTGCGTGGTCACCGGCTCAACCCAGGCCGGCATGATTGTCGGCTTCAAGCCCGACGGCCGCGCCGAGCGGGTCATCGGTATCGATGCTTCGGGAACCTTCGGCAAGACCCGCAACCAGGTGGCCCGAATCGCCCGCAAGACAGCGAAACTGATTGAGCTCGACGAAAAAATCTCTGATCGGGACATCCGCATCAATCCGGATTACGCCTACCCGGCCTATGGCGTGCCCAGCGCCGAAACCGACGCGGCCATGCGGCTTGCGGCCCGCACCGAGGGCATGATTACCGACCCGGTCTATGAGGGAAAATCCATGCAGGGCATGATCGATCTGGTCAAGCAGGGGTATTTCCTTCTGGGCGCCAGAATCCTCTATGTCCACCTCGGCGGCGTTCCCGCCATCAATGGCTACAGCTACCGCTACCGGCAAGCCTGACGGAATCCCCGGGCAGAATGCTGTGTTAGGATGGGCCGCAGGCTACCCGACCCCGTGGAGACAAGGCGAGCCATGCAACGCAGGAAATTCCTGAAGTACGGTGGCGCCGTATCCGCTTCCGCTTTTTCCGTATTGGCGGGCGGCAGGCTCCTCGCGGCGGAAAACTGGGGCGGAGGTGAAATCAGCCATCTCATTCCCCTGGCGAGTCACGACACGATTCTGCTCAAGGCTTCCTTTGCCGGCTCCCGGCGCAATCCGGTGCTTCGCATCGGTTCCCGGGAAATCCCCGGCCGGCCCGGCGATACCCTCGGGCGATTCTGGTCATTTACCGCCGACGGCCTGGAAAGCGCTCGGGAGTACGAACTGCAACTGCGCGAAGGCGGCATCGTCCTTGCCGAATCCTGGCCCTTGCGCACGGCGCCGTCGCCGGATGCGGACGCCGGTCGTTTCCGCATGCTGGTTTACACCTGCGCCGGCGGTCCTGATGACGCCGTCACCGAAAACGGCGTCTGGCGCTATCTGCCGGTGAGCACGAGGCGCCGCATGCTGCGGCGCGGCCTGCAATTCAATCCCGACCTTGCCGTGGGCATCGGCGACCAGGTGTATTGGGACCAGACCATCGCCCGGCGCTGGAACAGCGAGGCGGCCCGAAGATCGCGGGAATTCATCTGGGGCAAGTACGGCAGCTTCGATGAAGATCTGCCGGTGTTCGGTTCAGCCAATGAGACCGCTCTCACCGGCTGTCTCGATGAACAGCTTGGCGCCCTCTACGCCACGGATTTCCGTTCGGTGCCATTGATCCTCACCCAGGACGACCACGATTACTTCGAAAATGACGAGGGCACCGACGAGGTTTTCACCTTCCCGCCGCGCAATTTCACCGCCCGGCTCGGTCGCGCCCAGCAGTCGCTGTACTTTCCCGAGTACCTGCCCGAAGCCAACCGGCCCGTCCATCTCGCCGGCGGCCGCAGCGATGGCTACGGTGAGTCCTACGGCTCGTACCGCTGGGGCAATCTGCTGGAATTGCTGCTTTATGACTGCCGGCGCTTCCTTTCCGTGGCCGGACCCACCAGCGTTTTCGTCGAACAACAGGCCGAGCGCTGGCTGGCCCGGCGCACGACGGACGAGGCCGCCGCCCGGCATCTGATTCATATTCCCTCAACCCCCATGGGCTGGACCGCCGGCAAATGGGGCGAGTGGTATCCGGATTTTCTCCAGCCGGACGGCGCGCTCGGGCTCGAAAATCCGAAACCCTACTGGCAAAGCGGCTGGTTCTCGCAGCATCAGCGGATACTTTCCTCGATTGCCGCCCAGGACGAGCGCATTGCGCTGATGATCTCCGGCGACCTGCACGCCATCGGCTCGGGTATGATCCGCCGTAGCGGCGGCATGAACTTCGACCATCCCGTGCAGACCGTCCTCGCCGGCCCCATCAGCACCGGTACTGGCTGGCCCAGCGGAGCCCGCGGCATCGAACCCGGGGTGCCGGTGGATCTCGAAGTCGAAGAGCGCGTCAAGCCCCTGGAGCAGAACGGTTTCACGATTGTTGACGTGGACCCGGACCATATCGGGGTCAGGCAATTCACCTGGCTGCCGGAAATGGGGCTCGACGCCATCGATAACCTGCAGCCTTTCTCCACTTTCCGACTGAGCCGAAACACATGATCGATTTCTATACCAATGCCATGTCCCGGGGGCGCATCGCCCACTGGATGCTCGAAGAACTCGGCGAGCCTTATACAACCCATTGGGTCGAATACGGCGAAGCCATGAAATCCGCCGAATTCCTGGGCATCAACCCCATGGGCAAGGTGCCGGCGCTGGTCCATGACGGCGCCATCATTACCGAAGGCGCGGCCATCGTTACCTATCTGGCTGCTGTGTTCCCGGAAAAGGGGCTGATTCCCTCGCAAGCGGAAGCGCTCGCGAACTTCTACCGCTGGATGTTTTTCGCCGCCGGCCCGGTGGAACAGGCGACCACAAGCAAATCCATGGACTGGGAAGTCAGCGAGAAAAACAGGCCCATGCTCGGTTTTGGCTGTCTTGACGACACACTGAATGCTGTCGAGGCCGCATTGGCGGATGGTCCCTGGATCTGCGGCGGGCAGTTCACCGCGGTGGATGTGTATCTCGGCTCGCAGGTGCTTTGGGGAATGCAGTTCGGCACCATGGAAAAACGTCCGGCCTTTGAACAGTATGCGCAGCGCTGCCGGGCCCGCCCCGCCTGGCAAAGGGCCGATGCGATCAACAACCGGCAGATGCCCGAAAATCCGCCGGGCTGATGGCTCCCATGGCGGCGGCAGGGCCCTGATGTCCGGCGGCGAGACCGAACTCGGCGAATTGCTCGCGGGCCTTGCGCCGGAACTGCTGCCGGAAGAATATGTATTCTGCACCTTGCCGGAGCGAAAGCTCGCGCCGGAGTTCCCGGCGCTGGCGACTTTTCAGGAGGAAGAGGGTTTGAGCGTGGTGCTCGAGCGTTCCGGGGCCCAGCGACTCGGTTTTGATCGCGGCGCGGTCATGCGCTGCATCAGCCTCGGCGTGCATTCCTCGCTTGAGGCGGTGGGCTTGACCGCGGCGGTGGCGGGCCGGCTCGCCGGGCTTGGCATCAGCGCCAATGTGATTGCCGCCTACTTTCACGACCATGTGCTGGTTCCCGCGGAGCGGGCGGAGGAGGCGCTGGAAGCCTTGCTTGCCATGCGCCCGGAATCCGGAGAGCTGAACCGGAGAAAGCAAACATGAAGATTCGGTTGTTTTGCCTTGCGCCGCTGCTGCTCGGCGCCGCGCTGTCCCATGCCCAGGAGACCCTGACCGTGGAAGGTCTCGACCAGCCCGTGGAAATTCTCAAGGATCAATGGGGCATATCCCATATCTACGCCGAAACCGAACACGACCTGTTTTTCGCCCAGGGCTATAACGCGGCGAGGGACCGGCTGTTCCAGTTCGAGATCTGGCGCGCCCAGGCCACCGGCACAACCGCGGAAATCCTCGGCCCCCGGGCAATCCTCCGGGACCACGGCACGCGGTTGTTCAAGTTCCGCGGCCAGATGGATTCGGAGATGAGCCACTATCACCCCCGGGGCGTGGACATCATCACCTCCTTCGTCCACGGCGTGAACGCCTTCATCGACGAGGCCCTGCAGAATCCGGACGCCCTGCCGCTCCCCTTCCATCTGCTCGGAATCCAGCCAAAACACTGGACTCCGGAAGTGGTGATTTCGCGCCACCAGGGACTGCTCGGCAATATCGGCCAGGAACTGCGAATCGGTCGGGCGGTTTGCCTGATCGGCGAGGAGGCGGTCAAGGAGTTGCAATACTTCCATCCCCGCGAGCCGGACCTGTCCCTCGACCCCATGATCGACTGCGACTCCCTGCTCGAAAACGACATCCTCGGCCTGTACAACGCCTATCGCGGCGCGATCCGTTTCGAGCCCGACGACATCGTGCTCGCCGAACACCGGGCCGGCGATGACGCCTTCCGGCAACTCGCCGCGGTATTGCGGGAGGAAGAGCGCGAATTGAACCGGCGCTCCATCGACGATATCGGCAGCAACAACTGGGTGGTCAGTGGCGAACTGACCCAGGACGGCTGGCCGATGATGATCAACGATCCCCATCGCGCCCAGTCTGTGCCATCGCTGCGCTACTGGGCGCATCTGGTGGGCCCGGGCTGGAATGTCATCGGCGGCGGCGAGCCCGAGATTCCCGGCATATCCATCGGCCATAACGAATACGGCGCCTGGGGGCTGACGGTCTTCAACACCGACGGCGAAGACCTGCTGGTGTACCAGACCCATCCCGACAATCCGGACCAGTACCGTTTCCAGGACCGCTGGGAAACCATGACCGTGATTCGGGAAAGCATCCCGGTCAAGGGCGGCGATCCGGTCACCGTCGAGTTGAAGTACACCCGCCACGGCCCGGTCACCTTCGAGGACCGCGAGCGCAATCTCGCCTACGCCGTGCGTCCGGCCTGGATGGAGTTCGGCGGCGCGCCCTATCTCGCCTCCCTGCGCATGAACCAGTCCCGCAACTGGGAAGAATTCCGCGAAGCGTCCCATTACAGCAATATTCCCGGCGAAAACATGATCTGGGCCGACCGCGACGGCAATATCGGCTGGCAGGCGGTGGGCATCGCCCCCATCCGGCGCGGCTTCAGCGGCCTGGTGCCGGTGCCCGGCGATGGCCGCTTCGAGTGGGACGGCTATCTGCCCATCAAGGCCAAGCCACACGAGTACAACCCGGCCCGGGGCTATATCGAAACTTCCAACAGCAACTATACGCCGCCGGACTATCCCTTTCTCGACGCCATCGCCTACACCTGGACCGACCCCTACCGCTGGGCAAGGGGCTCGGAAGTGCTGGCCTCGGGCCGCAAGTTCAACATGATGGACATGATCGAATTGCAGCATGACTATCTGTCGATTCCCGCCCGCACCCTGGTGCCCATGCTGCGGACCTTGCGCGCCGCCGACGAGCGGGTGGAACAGGCTCGCCGGCGTCTGCTCGACTGGGATTTCACTCTCGATGCGGATTCCGTGGAGGCGGGAATCTATGTGGCATTCGAGCGGCAATTGCTCAATGCAATTGAACAACTCAAGATACCGCAGCCGGCCCGGCCACTGCTCGGCATCGGCATGAAAACCATGATCGACATGCTGCTCGCCCCGGATGGCGATTTTGGCGGGGACCCCATCGCCGGGCGCGACACCTTCCTGCTCGATGCCCTGGCGGCGGCGGTGGAAACTCTCGGCAACCGGCTGGGCAATGACATGGAAGACTGGGTCTACGGCCAGGAAGACTACAAGCACGCCCTTATCCGCCATCCCCTGGCTCCCGCGGTGAATGAGAAGATGCGCCAGCGGCTCAATGTGGGCCCGCTGCCCAGGGGCGGCAATGGCTACACCCTGGGCAATACCGGCGGCGGCGACAACCAGACCAGCGGCGCCTCGTTCCGCATCTTCGTGGACACCCGGGACTGGGACAACACCCTGGGCATGAACACCCCGGGACAGGTTGGCGACCCGGACAGTCCGCTGTACGATAATCTCTTTGAGTTGTGGGCGAACGACCGGGTATTCCCGGCATTTTTCTCCCGCGACAGGATCGAATCGGTGCTGTACGAGACACTCGTCCTGCAACCCCCGAACTGATGAGGCAAAGAATATGGACAAGTTGGACAAAGACGGCGTCAGACTGCCGATCAAGATCGATACTACTTCAAACGGCGAGTTCGAGCCCGTGCCGCTCTCCCGCACCAATATCCAGGGCAACCGCCTGGCGCTGGAAAGGGCGGACGAATTCTCCCGGCGCAAAGGCCAGACCCGGCGCAAGTTCCTCGTTTCCGCCTGCGGCGCCGCGAGTACGCTCATGGCCATCAATGCCGCCAACGCCGCGGCCAACAAGCGCGGCGGTTTTTTTGACTTGCGCGAAGAAAGCGCCCTCGACGAGGCCTCGGCCCTGGCGGAAGTCGGCGGCAACGAGTTCATCTTCGATGTGCAAGGACATTATGTGAACCCCGAAGGTGACTGGCTCGGGCGACTGCCGCCGAACGCAAGGCCCTATTCCGGATTCGAGAAGGCTTCCTGCGAACTCGCCGATGGTCCCGGCGACCGCGCCTACCTCGACTGCCTGAGCGAAAGCGAATTCATCAAGGATGTCTTTCTCGACAGCGACACCGACATCATGGTGCTTTCCTTCGTCCCTTCCACCCGGGAGAACGAGCCCGTCACCATCGAAGACGCCGACCAGACCCGGCAGATCGTCGCCGAACTCGAAGGCAGCAAGCGCCTGATGATCCACGGCCGGGTCAATCCCAATCAGGACGGCGACCTTGAAGCCATGGACGAGCTTGCCGAGAACTGGAATATCTCTGCCTTCAAGACCTACACCCAGTACGGCCCCGGCGGGGTGGGCTACTTCCTCCACGACGACGTGGGCATGGCGATGATCGAGCGCGCCCGGGGGCTTGGCGTGCGCAATATCTGCATCCACAAGGGCCTGCCGTTCGGGCCGCGGTCCTACGAGCACAGCCAGTGCTCGGATATCGGCGTCGTCGCGAAGATGTATCCCGACATGAACTTCCTGATCTACCACTCGGGATTCGTCACCAGCGTGCGCGAGCAGGAATTCGTAGACGGCGCCGGCCGCGACGGCATCGACACCCTGATCCAGTCGCTGATCGATAATGAAGTGGGCCAGAATTCCAACGTCTACGCCGAACTCGGCAGCACCTGGCGCTATCTGATGCGCGACCCGGACAACGCCGCCCACGCCATGGGCAAGCTGCTGCGCTACTGTGGCGAGAACAATGTGCTCTGGGGCACCGATTCCATCTGGTATGGTTCGCCCCAGGACCAGATCCAGGCATTCCGCAGTTTCCAGATCAGCGAGGAATACCAGGAACGCTACGGCTATCCGGCGATCACCGACGAAATCCGCCGCAAGATTTTCGGCCTCAACGCCGCCGGCCCCTACGCCATTGCCGAAGCCGAAATCCGCTCCCTGACGGCGAACGACCGTGTGGCCAATGAAAAACTGGCCTACCAGGAAGACCCTCAACCCAGCTTCCTGACCTACGGCCCCAAAACCCGCCGGGAGTTTTTGAACTTTTTGGCCAATGGAGGGTGAGGCCCGTGCCACCACCAGGAGATACCACATGTCAAGGAAACTACTTATCCTCCCGGGAATCCTGCTGATGAACGTCACCATCCAGGCTCTCGAAGAAGTCGATCCGGCTTTGGCCGAAATCACCAATTTCCGCCAGTACAGCGACACTTTCGCCAGCGCCGGACAGCCCACCCGGGAACAATTCGAGGCAATCGCCGACAACGGCTTCGAGCGCGTGGTCTATATCGCCTTCACCAACAACCAGAACGCCCTGTCCGATGCGGATATCGTGGTGAAGGGTCTCGGCATGGAGTACATGCAGATTCCGGTGGACTTCGACAATCCCCGCCCTGGCGAATACTACGCCTTCGCCGATTCCATGGTCCGCAACGAAGGCCGCAAGACCCTGCTCCACTGCCAGGTCAACGCCCGCGCCACGGCGTTCAGCTTTCTCTATCGCGTGCTGAACGAGGACGTGCCCATGGCCGAGGCCAAGGCCGACATGAACAGCGTCTGGCAACCCAATGCAGTCTGGCGCGACTTCATCTTCGAAGTTCTCGACCAGAACGGCGTGGACCCCAACTGCGAAACCTGCGACTGGACCCTGCCCCCGCCCCGGCGGTAGCGGCAAGGATGACGCCCGACGGCGTTGCCATGTATGGCGACGAGTTGGTTGCTGCGGATTCGCTTTGACTCACCTGTGTTTTCCACATATGCTCGATGACCCCCTGAAACCGATGCCGGGAGTAAGAAAATGATTCGAAAGTCCATTTCTAGCCTGATGTTCGCTGCGGCGCTGGCGATTTCCGCCTTCTCCGCACAGGTGCTGGCCCAGGCCGCAGAGTCCGTGGAGCCCTACAAGGTCGGCACCTTCGCGGTGAACGACACGCCATTCGTGGGCCTCGTCGTACGAGACGACTCGCTGATCGTCGACCTGACCGCCGCGAACCGCGCCCTGCAAATGCAATGGCAATACAGCGATATGGAAATGCCCGAGGATATGCTGGGGCTTATCGAACAGTACGAGTACGGCCTGAAGTACCGGCTCTACGAACTCATGAACTGGCTGGTCGAGGAAGATCTGCTGAGCAGCGGCACCGCCTACGTCCACGATGTGGATTCCGTCGACATCATGGCGCCGATTCAGTACCCGAGCAAGATCATGAACGCGGCGGTGAACTTCTATACCCACGCCTGCGAGGGATGTACTCCCCAGCAACTGGCGGAACGCACGCGCCAGCGCCAGGAAAACCGCGGCGTGCCGTACCTGTTCCTGAAGCCGACCCGCGGTGCGGTGATCGGCCACGGTGAAGACATCGTCATGCCTTTCGGCCGCGACGAGATTGAATACGAAGTGGAAATGGCGATCGTCTTCGGCAGGACCGGCAAATACATCTCGGCCACCCGCGCCTATGACCATGTGTTCGGTTACATGGTAGCCATGGACGTTTCCGACCGCGGCGGTCGTCCGCCGGGCGGCTACGGATCGGGTCAGGACTGGTTTGTCGGCAAGGGCCACGACACCTTTGCGCCCCACGGCCCGTGGATCGTACCCAAGGAGTTCTATGGCGATCCGATGGAGCGCCTGCACCAGATCACCGTGATCGACGGCGTAACCGTGCAGGAAGCACAGGCCGGGGACATGATCCACAATATCCCCGAGTTGATCGAATACGCCTCGTCCCTGATTACCGTGTTCCCCGGCGATGTGCTGCAAAGCGGCACCTCCGGCGGTACCGGCGCCGGCCGCGTACAGCGCGCCACGGGTTCCGGCTACCTGGTCGATGGCGAGAACATCAGCGCGAGCATCGAGGGAATCGGCACGCTGACGCACAGGATCGTCGCGGAACGCGATATTCCGCCCGACCTGTCCGGTGCGCAATTGCCGCCGACAGCCGACTACCGCGACCGCTAGTCACGGCCGCATGTCGTTCCCGGAAGGCGCCGGTCGGGTGATTCCGGCCAGCGCCTTTCGCTGACGCGTCAGGCGTCCATTTGAGGAAACCAGGCCAAGCTACTATTATCCATCTCCCACGCTCACCATCCAGACGCACAAGGGAACTGCCATGCGCGGCGAGCCAATCATGCCGGCGAATTATAAGTATCAACCCACGGAAAGGGAACAGGCCTTCCTGGAGTCCATCGCAAACAGCAAGTACGACCGCCAGATCGTCTCCGGCCTGAACAAGTTCATTCAGCATGAAGTCCCCGAGGACATGAGGCGTTTCTACAGCCAGGGCGAACTTGCCGCGCTGTCGAGCCTCAAGAGCAGCGCCCGGGATATCGAAGCGCGAATGCCGGTCAAGCTCACGCGACACTACTTCGAGATGGCGCGCGACAGTGAAGCCCTGCAGGCCCTGGTCAAGGCAAGTCCCAAGGAAACCATGGACCTCGCCGGTGAGCCGGACCCGGGCCGGCAAATGGACTACAGTCCCGTGGAGGGCCTGATCCACAAGTACGAACTCGGCCTGATCTATGTGGCCTCGACCTGTTCGGCGCATTGCCGCTTCTGCTACCGAGAGGAATTGATCGCCCGCAAGACCGTCGGCAGGCCCGATGGCAGCGCAGCGCCCAAGGGGCTTGCCAGCATTCCCGAACTGGCGGCCTATATCCGGGAACACAACCGGCAGGTGGCGGATAACGGCGGCAGTCACCCCACAACGGGACGCGTTGCCCTGCGGGAAATTCTCATGTCCGGCGGCGACCCACTGGTGCTCAACAATCGCAAGGTCGGCGTCTGGCTCGCGGCCCTTGCCGAGGCCGGTATCGATTCCATCCGCATCGGCACCAAGGAGCTTGCCTTCTTTCCCGATCGGATTGACGACAGCTTCCTCGCCATGCTCGACGGCTTCCACGAAAGTTATCCACACGTGCAGTTGCGAATGGTGTTGCACTTCAACCATCCCGATGAATTCCTGCTCAAGGATGCCGGCGGCCACTGGCGTGAAAACGCTGCGGGAACGCCGCTGTGGCGGGAAAACACCCGGCGCGCCGTGGAGGCGCTGCGCCACCGCCACTGGGTCACCCTGAGCAACCAGACGCCGATCATCCGCGGCATCAACGACGCTGCGGATACACTGCGGACGCTGCAGCGGGAACTGAAGCGGGCGGGAGTGGAGAACCATTACTTCTTTTGCGGGCGCGACATCATCGGGCACAAGGCCTTCAATGTGCCCATCGAGGAAGCCTGGCGCATTCTTAACGAATCACAGAAGGGCCTGTCCGGCATCGAGGCCCAGGCGCGCCTGGTGCTGAGTCATTTCAAGGGCAAGATCGAAGTGGTCGCGGTGGTTGACGATGCTCCGGCGGCAATCGCCGGGGCGGAAGATGGATTCGTGGTATTCAAGTTGATCCGCAGCCCCGCCGATGCGGCCAGCCGCTCGAAAATCAGCATTGCCCGGCGGCGCCGGCGGGCGGTCTGGATCGACGCCTACGCCGACCGCATGATCTACGATGGCGCGGAAATTTTCCCCCGGAACGCCCGGCCATCAGACAATGCGGAGCGCCTGCTCGATTCCGTGGTGAATGCCTGAATGGCTGTCCTTTCGTTCTCCTTTCGTTCATTTTCATGGCAAAGCCAACACCACCATTTCCGGCGGCGTTCCCCGCATGGTTAGCGTCAGATGTTGTTGCCCTTCAACGAGAAAAGTCACCGGCGGGCCAATGGGTTGGTCCGGCAGCGCCACCTTCGCGAGGGTGGCGCCGGTTTGCTTGTCCCGCGCCACCAGCGGGTAGCTGTCGTCTTCGTCGGGGGTTCGCTGGGCGGAGATCAACAGTGTTCTGGTCACCAGCACCTGGTCCCAGCCATTGCCGAGTGGCGGCAGATCCAGGCCGGCGAGCAGGGGATGGTTTCGCACCGCGGGCGCTCCCATGCCATTGGGAACCTGCCACAGGATTTCCCCCACATTCATGTCGATGGCGGTAATCTGTCCATAGGGAGGCCTGGTCAGCGGCAGCCCTCTCGGGCGCAGGTCCGTGGTGACATTGCGCACATAGTTCAGGGTGGCGTCTTCCGCGGTGGGAACCGCCAGCCCCGAGCGGCTCGGCGTCGTGACCGAGGGTATGTAGAGAATGCCGGTCTCCGGGTCGACCGCAGCGCCCATCCAGTTAGCGCCGCCGATGTATCCGGGCACGTGAATCGTGCCGAAACTGGTGTCTGTGGGAAGTGAGGGCGGAGTAAAAATCGGCCCGTAGCGATGTTGTTCGAGCATTGCGACAGCGGCTTCGCGCAGCTCCGGCGTGAAATCGATGAGGTCGTCCATGGTCAGGTTCTGGCGTTCGAACGGCGGCGGTTTGCTCGGAAAGGGCTGGGTGGGCGATGCGCGTTCCCCCGGCACGTCGGATGCCGGAACCGGCCGTTCCTCGATGGACCACACCGGTTCGCCCGTAATGCGGTCGAAGGTGAACACAAATCCGTGCTTGGTTACCTGGGCGACCGCCTTGATGGGCTCGCCGTCCACGGTGATGTCGATCAGATTCGGCGCCGCTGGCAGGTCGTAATCCCAGAGGTCATGGTGCACGAACTGAAAGTGCCACAGCCGCTCGCCGGTGCTCGCATCCAGCGCCACCAGGCTGTTGCCGAAGAGATTGTCCCCGAGCCGATGTCCGCCGAAGTTGTCGGCGTTGATCTGGCCCAGGGAAGAATATTTTGTGCTGCCGCTGTCGCCGCCGTAGTAGCGCCAATCGCCTTCGATCATCCCGGTCTGTGCGTTCGCGACGCAGGAAAGGGCGAGAATCGCGGGGAAAATCAGCCTGGAAACGGATCTTTGCATTCCGGATGCTCATCCCATACGGAACTCAAACCCGCTGACCTCGATCATGCACATAATCCGGCCCGATGGCTGCGATGCTGGTGGTGCCGCTGCCGCGCATGGCGATAGCCAGTTCCCGGTTCAGCAGATCGAGAACCCGCTCCACGCCGGCCTGGCCAAAGGCGCCCAGCCCGAAACAATAGGGCCTGCCGATGCCCACCGCCGAGGCGCCCAGGGCTAGCGCCTTGAAGACATCGGTGCCCCGGCGGAAACCGCCGTCGATCAGGACGGGAATGCGGCCATTTACTGCGGCTGCCACTTCCGGCAGGCATTCAATGCTGCCCCTGCCCGTTTCCACCGCCCTGCCGCCATGATTGGAAACCACGATGGCGTCGGCGCCGCTCTGCACCGCCATGGCGGCATCGAATCCCACTTCAACACCCTTGATCACCACCTGCATGCTGGTGACTTCCTTCATGCGCCCGATCACCTCCCAGGTCATGGCGGGATTGTTCAGGCTCGCTCCCCGCATATCCAGGCCTTCCAGCATCGGCTTGGGCTGGCCCGTGTGGCAGGCAGTGCAGGTTCGGGTGTCGGAGCGGGTCATTCGCGCCTGGGTTTCGGTATTGCGCCCGCCGGGCAAATCCACGGTGAGGCATACCGCGGTGCATCCCGCCGCTTCCGCCCGTTGCAGCATCTGCACGGTATTTTCCCAGCGATTCGTGGCATAGAGCTGGTGCCAGATGGGTGCGCCGCGGGCCTCCGCCACCGCCTCCACGGGAGTCGATGCCTGGGTGGAGAGAATCATGTGATGTCCCTTGGCGGCAGCCGCCCTGGCCGAGCCGAGTTCCGCATCCGCGTGATAGGCGCCCTGGCTTCCCACCGGACATAGCACGATGGGGGAGCCGGCCCCGGTACCCAGCAGATTGATCGAAGTATCGATCTCGCTGACATCCACCAGACGCCGCGGCTTGATCTGGAATCGGCTGAAGCCCTCGCGATTCGCCCGCAGCGTCTCGTCGCTGTCGACGCCGGTTGCCAGATAACCGAAATGGGCTGGAGGCAATTTCTCCCGGGCCAGCGCCTCCATCTCGAAAACATTGATGACCTCACCGGGCTCGGTCAGTCGCTCACCCAGGGCTTCCTCCACTTCCTGGGCAAAAGCGGAATAGCTGGTCAGCAGGGGACTGGCTGCCAGGTACTTGAGAAACTGACGGCGCTGGGTCGTTTGTTGGCGACGGTTCATGGAAGGCTCCGGCGAAGGCGGCTTGTATTGTTCAGGCAAATCTGACTCCCCGCCCGGTGTATCACAGAAGCTCGCGCAACCGCAAATTCCGGACCGCTGCACATCACCTGCCGGTAACGGCGAAATTCCAGTTTCGTAATCCCCCTCGACACACCGAGCCTGAGTTCTGCTCTAATGCATTGGTCCCGGCCCATGTCGGGATTCACTCTAGCGGAGGAGCAGACTTGACCATTCGTTACGGCATTATCGGCACCGGCATGATGGGCTGCGAGCATATTCGCAATCTCGCGGCGATGGATGATGTTGCCGTTGTCGCGGTGGCCGACCCGGACACCCAATCCCGCGAATGGGCCCGCAAGGCTTGTGGCCAGCGCTTTTCTCCCCGGGTTCATGAAGACCACCGGGAGCTTCTCGGCGCCGACGATGTCGATGCCCTGGTGGTGGCTTCGCCCAATCACACCCATATCGAAGTCATGCGGGACATTTTCGCCACCGACAAGCATGTCCTGCTCGAAAAGCCCATGTGCACCACGCTTGCCGATGCCGTGGAAGTCGATTCGGCCGCGAAGTCGCACAAGGGAATCGTCTGGGTGGGCCTCGAGTATCGCTACATTCCCACCATCAGCGCCCTGCTCCGGCATCTGGGCGAAGTCGGCGAAGTGAAAATGTGCGCGATACGCGAACACCGGTTTCCTTTTCTGAAGAAAGTGGGCAACTGGAACCGCTTCAACCGGAACACCGGCGGCACCCTGGTGGAGAAATGCTGCCACTTTTTCGATCTGATGAATCTGGTGATACCCGGAAATCCAGCCCGCATACTTGCCTCGGGCGCCCAGTCGGTGAACCACCTGGACGAAGTCTACGATGGCGAGATTCCCGACATTCTCGACAATGCCTACGTCATTGTGGAATTCGACAGCGGCGCCCGGGCCATGCTCGACCTGTGCATGTTTGCGGAAGGCTCCCGGCACGAGCAGCAAATCGCCGTGACCGGCAATATCGGCAAACTGGAAACCACGGTTCCCGGCGAGGAACTGTACCTCGGCAAACGAGAGGGCAGGGCGGGAAATGCGATTCCCGTCTCAATGGACCCGCAGGTCAGACATACCGGATTTCATCATGGCTCGAGCTTTCTGGAACATCGCGAATTCATTCAAGCGATTCGTGAAAACCGGCCTGCGGCGGTGAGTACGCGGGACGGCCTGATGTCAGTGCTGATCGGGCTTGCGGCCCAGCAGTCGATTGAAACCGGCGAAGCCGTGGAGTTTGATTCGCTGGTTTCCCGGGAGCCTGCGCCGCAGTAATGGTCGCCGACGACAAGTTGCTGTCGAGTTTTGACGTGGAAGAAATTGCGCCCGAGGCGCTGCTGTTCCAGACGGGGTATCTGACCATCGAGGAAACCTTCAGCCACAGGCAACCGGGTAGTCTTGCCATCAAAAAGCGCAGGGTAAAGCCTCCGACACATGATGAAATGGAATTTACGTCGGCTAAGGAACTTGGCTCACAACAAGCCGGCGTCTTCCATGCGGGCGGCTCTCAGTATCGAGGAAAAGGAATAGTTGCCTTCGTGGCAGGCGAATTCGTAGAGTTTGTGTTCAGGCGCCATTCTTTGCAGTGAAATCTCGCCGGTGATGGATTGCGGGTAGGCCATGGGGTCGGAGATCGTGAATCTGAAAACCATTTCGTTGGGCGATACCGGCGTGTAGGTTTCCGTGATCTCAAACTGTTCGGACGCCCTCAGGAAGGGATTGGTCTGCTCCGGCCGGAAATTGCGGGTATGCACCACCAGCGAGTCTCCTTCGTAACTGGCGATGGAATCTCCCCGCCATTTGGGGCCGAAATTGTCCAGGTGGTTTTCCGCCAGCCGGATGATGCGCACGGCGCTGAAATACTCCCACAAGACCACGACATAGTCTTCGTTTTGAACGATCTGGATATTGCGCGAAGGGTTGTCTCCGTCTGCGGCGTTCACGGCGCCGAAGGTGTACAGCAGAGGCAACTGTACCAGGGGCGCCAGGCAGCGGTCCTGGATCGATCTCATTTCCGGCCCGTCGGAAGGGCCGAATCCCTGCTCGCTCCAGCGCTCGAAGATGTCCTTGAAATCGAGCCGCGGCGGCAGGCGGCCATCGGGCGGGTCGATAACGATGGAGGTTCGATATTCGCCGTCGATGCGGGCTATCCCGATGGGGGCAATGTCGAAATTTTCGTCGGACCGTTGGCTGATGAATCCTCCTGCGGGCGGCGGCGCCCGGTTCGGGTCGCTGGGCAGCGCCCGCCGGGCTTCCGCTTCGCGGGCTTCGCGTTCCAGTTCTAGGGCTTCTTCTTCGGAATAGGCCTGACGGGTTCCCAGTTCCCTTGGGCGCAGGAAGGGGGTTTGCGTCGAATTGGTCCAGAGCCCCTGCAAGTCGGGGTGGCCGTACTCCGTGCGGGGCACGGTCCAGCCGGGCTCGGCGCCGTGCGCGGCCGGCATAAGCGGCAAGACGAGAAGCGCCAGGATTCCAGTCAAATGAACCCTGGCGCCCGAGCCTGACTTTTCCATGTGAATCGCCCGTTACCGCGCGAGCGGGTCGGGTCTGATCTGAAACTTGACCATCTTGCTCTGGGTTCCCTTGCCGCCCTCGGTATGCCAGTTGAAATTGGTGCCGTAGTTGGCCCATACCGCCCGGCCCTTCCAGCCGGCGTCCGGATCGTCGATACGCCCGTCGAGGCCGCGGGAATAGAATCCCAACGGATAGGGCACGCGCATGACGATCCATTCCCCGGTTTCCGGATCCAGCACCTTGAGGGAATCGGAACCGGAACCCGTCGCGATGGGAATGTTCTCGCCCAGGCCCAGGGTATTGAAGTTATCCACCCAGTTGTAATAGTGGAAGTCGGCTTTCACGTCGGTGCCCTTCATGTTCGGGCCGGGCGCCTCGTACAGGGTCCATCCTTCGGGGCAATGCTGGGAAGTAACCACGCTGGGTCCGTTCAACACTTCGCACTTGCTACGGTCGAAACTGGCAAGGTGGCTGCTGCCGGACAGTGCGGTCCAGATGACGCCGTTCCTGTCGGCGTCGATGCCTCTGGGGCCAAAACCCTGCAATTCGCCGTCGATCACCGGCACTTCATAGACTTCGGTAATGCAGGTTTCCGGCGGATTGTCGCCGATGTCCATGCGATAGATGCGCCCCGGGAACTCCTCGCCCGCGCCCCAGACCACATTGTCCACCGGATTCACGATGATGCCGTAGTTCAATCCCGGCTCCATCCTGGTGTCGAGAGCCGGATCGAAATCGCCGCCCGCGCTCGGGTCGAACAAGGGTCCGACGGGCGGGTTCCAGGGTTTGGTGATGCGGCCGTCGCCGTTGGTGTCCACCACCATGGGGCACCAGCCCTGGGTCGCCTGCTCGTCGCCGGTCAGGTCGAATTCCCGGGTGTTGACCCAGCCGATGACGTCGGCAAGGGTGCTGAAATAGAGGATGCGGTCCTCGGTCCAGTCGAATTGCAGATGGTGGGTGGTAAAGCAGGTATCGATAAGCCCGAAATCTTCCGTGGCCGGATCGTAATACGAAGCCTGGCGAGTGCTCGCCCGGGTGGGGTAATACTCCACAAAGGGGTTGTCCGACCCCGGCCGGCACCATTCGGGCAGGATATCGCCTCTCACCTTGGTGGTCATCCATACCCGGCCGAGTTCGTCGAACATCGGATTGTGGGGGTCCGCCGGGCGCTGCCACAGCGCCTCGTCTCCGTAATAGGCGGACGGCACCGGGAATTCCTGCAGGAAGCGGGTCACGGCGGGATTGTCGGGGTTGTCGCGAACCGGAATTTCCAGCTCCCGCCACTCGTGGGTTTCCACGTCGAGTTCGAGCAGGGCGCCGAAGGAGGCGTCGACGCCATACACCAGGCCGCCGGCGTTCACCGTGGGGTCGCGCTTGTCGGTGGTGATCTCGTCGTGGATAAAGGCGGACTCATTGCCCCAGTCCCATTGGGTAATGACGATATTGCGCTCGATGCCTTGGGGTCGCGGCGGCGTCGGCGGGATTTCTCCCGCGGCGATGCGATCGGTCCAATCCGCGTACGTTTCCATGCCGCGGGGCCCGAAGAAACCGGATATGGCCGCCATGAGCGGCCCCCGGATGCCCATCGCCGTGCGATAGCGCCATGCCTCGACGCTGGATTCGAAATCCAGATGGCTCAGGTGATCGAGGGTGCGGGTCGCCTTGTTGCCGAGCTGATGGCAAAGCTGACACCTTTGCTTGGTCGTGTCGATCCAGTGATCCTGGCTGCCCATGAACGGGGAAATGCCGTTGCCGTCCGGGCCGGTGCCGGGAAACTCCTCGTGTCCGGGCACTTCAAGCAGGGAATACCAGTAGTTGCCCGGATACACCTGGGCCGCGAGCAGCGGGTCTCCCGCCTGGAAGGTTTTCAGGCTGACGCCGGACGCTCCCGGCCGCAGGAACACCGGATCGGAATCAACCAGGCCGTAGCCCCGCACCCACACGCTGAACAGCGCGTCGGGAAGTTCCGGCAGGACAAACCGGCCTTCGTCGTCGGTCACGACGATCTTCACGAAATGAGTCGGCGTGTCGTCGGTCTCCGCGATGACCCAGACTCCGGCTTCCGCGCCGGCGGGGCTCTGGACCACGCCCTGAATCACGCCCTGGTCAGTCGACTGCGCCGCCGCAGGCATCGCGGCTGTTGCAGCCGCGGCCAGCGACAGGATGGCGAGAAGCGATTTCAGTCTTGTCGCGTAAATCATGATCCCCCCCTGAGGTAAAAATTGAAAAATACGAGAATTGCCGCCGGATGGCAACCACCAACCTTTCGATGGAAACAGCAATTCTCATTTTGGCGCTCCAATCTTCATGTCATTCTGCGCGAAGCGAAGCCCTCCCCCCACGTCATTCTGCGCGAAGCGAAGCGTAGTCGCAGAATCTCTCGCAGTGGCTACCCAATGAGATCCTGCGACTGCGCGCAGGATGACTGATGTGGGCGCGCCATTGCCACAATGAGAATTGCCGCGATGGAAAATCATCAGTGAGCGAGCGTTGCATTGGAATCCCCGGCTGCTATACTCCGGCTGATTGTTGGCGTGGCAGGAAACCGTAATGAAAAAAGTAGGCGTCAAGCACAAGTCGGATGACTCCAAGATCGACCTCACACCCATGCTTGATGTGGTGTTCATCCTGTTGATCTTTTTCGTCGTGACGGCGACGTTTCTGTCCGAGACCGCCATCAGCGCGGCAAGCAGCGACAGCAACAATGATCAGCCGCCGCCCGAACAAGACCTTGAGGATCGCAATATCCTGTTCGAAATCGGCGCCAATAACGAGATTATTCTCAACCGGAATCCGCGGCCCATCATCGCGACCCAGATCCGGTCGAATATCGACCAGTTGCGCGCCGAGAATCCCAGTGCCACGGTGATCATCCAGCCGAATTCCAGTTCCGATGTTTCCACCCTCGTGTTGATCATGAACGCGGCGCGGCAGGCCGGCATTGCCGATATTTCCATCGTTGACGCAAACTGAGTTCCCGCGGCGCAGGCACGAAAACCTGCGCCGCCTTCCTGCAACGGCGGTCGTTGTTGTTCGCAAATTCCTGAATTCGCAGTGGTAAGAAGTCGGCATGCGAAGCCGCTGGAACGATACTGAAGCCCGCGTCTGCGCCACCGATCTCGAATTGCGCGCCTATTCTTCCCGCCTGCTCGGCCAGGACCCCGCCCTCGTGCTCCATGGCGGCGGCAATACCTCCCTCAAGGGAGAACTCGGCGACCTGTTCGGCGACACGCGCAGGGTTCTGTTCGTCAAGGGATCCGGCCGGGATCTGAAAAGCATCGGCCCGGCGGGATTTGCGCCCGTCGACCTCGAATATCTCCTGCGTCTTGCCACGCTGGAGCATCTCGGCGACAGCGAAATGATGCGCCAGCTCAGACTCGCGACCCTCGACCCGGCAGCGCCGAACCCCTCTGTGGAAGCGATTCTGCATGCCCTGATTCCCTTTCGCCATGTGGACCACACCCACGCCGATGCCGCGGTCACGCTCAGCAACTCTCCCCATGGCGCGGAAATCCTGCGCGAGCTGTACGGCGACGAAGTGCTCGTGCTGCCCTATATCATGCCCGGCTTCATTCTGGCGCGGCAGATCGCCGCCGCCACCCGGGACGTGGACTGGAATGCCCTGCGCGGCATCGTTTTGCTGCAACACGGCGTGTTCAGTTTTCACGAGGAAGCCCGGGGCAGCTACGAGTCCATGGTAGAACTCGTGGACCGCGCCGAAGGCGAACTCGGGCGCCGGGCCGGGGTGAAAGTGTTCCAGCCGGCGATTGCGGCGCCAGCTTCGCCGGACGCCAGGTCAGCCATCGCGCTGGCCGGATTGCGCAAGGCGGCGGGCGAACTGTCCGGCGCCCCCATGCTTGCCCGGCTTGACCGCAGCCCCGAGGCCCTTGCGTTCGCCGCGCTGGAGGACTGCGGCGAGCTGACCCGGCGCGGCCCATTGACGCCGGACCATACTATCCACGCCAAACCATTCGGCGCCGTTTTCGACACAGATCCCCTGCCGGGGCTGCGCGCTTTCGCCAGGGAATACCAGGCCTATTTTGACGACCATGCCCAGGACCATCACCAATGCCTCGATTCCGCCCCGCGCTACGGCGTATGGCGCGAGAAAGGCGTAGTGTTTCTGGCCCCCGGCAGCAAGCGGCTGGAAATCGTCGCAGACATCACTCGCCACACGGTTCGGGCCATCCGGCTTGCCGAAGCCATGGGCGGCTGGCGCGCCCTGCCCCGGGACAAGCTGTTCGAAGTGGAATACTGGGAGCTTGAGCAAGCCAAGCTCGCCGCCGCCGGCAGCGCGCCGGAAATGCGGGGCAAGGTCGCTTTGGTCACCGGAGCGGCTTCGGGCATTGGCCGCGCCACGGTGGAGGAACTGCGACGCCGGGGCGCGGTGGTGATCGCCCTGGACATAGCGGAAGGCGAAGTCTGGCGGGAACCCTGGGATAGCCGCGAGGTACTGGCCCTGCGCTGTGACGTGACCGACGCGGATGCGGTTGGTGCGGCGCTGGCCCGGGGCGTGCTGCATTTCGGCGGGCTCGACATTCTGGTGAGCAATGCCGGCAATTTCCCCGCGAGCGCAACCCTGGGAGAAATGCCGGATGCGCACTGGGAACAATCGCTGGACCTCAACCTCAGTTCCCACATGAAAGTGCTGCGGGCCTGCCTGCCCCTGCTGGAGACGGGTTTTGACCCTGCCGTGGTTTTTGTGGCGTCAAAAAACGTGGCCGCTCCGGGGCCGGGCGCGGCGGCGTACTCCGCGGCCAAGGCCGGCCTGACGCAAATGGCCCGGGTTGCCGCCCTGGAGGCGGCGGCCAGGGGTATCCGGGTCAATCTGGTGCATCCCGATGCGGTCTTCGATACCGGTATCTGGACCGAGGAAGTGCTGCGGGAGCGGGCCCGCCACCATGAGATGGAAGTCAGCGAGTACCGCTCCGCCAGCCTGCTTGGCCTGGAAGTGACCAGCAGTCATGTGGCCACTGCCATCGCCGCCCTTGCCGGAACCGCCTTCAGCCGCACCACCGGCGCCCAGCTTCCGGTGGACGGCGGCAATGAGCGGGTGATTTAGTTTTATGCGTGTGGGGGGCGAGGAGTATCGCAGCATCTGGTACGAGCCGGCGGACGACCAGGTTCGCATCATCGACCAGACCCGTTTGCCCCATCATTTCGAAATCCGCACGCTGGTCAGCTTGACCGAAGCCTGTGAGGCCATCCGCGCCATGCGGGTCCGCGGCGCGCCACTGATTGGCGTCACCGCCGCATTCGGCGTGTATCTCGCCCTGCGGGAGAATCCGGCGGGGCTCAGGGAAGCCGTGTCGCAATTGCAGGCCACCCGTCCCACGGCGGTCAATCTGCGTTGGGCGCTGGACCGCACCGCCAGGGCGCTTGCCCGGGAACCTTCTGAATCGATTGCCGCCCGGGCATTGCAATTCGCGATCGAACTTGCGGACGCCGACAGCGCCTGCTGCGAAGCCATCGGCGAGCACGGCAGTCGGTTGCTGGAAAGGCTCTGGCGCGCCAAAACCAAAAAAGGACACCCATCGAGCAAAGTCAGCAAAGGACACCCATTGCAGGTGCTGACCCATTGCAATGCCGGCGCCCTGGCCACGGTGGGCTGGGGCACCGCGCTGGCGGTGATTTTCAAGGCGGCGGCAAAAGGCATACCGCTGCATGTCTGGGTCGATGAAACCCGGCCGCGCAACCAGGGCGCGGCGCTTACCTGCTGGGAATTGCGCCAGGCCGGCATCGAGCACAGCCTGATTGTGGACAGCGCCGCGGGTCACGTCCTGTCCAGGGGAATGGTGGATGTCTGCATCACCGGCAGCGACCGGGTCAGCGCCGCGGGGGATGTCTGCAACAAGATCGGCACCTATCCGCTAGCCCTGGCGGCAAATGACAACCGGGTGCCTTTCTATGCCGCCCTGCCGGTTTCCACCATCGATTTCGACTGGCCATCCACGGCGGAGCCCATCCCCATCGAAGAGCGCGGCGCCGGGGAGGTGAGCATGGCCAGCGGCATCGATGCCGGCGGCGGGGAGATTTCGATTCGCCAGTATCCCGAATCCAGCCCCATCCGCAATTTCGCCTTCGATATCACTCCCGCCCGGTTGGTCAGCGGCATTATTACCGAGCATGGCGTCTGCAAGGCGAACCGGGAGTCGCTGGCGAAACTCGCCGGGGGCGGATTCGATTGAGCCTCACCCCATTCGACCCGAAAGGGGATGGCCGCCGAGGATGTGCAGATGGATATGGAAAACGCTTTGCCTGGCGTCCGGGCCGGTATTGAGGACCAGGCGGTAACCGCTTTCCGCAAGGCCGGCATCCGCGGCGACCCGGCTGGCGCACAGCATCATGTGGCCGAGCAGGGCCTGGTCCCGCGGGGAAGCCTCGTTCATGTCGCTGATATGCTTGCGGGGGATGACCAGGATGTGGGTCGGCGCCTGGGGGGCGATATCGTGGAAGGCAATCACGAATTCGTCGGCATAGACCTGGTTGGCCGGAATCTCGCCGGCGACGATCTTGCAGAAAATACAATCCTGGACCATTTTGCTGGAATGAGACTTCGCCCCAATCCCAGACTAACAAATCCCTCCGGCTTGGGATAGGCTTGGCAGCATGAGCCGCCTGCTGTTACTCGTGCTGTTGTTCAGCGCCGCTTCCCGGGTTGCCGCCCAGCAGCCGCGGCTGTATGGCTATGAGGTGGTCAACACCTACCCCCACGAAATCACCGCTTTCACCCAGGGGCTGATCTTCCGCGACGGCGAACTCTGGGAGGGCACCGGCAAGAACGGCCTGTCCCGGCTTTCCCGAATCGATCTGGAAAGCGGCGAAGTACTGCAGAACGTGGCGCTTGCCAGCCGCTATTTCGGCGAAGGCATCGAATTGATCGGCGATCGCATCTACCAGCTCACCTGGCGCGCCCACGTGGTCTTTGTCTACGACCGCGAGAGCCTGGAACAGTTGGCGACCCACTACAATGCCCGTGAAGGCTGGGGCCTGGCCTGGAATGGAGAACACCTGATTCTCAGTGACGGTTCGGCAAGCCTGCAATTCATCGACCCGGAAGGTTTCACGCCGGTGCGGGAAGTCACGGTCACCGTCAACGGCCAGCCGCTCACCCTGCTCAATGAGCTGGAATACATCGATGGCGAGGTCTGGGCCAATGTCTGGCAGACCGATTTCATCGTCCGCATCGACCCGGACAGCGGCGTGGTCAACGCCATCGTCGACCTCACCGGGCTTTCCGACCGCACCGAACTCGGCAGCAGTGAAGCAGTGCTCAATGGCATCGCCTGGGATGCCGGGCAAGAGCGGCTTTTTGTCACCGGCAAGCATTGGGCGCACCTGTTCGAGATCGAACTCGTGGAGCGCGTACAGTAGCCGCCGCCCATGCCATGAAAGCCATTGCCTTGCTCCTCGCGGCTCTACCACTCGCCGCCTGCGATTCCGCAGCCTGGTACTGGCAGGCGGCCCAGGGGCATCTGGCCATTGTCGGCTCCCGGCAGGACTTGCGGGAGAAAGCCCGGGACCCGGCGCTGGCCCCGGAAATCGCGGCCAAGCTGCAAATCGTCCTCGAAGCCCGGGACTTCGCCGAAGCCGAGCTCGGCCTGCCCGCCGGCGACAATTTTCTCGACTACGTGGAACTTGATCGGGACTACGCGGTGTGGAATGTATTTGCGGCGCCGGAGTTTTCCCTGGAGCCGGTCACCTGGTGTTATCCCATCGCTGGCTGCGCTGCCTACCGGGGCTACTTCAACGAAACCGCCGCCCGGGATTACGCCGCCGGCCTGCAGGCAGACGGGCTGGATACCCATGTGGGAGGCGTGGCCGCCTATTCCACCCTGGGCTGGTTCGACGATGCGCTGCTGAGCACGGTGCTCAGCCGCCCGGATCATCAACTGACGGCGCTGATTTTCCATGAACTCGCCCATCAGGTCGCCTGGTTTCCGGGCGACACCACGCTCAATGAAAGTTTCGCCACCGTGGTGGAGATGGAAGGTCTGGCGCGCTGGCTGGAAACCCGGGGGCAATCCGCCCTGCTTGCCGCCGCCCGGGCCGATGCCGACCGGCGCAGGCAGTTTGTTTCCTTCGTCATGGAGTTTCGCCGGCGATTCGAGGCCCTGTACAGCCGCGACCTGCCGGCGGCCGCCATGCGCCGGGAAAAGACCGCCTTGCAGGAATGGATGCGCGCCGACTACCGGCAACTGAAGGCGGACTGGGGCGGCTATGGGGGCTATGACGGCTGGTTTTCCCGCTCCCTCAACAATGCCCAGCTATCCACCGTGGGCTCCTACAACGACCTCGCGCCCCAGTTGCGGGAATTGCTGCGCCAGAGCGACAATGATTTGCCGCAATTCTACGAGCGGGTGCGGGAACTGGGCGGGATGAGCCCGGAGCGCCGCGAAGAGTTTCTGGATTCGCTGGCGCCGGCAGCCGAGTAAGCCGGAAATCAGGCGAGCACGATCCTCGCCGGCCCGTCTGTCCCATCCCCCGCAAGGCCGATGATGGCAGCCTGTTCGAGGCCCGAGTCCCGCAGTGCGGCGAGACAGGATTTGGCCTTTTTCTCCGGCACCGCGGCCAGCAGGCCACCGGCGGTCTGGGGATCGAACAACGCCTCGAAGCGGGCGGATTCCCGCAGTTCACGGCGGCCTTCCATATTGCGTTCTATCAGCCGGTTGTCGGCGTGCAGCGAGCTGAAGATTTTCCGCTCCAGACATTCCTCGGCACCGGCAAGCAGGGGGATATCGTCGGGATATAACTCCACCGGCCCGCCGCTGATCATTTCCATCAGGTGGCCGGCAAGCCCGAACCCGGTGATGTCGGTGCAGGCGCTGGCGTCGTGTTCGCGGAATATGCGCCCGGCTTCGCGGTTGGAGACGAGCATGGTTCCCAGGGTCTGATCCATCCACTGCTGGCTGGCCTGGTGGCGCATGTCGGCGGCGAGCAGGGTTCCGGCGCCCAGGGGTTTGCCGAGGATCAGCGCATCGCCCTGGCGCATGCCCCGCTTGCCCAGGGCCTCGCCAGCCTTGACCCGCCCGTTGACGCTGAGGCCGAACTGCAGTTCCCGGGTTTCCGAGGAGTGGCCGCCGAGCAGGCGGCAGCCTTCTTCGGTGAGCGTGGTGGTGCAGCCGAGCATCAGTTCACGCAACAGGCTCCGGGTAATTGCGCGATTGGCGAATGGGACACCCACCATGGCCAGCGCCGAATCGGGCCGGGCGCCCATGGCGTGAATATCACTGAGGCAATGCAGGGTGGCGATTCTGGCGAACAGCCAGGGGTCGTCGATGAAGGCCTTGAGTTGATCGACGGTTTGCCATAGCTCCTGGCCCGCCGGCGTAGGCACCAGGGCCGCGTCCTCGATGCCCTTTTCCACAATGCCCGCGGTGACGGGAATCGTTTCGAGCACTTCCTGCAGGATGCTGCCAGCCACCTTGGCGCCGCAGCCGCCGCAACGCAAGGCGTGCCGGCGCAGTTCGCGCTCCTCCTGCCGGTCCACCAATCCTTTGGTAATCGTGAGATTTTGCCGCATGTGCGGCAGATCGCGGTACTTGCGCAGAAAGCGCTGGTCTATCCAGTGCTTCAGCCGCCACACCCACCGGCCCCGGAAGAACAGCCGATTGCGAGACGCCAGCGCTCTGCCGTCGCCCAGATTGAGCATGGCGAGCGCGTGACGTTGCGGGGTAAATCGCACCAGCCTTCTGCCGGTGGCGTAGCGCAACAGGTTTCGGGCCAGCGGCTTGCCGTGGCGCACCGCGTACACGCCTGACTTGGGCCGCTCCATTCCCCGGATCGTCGCAGCATCGCCGGCTACGAAGACGAATTCATGGCTGGTGGACTGCAAATGGCGATTGACTTCGAGAAAGCCGTCCGCCGTCGTCGCCAGTCCGGCTTTCACGGGCCATGCGGGCATGGTGGCGCCGGTAGCGACAATAATGCTGTCCGCCCGGATATCGTCGCCGTTCCCGCAATGCACGGTATTGGCGGCGAAGCCGGACACATGGTGTCCGGTCAGCGTTTCGATGCCTTTGCGCTGCAATTCCTCGCGTACGCAGTCCCGCGCCTGCTGGTTGTGCGAGGGCAGGATTTCGTCGGCCGCGGATATGATGCCGATCGAGAATTCGGCGTCGGTATCGCCGCTGTCCCGGGGGATTCGCGTCCTGATCGCGCAGGCCATCTCCACGCTCGCCGGACCGCCGCCGACTATCGCGAGCTTGTAACCCCGGCCTTGTTGCAGTCCCTGGACGGCCTTCTCGCGGATGTCCTCCCAGGCCGCCAGAAAGCCATCGATGGGCTTGACGCCGACAGTGTGCTCCATGGCGCCGGGCATGCCGCTCGTGTCGGGAATCGAGCCGATGTTGAGCGAGAGTACGTCAAAGGACAATTCCGGCCTATGCGGCAATGAAATGACGCGGGCGTCGAGGTCGATGGAATCGATATCCGCCTGGATCAGCCGTGCGCCGCCGAAACGCGCCAGGGGCCGCAGGTCGATGAACATGTCCTCGGGCCGGTAACGGCCGGCGATAAAGGCGGGCAGGGCGCCGGAATAGGGCACGAGGATTTCCCGGCTGATCCAGGTAACCATCAGCCCCGGCGCCGGTCGCATGCCGAGGCTGCGGACAACGGCCAGATGACTGTGTCCGCCGCCGATCAGCACCAGGTGTTTAACCAGCGGTTCCGCTGCTTTCATTATCTGCGCTGCGCCTCGCCCGTGGAAAGCCGGGATTGTACCTTCCGTCAGTTGCGCCGCCAAAATTGCACGAGATACTCCCCCTTGGGGGAGTCAAATTCGCGAAGCGGATTTGGTGGGGGTTGGAAGGCTGGGGGTTGGAAGGCTTGCCCGCCAAACCGGTTTGAAGTACCGTTGATCGCTCTGAAACAGGGCCCATCGGCCGGATAACCGGGAGACCAGAATGCCAACTTCTCTTTTTCGACTGCTTGCCTGCGCAGCCCTGCTGCCGTTCGCATTTTCCGCCCAGGCGCAGTGGCAACTCGACAATGACGCGTCGACCTTGAGTTTCGTCACCATCAAGGCCGACCATGTCGGCGAAGTTCACACTTTCGATCAACTGTCCGGCTCGATCACTCACGAGGGCGATGCCGAAATCGCCATCGAACTGATCAGCATCAACACGCTGATTCCGATTCGCGACGAGCGCATGCAGAACATGCTGTTCGAAACGAACCTGTTTCCCGAAGCGAACATCACCGCACAACTCGACATCGGCCAGTTCGCCGAACTGGAAATCGGCAGGAGCGCGACCGCGACCTTCGGCTTCGACCTGTCCATGCGCGACCAGTCGAATACCTACCAGGCCGAAGTCCTGGTTACCAGGCTCGCGGACAACGGCATTCAAGTCAGCACCTTGAAGCCGGTCATCGTCGTGGCCAACAGTTTCGATCTGGTCAGAGGCGTCGAAGCCCTGCGCGAAGTCGCGGGCCTGCCGAGCATCAGCAACGCCGTACCGGTCAACTTCACCGTGGTGTTCCATAGCTCCGACTGAGTATTCGGCGCCCCGAACCCCGGGGTCAGAGGAGATTTGCCAGCCGCGTTTCCAGCATCGGCCGGGGTCGGTCGGGAATCATTTGCGAGCAGATCAGCGACATGCCGGCGATTGCCGCGCCGATCAGGAACACAGCGCTGTAATTGATGACCCAGACCAGCCCCAGGACCGCCGGCAGAACGACCGCGGCAATATGGTTGATGGTGAAACTGATGCTGGATGTGGCGGCTATATCCGCCGGGTCGGCGATTTTCTGAAAGTAGGTCTTGATGGCGATGGCCATCGCGAAAAACAGGTGGTCGAGCAGGTAAAGCGCTATCGCGACATTGACGTTGTCGACGAAGGCATAGCTCGTAAACACTACGATCAGGCCCACATATTCCAGAGTCAGGGCCCGGCGCTCACCGATAAAGCCGATCAGGCTGCCGATTTTCGGCGCCAGCCACCAGGTAAGCACGGTGTTGACCAGCACCAGCAGCACCATGTTCTCGATCGGAAAGCCGAATTTTTCCACCAGCAGAAAACCCGCGAAGACTACGAAAATCTGCCGTCTCGCGCCCGACAGAAAGGTCAGCAGGTAGTACAGCCAATAGCGTGAGCGCAGGAACAGCCGCTTGCGTTGCGCCACGTTATCGCGGAAATGCGGAAAGCCCAGCCAGCAGTAGATGCCCAGGGCAACGCTGACGCCGCCGGCAAGCAGGTAGAGCAGCAGGTAGTCCGCCGCAAAAAACGCGATATAGAGATAGATGAAGCAAAGAGTTGCGAATTTGCCCAGTGCGCTGATGCTCAGCAGCTTGCCCAGCACTTGCGGCGTTTCGTTTTTCTCCAGCCATTGCAGGCTTAGCGATGTCTGCAGGGTTTCCAGATAGTGGAAACCTATCGACATCAGCACGGTAGTGAAATACAGCCAGAGCGCCACCGGATAGAAGGCGGTAACCGCCGTGCCGACGCCAAGCAGCAACAGCGAAAGAATGGCCAGATTTTGCTGGCGGATGAACAACATGACCAGCACGACCGTGAAGGCAAGAAAGCCCGGCACTTCGCGCAAGCTCTGCAACACGCCGATCTGGTCGCCGGTGAACGCAGCCCGCTCGACGGCGAAATTGTTCAGCATCACCGTCCACGCGGAAAATGCGATGGTATTGCCGATTGCCAGCAGGTAGAGCAGGGTCTTGCGGTCTTTACCGATGGAAAGTTGCATGGCAGGCAGGGGTCTTGAGGTCACGCGAATTTTAGCATTGATCGTTGAGTCCGGCTCTTGCTATTGTCGCCGGGAAGCCGCGTTGCGCGGCCGGATTCAGTCGAAAGGAAGGCAGACAATAGGAACGCAAAAAAATGCAACCCGCATTCAAACCCGAAGACTACGATGTTCCCGCGGAATACCGGCATTGGCCGGGGGATACTGCGGAGGACAATATCGGTCCGTTCTTCTTCTACATGGACGGGCCTCATCCGCGCACGGCTTTCCGTCCTCGTGAGGAACATTCCAATACGCATCGCACGATCCATGGCGGTATCCTGATGACGTTTGCCGATTACACGGCCTGCCTCGGCGCCAGCGGCGGCGAGCAGGAAAGTTCGGCGACGATCAGTCTGAACACCGAGTTCGTCGCGCCGGCCCACGTCGGCGACCTGCTGCTCGGCGAAGGCGAGGTCCTGCGCCGCGGCCATTCGCTGGTTTTCGTGCGGGTGAAGGTTTACGCGAAGCACCGCGTGGTTTTGGCGGCCAGCGCGGTAATCAAGCGGCTGCGCGACCGCAGCGAGAAGAAATAGCCGGCCTCAGATTGAATATACCCTCGCCGCGGTATCGTGAAACAGCGCCTGTTTCTCCTCTTCGCTGAAGTCCGCGGCCATTTTCTTGAATCCGTTCCATAACACCTGGTAGCCGATCGAAAGGCGGTCCACCGGGAAATTGCTTTCGAACATGCAGCGCTTCGGGCCGAAGCAGTCAATTGCGTGCAGATACCAGCGCTTTTGCGCCGCGACGAATTCATCCGAATCCGGCGGCCTGGAAGCCGCGTGCCAGCCGAAGCCGTTATCGGGCATGGCCAGACCGCCCAGTTTCAGATTGACGTTTTCGCAACGCGCGAGTTCTGTCATGTCCTTGCGCCATTGCGGGAATATTTCGTCGCGCCGCCAGGGACCGATGCCGAGCGGAGTGCCGAAATGGTCGAGCACGAATGTGCATTCGGGCAGCGCCCTGGCCACGTCGATGAAATCCCGCATCTGATGATGATAGTGCCAGGCGTCGAAAACGAGATTGCGCGCGGCCAGTTCGCGCAGTCCCTTGCGGAAGCGGGAGTCGGCGTACAAGCCCTCGGGCGCTTGCACGTCGATGAACAACGGCGCCTTCCGGTCCACGGCAGCGCTTTGCCGGATGCCGCGAAAGCGCCCGCCGCAAATCTCCTCGTGCAGGTCGAGCAGTTCGCCGAGCATCGGCGTATCCACCAGACGCAGGTCCGCATGGGCGACGATGCCGGCAATTCGCGGCCCGCCGCCATTGTCGCTTTGCCGGGCCAGTTCGGCGATATAGCGCGTCTCGCCGCTCGGCCGCAGATGTTCCGGGCCTTCGCGCAGCCAGAACGCCCGGCATTCCATGAAAACCGACTTGACGACGTCATGTCCGCTGCCGGTATCGCCGTAAAACTCGGGCAGCAGGTAGTCACGCCCGAAGCGCTTTTTCCACAAATGATGGTGCGGATCGACGATCGGCCGTTCCGGCTCCAGCGGTTCCTCTCTTACCTGCGCGAGCCACGCGTCCGAACCGGGTTGCAATACACTCATTGATTTTCCTTCTTCCTGGCGCTTGAAGCCGCTTAACTTGCGTCCGGCCCGCTGTTGTAGTATGCCTGCCAGCGAGCCGCCCGGACGCGACAGGGAGCAGCAGATGCTCGATCAGTCAGGCAGCAAAAACATAAGGAATTACGCATGAGCATCACCGCAAGCGTCATTATCGCCTATCTCGTATTCTTCGCCGCCGCCGGCCTGTATCTCAACCGCAGCAACGCCAGTTCCTCCGATTGGGACATCGGCGGCGGCACGCTCGGCATCGCCATGCTCGCCGCCGGCATCGCCGGCACCCGCATCGGCGGCGCCGGCACCTATGGCGTCGCCGGCGACGTGATCTCCGAAGGCCTCGGCCATCTCTGGTATGGCGTGAATTCCTTCGCCGCGCTGTTTCTCGTGGGATTGTTCTTCGCCATACCCTATCGGCGCCTGAAACTCGTCAGCGTCGGCCAGGCTTTCGACTATCGTTTCGGCTCCTATCGCTGCCAGTGGCTCACCAGCCTTTGCGTCCAGGCCGAATATCTGATTGTCAACATCATCGAGCCCTATATCATCGGTTCGATCGTCAGCGGCGTTACCGGCATTCCCTTCGGGTTCGGCGTGCTGATCGGCGCCGTGGTCATCATCTCATTTACCGTTTTCGGCGGACTGCGCGGCACGGCAATCACCAATATCGTGCATTGTTCGGTGATCATCTTCGGATTGCTGCTCGTGGGCCTGATCGTCATGAACAACATGGGCGGCTGGGATTCGGTGCTCGAACGCGCCAATGGCATGCTGGCCACGGCTTCCCGCGACGAAGTGCGCTGGTGGAGTTTCACCGGCATCGGCTGGGCGACGATCATCGCCTTGTTCATCTCCGCCACGATCCATACTCCCGCCGCCTCGGTCTACGCCAACTACGCCAGCAGCGCGGCGCGCCAGGAATATCTGATTCCGGGCTTTTTCCTGGCCGGCATCATTGCCGCGCTGATGCCGCTGGTAGCCGGTTTCATCGGCATTCTCACCATGGCGACTTACGGTTCCGAAGCCGGCCTGGGCAGCTACCTGAATATCGCCCAACTCGCCATGGATTCCGGGCAGATTCTCGGCGGCATCGCCCTGGCCGCGGTGCTGGCGGCTGTGATTTCCTCCGGCGCGCCGATCCTGCTCGCGAGCGCGACCATGTTCGTCAACGACTGGGTGCCGGGCTCGAAGAACTTCTCCTCGGACAAGAAACTGATGGCCTACAAGATCGTCACCGTCGTCTACGGCTCCGCCGCCGCAGTCATTGCCTGGCTCGGCAACATCACCTCGGTGCTGCAATTGCTGCTGCTCGGCTTCGCCATGGTGGTGCCGCCGGCCGTCGCCATCGGATTCGTGCTTTACTGGAAGCGCACAACCGAAGCCGCGGTCTTCTGGGGCATGGCCGCGGGCTTCACCGGCGGCTTGACGATGTGGCTGTTCAACTCCCTGTTCGACGGCGTCGAAAACGCCACCGCCGGCGGCTTCGCCCAATGGTGGCACGAACTGATCGTCTACCTCGGCGAATGGTCCGACCCGTCCTTCCTTACCTTGCTGCTGCCGCTGTTCATCATCCCCATCGTCAGCCTGCTCTTCCCCAACGGCGAGTCGGACCGCGAAGCCAGCGACTCCTTCTACCGCCGCCTCGGCCGCATGCAACGCAATCTCAGTTGGAAGTAGGGGGAACGGACTTGCGAGTTGAAATTTGCATTACATTTTCGTTGGCCCTTTTGCTTCCCTCATGAAGGAGAATGGCCTCCCGTAGCGTGGCCTTGCGGGCAGCTACACGCGCCCGACGCCAAGAACTAAAACCCCGGGTCAACTTTCCAAAAGGATGCCGTCCACTCATCCTGTCAACTCTCCCTCATTCAGATCCTGCAAACGATAAACGCCTTGGCGCTGCCGCCTCACCCAAGCCGCCGGGTCTTCATCCCAATCATGTCTGGAATCGGCCAAGCTGCCGAGCGCCGCGTCGATTTCATCCGCTCGGCGCTCGTCTTCCAGCCGACGCCTGATCAATTCCGCGATATACGCGCTCCTATTCCGCGCACCCGCACGCCGGTCCAGTTCCGCGACCAATTGTTCATCCAGGTTTATGTGTACACGCATGCGTCCAACTTAGCACACATCCTCCGCACACAATAAGGCGAATGCAATTAACGCTTCGGGCCGTCGTTCCTCGGGGAGCAAAGTGGAGTCGCGGAATCCCTGTCCAACCTAATTTTTCCTACGAAAAGGGGCCGGAAGCGAAACCAAATCGAGAATTACCGATTTTTCGCCGATTTCTTGGCAGACAACCGCATAGGGCACTAAGCTTCCCTTGGATTTCCGATGATGAGATGTCCCGATGCCCAAATCCGAGAAGCAAAAAAGTGCGCTATATCGCCTAACTTGAGCGGTGGCGGCAAGTCCGAGCAAGAATCCGCGCCCGAGAAAGAAGAAGGGTGGCGGTGGCCGCTGGCAGACCGTCCTCTGTCGGTGGAGGAATTTGCGGAGCGGGCGGCGGTGCTGCGGCGCGAAATTCGCCTGTCGGTCAGTACAACCGATATCATTCGGGCGCATCGCGACGGATGCTGTTGCGAACTCGACGAATGCTCTTCGAAATGAAAGATTGCGTGGTCGATGCCAGCATCGCCGTACAATGGCTTGTAGATGAGGAGTATTCAGAGATATCGCGAGACATTCAGTTCACGCACAATACATCAGGTAGACGCAACTATTACATGATTTTCCGTTGACCTTAGCGCACTTTGTATGAACAACTCATCAGTTGCTCAACCTTTCTAATCTTGCGGCACTTGCGTGCAATAGGCAGAGGACAGTTTCTGATCAATCCACAAGATTCGATTTTACACCGACACTTCAATCTCAATCGCTTTGCCGACTGCATGACCGACTACAAGATAAATGTCTTTATCTCGTGTGCGGAGCCATCCATCTTGAAGTGCTTTCACGGGGTCGACGATAACGTCAAAAATCTCCGGTTCCTCAAGTACATGCCGAACTCGAACAATTATGTAAACGCACTTATCTCCATCATCCTGATGGTGGTATTTCTGAGCAAATCTCCACTCGTTAGATGATATAGGGAACGGTGCCCGCCCATCGCCAGTCGTTGCCTTCACCTCAATGCAACATAGCGGCGCATCACTGCGTCCGGTGAGTCGGCCTGCACTGTCTCGGAATCGAAAATCGTAGCCAAAATCTATCGGGTCTGAAGTAAGTCCCTTGTATCCTCCCCGGTTCTCTGAGATCCAACATGAAGCGTCGTAGTCTGGAAACTTTGCGGACATGAAATACTCATGGACTAAGCGCTCACCCAAGTATCCGACAAGTTCGTCTTCATCCCGACGTTGAGTGTTTCTCCATCCCCCAACACCGCCAGATTTTCGGACACGTGAACTAGAATCAATTCTCGCACGCTCCCGGTTCGCTAAGGTGCTTAAGTCGATGTCCGACCGCACGAATTTGCAAAGCTCACGTACGATTTCGCTTTCGCCTCCTGCTGCTAAGTCCGAATCGATTTCACTTTGTGACTTTTCAAACCCGAGAATCTGCTTTTTTGGCGGAGTTTGATGGTCTGAAGGACGATTTCTTGGATCGCCCAACTCTGGAAACATTTTCCAGAGTTCGTCATTAGAACGAATTTCTGCAAACGTGCGTCGCTTCTCAAGTATCTTAGCAGTTTGCGGAGCCTGTGAACTGATCGGTATTTTCAGAGTACGGAGCGCGGCGAACGCATTCGCCCACCATCCTTTAGTGTAGCGGAGTACTTGAACGTCGGCCTGAATCGCCGCAATGTCGACAGTCTCCTTGTTCACTACCGCAAGTGCTTTTGCGATGTCTAGCACCCGCCGGACAGCTTCACTCGCCATTCTCTCCCGTTGGTTTTTCTCATAGTCAACGAAATGATTAAGTTCCCGTCTCGGCACACTTCGCCATTTCAGTTGTTGTATGGATTCAGGCGCTCGGCCCACTTGTCGTCGCAGTGCTTCAGCCAGTCTTATCATAGCTGGGTGCGACGTTTTCCCGACCACGTTTGCTGCTCGTCCAAGCGCCTCCACAAGCATCTCACCATCGCTTGCAAGAGTCTCGGCAAGGGCCACGGGACAGTCCAAGGATTGGATCTCATCGACTGCCGATCTAACTATATGCTCTTCTAGACGATCATATCGCGATGCTGCAACAGCCATTGCGCCTGCAACCCATCTGGCTGCGCTTTTGAATTTCTGTATGGTTTGGTGGAATCGCACCCGTTCAAGTCCAAGCTGTTCCCTTGCGTCTTGCCACTCCGCAACTGTGACTCCGAAATCTCCTGCAAGTATTAGCTCTCCCTCATCATCGGTTATGATCTGAGCATCGTTTATCCACGCACGTGCAGTAGCGTCGCCCACGTTGAAGAAGTGCGCTATTTCGGCCAAAGAATTACCACTGTTGTCCCACTCAGAATCAAACTCTGAGGCCGTTCCAAGTGGATGCCTGCGTCGCCATAGAGCGAAGGCGAAGACACGAAGCCGCGTTCTGCCTTGATTGAGCGATGCACCAATCGCCGTTTGGACCTCATCCCATTCAGAATCGCCAACTCCCCGGTCCCTTAAGAATTCTCTTTCTCGACCGGACGACAGGACTCCTGCAAACGCCTCGAATGCGTCGCGATGTCCGGGTCCAATAATTCGCCAAGACTGTCGTACCAAGTGTCTCCCTACCTGAAGAGGATTATTTATCAGAGTGTCGCTGGAGGCGATGAACAGTGTTGGTGTGGACGACGCAAGGGCGTCATACAATGCTTGGTCGGCGGCTCCAGTGGCAGCAAACCTACCAAAAACCACTCTGCAATTCCGTACCCGGCCCCAGTGCTCGCCGAATGCCTGTTTGGAAGGGTCCATAGGATGCTCGGGCCTGCCATAAGTAATCAGGGCCGCTAACTGCAGTTCTATGACTCCAGGATTTGTTCCCAAGGATTCCCCAATCAGTTCAAGTAGCTGACCTTCACGAAATTCAATGTCCTTAGAAAAATCCAAACTGATTGGTTCTTGGCTTACGCGACGCACACGCTCAGATCCCAGCAAGTGTTGTAAGCCGACAAATAGCGCTTTGAAGCTGCTCTTGGCGCTAAGCGGGAGTGCGTAACCAGTGGCGAACGCCGTAATATGCGGCGATCTCTGGAGATCATCATTTAGATACACGCAGGCTCCGCCGTTCAGGTCTACACTTTCAACTCGATCCCCTTTCATCAGCGGTACCGGATGTTCAAGGAGATATGCAAGCTCTGAATGAAAATTTTCGCTCTTCTTATACTCGCAACGGTTATGCAGCCATTCGTAGAGAGTCTGAACAAGCATCCTCGTGACCTGTTCCGTGGATCCGTCCGTCGGAAGCTGTTCGGCCACTCGGTGGAGTTCTAGGATAATTCTTTTAGTGGGAGCATCATCAGGTGAGTGTACTCCCAACGCGGTAGTTATAGCGTGTGATTGCGTGAACTCTTCAGGAACCCAAGTGAGCAACTTCTCATCAACAAACCTCCGGCGTCGCTGATCACTTTGCAATATCCAAACTGTATTGATCGGTTTCGATCCGTCGTTTGAAGGTACTACGTCCCAGCGTTCTTTCTGAATCGCCCACATCCACAGTGAAGGGAATCTGCGGGAATCAGAACCGTTCTGGCGCTCGACTTTTGTCCAGAGATATTGCTCGTACTTCCTAGGCCGCCGTAGGACGATTTTGATCACTGCCTCACGAGTATCCGGATCTTCAAGCCCATCAATCCACGACAGCGGACGAGCAAAGAATACCTGACCGCTGCAGGTTTGCACGGATCTCAGGCAAAGACTGTTGAGATAATCGTGCCACAAGTCCGCTTCCGCACTGAATGGGCAATGGGGCGCATAATATAGAGAAAGGGAATCGTAAGACCAACTCACGAAATAGCCTCGCTTGGGATTATGAATCAAAACCCGTGGTTGGGCATGAACACCTATTTCCTTCATGAGTCGTTGCCACGTATCGCGGTCCGGCGGTGGATCGTCAATTCGGCCCCCAGTCTGTACCCAACTGTTAAAGTCATCCCAAGACGGTAGTCGAGCGCCAACTCGATGTCCGAAGGCCCGTTCGAGAAGATGCTCGTGATGATCATCATCGAGCCAACCTGCGCCTAAGTAGGTTTCTTCAGCTGGCTGCCAAACCCAGACGGCTTGATCGTTGGTAGTAGGAGCGAGCAGTTGATCTAGGCGGACTCGCGCCTTTTCCTTTATTGCCATCTGAGCCAACCATCCTCCGATACAGCGTAGTAGACGGATACATAGCGTGTCTCGCGGATCTTGTTGTACTCGGTCCCGCAAAACGGGGACAAGCACATCGTTAATCAATTCAGGATGGCGCGGACGGCGAACGAGACCCGTGGGTCCGTCAGGGCTAAGCATTCGTGCAAGCTCCGTTAGGTCACGAGGACGATCAATGACTCTTACCCGCACACATGTTTCATCAAGAAATTGGAGCGATGCGACAAGCGTTGGGTCAAGATCTTCGACAATCTCTTCGCCTTCGTCGTTCGTTCTGCTTGGATCTTCTTCGATTGGCAAGCTATGAGGTCGAAGGAAGACACGATCGTCTGGACTAGCGAGCTTTCCGCCAACTATCGGAAGAATCGTTTGATTACGTAATTCGTCTGTCTGAAGTCGTTCGGTCAGCCAGTGAAAAAATGGTTCCCACCACTTTGGACCCTCATTGCGTGAGAGCAGGCATCCAGTTTCAATTAAGGATTTGCCATTTTTGGGTCGATCTACATAAGTAGAAATCGGTACGGTACAACACGGCTTATCCGTAAGAGAGTCGATAATCATTCGACCTTTTTGCAAAAGCAACGAATCCGGCAACCGGAAGCCGAAATCCTCAATTTTTGGGACGTGTCCGAAGAGTGATTCAAAGCAGGGGCCATCAACATCCTCTGGTAGCCGAAGATCTTCGACCGCGAGGAACTCATCTCCGGAAGGCGCGAGAATTATTTTTGCCGTCGAGAGCATGTTCTCGCGTTTGAAGTGAGTTGTGAGCGCTCCTTGTGCGAATGCGAACCAGAACAAAATTTGTCGCTTATCACGGGTGCCACCCACCGCTTTCACATGTTTGATGGCTTGCCAGAACAGACCAACACACTCCTCGAAGATTAGTCTGTTAAAGGGCTGACTGTCAGGTGCGAGATCAATTTCGGTACGAGCTACATTGCCGTGAAACGGTCCATCCAACCATGCAGGAGTTCCCGTCTCCATTCGGGTCGGAAGTCCAATACACATTTTTCCCATGATCGGAAATCGTTCTGGTAACGATTGTTGGGGGCACCGTGGTAACGCCACTGACGCATGTATGGTTCGGATCTCGCGTAGTCGGGCAGGCAGGCGCTCCACCGCGGCTTTGATGCGCGCCAGCTCGTCTTGCCACGAGTCGGTGTCGTCTCCTTCGCGACCGAACCGTCTTCGGATTCGCCACCATTCGGCATGTGTTCGGGAGATTTGTCCGGCTTTGTGTACGTAAGCGCTAGTCGTGCGAATCGGTGCAATCTTCGCACCGTTGGCAAGTCGGTGGGCCTTTTCGGTCTCGCGACGTGACACGAACCATGCACAACTTCGAACATGGTCGTATATACGGAGTCGACCGATTCCTCGGAGGAAAAGTAAAGCGGATCCGGCGGTTTCGTCCGATGATGTTAGTTCGTCCAGGGCTCTTTCAACGACCCTTGACGTATTTTTGTCGTCAATTAGCGGAAGTACGACTAGCGTGGTCATGCGGTCAAGTAATTTTTTTGGGATCGAAATAGGATCGAAATGCGCCTCAAATTCTTCGTTGCCAAGAGCTTGAGGAAACTTGAATGGGGCAGCATGCTTCAATCGTTCAATCAAATTTGGCCACATTTCATCGGAACCGAAATGCAATTCAAGCCGATTTCGGAGTTCGGGCTCTCTGCATACTACCTCATGAGCGGTCGCCTCGAATCGTTGTTGAAGTTCCTCATCGCTGAACAAATCGTGACTTATGCGAAACGCTAATCTGTCTGCCGCAGTCAGCGTCGCATCTTTTTCGGCGGTATAAATCTCCGGTTTGCTGCTGACTTGAAACACGGCTTTAAACCCAACTCCCTTGTTTCCAATCGATTCCTCGGCTTTTTTGGGGCTGATGCCGGCGGAGGTAATCGAGCGAATACCGAGATCGTCGAATGGCAATCCTTGGTTTAGCACATAAACATGAGTTCCTGTTCGCACGACTACTGCAAGACCGTTGTCTATCGAAGCCTTCGTGGTCTGGTCCTCGGCATTCTGCAGTAGTTCAATCAAGAACCGACCGTGGTAGTCAGCGCCAATGTGCTCCGCAAGGTTCGCTACTTCTTGATAGTCTGTTTCACCTGTAGCAATCTGCTCAAGGATGGATTTGAGCCGCTGTTGCCACAGTTCATTGAAATTCATGGCCTACCTCCGTTTGGATAGCTTCAAGGAATCTGAGTCCTCCGTAAGAAAGTACGTTCCAGAGGACGAATTTCACCCTCTTACTTTGGCAAATTCGCTTGTCCTGAGATGTCTGAGGCTGGTACCACAAAAGCATTTCTAGTGTTGGACTTCCATTTAGTCACTTACTTTGTCTAGTTGCCTGCTAACGGTTCTGTTTGAAGTTACCGTCGGCGGACCGTTGCCTTCGAAGAGTTGAAGTAAGCTTCACTACCGCTGCATTTCGCCGTTGGCCTGGATGAGGAAGGGGCCGGGTTCGCGGTAGCCGCGTTGCAGGAGCGTGACGAGTTCTTCGGCGGTGTCGGCCTTGCCTCCGGGTACGCCCATGCTGGCGGCCATTTGTACCCAGTCGATGTCGGGCTTGCCGATGTCGAAGAGACTGGCGGCGATTTCGCCGGTTTCGGTGATGCCGAGCCGGGTGTATTCGACATTGAGGATGTTGTAGGTGCGATTGGCGAAGATCAGCGTGGTGACGTTGAGACCTTCGCGGGCCTGGGTCCAGAAGCTCTGGTTGGTGTAGGCCGCGCCGCCGTCGCCGAGCAGCGCGAGCACCGGGCGGTCGGGGCAGGCGAGGGCGGCGCCGGTGGCGACGGGGCCGCCCTGGCCGATGGCGCCGCCGGTGAGGCTGAGCCAACTGTTCGTCGCGGTGTTCTGGCAATACGGGTAGGCCGCGTTGCCGCCGCCGGAGTCGGTGCAGACGATGACGTCTTCCGGCATGGTGGCGGCGATGCCCTGGATGATGTTGCGCGTGTTCAGAGGACCTTCGGGCAGCGGAATCTCGCGGTGGTCGAAGCGGTTCGGCTGCGACTTTTCCGCGCCGACTCGCTCGGCCAGCCGTTCCAGTGCGTCAATGGCGTCCTCTTCCACCGCGGTCAGGCGACTGACGGCGCAATTCTCGGGAATCAGGCGTCCCGGCACGCCCTTGTAGGCGAAGAAACTCGCCGGCGCGTTGCCGCCGACGATTACGAGTTGTTTGACGTCGGCGATTTCCGCCAGCACCTGTTCCGGGAAGTAGGGCAGGCGCTCGACCGCGATTCTTCCCGGTCCGCCGTCGACACGGGCTGGGAAAGTGCCGTTGAGCAGCCGGCAGCCGGTTTTCGCGGCGATGCGGCCGGCGGCTTCCAGCGCCGCGGGAGTGGTTCCGTGGTGTTCAAGCAACAGGGCCGTGCGTTGGCCGTTGCCGAGCAGGCCGGCGATGTTCTCGATCACCTGTTCGTCGACCTTCGCTCGTGCCGGCGTGGAATTCGGCGGCGCCGGCCCCGGACTTTCGCCCCAGGCCGCGTCGGCGCCCGGGATCAGCGTGGCAATCTGTCCCGCGCTGCCGCCGTGACTGCGCAAACTGGCGCTGACGGCGTCGGCGCCGTCCTGGGCCAGGCTGCCGCTCGTGGAGCAGGACTTGACCCAGCACGAATAATTGCGCGCCAGGGTTTCGATGTCGGAAGTTAGCGGCGCGTCAAAACCGATGTGGTAATGCGGATGATTGCCGACGATGTTGACCATCGG
The DNA here is from genome assembly GCA_965219645.1 of uncultured Pseudohongiella sp. Lineage (GTDB taxonomy): Bacteria > Pseudomonadota > Gammaproteobacteria > Pseudomonadales > Pseudohongiellaceae > UBA9145. The sequence goes on along the minus strand of OZ244788.1, from coordinate 2,518,489 downwards.
CGTATTCGCGCGCCGGGCGTTGTGCAGGTTGGCAATGCCGTTCGCCAGTCCTGGCCCGAGATGTAGCAAGGTCGCGGCGGGCTTGCCCGTCATCCTGCCGATGCCGTCGGCGGCGCCGGTGCAGACGCCTTCGAACAGGGCGAGCACCGACTTCATGCGCGGCGTATCGTCCAGTGCCTGTACCAGATGCATTTCTGAAGTGCCGGGATTGGCGATACAGAATTCGATGCCGCAATCGGCCAGGGTTTCGATCAGGGCCTTGGCGCCGTTCATGGTGGATTCCTTGTGGCGAGCGAAATTTCGTGGGATGGTGTCGCATTGCTTTGCGCGGTGATGATATTCTCCGGCCACCGGGGAAAACAAGCCGTCGCCGGCACTGCAATGGGGGCATCGACATTATGGAAATGAAAGCGCAGCAGAGTATTGCTGCAAGCCGCCAACAGGTCTGGGATGCGCTGAACGATCCGGAGATCCTCAAGGCGGCCATCCCCGGCTGCGAGCGTTTCGAGCGTACCGGGGACAATCGGTTCAGCGCCCGCATCACCAATCGCATCGGGCCGGTGAAGGCGGGTTTCAGCTTTGCCATCGAACTCGACGAACTCGACCCGCCGAACAGTTACCTGATCCAGGGCAAAGGCCAGGGCGGCGCCGCGGGATTCGCCAATGGCAGCGCCCGGGTGACTCTGGCGGAGGAAGGCGACGGGACTCGCCTCGAATACACCGCCAAGGCCAGCGTTGGCGGCAAGCTCGCCCAGCTTGGCGGCAGGCTGATCGACGGCGCCGCCGGCAAACTTGCCGACCAGTTTTTCTCCCGCCTCAGCGAGGAAATCGCCAGCCGGGAACCTCCCGCCGAAGAGCCCGAAGCCGCGGCGAACGCAGCCGATTCCAGCGTCATCAGTCGCCCGCTCGTTATCGGCGCCATCCTGGTTGCCGGGGCGCTGGCGGCCTACTGGTTTCTCTGATGCCCGAACTGCAGGTTTCCGGTTCAGGCGCGGGCATCACTCTGGTCCTCTTGATGTTCTGGCTTTCCACCTTGCTGTCCCCAGTGAACGCAGTGGCCGGGATTTTTTCATCCAACAAGGGCTATTTCTGGTTGGCTGCCTTTTTTTCGACTCCCTTGGCCCTGTATGCCGGACTGGGCGGCAACACTATCGTCGCCAGACTGTTCCTGTTGACGCCGCTGCTGTTGATTTGTGCGCGATATGCGCAATCCCGCGGAGGATCGATGGTGCTGGTGATCGCCGCCTTCGTGTTTCCGGCGTGGTTGTTGATTCCGATATGGTTCCACGATTTGTAGATTGAGCATGGAATAGGCTACCAGGTCCCGATATGATTCAATAGGCTCCTAATCGACGCAGAAGCCGGCTGACAGATTCGGAAGGAGAACGCTGAATATGAAAATTGATCTGACTGTGAATGGCCAGGCCGCCTCGGGGGAGGTGGAGGCCAGAACGCTGCTCGTGGACTTTCTGCGGGAACAGCTTCGTCTGACCGGCACCCATGTCGGTTGCGACACCAGCCAGTGCGGCGCCTGCGTGGTGATGGTGGACGGCAAGTCCGTCAAGTCCTGCACCATGCTCGCGGCCATGGCCGACGGCTGCGACATCACCACTATCGAAGGGCTTGCCAATGGCGCGGAACTGCATCCCATGCAGCAGGCTTTCATGGACAACCATGGCCTGCAATGCGGCTTCTGTACGCCGGGAATGGTCATGTCGGGACTCGATATCGTCAACCGCCACGGCAGGGAGCTCGATGCGGCCACGGTGCGCCGGGAACTCAATGGCAATATCTGCCGCTGTACCGGCTACCAGAACATCGTCAAGTCGGTCCGGGAAGGCGCCCGGGCCATGGGGGATTGAACATGCACGAACAAGGCATCGGCGCCAGCGTGCGCCGCAAGGAAGACCGGCGATTTCTGCTCGGCAAAGGGCGTTATACCGGCGATATCAATGTCGCCGGCCAGACCCACGCGTATTTTCTGCGCTCTCCCCACGCCCATGCCGTCATCGAAGGCATTGACACTTCCGCCGCGACCGACGCCCCCGGAGTGGTTGCCGTGCTCACCGGCGATGATCTCGCCGCCGACGGCATCGGCCCGCTCATCTGCGGCGTAACCGTAACCAGCGACGACGGCGAGCCCCACCGGGCGCCGCCCCACCCGGCCCTGGCCCAGGGAAAGGTCAATTATGTTGGCGATCATGTTGCCGTTGTCATTGCGGAAACACTGACACAGGCACAGGATGCTGCGGAACTGGTGGATGTGAAATACCGCCCGCTGCCGGCCGTTTCCAGCACCGGCGAAGCGGCCAGCGAGGGTCAGCAGCAGATTCACGATGTGGCGCCGGACAATGTCTGCTTCAACTGGCCTTTTGGCGACAAGGCCGCCAACGACGAAGCCTTCGCTTCGGCCCACAGGATTTCCAGCATCGAACTCACCAACAACCGCATGGTGACCAATCCCATGGAGCCCCGCGCCGCACTCGGCGAATACAACTCGGGCACCGAAGAGATCACCCTGCACATGACGACCCAGAATCCGCATGTGCATCGGCTCGTACTCGCGGCGTTCAATCAACTCGCGCCGGAGCACAAGTTGCGCGTCGTGGGCCCCGATGTGGGCGGCGGTTTCGGCGCCAAGATTTTCGTCTACGCCGAGGAGCTCGTCGTGGGCTGGGCCTGCCGCAAGGTTAATCGGCCCGTCAAGTGGACCGGGGACCGTAGCGAAGCCTTCATGGCTGACGCACACGGTCGCGATCATGTATCCCGGGCGGAAATGGCGCTTGACGAGAATGGCAGATTTCTCGCCATGCGGGTGCAAACCACAGCCAATCTCGGGGCCTATCTTTCGACATTCTCCACCATGGTGCCGAGTTATCTGTACGCCTTCCTGCTGGCCGGACAATACGCGACACCGCTCATCTATTCCGAAGTGAAGGCGGTATTCACCAATACCGCGCCGGTGGACGCCAGCCGCGGCGCCGGCCGCCCGGAAGCGACCTATCTGCTGGAGCGGCTTGTGGATGTCTGCGCAGCGGACATGGATCTCGACCCGGCGGAAATCAGGCGGCGCAACTTCATCCCGAAAGACGCCTTTCCCTACCAGACGCCGGTGGTGCAGTGCTACGACAGCGGCGACTACGAAGCAGCCCTCGATCAGGCCATGGAACTGGCCGACTACGCCGGATTCGCGGCCAGGGCGGAGGAAGCCAGGTCCCGGGGCAAACTGCGGGGCATCGGTTTTTCCTCCTATGTGGAAGCCTGCGGCATCGCGCCTTCCGCAGCTGTGGGCCAGCTTGGCGGCGGCGTCGGCTTGTGGGAATCGGCCCAGGTGCGCTTCAACCCCACCGGCAATGTGCAGGTGTTCACCGGCACCCATTCCCATGGCCAGGGCCACGAGACGACCTTTGCCCAGCTCGTCTGCGACCAGCTCGGCGTTCCTTTCGAGAATATCGAGGTGATTCACGGCGATACCGCGCGAACCCAGTTCGGCATGGGCACCTACGGCTCGCGCTCCCTCGCCGTGGGCGGCGTGGCAATAGCCAAAGCCTGTGACAAGCTCATCGCCAAGGGCAGAAAGATCGCCGCCCACGCCATGGAGGCCGCCGAGGGCGATATCGAATTCGCCGATGGCAACTACACAGTGGCGGGCACCGACAAGTCGATGAATATCGCAGAAGTCGCCTTCACCGCCTATGTGCCCCACAACTACCCGGAAGGCGTCGAACCCGGTTTTGACGAAAACGCATTCTTCGACCCGATGAACTTCTCCTTCCCCGCCGGCACCCATATCTGCGAAGTCGAGGTGGACCCGGACACCGGCGAGGTGGAAATCGCCGATTACACCGCGGTGGATGATTTCGGCAAGCTCGTCAATCCGATGATCGTCGAAGGCCAGGTTCATGGCGGCATCGTTCACGGCATCGGCCAGGCCCTGCTTGAAGGCTGCCGGTACGACAGCGAGGGCCAACTCGTGACCGCGTCCTTCATGGATTATGCCATGCCCCGGGCGGACAATGCGCCGGACTTCCGCATCGGTTATGCGCCGACGGACCCGCCGCACAATCCGCTTGGAGTGAAGGGCTGCGGCGAAGCCGGCGCCATTGGCGCGCCGCCCGCGGTCATCAACGCCATCGCCAACGCCATCGGCGCCAGACATGTGGAAATGCCGGCAACGCCGGAAACCGTCTGGCGCGCCTGCCAATCCGCCGCCTGAACCCGCGCGGGAGGAAACTGCAATGTATTCATTTTCATATCATCGACCCGCCTCGGTAGCCGAAGCGGCAGACCTGATCGCCAACGCCGCCGACGGCAAGCTCGTCGCCGGCGGACAAACCCTGCTGCCCACCATGAAGCACCGGCTGGCCAGCCCATCCGATGTGATTGATCTCGGCGCCATCGCTGAACTTGGCGGCATTGTCGTCAATGGCAATATCGTCACCATCGGCGCCATGACCCCCCATGCCGAAGTGGCGGCTTCCGGCGAAGTGCAAGAGGCGATTCCCGCCCTTGCCGCGCTCGCCGGCAATATCGGCGACCCCGCCGTGCGCAACCGCGGCACCATCGGCGGTTCCATTGCCAACAACGATCCGGCGGCGGATTATCCCGCCGCGGTGATCGCCCTCGGCGCCACCGTGCGCACCAACCGCCGGGAAATCGCCGGTGAGGATTTCTTCACCGGCATGTTTGAAACCGCCCTGGAAGAAGACGAGATTATCGTCGCGGTGGATTTCCCGAGGCCCGAGGCCGCGGCCTACATGAAGTTTGAAAACCCGGCTTCGCGCTATGCCATTGTGGGAGTGTTCATTGCCAGAACCGCCGGCGGTGCGCGGGCCGCAGTCACCGGAGCCACGGACTGCGCCCACCGCGCCCACCGGATGGAAGAAGCCCTGGCGAATGACTTCAGCCCGGCGGCACTCGCTGATTTCCAGGTGCCGGTGGACCGCATGAACGCCGATATCCACGCCAGCGCGGAATATCGCGCGCATCTGGTGCGGGTAATGGCCCAGCGCGCGGTGACGGCCTGCGCCTGAGCATGCCCGCAACGGCTAGCGTGCTGTCCCATAAGTTCGCCGCATTTCAGAGCGGTCCTGAAGCGTCAATGCAAGGCGCCGGCCGCAGGCAATACCGGGAGTATTGCCAAGGGCGGCAACGCCGCGGTGGCGCTTCAGGACCGCTCCCGAAGGGCGCGCCCCCCGCGGCGCGTGGCCGCGTTGCGCTCCTTGGCAATGGGGCGAGCCATTACCTGCGGACCGCGCCTTGCCACACACCGCGGGGGGCGCGCTGAAATACGGCGAACTTATGGGACAGCACACCAGCATCGAGGATGTCCAGCGGCTGCTCCGGGACGGCAACTACGTTGCCGACCGGTCGCTGGCCACCACGCTGTTCCTGTCCCTGCAAATGGGCCGGCCGCTGTTTCTCGAAGGCGAGGCCGGTGTCGGCAAGACCGAAATCGCCAAGGTGCTCGCCGCCGGCCTCGACCGCCGCCTGATCCGGTTGCAGTGCTACGAAGGGCTCGATGTTTCCTCTGCGGTATACGAGTGGAACTATGCCCGGCAAATGATCGAGATTCGCCTCGCCGAAGCCGCCGGAGCGGTGGACAGGGAGCATCTGGCGAATGATGTGTTCGCTGCGGATTTCCTGATCGAGCGGCCTCTGCTCGCGGCGCTTCGCGGTGGCGATAGCGGCGCTCCCGTGCTGCTTATCGACGAACTTGACCGCACCGATGAGCCTTTTGAGGCCTATCTGCTGGAATTGCTGTCGGACTTCCAGATTTCGATCCCGGAAATCGGCACGGTCAAGGCGGCCGAGCCGCCCCTGGTCGTCATCACTTCCAACCGCACCCGGGAAATCCACGACGCGCTCAAGCGGCGCTGTCTCTACCACTGGGTCGACTATCCCGACGCCGAACGCGAACTCGCGATCATCGAGGCCAGGCTGCCAGGGATGGACACCGGCCTGAGCCGTCATGTGGTCGCTTTCGTCCAGCGCCTGCGCGAGCAGGATCTGTACAAGCTTCCCGGTGTTGCCGAAACACTGGATTGGGCACAGTCCCTGCTGCAACTCGATCAGGTCGCCCTGGACAGCAGGGCCATCAACGACACCCTGGGCGCCCTGCTCAAGTACCAGGATGACATCGCCCGCATCCGCGGCAGCGAAGCCGCGCGGATTCTCGAGGAAGTGAAGACGGAACTTTCGGCGCGGGTTGATTGATAGGCTTGACATGTCCTCCTGCGCGGGGCGAGGCCCCTTCCCGTCATTCTGCGCGAAGCGAAGCGAAGTCGCAGAATCTCTTCGGGTGGCCACTGCATGAGATTCTGCGACTTCGCGCAGAATGACAGGACGAGGGGCCGTGCAAAATGACAGAAAGGTGAACGATGCGGCTTGAACCCACTTTCGCGGACGGCGGACGCATGACCGCAAACATCATCCACTTCGCCCGTTTGCTGCGCGCCGCCGGCCTGCCGGTGGGCCCCGGCAAGGCGCTGGACGCCATCCGCGCTGTCAATCTGGTGGGTTTTTCCAGCCGCGCCGATTTTCATAGCTGCCTGTTCGCCATTTTCGTCAGCCGCCGGGACCAGCGCGAACTGTTCGATCAGGCTTTTCACATCTTCTGGCGCAATCCGGCGTTCATGGAGCGGATGCTGGGCGCCATGCTGCCGAATCTGCTGCTCGAAGACGAGACGAACACCAGCGAAGTGCGCCGCCGGCTTGCAGACGCCATGGGCGGCGAGGGAAGGCTGCGGGAATCCACCGAAGAACAGCTCGAACTGCACGGCCTGCTGACGAGTTCGCCCGCGGAAATCCTCAGGGAGCGGGATTTCGAAGACATGTCCAGCGCCGAACTCGAACAGGCCAAACGCGCCATCGCCGGCTTGCGGCTCCCCAAAGACAGTATCCCCACCCGGCGTTTCCGGCCCGACCCCCGGGGCCGCCATCTCGACCGCCGCGCAAGCCTGCGCGCGCTGGCGCGGTCAGGCGCCGCCGCGCCGCTGAGATTCCGCCGGCGCAAGACCCGCCAGCCGCCGCTGGTGGTACTGTGCGACATCTCGGGCTCCATGAGCGCCTATTCGCGGATGTTCCTGCATTTCATGCACGCCATCGCCGCCCGGCGCCGGGTGCAGAGCTTTGTGTTCGGCACCCGGCTCACCCATGTCACGCGCCAGCTCGTCCACAGCGATGTGGACCAGGCCCTCGAAGGCGTCGCCGGGGCGGTGCGGGACTGGTCCGGAGGCACCCGCATCGGCCACTGCCTGCAGCAGTTCAACAAACTCTGGGCGCGCCGGGTGCTCGGCCAGGGCGCAACCACCCTGCTCCTCAGCGACGGCCTCGAACGCGATGACCCAGCGCAACTCGAATCCGAAATCCAGCGCCTCGCCCGCTCCAGCCGCCGTCTCATCTGGCTCAATCCGCTACTGCGCTGGGACGGCTTCGAGCCACTCACGCAGGGCGCCAGGGTCATGCGCCCCCATGTATCCGACTTCCGCTCCGCCCACAACCTCGAAAGCCTCGACGAGCTCGCCAGGGCGCTGTCGGGAAACAAGCGACAGGATTGGGGGTGATGCTTTGGCGCCGTCAACTTGAGAACGGCGTGACAATTTTCTATTGTTGGCAACGAATCTGGTCGCCAGAGACCAGTTACGGTGCTTCATTTGGGGTGGAAAATGCAGTTTCAGGACATCTGGTACGACAGCGACGACGGACTCAAGCTGTACGCGCGGGATTACGCTAACGGCGACGCGAAGCAGACCCTGCTGTGCATGCACGGACTGACCCGCAACTCGGCGGATTTTCACGACCTCGCCCGCGAACTGCAGCGCGATTACCGCATAATCGCAGTGGACCAGCGCGGACGCGGACACTCGGACTGGGACAACAATCCCCGGAACTACATGCCCCTGCGCTATGTGAAAGACATGTTTTCGCTGATTGAACGGCTGAAACTCGGGAATATTGTGCTGGTTGGCACTTCGCTCGGCGGACTGATGTCGATGATGATGGCTGGCATGAATCCTTTCCTGTTCCGGGGCGTGGTGATGAACGATATTGGCCCCGTGATGGCAGACAGAGGTTGGACCCGCATCGTCAGTTACACCGGCAAGATCGAATCACCCGGAACCTGGGAAGCCGCCGCCGAGCAATCCCGGGAACTTAATGTCATCGCCTTTCCCCATTACGAGAGCGAGGACTGGGAGCGCTGGGCGCGGCGCAACTATGCCGAAGACGCCGCTGGAGAAGTGAAATTGCTGTATGACCCTGACATTGCCGAGCCGCTGGCCAGGGCCAGTCGCACAGCGCCCGGATTCGACCCCTGGGCCCTGTTCGCCGGATTGAAACAGTTCCCGGTATTGCTGATCCGGGGCGGGCTTTCCGACATTCTCGAAGCGGACTGCGCAAGCGAAATGCAGCGCCGGCATCCCGGCTTGAAACTGTTCACCGTCCCAGGCGTGGGCCACGCCCCCATGCTTGACGAACCCGGAGTAGTGCCCCTGCTGCGGGAGTTTCTGGCGGAATTGTAGATACAAGTTCGCCACCTGAAGAGGTATGCCGACTTGCCGATACATCATCGGGACCCGATTGACCGGATTCTCGTGGCCCAGGCTCCCAGGCGTTGGTAAAGTCGTTGACGCCAGTCAGCCGGGATTCCAGGATTGCCGGATACGATGTCGAGATTCTGAATTGAGTCAGAAAGGAGTACAGCATGGGGCCACTGAAGGGGATTCGGGTAATCGAGATGGCCGGCATCGGGCCGGGGCCGTTTTGCGCCATGATGCTGTCGGACCTCGGCGCCGAAGTCATCCGGCTTGACCGCCTGAGCCTGAAGGGAAGCGGCGAGCGCGCCAATGTGCTGTCCCGGGGGCGACGCTCGCTGGCGGTGGATCTGAAAAAAGAACAGGGCGTAGCCATTGCGCTGGAAATGATCGACCAGGCCGATGCGCTGATTGAAGGATTCCGACCCGGCGTCATGGAGCGGCTTGGCCTTGGTCCCGAGATTTGCCTCGAACGCAATCCCGGCCTGGTGTACGGTCGCATGACGGGCTGGGGTCAGCACGGGCCCTTGTCAAAGGCGGCGGGCCACGACATCAATTACATTTCCATCGGCGGCGCACTCGGCGCCATGGGCTATGCCGACCGGCCGCCGGCGCCGCCATTGAACCTGATCGGGGATTTCGGCGGCGGCGCCATGTATCTGCTTTGCGGAATCCTCGCCGCGCTGGTGGAGCGCCGTCAATCCGGCCGCGGTCAGGTCATCGACGCCGCCATGACCGATGGCACCGCCAGCCTGCTGAGCCCGTTCTACGGGCTCATGGCCATGGGCATGTGGACCACCGGGCGCCACAGCAACCGTCTCGACGGCGGCGCGCCCTTTTATGGCAGCTATGAATGCGCCGACGGCAAATACATATCCATCGGCTCGCTTGAGCCCCAGTTCTATGCCCTGCTGCTGGAAAAGGCGGGCATTGAAGACCCGCAGTTCGAATCGCAGTACGCCCGGGAGAACTGGCCGGAAATGCGGGAGAAGGTCGCGGCGATTTTCCGCGGCAAGACTCGCGAGCAATGGTGCGAATTGATGGAAGGCACCGATGTCTGCTTTGCGCCGGTGCTGGATCTCGCGGAAGCGCCAAAACATCCGCACAACCAGGCGCGAGAGACTTTTGTTGACTACGCAGGCGTTCTGCAACCCGCCCCGGCGCCGCGCTTCAGCCGCACTCCGGGGGAAATCCAGTCCGCCGCCGCCAGAGTGGGAGAACACAGCGAACAGGTGCTTGCGGATTGGGGGTTCAGTACTGGGCGCATTGCCCGTTTGCAGGCCGAGGGCGCCATATGAAATACGAAACGATCCACTATGAAGTGGAAAATTCCATTCTCACTCTCACCCTGAACCGGCCGGACCAGCTCAATGCCTTTACCGTGGCAATGGGCCATGAACTCATTGACGCTTTCGACCGGGCGAGCGAGGATGATGCCGTAAACGCCATCATTGTCACTGGTGCGGGAAGGGCATTCTGCGCGGGCATGGATTTGTCCGGCGAGGGTAATGTCTTCGGCCTCGACGAGTCGTTCGAGCCCAACATAAACGACCTGCGGAAACGCCTGCGGGAGCCGGAAATCGAACGCGGTGTGCGCGACCTGGGCGGCCTGCTGACTCTCGCGATCTTCCGCTGCAAGAAGCCGGTAATTGCCGCAATCAACGGCCACGCCGTGGGAGTCGGCGCCACCATGACCTGCGCCATGGATGTGCGTATCGTCGCAAAAGACGCGCTCATGGGATTCGTATTCAATCGCATCGGCATTACCCCGGAAGCCTGCTCGACCTGGTTTTTGCCGCGCATCGTCAATATGGGCACGGCGCTGGAATGGATTTACCGCGCCGACCTGATCGACGCCAGGGAACTCAAGAAACGCGGCTTCGCCAATTACCGGCTTGCCGGCAAGAAAGTCCTCGGCCATGCCCGCGACCTCGCTGCCCGCGTGGGCCGCCACAGCCAGGTTTCCATTGCCCTGACCCGGCAGATGATGTACCGCAATGTGGCCCTGGAACATCCCCGGCAAGCCCACGAAGTCGAGTCTCTGGCGATCTACTGCCAAAGCCGGACGAGCGGCAGGGAAGGCGTGCGGGCTTTTCGTGAAAAACGCCCGCCGGAATTTACGGACAGGGCCTCAAGCGACATGCCCGGGTTCTATCCCTGGTGGGATGTAATGGATGATCGATAGGCTGCTATTCCACAAGTTTGCCGCATTTCAGTGAACTTCCAGGGCAGCATACTGATGACAACGTTTTCAATTTGCCCATTTGTATTGCGCCAGGCCGTTTTGACGTTGTATAAAACAACAACTGCCACATAAACCTGCCAGCAGATCAACAATATCCGGGAAGGACAATCGGTAAACCGGGGAATCAGGCAGAGGAGCCAGCCATGATCATTCTGCAAAGCACTTTCAATCTTCATCCGCAAAAAGTCGATGCAGCCCTTGCACTGATGCGGGAAATGATGCGCCTTTGCCAGCACGAGCATGGTTGCCGGCATTATCGCTATTTTCAGGGAATCGGCGACGCCAGCGAAGTTCTGCTATTGCAGGAATGGGACGATGCGGAAAGCCTGCAAGGGCACTATGAAACCGACCACATGGAAAAATTCGTCCGCCGCCTCGGGCCAATGCTGCGTAGCCCCATCACCACCAGAAGCTATGTTTCCCAGGAAGAAGAATCCATCCTTGGGGTGGCGGAAGAGAGCCCCTCAGAGCCTCACCACGCGCTTCACTAGGAGCCTGCGGCGCACAGGCTCCTGGCCCTGACTGAAAGGAACGTTGTTCCGCATGTAGCGAAGCGAAGTCGCTGAATCCCGGACGGTGTCTCCGTCCATGAGATCCTGCGACTACGCGCAGGATGACAACAGGGGGCGCATCCTTCTGCTGCCGGGTGGCTCCGATAACGGTTGTTACTGTCTGGACTGCCTGATTTCGCCGCCGTCATAACGGGAAAAATAGTCCTTGGCGGCGGTTTTCACTTTCGGCGCAAGAATCAGGGTGGACAACATGGTGGGGATGGCCATGGTGGCGTAGGCGCCGTCGAACAGGCTGACCACAGCCTCGAGTGAAGCCACGGCGCCCACAGTGATCAGGGCAGCGTAGGCCCAGACATAGTATTTCTCCCGTTTCGTACCGAACAGGAAGGCCATGCATTTGCCACCGTAGTACGAATAAGTCAGCACCGTGGTGGTCCCGAGAGTCACCACCATCAGCAATACCAGCCAGGAACCATAGCCTGGAAAAACCTGCTCATAGGCGAGTGAAGTCAGGGTAACGCCCACCGCATCCTCCCGCCAGACGCCGGTGACCAGGATCGCCAGCGCGGTGCAGGTGCAGACGATCAGCGTATCGATGATCGGCCCGAGCATGGCCACCAGACCTTCCCGCACCGGTTCGCTGGTCTTGGCGGCGCCATGGGCGAGAGATTCGGTGCCAAGACCGGCTTCATTGGAGAATACGCCGCGCTGGACGCCGATCAGGATCACCGCGCCAATGGCCCCGCCCGCCGCCGCCTCGCCGCTGAATGCATCGCGCAAAATCAGGGCGAAGGTGGCGGGAATCTCCGCCGCGTGAAGCAGCAGCAACCAGGCGGTGATCACAAACCAGAACAGCACCATGACGGGCACCAGGCGGCTGGTCCAGGCGGCGATGCGCTGGATGCGGCCGATAATGATGGCGAACAGCCCGGCGGACAGCAGCAGCCCCATGAGCAGATCAAATCCAAAATGATCATCGGCGCTGGCCAAGCCGGTGGGAATCGCGACCACGTCACGCAGGATCTGCACGACCTGGTTGATCTGGAAAACCGGCAGGGTGCCAAACATGCCTGCCACGGCGAACAGCCCCGCCAGCGGCATCCACTGGCGGCCCAGCGCTTCGCGGATGACATACATCGGCCCGCCCTGAAGCTTGCCGGCATCGTCCCTGCCGCGGTACATCACCGCCAGACTCGCGGTATAGAACTTGGTGGAAGTGCCGACGATTGCGGTCACCCACATCCAGAACACTGCCCCCGGCCCGCCCAGGCTTATGGCCAGAGCCACACTGGTGATATTGCCCAGGCCAATGGTGCCCGCCAGCGCCGTGGCGAGGGCGCGGAAATGGGTGATGTCTCCCGCGTCCTCGCGGGAATCGTAACGGCCGAGCAGCAGGTCCACCGCATGCTTCAGATAGCGAAACTGCCGCAGCCGCGAATGGATCATGAAAAACAGCCCGCCGCCCACGAGCAGGACGACGAGTTGCGGGCCCCACATGAAGTCGGCGAATGCCCCTAGCGCTCTCTCGATATTTTCCATGAGCGTCAGCTAGGAGCCTGCGCCGTAGGAATTCACGGCTGCAAATCCGCTCTCATCCACGCCCCTGGCCGCTCGATTTCGTTGCATATTCACCTCAATCGACCGGCCAGGGGCGCGGCGATAGCGAATTTTCGCTTTCGCGAATTCCCACGGCGCAGCCTCCTAGCGCTCAAGCACCAGTTGCCGGCCGAGTTCGGCCAGAAAAGGCAGGCCGATTTCCACATACTCGTAATCATCGTCGTTGAACGTCTCATTGGCGTTGACGCGGATGGTGGCGGAAATCAGAAACTCCCGATTCGTCCGGCGATCGACAATATAGGCCGAATCGGTGAGGTACCCGTAAGCGCGTCCGATCTTGTTGAAAATCTCGATGTGTTCCGGGATGCGTTCCCGGCTGTCTCCGAACAGAAAATACTTCAGTCTCCCGTCCGGGTACTCCGACTCGTCGTAGCCCGCCTCCCGCGGCAGCGTTTTCATGGTATTCAGCACGAATTCGCGATGATCGTCGCTGAGTTGAAACCGCTCCTCCCCGGTGAATGCTTCGGGGAACACGAGCCGCAGCATGATCCGATGCAGCGAGCTCAGCGGCAGGTAATTGTTATCGGAAAAATCGAAAGGCTCCTCAATCAGGCTGCCGTCCTCGATGTACGCCGAACCTTGCAGGAGATTGTCCAGCGGCAGCACTTCAATCGGAGAGTTGTTGATCGGTCCGACGCGCAGCGGGCCGCCCTCCGACCGGGAAAACGTGATTGCCTCGGTTCGCAACGAGTCTGAATCGCGGGTTCCGAGGCGATGGGAAATACGGGCGTTCAGGCCCTTGCGCCGCAGACGCAGATTGATCTCGTCCTTGCCCAGAAACTCGTACAGGCGATTGTTGGCGGGATTGTCGCTGACCACGAACAGGGCGATCAGGTCGTCGGTGAAACTGCTTTCCTCTCCCGCCGCGCCAACGGTGTAGCGGCTGTGGCGATCGACCCCTTCCAGTTCTTCGAGTTTTTCCAGAGCGAGCAGGGCCACCGGCAGCTTGACCGTGCTGGCGGGATAGAAATACCGGTTGTCGTCAAGTCCGAAACTGTGCTCGCGGAATGCAACGGAACCATCCGCATCGCGCTCGATTTCAGTGAACAGGACCTGCACCTGGTGGTGCGGGAGATTCTGCATCACCGCCCGCAAGGCGGGTTCGTCCGCAAGAAGGGCCTGTTCGATGGGGTTGCTTGCAGTGCAGGCGCCGAAAGCGCAACAGGCGAACAGCGGCAACCAGAGACGATCTTTCAAGTTTTGCTCCCGCACTCTCGACTCAGCCTTCCACATATCGGATGGGGCTCCGGTTGGCCCATCAGTATGGAACAGCGCCGGGCCGCATGCAAAACCGTGACTCCGGGAAACCCAGGGGCGCGGCGATAGCGCATTTTCGCTTTCGCGAATTCCTGCGGCGCAGGCTCCCGGGGAACCTGTTCTTCGATCGGCCGGGTGAATAACTCCGGAGGTGCTTGCGAATTTCCACCTGCGGCAATCGACGCCTTTCTCTTCCATACCCCGCGATTGACCTTCTCCTGCCTGCTTGCCGACCGGTTTGTGACAGGCACGTATGGATTTTCTTCCTTTGTCGGGTTGGTGGTCCGACAGTCGGGCAATTTAGCCCCCTCGTCTTCGCTCTCCTCAGCGGATGTTTTCTCCGAAGCGGAACTGCGCGTTCGGCTGGCGCTGTTGCAGGTGTTCGATGAAGTAGTCCCAGCGGCGCTTCATGAACCAGCGGGAGTTGAGGAAGCCGTGGCCGCTGTTGGGCAGGATGATGAGGTCGAAGTCCTTTTCGGCTGCGATCAGGGCGTCCACCATGAGCATGGTGCTTGAGGGATGCACATTGGTGTCCATCAGGCCGTGGGCGAGGAGGAGTTTGCCTTGCAGGTTTTCGGCTAGTAACGGGTTGGCCTGGTTGTCGTAATTGGACAGGGCATGGCCGCGCACCGGGTCGGTTTCTCCGCTGTATTCGAGCAGGCCCTGCCAGCGCTCGCCCCAGTCGTCCTCGTAATTGCGATTGTCGTGGTTGCCTGCGCTGGAGACGGCAACCCGGTAGAAATCCGGGTAGCGCAGAATGCCGGCGGTGGAAGCGAAACCGCCGCCGGAATGTCCCCAGATGCCGACTCGCTCCAGGTCCATGTAGGGGCGGCGCTCGGCGAGCTGGCGGATTGTGCTCACCTGGTCGGGAAGGCCGTTGTCGCCCATATTACCGTAGTAGATGTCGTGGAAAGCCTTGGAGCGCCCCGGTGTTCCCATGGCGTCGACTTCCACAACGATGAAGCCAAGTTCGGCCAGGGCCTGCTTGTCACCCCGGGATGGGCGAAATCCGCGGCTGCCCACGCTGCCGGCCTGGGGGCCGGGATAGAGGTAATTGAGTACCGGATACTGGCGTGATTCATCCAGGTCGGACGGCAAATACATCAGCCCATACAGGTCGGTGACCTGGTCCCGCGCCTTCACGATGAATGGCGCCGGCGGCCGCCAGCCTGCTTCCGCGAGGGCTGAAACATCGGTTTTCTCCAGCGTGGCGAGCATCTCTCCCTCTCGATTGCGTACCGCGGATACCGGCGGTGTATCGGGAGTCGACCAGGTATCGAGGAAGTATTCCCCCGAGGAGGACCAGCTAATCTCGTGGTGGCCGGGTTCCGGGGTGAGCAGTTGCCGGTTTCCGTCATTGAGGCCGACCCGGTACAGATAGTGGAAATACGGGTCGCCGGGCTCGGCATTCGAGCCGAGCAGCCAGAGCTGTCCGCTTTCCTCGTCTACCTGTGCGATGTCGAGTACGAGCCAGTCCCCCGTGGTAATGGCGTGTTTCAACTCGCCGCTTGCCAGGTCGTGCAGATACAGGTGGCCCCAGTTATCGCGCTCGGAAAACCAGATGAACTCGCCGCGCTCGTGCAATACCCGCCAGTTTTCATCCATGAAGCCCGCCATGTATTGGGTTTCGGCGACTTCCAGATGAACGTCCCGAACACCGCCGCTCTCGATGTCCACCAAGCGCAACCGCGCCTGTTTGTGATCCCGGGAAGAGGAAATGAAAGCGAGGCGCCCGCTGTCCGCGCTCCATTGGGTATCAAGAAAAACGCCGCCACTGCCGGCGACATGATCGCTGGTGGTGGAACGGTGCGGGTCCGGCGGCAGGTCGAGAAAGACGACTCGCGGCTTGGGCTCCAGATGAATGACTACCCGCTCAATCGTGAAGATATGCTCATCGCCCGGCAGTGGGTACTTCCAGATGTCGACTTCCGGGCGGCCCACCCGGGTGCCCCATAGTGCGATATCGCCCACTTCGCGACCGTCATGGCGAAAAGTGGCGATCCTGCTGGAGTCCGGCGACCACTTCAGCACGGGGCCGTCGCCGCGAACCCAGCCAGCATTGTTGGTGGCGTAGCCGTAGTTTTCCTCGCCGTCGAAGGTAAGCTGGGTCAACTCACCGGAGGCGGTATCGCGAATCCACAGATTGTGGTCGCGGATGAAGGCTGCGCGGCTGCCGTCGGGAGACAGAAACTCGTTGGCCGGAACGGGTTCGAGTTGTCCCGGGGAATATTCCCCGCCCAAAGTCAGCGAATAGCGCTCGCCGTCGAAATTGAACTCCACTTCGTTGCCGTCAAGGCTGATACCGGTAAGCAGCAGGTCTCGGGCGGCCACTTCCCGTCCGAGCAGTTCTTCCAGCGCGGTGGCAAGGCGTTCACTGTTGAGCAGTTCCCCGCGCTCGCCGCTGGCGGGATCAAGGACGATGTAGCTTTGCGAGCCGAGATCGGACCGCCGGTACACCAGCCGGTCGTCGTCCTGCCAGTAATGTGCCGCGATGTGATTGGCGAGCAGCGGCGCGGTGTTGGCGGCCAACATGGCTTCGGCGCGACGGTATTCGGTTTCGGTTGCGCTGGTTGATAACATCGGCAAGTCAGCTTCCTGGGCGCAGCCCCCGGCAAGAAGAATCAGCGGCCCAAGAGCCAGTGCGATTGACCGGAGCGGCTTCATCGGCCAGGAGCCTGCGCCGCAGGAATTCACGGCTGCAAATCCGCTCTCATCCACGCCCCCGGCCGCTCGATTTCGTTGCATATTCACCAATATTCGCCTCAATCGATCGGCCAGGGGCGCGGCGATAGCGAATTTTCGCTTTCGCGAATTCCTAAGGCGCAGGCTCCTAGTCACCCCCAAGCGGGAAATCTGCCGCATGCAGTGTAGCAATATTCCGCTGCCGGAAGAGAAAGGCAAGCCCGCCCTGCAGGCTACGATGGGGGGCGGGGTTGATGCTAAGATGCCCGGGAGCCTGCGCCGCAGGCTCCTGGTACGGGATCTTTCTGTTGATCGGGATCGTTTTCCTGTTTTCGTTGTCGGGCAATTTTCAATTTGCTGTGGCCGGCACAGTGCGGTGCTGGTTTCTGGCGTCGGCGCCGGCATTGGCGTTGCTTGCGGGCTGCGGTGATGGGAATATCGACAACTACCGGGCCGATTCCGAAACCGGGCGCTGGTATTCGGTGGAACAGGTTTCCGCCGGGGCGGAGGTGTTTGCCGCCCATTGTGCGGAATGTCATGGAGATGCCGCCCAGGGTACGGTCGCCGACTGGCGGGAGCGGTTGCTGGACGGTTCCTTTCCGCCGCCGCCGCTGAATGGTTCGGCCCATGCCTGGCATCATCCGCTTCCAGTATTGCTGCAGGTGATTAACGAGGGCGGTATTGCCCTGGGTGGGCGGATGCCCGCATTTGGCGAGGCGCTGGCCGAAGACGACAAACTGGCGGCAATCGCCTGGTTTCAGGATTTCTGGAGCGATGAGACCTATTCGCAATGGCTGATGATGAGTGGCGTAAATTGAACTGGTGGATTTGCAGGCATTCTGGCGGGAGTGTGTGGGGAACGCATCATCGGCCTGTGGCAAGGTCCACTGTACTGGTGTTGTTCCTGGTGACGCTGCTGACCAGCGCCTGCTCGGCCCAGACGCCGGAGAATCCCGCGGTCTGGGAATCGTCCCTGCGTCAGGACCACGGGCTGGTGGGCCGCATCTGGGATAGCCGCCTGCAGCGCTTCGTTACGCCCGGTGAATTGCTGGACAGCCTGCGCGAGGCGCGGTTCCTGCTGCTCGGCGAAAAGCACGACAACGCGGACCATCATCGCCTGCAGCTTGCGGTGCTGGAATCGCTGATTTCTGCCGGAGCCTTGTCCGGGGTCGCATTCGAGATGATCGATGCTTCCCGGGCAGGGAAGCTCAAGGGCATCGCCGGGCGGGAGTTCGCAGATGCCGGGGCGCTGAAAAGCTGGCTCGAATGGGACGAAGACTGGGACTGGGAATTCTATTCGCCGCTGCTGCTTGCGGCCCTGGCGGCGGACCTGCCCCTGGCGACCGCCAATATCGACGAAGGCGCGGTCATGGAAATCTATCGGGGCGATGGCCCCGCACTGCCGGAGAATGTGTATGATGCCGAAGCCATGGGCAAGTTCCATGCCGACATCGACGAAAGCCACTGCGGTCTGCTGCCGGAAAGCCAGTTCCCCGCCATGGTGCGGATACAGCAGAGCCGCGACCTTGCCATGGCCCGGGCCATGGTAGCGCTCGCGGGAGATGCAGGCGCCGCGCTGCTGATCGCCGGCAACTACCACGCCCGCCAGGACCTCGGCGTGCCCAACTACCTGCTGGCGCTCGAACCCGGCTTGCGCCGGGAGCAAATCATCTCGCTGTCCTTCGTTGAAGTACAGCCCGATGAAACCGTGCCGGTAACCTACCTCGAACGCTTTGGCGGCATTGCCGAACACGATTACCTCTGGTTCACCCCCGCCGTGGAAGAACAGGACTACTGCGCACAGTTGCGCTGATGGCGATCCCCCCACTCCCGTCATTCTGCGGGTAACGAGTTGCAACCGGAGTGGAATACCGGGACACTGCGGCACAAGGATAATGAAATTCCAGGGGGCTGCGCCGTAGGAATTCGCGAAAGCGAAAATTCGCTATCGCCGCGCCCCTGGCTGGTCGGTTGAGGCGAATATTGGCGGATATGCAACGAAATCGAGCGGCCAGGGGCGTGGATGAGAGCGGATTTGCAGCCGTGAATTCCTACGGCGCAGGCTCCTAGGGATGGAATTTTTCAGAGAATAGTTTCGAGAAAGGATGAAGATGTCCAGACTCCTGACCAAATTGCTGTTGCTCGCCCTGGCCGGCGCCGCCGCCGGCCAGAGTCCCGGGATCGACTACGATAGCGCCGGGGAATTCAATTTCGTGCGAGTGCAGTTTGATACCTACCATGGCCGCGGATTCGGCTATGGCGCCTGGGCCATCGACTTTCCGGCTTCGGATGAGAATTTCCTGCGCGGGGTTTCCCGCCTGACCAATATCCGCGTCATGAGCAATCCCATCGTGCTGCGCCTCGATGATGCGGAAATCTTCAACTATCCCTTTCTCTACATGCTTGAAGTGGGCCAGAACGGTGGCGTCATCCTGAGCCCGGCGGAAATCGAGAACCTTCGCGAATATTTGCTGCGGGGCGGTTTTCTGCTGATCGACGATTTCTGGGGCCAACTCGAGTGGGACAATTTCCAGGCCGCTTTCAGCCAGGTTTTTCCCGACCGGGAGATTACCGAACTACAGCCGGACCACGAGATTTTCCGCGTCTATTACGACATTGACGGACCCCAGATGATTCCCGCGCTGTACCGCACCGATGAATTCGGCGAACGCGGCATCGACCACGCCAGCAATCATGCGATTCTTGACGACGCCGGTCGGGTCATGGTGCTGGTCAACTGGAACTCCGACATGGGCGACGGCTGGGAACACACCTACCATCCGGCCTATCCCACCCGCTACGCCAACTCAGCCTACCGCCTGGGCATCAACTACCTGATGTACTCGATGACGCACTAGGCGCCTGCGCCACAGGCTCCCGGGGAAGTTCTGATTATGTCAGGGAATATCTGGTTTTGACTGCTTGTTCCGGAAAGACTCATTGTTCTGGGTCGGAGGGGCGTGAAGTTCCGACTAACGAGGGCTGAGGGAGGTCGGGCAGGGGTTCGGCAACGAGTTTGCGGTATTGGGCCAGGTGGCTTCTGGCAGCATCGGGCTCGGCGAGGTTTTCGAGCAGGCGGCTGAGTTCGCCGTGGGCTGCGGCGCCGGGCCGGCTGGCGATGCTGGCCTGGAAGTATTCCCGGGCCTTGCCCCAGAGTTCGTTGCGCAGGCAGAGACGACCGAGACTCAGCAGCAGGTCCGGGTCTCTTGGGCGGCTGGAAAGCCATTCTTCGGCGAGATTGAGCCGCCGCATGTCATCGCCGAGAGCGAGAACGCCATACAGTTCGATCAGGCTGGCCTGCCATTCCTTGCCGAGTATGTGTTCGATGGCCGCCGCGGCGTCCGCGCCGCCGCCATGGCGCAGCGCATGGCGGGCGTACAGGCTGGTCAATGCAGGGAACAGGCGGTATTCCTCCGGCGCCTTTTTCCAGAATTGCCGCAGCCTGCCGAGGCTTTCCTTGTGGTCGAGGCTGGCGTCGCGACCGGCGGCGAGGCCGTGGAGCCGCTGGGCGAAGATATGCCGCCGCAGGCGCAAAATCTCTTCCGGGCCGACCGCTCCATTGTGTTCCAGCGCCGGCAGCAGCTTCTCGAGCTCGTCCCAGTTTTCCAGATCGATATGGACCTGTTGCAGCAGGCCAAGCAGGGAGGCGTCGTTGAGCACGGTCTTGCGCAGGCTGTTGATCGCCTTGAGCGCCTGGTCCGGGCGTTGATTGCGCTGCAGCAGATGAGCGCGGACAATGCCCGCCGTGGACCGCGCCCGGGGGTAGCGCCGCTCGACGGTTTCCAGGCAATTGGCCCACAGTTCCGGCTGCTTGAGCTTGTGGGCCGCATAGGCCGCCAGCAGATAGTTGGCCGGGCCGGCGTTGCGCTCATTGCGACCTTGCATCAGCAGGTTGTAGGCGGATTGCCAATTTCCCCGAAACAGCGCCAGGGCGCCCTGTTCGGTCTTGCTGCGAGGGTCCGCATGGAACAGGCCGCCCACCCGCTTGCCGGCCCGGGCCCACTGCCGGGGGTTGATCCAGCCAATCAGCAGGCGCAACAGCCGGTACAGCAGATAGACCACCGCCAGGGCCAGAGTCAGGGCGAGCAGGCTGGTTTCAAAGGTGGAATCGCCGAATGCAATCAGCAGATAGCCGGGGTCGGCGGGGAAATCGGTAAAAAGGATGACGAGCAGGGCGGCGGCGATGGCCGCCAGGGAATACACAAACAGGCGGATCATTGCGACAGGCCGGTGAGGAATTCGTCGAGCAGGTCCAGCGACTCGTTGAGCACCGGCAACTCCGGGGCAATCTCGATGGCCAGCAAGGCATCCAGTTCCGCCGTAAGCCGGGCTGCCGATTCGGCTGCGGCAAAGCCTTGCAGTTCATCGCGGCCGGCTTGCAGACCGATGCGGTACATGGCGCCGTCGCGCCGCAGCAGGGCGAGCTGGGCCTGGGCGATTCGCAGGCGAATGACCTCGCGAATGAACTCTTCCCGCCCCGCCACCAGTTCAAACTCCGGTCGCTCCTCCTCCCAGCGGCGCCAGATAAAAACGTTGCCGAGGAATTCCAGCCCGGCAGCCAGCCAGCCGGCTTCCGGCGACGTAGCCGGGGCGGCCCCGGAGGCGACCGATTCGCGAAGGGATGCAAGCAGGTCAAGCCGGCTGATTTCTCCTTGCAGGCTTTCCAACCGGAACCAGATTCCTTCGCTGTCCACCGTTTCCATGGCGCGGAGCCGGGCGACCTCTTCGGCCAGGGCCTGACGGATATGCAAGACACCATCGCGTTCGGCGTCCACCAGGGCCTGGTCGGCGCTTTCGAACAGGGCGATGGCGCCAGGGATATCGGCTTCGAGTTGCAGTTTGCGATTGGCGAGATTGAGCAGATACGCGGCCTCGCGCAGCTTCCAGCCATGTTCGGGCTGGGCCTGGAGGCTGCGCTGGGCTGCGCTGACTTCGCTGAGCCGCCGGCTGAGGGAGTCGGTCTCCTGACGCAGGCGCTGTTCGAGTTCGTCCAGCGGCGCCAGGTCCATGGGCGCGGGTTCCGGCGGGGCGGCGAGTTGCTGCTGCATGGATTCGATGGTTGCCGCATGGGCCGCTTCGGTGTCGGCAAGTTCGGCATTTTCGCCCGCCAGGGTTTCCACCTGCCCCCGCATGAGCGCGAGTTGCGTCAGGAGATAGCCGGAAGCCGCGAGCAGGGAAACGAACAGGAACAGCAGGATCAGAAAGCGGTTGCGCGCGGTATGCGACTGCCGGGCCAGACGGCTTTTCGCCTTGGCGGTTCTGGCTTTGGCAGCTTCGGAACGGGGTTTCGGTGTAACCGTTTTCTCGGTCACTTCAGTGTTGTCCCATCGGTTTGCCGCATTTCAGCGCGCCTCTCGCGGTTCAGGCGCCCTGCCGCCGAAAATGGGCGGCGAGGGCCTCGACCATGGCTGTAGCCCCGGCATCGCCGGCATCGATGACCGTGCCAAAGCCAAGCTGCGCCGCCAACTCCGCCACGCGCCGGGAAGGCACGATCAATGGTAGCGCGAATGGCGCGGCAATGGGACACCCATCCGGCCCGGTTGCGATAACCAGCGTATGCCAGTGCCACAGCCCCTCCGCGCTGGTGAGGATGACGCCATCGAGGCCGCCCCCGGCGAGAATCCGCCGCAGCCCCGCACCCGCATCCGGAGCCGGGATGCGCCGATAAACTTCGAGATAAGTCACCTCGGCGCCGCGCCGCCGCAATTCTTCAGCAAGCAGTTCCCGGCCCCCTTCGCCCCGGAAGATGGCGACTTTCCGGCCCTCGACGGCTGCAAGCTCGGGCAATGCAAGCAATGCTTCGCTGCCGCCGCCCCCGACCGGGCCATACACCGGAAGGTCGAGCAGCAGGGAAACTTCCCGGGCCGTGGCGGCGCCCACCGCGAGCAGGGTCACAGTGGGAGACAGTGACGCGCCGGCTGCCCTGATATTTTCCACGCCGAATCGGGCGGCATTGGCGCTGACGAATACCAGCAGATCGAAATCGGCCAACCGGGCCAGTTCTTGCCGCAGGCGATCATTCTGTCCCACGGGTTCGATGGCGAGCAGCGGCAGGCTGAGCGCCTCGCCTCCCCGGGCCGCTATCGCTTCGCGGAGTTCCTGTTGCCGGTCGGCGGGTCGGGTAATGAGGATACGGCGATTTTTCACCGGTGACCGCCGGTTCTCACGATTGACTGGTATCGCGCAGGCCGGCAATGATCCGGTCCGCGCCGCGCGCAAGCAGGCTTGCCGCAACTGCGCGGCCGGTGGATTCCGCTTCCGCCACCGGACCGCTGCCTTCGGCGCGGAGAATTTCACTGCCAGCGGCGTCAGCCACCAGCGCCCGTAAATGCAACTCGCCGCCACGCAATACCGCATGGGCGGCAATGGGCAGTTCGCAGCCACCCTGCAGCGCCGTGGTCACCGCACGTTCCGCCGCTACCCGCGCCGCCGTGTCCTCATGATGCAAGCAGGCAAGCAGGCGCAGGGTCCGTTCATCATCGTTGCGGCATTCAACGCCCACTGCGCCCTGGCCCGCCGCTGGCAGGAAGTCGTCAAGGGGCAGCCGCGAGCGGATTCGCGCCTCGAGTTCCAACCGCATCAGGCCGGCGCTCGCCAGGATAATGGCGTGGTATTCACCATGATCGAGCTTGTCGAGGCGGGTGCCCACATTGCCGCGCAGGTCGGCAAGCTCAAGGTCCGGTCGCAGCAGCCTGAGCTGGCACTGCCGGCGCAGGCTCGAAGTGCCCACCCTTGCCCCGGCCGGCAACTCGGCAACGCTCTGGTAGTGATTCGATATGAAGGCGTCGCTCGGGTCGGCGCGCTCGCAAATCACCGCAAGCCCGAGTCCGGCGGGTAACTCGGCGGGCACATCCTTCATGGAATGCACCGCAATATCCGCCTCCCCATCGAGCATGGCCCGCTCCAGTTCCTTGACGAACAGCCCCTTGCCCCCGAGGCGCGCAAGCGGACTATGGAGCAGCCGGTCGCCGGTGGTGGTGAAGCCGACAATCTCCACCCCGAGCCCGGAATGGGCCTGCTCAAGACGCGACTTGACGAATTCCGCCTGCCACATCGCCAGCGGACTGTTGCGGCTCGCAATTCTCAGGCGCATTCGGGGCATGCAGGATAAAGGGGCAGGAAAGACACCGCCATTCTATGCAATCCGCAGGCGTTTGTCCGTCTGGCAGACATCCGCCGCCGGGGACACCCCGGCGTTGCTGGTATAATCGCCAGCCCTTGGCGGCGGGTCGTCGCAGCGGGCGGATGCAATGAGCGAAAAGCAAGGCGATGCCGGCTCCGGCAAGCCCTGGAGCGGTCGATTTTCCGAGGCTACCGACAGTTTCATCGAGCGGTTTACCGCGTCGGTGGGATTTGACGCGCGCCTGTACCGGCAGGACATAGCCGGTTCCCTGGCCCATGCCGCCATGCTCGGCGAGGTGGGCGTGCTGGGCGAGGAAGAAGTCAGGCGGATCACCGAGGGGCTGCAAGCGATTCAGGCCGAGATCGAGGGGGGCGATTTCGCCTGGTCGGTGGAACTCGAAGACGTCCACATGAACATCGAGGCGGCTCTCACCGGGCGCATCGGCGAAATCGGCAAGAAGCTGCACACCGGACGCTCGCGCAATGACCAGGTGGCGACCGACCTGCGGCTGTATGTCCGGGAGGAAATTGACGCCCTGCGCGGCCTGATCCGGCGGCTGCAATCCGCGCTGGTGGACCTCGCCGAGCGGGAAGCCGAAACCATCATGCCCGGCTTTACCCATTTGCAGTCGGCCCAGCCGGTGACTTTCGGCCACCACATGCTCGCCTGGTATGAAATGCTTGCCCGGGATGATGGCCGCCTCGAAGACTGCCGCAGGCGGGTCAATTGCTCGCCGCTTGGCGCCGCCGCCCTGGCGGGAACGAGCTTCCCCATAAACCGCGCCCGCAGCGCCGAATTGCTGGGTTTCGAGGCGGTGGCCGGCAATTCCCTCGACGCCGTCAGTGACCGGGATTTCGTCATCGAGCTTGCCGCCGCGGGCGGCCTGATCATGATGCATCTGTCGCGCATGGCGGAAGAGCTGGTGCTGTGGATGTCGGCGCAATTCGGCTTTATCAGCCTGCCCGACCGCTTCTGCACCGGCTCTTCCATCATGCCCCAGAAGAAGAACCCCGATGTGCCCGAACTTGTTCGCGGCAAGAGCGGCCGGGTCTATGGCCACCTGCTGTCCTTGCTGACCCTGATGAAGTCGCAGCCCCTGGCCTACAACAGGGACAATCAGGAAGACAAGGAGCCGGTTTTCGATCTTATCGATACCCTCAAGGATTGCCTGTTCGCCTTCGCCGAACTCGTCCCCGCCATCGAATGCAAGCGGGAAGTCATGCGGGAGGCGGCCGTGCGGGACTGCGCCACGGCTACAGACCTGGCGGACTACCTGGTGGGCAAGGGCGTGGCTTTTCGCGACGCCCACGAGGTCACCGGCAAGGCGGTGGCCCATGCCATTGCCCGGGGCAAGGAACTGCACGAGCTTGAACTTGATGAACTCACCGGCTTTTCTCCGCTGATCGGGGCCGATGTGCATGAAGTGCTCACCGTGGCGGGCTCGGTGGCGGCCCGGGATCATTTTGGCGGCACGGCGCCGGCGGAGGTGCGTCGGGCGGCGGCAAGGGCGAGACAGGCGCTTGTGGCGGAAAAACGGGATTAACGCGAAGCCGGCGGTCGCTGTTTCGATTTGCGGGCGGTTGCTGTTCGCGCTTGCGGGGGACTGCTATTCGGGCTTGCGGGCAAGGAAGAAAAACATCGGCGTGAAAGTGCCTGATTTGCCGCCCTCGACCAATGCATCCGCCGCCGTATTGAGCAGGGTGCTCACCGCCCGGGAGCCTTTTGGCGCCAGCCGCAGCCGCTCTCCGGCGCGCAGCGCCAGATTGGTCACGGCCCGACCGACCGGAGTTCTGGGAATGCTGGCGAGGCTGAGGTCACGGCCTTGCAGGGCGCGGTACCAGGGCGCTTCCGGGTCGGATTCCCTGGCGCGGTCATGGGCGTCAACGACTTCGAACCCGGCCTCCCGCAAGGCGTCGGTCACTTCCGCGGGGCGCGGAATATCCGGCAGCGCGTCGCCCACCATGATGTCGTGCCTGATTCGCTGGTGGGTCTTGTCGTCCGGGTCAAAGGCTTCGGTTACGCACCAGTCATAGGCCGCGAAACAGCCGCCGGGCCGCAGTACGCGAAAAACCTCGCGGAAGGCCGCGGTCTTGTCCGGGGCGTGTGGCATGGATTCGATGGCGGTCGCCGCGTCGAAACTCTCATCCTCCCCGGGAATCTGCATGAAGTCGCCCTTGATGAAGCGGCACAGGGACTTCACATCGCGAGTGTGCTTTCTGGCGCGCTCAAGCTGGTAGGCATTGTTATTGAGGCCAACGAAGCTCGCGCCGGAATAGCGCGCCAGATTGCCCGTGGGCCCTCCAACGCCGCAGCCGATGTCGATGACGTTCATGCCCGCTTTCAGGCGGAGCTGGTCGGCGAGATAGTGCTGATGCCGAAGCAACGAGGCCTTGAAGCTTTCCCCCCGCTTGCGGGGCGCGAAATGGAACGACTGTCCCCAGCCGAACTCGTAGAAGTCGGTAACCAGGTCGTAATAGTGATTGACCAGCGAGCGGTAGTGCTCCTTTCTGCTTTCCAGCCCGCCGTCGTAGATTTCGCTGTATTGATCCACCGTGGACTGCACCTGTTCCGGGGCGAGATCCCCCAGGGAACGCGAATCGGACTTGTTGGCCGTTCCTTGATTCATGGGCGCAATCTAGCAGAGTGAGGCGAGTTCCACAAAGCGGTACTGATTCCCGGGCAAGACTCTTCACAATGAGAATCGCTGTTCTCGGTGATGGCCTCTTGCCTTGGCCGCCTGGGGCTTATATATTGCATCGGTTGGCCCTGTGCATGCACTGGCGCCGACACCTGACAAACACGGAAACAGGACCAGCTCATGATCAAGATTCGCTACCTCATCGCCGCGCTGGCCTTGCTTGTGCCGGTCGGTTTCGCTGCCGAATGGGATGATTTCGTCATCGTGCAATTGGATGATATCGAATGGGACGAAAGCCTTGACCGGACCCAGTCGCATGTTCTCTACGGCAATCCCCAGGAAGAAGGTCTGTATATCATGCGGATCCGCTTCCCGGCCGGAGGCACGAGCAACCCCCATTACCACGACCAGGACCGCTTCATCACGGTAATCGAGGGAACCTGGCATGCGGGCGTTGACGCCAGCCATGACATGGAGCGGACCACGCCGATTCCAGCCGGCGGATTCATGTTCCACCCGGCCGGCGCGGTGCATTACGATGGTTCCCGGGGCGAACCCGTGGTGGTGGAAATCCGCGGCTTTGGGCCGGTGGAAACCATAGGCGTGGAAACCACTCCCTAGGAGCCTGCGCCACAGGAATTCGCGAAAGCGAAAATTCGCTATCGCCGCGCCCTTGGCCGATCAATTGAGGCGAATATTGTTGGATATTCAACGAAATTGAGCGGCCAGGGGCGTGGATGAGAGCGGATTTGCAGCCGTGAATTCCTAGGGTGCAGGCTCCTGGTGTCCGGTAGCGGCAGCGGCGGGAAATACGAACAGGTACTGCGGCAATCTGGAGAATATTTATGGGCCCGGAAATTCAATTTGTCCTGAACAGTTTTTCCTTCCTTATCTGGGGCGTTCTCATCATGTGGATGTGCGCCGGATTCACCATGCTCGAGTCCGGCTCGGTGCGCACCAAGAACGCCTCGGTGATCTGCCTCAAGAATGTGGGCCTGTACGCCATTGCCGGCCTCATGTTCTACCTTATCGGCTACAACCTGATGTATGTGGACGTAAGCGGCTTTATCGGCAGCCTGGGGCTCTTCTACGGCACCTCGGGAGCCGAGCAGGCCCTGCTTGGCGGTGATGAGAGCGCCGCGGTCGCCGTGATGGAAAATGGCTATTCGGTAATGTCCGACTGGTTCTTCCAGATGGTTTTCGTGGCGACCACCTGTTCCATCGTTTCGGGCACCCTGGCCGAGCGGGTCCGGCTCTGGTCATTTTTCCTCTTTGTGGCCGTGCTGACGGGATTGATCTATCCCGTGGTGGGCGCCTGGACCTGGGGCGGCGGCTGGCTCGCCGAGCTTGGCTTTCAGGACTTTGCCGGTTCTTCCATCGTGCATTCCACTGGCGGCTGGGCGGCGCTGGCCGGCGCCATTATTGTCGGCGCCCGCCACGGCAAGTTTCGCGAAGACGGCAGCATCAAGCTGACGCCGCCTTCCAATGTTCCCGTGGTGACCCTGGGTATATTCATTCTCTGGATGGGCTGGTTCGCCTTCAATGGCGGCTCGCAACTGGCGCTGAGCGGCGTAGCCGACGCGGTAGCCATCAGCAATATTCTGGTGAATACCAATCTGGCGGCCTGTGGCGGATTCATCGCGGCCATTGCCCTGAGCCGGCCGGTGCTCGGCCGCATCGATCTGATGGGGAGCCTCAATGGCGTGATCGCCGGCCTGGTTTCGATCACTGCGGGGCCCGATATTGTTGCACATTATTGGGCTATAATAATCGGCGCGGTTGGCGGAGTGATCGGTTTGCTCGGGGTGAAAGCGCTTGAGCACTTCCGGGTCGATGATGTTGTGGGAGCAGTGCCCGCTCACCTGTTCGCCGGGATTTGGGGTACTCTTGCGGTTTGTATTGTGGCCGGCGGCAATTTGCTGGTCCAGTTGGCGGGAATACTGGCGATCGGCGCCTTTGTCTTTTCCGCCTCGATGCTTGTCTGGCTGGCCATCAGGCAACTCATGGGAGTGCGGGTTACGCTGGATGTGGAACGCCACGGCCAGGATGTGGCGGAACTCGGCATTGAAGCGTATCCGGAATTTGTGGTATTGCAGGACCCTGACCTGTAAACCAGTTAACCAGTCTGGCCAAAAAGCTGGAACGGAGCAAATGCAATGATTGAGGTCAATGTTGAACGGCAGGACGGGATTTTGTCCGCCATGGTAATGGGACGGATTGACGGCTCGAACGTCATGCAGTTCGAGGAATCCGTCAAGGGCGCCATTGAAGAAGGGGACCGTGCGGTCGTACTCGATATGGAGCACCTGACCTATATCAGTTCCGCAGGATTGCGGGCGATCCTGATGACCGCCAAGCTGCTGCAGAACCGTAATGCCAAGTTCATGCTCTGCTCGCTTTCCAAGTCCATTCGGGAAGTTTTTGAAGTCAGCGGCTTTGACAAGATCATCAATATCCAGCCTGATCGCAGCCAGGCTATCGCCGCCGCAGGGCCATAAGCACAGGGGCGCAGGCCCCTAGTTCTCCGCTTGCCCTGTTGCGAAATTCTTGCCAAGTAAAACCACGTTCCGATTGTTCTCCCGGCGATAACTCACCGAGTCCATCATCTGGTGGACGAGAAATATCCCGAGCCCGCCGGGGGTGCGTTCTTCCAGATTTGAACTCGTATCCACCCGGGCCGGATCACTGTCGGTGAGGTCGAATTGCCTGGCGTCGTCCTCGATGCGGACCAGGAGCCGGTCACCATCGAGTTGCAGGTCGATGCGAATCTCGTGGGCCGCATCATCGTCATAGCCGTAGCTGATGGTATTGGTGAGCAATTCATCCAGCGAAAGATTGATCTGGTAGGCCACCGCCATGGGAATCTTGCGCTGCCTGCAGAATTCGTCAACGCGCCCGGCGATAGTGGCGAGCTCCTTCAAATCGTTCGCCACCCGAATACTCAGTTCCGCTTTGCTCACTACACCCGGCTCCCAGCCTCCAGTCCGGCCCAATTCTTGCTTTTCAGCCTGCCCCAAACTCACTCCAGGAGCCTGCGCGCCAGGAATTCACGGCTGCAAATCCGTTCTCACCCGCGTCCCTGGCCGCTCGATTTCGTTGCATATCCACCAATATTCGCCTCAATCGATCAGCCAGGGGCGCGGCGATAGCGAATTTTCGCTTTCGCGAATTCCTGTGGCGAAAGCTCCTAGTTTGCCTGAATCCGGGGAAATTTCCTATTGCCCCGGAGCGATTTTCGCCATCAGAAAGTAGCGGTGAACTGGACCCACGCCTTGTCGACATCCGTGGCGTGGGTGTCCGGGTCATAAGTCGCGTACTTCAGCAGCAAGCTGTAATTCTCGCCGATGGCGTATTGCCAGGAAATATTCCACTCGCTGCCGTAATGGTCCGGCCCCGCTTCGGAACTGAAATCGTGCCAACTCAGGGTCAAGCCGCCGCTGGTGAGGGTGAGGTAGGTGTTTTCCACGCCTTGGCCGGGGATTGTCAGGAAGCGGTCAGTCCAGCCCTGATAGCGGTGCAGGGTGGCAAGAGGGGTGCGGAACATCATCTGCGGCTCGGACAGGTCGCCACCAAACTGCTGGTGGCCGAGCATCAGGCGCAAATCACGGATGTCCACGCCGCCTTCGAGCAGCAGGAAACTGCTGTCATAGGCAATCGGGTTATCGCCATAGTCTCCCTGTCGCGCGTATTCGAGATTGAAGGGAAATTCCAGTTCGCCGCCGTCAATGGTCTGGCTGAACCTGACGCCGGTGGTCCGGTTGGAAAGCGGAGCGGCGTTTTCCAGGTCAATGGCATAGTGATACAGCACAAGCTTGCCGCCGAGAGCCAGATCAATGGCCGCATTGAACAGATGGGTGTTGCTGTCATAGAAATCGGTGGGAATGCCGTCTTCGGGCCCGAAAATCCGCGATACCCCGTGCACATAGCTGTAGTGCAGGCTGACATTGTCCAGTGGGCTGTTCACCATGGTGAGGGCATCCATGGTCTGCTCGTTCTGGCGCCAGGCGACGCCGCCGATGAAGCGCTGCTCATCGAGATTGATCCGTTGCCGCCCAAGCCGCACATAGCCGCCTTCATTCCTGAAATCCATGTAGGCCTGGTTGACGTGGGTTCCGTCCGGGTCGGCAATCAGGGGATACCCGGTCTTGCCGTTGCGGGTGTTGTTGAAGTCGTCTTCGCCGAGGTAGGAAACATTGTCCAGTTCGAAAAAGAAGCCGAGATTGCCGATATCAAGTGGCCGGAAACTGATCCGTGATTTCAGCACTGAAGCCATTGCGTCTTCTTCAAAACCTGCCTGGTCGACAGTTTCCATGCGGTAGCGGAATTCCATTGCCACGTCGCCATTGGCGATGGCGTCGGCGAGACTTGATGCCGTTTCCTGGGCAGCTGCGCTACTGGCGCCAAGCGCCACGACCGCTAGCACCAGGGCTTTGCCCGGAGGGCATCCCACACTTGACGTTCCAGACTGGATCATGACCTTTTCCTCCGGTTCGGCGCGAGCCCGGCCATTCAACTTCACGCTCGGGCGGCTTCCTCCGACTTGCGCCGGGATTTCAGTGGCAGACGCAATTTCATTTCCGTGAATTCACCCTCCTCTGAATCGACGGAAATCGAGCCTCCGTGCCGCAGCATTATATCCGTAGTCAGGGACAGGCCGAGCCCCGTTCCCTTGGTACCCTCCTTGGTGGTGAAAAAAGGCTCGAAAATCTTCTCGCGGATTTTCTTGGGAATTCCAGGGCCATTGTCGCGCAAAACGAATTCGGCTTCCTGCTCCAGCTTCTTGCTGGCAATGGTGATCATGGGCTCAAAGTCTTGGTCTTTCTTGCGCTTGTCGTCGAGCGCCTGACAGGCATTGGTGGCCAGATTGAGAAATACCCGGGAAATTTCCTGGGGCACCACTTCCAACTCGCCGATTTCCTCGTCGAAGTCGGTCACGAGTTCCATATTGAAGCCGGTATTCAGCGCCCGCATGGAATGATAGGCAAGCTCGACATATTGCTTGAGCACGGCATTGAGGTCGGTGGGGCGCCATTCGCCCTCGCCGCCCCGGGAGTGTTCGAGCATGCTGCGCACGATATTGTCGGCGCGTTTGCTGTGGTCGCGGATCTTGGCGAGGCTCTTGGCAAGGTCGGCGACGACTTCGCGGATATCTTCCCGGGCGTCGGACTCCTCGATTTCCTCGAGCAGTTCATCAATCTCCTTGCCGAACTCCAGGGCGATTTCGGAAAAATTGCCGATGAAATTGAGCGGATTCTTGATTTCGTGGGCGATGCCCGCCGCAAGTTGGCCAAGTGAGGAGAGTTTTTCTTCGGCGATAATCTGCTGCTGGGCTTTTTCGAGTTCCTTCAGCGTCGCCTCCAGGCTTTCGTTCTTGGCGTCGAGTTCCTGGGCGAGCTTCTCCACGAGATTGAGGCGCTGCACTTCCAGCGCGTACTCGCGGAATTTTTCCAGCGCTTCGCCCATGTCGGTGACTTCGTCATTGCCGCCCACTTCAACGGCGACTTCGAGATCGCCCCGGGACATCTCGCGCATGGCCCCGGACAAGGCCGTCAGCCTGCGGGCCAGGGATTTCCAGACGAAGAAATAACCAAAAATCAGCGCGCCGATGGCGCTGACCAGATTGATGGAAAACAGCACGACGATGCCATTGGCGGCGGATTGCTGGGCCGCCTGGCTGGAAAGAATGGCGTTATTGGCAATCAGCCCGCCCAGGATGCTGACATCGGTATCGAGCAGGGCCGAGGCGTCCCGGGCCATATCCAGGGACTGCTGTTCCTGCTCCACCCGCAGCAGGGCTTCCCGGCGCAGGGTGATGATTCCCTGATCGCCGGTGGCGATCCGGTTCAGCCGCTGCAGGCTGGCGCCCAGGGAGGCAAGCCGGGCCGAGGCTGGCAGGGCCGAGTACGAGCGCTGGGTATTGGCGATAGCGCTGAGCAGGCGCTCCTCGATAGGGGGCAAAAACTGCCGGTCATTGAGCACCAGCATTTCATCCAGCAGCAGTACCGCCAGGTTGGCTTGCTGATTGACCACATTGAGGTTGCGGAAAACCGTGAACTCATCTTCCGATGCGCGGACCTCCAGGGCGTCCGGTGTATCATCCAGCGAACGCAGTCCCTCCACCAGATAAAAGCCCTGGTCGTCGATTGCCTGAACGAGATCGGATTCGATGTTGCGGTTGATCTCCGCCAACTCCGCGGTGAGCCGGGTCAGGCTTTCCTCGATCAGCAATCGGCGCAGGGCGGAATCCTGAATGGCGGCGAGATGGCCGCCGAGTTCCGTCAGGTGTTGCCGGATCAGCCTGGTGTTCTCTTCGAGTTCCGCCCGGGATTCCAGCCCCTGGATGGCGGCTTCGAGAGACTCCCGGTCGCGCTCCACCACCTCCACCTCGGCTTCGTGGTCCTCCCGGGTGCGGGCGGAAGTTATGCGTAACGCGCCATTGACCAGGGCGGTGCTCTGTCTTGCGA
The DNA here is from genome assembly GCA_965219645.1 of uncultured Pseudohongiella sp. Lineage (GTDB taxonomy): Bacteria > Pseudomonadota > Gammaproteobacteria > Pseudomonadales > Pseudohongiellaceae > UBA9145. Next base: position 2,485,417 of record OZ244788.1, on the reverse strand, counting down.
TCTGCACCGAATCGACGATATTGGGCATGTCCACGTCGGCCATCCGGGACTGGTAGCCCAAGGTGAACTGCAGGGCGAAATAGGCTACCAGGCTCGCCGTACCCACGAGCAGCACACTGCCGAGCAGGATCAGCGAAAGCCGGGCGGCGATGGTGCCGAGGAAACCGCGTTCGGGGTGAAGCTGACCGCCGTCCTGGTCGATCACCGGCACTTCCACTGTACCGGCGCCGGAGTTTTCTTTTGCCGTCTCGCTCATGGGTTGCCGATTCTGTCCACCGAGGCGAAATTCCCGCTTTCATCGATTACCGTCAGGTAGACCTGATCGGAGCCCTGGTTGTCATTACTCCCGTAAGACAGTCGAAAGCCGGACAGGTCGATTTCTCCGGAAGTCTTGAGCGCTTCAAGAAATCCCTGCCGGGTAGGCTCGGGGCCGGCAAGCCGCAGGCCCTCGGCCGCGAGCCGACCGGCAAGATAACCTTCCAGGGTGACGAAACTCGGCGTTGCGCCGGAATCCACTTGCCCCAAGGCGGCCTGGTATTCCGCCACCACCGCCAGACTGGAATCCTCCGGGAAAGGCACAACCTGGGTGACATACACGCCTTCGCCGTCTTCACCGAGGGTGCGGGCGAGGGCCTCGCTGCCAATGAAGGAGATATTGATGAAATACGGGGAGTAGTTGAGCTTGCGCGCCCAGCGGATCATGGTGGACACGGGCTGGTAGGCGCCGATGATCACCACTGCTTCAGCCCCGGCCCGGCGCAGGTCGAGCAGGGCGAGCTTGACTGCTTCGGAATTGCGGGGATAGGCCACTTCCCGGCTGATTTCCATGTCGTAAATGTCCACCGCCCGGCGCAGCCCGGCGAGGCCCGCGCGGCCATAGGAGTCGTCCTGGAAAAAAATGCTGACGGATTCCAGGCCCAGGTCCTCGTTCAGGCGAGCAGCCATTTCCTCGGTTTCCTGAAAATACGAAGCCCGCACATTGATGACATTGGGCAGGGCTTCCGCATCCCGCAGGAACTCCGCCCCGGTGAAGGCGCCGATATAGGGCACGCCGGCCTCGGTGGCGATGGGCTGAGCCGCTGCCGAGGTGGGCGTGCCCACCGGCCCGATCAGGGCGAACACCTGTTCTTCCTCGATCAATCTGCGGGTATTGACGATGGCGGCCTCGGGCTCGTAACCGTCGTCGAGGGAAATCAACCTCAGCCGCCTGCCGTGAATACCGCCTGCCGCGTTGATTTCAGCAAAGGCCGCTTCCAGTCCGAGCCGCATGCCCTCGCCGAGTTCCCGGGTGGGTCCATCAAGGGCGGCGGACTGTCCGAACAGGATGACCGGCTCCTCGGCGGCATGCAGTCCCGGCGCCGCGCCGAAAGCGGCGGCAAGCAGCAGGCAAGGAACCGGGGCAAGGCTTCGTTTCATGGGTCCTGCCTGGCCAGAAAATGGGTAACCACACAAGTGATGTCGTCGGATTGCTCGGCTTCGCCGGCGTAGTCGCGCACCGAGGCGACAATGCCGTCGACAATAGCCCCGGAGCCGGCATTCGCCTTGCCGCCAAGCAGTTCATCGAGCCGCGGCTCGCCGTACTCTTCTTCGGCGACATTTTCCGCCTCGGTGACGCCATCGGTATAAAGCACGAGGCTGTCCCCGGCATAGAGCTGGACCTCGGCATTGCCGTACTCTTCATCCGGGTCGATTCCGAGTACCAGATTGCTGGTGGAGGGCACCACGTCTACGGCGCCGTTGCCGCGCAGCACCCGGGGCGGGTTATGGCCGGCATTGGAATAGAGGAAGCCGCCGGAGCGCAGGTCGAGTACGCCAAAGAACAGGGTGATGAAAACGCAACTGTCGTTGCCGTCGCACAATTGCAGATTGACCGCCTTGAGCGCCGCCGCGGGGCTTTCGTACTGGCTTACCACGGTCTTGAGCAGGGCCCGGGTCACCATGGCGAACAGCGCCGCGGGAATGCCCTTGCCCGCCACGTCGGCGATGGCGACGGCGAGCCGGTGGTCGTCAATCTGGAAATAATCATAAAAATCGCCGCCGACTTCCTTGGCGGGAAAGATCTGCGCCTTGACGTCGTAGTGGGGATTTTCCGGCAGATCCTGGGGCAGGGCCGACATCTGCACCTGGCTGGCGACTTCCAGCTCGCGCTTGATCGACACGAGCTTGTCGCGGGTTTCCAGGGAAGCCTGCAGGCTGCGGACATGGGCGATGCCCTTCTCCAGGGTGATCTCGAGATCGGCGAAATCGATGGGTTTGGTGAGAAAGTCGAAGGCGCCCCGATTCATCGCGGTGCGGATATTGGGCATGTCGCCGTAGGCGGAAACAATGACCGCCTGCACGTCGAGGTCGGCTTCCGCCAACTGGTGCAGCATGGTCAGGCCATCCATGACCGGCATGTTGATATCGGAAAACACCAGGTGGATATCGCGATGCTGCGCCAGCTTCAACAGCCCTTCCCGGCCGTTGTGGGCAAAAACGAATTCCAGTTCGCCGCTGCGGATGCGGCGGCGAAACTTCTGTCGGATCAATAACTCAAGGTCTTCTTCATCGTCAACTACAAGAACTTTAACCGGGTCTTGCTTCATGATTCCTGTCCACCGCGTCCCGCCTGTCGCTGGCTGGTCTTGTTGAATTCACAGGCCGTCGCCCCAGGAGCCTGCGCCGCAGGCTCCTGGCCCGCCCCCCACTGCCCCCGCATGGTACTTCACCACGCCGTGGTTTACCAATGCGGGCGTTTGCTTTTCGCCGCGCCCGGGAGTACGGTATGGGCCTTGCGGCAATGCCGGAAACCGGTCGATGCCCCGCAGCGCATTGCCCGGTCAATCGGCCAGGGGCGTGGATGAGAGCGGATTTGCAACCGTGAATTCCTGTGGCGCAGGCTCCTAGAGGAGGAAATCGTGACTGATATCCGGCTATCCCGAAGGCGATTCATCAAGGGGGTGATCTTTTCCAGCGCGGCGGCGGCTTCCGGCGCGTATATCGCCGGGGCCCAGCAGCCGCGGCCCGGCGCCATGATGGACCGGCTGCTGACCCTCAATATCAATGGCGCGGCGCGACCGGTGGAAGTGGGTCCCAGCGAGACCCTGGCCTTCACCCTGCGCAACAAGCTCGGCCTCACCGGCGCCAAGGTGGCCTGCAACCGGGGCGAATGCGGCGCCTGCACCGTGTTGCTCGACGATGCTCCCTATTACGCCTGTTCCCTGCTGACCCATACCGTCAAGCGGCGCGCCATCACCACGGTGGAGGGATTGCGCCTGCCCGACGGCAGCCTCAGCGCGGTGCAACGGGGATTCATCGAGGAACTCGCGCCCCAGTGCGGCTTCTGCACGCCGGGGCAGGTCATGTCCGCGGAAGCCTTGTTGCGGGCCAACCCCTCTCCCACCCGGGAGCAGGCGCGGCAAGCGCTGGCCGGCAATCTGTGCCGCTGCGGCGCCTATGACCACTACCTGAATGGCGTCATGCGCGCTGCGGAGATGCTGTCATGACTTTCCAGCATATAGGCCAGGATTTCACTCCGCCCGATGTGGAAGGGAAGGTTACCGGCGCCGCGAAATACGTGGAAGATTTCCAGCCGGAAGGCCTGGTGTACGCGAGGCTGTACACCAGCCCCATGCCCAGCGGCCGGGTGGTGAACATCGACGCCACCGAAGCCCTGCGCATGGATGGCGTGCTCGGCATGATCACCGCCGCCGACCTGCCGCCGTCCAGCGCCCCGGACAACCCCATGCTCGCCTGGGAAGACGTGACTTACATCGGCCAGCCGATTCTGGCGGTTGCCGCGACGACCGACGCCATCGCGGAAGAGGCCCTGGGCAGAATCCGGGTGGATTTCGAGCGCCGTCCCTTTGTGACCGACCCCCTGGACTCACTGGCGGAAGGCGGCCCGGACACCTATCCGGACGGCAATGTGCTGCGCCAGGCGGCGCCGCTGGCGGACGAGAACGCGACGATTCGTGGCGGCATTTCCCGCATCAAGTGGCCCGCCGCCGAGGTGGAGAAGTTCCGCCGCGGCGAGGAACCCCGGGGCGTGGAATTCGCCGACGGCTGGACCTATGGCGAACTCGAGGCCGGTTTCGCCGAAAGCGAGGTCATCGTCGAGGAGTCTTTCGTCACCGCCGGCACTCCGCATCACTGCCTTGAGCCGCGCAGCAGCATGGCGTACTGGGAAAACGGCAAGTGCTATTTCCATGGCTCGCTGCAAAGCCAGAGCGCGGTCAACGAGGGTCTGGCGGAAATGCTCGGCATCGCCCCCGAGAATCTCCGCCTCATCGCCGAAAACGCCGGCGGCGGTTTTGGCTCCAAGGCCCGGGCCTATCCTGTCATGGGCGTCTGCGGGCATTTTTCGCGGTTGCTGAACCGCCCCCTGCAACTGCGCATCACCCGGGAGGAAGAGTTCTACATCGGCGTCGGCCGGCCCGGCATGCAGGGCTGGATCAAGGCCGGCGTGCGCGCCGACGGCAGCGTGGCCGCCATGGACGTCATCATCGTGAGCGACGGCGGCCCCACCGGGCGCAACAGCGCATCGGCCTCCGCCCAGCACCTGTCGGTGGTGTACACGCCCGCGGCCATGCGCCTGCGCAATATTCCGGTATTCACCAATACCGCCCCCAGAGGCGCCCAGCGCGGGCCGGGGCAGAACGAAATGTCCGCCGCCATCGCGCCCATCATGGACAAGGCGGCCAGGGAACTCGGCATGGACCGTGCCGCCCTGCGCCGGGTCAATGCGCCCCACAGCGATTCGCCGGTGTATGAGGATCGCGGACCCATGACCAGCGCCTTCCTCGGCGAAGCCATGGACATGGCCTCGGAAATGTTCGACTGGCAAGGCCGCCAGGCCCGCTCGGGACAGCGCAACGGCAGCAAGGTGCGCGGCCTCGGCGTGGGGCTTGGCTATCATTCAGCGGGCAGTAACGGCTACGACGGCCTGGTCCGCATCGGGGCCGACGGCAGGGTGTATCTTCATAGTGGCGTGGGTAATCTCGGCACCTATTCCTATGCCGCCACGACCCGGGCGGCGGCGGAAGTGCTGCGGGTTCCCTGGGAAAACTGCGAAATCGTCTGGGGCAATACCGATCTGCACCTGCCCCACAGTTCGGTCCAGGGCGGCAGCAATACGATCTTCACCCATACCCGGGCCAACTGGGTCGCGGCGGAAGACGCTGTGGCCAAGCTCAAGGAGCTTGCCGCCATGCGCTTCGGCGGCGAGGCCACCGAGTATGAGATCAACGGCGCCCGGGTGTTCCGGGCCGACAACGCCGACCAGGGATTGACCTATGGCGAGGCGGCGGCGCTCGCGATCGAGGCCGGCGGCAAGTACAGCGGCGAGGAGTATCCCGACGATATCCACCCCATTACCCAGAGCGCCGTGCGGGGAATCGCCGGCAGCGGCCTGGTGGGGGTGGCCCGGGACAATCTGCCCAAACGCGGCATCGCGCCGGGGCTGATGGTGGGCATGACCGAAGTCGAGGTGGATCTGGAAACCGGCAAGGTGGATATTCTCGATTTCCTCGGCGTGGCGGACTGCGGAACCATTGTGCATCCCAGGGGCCTGTCACAGCAGATCAACGGCGGCGCGGTATGGGGCTTTGGCATGGCCGCCAGCGAGCGCCATGTCTACGACCCCCAGAACGCCCTGCCCGCCGGCGTCGGCTTCTACCAGGCCAAACTGCCCACCATGCTCGATGTGCCGGCGACCATGGGCAATGCCGCGGTGGACATTCCCGACCCGGACAATCCGGCGGGCGCCAGGGGCGTGGGCGAGCCCTCCCAGGGCGCGGCGGTGGCGGCGGTGGCCAGCGCCATCTCCGACGCACTCGGCGGACATCTGTTCAACCGGGTGCCGGTCACGCCGGACATGATCGTCAATCACGCCGGCGGCAGGGACCAGGAAGCCAGACAACTGGCGCTGAATACGTTCTGAAGGAGAGTTTTCCGTCATTCTGCGCGGAGCGAAGCGAAGTCGCAGAATCTCATGCAACGGCCACACCGCGGGATTCTGCGAACTCGCGCAGAATGACATGGTTCAAGGCACGGAAGGATAGAAAGCCGGGTTATCCTTGCCGCAACAAAACATTCACTTGATAATGGGCCGCGAACGAACCTTCTTAAGGAGCCTGAAAAATGGCCTATTGGCTATGGATTGTCGCCGGCGCGGCGCTGATGATCGTCGAGGTCTTCCTCGGCAGCTTCTTCGTGTTCTGGTTCGGCCTCGCCGCCGTGCTCGTGGGCCTGGTGGCGTTGCTGATTCCCGGCATTCCCGTGGCCGCCCAACTCACTCTCTGGGCCCTGCTGTCGGGGCTGCTCGCCCTGGCCTGGTTCAAGTACATCAAGCCCCTGTCCAGGGACCGCACCAAGGCCGGACTTTCCCGGGAAGCCCTCATCGGCCAGGTCGGCCATGTGCTGCGTCCGCCCTCGGGGGAATCCCGCGGCGCAATCCGCTTCCCGGCGCCCATTCTCGGCTCCGATGAATGGCAGATCCTGTCCCAGGACCCGCTTGCCATCGGGGACAAGGCCCACGTTACCGACCTTTCAGGCAATGCGCTGATCGTCAGGAAAATGTAAGGAGATAGCATCGTGATCACACCAGGACTGATACTGTCCATCGCCGTCTTGTTGTTTCTGCTCGTCACCCTGGGACAGGGTGTGCGGCAGGTTCCACAGGGATACAAATGGGTCATCCAGCGGCTTGGCAAGTACCATGTTTCCCTCACGCCGGGGCTGAATTTCATCATTCCCTATATCGACGCGGTGGCCTACCGCGTCACCACCAAGGATATCGTCCTCGATATTCCCTCCCAGGAAGTAATCACCAAGGACAACGCGGTGCTGATCACCAATGCCGTGGCCTACATCAACATCGTCAATCCGGAAAAGGCGGTGTACGGCGTGGAAAACTACGAGATCGCCATCCAGACCCTGGTGCAGACCTCGCTGCGTTCGATCGTGGGCGAAATGTCGCTCGATGACGCGCTATCCTCCCGTGACCATATCAAGGCCAAGCTCAAGGCGGCCATCTCCGATGACATCGCCGACTGGGGCATCACCCTGAAAACCGTCGAAATCCAGGACATCAATCCCTCCCCCACCATGCAGCAGGCCATGGAGGAACAGGCCGCGGCGGAACGGGCCCGGCGGGCCACGGTCACCCGGGCCGACGGCGACAAGCAGGCCGCCATCCTCAATGCCGACGGTGAAAAACAGGCGGCGATTCTCAACGCCGAAGGCGAACTCGAAGCCTCCAGGCGCGAAGCCGAAGCCCAGGTCATTCTCGCCGAAGCGAGCAAGCGGGCGATCAGCCTGGTCACCGAAGCCATCGGCGACAAGGAAATGCCCGTGGTCTACCTGCTCGGCGAGCGCTATATCAATTCGCTGCAGCAGCTTTCCTCCTCGGAGAATTCCAAGTTCCTCGTCTTTCCGGCGGACGTGCCCAATGCCCTGCGCGGCCTGATGGGCAGTGGTAAGCCGGGCGGCACGTCCTGATGGGCAACACCAGGCAGGGCGCACCCCGAAGCGGAGCCTGATGCCGGCACAGGCGAGCATAGAGGAAAGACCCTTCGTTGCCCGGCTGCTGGCCGGGGAATACGGTCTCGCGATCACCTATTGGGCCTTGTATTTTCTCGGCGCGGGACTATTCTTCGTGTTCGGCAGCCGCGCCGTGGACCGGGACGAGTGGCTGTTCTATTTCATCGAACTGTTCGCTCAACTGGGTTATACCGCCGTGCTGATCGTGGCGATCCGCGCGGCATACAAGGGTCCGCAATTGTGGAAAGTGGTATCGCGCACCTCGTCGGTATTCATGATCATCAACATCCTCGTTGGAATTTGCACACTGGGATTCATTTACTGAAAGTCGTAATTATTGAGGATGAATTTGATCTACGGTGCCAAAATTTCTGCAAGAGGAGCAATCATGAACTTTGATAACCGAAAAATTTGGCAGCAAGCTGCTGGGGATGGAAAAAGAAATTATGTAGATTTTTGCTTGGATTGGGATGTAATACTGAATGGTCCCGGGGAACATGGTATTTGGCCAGATTGTCTGGAGAAAATTCTAGAGGATGGCTGGACTAAAAAGAAGGGTACCGATCTAAAACGATTCTGTGAAGTTATACAGAAAAGGGATCTTGTAATTCTTCATGTTGGGACGAAATATGTCTTTGCTGTTGGTGAAATTGTAGGCGATTACGAATTCAATGAAGAATTCAACGATATAGATGGATGGCATATAGCACATACGCGTCGTGTTCGCTGGATATGGAAGTATTACCAAGAACCTGAAAGATTTGATACGTATACTCTAAAATGGGGTGATACCACACAGGAATTGAAGAAGGATGCATATGCGATAAGAGAATGGCTGAATTCGTTACAAATTCCCGAGAATTTTCAAAATCAGAAACTAAAAATACTTCCACATAATGAAGGATATGAGAACGTTGACTTGGAACAGATTTCCGAATATTTATTTGACAAAGGAGTTTCCAGCGCATCTATTTCAAACTTGATGAATGAAATCGGGGAGCTTGTTCGAATCGCCAAATGGTATCGGAGTTCTGGAGAAACGCCTTCCGAGCAAGAGACTATGAATTTTCTTGTTGTGCCGCTGCTGCGCGCATTGGGTTGGACTCCACAGAAAATGGGCATCGAGTGGAACAACATGGACGTTGCATTGTTTGCGGGACTTCCTCGTGAGCCAGACTCGTTATCCGCAGTCGTCGAGGCCAAGAAAATGGACGAACCTTTGTTGCCGGCATTGGATCAAGCTAAATCATATGCTGGAAACTCTGAGAAGTGCAAAAGAATTATCTTGACAGATGGCTTGCGATACCTTGTATTCTCTAGAAGCGAAAGCAGTTCCAAAAATACAATTGGTGCGTTTTCTCAAACCCCGATAGCCTATTTGAATCTGGCTAGACTTCGACCTGAATATCCTTTGTATAAATGTAAAGGCGCAAAGGAAGCGCTTCTGGCAATGGCTCCGGAATGGAAATGATCGAGATCTTTTAGGCAGCTGCACGGTGGCAGATCCATCTTGGATCCTTCTTGCCGTAAAGTCGCTCGACAGCGCTCTCAAGCTGTTGCCGTTCCGCTTGCGCGCTGACGAGTTTTTCGATTTCTTCCATGCTTTCCGGCGGCGGCAAAGGCAAGGCGCCAAGTTCGTAGGCGGACACGGCGACGCTGCCGTTGATGCACCTGAAGACCTGGTCTACGACGTCGCTATTCAGGAGCGCGGCCAATGTCGCCGGCGCAACTTTCGGTTCGCCGTTCAGGGGTTTGATCATGTTCAGATGATTTTCCACCACCACGGCGCCATGTTTCCGGATGAAATCAGCGGGCAGTTCGGCGGCAATCAGTCTTCGACTTTGTTCCTTTGCCGTTGTCCTCTGTATCAGCACGCAAGGAAACTCGGTAACCACCCATTGTTCGTCTTCGCTCGGCTCAAAATACGGCTGGTGATTGCGCTTTTCCGCCCGGAATGAAAATTCGCCGCCGGATCGCACCGACTCGGCCCAAACAAGCGGATAGCGTCCTTTCGCAGGCTTGGTTCTCAGACTTCGCTTGTGACGGTTCCATACCAGTGGACCCGTACTTACCTTGTATCCGTAGTCGGCCAACCGATAGGGTAGTTCATCCGCCTTGCGCACCAATTCGCAATGCGCCGGCGACCGTGGCATGAGCCAGGGCTGTCTCGGATCCTTGGGCAAACGGAACGAGCCGGCGCTGTTCCGCTTGACGCGGCCATCCTGGCGTTGCGAGAGAAAACTGACTTTCCCATCGCCCGCGACGGAACCACACCTGTAGGTCGCCAGCAGGGTTTCCTGAAGGACACCGCTGAAAATGCCCTTGCGTTCCTTGATGAATTCTATGCTGACCGGCGGCGCTTGTTGTCCAAGCAGGCCACGCAACGCCTTGAAGTATTCCCCGGCCAGAAAACTCGTCGGCGTAACGAAAGCAATGACTCCATCGGGCCGCGCGAAGCGGAGCGCCTGGTCGGTAAATACGCCATACAGGTTCGCGTGGCCAAACAGGCTTCGGCGGAACTTCTTGCGCAATCGGGATGAAAGACGCGTACGCCCATAGGGAGGGTTGCCGACAACAAGATCAAATTCGTCCTCCGCTAGGTCCTGATCCAGGCTGTCGCACACGCGCACTGTTTGCTTCAGCCGCTTCCCGGCTTCCCGGCAGAGGTCGCCCAGCGTCACGTCCAGAAGCACCTGCGACATCCATGCGGCGAACGGGTCGATTTCAAATCCTTGCAGCCTTTTTTCGATTCTCTTCAGAACTTCACTCGCACCTTGGCCCTTCAGACTCTCGGCCATGCGCCTCGCCACGGGCGAGAGGAAGGCGCCTCCTCCACAAGCCGGATCCAGGATCCGTGCGTTTCGCCAATCGATTCCCGCTGCGGTCGCCATGTCGAGCAGACGCTCGCACAGTGCCGGAGGCGTGTAATAGGCGCCTGTCCGGGCTCTTGTCGCATTCGGCATCAAGGTGGTGTAAAGCAAGCCCAGGGCATAGCCTGCATCCATCAGGTCGAGCTTTGCAGTGGCCACACCGATACTCGAAGCCAGAAATTCGGCTTCCATGGAAAGTGCGGAAAGCTCAATTTCCTCTGGCAAGTCTCGCAATTTCCAGGTTTCGGACGTGTCTTTGTCGAGTTCTTGCCAATAAGCGGAAATCACCTTGAATACCATTGCCCGCGCAAATTCCATCCGTGCCTCCGACTGTATTGAATCAGCCAGTGTGCGGGCTTGACGACAAGCGGACTCGACCAATGATTTCGGAGATTCGGCGTTCATCATGCAGTTTTCGGTTTTGTTCCCGTTTGTACGAGGCAATGGGTCACTCATGTCCTTCGGCCCTGGGTCTCTCGGGCGCCAGAATCAGCGGAAGCTGCAGCTCTTCCTGCCCGAAACGTTTCAGGAATTCAGTCACCGCCTTGCGTCCCAACCAGGCCAGGGACACACGGTGCTCCTGAGAAATAGCCGAAAGCTCCCGGTACTCGGCTTCTTCTAGGAGCTTGCGCCGTAGGAATTCGCGAAAGCGAAAATTCGCTATCGCCGCGCCCTTGGCCGATCAATTGAGGCGAATATTGGTGGATATTCAACGAAATTGAACGGTCAGGGGCGTGGATGAGAGCGGATTTGCAGCCGTGAATTCCTACGGCGCAAAGCTCCTAGATTGACGGTTACGCGATAACTGGCGGTCATGGCTCATTTTGCCCGTTCATGTTTCTGCAGCACTCTGCATCAAGGTGCTACATAGAATGGCCTGCCTTGCATCACGGGTCAAGTTTTCGCCGCAAAATGTTTTCCCTTTGCAGTCGGTCTTGAACCCATAACGAATCGATTCCCGATTCAACGCCGGAACGTGATTCGGGTGTAACTTCATTGGCTATTTTGCGACAATCGCGCTACCCGGTCGTGCATCACCGGTCGGTTTTCCTCATGGAGACAGTTTTGGCCAAACGTTACGCGCTGGTAGTCAAGAAGGACTGCCCCACCTGCGAGTTGATTGCGCCGCTGATTCCCGAGCTTGCCGGGGCGCTCGACGGTGGGCTGGCGGTGTATGTGCAGGACGACCCGGCATTTCCCGGCAACTGCGATGCCATTGACGATGGCGAGTTGGCGTTTTCCTGGCGGCAGGACATTGAAATCGTGCCCACCTTGCTGCGCGGCGGCGAAGGTGATGGAAGCCAATTTGACGAACGCATCATGGGCTGGGACCGGGCCGAATGGCGCGAATTCACCGGAATCGGGAGGCTTGGCGAGTCCCTCCCGCCGCATCGGCCCGGCTGCGGCTCGCTGACCCTGGCGCCGGGAATGCCCGAGCGGCTTGCCGCGCGCCACAGGCATTTCGGCGCCCGCAAGATTGCGCTTGCCAGCGCCGAAGACGACATGGAAAGCTGCTTTGAGCGCGGCTGGACCGACGGGCTGCCCGTGGTTCCGCCAACGCCCGAGCGCGTCCTGCGAATGCTTGCGGGCGCCGGGCGCGAAGCGGATGAAATCATCGGCTCGATTCCCCCGGACCGGGTCCCCTGCAGCATCGAAAAGCTCGCCATCAATGCCGTCATGGCGGGCTGCAAGCCGGAGTACTTTCCCCTGGTCATCACTGCGGTGGAAGCGGCGCTCGATGACCGATTCTGCATGCATGGGCTGCTTTGCACCACGTATTTCTCCTCTCCCGTGGTCATCGTCAATGGCCCGGCGGCGCAGCATGTGGGGATGAACTCCGGCGTCAATGCGCTCGGCCAGGGAAATCGCGCCAACGCCACCATCGGTCGTGCGCTGCAACTCATAATCCGCAATGTGGGCGGCGGCAAGCCCGGCGGCATCGACCGCGCCGCCATGGGCAACCCCGGCAAATACACCTACTGCTTCGCCGAAGACGAATCGGACCCGGACTGGCCAAGCCTGGCCATGGACCGGGGTTTTGCCAGGGAGGATTCGGTGGTAAGCCTGTTTGCCGGCGAAGGCTTGCAGGCCATCGTCGATCAGCAGTCGCGAACGCCCGAATCCCTGGCGGGAAGCTTCGCCGCAAGCCTGCGCACCGTGGCGCATTACAAGCTGTTCGGTCTTTGCGACGCGATTCTCGTGGTCAGCCCGGAACACCGCAGGGTGCTGCGCGAAGCGGGCTGGACCAAGGAAACCCTGCGTGAGGAACTGTATCGACTGCTGCGGGTTTCCGGGCAGAATCTCGTGCGCGGCACCGGCGGCGTTGCCGAAGGCATGCCCGTGCGTCTGGCCGACAGAAACCTTGACAAGTACCGGCGGGACGGCTTGCATATCGTCAGCCTCGGCGGCAGGGCCGGCATGTTTTCGGCCATAATCGGCGGCTGGGTCGCCGCCGGCGAGCGGGGAAGCCAGTTGGTTTCCCGCAAATTGGAAGAAGAATCCGCATGAGCGAAGCCTGTAACCCGTCAGAGGAGCGAAGCCTCCCAACTGTCATTCTGCGCGGAGCGAAGCGGAGTCGCAGAATGACAGGATGGGGCCACCCAGGAAGATTCTGCGACTGCGCGCGGAATGACACGACATGGCGCAAGCAGCCCCCACTTGTCACTCACAAGAAAATCATTCAGGAGAAATCACCATGACCAGCACCACCTTGCTTGATCCCACGGCTGAATTGCAGCCGGTCGAGCGCCAGTTGACGCCGCGGCTTGCAAGCCTTGCCGGGGCCACCGTGGGCCTGCTCGATATTTCCAAGCCCCGGGGCAGGGAATTTCTCGATGAAGTAGAATCCCTGCTCGCCGAAGAAGGGGCGACGGTCAAACGCTATAGCAAGCCCACCTTCACCCGGGTCGCGCCGACGCCGCTGCTGCAGCGGATCAGCGCGGACTGCGACGCGGTGGTTGAAGCATTAGCCGACTGAGGCTCGTGCACGTCGTGCAGTTTGCATGACATGAACGATCTCGAAAGCCGGGGCGTGCCCGCCGGGTTCGTCGCATCCTGCGAGTTTCAGTACGCGGCCGCGGCCCAGGGCAACTCGCTGGGCATCGCGCCAAAGAGCATGTTCGTGCCGCATCCGATTCAGGACCGCACCGATGCGGAAATGGCCGAACTCGCCCGGCGGGCAATCGATGGCATCAAGGCGCTGATTACCGAATCCTGAGCGGAGCCGGTCAGAGGCAGGTACAAACAAGGGCAGGCTCCCGCGCTTGAGGGCCTGCAAGCCAATCCATCCCGAATCCAGACGGAGCAAGGCATGACCACCGAGGCAGTGATCGTATCCACCGCAAGAACCCCCATCGGCAAGGCCTACCGGGGCGCATTCAATGACACCGACGCACCTTCCATGGCGGGCCACGCTATCGCCCAGGCCGTGGCCCGGGCGGGCATGGAACCCGGCGAGGTGGACGATGTGATCATGGGCTGCGCCATGCAGCAGGGATCCACGGGACAGAACATCGGCCGCACCGCGGGAGTGGCCGCCGGCCTGCCTTCCTCCGTGGCCGGTATGAGTATCGACCGGCAATGCGCTTCCGGCATGATGGCCATCGCCACCGCCGCCAAGCAGATCGTGAACGACGGCATGCCCATCGTCGTGGGCGGCGGCGTCGAATCCATCAGCCTGGTGCAGAACGAGCACCGCAACGGCTATCGCGCCCAGGACCCAAACGTCATCGAACGCTCGGAGCACGCCTACATGTCGATGCTGGAAACCGCCGAAGTCGTCTCCAAACGCTATGGCGTCAGCCGCGAGCAACAGGACGAATACGCCCTGCAAAGCCAGCGGCGCACCGCCGCCGCCCAGCAGGCGGGCAGATTCGACGATGAAATCGCGCCGTTGCCAACCACCATGATCTTCACCGACAAGGCCAGCGGCAAGCAGAGTAAACACGAAGTCACCCTCGACAAAGACGAAGGCAATCGTCCCACCACCACCGCGGAAGGGCTCGCGGGCCTGCGCACGGTGTTCGAAGGTGGAGTCATCACCGCCGGCAATGCCAGCCAGCTTTCCGACGGCGCCTCGGCCTCGGTGCTGATGGACGCGAAAGTGGCGGAGCGCAAGGGACTCAACCCGCTCGGCGCCTATCGCGGCATGGCCGCCGCTGGCCTCGACCCGGACGAAATGGGCATTGGCCCGATCCACGCCGTGCCCAAGCTGCTTGAACGCTTCCGCCTGACCATGGACGACATCGACCTCTGGGAACTCAATGAAGCCTTCGCCGTACAAGTCGTCTACTGCCGCGACCACCTCGGTATTCCCAACGAAAAACTCAACGTCAACGGCGGCGCCATCTCCATCGGCCACCCCTACGGCATGAGCGGCGCCCGCATGGTGGGCCACGCCCTCATCGAAGGCAAACGCCGCGGCGCCAGATACGTGGTCTGCACCATGTGCGTAGGCGGCGGCATGGGGGCCGCGGGGTTGTTTGAGGTGTATTGATCGGAAGGGGACATGACATCGGCTGGCGAATGACGTAGAGAAGCTAATCGGAATCAGAGTCGAGTGTTTCGCTCTGGAAGTCGATGAATGTGACTTGGATTATGGAATAGATAGTTCAAGACCGCGTCTCCAGAAAGTTCCACGGATGTTCCCCGTTTTGTTGGACAAAGCGCAATTGTTTGGCCCGGCGCTTATCCCGGTTCAGTAGGGTTGATTAACTATGGGCGCTTACAATGAATTCGAAGCGGAAATTCAGGAACAATTATGGGCTTGGGCTGATCGATACCATCGCGCTCAACTCGACGGCGGCAAGCGGCTCGGTCGTCCGCCGGTTCTTGCGAAGCAATTCGCCGCTGAAGGTATCCTGGTTCCGCCGCATGGGCGCGAAATCACTGAAATCAGGGCGGCGATTCCCGCCAGCAGTCGGCATCGGTGGTTCCGCAGTCTGAAAAGTTCGCAAGCGCTGACCCAAAGCGTGTTCGGCGCGATTCGCGCTTTCGATTGTCTCAACCTGCTTCACGACGTGCCTGCGGAATGCGGCAGACCCGCGTTTTTCGAAAGCCGGTCCGGCTGGTCGATTGAATTCGAACATGAGATAACCGCTCTTTGCGAACCCAGACCGACAAATATAGATGTTTTCTTGCGTGGCCCAGGTAAACGGGTTGTTGTCGAATGCAAATTCATGGAGCGGGAGTTCGGAACTTGTTCGCGCCTGCGGCTGCGGCCTGAAGATCCGACCTACGAACGACAATTTTGCGATGGGAATTATCGGATTCAGCGCGGTCGTTTGGAACGCTGCGCATTGACCGAGATCGGCATCCGGTACTGGGAGTTCTTGCCTCACCTGTTTGATTGGCCCGCAGATCGCGATCTCCTCCCTTGTCGATTCGGAGAATTGTACCAATTGGCGCGAAACGCACTGGCGGCAACAGTCGGGCCGGACGGAAAGCTCAGTGCCACAAGCGACCATGCGCTATTACTGTACGATGCCAGAAATCCCGAATTCCAGTCAGGAGGAAAAGCCGAGCAGCAATGGCAATCCGCTATCGTAGCGTGTCGTGTTCCCGGGCTACTCCGACGCCTCAGCTGGCAACGACTGTTGAGGGCTTTGGAAGCTTCTGCAGATCTTTCCTATCTAATAGATGCTGTCCATCGGAAGTATGGGCTTAAACCGGAATAGAGAAATCCAAAAGCCAGCTTTTTGCTGGTATGGCAACCAAAATAAAGCAAGAGGCTGATATGGAAACGAAAAAAGTGACGATGGGCCTGACGAAGCGGGACATTGCAAACACGGAAGTGCTGGTGGAACGCATGCATGCCAGAAACAAGGCGTCGGTAGTGAGTAACGCGCTGGCGCTCACAGCCTTGTTGACGGAGCGTACCGCGGAAGGCGATGAGCTGTTGCTACGGAAGAAGGATGGAACGATGGAGCGAATTCTTATTGCCAACATGTGAGTACCCAATTGATGAATGAGCGGGAAGTTCGCGACGGATCTACCCGGTATGGCGAATCGTTCCAACAGGACGACTGGGGCGATGCGCAAGGGGCCAAGGAGCCAGAGCACAGAAGTGCTTACCATAGTGACATTTGATTCTGGAGAATTACCGTGGGCGCCTTGGTATGGACACCCCAGTCTCGACATCCATGTCGAGCCGTTCGGCCCTCAAAGAGCGCTGTTCTTTGCCGGCTGCACCGACCGGGTTTCACCCGGTATAAAACTCCGGCGCATTGCGTTTTACCACCGGGGAGTTGGACGCCCAGGCGTGGCAGGTGTCGATGATTCCGGGGCGGGTGCGTTCCCGGGTGTGGTCCTGGTCGGTCTTGCGCCGCCGGTGATTCTTGAACGCCCACAGGGTCTGCATCGCCACGGTGGCCATGGGGAACATCAATTCGGTCAGGTGCGTACAGCCATTGACGCCACCGACTTTCTGGCGAATGTTCCGCCGCCAGCCAGGCCCCATCCTGATCCCCGCCAGTGACTTGTAGGCATCGACGATTTCAGGGCAATTCTCGAATGGGCTGTTGTCGGTCACCGCGATCACGTCCTGGATCACGAAATCGTCATCGATGGTGACCCGCAGCAACATCTCGTGCAAGGCCTCGCCAGCCTCGATGGTGCCGCGAAAGTGGTTCTGGAAGCTGTAGGACTTCACGTCCGTCATGTGGGCTTCAATATCCCAGAGGCCGTCATCCCTCTGAAATCCCTGATAAGTAATGCTGCGAGTGTGGGCGGGCGTTCTCGCCACTGGTTCGGGCAATGGCATCTGGCTATTCCTGATTGGTGATTGACGAAGCGCAGCGGGGCGATCTCGACGCCTGGCCCGCCTTTCAGAAGGAACATTGTAACGCAGTTCCCGACACCACCGCAGAGGCCATCGGTTCACAGGCCATTACGCTGCTGAGTAAATTTACTCAGTAACGTAACGAGCAGCGTGACGGCAGCGTAACGGGACACCCACTTCGCCATGGCGCCCGGCGTGACTTGGACGGGGAATCAGTCATCGATCACTTATAATGCCGAGTCGGCGCCCGGCTTTCGCGCCCCTTCGGCGCCGCATTGAGAAATTCGCTTGAATCCCATTGGAGGCCTGTTCCCAAATGAACATTCTTTTCGTCTGCACCGGAAACTCCTGCCGCTCGCAGATGGCGGAAGGCTGGGCCAGAAAGCTGGCGCCGGAGGCGGGAGTCGAGTCCTCCGGCCTCGAAGCCCACGGTCTCAACCCCCATGCCGTCGCCGCCATGGCCCGGCAAGGCGTCGACATCGGCAAACAGACTTCCGACGTGCTCAATGACGAAATGATCGAACAGGCCGACCTCATCGTCACCGTCTGCTCCCACGCCGACGCCAACTGCCCCATCGTCCCGCCCGGCAAACGCAAGCTCCACCTCCCCTTCGACGACCCCGCCGGCTTCACCGGCCCCGAAGAGGAAGTCCGCGCCGGCTTCGACCGCGTCTGCCTCGAAATCAGGAACGGCGTGGAAAAACTGCTGGCCGATGCGCTTCGTTACGCTATTGAGTAAATTTACTCAATAGCGTAATCATTCCACATGGCTGAATTTGAAAGAGACCAAAAAGCTATATTGGTCAGCAGGTTACGGGAAGAGCCGAGGCGGCTGATTATTGTTACCGGGCCGCGCCAAGCCGGCAAGACAACCATGGTGTCTCAAGCGCTACGCGAGTTCCATGGCCGCATGGTGTTCGCGGATAGACCTGTAGATTCAATGGCGGACAGACGCCTGATCGACCCATTGGGGTTGGTGGCAGCCGAAGACGACAAAAGATTCTCGCCCGACCGCGACGAGCAATGGCTGATTCGGGAATGGACGAACGCTCGGCAAAAATTGGCTGAATCGGACTCAGGTTACGTACTGGCGATCGACGAAGTTCAAAAAATCCCGAACTGGTCGGAAACCGTCAAGGGGTTATGGGATGAAGATCGATACAACGACATCCCGCTGCACGTGATTTTGCTCGGTTCCGCTCCATTGCTCATGCAATCTGGAATGAGCGAGAGTCTGGCGGGCAGGTTCGAAACCATCCAACTCAATCACTGGTCCTATCCGGAAATGTCCGCACTGGCTGACATCGACCTTGCGCAATACATCTACTTTGGGGGGTATCCAGGCGCTGCTCCATACATCAACGTCAACGACGTAACCCGCTGGCGGGACTACATTCACAACTCTTTGATCAAGCCTAATATCGAGCGCGATATTCTCGCCATGGAGCGAGTAGACAAACCAGCGTTGCTCAAAACCCTGTTTGAGTTGTCGGCACAGTATTCGGGGCGAATACTTTCCTACACCAAATTGCAGGGCAATCTTCATGATGCGGGGAACACGACGACGCTCGCTCGATATCTCGTCCTGCTGGAGAATGCCGGCCTTATCGCGGGATTGCCGAAATATGCCGGAAGCGTTCTTCGCCGAAGATCGTCAAGCCCAAAACTGATCGTACTTAACACTGCGCTGATGTCGGCTTTGTCCGATTATTCATTCAGCGAGGCGTGTGCAGATCGTACTTTCTGGGGGCGTATCGCAGAGAGTGCCGTCGGAGCGCACTTGTTCAACACCTTGCCTTCCGGCGGCAAGCTATATTACTGGAGAGAGCAGAATTCAGAAGTTGACTTCGTTCTCGGGCGAGGTCAGCGCCTGGTGGCTATTGAAGTAAAGATCGGCGCGCGAAGCGCCACTGACACGGACATTCTTGCGTTCCAGCGGAAATTCAAAACCAACGTCAGGCAAATCACGGTGGGCGACGGCGAAGTTCCCCTGGCTGAATTTCTGGCTACCCCCGCATCGCACTGGCTTGACGAGCAATGAAGGCGCTACAGCCCTACATAGCGCCTCGAACGTGTACCCAAGCAGAGGCTGGAAAATCTAAAGCCGATGCAAAGCTCGGCCCCCAATCCCTGGAGGAACACTCGGATGAGAGAGCCTACGTTCTGCTGGCGCCACCGGGTTCCGGCAAAACCTCGGAATTCAAGCGTCAAGCCAAATTGTGCGACGGGCAATTCGTTTCTGCGAGAGATTTCATTACCTTTGAAGACAAAAGCGAGTGGCATGACCGGACTCTCTTCATTGATGGGCTTGACGAGGTGCGCGCGGGCTCGGCCGATGGGAGAACATCCTTCGACGGAATCCGAAAAAAGCTTCTGCGACTTGGCAAACCCAAGTTCCGTCTCTCGTGCCGCGAAGCGGACTGGTTCGGCTCAACCGATCATCGACATCTGGAAACCGTGGCGCCCGAAGGTAAAGTCCTGGTACTACGCCTTGACCCGCTGCCGGAAGAGGAAATCAAATCTATTCTGCGCAAAAATCACAATGAAGACGATCCGGATGCATTTGTTGACAAGGCCCGGCAGCGAGGCGTGGCCGCCTTGTTGGAAAACCCCCTGAGTTTAGAGTTGCTTGCGAAGGCGGTCAGAAATGAATGGCCGAATTCGCGAGTCCGAACGTTCGAAATGGCTTGCGAGACTCTGGCTGATGAGACCAATGAGGAACACCAATACGCGAAAATTCGTGAGCGCGCCAATACGAAAGTACTTCTTGACACTGCCGGGCAGCTTTGTGCGGTGCTGCTACTAGCCGGTGCTCCTGGCATCCAGTTAAGCGCCGGGAGTCATGACGATAACTTCATAAAATTGAATGAACTAACTGGAATCGGTCGCGCTCTTCAGTTGGAATCACTGAAAACCCGCCTCTTCGAAGCTCCCAACTCCGAGTTCGCGATTCCGTTACATAGGCAAGTTGCGGAGTTTTTAGGTGCGCGCTACTTGGCTGAGTTAGTCGAAAATGGATTACCCGTAGATCGAATATTGGCGTTGATGTCCGGGCACGACGGAAAAATAGTGACTGAGATGCGCGGTCTTTGCGCATGGCTCGCAACGCTATGCGGACCCAGCCGTGAGGAAATCATAACCCGAGACCCTCTCGGAACCGTCTTGTATGGTGACGTCGCGAGATTTCCGTCCCAAGATAAGGAACGGATTATCAGAGAACTTGAAAAAATTTCTGAAAAGGATCACTGGTTTCTGGGCATGATCGAACTCAACTCGCGACTCGGCGACTTGATATCCCCTGAGTTGACGAACGAAATCCTTGCAATACTTGAAGATTCAGCACGGGACGGAGGGAGGCAGTCGCTGACGCTTTTCCTCATTGAAGCGCTTTGCCATGTGCATCCGTTGGAAGGTATGTCTTGTGCATTGATGACGATAACCCGCGATGGTTCCCGATGGCCGAGTGTAAGGCAGAAGGCGATTGATGCCTATTTGCGACAAATGGAAGATCGGAAGCAAGCACTTGCAGTTCTCAAAACGCTGATGCAGGAAGTGTACGCCAATCAAATACCTGATCCCGAAGATGAATTGCTCGGCTATCTGTTGGAAAAAACCTATCCTGACGCATTACCGGGAACCGAAGTGCTGGACTACTTGCGAACCCCGAAATCCAGCCAGCACATTGGATACAGCGCATTCTGGACATGGACACTTCCAGAACGTTCCAGTTGGAGAAAGAAAGCAGGATTGCTCGACCGGCTAACCGAGCAATACACCGCTCTTGAGATGGAAGAACGGCAATCTGGAATGCGAAGCGATATCACAACGGAAGTTCCATTCATGCTGCTCGATGAAGTGCTGTCGGACTGCTCCGTCACCTTTCAAGTGGAGCCGGAGCGTTTGTTCGGATGGCTGGGTGTGGCCGGGAGGTTGGGCGATTGGGATTTTGGATGGGGGATTTTGCACGATAGAAAGCAGCGTGTTCAGTCTTGGCTGCGCCAGCGTCCCGAGTTGTGGAAGATTCTGTTCAAACTAGGGCTGGAACGGTGTAAACGGACTTGCGGAAAATTCGACGCGGAATTCCAGCAATTGATGTGGATGGAACAAGACCGCAGATTACTAGATGTTAGGCCGCCCGTCGATTTTGCGAGTTGGTGCTTGGAGGAAGCGATCAAATCAGACGATTTGGTAGTGGCGCAATGGCTGGTTCAGAGGGTCGCCGATCAAATTGAAGACGGAAGAATTTCGCGGGAATTGGTTACGTCACGTTTGCAAGGCAACGACTTTCTCCGAAAAGCCTTGCAGAAACGGTTTATAGAGCATGAAAGTTCCCGGATGCGACAAAATGCACGGAAAGAAATAGCCGAAGTAAAGAGTGATTATTCCAGTTGGCGGAACGCGGTACGGGACAATAGAGCCCAGTTGATCGAAAATCGCGCTCCCACGGGATTTCTGCACAATTTGGCCACGGCTTACTTTGGCGGCTACCGCGGTATGACGGAATACACTCCCCATGAACGGTTGCGTATTTTGTTAGGAGATGCCGAGGAGTTGGTTGAAACCGCGCTAAGCGGATTTCGTGCTGCAATATCCAGAGTCGATCTTCCCACAATCGAAAAAGTGATAGCTCTGCGTACGGAAGGATCAATGCACCCGTTGTCGCTGCCATTTCTCGCTGGCTTCAACGAGTGGCATGAATCCAGTGCTCGTGAATCCGAAGAGGCTTTCGCCCCGGACGAAGGCCAGAATTATTTGGCTGCCGCACTCTATTACAACCTCTCATTGTGGCCGAATCCTTGGGGGTATGGTGAAACAGAGCGGGATCCCCGATGGCTTGATGCGCTGGTGAGCAACCAGCCGCAGTTGGTCGCAGACATTTTTACCAAGTCCATTTCTCCGAGATTGCGAACAAGCCAAGACTTCTCGGGGAAGCTTTATGAACTTGCGCATTCCAGGAAATACAAAGGTATTGCCGAACTGGTGGCAATTCCTTTGTTGAGATCGTTCCCCGTTCGTTGCACGGAGCGTCAGTTACCTGGTTTGAGATTTCTACTGATTGCAGCAGAGCGACATTGCCCAAAAGAACTGTTTATCGAGATAATTAAAGAGAAACTTAAGCACACAAGCATGAATGTTGCGCAACGAGTCTACTGGCTTGCCGCTGGTCTTGTTTCCAGTCCGCAGTGTTTTTCAGACAGTCTTTGCGAATATGTCTCCAAAGAAAAAAGGCGAGTGAGGCACTTGGGCACATATATCGGTGGGCGTTTCGATCAACTTCCAGTCCAACCAGCCCAAGCCGATGTAAGTGCTATTGCCACATTGATTCAGTTGCTCGGAGCAGTGTATCCCCCAAATTTTTTCAACCCGGAGTTGGATTCCGGCACTGAGGATGATGATAGTGTAGATTGGGGAACGGGCATCTCGTATCGGATTGATGGATTCAGACATCAACTCATGGAAAACCCCTCCCTTAAAGCTACACAGGAATTGGAAAAATTGGTAAAGGATGAAAATCTCAGCGTCTGGCGCACTCGACTGGAACTTGCCATCAGCAAACAAAAGGAAATCAGACGTGAGGCCTATTACCAACATGCCGATGTGTCGACAATTCTTAGCGTATTGCAAAACCGCCATCCCGCCAATGCAGCTGATCTTGCGGCATTGACTATGGATCTCTTGAATGAACTCGCAAGCAAAATACGGTATGGCAACACTTCCGACTGGCGGCAATATTGGGAGCGTGAATCTAATCGTTTGGTTAAACCCGAACACGAAAACGCTTGCCGCGACAGATTACTGTCGGATTTAAAGCAGCGATTGACTGAACTCAACATCGACGCTTTAGCCGAAGGCAACTATGCAGACGAAAAACGTGCCGATATTCGCGTGTGCTTCAGTGGCTACAACACCCCCATTGAAATTAAACGAAGTTGCCACCGGGACTTGTGGACTGCCATCAGGACTCAGCTGATAGCGAAATACACCCGCGATCCCGGAGCGGACGGTAACGGAATTTACTTGGTTTTCTGGTTTGGAAACCACGAAAAATGCCGGCCTATTCCAGATGCCGGCCCCCCGCCAAAGAGCGCCGGCGAATTAAAGCGCCGACTGGAAGATAGCCTTACTGACTCCGAACGGCGAAAAATTTCGGTCTGCGTGATTGACGTCGAAGACAGGAAAAGCGGCGGGATGTAAGGGAAGCTCTGATTAAGTCAGAGCTTCCCTGCGACACATGGAAGTGCCGCCGAATTCGATGGGTGAAGGCAAGCGTTTTCGAAGCGCAGCTTCGAGCGCGGCCGCAACGGTACGGAGCTATGCTCCGTACCTAGAGTAAGCCATTGAATTCGGGGGCAAAACAAAACCACGCTTTGGTTTTGCGATAATGAAAAACTCCACGGATGGAGTTTTTCAGAGAATACTAAGGTGTAATCCACAACGGGCTGAAGCCAAACCATCAACTGCGAATTTCAACTTGGGAGAATCAATGGCCATGATCCATAAGCTGCGGTCAAAATTCGGGCTCGGGGATGTGGGTGTCCTTTCGCGCAGGACGCTGCATGGGGGCTACATCCGGGTCGATGAGCTGGTGTTGCGGCATCGGCTTTTTGGCGGAGGCGAAAGCGGCGAGGTCCGGCGCGAACTGATTGTGCGGCCCCGGGGCGTCGGGATTTTGCTGTACGACCCCGTGCGCCGGGAAGCCGTGCTGGTGCGGCAGTTTCGGGTGGGCATGATCGATGAGTATCGCAGCCCCTGGATGCTTGAACTCGTCGCGGGGATGGTGGATGGAGACGACGACCCCTTGCAGGTTGCCCGCCGGGAAAGCCGGGAAGAATCGGATATGGATCCGGTCAAGGTGATTCAGATCTGCGATTACTACAACAGCCCCGGCGTTGGCAATGAGCGCATCACGCTGTTCTGCGGTCAGGTGGACGCCTCCGCCGCCGGCGGCATCCACGGCCTCGCCGCGGAGAATGAAGATATTGAAGTCGTTGTGGTTCCCTACGATGAACTGGTGGCGGCGGTGGAAAGCGGCCTCATCAACAATGCCATGACGATAATCGCCGTGCAGTGGCTGCAGCTCCATGAATCGGAGATGGATCGGCTGTTCGGAGATTCCGCCTAGGAGCCTGCGCCGTAGGAATTCGCGAAAGCGAAAATTCGCTATCGCCGCGCCCTTGGCCGATCAATTGAGGCGAATATTGGTGGATATTCAACGAAATTGAGCGGCCAAGGGCGTGGATGAGAGCGGATTTGCAGCCGTGAATTCCTACGGGGCAGGCTCCTAGTGAAGCCTGCCTGCGCCCCTCTTCCGGTGGCCATCCAATAAGATCCTGCGACTGCGCGCAGGATGACGGTCTGCTTCCGGGCTGCGCCGTTCCGGTCAAATGGTTACAATCGAATCCGAAACGCCTTTGACGGGAATGATCGTGCCCAAGCGGAAACACCGGCTCAGCCTGGTCGAGGACATCGCCGAACGCGACGCCAACTACGTCAGGTTGTTGCGCCTGCTGCCGAAGCTGCGGGCATGGCGCGACCTGTCCCGGTGTCCCGTGGCCGAATTCGATGAGGCCGCCGCCGCGGAGTTGCGGGGGCATGACGTGCGCTTTCTGTTGCCCGGCCGCGACGGCAGGGACGTCACCCTGCGCATCCGGGTCACCGATGCTTTCCGCTACACCACCTGCCTTGAAATCATGCAGCAGCCGGACGATCCGGACCGGCTGGCCAACCCCGGGATGCAGGTGCGGGCGTACCACGACGTCAATTCCGCCGAAGTCGTTTCCTACCAGGGCCATCGCGGCTTCAAGGCGCGTTACCGGCAACCGAATGAGCGCATGTACCAGGTCAATGAAAAAGCCCTGATCAACCGCTTTCTCGGCGAATGGCTGACGCTGTGCCTGCAATGCGGCCGCATGGAACTCGACCGGGAAATCGCCCTGGAAGCCCGGTAGCCCGCACCCCGGGGGGGCTGCGCCGCAGGATTTCGCGAAAGCGAAAATTCGATATCGCCGTGCCCCTGGGCTTTCGAGCCGCCGTCAATCAAGAAACGCGGCGCCCGTGCGATAAACGTAGTATTACGAAGCTCCGAGACAATCAGAGCTTCCCTAGGAGTCTGCGCCGTAGGAATTCGCGAAAGCGAAAATTCGCTATCGCCGCGCCCCTGGCCGGTCGATTGAGGCGAATATTGGTGGATATGCAACGAAATCGAGCGGCCAGGGGCGTGGATGAGAGCGGATTTGCAGCCGTGAATTCCTACGGCGCAGGCTCCTAGACAACGCGCCGGACGAACCCTTCCCGGAGTTCGTCCGGATTTTCAACATCAGCCCCGAACCGGAACCAGGAAGAATGGGAGCAAGTTACAACGCCGACGCGATCGAAGTGCTGGCCGGGCTCGACCCGGTCAGAAAGCGTCCGGGCATGTATACCGATGTGGCGCGGCCCAACCATCTGGTACAGGAAGTCGTCGACAACAGCGTCGACGAAGCTATCGCCGGCCACGCCAGTGAAATCATCGTCCGCTTGCACGGCGACGGCTCGGTTGAAGTCAGCGATGACGGTCGCGGCATGCCTGTGGACATCCACCCCGAGGAAGGCGTCAGCGGCGTTGAACTGATCCTCACCCGGCTCCACGCCGGCGCCAAGTTTTCCGATCGCAGCTACAAGTTTTCGGGCGGCCTGCACGGCGTCGGGGTTTCCGTGGTGAACGCGCTTTCCAGCGATCTCGCGGTGGAGGTAAAGCGCGGCGGCAAGGTCTACAGCATGGCCTTCCGCGATGGCGAGAAGTCCGGCGATCTTGCGGTGACCGGCACGGTGGGCATGCGCAATACCGGCACCCGCATCCAGTTCCTGCCCAACGGCGACTATTTCGACACCACCCGAATTTCCGTGCCGAAGCTGAAACACGCCCTGCGCGCCAAGGCGGTGCTCTGCCCCGGCCTGAAAGTCTGCTTTTTTGATCATTCCGCCGCGGCGGACGATTCCAGCAGCGAGACCTGGCAGTATCAGGATGGGCTCAAGGACTATCTCGCCCAGGCCACAGCGGAATGGGAAACCGTTCCCGCCGAGCCTTTCACCGGCGCGGTCCAGGGCAATGACGAAGCCGTCGACTGGGCCCTGCAATGGCTCCCCGAAGGCGGCACGCCGGTTTGTGAAAGCTACGTCAACCTGATTCCCACGCCGCTTGGCGGCACCCACGTCAGCGGCCTGCGAACCGGCCTGCTCGACGCCATGCGCGAGTTCTGCGAATTCCGCAATCTGGTGCCCCGGGGATTGCGGCTGACCCCCGACGACATATTCGAAAATCTGGCCTATGTGCTTTCATCCAAGCTGATCGAGCCGCAATTCTCGGGCCAGACCAAGGAGCGCCTCGCCTCGCGTAAATGCGCGGTGTTCGTCGCCGGTGTCATCAAGGACGCCTTCAGCCTGTGGCTGAACCAGCATACCGCCGAGGCGGAGGCCATTGCCGAACTCGTCATCGGCCACGCCCAGCGCCGCAGCAAGGCCGGCAAGAAAGTCGTGCGCAAGAAGATCGGCTCGGGCCCTGCCCTGCCCGGCAAGCTCGCCGACTGCTCCACTGAAGACGTGTCCCAGGGCGAGCTGTTCCTTGTGGAAGGCGATTCCGCCGGCGGTTCCGCCAAGCAGGCGCGAAACCGGGAATTCCAGGCGATCATGCCGCTGCGGGGAAAGATCCTGAATACCTGGGAAGTCGATTCCGGCGAGATTCTCGCTTCCCAGGCGGTACACGACATTGCCATCGCACTCGGTGTCGACCCGGGGGTGAAGGATATTGGCAGCCTGCGTTACGGCAAGATCTGCATTCTCGCCGACGCGGACTCCGACGGGCTGCATATCGCCACCCTGCTCTGTGCGCTGTTCCTGAAACACTTCCGCCCGGTACTCGAAGCGGGCCATGTGTATGTGGCCATGCCGCCGCTGTTCCGCATCGATGCGGGCAAGGAGGTCTACTATGCCCTGGATGAAGAAGAGAAGAACGGCATTCTCGACAAGCTCGCCACGGAGAAGAAATCGGTCCGCGCCAATGTCCAGCGATTCAAGGGCCTTGGCGAGATGAACCCCATGCAATTGCGGGAAACCACCATGGCGCCGGAAACCCGGCGGCTGGTGCAATTGAGCCTTGATGACGCCCCCGGCCCAACCGAGTCCGCCGAATCGGTCATGGACATGCTGCTCGCCCGGAACCGCGCCGCCGACCGCAAGCACTGGCTCGAAAACAGCGGCAACCAGGCGCAACTGGTGGATTGAACGGGACCATACCCATGACCCTCGACCTCGAATTACAATCAGACGATACCGAACGCATACCGCTGCATACCTATACGCGGCAGGCCTATCTCAATTATTCGATGTATGTCATCAATGACCGCGCCCTGCCCAGCCTGGGCGACGGTCTCAAGCCGGTGCAACGGCGGATTGTCTACGCCATGTCCGAGCTGGGCCTGAAGGCGGCGTCGAAATTCAAGAAATCGGCGCGCACCATTGGCGATGTGATCGGCAAGTTTCATCCCCACGGCGATTCCGCCTGCTACGAGGCCATGGTGCATATGGCCCAGCCCTTCAATTACCGCTACCCGCTGGTGGACGGCCAGGGCAACTGGGGCTCCCAGGACGATCCCAAGTCCTTCGCCGCCATGCGCTATACCGAATCGCGCCTGCGCAACTACGCCGAACTGCTGCTCGCCGAACTCGGCCAGGGCACCGTGGACTGGAAGCCCAATTTCGACGGCAGCCTGCAGGAGCCGGAAATCCTCCCGGCGCGCCTGCCCAATGTGCTGCTCAATGGCGGCAGCGGCATTGCCGTGGGCATGGCCACCGATATTCCGCCACATAACCTCGGCGAAGTCGCCAGGGCCTGCATGCATCTGCTCGATCACCCCGAGGCCGGCGTGGAGCAGATCTGCCAATTCATTCAGGGGCCCGATTTTCCCACCGGCGCCGAGTTGGTCAGTTCCCGGGAAGAAATTCTCGCCATCTACCGCAGCGGTCGCGGCGCCCTGAAAGCCCGGGCCTGCTGCCAGTTCGAAAGCGGCGAGATCATCATCACCGCCTTGCCCTACCAGGTCTCCGGCGCCCGGGTGCTGGAGCAGATCGCCGCCCAGATGCAGAAGAAAAAACTGCCCATGGTGGTGGATCTGCGCGATGAATCGGACCACGAGAATCCCACGCGGATCGTCATCGTGCTGCGCTCCAGCCGGGTGGACCGGCAAGGCGTGATGTCGCATCTCTTCGCCACCACTGATCTGGAAAAACAGTACCGGGTCAATTTCAACGTCATCGGCAACAACCGGCGGCCCCAGGTCAAGGATCTGGCGACGATGCTGCGGGAATGGCTCGACTTCCGCGTGCTCACCGTGCGGCGGCGCCTCAAGTTCCGCCTGGAACGCATCCTGTCGCGGCTGCATATCCTCGACGGACTGCTCATCGCCTATCTCCATATCGACGAAGTCATCCAGATCGTGCGCGAGGAGGACGCCCCGGGGCCGGCCCTGATGGCGCGCTTCGGTCTCAGCGAAAAACAGGCCGAAGCCATACTCGAACTGCGCCTGAAACAGCTCGCCAAACTCGAGGAAATCCGCATCAAGGCCGAGCAGAAGGAACTCGGCGAGGAACGCGACCGGCACCAGCGGTTGCTCGATTCCAGGGCCAACCTTACCGCCTTCATCCAGCGGGAAATCCGCGAAGACCTGGAAAAATTCGGCGACGAAAGAAGAACGCCCATCACCGAAGCCCGGGAAGCCAGAGCCTTCAGCGAAGCCGAATTGCTGCCCACCGAACCGGTAACCGTGGTGCTTTCGGAGCGTGGCTGGGTGCGCGCCGCCCGAGGCCACGATATCGACCCCGCCAGCCTGCAATACAAGTCCGGCGACAGCTTCAAGCTCTCTGGCCGGGGCAAAAGCAATCAGGCCGCGGTGTTCCTCGATTCCACGGGCCGTTCCTATTCCCTGCCGGCCCACACGCTGCCATCGGCCCGGGGCCAGGGCGAGCCGCTTTCCGGCAAGCTCAATCCGCCTTCAGGGGCCACCTTCGAAGGTCTGGTCATCGGCGAAGCCCATCAGGAAGTGCTGCTTGCCAGCGACGCGGGTTACGGCTTTGTCACCCGCATCAGCGAACTCATCAGCAAGAACCGCAACGGCAAATCCGCCCTGCGCCTGCCCGAGGGCGCCCGGGTCTTGCCGGCGCTGACCGTGGAGGACTACGAGCAACAGCTCATCGCCAGCGTCAGCAATGAAGGGCGCATGCTGATCTTTCCCCTTGCCGAACTGCCCCGCCTCGCCCGGGGCAAGGGCAATCGCATCATGGGCATTCCCGCCGCCCGGGTTCGCGCCCGCCAGGAATTCGTTGCCACCGTTTCCGTCATCTCGTCCAGGGACATCCTCATCATCCATTCCGGCGCCCGCTACCGCAAGATGAGACTCTCGGAATTCGAGGTATACCTCGGCGAGCGCGGTCGCCGCGGCCTCAAACTCCCCAGGGGCTTCCAGAACGTTGACCGCCTGGAGCGCATGGCCCGGTAGGACAAGCGGATTTGGTTCGTCGGTACCGCCCGCTGCTCCGGCCAAATCCAGGTCTATCGGCCTCCTGCGGGAGCATGGTCCTGGGCGATCAAGCGACGGGGCGGATGCCCAGATGGTATACATCTTGATAGCATTGTAACTACCAGCCAATCATCATTGCAGGATTGACAAACATTCGAGCCGGGGACGAATCAAACCCTCCCCGGCCATCTTTTGCATATCTTGCTAACTGACTGAAAACCATTATTGGAGATTAGCCGAATTCTTCGGGAGGGGACATTATGGAATTTCCACTGACTCTACTTGACTCACTCATGATCGTGCTGATTGTGATGACATCGATCAACTTCCTGCCCGCAGTTGTGTGGGATATGAAAACCGGCTGCTACAGTGGCTATTTTGGCTGGAAAGCCCTGTCCATCCTCCTGCTCATAGCGGTTTTCAGCAGCTTTGACTCGATTCGACAGGGAAATGGAGGCCCAGCTGTAATTACGGACATCGGCTTTCACTTGTTTCAGGTGCTGGTCTTGTCCCGTGTGTTTGTGGAGTTCGCTCACCACCACAGGCACAAAGTCTGGCTGCACCGGCTTTATCACAAGTTGACCGATCACGAAGACCCCCGCGAAGCATCGTCCTGAGCGGCACTGGTTGCAACTGTTTCGCAGCGACCCTCTGATACATGTGACTCTGCGAGGCGAATTGCGATGGATCGAAGTTACAATCGCTCATGGCTCGGGGAAGTACTCCCGAGTCTTATCAGAGGCTTTCGAGGATGCTGTTGAAGGTGGCGCTGGGGCGCATGGCGGCGCTGGCGAGCGCGGGGTTGGGGGCGTAGTAGCCGCCGACGTCGGCTGGGGCGCCCTGGGCCGCGTTCAGTTCGTCGATGATCTGATCCTCGGCTTCGAGCAGGGCTTCGGCGAGCGGGCGGAAGCGCTCGGCGACTTCGTCGTCTTCGTCCTGGGCCGCCAGTTCCCGCGCCCAGTACATCGCCAGATAGAAATGGCTGCCGCGGTTGTCAATCTCGTTCACCTTGCGCGAAGGCGACTTGTTGTTTTCGAGGAAGGTTCCCGTGGCGCGGTCCAGCGCCCGGGCCAGCACGCCGGCGCCTTCGTTCTCCGCCGCTCCGGCGAGATGTTCAAGCGAGGCGGCCAGGGCGAGAAACTCGCCGAGCGAATCCCAGCGCAGGTGGTTTTCCTTTTCGAACTGTTGCACGTGCTTCGGCGCCGAGCCGCCGGCGCCGGTTTCGAACAGGCCGCCGCCGTTCATCAAGGGCACGATGGAAAGCATTTTCGCGCTGGTGCCGAGTTCGAGAATCGGGAACAGATCCGTCAGGTAGTCCCGCAGCACATTGCCGGTAACCGAAATCGTATCCTTGCCCTGTCCCATGCGGATCAATGAGAAGCGGGCGGCTTCGGCGGGCGCCATGAAATGGATTTCGAGCCCCGCGGTATCGTGTTCCGGCAGATACTCGCGCACCTTCGCCAGGACCTGGGCATCGTGGGGCCGGTCTTCGTTGAGCCAGAACACTGCGGGGGCACCGCTGGCCCGGGCGCGGTTTACCGCGAGCTTGACCCAATCGCGAATCGCCGCATCGCGCACTTGGCACAGGCGCCAGATATCGCCGGTTTCCACCTGGTGACGGAACAACTCCTTGCCGGAATCGTCGATGACAATGACTTCCCCGTCTGCGGCAATCTCGAAAGTCTTGTCGTGCGAGCCGTATTCTTCCGCTTTCTGGGCCATCAGGCCCACATTGGGCACACTGCCCATGGTGGCCGGGTCGAAGGCGCCATTGGCCTTGCAGAAATCGATCACCTGCTGGTAGATGGGGCCGTAGGAGCGATCCGGAATCACCGCCTTCATGTCGTGCAGCTTGCCGTCGGGCCCCCACATCTTGCCCGAGGAACGCAGCGCCGCCGGCATCGAGGCGTCGATGATGATGTCGCTGGGCACGTGCAGATTGGTGATACCCCGGCCGGAGTCCACCATGGCCATGGGCGGTTGTGCGGCGAAGACCTGTTCGATATCGACTTCGATTTGCTTCCGCTGGGAGTCGGGCAGGCCGGCGATGCGCGCGAGCAGGTCGCCGAAGCCATTGTTCACATCCACCCCGAGTTCCTCGAACAGCGCTCCGTGCTTGCGGAAGAGGTCGGCGAAATACACCTGCACCCCATGGCCGAAGATGATCGGGTCCGATACTTTCATCATGGTGGCCTTGAGATGCAGCGAAAACAGCACGCCCCGGGCTTTGGCGTCGGCCACGGATTCGGCGAGAAACGCCCGCAGCGCCCGGCAGCTCATGAAGCTGGCGTCCACCACCTCTCCCGCCTGAACGGGAACATCTTCCCTGAGCACGGTGACCGCGCCATCGGCGGCCCGGTGCTCGATTCGCAAGTTGCCGGCCTTGTCGACGGTGGTGGACTGTTCATTGCCGAAAAAGTCGCCATGGCTCATGCTGGCCACGTGGGATGCGGAATCCGCCGACCAGGCGCCCATGGAATGGGGATGCTTGCGGGCGTAGGCCTTCACCGAAGCCGGCGCGCGGCGGTCTGAGTTGCCTTCCCGCAGCACCGGATTGACCGCGCTGCCCTTGATCCGGTCATAGCGAGACTTGATTTCGGCCTGTTCCGTGTTGGCGGGCTCGTCAGGATAGTCCGGCAAATCGTAGCCCTTTTGCCGCAATTCACTGATCGCCGCTTTCATCTGCGGTACCGAAGCGGAGATATTGGGCAGCTTGATGATATTGGCCAGCGGGTCCTGGGTCTTGCGGCCGAGTTCGGCGAGGGCGTCGGGCTGGCGCTGGGCGGGCGCAAGACGCTCGGGAAAAGCAGCAATGATGCGCCCGGCCAGCGAAATATCCCGCAGTTCCACCTCGACGCCGGAGACCGCGCAATAGGTCTGGATGATCGGGAGCAGTGAATGGGTGGCAAGTGCGGGCGCTTCGTCGGTTTGGGTGTAGATGATCGTCGCAGGTGCTGGCATTCGGTATTCCTGTTGGCTGGATGGGGAGCGAAGCGATGTGGCGGCATATCAGGCCCGCCGCCGCAAAAAGTCGCGTATTATAGCAGCGCCCGGCGACGGGAGAGGCACCCACGGCGCAGGCTCCTGGCCTCACCGTCATTCCGTGCGCAGTCTCAGAATCTTTATGGGAGAGAGCACTGCATGAGATTCTGCGACTGCGCTTCGCTCCGCGCAGAATGACGGGAAAGGGTGTTTCGCTCCGCGCAGAATGACGGGAAAGGGCGCTTCGCTCCGCGCAGAATGACGGGGACGGGGACTTCGCTCCACGAATGTAGACGGTAGGGGGGAGGCAAAGCCGAAATGGAAACTACACTGCCGGATTTCGCATTGCGCGAGGCGCGGGCCGAAGATTGCGGCCTGATTCTGTCCCTGATCCGGGAACTGGCGGAATACGAAAAACTCGCCCATGAAGTCGTCGCTACCGAGGAAGTGCTGCGGGAGACGCTGTTCGGAGAGCGCCCGGCGGCGGAAGTCCTCATCGGCGAATGGCAGGGGAAGGCGGTGGCTTACACACTGTTTTTCCACAACTTTTCCACCTTTACCGGGCGGCCTGGAATCTATCTCGAAGACATTTACGTCAAGCCGGAAATGCGCGGCCGGGGATACGGCAAATGCCTGCTGACCTATGTGGCGCGGCTCGCCGTGGAGCGCAGGTGCACGCGGATGGAATGGTCGGTGCTCGACTGGAACGAACCTTCGATCCGGTTTTACCGTTCGCTTGGCGCCGTCGCCATGGACGGATGGACCGTGCAGCGACTGGACGGCTCGTCGCTCGATACGGTGGCGGCGATGTTCGGGAAGCAGGGCAGGTGAGCGGCGGTCGCGCCCGGGGTGGCGGGCACAGGCTGATCGGGGGGAGTGTTTCATGAGCCGGATCGTCTACGTGAACGGGAAATACCTGCCCGAAGAGGAGGCGAAGATTTCCATCTTCGACCGCGGCTTCGTCTTCGGTGACGGAGTCTATGAAGTGGTGCCGGTGATTCGCGGCCGGCTAGCGGACCGGGACTATTTCCTCCAACGCCTGACCCGTAGCCTCAAGGAATTGCGGATTCCCTGGCCTTGTTCCGGAGAAGAATATCAGCGAGGGCTCGAACAACTTGTGGCGCGCAATTCGCTGGAAGAAGGCATCGTCTACACCCAGGTTACCCGTGGCGCCACGGATCGCCAGTTCACCTTCCCCGCCGCCACCCCCGCCACCATGACTGCCTTCACCCAGGTCATGCCGCTGCTGGAAAATCCCGCAGCCCAGCACGGAATCAGCGTTGTCACCACCGGGGAAATCCGCTGGCTGCGGCGGGACATCAAGTCACTCAACCTGCTCGCCCAGGTGCTGGCGAAACAATATGCCGCTGATCACCGCGCCGATGAAGCCTGGATGATCGAAGATGGTCTGGTAACCGAAGGCGCTTCTTCGACGGCCTATATCGTCAGGGACGGCAGGGTGATCACGCGACCACTGTCGAATCGCATCCTGCCGGGAATCCGCCGCCGCCGGCTCCTCGAACTTGCCGCCGGGGCGGGAATCGCAACCGGGGAAAAGCCCTTCCGTCTCGAAGAAGCCCTGGCCGCCGACGAAGCCTTCATCAGTAGCGCAACCACCATCCTGCACCCGGTAGTCCGCATCGACAACCAGCTAATCGGCAATGGCAAGCCAGGCCCCGTCAGCCGCAAGCTGCGCCAACTCTATGTCGCCCACATGGTCGAGGAAGTTGAAGCCCGGAAGCCTGCTCCGTAGGAAGCCGAGCCCGGAGCCTGCAGGGGTGGAGGCAAGCGTTTATGAAGCGCGGCTTCATGCGCAGCCGGAACGACGCCAAGCTGTGCTTGGCGACCGGACTGTATTTACGGCGTCCGCTGCACACCCCGCCAGCAGACGGAGACGCATCGAAGCCACAAACCCACCTTCAAATGCAGTCAGTGGTAAAGGCAAGCACATCGCCGATGGTATCCACCCCACCAAGCAGCATCAGCAGGCGGTCCACACCGAAAGCGACGCCGCAGCACTCGGGCAGGCCGTGTTCCATGGCTGCCAGCAGTCTTTCATCGATTTCGGGGATGGGGCGGTCAAGTTCGGCGCGTCTTTGCCGGTCGCGCTCGAATCTGGCGCGCAGCTTCTCCGCATCGGTTTCCTCGTCATAGCCGTTGGCGAGTTCCATGCCCCGGCAGAACAACTCGAAGCGCCGGGCCGCCGGCTCGCCTGCCCGGTCGGGATTGATGCGGGCAAGTGCCGCCTGGGCCGCCGGGTAGTCGTAAACGAAGCAGGACTCGGGAAGTTGCGGTTCAATCACCTGGCCGAACAGCAATTGCAGACAGTCGGTGGCGTCGAGTCCGGAGGCGTCCAGCGGCAGTCTTTGCCGGGTAAGCCCCCGCAATACTTCGAGTTCGACCCGGTGCGGGTCGAAGCCGAGATGCTCCAGGAAAACCTCGCGATAGCGCAGGCGCGGAATCGCGGCTTGCGGCAGAAACTCCCGCAGCAGGTCTTCGACTTCTTCCATGAGCTGTTCCAGGCGGAACCCGGGGCGATACCATTCGAGCAGCGTGAATTCCAGATTGTGCCGAGCGCCGGAGTCGCCCTGGCGGAAAGCCTTGCCCATCTGGTAACAGGCGCCGCTGCCCGCGGCGAGCAGGCGCTTCATGGCGTATTCGGGCGAGGTTTGCAGGTAGAAGCCCCGTGGCTGTCCCGCAAGTTCCACACTGGCGGGAATTGAGTCGATATGGACCTCGGTAACCGTGGTCGGGGCGAGCAGCGGGGTTTCCACTTCGAGCACATCCCGCCCGGCGAAAAATCGGCGAATTCCTGCGAGGGTT
The DNA here is from genome assembly GCA_965219645.1 of uncultured Pseudohongiella sp. GTDB lineage: Bacteria > Pseudomonadota > Gammaproteobacteria > Pseudomonadales > Pseudohongiellaceae > UBA9145. Next base: position 2,449,892 of record OZ244788.1, on the reverse strand, counting down.
TCGGCCCGCAGTCTCAGCATTTCCGGCCTTGCGCCGGGGCGCCATTCTGCCACGGTGGCGAAGCCTAGGAGCCTGCGCCGCAGGAATTCACGGCCGCAAATCCGCTCTCATCCACGCCCCTGGCCGCTCGATTTCGTTGCATATTCACCAATATTCCCCTCAATCGACCGGCCAGGGGCGCGGCGATAGCGGATTTTCGCTTTCGCGAATTCCTGCGCCGCAGACTCCCAGGAACCTGCGCCGCAGGCTCCTAGCGGCTGACCCGGTTCTGGTACTCCCCGGTTCGGGTATCCACCCGCAGCACATCGCCTTCATTGACGAACAGGGGCACCTTGACCACGGCGCCGGAACTCAGGGTGGCGGGCTTGGAGCCGCCCTGGGCGGTGTCGCCCTTGAGGCCGGGGTCGGTTTCGGTCACTTCGAGTTCGACGAAATTGGGTGGAATCACCGAGATGGGATTGTCATTCCACAGCACGACCTGATACGCCTCCTGGGATTTCAGCCAGTTTTTCGCCTCGCTGATGGCGCTGGCGTCGGCGGCGAGTTGTTCGTAGCTGCCGTCGGTTTTCATGAAATGCCAGAATTCGCCGTCTTCGTAGAGATACTCCATGTCGATTTCGAGCACGTCGGCGCCGGGCAGCGATTCGCCGGACTTGAAGGTGCGCTCCCAGACGCGGCCATTGAGCAGATTGCGGAACTTGACCCGATTGAAAGCCTGGCCCTTGCCGGGCTTGACGAATTCGTTTTCCAGAATCGAGCAGGGTTCGCCGTCCACCAGCAGTTTCAGACCGCCCTTGAACTCGTTGGTTGAATAGGATGTCATAGCATTTCCCCTGTTTCCATTTGTTGCCTGGTGCGCTGCCAACATGCTCCCAGCCAGTGAGTCAGCCGCGGATTGGCGGCAATCCCTCTCCGATCTGATTACCGATCCCCGGGAGCTTGCCGATTTCCTGCAACTCGACCAGCGGCAGCACCCGGCCGGTGAACTGGCGCTCAGGCAGTTTCCGCTGAAGGTGCCGCGGGGCTTCGCCGCGCGCATGGAAAAAGGCAACTGGCGGGACCCGCTGCTGCGGCAGGTGTGGCCCGCCGTCGCCGAAGAGCGCGCCGCGCCGGGCTTTGTGGCCGACCCGCTGCGGGAGCGCCATTATAATCCGCGGCCCGGTCTGCTGCACAAGTATCGGGGCCGGGCCCTGTTGATCGCCGCGCCGCATTGCGCGATTCACTGCCGCTACTGTTTCCGCCGCGAATTCGATTACGAAGGCAATACGCCGGGACGGCGGCAGTGGCGCACGGCGCTGGACTATATCCGGGATGACGCCAGCATCGTGGAAGTGATTCTCAGCGGCGGCGACCCGCTGGCCCTGGCGGACCGGCAACTCGGCTGGCTGATCGAGGCCATTGCCGGAATCCCCCATGTCAGCACACTGCGCATCCACACCCGTTTGCCCGTGGTGATTCCCGAGCGGGTCACGGCGGAATTGCTGGCCATGCTCGCCCAAAGCAGGTCCCGGGTCGTGGTGGTCATTCATTGCAATCATGGCCGGGAAATCGACTCCCGGGTGGCCGCCGCGCTGGGAGCCCTGCATGGGAACGGAAGCACCCTGCTCAATCAGACGGTGCTGCTCAAGGGAGTCAATGACGAGGCAAGCACACTTTTTTCGCTCTCAATGCGGCTTTTTTCAGAAAATGTACTACCTTATTACCTGCACCTGCCGGACCGGGTCGCGGGAACCTCACATTTTCAGGTAGACCTCGACTCCGCCCTGGCGATCATGGGGGAGTTGCAGGCATCCCTCCCCGGCTATCTGGTGCCCCGCCTCGTGCGGGAAGAACCGGGTCAGCCTGCGAAAACGCGAATGCCATGAACTGAAGAGGAGAATCTGTCCATGGACGGGTCCCTGCAATCTGAAGCGGCGCAATTGCCGAACGAATATCTCGACGCACTCACCGGCCTGCCGAACCGGGCCTTTCTTGAAAACGCACTCGGGCAGGCGTTGGCCGATGGCGGGCCAGCCACGCTTGCGCTGTTGCAACTGGAAAACTTCTACGAGATCCGCTCCTGGGTGGGCAAGTCCGATGCAAGTTTCGTGCTCTGTGATGTGGCAAGGCTGCTGGCGAAGAATCTGCCCCCGGGCATTTCCCTGTGCCGCTGCGAAAACTACGAGTTTGCCCTGCTTCTGCTCAATGAGGACAGCGTCCGGGCCCGGCAGATAACCGACCGGATCAAGCAGGCCCTGCAGACCACGGTTTCCGAATCGATTCCGTCCCGGATTGAACTCAAGTGCGCAGTGGGTCTGGCGACTGTGGAGCCCGGCGTGGGCGGGCCGGAAATGATGTTCGCCCGGGCCAGGCACCAGTTGCGCGTCGCCCTGTTCCGCCGCCACGGCGAAAGCTGCCTTTCCACCATGCACGAAGTCGATGGATTCGACCCCGTGGAGCTTGGCCCCGCGCTGGAGCGCCAGCCGCTGGCGCTGAATTTCCAGCCCATCGTCAGCCTGCTGCCGGACGGCGTGGAACGCTATGAGGTACGTTGCCGATTGCCATTGGAAAACCGCCGTCTTGCGCCTCTACGGCTATTTGAAATCGCGGTGCGGAATGCTCTCGGCGGCATCATCGACCGGCAACTGTGCCGCCGTGGGCTTGGCGTCCTGCGGGAAAGCGGCAAACCCTCGCTGTGTCTTTTTGTTAATCTGACCCTGAACTCGCTGGTGGACCCGGATTTCTACCGCTGGCTCGAGACCGAGCTCGCCCCGGCGCCGCATCTTGCCCGGCAACTCGTCTTGCAGGTCAGCGAGATAGACGTGCTGGTGGCCCAGCACCACGTGCAATACTTCTGCGAACACCTGGCCCGGCTCGAAGTTCGTCTTGCCATCAGCAATTTCGGCTTTACCGACAACCCTTTCCGCTATCTGCCGCTGCTGAACGTCGATTTCGTGAAGATCAACCTGTCCGGGGGAAACCGGGCCGGCGCCGACCGCAAGCAGGCGCAGGCTCTTCTGCAGGGATTGCAGGATGCCGGGCTAGAGGTGATTGCCGCCCTGGTGGAAGACATGGACGACTTGCCCTGGTTGTGGTGCGCCGGGGCAAGGCTCACCCAGGGTTTTTGCCTTGCCAGGCCCAATGCCGGGTTGACATACGAGTTTCCCCGAGAGATGGCCGTCCGCGCCGCCTGAGGCTTTCGATTGCCAACATTGGCAGCGGCAATTATGCTCGCGCTATGAAGTCCACCCGCATTGGCTCGCGCATTTCCCTGATTGCCTGTATCGCCTTGTTGCTGGCCATGAGCCTGTTCTGGCTGATCAGCAGCTACCATACGCGGCAGGTGCTCCAGGCCCAGGCGGACCAGCTTGGCCCCACCATTGCGCGGCAGGCGGCGGAATTGCTCGCCGAGCACGTCGAGGCCGATGACCTCATCAGTATCAATGTCATTCTGGAAGAGTTGGCGGCGGACCCGGCGGTCATCGAAGCCAGCCTGCTCGATGAACAGGGGCAAAGCGTGGCGGTGGCGGGCAACCCCAATACCGTATCCCCCATTGCCTTGCTCACGCGACCGATGCTGCGGGAGGAGTATTACACCCGCAGCATTCAGTTTTTAGGCGCCGATCAGGGTGCCGTCAGCGTTGCCCTGGATCTCGGCTATCTGCAGGCGACCCTGAACGACAATCTGCTGCTTGTGGGCGGCGCCACCCTCATCATGCTGCTGGTCACCTGGATTTTTCTCGCAATCTATTGCCAGGTCGCGCTTGGTTTTCCGCTCAATCTGCTGGGTTGGTCCCTGGGCAAGATCAGGCGCGGAGAAATCGCCGAGTGTCCCGAACCCACCGGGCATGATGAAGTGGCCAATCTTACCCGGCAATACAATGCCACGGCGAGGTTTCTGTCTCGCAACACTTTTCTGGATCCGCTCAACGAGGAATCCCGGGAGCCGGACTCGCCGGAGGGGCAAGCGGCGGATCTCAGCGTACTCGTAATTCGCATGAGCAACTATTTCTCGCTGTCCACCGCCATGGGCCGGAAACAGGTGCTGCAATTGCTTGATCGTTACTACGTCCTCGCCGGCCAGGTGGGTCGGATCTACAATGGCCGCGTCTGTTACTGCCATGAAGAGGAGATTCTCATTGCCTTCCACCGCAGCGCAGCCAGCGAGGAACAAGCCTATTACGCCATCTGCGCGGGGCTGCTGTTTCTTCGCCTGATCCCTCACCTCAATAAGTTTCCCGGCGTCGCCGGCGCCAGTTTCGGCCTCGTCGCCCACAGCGGCAAGCTGGAGGCAAGACTGTATTCACCCATCAGCGGCGCCAACGACAGCCTGATCGGCGAGGCTCCCGATCAGGCGCGGCGCATCTGCAACGACTGTCCCGATAACGCCCTGCTGCTCAGCCCGGAGTGCTACCAGCTCGCTGGCGCCGACTCCCGGATCAACGCTGAAGCCTTCAACGACCCGGACGCCGAAGACCCGGTCCTCATCGCCCTCGCCCCGCCCGAGGAACTCGACGAACTCCTCAACCTCCAGGCCAGCCGCCTTGCCGCAAACTGAGCTATTACTTGGTGACGATTTTCAGCAAAGACAGGAGAAAATCTGATGAGATTTGGCTTTCCTGATCCACCCAGTTTTGGATTCTCTTGGCGAAATTTATTGGTCGAACCTGTACCTTTTTCCGGAGAAAAAATTTCGGTTGCAGGTATTGTTAAAGCTTCAGTGTCGATTTGTGAACTATGGGCCGGATCTTCGGGTACTTGTGAGACTGGTGTAGAATGGTCCGCCAATTTCCCGGGATAGCTGGAGGAGTCTCATCGATGAAGCGGATTTGTGGGTGGATTGGCCAGACAGGGCTGTTGCTGGCTCTCGTTTCATTCACCCAGACGGCTCGGGCCGCCGAGGCGGTGACGGGCCTCGATCTCACGGGCAGCGGTCTCGGCATCGCCGCGCTGGTGTTGTTTGTGCTCGCCTATGCCCTGGTGATCAGTGAAGAGAACATTCATCTGCGCAAATCGAAACCCGTGGTGGTTGCCGCCGGCGTGATCTGGATTCTGGTGGCGCTGGCCTATTCGGCCGCTGGCGAGTCTGCGCTGGCGGAAGAGCTGGTTTCCCACAACCTGCTGGAATTCGTCGAGCTGTTCCTCTTTCTGCTCGCGGCGATGACCTACATCAACACCATGGAAGAGCGGGGCATCTTCAACCTGTTGCGGGCGAAGCTTGTCAGCGCGGGATTTTCCCTGCGCAAGCTGTTCTGGATTACCGGGCTGATTTCCTTCTGCATGTCGCCACTGGCGGATAATCTCACCACCGCCCTGCTCATGGCCGCTGTGGTGGTTTCCATTGGCGGAGACAATACCCGCTTCGTCGTCCTCGGCTGCATCAATGTGGTGGTGGCGGCCAATGCCGGGGGCGTTTTCAGCCCCTTCGGAGACATCACCACCCTGATGATCTGGCAGGCGGGATACGTCCAGTTCCAGGAGTTTTTCGTGCTGGTGATTCCATCCATCGTGAACTGGGTGGTCACCGCCGGGATCATGAGTTTTGCGGTTTCCCATGAAAAACCCCCGGCAATCGAGGAAAAGGCCGAGGTGAAATTCGGTGGCTGGGTGGTGGTGGGGCTGTTCGGCATGACCATCGCCATGGCGGTGGGCTTCCACAACTTCCTGCACCTGCCGCCGGTGCTCGGCATGATGACCGGTCTTGGCATACTCAAGCTGTATGGCTACTACCTGCAAATGCGCGACGCCGGCTACATGGGCTCGGCCACATCACTGGTCAGCGGCGATGCCGCCATGTTCGGCGATTCCATGCTGGAAGACGAAATCGAGGGTCGCGAGCAGCCCTACAATATTTTCCACAATCTCCAGCGGGCCGAGTGGGACACGCTGATCTTTTTCTACGGGATTATCCTCTGCGTCGGCGGGCTTGGCGCCTTTGGCTATCTCGCGGTGGTTTCCGAATTCACCTATGAAGGCCTGGGGCCCACGGTGGCCAATGTGCTGGTGGGATTCGCCTCGGCGCTGATCGACAACATCCCGGTCATGTTCGCCGTGCTCGAAATGTCGCCGGAGATGGACCTGTTCCAGTGGCTGTTGATTACCCTGACCGCCGGCGCCGGCGGCTCCATGCTGTCGATCGGCTCGGCGGCTGGCGTTGCCGTCATGGGGCAGGCGCGAGGGGTGTATACCTTCTTTTCCCACCTGAAATGGAGCTGGGCGATCATGCTCGGCTACTTCGCCAGCATCGGCGCCCATTTCCTGCTCAATGGCTGATTGCCCGCGGTTCGCTGTGGCGGGGGTCAGTCGGCGCCCGCCACCTCAAGCAGTACGCGATATATCATTTCGGTTCCCTCGGCGAGGGATTGCACCGAAACCCGCTCATCGTTGCCATGCATGCGGGAAAGATCGTCCTGGTCGATGGGGTAGGGATAAATGCCGTACACCGGAACGCCCCGGTTGCGCCAGGCGCTGGCGTCGGTGCCGGCCTGAAACAGATAGGAAGTGACCAGGGCTTCGGGGTATTGCTCGCGGGCGGAGTCCGCCAGTGCCTGGTACAACTCGGTGTCTTCGGGAGACGGCTGCTGCGTGGATCTTTGCTGCAGTCTTGCCAGCGCCTCCTGCTGGCTTTCGCCGGCGCTGGTGGAAATCTCCACCGAGATGGCCGGGTCGGCGGTTACCCGGCGGATTTCCTCAATAAAGGCCGCAACGTCCGTGCCCGGTATCAGGCGGAAATTGACCAGTGCGCTGGCGGTGCCGGGAATGACATTGGTGCGGAAGCCACCCTCGATAATCACCGGCGCCACGGTATTGCGCATGAAGGCCCGCAGCAGCGGGTCAACGCCGATGGCCCGGTCGGCCTGGGCCACCCGGGCCGCATCGGTTCCCGCAAGCAGGTCTTCAAACCAGGTGCGTTCGGGCTCCCCGGCGGTCTCGGCCAGGGTCTGGAAGAACTGCCGCGTAATCGGAATCAGCTGTATGCCTGTGTCGTGGCGCGAGAGTTTGTCCAGCGCCCGGGCGAGGGTGAAGATGGCATTGTCCGGGCGCGGCATGGACGAATGGATGCTGTGCCCGGAGGCGGTGATGCGCAGGGTAAGGAAGAACTTGTCGGCGGTGGAAATGCTTACGTAGCGCACCTCGTCCGAGTTGCGGCGCTTGATGATCCAGCCGCCTTCGTTCAGCGCGAATTCGGCTTCGATCAACGGCCAGTGGTCCCGGGCCAGCCAGCCCGTGCCGTAGCTGCCGCCCTCTTCATCGGCTTCCGCCAGAAAGATCACGTCCCGGGCCAGGGGAACCTCATCCCTGGCAAGCCGCATGACGGCTTCGGCGAATACCGCAAGCCCGCCCTTGAAATCGATGGCTCCCCGACCATAGACATAGCCATTGACGATATCGCCGGCGAATGGCTCCCGGGTCCACAAGTCGCGCTCCACTCCCACCACATCGGCATGGGCGGCGAGCAGCAGGGGTCTTTTGGAGCCGTCGCCGCGCAGCCTGGCGATGAAATGCGCCTTGCCGGGGGCGGGCGTCTCGATAATGGATACTTCAAATCCCAGCGCCTCGAACCTGGGCCGCAGCAACTCGGCCAATTCGCCTTCATTGCCCGGCGGGTTGGAAGTGTCCACCCGAATGAGTTCCCGCAGCAGTTCCGCCGCGGGATTGCTCTGGGCCTGGGCTTGCAGGGTGAACAGGCTGAAGACGGCGATTGCAAGGTATCCGGTGATTCTCATGATGGAACTCGGCGCAAAAAACTGGATATGCTTCATTCGGCGGACACGCGGATGCCGAAAGGGTCGATTTCGATCAGCACCCGGGACATTTCGGTGATGTCCACCGGCGCGGCTTCCGAGGCTTCGTGTTCTGCGAAAACCAGCACCCGGATGGCTTCCCCGGCGCGTTTCGGCAGGGTCGGGCGGGCTGAATCAAAGCCCTGGGGGATGAAAGTGCTCACCAGATCAAAGGCTTCGCCCAACTCCCGGGTCAGTGACCGGCGACTGGCGTACCAGGCCGATTTGGTTGCGGGAATTTGCCCGGCGGTTGCCTCGTCATAGAGAAACAGCACATCGATGCCGGTAATTTCGATGGCGTTGGGGTCAAGCCGGGAACGAATCAGGATGGATTCAACGGCTGCGGCAGCCTGGGCCGGAACGAGAATCAGCAGCAGAACCGTCAGCGCCTTTTTCAGCATCGCCAGCTTCACTCGGAGGTTCGCAATGGCCCGCCGGAATCCCGCGCAACAGGCTCCGGGAATGTGGCGCGGCGATAGCGAATTTTCGCTTTCGCGAATTCCTGCGGCGCAGGCCCTAGTTCTCGTCGGTATCGACTTCGCCCTGAGTGCCTCGGGGAGAACCGTCGCCATTGAAGCCCATGACTTCATAGCGGCGCCAGCCCGCCAGAATGCCGTGCAGGCCATGGTTACCCTCGTGGCAGGCGTACTCGAATACCGGGTCCGGCGATCTGCGCAAGGGCAGCCTGGCGGACCAGGACTCATCCCAGGACAAGGGGTCGGTAACGGTGAAGTCGTATTCGATCGTATTCTCGTCCACATAGCGGAAACGTTCTTCAATCACCGCCTGGTCGGACATGCCGCGCAGGTTGTAGTCGTGATAGAAGTGCCGGGTATGCACCACCAGATCGTCGCCGTCCCAGTAGCCGACGGAATCGCCCTCCCACTTGAGCTGCCGGGTGTGGTGCTCGCTGTCGAGCCGGATGACCCGGGCGGAGTGCACCATTTCATTCAGGATCATGATGCTGTCCCGGGTCTGCACGATTTGCATGTTGTTGTTGTACGAGCCGGGAATCATCGGCGGCCCGCCGACGAAACCGGTAATGCAGCGATCCACGGTGGTGCGGCCCTCGGGGCCGGCGCTGTTGAAGATCATTTCCTGATATTCGGCGCGGCGCTGCCGGCCGGCTTCATTCAGCGGCGGCATACGGCCATTGGGCGGATCGTAAATCAAGGAAGTGCGACGGTCGTGAATCGTTTCGCTGCCGCGCTCATACCAGAACTCGTTGTAGGAAATTACCCCGGGCGGATACCCCGCGCCGCCGACACTGTCGATAATCAGGTCGCGATTCTGGCGGCGATTCTCGTAGGCCTCCCACTCCGCAGCCTGTTCTTCGGTGAGCACTTCGAGATTTTCGAGCTCGGCGGGACGATTGAGCGGAGTCAGCGTACGGAAGGTATAGGTGCCCTGTAAGTCCGGGTGGCCGTATTCAGTGCGCGGAATCTCGCCGGACTGGGCGAGAGTCAGGCAGGAAAGCAGACCGCCAGCCAGGGCCGCGAGCGTCTTGCCAGTGATATTGCAGGTCATGGGAACCTCCAAAAGTGTCTGGTTTTTCGAAATTTGGCGCCAGCCACCGAAAGTACGCGGGTTCAGTGTTGAATTCAAGAACAAATTCGCGCTATCAACCAAACGTATGGACAAGCATCGGTGCGGCTTTTATGCTTCGCCCATTCAAGACAAGCAACTTCCCGAGGAGGCCGACCATGATTCGTTCGACTTGCATGAAGTGGATTTCCGCGGCTTTGGCTGCTGCCCTGCTGACGCTGTCCGGCATTGCCAGCGCCCAGAAAGTCATGACGCCGACCAACAACCACCCCAATCCCTACACGACCATTAACGACTATTTCCCCTTGCCAGACGACCGTGAGTGGGGATCAACCAGTGCTGTGGATATCGACATCGACGGTGAATCGATCTGGGTCGCCGAGCGTTGCGGCGCCAACAGTTGCGCCCTGTCCGACGTGGACCCGGTCATCAAGTACGATCCGGAGGGCAACATCCTGACTTCCTTCGGCGGCGGCATGATCATCTGGCCGCACGGCATCCATATCGATGTTGACGGCAATGTCTGGATCACCGATGCCCGGGCCGCAACCGCGGCGGAGCTGGCCGAAAACCCCGACGCCGCCGGCAAGGGCCATACGGTGTACAAGTTCAGCCCCGAAGGCGAAGTGCTGATGGTGCTTGGCGAGCCGGGAGTGGCCGGCGACGGCGCCGGCCCATTGCTGAATTCGCCCAATGACGTGATCACCGACCAGGACGGCAACATCTATGTGGGCGATGGACACGGCGGCCAGAGCGCCAATGCCGACTTGTCCACGGTGGCGCGCATCGCCAAGTTCGATGCGGAAGGCAATTTCATTGAAAGCTGGGGCCATATCGGCACGGCGCCCGGTGAATTCCGCACACCCCACAGCCTCGCATTCGATTCCCGGGGCAGGCTGTTCGTCGCCGACCGGGGCAATGTGCGCATCCAGATTTTCGAGCAGGACGGCACATTCGTCGATGAGTGGTTTCAATTCGGCAGGCTCAGCGGCATTTTCATCGACGCCAACGATATTCTGTATGCGGCCGATTCCGAGTCCAGCGCCACTTCCAACCCCGGCTGGCGCCGCGGCATTCGCATCGGCAGCGCGGTAACCGGCCATGTGTTCAGCTTCATTCCCGACCCGGACCAGAATCCCGGCGGCACCAGCGCGGCCGAAGGCGTGGCCGCTGACAGGCACGGCAATGTGTACGGGGCGGAAGTGGGGCCGCGGCAACTTGTAAAATACGTAAGGGGAGACTGATTCGTCTTCGTCTGGCGCTGCTGTCGCGCTGCGAACGCCTTGCCTGAATGGGGAGAAAACTGATGGTTCGAATCAGCCTGCTGTCGCTGTTGTTCTTTTGCGGGGCCGCCCTGGCCCAGACCGGGGAACCGGATTGGGACATGGTGGAAGAGGAGACTCTCCGGCACTTCCGCGCCTTGCCCGATGAAGACGTCATCAGCTTTCTCGATGAGATCCGGCGCGTGGTGGATGACCCGGCGGTGGAAGTCAGCCTTGGCGCCCGCAATACCCGGCCCAGGGGGGAAAGCAGTCTCGATACCGACGCCTTTCGCGCCATCGAGAGCCAGACCCGGGAACACTACGGCGTCATTACCCTGCCCACCATGAGTACCGGCGCCACCGACATGGCCTATCTGCGGGCGGCGGGAATCCAGTGCTATGGCATCGGCCCCGCCATCGACCGGGAAGACGCGGCCCTCGGATTCGGCGCCCACAGCGACCAGGAACGGATCCTGATCAGCGAACTGCACCGCTTCGTGCGTTTCCACTACGACGTGGTGATTGAGCTGGCGGCGCAATAATGCACCGGTATGGAGGTATCCATCGTGGAACTGACAGACATCATCACCCTGGCGGGCGTCGCAGGGACCATCGGCATATTGCTGAATTTGCAGTGCCGGCTGCAAAGGGATATCAGCTCTTTGCGGCAGGACATGAACCGGGACATTTCCGCGCTGAAAAAAGACATGAACAAGGAAACCGGCAAATTGCGGGAACGCATGGCCAAAATAGAAGGCCTGTTCGAGGGTTTCGTCAAACGAGAGTCGCCACAGCCCGGGATATCTCTTCCAGCAACTCCCTGATTTCATCATTGGGCGCAATGCCATGGCGCTGCAATAGCGCCCCGGCATTGCGCCGGGTCGCTGCGGCAGGTTCCGATTGCCGGCCCGGCGAAGAATCTTCCGCTGCCCGCTGCATCCATTTCTGCTGCAACAACTCCGCGGCGAGTTCATCTTCCCTGATTCGCTCGCGCAGCCGAAGCCGGTCCTCTTCCGGCTCGAACACCGGCGCCTTCAACCAGCGCCGCGCTTCGCGCAGTGGCCGAACCAGCCGATTCTGGCACTGCTCCGAAATTTCCCCGATACGCCGCCAGAGCGCGTCGTCCATCACTCCGCCACAAGCGCCGTACCAGTAACAGAACAACACCACGTTCACGTCAAGGCCATACTCGTCCTGCAGGCGCAGGCAGCTCGCTTCCACTTGCGGCCTTGCATACAGGGCCATCGACCAGGCGGTGAAGTCCATAGGCGGCGCCGTTTCGGATTTGTGCTATAAGACAGGCCACGGCGCGGCGAGTCAACCGGCGAATCCTCTTTCATGCAACTCCACATCATCGGCATCTGCGGCGCCTTCATGGGCAGTCTTGCCCTGCTTGCCAGGCAACTCGGCCACCGGGTGAGCGGCTGCGACGCCAATACCTATCCTCCCATGAGCACCCAACTGGAAGACTGCGGCATCGAAGTGCTGGAAGGCTATCTGCCCGAACATCTGGACCAAACGCCTGCACTCGTCGTGGTGGGCAATACCATTTCCCGGGGAAATCCGGTGCTCGAGCGGGTGCTTGACGAAGGTATGCCCTACATTTCCGGGCCGCAGTGGCTCGCCCAATTCGTGCTCAGGGACAAGTGGGTACTCGGCGTCGCCGGCACCCACGGCAAGACGAGCACCAGCGCCATGCTTGCCTGGATTCTGGAATATGCGGGGCTCAAGCCGGGATTCCTGATTGGCGGCGTCACCAACAATTTTCCGGTATCGGCCCGGCTTGGCGAATCGGAATTCTTCGTGGTGGAAGCCGACGAGTACGACAGCGCCTTCTGCGACAAGCGTTCCAAGTTCATTCACTACGCGCCGCGCACCACGATTCTCAACAATCTCGAATTCGATCACGCGGACATTTTCGACGATCTCGCGGCGATCCAGCGCCAGTTTCATCATCTGCTGCGCATCCTGCCGGGCAACGGGCGCGTCATCCTGCCCGCAGGCGAGCCGGCGCTTGATGCGGTGATCGCGCAGGGCTGCTGGACTCCGGCGCAGCGCATCGGCATGGCGCTTGATGCGGAAGAATGCAGCCGCATGGCCAAAGAGAACGGGGTGTTCTGGAATATCCGGCCAGGCGCCGATGACGGCAGCGCGTTCGAACTCGAACAGTACCGGGCGGGGACTGGAGAGCCCGCGGTGGCGGCTGTCGCCTGGGATCAGACCGGGCTGCATAACGCCAGGAACGCCGCGGCTGCGATCGTCGCCGCCGAACATGCGGGAGTGCCTGCGGCGACCGCGGCGGAAGCGCTGGGCCGATTCAGCGGCGTCAAGCGCCGGCTCGAATTGCGCGGTCTTGCCGGCGGCATTTCGGTGTACGACGATTTCGCCCACCATCCCACAGCCATCGCCTCAACCTTGCGGGGTCTTGCGGCCAAGCTCGGCGGCGAGGGCAGAATCATCGCCGTCATCGAACCCCGCTCCAATACCATGAAGGCCGGTGTGCATCAGCAGACGCTGAACGAATCCGTGGCGGCGGCGGATGGAGCGGTCTGGCTCCAACCGAAAGACTGCGACCTGGATTGCACCACCCTGGCGACCGCCGCAAAAACCCCTTCCCGCGCATTCCACAGCGTGGACGCCATCATCGACTTCCTCGCCGCAACCGCCAGGGCGGGCGATCACATCGTCATCATGAGCAACGGCGGCTTTGGCGGTATTCACGAAAGACTGCTGCAGAAATTGCGCGGCTGAGAGCGGATTTGCAGCCGTGAATTCCTGTGGCGCAGGCTCCTGGCGTTGCCTTGCCACATGTCATTCTGCGCGCAGAATGACGGGGGTAGGGCCTCGCGCGGGATGACGGATAAAGTGTCGCGCAGGGTCATGGGTTAGCCGGGTGCGGGGCAACCGGACCTTTGCAACCAGTCTTGTTGCCGGAATGTGGCAAGTGTCGGATACTGTGGGGGATTTGCTCGGGAGTCGTCGATATGACCAGGGTGACCTCGCTCGACATCGCGGACTTGGCGGGGGTTTCCCAGTCGACGGTTTCGCGGGCGCTGCGCGAAAGCCCGCTGGTCAATCCCCAGACCCGGCGCAAGATCCAGCTCATTGCCCGGCAGCAGAATTACAAGGTGGACAGCAGCGCCAGCAATTTGCGCTCGCAGCACAGTCGGACCATCGCCATGCTGGTGCATCAGGAGTCCGAAATGGACTCCGACATCAATCCCTTCTTCGTGTCCATGCTGGCAAGCATTACCCGTGCCGCGGCGGCGCGAAACTACGACGTGCTGCTTTCCTTCCAGCAACTGAGCGAGAACTGGATCGTCGATTACCAGAACAGCAACAAGGCGGAGGGAATCATCCTGCTGGGATATGGCGGCTACACCGACTACATTCGCAAGGTCGAGTTGCTGGATGACGATCACATCCTGACCTGGGGCCCCGTGATCGAAGGCCAGCCCGGACACTTCATCGGCTGTGACAATCGGCAGGGCGGCTACATCGCCACGCGCCACCTGCTCAGGCTCGGCCACCGCGAGATCGCCTTCCTGGGAGACATTTCCGACGATTGCCCCGAGATGCAGGACCGCTATCTCGGCTATTGCCGGGCCTTGCGCAAGGCCGGAATTCGCGAGGACCCGGCCTTGCAGGCAACGGCGGCGCCTGCGGAGCGCAGCGGCTATCTGGCGGCCCGGGAATTGTTGCGCCGCGCCGCGGCCTTCAGCGCGGTGTTCTGCAGCAGCGACCTGGGCGCCCTGGGCGCGGTCAATGCCCTGCGGGAAGGCGGATTGTCAGTTCCCGGGGATGTCTCGGTGGTCGGTTTTGACGATATTCCCGCAGCTTCCTACGCCACGCCCGCATTGACCACGGTTCGCCAGGATACCGCCAGGGCGGGAAAGATCATGGTGGATGCGCTGTTGCAACTCGTGGCTGGAGAGGCGACCCGCTCGCAGCTCATCGAGCCGGAACTGATCATTCGCGCCTCCTGCCGGGCCCGCCAGGGGCCTGCGCCACAGGAATTCGGCTGTCCTCCGGGTCCGGGCCAACCCGGGCGATAAGGCTCGAATGGGGCGGCAAGACCAGGCCGTCCTTGTCGATGGCGCCCTGTCTGGCGGGGTAGCCATTGAGCTGCCGCAGCCCCTGGCCCGCGAATGGCGCAAGCGCCCGCTTGTCGATCTGCTGCTCTTCCTTGTCCAGGTTGAAGCAGAGCACCAGGGTTTGCTCATCGCTTGCGCGCGCGCAGGCCAGCACCTTGTCATTGCTGGCGGGAAGAAAGCGGAAGTCGCCATGCAGCAGCGCGGGCTGCCGCTTGCGGAATCGCAGAAAATCCCGGACGCAGGCATACACGGAATCGGGGTTTCGGGTTTGCCGGTCCGCCGCCAGGGCAAGGTGGCGGGTATCGATGGGCAGCCAGGGGCTGGCGCTGGAAAATCCCGCGTTGGGGGCGTCTTCGCTCCAGGGCATCGGCGTGCGGCAACCATCCCTTCCCTTGTACACGGGCCAGAAATTCAGGCCGTAGGGGTCGCGCAGCCGCTCGTAAGGCACTTCGGCTTCCGGCAGGCCGAGTTCGTCGCCCTGGTAAATGCAGATGGCGCCCCGCAGGCAACTCAGCAGGATGGAAAAGAGCTTCACCGAATCGGTATCCGGGTTGTCGCCGGACCAGCGGCTGGCCACCCGCTCCACATCATGATTGCCTATCGCCAGGCAGCACCACCCGCCGCCTACTTTCGCCTGCAGGGATTCCATGGTTTTCCGGATGTATCCCGCCGAGCCGTCGGGCCCCATCAGGTCGAAGCTGTAGGCCATGTGCAGGCGGCGGTCTCCCCGGGTGTATTCGCCGATCGTTTCCGCCGAGCGTTCGGAGCCGATTTCGCCCAGGGCCACCGCGTCGTGGCGGTCAAGCAGGTGACGGATTTCCTCCATGAAGCCCAGGTTGTCCGGGTGGGTATGATCATGGATATGGGTCTGCATGGCATAGGGCGAGGCCATCTGGCCCCCGGCCAGAAACTGGTTGCGCGATACGGGTTTCGCCGGGTTGTCGCGCAATTGCGGGTCGTGCATGCAGAAATTCACCGCGTCGAGCCGGAAGCCATCGACTCCGCGCTTGAGCCAGAATTCGAGATTGTCGAGCCCGGCCCGGCGCACGGCGGGGTTGTGGCAATTCAGGTCCGGCTGGCTCGACAGGAAGTTGTGCAGATAGTATTGCCCGCGGCGCGGTTCCCACTGCCAGGCAATACCGCCGAACACCGAGAGCCAGTTGTTGGGCGGGCCGCCGTCGGGTCTGGCGTCGGCCCAGACATACCAGTCGGCCTTGCTGTTTTCGCGCCCTTCGCGGCTTTCCAGGAACCAGGGGTGGTGGTCGGAAGTGTGGCTCAGGACCTGGTCGATGATGACCCGGATGCCGTGCCGGTGGGCTTCCGCGAGGAGGGTGTCAAAATCCTCAAGATTGCCGAACAGCGGGTCCACGGCGCGATAATCGCTCACGTCGTAGCCAAAATCCTTCATCGGCGACTTGTAGAAAGGCGAAATCCACACCGCATCGACGCCGAGGGCCGCGATATAGTCCATGCGCCGGGTGATGCCCCGCAAGTCGCCGGTGCCGCTGCCGTTGCTGTCCTGGAAGCTGCGCGGATAGATCTGGTAGATCACCGCATTGCGCCACCAGTCGCTGTCCGCATTGCCACTGGCGGTCTGCGGCAAAGAACCGTTCCCGGCGTGTATCGATTCCATGTTGTACGGGTTCCCAGCGCATCCGGCCCGAGTATACTGCCAAAGGCGGCGCCCATCATGAACTGCAATCGTATTCATTGCGCCGGTTTTTGAATCAGGCTGCGGCTTGTGCTATTTCCATCCCTCATGAGAAAAATCCTGCTGCCCGGCAATTCCCTGCTTCCCCTGATTGAGGGGCGCGCAATGCCCGAGCGGATCCATCTCGTGGGCTACACCGACAATCGACGCTCCATGACCACGCCCATGGGAGAGCGCGCCGAAGGCTATTCGGTGCGCACCCACCGCTGGCAGTTCATCTGGTACGCGGACACCGACGAAAAGGTGCTGTACGACATCACAGTGGACCGGCTCGCGGAAAACAATTTCGCGGACGACTACCCCGAACTCGTAGCTGAATTCCAGCGCGTCATCGAAGACTGGAAGGAAGAAGTCGGGATGTTCGAGGCGATTGCGATCCATGAGTGAGGCGCGCTGCCTACCTGCCGTCGATGATTCTGCCGATGCCGCCGAGTACCGAGCCTTCGCCCTTGCTTGAGCCACCGTGGCCTGGCGCGCTGCCGATAATGCGGTCGGCAAGCCGGGAAAAGGGCAGACTTTGCAGCCAGACCGTGCCCGTGCCGCGCAGGGTCGCCAGAAACAGGCCTTCGCCGCCAAACAGCATCGACTTGAGGTTTCCCGCCTGTGCGATGTCGTAGTCGATACCGTTCGAGAACGCCACCAGGCAGCCGGTATCCACCCGCAGGGTCTCGTTCCTCAGGCGCTTGCGGATGAGCGTGCCTCCCGCGTGGACGAAAGCCATCCCGTCGCCTTCGATTTTCTGCAGCAGGAAGCCTTCGCCGCCGAAGAATCCCGCGCCGAGCTTGCGCTGGAGAACGACGCTGATCCTTGTGCCGAGCGCCGCCGCGAGGAAGGCGTCCTTCTGGCAAATCAGTTCGCCGCCTTCTTCGGCCATGTCGAGCGGCACGATCGTCCCCGGATACGGCGCCGAGAACGCCACCCGCCGCTTGCCGGCGCTGGTGTTGGTGAAGTGGGTGGTGAAAATCGACTCACCGGTGAGCACTCTCTTGCCCGCGCTGAAAAGCTTGCTCATGACTCCCTGGTCCGGGTCGGAACCGTCGCCCATCTTGGTCTGGAAGTCGATGTTCTCCTCCATGTAGGTCATGGCGCCAGCTTCGGCGACGACGGTTTCGTTGTAGTCCAGCTCGACTTCGACGATCTGAATGTCGCCGCCGATGATTTCAAAATCCACTTCGTGGCAATTTCTTGGCATGGTAAGGTTCCTGTCCCGGTCTTGCAGTTGCGTTAATGGTACCGTAATCGGGGAAGTCTGGTGGCTTCGATCCGTCGCCGCCGGGTTGCGACTCACGTTGTGCGAAACTGTCAGCGTCGCAGGATTCGGTTCATTTCTTCGTTGGCGGCGGCGAGGGCGAAGCGGGCGTCCATCTGCCCGGCGGAGGTCAGTTCCAGGGCGGTATCGAGTTGTTCGAAGACCATGAAGGTGGCGCGGGTCGTTGGCACTTCGGCGCCGAATTCCGCCTGCCTCAGGTAGACGTTCAATGTAGTATCGGCGGCGATATCGGGGTCGGTCGCAAGCGCGCTAAGCGCCGGAATCAAGTGCCGGTCCGATACGACTCTATGATCACATTGGCATCCACGAGCACGGGCGTCCGATCCTCAATCGCCCTGTTCACTGTTCAATCGCAAACTCAAGACCGTGAGCCTCGAACAGATTCTGAAGGTCCTCAATGGCCAGCCCGGTCAACACCGCTGCACGTCGAACCGACAAGTAGCCTTGGTCAATCGCGTTCGCGACAACCTCCATGAACGGCAACGAGAACAACGGAGGCGCCTCTACCTCATCGCTCACCCCGCCATTGTTGCGTAAAGCCGATTCCGGGACCGCTCGCGCCATCGCCCTGGTCAATTGCCCCATCGCAACCAGCCGCCACCGAAGGGCCGATGAACTTACTTCCAATTCGCTAGCGACCGCATTCAACCGCGCGATCAACTCGCTGGTCTCCAACTTGTCCCATGTCCCATAAGGCTCAAGCACTTCCCGCGGCATGAGAATCGCGGCCGCGAAGTTATTGGCGAGTTGCTCCACCCGGTTCCCGCCGAAGTCCCTGGCATCCTCGATGTGCTCCGGCGGCATCGCATCCCACGTCAGGATATGGAACAACTCATGCGCCAGATCGAAGTTGCGCCGACCCCGCACCTCGTTTCGAGCAATCAGCACCGCATCCAGTTCCGGCAATCTGCACGCCGCCCCCGAAATTCCCCGGTAAGAATCCACCAAAAGGACGAGGATCCCGAGATCCTCCTGCATCGTAGCCGCCAACCGGCGCGCCGGAATCCCTCCCAACCCAAATTCGTTGGCGAAACGCTCTCCCGCCCTTATCGCATCTTCGAATCTTGAGGCTTTGGTCAGGCCAAGTGTACGTCGCATGAGCGGCGCAGGTCGCCCTGTCTGTGCCGCCAACGCGCGGTAGGAACCCAACCATTGAGAGGCCTTGCGCTCATATTCGGCAAGTTCCCGGTGCCCAATGCCGCTTTGCCTCCAGGAGAAGTGCGCCTCGCCGTCCAAGCCAAAAGGATCCGTGAAATACTCGAGAGATTCGTTGAGTTTCTCCGCGGCAAGCAACAACTCTGTGGCCGAAACGCCTCGCGCACCCGTTTCTATCGCCGACACGGTCTGTCTGTCCTTGAACCCGAACAGCCGCGCCAATTCGTCCTGTGACAGACCTCGCCGTTTTCTTGACGCCTTTATGCGAGTGCCGATGATTTCGCTCATCGTCGATTCTCCTTCAATAATTCTTGCATTTCATAAAACGCAAGAATTATATGCAAATTGGTCTATGTATACAACTCCTCATCTGCACAGGCAGGCACGACCGACGATACTCCGTTGCGAATCAGCGACCGAAAGACATATGTAACGACTCGTAGCCCGTCTGGCGCCGGTAGACGTCTCCTCCTTCATGGCGGGGCTCGCTTTCGATCACTTCCATTTTCAGGCCCTTGCTCCCGATCAACCCGATCAGCGTTCTGAGCAGCAAGCGCGCATGGGTCGCGCCGAGGCATCGATGCGCGCCAGTAACGACGGCACGACGAGCCAGGAAGTTGCCCACAGATCGTAAGAGGTGGCGTCCCGCCGCAACAATGAGAGCAGGCCGAGTAGAAGTATGGCGGCGGCGACTCCGTATTGTCCGTATTCGAACGCGACGGCGAACACATGGGTGATCAGCGTGTCGGTCGCGCCCGGCTCGCCGCGTCCCGGTGTATCGGCAAGCCGTCGCTCCAGAGGCCGGCCCGCAGGTGAGCGCCGACGATTCGTCCGAGCACTTCGGCGATTCCCGGATGAACCGTGAACCGCCGCACCACGGGGGAGACGAAATGGGGCATGTGAATGCAGAGGATGCGCTCGAGCGCATCGGCGGCTTCGTTGCCGGCGGGAGCCTTGATGTCGGGCGCGTCATACTCGCCCCGGGCAAGCTTGACCAGATCGGCTTCGAGTTCCGCACCGTTCAGCAGCCCTTCGACAATCAGATAACCGTTTTCCGCATAAAAGTCGGCCTGGTCGGCTGGCGAAGAATGCGCCCCGGGATCATCGAGCATGGCCGGGCCCCTCTGGAATGGAACTCTCTTGCGTCCGAGTATACTGGCAAAGGCAAATCCCCGGCCCGCCTGCAATCGTATTCATGGGACCAGCCTGCGGTTGCGGACCCGACGGTGTTGACGAACATCCGGGCTTCGGGTAAACCCAAAACGATTCCAGGGAAGCTCTGATTAAGTCAGAGTTTCGTGAGCAAAACAAAACCACGCTTTTGTTTTGCGATAATGAAAAATTCCAGGGAGGGAATTTTTCAGGGAATACCAAGGAGCCCAAGACATGTCAGAACCTGCAACTGAAGAGGGCGCTGGACTGGTTTCCAGGGAGCTTCGGCAACGCTACGCCGAAGAGGGCTACATGGTCCTCGAATCCGTCATCCCGGACGATACCCTGCGCATGTTGCGCGAGGAATGTTCCTACTTCCCCGGCTACATGGACGCGCGTTTCGACGCCGGTCTCGTCGCCGCCGGGGCGCTATCCTTCCGGGGCAAGCGCTACTTCGTCAACAACCTCTATCGCTACAGCTCGCGCACCTGGCAGTTCCTGTTCGGCGACCTCATGGCCCAGGTCTGTCGCGCCACCATCGGGGATGAGGCCTATCTGTTCAACGAGCAGTGGGTGGTCAAGGGCGGCGAACAGGGCATGAACTTCGCCTGGCACCAGGATTCCGGCTACGTGAAGGCCGTGGACGCCGGCACATCCCACCAGCCCTGCCTCACCTGCTGGTGCACGCTGGACGATGTGGACGAATCCAACGGCACGGTCCACCTGCTGCCACATTCCCGGGGCGGTACGGCCGGCCGGATCATCAGCCATGAAAGAGACCTGGAAACCAAGGATCTCATCGGCTACGCGGGCGATGATCCCGGCATCGCCATCAAGGCGCCGGCTGGCAGCGTGGTGGCGTTCTCCAGCTACAACCTCCATTGCAGCGGCGCCAATTCCACCGAGCGGATGCGGCGCGTCTACCTGCCGCAATACGTGGCAGCGCCGCTGACCCATTCCCGGACCGGCGAGCGTTTCAATCTGGCGGTGCCTTTTCTCAACAAGGGTCGCAATGTGTACGAAAACGCCGCGGATACCCCGGAGCGCTGGGGCGGCGTCTCGCCTCCGGGCCTGGCCGCTTGACCGTGACGGCGACTCCCGGGCCAGCCGGGCCAGTGCAGCAAGTCGTCATCGCCGGAGGCGGCACGGCGGGCTGGATGGCGGCGGCGCTGCTGGTGCGAACCATGGGCTCCACCGTCAACATCCGCCTGGTGGAGTCTGAACAGATCGGCACCGTGGGAGTGGGTGAGGCGACGATTCCCCCCATCCGGCACTTCAATCACGCGCTCGGCCTCGATGAGAACGACTTCCTGCGCCGGACGCAGGGAACCTTCAAGCTGGGCATTCAGTTTCGCGACTGGGGCCGCCCGGGCGATTGCTACATGCACGCCTTCGGCGAGGTGGGCCGCGATCTCGGCATGGGCGGTTTCCACCAGTACTGGCTGCGGGCACGGCGGGAAGGCGTTGCCACAAGATTCTGGGACTATTCCGTCAATGAAACCGCAGCGCTGGCGAACCGCTTTGATCGCATCGACCAGTTGCCGGGAAGTCCGCTGCCGGGCATCGTCCACGCCTTCCACTTCGATGCCGCCCTGTATGCCCGCTACCTGCGGGAATTCAGCGAACGGCATGGCGTGATCCGCATCGAAGGCAAGATCTCCCGGGTGGAACGCAATCCGGACAGCGGTTTCATCGAGTCACTACTGCTGGAAAACGGCCACCGCGTCGCCGGGGAGTTCTTTGTCGATTGCACCGGATTTCGCGCTTTGCTTCTGGGGCAGGCGCTCGGCGTGGAGTACGAGGACTGGTCCCACTGGCTGCCCTGCGACCGGGCGGTTGCCGTGCCCAGCGAGCCGCTGCGCCCCCTGGGTTCGTATACCCGGGCCACCGCCCGCAAGGCGGGCTGGCAGTGGCGGATTCCCCTGCAGCATCGGATCGGCAACGGCCATGTCTATTGCAGTCGCTACCTGAGCGATGACGAGGCTGTCGCCACCCTGCTCGACAATCTCGACGGCGCGGCGCTCGACGAACCCCGCCTGCTGCGATTCACCACCGGCAGGCGCAAGCGGTTCTGGCATCACAACTGCGTCGCCCTCGGCCTGGCCGGCGGCTTCATGGAGCCACTGGAGTCCACCAGTATCCACCTCATCCAGACCGGCATCAGCTGGCTGGTGCGGCTGTTTCCGGACCTTCGCTTCGAGCAGGCCAATATCGACGAATTCAATCGCCAGTGCCTGTTCGATTTTGACCGCATCCGCGACTTCCTGATTCTGCACTACCAGTTGAACCAGAAAGACGATCTGTCTTTCTGGCGCGATTGCCGCAATGCGCCCGCGCCGGAGCGGCTCAAGCACCGGCTGGAGCTGTTCCGGGCCGGCGGAGGCGTGTATCGCGAACTCGGCGAGTTGTTTACCGAATCGGCCTGGCTGCAGGTCATGCTCGGCCAGAACATCGAGCCGCGCAGTTATCATTCGATTGCCAATGGCGTCTCATCACGGCAGTTGCGGGAATACCTGGACAATCTCAGGACCATCATCCAGGGAGCGGTGAGGCAGTTTCCCGAACACGAAGAATACATTCGCCGGCATTGCGCCGCGCCGCCGCCCTGACCGGGGCGGAAATCCGGAGGAGGCGAGACAACATGCAAATCAGGCAAAAGCCCGAGCTGGGTTTCTGGCAAATCTGGAACATGTGCTTTGGTTTTCTCGGCATCCAGTTCGGGTTCGCCCTGCAAAACGCGAATGCAAGCCGGATTTTCCAGACCCTGGGCGCGGACATGGAGACGCTGCCCCTGCTGTGGGTCGCGGCGCCGCTCACCGGGCTGGTGGTGCAGCCCATTGTCGGCTACCTGAGCGACCGGACCTGGAACCCGCTCGGTCGGCGCAGGCCTTATTTTCTCGTCGGTGCCGTGTTCACCACCCTGGCCCTGGTGGCCATGCCCAACTCGCCCGCCCTGTGGATCGCCGCCGGCGCGCTATGGATTCTCGATGCGTCGATCAATATCACCATGGAGCCCTTCCGGGCCTTTGTCGGCGATATGCTGCCCAAACGCCAGCGTTCCAGCGGCTATGTCATGCAGAGTTTTTTCATCGCCCTGGGCGCCGTGGTAGCCTCGGCGCTGCCCTGGATGATGAGCAACTGGCTGGGAGTCGCCAACACCGCGCCGGAAGGCGAAATTCCCGAATCGGTTCGCTATTCGTTCTATATCGGCGCCGGGGTGCTGTTCGGCGCGGTGATGTGGACCATCGCCCGGACCCGGGAGTACAGCCCCGGGGAGATGGCGAATTTCGACGAGAATGTGGAAGAAAGCGGGAGTGGCGCGCCCGCGGATACACCGGTCTTCCGCCTCCGCAACGCCCTGGCGTGGCTGGCCGCGGGCGCCCTGGGCCTGGCGGTGGCGCTGCTCTTCAATGCCGAGTACAGCCTCTACCTGCTCGGCGCGGGAGTCATGGTTTTCGGTTTGCTGCAATGCGCCGCCATCGCCATGCAGCACCGCAATCGAATCGACAACCTCTACTTCGACATGTGCCGCAATCTGGTGGAAATGCCGGAAACCATGAAGCGGCTCGCCTGGGTGCAGTTCTTCACCTGGTTCGCCCTGTTCGCCATGTGGATTTACACCACCCCGGCGGTGACGAGCTTCCACTATGGCGCCAGCGATACCACCTCGGCGCAATACAACGAGGGCGCCGACTGGGTTGCGGTGCTGTTCGCCGGCTACAACGTGGCTGCGGTATTCGCCGCCATGCTGATTCCCCTGCTGATTCGCCGTTTTGGCCTGTTTCGCTCTCATCAGTGCTGCCTGCTGCTCGGCGCGGCGGGCCTGGCTTCTTTCGCCTGGCTGCGCGACCCGGCCTGGCTGCTCGCTTCCGAAATCGGCATCGGCTTCGCTTGGGCGTCCATCGTATCGATTCCCTACGCCATCCTCGCCAATGCGATACCCGCCGCGAGGATGGGAATCTTCATGGGCATCTTCAATTTCTTCATCGTCATTCCCCAGTTGCTGGCAGCAGCGGTTCTCGGCATCATCATCGAGTACCTTTTCGGCGGCGAACCGATCCACGCCCTGACCCTGGCCGCGGCGTCCCTGGCGGCGGCCCTGGCGGTAATCCGCGTCGAGCGGCATGCCGTCGCCACGATCACGGCCCCGGCGCATTCCTGAGTCAAACGCACAGGTGAGACCCATGATTCGAAATCCCGTCACCGCAACAATGTTCACGCGAGTACTTTCCTGCTGGAGCGCTGTCCTCTGCCTCGCGCTGCTCCAGCCGGCAGCCCTGGCGCAATCGGAAACTTTCCGCAATCCGATCCTGCGCGGCGGCTATCCCGACCCGTCGATCACCCGGGTCGGCGACGACTACTACATCGTCAATTCCACCTTCGAGTACTTCCCCGGGCTGCCCATCCACCACAGCAGGGATCTGGTCAACTGGACCCTGGCGGGCCATGGCATCCACGACCCGGAGCTGTACCGCGACGAGGTCAATCTGGTGGATGTGCAGTCCGACGGCGGCATACACGCTCCGTCCATCCGCTGGCACGACGGCCTGTTCTATGTCATCACGACCAACGTCTACAACCCCGGCAACGGACAGCCGACGGAAATGGTGAACTTCATCATTACCGCGGAAGACGTGGCCGGGCCGTGGTCCGAGCCCCACGTGATCGAAGGCGCCCCGGGCATCGATCCCGATATATTTTTCGACGACGACGGGAAAGCCTGGTACGTCGGCAATCACGGCCCCGCGGATCCGGAATTTCCCGGCCAGGGCGAGATCTGGCTGCAGGAACTCGATCTCGAAAACTGGCGGCTCACCGGCGACAGGCACTTCCTCTGGCGCGGCGCCTGCGACGGCACCTGGGCGGAAGGTCCGCATATCTACAAGCGAGACGGCAGGTATTACCTGCTCATTGCAGAGGGCGGCACGAGTTACAACCACGCGGTGATGATCGCGGTCAGCGACGAAATCACCGGCCCCTACATCGCCAACGACCGGAACCCGATTCTCACCTCGCGCAATCTGTCCTACAGCAACTGGGTGCATAGCACCGGCCACGCGGACATGGTGGAACTGGCGGACGGACGCTGGTACATGGTGGCGCTCGGCAAGCGCAACGACGAGCAGGGCGATTCCAACATGGGGCGCGAATCGCATCTGGTACCGGTCGAATGGGAACGGGAGCCGTTCGAGTGGAAGGACCCCAGATACGAATGGCCTGTCGTTGCGCCCGCAACGGGCCGAGTCGAAAGATCCACGCCGCTGCCTTTCGAAGACGCCCCGCAATACCGGAACGACACCTTCATTGACGATTTCGACAGCGCAAGCCTGGGTCTGCAATGGAATTTCAGGAGAGTGCCGCTGCCCGGCATCTATTCCCTGGACAGCCGGGAGGGATACCTGCGACTGTACGCCCACGAAAACGCGATCAGGGAGCGCGGGCGCGCCGCGCTGATGGGAGTGCGGCAGCAGGAAAGCGATTTCCGGTACAGCGTCAGGATGGAATTCGAACCGGAACAGGAAAACGTCGAGGCCGGAGTCAGCCTGTTTCAGAAAGACAATAATTATCTGAACTTCACGGTGGCGAGAAGCGGCGGGGAAAACATCTTGCAACTGACGCTGGCGGAAAGAGACCGGGCGCCGGTCACGATCGAACGGCGGGCGCTTGGCGATTACTCCGGCGAAATCGTGCTGCGGGTCGTATCGCGTGACCACCAGTACCGCTACGAGTATTCGCTCGACCAGGGCGATAGCTTCACCGTATTCGCCGAAACCGACGCCGCGAGGCTGTTGAGCCGCGGCTACACCGGCGCTTACCTGGGCGTCTACAGTTCCGGCAACGGCAACGCATCGGACGAATACGCCGACTTCGATTGGGTGCGCTATGAAGGCTACGAGAGAATCTGATCCATGCTTGCGTAAATCGGCGCGGGCAGGGAAACAAAGTTGGTCTGTCCTGGGATTCCCTGATACGCTTCCGCTCATGAGTGAGCAGTCTAGACTTTGAAACGCAATGGATGAGCGTAGACCAAAAGCCCCTCCTATCAAGACGCAAGGCATCAAGACGAAACTGATTCCGTTGATCCGGGATAGCGCGTCATCGTGGCCGGGTACGGGAAAATGGGTCGAACCGTTTCTCGGCTCCGGTGTGGTTCTGTTCAACGTGGCCCCGCAACGGGCGCTCGCGGGCGATACGAACGAACACGTCATCAGGCTATATTCCGACATTCAGCGCGGACTGCTCACTGCGGAGAAAACGAAAACATACCTGGACAGGGAAGCCGAATTGCTTCGGCGCGACGGGGCGGAGCATTACTACCGAGTCCGAGCCCGGTTCAACGAATGTCATGACCCCCTTGATTTCCTGTTTCTCAATCGCTCCTGTTTCAACGGCTTGATGCGCTTCAACGGCAAGGGCGGTTTCAACACGCCTTTTTGCCGAAAGCCGGAAAGATTTCGGCAAGCCTATATCACGCGAATCTGCAATCAGGTTCTATGGGCCGCCCAAGCGATGGCCGGCAAGGATTGGGAATTCGTCTGCGCAGACTGGCGCACCACGCTGGCTTCCTCCTCGGCCGATGATATCGTTTACGCCGATCCGCCATACGCGGGCCGGTTCACCGACTATTTCAACAAATGGACAGACGCGGATTCGAGCGACCTCGAACGAACCCTGAAAGCGCTTCCCTGCCCGTTCCTTTACTCCATGTGGGCGGAGAACAAGTATCGGCGCAACAGCAATCTTTATGCCGCGTTCGATGGCTACGACATCAGGACGCACGAGCATTTCTACCATCTCGGCTCGACCGAGGACCTCCGCAACAAGATGACGGAAGCGCTTGTCGTCGGATGAGGGATTTTATTCTCGAAAAGCTCGCTTCCATCCAGAACGGATACAGCATCTGCGGCTTGGTGGATCGGCGGGGCCGGGTCTATCCGCTTGGATCGGATACAAAGGTCATCGGCGCGATATTCGAGATTGTTGCGCGTCAGGTAGTAGCCGCATACGCAGCCCAACGCGGCCTGATTCTAAAGGAACCGAAGCAACAGAATTTCTACCCCGATTTCACATTGATGCGCGGTGAAAACGACCCGGCCAAAATCGCAATAGATGTGAAAACCACCTATCGCCGCTCCGAAAATGCAACGTTTTCCTACACGCTGGGAAGCTACACAAGTTTCCTGAATCCCGAAACCGAATCAAAAAACATCGTCTTTCCGTACAGCGAGTACAAGGAACACTGGATAATAGGTTTCGTATACAACCGCATTGAGGGGAAGCGGGCGGCGGATGCTTCCATCTACTCGTTCGACGAACTGCAAAACATCGTTCTACCCTTCGATGATGTTTCGGTATTCGTGCAGAAAAAGTGGCGAATCGCGGGCAGGCATCCCGGCAGCGGCAACACCGCGAACATTGGCAGCTTGCGCGGGAGACTGGAGGACTTCACGGCAGGTAATGGCGCGTTTTCCTCCCAATCGGAATTTGAGGCGTACTGGCGGGAGAAAGGCGCGTTGCGTAGGGGGCGACGATAGAAAGTTCGTCGTTCGACCGAATCACGCCAAATGCCAGCCCGATGAGTTGGGCGTGGAATCTGATGAAGCGCGGCGTGAGGTGGGGTCACGTCCTGGCATCGGTATTTGGGCCGCGCAGCTCCACGTCGACTTCGCGCCCGCGCACGGCGATGTAGGCTCCGCCATCGCGGGGGATGAGCCAAGACAGTTCGCGCCAAACGATTTCGGCGATAGTCTGTTTGCGCGCCGCGTCGTCGGAAATCAGAAGCCGCGTTGCCAAATGCAAGGCGGTTTGCTCGAAATCATCGCGCTGGCTTTCCCAGGAATCGGCGCCAGCGTCGTCCGACGGCGAAAAGAAGGCCTCGCGCATCATGTCGGCGAGGGCGCAGGGATCCAGATCGCTGTTCGGAGTCACCAACGGCAAAGCATCCTCGACCCAGTCCCCGGGTTCGCCGACAAAAGCGATATCGGTGGGCAGGTCAATGCCGCTTTCCGGTCTCGCGGCGGATTTGATGGTGGCCCGAAACCGAATCGATTCAGGCCGTTGCGGAAAGGGCTTGCGCTTTGCGAATGAGCCAAGCGACTGCGTCCGCCCTTCAAAGGTGATTTCGGTCAGAAGACCTGTCACCCGCGGTAACGCGTCATACCAGTCAAATCCCATCAGTCTACGGTCCATCACAAAAAGTCTTTCGTGCAGGCTGTTTCGTTGGGCCGCCCGCCAAAACGCCTGGGATTCCGGAGGTTCGGGATCGCAGGCGACGATCAGGGCTTCCTCGTTCACAACTTTCGGCTTGGGCGCTTCGCGAAAATCCATTGCATCGGCGAGGCTTGGCAACCAAGGCGCGAGTTCGGGCGGCGGTGGAGGCAGTTCGATACCCGCCATTTGAGCTTTTCGCCAAGTGTCGAACGAAGGTCTCGGGTCGGGTTCAACCGCCATGGCGCGAAAAATCGCTAACCGAGCGGCTTCCCGCATTTCCGCCAAGAACGGCGTTTCCACCGCTTCCTTGCGTGCGGGCAGCACGAGTTCGAGTTCGGGACAGTTTTCAACATCTGCTGCCACATTCCAGGACGCCCCAAAAACCGTATCCGCTCCCGGCAGGCGCACATCAAGCGTGAGGCCAAAGAAATTCAAATCCGGAGTGCGCGAGCCAATACGTGGCTTGTTTTTGAACACCCCAAAAACCAGTCCCCGCCAGTGCTCGATCAAGATGGCGCCGTCCAAGAAAGCGCGTTGGGGCAACAAGTCGCCTCCCCGTGGCGTGTGGGGAAGATGTTCAAACCATACCGGGAGCGGATAGTACAGAGCTGCCGACTCCAGCGCCGAACGGATATTGTGAGCGTTTTCGTGTTGTTCCGCTGAAAAAGACACCCTCGTGCCATGGGATCTCGGCGCTTCGGCATAAGGACAAGTTTCGGCTTCGGCTTCTCCCAAGAAGTGTTTGGGTTCGAGCGCCACCCGGAAACCCGAAACGGCTTCGGGACCGTCACTTGCTGGCTTGGGCCGTGAGACCACTAAGCAACCCCGGCGGGCGAGACTGAGCATGCCCATCCCGGCGGCATCCTCCCGCTGCACAAAGTCATCGGCCCAGCCGTTTCGGCCATAGCAAAGCAGCACAGATGGATCTGATATGCCTTCGCCGTCGTCCGTTATTTCGATGCGGAAACGGTCGAGACTCTCCGGTCTGTCCAGCTTTACGCGTACTTCAGCGGCCCCGGCGCGGCGGGCGTTTTGCAGGGTTTCGGTGAAAATGTCCGATAGAGTGGCGGCAAAGCTCCTGGAAACGCGTTTGAGGGCCGAATCGTGTATGCGGGCGCGGATGGCGGCGAAATCGGTCATGTTGGCTCTCCATTAAAGGGCAAAAGTGGTGCCCTGTCCGTTGCTGGACAGGTCGTTCGTAGGCAAAGTCTAGGAAACGTTTTGAAGAAACGCTCGGATTTGGTCAAAATCGATGACGGCGTGAAGATTCGGCTTCGCAGGCGCACTGCCGAGCGTCATCGTTCGATGGAGGAAGTGGCCCTAAACGCGAACTCTTGGATTTCTTCAGAATGACTATGAACGATCCTGTTTCATGCTTGCGTAAATCGGTCGGGGCGCGAAAACCGGTCTGGCTCGCCCTGTTGCTGGCGCTGTTCGCGCTCCTGTCGGGCGGATGTTCGCCGGTGCCGCAGGAACCGGCCACAAACACGACAGCACCGCCGAACATCGTGTTCATCATCGCCGACGACCTGAGCTGGACGCACCTCGGCGCCTATGGCAGCGACGAAGTCCGCACGCCCAATCTCGACCGGCTGGCGCGTGAAGGCGTCGTGTTTGAAAACGCTTTTGTCAGCACGCCGTCCTGCACGCCTTCCCGGGCGTCCATCCTCACCGGCAGGAACGGTTTCGAACTGGACGATGGCGCTACGCTCTGGGGCTACTTGCCGGCCCGGTTCGCGACCTGGACCGAAATCCTGGCGCAACACGGCTACCGGGTCGGCGCCACGGGAAAGGGCTGGGCGCCCGGATTCCTGATCGACAGGGACGTGAATCCGGCGGGCCGGCCCTGGAACGGAATTCGAAACCGGCCTTACGGGGACCGGTTCGAAGAATTGCAGATGTCGGACATCGATTACGCGGCGAATTTCGAGGCTTTCCTGGACGCCGCCGATGAGACCCGGCCGTTTTCGTTCTGGATAGGAACGTTCGAGCCGCATCGCGGTTATACCGAGGGCGTGGCGGCTGCGCTCGGCATAGATTCGGCTGCGGTAACGGTGCCGCCGTTCATGCCCGACGCCGGTGAAGTGCGCGACGACATCGCGGAATACTACGCCGAAATCGAATACATCGACGCCCAGGTCGGCCGGCTAATGGAAGTGCTGGACCGGCGCGGACTGCGGGACAATACCATCGTCGTATTCACCTCGGACAACGGCATGCCCTTTCCGCGGGCCAAGGCGACGCTTTACGACTACGGCACGAGAATGCCGTTGCTGTTCTGGTGGGGCGGCAATATCGCCGGCGGCCGCAGGGTTGAAAACCTGGTCAGCCTGACGGATATCGCGCCTACTTTTCTGGAGTTCGCCGGCGTGGAAGCCCGGGCGGAAATGAGCGGACAGAGCCTGGCGCCCCTGCTGATCCCCGGCACACCCGGCCAGGCGGCGCGGGAAGCGGTTTACATGTACCGCGAGCGGCACGGGTTCTATCCGGATTCGGGCGGAACGTCCTTTCCGTCGCGGGCAATCAGAACGCACGATCATCTGCTGATCTGGAACGCGAGGCCGGACGCGATTCCGCTCGACGTGGACGGCGGCCCGGCGAAGTCGTTCATGGAAGAAAACGCCGGGCAATATCCTGCCTTGCATGCGCTCAGTTTCGGGCCGAGAAGCGAGTTCGAACTGTACGACGTTCGCGCCGACGCCTGGCAGATGCGCAATCTCGCCGCGGACGGAAGCCACGCGGAATTGCTGGACCGTCTTGGCGAACGGTTGTTCTCCTATCTCGAATCGCGACAGGATCCGCGCATGCTCGGCAGAGCGGAAGAGTTTCGCTATGCGCCGTATTTCGGCGTGGTTTTCGGGGATGGCCTGCTGCGATGGACGCCGGAACAGCAAGGCCAGGAAATGAGCTTCGACGAGCGGCGCGAGCTATTGCGCCGGGCGTACGAGACGATCGGCGAAGAGGCGTTTTTTCGCCGCATGATTTCTGAGCAGGATGGAGGGCTTTGAGCCGCTCCGATATGAATACGTATGCATTTTATTGCTAAACCGGGCGCATAAGCCTATAAGTTCAGGATAGCTGAATTCCAGATATCGCCGGATCGGTGAAACTGAGAGGAATACCATGACGCGAAGCGTTTCAATAAGTGAGCCGCGAGGAACAAATTTTCGCTGGAAAGGCGATTTTTCAAAGAATCTGAGGCCGCTTTCCCTGGCCGTCGCCGCGGCGCTGGCTCCGCTCGCCGGGACGGCCGTGGCCCAGGAAGGCGCGACGATCGAGCAAATCGTCGTTACCGGTTTCCGCCAGAGCCTGCTGAATTCCATGGCGACGAAACGGAATTCGGAGTTGATCGTGGAAGCGATATCCGCCGAGGATATCGGCAAGCTGCCCGACAACAGCATCGCCGAAGCCCTGACGCGGCTGACGGGACTCGCCGGCCAGCGCCTCAACGGCCGCCAGCAGGTGATCAGCATCCGCGGCCTGGCGCCGGATTTCTCCACCGCCTTGCTGAACGGGCGCCAGCAGGTCAGCGCCGGCGACAATCGCGGCGTCGAATTCGACCAGTACCCCTCCGAACTGCTGCAAGGCGTCGTCGTCTACAAGACGCCGGACGCTTCGCTGACCGGGCAGGGACTCGCCGGCACGGTGGACATGCGCACCGTAAGCCCGCTGGATTACGACGAGCGCGTCGTCGTGGTCAATGCCCGCTACGAGATGAACGAGTACAGCGCGCTCAATCCCGAACTTGACGATGCCGGCTGGCGCTACACCGGCTCGTATATCGACCAGAACGCCGACGGCACCGTCGGCGTGGCGCTGGGCTTTTCCCATATCGGCTCTCCCAGCCAGCGCGAAGTAATCGACATCTGGGGCTACAACGACCATGACGGCGCCATGCTCATGACGGGCGCGAATCCCAAGGCGCAATCCGGAGAACTGGTCCGCGACAGCTTCATGGGCGTGCTCGAATTCCAGCCCAATGAACGCGTCGTTTCCACGATCGACGTTTACCGGTCGAGTTTCGAGGAATCCACGCTGTCCAGACAATACGAGATGCCGTTGTTCCCCGCCTGGAACGGCTGGAAGTACGGGACCGCCCTGGAAAACGAACAAATCAACAACGGGTTGATCACCAGCGGCACATTTACCAACGTCAAGGCGGTGATCAGCAACAACCTCGAAGCGCGCGACGCGGACCTTTGGGCCGCCGGCTGGAACCTGGAATTCGATGTCAACGACGACTGGATCGTAATCGCCGACGTCAGCCATTCCGCGGTCGAGCGCCAGGACATCATCCTGGGGCTCAACACGGGAACCGGCCCCGACTGGGCGGGTGAACTGGACACGATCGGATTCAACATCGGCGCCCATGCGCCCCGCTTCACCACCGTGGTCGATAACGCCTCGCCGGGGGCGACAGTCCTGACCAGCCCCCACGGTTGGGGCAACCCCGCCATTCCCGGCGGCCAGGTGGGTTATGACAACCGGCCGTCGATCGACGACGAGTTGACCCAGATCAAGCTCAGCGCCGAACGCTATCTCGGCGGCGCCATAGACAGCGTCGATTTCGGCATGCAGTTCGACAGCCGCACGAAATCGAGAAACGCCAGCAACCAGGGTTTCCTCGGTCTGCGCAGCGGCGAGCTCAGCGCGAGCTTCACGCCCACCGGCGCGGTAACCGTGCCCTTCGGCCTGCCCGCCATCGCCACTTTCGACCCGGAAGCGATGTTCGCGAGCGGAATCTACTACCGTGCGGACCACTTCGGCGGCGGCGTGCTTTCAAACGACTGGACCGTTGACGAAGACGTCACCGTCGCCTACGTCAAGTTCAATATCGATTCCTCGCTCGGCGATGTGCCGGTGACGGGGAATTTCGGCGTGCAGGCGGTTCGCACCGAACAGAGTTCGTCGGGGTCGAGCGCCGCCAACGGCGGTTGGCCGCCGCCTTCGAGCGCGGCGGAAGCAACCACCTTGAGCACGGTTACCGGCGGCGCCAGCTATACCGAATACCTGCCGAGCCTGAACCTGAACTTTGGCGTCGCGGACGGTCATTTCCTTCGTCTCGGCCTGGCGCGCACCCTCGCCCGGGCGCGGATGGACGAGATGCGGGCGGGCCGGGAAGTGAATTTCAACGCCGGCCTGGCCGATTCCACGGACATCAACCAGGCGCCCTGGGGCGGTAGCGGCGGCAGCCCCGACCTGCGCCCCTGGATGGCGGATTCGATCGATCTGGCTTACGAGTGGTACTTCCCCGATGCCGGGGGCTACTTCGCGCTGGCGACTTTCTACAAGGATCTGTCGACTTACATCTACGACCAGCCCAGGCTCGTTGATTTTTCCGGATTTCCCACCGGCGGCGTCACTCCGGCGCTGACCACGGGCATCGTGAGCCGGCCGTCCAACGGCGACGGCGGCAACATCTCGGGCTACGAACTGTCGCTGCAAGTCGCCGGCGAAGCGCTGAATCCGGCCCTGGAAGGATTCGGCGCGGTATTCAACGGTTCCTGGACCGACAGCGAAATCGAGCGCGGCACCGGCGACCCGTCGACGCCCTTGCCTGGCCTGTCCGATACCGTCATGAACCTGACTTTCTATTATGAAAGAGGCGGTTTTTCGGCCCGGATAAGCGGCAATCACCGCTCGGATTTCCTCGGCGAGGTGCAGGGATTCGGCGCGGGCCGGACCTTGCGCTCGATCAGCGAGGAAGAGTTGATCGACGGCCAGATCAGCTACGCTTTCGAAGGCGGTCGATTCGATGGCCTGACCTTGTATCTGCAGGGAACCAACCTTACCGACGAACCTTTCGTCGGATTCCTCAACAACGATCATCGGCAGATCAAGGATTGGCAGTCCTACGGTGCGACGTACTTCCTCGGCATGTCGTACCGGTTCTGACGCCGGCCACGGTCGATGATCCGTTCGGCGTTCATCGCATTGGCGGGCACTTTGTTGCCCGTCTATGCGCTGGCGCAGATCGAAGTTCCCGACCCGGACGCCCTCGACGCGGTGCTCGACCGCTTCGTGGACGAGGGCCACTACCCCTTCCTCCATGCGCGGCTCGAAGGCCGCGACGGCGAGGTGCTGTACGAACACAGCGTGGTGAACCGGGAACTGCTGCCGGACGCCCGGATCGACGGACAAACCTGGATTCGCATCTGGTCCATGAGCAAGATCGTCACCATTTCGGTGGTGCTCGATCTTGTGGAAGAGGGAATACTGAGCCTGGAGGATCCGGTAGCAAGCTACATTCCGGAGTTTGCCGACATGCAGGTCGCGGTCGCGTCGGATGGAAGGAGTCTTGCGGAAATCGACCCTGGGCAATCCGCTTCGGCCTGCCCGTTCGCGCTCGTCCCCGCGAACACGACAATGACGCTAAGGCACCTGATCAATCACGAAGCCGGGTTTTACTACGCCACCACGGGAATTCCGTGCATCGACTCCGCCCTCGCGGAGAACAATGTCGCCACAGCGGCGGATTCCGATGACTTTATCGCCCGCCTCGCCGACCTGCCGCTGGTCCAGCATCCCGGAACCACGTATTACTACGGAACCAATACCACCATCCTGGGCATGGCGGTCGAACGCGCAACCGGCAAGAACCTCAAGCAATTGGTGGAAGAGCGCCTGACCGGGCCGCTCGGCATTGCCGGTCTGCAATACGGCTTGCCGGATGGGGCGAGCCTGCTGCCGAGAATCAGCGGCCAGGACGGCAGCCTGCGAGAAGCCCATCCGGGCGAACTCGATATTTTCGGGCCGGACGTTCCCGGCCATGACCCGGCGCGCGCGCTCTATCTCGGCGGCGAGGGCATGCTCGCCACCGCCGACGGCTATGCCGATTTCCTGCGGATGCTGCTGAACCACGGAACCCTCAACGGGACGAGATTCCTGGAAACCGCCACGGTGGAGGAAATCTACGCCCCCCACACCCAGCTCGACAATCCCGAAGGCCATAACGGCTTCAATTTGTGGGTGACCGGCGAACCGACCCGGGCCCGGGAGCAGGGCGAAGAAGGCCTTTGGGTCGGCGGCGGCTACGAGGGAACCCACTTCTGGGTCGATCCGAAGCGCGAATTCGTCGGCATCATCATGTCGCAGATATACTGGATCAACGAAAGCGGCTGGGGCCGGGACGAAGCCTTCCGCGGCGAACTCTACCGCCAGTTCTGGGCGGAAGAATCCCGGTAGCCGCGGGAAGTCAGGCTCCTGGTTTCACGAATCCGCAACCCGCGCAAGTTTCAATTGGAGGGTCAGACGCAATGATCAGGTTTATCCGTCGCCGCTTGTTGTTCGCATTGGCCATCTGCGCCGGATGGCTTCATTCGCCCGGCTTCGCCGCTGAAATCGAGCGGGTAGAACCGCCCAACTGGTGGATCGGATTCCATCAATCCGATGTGCAACTGCTGGTGTACGGCGATGGCATCGGCGCTTTCCGCCCGACTGTAAACTACCCGGGAGTCACGGTACTCGATTCGCTCACCACGGCAAACCCGAACTACCTGTTCCTGCGCCTGCGAATCGGCGACGATGCCGAACCCGGAGATTTCGACATCGAATTCATCAGCGACGGCGAGAGCATCACGCATCGCTACCGGCTGGACGCGCGCAATCCGGACCCGGAGCATACCCGCGGATTTTCCCCGGCCGACGCCATCTATCTGATCACTCCGGACCGCTTCGCCAATGGCGACCCGGGCAACGACGAGATCGACGGTCTTGGCGATGTGGTGGACCGCAATCAGCCCGGCGCGCGGCATGGCGGCGACCTCAGGGGCATCATCGACCGGCTCGACTACATCGCCGGGCTCGGCTTCACCGCGGTCTGGTTGAATCCCGTGCTTGAGAACGCCATGCCAGCCTATTCCTACCACGGCTACGCCACCACGGACTTCTACCGCGTCGACCCGCGCATGGGCAGCAATGAAGACCTGGCGGAGCTGGCCCGCGTCGGGCGCGAAAAGGGCGTCGGCCTGATCATGGACATGATCGTCAATCACAGCGGGCTGCATCACTGGTGGATGGCCGACCCGCCCATGGACGACTGGGTTCACCGGTGGGACGGCTATGTGGAAACCACCCATGCCAAGACCCTCAGCCTCGACCCATACGGGGCCGAAATCGACCGCCGCGAGTTCTTCGACGGCTGGTTCGTGCCCGACATGCCCGACCTGAACCAGGACAATCCACTCATGGCCGAGTATCTCATCCAGAACGCCATCTGGTGGATCGAATACCTGGGCCTGGCGGGAGTGCGCATGGACACCTACCCGTATTCCGGCAGTCCCTTCATGGCGGAATGGACGCGGCGGGTGATGGAAGAGTTCCCCGATTTCAACATCGTGGGCGAGGAATGGACCGAAAATCCCCTGGTCGTCGCGTACTGGCAGGGCGGCGCCTACAAGCATGACGGCTACCAGTCCTGGTTGCCGAGCGTGATGGATTTTCCTCTGAACTCGGTGCTCGCCCCGTCGCTGGTCGCCGAAGAATCGTTTTCCGGGGGGCTGAATACGCTTTATTCGATGCTGGTCAACGACGTGCTGTATCCCGACCCCGGCGGTCTCGTGATCTTCGGCGACAACCACGACATGATGCGAATCTGGTCGCAGCTCGGCGAGGACTACGGCCTGTTCGAATTAGCGATGACTTACCTGGCGACCATGCGCGGCGCTCCGCAGGTCTACTATGGCACCGAAATCCTCACCCCCAGCAGCGGCGACCATGGCGTCATCCGCAGCGACTTTCCCGGCGGCTGGGCGGGGGACGCCGCCGACGCGGTTTCCGGCGCGGGGCTGACCGAACAGCAAATCCATGCCCAGGCGCTGGTCGCCACACTGTTCAACTGGCGCAAGACCTCCGCGCCGGTGCATGGAGGGGAACTCACCCACTTCCTCCCAAAAGACGACGTTTACGTGTATTTCCGCTATCTGGACGACGAGCGCGTCATGGTGGTGCTTAACAAGAACGAGGAAGCCTACGCCCTCGATACCGCACGATTCGGGGAAGTCCTCGGCGAAGCCCGCAGCGGCATGGATATCGTTCGCGGCGAAACCTGGGACCTCACCTCCCCCATCAACCTCAGCCCGCGAACCGCCCTGGTGCTGGAAATCGACTAAGTATTCTCTGAAAAATTCCCTCCCTGGAATTTTTCATTATCGCAAAACAAAAGCGTGGTTTTGTTTTGCTCCCGAATTCAATGGCTTACGCCATGGAATTCGGCGGCACTTCCATGTGCCGCAGGGAAGCTCTGACTTAATCAGAGCTTCCCTAAGCCTCTATCCTGCGCCCTTTCCCCGTCATTCTGCGCGGAGCGAAGCGCAGTCGCAGAATCTCATGCAGTGGCCTCCCACGGAGATTCTGCGACTTCGTGCAGAATGGTGAAGGCCGGTCGGCGCAGCCGATCAAAAGCGCGGCGACTGGACAGGCAAGACTGTGGGTTGGCAAAGCCACCAAGGTTCCGCCAAGGATGGCATGCACAATCTCACAGACTTCCCGAAGACTCCAAGCCCGTTAGCGTTTGGCAAGAACCGCATCCAAGGTCCATAATCCGGAACTCTCCGCACATCTCGCCAGATACCCATGCTCAACGACCTGATCGAAGCCAGCGGCTGGAGCAACGAGCAGTTTCTCGCCATCAGTATCATGGCCTTTGTGGTGCTGGCCCTGATGGCGGTGGTGTTCCGCATGCTCAGGATTTTCCGCATGGCGGGCCGCAAGCCGTGCTACCAGCCCAATCTGCGGCCATTGCGCCGGTTGCGGACTTCACACGAGCAGGGTGGGCAAAACGACGAGGGTGACAAGGAATGAACGGGGTGCGGCAAAAACCGGCCTGGCTCGCCGCCTGCCTTGCCATGCTCGTCTGGCTGCCGGAAACAAGCGCCATCATTATCCGCCACGATGTCAATTCCCGCGATCACGAGGTTCGCAGCAGCGACTTTCCGGCGGTGTTCTACCTCGAACAGCGGGGCGGCGACCGCATTTGCGCAGCGACAATGATCCACCCCCGCTGGGCCATTACCGCAGCGCATTGCGCCCACGAGACCGCGCTGCTGCAAACCCTGGGCGACGACGAAGCTTTCCCGGTCCGGGTCGCCAGACGGGACCGGCTCATAGAATCCGTCACCCTGCACCCGGAGTACGACGCAGGGCTCACCGCAAGCACCGATCTCGCCCTGCTGCGCTTTGCCGAGGCACGGCCCGGACCAATGATTCCACTACAAACCGGAAGCAATGAATCCGAACAGATCGCAACCCTGGTGGGCTGGGGCTTTTCCGGCTGGGGAACCACGGGCCGCGAATTCTCCGACGGTAGAATCCGCATGGCGTTCAATCGCATCGAGGCAGCCGGCGAGCGCCTGCAAATGCGCTTCGATGACCCGCGCCTGCCGGATTCCAACGCACTGGCCATGGAAGGCACCCCCGGCCTGTGGGACAGCGGCGGCCCCGCCCTGCTCGGCAACCCCGGCGCATACCGCCTCGCCGGTGTCGCAGTCGGCGAAATCGAAGGCGAACGCTTCAGCGAGGAAACCCAGGGCCAATACGGCGCCATAGCGGTCTACGAGCGCATTTCCCGCCACATCGCCTGGATTGAAGGCGAGATTCTGCGACTTCGCGCAGAATGACAGTTGGCTTCAGGTCTCCTCCATTTCCGCAACAGACTTTGGCAGCCGGGCACTGGCCTTTGGCGCCTGTCATCGAATTAGCAACCTGCGGCAAATCTGCTACCATGCGGGCGATTCCGGCTGTGGGCATTGTCAGCCTCAGCCGGCGGTTCTTCCCTTTCAGGCAACAGATCAGGAGCGGATTCAGATGACGATAGCAGCAGGCGACCGGGTTCCGGCGGCGACTTTCCGGGTGATGACCGATGATGGCCCCAAACCGCTGGGGAGCGATGAGGTTTTCGGGGGCAAGAAGGTGGTGATGTTTATTGTGCCAGGAGCTTTTACGCCGGGCTGTTCGCAAGCGCATCTGCCGGGATTCGTGGTCAATGCCGACGCCATTAAGGCGAAGGGCGTTGAAACCATCGCCTGCATGGCGGTAAACGACGCCTTCGTCATGGGCGCCTGGGGCAAGGCCCAGAATGCCGGAGAGTTGCTCATGCTCGCGGATGGCAATGGCGAATTTGCCTCGGCGGCCGGGTTGAATGTGGATTTCAGCGGCTATGGCATGGGCAGCCGGGCCAAGCGCTGCGCCATGATTGTGGACGACGGCGTGATCAGCCACTTGGCCATCGAGCCTGCGGGAGAAATCAGCGTCAGCTCGGCGGAGTCGATTCTGGAGCATCTCTGAGCGGCGAATCCAGGAGAGCCGGGCCATGATTACCCAACTGATTGAATACAACGACGGCGACACGGTCCTGGAAGGCTACGCCGCCTACGAGGAATCCGCCACCCAGAAGCCGCTGGTGCTGGTGGGCCACGACTGGAGCGGTCGCGGGGAGTTCGCCTGCAAGGCCGCTGAGCGGGTCGCCGGGCTGGGCTATGTGGGCTTCGCCCTGGATATGTACGGCAAGGGCATTGTCGGCGGCGCGAGCGATGCCAAACGCAATGCCGCCCTGATGGCGCCCTTTGTGGCGGACCGGGCGATGCTGCGCCGCCGGGTTCGCGCCGCGCTGGTAGCCGGGCGCAACATACCCCAGGTGAAGGCGGCTCAGGTTGCCGCCATGGGCTATTGTTTCGGCGGCATGTGCGCGCTGGAGCTAGCCCGCTCCGGGGCCGACGTGCTTGGCGTGGTGAGCATCCACGGCATCTTCACGCCGGGAGATGTGGCCAATGAGGAAATCCGCGCCCGGGTGCTTTGCCTGCATGGCCACGACGATCCCATGGTGCCGCCGGAGCAGGTGCTGGCCCTGCAGCAGGAATTGACGGAAGCCGGCGTGGACTGGCAAGTACACAGCTATGGCGGCACGATGCATGCATTCACCCATCCCCTGGCCAACGACCCCGGTTTCGGCGCGGTGTACAGCCCCACCGCGGAACGCCGCGCCTACCAGTCCCTGGAAAATTTTCTCGCGGAAATCTTTGCCCGGGGGACATGAGCGAAGCCGCTGCCAGCGAGCAAGCGCCGGAACAGGGAAGGGCCATTCCCCTGCACAGCCGCGTCGGGCTCTGGCTGGGCCCGGCGGTGTTTCTTTTCACCCTGTTTTTTGTCGATCTCGACCCCGGCAATCCGACCGTAACCCGGATGTTCGCCATCATTCTGCTGATGGCGATCTGGTGGATTACCGAGGCGATTCCGCTGGCGGCCACCGCCCTGCTGCCCATTGTGCTGTTTCCCCTGCTCGGCATCATGCGCGGTCGGGAAGTCCCGGCGGGCGGCCTCGTGGAGTTCGGCGAAGGCGTGCTGCCCGGCGACATCGACATCATCTTTCCCAATGTCGCCGACCAGTACATGGATTGGGTGATCCTGCTGTTCATGGGCGGCTTCATGATCGCCGTGGCGGTGGAGAAGTGGAGTTTGCACCGGCGCATCGCCCTGCATGTGCTGCGCGTCATCGGCGGCCAGCCCCATCGGCTCGTGCTTGGTTTCATGGTAGCGACGGGCTTTCTGTCGATGTGGCTGTCGAATACCGCCACCGCCATGATGATGATGCCCATGGGGCTGTCGCTGATACTGCTGTACGAGGACCTCAACCGGCAGGCGCTGGCCAGCGGCGGTGAAGTTCCCGCCAATGCCGGCAATTTCGCCCTGAACCTGCTGCTGGGCATCGCCTATTCCGCCTCCATCGGCGGCTTCGCCACCCTGATCGGCACGCCGCCCAATGGCGTGCTCGTCACCCAGCTCGGGCAGTTGTTTCCCGACGCGCCGGACATCACCTTCTCCGCCTGGCTGCTGTTCGCCTTTCCCCTCACCGTGATCTACATGCTCATCGCCTGGGTGTTGCTGACGCGCATCGTGTTTCCGCTGCCGAAGGAAACGCCTTTCAGCGGCGAAGGTTTCATCGACCGGGAAATCGGCAAGCTCGGGCCCATGAGCATCGAGGAGAGGCGCGTAGGCTGGGTGTTCTTCACCGTGGCGCTGCTGTGGATGACCCGCAAGGAGCGCCTGCTCGGGGAAGAAATCGACCTGTTCGGCTGGAGTTACTATCTCGATTCGCTGTTCACCAGCCTCGGCGGTTCTCCCGTGGGATACATGATCGACGACGGCACCGTCTCCATCGCCATGGCGCTGACCCTGTTCATTATCCCCGCAGGCAAGCAGGCAGGCGGCAGGCTGCTCGACTGGGACGACGCGAAAAAGATTCCCTGGGGGATTCTGCTGCTGTTCGGCGGCGGCCTCGCCATTGCCAAGGGTTTTACCACTTCGGGATTGTCGGACTATGTCGCCATGCAGCTCGGCGCCTTGCTCGGCGAAGCCAGCCCGCTGGTGATCGTCACGAGCACGGTGGCTTTCATTACCGCACTCACCGAAGTTTCGTCGAATACCGCCACGATTTCCCTGTCGCTTCCCATCATGGCGAGCCTGTCCCAGGCCATCGAAGCGCACCCCCTGCTGCTGCTGATTCCCACCACGCTGGCGGCCTCCTGCGCCTTCATGCTGCCGGTTTCCACGCCGCCCAATGCGATTATCTACGGCTCGGGGCGGGTCCCCATCGTCAAGATGGTGGTTGCCGGAGTCTGGCTCGACCTGCTTTCGGTATTGCTGCTCACGCTATTCGTTTACACCGCGGGCCATCTCACCTTCGGCGTCCTCGGCGACCTCCCCGCCTGGGCGCTGCCCTGATCCGTTCCGCCCCGTCATCCATCCCGTCCATTCTGCGTGTCTCCCACCACCCTCGTCATTCTGCGACTCCGCTTCGCTACGCGCAGAATGACGGGAGGGGTGCGCAGGGTGACGGAAAAGGGACGATGGATGACATTTCCCGAATCCTTCCGTTGCCTGATTACAATGTGCTACCTTTCATTCATCGGGAACTGACTGTTGCAAGGGACTTGCCTGCGGCCCCGGGAGTGGCGCGATGCAAGACCAGGAAAACCAGCCGCCGATGCAGGAAACCTTGTCCGATGTGGAATCACTGCGCCGGCAAGTGGAATACCTGCGCGCCCTCG
Organism: uncultured Pseudohongiella sp.; assembly: GCA_965219645.1. Lineage (GTDB taxonomy): Bacteria > Pseudomonadota > Gammaproteobacteria > Pseudomonadales > Pseudohongiellaceae > UBA9145. The sequence continues at coordinate 2,407,687 of OZ244788.1, read as the reverse complement.
TCCATACCGACGAGCTCACCGGCCTGTCGAACCTGCGCCATTTCAACCATACCCTCAGCCTCGAACTCGAGCGCACCCGGCGTAGCGGCCAGCCCACCTGTCTGATCCTGATGGATCTCGACCAATTCAAGGCCGTAAACGACAGCTACGGCCACGAAGTCGGCAATTCGGTACTTTGTCATCTCGCCCGGCTCATTCAGGGCGCAATCCGCCGCCTCGACACGCCCTGCCGCCTCGGTGGCGACGAATTCGCCATCATCCTGCCCTCCACCAACCTGGAACAGGGAATCCGGCTATCCCGGCGGCTTCAAACCCGATTCGGGCGCTCGCCGTTTCAGTTGGGCCACATCCACTGGAAAATCCAGGCCAGCACCGGAGTCGGCGTCTACGAGGCCGAAGATGGCGAACTCGCCGAAAGGGATTTCGTAGAAGCCGTGGATCAGTTGCTGTACCTGTCCAAACGCGACGACCGCAACCGCATCGGTGATTCACTCGCTATGCGGCCACATCAAGAGTGACGTGCATTTTCAGATTTTCCACACGAACGGGATCATCTTCCAGCGTGGCCCATACATGTCGAATCGATTTCCAGTATTCATTTTTTGAGCCTCTTCAGTATTGTCAAAGCTGCTTCAATGCGTGAGTATGCGTAGTCTGGAACTGCGAAATAGCACACATGAAATCACTGAAACAGCGCCTGAATTGCTCTCTGGAAGGCGGACTCTCATGAGGCGCCCGGCCGTACTGGACGTATTCGCCGGCGTCGGAGGACTGAGCCTTGGTTTCGAACAGGCCGGATTCGACATCACGGCGGCTATCGAGATCGATCCGGTTCACGCGGCCACCCACGAGTACAATTTTCCGTTGTGTCGGATGCACTGCGCCGACGCGACCGAGATATCCGGAACCGCCATCAGGCAAGAGCTATCGGGGCAGATCGACGTAATCGTCGGGGGTGCGCCTTGCCAGGGCTTTTCCATGATTGGCAAACGTGCTCTGGAAGACCCGCGGAACCAGCTCATCAAGCATTTTCTCCGACTGGTAGTCGAACTCGAACCGTCCGTATTTGTACTCGAGAACGTTCGTGGACTTACAGTCGGGAAGCATCGCCAACTCCTGGACGAACTGACCGTTGAGTTCGAGGCGGCGGGTTACTCGGTGACGCTCCCATGGCAGGTATTGAATGCGCGTCATTTTGGAGTGCCCCAGGATCGGCAACGCCTCTTTCTGATGGGCGCCAAGGGTACAATCGCTCCGCGATACCCGATCACTGAGATTCTCGTGCCTGTGCCGACGTGCCAAGACGCTCTGGACGATCTACCGGATGCGGAGCAATATGACGAACTGATCTCTTCCGATAGCGTGTGTGTTGGGGAGCCGACCTCAAGTTTAAGCGCGTACGCCAAAGAGATGAGGTGCCTCTACAGCGAAGCTTGGCACCACGGCTACAAGCGCAAGTGGGATCCTCGACTCATGACGGCGAGTTTGCGTACGGCTCACACCGAAATCTCGCGACGAAGATTTCACAATACCAAACCCGCCGCGGTCGAACCCATTTCACGGTTTTACAAGTTGGCCGCGAGCGGAGTATCGAATACGTTGCGCGCCGGCACGGACTCCGCTCGTGGCGCTTTTACGAGCCCCAGGCCGATTCATTATCGCTACGGCCGTTGCGTGACGGTTAGGGAAATGGCGCGGCTCCACGGATTTCCCGACTGGTTCCGTTTTCACGTCACCAAGTGGCACGGCGGGCGGCAAATCGGCAATTCGGTGCCTCCCCCCTTGGCGAGAGCGGTCGCGGTTTCCGTGCGCGAGGCGCTAGGCGTAAAAACGACATCCCCCGAGCGGACTATCCCGCTAGGCTCTCCGGGATTGCTGGAAATGGACATGACAGAAGCCGCCGCCTATTGGAGCGTGGACGTTCCCATCGCAAAGCGAGATCGAAAGAGCGGCGCCACCAAGCGTAAGCAGCAGGATATCGAGCGAGAACTCGCTCGCGCCAGCGCATGAGTTACAGCAAAATAATCGAGCGCGTTTTCCTCGACCGGTACCATTCCGGCGATGTCGAAGTCGATTTCATTCGAGGAGACTTGGTCGAAGCAGCGAAAGCACTCGGTGTTTCCATGAGTTTGCACGCGAGATTGTACGCATCGGGGGAGGAGCGGACTACGACGTGGTTCTTCCTGAACACGCGATTCGAGATGGATTCCCTCCCGTTCTGGCTGAGAGCATGTGCAACGACCCAGATGTTGGCATCTGGCTCGCGGATCGCGTGACCGAAATCGAGAGATTTGTCGGTCAATTACCGTCAATAGCAATATTGGTTCCCGAAGAGGGACAGGTAAGATCAGTTGCTAAAGCGCTTCAGGAAACGCTAGCGGAACAGAACATCAACGTGGTGGCATGTCCCGATGGCCAAGTGATCGGGCAAGACAACGACATACGCGTATTCGATGTTCAACACATAAAAGGACTTGAGTTCGAGGCAGTCTTCTTTAAGGATGTCGACCACTTGGCGGAAGTCTATCCAGATCTGTTCGACAAGTTCCTCTACGTAGGCGCAACTCGGGCGGCGACCTACCTGGGTCTGACATGTTCGGATTCGCTCCCACCTGCGATCTCGGAGTTGCGACCGATGTTCTCAAAAGACTGGAGTGGATAATGGAGGTCCGGCTGCAGTACAACAAATAACATGGTCCGGCTAAGCCGCAAGACATAGTGGCGGGACCGCTGCCAAAATACGTTCCTGGCGACCTTTTTCAGCGTGGAAAATGATCAGTACGGATTAAATCTGTCTTTTGGCGCTGTCCATGTCAGACTGTCGTAGCGGGGCTATCCGCGCCAGCGCATAGTGCCGCCAGTCCATGCAGTATGGCAGCCGTGGCGCCCCAGATTCGATAGTTTTGCCAGGGGAGTTCCAGTGTGCTGCGGGTTTTGCCGGCGTGGAGGTAGCTGCTGCGGACGTAGGCTTTTGGGTCGAGGAGGAGCGCCAGGGGGGCCTGGAAGATGTCGGCGACTTCCCGGGAGCAGGGGGTGAATTCGAGGCCAGGGGGTATCAGGCCGACCACCGGCGTGACGCGAAACCCCGAAGGCAGGTCCATGGGGCCGAGCCGGCCGATGACTTCCACCTGCTCCGGCGGCAAGCCGATCTCTTCTTCGGCTTCGCGCAGGGCCGTGGCGGCGGGGTCCCGATCTCCCGCTTCCCTGGAGCCGCCGGGCAGGCTGATCTGGCCCGCATGGCTTCTGAGATTTTCCGAGCGCACCGTCAGCACCACCTGGCTCGGGAATGACGCCCTCTCGACATCCAAAGCCGAATTGCCGCGATCTTCCCGGGAGTCGCTGGCGTCCTTTTCACCTGTGCCGACGGGCCGCGTCACGGGAATCAGCACCGCAGCTTCGCGCAGGGAATCCGGATCCACGCCAAAACCCGTTGGATGGCTGATGGGTTTCAGCCTCCGCCCCGCCGGCGCCGCGAACAACGCCAGCAGGGACTGAAGCGCGGGATCGTTTATCGGAAATTCCAGGTCGCCGCGATATGGACCCGGGCCGGCTGGCCGACGAAGTAGCGGTCGCCGGTGAAAGTGGTCCAGTCGGCGCGCTCGGCGTAGAAATCGTCAAACACATTGAGCACGGCGAAAGTCCACAACAGGTCTTCGTTCATCTGGTACTGGGCCCGGAGATTGAAGATGTCGTGGCCTTCGTAGGAAGCGGTGTTTTCCGGGTTGGTGAAGTATTCGCCCATGTTGACCCACTCGAATTCCGCCCGCAGCCTGTCGCTGGCCTGCCAGCTCAAGCGATAGTTGCCCCAGAGGTTCGGCGCGGTGTCGACTTCCTTGCCCTGGATGTCGATGCCGCCGGATAGCTGGGAATGTTCATAAGTGTGTTTGGCGTAGTTGCTGACCGCGTGCAGCGTCAGGCTGTCGCTGAAATCGTAGGCCAGCGCGAGTTCCAGACCCCGGTGGCTGGTGGCGGCGCCATTGAGATTTTCCCGGGAGCTGTTGGTGATGATCTCGTTGTCCTTGTCCATGGCGTAGATGCTGGCGGAATAGCTCAGGGCGTCCACGCCGCCATTGAAGGCGACTTCGATACTGTCCAACTCCACCGAGTCGAGGTCGGCCACGGTCTGGGCATTCTGCAGGCGATACAACTCGGTTGCCTGGGGCGCCCGGAAACCGCGCTGGAGGCGGAAATCCACCCGGTTGTTGTCGTCGAGCCGGTAGCTCAGGGCGAGTTTGGGGGAAACATTGCTGAAGTCGTCGCCGCGGTCGGCGGGGCGGCTGTAGCGGCAGCCGCCGAAGCCGCAGGCGATGCCCTGGTCATTGGTGCGACCGTCGAGCATCAGATTGTCGTATTCATAATCGACTTTCTCGATGCGTAGGCCCAGGGAGAGGGTCCAGTCCTCCGCCAGCGGCTGATCGTAGCTGAGGAAACCGCCGATCATGCCGGCGTCCACGGTGAAGTCGTAGTGCTTGCCCTGGGGGATGGTATTGCGGAGAAAAGCCGAACCCACCGTGGGATTGGCCTGGAACTGCAGCAGCTTGCCCGTGGTGGATTCACCGTCGATACCCATGGCGAGGCGGCCGCCGTTGGCCACGTCCCGGTAAGCGCCGGACTGGAATCCCGCGCTGCGGTGATAGAAATCCTCCACCGGGTCGCCGGGAAGGAAATGCTGCATGAAGGTCATGTTCACTTCCCGGGCGTAGGGGGTGAACACCAGATCCCAGTCGCCGGATTCCCAGTTGAAGGAGGTCCACAAGCGCCCGTTACGGCTGTCGCGGAAGGCTTCCGGGTTGGGGTTGGTCTTGCGCCGCTCGGCGTCCTCGTAGGCGTTCGCGCCGGTGACATAGCCCGCGGTTTCCTGATTCAGGTTGATCATGGTAAAGCCGCCGTCGAGCCGGACCCCGCCAAAGTCAAGCTCGTACAGCCAGGTGAATTTCTGCTGATCGACGCCGCTGTCGGCCTGGTAGCCTTCTTCCTCCACGCCGTTGATGAGAAACAGGCTGGCGATGCCTTCGTCTTCGGTGCCGAACTGCGCCTGATAACGCTGGCTGCCCCGGGGGCCGGCCTCCAGGGTCAGCGAGCCCGCCTCGCCGGGTTCCGGCAGCACCACGTTGATCAGGCCATGCATGGCATTGGAGCCCCACAACGCGCTGCTCGGGCCCCGCACCACTTCGATGCGCTCGGCGTTCTCGGTGTGGGCGTCGAACATCTGATTGACATTGCAGAAGGCATTGGAGCGCAGGGGAATGCCGTTTTCCGCCATGAGGAAGGCGCCGCAGGCGCCGGCGCCGGTAAGCACCGGAGAGCGAATCGAGGCCAGGCTTTCCTGGCCGTTATTGCGGTTCACATTGACCCCGGGAACGCGATTGAGCGCTTCCTGGTAATGGGTCAGGCGCAGCAGGGAAAGCTCTTCCCGGCTGATCACCGAAACCGCAGCATTGACATCGGAAAGCCCTTCGGTCCTGCGGATATTGGATACGACCTGGATTTCCTCGATTGCCTGCTCCTGGGCCAGGGATTCGGTGGAAAGCGGCGCCAGGGCGCAGACGATGGCGACGGGAAGCAAACTTCGATTCATGACTCTCTCCGAAAGGGGTAGCGGCAGTTGGGCGAAAACCGGCGCAACTATAACATGCCCCCGCCATGTCCCCGGCGTAATTCTTTGTTACGCCGGAATTGCTCATTTTGGCGCTCCAGCTTTCCATACATGTCATCCTGCGCGAAGCGAAGCGCCCCCTCCGTCATTCTGCGCGAAGCGAAGCGCCCCCTCTGTCATTCTGCGCGAAGCGAAGCGTAGTCGCAGAATCTCTTCGGGGATTCTGTGAGTCTGTACATGCCCTCCGTGGCGCAGCAGAATTGGCCTCGATTGGCCCCGGTCTCGCCGTTCCAGTCGCTGAGCGTAGCTCGACGCCGCTCGGGACTGCGCGCAGGATGACTGATGTGAGCGCGGCCAGCGCCATAGTGAGAATTGCTGTTACTACGCCGCCTCCGCAGATTCTTCCTGCCCTGTGCTATCTTTGCGCCCCGGGGAATCTTCAGCCATGTCCGCAGTCAGCACCGCCCGGGAGCGCCGTGTCATTGTCGCCATGGTGGTCCTCAACTCGTTCACCACGCCGGTGAGCCTGTCGGCCACCAATGTGGCCCTGCCCGCAATCGCCGATCATTTCGCCCTCAGCGCCGCGGTGCTGAGCTGGGTGCCCATGGCCTATCTCATGGCGAGCGCCATGTTCATCCTGATCTTCGGGCGCCTGGCGGACCAGTTCGGGCGCGGGCGCCTGTTTCTCCTGGGCACGTGCGCGATGATCCTGTCCTCCTCTTATACCGGGCTGTCCGCCAACAGCTTCATGCTGTTCAGCGGCCGTTTTCTCCAGGGCGTCAGCGCCGCCATGCTCTACGCCACCCATCTGGCGATCATCGCCTCGGCCTATCCGCCAAAACAGCGCGGCAAGGCCATCGGCATGGTGATTTCCTCCGTCTATGTAGGGCTCATGGCCGGCCCGGTGCTGGGTGGCTTCGTGACGGACGAGTTCGGCTGGCGGGGTAATTTCTTTCTGCATGTTCCCCTGTCCCTGGTGGTGCTGGTCATTGGTTACGGCCGGATTCGCGAAGCGGCGCCGGCGGCCAGACCCGCCTTCGACTATACCGGCGCCGCGCTGTACTGCCTTGCCATTCTGTTTCTCTGCCTGGGCGTCAGTGTGCTGCCGAGCGCCGCCAGCGCGCTGCTGTTGCTGCTTTTTGTCGCCGGGCTGGCGGTTTATGTCCGCTACGCCGCCTCCGCGCCGAACCCCATCTGGGATGTGCGGCTGTTCTTCGGCAATGCGATCTTCACCCGCTCCTGCGGCGCGGCGCTGATCATGTATACCGCCACCTATGCCAATATCGTGCTGCTCAGCCTCTACCTGCAGGAGTTGAAATCGCTCAGCGCCTCACAGGCGGGGCTGATCCTGATTGTCCAGCCCGCCGCCATGGCGCTGCTCTCGCCCATCGCCGGAAGGCTTTCGGACTGGGGCGAGCCCCGGGTGCTGGCGTCCGGCGGGATGCTGCTTACCGCCCTGGGTTTGCTCTTGCTCAGCAGTCTCGACGCCGCCAGCGGGCTGTCCACGGTGGCAATCGCACTGGCGCTGACCGGAGTTGGATTCGGGCTGTTCACGTCGCCGAATTCCAATGCCATCATGAGTTCGGTTCACCGAAAGGACTACGGGGCCGCTTCCGGGGCCATCGCCACGGTGCGTGTTCTGGGCCAACTCGGCAGCATGGTGCTCGTGGCATTGGCGATGACGCTGCTGATCGGCGACCGCCTGATCGACGCCAGCGCGCTACCCCAACTCGAAAGCGCCATACAATTCACTTTTGGCGTTGCGGCGGCAATCTGCGCGCCGGGCATTCTGCTCTCCATCATGCGCGGTCGCATGCACCGGGCTCCCACAGGGACGGATACATCATGAATGACGCCAACACCGGCAAACATCGCAAGATTGTTGCCTGCGGCGAATGGGACTCGCCCCTTACCGCTGGGTTGATCTTCGGCCAGCGCCAGACCCCGGCCAAACCACTGCCCTGGAATGGCGGTGTGCTGTTCCTCCTCAATATGCCCGGGGAAGGCAATGCCCAGGCGCTGATGTTCGGCGATGGCAGGGGCGAGCCGGTAAGAATCTCGCCACCAGGATTCAACTTGCGCTCAAAAGTTCACGAATACGGCGGCCAGCCCCATTGCGCCGGCGCCAACGAGGTCTTTTTCTGCAACTTCGACGATCAGGAAATCTACCGTCAGGCCCTGCATTCGGAAACCGGCGAATTTTCCCCGCCGCGGCAGCTCACCGATTCGGCGGCGGGCCAGGTGCGCTATGGGGATTTGCTCCACGACCCGCATCGCAACCGACTCATCTGCGTGCGGGAAGATCACCGCGGCGCCGGGGGGAATCCGGCGGCGGTAGCCAATGCCCTGGTGGCCATTCCCCTGGATGATGACGAGGCGCCGCAGCAAACCCACCAGCAGACAGTGCTTTACGATCACAGCGACTTTGTTGCGGGGCCAAGCCTGTCCGGCAATGGGGAATGGCTCGCCTTTGTGAGTTGGTCACATCCCGACATGCCCTGGGACGCAACCACCCTCCACTGCGCCAGACTGAATTTCCGGGGCGGAATCGAAGATTGCTTTGCAACCGGCTCATCAGCGCCCGCCTCACAACTGCAGCCGCGATTCGACCGTGAGGGCAACCTGTATTTTCTGTCCGACCGTTCCAATTTCTGGAACCTCCTGCGGGTCGATGCCGAAAAGCTGAAGCCCGGTTGCACAGGTGAGGCGATGTATCCTGTCGCCGCGGACTGCTGCGGCCCGCCCTGGGAACTCGGCAACCGCAATTACGCCATCGGCGAAAACGGCGCCATCTATCTCACCCTCGTGGACCGCTGCCGCTGGCGCCTGCTTGCGATCAGGAACGGCCAGGCGCGGGAACTCGAAGCGGGCATGGGCCTGCTGGAACATCTTGGCACGGATTCCAGCGGCAGGCTCTGCCACGTCTCGGCTGGAGACGACGATTACCCCGCAGTCCATCTTTGGGACACCCATCCCATCCAACTTCAAGGCATCGATTCAGCATTCACAGGGGACACCCATTCCATCGAGCGTTCAACCGAGCGGCTTCAGGACACCCACTCGGCAGCGGCCACAAGACGCATCGTGTACCGCTCCGCCGTCCCCCCGGCGCTGGATGCGGAACGGATTTCCCGGCCGCGTCACTTCGAGTTCCGCACCCAGGGCGGCGCGAACGCATACGGCCTGTTGTATGAGCCGCGGAATCCCGATTTTCAGGCTCCCGCGGTCGAGCTGCCGCCACTGCTCGTCAATGTGCACGGCGGGCCCACGGGCACCGCCCGGGCGGCGCTCAATCCCCTGCACCAGTTCTGGACTTCCCGGGGATTCGCCGTGCTCGACATCAACCACCGCGGCTCCACCGGCTACGGCCGTGAGTTTCGCCGGGCGCTGGAAGAACAATGGGGCGTGGCGGACATCGCCGATGTGGCCGCCGCGGTGGAACATCTCATCGCCACCGAACAGGTGGACCGCAACCGGCTGGCCATACGCGGCGGCAGCGCCGGCGGCTATGTGGTGCTCGCCAGCCTCGCCGCCTGCGAGCTGTTCTCCGCCGGGGTCAGCTATTATGGCGTTGCCGATCTCGAAATGCTGGCCCGGGACACCCACAAGTTCGAATCGCGCTACCTCGACCGGCTCATCGGCCCCTATCCCGAAACCGCGCAGCGCTACCGGCAAAGATCGCCCATCAACCGGCTCGATGAAATCTCCGCGCCGGTGCTGATCCTGCAGGGAACCGAAGACAAGGTGGTGCCGCCATCCCAGGCCGAACTGCTGTATGAAGAGTTGCGGAGACGCATCGAAGGAGTGGAGTACATCAGCTTCCCGGGCGAAGGCCACGGCTTCCGCCAACCGGCAAACCAGATCCGCGCCCTGGAAGCGGAACTCGACTTCTACCGGCGCAACCTGCTCACCCGGACGCCTTGAACTCCGCTTCCGTTGTCCGGCGCGAAGTTACAGGATCTCCCCACGGGACAGGTGGCACGGTACGGTCTTTACCGCAGTCCCGGTCTGGCGTATCCTGCGTGGTATGTCTGGAGTGGTGGACAAGGGAAACAGGAAATGACCGAATCATCCGACCCGCTGGCCGTGCAGTTGGCCCGCCTGGAGGAACGAATGAAGACCATGCAGGCCGAATACAAGACCGACATTGCCCGCCTTGCCGAGGACGCGGCCAAGCGCGATGCTGAAGCCGCCAAGCGGGAAACCCGCCTGATTCTTGCGATGGCGGGGTTTATTGCCGTAGCGGTGGCTATCCTGAGTTTTACCGGGTAATCAAGACCGGAGTCTTCCTGCGACGACAAGCGGTTCGGGGCACTCGAACAAAGGTCCTGCATCGAAAGGTGCAGGGCCTTTCTCATGTTTGACAAGGCGCCACAAACGAATTCGCACAAAGTTCTTTCCAGAAGTTGCGCATCGCGTGAAATCCCGTTGCGGCGGTGCGTGGATTTGGAGTAAAGTGCGCGCAGTCTGGGCCGATGGGTTCAGGGGAACATTCCAATAACTCCGTACCGGAGGGCTTGACAATGCAAACGAGCGAGCAAGACTGTATTACGAACGAACCTGATCGTCCTTCCTTGCCCGAACTCGCCTTTCCACCTCCTGGCGCCACTGTCCAGGGCGACCTGCCTCCCAAACCGAACCCTCCGCTTCCGCGGGCTGCCGCTTCCGGGCAAATTACATGAGCGCCGTAGCCGAAGCTCTACGCGCAGCCCAACGCCTGCGGCGCGGTCCATTGGCGGCCCTGCTTGGCCTGCCGCTGCTGCTCGCCCTCGCCGCCCCGGCCGCCGCGCAGGAGGGCCGGGCGATCCCGGAAATCAGTATCCACCGCCAGGGCACGTTGGTGCCCGGGCAAGGCATGAGCTACGCGGTGGTCGAGGGGAACCCGGCGAGCTTCCTGGTGACGGTGAGCACGGACTGGCGCGCGCCCAAGCCGCTGACGGTCACCCTCGACGTCTCCGAGGACACGAGAGCGCATCGGAACTACGTGACATCAGCTGACGAGGGCAGGAAGACGATGACCATCCACCCCTGGCAGGATGGCGCTTCGAAGCTCTACGAGGTCTCTACGAAAGATGGCTCCGGGCATCTCCCGGACGGCGCCGTCACGGTGCGCCTGGTGCCCATGAACGGCTATACGGTGTCGCCGGGCCACTCCCAGGCGACGGTGGAAGTGGCCGACAACGACAAGCCCCAGGGCCTGATCCTCCGATCCAGCACCCCGATGTTCGGCGGGCTGACGATGGCCGAGGGCGGCGGGGGCGGCTACACGGTGAGGCTCGCATCGCGGCCCACCGGCGCCGTGACGGTGACGGTAACGGCGCGCGACGATGGGGACGGGGACGGGGACTGGAGCAACGTCAGGGTAAAGAGCCAGAGCCAGAGCCAGAGGCAGAACCTGAGCGAGAGCCAGATCCTGAGCCTGACCTTCACCCAGGACGACTGGCACATACCGCAGCGGATCGACGTTTTTTCGCAGGCCGACGACGGCTACGAGAACGACCGCTTCTCGCTGGTGCACACGCCCTCGGGCGGCGGCTACGGGTCGAGCGAGACGGGCTACATGCGGGTCGGTGTGGTGGACAACCCTCCGCCCCCGCCGTCATCCCAGTCCGTTCCCGACAACTGGGCGCTCAAGCCTTCCGGCATTGGCGTCGGCGGCCAGTTCCGGTTGCTGTTCCTGACCGCGTCGCGCAACGCGAGCGATAGCAGTATCGACACCTACAACAGCTTCGTGCAGACCCAGGCCGCGGGCGGCCACACGAACATCCAGTCCTACAGCAGCCAGTTCAAGGTGGTTGGCTCGACCGCCTCGATCAGCGCCCGCGACAACACCAATACCACCGGCGCCGGTACCGGCATACCCATCTATTGGCTGAACGGGGACAAGATCGCGGACGACTACGACGACTTCTGGGACGGCTCCTGGGAAGCGCAGATGTCAAGCGACACCCGCGGAGCGGATGGTATGGGCGTATCCGGCGCCCTGAGGGTCTGGACCGGCACCCAAACGAACGGCGGCACCCATGCCAACTCGCTGGGATCGAGCAACGTCCGCTACGGTGAGTGGGGCTCGGGCACGGATCCGATCAGTAACGGAACGGACGACGGCAGCGGCGGGCGGCGCATGCTGGCCCTGTCCCCGGTGTTCGAGGTCTCGTCGGGCGCCGGTTTCAGGGACGGCGATTCCATTGGCAGCAGCGATTCCACGGACAGCGTAGAGGACGATGGGGGCACGGAGACCAGCAATACGCCGCGGCAGCCGGACTACAGCGCCCTGAAGGACACGGTGCGGGGGTATGCGGAAGAAACCCAGCACGGGGACGAGCATGTCAGCCGCTGGAAGCGCGCGTTGGCCGGGCTGGGGGACGAGGACGCCATCGCCGAGGGCTATACGCCCATGACCGCCGACGAGGCCCAGGACATGGCGGACACCTATTCCGCCGGCCGCTGGAACCCGATCGTGGAGGCCCTGACCGATCTGGAGTCGAGACAGACCGCGGAACCCGAACCGGAACCCGAGCCTGATCCCATTCCCGCGCTGAGCCTGTCGGGCGGCTCCGCCGTGGATGAAGGCGCCAGCGCGTCGTTCACGATCCACGCCGACCCGGCGCCCGCTTCCGACGTGACGGTGAGCGTCACCGTCGCCCAGAGCGGCGACTGGCTGGACTCCCCCGGCGCGGGAACCCGCGCCGTCACCCTCGCCGCCGGCGCGACCACCGCCAGTCTCGCTGTCGCCACGGTGAACGACAGCGCCGACGAGCCCGACGGTTCCGTCAGCGTCACCCTCGACACGGGAACGGGCTACACGGTGGCGTCCTCTCCGAACGACACGGCCTCGGTGACCGTGCGCGACGACGACGACCCGCCGCCCCCGCCGCCGGCAATCGCCCAGGGCACTTGCGTGAGCGTTGCCCAGTGGAACACCGTCAAGGGCTACTATGATTCCAACGCCAACCGTTCCCCGAACTACGGCGCGAACTGGTACCGGGTGCTGATTGCGTATCAACAGGACCGCGGCGACCAGACGCTCCCGGATTGGGAGGGCGCGACCGCCGAGCCCGCCGCGGCCTTCACCGCCGCCGCCGCCGGGACCGAGGAGTCGAAGTGGGTCGGCTGGACGCCGGTTCGCATTGTGTTGCAGTGTCTGGAAAAAACCTACGGTGGCATTTCCACCGACTCCGTCATCGGCGGCGTCCCACCGATGGGCCAGTCCGGCGAAGTCGGCACCGCGAATCCTGACGGGGCGATGAAACGCAACCGCTGGAATCCGGAAACCGGCCCGGGAGGATTCGAGCCGGATGCCCTGATGGATTTCGCCGCCGGAAGCTGTGTTTCCCCGCGACTGCGATCCGAGGCAGCGGCCCGGGCCAACGAAACCTGGCGCGGCCCGGCCCACGTGGAGCGCTGGCTGCGGGTGGGGCAGACCTTCTCCGGCGGCGCCAACGACGCGACGGTGGTCACCCCCGCCGAAGCAGGCTTCCACGCCGCGGCGGGCCAGCCCGGCTGGCTGCCCGTGGCCGACGCGCTCCGGTGCATGGAACAGCAGTCCCTGCGGGAGGCAATGTCACGATAGGCCTGGGATTCAGCCCATCTTCCGTCATTCTGCGCTTCGCTCCGCGCAGAATGACGGGTCAAGCATTCCATCGCTGCCTGTAAACATCAGGCGGCAAAATCGTCGGCTTTGCACAGTCCGGGGGCAGCGCGTAAACTGCCCCCTCGCGATCAATCCCGCATAAAACCAGGGAGACGAAATGCAAACCCGATTGACCGAAATGCTGGGTATAAAACATCCCATCGTGCAGGGGGGCATGCAGTGGGTGGGGCTGGCGGAACTGGCCTCGGCGGTCTCCAATGCCGGCGGCCTTGGCATTCTCACCGCTCTGACCCAGCCCACGCCGGAAGACCTGGAAAAGGAAATTCGCCGCTGCCGGGACATGACCGACAAGCCGTTCGGCGTCAATCTGACCATTCTGCCCACGATCAAGCCGGTGCCCTATGAGGAATACGCCCGGGTCATCATCGAGTCGGGCATCAAGATCGTGGAAACCGCCGGCCGCAACCCCGAGCCGTTCCTGCCGCCCTACAAGGCCGCCGGCATTACCGTCATCCACAAATGCACTTCGATCCGCCATTCCCTCAAGGCGGAACGCATCGGCTGCGATGTGGTCAGCGTGGACGGTTTCGAATGCGCCGGCCATCCCGGCGAAGACGACATTACCAATTTCATTCTGCTGCCCCTGGCGGCGCGCAAGCTATCGATTCCCTTCCTCGCCTCGGGGGGATTCGGTGACGGGCGCGGCCTCGCCGCAGCGCTGGCCCTGGGCGCCGACGGCATCAACATGGGTACCCGCTTCATGGCGACGCAGGAAGCACCGATCCACGACAAGGTCAAGCAGGCCATGGTGGAAGCCAGCGAGCTGGACACCGCCCTGATCTACCGCACCCTGCGCAATACCGCCAGGGTGTTCCGCAATGACATCGTCGAGCAGGTGCTGGAGATCGAATCGCGCCCCGGGCAGACGAATTTCGAAGACATCCGGGAACTGGTGAAAGGCGTGCGCGGCAGGGAGGTATACAGCAAGGGCGATCTCGACCACGGCGTCTGGTCCGCCGGCATGGTGGTGGGCCTGATCGACGATGTCCCCACTTGCCGGGAACTGCTCGACCGCATCGTGGGCGAGGCGGAGACCATCATCGCCCAGCGGATGGCCCAGGTGAGCGGAGGCCCGGAGCGGAGGCCCGATCCATGAACTTGCGTGACAAGGTGGCGGTGGTCACTGGCGGCGCCAGCGGCATCGGCCGGGCGCTGTGCCTGCGCTTCGCCGCCGAGGGCGCCCGGGCGGTGGTCGTGTCGGATATTCATCTCGAAGGCATCGACCGCACGCTTGCCGACATCAAGGGTCAAACCCGGGTGCTTGGCGTGCGCGCCGACGTGGCGAATGAGGAAGATGTGTCCCGGCTCGTGCACAAGACCCTGGAAGCCTGTGGGCATATCGACCTGTTCTGCTCCAATGCCGGCATTTTCACTGCGGGCGGCGAAGAGGTTTCCACCGCCGCCTGGCAGCGCATCTGGGACGTCAACGTGATGTCGCATGTGTTCGCGGCGCGGGAGGTGCTGCCCGGAATGCTTGCCAGGGGCGAAGGCTATCTGCTCAATACCTCCTCGGCGGCGGGCCTGCTGAGCCAGGTGGGTTCGGCGCCCTATGCGGTGACCAAGCACGCCGCGGTGGGATTTGCCGAGTGGCTTTCCATCACCTACGGCAAGCGTGGCATCCGGGTTTCGGTGCTGTGCCCCCAGGCGGTGCGAACCCAAATGACCGCGGGCAGCGACGGCGGCGTCGCCGGCCTTGACGGCATGCTCGAACCGGAACAGCTTACCGATACCGTGATGGAAACCCTGGAGGAAGAGCGCTTTCTCTGCCTGCCGCACCCGGAAGTATTGACCTACATGCGGCGCAAGACCGATGATTACGACCGTTGGCTCGGCGGCATGCGCCGCCTGCACGAACGCTTCGATGAAGCGTACCGGCAACGGCAAGGGAAGCGATAATGAAAAATTCAAGGGGTGGAGGAAAGCGTTTTCGAAGCGCAGCTTCGTGTGCAGCCGGAACGGCGCAGAGCCATGCTCTGCGACTGGATGGGAATTTTTCAGGGAATACCGAGGATCGGGACAGCGGCTGATCGCATCCGGGAGCATCCCATGGCCCGTCCCTGCCCGAATCAACCGGATGGGTGTACACTTGACAACACAGTTTGTTTGAGCGGGGGATGCACATGAAAGCAAGGTCGCTGTTACTCGGGCTGGTTTGCGGCCTGCCGGGGGTTCCGGCATTCGGCGCCGAGGATTACCAGGCGCCAGGAACCGAATGGGGTCAACCCGATCTGCAAGGCGTCTGGAATTACTCCTACAACGTGCCGCTCGAGCGGCCCGCGCGCTACGGCGACCGCCAGTTCCTCACCGATGAGGAAATCGAGGAAATGCGCGCCATGCGTTCGGCTTTCGATGAAAATTCCGACGCGGCGATTCCCAACTTCGGCGTGGACGAAGCCTATAACGACTTCTGGGTCGAATCCGCCGGCATCGGCGAAGCCCTTCGCACTTCGATCATCACCTGGCCGGAAAACGGCCGCCTGCCGGATTTCGCCGAAGGCGCGGTCATCGTCAACGGAAGGCTGGCGCCGGATATCGAATCCGAGCGCCCGGTGCGGGTTATCCCCGGCGGCATCGGCAAGGACGGCCCGGAGGACAGGGGCCTTTCCGAGCGCTGCATCATGGGTTTCAACGCCGGGCCACCGTTAGTGCCGAGCCTCTATAACAACAATTTGCAGATTTTCCAGAATCGCGACCATGTGGTGCTCATGACCGAAATGGTCCACGATGCGCGCATCGCGCCCCTGGGCGAGCGCCCGCCGCTCGATGAAGCCATCGGCCTTTGGTCCGGCGATTCCAGAGCTTACTGGGACGGCGAGACCCTCGTGGTGGAAACGCGGAACTTCAACGGTCTGACCCAGTCCTTCGGCAATGCCGGGATTTCCGACAGCAAATTCCTCATCGAGCGGATTACCCGGGTCGGAGAAGACGCCCTCGAATACGAATTCACGGTGGAGGACCCGGAAGCCTATACCGACCGCATCACCGGCGTCATTCCGCTGACCAGGGTCGCCGGCCTGCTGTACGAGTACGCCTGCCACGAAGGCAACTACGGCATGGTCAACATGCTCCGCGGCGCCCGCGCCGAGGAGGCGCGGGCCGCGGAAGAGGGCGGGCAGTAGTTACCGCGATCAGGTGTTTTTCAGAAACTCGACCCAATTCCCGTCCGGGTCGGCCGCGATGGCGATGGTCACGCCCGGGCGGACCTCGGTTACCGGCACCATGATCCGGTAGCCCGCTTCGCCGATTCGCGCAACGACCTCGTCCAGATCTTCCACGCTCAGCGTCCAGTAACGGTAGCCCGTGGCGCCCCGGATGCCCCCGCCGGGAGCATGGGCTTCCGGCTCGGGTTCGAGTTCGATGATCTTGATGATGCTATCTCCCGCCTTGAAACGGTGCATCGTGCCACCGCCAGGAAAGGGAATGGTGGCCTCGAACGCAAGCCCCACCGCATCGCGATAGAAAGCGAGCATGGCCTCGACATCCTGGGCGATGATTCCCAGATCGATGGAGTTCTTCTGCAAATTCATGATGGTGAATTCCTGAATGTGAGCCTCGCCCGCTACGCGGCGCGCATGATGGCCTTGGTTTCGAGGAATTCCTCGAAACCTTCAACGCCCCATTCGCGGCCGTTGCCGGATTTCTTGTAGCCGCCGAAGGGCGCGGCGAAGTCCGGCCCCGCGCCATTGACGTGGACATTGCCGGTGCGCAGCCTGCGGGCGATGGCGCTGGCGTGGGACGGCTCGCCGGAAACGTAGCCGGATAATCCGTACTCGGTGTCGTTGGCGATGGCCACGGCGTCCTCGTCGTCCCCATAGCCGATGATGCAAAGCACCGGGCCGAAGATCTCTTCCCGGGCGATGGTCATGTCGTTGGAAACATTGGCGAACACTGTAGGTTTTACGTAATAGCCGGTGTCCAGTCCTTCCGGCCGACCGGGACCGCCGGTGACGAGTTCAGCGCCTTCGGCGATGCCTTGTTCGATCAGTCCCTGAATCTTGTTGAACTGCAATTCGCTCACCACCGGCCCAAGCCGGGTTGCCTCTTGTTTCGGGTCGCCCACGGTGGCCTTGGCGGCGGCGGCGCGGGCGATTTCCGCGGCTTCCGCCATGCGCGCCGCGGGCACGAGCATCCGGGTGGGGGCATTGCAGGACTGCCCGCTATTGCCGAAGCAGCCGCTGACGCCGCCGCCCACGGCCCTGGCGAAGTCGGCCACGTCGTCGAGAATGATATTGGCGGATTTGCCGCCGAGTTCCTGGGTCACGCGCTTGATGCCATCCGCCGCGTTGCGGGCGACTTCGCGCCCGGCGCGGGTCGAGCCGGTAAAGGAAACCACATCGATTTCGGGATGCGAGGAAATCGCCGCGCCCACGGTAGGCCCATCGCCGTTGACGAGATTGAACACGCCCGCGGGTAGCCCCGATTCGGCAATGATCTCCGCCAGCAGACAAGCGCTCACCGGAGCGATTTCGCTGGGTTTGAGCACCATGGTGCAACCTGCGGCAATCGCCGGCGCCACCTTGCAGGCGATCTGGTTCAGGGGCCAGTTCCAGGGAGTAATAAAGCCGCAAACCCCCGCCGGCTCCTTGACCACAAGCGAAGCGCCGCGGTCTTCCTCGAAGGCATAGTTCTGCAGAATCGGAATGACGCTCTGGAAATGGCCAAGCCCCGAGCCCACCTGGGCGGTGCTCGAAAGCCGCATGGGCGCGCCCATCTCGTCGGAGATCGCGGTGGCGATCTCGCCGGCCCGGGCCTTGATGCCGGCAATAATGTTCCGCAGCACCGCAACCCGCTCGTCCACGCTCGAAACCGACCAGGCCCCAAAGGCCCCCCGGGCCGCCCGCGCCGCAGCGTCCACATCCTCGGCATTGCCGAGGCTGATAGTCGCAAAAGCCTGCTCCGTAGCTGGATTGATCACCTCCAGCAACTCCCGCCCCGCAGGTTCCCGCCAGCTACCATCGATATAAAACCGGTTGTACGCCTTGCGCATTTCGCAACTCCTGAAGTTTGGTTGAACGTTGCCGTAACGGCCTCGCAGGGCCGCGTTTCGAGGGCCAAAGTATACTGGGAATGCGATGCCAAATCAGGCAGGCAAGCTCAAGCAGACTTGCAACGTTATGCGTTGCGGGGGGAATCTGATATGGCAATGTTGAATCCCTGTCACCCAGGCGAAACTCTGCGCGACGATTTGAAAGCGGAAGGACTTACAGTCACTGCCGCCGCTGCTCAGTTGGGATGTACCCGTCAGGCCCTTTCCCGGTTATTGAACGGCAATGCGGGTGGATTTGCCTTGAACGCAGGCTCCCGGACAGTTCAAATCAAGCCGCCAAGCAGGGCGAGGGCAGCTTCGAATTGCGGGTCGCCGGGGGTGCTGGATGCGAGCGGCCAGGGGACGGTGAAATTGGGGTGGAAGCCGCCGGGAGTCGCTGCGCCGATGGTGGTGACGCGGTCGAGGATGGCGAGTTGCCGGGCGAAGGATTCCGCGCGGCCTGTGGTGGTCTGGTCGATGATCAGCGCCATCGGGCTGGAGTAGTAGTCGTTCCGTTCGGCGGGCAGGAACAGGGCGAGATGCTCTTCCGCCAGATAGCCCGCGGCGTGGCGCAGATCGACGATGAGGCTGCTGGTATTGCGGAAGCCGGCAAGCACCTTTTGCAGCATGACCAGGTCATTGGCGTTGCGGCTGACGCCCCACAGCCGCACGTAGCCGACCACCTTGTTGCCCATGTTGAATTGTCGGACGCTGGGTTCCACCGCGCTGCGGTAGCTGTCGAGCAGATTGTTGAAAACCGGTCTGAGTTCCACTTCCCGCTGTTCTCCGCTTCGCTCGAAAACGAGGCGGAAGCTGCGATGGTCGGGCTCGGGAATTGCCGGAGGTTCGGGATTGAAGGAGAAGACCGGATGGTAGGGCGCGCCGTTTACCGATATGGGGAGATCGCCCCGCAGCAGCCCGACCGCGAAAGCGGGGGAGGCGTGCAGCACCGCCGCCACGATGTGATTGCGGCTGTCGGTGGCGGCGACCGCGACGCCGATGTGATTGAGACGCTGCTGCCGGTCGTAGCGGCGTCCCGTCAATGCGGCCTTGAGGTAGGCGGCAAGCGTGTCAGTCACCGGTGGCTCCCGGCCCGGGAAAATTTTCCACAACAGTGCTGCAGATCATGGGGCTCCGCCTTGCTTCCTTTCCGTCATTCTGCCTTCCCCCCTTCTGTCATTCTGCGCGCAGTCGCAGAATCCCATGCAGTGGCCTCCCAACGAGATTCTGCGACTGCGCTTCGCTCCGCGCAGAATGACATGGTTTGGGAGCTTCGCTCCGCGCAGAATGGCACGGTTCGGAAGATTTGTTCCGCGCAATTTGATGGCATCGTCCCGATTGCGGTCACATGATCTCAAGCGCGCGCTGGCAGGCCGGGCGGCTGTAGTGGCGGTTGCGCAGCTCGATGTATTTCCGCGGCAGGTCGAACTCGAAACGCATGGCCCAGTTGAAGGTCTGGGCGAGGAGGATGTCCACCAGGCTGAAGGCATTGCCGATAGCGTACTCCCGGTCATCCAGCAGGTGGTCCAGGGCGTTCAATGCCTTGGCGAACTCGAACTTCGCGGTTTCGAACATCTGCGGGATGCGCTGTTCCTCGGGCAGGGCGAACATGTGCTTGCCCTGGCTCCACAGCGGCTGTTCGAGTTCGGCGAGCACGAAACAGGCGAGTTCGTCGATGCGGGCGTAGACATCCATGCTGGCGTTCGGCAGCAGGCCCGATTCCGGCGCCGAGCGGGCGATGTAGTAAAGAATGGCCACGGACTCGGTGAGCTTCAGGTCACCGTCCACAAGGGTCGGCACCTTGCCTTGCGCGTTCACCGCAAGATACTTCGGATTCTTCGCGCTGTCCGGCACTTCGGCGCCAGTGCGCAGCTTCACCCGGATGTATTCGTATTTCAGCCCGCTTTCTTCAAGCGCCCACAAGGCGCGAAACGAGCGAGACTGCTGAAAGCCATAAAGCCTGATCATCACTAGGAGCCCGCGCCGTAGGAATTCACGGCTGCAAATCCGCTCTCATCCACGCCCCTGGCCGCTCGATTTCGTTGCATATTCACCAATATTCGCCTCAATCGACCGGCCAGGGGCGCGACGATAGCGAATTTTCGCTTTCGCGAATTCCTACGGCGCAGGCTCCTGGGGCAATGTCATGGCGGTCAGTGAACTGCCGGTCTGGAGAATCACATACTGCCTTCCCTCGTGGACCCAGGAACTCATGCCGTAGCGGCTGATGGCGGGAACCTCGACCCGGGCGAGCTCCTCGCCGGTCATCTTGTCGAGCGCGAACAGATGCGGCGTGCCGTCGCCGGTGACGTTGGCATGGATCAGCATATTGCCGGTGACCACCATGGGGCCCACTGCGCCGGAGCCGGTGTTGCCGATATCGACGCCGGCCAGGGCCGGGAGATCGCGGATGCGGTCCGGCGTGTAGCCGGCGGGGATCATCCACAGGTGCTCGCCGCTGTTCATGTCGATCGCGGTGATGCGGCTGTAGGGAGGCTTCCACAGGGGAATGCCGGCGGGATGGCGCGGACTGCGGCCGCCATTGCCGGCGGCGTAGCGCGACAGGGTGGCGCCGGTGGGCGCTTCGTAGTAGGTGTCGGCTTCCTCGCCGCTGACCAGGGTGCGGGCGCCGCAGCTATAGCGGGAAATGATGTACATCACGCCGCTGTCCGGGTCCGCCACCGGTGGATGGGTGATATTGACCGCGCCGGAGGGGCACATCAGCGCCGCGGCCTTGCCGGAAGGATCGTTGCGCAGGATGGGCGGATTGAACACCGGGCCCATGACGAAATCGCCCACCGCATCCAGCGCCTGGGCGCGAATTTCCGGGGTGAAGTCAGCCAGCAGCTCCTCGCTGGAGCCAACGTATTCGAAAGGCGCCGGGCGGGTGGGAATCGGCTGGGTCTCCGCAAGCTGCTCCCCGGGCACCGTGGAAGCCGGCATGGGTACGTCTTCAATGGGCCAGACCGGCTCCCCGCTCTGCCGGTGGAAAGCATAGACATAACCCTGCTTGGTGGCCTGGGCGACGATGGGCATCAGGCCGGAATCGGTGGTCACGTCAAGCAGTATGGGGGCGGTGGGGGTGTCGTAGTTCCAGATGTCGTGGCGCACCATCTGGAAATGCCAGGCGCGCTCGCCGGTGGCCGCATCCAGCGCGATCAGGCTGGTGCCGTAGAGATTGTCGCCGGGATGGTGGCCGCCGTAGTAGTCGATGGTGACGCCATTGGTGGGGATATAGACGATGCCGAGTTCCGGGTCGGCGGAAATCGGCGCCCAGGAAGAAATGTCGCCGGTGTAGCGCCAGGCGTCGTTTTCCCAGCTTTCATGGCCGTACTCGCCGGGCTGGGGGATCACGTTGAATTTCCACAGGAATTCGCCGCTGCGGGCGTCGTAGCCGAGGATGTCGCCGGGCACGTTCTCGATGCGCGACTGGTTGTAACCCTGCTCCGCCGAGTTGCCCACCACCACCACATCGTTGACCACGATGGGCGGCGAGGACGAGGTGATATAGCCCCGCTCCAGCGGGATGCCGTCGTAGGGGTCATAGGGGTGGCCCAGGTCCGCCAGCAGGTCCACCACGCCGGTTTCCGGGAAGCCCTCCACGGGAACCTGGCCGCCAAAACCTTCCAGCGGCCGGCCGGTGGCGGCGTCCAGGGCGGTCAGGAAAAAGCCGGGGGAGATAATGTAGATGACGTCGCGACCGTCGATGTTGGCGTAGCCCACGCCCTTGCCGTAGTCGGCGCGCATGGAATACGACCAGCGCCCGGTATCGGGCTCGCGGTAGGACCAGATGGTGGCGCCGGTGGCCGGGTCCACGGCCACCACATGGCGTCGCGCCCCGGCGACGGTGTACAGGCGGCCATTGATGTAGCTTGGCGTCGAGCGCCCGCTCTGGGCTTCAAAGCTGGCGCCGTCCCAGACCCAGGCGACTTCCAGATCCCCGAAGTTCTCCGGCGTGATCTGCTCCGCCGCAGTGGAACGGGTGTGGGCGAAGTCATTGCCCAGGGTAGTCCATTCGATGGTGTCCTGGCTCCAGGCCGCGCCGGACAGCAAGGCGAGGCCGGCGGTTAAGACAATCAGTCGAATCGCTTTCATCTTCAGTACCTCTGTGTATGGGACACTTCGGGTTCGTGCCGGCAGCGCATGGAACGGATGGCTGCCGGACAACTCCCGAGATTACCCCAGCGCTTTCCTGTTGTCATGGAAAAACCGGAGGTTCCTCTTGCTTGAAGGCGCCCGGGTTCTTGTCGGGACGGGATTCCAGGCTTGTGGCATGACGGGACCGTAAAAGTTCTTCCAATGCGCTGGCATCTTTCGGAGTGCGCTGCATCTCATGCTCATCGGAGACGATGCGCCAGGTTCCCGGCACATCGCGGGCGTCTTCCGGCCCTTGCCGGGCATTTTCCAGCGCGGTGCGGTCGGCGATCAGGGCGCCCGGAAAGTAGCCGGCAACGATTTGCCACAAATTGCGGGAGACAATCGCTTCGGGCGGGTCGGAAAGGTTTCGGTTGTAAAGCCTTGTGCCCAGCTTGCGCAATCCGCCGGCTTTGACCGCACGCGTGATCTTCACGTCGGAAACGAATGCCTCGGGCATCGGGTCGGGCAGTTTGTTGTTGGATTTTGCCGACATTTATCTGGCTTCCAAGGCGAGGATAAGGATTTTTGTGCAGATAAGAAAGAAAAAGAGGATTTTTGTTGAGTTTCCATGAAGGAGCAGGGAAGGCGCAATTCCTGGCGGAGGGCAGACCCTGGCGCACAGGCGGGGAGCGGTCGCCGTGGCGTCGGACATCGGCTGGACTTATCCGGAAAAATGCGTACAGTTGACATTCACACGGGCTCTACTCAAATCGCGCCGCCCGGGCGGCATGGGTATCTGCTCGGCCATATTGCCTGATGCATCAGTGGAGGGAGCAAACACCATGCAAAGAAACCCCGTGAACTGGTTCGAGATTTATGTGCGGGACATGGACCGCGCCAGGAAGTTCTATGAAACCGTGTTGAGCGTGGAACTGCAACCCATGCCCACCGATCTTCCCATGTGCGGATTCCCGGGTGGGCCCGAAGCGCATGGCTGCACCGGAGCGCTGGTGTATGACGAGGACATGCCTTCCGGTGGCAACAGCACAATGGTGTATTTCAGTTGTGAGGATTGCGCGGTGGAAGGCGCCCGGGTGGCCGCTGCCGGTGGCAGGCTGGAACGGGAGAAGATGTCGATCGGCCAGTTCGGCTTCATTGTCCTGGCCAGCGATACCGAAGGCAATGGCTTCGGCTTGCACTCCCTGAAATAAGGCCGGGCAATCTCCGGGTAAAGTCCCGGGAAGTCGTTGCCTGGGAGCCTGCGCCACAGGAATTCGCGAAAGCGAATTTGCAGCCGTGAGTTCCTGCGGCGTTGGCTCCTGGCCAAAACTATTTTCGCTGAAAACTTGCCTTTTGTGTTGGACCCTGATTAGGCTTGTGCCATGAAGTAGCAGGGACGGGAGGAGTCCATCATGAATGCCATCATCACCGCGTTTGCCGAACAGGGCCTCACTCTGGGGGCGATATTGCTGCTGGCGATCTACATGCAGGCGAAACTCCATGGCCTGGGCGATGGTCTGCGCAAGGAAATGTCCGACATGAAAGACGACCTGCGCAAGGATATCGGGAAGCTGGGCGAGCGGGTCGCGAAAATCGAGGGCCTGCTCATGCCGGCTTCGGCCTACGGCGTCGTTGCCGAGCCTGCGGCTGAAGAGGGCTACAGGGCGGAACCGGGGGCAGTGGAAAGCAAGTCCCAAAAGTGAGCGAACAAGGACCTTCCTGTCCCTTGTTACTGGAGCGTTTCCGATATCGGCGCCCCGTACCACGGATCAGACAACGCCGGGGTAACCGGGTTCCCATCGCCCGCAGTCTGACTCTCCGCACCCTACGGGCCGGGATTATTTTCGCTGAAAACTTGCCTTTTGTGTTGGACCCTGATTAGGCTTGTGCCATGAAGTAACAGGGCGGGAGGAGCTCATCATGAATGCCATCATCACCGCGTTTGCCGAACAGGGCCTCACTCTGGGGGCGATATTGCTGCTGGCGATCTACATGCAGGCGAAACTCCACGGCCTGGGCGACAGCCTGCGCGAGGAGATGTCCGACCTGCGCAAGGAGATGTCCGATATGAAAGACGGCCTGCGCAAGGATATCGTGAAGCTGGGCGAGCGGGTCGCGAAGATCGAGGGCCTGCTGATGCCGGCTTCGGCCTACGGCGTGGTTGCCGAGCCGGCGCCCAAGGCGGGTTACGAGGTGGAATCGGGCTCAATTGAAAATAAGTCACAAAAGTGAACAAAACTTGTCGCAATTATGTAATAATCACTCGCCGCTCCGGAAACGGGGCATAACATCTTAAAATCTCTGGGAGGGGATGGAAATGTTAACCAACAAGCGTTGGGCGTTGCTGCTATGCGGCGCTCTGATTAGTGGGGGGGGCGCCGTACAGACTGCGCTCGCCCAGGGGCAGGAGGCCCAGCAACTGGAAGAGGTGGTCGTTACGGGTTCGCGTATTCGGAGCCCGAACGTAATCAGTTCTTCGCAAATCACCACGATTCAGGCCGAAGATATCTCCGACCGCGGCATCACCCGCGTAGAGGATTATCTGAATGACCTGCCGCAAATCGCGCCAGGGCAGGCGATTACGGCTTCGAACGGTTCCAATGGTCGTGCGTCGGTAAACCTTCGCGGTCTCGGCTGTTCTCGCACGCTGGTGCTGATCAATGGTCAGCGTATGGCGCCTGGGGGCACTGCCGGCGGTAACTGCGCCGACCTGAATGCCGTGCCTTCGCTGCTGATCGAGCGCGTAGACGTTCTGACAGGCGCGGCATCTTCGGTTTACGGTTCCGACGCGATCGCCGGCGTCGTCAACTTCATCATCGACGACGAATTCGAAGGCTTCAGGGCAAGCTACACCCACAGCCTCTATCAGCACACCAACGACAACGACGAACTGCGGAATCTGGTGCGCTCTTACGACTACGCTCTCGCAGACGAGGACATCACCACGGGCGACACCAAGAAGCTTGCGCTGGCGTTTGGCGGTTCGATGTTCGACGGGCGTGGCCACATTACCGGCTATATCGAAAAAACCGACACCGCGCCGATTCTGCAAGGCGATTACGATATTTCGGCTTGCGCGCTCACCCGCGGCAAGGGTGGCTGCGGCGGCTCCTCCACGATTCCTCCCGGCCGCTGGGCCGACTTCGGATTGTATGGCGCTAACGGCTATACAAACGTCGATCCAAGCGTTACCCGGCTCGATGTGAAAGTGCAGGGCGATGAGTTCGTGCCGCGGGCCGGACAGACCTTCAACTACAATCCGACCAACTTCTTCCAGCGCCCGGATGATCGCGTAAACGCCGGCTTCTTCGGCAAGTTCGAGATCAACGAGAACGCCGAAGCCTACGCCACCGTCCGTTCGATGTCTTCGGAGTCCAACGCGCAAATCGCGTATTCCGGTACTTTCGGCAACATTTCGTCACTACCTTGCTACAACGCGCAGCTTTCCGCGCAACAATGGCAAGTGGCTTGTGGCGATTGGAATGGCATGGGCGGCGACCATGCGCCGAATTTCAACAGCGGTCCGGAAGCGCTTGCTTACATCAACGGGCTGGATTCCATGGTGGCGGCTGGCGATATCGTAGGTTACAGCGCACCGCTGTACTCGCTCAAGCGCAATGTGGAAGGCGCGCCTCGCCAGAGCATTACCCTGTATGACAATGTCGCCCAGGTATTCGGTGTTCGTGGCGACATTACCGGTAGTTGGACCTATGACGTCAACTATCAGTTGTCGGAAGTGGATTACGTCAACGAATACCGAAACGACCTGTCGGTAACCAATATCAATCGCGCCATCGACGTGGTCAACATCAATGGCACGCCCACTTGTGTTTCCGCACTGAATGGCACCGATCCGAACTGCGTTCCCTACAATCTGTTCAGTGGCGGACTGCCGGCGGACGGAGGCATCCAGGCCATCCACGATGGCGGCGCGGCGCTGCAGAGCTATATCGCCCAGTCCACTTTCATTCGCGGCTCGGGCAAGCAGCGTATCCTCCAGGGCGTGGTTTCGGGTGAAACTCCCATTGCCATCCCAGGCGCTCCCGGCCCGATATCCGCGGCTTTCGGTTATGAGGTCAAGGATTTGAAAACGAACTTCAGTCCCGATGCGCCGAGCATCGCCGGAGATCGTTCCGGTTCCGGCGGTGCAGCGATTCCCTTGTCCGGCGAATACGATGTAAACGAGTTCTTCGTGGAACTCGGTATTCCGGTGATGGACAATTTGAGTCTCGATGCGGGATACCGCTACGCCGATTACTCGACCGGCCAGACTACCGACACCTACAAGCTCGGCGCGTTTTTCCGGGCGACCGATGATATCGCCATCCGGGGATCTTTCCAGACAGCGATTCGCCACGCCAACCTGGGAGAGTTGTATACTGCCCAGGGCGACAGTCTTACCGATCTGGACGATGATCCCTGCGGCCTGAACATGACCGCGACCCAGGCCCAGTGCGCCAACACCGGGCTGTCAGCGTCGCTGTACGGCACCGATCTCAAGTCGCCCGCCGATCAGTACAACATTCGTTACGGCGGCAACCCGATGACGGCGCCTGAAGAAGCCGAGTCGATTACAGTCGGCGCCGTGCTCACCCCGTCGTTCATTGATGGCTTGACGCTGACCGTGGACTATTGGGACATCGCCCTGGAAGAGGGAATCGGTTCGATCCCCGCATCCACCACGCTGGACAAGTGTCTGGAAACCGGCAATGCCGTGTTCTGCAACAACATCAACCGGCATCCGCAAACCGGGTCGCTATGGCTGACCGGCGGCTATATCAACACCTTGACTACCAATATCAGCGAGTTGTCCATCAGAGGTGTTGACATAATCTTCGATTACAACTTCGATACCCCGATGGGTCCGATGGAAATCGAAGGTGTGACCACCAATCTGCTTGAGGACAGCTTCATCGAGTTGCCCGGAGAGCCGAGCACAGAGTGCCACGGCTATTGGGGCGCCGCCTGCGGCAAGAATCCGGCGCCGAAGTGGGCCGGAACCTACAAGGCGACCCTGTACACCGAATACGATGTCAGGGTCTCTCTTGGCATGCGATATCTCGGCGAGACCGAGGATCTGGGTGGAAACGCCATCAACTTCGATGCCGAGACTTACTGGGATCTCACCGCCGAATGGAGCGCCTCGGAGAACTACACTGCCACTGTTGGCGTCAGCAATCTGCTTGACACCGACCCGCAGGTAAGTTCCGATGCAGGCACACAGCCCGGCAACGGCAACACCTTCCCGGCGTTCTTTGACGCTCTGGGTCGATACGTGTTCGTCAACCTGGGCGTAAGCTTCTGAGGACTGCCGTTCTCTCAAGCCTGATACACTGGAAGGCCGGAGCGCAAGCTCCGGCCTTCTTGTTTTCGGGATGTTCGGATCGTGGAGTCACTTACGCCATCCTGCCCCCCTCTTTCCGTCATCCTGCGCGTAGTCGCAGAATCTCATACAATACCCTCCCGAGGAGATTCTGCGACTACGCGCAGAATGACTCGCAAGAGGACGCTTCACTCCGCGCAGAATGACGCAGATGGGAAATTCCCTTGATCGTTCTCGGCATTGAAACCTCCTGCGACGAAACCGGCATCGGGCTGTATTGCAGCGAACGCGGCCTGCTTGCCGACGGGCTTTACAGTCAGGTGGAGATTCATGCCCGCTACGGCGGCGTGATTCCCGAACTCGCTTCCCGGGACCATGTGCGCAAGACCCTGCCATTGACCCGGGAAGTGCTGGCGGACGCCGGCATGTCGCTCGGCGACCTCGACGGCATAGCCTACACCGCCGGCCCCGGGCTCGTGGGCGCCCTGCTCGTGGGAGCTTCCATCGGCCGCTCGCTGGCGGCAGGGCTCGACATCCCCGCCCTGGGGGTGCATCACATGGAAGGACACTTGTTAGCGCCCCTGCTGGAAGGCGGCGGGCTCGAATTTCCCTTTCTCGCCCTGCTCGTATCCGGCGGCCACAGCCAGCTCGTCCGGGCCGATGGCATCGGCCGCTACGAAATGCTCGGGGAATCCCTCGATGACGCCGCCGGCGAAGCCTTCGACAAGGTCGCCAAGATGCTTGGCCTGCCATACCCCGGCGGCCCGCATCTTGCCCGGTTGGCGGAAAACGGCGACCCGGAACGGTTCGATTTTCCCCGGCCCATGACCAACCGCCCCGGTCTGGACTTCAGTTTCAGCGGCCTGAAGACTTACGTGCGCACGGTCATCGCGGAACTGCGGGAAAGCGAAGGCGAACCGGGCGAGCAGACCCGGGCCGATATCGCCCGGGCTTTCGAGGAAGCCATGGTGGACACCCTGACGATCAAGTGCAAAAGGGCGATCCGGCAAACCGGCCTCGAATCCCTGGTGATTGCCGGCGGCGTCAGCGCCAATAAGCGACTGCGCCAGGTGCTGGAGAACCAACTCGGCGCCGATACCGTACATTATGCAGCGCCGCGCTATTGCACCGACAATGGCGCCATGATCGCCTATGCCGGTTGCCGGCGACTCCTTGCCGGCGAGCGCGAAGGTCTTGAAATCCGGGTGCGCCCCCGCTGGCCGCTGGAATCGCTTGGAGCAATCTGACCAGGAGCCTGCGCCACAGGAATTTGCGAAAGCGAAAATTCGCTATCGCCGCGCCCCTGGCCGGTCGATTGAGGCGAATATTGGTGAATATGCAACGAAATCGAGCGGCCAGGGGCGCGGATGAGAGCGGATTTGCAGCCGTGAATTCCTACGGCGCAGTCTCCTAGGGCAGGAAATATGGATATTGTTTATATCAGGGAACTTGAAGTCGAAACCATCATCGGAATTTTCGACTGGGAGCGCGAGCGCCGGCAGATCGTGAGCATCGATCTGGACCTTGGATTCGATATCCGCGCTGCCGCCGCGTCAGATCAGATTGCCGATGCCCTCGACTACAAGGCGATTTCCCACCGGGTCCGGGATTTTGTCGCCGCCTCGGAATTCCAGCTTGTGGAAGCCCTTGCCGAGGCCATCGCCGGAATCGTGCTGGCGGATTTCCCGGTGAGCTGGCTGCGCCTGCGGGTGGGCAAGCCGGGGGCGGTGACGGGCTCCAGAGACACTGGCGTGATCATCGAGCGGGGCGGGCCAGCGGCAGCGCCTGAATCCTGAACCATGCCCGAACAGGTTTTTTGCATCGGCAGCAATCTGGAGCCCGCCGCCAATATCTCCCGGACGCTTGATGCCTTGCGGGACAGGTTTGGCCCGCTGCGCTGCTCTTCGGCGTACCGCAGCGCCGCGGTGGGTTTCACCGGCCCGGATTTCCTGAATCTTTGCGCCCTTGCCGAATCCGGCGAAGCGCCGCCCGATATCGTCGTCTGGCTCAAGCGGCTCGAACTGCGCCTCGGCCGGAATCCGAGCCAGCCAAGGTACTCCTCCCGCCCCATCGATATCGACCTGTTCATACCCGACGCTCCCGACGGCGCCCATGGCAAGCTCACCGTATCCCACCAGGAAATCCGCGAAAACGCCTTCCTACTCCGCCCGCTCGCCGAACTGCTCCCGAATCTGAAACTGGAACCCGGTGGCTCCAACCTGGCCACGCTCTGGAAAATCCACGACAATTCCGCCGGAGCGATAACCCGGGTGGAGTTGACCTGGTCTGATCAGGGCCCCAGAGCGCCAACCGGAATGACAAGCACGCCATCCGGGCGCCGGTAGGCGTAGCCGGAACTGGTGATTACTCCCAACATTCCGGGAGTTTCATTCCGTTTCGGGTCGAGCCGATCACGGAATCGCAGCAGGGTCCTTGCCGCGGCGTCCAATTGGCCGGTTCCCAGCTTGATTTCCAGCGCGCACCAGTTCCCCGCCCGATTCTGAACCACGGCATCCACTTCCAGGGTGTTGTCCAGGTAATGGAATACCCTGGCGTCGCAGCCCCGGGCGTAGACCGACAAGTCCCGGAACACCATCGACTCGAAAAGAAAGCCGAGATATTTCAGATCCTTGAGCAGGCGATCCGGAGTGAAACCTATCGCCGCCGCCGCGAGGGAGGGGTCGACAAAATGCCGTTTTGGCGATTTGCGAAGCACGGATCTTGATCGCAAATTCGGCGACCAGGCCAGTTGCTCCTCAACCACCATCAACCTGCCAAGCGCGGTCAAGTATTCGCGAACCGTGCCATCGTTCAATGGCTGTCCTTCTTCCCCGACATCGGCGGCCAGTGTGCGGGCGCTTACCGTGGTGGCTGTGTTGCGCGCCAGTGAGCGCAGCACCTTGCCGACATTTTCCGGGTCCCGTGAAATTCCATCCGGGCGTGAGATGTCTGCGCGTCGTATCTCGTCGAGATAATCGGCTCGCGCGGTCTGACAGGCTTTGAGCGAGCGATTCAGGTCTCCGGGCCAGCCGCCCCGGCAGATGATTTCGGTCACTTCTCCTGCCGTCAGGTTCACCGGCGCGCATCCCGCAAAGTCTCCTTGCAGCAAATCGCCCAGGGAAACCTTGCCATTCGATACTCCCATTTCCAGCAGACTCAGGGTGCGCAGCCGCATGCGCGAGATTCTGCCCGCGCCGGTGTGCCGGGTGATGTCATCCGCAGGTACCGCTGAGCCGGTCAATATGAATTGTCCACTGCTTTGGCGCAGATCGACCGTGCGCCTGACATGGTTCCAGATGCGGGGTTCGATCTGCCACTCGTCGATCAATCTCGGTGTGTCGCCATTGAGCACCAGGGAGGGGTCCAGCGACATCGCGCTGCGCGCATTCTCGTCAACATCGAGCAGAACCGTGCTCGCCGCCATCCGGCGGGCTGTTTCGGTCTTGCCACAGGCGCGCGGCCCTTCAATGAGCACCGCCCCCGCGGCGGAAAGGCGCTCGGCCAGTTCGGCATCGCCGATTCTTTCTATGTATTGACCCACGGATTTTCATAACCAGCAATTTGCAACTATTTTATCCATGCAAACGTAAATTTTTCAACCAGCATTTTGTAATATTTATAACCATTCATTTGTAAAGAAATCAAAGCAGGTGCCGACCGCCATCGAGGTAGATGGTCTGGCCGGTGAGGTAGTGGGCTTCGGCGGCGAGGAAGAAACAGAGCGCGGCCACCTGTTCCGGGGTTCCGATGGTTCGCAGGGGGATGGATTGCAGGATGCGTTTGCGGGCCTCGGCGGTTTCCCGCGCCGATTCGCCCGCCGGGGTTTCAGGCCCCGGTTCTTCAGGTCCCGGGATTTCAGGCCAAAGTATCGCGCCGGGGGCGATGGCGTTGACCCGCACTTCCGGGGCAAGTTCAATGGCCAGGGAGCGCGTCATGGCGGCAAGCCCGGCCTTGGCGATGGCATAGGCGGAATAGTCGCGCGGCGGGCGCAGGGCGTGAACATCGGTAATATTGACGATGGCGCCGCACCGGCGGCGCAGGGCCTCCGCCAGAGCCTGTCCGAGAAAGAAATGCCCGCGTAGGTTGCTGCCCTGCAGGTCTTCCCACTGGGCCGGGCTGACATGGCCGAAAACCGTGGGGTAATAGCTCGAAGCATTGTTCACCAGCACGTCGAGGCGCCCGAAACGGGCAAGGGCCTTGCCGGCGAGTTCGCGGGCCGATTCCGGCTCGTTCAGGTCGGCGCAAAGCACCGCGGCAGAAGCCGGCCTGCGGGCATTGCATTTCGCGGCCAGCGCCTCGGCTGCGGCGAGCGAGGCGCGGCAGTGCAGCAGCAGGCGATAGCCCCTGGCATGAAATCCGGCCGCAATCGCCGCGCCGACGCGACGGGCGCCGCCGGTGACAAGAACCACCGGCGCATTTTCCGCCTCGCTTGCCGGTTTCACGATCTAATGCGCGTATTCGGCCCGGGCCTGGCGGATTGCCGCGATGCGCTCCCGGGCAATGAGTTCGGCGGGATTGGCCTGGGGTTTTTCCCGCAGCAGGGCGCCGGCGTCGACGGCATTCACCGCCGCGAGCATGCTTTCCAGATAGGCGTTCTGGGGATAGTCGCAATCCTCATAACCGGTCCTGCCCCGGGCGTCGGCGAGGCAGGCGGCGAGAAAACGCTGGAATCTTTCCGGGCGGCGGATGGCGTCAAGCCCCGAGAGCAGACGCAGCACGGTGGCCGGACGCAGGCTCAGCACCCGATGCTGCAGGGTGTGATACTTGCAGACAAGTTCCGCCGTCCGGGCGAATTCTTTCGGCGCCCCGAGCCGCTGGTTGACATTCTTCACCAGAGGGACGCCGAGTTCCTCGTGGCCATGGTGGCTTGGCCACCCGGCCGGGTCGGTGACGCCCTTGCCGAGGTCGTGCAGCAATACCGCATAACGCACCACGCTGTCTTGGGTGAGACGCGCAGCCGCCTCGACGCACATCAGGGTATGCACGCCGGTATCGATTTCCGGATGGTATTTTTCCGGCTGGGGCACGCCGAACAACCGCTCCACTTCCGGCAATAGCTCGGCCAGGGCGCCGCAGTCGCGCAGAACGGTGAAAAACCGCTCGGGGGACTGGCTGCCCAGTGCGATCTCCACTTCCCGCCAGATTCGCTCCCTGGCCAGTTCGGCGAGTTCTCCCGCCGCGGTCATTTGCCGCATCAACTCCAGGGTTTCCGGCGCCACCGAAAAGCCGAAATGGTGGAACCGCGCGGCGAAGCGGGCAACCCGAAGTATCCGCAGGGGGTCTTCCCGGAAAGCGGGGGACACGTGGCGCAGCACCCTGGCTTGCAGATCATCGCGGCCGCCCCATGGGTCGATCAACTTACCGGATTCGGTTTCGGCCATGGCGTTGATGGTCAGGTCGCGCCTTGCCAGGTCTTCCTCAAGGCTGACTTCGGGGCTGGCGTCCACGGCAAAGCCGGTATGTCCCGGGCCGGTTTTCCGCTCGCGCCGGGCGAGGGCGTGCTGCTCCCTGGTCTCGGGATGCAGGTAGACGGGAAAATCCTTGCCGATTTTCTGAAAACCGAGTTTTTCCAACTCGCCGCCGCTCGCGCCCACCACCACCCAGTCCCGCTCAGTGACCGGGAGTCCAAGCAGCCTGTCGCGCACCGCGCCGCCTACCAGGTGGGTTTGCATGAGTCGTTTCCGCGCTGGATACAGGCCCCATTATAACGGTGTGGGGCGTCAAACGCTGAATCGCCGGCCGTCTTCCAGGCGCATGGCGGTGAGTTTTCCGCCCCAGACGCAGCCGGTGTCGAGGGCGTGAACCCGGTCAACTCCGGAGATGCCTTCGATGGCGGCCCAGTGGCCAAAGACGATATCGGTATCCTCCCCGGGCCGCTGCCAGCGAAACCAGGGCTCGTATCCGGGCGGGGCGGTGTCGATCCCTTCCTTCAGGTCGAGCCGCAAACGCCCGTCGGCGTCGCAGAAGCGAATCCGGGTCAGATAATTGGTGATGACGCGCAGGCGGCGCTGCTTGCGCAGCTCATCGTCCCACAGGCTGGGTTCGTCGCCGTACATGTGGGAAAGAAACTTGCGCGGCTTCTTGCGCAGGGCTTTTTCGACTTCCGCCGCCAGCGCCAGGGTCTTGCCGGTGGACCAGTCCGGCGCCATGCCGGCGTGCACCATGAGGAAGCGGCGGGGGCCGGAACAGGTATCGATCGTTTCGCAGTGCGCCAGTGGCTTGCCCCGCAGCCAGTCGGCGAGTTCGCCGCAGTCCGGCGCCGCCAGCAAT
Organism: uncultured Pseudohongiella sp.; assembly: GCA_965219645.1. Classification (GTDB taxonomy): domain Bacteria; phylum Pseudomonadota; class Gammaproteobacteria; order Pseudomonadales; family Pseudohongiellaceae; genus UBA9145. The sequence continues at coordinate 2,373,741 of OZ244788.1, read as the reverse complement.
TCCCGCAGCCGGTCCTTGCGGCGCATGGGGGCGCAGCCTTCATGCACGGCGAGAAAATGCAGATCATGGTTGCCGAGCACAATGACCAGGGAATCGTCCAAGTCCCGCAGCAGACGCAGGGTTTCCAGAGATTTCGGGCCGCGGTTGATCAGGTCTCCCACGCACCAGAGCCGGTCGCCGCCCGGCTGGAAGCCGATTTTCCGGAGCAGTTTCCTGAGCGGCTTGTAGCAACCCTGAATATCCCCGACTGCGTAGGTAGCCATTTCTCGTCCTTTTCTTGTGCTTTTGTTCGAAAAATCAGTGAATGGTTCTGGGCGGGGCGAGCAGAAACATGGGAATTGGCGCTTCGAAATGCATCCCGCCAGCGGTCACCATGTGGTACGCACCGTGCATGGTGCCGGTTTCGGTTTCCAGAATCGCCCCGCTGCTGTAGCGGAACGCCTCTCCCGGCGCGATGATGGGTTGCACTCCCACCACGCCGGGCCCCTCGACTTCCTGCACCTCGTCATTGGCATTGGTGATGTACCAGTGCCGGGCCAGCAATTGCACCGGCTCCGCCCCGTGGTTGGCGATTTCGATGGTATAGGCGAAGATGAAGCGATGGTTCTCCGGGTCGGACTGCTCCTCGAGAAACATCGCCACGGGGGTGATTTCGATCTGTTCCGCCGGATCGGTCATTTGCCCTGGCCCGCCGCGATGGCATTGCTGATGCGAATATAGTCCCCGGGCTCCAGTTGTTCGGGCCTTGCTTCCGGGTCGAGGCCGAGGCTCCGCAGCAGTTCTGGCCTGGCATATTGGCTGAGGCAGTTGCGCAGGGTCTTGCGACGCTGGCTGAAGGCGGCCCGCACGAGCGCGGCAAGGCCGGCTTCGTCCGCGGCCGGCAGCGGCAGTGGGTGATGCGGCCGCAGCCGGACCACGGTGGACACCACCCGGGGTTGCGGCCGGAAGGCCTCAGGCGGCACGGCGAACAGTTTGTCGCTCGAGCAGTAATAGGCCAGCATGATGCTCAACCTGCCATAGTCACGGCTGCCGGGAGTCGCCGTCATGCGGTCGACGACTTCCCGTTGCAGCATGAAAGTCATGTCGGTGAACCGGTGAGACGTCTTGAGCAGACGGAACAGCACCGGCGTCGAGATATTGTAGGGCAGATTGCCCACCACCCGCAGTCCCTGCCCGGGGGGAGCAAGGCCGGCAAGGTCGAAGCCGAGCACATCAGCGCAATGAATCTCCACGTTTTCCCTTCCCCGGAACTCCAGCGCGAGCTGCCGGGCAAGGTCCCGGTCGAGTTCAACGCAGTCGAGCCTTCCTGCCGCCGCCGCAAGCCCCCGGGTCAGGGCACCGTCACCGGGGCCGATCTCGACGATGTGGTCTTCCTTCCTGGGCGCCACGGCTTCAATGATGCGGTGGATGACCTGCTTGTCCCGCAGGAAATTCTGGCCGAAGCGTTTGCGGGGCCGGTGCGCCGGGCCGGGCCGGGTCACGGGGAATCGCCTGCTGGCAGCATTTCCACGGCGGTTTCGATGGCGTGGCGCAGGCTTCCGCAATCGGCGGCGCCGCTGCCGGCGATGTCGAGTGCGGTGCCATGGTCCACCGAAGTGCGGATGATGGGCAGACCGAGGGTGATATTGACGGCATTGCCGAAACCCTTGAATTTGAGTACCGGCAGGCCCTGGTCGTGGTACATGCTGAGTACCGCGTCGGCGTTGTCGAGCCGGGACGGCGTAAACAGGCTGTCCGCCGGCAACGGGCCAGTGAGGTGGATTCCCTCATCCCGCAGCTCGGCAAGGACGGGCTCGATGATTTCGGTCTCTTCGCTGCCGAGTTCTCCGGATTCGCCGGCGTGCGGATTGAGGCCGCAGACGAGGATGTGGGGTTTCTCGATGCCGAAGCGGCGCCGCAAGTCCCGGTGCAGGATTCGAGCGACGCCGAGCAGCCGGTCCCGGGTGATGGCGCCAGCCACTTCCCTGAGCGGCAGATGCGTCGTCGCCAGGGCCACCCGCAAGCCCGGGGTCGCCAGCATCATGACGCTGCTCTCGCATTCGCAAATGTCGGCGAGGAATTCGGTGTGGCCGGAAAAAGCGAAGCCCGCCCGGTTGATGACCGCCTTGTGCACCGGACCGGTTACCAAGGCATGGGCGTCGCCGCGCAGCACGGCGCGGGTGGCGGCTTCGAGGCTTGCCAGCACATAGCCGGCGTTGGCCGCATTAAGTTTGCCGACCGATGAAGCTGCCGTCAGGCGGCTGGGAACCACCCGCAATTCCCCGGTTTCGCACTGCCGGGGAATCGCGCCGGCCCGGGTCAGGCGCAGTGGCAGGCCAAGCAGGCTCGCCCGTTCCCGCAGCAACGCCGGGTCGGCATAGGCGACGAGTTCGATGCCCGGGGGCGGCGACTGGGCGATTTGGACGCAGATATCCGGCCCGATGCCGGCGGGTTCCCCGGGAGTCAGCGCGATTCGGTAAACCAAGCTCTCACTCGACGAATTCGACAAAGGCTTCTTCGCGAATCTCGATCAGCCAGTTCTGCAATTCCAGATCGAACTTGCGGTCGCGCAGCAGGTTTTCCGCCTCGGCCCGGATGAAATCCTGGCTGAGGTCGGACAGGCGCCGCCCGAGCACTTCGATGAGATGCCAGCCGGTTTCGGTGTGGATGGGCTCGCTGAGTTCGCCCACTTCCATTTCATCCACCGCGACTTCCCAGGATTGCGGCATGCCGCCCTCATTGATCCAGTCGAGATCGCCGCCGGCAACCACCGAGGCGGCGTCATCGGAGTTCTGCCGGGCGATGACGGCGAAATCCTCGCCGTCGAGAATGCGTTGGCGCAAGCGCCGGATTTCGGCGAGCGACTGCTCTTCGTCGCGGATTTCATTGGGGCTGAGCATGATGTGGCGCAGATGGGTCTGCCGCACCAACTGGGAAGTGCCGCCACGCTGGTCCGTCAGCTCGATGATGTGCAGGCCGTTGGCCGCTTCGAACGGCCCTTCGACGCCGCTGACGCTCATGCCCTCCACGGACTCGGCGAACAGCCCGGGAATCTGGTCGAGCTTGCGCCAGCCGAAATCCGTGGCGGTAACCGGAAATTCGCCTCCCTGCATGGCCTGGGCCCGCAGCTCGGCGAAGTTCTCGCCGGCTTCAAGGCGGGCAATGAGGTCGCCGGCGTAGCGCATCTTCCGCTGGCGGACGGTTTCCTCTTCCCCGGCTTCGAATGGCACCAGCATGTGGTTGAGGAGGTAATCCGCCTGCATCAGTTCCTGCCCCATTTCGGAATTGATGAAGTTTTCGATTTCCTGGTCGGTGATGCGGATGCGCTGGTTGACCAGGCCGCGCTGCAGTTCCTGCAGGGTCATCTGCTGCCGCACCTGTTCCCGGGTTTGCAGGTACACGCCCGCCTGTTCCAGGGTGGTCACGTATTCCTCAAAGCTCATGTTGCTGTTGGCCGCCATGGAGCCGAGGATCCGGTTGATGGTGTCGTCGTCAAAGCGGATATTGATGCGCTCGGCAATCTGCATTTGCAGATTTTCCAGCACCAGGGCTTCGAGCACATCATCATAAATCGCCTCGAGATCGGGCTCCGGCTGATTGTTGCGCCGGGCATTGGTGATGATGTCCGCGAGGCGGGAGTCGACCTCGCTTTGCAATACCACGCCGGTGTCGACGATGGCCACAATGCGGTCGAGCATCTGCCGCTCCTGGGCGGCGGCTTGCGCCAGGGGCAACAGGGCCAGCAACAGGGCCAGCATCGGCGCCATGCCGGCGGGAAGCGTTTTATTCATGGTCCGGGTCTCTGAATCCCTGTATTCCGTCACTCAGCAAATCGCTCAATCCGCCGCCGGCGAGATTGCCGATGCCGTGCAGCACGAACTGCACGAAAACGCCGCGATTGGCAGGCACATTAGGGACAAACAATTCGTATTCGTCAAGCCACTCCCGCGCGATCACGCGAATGGTGGCGCAGCAGTTACGATATTCGACCCCGGCGAAGAGCTCAAGGTTCCGCGAATTGGCGTGATCGTGATTCCAGCGCCCCAGCAGCTTCCAGTTGGTCGCAAGGGGCCAGGCGCCGGACAGGTCGGTCTGGTCGATGGCCGGGTCGATGCCGGCGCGCCGCAGGAAAGGCGTGGCCTGTACCAGCGAACGGTAACGCCAGGAAAAATTGAACAGGCGCTCGCTGTCGCGCTGGTAGCGCAGTTGCAGGCTGCCTTCATCCACGGTCCGGTAGTGTCGATTCCATTGGACGTCCGCGCCCAGGCGCCAGTTGTCGTTGACGCGCAGTTCCATCTCTCCCGCCAGGGCCGAAGTGTCGTCCACTGGAGAATACAGGGGCTCCCATTGCCGCAGCGGATTGGCCAGGCTGACCAGGCGGTCGCGGAAGTAGTGAATCCGGCCGAGGCTGAAGCGGCCCCGTTCGCGGCCGTTGGCGTCAAGCAGGCGGCTGCTGACGGCGATGCTTAGCTGGTCCGCGTCGGCGAAGCGGTCGCCGCCGCTGAAACGTCGCTCGCGAAACAGTTGCCGGAAGCCAAAATTCAGCTCGGAAGTGTCGAACACCGGCAGCAGGCTCTGGTCCTGGCGCTGCCGGTAGTGATAGAACAGCCGCGGCTCCAGGGTTTGCGCGCCATTGCCGGGGAGGCTGCGCTCGAAAACCAGCCCGCTGTCGATGCTGTAACCGGTGATGTCGAGGCTTGGGTCCGCCGGGCTGCCGAGGGCTTGCCGGTCGAGTTCGTAACGCAGCAGTTCATGGTTCGCGCTCGCCCGCAGAAAAGCGCCGGGCGATTCCAGCGCCCAGTCCAGCCGCGGCGACAGGTTGATGCGGCGGCCGTTGACCAGGGCGCCGTCGTTGATTCGCTCAAGGGAAATGAGGCTTTCGTTCAGATTGCGGTCGAAATGGGCGGCCTGGCCGGCAAGGCCAAAACGGAAGTTGGCGCCGAGATCGAACCCGGTGCGAAAGCGGAAATGCGGCAGCCGGTCAAAGGGCTTGGAGATGTTCAGGGCGTCCGCCAGGGGGTCGATGAGTTCGATGCGCTGCAGGTCCAGGTCCGCCTGCAGGATATCGGACTGATAGCTCAGCCGGGCTTGCCGGTTGAGGTTGTTTCGCGTCACGGTATCGAGGCCGCCGCCGGCAAGGTCGATGAACCAGTCCCGGTCGCTGACCGCGGTGAAATCCACCAGGGTGCGCCAGCCATTGCCGAGCGAGCCGTTATGCTGAAACCCCGCGTACCAGCGATTGGCGACCGGGGGAGAACCCGAGCCCTGCGCGCCGGCGAGATTCGGGTCGTAGAGCGCATCATCCCCGAGCCAGGAAAGATTCAGGGTATTCATGGACCAGCTTGCCAGATAGCGGAATTCCGCGCCCAGCATGGCGCCGCGGTCGCTGATCAGCCGCGGCAGCAGGGTGGCGTCGTAGTGCGGCGCCAGATTGAGGTACCAGGGCAATTCCAGATCAAGCCCGCCGCTGCGGGTGGAGCCCATGCTCGGCGGCAGCAATCCCGAGACCCGCTGGTCCCCGAGTGGGAAGCCCAGCGTGAAGGGGTAGCGGAACACCGTGGCGTCGCCGAGACGCAGGCGCAAGTCCCGGGCCGTGCCCCGGCCCTGTTCCGGATCCAGGGTCATGCTCGCCGCGGTGATGGTCCAAAATGGCGCCCCAGGCTCGCAACGGCTGAATTCGCCGTTATCGAGGGTGACGCGGCGGGTTTCGCTGTCGTAGACCATCGTGGCCGCATTGCCGTGGATGCCGCTCTGGTGGAGAACATAGCGGGCGGTATCGACGCGGCTGGCGTTGGCGGCATTGTCGATCAGGGCGGATGTGCCCCGCAGCAGCACGCCGGGTTCGCGGAAGGTCACATCGCCTTCGAGTTGGAAGGTTTCGACTGCACGGTCGATGACGGTGGCGCCGTCGTTGGCGATGCTGCGCAAGCCCTCGGTGAGGGTGACGGCACCGCTGATGGCAATGGTGTCGGGGCCGGTCCGGGTGAATCCTTCTTCGCTGGTGAAGCGGGTGCGCTCGTCGCCGGAGTCCGCGCCGGTGGTTTTGCTATTATCAATGAAAGCGCCGCAGCAAGTCGGCGGGATGCCGGCTCGTTGTTCCGGCGTCAGGTTCTCAAGGGGCAGCCAGTCGAGCTCCGCCGCCTCAGTGGCGTCGGCGTCCGTTTCGGCTGCCATGGCGCTGGAGCCGCAAGCCGACAAAATCATGCACAAGCCTATTTTTCGGATTGAAGAATCCATACCGTGAAGCCAAGCAGGCAAACAGACAGCCGCCGCCAGGGGCTGACCCACTGGACCCGGCGGCAGCTTCACGGCCTGTTGCCCCTGGCGCCTGAAATCTCCCGGCTTGCGGTGGTCAGCGGCGACGCCAGCTTCCGGCGCTACTTTCGCGCCAGCCCCGCTCCCGGAGTTTCGTACATCGCGGTGGACGCGCCGCCGGAAAAGGAAGACAGCCGACCTTTCGTCGAAGTCTGCCGCCTGTTCGGTGCGGCCTCGCTGCGGGTTCCCGAACTGCTTGCCGTGGATCTGGAACAAGGCTATCTGCTGCTTGAGGATTTTGGCGATCAATTGTACCTGCCTCATCTGTTGCAAGCCCGGGATTCCGGCGACCGCGCCACGGCCGACGCGTTCTGCCATGCCGCCATCGACAGCCTGCTGGATTTGCAGCAGCGCGTCGACCCGGGCGGGCTGCCCCATTATGGCCGGACGGAACTGACCCGGGAAATGTCACTGTTCCCCGAGTGGTTTTGCCGCCGCTGGCTCGGCGTCGAGATCGGCGCCGAACAACAGGAACTGATCGAGGACAGTTTCCGTTTCCTGTGCGAATCGGCCCTTGCCCAGAGCGAGGTTGCGGTGCATCGCGATTATCACTCGCGCAATCTGATGCTGCTCGATTCGGCGCCCGGGCGCCCGGGGATCATCGATTTTCAGGACGCCGTCCGGGGCGCATGCAGCTACGATCTCGTCTCGCTGTTGCGGGATTGCTATATCCGCTGGGACCGGCAATGGCTGGATGACTGGATTGCATACTATCTCCATGGCGCCCGGGAACGGGGAATCGTCGGCGAAATTTCCCCCCGCCGGTTCCGGCGCGATCTCGACCTGATGGGGCTGCAACGCCATCTCAAGGTTCTCGGGATTTTCTGCCGGCTTGCGATCCGTGACCAGAAGCCGGGATTCCTGAACGACCTGCCCCTGGTCATGGATTACTTCACCGGAGTCGCCGGGGAGTACGCTGCAATGGCGCCCCTGTTGAAGTGGTTTCAGCGGGAGCTTGCGCCCCGCGCCCGGGAACAATTGGAGCAGGCCTCCTGATGCACGCCATCCTGCTTGCGGCGGGGCGTGGCGTGCGCATGCGCCCGCTGACCGACCGCATGCCCAAACCGCTGCTCGCCGCAGGCGGGCGCCCATTAATCGAATATCAGCTTCTGGGCCTTGCCCGGGCGGGCATTCGCCGGGTGGCGATCAATCTCTTCCATCTCGGCGAAATGATTCGCCAAGCGCTTGGCGACGGCTCACGCTATGGCCTGGAGATCGTCTATTCGCCGGAACCGCGTCTGCTCGATACCGGCGGCGGCATCATCCAGGCCCTGTCCCTGATCGAAGGCGACGCATTCATTGTCGCCAATGCCGATGTCTGGACCGATTTCGACTATGCCGGCCTGCATCCGGTGGACGGCGGGCAAACCCTCGCCCATCTGCTGCTGGCGCCGAACCCTGCCGCCAATCCCGGTGGCGATTTCCACCTCCCGCCCGATGGGCGATTGACTAACGAGGCGGTGGCCGGCGCGGAAAAACTCACCTTTGCCGGCATCAGCGTCATGCATCGCAAGCTGTTCGCCGGTCTGGCGGCGGAGCCGCTGTCTGTAGTTCCCCTGTTGCGTGCGGCGATGGCGGAAGGCCGGGTCAGCGGCGAGAAATTCACCGGAGGCTGGATGGACATCGGCACCCCCGAGCGGTTGCAGGCACTGCACCGGCGACTTGGATAAATCAATCCGAAAAGTTCGGTATTCCCACTATCTCCGTGTTAGACTGGCCGCGCTTGGTTAATTTCTGTCGAGGATGATGTCAGGATGAATCTGCTCAACTTGTTGATTCAGAACGGCCCGAACCTGATCGGCCTGTTGCTGGTGGTGCTGTATCTGCAGAATCGTATACACCGGCTCGAAGTCAATCTGCGCGAGGAGATTTCGAAAGTTTCCCAGCGCGTGGCGAAACTGGAAGCGCATTTTGAACCAGAGTACAAAGTGGCCGAAGAGCCGGCGCCGTTCACCGAATGAAAGATTACCTGATCGCTCCCTCCATACTTTCCGCCGATTTCGCGCGGCTTGGCGATGAAGTCAATGCGGTGCTCGATGCCGGCGCCGATGTCGTCCACTTCGACGTGATGGACAATCATTACGTGCCCAACCTGACCATCGGCCCCATGGTCTGCAAGGCATTGCGCGAGCATGGCGTGACCGCCCCCATCGACGTGCACCTGATGGTGACGCCGGTGGACCGGCTGATCGAGGATTTCGCCGCCGCCGGGGCGAGCTACATCAGCTTTCACCCGGAAGCCAGCCGGCATGTGCACCGCAGCCTGCAACTGATTCGCGACCTGGGCTGCAAATCCGGGCTCGTGTTCAACCCCGCCACACCGCTCCATTGCCTGGACTACCTGCTCGACAAACTCGACCTTGTGCTGCTGATGTCGGTCAATCCGGGGTTTGGCGGCCAGCAGTTCATTCCCGCCACCCTGGACAAGCTGCGACAGGCCCGGACCATTCTCGACGCGGCGGAAACCCCCATCCGGCTCGAAGTCGATGGCGGCGTCGGCGTGGCCAATATCCGCGAGATCGCCGAGGCCGGCGCCGACATGTTCGTGGCCGGCTCGGCCATCTTCGGCAGCGGGGACTATGGCGCCACGATTGCCGCCATGCGGGCGGAACTCGGGCAGGCCGGCCAAGCAGCGCCGGGATGAACGAGGCCACATTCGACGAACTGGCAGCCCGGGGATACAACCGGATTCCGGTGACGCGCCGGGTGCTGGCGGATCTGGAAACGCCGCTGAGCGCCTACCTCAAGCTCGCCAACGGCCCCTACAGTTTTTTCTTTGAATCGGTGCAGGGCGGAGAACAATGGGGTCGCTACTCCATCATCGGCCTGCCCTGCCGCACCGTGCTGCGGGTGCGTGGCAAGCGGCTCAGCATCGAAACCGGCGGCGAGATCGTGGAACAGCGCGAGTGCGACGATCCCTTTCCCTTCATCGCCGAATACAAGGCCCGCTTCCGCGCTCCCGGCTCGCCCCGGGATTCCCGATTCGGCGGCGGCCTCGTGGGCTATTTCGCCTATGACACCGTGCGCTATGTGGAAACCCGGATCGGCCCGGCCCGGGGAAAGGACGCGATCGGCACGCCCGATATCCTGCTCATGGTGGCCGATGAAATCATCATTTTCGACAATCTCATGGGCACCGCCTCGCTGGTGATCAATGCCGACCCGGGTGAAGCCGGCGCTTTCATCCGGGCCCGGCGGCGGCTGGATGAACTCGAACAGGGTCTCGCCGGCAAGGCCGAAGCGCCGCCGGCCCGCATGGCGAACATTGCCGACAGCGATTACCGCCAGCATTTTCCCGAGGCGGATTTCAAGCGCGCGGTGGAGCGGGTCAAGGACTACATTGTCGCCGGGGACTGCATGCAGGTGGTGCTTTCCCAGCGTATGTCGGCGGATTTTCAGGGCGAGCCGCTGCAGTTGTACCGCGCCCTGCGCCATCTCAATCCCTCGCCCTACATGGTGTTCTTCCACCTTGACGATCATTTTGTCGTCAGCGCTTCGCCGGAAATTCTCGCCCGGGTGGAGAATGGAAAGATCACCGTGCGCCCACTCGCCGGTACCCGCCCGCGAGGCGCCACGGAGACGGAGGATCTCGCGCTTGAGCGGGAGTTGCTCGCCGACGGGAAGGAGCTTGCCGAGCATCTCATGCTGATCGACCTCAGCCGCAACGATTCCGGGCGGGTATCGAAAATCGGCTCGGTGCGGGTGCCGCGCAAGATGTTCGTCGAGCGCTATTCCCATGTCATGCATATTGCGTCCATCGTCGAGAGTGAAATCCGGCCCGACCGCAGCGCCCTCGACGTGCTGCGCGCCACCCTGCCCGTGGGCACACTGAGCGGCGCGCCCAAGGTCCGCGCCATGGAAATCATCGACGAACTCGAGCCCGACAAGCGCGGCATCTACGGCGGCGCCATGGGCTATCTCGGCTGGAACGACAATATGGACATGGCCATCGCCATCCGCACGGCGGTCATCAAGGATGGCAAGCTCTACGTACAGGCCGGCGCCGGCATCGTCGCCGACTCCAGGCCCGACATGGAATGGGAAGAAACCCGCAACAAGGCCAGGGCCATCGTCCGCGCCGCCCAACTCGCCGCCGGTTCGCTGCGCCTTGATGCCTGAGCGCCCGTTGCCCCGCCACCCCAGGAGCCTGCGCCGCAGGAATTCACGGCTGCAAATCCGCTCTCATCCACGCCCCTGGCCGCTCGATTTCGTTGCATATCCACCAATATTCGCCTCAACCGACCGACCAGGGGCGCGGCGATAGCGAATTTTCGCTTTCGCGAATTCCTGCGGCGCAGGCTCCCAGGAGTCTCTTTTCGGTCATCCTGCACGTAGTCGCAGGATCTCCCCGGAGTGATCATTGCCTGAAATTCTGCGACCACGCGCAGAATGACGGAATCCGAGACAACTCAAGCTTGACCGGTTTTACCGCATGTCCTGCCACGCCGCCAACGCCCGCCGGCGGGATTCGCCAGGGTCCACAATCGGTTCGGGGTAGTCGCGGCCGAGGCTCAGGCCCGTGGCCCGCAGTTCCGCTGCTCCGGCCTCCCAGGGCGCGTGGATGCGCTTGTTCGAAAGACGACCCAACTCCGGCAGCCAGCGGCGCAGATACTCGCCTTGCGGGTCGAACTTGCGTGACTGCAGCACGGGATTGAAGACACGGAAATACGGCGCCGCATCGGCGCCGCTGCCGGCGACCCACTGCCAGCCGAAGCTGTTGTTCGCCAGATCGGCGTCCACCAGGCAATCCCAGAACCAGCGCGCCCCATGGCGCCAGTGAATCAGCAGATTCTTGGTGAGAAAAGACGCCGCCGCCATGCGCACACGGTTGTGCATGGTTCCGGTGGTCCACAGTTCCCGCATTCCCGCATCCACCCATGGGATTCCCGTCATTCCCCGCTGCCAGCGCAGCAGGGATTCGCGGTCCTCGCGCCAGGGGAATCGGTCGAACTCGCGCCTCCAGTTTTCGTCGCCGAGTTGCGGATAGTGATACAGCATGTGATGGCAGAATTCTCGCCAGCATAATTGCCGGAGGAAGGATTCGCACCCCTCCCCCGGCTCGGCGGTATGGGTGTCCCACCAGACTTGCCGTGGTCCGATTTCACCAAAATGCAGGTGAGGCGAGAGTGAGGAAGTCGCCGGCTCGGCGGGGAAATCCCGCTTCTCTCCATAATCTTCGGCATTCTCCGCAAGGAAATTCCGCAATTGCCGCCGGGCGGATTCCTCGCCCGGGCTCCAGCGTTGCTCCAGGCCGCTATCCCAGGGAATCCGCGGCTTGAGTCCGAGCCGCTCGATACGGCTGGCAGGCTGGGAGCAAGCCGCGACTTGCAAGGCCTTTGGCGCGGGAGTGGGCGGGCCGGGCGGCGCAAGCCTGGACAGATTGCGGTAAAAGGGCGTGAAAACGGCGTAGGGCGCCCCATCCCGCTTACCGCTTTCCCGGGGCAGCCAGAGCAGGGAACCATTGCAGGCCACGCATTCGACGCCCTTGCCCCGAAGGGCGGAAACGACTGCCTCATCCTGCCGCCGCTGCCAGGGATCGCAAGACAGGTTCCAGACCACCTTGCGAACCGGCAATCGGGCGCAAAGATCAAGTAATTTCCGTTCAGCGTCCCCTTCGAGAATCCAAAGCCCGCCATCGAGCGATTCATTGAACCGATTGAGCGAATGATGCAGCCACCAGCGCGAAGCGCCGCCCATCTTCCATTCGCCGGCAATCTCGTCATCGAGAATGTAAAGCGGGAGGACCGTCCCGGAATCCGCAGCGAGCGCCAGCGCCGGATTGTCCCGCAGCCGCAAATCCCGCCGAAACCACATGACGGTCAGCGCCCCACCGGCGGGATTCACGTGTTCCAAGGGTTCAGTTTCATGGATCATGGCTAACTTGGGAGAAAGGTGATTTGCCTGTTTTATAGTCCAAAAATTGAATTCCGGTTCATTTCCAGGCGCGGCATTGCGCCTGATGGATGGCTAATCGGCTTGGGCCAATCGGCTTGGCCCGGGGCTTCGCCGAAGGATTGCCGAATTCTGCTAGCATGGGCGGCGGGAAAGTGCCACGGCGCCGCGACGCAGCCATGCTGTTGATGATTGACAACTACGATTCGTTTACCTGGAATGTGGTGCAGTATCTGGGCGAACTCGGCGCCGAGGTGCGGGTGTTCCGCAATGACGAGATCACCCTGGATCGGATTGCCGAATTGCGACCGCGGCAAATCGTGATTTCTCCCGGACCCTGCACGCCGGACGAAGCCGGCATCTCCCTGGCGCTGGTGGAGCGCTTCGCCGGCGAGATTCCGTTACTTGGCATCTGCCTCGGGCACCAGAGCATCGGCCAGCGGTTTGGCGGGCGTATCGTGCGCGCCGGTCGCGTCATGCACGGCAAGCTGAGCCGGATTCACCACACCGGCGCGGGCGTTTTCGCGGGGTTGGCCAATCCATTCACCGCAACGCGCTATCATTCGCTGGTGATTGAAGAGGCGAGCCTGCCGGAATGTCTGGAGGTAACCGCCTGGACCGAGCACAATGGCGAACGGGAGGCCATCATGGCCGTGCGCCACCGGGAGTTCGACGTGGAAGGCGTGCAGTTTCACCCGGAATCCATTATCAGCGAACACGGCCACGCGCTGCTGAAAAACTTTCTCGACCGGACACAGTGAAGAGGCGCTGTAACTGATGGAAATCAAAGACGCAATCCGACGGGTCAGCGGCGGCGGCGACCTGACCGCCGCCGAGATGGTCAAGATCATGCGCCAGGTCATGTCCGGCGAAACCACTGACGCCCAGAACGGCGCATTGCTGGTGGGGTTGCAGATGAAAGGCGTAAAGGCCGCTGAAATTCTCGGCGCCGCCAGCGTCATGCGGGAACTTGCCACCCAGGTGAAAGTCAAGCCCGGCCCGCATCTGGTGGACACCTGCGGCACCGGCGGCAGCGGCGCCAACAAGTTCAATGTCTCCACCGCGGCGGCCATGGTTGCCGCCTGCGCCGGCGCCCGGGTCGCCAAGCATGGCAACCGGGGCGCAACCAGCAAGAGCGGCAGCGCCGATGTGCTCGAAGCCGCCGGCTACCATCTTTCCCTGGGCGCCGGACAGGTGGGAGAACTCATCGACCGGGTGGGAGTCGGCTTCATGTTCGCGCCAGCCCATCATGGCGCCATGAAGCACGTCATCACCGCGAGACGCGAGATCGGCGTTCGCACCCTGTTCAACCTGCTCGGCCCGCTGACCAATCCGGCGGGGGCGCCGAACCAGCTCATGGGCGTGTTCGACGCCGCCTGGATCAGGCCCTTGCTCGAAGTGTTGCGCGAACTCGGGAGCGACCATGTGCTCATCGTCGCCGCCGAGGACGGACTCGACGAAATCAGCATTGCCGCCGCCACCCGCGTCGGCGAATTGCGGAATGGCAAGATCAGCGAATATCGCCTGACGCCGGAAGCCTTGGGGCTGCCGCGAGCCGATAACATCGACGACCTGCGGGTGGACAGCCCGGCGGCAAGCCTGAAACTCGTGAATCAGGCCCTGAACTGGAAACACGAAAAAGCCGCGGGGCTGGTTGCGCTCAATGCCGGCGCCGCGATTTATGCCGCGGGCCTCAGCGAAGACCCGGCGGCGGGCGTCGAAAAGGCAATCTCCATCCAGCAAAGCGGCGCCGCCCGCAACAAGTTCCGGGAGTTGGTGAAAGTCAGCAAGTCCCTGGGCGCCGGCTCCCAGGAGCCTGCGGCGCCGGCTCCCGGGTAGCCGATTCCGCCGCCGTGAGCGCGCCGAGCATCCTCGCTGAAATCATCGCCCACAAGCGGCGTGAAGTCGCCGCTGCCCGGGCGTTGCGGCCATTGGCGCAACTCGAAGCCGGTCTGGCCGATGCGCCCCGGCCAAGGGGCTTTGTTCGCGCGCTGTCGGAACTGGTGGCGCAAAGGCGACCGGCGGTGATCGCCGAAATCAAGCGCGCCTCGCCATCCAGGGGGATTATCCGGAAGGACTTCCAGGCAGCCCGTCACGCTGCCGACTACCAGCGCGCCGGCGCCGCATGCCTGTCGGTGCTCACCGACCAAAAATACTTCCAGGGCAGTCTTGCCGATCTGCGCGGGGCCCGGGGCCATAGCGATCTACCGCTGCTGCGCAAGGACTTCATGGTGGACGAATACCAGCTTGTGGAATCCCGCATCGCCGGCGCAGACTGTATTCTGCTTATTGTCGCCGCACTGTCGGATGCAGAATTGCGAAGGCTGGCAGGCAGCGCGGCGGGACTTGAACTCGATGTGCTGGTGGAAGTCCATGACCGGGAGGAACTTGACCGGGCGCTGGCGCTGGATTGCCCGCTGATCGGCATCAATAATCGCGATCTGCGCAATTTCCGCACAAGTCTCGAAACGACCCTGGACCTGCTGCCACACGTCCCGCAAGATCGAACCCTGATCACCGAAAGCGGCATCGGCGCCGCCGCCGACATGGCCATGATGATGCGGCGGGGCGTGCATGGCTTTCTTATCGGCGAAACTTTCATGCGCGCGCCGGAGCCCGGCGCCGTGCTGGCGCGGATGCTGTCGGCGGTAAGCGGGGAAAGCAACGAAGGAGAACCATCATGAAAGCGCGAGTGAACTGGGTGGAAGACGTGATGTTCGTTGCCGAATCCGGCAGCGGCCATGCCGTGGTGGTGGATGGCGCCCCGGAAGGCGGCGGTCGCAACCTGGGCATGCGCCCCATGGAACTCGTCGCCCTCGGCGTCGCCAGTTGCTCCAGCTACGACGTGGTCACCATTCTGCACAAGGCCCGGCAAAAGATCAGCCGCTGCGAGGCCCAGGTCAGCGCCCGCCGCGCGGAATCCGTACCCGCGGTATTCGAATCCATCCACCTCCATTTCCGCGTCGCCGGCGAGAACCTCAACGAAGCCCGGGTAGCCCGCGCCATCGAACTGTCCGCCGAAAAATACTGCTCCGCATCCATCATGCTCAAACAGGCCGGGGTGAAAGTAACCCACGACTATGAGATTGTGGGGCAAGACCCTGTCACCTTGACGGATAAGCCCGCTGCTGCTGACTCTACCGATCACGATAGTACTTATGATGATGTCAGGTGAGGGATGGCGAACAACACCTAGGAGGCTGCGCCGTAGGAATTCGCGAAAGCGAAAATTCGCTCTCATCCGCACCCCCTGGCAGTCAGCCGATACCGTTGATTTCTCGCCTTGGGCGATTCGGGGTTCGTCATTTCGATCAAGCCTGCATCAAGCGCGGGACTGAGATAGTTGTTGCGAAAAGTTTGGCGATGAGAGAGGCCAAGCGCGGCCATCAGTTCGGCTCTGGATTTTTGACCTCCCCGCAATTCTTCGACCAGACGCGCCACATGGCCGGTTACATGGTCGGTTACATGGTCGGTTTCCTGGGGGGTGGACCGTAGCGCTTCGAGAATGACCTCCAGCATGTAGTGAATAAAGGGAGTGCTCTCTCCCTGGGTGGAACTTTCCCGGATTGCCGCGTAATACTCACGCTGGCGCTCGAAAATCAGGCTCTCCACGGGTACGTGAGCGAAGAGGGGCTTCCAGCGGGTCAAAATCAGGGACTGCCAAAGCCGTCCCATGCGTCCGTTGCCGTCTTCGAAAGGATGAATGAATTCGAATTCATAATGGAAAATCGAACTGGCAATCAAGGGATGTTCCGTCGCGCCGTTCAGCCATGACAACAGATTCGACATCAGCAGCGGCACCCGGTCGGGAGATGGCCCGATGTGGTGCACTTCACCTCCGCCGGCCACTGCAACGCTGCCATGCCGGTAGCGACCGGGAGAGTTCAGCAATCTCAGCATCAACATGCCGTGCGCTTCGAGTAGATCGGCTTCGCTCGAGGGATTCCATGCCGGGCACTTCTCATAGACTTTGGCGGCATTGCGAACTTCCTGAATTTCCCGCAATGGTGCGATAACGCGCTTGCCATCCAGGATGGTCGAAACCTGTTCCTCGCTGAGCATGTTGCCTTCAATGGCCAACGAGCCTTGGATGGTGCGAATACGGTTGGCCCGACGCAGTCGCAGATTCCCCATGACAGCATCTCCGTTGACGAGGCTTACGGCTTCCACAATCTGAGCGACCAGATTGAGAATGGGCGGAGTGATTGTGTAAGGCGGCGTTGTTCCGGTCTGTTCGTTCACACCCCCAACTCCGTAAAGTTTCTTGACCCAGGCCGGTTGAGCCGTATTCTTCGATAGCGAATTTTCGCTCTCGCGAATTCCTGTGGCGCAGGCTCCTAGATTCGATAGGTGACTCGTTTCATCAGGCCGGCCATGGCGGTCATGGCGGACTGGACCGGGGCGGGGAGGTCGGCGCCGCCGGCGGCTTTGGCGGTGGCGCCATGCCTGTGTTCGTCGATGAGCATTTGTTCGAGGACGGCGCGGCTTTTTCGGTCGTCTTCGGGCAGCTTTTGCAGGTGTTCTTCCAGATGTTCGCAGACCTGCTTTTCGGTTTCGGCGACGAAGCCGAGACTCCAGCGGTCGCCGGCGATTCCCGCGAGAGCGCCGAGGCCGAAGGACATGCCGTACCAGAGCGGATTGAACAGGCTGGGTTTTGCGCCGAGCGCGTCGAGTCGTTGTTCGCACCAGACGAGGTGGTCGATTTCCTCGACGGCGGCTTCTTCCATGGACTCCCGGACCTGGTCGAGGCGGGCCGTGGTCGCCTGGCCGCGGTACAGCGCCTGGGCGCAGACTTCGCCGGTGTGGTTGATGCGCATGAGCCCCGCCACATGGCGTGATTCGGCTGCGCTGAGCTTCGTATCGGGCTGTGCCGCGCCGGGAGATTCGCGCTCGGCGTGGCTGGAGCCGGGCACGCAGGTGCGAAGGGCCTCATCAACACCGGTCAGCAGGCGGTCGATCAGGGAATGTTTGCTTGTGGAACTCATGGCCGAAAGTCTAGCAAACCGCTTGCAACCCGTCATTCCGCGTTCCTTCTATACATGTCATTCTGCGCACAGTCGCAGAATCTCATACCGTGCCCTAATACATCACGGAGATTCTGCGACTCCGCTTCGCTGCGCGCAGAATGACGGAGAATTCTGCCCAGGAGCCTGCGCCGCAGGAATTCATTGATTCTTTCCCCGCAGCTTTTGCCGGTCAATGGCCCGATAGCCGATGTCGCTGCGGAACTGGACTTGGTTCCAGTGGATGCTGTGGGCGAGTTGGTACGCCGCAGCCTGGGCCTTTGCGATATCGTCGCCGAGTGCTGTTGCGCATAGCACCCGGCCGCCATTGGTAAGGGTGATGCCATCCTTGTGCACCGTGCCGGCGTGGAAAACCTTGCGGCCTTCGCCCGGGTCATGATCGAGGCCGGAAATGACTTCGCCTTTGGCATAGCTTTCGGGATAGCCGGCGGCGGCAAGCACCACGCCGAGGGCGCAGCGCGGGTCCCATTGCCCCGTGGCCTGGTCGAGTTTTCCATGCACCGCGGCGAGGCAGAGCTCCGCAAGGTCGGATTGCAGCCGCAGCAGAACCGGCTGGGCTTCCGGGTCGCCGAAGCGGCAATTGAATTCAACCACCTTGACTTCGCCTTCGGGCAAGATCATCAGGCCCGCGTAGAGAAAGCCCGCAAAAGGGTGGCCGTCGGCAGCCATGCCCGCAATGACGGGATGAATCACCTGTTCCATGATGCGCCGGTACACCGCGTCGGTCACCACCGGCGCCGGCGAGTAGGTTCCCATGCCGCCGGTATTGGGGCCCCGGTCTCCGTCGTCCCGAGCCTTGTGATCCTGGGAGGTCGCCATGGGCAGCACGTTCCTGCCATCGCTCATGACGATGAAGCTCGCTTCCTCACCCGCCAGAAACTCTTCAATCACCACACGGTGGCCCGCTTCGCCAAAGCGGTTGCCCGCGAGCATGTCTTCGACCGCGACGAGAGCCTCGTTTTCGGTGCGGGCCACGATGACGCCCTTGCCGGCGGCGAGTCCATCGGCCTTGACCACAATGGGAGCGCCGTGTTCGCGAACGAATTCCGCGGCCGGGGCGATTTCGGTGAATACTTCGTAGGCCGCCGTGGGAATGCCGTGGCGGCGCATGAAATCCTTGCTGAAGGATTTCGAGCCTTCGAGTCTTGCGGCGAGGGCCGATGGTCCGTAACAGGCAAGGCCCTGCTGCTGGAAATAGTCGGTGACGCCAGCCACCAGCGGCGCTTCCGGGCCGACGATGGTGAGCGCTACATCCCGGCTGCGGACGAAATCCGCCAGCGCGGGGAAGTCCATGGCGTCGATGGCGATGTTTTCCTGCTTGTGATCCACCGCCGTGCCGCCATTGCCCGGCGCCACATAGACTTGCTCCACCCGGGGTGATTGGGCGCAGCGCCATGCCAGGGCGTGTTCGCGACCGCCGGAGCCGATTACCAGTACTTTCATGTCAGTGCCTGAAGTGTCCAATCGTGCCAGTAATCATAATGGTGCTGAATACCAACCTCAGTGCCGGAAATGCCTGTGCGTACCCTGAATCGCCAGGGCACTGAACATCCACTTCAGTGCCGAAAGTGGCGTACACCCGTAAAAACCATGGCCATGCCGTGTTCGTTCGCGGCGGCGATGACTTCCTCGTCGCGCATCGAGCCGCCAGGCTGAATGACTGCGGTAATGCCTGCCTCCGCGGCAGCGTCGATGCCGTCGCGAAAAGGGAAGAAAGCATCCGAAGCCATGACCGAACCGGCCACTTGCAGATTCTCGTCCGCAGCCTTGATGCCGGCAATGCGGGCGCTGTACACCCGGCTCATCTGGCCCGCGCCCACGCCGATGGTCTTGAGTCCGCGGCAGTAGACAATGGCATTGGACTTGACGTACCGGGCCACGGTCCAGGCGAATTGCAGGTCGCGCATTTCATCGTCGCCGGGCTGCCGCCGGCTCACTACCCGAAGTTCCGCCTCGCTGCTTTCGTGTTGGTCCACATCCTGCACCAGCAGGCCGCCGTTAACCCGTTTGAGGTCAAGCCCCGCTGGGCGCTGCGGAGGCCACTCGCCGCAGGCGAGTACGCGGATATTCGGCTTGGCGCCGGTAATCGCCAGGGCCTGCTCCGAAACCGAGGGGGCGATGATCACTTCGCTGAACTGCTGCTTGAGAATACACGCGGCAGCGGCCTTGTCGAGTTCGCGGTTGAAGGCGATGATGCCGCCAAAGGCTGAGGTGGGGTCGGTCTCGAATGCAGCCCGGTAGGCCGCCAGCGGCGTCTCGCCGAGGGCAACCCCGCAGGGATTGGCGTGCTTGACGATGACACAGGCGCAGTCGCTGAAGGACTTGACGCATTCCAGGGCGGCGTCGGCGTCCATGATGTTATTGAAGGACAGGGTCTTGCCCTGCAATTGCCCGGCGCCGGCAATGCTGCCCGGGGCCGGGTCCCGGTCCCGATAGAAAGCCGCCTCCTGATGCGGATTCTCGCCGTAGCGCAACTCCTGCTGCTTGTGGAACTGGCGGTTGAAGGTCCGGGGGAACTTCGCCGGCCCGCTTTCGTCGCCGAGCCGGGAACCGAGATAGCCGGCAATCATGCCATCGTAGCGGGCGGTGTGTTCAAAGGCGCCAAGGGCGAGTTCGAAGCGGGTCTTTTCATCCAGCGAACCGGCGCCGGCCTTGAGGGCGTCTGCCACCCGGCCATAATCCGCCGGATTCACCACCACGCCGACAAAGCGGTAGTTCTTTGCCGCCGCCCGCAGCAGGGTCGGGCCGCCGATGTCGATATTCTCGATGGCTTCGGCAAGTTCGCAGTCCGGACGACTTACGGCCTGCTCAAAGGGATAGAGATTGGCCACCACGAGATCGATGGGAGGAATGTCGTGTTCTTCCATGACGGCCCTATCCACATCACGGCGGGCGAGAATGCCGCCGTGAATTTTCGGGTGCAGGGTCTTGACGCGACCGTCCATCATCTCGGGAAAGCCGGTGTGGGAGGAAATCTCGATGGCCGCAATGCCCGCTTTCCGCAGCAGGCGGAAGGTACCCCCGGTAGAGAGTATCTCCATGCCAAGCTCAGCAAGCGAGGCGGCGAAGTCGGTCAGTCCGGTCTTGTCGGAAACGGTAATCAGCGCCCTGCGCACCGGGACGGAATTTTCCTGGCTCATGCGCTTCAGATCAGGCCGTATTGTTTGAGGCGGGCGCGTAGCGTACCACGGTTGAGGCCGAGCATCAGCGCGGCCTTGCTCTGGTTATTGCCCGTGCGGCGCATGACATTGCTCAGCAGGGTGGACTCGACCTCCGTCATCACCAGCCGGTGCAGGTCGGTCACGGATTCCTGCTCCATGTTCTCAAAATAGTGGTCAACCGAATTGTGCACCTCTTCCCGCAGGGCGCCTCCGGACCCATTCGTCGCGGAAGCCGAACCCCGGGGCACCGAGGCGACGCCGACAAGTTTCATATTGATCCTGTCAATTTGCCCGCTTGCTTTTCTTGTGGGATATGCGGGAATGATCAGAGGCTGTCTCGGGTTCAGATGATAGCCCCACGGCCCGCATGGGGGAAAGGGGAATTTCAGTAATTCCTGCTTCCAGTCCGGGCGCTCCGTTGTCCGTTTCACGTCATTCTGCGCACGGTCGCAGCATCTCAGCGGGAAGCCACCGCTTGAATTCGCCCTTACTCGAAGCTGCGGAAACCCACTTCAAAGTTGGCTGTTCTCGGCCCCGGATTGACGACGCCAAGCGTAATTTCCACCGGCGAATCCGGGAGCAGCAGGGAGCCGGCCGGCATTTCCGGGCCCAGATACTCGGCGGGGGCGAATTCGCGCAGGGCCATGGCGCCGCCATCGGCGGAGGTAAAGCGCAAGACGAGCACCGGAAAGGCCTGGGCAAACTGCGCCGTATTAAGAATCTCCACCCTGAGTAACCAGGCGTCGGGATGGGCGGGATGGGCGAGCAGACCGGCGTTGCGGCTTTCGATGCGCTCGATGGCGGAAAAGGGCGGCAATTCGCAACCGGCCCCGGCGCAGACCAGCGCATAACCCGGTCGCAGCCAGTCCACCTGGCTCAATACCGGCAGATTGCGCCAGAGATATTGCGCCGCAAGCAGCACGAGCAGCAACAGGGCCAGCGCGGTCTGAGCGACGAAAGCGCCCCGGGAGAAACGTTTCGCCGGCGAGCTCTTGATGGCCGGCTTGAATTGTCTCGGCGCCAGCCGCTCCTGTTGGGGCAGGACTTCAAATTTTTCGCGGAATTCCGCCCCGGCTGCCGGCCCTGAAACTGGCGGGTCCGGCGGTGTGTCGGTCGCAGTTTGTTCCAGGGGTTCTGGCGCCTGCGTGGGTTCGGTTGCCGTTGGCCTGGGGGCTTCGGAGAACAAATCCGCAGTTGGCCCTGCAGGTGTGTCCACAGCCGAATACTCCTCCGGTGCGTGGCCGATGAATACCGAGCCCGCCGGTTCCTCCCCGCAGCCCGGGTTCGCCAGATGTTCGGCGGGATGAAAGATGTGCAGGCAGGCGCCGCAGCGCGCCCGCCCGCCGGAGGATTCAAGCTGCCGCGGGCTGAAATTGAAGGTGGAGCCACAATTCGGACAGCGGGTGACGTTGAGGCTCATTGCAATCCGCAGGCCGGGAGCCGGTGTCGGTTCACAGCCTGATTTCCAGCGCTCACAGCATGTTTTCCAGATAGTGGATATTGTATCCGCCCCTGCGGATCCGGGGGTCGGTCACCAGATTGCGCATCATGGGGGCATTGCTCTTGATGCCTTCGATCAGCAGCTCTTCGAGCGCGATCTGCATGCGGGTTAGCGCCTGCTCGCGGTCCGGCGCGTGGGTGACCACCTTGGCCACCAGAGAATCGTAATGTGGCGGGACGGTGTAGCCGCTGTACAGATGCGAATCGACCCTGACCCCCGGCCCGCCGGGGCAGTGGAACAGCGTAACCTTGCCGGGGCTTGGCAGGAAGTTTTCCGGGTCTTCGGCATTGATGCGGCATTCCACCGAATGCCCATTGATGGCGATTTCGTCCTGGGATGCGGACAGGGGTTCGCCGCCGGCGATGCGCAACTGCTCCTTGACGATATCGAATCCGGTCACCATTTCGGTCACCGGATGTTCCACCTGCACCCGGGTGTTCATTTCGATGAAGTAGAAGCGCTCGTCCTGGTAGAGAAATTCCAGCGTGCCCGCGCCGCGGTAGCGCAGCCGCCGGCAGGCATTGAGGCAGGCTTCGGCCACTTCGCCGCGAACTTCCGCGGGAATGTCCGGCGCCGGGGCTTCCTCGATCACTTTCTGGTGGCGGCGCTGGAGTGAGCAATCCCGATCGCCAAGGTAAAGCGCATTGCCTTCGCCATCGCCGATGACCTGTATCTCCACATGACGCGGATTTTCCAGATACTTTTCGAGATACACCGCGTCGTTGCCGAAAAAGGACTTGGCCTCGGTGCGCGTCAGGTAAATCGATTGCAGCAGATTGTTCTCGTGATTTACCACGCGCATGCCACGCCCGCCACCTCCCGCCGCCGCCTTGATCAATACCGGATAGCCGATTTCCCGGGCGAGCCGCAGGCTGCGCTGCTGGTCGTCGTCGAGCGGGCCATTGGAGCCGGGCACAGTGGGAATGCCAGCCTCGATCATGGTCTGGATGGCGGAGACCTTGTCTCCCATCATGCGGATGGTCTCGGGCCGCGGGCCGATGAAGGAAAACCCGCTGTTTTCCACCTGCTCGGCGAAATCGGCGTTTTCCGACAGGAATCCGTATCCCGGATGCACCGCGTCGGCTTCGCTGACTTCCATGGCGCTGATGATGGCCGGGATATTGAGATAGCTTTCGCCGGGGCTCGGCGGGCCGATGCAGACACATTCGTCGGAAAGGCGCACGTGCATCAACTCGGTGTCGGCGGTGGAATGCACCGCCACGGTGCGAATGCCGAGTTCCTTGCAGGCGCGCAATACGCGCAGGGCGATCTCGCCGCGATTGGCAATCAATACTTTCTTCAGCACGGCGCGGCCCCTATGCGATGCGAACCAGTGACTGGCCGAATTCCACCGGCTTGCCGTCTTCCACGAGGATCGCCTCCACCGTGCCGCTGAATTCGGATTCAATCTGGTTCATCATCTTCATGGCTTCGACAATGCCAATCACATCGCCTTCCTTGACCTGCTGCCCGATTTCCACATAGGGCGGCGAATCCGGCGCCGGCGCCCGGTAGAAAGTGCCCACCATGGGTGAAGGCACCACATTGCCGCTTTCCGCCGCAGTGGTTGCCGGCTCGGCTGGCTCGGGCGCCGAGCCGGGAGCGGGAGCCTGCGCGGTAGCCGCGGCCGGGGCGGCGACCGCGGTCGCCGGCGCGATGCGGGATGCGCGGCTGATGCGAACCGCTTCCTCGCCCTCCTTGATCTCGATTTCCGCGATATCGGAAGTTTCCAGCAGTTCAATCAGTTTCTTGACCTTGCGAATATCCATGATTCCCTCGTGTTGCGATCAATTGGCGAGTTTGCGGCAGGCGGCCTGCAAGGCGAGTTCATAGCCCTGGGCGCCAAGGCCGATCACGCAGCCGACGGCGATGTCGGAAAAATACGACTTGTGGCGGTACGCTTCGCGGCTGAAGAGATTCGACAGATGCACTTCGATGAAAGGCACGCCGGCAGCGAGAATGGCGTCGCGGATTGCGATGCTGGTATGGGTGAAGCCGCCGAAATTGACGAGCATGAAAGCAGTGCCGTCAATCCGCGCCAACTGGATGCGGTCAATGAGTTCGGCCTCGGAGTTGCTTTGCAGGGCGTCGAACTCATGTCCCGCGGTTGTGCACTGATCGTGCAGGCGGCGATTGATGTCGTCCAGGGTTTCGGAGCCGTAGATATGGGGTTCGCGATGCCCGAGCAAATTGAGATTGGGCCCATGCAGGGCCAGGATCTGCGCCATGTGGTTATTCCGGATCAGTCAACTTCGACGCCGATTCGCGCCAGTTGCTATAACTTCGGCGCATTTTCCCAGAATTTGAGCAGAAAAGCAGCATTTTGGGGATTGGCCTCGTCTTTGTCATCTCGCTCGGAGCAAAGTGGCCGAGTCTTTCAGTCGAATGGGACACCCATCGAACCAGTCAGGGTTCACATTCAGCCCCAGACTCTGCCCCGGCCCCGATTGTCAGTCCCTCCCGGGTAATTTCCCCAAAAACTTGGCATTCGGAACCGTTCCCGCCTATACCTTCCCCATCGGAACCCACGGCCGGCGGAAGCCCCATGACCCAGCCCCGTTCACAAATCGTCCAGCCCGAACGCACCCGCTACTACCACTGCGTCGCCCGCTGCGTGCGCCGCGCCTGGCTCTGCGGCGAAGACGACTACACCGGCAAGAACTTCGACCACCGCAAATCCTGGCTCCTGGAACGGATGAAACTGCTGGAGGAAGTCTTCGCCATCCGCATCGCCGCCTACGCGGTGATGAGCAACCACTACCATGTGGTGCTGTATCTGGATATCGAGCAGGGCCGGTCCTGGGACCGGGACGAGGTCATCGGGCGCTGGCTGCGGCTGTTTTCCGGCGATCCGCTGGCGCGGGCGTATCTCCGGGGCGGGTTGGACGGGGCGGCGCCTGGACAGGTGGATTCGCTGGCGGCGTGCTGGCGGGAACGGTTGTGCGACCTGAGCTGGTACATGCGCTGCCTGAACGAACACCTGGCCCGGCGGGCGAATGCGGAGGATGGCTGCAAGGGGCGGTTTTGGGAAGGGCGTTTCAAGAGCCAGGCGTTGGCGGATGATGCGGCGCTGTTGTCGTGCATGGCCTATGTGGATTTGAATCCGGTGCGGGCGGGATTGTGCGGGACGCTGGCGGATTCGGATTTCACCTCGGTGCGGGCGCGGCTGTGGCTGTTGGCGGAAGAGGCGCGGCGGGGCGGTGCGGGCGGAGAGGCCGGGGAACCCGTTTTGCCGGCGCCGGCGCTGATGCCGTTTCGCGCCGGGGTGAAACCCCGCAAGACCGCGTTGGCGGAAGCGGTGGGGGGAAAGCCCGAAGCCGAATTGCCGTTCGCGCTGAAGGATTACATTGAGTTGGTGGACTGGACCGGGCGTCTGGCGCGGCCGGACAAAAAGGGGGTGGTTGCGGCGGATGCGCCGGCGGCGTTGTCGGCGCTGGGTCTGGACGCCGTGCAGTGGCGGGTGCTGACGCTGGAGATCCAGAAGCGGGCGATGGTGCTGTTCCACGGACTGGAGCGGGTGAAGGCGTGGGAGAGGCGTCGTTTGAAGAAGGCGGCGTAGCAAAGAGACACCCGGAATTCACGCTCGAACGGGCGGAATGGCCCCTGGCCGCGATTTAGCGCATCCGGACGTTCCAGTGCAACGAAGCCAAATCCCGGAGTGGAATCCTTGGGCCAATGATGCCGGAATGATCTAGCCTGGTTTGATGGATGTCCAATTAGTTCAAGCGGCGCAACGAGGTCGAGCGTCTGTTTCGAAGGCTCAAAGGCTTCCGGCGCATCTTCTCGCGATTCGAGAAGCTGGACGTGATCTTCCTCGGCTTCATCGTCTTCGTGCTCATCGTCGATGCGTTGCGTTAGTGTGAACAGGCCCTAGTTCGGTTATTAGTTTCACCAATTAGTTTCCAGGACGTCTCCCATCGACACGACAACAGGCCCGGTTCGGCTTCAGTCAATCGCCGGTTGGGTTACCGGGAATCGCTGATTTTTCGCAATTTTTCTTGCAACCCGCCGCAGCGCAAAGTAGGATAATCCCATGCCTGAACAGGGACCCATATTGCACGGATTGGAGCGACAGCTAGCCGTGCTGGAGGAACGCATGAATACCAAGCATCAAGAGTACAAAACCGATATTGCGAATTTGGCAACGGATGCGGCCAAACGTGAGACACGCCAGTTTCTGGTAAATGCCGGTTTGTTTACTACGTTGCTCGCGATTGGGCTTACAATTCTAGGGCTGGTGTTGACCGGATCATCAAGCTAGGAGCCTGCGCCGTAGGAATTCACGGCTGCAAATCCGCTCTCATCCACGCTCCCGTCCACTCCCCGCCGACCGCCTCCGCCCCGTCCACCGACAGCAAATAATGGTCCAGCCAGGTGAAGCCTTCCAGACCCTTGCCCCGCCGCAGCACCGCGAACACCCGCTTGAACGCGCCCCGCAGCGCCACAGGGTCAACCTCGTCCAGCCGCTCCCGCAGCGCAGTGTCACAAGGCGCGTCCGCAATGCCGTACAGGTTTTTCAGATTCTCCCGCACGTTCTCGTTCGTCCGCGCGCCGCGGTCAAACTTGAGCAGCGAGGGAAACTTCAATCCGAACACCGCCAGACCCGACATCAAATAGTCAGCCAGCACCCGCTTGCGGCCAACCACAGGGTCCGGAATCCGCTCAAAACACTTCCGCGCTTCCCGCAACAATCCCGGCGCGCTCAACGCGCCGCGCAACTGTGCTCCGGCCATGATGTCCTCCCCCAAAATGGACCTCTCATGGCTATTTATCCGTTTCTGGTGCGAAAAATTTACGAATACTATTTTTTCATCAATACGCAACCCATTGATTTCTTGACAATTAAATTCCTAGCGGGAATTGCTGTGACCCGACTCCCCGGGTCCGTGAAGTTCTCCTGCGCCCCCGCGTCCGGTTCGCCGTATGCACGCTTGTACGGACGCCCGCCCTTCGGATTGCGCCGCTCCCCGGGAACGCGACCGCCCGCGTCGTCGGCCGCCCATTGCCACAATGAGAATTGCTGGAACGACAGTCATACCCTTTTTTCCGGGGGGGGGGGGGGGGGTATAATTTCGGAACGAATTGACAGACGGGTGGAAAGGGCCGCCCCGCAATGAAATTCCCGCTGAACCGACTCGCGCTGTTTGCCTTCGCCCCGCTCGCGGCCCTGTGGGTTTTTGCCCAGACCGCCGCGGATTCCCCCGGTCGGGAGCACGTGATTCCGCTGGTGGCCGACGGCGAAGGCTTCCGTTCCCGCCTGTTCGTGGGCAACGCCTCCGGCGGCGTCAATCAATGTTCGATGGAGCTTGTTGGCGAAGGGCTCGACATGGCCCGCTTCGGGGACCATGCCGCCGTCGCGCCCAATGGCAGGTTCGCCACGATCGACCTGAGCGCCCCGGGGGCGACGGTCAGCCTCGCCAGCCTGGGCGGGGGAGCTTTCGCCACCGGCTACGCGAAGCTTTCCTGCGCCGCCCCCGCGGCGGTTCGCCTGCGGCTGAGTTCGGAAGCCGGCGGCGGGGCGGTTTCCCTGGCGACCATAGAGTCCGCGCCTTCCGGTTCCGACTTCGAGTTGTCCGCGCCGCCGGTTCCCGGCTCCCTCGGCCTGGCGGTGGCCAACGACGGCCGTGTCCCGGCTTCCTGCTCCGTGGCGCTGAAAGACCATGCCTCGACATCCGTCGCCGAAGGCGTCTGGCGCATCCCGCCGCAATCCTCCGGCATCCGTTTTCTGGACGACGTCCTGCGCGTCCCGCCCGGCTTTCCGGGCGGGTCGGTGGCCGTATCCTGCGATCCCGACGTCCACGCCCTGGGCCGCCCCGCCGCCGGCGACCTGTTTTCCGCGCTGCCGGCGGCGGGGCGGTCGGATGACGCGGTTTCCCAAGGGGCCAACGCGGCGGGCGGCGTGCTCACCGCGGCGGGCGGCGGCGACGACCACGGGAACGCCCGGGCTTCGGCGACGGAGGTGGACATTCCGTCGACGACGGCCGGGCGTCTGGCCGGGCGTCTGGGGGCGCGCGACGTGGACTATTTTCGCGTGGAGATCGCGAGTCCCGGGACGCTGACGGTCGAAACGACGGGACCGACGGACACGTACGCCTACCTGGAAAACGCCAGCGGGAGGCCGGTGCGGTTCGACGACGACGACGGGGAGGGGCAGAACTTCCGGATCGAGACGGGCGCGGCGGGCGACCCGCTGCCGGCGCTGGCGGCCGGCGTGTATTACCTGCATGTGCGGGGTTTTGACTCCGGCCCCTACGAACTGGTGGTGTCGGGCACTGCCCGGGGCCCGGGCGCGTTGCCCCCCGCGGCGGCGCCCTCGACAATCCCGCCTCGGCCACGCCGACCTGGACGCGCCCCGCGGTAAGCGCCAACGCCGATTACACCGTGAGCCTCGTCGTGACGGTGCGCGGCGCGGGAACGAACGCCCAGAACGGCGGCAGCGCCACGGCGAACGCGAGCCAAACCGTTCAGGTGCGGGACGTTCCGGCGCAGTTGCCTCCCGCGGCCGCGCCGACGGTATCGATCGACGCCGTTCCCGCCGGCGACGAAAACACCGCGGCGCAACTCGGCGCGACCCTGACCGGCGGCACGTACGACGGTTCGCCCGAATACGCCTGGAGCGTGTCCGGCGGCGCGCTGAACGATTCCACCCTGGCGGCCCCGACCTGGACGCGCCCGTCGGTGAACGCGGACGGCGATTACACCGTGAGCCTCGTCGTGACGGTGCGCGGCGCGGGCACGAACGCCCAGAACGGCGGCAGCGCCACGGCCAACGCGAGCCAAACCGTTCAGGTGCGGGACGTTCCGGCGCAGTTGCCCCCCGCGGCCGCGCCGACGGTGTCGATCGACGCCATCGCCGCCGGAGACGAGAACACCGGCGTGACGCTCACCGCGACCCTGACCGGCGGCACGTACGACGGTTCGCCCGAATACGCCTGGAGCGTGTCCGGCGGCGCGCTGAACGATTCCACCCTGGCGGCCCCGACCTGGACGCGCCCGTCGGTGAACGCGGACGGGGATTACACCGTGAGCCTCGTCGTGACGGTGCGCGGCGCGGGAACGAACGCCCAGAACGGCGGCAGCGCCACGGCCAACGCGAGCCGGACCGCCCAGGTGCGCGACACCGCCACGACGCCGCCGCCCGCGACATCCTGCGTGGACGACGCCAAGTGGGGCACCGTGGCGGACTACTACGACCACAACGCGAACCGGTCTCCGAACTACGGCGCGAACTGGTACCGGGTGCTGATCGCGTACCGCGTCGAGGATCCGGGAAGGACGCTTCCCGC
This sequence comes from uncultured Pseudohongiella sp., assembly GCA_965219645.1. Classification (GTDB taxonomy): domain Bacteria; phylum Pseudomonadota; class Gammaproteobacteria; order Pseudomonadales; family Pseudohongiellaceae; genus UBA9145. The sequence goes on along the minus strand of OZ244788.1, from coordinate 2,344,583 downwards.
CTGGGAGGGAGCGACCGTGGAGCCCACAGCGGCCTATACCGCCGCCGAGGCGACCACGAGCGAGACCGTCTGGTCCGGCTGGACGCCGGTGCGCGAGGTGCTGGAGTGTCTGGAGGCGGCGCCCGCCACACCCGCCACTCTGCCCGCGGCGGCCGCGCCCTCTGTCTCGGTCAACGTCGTCCCGGCGGGCGATGAGGGCGCGTCGGTAACCCTCGGCGCGACGCTGACCGGCGGCACGTACGACGGAACCCCCGACTACGCCTGGAGCGTGTCCGGCGGCGCGCTGAACGATTCCACCCTGGCGGCCCCGACCTGGACGCGCCCGTCGGTGAACGCGGACGGCGATTACACCGTGAGCCTCGTCGTGACGGTGCGCGGCGCGGGCGGCAACGCCCAAAACGGCGGCAGCGCCACGGCGAACGCGAGCCGGGACGCCCGGGTGCGCGACGTCCCGGCGCAACTCCCCGTAGCGGCCGCGCCAACCGTCGCCATCGACGCCATCGCCGCCGGGGACGAAAACACCGGCGTGACGCTCGGCGCGACCCTCGCCGGCGGCACGTACGACGGCGCGGTGGAATACGACTGGAACGTGAGCGGCGGCGATCTTGACGACGACACCGCCGCCGCTCCGGTCTGGACGCGGCCGTCGGTGACCTCGAACACCGACCACACCGTCAGCCTGACGATCACCGCGCGCGGCGCGGGCACGGTCGCCCGCAACGGCACGAGCGACACGGCGAACGCCGCGGATCGGACCGCGCAGGTGCGCGACACCGGCGGCGGCGGAAACGGCGGCGACCACGGCGACGACCGCGCCTCGGCGACGCCGGTGGGAATACCCTCGACGACATCGGGAAGTATCACCGTCGGCGACCAGGACTACTTCCGCATCGACGTCACCCGGGCCGGCACGCTGACGCTGGCCACCACCGGCGGCACCGACACCTACGGGATTCTCTACGACGACGGCGGCGGCGAACTGCAGCGCAACGACGACGGCGGCGCGGGACATAATTTCCGCATCGCCAGGGGATCGATATCGGCGGGCACGTACTACCTGCTGGTGCGCGGCTATTACCGAAGTTCCACCGTGGGCGACTACACGCTGTCGCTGACGGGAAGCGCCCGGGGCGGGGCGGCGCTGCCGGCCGCGACCGCGCCGTCGGTGGACATCAATACCATCGCGGCGGGTGACGAGAACACCGCGGCGCAACTTTCCGCGACCCTGACCGGCGGCACGTACGACGGCGCGGTGGAGTACGCCTGGAGCGTGAGCGGCGGCGATCTTGACGACGACACCGCCGCCGCCCCGACCTGGACGCGCCCAGCGGTGACCTCGAACACCGACCACACGGTAAGCCTGACGATCACCGCGCACGGCGCGGGAACCACCGCCCGCAACGGCACCAGCGCCACGGCCAACGCGAGCCGGGACGCCCAGGTGCTGGACGTTCCGGCGCAACTCCCCGTAGCCACCGCGCCGACGGTATCGATCGACGCCATCGCCGCCGGAGACGAAAACACCTCCGTGCAACTCGGCGCGACCCTGACCGGCGGCAGGTACGACGGCGCGGTGGAATACGCCTGGAGCGTGAGCGGCGGCGATCTTGACGACGACACCGCCGCCGCCCCGACCTGGACGCGCCCGTCGGTGACCTCGAACACCGACCACATGGTAAGCCTGACCGTCACGGTCAACGGCGCGGGCGCCACCGCCCAAAACGGCACCAGCGCCACGGCCAACGCCGCGGACCGGACCGCCCCGGTGCGCGACACCGGCGGCGACCACGGCGACGACCGCGCCTCGGCGACGCCGGTCGAAATACCCTCGACGACATCGGGGAACATCACCTTCGGCGACAGGGACTACTTCCGCATCGACGTCACCCAGGCGGGAAGCCTGACCCTGACCACGACCGGGAGCACGGACACCTACGGAGTTCTCTACGACAACAACGGAACCCAACTGCGGGCCAACGACGACAGCGGCCAGGATTACAACTTCCGCATCGCCATGGGATCGGTTTCCGTCGGCGCCTACTACGTGATGGTGCGCGGTTTCAGCGGATCGACCCGGGGCGACTACAGCCTGTCGGTGACGGGAAGCGCCCTGAGCGGAACCCCGCCGGCGAAGGCGCCATCGGTGACGATCGACCCGGTGGCGGCGGGCGATGAGGAAACCGCGGTCGCGCTCGGCGCGAGCCTGACGGGAGGCGCCTACGACGGGACGCCGGAATATGGCTGGAGCGTGAGCGGCGGCGCGCTGAACGACCCGACCTCCGCCACCCCGACCTGGACCCGCCCCGCGGTGACCGGGGACACCGGCCACACCGTGTACCTGACGTTGACCGTGCACGGCGCGGGCGCGAACGCGCAAAACGGCACCAGCGCATCGACCAGCGCGAACCGGGCGGCCCAGGTGCTCGAAACCTCGCCGCCCCCGCCGGTGGCCGCCGCTCCCGCGGTGACCGTCGACGCCATCCCGGCGGGCGACGAGGGAACCCAGGCGCAACTCGGCGCGACGCTGACCGGCGGAACCTACGACGGCGCGCTGGATTACGCCTGGACCGTGACCGGCGGCGCGCTCAGCGACCCGGCCTCCGCCACCCCGACCTGGACCCGCCCCGCGGTGAACTCGGACACGAACCACACCGTCAGCCTCGCGATTACCGCCAGAGGCGACGGCACGACCGCCCGCAACGGCACCAGCGACACCGCGAACGCGAGCCGCCAGGTCCTCGTGCGCAACGCCGCGGTGCAATTGCCGCTGGCGGACGCGCCAACGGTGACGATCGACGATATCCCCATCGGTACCGAAAACACCGCTGTGTGGCTCGGCGCAACGCTGGATGGAGGCACTTACGACGAGGTGGAGTATGACTGGAGCGTGGACGGCGGCACACTGAATGATTCGAGCGCTGCGACGCCGAAATGGACGCGTCCCACGGTGGCCGCAAACTCCACCTATACCGTGCGCCTGATCCTCACCGCACGCGGCACGGGTGCGAACGCGCGTAGTGGCTCCAGCAGTCAGGCCAGCGGGAGCGGAACAGCTACCGTCCGTGACACCAGTGCCGATCATGGCAACAGCATCGCGGCGGCGACCCAGGTCACGATTCCGGCCGTTGTCTCCGCCTCGCTTGGAACCGTGGACGACAAGGACCTCTTCCGCATCGACGTCCGGCATGCCGGAACGCTGGTGCTTCAGACCACGGGGAGCACAGACACCTTCGGAAGTCTTTTGAACAGACACGGACAGTGGCTGTTCAATCCTCAGTACGAGTTGTACTGGGACGACGACAGCGGCCCGGGCACGAACTTCCGCATTTCCACTTCATCGCTAGCCGTTGGTGTTTATTACTTGGAAGTGCAGGGAAAAGGGCCGGCCACCGGAGACTACACTCTGTCGGTGTTGGGCACTGCCAATGATAACGAAGGCGCTGACGCGCCATGGGTGTCTATCAATCCGATCCTGACGGCGCTGGGGGGGGGCACTGCGGACTTGAGCGCAAACCTGACAGGCGGTCTCTACGACGGCGCGCCGGAGTACGCCTGGAGCGTGAGCGGCGGCGCGCTGAACGACCCGACCTCCGCCACCCCCACCTGGACGCGGCCGTCGGTGAATGCCAACGCCACCTACACCGCGGAGCTGACCGTGACGGTTCGCGGTACCGGTGTCAACGCCCCCAACGGCACCAGCGACTCGGCATCGGCGAGCCGGTCCACGTTGGTGCGCGCAGCGGGCGGCGACCACGGCAATTCGCGTGAGTTTGCCACGATTGTAAGCGTTCCGGGCACGGAGTCCGGCAGACTCACATCGGGAGACCGGGACTTCTTCCGCTTCAGCCTTGCGGCGGAGAAGCGCATGTCGATCGAGACCACCGGAAGCATCGACACTGTAGGCCTGCTGCTTGACCGAAACGGTCAGACCATAGTGGATAATGACGATGCCGGAGAGGAAAGCAATTTCAGGATTGTCCGCACCCTGGAAGCGGGTACATACTACATCGGTGTCCGCGGCTACCGCCCTTGGACCGCCGGCCCCTACAATCTGGTGGTGGAGGAATACAGCAACTCCGCGCCGACGGTGGTCGCCAACGAGGCGCCAGGCGCGCAGCATCTCATCGCCGGCGGCGCCCCCCGGGTCTGGAAGAATCCGACCGGCGCGTTCAGCGACCGCGATGGGGAACATGTCTGGCTGGAGCCCTCGTCCAGCAACGAAACCGTCGCCACCGTCGCCCTCGAAGGACTGACCCTGGTGGTGTATCCCCACGCGGCCGGCACGGCGACCGTCACGGTCACCGGCCGCGACGCCGAGGGGGCTTCCGCGGCGGCTTCCTTCACCGTCACCGTCAGCGCGCCCGCCACGGCCACTCCCACCGCCGCGTTCAACAGCGCGGGGGACACGCTAACCCTGTCTTTCAGCGACAGTTTCGCCGCGGGGGAAACCCGCGCCTACCAGGCCTGGGTGCGCGAGACTTCCTATCGCCCGAACTGGCGCAAGTTCTGCGTCACAAGCACCCATGCGGGAACGACGGCGCAGACGAAAAACGTTTCACTCGATCTGCCGCTTGGCGCCTACGCCGAGCCCGGCGTCGAGTACGAGGCAATCTACGCCCACGTCGGCAATTCGTGCCCGGGAAGAATTCTGAACGTGCAATGGTCCGCCGCGGTCAAGGCGACCACGCCGGGAACGAGTTCATTCGACATCGACGTCGTGTATATTGGCTCGATTGCCGCTGCCCACCGCGCGATCGTGGAAGAGGCGGTGGAGAAATGGGAAGAAATCATCACGGCAAGCCTTCCCAACGTGGACTTCAGCAACGATGTCCGGGCCGCGGGCACCTGCATGAGCGGCTCTCCCGCGTTGAACGACGTCGTTGACGACTTGCGCCTGTACGTGAAAGTGCAATACCGGGACGGAGTCGGCGGCACCCTGGCGTCCGCGGGCGCCTGCCTCCTGCGGGGACGCTCGCTGATGCCCATCGTCGGCACGGTCAATATCGATGCGGCGGACATGGCCAGACTGAGCGCGGAGCGCGGAAAGGCGCTCATGATCCACGAAATCGCCCACGCCCTGGGCTTCAGCAACCGGTTCTGGCGCCCGGCCAGCCTGCTGCGCCAGCGATCCCTGCTGGAAAACGGAGAGGACGCGTACACTCCCAGCGACACCCATTTCGCCGGCCCCCTGGCCCGGGCCGCCTTTGACGCCGCAGGCGGTTCGTCCTATGGCCGGAACAAGGTTCCCGTGGAGAACCGCCGCGGCGGCGAGGGCACCCAGGACAGCCACTGGCGCGAGAGAGTCATGGACAATGAACTCATGACCGGTTTCCTGGACGCGGGCGACAATCCCTTGAGCGCCATCAGCATCCAGGCCATGGCGGATCTGGGCTACGAGGTCGATGTGAGCCAGGCCGACGCTTATCGGCTGCCCGGCAGCGGCGGTGACGGTTTGCGATCGGATTCCGCGCAGCAGGGAATTTCGAGTTCGGACGACCATGCCCACGAGCACGACCACGAGCAGCCTATCGATATCGTGCTGCAAGACACGGAAGTGTATGAGGAATCCGGGGAAATCATCGTTCTGCCCGCGGGCTCGGCGCAAACCGCCCCGGCGGGGTCCCAATGAGGCCCGCGCCGGCGGCGCCGTTGCCGGCGGTTGCCGCCCGCGGTGGGAACGATCCCGTTCAAACTCCACCGCCATGCGGGCTGGTCGGCGCAAAACCAACTCCTAGGACACCCACCTAAATGATCGAGAGCGAACTCGAATGGGACATCCACAGAAGTAACAACTGGGCAATTCGTTGCGCCGGTGAAATCCTGGCGTCTGACAGACTGTGCGCGAAGTATCAGCGGGGAGGCAGTTCGAATCGGGCCTGTTGCGGCGGATAGCAGAAGCCCCAGTCGGCGCAGCCCTGGAATTCGATCAGCAGGGCGGCACCTTCGGGAATGTCCTCGATCCTCTCGAGTTCGGCGGTGACCTGATTGTAGTAGGCGACCACATCTCCGAAGAACTGGTCGTTTTTTTCCAGCCCCGGCGGCAGTTGATAGGCAAGCGCCCGTTCTTCCACGCCTGTTTGCAGATGGAAACCGAAGGCGTGGCGATACAGGTAGTGTTCGGGAGCGGGACGGAATACAACGCGGAATTGCCCCGGCGCCGCCTCGCTGACGTGCCAGGGAAAAGCCTCATCCATGGAAAGTACCCGCTGGCTGTTGTCCTTGGGTACGCCTGTGGAGCGCTCGGGCAACTGGGCGAGTGCCGGCGCCGCCAGGGCCAGTACTGCCAGCCAGCACAGCGTGACCCTGGAACCAATGGCGCGCTCAGGCTTCATGGCGGTCAAAAACCAGGCAGGCATTGGTGCCGCCAAAGCCGAAACTGTTGGAAAGCACCCGGTTCAGTCGCGCATTGTCCCGCCGCTCGCGAATGATCGGCAGCCCCTCGGCTTCTTCGTCGAGTGCGTCGATATTGATGGACTCGCAAATGAAGTCCCGCTCCATCATCAGCAGGCTGAAGATGGCCTCGTGAACGCCGGCGGCGCCGAGCGCGTGTCCGCTCAATGACTTGGTGGAATTGATCGCCGGCAGGTCGTCGCCGAAAACCGAGCGTATGGCGTTGAGTTCGGAAATGTCTCCCACCGGCGTGCTGGTGCCGTGGGTATTGATGTAATCCACCTTGCCCGGCAGCCCCGCAAGCGCGAGCCGCATGGCCCGGGCGCCGCCTTCTCCGGAAGGGGCCACCATGTCGTAGCCGTCGGAGGTGGCGGCGTATCCGGTGACTTCGGCGTAGATGCGAGCGCCGCGGGCCCTGGCGTGTTCGAGTTCCTCGATCACCAGGGCGCCGCCGCCGCCGCCGATGACAAAGCCGTCCCGATTCTTGTCGAATGCCCGGGACGCTCGTTCGGGGGTTTCATTGTAATTCGAGGACAGTGCGCCCATGGCATCGAACATATGGGCGAGGGTCCAGTGCTCTTCCTCGCTGCCGCCGGCGAATACCAGATCCTGCTTGTTCATCTGGATCAGTTCGGCGGCATGGCCGACGCAGTGGGCGCTGGTGGCGCAGGCCGAGGAAATCGAGTAATTCACGCCCTTGATGCCAAAAGCCGTGGCAAGGCAGGCCGACACCGAACTGCTCATGGTGCGGGGCACCCGGTACGGCCCGACCCGGCGGATGCCGCGCTCGCGCATGACATCGAAGGATTCCAACTGGTCCTTGGGCGAACCGCCGCCGGAGCCCATCACGATGCCGATACGCTCGCTGGAAATTTCGCCCGCGTCCAGCCCGGCGTCGGCGATGGCCTGCTCCAGGGAGATATGGCCATAGGCCGCGCCTTCGCCCATGAAACGAAGAAACTTGCGGTCGATGCGTTCCTTGAGATCGATCTCAATGCGGGCGCTCACCTGGGAGCGCATGCCCATTTCGGCGTATTCGGAATTGAAGCCGATGCCGCTGCGGCCCTCGCGCAGGGATTGCAGCACCGCATCCTTGTCATTGCCGAGGCAGGAAACCACTCCGATTCCGGTCACCACGACGCGTCGCATATGTTCCTCTTGCACCAGGCAGCTATTGAAAGGACTGTTCCGGCGTGAACAGCCCCACCTTGAGGCTCTTGGAAGTGTAGATGACTTCGCCGTCCGCCAGCACCGCGCCGTCGGCGATCCCCATCACCAGGCTGCGTTTGATGATGCGGCTGATGGACAGGTCGTACTGCACCTTGCTGGAACTGGGCAAAATCTCGCCGGTGAATTTTACCTCACCGGCGCCAAGCGCTCGACCCTTGCCGGGGTGACCGCACCAGCCGAGGAAAAAACCCACGAGTTGCCATAGCGCATCAAGGCCGAGACAGCCAGGCATGACCGGGTCTTCGGGGAAGTGGCAGGAGAAGAACCACAGATCGGGGTGAATGTCGAGTTCGGCCCGGATCTCGCCGCGACCGTAGATGCCGCCATCGTCATTGATCTCGGTGATACGGTTGAACATGAGCATATTGTCCACCGGCAGTCTGGCATTGCCGGGGCCGAACAGCCGCCCATAGCCGCACTCAAGCAGTTCCTCGTATTCATAGGAAGGTTTGGGCACGAAAACGTGGCCGGATCCGGATGTTGCAGTCATGGACGCCGCAGCTCGATTCAAGGCTGCGAGTTTATCCTGCCACGTCTAAATAATCGAATGAAATTGTCCGGCATGAATCATCCGCGCTTCCCTGTCCGTCATTCTGCGCCCAGTCGCAGATTCTCATGCAGCGGCCTCTTGCGGGAGACTTCGCTCGGCGCTGGATGACGGACTCCCGGTTGATTCTGTTATCATCCCGAGCAGTTCTGCAGGTGTGTTTGATGCTGATTCCAGTAGTATTGGCAGGGGGTGCCGGAACGCGCCTGTGGCCGCTTTCCCGGGCCGAGACGCCGAAACAATTCGTGTCTTTTCCCGGCCGCGAACACACGCTGTTTCAGGAAACCGTGCTGCGTCTCGGCGGGCTCGCTGCCGCGCCGATCATCGTCTGCAACGAACAGCATCGTTTTCTGGCTGCGGAACAGTTGCGGCGGGCGAACATCGCCGGCGCCCGCATATTGCTGGAGCCGGCGCCGCGCAATACCGCGCCGGCCGCGGCGCTCGCCGCGCTGGAAGCGATGGAAACCGATCCCGATGCGCTGTTGCTGGTTCTGCCAAGCGATCATGCCATCGGCCGGCCCGAGCGCCTGCTTGCGGCGGTCGCCGGGGCCGAAACGTTCGCCAGAGAAGAATATCTGATGACCTTCGGCATCGTGCCGGACGCGCCCGCTACCGGGTACGGCTATATGGCGGCGGGCGAAACCCTCGCGCGATCGTCCGCCCGCAAGCTCGACCGCTTCGTCGAAAAACCCGATTCCGCCACGGCGGAAGCTTGTCTCGCTTCAGGCGATTATCTCTGGAACAGCGGCATGTTCCTGTTTGGCGCCGGGGCTTATCTGGCGGAACTCAAGCGCCATGCTCCTGAAATTTGCGAAGTCTGCCGCCAGGCTCACGACGGGATCGACCGCGGCCCGGACTTCAGCCGTTACCCGGACGACGCCTTCGCCGATTGCCGCGACTTGTCGATCGACCATGCCGTCATGGAACATACCGATCGCGGCGCGGTGATTCCGCTCGACGCCGATTGGTCCGATCTCGGCGCCTGGGACGCGGTCTGGAACAACGCGCAGCGGGACGAGCAGGGCAATTCCGTCAGCGGCGACGTCATCGGCCGCGATCTCGGCGGCAGCCATATCCAGGCCGGTTCGCGCCTTGTCGCCGCGCTCGGGCTGCGCGACCTGCTTGTCATCGACACCGCGGACGCATTGCTGGTCGCGGATCGCGCCAGGGCGCAGGAAGTCGGCGACATCGTGCGTGAGTTGCGACAGCGGGCGCGAAGCGAGGCCGAACGTCATCGCCTGGTCGAACGCCCGTGGGGAAGTTACGAAAGCCTCGCCGCCGGCCCCGGCTTCCAGGTGAAGCATCTGATCGTCAACCCCGGCGCCGCCCTGTCCCTGCAAAGCCATGCGCGGCGCACGGAGCACTGGACCGCGGTGCGCGGCCGCGGCGTCGTGACCTGCGACGAACGCGAATTTGAACTGGGAGTCAATGAGTCCACCATAATTCCGCTCGGCAGCAAGCATCGCCTGCGCAACAACGGCGCGGAACCTGTGGAAATCATTGAAGTCCAGCTTGGCGACTATCTCGGCGAGGACGACATCATTCGCTACGAAGACCGTTACGGCAGGGCGAACCGATCATGAGCGCCATCCGCAAATGCCTCTTTCCCGCCGCTGGCTACGGCACCCGGTTCCTGCCCGTGACAAAGGCCATGCCCAAGGAAATGCTCCCTGTGGTCAACAAGCCGCTGATCCAGTACGGCGTGGAAGAAGCGGCCCGGGCGGGGATTTCCGACATGGCCTTTGTCACTGGCCGCGGCAAACGCGCGCTTGAAGACCATTTTGATATCAGTTACGAACTTGAGCGCGAAATCGCCGGTTCCGAACGGGAAGCCCTGCTTGGGGAAATCCGGCGCCTGATACGCGAATGCCGTTTCTCCTGGACCCGACAGCTCGCCGCCCAGGGTCTCGGCCACGCCATCCTCACCGGCGAAACCCTGATCGGTAACGAGCCATTCGCCGTGCTGCTTGCCGACGATTTCTGCGTAACCGAAGACGCCGGGGTAATCGCGCAACTGGCGGCGGTATTCGCGGAACAGCAGTGCAGCATTGTCGCCGTGGAGGAAGTGGCGGTCAGCGAATCTGCCAGCTACGGCATGATAGCCGGAGAGGAAATCTCCCCCGGCCTGTTCCGCGTCGGCCAGATGGTGGAAAAGCCCGCGCCAGAAGAAGTCCCTGGCAATCTCGCCATTATCGGGCGCTATATTCTCACCCCAGACATTTTTGACATCCTGCGGGCCACAGAGCCAGGGCATAATAACGAGTTGCAACTCACCGACGCCCTGCGAATCCAGGCCCGGCAGGGCAGGGTGCTCGCCCTGCAATTCCGCGGCTGCCGCTTCGACTGCGGCAGCGTCGCCGGATACATGGCGGCAAACGAATACGTCCGTAAGCGGTCGTGAGACCCTCCCGGAATCATCTGAAAACGCAGCCCGCATGCATGTTGAACTGCGCGGGGTGTTTCTGTACCATCTCCCATCGGCTTGCGCCGGGCCGGGAAGCCCCGGATTCGGAAAGCAAGTACATGCAATGCACCATGCCGCTATAGCTCAGCCGTGGTAGAGCAGCTGACTTGTAATCAGCAGGTCCCGAGTTCGACTCTTGGTGGCGGCACCACTTCCCCTGTTTGCCATGCCCCGCCCAAGCTTCCGCATGCTTGACACGCTTTCGGATGGGTGGTTATATCTTTTGCCCGAAACGGCCCGGTGATTTTCCTTTCCAGCATAGGCAGAACCAATGAAGACAAAGTGCATGCTCTTCGCCCTCGCGGTGGTGTTTGCGGGATGTTCCCAGGAAGAGACAACCCTTGATGGCGCCGCCATGGCAGCGGCCGCCGCAGAAAGCAGCGGTTCGGATATCCCCAGGACTCCCGGCGGCAGGCCGGACCTGAACGGTATCTGGCAGGTTCTCATGAACGCTAACGACAATCTCGAAGCGGCGCCGCCCAAGGCGGCCTATCAACTCGTTCCCGGCGATTTCGTACCGGTGCCGGCGCCGGAAGTTGTCGCCCTGGGCGCGACGGGCGCGGTTCCCGCCAGTTTTGGCGTGGTGGAAGGCGGCACGATTCCCTACCGCCCGGAAGCCCTGGCGCGGCGCGATGAGAATCGCGAAAACTGGCTGGAATTGGACCCGGAGATCAAGTGCTTCATGCCGGGTGTACCGCGGGCTACCTATCTGCCGCATCCCTTCCAGATATTCCAGAGCGAAAGCGCTTTCTTCATCGCCTACTCCTTTGCCGGCTCGGTGCGAAATGTATTCCTGGAAGACCCGGGTCCGCCGCCGCTGGATTCCTGGATGGGCCAGTCCTACGGCTATTGGGAAGGCGACACCTTCGTGGTTGAGGTCACCGGCCTTGACGACCGAACCTGGCTCGACCGCGCCGGCAATTACCACAGCTACCAACTCAAGGTCACCGAGCGCTATGACATGATCGACGACAACGTCATCATGTATTCCGCCACCATGGAAGATCCGGAAGTCTACGAAGAACCCTGGACAATCCGCATGCCGCTGTACCGCCGGCTTGAAGAGGGCTATGAACTGCCCCAGTTCAAGTGCGTCGAGTTTGTCGAGGAACTGATGTACGGCCAGTATCGCAGGGGCGGCGAGTTTGAGCAGCAACTGCGTCAGGAGATGCAGCAGGACCAGCAATAAGCGGAATCGGAAATTTGGCCCTGGGGGCGCTTGGCATTCCATCTGGCCTTTGGATAGAATGTCGGGTATTGCCCTTTCGGGGAACTCTTGGCAAATCGAGTAAAGAGGTGAATTCATGAAAATCAAGATGTTGGCTTTGGCAGCGGTCGCTGCTGCCGGCGTGGTCGCCATCAAGCCCCCGGCCACTGCGCATCACGCTTTCTCCGCGGAATTCGATGCGAACCTTCCGGTGCGTTTGGGCGGACCCATCACCCGCGTGGAGTGGATCAATCCGCATACCTGGATTCATCTGGAGAACAACGATCCGGAATCCACCCGCGACCCGGGCCCCTGGATGGTGGAAGGCGGCACGCCCAACACCCTGCTGCGTCGCGGCATCAACCGCAACTCCCTGGAGCTTGGCACCGATATCATCGTGACCGGCTACCAGAGCAAGGATCGCCTGTGCGACCCCACTTGCCGCGCCAATGGCCGGGATATCACTTTCCCGGACGGCCGCAAGCTGTTCATGGGAAGCTCCGGCACCGGCGCCCCCCGGGACGGTTCGGATCCCACCGAGCAGAACTAGGAGCCTGCGCCGTAGGAATTCGCGAAAGCGAAAATTCGCTATCGCCGCGCCCCTGGCCGGTCGATTGAGGCGAATATTGGTGGATATGCAACGAAATCGAGCGGCCAGGGGCGCGGATGAGAGCGGATTTGCAGCCGTGAATTCCTACGGCGCAGGCTCCTAGGCTCCCAGGAGATACCAATCTCGCCCGGTCGACTGTCTGCAAGGACAGGCGACCGGGCTTTTTTGCGTCTGGAATTTCTGCCCTCTCGTCATCCTGCGCACAGAATGACGGGAATGGCGAGCGGACTCAGGGAATAGCGACGGGGTCGATGACCCGCTCGAAGTTGCCGCCGTCGCGGAATACCGTTGAAGTCTGGTAGAAGCCCGCGCTGTACACGCGAACGAGGATTCTTTGTGCGCTGCGGTTCTCCCAGAACCAGCCGTGGATGCCGGTGAAGGGAGCGTGGTACGAGCCCATGCGCTGGCTGGCGGTTCCCTGCTCGTAACTTCGCACTTCTTCCTCTTCCAGTCCTGTGGTTTCGGCGTGCATGTCGAAATACACCTCGCCGTCTGCCAGCCAACTGAAAACCAGCGGCGCATCCTGGTCCATCAGGTACTTGTATTCCACCGACTGGAATGGGCCGAGTTCGAACTCCACATAGTCTTCCCGATGCGCCTCAACCTGCTCCTCGAAGGGGTTGGCGCCCCGGGAAAGCGCCGTGAGGCCGAGCAGGCTGCCGGTGCGCAGGGGGTCCTGGCCGAATTCCGCGGGCAGGATAAAGGCGAGCAGCACCAGCACGGAAACCAGAAAAGCCATGATGCCAGCCCGCATCAGGCTTGTGGGCGAAGGCGGCGAGTTTTGCGGGTTCAAGGTTTTGGTTCCTGTGGCGCAGCCTCCTAGCGCAGCAGAATGAATGCGCTCATCTGATAGCCGGTCAGCAGAAAACCGCTGCCGAGCAGCAAGGTATTCGTGACGAAGGCGTGGCGCAGGTAGGAACTTCTCGTGCGCCACACGCTCAGCCCTACATAGACCAGCGACAATGCGAGAATCTGGCCAATCTCCACGCCCACATTGAAGCTGAGAATATTGGCGACCAGCCCATTGTCCGAGAGTTCGAATTCCTGCAATCTGGTTGCCAGACCGAGGCCGTGGAAAAGGCCGAAGACGAATACCGCCAACCGGGCGTTGGGCTCGAATCCCAGGCGCGCGAAACCTCCCATGTTTTCAAAAGCCTTGTAGGCCACCGAGAGACCGATGACGGCATCGATGAAATAGGCGTTGACCTGCAAGCCGGCAAGTACGCCAAGCAACAGGGTAATGCTGTGTCCGACCGCAAACAAGGTCACATACTGCACGATATGGCCGGGTCGGTAAAGGAAGAAGATTACGCCCACCAGGAACAGCAGGTGGTCGTAGCCGGTCACCATGTGTTTGGCCCCGAGATAGATGAAGGGGCCGACGGCGGGGCCGTCGATATTCCGCACGAAGCTGGCGTCGGACCCTTCAATGGTGTGGGCAAGCAGGGCGCCGGAAGCGAGCAGCAGTAACAGCGCGGCGACCCACGATGCCGCCCGCGAGAAATTCAGGTTCTTGCTGGTGTCAAGTGGGGTCATTCCGGAATGGGTTGCAAGTGGCTCAGTTTGATACAAAGCGGCTGTTGATTTCCGGGTCATAAGCCTGATGACATGCCGAGCAGACGCTGTACACATCGGCGCCTGCCTGGAAAAGGACTTCCCTGTCCCGGTCGATGGCGGCGGCCATGGCGCGCTGCCCGGCCTGGGTCAGGCCTTCGGAGTAAATGACCCAGGCGTCGTTATCCAGGCGGCGTCCGGGCAGATTGAGCAGGTTCCCGGCTTCGGCCACCATGGCGGCGCTGGCGACCACTTGCTCCCAGCCTTCTTCGGTTTCCGGGTAGAGTTCGCGGTAGCCATTGACGTCTTCGACCCAGCCGGCATTGCTCCACAGCCCGTCGGCGGCAAACTCAAGTACATGCAGCATAAGCTCCTGCATGGTCAGCGTGGTGTCGAAACTCATCTCCCCGGCGACCAGGGCCGCCCTGTCATCAGCGGAATCCGAACAGCCGGCCAACAAGCCCACGCCCACAAATGCCGCCAGCACCCGCAAACCGATTTTCCGCATGTCTATCCCCGACTCATGCCAAGTATCAGAGTCTGCCCCAATTCCCTGCAATTTTCTACGGGAGGCTGCGAACCACGTCATGAAAATCGTCATGGAGATTCTGCGACTTCGCTTCGCCACGCGCAGAATGACATTTCCACGCGTTCAGAAAGGCTAGGAGCCTGCGCCACAGGAATTCGCGAAAGCGAAAATTCGCTATCGCCGCGCCCCTGGCTGATCGATTGAGGAGAATATTGGTGGATATGCAACGAAATCGAACGGCCGGGGGCGTGGATGAGAGCGGATTTGCAGCCGTGAATTCCTGTGGCGCAGGCTCCTAGGGACGGTTGATTTGCCGGCGGATGAGTTCTTCTTCCAATTGATCGAATTGACGCAGGGTTTCGTTGTGGACCCGGCGGTTGGGGTTGCTGGCGTCGAGTTCATTTCGCCAGCCGCCGAGGGTGGACTGGAATTCAATCTCGCCCAGCCGTCTTTGCAATGAAAGGCCATTCAGGCGGCTGGCGTGGCGCGAATTGATGGCGTCGAATGCTTCCGTCACAAAGCGGGTTCGGCGGCGCAGTGCATTTTCGCCGCAGGCCCGCTCGATTCCAATGAGCCGCTGCAGGTCGCGTTCGCCTTCCGTGGCCGCGGCTGGCGGATTCTCCACATACTCATCCCGCCATTGCTTGAGCGCGTTGCAGTGGGCGAGATAGCCGGCCAGGGTTTCGCCGTCGATGGCCGCCAGCAATTCCGCGCACGCCGCCGGCTGGCCCGCATCGGATGTGTCCGCCAGTTGTGCAAGACAGGCCTCGGCTTGGGCATCCACCATCTGCAAGACTTGCTCGGCTTTGGCGATTCGCTCCTCGATGGTCGCCTCCCGCCCGGCGAGGGGGCTGGACCACAAGACCATCATGGCCAGAAGCGAACATCCTGAGGCGGAAGCGAATCGGAACATGAGTCCATACTACCAGCAATTTCCACTTTTGCGCCGCCCCGCCCACTGTCATCTGCGTGAAGCGAAGCCCTCCCCCCTGCGTCATTCTGCGCGAAGCGAAGCCCCCCTACGTCATTCCGCGCGGAGCGAAGCCCCCCTACGTCATTCTGCGCGGAGCGAAGCGTAGTCGCAGAATCTCATGAAGTGGCCCCGATAGGGAGATCCTGCGACTCCGCTTCGCTCCGCGCAGGATGACGGGAAAGGGTTCCGCGCAGGATGACGGGAAAGGGTTCCGCGCAGGATGACGGGAAAGGGTTCCGCACAGGATGACGGGAAAGGGTTCCGCGCAGGATGACGGGAGAAGGCTCCGCGCAGGATGACGGATAAATTCCCGCGCCACTGCGGCAAACGTTCACAAACTTGACCTTGCCGGGCCGGATTTCCACAATAGCCGTTCGCCTTTGTGTTGGGATGCACTGCCATGAGCCGCCTGTATTTTCTGCCTGTTCTTGCCGGATTGCTGGTGACGTCCTGTACCGAACCGGTGAGTACCAGCGGGATGCTTATCGAGGCTGAGGCTGCGCCGCCCATCGAAATCAAGGTGCTTTCCACCCGCCCCTGGCTGGTCACCGGCGGCGACGCCCTCGTTGAAGTGCGGCTGACCGATGCGGGCCGTTCCCTGCAGCAGGGCGCCTTGCGAATCGAATTGAATGGGGAAAATGTCTCCGCCGGGTTTCGCCAGACGAGCGAGCAGGCCATGCAGGGGCTGCTCGAAGGGCTGCCCGAAGGTGAAAGCGAACTCGTCGCGAGCGTTGCCGGCGCGGGCGGGGAGGCAAAACTGGCCATCACCAACTGGCCCATTACCGGCCCCATCATTTCGGGCCCACAACAGGCGCCTTTTTACTGCGAAACCGGTCAGTTCCGCACTGTGGCGGGCGACTTGCTCGGCGAGCCGCTGAACCGGAACTGCTCGGTGGCAAGCCGGGTGGACCATGTCTACTGGAGCGATCTGGAGCAGGGCTTCAAACCCTACCCGTCTGGCCCTGGCGCCTTGCCGCCCGCTGATCTGTCCCGGATCCTGAGCCGGGGCAGGATGATTCCCTATGTCGTCCGGGTGGAAACCGGCACGGTGAACCGCGCCATCTACGAAATCGCCATGCTGCACGACCCGGCCCAGGGCGAACCCGGCCCGTGGCAACGCAGCCATGGCTGGAACGGCAAGCTGGTCTACACCCACGGCGGCGGTTGCCGGGGCGGCTGGTACCGGCAGGGTGCGCGAACCGGCGGCGTCATGCGGCGGGGCCTGTTCGAGCAGGGATATGCCGTCGTCTCTTCCTCGCTCAATGTGTTCGGCCAGAACTGCAACGACCTGCTCGCTTCCGAAACCCATATCATGGTCAAGGAGCGCTTTATCGAGCGTTATGGCCCGCCCGACTACACCATCGCCACCGGAGCTTCCGGCGGCTCCTACCAGTCACACCAGACCGCCGACAATTATCCCGGCGTATTCGACGGCATCATCGTTTCCGCCAGCTTCCCAGACGTCACCTCGGCAACCATTTTCACCGTCGCCGATGCGCGACTGCTGCACCACTACTTTGAAGTGATCAGCCCCGGCGAATTCAGCCCCGAACAGCAGCAGGCGGTATCGGGATTCGGATCCCGGGGCTCCATCGCCAGTCTCAGCCGCGGCGCGGCCCGGCTCGACCCCATCTTCGAGCCCAATGCGCTGCCCGAGGACCAGGGCGGCGAAGTAGGCCTGGACGAATTGCACGCGATTCTCTATCGCCCGGGACAGGGGGGGATCCGGGCCACTGTCTACGATCATACCGTCAACGTATACGGAGCAGACCCGGCCAGCGGCAGCGCCCTGCGTCCGCTGGACAATTACGGCGTGCAATATGGCCTCGCCGCTTTCCATGCCGGACAGATCACGGCGCGGCAGTTCATCGATCTGAACCGCGGTATCGGCGGTTTTGACCGCGACCTGAACCATGTGTTCGAGCGCCACCGCGCCGACCCCCTCGCCAGTCGCCGGGCTTTCGAATCGGGTCGCATACTCAACGGCGGCGGCGGACTCGCGGCAATTCCGGTGATCGATTACCGCAGCTACACCGACCACGCCGAAAACGGCGATATCCACATGATCGTGCATCAGTTCTCCACCCGGGAACGGCTGCGGCTCGCCAATGGCAATGCCCGCAATCACGTCATGCAGATCGGCGGGCAATGGGGTTTTGAGCCCGGGAACGATGATCTCGGCGAGTTGTTTCGGAGCATGGATGAGTGGATTCTGGCGATCCGGCGCGACGAATCATCCATGCCGGCGGACCTGATCGTTGCCGCCAACCGGCCCACCCGGCTGAATGACGCCTGCTGGGACGCCACCGGCCCGGAGCGAATCAAGATCGAGGAAGAACTCGGCTACGCCGGCGAGGGCCGCTGCGGCGAGCTGTATCCCGCGTATCCCACGCCGCGCCATGTGGCGGGGGCCCCGCTGGCGAACAACATCGTCTCCTGCCACTTGCGGCCCGTGAATCGGGATGAGTATCGTCAGCCGCTTACCGAACGCGAATGGGCCGAATTGCAGATGATTTTCGCCGACGGCGTATGCGACTGGAGCCGCGGCGACGCCGGCGGCGCAAAGTACCAGGGAGGCTGGCTATCTTTCGGCCCGTCCCCGGTCAACCGGGTGAATTGACCGGGGAACCCCAACAAAGTAGCCTGAATCTGGTCTGGTACGACAGGGACCATTCCATTTCTGAGCCCGGCGAGGCGGGAAATGGCAACAAAGCAGGGGGGCCGAGAATCGTGCCTTCCAGATTGGCGCCATGGCAGGCGGCGTTTGCCTGCGGTCCGCAAATTCATTCCCGCGGAAAAATCCAGCCCCGCAATTCACCCGGCGGATTGTCTTCGCTGTGGATCTGCACATACAGCGAATTGGCGCGCAGGGCCGCAACCTGCTCGTCGGTCAACTCGATTTCGCCACTGATCTCGCCTCCGGTGGCCGCGCTGACTTCAAGCTGATGCACTGCCGGGCCGGGCTGGGCTGGCGGGCCATTGTGCAGATGCGCCGCAGTGGCCACCGAACTCATGCCGGCAAAGCTGCCGCCCACCGTCAACAAGTTGCCTTCCAGGGTAAGAAACACCTCGCCTTCGCCGGTGATGCTGTCCACTGTCCGGGGCGTGGTGGGCATGGGAGAAAGTCGGGCGCGGTAGCTTTCCGTCTGTGCCCAGGCCATCAGGGAAACCAGCAGCAGCGCCGCCAGGGAAACCTGTGCGAAACAACGAACCCGCTTCATCATCACCTCCCGTCACAATCAGGCCGATGTTACCTCATTTGCCAATTTGGTTGAGATCCGCACGGAGTCTGCGCCACAGGAATTCGCGAAAGCGAATTTGCAGCCGTGAATTCCTGTGGCGCAGGCTCCTGGACGCAATTTGGCGGATTTCCGGAGAAACTCGTCACAAAATTTCTGGCGTGACGGCAATCTGTTAGACTCTCGCGCCGCCCGCCCATTTTCCACTGGAGGCCAAAATGCCCGCCACGCCCGATTCCGCCCCCTTCCAGTGGGACGACCCGTTTCTGCTGGACGAGCAGCTCAGCGAAGAAGAGCGCATGGTGCGCGAAACCACGCGGCAGTACGCCCGGGACAAGTTGCTGCCGCGGGTGCGCGAGGCTTATCGCAGGGAGGAAACCGACCCGGCAATCTTTCGCGAAATGGGTGAACTCGGCCTGCTCGGCTGCATGATTGAGGGCTATGGCTGTGCTGGCATGAATTACGTCTGCTACGGGCTCGTGGCCCAGGAGATCGAGGCGGTGGATTCGGGTTACCGCTCGATGATGTCGGTGCAATCGAGTCTGGTCATGCATCCCATCAGCACCTTCGGCAGCGAAGCCCAGAAGCGAAAGTACCTGCCGGGGCTTGCCAGCGGTAAATTGATAGGCTGCTTCGGCCTTACCGAACCCGATTACGGCTCCGACCCTGGCGGCATGATTTCCCGGGCGCGCAGCGTCGCCGGCGGCCATGAATTGACCGGCGCCAAGAACTGGATCAGCAACTCTCCAATCTCCGATGTCTTTATCGTCTGGGCCAAGGATGACGACGGCGCGATTCGCGGCTTCATTCTCGAGCGGGACATGCCAGGCCTGAGCGCGCCGAAGATCGAAGGCAAGCTCGCGTTGCGGGCGTCAATCACCGGCGAGATCATCATGGACGGGGTTTTCGTTCCCGAAGAAAACCTGCTGCCCGGCGCCCTGGGGCTTGCCGGGCCTTTCAGTTGCCTGAATTCCGCCCGCCTCGGTATTGCCTGGGGAGCCCTGGGCGCCGCGCGCACCTGCTGGCATACAGCGCTGGATTACACCCTGGAGCGCAAGCAGTTCAAGCGCCCGCTGGCGGCGAATCAACTGATCCAGAAAAAACTCGCCCAGATGCAAACCGATATCAGCATTGGCCTGCAAGGCTGCCTGAGGGCGAGCCGCCTGCGGGACGAAGGCAAGCTGGCGCCGCCCCTGGTTTCATTGCTGAAACGCAACTCCTGCCTCAAGGCGCTCGATTGCGCCAGGGAAGCCCGGGACATGCTCGGCGGCAACGGCATCTCCGACGAGTACCCCGTCATGCGCCACGCCCAAAACCTGGAAGTCGTCAACACCTACGAAGGCACCCAGGACATTCACGCACTCATCCTCGGCCGCGCCCAGACCGGCATTCAGGCGTTCACCTCTCGCTGAGCGCCGGCTGGAAGTCTCACAAGGCACGGGAGCCAAAAAACATTGCCGGCTTGCCGCCTACTTCGTGTATAGTAGGCGGACGCTCATTTTGGCACTCTGTCAGGGGGAACGGCCATGAGGAAACATCTTTTCCATACATTATGCACAGGGTTCACTCTTGTGCTGCCTGCTTTTGCGCAGGCGCAAACCGAAGCAACCGCGGCAGTCGAGGAAATCCTCGTTACCGCCACCCGGCGGGAGGAATCCCTGCAGGAGGTGCCGGTAGCGGTAACCGCGATCAGCGCCGAAGCCCTTGACCGGGCTGGCATCAAGGACCTGCGGGACCTTTCCACCCTGGCGACTTCATTCAACATGAATTCGTCCCAGACCGAAACCGGCGGCACCACCCTGCGCATTCGCGGAGTCGGCACCACCGGCAACAACATCGGCCTCGAAAGCGCCGTGGGCGTGTTTCTCGACGATGTCTACCTGAGTCGCCCGGGTATCGCCCTCAGCGACCTCATGGATGTGGAGCAGGTGGAAGTGCTGCGGGGACCACAGGGCACCCTGTTTGGCCGCAACACTTCCGCCGGCGCCATCAGTATCCGCACCCGCAGGCCGAATCTGAGCGAAAGCGAATCCTTCGCCAATATCACCGCGGCGAATTACGATGGCCTCAACTTCCAGGCCGGAGTCAGCGGGCCGATCATCCAGGACGAGCTCGGCTACCGGCTGTCCATCGCCCGGCGCGAACAGGGCGGCTTTCTCGAATCCACCACCGGCGCCGAAAGCCGCAACCGGGACCGGCTCTCGCTGCGGGGGCAGTTGCTCTGGAACCTCTCCGACACCGCCGACCTGCGGCTGATCGCCGACTACGCGGACTCCGACGAGCTATGCTGCGACGCTGTGACCATGCAGGATTCGGCGGGACGCGCCCTCGGCTCTTTTGCCGCCGCCGGGCTGCCTGCGGATGGCGGCATCCAGGCCCTGGGCGATTATGCCCTGGAAAACATGATCTCCAATGCGGAGCAGTTCGAGAACGGCTCCGAGCAAACCGGAATCTCGGCGGAACTGAACTGGGACCTTGACGAGAATGTGGCGCTCACCTGGCTCAGCTCCTGGCGTTCCTATGATTCGGATGCAGTGCAGCAATCCGATTTCGTCAGCATGGACGTCTTTTCGGTATCGCCTGCCGCTGCCGGCGGATTTCCCACCGCCGCGCAAATCGACACGATCACCACCGAATTGCGACTGACGGGAGAAACGAACCGGCTGAGCTGGATGCTGGGCGCATACCTGAGCACCGAAGACATCTATGCCAGCGGCGGCCTTGGCCTTGGCAGCGACTTCACCGCCAACACCGACGCCATGCTGTGGCGTTTCGCCTTCGCTCCCGTGCTCGGCGCCGCGCCCTTGCTCGGCCAGGTTCCCCTGGCCACCGGCGGTACCTTTGCCGATGTGCTGGCGTCGCCTTCGCCCGCCACGGCTTTCGCCGGCGGCGTCAATGCCGCGGGCAGCTACGCCCAGAACCACTTTACCCAGGACGGGCGTTCGACTTCCCTTTTCACCCAGAACACATTGGAGTTGACTGAAGATCTGGACCTGATTTTCGGCCTGCGCTGGATCGACGAACAGAAAGACGGCGCCTTCCGCCAGGGGCCATCGCCCAACCAGGCCTGCGCCAATACCGTCGCCAATGCGGGGGCTTTGGCCGCGGGGGCGGCAGGGACCGGGCTGGAAGTGGTGGCGGGAACCATCGGCGGATTCAGCGCGGGATACGTCTGTTTTCCCTTCGCTGTGCCCGCCGACCTCATTCCCGGCCGCCCGGTGACTTTCGCCGATACCTACGACGACGATGCGCTGGCCTATACCGTCAAGCTGTCCAATGACTTCAGCGAACTCGTTTCGGGTTACGTCAGCTTTACCCACGGTTACAAGTCCGGCGGATTCAATCTCGACGCCACCGCCGCCATCGGCGGCGCCGACCCGAGATTCCGCGCCGAAACCAATGACGCCTGGGAAGTGGGGCTCAAGACCCAGCTCTTCAATGATCGCCTGCGCGCAAATGTCGCGGCCTGGACTTACGACCTGGAGGACTTCCAGGTGCTTGAATTCACCGGTGTGCAGTTCAGAACCTTCAATGTGCCCAAGGCCCGGAGTCAGGGCGCCGAGCTTGAACTCGCCGCTCTGCTGACCGAAAACCTGAACCTGAACTTCGGCTACACCCTGGCGGACTCCGAGTATCCCGGCGATTGCGACGGCAATGACCCGAACGCTCCGGGTTCGGTCAGTTCGCTTTGTGGGGCGGCTCTGACCAATGCGCCGGAGAACACCGCCACCGCGGGCCTGGAGTACCAGGGCTTTGTCGGCGATTACCGGTATTTCCTGTCCGGCAACTATCGCTGGGTGGATGATCGCCGCACCAGCACCCAGCCCAACCTGGACTTCGACATCATGGAAGCCCACGACATGGTCAATCTGCGCGCCGGCATCGGCGATGAAGACGGCGGCTGGATGCTCGAAATCTGGAGCAACAACGTCACCGACACACGGGCCCGCAATCTGACTTTCAATATCCCGCTGCGGCCAGGCGCCCGGGGCTCCTTCCTCGAAGCCCCCCGCACCTACGGCGCAACCCTGCGGTTGAATTTCTGAATATGGAATCGAAGAACCTGCCAGTTGTCTTGCACTGAAGATCCGGAGGTCAAGACCTTGGAAGTAATTCTTGTAGCAGTTCTGGTATTGTTGTTTTTCGGGCTCGGGGTATTCCTGTATTTTCTGCCCGCCTTCATCGCTTTCCGGCGCGAGCACCACAATCGGATGGCGATCCTGATCCTGAATATCTTTCTCGGTTGGACATTTCTGGGTTGGGTGGCCGCCCTGATCTGGTCATTCACTGCAGTGCGGTTTGCGGAAGACTAGGAGCCTGCGCCGCAGGAATTCGCGAAAGCGAAAATTCGCTATCGCCGCGCCCCTGGCTGATCGATTGAGGCGAATATTGGTGGATATGCAACGAAATCGAGCGGCCGGGGGCGCGGATGAGAGCGGATTTGCAGCCATGAATTCCTACGGTGCAGGCTCCTGGCCATGATTCGAATTGTGCAGGGCGCCGCCTTGCTGCTGATGCTGCCGGCAGTCATATTCGGGCAGGCCCTGCCGCCGGGTGACCCGGCCTCGCTTGGCATGGACCTGGCAAAACTGGAACTCGTTACCGCCAGACTGCAGCAGCATATCGATGACGGTGACATTCCCGGCGTGGTCGCGGCGGCAGCCCGCGACGGGAAGCTCGTTTACTTCGAAGCCCTGGGACAATACGACCTGGAAAACGGTGGGGAAATGGGACCGGACACCCTGTTCCGCATCTATTCGATGACGCGGCAGGTCACCAGCACCGCCGTGCTGCAGCAATACGAACAGGGCAAGTTCGATTTCGACGACCCGATATCGATGTACTTGCCCGAGTTTGCCGGTCAGCGAGTGCTGCTCGACCCCGGCAGCACCGACATTACGCAAACCCGCGAGCGCATCGGCGACATTACCGTGGCGCATCTGCTCACGCACACTTCCGGGCTCGGGTCTCGCAGTTCGGCGCTCTATCGCGAAAACAACGTGCGCGACAAGTCGATCAGTCTCGACGAAATGACAAGCAATGCCGCGCGTATCCCGCTGTTCCACGATCCCGGCACGGCCTTCCGCTATGGCATCCACGCCACCATTCTCGGCAAGCTCGTCGAAGTCTGGTCGGGTCAGCCCTTCGACGAATACCTGCAAGAGAACCTGTTCGAACCCCTCGGTATGGACAGCACGATGTTCTGGGCCGAAGGCGAAGATGCCGAACGGCTCGCGGTGGTCTACCGGCCCGCGGACGGTCTCCTGAATCCTTACCGGATCGAACAGGCGCCATGGACCTCACGGCCGCCGCTGATCGAAGGCGGGGTCGGCCTGCTTTCCACCGTGCCCGACTTCATGCGCTACAGCCAGATGGTACTCAACAAGGGCGAACTCGACGGCGAGCGCGTACTGCGGGAGGAAACTGCGGAACTCATCTACCGCAACGCCGTGCCGGACATCGCCATGCCCATCGGTACCGGCGGCTATTGGCTCGGCTCGGGCTGGACCCTCGGCGGTTTCAACCTGGTCATGGACTCCGATGCCTATGATTTCCCGGTCAGCAACGGCGTGATCTGGTGGGACGGCTCCGCCGCCACGCGCTATTTCATCGACCCGAATCTCGACATGGTCATGGTCATCATGTCCCAGGTCTCCCCATCCCGCGGCGGCGGTTTTCGCGAGAACTTCAAACGCCTGTTGGATGAGGCCATCATCGACCGGTGATGACCTCCGGAAGCCCGATTTCATTGACAGCGAAAGAAAATCCCAAAGTCGCAGTCGGGGCTCAGAAAGTGCCGCTCACCTTGAAGTTGATCACTCGCCCGGAAGAGTTGCAGCGAAACTCCAGCTCTTCCAGCACGCCGGCGGAAACGCGCCCGAGATAGCGCAGTCGCTCGCGGCAGTTTTTCGGGTTGGACAGGCTCTGGCCTTCCAGGCGCCAGGTCAGGCCGCGGCGGTCGATGTACTCCACGAACAATGAGCCCCTGGGGTCGCCGGAGGCGTATTCGATATCGTCGATATCGACCCGCAGGATATTGCCGTCGTGGCGGTTCATCCAGCGGCCGCCCCAATTGAGATTCCACTGGGGAATGTCGTGGCGGAAGCCGAAGGAATTGAACCCCCGGGCCATGTTCTGGAAGCGCCGCTCATAGGCCAGGAAGGGGTCCATGATGCGGGAGTCCTCGACCGTGAGGCTGGCGGTGAGGAGCAGGTTGGGCAGGTCGAACATGCGCATGCGGATGCTGGCGTTGCCCCGGAATCCCCACATTTCGCCACCGCCGATATTGCCGTTGGCGGACTGGAGATTGTCTTCGTCCACGGTGACGTCGATACGCTCGATGCGGTCGTGGTGGGCGTGGTAATAGACATTGGCGTCGAGTACGCCATAGTCATTGGGGAGCCGGTACTCGGCGTTGAAATCGTATTTCCACAGCCATTCCTGACGCAGGTTGACATTGCCCGCCTGGGTGTTGGAATCGTCGTCCTGCTCGTCGTTGGCGGCGACGAAATCGGCAAAGCTCAATTGCAGCACCACGCGCTCGATGGAGCCGCGCAATTGCAGTTGCGGCGTCAGGTTGTAGCGCAGGTCGAGCTTGGGTTTGAGGAACTGGAAATCCCGGGAATTGCTCACATCGCCGCTCTGGGTAATCGTTGAGGTTTCCCACAGCAGGGTCGATTCCAGCGTCATGCGCGGATTGAGCACCCAGTTGTGGATGGCGAAAGGCTCGTAGCGCACTTCTTCCACTTCGGAATTGGCGTTGGCGACGGCAACCGGCGCCAGCCCGCCCACCGCCGCCGAAGGCGCGCCGGTTCCGGCAAGGCCCAGCGCAAGGCTTGAGTCGAGCACCGTCCGGGCGCCTTCGGCGCCAAGCTCCAGATCCTGGTTGTTACCGATATCGAAAGTCCAGGAACCGCGGACGATGCGCTCGGTAATCGTCGAATCGGTATTCAGGAACAGGTTCTTCTCATCGCCGCCCGCGAGCACGTCAAAGCGCTCGCGCAGGGAGGCGTTGTCGTTTTCATTGGCGATGAAAAGCACCTTGAAGCGGGAGTTGTTGCCGGTGAGGTACTCGTAGTCGCCGCCGATTTCCCAGTTGTTTGACTCGGCCGGAATCTCCTCGCGCTCGATGTCCTGTTCGTTGGGTTCGACCTTGAGATCGGTGATATGGCGCATCACCGAGGATGGCCGGTCATTGCGGTCGAACAGCGCATTCAGCCGGGCGCTGCTGCGGTTGCTGAACTGGTAATCGAGATTGGCGCTGAGTTCGTAATTGGCGGCATCGGTGGTGCGCTCTTCCCAGATGGTGTCATTGGGGGAGAAGTCGCCGAGCACCGATTCTTCCCAGGTGGTCTGGTCCATGAAGCGCGGCGCGGCCTGGGCGCTGATCACATAGTTGAGGCCGCCGCGCTGGCCGCTGAGTGCGAGATTGCCGCCGGGGCGGTTCTCATTGCCGATGTAGTTGTCCATGTTGAGACCATAGGAGATGCTGGTGCTGGACAATTCCTCGAACAGCACCACATTGACCACCTGGCCCGAGCCGCGCACGTCGAGCGAGCCGCTGGTGTCGCGGATGATTTCAATATAGTCCACTTGGGCTGCGGTGATGCGGTCGAGCACGCCGCTGGTGTTGTTGTTCTTGCCCGCGGTACGCTTGCCGTTGATGAGGATTTCATTGCCGCCGCTGCGACCGCCGCCGAAGCCGCGCCCGCCCCGGGAAACATTCGGCCCGCCCCCCGCTCCGCCGGAAAAGCCCCGGGGAGGCCCGCCGCCGGGTCCGCTCCTGGACTCCATGCCGGGAATGCGGTCGAGCATGTCCTGGGCGCTGACGGGGGAATATTCCTCGAAATACGAGGCGGGATAGACCACGGTGGACTCTCCCCCCACATTGTCCTGGGCCGCGGCGCCGCCGCCGAGCGCAAGGCCGGCGAATGCGGCAGCGGTCAAGCGGTATCGAAATCGACCTGGCATCATTGCAAACCTCGAATTCCCGTTTCGCCAGAACCGCCCCCGGTCTGTGTCCGGCGCCAGAAATTTCACGGCAGTGGCGGGAGGGTGGCGATGGACCGTATTGCTTTGTTTCAGGAAGGGATACTAGGTGAGAATGCGGCCTGATACTGTTACAAATTGTCCGAACCGATCACGAACACGTGCTCTGGAAACGGCTGTTTTTCCATCATCACCGCCTGACCTGGCGCAGCAATTCTCATTTTGGCGCCCCAATCCTCATGTCATTCCGCGCGAAGCGAAGCGTAGTCGCGGAATCTCTTGCAGTGGCCACGCGAAGATCCTGCGACTATGCGCAGCGCTTGCCCCTGGCGGCCCTGGGGGATATTCTGCCAAGAGCCAGCGCCACAGGAATTCGCGGAAGCGAAAATTCGCTATCGTCGCACCCTTGGCCGATTGATTGAGGAGAACGCAGCTATGGCAATCACCGCAAGTACCGCCAAACGCGCGGGCCTGGCCGTTCTGGTCCTGGCCCTGCTCGCCCTGCTTGTCTGGACAAGCGCATATCCCCGGGACCGGACGCCGGGGTTCTATCTTTTCGGCAGCGCCGGAGACGCCTCGGTGGATGACTGGACCTTCGCCAATGAAGTGCCGCTGTGCGCCCTGCAGATCTATGCCGGCGGCTGGCGGCCCCATGCCATCAATCTGAACTGCATGGCCACGCCGGCGGGGGAACTTTATCTGAGTTGTTCGGTCTGCGACAGCAAGTACTGGGCGAGCCACGTGGGGACCGATTCTCCCGGCAGATTGCGCCTTGAGGGCGTGGTGTATCCCGTGAAGGTCAACCGGATTACCGACCCGGCGCTGATGGACCAGTCCTGGACCGCGCGCATCACCAAATTGCAGAGCTTCGGCAATGATCCCTACAACCCGAGGCCGGCTGCGGACGCCGAGCGCCCGGACCACTGGTGGACATTCCGCGTTGAATCGCGAAGCTGACAGGAAGGAAAGCCCTTATGAACAGAATCCTTGCAAGACTTGCGCTGGCGGCGACGGTATTCGCCGCGGGCAGCGCATCCATGGCCCAGAATGACTGGGTGGAACTTGCCGTGCATAATTTCGGCGCTCCCATCAATACCATGTGGGCCGAAGGGGAATTATCCTTTGCCGACGATGGCACCATGGTCTATTGCAGCGCGCGACAGGACATGGCCGTGGCGCCCGGTGACCCGAAAGACCTGTATATCGCCACTTTCAACGAGGAAACCGGCACCTGGAACACCCCGGTGAACATGGGCATGCCCGTCAATGCGGCGCCCGCCACCGATGTGGACCCCCTGCGCAAGGGCGATGACCGTGAGCCCTGGATCACCGCAGACGGCAATACCATCTACTTCAAGTCCGACAGGTTGGCGACCACATCGCCGCAGAACAACAATGACATCTTCATCACCCGCAAGGTGAATGGTGAATGGACCGAGCCGGAACTCATGGGCTACCCCATCAGCACCGACGAAGGCGATGAACATTGCCCGGCGATTCTGCAGGACGGTGAAACGCTTTGCTTTGCATCGCGACGGGCGGGCGGCTTCGGCGGTTCCGACATTTACTGCTCGCGGCAGGATGCCGCCGGCAACTGGATGGAGCCGGTGAACCAGGGGCCAAACATCAATACCGAAGGCGAGGAATTCCATTTCAGCCAGGCCGAAGACGGCACCGTGTATTTCACCTCAAGCCGCCCGGGAGGCTATGGCGGCATGGATATCTGGGGCGCCGCCGCCGAGGGCGTGGACAGTTGGGGGCCGCCCTTCAATCTCGGGCCACAGGTGAATACCGCAGGCGCCGACATGTGCCCGGCGCTGCCCCCCGGCCAGGAAACGATAACCTGGTTTTCCTCCCGGGCCGACAACAGCCTGGGCAATATCGACATATTCTGGACCAGCAAGCTGAATGTTGACTAAGCCCTCTCAATATAGTCAACTTCAACGGCGCTTACCGCGACAGAAGAAATCGCGGACTGACAATTGCCAGGAAACAAGGTGAATACCCAATCTTCCCAAGCCTCCGATACGCAGGCGGCGCCGGTGCTCCTTACCGGCTCCGCCGGTCATGTGGGGGCGAATCTCGTGCGGCGGTTGCTCGATGACGGGGTCAGGGTGCGCGTGCTGCTGCGCGAGGAAGACAATAACGCCGCACTGGATGGCCTTGCGGTGGAGCGCGCCTGGGCCGATATTCGCGACCTGGACGCTACCCGTCGCGCCGTGGAAGGCTGCCGGGGCGTGTATCACGTCGCCGCCAAGATTTCCACTATCGACGGCGACCTCGCCCACCGCCGGGAAATCTACGAATGCAATGTGCTCGGCACCCGAAATTTGCTCCAGGCTGCCCGGGAAGCCGAAGCCGGCCGGGTGGTGGTTACCGGTTCGTTCAGCGCCGTGGGTTACGATCTGGACGACCCGTCCGCACCCAGCGACGAAACCATGCAGTTCTACCCCATGGAACGCACCATGCCCTACGAGCGCAGCAAGACGCTGGTGGAACATGAATGCCTGCGTGCGGTGGCCAAAGGCCAGGATGTAATAGTGGCGACCTGCTGCGCGGTGGTGGGCGGCGCCGATTACTTCCCATCGCGGCTCGGCAGGACGCTGTGCGATTACACCAATGGCAAGCTGCGGGCCTATGTCGATGGGGGCTTCGAGTTCGTTGCGGCAAGGGACATTGTGCAGGGCCACCTGCTATGCATGGAAAAAGGCCGCAGCGGAGAAAAATACATCTTCAGCAGCCAGTACCTGACGATTTCCGATATTCTCGACCTCTACGAGGAAGTTTCCGGCATACCACGCCCGAACCGGCGGATACCCGCCAATCTCATGTACGTGTTTTCAGAGATTGCCAGTTTTTATCTGAGCCGTTTCCATCCGGACTTTCCCCAGCGCTTTACCCCCGGCGCCATCCGGCTACTGAAGAAATGCCGCCACGCCAATCTGGCCAAGGCGAAGAATGAACTCGGCTACCAGCCGGGCAGCATCCGCGATGCCGTCCACGAGGCCTACGCATTCCACTACCATCAGCGCAAGGCGATTGATAATCCCTCGGCGAAACCGCCCCGGGACAATGCGGCCTGCGAGTCATTGGAAGATTCAGGGGAAAAGGGTTCACCGGCGACAGCCAGCGAGGCACAGGCATGAATCCTGCCGAAACGACAACAGCAGCGCCGCCACCGGGCTTTGCGGAGGCCCGCGGCCTGCGACAGAAATCCCGGGCGGCGGGCATGTGCCCGGATTACTGGTACGCGGTGGAAGAAGTGTGCAATGTCAAACCCGGAACCGTGGTGGAAGTGGTGTTCTGGAAACGTTCCATCGCCCTTTTTCGCAGCGATGACGGAGAATTTCACGCGGTGGAAAACCGCTGCGCCCATCGCCAGCTCAAGCTGTCGCTCGGGCAGGTGGATGACTGCAAGCTGGTCTGCGCCTACCACGGCTGGAAGTACGATGAGCAAGGCCGGGTGGTGGAAATCCCCGACCTGTTCGGCCGCAAGGAATTGCCCGACATCTCCATCCGCAGTTATCCGGTCAGGGTGCGTTATGGGCTGGTCTGGCTTTTTCCCGGCAATCCGGAACTCGCGGGGCAGCGCGGCATTCCCGAGATTCCCGAAATCGAAGGCAAGGACCGCTGGGCCTGCGTGCCCCTGGGGTTCACCTGCTCGGCTCATCATTCGATGATCATCGACAATGTGAGCGATTTTTCCCACGCCCACCTGCATCGCAAGTACCGCCCCTTCGACGGGGCTGAACTCACCGCCTGCGAAACCGTGGGTGACGACGTGCATCTGGAGTACGACTCCAGAGTCGGTCGCGGGCGCATCTCCGGCCTGTTTGTCGATCATGGCCGGCTAGATACCAACCACATGAAGCTGTGCTACCAGTACCCCTACCAGTGGTCCAATACCGACGATGAAATCAAGCACTGGCTGTTTGTGCTGCCCATTGATGAGCGCACCACCCGTACATTTTTCCTGTTCTACTTCAAGTCGCTGAAAATCCCCTTGCTGCCAGTGCGCATTCCGCGCTTTGCCATGAAGTCTCTGATGAAGATTTCCAACCGGCTGTTGATCGGTCCCCTGCTCGACCAGGACCGGGTTGCCGTGGAGGCCGAGCAATTCGGTTACGAGCGACATTGGAACGAGCCGGCGATTGAGGTCAATCCGGTGGTGGCGGCTTTCCAGCGGGTCACCGTGCGCAAGTGGCAGGAGTATCTCGAGCGGGAGGCCGGGGCCGGACATGCCGCCGCCTGATTCGCCATTCGCCGCCAACATGCTTTCGGTGGCGACCCTGCTGCAAGCCGCGCTGATGCTGCTTGGCTTCATCGCCTTCCTCTTCGCCGGTTCCCGGCTGCTGCCCGGGCGCGAACTCATGCTGCGCGACGCCGGCGGCGCAAGCCGGCCCTGCAAGCTCAACGGCCTGCATCTGTTCCTGCTGAGTTTCGTCCTGACCGGCATTGCGGGTTTTTTCGGCTGGTTTTCGCTGGCGATGCTGTACAGCCATTTCCCGGCGCTGTTCGTGATGGCCAATGTTTTCGCCTTTGCCTTTGCCGGCTGGCTGTACCGGCGCGGCGCGAAGGCGCCGGGGGCGCCGGCGGGATTCTGGCGCGGCTATTTTTTCGGCAGGGAACTGAACCCCTCGTGCCTGGGCATTGATCTGAAAATGTTCAGCTATCGCCCCTCGCTGATCGGGCTGGCGCTGTTCAATGCCTCTTTCGCCGTGGTGCAGTACGAAACCCATGGCGAGCTCAGCCTGGCCATGGTCTTGTATCAGCTTTTCACCTTTCTCTATGTCTTCAATTACTTCCAGTTCGAGCACGGCATGATTCACACCTGGGACATCGTCGCCGAACGTTTCGGCTGGATGCTTGTCTGGGGCGATTATGTGCTCGTGCCCTTCTTCTACTGCATCACCGGCTGGTGGCTGGTGGACGCCACCGGGCCCGCCCTGCCGGCGCCTGCGGCTGCCGGGCTGGTGCTGCTGTTTCTGTTCGGCTTCTGGCTGTTTCGCGGCGCCAACGGGCAAAAGCACCGTTTCAGGCAGGATCCGGCCACCCGCATCTGGGGCAAGCCCGCCGAATCACTCGACGGGCGGCTGCTGGTTTCGGGATTCTGGGGCATTGGCAGGCACCTGAACTACACCGGCGAAATCTGCGTGTATCTGGCCTTCACCCTCACCGCGGGATTCGCCTCGCTTGTGCCCCTGCTGCTGCCGGCATGGCTGGCGGCATTGCTGTCCCACCGCTGCCTGCGCGACGAGCGCCGCTGCCGCGCCAAGTACGGCGAGCTCTGGGAGCGCTACACCCGGCGGGCGCGGTTCGCCATGCTGCCCTTTGTCTATTGAGAGCCGCAATGACGCCGGGTTCGCAAAGCGCCGAAGCTACCCTGGAAACCGGGCCATCTCCGCCTGAAGTTTCCGGCGGCTGGCCCCTGCTTGGCCATTTGCGGGAATTCCAGCGCGACCCCGTCGCCATGCTCAGCCGGGGCTGCCGGGAGCGGGGGGAGTTGTTCGAGTTTCGACTCGGGCCGCGCAAGTTCGTATTGTTTTCCGGCCTTGACGCCCACAACGCCTACTTCAAGGCCCCGGAAGAAACCCTGGACGCCAAATCGGTGTATCAGTTCACCGTGCCCATCTTCGGCCGCGGCGTGGCCTACGATGTTTCCTCCGAAGTCATGACCGAGCAGCTCGGGTTTCTGTTTCCCGCGCTGCGCGAGTCCGCCATGAAGCGCTATGTGGACATCATGCACGAGGAAACCAACCGCTTTGCCGACTCCCTGGGCGAGCAGGGCGAGATCGACCTGCCGGTGGCAATGAACGAACTCACGATCCATATCGCCAGCCGCTGCTTTCTCGGCGAGGAAATTCGCAATGAAGTCGACTCCGGCTTTGCCGAGGCCTACCACGACCTGCAAAACGGCATCAATACCCTGGGCTTTTTCTTTCCCAGGCTGCCGACTCCCGCCCATCGGAGCCGGGACCGGGCGCGGCACAGAATCACCGAAATCTTCATCCGCATCATGAATGAACGGCGCCAAAGCGGCGCCGAATCCGCCGATTTCATGCAGAACCTGATGCGGGCGAGCTACAAGGATGGCCGCAGCCTGAGCGATGACGAGATCACCGGGATACTGCTCACGGTACTGTTTGCCGGCCAGCACACCAGCGCCGTGCTCGCCACCTGGGCCGCCCTCGAAATGCACCGGCATGCGCCCTTTCCCGACCGGCTGCGGGAAGAGATCCAGGCGGTGTACCAGGACGAGGCAAGGTTGAGCTATGCCGGCCTGAAGCAGCAGCAAACCATGGAAAACACCGTGCGCGAATGCGAGCGCCTGCATCCGCCGCTGATCATTCTCTTCCGCAAGGCGCTCAGACCCTTGCGCTACGGCGATTACACCGTGCCCGCAGGAACCCTGGCGGCGATTTCGCCAGCGGTTTCCCATCGCCTGCCCGAAGTATTCGCCGACCCGGAATCCTTCAACCCGGATCGTTTTACCCCGCTTTCCAGCGAGGAAAAACAGCATCCCTACGCCCTGATCGGCTTTGGCGGCGGCAAACACCGCTGCATGGGCAAGAATTTCGCCATCATGCAGATCAAGGCCATCTGGACCGTTTTGCTGGACCGCTTCGATTTTCAACTCGCCACGCCATTTCCCGCCCCGAATTACGGAAGCTGGGTCACCGGCCCCAGGCTGCCATGTCGCATTCGCTATCAACGCCGCTCCCGGACCAGCCTGAACCACTGAAGGGCCAGCACGCCAGCTACGACATCGCCATTGTCGGCGCTGGGCCGGTGGGCAGTCTCTGCGCCCTGGCCCATGCCCGCAAGGGCTTCAGGGTAGCCCTGCTTGAAGCCAACCCCAAAGCCGCGGACCGGCTGGCGGGAGAATGGCTGCACCCGCCCGCCGTGCGGATGCTGCAAAGTGTCGGCATTGATCTTGATGGCTGTCCGGGATTTTCTCCGGGCAAAGGATTCGTGGTATTTCCCGAAGACGGCTCAGTGCCTGTGGTATTGCCCTATGCCGACGGCGCCAGCGGCCTGGTGTTCGAACATGCCGCCCTTGTGGCCGCCCTGCATGAAGCGATCAGGGAAACGTCCGTCATCGATGTTTTCCGGCGCGCCCGGGCTCGGGCCATCGAGGACGATAGCATCCGTTTCAGTCAGGATGGCGAGAAACGCCTGCTGCGCGCCGGGCGCATCGTCGGCGCCGATGGGCGCGCTTCCATCGTGCGGCAATCACTCGGACTGCCCACGGAGCGCATGACCTGCTCGCGAATGGTGGGTGTGGTGGTGGAAAACGCGGAACTGACCCACGAAGGCTATGGCTACGTGGTGCTCGGTGGCCCGGGGCCCATGCTTACCGTACCGCTTGGCGGAGGCCGGGTGCGGGTCATTGCCGACATGCCGCTGGATCACTGGACGCCAAAAGATCGGATTCATGTGCTTGCGGAATCTTATGCCGGCCTGCTGCCGGACGGTCTCGGGGCGGCCTTCGTTGCCGAATTGCAGGCGGGAAACTTCCAGGCCGCCGCCAATGAATTGCGGCCGCGGCTTACCTATGGAAACAGCCGGCGGACGCTCATCGGCGATGCCGCCGGACATTACCATCCGATGACCGCCGCCGGCATGACTCTCGGTTTCGGAGACGCCCTCGCCCTGGCCGAGAGCAGCAACTTCCGGGATTTCTCCCTGCGGCGGCTCAAGGACACCCGGGCGCCGCAGCTTCTTGCCATGGGGCTGTACGAAGTCTTCAGCGACCATGGTCTGGAGTCGGCCTCCCTGCGGCAGGCGATCTACGGCAACTGGCGCCTCAGCAAGCTCATTCGCCGGCAGACCATGCAGCTGCTTGCCTGTGAAAACCGGTCCGTGGGCTTGCTCAGCCTGGCATTCACCACAACCGTATTGGCCGGCGTTGGGGACAGGCTGTTCAAGCCCAGGGGGCGGATCGCCTGGCGCCGGTCTTTTCAGGATTTCCGCGCGATTGCCATGCGAATCCGTGCGCTGGTGGGCGCCGTGGGGGAAATGCGCGAGGCGCGCAGCCTGACTGGCGCCAATGAAAAGATCGTGCTGGACAAGATGTCTGGAGCCTTCCTGTCTTCCATGCGGGGGTACACCCACAGCGCGCTCCCGGATCCGCCGGCTGAGCCGGCGAATGGCGCCGCCACTGCCCTGGAGAATGCAGGCAATCGCCTGCTGGACCTGCAGCGGGAAGATGGCGCCTGGGAAGGCGAAATGCAGTGGTGCCCCATGCTTGCCGCCCAGTATGCGCTGCTGCATCACATCATGGACAAACCCATCGCCCCGGAGCGCCGCCGCCTGCTGCTGCGACAGTTCGAGCGGACCCGCCTTGCCCATGGGCTGTGGGGGCTGCACGAACAGTCCGGGGCTTACCTTTTCGTCACGACCCTGGTGTATGTGGCGTCGCGGGTGCTCGATGTAAGACCCGACGACCCGCTCATTGCCCCGGCCCGGGAGTTTATCGGGCGGGAAGGCGTGCTGAATATTCCAAGCTGGGGGAAGTTCTGGCTGGCGCTGCTCGGCCTCTATGATTGGCGGGGGATGCATGTGCCGCTGCCGGAGCTCTGGCGCCTGCCGCGCTGGCTGGCGCTGCATCCAGCCAACTGGTACTGCCACACCCGCCTCATCTATATGGCGATGGCGGCGGTTTCTGCCCACCGCAATGGCCTGCCGGAGAATCGTCTTGCTGAAACCCTGCGGCAAGAATTGTATCCGGATGGCTATGACTCGATGGACTTCAGCACCGGGCGCAACCGGCTGCGGGAGGAGGAACTGTTCGCTCGGCCGAGCCGCTGGCTGCGGGGCGGATACGCGCTGGCCCGGTGCTATGAGCGCTTCCACAGCAAGCGCCTGCGAACCCGCTGCCGGGATGAGTTGATCGGCCGTATTCGCTGGGAGTTGCAAAGTTCAAGCCATACCAGTATTTCCCCGGTAAGCGGCATGCTCAATATTCTGGCCCTGTGGCTGCACGACCCGGACGATGCGAACTGCGGGCAGGCTCTGGCGAAACTCGAAGACTGGATATGGGAGGATGAATCCGGTGGGACCCGAATCGCCGGCGCCCGCAGCGCCTCCTGGGACACCGGCTTCGCCCTGCAGGCGCTGGCTGCCGTCAACCAAAGCGATGTGGTGAAAGCCAGCCTCGGGCGGGGGGCGGACTTTCTTCGCAGCCAACAGATTCCCCGCAGCTTCCCGGGCTTTCATGAAGCCTTTCGCAATGACCCCGAGGGCGGTTGGTGCTTTGCCGGCGTCTGGCACGGCTGGCCGGTAAGCGACTGCACCGCCGAAGCCATGCTCGGCGTGCTTGCCGCGGGAGAGCCGGAGGAGAACAGGGAAGCCATGACCCGGGGAATCCGCTTCATGCTACGGAGCCAGTGCCGGGACGGCGGCTTCGGCAGTTACGAGGCCAGACGCTCCCGCATCGGCCTGGAATGGCTCAATCCGGCGGAAATGTTCGGCGAGTCCATGACCGAACATTCCTATGTGGAATGCACGGCATCCTGCCTGGCCGCGCTTGCCGCCTGCCGTCAGGAATACACCGGGGCCGTGGAGCCCGAAGTGGACAAGGCCATGGCCAGGGCTGATGACTGGCTGCGGCGCAATCAGGCCGGGGACGGCTCCTGGCGGGGCGTCTGGGGGGTGCAATACATCTACGGCACGATGTTTGGCGTCAAGGGGCTGGTGGCAGGCGGCGCCCGTCCCGGCGATCCGGCGCTCAGGCAGGCCTGCCGCTGGCTGCTGGACCGCCAGCGTAGCGACGGCGGCTGGGGTGAACATGCCAGTGGTTGTCTCAGCGGCGCCTACGTCGAACACCAGGAAAGCCAGATCATCCAGACCGCCTGGGCGCTGCTCGCCCTGCTGGAAGCCGGCGATTCACACTGGACTGCGATCTCCCGGGGCGCAAGATTCCTGATTGATGCCCAGCAAGCTGACGGCAGTTGGCCGAAACAGGACATGGCGGGAGTTTTCTTTCGCACCGCATTGCTCGATTACGCGTTGTACCGGCAATACTTTCCGCTCCATGCGCTTGGCCTTTTCGAGCGCCGCCGCCGCGCCCGTCAATTGCGCGTGGAATCCTCAGCGGGGCAGCCCCCGGGCGGCGAAGCGGAACAGGCCGCGCAGGCCGGGATTGTTTGACACCAGCAGATTGGTGACCAATATCGTGGCGCGCACGCTGCGCCGGGACACTTTTACCTGATCAGAGGCGGTAAAGCCGGAATTGCGCCGGAGCTTCTGCAGGCTCAGTACCGCAAGACCCAGGGCCCAGAGACAAAAGCGGCGCATGCCCCGCTCCCGACCGGGCAGATGACAGGTGAATTCGAGGGCGTTCACGAGATGCCCGTGGGCGACGGCGATCAGGCTTTGCAAGCCTTGCTGGAACTCGCCGCGCAAGTGGATTTCCGGCAGTTTCGCGAGTTCCAGGCATCCATCATCGAATTCCGAACGGGGCAGCCAGCAGGCGCCGCGCTCGTGGTCGTCCCAGATGTCCTTGAGGATATTGGTCATTTGCAGGCCCTGGCCAAAAGACACCGCGAGCTTGCGCAACTCCTCCCGCTTCGGCGCAAGCTCCGGGCAATGAATGCAGAACAGGTCGGTGAGCATCTCGCCGGCAACGCCGGCAACGGCGTAGCAATAGGCATCGAGTTCGGCCAGGTCCCGCAGACCCGCCAGACTGCTGTTGCGCTGGAACTTCGGCATGTCAACGCACATGACGCTGACGCAGCGCTCAAGTATTCGGCGCTCCGCGTCGCTGAAGGAATGGGTTACGGCAACCACCCGCGCTACATTACGCATCAGTTCGCGTTCCGCCTCGGGAGTTTCCGGAGCGAGCCGGGGCGCCATTGCGGCGGAGAAGCCGGCGGCGTCTTCCTCCCCCTTGACCGCGGTGAGGAACCGCTCGAGCCCGACCTCCTTCTCCCCGGCTGCAAGCTGCGGGTCGTCCTCGACGGTATCGGCAATACGGCACAGCAGATAGGCATTGGTCACCACCAGGGCGAGGCGGTCCGGCAGGGCGGGGATCGTCAGGGCGAAGGTGCGCGATACGGCAGGCAGGATCCCTGCCTGATATTGCCGGTCCGCCTCCAATGCGCCCGGCGGGTGCTCGTTTGAATCGCGCAAGGCCAAATCCTGTCTGGCTGTAAAGGGTGTGCACGAAGCTCTGACACAATCAGAGCTTCGCTGGGGGGCAATCCGTCGAATACTACCGCAATTCACCCGCCGCGAGTTGCCCGGGACTTTCCGCATCCTGATTGCCGGATAAGGCTCCCGGCTGCGAATCCATTCCCCTTCCCGATATGGTATGGTGCGACCGCTGGCGCCCCGCCCTTCTTCCGGCTGCTCCGGCGGCTGTCCTGGTTCTGGAACAGGAAATGATGGACGAAAGATCGATACGGGAACTCGTGGTGGAATATGGCCCGCGGGTGAATACCGGTCGCCCGGTGCGGCAGTTGATTGCCGATGGCGAATTGCCGCGGCTTGCCGGCGCCACAGTGCAGGAGGGCAAGGTTTCTGATTCGGTCCATGGCGCGGACTTGCGCAGCCGGGATGGCAGGCCCCTGCGGCTGATGTTCCGCAACAACCGTATTTCCACCCATGACGTCAATCGCGGGGCGATTCCATTCAAGGATCAGGTGCTCGCGCTGAATCACGACCACATGCTCGGCCTCGTGTCGCCGCTGCTTGGCAGTTCCCAGTTTGCGGTGGAGGGATTGCTTCCGGCCTCCACGGTGATTCCCGCGGAAAACCTGCAACTGTTCGGGCTCGAAAATGTGCTGCGCATGTACATGGCGGAGTCGAGCACTTCCACTTCGCTGTACCAGCACTGGTTGCAGGCGAAGGAGGAAGGCGCCGCCGAATTCAATTATGCGGGGCACCATCTGGTGGTCGATGAACTCGAGCCCAATGGTCGGCTGCCCTATTTGATGGATACCCCAAGCACCAAGGCGGCCGTGGACGCCACCAGCGACGCCGCCTCGCTGATTGCTGCCGGCGCCTGCAGCGAGGGCGAGTACGCCCAGATTCGGAATGCCTCGCTGATGGCGTTCGGCCTGGTTTCCGGCTATCTCGCGAACAAGGGTATGGTGCTGGTGGACACCAAGACCGAGCACGGTCGCAACATCAACGACAGGATTGTCGCCGCAGACGAGTTGTACACCATGGATTCGAGCCGTTTCTGGCGTCTGGACGAGCGGGGCGAAGTATTGCGGGAAAACGGCAAACCGGTATCCTTCTCCAAGGAATTCGCCCGGGGCATGGTGAAAAGCCGCGACCAGCAATTCAGCGACGAGCAGGCCAATGAAATCGCCGTGCGCTACATTCTCGGCCTGCAACATCTCACCGGCAGCGCCTTCGAGCCCGATCTGCGCCCCCGGGACCAGCGTATCGTCGAATCCACCAACCTGATACTCGATGCGCTGACCTGATCGCGGCTTGATTCGAGCCGAGAGCATAAACGATCATGGCGGCTTACGTTCAATGCAGGCGGGACACGCGCATGAAGATCGCGACAGGCTTGCTGGCGGCGGTGTTGCTTCTGGCCTCGCCGGGCGCCTGGTCCGACGAACCGGAGACCTGCGTGGTTCTGCTGCACGGGCTCGGTCGCACGCCGCTGTCCATGGTCCCGCTGCAAATCGCGCTGGAGCTTGCGGGCTATCGCACGGTAAACCAGGGCTATCCCTCGCGCGCGGGATCGATCGAGACGCTCGCCGAGACGCATGTTGCCGAAGCGCTGACGAAGTGCGCCTCGCCGCCGGATGCGCCGGTTCATTTCGTGGCCCATTCGCTGGGGGGCATATTGGTCCGCCAGTATCTGCAAGACCGGGACCTTCCGCCGGGCAGCCGAATGGTAATGCTTGGCCCGCCCAACCAGGGCAGTGAACTGGTCGACCGATTCGGCGCCGACGCCTGGTTCCGGGTGCTTGGGCCCGCGGCCCGTCAATTGGGAACCGAAGCCGGCGGTCTGCCGTCGCAGCTCGATCCCGTGGATCTGGAAATCGGCGTTATCGCCGGCGCCCGCGCCGGCCTCGACGCTATTTTCCTGCAATCCGGCTTCCCGCAATCCGGGCGCTTGTCCACGCCGAATGACGGCCGGGTCAGCCTGACACGCGCGCGGCTGGAAGAAATGCGGGATTTTCTCGAAGTGAACCAATCCCACACGCTGTTACTCATTGAAAAACAGGTTGTGCGGCAGGTGCTCGCATTTCTGGCGACCGGTCGCTTCCAGCCGGTGGATGATGGGAAATGAATCATCCAGCAAGGCAATACAATCTCGAAACCGGCTTTGCGCCGGTGGCCCGGAAATCCCGGACATGCTACAAGGGCATTTCAGAGCCTACGGTTCGGCCCGTCAGCTATTGCGGTTGAAATGACGGTTGAAAATACATGGAGGCGGATCCCGCTGAAGATAAATGACTGAACATATTTCCAATATTCGACAACGTTTCCTCTCTCGCCGCGAGTTGTTGCAGGGCTTTGCGGCCGCTTCGGCGCTGGCCACGCTTGCTCCGGCCAGCTTGCGGGCCCAGCCCTC
Organism: uncultured Pseudohongiella sp.; assembly: GCA_965219645.1. GTDB lineage: Bacteria > Pseudomonadota > Gammaproteobacteria > Pseudomonadales > Pseudohongiellaceae > UBA9145. Next base: position 2,304,308 of record OZ244788.1, on the reverse strand, counting down.
GCCTCGGCTGCCGGGCAGCATCGGGCCCGGCTTTCGGGAGATCGGGCACGATCTTACCGAGGGGCATCGCCTGAGCGAGGAGTACCGGGCCCAGGTCCTGATTCGCTGGGGCGACAGCCTGGGCGGCGAAGAACCGTCCGGCTTCCCATTGGATAGCCGCGAGCAGGCGCAACGCTTCGGTTACAACAATGACTTCATCGCCTACGTTCCCCTGCAGGGCAGTGAGAGAGGCCTGCTATGCGTCAACCACGAATACCCGGCAAGCCATCTGATGTTTCCCGGCAATGGGACCCGAGAGGAAACAGCCGGGCTGGAAGAAGATCGGGTTCTCTGCGAGATGGCTTCGGTAGGCCACAGCGTGCTGGAAGTGCAAAAGACCGGCGAGGACTGGAGCGTGGTCAGCGACAGCCCCTGGCAGAGGCGGCTCACCGCCACCACGCCGATGGGTTTCACGGGCCCTGCCGCCGGACACGCGCGCATGCGGACTTCGGGCGACCCCGAAGGCGGGCGCGTGCTGGGCCTGCTGTCATGCTGCGCCGGCGGCAAGACTCCCTGGGGCACGGTGCTGATCGCGGAGGAAAACTTCGGCAGTCATTTCATGGGCGACCCGCAATCCATCATGGATTCGCACCCGAAGGAGTATGCGGGCATGCCTGGTTTCGGCGTGAACGGGGCATTCTCCCGTTGGGGCAGGGTGGACCCCCGCTTCGACGTGACCCGCGAGCCACGGGAAATCAATCGCTTTGGCTGGGTTGTCGAACTCGACCCCAGTAATCCGGATGCCATGCCGGTCAAGCACACCGCCCTGGGCCGCTTCGAGCACGAGGGCGCAACGGTGGCGTACGAGCCGGGCAGGCCGGTTGTGGTGTATTCGGGTGACGACTACGAAAATCAGTACCTGTATCGCTTTGTTTCCAGCAGGCCCTACTTGCCGAACCAGGACGGGCACAATCGAACCCTGCTGTCGGAAGGTACGCTGTACTGCGCCAGATTCCACGATGACGGTCGCGGCGAATGGCTGCCCCTGCGCTTCGGCGAGGGCCCACTGACCGAGGCCAACGGCTTCGACGACCAGGGCGACGTGGTGATCGATTGCCGCCGCGCCGCCACCCTGCTGGGCGCGACCCCGATGGATCGTCCCGAGGACGTGGAGACCAATCCGGCGACGGGTCGGGTATACGTGGCGCTGACCGGCAACCAGAACAAGCCCGGCCCCAACGCCGCCAACCCCAAGCCGGTCAATCCCTCCGGGCACGTGCTGGAGATTCTGCCGCCGGGCAGCGACGGCATGCGCGATCACGTGTCCGACAGCTTTGACTGGGACATCCTCTTCATTGGCGGAGACCCCGGCCGGGACGACGCGCTCGCAGGCCGCTACGGCGGTGACGTGGGGGATTCCGGCTGGCTGGTGAACCCGGACAACCTGGCCTTCGACGTTCACGGCCGGCTCTGGGTGGCCACCGACGGCGCCAATTATCAGGGCTTTGCCGACGGGCTCTGGTGCATGGCGACCACGGGCGGCTCCCGGGCAACGCCGCGGCATTTCTTTGCCTGCCCCCGGGGCGCCGAGTTGTGCGGCCCCGAGTTCACGCCGGACGGGCGCACCCTGTTCGTGGCGGTCCAGCATCCTGCTTCCGAGAGTGGCAGCACCTATGACAATCCTTCCACGCGCTGGCCCGATTTCCGCGAGGACACGCCGCCACGCCCGGCGGTCGTGGCCATTACCCACCGCGATGGCGACTTCATCGGCGATTAGCCTGACCCCTGACATGACCCATGTCTTTTCGACACCGCAAAGAATCTCGACGGGCACGAAATACACGTGAAAACCACATCGAAAGTCGTTTCCGTTTTGCTGACCGGGTTGCTGGCGGCCACGGGCGGAGCGGTCGTAGCGCAGGACAGCGCGGAACTTGTGCAACAGGAACTCGAAGCCTTTACGCCCGACAAGACGGTCATCGAATTCCAGTTCAGCCGCTACAACAGCAACGGCAAGCGCTACCGCACCATCCCCGCCGTCTGGGTGATCACTCGCAAGGGAGAAAAATGGGGCGTCGAATTCCGCTCCCTGATGGCTCCAATTCCCATCGTTCAAGATGAAAATTGAGAGTTGCCGATATCCTTCGTGCCCCTTCCCTCGTCATTCTGCGCGTAGTTGCAGGATCTCCATGGGAGGCCACCGCATGAGATTCTGCGATTCCACTTCGCTTGGAATGAAATCAATGAGGTTAGGCACATAGCTGTAATCGCCTACCAACATAGTTTAGAGGAGTTATAAAATGAGAATGTCAAAAGCGAAGCAAAAGAAAAATAATCAACTCCGAATTGAACGCATGGAAAATTGGATTGAGCGCGCTGAATCCGTTCCCAAAGATGTCGAGTATGACTACGATAGATTTCTTTTCTATTGGATCGCATACGAAGCCGCCTACAAGCAAGAAGAATGGGATGATTCAATGTATGAGCATAAAAAAAGATGTTGCTTCCACAATAGAATTGTCGAATGTCAGTATTATAAGGAAGAATTTATTTGTAAGCTTAAAAGTCGAAAGAATGAGGCATTGCGCCTTCTTTCATTGCGTCAAGCTAGCCGCCATTTTTGGAAGCATTCAAGTTACTGGCCTCGGTCTTTGAATAAATGGGAGGAGAAGTTTCAAGATGAAATTGACAAGGACTGTGACAACATTAATAGCGCGTCCTATGACGGGACCAATTTGGTAGAAGCTCTTAACTCATTGTTTAGTAACTTAAATGTCGTAAGGAATCAAATTGTCCATGGAGGAAGTTCCGGAAAAGATAGTCGTGGGCTGAGTCAGGTAGGATGGGGAACAAGATTGCTAGAAAAGATTATTCCTGGTTTTTGTGATTGCATTAGAGAAAACGATACCAAGAATTGGGGAAAACCACCATTCCCCAGAGTCGGGGAGAAACCAGATGATAAGTGTCCCCCACCTTGGATGACCGGGGAAACATGAACTATTCAGTTGGATCCATTTTCAATAGAAAGTGCAGGCCTATTTGTTTTGAGCCATTGTTTCACCGTTTCCAGAAGTGATTCAGATTGCCGCATGCACTCATGCACGGTGTTTATTGGCACGAGGTCGCCGGAGTAGTCGGCGATATTGCGCTCCGCTGCTGCCAGTAGTCTTGCTATTGTCGAGCTGTCGGGTTCGATAGCCTCCAAACTAATGCCGATCAGATTCTCCAGGCTCATTCCAGTTCCCCACAATATCCAGTCGTGGCTTTCGCGACACCTCTCGTATGAAGGCGTCGTTTTCTGCGAGCAGGCGCTGCCATTCACCGACGCGAAACACTTTGGGATTCACTTCGCGCGACAAGGTTTCCTGGGCTGGGTGCAATACCGTGACGGCTTCTGCAAAGCTCAAGTCGCCGATCAGCATCAGGTCGATGTCGCTGCCGGCGGAATCCCTGCCACTCGCGACCGATCCGAAGACGAAACCCCATTTGGATGCGGTCTGCAAGTGGCGCCAGCGCCTCATACAGTACATCAACGATGCCGATGGTCTTGCGAACTATCCCGCGCAATTCATTATAGATGGGGCAATCTGGATTTGCCTGATAATGGTGTTGGTTTCCTTGGCGCCGCAAACTGAGTATCCCCGCGGCCACCATGCGGTCGAGTTCCCGCTTGATGGTGGCTACGCCCATTCCGGTTGCCCGCAAAATTTCCTTGGTGTAGAAACTGCGGTACGGCTGGTTGTATAGCAGGCCGAGAACCCGCTGCTGTGTGATCGTGAATAGCGCTTCGCTCAATTGACTCATGACATCCAACTATCGTTCACAAAATGTGTACGATAGTTCATATTTTATGAACTTTCAATCCTCGTATATGGACAACATCAGCTAGTTGAGCAGGTTGGGGGCGGAGACCGCGGCTGGAAAAAATCAGCCCGGATTGCGTTTTCTGAACATGACCATGGGCTTGTTGGTCATTACCAGTTCGTCGTTCTGATTGAACACCTTGTTCTGCATGAATACCGTGCCGATTTCCGGGCGCGAGCGCGATTCCTTCTTGTCGAGAATCGTCGATTCCACGCGTAGCGTATCGCCCGGAAACACGGGCCTGGTCCAGCGCAATTCGTCGATGCCGGGAGATCCGAGCGCGCCTTCGTCGCCGCCCCGCATGTTCTCCACGATCATGCACATGGCCATCGCGCTGGTATGCCAGCCGGACGCGCAGAGGCTGCCGAACAGGGTTCTGGCGCTCTCCCTTGCGATTATTGCCGAATCCGCTGTAGCGACAATCTTCCGGTTGTAGACTGTGCCGATTGCGACCTCAAGGCATGACTTTTATATATATTTATATGATGGTATAAGGTGTTGGCCTTATAAACGAATATAAATCCAGTCCAATGGATCCACTCAAAAATCCATTCGCACCCGGCGCAGGCTCCCAGCCGCCCGAACTTGCAGGCCGCGACCACATCCTGGCGCAGGCCGATATCGCATTGCAGAGGGTCTTGCTGGGCAGACAAGGTCGTTCCCAGATCATGCTCGGCCTGCGCGGTGTCGGCCACGCCGTGCGAATATCGTCAAGAAAGGCATCATCTATAGCCCCGGCCACGGCGCTGTCGATTTCACGGTGCCATTGTTCGATGAATTTTTACGCAGGGAAGAATCTGAATCAGGTAGTCGCACGAACCCGGATATTGCATGAGTGGATTAAATCGGCCATGCCTCCCTGGTTTTCGAGACCTGTCCGGGTATAAGGGTTCCGGCCCCGCGGCAGTGGGTTATGGAATGCCGACCGTTTCCGGTGGTGGCTCAGGGCTTCGTTTCGCAACTGGTCCGCCTGTCTTGACACCCAAAGCGCGGCGTTCGAGTGGGGCAGCAGGCCGAGGAACAGGCGATAGCGGCATGGCCGGCATCTACAGGGACATTTCGAGAATTCTGATCGACGCGGACACACGGCCAATGCCATTCTCAAGGCAGCGGGGCTATCCAGGCACTTCTGACAAGCAACTCCGTGACAAAGGAATTCTCGGGCGCATATCCAGATTCGCGATTTCCCGCAGTGCGGGCTTCCAAGCCGGGGGATAGCGGATGCTCAGCCCGGATTGCGTTTTCTGAACATGACCATGGGCTTGTTGGTCATTACCAGTTCGTCGTTCTGATTGAACACCTTGTTCTGCATGAATACCGTGCCGATTTCCGGGCGCGAGCGCGATTCCTTCTTGTCGAGAATCGTCGATTCCACGCGTAACGTATCGCCCGGAAAAACCGGCCTGGTCCAGCGCAGTTCGTCGATGCCGGGAGAGCCGAGCGCGCCTTCCCCGCCGCCCCGCATGTTCTCGACGATCATGCGCATGGCCATCGCGCTGGTATGCCAGCCGGATGCGCAGAGACTGCCGAACAGGGTTCTGGCGGCGGCCTCGTCGGATAGATGAAAGGGCTGTGGATCGTACTTTTCGGCGAATTCGAGGATTTCCTCCCTGGTGACATGATATTCGCCGAATCGCTGCGTCGCTCCCACTTCGAAATCCTCGAAATAATCCGGCATGGGCATTTGGCGCTCTCCTTACAGTTCAGTTTACGTGTCAATCCGCATGACTGCGGTATTCGCGATCACGCGATGTCAACGCGGCACGGCAGCGGTTTCGAGGCTGTCGGAAATCCGGTAATTCGCGGTCGTATGCCGTTTCACCTCTTCGAGCGAACTGCCGGGCATCAACGCGGTCAGTGTCATGCCGCCGTCGTCGAATTCGAAAACGGCCAGGTCGGTGATCAGCATATCGACCGCGGCGCGAGCCGTCAGCGGCAAATCGCAATTCTCAACGACCTTGCTCGTGCCGTCCTTGTCGGTATGCGTCATGGTCACGACCAGACGTTTCGCCCCGCTGGCGAGATCCATCGCGCCGCCGACGCCGAACAGCGGCCGGTTCGGTACGGCCCAGTTGGCGAGATTGGCATGCTGGTCGACCTGCAGGCCGCCCATGACCGCGACGTCGATATGCCCGCCCCTGATCATCGCGAAGGAGCCCGCGCTATCGAAGTAACTGGCGCCGGGCAAGGCGGTGACCGGAATCTTGCCGGCGTTGACGGGATATTCCATGGCGCCGCCTTCGGCCGGCTCCGGGCCCATGCCCAGCATGCCGTTTTCAGATTGCAGGATGATGCCGTCGTCCGGTGTGATGAAATCGGCGACAAGCGTCGGAATGCCCACGCCGAGATTGACGACGTCGCCGCGCCGCAACTGTCCAAGGGCCACTTTGGCCATGGCCATGCGCCCGGCGTCCACTTTCTTGCCGCTGCCGGCGATCGAGGCCGAGACGCCGAGATGTTCGAGGCGCAAATTCGCCTGCACCAGGTAATCGACGAAGCAGCCCGGCGTATGGACGGCGTCCGCGTCCATCTCGCCCGCGGGAACGATTTCCTCCACCTCGGCGATTACGGTTCCGGCGGCGGTCGCGATCACATGATTGAAATTGTTTTCGGTCATCCGGTATTGAAGATTGCCTGCCGTGTCGGCGCGCCAGGCGCGCAGGAAGGCGATATCGCCCGTGATGGGTTCGACGAACACCATCTTGCGGCCGTTGATCACGCGGGTTTCGCGGCCTTCCGCCAGCAGGGTGTCGGCGGATGTGGGGGTGAAGAATCCGCCAAGGCCGGCGCCGCCCGCGCGCAGAGCCTCGGCGAAAGTTCCCTGCGGAACCAGTTCGGCTTCGATCTCGCCGGATTGTATTGCCGCGACAGCCTCGGGGTTGCTGGTGAAGAAAGAGCCGACGGCCTTGCGTACCTGCCCATTGTGGATCAGGCGGCTGCCGCCGAGTCCGGGTTCGCCGATGTTGTTGCCGATGAAGACGAGATCCTTGACCTCGGCTTCGGCAAGCGCGTGCAACAGGTGAACCGGCGTTCCGGTCATGCCGAAACCGCCGACGAGCAATTTGTCGCCGGAACGGACCTTGGCGGCGGCCTGCCGCGCGTCGATGACGGGGATGTTCTTCATTCGGATTCTGCCCTGGACTTGTCAGCGCGCCTAATGATATGACAAGTCCGGCCCCGCGGCAGTCTAGCCGGTTGTCTCTGAAAAATTCCCTCCATGGAATTTTTCATTACCGCAAAACAAAAGCGTGGTTTTTTTTTGCTCCCGAATTCAATGGCTTGCGCCATCGAATTCGGCGGCACATCCCTGTGCCGCAGGAAAGCTCTGACATAGAGTCAGAGCTTTCCTATTGAATGTCGGTCGTTTCCCGGTGGTGGCTCATGGCTTCGTTTTGCAATTGGTCCGCCTGTCTTGACACCCAACGCGCGACGTTCGAATGCGGCAGCAGACCGAGGCCGTCGGCGCGATAGTCGAGTTCTTCCAGCACACGCTGATAGGGTCCGAATCCCTGCAGGCGAAACGGCACGACGATCGGCGTCAACCCCTGGGAATTCGCCTGTTCGATATAGGCGCGGATTTCCTGTTCCGATTCCCTTCTTTTTTCCGGCCAGTCCTCGCGCAAGGTGAAAATCCTGATTTCCCGCAATCCCAGTTGCTCGCCGGCGTTCCTCGTTCGCTGGGTGATCTTGTCGAGCCAGCGCTCGTTTTCGGCGTCGTCGCCGGTTCCGTGCGCGATCACGACGGCAACTTCATTTGCCGGGTCCGAACTGAGGCCGCGGATGCGGGAAGTCATGACATCGTCGACTTCGGTGGCGTCCGCCAGCCCGTCGACGCTGACGTGGAAGGCCAGGTCCGTATCCACTTTCCAGAATCCCATCGGCATTCTCATGCGAGCCCTGGCCTCTTCAAGCTGTTGCTGATCGGGCCGCGGAGGAGCGCCGTTCTGCACGCCGAGAATCTGCAGGGTCCGGTCGTACCAGCTTTCGCCGGAAACGAATATGCGTACGACGCCGACGTGATTGACGCCCCGGGATTCGAGCCTGCGGACGGCCTCTTCGATCGAGCCGGCGTCGGCCATGCCCAGGGCCGTTTCCACCGGATAGTTCTCCTGCAGCGGTTCTACCGCTGCCGCGAGATGCGCGTTCCATTCCTCGCTGCCGCCATGGGCCATGACCATGACGCCATAGCTGAATTCTTCAGCGGCGGCGGGATGCTGCGCCACCGGGGCCGATTCGCATGCCGCGAGCAAAAGTGCGCAGACGCCCAGCCAGCTGATGGGTGTCCTGTGAGTTTTGTTCCCCGTCATTCTGCGCGAAGTCGCAGAATCTTGTTGGGAGGGTACTGCTTGAGATTCTGCGACTGCGCGCAGAATGACTAGTGATTCGATGGGTGTCCCATTGGGGTTGCCATTGGGGTTACTGTAGTTCATGGCTTCACCTGGATTGATACGCGTGACGCTCTTCGTTGGAAATCAGATGTCGATTTGCAGGCTGAGCCGGAAATTGGTTCCCGGCTGCTGCGCGTTTGCGATAGTGGCTAGCGAATCGGCGCTCAGGCTGCTGATGTTCGTCCAGCGCGCGTAGGTTTCGTCGAACAGGTTGAACACGCCGAATCGCAGCCTTGCCGCATCGGAAAACTCGAAATAGCCGATCAGATCGACGACGCTGTAACCGTCCGCGGTTACGCGGTCGGGAGCCGAGACGCGGTCCTTTTCGCCGACCGCGGTCAGCAGCAATTCGCCGCCCCAGCGCCCGGAGGCCGCGTTGTATCCGAGGCCGGCAACCGCGGTGAGCGGCTCGACCGAATCGAGCGGCGTCGAGTCGGTCTGATTGTCGCCGCGGGAGTAGGCGAGGGCGGCGCGCGCCTGCCATTGTTCGTTGAGCGCGAATTGGGCGTTGAATTCGGCGCCGCTGATCTCGACTTCGTCGATGTTGCGGTTCTGGAACAGGCTGATGGGCCCACGGACTCCGACGAAAGAAGTCTCGATGAAGTTGTCGTAACGATTGCGATAAACCGCGGCGCTCAGGAAAGCGTTGGCGAGGTTGGCGCGCAAGCCGAACTCGAGCCCCTTGCTGTTTTCCGCTTCCAGTTCCGGATTGGGCACCGTGGCGTATCGAAAACCGAGATTCACGAACGACTGGTTCGCTTCGGCGAAATTCGGCGGCCGGTAGCCTTCGGCGTATTGCGCAAACATCGACCAGGTTTCGTCGAAGTCGTACAAGGCGCCGAGACTGAGGGAAGCCGCGCCTTCGTCGATGGATTCGACAGGGAAACCGTAACCGCTGACCTGGCCGGTGCCGTCAAGCGTCGGGTCCGGCATCGCGTCCATCTGGTAGCGGTCGTAACGCGCACCCGGAATCAGCGTGAAACCGCTGTCCCCGAACACCATTTCGTCCTGCAGATAGAACCCGGAACGGTCGGTCGAAGTGTCGGGAATGGTCTTGTTGGGAAACACTTCCGGCGGGGCGAAGGGATACGCGGAAATTGCGCAGGTCGTCCGCCCGCTGTTCAAGTCTTCCTCGCAGCGATTGCGCGGCCGCTGGGTATCGGTTTGCTCGAAATTGCCGCCGTAAGCGAAAGAGTGGGTGATTGAATTCGTCTCGACGGTCTTGCGCAGGTTCAGATTTGTGGCCGTCGTCTGCTGGTTGAATTCGAACGTGGTCTCGCGGGCGGCGTTCGTGCCGCCGTAAGTGCGCGGATCGCGTGGATTGAGGAAGGAATAGCTCGTGCGCGTCTGTGCGGTGAACTGGGACGCGTCGGTGTCCTGCCGGTTCAGGCTGATTTCAAGATCGTCGAACAGGGCGAGCCCGGCCTGCCACTGATAACGGATGCCGGTGCGGAGGCGTTCGGTGTCGTCGAGACCCATCGATTCGGAAACGGTTCGGCCAACGTCCGATGCCAGTTCGGTGGCGGTCTCCTCGATGAAGTTATCCGCGCTCAATTGCAGTTGATGACCGGGCGCAAGGTCCCAGAACAATTGCAGCAACAGGCTGTCGGAGGCACCGTCCTGGGGGTTCAGGGCGCCGGGGCCGTTGACTTTCTGTTCCGCGTACTCGCGGCGGGTGTATTGCGCGAGCAGGCCGGCATCGCCGCTTTGGAACGCCGCCGTGAACCCGGCGCGGGACTGCTCATCGGCATCGGCGGTCGAGGCGCGCAGGCTGAAGTGGGTGTTGCGGTCGGCTTCCAGGTAATCGCGCGGTTCCTTGCTGGTCAGGATGACCGCGCCGCCGATGGCGTCGGCGCCGTACAGCACCGAAGCGGGTCCGCGAATCAGTTCGACCCGCTTGATGTTGTCGGTGTCGATGCTGTCCCTGCCGTAAGTCGCGGGGCCGGCTTCGTAAATATCGTTGCTGCGAATGCCGTCGATTACGGTCAATACCCGGTTGCCGCCGATTCCGCGAATACTGAAACCTTCGTTGCCGCCTCTGCTCGCGGTGCTGATCGATACGCCGGGTTGAAAGCGGGCAATATCGTCAAGGTCTTCCACCATTTCGCGCTCGATTTCCTCGGCGGTGATCAGCGAAACGGTTCCGGCGATTTTCTCGATGGTGCGCGGCAGGCGGGTGGCGGTGACGATCAGTTCCTCGACGCCTTCCTCGCCTTGCTGGGCCAAAGCCGGTGCGGCAAGGGCAAAGCCGATCAAGGCGACAAGGCCGGCCCCGGCAAAAGAAGTTGGGGAGAAATCAGGCCGCAAGACGGTTTGCTGGTTGTTCATGGCGTACTCCGTTGCAATTCGCAGATGACCCGATTCACATTGCGCCCCGGCGCGAGAACGCGTGGACACAGACGGAACCGGGGCTAATACTTCAACCGACAGTGATCAGCCGGACAGCTTCAGAGCGGAGAATAGCGAATACTTCAGAGAATGTAAATACAAATGATATAGATTCTCATTTGCACTGGGATTGGCTCAGAAGAAAAGGCTCAGGGAAAAACATCCAGATCGTCGGCCAGGACCACCTCGCCATCGTAGGTCGCGCGGATCTCATCGAGCACGCTTTCCTCTTCGACGCCAAAGAACAGCCCGTGATAGAGAACGAGCAGTCCGGGCCGGGCGATGTCCGCCAGTCGCGCAAGTTCCCCGGAAGTGGTGTGGGAGTTTTTCTGGATGCGCTGGAAATCGGGCGGAAGTCGCAAGAGTCCCTCCTCGCTGATGACTTCGTGGAACAGCAGGTCAACGCCCTGGGCCTTTTCCAGCAAGGTTTCGTTGTAGGCCGTATCGCCGCTGATCACCAGGGACAGATCGTCGGTGGTCACCTTGAAACCGAATGCCGGACGGATGGCGCCGTGATCCACGGCGAATGCCTCGATCACCAGGTCGTCTTTTTCCAGCAGAATGCCCGGCTCGATGGTTCGCGCCGCAACCTCGAAACCGTCGGAGTTCCGCAGCGGCTGCAGGCTTTCGGTCCTGATGTCCACATCCACCAGATTCATTTCCCGCATTCCGTTCACCAGGCGCCCGATGCCTTCGGGCCCCCAGGCCCGGAGTTCCGCATTGCGATCCCACCACATGGTGAGGGCGAGTTCGGAAAAATCCATGGTGTGATCGCTGTGCAGGTGGGAGAAGAAAACGCAGCAGATCAGGCTCGGATAGAGCGAGGGGATGTCGTACTTGTAGCGGGCGACCACGGCGTTTCGCACCGCGCCGGCGCCGGCGTCGAACAGGTAGCTCTCGCCCTTGTGGATTACCGCTATGCTCGGCCCCGCCCGGAAGGCGTCGGGTATCGGCGTGCCGGTTCCGAGCATCACCACCCGGGTGGGCGCGAGCAATTCCGCCTCGGAAGGCGCCTCCCGCGAATCGATACCGGCGCTGGGCAGAACGATGGCGAATTCATCGTCGGCGGGTTGACCCGCCGCATTGCCTGCCAGCAGCAGCGCCCCCAAAGCGAACCGGATCAGCGTGTTGAGCGTGTTCATGGGTGTCCCCTATTGGCGGTCTTCCAGCCTGCCCGCCCCGCCGAGTTCATAGTAGACGAGCGGCACGAAGTCCACTGCGGTCCAGCTCGCTTCCTGGCCCCATTTGGCGTCATGGGCCGCCGCTGGCTGAGCGGCCATGATTTCATCGAGATGCATGCCCTGGCGAATCATGGCGTACACCCGGTTGCGGATGTCGAGAATCATGTCGCGGAATTCGACCATCTCCGCGCGGCCGACGACTTCGAGGCCATGACCGGGGATGACCCTGGTGTCCGGGCCAGCCATATCGATGGCCAGGTCCAGCGCCGCAATCGTTCCGCGCAAGCTGCCGCCATTGAACTTGTCGATGATGGGATAACTGGTGGTGCGGAACACGTCGCCGAGATGCAGCACGTCGGATTCGGGGAAGTACACGAAAGTGTCGCCGTCGGTGTGAGAGGGTGGGGCGAGGAAGGCGCGGACTTCCTCGCCGTTGAGATGGAAGGTAATGGTATCGTTAAAAGTGATCAGCGGTCGGCCCTCCGCCGGTGTCTGGGGAGCGAAGGTGCCGCCGTTGCGGGGGAAATGGCTGCTTTCCTCCAGAAACTTCACACGGGTCTTTTCGTGGGCGAAAATCGTCACGCCCAGCGCCGCCAGATTGGCGTTGCCGCCCACATGGTCGCGGTGAATATGGGTGTTGACGAGGAAGCGGATGTCCTGGTCGGTGACTTCCCCGATAACTTCCAGCAGATTTTCGGTCATGGGGGCAAACAGCGCGTCCACCAGCAGCACGCCGTCGGGTCCGATGGAAGCGCCGATATTGCCGCCGCCGCCCGGCCGCTGCACCATGTACACACTGCCCGCCACATGTTCGATGGACAATTCGACATCCTGCAAACCCACCTGGCCGAGCGGCGCCGGCTGGGCAAGGGCGAAGCCCGCCGTCAGGCTGAGAAAGCCCGCAAGGCGCGCGGCCATTCGTGGCCAGGGTGCGGCATCGGCTGCCGGGACGTCAGCTGTGCTTGCAAGCTTTTTCCAGAGTATTTGCGTGCAATTCATGGCTAAACTCTTCTGTTCGGATTCATTATGGCAAATCTGGTCTTGCCCGCGAGGGGAAATTAGGCTACATAGTAACGCAAGACTCCCCCATCCCTTTCAATGGCCTGAAGCGGATATCCGACTTCGGGCAAACTGGAGCGAGAACCATGAGTTCCAAACGATCCGATAGAAGGGAATTTCTCAAGCGCGGAGCAGCACTGGCCGGTGGACTCGGCCTCGCCACAACCCGGCCCGCCTCGGGCCAGCTTCCCGAGCCGGAAGGCATGATTCACGGCACGGACGATCTCGTCGCCTATGGCAAGCGCTCGCGTTTCGAGGATTCGAAACGCATACCCCATGGCGGCAGACATTCGCCCGACGCTTTCGGCCTCGATTTTCACATCGCGGCTCCGCTGCAGGAATCGGTGGGAGTCATCACGCCGTCGTCGCTGCATTACGTCGGAACCACCCGCGGCTCATACGTGCCGGACATCGACCCCGCCAATCACCGGCTGATGATTCACGGCCTGGTGGACCGGGAACTCGTATTCACCATGGAGGAACTGAGACGTTTTCCATCCGTGACGCGTCTGCATTTCATCGAATGCGCGGGCAATCGCTCCCGCAGCAGCCACACCACCGTGCAGGAAACCCACGGCATGACGAGCTGCGCCGAATGGACCGGCGTATTGCTGTCCACCTTGCTCGAAGAGGCCGGAGTGCAGGACGGCGGCGAGTGGATCGTGGCGGAAGGCGTCGAGGAAGTGAAAGGGGCTTCGACGATTCCGGTCAACAAGGCCATGGACGACTGCATCCTTTGTTACGGCATGAACGGCGAGGCGGTGCGTCCCCAACAGGGCTACCCGCTGCGCCTGCTCGTTCCCGGCTTCGAAGGCATTTTCAACGTCAAGTGGCTGCGCCGGATCAAGGTCGTCGATCAGTACTACATGACCTATAACGATTACGGGCATCTGACCCAGGATCCCGCCACCGCGGCGCTCGGCTACCAGATCGGGCCGAAATCGGTCATCACATTCCCGTCCGGCAGCCAGCGGCTTCCCGAGCCCGGTTTCTACGAGATCAGCGGTCTCGCCTGGTCAGGCGGCGGCAAGGTCGCCAGAGTGGAAATTTCCACCGACGGCGGTCGCTCTTGGCAGGATGCCGATATCCGCGGCGAACCGCAGCCCATGGCGCACACCCGTTTCAGCATGAACTGGACCTGGGACGGCAACGAATGCGAACTCCAGTCCCGCTGCACCGACGAACTCGGCCAGGTACAACCGAGCCGCGCCCAGGTCGCCGCGTTCTGGAATCAGCCGCCGGATCAGCCGGTTCGGGTGAAGGGCCAGGACAATTCGATCCAGCCCTGGCGAATCGACAGCGACGGCAACGTCCACAATGCAATTGCATAGTATTGCGGGAAATTCCATCCATGGAATTTCCCTGGAACGCAAAACAAAAGCGAGTTTTGTTTTGCTCCCGGAAGCTTCGATAAAGCTGAGTTTCCTCAAGTTGTTCAGTTTGCTGTTATTGGCGGCGGGGGTCTGCGCCCAGGCGCAGTCCCCCACTTACGGACTGGGCAGGGCGCCAACCGCCGAGGAAGTGGCCGCCTGGGATATCTCCATCAGTCCGGACGGGAAGGAACTTCCCGCCGGCAGCGGCACCGTCGCCGAGGGCGAAGAACTTTACGTGCAAAAAACCTGCTTCGTCTGTCACGGCCTGAACGGCACCGGTGCGACCGCGCCCCGGCTGATCAAGCGCGACGTGGGAGAAGTGGACGATCCCTGGGATTACGGCCGGGTGCTGCCGATCCGCTCGCCTTACGCGACCACTGTCTGGGATTACATCAACCGCGGCATGCCCCTGGGCATGGAGGGAACGCTCACGCCCGACGAGGTCTATTCGATCGTGGCCTACCTGCTGTTCCTCAATGACGTGATCGAGGAAGACGCGGTTCTTGACCAGGACAACTTGCCGAACATCGAGATGCCCAATCGAAACAATTTCGCCCGCGTTCCCGACTGGTTTCCCGGGCAGCCAAGGCTCGAAGGCTATCCTTACTGAAGTCCGGCCCGCGGCGCTTGCGTACTTGCACGTTTCTTTCAACTAACAGGAACCCCAGCATGCAAAGTCCCAGCACGCGCCGATTCTGCCTGACCGCCGTATTCCTGGCATTGGCCGCGGCCTTTTCGCAGGCAGCGGCGCAATCGCCCCTGGAAACCTACACTCCGGTAACGCCGGAAGAGTTGAGCGATCCGCCCGACGGCGACTGGCTGATGTGGCGCCGCACGGCCAACCATTGGGGCTATAGCCCGCTCGATCAGATCAACAAGGACAATGTCGGCAACCTGCGGCTGGCCTGGGCCTGGACCATGGGTCCGGGCTTGCAGGAAACCACGCCGCTGGTCCATGACGGCGTAATGTTCCTGCCCCAGGCTTGCGATTTCATCGAGGCCCTCGACGCCCGCGACGGCACCTTGCTCTGGGAATATCGCCGTCCCGAGGTGGACCACGTAGCGCCGCTGTCCTGCGCCAATCGCAACGGCACGCTGTACAAGGATCAACTCCTGATCGCCACCAGGGACGCCTATCTCGTCTCGCTGAACGTCTACACCGGCGAGGTGACCTGGGAGCGCCGCATGGGCGACTGGACGGTAGGCCAGCACTATTCCGGCGGCCCCCAGGTCTTCGACGGCAAGATCATCGCCGGCATGTCGGGCTGCTATTACATCAACACCAGTTGCTGGATCACCGCCCATGACGCCGACACCGGCGAAGAACTCTGGCGCACGGGCACCGTACCGCGAGTCGGCGAGCCCGGCGGCGAGACCTGGGGCGACGTGCCCAACGAGCAGCGCCGCGGCGGCTCGGCCTGGATGCCGGCGAGCTACGATCCGGAACTCAACCTGATCTATATCGGTATCGCCGTGCCCATACCCTGGGGTTCGATCCAGCGCGACACTCGCGGCGGCGACGTGCTGTACACCAATTCCACGCTCGCGCTCGATGCGGATACCGGGGAAATCGAATGGTATTTTCAGCACATCCCGGGCGGTAACTGGGACCTCGATCACCCCTTCGAGCGCATCATCGTCGAATCCGAAGTGACGCCGGACGCCGATGCGGTTTCCTGGATCAATCCCGACATCGCTTCCGATGAAAGGCGCAAGGTAATCACCGGCATACCCGGCAAGACCGGGATCATCTGGACGCTCGACGCGGCGACCGGTGAGTTTCTCTGGGCGCGCGAGACCAATTACCAGAACGTCATCGTCGGCGTCGATATCGAGAACAACAAGGGAATCACCAACATCGATCTCGACATCACCGAGATCAGGCAGCGGAAATTCGTCTGCCCCACGACCCGCGGCGGCATCAACTGGAATTCCGTGGCCTACAGCCCCCAGACCAATGCGGTCTACACGCCGACCAATAACGCCTGCATGGATTACTACCTGAACCCGTTCGAACCCGTGGTCGGCCTGCATCACCGCTCGGCCACGAGCCGCATCGTCGCGGCGCCGGAACTGGAAGACCAGGTCGGCCTGTTGAGCGCGGTCGACGTGGCGACCGGCGAGGCGCTCTGGACGCACCGGCAACGCGCCGGCATCGGCGGCTCGGTACTCACCACCGGCGGCGGCCTGGTTTTCGTTTCGGACGACGCCAGGCGCTTCCGGGCCTTCGACGCCGAATCCGGCGATGTGCTGTGGGAGCAGATCCTCAATTCCACCGCCGGCGGCTTCCCGGTTACCTATACCGTGGACGGAGTGCAATACGTCGCCATCGCGGCCGGCGGCGGCGTCACTTATCGCATGCTGACGCCGGAGTTGCAGCAACGCGGCGGCGGCAACATGCTTTTCGTTTTCCGCTTGCCGTAACCATTGGCAAGAATCGAACAGGGGAGATCGATGCAACTTTTACTGAGAATTCTGATTATCCTGGCCTGCCTGCTGGCGATTCCCGTCGCGGCGGTCGCAACGGCGGCCGTGAAACAGCGCTTCGCCGACGGGCCCAACCGGGTGTTTTCGGGCGGTCCGCTGGTGTCGGGCGAAATCTATGCCGGACCGGAGCCGGACTGGAGTTTCGTCAACGAGATTCCAACGGTCGAACTTCAACTGCTGGACCCGGCGCAATCGCGCCGCATCTGGATAGCGGAAGCGGAAGGCAAGTTGTACGTCTGGTCGGGCTACATGGGGACGACGGTCGGGCGCATCTGGAAACAATGGCCGGTGCAGGCCGAGCGCGACGGCCGGGCGGTCATTCGCATCAACGGCATACGCTACGAACGTCAACTCAATCGCATTCAGTCGGGTGACGAGCTCGACGCGATTACCGCCGCGATTACCGGCAAGTATCCTTCGCAAACCACCCGGCCGGGAATCGAAGCCGGCGATGTCTGGGTTTTCGAAGCGGCGCCGCGGTGACGGACAGGGGAACCGAATCATGAAACTGTTCTATTGGGCCATAGCCGTTGCCATCGTCGTCACGATACTCGCCGTCCTGTTCGTTCCCGGCGTGGACGATTTTGTCGAACAGACCTTTCAGCGCTATCTCGGACGGGCGGCCAGATAGCATGAAATCATCACAATTCAACCGGCGCCGATTCCTACAGGCCAGCGGGGCCGCGGCTATCCTGATTCCCACGTCGGTGCGCGGGTACACCACCGCCGAGATACAGAGTTTCTTCGTTGACGGCCAGATGCAGGTCGATGTCTCGAAATGGGAACTCGACACGCCGGCGCTTTGCGTCGACCTTGACTTGCTCGAAGCCAACCTGGCGAAGATGCAGTCCACCATGGGCGCCAACGGCATCGCCAGCCGGCCCCATGCCAAAACGCACAAGTGTCCGGTGATCGCCCGGATGCAACTCGATACCGGTTCAGTGGGAATCTGCACCGCCAAGATAAGCGAGGCCGAGGTCATGTTCCGCAACGGAATTGAAGAGATACTCATGACCACGACCAATGTCACGCCGACCAAGATCAATCGCGCCATGACCCTGGCTGCGGAGTGCCCCGGTTTCGTCCAGGCGACCGATTCCGTGGACAATGCGCGGCTGTTATCCGAGGCGGCGCAGGCCAACGGACTGACTGCCGACGTTGTCGTCGACGTCGACCCCGGCATGGGCCGCACCGGCACGCCGCCGGGGCAGCCTGCGCTCGGTCTGGCGCAACTCGTCGACCAACTGCCCGGACTGCGTTTCCGCGGCATGCTCTGTTACGATGGCGCCTCCCAGCACGTCGCCGGATTCGCCACGCGCAAGGCTCGCACGCTGGAAGCGCTGGCGCCCGCCGCGGACACCTTCGAGCTCATGCGGCAATCGGGTCTGCGCACAGATATTTTCAGCGGCGGCGGAACGGGAACTTACAATATCGATCACGAGACCGCCGGACTGACCGACATCCAGGTCGGCAGCTACGTCTTCATGGACGCACAATACCTGGACATAGGCGGCGAAGGGGACGACAGCGTCTACTCGGATTTCGAACCTTCGCTGACGATCATGGCCACGGTGCTGAACGACCAGTACGCCGGCCGCGCCACGTCGGACGCGGGCGCCAAGGCCTGCACGATCAATCGCCCCTGGCCCATCGTCAAGGGCGAAACCGACATCAGCTACACTTCCGGCTCGGACGAATTCGGCACGATCCGCTATGGCGAGAATGCCTCGCGCACATATCGGGTCGGCGACAAGCTAGAACTGATCGTCTCGCATTGCGACCCGGTGGTGAATCTATACGACCATATCTACGCCATCCGCAACGACCGCGTGGAAGCGATCTGGCGCGTCGCAGGCAGGGGCATGTCGGCCTGAGGAAACTCTGCCCGCAGTGCAGCCTTCCTCTTCTGTCATTCCGCGCATAGCGTAATCTCTCCCGTCTGTCACTCTGCGCGTAGCGTAATCTCTCCCGTCTGTCATTCTGCGCGTAGCGTAGCGAAGTCGCAGAATCTCATGGCTAGTCATTTCCCCGTAATTCCTGTACCCTAACTCCAACATATCCGAAGTATCACTTCCAGAATTGTCGAAACCCATGTTTCCAAGAGACTTGTCCCGATCGGTGCTGCGACTTGCCCGGCACTTTCCCGCCGTTGTAGTCACCGGCGCTCGCCAGACCGGCAAGACAACCTTGCTGACCAGCCTGTTTCCCGACCACAACTACGTCAGCCTTGACTTGCCCGCGGAAGCCCGGCTTGCCGAGGAGGATCCACAATCCTTCCTGAGCCGTCATCCAGCCCCGCTGCTTGTGGACGAGGTGCAATACGCCCCCAGGCTGTTCCGTCACCTCAAGGTCGAGATCGACCGCAACCGTGAAGCCAACGGTCGCCATATTCTCACCGGGTCCCAGAAGTTCGCGCTCATGCAGGAAGTCTCCGACTCCCTCGCGGGACGCTGCGGCATCCTTGAACTTGAAGCACTTTCGATCCATGAACTCGGCAGCGTATTTGCCGAGCGGGAATCCAAAGAGGGAATCGCCGAAATTCTGGTTCGCGGATTCATGCCCCAGCTCTGGAAAGACCCGGAACTGCCGCCGGCGGACTTTTTCCGCGGCTATCAGGCGACCTATCTGGAACGCGATGTGCGTCAGATTCTGAACGTCAAGCACTTGCGCGACTTCGACCGATTCATGCGCGCCGCCGCCATCCGTTCGGGCCAGTTGCTCAACAAGACCGAACTCGGCAAGGAGGTTGGCATCAGCGGCAAGACCATTGACCAATGGCTGAGCGTGCTCCAGGCCACAAACCAGATCACACTGCTGGAGCCTTACTCCAGCAACATCGGCAAGCGACTCGCAAAATCGCCCAAGCTCTACTTCAACGATGTGGGATTACTCTGCTTCCTGCTTGGCCTGAACCGCGAGGCCGTCGCACAATACTATCTCATCGGAGCCATCTGGGAGACTTTCGTCTTCGGCGAATTGCGCAAGCTCCTCGACATCGAGTCACCCGAGGCATCGCTGTGGTTTTATCGCGACCAGTCAAGGGAAGTCGACTTCGTGATCGAACGCAACGGCGAACTGACGCTCGCCGAAAGCAAGTGGAAGGAACTCCCCGCGCCCCGGGACGCCAAACAGGCGCTCGCGACCCAGCCCTTGTTGCGAAACGCGCGATTGCCCGTAATGGTCTTCTGCCGCACCAACCAAAGTCACCCGGTCGGACCGACAGTGCAGGCAATAAACGCATTTCAATTGCGTGAGCATGTTTGAAACATGCCGATAATGGACAGAAATTATCATGTGGCAGACTGTCGTGGTGTGACTCGTGCTGCGATTTCGCTCCCTTTCTCGAGTTCGGCGCAGCGTGATTCCCAGGTTTTTTTGCAGATTCAGCAACCCATTTCACCGATGCATACGTCAACTTCGAGGCGTTCCGTTGGCTTGGGGTGATCGCCTTGAATGTAGCGCTTGGGCCGGCAGGGGGGTTCGTAACCGGCACAGTCTACGAAAACCAGATGATCCGCGAATACACTCGTTCGGTCCTGCTCGAAATGGACAAAGTCGGCGCCCGCTTTACCCGGGACGCTGGTTATGATCCCGAAGCCGCCGTTACCTTTCTGGAAAAATCGGTCGCCTGGTTTCAAGGTGACGAGGCAGACCGCGACCTGGCAGATGATCTCAACTGGTTTTTTGTCGGCGATTACGTGACGGAAGAGCGCTATGACAATTTCAAGCAACTGCTGGCCGACTTATCCGAATCGACTCCCGAACCGCCTCCCGCGCCACATCCAGTGCGTATCATTTACGATTCCGCTGAGTGAAATTTGCCCGACCACTTCTCGCCGCACCAAACCTGTTTGCATCCATTTCCCGCATTTTCCGCAAAACGTATGCTTGTCCGTCCGCATACCCTCTTATACTGACAAATGCCATTCTGTGTCCATCTGCTGGGGGAGTACCCTCATGACGGCGATTCCGTCAACTGCCCTTATAAAGAAAACGAGATGTCGTCCTACTGCGTACTTGAGATAGCCGTCTCGGATATCGACAGGGCGACCTCGCTTATTTCCCGCCGCCAGTTCGTTGCATACATCGCGGATGTCGTCCGTGTATCGATCAGCCTGCTCCATACCCCAATTCTCGGCGGTGTAGTCCCAAATGCTGTCAATGTCCGCGATGGCGGCTGGGGCGTAGACTGCGCGGCTCATTTCGCCGCCTGACTGAACTCCGCTCGTTTGCGCGCCTTGAATTCGTCGAAATCGAAGGGTTGCGGTTCACCTGACCGCTCGCCAGCAATCAAGGCATCCCGCAAGGCTCCGACTCGCGCCTCATGTTCTTCAAGCAGGCGCAACGCTGCCCGCATAACGTCGCTTGCCGACCCGAAGCGACCGGATCGAACTTGTGTGTCGATGAAGCTGGCAAAATGGTCACCGAGCGATATAGATGTGTTTTTGGCCATGACGTAGCTCCGCTGAACAAAATATACCAATTTTTGGTATTAATTCAACAGCGGCCTCTCTTCCGAATAGCATATGCCGTCGGTCCGCATACCACAGCCCAACCGGCATTTATCTCGACAGGGCATTTGCCGGCCTGATACAAATCGCCTGAACGATTGGAGGCCAGAACCATGACCGCAAGCATCCGCCATGTAATTCACGCACCGTTTTTTCTTACATGCGCATGGGCGGCCTCGGTCTTGAGCGCCACCGCAGGTCTGGTTGAAGCAGCCGCGGCGCCTTCCGCTCGCGGAATAGAATACTGGTCCAACGGATCGCAGGACCGCATCTTCGCCGTGCGGCTGGGCAGTCTCCATGCGTTGGACCCGGCCACCGGCGAGGCTATCGCCGGTTTCGGCGACGACGGCGCCGTCAACCTGGTTCCGGAGGGCGCGGAAACCTTCAGCCTGGTCTCCACCTCACCCATCGTTGTAAACGGTGTGGTCATAATCTCCGGCACCGTCAATGGCGCCGGCGACGGCGGCACGCAATGGCGTGGCGTCCATTCCGAGGACGTGCGCGGTTTCGACGCCGTCAGCGGAGAACTGCTCTGGACTTTTCACGCCGTTCCACAAGAGGGGGAATTCGGCGCCGATACCTGGGCCAACGATTCCTGGCGCGGCGCGGGAGACCTCGGTTCCTGGTGCTGCCTGTCGGCGGACGAGGAACTTGGCCATGTCTACGTTCCCTTCACCGCTCCCACCGCGGCGTACTTCGGCGGCCACCGCCCCGGCGACAATCTGTATTCCAACAGCCTGGTCGCCATCGACGCGAGCACCGGCGAACGCGTCTGGCATTTCCAGATGGTGCATCACGACGTCTGGGAATACGACAATGTCGGCCCGCCCGTACTCGGCGACATCGTCGTCGACGGCCGGCCCATCAAGGCGGTGATGCAGGCCAACAAGACCGGCTGGGTCTACGTGTTCGACCGCGTGACGGTAGAACCAGTCTGGCCGATCGAAGAACTCCCCGTACCGCAATCCGATGTGCCCGGCGAAGTCCTGTCGCCCACACAGCCTTTCCCGACGAAACCGGCGCCGATCGCCACCCAGGGCATCACCGAAGCCGACATGCCCTATTGGAGCCCGAACCGCGAAGCGCCTTACCCCGACGGCATCCCCCTGACCAAGCCGCCCTGGGGCCGCATTACGGCTATCGACATGAACAGCGGCGAACACGTCTGGCAGATCGCCAACAGAGATTCGCTGAGCGACCATCCGAATCTGGACGAACTCGACCTGCCCACCCTCGGCATCGCCAGCCGCCCCGCCGCGCTCGTAACCAGGACATTGCTCTTCATCGGCGTGGGCAGCAACAACCACGGCGGCACCCAGCCCAACATGTGGGGCACCGCCTTCCGGGCCTACGACAAGTTCACCGGCGAAGAAGTCTGGCGCACCGATCTGCCCTCGGGCACGACCGGCGCCCCCATGAGCTACATGCACGAGGGCAGGCAATACATCGTTGTCGCAGTCGGCAGCCTCGGCGACGAGCCCGAACTGGTGGCGCTGGCTTTGCGCTGAGTTTTACGGGAAGTTCCGCGCCTCGAAACCTTGCCGCAGCGAGGCTCAAGGCGGCTTCTCCATAATCGGTTGCATTGGATTCACCCGAAATCGCTCGTGCGGGACATTGGAATCAATGGGAGCGTGGCCATGCACCATGCCGGGCCCACCGAATCCAGACGTTCCGTCGGCGCGGATAAGAGCGGATTTGCAGCCGTGAATTCCCACGGCGCAGGCTCCTAGGCGGGCGTGTGCCGTTCTCGATCAGCGAAGATCTGGTATTGACCAAACTGATGAAAGGTCACGAGGAAATTCACAATCCCGCCAGACAACGAATCTACCAAGCTCATGACCACATACACCGTTCGTTTTTTCTGTGGAATGCAAAAGACCGGAAGATCGTCTAGCTTGACTGTGCAGTTTCCGGCAAGACGTGGAACCCCTCCTGTTTCGCCGCACTGGATAGCCGGTTGTCGAGACAAACAAAATCAAGGGGATCGTTTATTTTTTCTCGGACTATCATGGCGGTCGCCAAGTGACCCGCGTCTGCCGCCCTGAGCGAATGGCGAGCCAGCAATTGATTTGCCTGGGCACTTACCGCCGAAATATCCGAAACTTCGTCCCATCCCGCAGACACGGAACCAATCCAATCAAGCATGTTCAGACGATCAGCTTGAGAAAGACTGCCTTCGCGGGCTCGTCGCTCGATTGCGCTAACCAATTCGGTGCGTGTCCATACCCAGGTGGTAACGCGTTTGTCTTCCTGAGAAAGTTGGCGAACTTGGACTGAGCCGGTTTCGGTCAAGAACAGCGGTACGAGCGCCGAAGTATCCCAATACCTCACACGCGGTCTTCCCGGTCTTCATCCAGTGCTTGGGAAAGGTTGATCTTCAGATCAAGCGGTGGTCGATCCAGGACATTGGCGGCAGTGTCGCTGCCCGGAATAATCACGCCTTCCCGAATGAGCTCCTCTCTTGCGTCTTCCTTGCTCCCGAATGGCTGAGATGGCACCAACCGCGCAATCGGTTTGCCCCTGTCAAGCACTTGAATTTCAACGCCTCGACGAACCTCGCGAAGGTGGCGCGACAGGTTTGCCTTGAGGTCTGTAATGGATACGGAAGTCATGCGGACCACTATGCCCGGCCTGAATGGAATAATCAAGTTCATGGCTCCCCAGCCAGGGCATCGATCACTGCCTCAAGTTCGCCGGGCCGCGATTTCCTGCGAAGTCAGGGTCGCTGTGGTCTTGCGATAGGCTTGGCGCCGACAACCCGGCATCCGGTTTCCACGCCCGTCGCGCTATGGCCTCTCGTAGTGGCACATGGGACACCCACCTGATAAGTGCACCATTTTCCCGCCGTTTGCGATATGGCCTACCCCGTTATCGCTTCTTGAATTTATCACCCAGTTGCGCTGACTGCCTGGACCTTTAGATGCAGCCCTTCGCACGTTTGCAGGCAGCCTATGATTTCGAACAGGTTGCGCGCCTGGGGATTGCCGTTGGGGCCGAACATTCGCATAAGGCTCTTCGGCGACTTTTCAGTCAAGCCGCCAAGCTCCTGAAATCCTATGGTTGCGTTGATATAGTCGCGCAGCAAGGATTTGCCGACCTCGGTCTCACCTGACAGAAGGCATTCCACGCTTTCTTCCAGAAGCGTCGCGCGGAATTCGGCGTCATTCTCTACTCGTGCCTGAATCGTTTCTTTGAAGTCTCTTGTCAATGGCATGCTCTAAATCCGCCTGTCGCTTTCGTTGTCGATAGATCCGCTAATGAGCTCAATTGAATATGGTAACTTGGGAGTTACCAATATGCATGTGACAGCTATTGATGTAAGTACCATCGAAACTGCGGACACGAACCATGATGGTGACATGGCTGGACTTCGAGAATCGTTTCAAAATGCGTGAAACGATTTCTTACTTGATCGAAAAAACCTATTGATATTAGCAACTTGATCGTTTCACCCCAGTGAGGAATTCGTTTCATGTCGCTTGCCGTTTCAGCCCTGCTCGACTTCATCGCGAACAATCCCGGGGTCTCGCGGGAGAAAATTCGGCGGGATAATGTGAGATCCTCCAGATGGGTATCCCACTGAATCTGTACAACATGGCTGTTCCCTCGAATCCAACAGTCAAGTAATCCTTGACGGTTGCTTCCGGGTTCAACTCTTTTTCTTTGGCGGCGTGTAAGCTCTGAACTCGTACTTCGACCTGAACAGTCTCCAACGCAACGTCAGCAGCCAGTGGAAAAAGCGCTCTCTCCATGACTCGGGGAGGGGTGGCTTGAAGTCGGGCAATTCGCGTGGGTATTCCCGCGCCTCGAATCCTTCCTGCAATTTGGCGCCAGGCGGCTTCTCCACGACCGGTTGCAGCAAATCGCGCAGCATCGCCAATGAATCGTCCACGTTAACGCGTTCGGACTCGAGAGCGGGCTCGTTCAAAACGGCGGCGATGAGTTCTTCGGTGCCACCGACGTAAGTTACCTCCAGGTCGATCTCGGTGGCCACGCACCAGCTTCGATCCTGAGGCCAGATAAGATTGGCTGGGTGATGCCATGGAGTGTCCGGGAAGAAGGACTGGTCCATGTTGGCAAGCGGCGCTTGAAAGAGATGCCATCGACGACCTAGTCCGTCAATGGCGGGCGCCCGACGCTGCGACTTCGACAGGAATCCCCAACCTTCCCAGATTCCATACCAGCAGGGGTCTGGGCTGGCGGTAAACCTGGCGAGCACAGCTTGTAAAGCTCGCGCGAGTTCCGGTTCGAATCCTCCTTCCTCGGGACCTTCAATCCACTCGTCCCCGGCGCGAATCAGCAGGCTCAGTCCCCCATTCGCCAATGTATCCCTGACCCATTTACCGTCGGGTAAACGACGATATTGAGTATCCCGAGTCATGCCGTCCACGGTGGTGCGACCGTAAACAACCGGCAGATCCATCTCGGCTACCTGTGACCAGCGAAGCCTTTCCCCGTCCCAATCTTTGTTGTGGTAGCGACCAGATTGAAAGGCCGCAATATTATCCTCGGTACAGACGCACAATTGGGCCGAGTGGCGCAGCACCGCGTAGGCCTCGAACACGTTCGGAATCACGGCCGATACGCGTGTCCAACTCCCGCTGCGCAGGGCCGCGGCGACCCACTCGGCGTCAGCCGCGCTACTCGCCGGTTCGAATGACACGGTCATATGCTCCTGGATTTTTCTACTCGCCCAACCGAGAGAGCGTGGCTCACGCGGGCAAGATGTGAATTCCGTACTGCGGTATTCGGTTGTCGCGGGTGACCATGGTCAAGCCATCCGCTTGTGCCTGGGCAATCAGGAACCGGTCGAACGGGTCGCGGTGATACATTGGAAGCCGCGCCGCGCACTCGGCGTGATGAAAGGTCAGGGGCAGGGGGGCGCCGCCGCATTTTCACGCCGCAGCCTCCAGACCCGCCGTCTTCCCGCCCGCGGCATACGCTTCGGCCGGCGTCTGTCCCGCCAGCGCCAGATGCGGACGCCGGTGGTTGTAGTGGTCCAGCCACGACGCGATCACCCGCCGCGCGTGACGGCCGCCGGTCAGTTCCTCAAGATACACCGATTCGTACTTCAGCGAACGCCACAGCCGCTCGATGAATCGGTTGTCTATCCACCGGCCCTTGCCGTCCATGCTGATCTTCACACCCCGGTCCAGCAGCGGTCGCAGATACGCCTCACAGGTGAACTGCGCGCCCTGGTCCGTGTTCGAGATCAGCGGCGCCCCGTAGCGCTCCAGCGCCTCTTCCAGGGCGCTCACGCAAAAACCCGCCTCCAGCGTGTTGTCCAGCTCCCACGACAGCACCAAACGGCTCGCCCAGTCCATCACGGCAACCAAATACGAAAACCCGCCCCGCATCGGTATGTAGGTGATGTCCGCGCAAATCACTTCGCCAGGCGCGATCCGCTCCAGGTCGTTCAGCAGGTACGGGTAGATCTTGTGGCCGGGCCGCGCCCGCGACGCGCGCGGACGCGGATACACCGTACGCCAGCACACCTCGGCCATCAAGGTTCGCGCCAAACCGCGGCCCACGTCGTGACCTTGCCGGCGCAAGTGCAGACTCACGCGCCGCGTGCCGTAGTACGGAAACGACATGTACAACTCGTCCACCAGCCGACGCAGCCGCAGCCGACGCGGCTCCGGCGGCCGCGGCTCGTAATACAGCGACGAGCGGCTCACGCCAGCCAGGGCGCACTTGCGCGCAAGCGGCACGGTCTCGTCTTCCTTGATCAAACTCACTTGCTCAGCCCGTCCAAGCCGCGCGAACCCTTCAGAAAAAAATCCCGCTCCACCGTCAACTCGCCGATCCGCGCGTACAGCCGCTCGATCAGCCGTTCGGAATCGGACACGCCGCCGCCTTTCCCCTGGCGAAAAACCTCCAGCAGCCCGTCGTGGGCCTCGGCTTTCCACTTGCTCACCTGGTTCGGATTGACGTTGTGACGCGCCGCGATCACACGAACCGCATCGTCGCCTCGCATCGCCTCCAAAACCACTTTGCGCTTGAACTCCGCGCTGAATCTCCTCCTCTTCATTAGACAGCCTCCCAGTCCTCGAAAACTACCTTAACAGACTGTCCAAATTTGCCCGACCACTTCTATCAATCCATCCAGATTCTCCGGCGCAGTGATTTTCTTCCTCTCTCGCTTGTAGGCGATTTCCCAGCCGGTGATCGCGCTTACGAAAACCTCATTTCGAGAATCGGAAATAGCCGAGACGGATTGCGAAGAGAGTTTTTCCGTATCTGACAGCCACCACACCAGCGCGTGGGTGTCCAGCAAAAGACGCCGCATCAACTTTCCTCGCCTGGAAAGATCGTCGAAGCTTCGATGTCGTTTATGAGTTCTTCATCCTCGTCGTCGAAATCAGGGGACATCCAGAACTGGTCCTCCAGCCCTCCCATTTTCCGTTCCTGTCGATTTTCCCGATACGGTGTCAGGCACAGCCAGGGTTCGCCCGCTTTGGCAATGATGATTTCCTCGCCCTGCCAGGCAAGTTTGCCAAGCTTCGACAACTGGGATTTAGCCTCGTGCATGTTGATTTTCATCTTCGGCCCACAAATTAGCTAAGCTAAATTGAACTAATCATTTCCCAGGAATCCGGGGATGTCAAGTTTTGTCTCGAAGATTGATATCGGAGTAATGAGTGTCCCATTGCGTTTTTTTGATGGAAGGCCAGGGGCAGGCGGTTTCTCAGTGTTCTTCGACGGCGTCCGCCATCTCGCGCATTGAGAAGAAGGTAAATGCGACGGTCGGTCGAGTCCCGACCCGCGCCGTGGCGCCCCAGTTGCCGCCTTCGGATAAACGCTGCCGGTCGATCCAGGCGTTGGCCAGGCCGAACCGGTTCGCCGGCTCGTGGTCGTGGAACAGACTCTGCGCGGTGTGGAGAATGTCGGAACAGCCGAGGCCGAAGTCGGATTCGAGGCGGTTCAGCATGTACTCGAAGTTCGCATCGGCCGGCTTGTAGGCGCCGACGTCCTCGGCGGTGTAGACGCCGTCGAAGTCCACCCCGAGCTTCTCGTTGCTCGCGGCGAAGCTCGCGTTGTCCACGTTACTGAGTACGAACAGGCGATAACGGGACTTCAGTCGCCGCAACGCGTCGGCGGCATCGGGAAACGCGGGCCAGCGGCCGATCGACTGGCCGTATGCCACGCACTCTTCCCAGGATGCGGGCGTGCGCCATTCCTCGGAGAGGCGGCGGTACACGGTCGCCAGCAGGTCGGCGTAGCGGAGGCCCGGGGTGGCGACCTGCTGCGCGGACTCGTGGCGCGCATGGGCCTGTAGCACGGCTTCCCGCGTCGGTGTCTCTGCGAGCCGGTCCGTGAGCGGCCGCAGCGCCTCGAAGATGCCGGCCTCCCAGTCGATGAGCGTTCCGTAAACGTCGAAGGTCAGTGCCTGAAAGTCCTTGAGTTCCATGTGTAAAACTCCCAAGAGCCTGCGCCGTGGGAACTCACGGCTGCAAATCCGCTCTCATCCGCGCCCCTGGCCGCTCGATTTCGTTGAATATCCACCAATATTCCCCTCAATCGACCAGCCAGGGGCGCGGCAACAGCGAATTTTCGCTTTCGCGAATTCCCACGGCGCAGGCTCCTAGCCCGAATTGACGATAGCGACGCCGGCTGCCGGCTGATGGTACACCCAACGGAGGAGATGATGGGTGTCCCGTCGCTTTTTTGCAGTGCCGTCTCGGTGCTTTGCCAGATTCACCGGCCATGCCCGGCGTTGAGTCATATCGCTGCCCTCCCAAAGCAGAAACTCATTGCCTGCCATAATGCCCGTACATATATGTGCGGATCAAGAAATTCGGTGGTTTTGGTTGATTCTTGCCACCAAATTTCGATTGTTCTTCTTCACAGGAGAGTGGGCGAGCCATAGAATCAGGGATGATTCATAACAATTCGACAGGGGGGCGATTCAATGGCTAGGGCAAGAGTCATGCGCTACCTGCCGTGGGTGCTGGCGATATTCGTCGCCATTGTCTTCGTGCAGTCGCTTTTTTTCAAATTCACCAACTCGTTCGAGACGCAGCACATATTCACGACTATCGGCGACTGGATGGGCTCCATCGGCCTACCCGCCTTCATCGCCTCGGGCTTCGCAACCTGGGGCGGTTACACGGTCGGCAGCGTTGAACTGATCGCTTCGATCTTGCTGCTCATTCGCCGGACACAGCAGCTGGGGGCGCTGATCGGTTTTCTCGTCATCAGTGGCGCGATCTTTTTCCACCTGTTTACACCGCTTGGCGTCAGCGTGGTGATCGATGAAGCGGGCAACCGGGACGGCGGCCAGTTGTTCGCCCTGGCGGTGGGCGTATTCATTTCAACGATTCTAATCATGTGGCTGCGGCGGGGCGAACTGACTGGGCAATTCCGCCCGGAAAACTGAAGCGCGGTTTTCGGCGATTCACCCATTCGATTTTCCAACATGGTACTGATGGGGCACCCACCTGGTGCTCATGGGTGTCCCGTGCGAGCATGTGACAAAAGGAAGTCTGGCGGAGAGGCAGGGATTCGAACCCTGGGAGGACTTGCGCCCTCGCTTGATTTCGAATCAAGTCCGTTCAACCGCTCCGGCACCTCTCCGATGCCGGGATTATAGACTTGATTTGAGAATTTTCCCCGATCTTGCTGAGAATCCGGGCGCGCATCCAAGTGACTGCCCCAGATGAGTTTCTCCAGTTGTCGCACGCGGCGAACAACTCGTTATCCGTCCGGATCACCATTTTTTTCCGGACTTTGCGGCATTCCGTCATCGCGGGTAATCGTTGGTGTTGCATGCGGTAAACACCAGGCCACCGCGGCGGAATTGGTACGGTTTTCTCACGGCCGGGCTGATGACGATGTTGTCTCCGTTCGCATGCAGACTCCGGAACGCGTTTACCGGCGTGGCGTCGAGCTTCTCCGGATTGATCTTGCATTCAACGGCGTCGACCCGGTCACGACTTCGCCGGATGACGAAATCCACTTCGCGTCGGGACTTGTCCTGCCAGTAAAAAATATCGCTTTCATTGAAGCGGGAGCACAGGCTGTCCAGCACCAGGTGTTCCCACAACAATCCCCTGTCGTCGTCGCGGATCGTGTCCCAGCCTCTTTCGAAAGTGACGAAGCCGGTGTCGAACGCATAGCACTTGGGACGGCTGACGATTTCGCGCTTGCCGCCGCGGTGAAACGGGCGCAGCAGGCGAATCGCGTGTGCAATCTCCATGGCCTCGATATGTGTCTTGACGGTTCCTCGGCTCAGCTCGGCCGAACTCGCGAGCCGGGAATAGTCGAGTTGGCCACCGCTTTGCCGCAACAGAAGACGAAACAGCGCCAAAAATCCTTGCCGATTGCGGATGCCGAACAACTCCATGATGTCGCGAGCGTAAAAGCTGTCGATCCACTCACTGAAAAAGGCCGGATCCTTGTCGGCGGCCAGCAACGGCTCCGGCAAGCCGCCGTGCAGCAACCGGTGGTCAAGCTCCGGCGCGTTGAAGGGGTCGCCGCATTCTTCCCACAGTACCGGACACAGGTGGATGGAATGTTTGCGTCCGGCCAGCGAATCGCGAAACTTTCGCGTGGCCGCCAGGGTGGAAGAACCAGTCGCCAGAATCTTCAGATGGGGATATTCATCGGCGGCGATCTTCAGCAGCCGGCTTGGGTCTTCCAGATGATGCACTTCGTCAAACACCAGAATTGACTCAGGCGACTGATCTTCGAAAAACAGTTCCGGATCCTCAAGCGAGCGAATCGTCGAGGGCAGGTCGCAGTTCATGTACACCGAGTCGGGCAACATGCGGGCGATTGTTGTCTTGCCTACCCGGCGCACCCCGGAAAGCCAGACGATCGAGCGTCTGTTCCAGGCCTCGTGGATCTGCGTCAACCAGAAGGGGCGTTCAATCATGTCGACTAATTATGCATTTAGTCGTCCAAATGTAAAGTATGATTGCAAACGGTTCCTATCCAGTTTGATATTCGGGGGTCAAGCCGCCTGGGTGGTTATAGTCAGCCGTTGTCCGAGCGCTTGAAGTGCTTTTTCGATTTGGCCGATGTGCGAACGATGGTCCAGGTCCAGCAGGCGGCGAACGGCGCCCTCGGAAATTCCGAGCCGCGCGGCAAGTGCGGTGTTTCCGATTCTGTCGGCGCGCATTGCGCAATACAACGCGATCTTGGCGGCGACGAGCGCCGGTAAAGCAATCATGGGACGCCCTCTTGCGGCAGAAGGCATGGGGATATCGCGGCGCGCCCCGATGTAACCGGCCAGGGCGGCTATCAGGCAATCTCGTGCCTGCGCCAAGGCCTCGGATTCGTTCTCCCCTTCGGTCAGGGCTTCCGGAATGTCGGCGAAGGAGACGAGAATCGAACCATCCCCCTGCCGCACCAGTTCCGCTGGCCAAGCTAAAGTTTGTGCCATTCTCCTCTCCTTCTTGTTCGTCTTACTGCAAATCTTCGTTCTTCAGGCCAAGTTGCCGAAGCATCGCGGACAGGAGCCCGGCGCCGATCTGCTTGCGCCGGTCCTTGACGGTCGTGAAGCGATCCCCGTAATGAAGCCGTCCATGGCTTCCCTTACCCGGACGAATATCAAAGCGAACCGCCACACCACGTTCTCCACCCAGCCGTCGCACACGGCGAACAAACTCGTTTCCGTTCATGATAATCGTACAGATATGTGCGAAGCAATAATACCGAGTAACTAAACGGAGACGGCAGCCAATGAAGCAGGATTTCCTGAACCTGGAAAGTAGACCGGGCTCCGCGATAACTTCCTTCACTAATTCGTGTCACAATTCGTTCAAAATCATGCCTACCGGTCGGCAAACCGCCTTGGAGCGAGAGCGGCACGCGGGACTTGAAGGCTTGCCCTGTCAGGAGAAAACCTTATGACTTCTTCGCACAATCTTTCACGAATGCTGGTTTGGCTGCTCTTGCTGCTGCCCGTGGTTTTCCTTGCCGGTCGCATTTCGGCGCAACGCACTGTCGAGCCTTCCTGCGAAATGTGCCACGCCGAACTTGTGCCGCTGGAAGAGATTCAGCAATACGTGCAACTCGGGCAGCGCGAAGCCGTGGGCGATATGCAGATTCGCTCGATCGACGCCGGGCGTACACAGGTGCAGGTATCGCTGGTGCATCGCAACGCCCTGGTGGAACGCGCCAACCGGGTGGCGGAACATAGCCTGGTTACGGAGGTCTATTACATGTTGTCCGGGGGCGGCACCGTACTCACCGGGCCGGAACTGGTCGACCCCGTGCCGAGAGCTTCCGACAGCTACAACGTTATCAATCTCAACGGCCCCGGACACAATGCGCGCGATGTGCGCAACGGCGTAACGACGGAGTTGAACGCGGGCGACGTGTTCGTGATTCCCGCGGGGACGGGCCACGAATTCATCGAGATTCCCGATCACGCCACCTATATCACCTTCAGGGTGGACCCGGACAAGGTAGTCGCATTGATGAATGCCGAGGATTCGGCTGCCTTTCTCGAAGAGCGCCTGTGAAGCGGGTCGCGGCGATCCGGATTCCGCGCTGCCTGATCATGGCGCCAGCGGGCGTTGTTGTCCTGCTTTTCGCCAGTGCTGGCGCCTTCGGACAATACGGCGACAGCGACGGCGAATGGCCGAGCTACGGCGCGGACGCCGGCTCCACCAAGTACACCGGTCTGGGCCGGATCAATGCGGACAATTTCGGCGAGCTCGAAATCGCCTGGCGCTGGCGGTCGATCGACGCAGATCTCGATTTCGCCGCGCTGCTCGGCGCCGATTCGGAACCGCCGGGCTTCGGCCGGCTGCAGGCGACGCCGCTCATGGTCGACGGCGTGCTCTACATGCTCACTTCGCTGAACCAGGTCGCCGCGCTCGATGCGGCCAGCGGCGAAGAGTTGTGGACCCACGACCCGCAAGTCTATCTGTCGGGCCCGTCCATCAGCCCCCTGGGATTTCACCATCGCGGAGTCGCCTGGTGGAGCGACGGCGAAGACTCGCGAGTCATCGTCAGCACCAATGACGGCTACGTGTTCTCCCTGATCGCAGAAACCGGGGAAGTGGACACCACATTCGCCGGCGGCAGAATCGACATGACCGCGGGCATACCCAGGGCGGAACGAGACCGGATGGACTGGCAAGGCGCCCAGCCTCTTGGCGCCGTGTCGCCGCCGGTGGTGGTGGGCGATGTCATAGTCGTCCAGCAGATCACTTCCAACCGGCCCCGCTTCAAGGAACGGCCGCCGACCTGGATTCGCGGCTACGACGTGCGCACCGGCGAATTGATCTGGACCTTTCACACGATTCCCCAGCAAGGCGAGTTCGGCGTCGAGACCTGGCAGGAAGAGTCCTGGCGCTACACCGGCAACGGCGGCGTCTGGACCATGATGAGCGCCGATCTCGAACTGGGCTACGTCTATCTGCCGACCGAGGCGCCGACCAACGATTTCTACGGCGGACACAGGCCCGGAGACAATCTGTTCACGCAAAGCCTGGTCGCGCTCGACGCCCGCACCGGCGAGCGCGTCTGGCATTTCCAGATGATTCATCATGGCATCTGGGACTACGACACCCCCGCGGCGCCGAACCTGATTAATATCAACGTCGACGGCAGGGAGATCAGGGCCATCGCCCAGGTGACCAAGCAGGGATTCGTCTACGTCTTCGACCGCGCGACCGGTGTGCCCGTGTGGCCCATCGAAGAGCGGCCCGTGCCCGACGGCATCATTCCCGGCGAAAGAACATCCCCGACCCAGCCGTTTCCGACCCGGCCGCCCCCCTTCGCGACCCAGGGGCTGAGCGAAGACGATCTGATTGATTTCACTCCCGAATTACGCGCCGAAGCCCTGGAAATACTGGAGAACTTCACTTACGGGTCTCTGTTTACGCCGCCGAGCCTGCCCGACGACGACGGCCACCGCGGCACGATCCTGCTGCCCGGCGCGGGCGGCGGCGCGAACTGGTCGGGAGCGGGAGTGGACCCGGAAACCGGCGTGCTTTATGTTCCGTCGTCGAACAATCCCACTGTTCCGCTCATGGCCACCCTGGACGCCGGCGAGTCCAATTTCAATTACACGCGCCTGTCGAATCAGGGCGTGCCCGGGCCCAGGGGATTGCCAATATTGAAACCGCCGTATTCGACGATCACCGCCTACGACATGAACCGGGGCGAGATTCTCTGGCAGGTCCCGAACGGTTCCGGGTCGGCTCGCGTGGAAAACAGCCCGGCGACGGAAGGCATCGAGCTGCCCCCGCTCGGCGGCGGTGGCCGCCATCCGGTGCTGGTGACTTCGACCCTGCTGATTCACGCGCAAAATACCGGCGGCATCCCGAAACTGGTAGCTCGCGACAAGTCGACCGGCGAGGAGATTGCATCAATCGAATTGCCCGCCAATCCGGGCGGAGCGCCGATGAGTTACAGCGTTGATGACAGGCAGTATATAGCCCTGAGCATCCTCAGCACCCCTGTCCCGGAGTTGGTTGTTTACGCACTGCGGTAGTCGCCGTCTGGCAGGCAGGGTGCAGCGGGCGTGCGAGACAGGGGTGAGGCCCGGTCGGCGTAGCCGACAAGAAGCAACGCTTCTTGAGGGGCGAGGCCAAGCGTTAATGAAGCGCAGCTTCATGCGCAGGCCGAGCGACACCGAGCTGTGCTCGGTGGCTGGACGAACGACTTGCCAAGGATGGCAAGGCTGGAGTTGATCGAAGTCTACAGTCTTGCGCCAGGGACGGCATGCACAAACCTACCCGAAGCCACAATCCTACAAATCTTGCGAAAGCAGGGCGCCGAACTCTCTGAGAACTTCGGCTGCGGTTTCCTCGGGGACTGGAGCGTTTGATTCCAGGTTGAGCACACTACGTCTTGCAGGCGCTTCGGCAATGTCGAGCGGCGTCAGGCCGCGGCCATTCAGGGCGTTAACGTCGGCTCCGCGCTCTGCCAATTCTCTGACGATGGTTATGAGATTTCTCACCGTCGCATCGTGCAGCGCCGTCGAGCCGGTGAAATCGGCGTGGTTTGGATCGACGCCATGCTCGACGGCCGTGATCACCGCTTCCAGGGCCAGCCGCTCTTCGCCGACCGGGTCCTCGGTTGCGAGAACGTAATATCGGTCGCGGTCGCTTGCGCCTCTCACGGCCGCCTGTATCGGGCTCGCGAATCCGCCCACGACCTCGGGCGGCGGCGGATTCACGCGTGACTCCCGGTCGCGCGGCCGGCGATAACTTTCCAGTGTCGTCAAAAGCGGGTCCGCTCCGCCTCGTTCGAGAGCGCGCATGATTTCCGCTTCGCGGAAGTTGGCCGCCAGCCAATACGGCGTGGCGCTTACCATCGGTGTTCGGAACGCCCAGTCCTCGCTCGCGCGTTGGGTCGGGGTGGGCCGTTCCAGCCGCACGTTCGGGTCCGCTCCGTGTTCCAGCAACGCGTTCACCATATCGAGGTCGCCGCGCAGCACCGCGGCGTGCAGCGCGTTGTAGCCTGCGCCGATCGCGTTCGGGTCGGCGCCCGCTTCGAGCAAACGGCGCGCCAGCGCGAAGTGACCGCTATGAGTCGCAACCACGAGCGGGCTCGCTCCGTTGCCCGCCGCGCCGTCGACTTTCGCTCCCGCCTCGATCAGCAGCCGGGCCACGCCGCCATGGCCGTTGCGCGCGGCGAACAGCAAGGGCGTATAGCCGCCGAGCCGTTCGACGATCCCCTGATCGAAAGCGCCTCCATTCGAGGCGTCTGCGAACATCAGCCGGGGGCGCACCGTCGAGCGCGCTTCGAGTTCGGCCCCGGCGGCGATCAATTGCCGCGCGACTGCCATATGCCCCTGGGCCGCCGCCCACATGAGGGCTGTCTGCCCGCGAGAGCGCTCGACGGCGTTCACGTCCGCTCCGGCCGCGATCAAGCGCTCGACGCCTGCGGCCGCGCCCACCCTGGAGGCGGTCATGACCGGCGTTTCGCCCATCGGCAAGGCGATTTCCGGGTCGGCGCCGGCTTCGAGCAACAGTTCGATCAGGTCGGGGTTGCCGCCTTCCGCAGCGACGAACAGGGGCGCGGCGCCCAGGCGGTTGACGGCATTGACGTCGGCGCCGGCAGCCAGCAGCAGAGACGTGATTTCCAGGTCCTGCCGGTAAACCGCCCAATGCAGGGCGGTGGCGCCGTCGGCCTGGCGTTCGTTCGGGTCGGCGCCGTCTTGAAGCAGAACTTCAACGGCCCCGGCATCCTCGAAGCGCGATGCCTCTATCAGGGAAGCGTCCGAGCCAAGCGCCGGGGCGATGGCAAGCAATGCGAATGCCGGCACCGCGGCTGCGAGCAACATGCAATGTTCAATGACGGCAATTCTCATTATGGTTCCGAGCGCCCCTCTTTCAGTCATCCTGCGCGTAGTCGCAGGATCTCCCTGGATGTGGCGCGGTTTGAGCTAACTGCCATATTCGGGAGATTCTGCGACTACGCGCAGAATGACGGAATGGATAAAGCGTCAAACATTACGCAATATTTTACTCAATCGACAGTCCAACGGGGCGGCGATATTGAATTTTCGCTTTCGCGAATTCCTGTGACGCAGGCTCCCGGGCTGTGAATTACACCTCGCTCAACAATTCGAGCGGGCCGGTGCTGTTGCTCAACTGTTCGACCGGCATGCCCATCTTGTCGAGCATCGTCAAATGCAGATTGCTGACGGGCGTCCCTTCCGGATAGCGGATGTGCCGGCCGCCCCTGAGCTTGCCGGAGCCGCCGCCGAACAGCACGAGCGGCAAACCGCGATTGTCGTGCTGATTGCTGTCGGACATGCCCGCGCCATACAGCATCAGGATGTTGTCGAGCAGGGAACCTTCGCCGTCCGGCGTCGCGTCGAGCTTGTCGAGGTACCAGGCGAACAGGCCGGTGTGGAACTCGTTGATCTTGATGATCTTCTCGTACAGCACCGGGTCGTCGCGATGATGCGAAGTCGGGTGATGCGAGTCGGGCACGCCGATCTCGGCATAGGTGCGGCCACTCAGTTCCCGCCCCATCATGAAGGTGACGACGCGGGTCAGGTCGGTCTGATAGGCGAGCACTTGCAGGTCGAACATCAACTTCGCGTGCTCTTCGTATGTGTCGGGCACGCCCGACGGCTGCGTCACTTCCGGCAGGTCGCGGCCGCTTTGTTCCTCGGCCATCTGAATCCGCCGCTCGACGTCGCGCACGGCGTCGAGATACTGGTCGAGCCTGGCGCGGTCGCCGGCCCCGACTTCCCGGTTCAGTTCGGCTACGCGCTCGGTCAGGGAGTCGAGCAGGCTGCGGTCCTTGCGGATGCGCTGGAGCCGCACTTGCGGGTCGGTGGTGCCGATGTCGCCGAAGAGCCGCTCGAACACCAGCCGCGGATTGGTTTCCATCGGCAGCGGCGTGTTGGCGTCGCGCCAGGCGATGGTGCTCGTGTACATGCAACTGAAACCGATGTCGCAGGAACCGAAAACGTCGTTTTCGTCGAGCGCGAGTTCGAGCGAACCGAGCTGGGTTTCCTGGCCGAACCGGCGCGCCACGAGCTGGTCGATGGAAACCGCGGCCTGGAGGTCGCTCTCGGTGCGGGCCGGGGTCGCTCCGGTCAGAAAGCGGGTCGAGGCGCTGGCGTGGACGCCGGCGTTGCTCGCCACGCCATTGAGGCCGGTCAGCACCAGCATGCGTTCGCGGTAGGCTGCCATGGGCTGCAGGATCCGGGTGAGTTCGAAATCGGCCCCCTCGGCGGCGGGAGTCCAGGCTTTCATCGCCATGCCGTTGGGCACGTAGACCACGCCGAGCCGGCTTACGGTCCGCGGC
Organism: uncultured Pseudohongiella sp.; assembly: GCA_965219645.1. Taxonomy (GTDB): domain Bacteria; phylum Pseudomonadota; class Gammaproteobacteria; order Pseudomonadales; family Pseudohongiellaceae; genus UBA9145. The sequence goes on along the minus strand of OZ244788.1, from coordinate 2,266,347 downwards.
CCGGTATTGGCGAGCGCCGGCGTCATGCTGTCGAGCAGCGGCAGCGCCAGGCTTGCGCCGAGACCCCGCAGCATCGTGCGCCGTGAGAGTTTCTTTTTCAGAATGATCATGATCCTGTTCTCCGCATCTGGAACGGGGCGCTTTCGATCACGCCCATTATCACCGATGACCAGCGATAGTCGTCCGCTTCCGCATCGCGAACTATGGAGCGCACCGCGGGCATGTCATGGTACTCCAGACCTCGCCCGAGGGCATAGGTCATCAGTTTCTCGGTGACAGCGCCGACGAAGTCGCCGGGCTTGTCGATCAGCAGGTTCGCGAGACCGTCGGGGCCGCTGAATTCTGCGCCGCCGGGAATCGCCCCGGAAGCGTCGATCGTCTCGCCGGCGAAGCGCGTGCGCCATTTGCCCACGGCGTCGTAATTCTCCAGCGAGAATCCGATCGGATCCATGGCCGCGTGACACGAGCGGCAGGCGGGATTCTCCCGATGCTGGGCCATCGCTTCGCGCATGCTCAGCACTTTTCCTTCCGCGTTCGCTTCCTCTAGCGCCGGCACATTGGGCGGCGGCTCGGGCGGCGGCGCGCCGAGCAGGTTTTCCAGCACGAACTTGCCTCGCAACACCACCGAAGTGCGATTCGGATAGGAAGTCACCGTCAGCAGGCTGCCATGGCCGAGCAGTCCGCCGCGCTGGTTGCCCTCGAGCGTGACCTTGCGAAAGCGGTTGCCGTAGATGCCGGGGATTCCGTAGTGCCGGGCGAGCCTTTCGTTCAGGTAAGTGTAATCGGCGCTCAGCAACTCGAGCATGCTGCGGTCGGTGCGAATCTGCTCGTCGAGGAACAGTTGCGTCTCGCGTTTGAATGCCTCGCGCAGGTTTTCGTCGAATTCGGGAAAACCCGCAGGCAGTGGGTAATGACTGTCGAGATTGCGCAGATAGAGCCATTGTCCGACGAAGTTTTCGAGAAAGGCGTTTGCCTTCGGGTCTGCCATCATGCGCCGCACCTGGCTTTCGAGCATGCCGGGCTCGCGCAATTCCCCGCGTGCGGCCAGATCGAGCAATTCGTCGTCGGGAATGCTGCTCCAGAGGAAAAATGACAGCCGGGAAGCGAGTTCGAGATCGCTGATGGCATAGACGGCGCCGGGTTCGGCATCGGCCGGATCCTGTTCGATGCGGAACAGGAAATCGGGAGACACCAGCACACGTTCCAGCGCGAACTGGATTCCGGTATCGAATCCGCCTTCGCGGCGACCGGCTTCGTAGAATTCGTACAGTTCCGCCAGATCGCGCTCGATCACGGGGCGGCGGTAGGCGCGTTGCGCCAGCGTGCCGAGTATTTCCCGGGCGCAGGCCGGCTCTTCGTCGGCGCTGGCCGGGCGGCAGGTGAAAATGCGTTGGCGGCTCGGCGTGTCGCCCGGACCGGCTACCGACAAGGGTCCTTCGATCGCGATGCTGCCCAGGCTGGGATTGGCGTCGGGCAATTCGGTCACCGCCAGGTGGTAGCCGAATAGCCGCGGCTGCAATATGCCCTCGGGTTCCCAGGTCTCGCGGGGAAAAGTCGCCGCGATGACGCGCGGGCCGGCTTCGACCGAAACCTCGATTTCGTAGCCTTCCTCCGCCAGCGCCATCATGAATTCTTCCCAGTCGTCGCTGCCGCGGATGTTGCCCGCGAAACTGTATGGCGCCGGCGTGCCGGGCGCATCGCCGCCGAAGGCGAAAGTTTCGAGATGCGCGCCGTCGAGACTGACTTCGATCTCGTGAGGCGCGTCGTAACCGCGCACGAATTCGACGTAATTGGTCTGCAACTTGACCGTGATGCGATATGCGCCGTCGACCGGGAAGTTATGCTCGAAGGCAGCCCCGCCGCGGGAGCCGAAGGGCAATTCCTCGCTGAGCCGGTCGTCCTGGATCAGGTTCAGCGGCACTTCGTAGGTCTTGATGGCGGCCGCCCGCGGCGCCGCGCCCACGGCCAGTTCCGCCACCTTGTGCGCCGCCGAAACGTATCGTTCCATCAGGGCCGGCGACAGCGACAGCACTTCGGCGTTATTGTCGAAGCCGTGCTGGTCGGGCGGGTCGGGCGGAATCAGTTCGGCGACTTCGATGTCGAGATCGAGCAGGTCGCGCACGGCGTTGCGGTACTCGGTCTGATTCAGGCGATGGAAAGCTTCGGTGCGGCCGGGATTGACCTGCGCCGCCGCTACCCGGTCGAGTTCGGCTTCGAGCCAGTTGCGGAATCCGTCGTAACTCGCCTTGTCGGGGCGGGGATTCTCCGGCGGCGGCATCACTCCCACCCGCAACTTGCGCACGACTTCCTCCCACAACGCGGGATTGGCCGACACATCGGCTACATCCTCGGTGTCGAGAGTCAGGCCAAGGTCGCGAAGCTGCGCAAAAAGTTGCGATTCGCCCGGCGTGACGGGCAGGTTGACGATCGCCTGGTTATGGCAGGTGACGCAATACCGGTCGAGCAGCGCCCGTTGCGCGCTCGCATCACCCGCGGCGCCGGGAGCTTCGGCTGCCAGCAGCATCCCGGAAGCCGAGACGCCGATTGAGAACGCAAGCGGTTTGATCATGCTCATGCCCAAACGAACTTTCCCGTTTCAGCGGCACTCTCTTGCCATATCCCATCAAGAATAGCATTGCTCCAGAAGATGAGGAAGAAAGGGATGTCAGACACTATCGATCTGCAACAGCAATTCTCATTATGGCAATGGGCGCGCTCACATCAGTCATCCTGCGCGCAGTCGCAAGATCTCATCGCGTGGCCACTGCAAGAGATTCTGCGACTACGCTTCGCTTCGCGCAGAATGGCAGGAAGGTTGGAGCGCCAAAATGAGAATTGCTGGATCTGCAAACGGGGATTGATGCTCTTCAGATTTCAGTCAGGCGCATGTTCCTGGAATTGGATGACCTGGTTTATGCTTCCGGCTTGGTCCAACCATGCGGGGAAGACCGTATATCAACCAACCCTGGGGATTATCAATGGACTCATTTCAGGACAGGACCGCGCTGGTTACCGGCGCTTCTTCGGGCATCGGGCTTGCGCTTGCCCGGGAACTTGCCGGTCGCGGGGCCGATGTGATCTTGACCGCAAGATCGCGGGACAAGCTTGATGCGGCAGCCGAAGAAATCCGCGCCGGCGGCAGGCAGGCCCATGTTTTCGTATCCGATCTCGGCTTGGCTGGCTCGGCGAAGCAATTGTATGGCGAAATCACCGGGGCCGGCCTTGTGATCGACCTGCTGATCAACAATGCGGGTTTTGGCAGATGGGGAGGCTTTCTCGCATTCGACCGCGACGATTACGCACGCATGATTCAGCTTAACATCACTTCACTTACCGAACTGTGCCATCTGGCGATTCCCGACATGACGGCCCGTGGCGGGGGCGGGGTGATCAATGTGGGCTCCACGGCCTCTTTCGTGCCAGTGCCCTTTTCCGCCGTATATGGCGCCACCAAGGGCTACGTCATCATGCTCACCGAAGCCATCCGCTATGAACATGCCGGCCAGGGCATTCGGGTGATGACCCTGTGCCCCGGGGCCACGGCGTCGAACTTCGCCGAGGTCGCCTCGGAAAAGTCTTCCCAGGCGCTCAGGGACCTGAATGCGAAGATGGCGGCATCCAACAACATGGGCCAGACCTGCGAGGAAGTCGCCAGGGAAGGGCTGGACGCTTTTCTTGGCGACCAGGTTACCGTCGTGACCGGCAGCCGCAACCGGAGAATGATGTTCCTGCCGCGAGTCCTTTCGAGAAAACGGATGCTGAACATGGTGGGCAGCCTGTTCCGCCAACGCACGGCGAATTGAGCCGCCGGGGAACAGGCAGCCGCACGGGCGAAGGCGTGAATTCCGATTTTTTTGGGGAGATGGGGGCAAGCGATGGAACAGCGAATCGAGGTAAACGGGGCATTCGGCATGCTGAAGGAATTTCTGCGGCTTGAGATTGCCGCAGGCTTCCTGTTATTCGGCGCCGCCGTCCTGGGGCTGGTGTTGGCGAACAGTCCGCTGTCGAGTCATTACGCGGCCCTGCTCGATACCACGATGGTGGTCCAGATCGGCGCCCTCGCCGTGAACAAGCCCTTCCTGCTCTGGATCAACGACGGGCTGATGGCGATTTTCTTCTTCCTCATCGGACTTGAGGTTAAGCGGGAAGTGCTGGAAGGGGAATTGTCCTCGCCGGAACAGATCGTCCTGCCCGCGCTCGGCGCTCTTGGCGGCATATCGGCGCCTGCGCTGATTTACAGTTGGCTGAACTGGGGCGACTCGGTGGCGATGAGCGGCTGGGCCGTGGCCAGCGCCACCGACATCGCCTTCGCCCTGGGAGTATTGAGCCTGTTCGGCAGCCGGGCGCCGGCTTCCCTGAAGGTGTTCCTGCTGACGCTGGCGATTTTCGACGATCTCGCTGCCATCCTGATCATCGCCATTTTCTACGCGGGAGACCTGTCCCTTGCGAACCTGGGAATTGCCGCGGCAATACTCGCCGGCGCCGTGCTGGCCAACCGGCTGGGGGTGATGCGGGTTTCGGCGTATGTGATCATCGGCGTGGCCCTTTGGGTCGCGGTGCTCAAATCCGGCGTCCACGCCACCCTGGCCGGGGTGCTCATCGCCTTCTGCATTCCCCTTGGCAAAGGGGGACGCTCGCCGCTGAAAGACGTGGAGAAAGACCTGCACACGCCAGTGGCGTACTTCATCCTGCCGCTGTTCGCCTTCGCCAATGCGGGCCTTTCGCTGGCGGGCCTGGGCCTTGATGATCTGTCGCACCCGGTTACCCTGGGGGTCATCGGCGGTCTGCTGCTTGGCAACCCCATCGGCATATTGCTTTTCACCGGCGCCGGCATCGCGCTTGGTCTGACCAGGCTGCCGGCCGGGGTGAACTGGCTGCAAATGGCGGGGGCGGCCTTCATCTGCGGCATCGGCTTCACCATGAGCCTGTTCATTGCCGGGCTTGCCTTTGAACATGCCGGGGGCGCTTATTACGACCGGGTTCGGCTGGGTATTCTTGCCGGCTCCGCCCTGGCGGCGCTGGCGGGTTGTCTGGCCCTGGGTTTCAGTACGGGCCGGTCCGGCAAAGCGCCACCGGCTTGAGATTCTGCGACTACGCTTCGTTCCGCGCAGAATGACGGAAGGGGGCTTCGCTTTGCGCAGGATGACGGAATAGGGTTTTGCGCCAGATGGAGATTGCAGTGAGGATTCCGGGATACTTGCCGACATAAGTTGATGTGGGGCATTATCGGGTAGCCTCCAATTAAGTCGGAGCTTACCTGCGGCACATGGAAGCAAACCCATACAGCCTGTAACAAGGAACCGGATTTTGTTTGTTCCGCGACTTGCGATTCTGGCGCTGACTCTTGCCGCCACATTCCATGCCGTGCAGGCGCAAACCCTGCTCGGCTCAAGTGATTCAGTAGGGCATCAGTACCGCATTGCCGTCCAGGATGGACACGAGTTCATCGAGACCGGCGGTCAGGTTGCGGGTCTGGTCGATCGCGGCGCACTGCTGCGGGTGCGCGAAAACAGCAATATCGTCCTGCATCAGGTGTCCTATCCCTATGCGCTGCCGGCAACAAAGCTTCTGCTGGAGAGGCTGGGCGGCCAGTACCGCCGGGCCTGCGGCGAAAAGCTCACGGTGACTTCGCTGTTGCGGCCCATCGACCAGCAGCCGGCGAACGCGGCCAGCCGCTCGGTTCATCCGGCGGGAATGGCCATCGATTTGCGGATTCCTTCCCGGGGCAGGTGCCGCGCCTGGCTGCAGCAGACCCTGCTGTCGCTGGAGGGCTCCGGCGTGCTCGACGTCACCCGGGAACGCTATCCGCCGCATTACCATGTGGCGGTCTTTTCCGACCTGTACATGGATTACGTGGCGAGGCTGACCAATTCCACCCGGGAATACTTCGTGCGCAGGGGCGACACCCTCAGCGGCATCGCCATGGCCACCGGCGTCAGCTTGGCCCAGTTGCGCGAGGTGAACGGCATCACCGGTGACTTCATCAATGTCGGCCAGCAGTTGCTGATTCCCACCACCACGGCGGCAAACGCCACCGCGGCGATCGAAAAAGTATCCTACAGGGTCCGCCGTGGCGATACGCTCTGGCACATCGCCAGGCGCTTCAATACCAGCGTGAACCGGATCAGGAGCCAGAATGGCCTCACCAGCGACTTGCTGACCATCAATCAGGTGCTGCAGATCACGCCCGGCGGTTCGAGCTGAACGGATCGTTTTGCAAGAATTCCCAGGAAAGTTCCAAGGTGCAAAACATGAATCTGAACGGAAAATCCGCTGTCGTGACCGGCGGCGGCAACGGCATTGGCAGGGCGATTTGTCTGGCTCTGGCCGGTGAAGGCGTCAATGTCGCGGTTGCCGATATCGAAGGGGACGCGGCGCGCGGCGTGGCGGACGAGGCCGCGGACCTTGGCGTCCAGGCGATCGGCGTCGCGACGGATGTCACCGACGAGACCAGCGTCGCCGCGCTGGCCGATGCGGCCTGGGAAGCTTTCGGCTCGGTGGAAATTCTGGTGAACAACGCCGGCGTCGCCCAGACTTCGATGCCGCTGGCGCAAACCAGCGCGCAAGACCTGGACTGGATCTTCGCGGTCAATGTGGGCGGGGCAATGAATGGCGTCCGGGTGTTCACGCCGCGCTTCCTCGCCTCCGGCGGCCCCTGCCATATCGTCAATACCGCGTCGGAGCATTCTCTCGGCGTGCCCCATCTCGGCGGCGGGTTGTACACCGCTTCCAAGCACGCCCTGCTTGGGCTGTCCGACGTGCTGCGCCGGGAGCTGCCGGACCGCGTCACGGTGAGCGTGCTTTGCCCCGGAATCGTGGAGTCCACGCTCTGGCGCGCCTCGGAACGGCGTCAGGAAACTTTCGGCGGCGCCAGCCCCGCCCCGGAAATGGCCGGCGCCTTCATGAGCCAGGTCGGCATGCCCGCGGAAGAAGTCGCTGGCGCGACCGTCGAAGGCATCCGCCAGGGCCGATTCTTCATCGTCACCCATCCCCACGCGGTGAAATTCGCCGAGGCGCGCTGGGAGGAAATCGGCCGGGCCTTCGCCGAGCAGGCGCCGCGCCGGGAAGGCGACGAACGATACGACCTCGAACCCATCATGCAGCGGATCCTCGCCGAAAGGAGCCCATCCGATGGGTAGACTCAGACGGTCGCCTCGGGGGTGAACGCCACCGGCATGCGGATCACCGCGTTGAACCAGATGCTGCGGAGCATCTCCATCTCGCCGTCCGGGCGGATATCGGGAATGCGGGCGTAAATCTCCTTCAAAAGCGCCTGGAGCTGATAGCGCGCGAGCCGGGCGCCGAGACAGACATGGGGCCCGGTGCCGAACGCCAGGTGCTTGTTGGCATTCTTGCGGGTGATGTCGAAGCGGTGGGGGTCGTCGAATACTGCGGGGTCGCGGTTGGCGGCGGGATAGGAAAGATAGATCTTGTCGCCCTTCGCCACCGCCTGTCCATTGATCTCGGTGTCTTCCGTCGCCGTGCGGCGGAACTTGATTACCGGCGGCGAGTAGCGCAACACTTCTTCCACGGCGTTGGGAAGATACCGGTCCAGATCGCTCATGAGCAATTCGAACTGGTCCGGATGCTCGCCCATGAGGCGCAGGAAGTGGACCGTGGTGTTCCGCGTGGTTTCGTGCCCGGCGATGGACAGGGTCAGGAAAAACATGCCCAGCGAGTCTTCCGGCAGCTTCGCGCCGTCGACTTCGCCATGGGCCAGACGGCTCATCATGGAATTGTCGGGATTGGCAAGCTTTTCCTTCGCCACCTGCTTGCCGATTTCGAGCAGCGCCAGCGGAGCGGAATTGTCGGCGTCGGCGCGGTCGGGATTTTCCGTGTCCGCCGCCTGGTTGCCCAGGGTGAACACGGTTTCGTACATGTCTTCGGGCACGCCGAGTAACTTGCAGAAGGTATAAACCGGCAGTTTCGAGGCCACGTCGAACACGAATTCGCATTCCCCCCGGCCGGCGATGGAATCGACGATGGCCTTCGCCACCTCGTCGATTTCCGGCCGGAACGCCGCGAGCTCGGCGGCGGAAAAAGGCGGCAGCACGAGTTTCTTCACCGCCAGGTGGTCTTTCGGTTTCATGCCCATGATATTCGCCCGCTGGTGGGCGAGCTGCTCGGGTTCCAGGTCCCAGATTGTCGGGCCGCCTTCCCAGGAAGAAAACAACTCCTGGTTTCGCGACACTTCGGTGACGTCCCGATGCGTGGTAAGCACCCAGAATCCATGGGTCAGGGAAGCGCCGGGCTGGGGATTGCGGTAGCTGTCCACCGGCGGATTCCAGTGCACGGGATCGTTCTCGCGCCAGGCGTCGAAAAGATGATGCGGCGGGCCGCCGCAGGAGGGAATCAGGTCCGGGTCGATCAGGTTGTCTGCAATTGGCATGGCGTGTCTCCTTGCGCCGGGCGGTTCGAGCCTTGGGAGTATACATGGGCCTTCTCAATTTTGCGGAGGGTCCGGCAAATCTCCGCTTTCATCTCGGGCGAAAAATCCTTACTCTGGCGGCTTTGGCAACCGGACATGCCCTGAATGTTTGGCTGGCTCGAAACTACCCAGGTGGCGAACTGGGTTGCGCTGTCGCTTTGGGCCTATCCGGTCTTGCTCAGCGTGCATATCCTGGGCCTGGCCACTGTGGTGGGCATCTATCTATTGCGGGATTTGCGGCTGCTCGGCCTGGTGACCGGCGTGAACCTTCGGGTCTTCCTCGGTCTCGCTCCCCTGGCCGGATTGGGTTTCGCCGTCAATCTTCTTTCCGGGCTATTGCTGTTTTCCTCCCAGGCCACGATATTTGCCGCCAGCCCGCCCTTTCTGATCAAGATCGGTTGCATCACCGTCGCCATGCTGCTCGCCCGATCCATCCATTCGCGGCTGCGGGGACAGTCGGTTTCCACGGGGCAATACCAATCTGCCCTGTCCCGGGGAGACGGCCCGCGGCTGCTTGCATTCGTGTCGCTGATGCTCTGGCTGGGCGCCATCAGCGCCGGTCGCCTGATGGCCTACTTCTGATTCGCCATGTTCCGCAACTTCGCCAGCGCACTCGCCGACAGCAGCCTGAACCAGTGGATTTCGGAGACCTACTGGCTGTGGCCGGTGCTGGAGATATTTCACTTCATCGGCCTGAGCCTGCTGTTTGGCGCCCTGCTGCCAGTAGACCTGCGCCTGCTGGGTTTCCTTCGAATGCTGGAGGCGGGAATGCTGCAGCGCCTCACGCCGCTGATCTGGACCGGTTTCCTGATCAATCTGGTGACGGGTTCGCTGTTCTTCATCGGCGACCCGCTGCGCTACGCGGTCAATATCGGCTTCCAGTTGAAGATGCTGCTGATCCTGGCGGCGGGCCTCAATGTGCTCGCCTACCAGTTGCAGGTGCGCCCGCTGCTGTTCGACTGGGGCGCCGGGCCCTCAACCACCCCCACGACCCGAATGGTAGCCTTCGCCTCCCTGCTGATCTGGACCGCCATACTCCTGCTTGGCAGGCTGATTCCCTATGTCGGTTCGGGTTGAGTGCAAGGGCTCCCGAGGGAGCCCTTTTGGGTGGGTACGAATTCCGGGTCAGAAATCGTAAACTATGCGCCCGTAGATCATGCGGCCCAATGGATCCTGCAACTGGCCGATGACGCCCGAGAACAGCGGCGAACGCTGGGCTTCCCGGTCGAACACATTGCGCGAGCCGATCGTGAACGCCATTTCACCGTCCCAGAACTCAAAGCCCCGGTAAGTGTACGCAATATCCATGTCGGTCCAGGCGAAAATACCGGCTTCGGTGATCCATGGCCCCACGTTGTGGGTGCTGTTGGCCACGGCGGGATTGCCGAAGGAACTGCCGTAGACCGGCCCGCCCACATAAGTTCGATTGCCATTGCCATCCTCGCTTTCGGTCTTGTACTCCACCGAATCGATGTAGTGGATGGTGGCGTTCACCGTGTGATTACCCATCGACCAGACTGCCCGCAGATTCGCCTTTAACTCCGGCAGGGCCGGCGCGGCGTCCGTGGCCACGTTGTACAGGCCTTCGGCATGCCGGACATTCTGGGTCGGGTTGTTCTGATAGGTGAACTCATCGATGTAGGTGGCCAGCAGATTGAATCGCAAATCTCCCCAGTCATTGAGGGAGAAGTTGTAATTGCCCTGGATGTCATAGGCGGTAACTGCAACCTGGGATGCGTTCGAACTACCCGTTTGCACCAGCAGGATCTGGTGAATGTCTTCCGGGTCGCGCACGATACGCGGGTCCGCCAAGCCGCTGGCCAGCCAGGAACGAAGCTGATCGAGGCTGGGCTGTTGGCCCGCGCCTTCGCCCGTGCCGCTGAATCCGGACCAGCTCTGGAAATTGAGGAAGTCAATGTCCATGATCAACTGGCCGGGAGCGGAGACAATGCGGTTGACGAATTCGGTATTGTTCCAGGTGACGCTCAGATCCCAGTCATCGAACACCAGGTCAACGCCGAATTGCTGCGATTCCGAACTTTCGTTCTTCAGATTCGGATTGCCTCCGGCGCAGCGGCTGGTGAAAGCATCCCAGGGGCCGAAACGGTCGGTCACCGAACTCAGGCCGCAGACTTCCGGTGCGTACAGTTGTTGCAGCGTCGGCGCGATAAAGGCTTCGCTCTGGGTCGCCCGCAGGGTCAGCCATTCCAGCGGCGCATAGGTAATACCGTACTTCGGGTCGGTGGAAGTCTGGCCGGTGCTGAACTCTTCCCGGCGCACGGCAAGTTCCAGCACCAGTTCGTCCAGCACTGGAACCGACAATTCGCCGAAAAAGGAATCCACTTCCCGATTCCCGTGATTAATGTTTTCGGGAGTCGAAGATCCGATGTAGGGGGCGCCTCTGATTTCCACGGCGGCGGGCGTATCCTTGAAGGAATCGTCACGGTACTGATAGCCGACGGCGGCAGCTACCGGCCCGCCCGGTAACTCAAAGCCGAACATCGGTACTTCGCCGGTGAATACGATATCGAGCAGGCCCAGGGTGTCTTCCTCCTGCTCGCGCTCCCGCGCCGCGATGGCGTCAAGCACGTGGGCGTAGGTGCCCTGGGAGGGGTCAGTAATATAGAACGGTACATAGCAGCCGTCCCTGTCGTTCACCACATCGCAATTCAGACCCTGAACGATCGCGTCGAAATCATAGTTCTGGTTCGACATGAAATCGATCTCGCGGTAGTTGTATGTGTAAGCCGCCATACCACGCCAGCCCTCAATGAAGGGGACGTTGAAATCACCCTGAAAGGTAATCCGATGCAGGCGATCCATGTTGTCCGACAGGTTGTCCTTGTCGGGTGAATGGGCGGATATCTGCGTCATGGATTTGTTGAGAATCCGGATGCCGCGGATGCCGACGTCTTCATACAAGGGCAACCAGGGGTCGAGCCCGCCATTGGGGGTAAGGATCGGATCGGGTACGCCGTCGCCATTCAGATCCATATTTGGATCCCGGTCTGGAATACCGTCGCCATTGTGATCGACGGCAAACAGGGGTTGCCCGGCGGCATTCATGGCCCGAAATGGATTGTGCGGTATCTCGCCGCGCACTGTTGGCAGTTCCCGCACGCGCTGGTTGCCCGGGTTAGAGGTCGATCCATAGCTCACTTCGCCATAGCGTGTGGTGAAGGCCTGCAACGAGAGCGTCAGATCGTCGTTGACGTCCCAGGTGGCATTGGCGAAGAACTTGTTGGCGCCGATGGGATTGCGATAGCTGTGGTTATCGCCGTATTCGAACATGCAACTGACACCGTCCGGGTGGGCAAAGCCGTAGCGGCTGGCTACCTGGTGTGGCGTGATGTAATCGCGTTCGGCGCCGCAATTCGGATCCTTGGCCCGGATCCTTTCGCCGGTGTATTGGCCATTTTCATCGCGCGTCGGCAGCCAGTAATTGCCGGGTGCGGTGGATGACCAGGTCAGGCCGGAATTGGCCAGCACCGGGCGCTCATCGTAGCCGAGCCGGCCGGACTGGCGAAACTCGCCGGCCAGCACCAGGTCCAGGTCGCCGAACTGCTCGCCCCATAGCACCTGCACCGCATGCTCGTCGTAATCGCCGCGGGAATCCTGCTCGGCGAAGGTTTCCACGCGCAGGCCCTCATAGCTGCGATAGGGTACGAAATTGACCACCCCCGCCACCGCTTCGTTGCCATAGAGCGCCGCAGACCCGTCCGCCACGATATCCATGCGCTGGATGGCGATGGTCGGAATCAGCGAATTGACGTTCTGATTCACCAGGCGTTTGCCATCCAGCAGGGTGAGCGTGGCCCGGGCGCCCAGTCCGCGCAGATCGATATAGGTGGCGCGGGAATCCGCCCCGGAGCGCTGGAAAGTATTGGTGATGGCGGAAGAACCCCCGTTCACGAAGGAAAGGTTCTGCACGACCTCGCCGAGATTCATGGTGCCCTCGGCTTCCAGGTCCTCGGCCGTCAGTTGCGTCACCGACGATGCCTGGGTGAAACCCTCGGTTCGCCGGATGTAGGAGCCGGTTACGACAACTTCTTCCACCGTTGCCTCGTCCTGCGCCAGGCTCATGCCTGCGACGGGAAGCAGCGAAAGTGAGATGGCGGCGCAAAGCAGCCTGCGCCTGTGTGGATTCTTGAACTGCATGACTACTCTCCTCTGAGTGCTGAGTCTGATGTCATGACTCGCCTGAAGCCCCTTTGGATTGTTGTTGCGGCGTTCAATCGCCGGGGGACTGCCGCTTCCGCAAAGCCTGCCGGTCAACTTTCCTACAGCAATCGACCAGGTTAGTCAACAAATTTGTGCGAATTTGTGCGAATTGTGCGAATCACGGAACTTTTGGCGAGTATTCCCTTTGTGGATGCGGCGGCCCTGAAACTATTTTCGCCAAAAACTTGCCATGGGCCGGGAAACCTGTCTAGGCTATGCCATGAAGTAGATGGGACAGGAGGATCCCGGCATGAACGCGATCATTACGGCATTGGCCGACCAGGGTCTCACTTTAGGAGCAATCTTGCTGCTGGCAATCTATCTGCAGGGAAGAATATATGGACTCGGCACAAGCCTGCGCAGGGAAATGTCTGGCATGAAAGACGAATTGCACAAGGAAATGTCCGGCATGAAAGACGAGTTGCGCAAGGAAATGTCCGGCATGAAAGACGAATTGCGCAAGGAAATGTCTGGCATGAAAGACGAGCTACGCAAGGAAATGTCAGGTATGAAAGGCGAGTTGCACAAGGACCTTTCAGACACGAAGGATGAATTGAGAAAGGAAATGGGAGCCCAGGGCGAACGGCTTGCGCGAATCGAGGGCTTGCTCACGCGCGGCGCAATCTACGATGCGGTAGCTGAGCCGCCGCCAAAGGGTGAATCCAATGCGGAATGAATAGGCGGGTTGCGAGCCGGTCAGCGGTGGCGCGACATTGTTACCAAGTGTAGCACTCGCGGCAATCTGGAGGTGGAATTGACTCGTTTCAATGCCGGAGGAACCGTCCGGACAAGCCAATTTCACCTGAATCGCCAAATCTGTTTGACACTTCCGATTTACTGCTTTTAGTATCGGGCGACGCGGAAATCTCCGGCGTGGAGGTTCGTATGTCCGGAAGGTCTGGTCAGGCTCGGTCGGCTGTGGAACAGTCCGGCCTGACAGGGAAGTCACTGAAAACAGAGCCCTGATCTCCAAGTACGTACTGGCTTTGCCATTCAAGCTGATCGGGCTCCGGCAGATACACGGCCTTGCGGGAGAGAGCCGCGATAAGTGATCGCAACGGTGCATTGCGCGGTTTCGGTCTTACAACAGTCAAAATTTCGATGGAGAGAAACTATGCAGTTCAAGATTCCACACAAGCGTAACCTGCTCTGTGCGGCCATATCCCTGTCGCTGCTGCCGGTCGCCGGCGCCAGCCTCGCGCAGGACGAGGCCACGGTAGAGGAAGTTATCGTAACCGGTTCCTACATCCGGCGCTCGGAAGGGTTTACCCAGGCATCTTCGGTAGTTCAGCTCAATGCCGAAGACCTGGAAGCCGAAGGCACCATGAACCTTGGCGAGGTCATATCGCAACTCACATTCGTGAATGGTGACGCCTCCCAGATCACAAACACAATTCAGGGACAGGACTCGCGGTCCACGAGCATTGACTTGCGCGGTCTTGGCGACCGCTCAACGCTGACCTTGCTGGACGGCAGGCGTCTGGTAAACGAGAACGTGAACGCCATGATTCCGACGATTGCGCTGCAGCGCATCGACATCGTGGCGGACGGCGCGGCGGCGCTGTACGGCAATGAGGCAGTGGCCGGCGTGGTCAACTTCGTACCCTATACCGATTACGAAGGCTTTCGGATTGAAACCTATGCCGAGGGCGATACCCGGGGCGATTACGATGAGCACTCGGTGCAGTTCCTGTTTGGGCAGGACATTGGCGATGTCAATGTGGTCTTCGCCGGACAGTTTCGGCAGAACAGCCGGCTTGCCTGGAACGAGCGCAATATTCTTGCCAATTCCGGCCTCGTGATTTCCTCCAATGCGCCAGGGAACTGGTTCTTGCCGACTCGTGACGAGAACGGCGAATACACCGGCGACCGCTCGGCAGTGGCGGACCCCAACTGCGCGCCGGCATCGGAACGCACGGATTACACACCCGGCGAGGCGGCCAACCCTTATGGGATGAGGTTGGGAAGCAACTGTTTTTTTGATTTCGGAGATCAGCGCAGTGCCCGCGAGCCCGCTGAAACAACGCAGTTGTTCACCAATATCACGTATGACTATAGCGATGATCTGACCCTCTCGTTCCAGGGCTTCGCGACACGATTGGCCGAGAGGACCTACACCTCAACCTCAAACCCGGGTAACTCAAGGATCGCTGAGTTGCCGGCGGTGCGGGGAGAAATGCCAGGTAATCCATTTCGGGCAATGAATGCCAATGGTATGCCCTTGTTTGCCGTGGACCACAATCTGGACGGCTTGCCCGACCGGGATCCCAACAAGGATTTGAACAACGACGGTCTCGCTGATCCGATTCTCACAGGCAATGGTGGACTCGATCCCTGGCTTCCCCTGTACGAAGATGTGGTCGCACGCAGATTGCGGCCCATCAACAAGACCCACACCCGATCTCACGGTCATGCCCCGGATGCCGCGAACCTGGCGGACAACATCGACCACCTGAGCCGTTACACATTCGAAGCTGATTTTACGGTTCCTTTTCTGGAAGGCTGGCAGGGTAATGCCGCCTACACCCATGGCTACCGCGAACTGGTATTCATGTCGAACCAGAACTACGACATCACGGCGATGATCCAGGGTCTGAACTGCGATGTGGTGTATGAGCGCAGCGCCTGTTACAGCCCCTTCCTCATCGTCAATCCCGAGGACAACAACTCGGTACACGTGATGAATGCCGTTGCCGGTCGTAGTATTGAAACCATCGAAGACAAGTTGAGCACTGTCGATATTGTGCTTAATGGGGAGATTCCCCTGGGCGGATTCGAGTTCCCCGGTGGCCCGATTGGAGCTGCTTTGGGCTACCAGTTCCGTGACGACAAGTACATGAACATCCCTTCGGAAGAAGAGATGGCCGGCGTCACCTGGATTGGCAGCCCGAATCGGGAGCGGGCCAGCAGCGGAGCGCGAACGATTGATGCTTATTTCGCCGAATTCGCTGTTCCTCTGTTGGATAATCTCGAGTTGGAGCTAGCGGTACGGCGCGAGGAGTTCAGTACTGGCCAGACTTCTACCGATCCCAAGTATGGCATTACCTATGCCCCGCTTGATTGGCTGACCTTGCGAGCAACCGCCGGCGACGCCTTCATTGCGCCGACGCTGGAACAATTGCTTAATCCCATTACCTGCGGCCTGGGCACAGTGAGCGACCCCTTCAGTACTTTCGAGGCCTGGACCACAACCTGTGGCGGCGGCAATCCGAATCTGGGCAATGAGAGTTCCTCGTCAAGGCAGTTGGGATTCGACATTGTGTTCGACGATTTCGACTTTCACGTTACCTGGAACGAAACGGATTTCCAGAGCCGGATCGTCAACAAGAATGCCCAAGACCTGCTCGATGAAGAATTCGAGGTGTTCAGGCAGGCAACCGGCTTTGCGGGTGACGGATCGTCCCCGGAACAAAAGCCGTCGCTGGATCAGTTGCAAGCCTGGGTCAACGATCCTCGCTCCAACAGTGAAATCATCCGCGACAGGAATGATGTTGGCACGATTCTGCAAATCTGCTGCCGCGGATCAATCAACGCTGAATTTGTGAAGGTCACTGCCTACGACATCCAGGGCAACTACACCTTCGGCTTTGACAATATCGGGGATTTCCGTCTTGGCTTACAAGCTACTTATTTGCAGGAATACCTGGTGCAAAGCGACCCGGAAGCTCCAGTACGTGATGTTGCCGGTGGTTATAACTACCGCACCGCAGCAGCGCCGGAATTGCCGCACTGGAAAGCAAACCTTCGCATGAGCTGGAATCTGGGCAACCACTCGGTGGTCTCCACGGTCCATTATATCGATGACCTGCCATACGATGGCCCTGCCTATTCACACATGGACTTCTTCGGCGGGTTCTACCGCCCGGGCAATATCTTCGAGACGGGTATCTACGCCTGGACCGACATGGACATTGCCTACACTTATCGTGGAATGGAGATGTTCGATGGCGAACTCGCCATGACCGTTGGTCTGCGAAACGCTTTCGACCGCGAACCGCAGCGTTCGCCTGAGTTCATGGGCGTAGTCGGCGGCTTGCAGGATGTTATGGGCCGCGTTCTCCACGCCCGCATCGTATACGATTTCTGACCCGGAAATCGTCCCAACCAGAAAGGGCTCCCTCGGGAGCCCTTTTTGCTGCGCGGCTTTCGCCCCGCAACCTCTATCCCCAAATCGAAAAATAGGTGATCATCCGAAGCCCCCATTGGGAAAGCTGTTCACCCAGTTCCGCTTTCATCTTGTCGATGCCGCATCGGTCTCCTTGAACCGCATGTCAAGGTGCCCGGGTCGCCAGCCCGCTGATCGCAGTCGCCGTCACTTCGGTTGTCGCTTCTGCCAGGGAATCAGCTAGAATAATTTCGGCAGACAGTGCCGCTTCGTTTGTCATACCCTTGTCGGAAGTAATATGCTGACAGGAGTCCATTTGCCTGAGGTTGCCTGCAAGCGGCAAGCCGGTTTCGGAGCGTGCTCATGGAGAATGACAGCGCCATTCGTGAACTCGTCAGCGCCTGTGTCGGACAGACTGGCGCGCCGGTCACCGCATTGCGAAAAATCATGGCGGCCCATGGGCATATCACGGACGGGCATGTCGGCATTGTTGCCGATGTCTTCAATCTGAGCCGGGCGGACGTTCGCGGGATCATCTCCTTCTATTCCGATTTCAGCACCACCCCCCGGGGGCGCAGGCGTATCCGCATCTGTCAGGCAGAAGCCTGCCAGGCGGTAGGCTGTCGCGGGCTTACCCGGGAAGTTTCCGCAGCGCTTGGCCTCGGGCTTGGCGAGACCAGCGAGGACCTTGCGGTAAGCCTCGAGGGCGTGTACTGCCTCGGGCTGTGCGCCTCGGGGCCGAGCGCCATGGTCAATGAACGCATCATCGCCAACGCCACCTGCGAGGATTTGCTGCCATGAGCCGCACGCTGGTACCCAATGAAACCCTTGCCAACGCCCTGGGCGCCAATGAACTTGCCCGGGAGCTTGGGGCACGAGGTTGCCAGGTGGTTCGCAGCGGCGGCTTCGGGCTTGCCTGGCTGGAGCCCATGCTGGTAATCGACGGCCAAGCCTATGGGCCGGTGCGGGACCTTGACGCGCTGGAAGAAGTCGCCCTTGGCCCGGTGGATGAAATTCCGGCTATCGCCCGCCAGCGGCGGATTGTTTTCGACCGTTGCGGCCGGGGCGATCCCATGGACTACGACCCGACCTGGCTGCTCGACCAACTGCGCCGCCCGCCCCGGGAGATCATTGCCGAAGTCCGGGCCAGCGGCCTGCGCGGACGCGGCGGTGCGGGCTTTCCGGCGCATATCAAGTGGCAGACCGTCCACGATACCCCGGCGCCGCAGAAATACATTGTGGTCAATGCCGACGAGGGTGATTCGGGCACCTTCGCCGACCGGCTCATCATGGAAGGCGATCCTTTCTGCCTGATCGAGGGCATGCTGCTTGCGGGCCATGCCACCGGAGCGGACACGGGCATCGTCTACCTGCGTTCGGAATACCCGCTGGCGGCACGGATATTCGCCCAGGCCATCGCGAAGGCAAGGGAACTCGGGTTGCTGGGGAACTTCGTGATGGAACTCTTCATTGGCGCTGGAGCCTATATCTGCGGTGAGGAGACCTCGTTGCTGGAGAGTCTGGAAGGCAAGCGCGGCGAAGTCCGGACCAAGCCCCCGGTGCCGGCGGTTGCCGGCCTGTTCGGACAGCCGACCCTGGTACACAATGTCATTTCGCTCTGTTCTGTGCCGGGAATACTCAGAATGGGCGGCGCCGCCTATGCTGAAATCGGCGTGGGCTCATCCACCGGCAGCATGACATTCCAACTAGCGGGCAATATTCAACGCGGCGGGCTGTATGAACTGCCCTTCGGACTCAGTATTCGCGAACTGGTGGAAGACTGGGGTGGAGGCACCCGCAGCGGACGGCCTTTCGGCGCGGTGCAGGTGGGCGGCCCACTCGGCGCCTATCTGTTCGAGGAAGACCTCGATACGCCGCTCACCTACGAGGCCACGGCGAAACTCGGCGCTGGCATCGGCCACGGCGGGCTGGTAGTGTTTGACGACACCGTGGACCGGCTGCAACAGGCCCATTTCGCATTCGCTTTTTGCGCCCATGAATCCTGCGGGAAATGCACGCCCTGCCGTATCGGCGCCGTGCGCGGCAAGGAAACTGTGGAAGCACTGGCTGCGGGGGAGTACACTGAAGACAAGATTGCTGTCATTGCGGAACTTTGCGATGTGATGGAAGAGGCCAGTCTGTGCCAGATGGGAGGCATGACCCCCATTCCGGTGCGCAGCGCCCTGGGTATCGGCAAATGAGACTCGACGACCTTGATTACGGCACCCCGGCCTCGAACAGGGAGGAGCGGGTAAGCCTTGCCATCGACGGCGCCTCCATCGAAGTGCCGGCGGGCACGTCGATCATGCGCGCCGCCATCGAGGCTGGCATTCCCGTGCCGAAACTTTGTGCCTCGGACAATCTGGACGCCTTCGGCTCCTGCCGGCTTTGCCTCGTGGAAATCGAGGGCCGGCGCGGCGTTCACGCCTCCTGCACCGAACCCGTGCGCGATGGCATGCAGGTGCGGACCCAGAATGAGAAGATCGCCCGGCTGCGCCGCGGCGTCATGGAACTGTACATCTCCGACCATCCCCTGGACTGTCTCACCTGCAGCGCCAACGGCGACTGTGAACTGCAGGACATGGCGGGCGCCGTGGGCCTGCGGGAAGTCCGCTACGGGGAAGGCGAGAACCACCTCAGCGCCGCTATCGACGACTCCAATCCCTATTTCAGTTTTGACCCGGGCAAGTGCATCGTCTGCTCGCGCTGCGTGCGCGCCTGCAGCGAGGTCCAGGGCACCCATGCCCTCACCATTGACGGGCGCGGCTTCGATTCCAGCGTGAAGACCGGCGCGGTGGACTTCTTCGGCTCCGAGTGCGTGTCCTGCGGCGCCTGCGTGCAAGCCTGTCCCACCGCCACGCTGATGGAGAAGTCGGTGATCGAAGAAGGCGTGCCAGACCGCAGCGTCCGCACAACCTGCGCCTATTGCGGCGTGGGCTGCTCCTTCCGCGCCGAACTCAAGGGCGACCAGGTGGTGCGCATGGTGCCTGACAAGCTGGGCAAGGCCAATCACGGTCATTCCTGCGTCAAGGGAAGATTTGCCTGGGGCTATGCCAATCACCCGGAGCGAGTGGCAAAACCCCTGCTGCGCGACCGGACCAGCGACCCCTGGCGCGAGGTTTCCTGGGAGGAAGCCATTGCCGAAGCCGCCGCGCGCCTCAAGTCGGTACAGGCGGAACACGGTCTGCACTCCATCGGCGCCGTGACCTCGGCGCGCTGCACCAATGAAGAGATATTCACCGTGCAGAAGATGGTACGCACCGCCTTCGGCAGCAACAATGTGGACACCTGCGCCCGGGTCTGCCATTCACCCACCGGCTACGGTCTCAAGCAGACCTACGGCACCTCGGCTGGCACCCAGCATTTCGATTCGGTGATGCAGGCTGACGCCATCATGGTGATCGGCGCCAATCCCACCGACGGCCATCCGGTTTTCGCCTCTCAACTCAAGCGCAGGCTGCGCCAGGGCGCCCGGCTGATTGTAATGGACCCGCGGCGCATCGACCTGGTGCGCTCGCCCCATATCGAGGCTGAATCACACCTGCCGCTGCTGCCCGGCACCAATGTGTCCATGATGAACGCCTTTGCCCATGTGGTGGCCACCGAAGGATACATTGATGAGGCATTCGTGGCCGAACGCTGCGACGGGGAGTCTTTCGCGGCCTGGCGTGAATTCGCGGCGCAGCCGGAGAACTCGCCGGAAGCCGTGGCCGAGGTCACCGGCGTGCCTGCCGCCGACATCCGCAGCGCCGCCCGGCTCTACGCTTCCGTGGAAAACGCCGCCATTTATTATGGCCTCGGGGTTACCGAACACAGCCAGGGCTCCACCATGGTGATGGCCATGGCCAATCTCGCCATGGCCACGGGCAACATCGGTCGGGAAGGCGTTGGGGTCAGTCCCCTGCGCGGCCAGAACAACGTCCAGGGCTCCTGCGACATGGGCTCATTTCCGCACGAGCTGTCGGGCTATCAGCAGATCGTCGAGGCCGGGGTGCGGGAAAAGTACGAACAGGCCTGGCAGGTGAAACTGCTGCCCGAACCCGGCATGCGCATACCCAACATGCTCGACGCCGCTCGGGGTGGCAGTTTCAAGGGCATCTTCATCCAGGGAGAAGACCTGGCCCAGTCCGACCCCAATACCCAGGGGGTTGAGGCTGCGCTCGGCAACATGGACTGCGTCATCGTCCAGGATCTGTTTCTCAATGAGACCGCCAAGTTCGCCCACATCTTCCTGCCCGGCACCTCCTTCCTGGAAAAGGACGGTACCTTCACCAATGCCGAGCGGCGCATCAACCGGGTGCGCCAGGTGATGCAGCCGAAAGCCGGCAAGTCCGAGTGGGAGGCGGTGCAGGAGCTTTCCGCGGCCCTGGGCTACCCCATGAACTACCAGTGCGCCGCCGACATCATGGCGGAAATCGCCACCCTGACGCCGGATTTCGCTGGCGTCAGCTTCGACAAGCTGGACCGGCTCGGCAGCGTGCAATGGCCATGCAATGATGGCGCCCCGGAAGGCACCCCCATCATGCATGAGGCGCAATTCGTGCGCGGCAAGGGCCGCTTCATGCTTACCGACTATCAGCCCACCGATGAGCGCACGAGCCGCAAATTCCCCCTGCTGCTGACCACCGGGCGCATTCTGCATCAATACAATGTGGGTACCCAGACCCGGCGCACCCGGAATCTCGAATGGCTGGCCGAAGACCAGCTTGAAATCCACCCCAGTGATGCCGAGCTGCGCGGGGTGCGCACGGGAGACCGGGTTTCCATCACCAGCCGCATGGGGGAAATTGTGCTCAAGGCCACGGTAACCACCCGGGTCGCCCCGGGAGTGGTCTACACCACCTTCCATCACCCGGCCACCGGCACCAATGTGGTCACTACCGACCTGAGCGACTGGGCCACCAATTGCCCCGAGTACAAGGTGACTGCGGTGGAAATTCGCCCCGCCAACCACCTGTCGGACTGGCAGCGGGAATTCCGGCAGCGGGACGCCCGCCAGCGCGAACTGCAACCGGTGGAACCCGCCGCCACATGAGCGAAGCCATCGTCGTCCGGTCGCCGGCGGCGGGCAGTTTGCGGCGCCGGATCACGCGAGTCGCCACAGGCGGCACGGAGCCGGTGGAGGACTCCCTCAGTATTGAAGAACCGCTGGAAATCCGCCTGTCGCACCGGGACGGGGAGGCGCGCAGGGAACAGAGCATAGCCATCACCATGCGCACCCCGGGGGATGACGCCGAACTGGCCGTGGGGTTTCTCGCGGGAGAGGGGATCATCCGGCGCCCGGAAGATATCCGGCGCATCAGTCACTGCGGGCCGCCAAGCCCGGGCAAGGGGCTGCGGAATGTACTGCGGGTCGAACTGGCGGATTCGGTTCGGGTGGACCTGGAAGCGCTGAAACGGCACTTCTATACCAGTTCAAGCTGCGGCGTCTGTGGCAAGGCTTCGCTCCAGGCCATTGCGCTGGAAATGCCCGAGCGCGAGCGGAGCGAGTTTGCCATCCCGTCCAAAGCCTTGCGACGATTGCCTGAAGCCTTGCGCGGGCGCCAGAACGAATTCGCCCGCACCGGCGGCCTGCATGCCGCGGCGTGTTTTTCCGCCGGCGGACAGATCCAGCGCAGCCGCGAAGACGTGGGGCGGCACAACGCCCTCGACAAGCTCATCGGCTCGTATTTTCGGGGCGGCGGGCTGGCCCATCCGGGCTTGTTGCTGAGCGGTCGCGCAAGCTTTGAACTCATCCAGAAAGCGGCCATGGCCGGGGTGGGCCTGGTGGCCGCCATCGGCGCGCCTTCGAGTTTGGCGGTGGAACTGGCGGAGCAGGAAAACATCACCCTGATCGGCTTTCTCAAATCCAGCGGTTTCAACCTCTATTGCCGCGGGCAGGGCCTTGTTGTCTCCTGAAGATATCAGCGCCATCGTGCTTTGCGGCGGTGGCGGTCGGCGCCTCGGCGGCGTGGACAAGCCGCTGCTTCGCGTCGGCGGGAAGGCGCTGGTGGAATTCGTGATCGACAGACTGCGGCCCCAGGCTTCCCGCATCGTACTCAGCATCGGGCGCGAGCCTGCGCCGTATCAAGGCTTCGGCTGCGAACTCGTTCGCGACCGGGAGCCGGACCAGGGGCCGCTCGGCGGCCTGGTTTCCTGCTTTGCCGAACTTGCCGGCCCCTGGCTGCTGACCTGCCCCGGCGATGCGCCCTGGACCGCGCCGAATCTGGCGGCATCGCTGTCCAGGGACGCCCGGGAACACGGCGTCGCAGTGGCCCATGACGGCAAAAGGCGACAGAATCTCACCATGCTGCTGCATCGCGCGCGAGCGGATTCACTGATGGGCTTCTACGCGGACGGCGGTCGCGCGGTGCATCGCTGGCTGGATGCCGAGGGAATTCCTTCAACGCCACTTCCAGAGTTGGCGGAAAGCTTTGTGAACATCAACACGCCGGCGGATCTGGAGAGTTTACGGTGGTCGCCCGGCAGCCATTAGTCACGGGTCTTCCCGGGCCAACTCCACCGAGAAATTCACCACGCCGGAGTATTCGTCCGGGTCGTCGGCGACTACCGTGGTCCAGTGGATCGCATAATCGCCATCGGCGAGCGGCTCCAGGATTTCAATCATGAGATCGTCGGCGGCCATGGTGTGCAGGCCCCGCAGTGGAATATCGCCTTCCGGGCCAACGAGGCGCAGGCTGCTGCGTTCGACGTCAGGCAAGGCGCTGTAGTATAGCCGCAGGGTGCGCGGCATGCGGGTCTGGATCGAATCGGCAACGGGTTCGGAATTCAGGATGGGGCTGTATCCCGCTTCCCGGTCGCAGGCGGCGAGCGGCAGGGACAACAGGGCGGCAATCAGCAGGCGGCGCATGCCGGCTTACCGCGTTTTCCCGCGCTGTTCCCGGGCTTGTTCCATTTCCGCCGCGAAGGCCGCAAGCCGCTCGCGGATTTCCTCCTCGCGCCTGCGTTTTTCGAGCAACAGTCGAAGCTGGTCCCGGGCCTTCATTTTCGCCTTGGGGGGCTCTTCCTCCGTTGCCACATCGCGCTGCTTTGCTGCTTCGGCCATTCCTGCTAACCTCGCCGGCCATTCGGCACTGTTACAATGTGTTCCGGAGGACATTCAAGCTGTGCCCCGGAGCCAATGGCATCAACATATAGTGTTGAAATCGCGAAGTCAAACAATATATTGAGTTTTGTTGCAAATGGAAGAACCCATGAAAACTGCTGGGAACGGGAATGCCGGCGGGCCGCTGCGAATCGGCGTCGATGTGGGCGGCAGCAAGATGGAAGGCATCGTTCTCACGCCGGCGGGCGATGTGGCCGAGGTGATCCGGCGCCCCACGCCACCGGATTCCTATGCGGAAGTGCTTGAAGCGCTTGCCGGACTGATTGCAAACCTGCAACAGGGGCGCCGGATCACGGTGGGCATCGGCACGCCGGGGGCGCTGACGCCCGCGCGGGAAACGATCAAGAACTCCAATTCCACCTGCTTCAATGGCAAGCCCCTGAAGCGCGATATCGAGCAGAAGCTTGGCTATTCCGTAAAGCTGGAAAACGACGCCAACTGCTTCGCCCTTTCGGAAGCGCATTATGGCGCGGGCAAGGACTATCGTTCGGTATTCGGCGTCATCATCGGCACGGGAACCGGCGGCGGCATCGTCATTGACGGCAAGCTGCACACCGGCCCCAACCGCATCGCCGGGGAGTGGGGCCACAATTGCGTTCCCGCCAGTCTGCGACCCTCGCTGGGAGCCGACAGGACCTGCTATTGCGGGCGTCTGAATTGCATTGAAACCGTGCTCTGCGGCGCCGGGCTCAAGCGCAGTTTTGTCGAGGCGGGTGGCGCGGCGGTGGAGGCCGCGGAAATCGCCCGGCTGGCGCGGGCAGGCGACAGGCAGGCGCTGGTCTGCATTGACAACTATTGCCGGCAGATCGCCCAGTGCCTCGCCACCATCATCAATGTGCTCGACCCGGAAATCGTCGTGTTCGGCGGCGGGCTGTCGAATATCGAGCAGATTTATCAGCTCGTGCCCCGGATGCTCGGAGATCATGTATTCACCGACGAAGTGCAGACGAGGATTTCCCCGCCACGCTTCGGCGACGCCAGCGGGGCGAGGGGAGCGGCCTGTTTGTGGAGTCTGACGGAAGCCGCGGAGGCCACTGCATGAGATTCTGCGACTTCGCTACGCTACGCGCAGAATGACATCAGAGTGGGCTTCGCTGCGCGCTCCCCTTCCCGTCATCCTGCGCGTAGTCGCAGGATCTCATCGGGAAGCCTCTGCTTGAGATACAGCGGCTTTGTGCAGTATGACGGTGGCTTGGTCGCCGCATTCGGCGCTTGCCTGAAGTGTCAATCGAATGGCTGGCGCAGGATGATGGTTTCCGCACGGTCGGCGCCGGTGGAAATGATGTCCACCGGAGCGCCCACCGCGTCTTCAATGAAGCGGATATAGGCCCGGGCATTGACGGGAAGTTCTTCCAGCGAGCGGGCGCCGAGGGTGGATTCCCGCCAGCCAGGCAATTCTTCATACACCGGCTGCAACTGCCCGCTTTCATCCCGCGCCGACCCCTCGCGATAGCCAATACAGACTTTGAGGCGCTCGAGCCCGTCAAGTACATCGAGTTTGGTCAGGCACAGGCCGCTGATGCTGTTGATCCGGCTGGCGAGCCGAACCGCCTGGGCATCGAACCAGCCGCAACGCCGGCTGCGACCCGTGGTGGAGCCAAACTCGTTGCCCCTTTTGGCCAGATGCTCGCCGGTGGCGTCGAACAGTTCCGTGGGGAAAGGTCCGTCTCCGACCCGGGTGGTATACACCTTGGCGACGCCGAGCACGCGGTCCAGATGCAAGGGGCCGAAACCGCTGCCGGTAGCGGCGGCGCCGCTGGTGGTATTGGAGGAAGTGACGAAAGGATAGGTGCCGTGGTCGATATCGAGCAGGGAACCCTGGGCGCCTTCGAAAAGGATTTTATGGCCCGCTTCCCGGCGCTGGTGCAGGATATCCACGGAATCGGCAATCATCGGCCGCAATTCCCGCGCCTGCCCGAGCATCTCATCCCTCGCCTCGGCGAAATCCACTTCTTCCCGCTGGTACCAGTGTCTGAGCAGGAAATTATGGTAGTCGAGCAGTTCTTCCAGCCGGGCGCTGAAATCCGACTCATTTCGGGTCATGGCCAGATGGATGGCCCGGCGACCGACCTTGTCTTCGTAAGCCGGCCCGATGCCGCGACCGGTGGTGCCGATTTTCCCGCCGCCCCGGCTGGTGGCTTCCCGGGCCTGATCGAGGGAGATATGCGAGGGCAGAATCAGGGGACAGCCGCCGCTGATCCTGACCCGGTCGCGCAATTCGAGGCCGCGCGCTTCCAGGCCGTGGATTTCCCGCAGCAGGGCAGCCATGTTCAGCACGACGCCATTGCCGATGATGCACTCGACGCCGGCATGCAAAATGCCCGATGGCAACAGGTGCAGGACGGTTTTCCTGCCGTCGATGACCAAAGTGTGTCCGGCATTGTGGCCGCCCTGGAAGCGGGCCACCACATCGACCCGGTCGGTGAGCAGGTCAACCACCTTGCCCTTGCCTTCATCGCCCCACTGGGCGCCCAGTACTACGAGGGTTTGTGTCATGCTAAAGTGCTGTCGCTCTTGATGATTCGAATGGTCAGATCGTCTGCACGACCCAGGCGCCGGACTGCCGCAGCAGGCGCCGGTCGCAGTGGAGTTCCCGCGCTGCGGCTTCATCGCCGCCGCCGACATCGGTAATGACGATTTCGCCACTGGCCCGCAGCGCCGCGACCTGGTCCCGCAGTGCTTCGCAATCGCTGTCCGGGGCGAGAATACCGCCGGCGCGGCGAAAACTCCGGGTGGTGAAGCGGGCCAGGGTTTTCAGGTCGCTGTCAAATCCCGTGGCGGCGCGCGCCCGCCCAAACACCGCCCCGATATTGTCATAACGGCCGCCCTTGGCCACGGCGCGCCCGTAGCTCGGGATATAGGCGGCGAAGACAATGCCGGTGTGGTACTGGTAGCCCCGCAATTCGCACAGGTCGAAGCTCAGAGGCGCTTCGGGGATGCGTTGCCGCACGCCGCTTTCAATCGCCGCGAGTTCATCGAGCGTCGCATGGACCGCGGGCGGCGCTCCGGCAAAGGCGTCCCGGGCCTGGCCGGGGACTTCCTCCCCGCCGCTGAGCCGGACGAGGCGGGCAAGCATGGCGCGCAGACGGTCGTCGGCAACGCTGGCTGCAAGCAGTTGATCGACTTCGCCGTAGTCCTTGCGCTGCACTGCGCCGAACAGGGTTTCTTCGGCTTCGGAGTCCATCTCCGCCGCCGCCACGAGTGCGCGGTAAACGCCCACATGGCCAAGCACCAGGTGGACATTTTCCAGCGCCGCCTGACGCAGCATGGCCCACATCAGGCAGATCACTTCGATATCGCAGGCCGCGCCGGCATGGCCGTAGAACTCGGCGCCGACCCGGATGGGCGCCCGGGAAGTCTGCATGCCCCGGGGCAGCGTGTGCAGCACGCTGTCGGCATAGCACAATCGCACCGGGCCGGCGCGGTTGAGGCGGTGCGCGTCGATGCGGGCTGCCTGGGGCGTCATGTCGGCTCGGACACCCATGAGCTTGCCGCTCAATTGGTCGATCAGCTTGAAAGTATGCAGATCCAGCTCGTGGGATGATCCCACGAGCAGCGAATCGAGGAATTCGATCAGCGGGGTAATGACGAGTTCATATCCCCAGCCGCGGTAGAGATCGAGAATCTCCCGGCGCAGGGTTTCCAGCTTGCGGGCTTCTTCCGGCAGTATCTCCTCGACACCGTCGGGCAACAGCCATCGGTTGGCGGTACTCATGCCAGTGTTCTCTATGGCCTGGGAGCCTGCGCCGTAGGAATTCACGGCTGCAAATCCGCTCTCATCCGCGCCCCCGGCCGCTCGATTTCGTTGCATATCCACCAATATTCGCCTCAATCGATCAGCCGGGGGCGCGGCGATAGCGAATTTTCGCTTTCGCGAATTCCTACGGCGCAGGCTCCTGGATGCACTCTTCAGTTGATCAGGAACAGCAACAGGGCGCCGGCGCACATGAAGCCGAGGCCCGCTTGGCGGATGTGGCGCTCGGGAACCGCCCCGAGGCTCGCCAGCACACGCTTCCAGCCGCCCGGGCTGATCGCAGGCAGCAGACCCTCGATCACGAGCAGCAGGCAAAACGCCACGGTGAGATCATGCCACATGGAAATCCACCAGGAGCCTGCGCCGCAGGAATTCACGGCTGCGAATCCGCTGCGCCCCTGGCCGCTCCACCAATATTCGCCTCAATCGATCAGCCAGGGGCACGACGATAGCGAATTTTCGCTTTCGCGAATTCCTGCGGCGCAGGTTCCTGGCCCCATGGAATCCGGCCACCATGGGGGCGACGACCGGACGGACTGCGATTCGGAGTTATTCTGGTTCGCCGTTGTCCAGATCCTTGAGGTATCGAAAGTATTCGCTCTCGGGATCGAGCAGTAGCACGTCCCCCTTGTTGGCGAAAGTTTCCCGGTAGGCGTTCAGGCTGCGGGTGAAGGCGTAAAATTCCGGATCCTTGTTATAGGCGTCGGCGTAAACCGCCGTCGCCTGGGCGTCGCCTTCGCCGCGGATGCGCTCGGCGTCGCGGTAGGCTTCGGCTTCAAAAATGATTGCCTGCCGGTCGGCGTCGGCGCGGATGCCGATGGCGAGCTCGTCGCCCCGGGAACGCAGTTCCTGGGCTTCCCGGTTGCGCTCGGTAATCATGCGTTCGTACACGGAATCGCGCACGTCTTCGGGCAGGTCGATGCGTTTTACGCGCACATCAATGACTTCGATACCGATATCGACTGCGGAATCCATGTTCAGGTTCGCGGTCAGATCGAGCATGAGCTGGTCGCGTTCGCCGGCGACGACTTCCTGCAAGGTGCGCTCGCCGATCTGGTCGCGCAAGCCGTCGTTGACGCGTTGCGCGAGCAGCGAACCGGCCCTGGACACTTCGCCCTGGGTGGAAACGTAAAACTGGCCCACGTCGACGATCCGCCACTTGGCGTAGGAATCGACCACCAGGGCTTTCTGCTCCAGCGTAAAAAAGTCCGCGGGCACCGAATCCTCAATCTGGATGCGGGCGTCGAACTTGCGCACCCGATTCACCCAGGGAATCTTCACGTGCAATCCTGGCGGAATGTCGGCGTTCACCAATTCGCCGAAGCGCAACATGACGGCGCGCTCGGTTTCGCGCACCACGAACAGACTGTTGGCGGCCACCAATAGCAGCAGTGCAACCAGCCCTAAACCGTAATACTTTTTCATGGTCTCACTACTCCACTTCTGCCATTGGGAAGGCGGGTCGCGTCAACCGCGCCGCCACTGGAAACGTTCGGCAGATATGGCGCCAACTCGTCGGCGAAGTCCCGCCATTCCGATGCTGAGCGCGGCCTGGCCGCGCCTGTAAGGGACGTGTTCTGTTCCAGAATCTTGTCCAGCGGCACATACAGCATGTTGTTGCCGCCTTCCACGTCGATCATGATCTTGCTCGACGCGGTCATCACGTCCTGGATCGAATCGATATACATGCGCTGGCGCGTCACTGCGGGCGCTTTCTGATACTCAAGCAGCAACTGGTCGAAGCGCGAGGCGTCGCCTTCCGCCCTGGCGATCACTTCCTCCTTGTAGGCGTTGGCCTGCTCGATCTGCCGCTGGGCCTCGCCACGGGCCTCGGGAATGACGCGGTTGGCGTATTGCTGCGCCTGGTTCTGAGCTCTTTGCTCATCCTCCCGCGCCTCGATCACGTCCTCAAAGGCCGGTCGCACGGCTTCCGGTGGAATGACCTCGGCGACGTTGACCTGATTCACAAAAATGCCGGTGTTGTACAGATCCATGTAATTCTGCAGGCGTTCATGCACATCGGCCGCCACAATGGGGCGGCCCTCGGTCAGGATCTGGTCCATGAAATTGCCGCCGACCACGTGCCGGATCGCGGATTCCGCGGCATTGTCGAGACTGCGTTCGGGATCCTGCACGGCAATGACGTACTTGACCGGATCATCGATGCGGTATTGCACCGTCACCACGATGTCGATGATGTTCTCGTCGGTGGTCAGCATCGCCCGGTTCTGATACTCCTTGGAGTTAAGTTCCGAGACGTTGACCTTGTTGACCTCGTCGATGAGCGGCGGGTTCCAGTGCAACCCGGGGGTTACGGTATTGTCGAGCACGCGACCGAAGCGCAGTA
The DNA here is from genome assembly GCA_965219645.1 of uncultured Pseudohongiella sp. GTDB lineage: Bacteria > Pseudomonadota > Gammaproteobacteria > Pseudomonadales > Pseudohongiellaceae > UBA9145. Next base: position 2,236,387 of record OZ244788.1, on the reverse strand, counting down.
CCACGGCGCGTTCGGCTTCATCGACGATATAGAAGCCCAGGAATCCCCACACCACCAGGACGACAACGAGGAGTCCGGCAAGCAGGCCGCCGGACATGCCCTTGCCGGGAGCGGATTTGCCGCCGCCGGAGCTTCTGCCGGAACTGCCCCTGGAGCCGCCGCCGAGCACGCCGAAGCGACCCAGCAGGTTGCGGATCGCCTCATCAAGGTCGGGTGGGCCCTGATTGCCGCCGCCACGGCGACCGCCTCCACTTCCCCAAGGGTCGGGATCATTGCCATTTTTGCCGGGTTCATTCCAGGCCATGGGAGTCTCCGTTGCAAGGCTTGCGTACGCGCCAGGAGCCTGCGCCGCAGGAATTCACGGCTGCAAATCCGCTCTCATCCACGCCCCTGGCCGCTCGATTTCGTTGCATATCCACCAATATTCGCCTCAATCGACCGGCCAGGGGCGCGACGATAGCGAATTTTCGCTTTCGCGAATTCCTGCGGCGCAGGCTCCCGGTCCTCAAGGGCGGAATTGTACCGAATTTTGGGCCGCAGACACAGTAATATCCGCCGCCATGGTTTTGTCGAGCCCGACCCGGCAACCTTCCAGCGAGGCGATGCGGCTGGCCTCCGCGGGGCTCAGGCGAGCGGTGATGTGGAAATTGCCACGCTCGTCCACGGCTTCGCTTTCTATGCAGCCCCTGGCCAGCAGGCGCGAGCGCAACCCCGCGTGCCTCGGCGGCAGCACAAGAGACTCCCGCCGCAAATCGTAACCAAGCCATTCGCCAAGCGCTGTGCGCAACTCCTCCTCACCGGCGCCGGTCAGGGCCGACATCCAGACCCGTAGCGGGCGACCGTGGGCGTCCCGGTCGATCCGCGGGCCAAGTTCCGGGCACAGGTCGATCTTGTTGCAGACCACGAGTTGGGGAATGTCACCGGCGCTGATTTCGGCAAGTACTTCCTGCACCTGTTCGATGCGCTCGCCGCGCCTGGCGCCCGCGGCATCCACCACGTGAATCAGCAACTGGGCCGCCACGGTCTCCTCCAGGGTGGCCTTGAAGGCTTCCACCAACTGGTGCGGCAGGTGGCTGATGAAGCCCACGGTATCCGCCAGGATCGCCGTGCCCACAGCCGGCAGGCCGATGCGCCGCAGCCGCGGGTCCAGGGTGGCGAACAACTGGTCGGCGGCGTAGTCGCTGGCGCCAGTAAGGCGATTGAACAGCGAAGTCTTGCCGGCATTGGTGTAGCCCACCAGGGAAATCGTCGGCAATTCCGCCCGCTGGCGCGCATTACGGCCGAGTTCCCGGCGGCAGTGGACCCGGTCCAGGCTCTTGCGAATCGACTTGATGCGCTGGCCGATCATGCGCTGGTCCAGCTCAAGCTGCTTTTCCCCGGCGCCACGCAGGCCGATGCCGCCTTTCTGTCGGTCGAGATGCGACCAGCCCCGCTTGAGGCGGGTGCTCAGGTGGCGCAACTGGGCAAGTTCCACCTGTAACTTGCCTTCGTGCGACCGTGCCCGCTGGGCGAAGATGTCGAGAATGAGCCCGGTGCGATCAAGCACCCGGCAGCGCAATTCGCGTTCGAGATTGCGCTCCTGGCCCGGCGTCAGGGAATGGTTGAACAACACCAGGGCGGCGCCGTGGCTTTCCCGCACCCGGGCGAGTTCCTCGAGTTTTCCCGAGCCGAGAAAAGTGGCCGACTCCGGCCGCTCCCGGGAACCGGACACGAGCGCAACCGGCTCCGCTCCCGCAGAGATTGCCAGTTCCTCGAATTCGGTCAGATCTTCCTGATTCTTCTCCGCAGCGATGTTGATGAACACTAGCACACAACTTTCGCCGGAGTCGGGCCGCTCAAAAAACAAGCCGAGGCCCTAGACCCGAAGTTGCGGAGATTCGCCGGCGCGAACCGGCGCCGACCTAGAACTCGGCATCATCTTCCTGGTCAGCCGCCGGGTGGCTGACCTGAATCTTGACCATTCGTCCGGGCACCACAGTGGAAATCGCATGCTTGTACACCATCTGGCTAACGGCATTCTTCAGCAGGATCACGAACTGATCGAAAGATTCGATCTGTCCCTGCAGTTTGATGCCGCTGACCAGATAAATTGAAACAGGCACGCGATTTTTCCGCAATGCATTCAGGAACGGATCCTGTAAGCTATGTCCTTTGGACATTTCTTGTTCTCCAAAAATTCTGCCGCACCGTGCGCGGCTTGCCGGTTTTCAGGGAAGTCCTGTTCACCTGATTACCAGATTGTGAATGAATCTACAAATTGCAATGCTTGATCCCGATTCCTTCCAGGATCACCGGTAAAACGACGCAACCCGGGCCAGGAACGAAGCCAGGTCAACTGCCGTTTGGCGAGTTGCCGGGTTGCCGCGACGCTTTTCTCCACCATTTCCGGATAGGCCGACTCCCCGGCCAGATACCGCCATACTTGCCGATAGCCCACCGATTTCATCGATGGCAGCCCCGGATGAAGATCGTTGCGCCGGTACAGGCGCTCGACCTCCGCCACGAGCCCGTCATCAAGCATTTGCCTGAAGCGGGCATCGATACGCTGATGCAGTTCCGCCCGCTCAGGCGGATGGGTTGCGAAAAAATGCAGTCTGAAAGATATAGACCCGTTTGGGCGACTATTCCTTTCAGCGTGAATGCTGCTGATCGTTTTCCCTGTCACTTGCCAGACTTCCAGCGCCCGTTGCAGCCGTTGCGGATCATTGGGATGAATTCGCGTCGCTGCATCCGGATCCACATCGGCAAGCCGGCGGTGCATCGCTTCCCAACCTTCCCGCTCGGCCTGCTGTTCAATCTCCCGTCGTATGTCGGGATTGGCGGGGGGCATGGATGCAATGCCGTCTCGCAACACCTGGAAGTACAGCATGGTGCCGCCGACCAGCAGCGGCGTCTTGCCCGAGGCGAGAATGCCGCTGATTGCATCCAGCGCGTCAGCACGGAAATCCGCCGCCGAGTAGGGTTCCGCCGGGTCGCGGATATCGATCAGCCGATGAGGCGCCACAGCGCGGGTTCGCGCATCCGGCTTACCGGTGCCGATATCCATGCCGCGATAAACCTGGGCCGAATCGACGCTGACGATTTCCAGCGGTCGATGCTGCGTCAACTCAACCGCGAGTGCGGTTTTGCCTGCCGCCGTGGGGCCAGCCAGACAGAACACATCCGCCCCCCCTGGGCCTGAACTGTCGGACTCGCGCCTGGGTCTGGCCAAGTCGGAAGCCTGCGCCTAGGAGCCTGCGCCGCAGGAATTCACGGTTGCAAATCCGTTCTCATCCGCGCCCCTGGCCGCTCGATTTCGTTGCATATCCGCCAATATTCGCCTCAATCGATCAGCCAGGGGCGCGGCGATAACGAATTTTCGCTTTCGGGAATTCCTGCGGCGCAGGCTCCTAGCGACCGCGCAGGAATAGCTTATCCAAGTCCGCCATGGATTGCCATACCCAGGTTGGCCTGCCGTGATTGCATTGTCCGCTGCGTTCGGTGGCTTCCATATCCCGCAGCAGGGCATTCATTTCGTCGAGGCCGAGCCGGCGGTTGGCGCGTACGGAGCCGTGGCAGGCCATGGTGGAAAGCAATTCGTTCTGGCGGCTCTGGAGCCGGTCGCTGGCGCCGAATTCGAGCAGGTCCGACAGTACGTCGCGCACGAGTTGCTCGATATCGGCGTCTTTCAGCAAGGCGGGAACCTGTCGCACCACGATGGCTTCGCCGGCGACCCGTTCGAGTTCCAGACCCAGGGCGAAAAGGCTTTCGCAGTGGGTTTCGGCGCAGTCCGCCTCGGCTGCGCTCACCGCCAGCGGCAGGGGCACAAGCAGGGACTGCCGCCGCAGCCGCTCCTGTTCCAGCGCCTGTTTCATGCGCTCATAGGTAATGCGCTCGTGGGCGGCGTGCATGTCGACAATGATCAGGCCCTCCTTGTTCTGGGCCAGGATATAGACGCCGTGCAACTGGGCAATGGCGTAACCCAGCGGGGGCGTTTCCTCGCCACCGCCGAACAGCCTGGCGTACTGCTCCGCGAGCTGGTCCGGCGACTGGGGCGAGGCTGCCGGGGCGCCGCGGTACTCGCCGGGCGGCTCCCGCAGCTGCCAGGCGTCGCGCAGGGGCAGGGCGCGCTGCTCCGGGAAGCCTTCCGGCGGCGAGCTTGCCGGCACCGCGGCAGGAGCCTCTTCCCGGCGGTCCCCGGGCTTGATGTCGCCGAGTTCCCGGTGCAGCGAGCGAAACAGGAAATCATGCACCAGGCGGCTTTCGCGAAAGCGTACTTCGTGTTTGGTGGGGTGTACGTTGACGTCCACCGTCTTCGGATCCAGCTCCAGGAACAGCACATAGGCCGGATGGCGACCGTGGTAGAGTACATCGTGGTATGCCTGCCGAATGGCATGGCTGACGATCTTGTCGCGCACCACGCGACCGTTGACGTAAAAGTACTGCAAATCCGCCTGGCTGCGGGAGAATGCCGGCAGGCTGATCCATCCCCGCAGCAGCAGCCCCGCGGCGCGCTGCTCGATGGGCACCGAGTTTTCCAGAAAGCCGGGTCCGCACACCAGGCCGATGCGGCGGCGCTGTTCGGCCTCGGTGGCGGCGGGTCGCAGGTCATGCACGCTGCGCTGATTGTGGCGCAGGTTGAACTGCACGTCGAAGCGGCTCAAGGCCACCCGCTTGAAGACTTCGTCGAGACGGGTGAACTCGGTTCTTTCGGTCTTGAGGAACTTTCTGCGCGCCGGCGTGTTGAAAAACAGGTCGCGCACTTCCACCGTGGCGCCGACGCCATGCTGGCAGGGCTCAAGCGAAGCTTCCATCTGCTGGCCTTCGGCGCGCACGGTCCAGCCGGTCTCGCTGCCGTCGGCGGTGCGGGAAGACAATTCCAGCCTTGATACCGAGCCGATGCTGGCCAGGGCCTCGCCGCGAAAACCGAGGCTGCCGATGGCTTCCAGGTCTTCCAGCGCGGCAATCTTGCTGGTGGCGTGGCGGCTAAGGGCTAGTGCGAGATCGTCCTTGTGGATGCCGCTGCCGTCATCGCGCACCCGCAGCAGCTTCTTGCCGCCCTGCTCCACCTCGATATCGATCCGCCGGGCGCCGGCGTCGAGGCTGTTTTCGAGCATTTCCTTCAGCACCGAAGCCGGGCGCTCCACCACCTCGCCGGCGGCAATCTGGTTGGCCAGACGCGGACTCAATCGGTTGATGCGATTCATTACCGGGGAATTTTCAGTTCCCTGCCTACTTCGATACTGTTGCCGGCAAGCTGGTTCAGTTCACGCAGGCGGGGCAGGCTTACCGAATAGTACTCGGCGATGGCGGACAGTGTATCACCGCGCCTCACCACATGGGTAATGATTTCCGGCTCTTCACCGCCCGGGACGGCGCTTCCGTCCAGGGCATTCACCAGGGCGGCGGCCATGCGGTTCACTTCTCCCGGCATTGCGACGGTGTCCGAGTCCGGATTTGCCTTGCGCCAGGCGACCAGGGTTCCTTCCGGAGCCCTCTCTTCGAAATAACTCATCACGCCCCTGGCCATGGCGTCGGCGAGCCGCTGCTGGAATCCGGGCGATGTGAGGCGGGAAAGCTCGGCGGGATTGGTCATGTAGCCGGTTTCAATGAGGATCGACGGAATATCGGGAGAAATCAGCACCGCCAGCGACGCCTGCTGGACCCGGTCCTTGCGCAGCCGCGTCACCTCTCCCGCGGCCCGCAGGATATGCTCGCCGGCCAGCAGGCTCTGCTCCATGCTCCAGCCCATGTGCACGGACACCAGGGCCAGGGCCACGTCGTCCTCGAATTCCCCGAGACGCAGGTCGCTGTCCACCCCGGCAATCAGGTCCGCGGCGTTTTCCTTGCGGGCCACCCGGGCGGCGTTTTCCCGGTCGGCACGGTCGCCCGACAAGGCGTAGATGGTCATGCCGCTGACGCTGCTTGCGCGATAGGAGTCCGCGTGGATTGCGAGCAGCAGGTCCGCCCGGTGCTCCCGGGCGAGATCGGCCCGGCGCCGCAGGGCGACTGCGTAGTCGCCTTCCCGAATCATGACCGGGCGGTATCCGCTGGCGGCTTCAAGGCGTTCGTACAGATAACGCGAGACCGCCAGATTGATGTCTTTCTCGTAGTCCTTCCCCACGACCGCGCCGGGGTCTTCGCCGCCGTGTCCGGCGGTGATCGCCACCACGATGTCGCGCATCGGGCCGGGGTCAGGCAGGGGGGGGAGGGCCGGTGGCGGGGAAACCATCGGTGGGACGACCGGCGCTGGCGCGGTTGGGCTTTCCGGCGGCGATGGGCTGTCGATATCGTAGAGATCGATGACCAGCCGGTCGCCATACCGGGCAATCGGCGGCAGCATGAATCCGCGTGGCGTGACGCTCGCCGCCAACTCAACCACAAAGCGCAGACTGTCCCCGGACGCTTCCTCCAGTCCCAGACCGGTGACCGGGCCTTCCGCCGGCGCCAGCTCGGCCAGGCCGGCAAAGGACTGGGCCAGACCGGAGTCTTCCAGATCGATGAGCAATTGACCGACTTCATCGAGCCTGATGAGGTGGTGTACCACAGTGCTGTCGAGATCGAACACGATCCGGGTGCGCTCCGGGGCGCGCCAGACGCGAACGCCCTGCACCTCAGCGGCGGCCGCCTCGTTGGCGGGATACAGCAGCATTCCCAGCAGCCAGGCCGCGGCGGCAAAACTGGCAATCAGGCGATCTTGCCCGGGTCGCATGGCAGGATTCCGCAAATCAACTCCCCTTGGTATTCTCTGAAAAACTCCATCCATGGAGTTTTTCATTATCGCAAAACAAAAGCGTGGTTTTGTTTTGCTCCCGAATTCAATAGCTTACGCCATCGAATTCGGCGGCACTTCCATGTGCCGCAGGGAAGCTCTGACTTGATCAGAGCTTCCCTTGTCCTGAATATCGACGCCCGGGAGCCTGCGGCGCAGGAATTCACGGCTGCAAATCCGCTCTCATCCGCGCCCCTGGCCGCTCGATTTCGTTGCATATCCACCAATATTCGCCTCAACCGACCGGCCGGGGGTGCGGCGATAGCGAATTTCCGCTTTCGCGAATTCCTGCGGCGCAGGCTCCTGGCCGCATTTTCTTGACTATTGTGCGACCTGCCGCGGTGCGCGCCAGACATTGGAAACGCCGCCAGGCGCCGGCGCCGCGCAGCTCGATGTTGAGGTCCGCCGCGGGAATCTGCCCCCCGCCGCGCTCCGCCCATTCGAAAATGCAAAGGCTGCCGCCGGCAAAATAGTCCTCGGCGCCCAGAAATTCCACTTCGCCCGGGTCCGCCAGCCGGTACAGGTCGAAATGATAAACCGGTCGTTGCGCGAGTTCGTATGGTTCCACCAATGTGTAGGTGGGGCTTTTCACCGGGCCCTTGAAACCGTAACCCCGCAGCACGCCCCGGGTCAGCGTGGTCTTGCCGGCGCCGAGTTCGCCGTGCAAATGAATGACCGTGGTCTTCCCGCTGCCGGCGCATGAGTCTGCCAGAGTGGCCGCCGCCAGTCGCCGGCCCAGGTCCAGCGTTGCGGATTCGTTTTCCAGTCTACCTTCGATCTGGTCCATGATTATCCGTTGCCTGCTCAGGATTGACGAGGCGGCGAATGAAGGGCAACAGGTCGGTGGCGATCAGGCCCCGCTCGCCGGCTTCCTCCGCCGCCAGGTCCGCCGCTTCGCCATGTATGCAAACCGCGCAGCGCAGGCTTTCCCCAAGTGGCAATCCCTGGGCGTGGAGTCCGGCTATGATACCGCTGAGCACATCTCCCATGCCCGCACTGCCCATGCCCGGATTGCCTTCGGAGCACAGTTGGAAGCGCGCTGGCCGGTCCGGTCCGCAAATCAGGCTGCCCGCGCCCTTGAGCAGGCAATGCCCGCCGAAGCGGTGCTGCAACTCGGCCACGGCCTTGAAGCGGTCACCCTGGATTTCCGCCACGCTGCCGCCGAGCAGGGCGGCGGCTTCGCCGGGATGCGGCGTCAATACCTGTTCGTCCCGCGGCTCCCAAGCGCCGTCATCGGCTTCCCTGGCAAGCAGGCCGAGGGCGTCTGCGTCCAGCACCAGGGGGATATCCCGGCTCGACTGGGCCGTCAGCGACGCCAGCAGCAGATTGCGCGACCAGTCGCCGCGGCCAAGGCCAGGGCCTATGACGATATTGCTGGCGCGGGCGAACAATGCGGGCAAGTCCACCCGGTGGTCCTCGGTGCCGGTAAGCATGATTTCCGGCCGCCGGGCCAGCACTCCGGGCCGATGACAGGACCGCGTCACCACGCTCACCAGACCCGCGCCGCTGCGTAGTGCCGCTTCGGCGGCAAGCAGGATGGCGCCGCCCATGCCGGAATCGCCGCCGAGCAGCAGCACATGGCCGTTGCTTCCCTTGTGGCTTGCGCGTTCGCGCCGGGGCAGGCATCCGGCAGTGGAGTGAACATCGATGCGCTCGACTTCCACCCGGGGGGCATCGCTGTGCTGAAAGATTTCCTCTGGCGTGTCGAGGTCGGCGAATACGAGTTCACCGGTGTACTCGGGACCCTGGTGGGTGAGCAGGCCGCGCTTCATGCCGATGAAGGTGATGGTCAGGTCGGCCCGCACCGCGGCGCCGGGAGCGACGCCGGTATCGGCGCCGAGTCCGCTTGGCAGGTCTATGGCAAACACCGGCAGGCCGCTGGCATTGATCCACTCGATGGCCGCCCGCTGTTCGCCTTCGGCTGCGCGACACAGGCCGATGCCGAAAATGGCGTCCACAACCAGGTCGCAGCCCGGCCCAGGGCTATCCATGAATTCCCTGAAGGATTCCATGGCAAGCTGCTGCTCACCAGCCATGCTCCTGGCGCCGGCTGCGGCTCCGCTGAGTTTGTCCGGGTCGGCAAGACTGACGATTCTCACCTTGAGGCCCAGCTTTGCCGCCAGGACGGCGATCACCAGACCGTCGCCGCCGTTATTGCCCGAGCCGGTGAAAATCAGCAATCGACGCGCTCCGGGCCAGCGCTCCCGCAAACAGGCAAATGCGGCGACGCCAGCTCGCTGCATGAGCGCAAACTCGCTGACGCCCAATTGCTGCTGCACGAGCCGATCAAGTGCGCGAACCTGCTCCGCCCGATAGAGGGCGCGAGGAATATTCTTGTTCAAGTGGGCTCCAGAAGGTCCCGCTGTCACGGCAGTCGACGGAGCCGCTGCCGCCAGGGGATCGATTTTACCGTATGCCACCGGAAGAGATCGGGCAGCGACTATATTGACGGCATATTTTCCTGTATTCAATTATTTTGAATAATTATTCTGTTGTCTTGCCATTCTGCGCGGAGCGAAGCGCAATCGCAGAATCTCCCCGGGGATTCCGCAAGTTTGAATCCACCCTCCCCAGGAGCCTGCGCCACAGGAATTCACGGCTGCAAATCCGCTCCCGTCCACGCCCCTGGCTGCTCGATTTCGTTGCATATTCACCAATATTCGCCTCAATCGACCGGCCAGGGGCGCGGCGATAGCGAATTTTCGCTTTCGCGAATTCCTGTGGCGCAGGCTCCTGGTGCGAACTTGCCGAGCCGTCCGGCGTTCAAGGGATTAGGAAAATTTGTGACGCTGGGCCTATAATTCCGGGGCGCGCAAGATTGTTACCCGATTTTTACATCCGGAGTGTAGCTCAGCCTGGTAGAGCACTGCCTTCGGGAGGCAGGGGTCGCAGGTTCAAATCCTGCCATTCCGACCACTTGCAGAAGGACTGGAGCCTGGGGCTCCCTGGAAACCCATCATGCCGCGATTGTCCCGGAGTTCGGCGGTCTTGTGGCTCTGGGGCCTGGCGGTCTGGCTGCCCGTCAATGCGGCCGATGAGAATTCCGGTTCCATTGAGGAGGCAAGCCGCCTGCTGCGGGTGACTGGCGCCGGCGCCATGTTCGAATCCGCCACCCGGGAACAGGCCCGGGAGATCATCCGCACCTATTCACTGATTGTTGCGAGTTCTGCGGACCGTTCCCTGCCCCGGGGCGTACGGGAAACCATTGCCGAATGTTATCGCCGCAATTACGCTTGGGAGAATTTTGCCGAAGGCATCGCCCGCATTCTCACCGAACACCTCAGCGACAGGGAAATCCGCCTGCTGATCGGCATCTACCAGAACGACGGGCTGCCGCCCATGGAAATCGACACCTTTCGCCAGACCGTGCGCAAGGGCGACGCCATCGCCGCCGCGAGCGCCGAGTACATCTACCACAACAGCACCGGCTGTGTGGACAGCGACGCCCGCCTGATCAAACGCTTCCTCAACAGCGCATCCCGTGAATCCTGATTCGGGACGCATTGAGTTGGTCGCGGGATTACCGCACAATAGCCTTCCATTCGATAAAGAAAATTATGAACTGGAGGATTCCATCATGAATGTTCGCACGCCGGTATTTGCTGTACTGATTTCGGTTTTCGCGCTGGCGCTGGCCGCTTGCGGACCGCAGTACCAGGTGGACAGGGATGCGCTCGAAGCTGCGGGGCTCGCCAATTTCAATGCCCCGGAAGAAATGGTTTTCGCCTCCGGCCAACCCACCCCGGAGCAGATTGCAACCTTGTCCGAGGCGGGCATCCGTCATGTCATCAGCCTGCGCACCGACGGTGAAATCGACTGGGATGAATCAAGCCTCGTCAATTCCGCCGGCATGGAGTTTCACTCCATCCCAGTCGCCGTCGCCGGTGGGGTGACCAGCGAAAACGCCCGGAGTCTGGATCAACTGCTCGCCCAGCTCGACGGGCAGCCCGTGCTGTTGCATTGCGGCAGCAGCAACCGGGTCGGCGCCCTGCGCGCCTTCAGCGCCCGGGAAGGCGGCGCCAGCCTTGAGGACGCGCTCGCCGAAGGTCGCCGCTGGGGCATGACGCGCATGGAAGAGGCCGTCCGGGAAATCCTGCAATAGGCGATTTCCCGAACCGAGCCGCCTGTCATGAGTCAGTCCGAAGTCGCCAGCGGTCGGCCGGGAGATTTCAACCGGCCCGCCATGCTCGCCGCCGCAGCCGGCGCCGCGGGTATCTGTCTGTATCTGCTCGCCTTCCACGGCTGGCGCCAGACGGCCTTGTTCGGCGTTGGCGTCGTCGCCGGCGTCGCCCTGTATCACGCCGCCTTCGGCTTCACCGCGGCCTGGCGCGAAGTCGCCGGCAGCGGCCGCAGCGCCGGCCTGCGGGCGCAAATGATCATGCTGGCGCTGACGGTGCTGATTTTCACGCCATTGATCGCCCAGGGAGAGATCGGCGGCACGACCCTGCGCGGCAATGTCTCGCCGCTTAATCTCGCAGTCGTCTGCGGCGCTTTCCTTTTCGGCCTCGGCATGCAACTTGGCGGCGGCTGCGCGTCGGGCACCCTGTTCACCGCCGGCGGCGGCAATGCGCGCATGCTGATAACCCTGGCGTTTTTTGTGGTGGGCTCGGTAATCGGCACCTGGCACTGGTCGGTCTGGCAGGATTCGCCAGGATTCGCCCCGGTGGCGCTGTCGGCGAATTTCGGCGTTGTTGGCGGCATTGTGCTCAGCCTGCTGCTGTTCGGCGCGGTGTGGCTGCTGGCGGCGCGCCATGAAAAGGCCCGCCACGGTTCCATCGAGCGCGAGTGGGGTCCGCTTTCTTCCCGCGTCTGGCTTACCGGACCCTGGCCGCTGCTGGCGGGCGCCCTGGCCCTGACCCTGGTCAATATCGCCACCCTGCTGCTGGCGGGCCGCCCCTGGGGCGTGACTTCCGCCTTCGCCCTGTGGGGAGCGAAGCTGGCGGCGCCATTGGGCATCAATGTCAGCCAGTGGGCCTATTGGCAGCGGCCCAATCTGCAAGCGGCTTTGGAGGCCAATGTATTCAACGACATTACCTCGGTGATGAATTTCGGCATCATGCTCGGAGCGCTGGCGGCGGCGAGCATGGCCCGCAAGTTCGCCCCGAGCTTCCGCATTCCCGCCCGCTCGGTGCTTGCCGCGGTCATTGGCGGATTGCTGCTCGGCTATGGCGCCCGGATCGCTTTCGGCTGCAATATCGGCGCCTACTTCAGCGGCATCAGCTCCACCAGTCTCCATGGCTGGCTCTGGTTCGTCGCGGCCTTTGCCGGCAGCATCCTCGGCACCCGGCTGCGACCGGTTTTCGCACTGCGATAGGAAACGCCATCCGGAAGTGAAATGAGCGCCAGGACACCCGCCGACCCAGCCATCGAACAGGACCGAAAGGAATGGCTGGAGGCGATTGAGAACATCCGCGAACAATTCGGCCCGGAAGGCGTTGCCAGCATTCTGGACAGCCTGCGGGACTGGCGCGCCCGGGAGATGCCGGCCGCGGCGAACCTGCCAGCATTCAATACGCCCTATCTGAACACCATCCCGCTGCAACAACAACCCCCCTACCCCGGCGACCAGGAAATCGAAAAGCGACTGGAAAACATCCTGCGCTGGAACGCCATGGCCATGGTGCTCCAGGGCGGCGACGCCGGGCTTGGACTCGGCGGCCATATCGCCACCTATGCCTCGGCCGCCACCCAGATGGAAGTGGGCTTCAACCATTTCTTCCGCCAGCGCGGCGAGGACTACGGCGGCGACCTGGTGATCCTGCAACCACACGCCGCCACCGGCGTATACGTCCGCTCCTGGCTCGAAGGCGTGCTCAGCGATGAACAGATGCGCGGCTATCGCCGGGAACTGCACTCCGGCGGCGGGCTCAGTTCCTACCCGCATCCGCGCTCCATGCCGGATTACTGGCAAGTGGCCAACGCCTCCATGGGGCTGTCGACTCCCATGGCGATCTACCAGGCGCGCTTTGCGAGATATCTGGAAAACCGCGGACTCAAGCCGCGCCAGGGCGGCAAGGTCTGGTGTTTTATCGGCGACGGCGAAACCGATGAACCGGAAGTGCTGGGCACAATCAATATCGCCGCCCGGGAAGGTCTCGACAATCTGATCCTGGTGGTCAACTGCAATCTGCAAAGGCTCGACGGCCCGGTTCGCGGCAATGGCAAGATCATCCAGGAGTTGGAGGCCTCCTTTCTTGGTTCGGGCTGGGAAGTGATCAAGGTCATCTGGGGCGGAGGCTGGGACCAGTTGCTGGCCCGGGACGTCAACGGCGCCCTGCGGCGGCGCATGGAAGAATGTCTCGACGGCGATTACCAGCGCTATTCGGTATTGCCCGGCGACCGCCAGCGCGAACACTGGGTCGCCGGCAATCCTGAACTCGAGGCGATGATGGACTCCCTGAGCGACGAGCAGGTGCGCGAAATCAAGCGCGGCGGCCAGGATGTGGTCAAGCTGTATGCCGCCTACCGCCGGGCGGTTGGCGCGGGCAAACCCGTTGTGGTGCTCGTCAAGACCGTCAAGGGCGAAGGCGTCGCCGGGACCGCGGGCAGCAATGCCGCCCACCAGAAAAAGAACATCAGCGCGGAGCAGCGGGTGGAGGTCGCCCGCTCGCTGGGCATTCCACTCAGCGAAGAAGATGCGCGGCGGGCGGCTTACTACAAACCGCCCGAGGCATGCCCGGAACTGCGCTATCTCAAGTCCCGGCGGCAGGCTCTCGGCGGCGTGCTGCCGGCGCGCAACAGCACTTGCCCGCCTCTTCCCGCGCCTGACCGGGAAATTTTCAAGGCCCTGCTGGAAAAGCACGACCGACCGCAATCCACCACCATGTGCCTGGTGCGGATTCTGTCGATCCTGCTGCGAGAGCCCGCCCTCAAGCAGTACATCGTCCCCATTGTTCCCGACGAGGCTCGCACTTTCGGCCTTGAGGGGCTGTTCCGCATCGCCGGCATTTTCTCCTTGCAGGGGCAGCGCTACACGCCGGTGGACGCCGGCAGCGCCATCGCCTACCGCGAGGCCGAGGACGGTCAGATCCTGCAGGAAGGCATCTGTGAAACCGGCGCCATGGCTTCTTTTCTCGCTGCGGGAACCGCCTGGTCAATCCATGGCCTGCCGATGATTCCATTCTATTTTTTCTATTCAATCTTCGGCTTCCAGCGCGTGGGCGACATGATCTGGGCCTGCGGCGACATGCTCTGCCGGGGTTTTCTCATCGGCGGAACCGCCGGACGCACCACCCTCAACGGTGAGGGTCTGCAACACCAGGACGGCCACTCCCATATTCTCGCCAGCACTTTCCCCAATCTGAAGAGCTATGACCCGGCCTTCGCCTTTGAAATGGCGGTCATCGTGCGGGAAGGCATTCGCCGCATGTACGAGGAGCAGGAGAACATTTTCTATTACCTCACCGCCTACAACGAAAACCACCCCATGCCGGCCCCGCCCGAGGACGATACCCTGCAGCAGTCGATCCTGGCCGGCGCCTACCTGTTTCAAAGCGATGCCGACGCGGCCCGTTGCGACATCCAACTGCTTGGCTCGGGCGCCATCATGCAACAGGTGCTTGCGGCCAGGGAGCGGCTGCGGGAATGGGGCCATGCCTGCGCGGTATGGAGCGTGACCAGCTATAACGAACTCTATCGCGAGGCGGAATCCTGCGAGCGCTTCAATCGCCTGCACCCCACCGCCGAATGGCGAACGCCTTACCTGCGGCGGCTGTTCGCCGATTGCGAAGACGGTGTGGTCGTCGCCGCCAGTGATTACATGAAATCACTACCGAACTCCATCGCCCGCTGGATGCCGAAAAACTATCTCGTACTGGGCACCGACGGCTATGGCCTGTGCGAAACCCGGGCGGACCTGCGTGACTGGTTCGAGGTCAGCGCCAAACACATTTGCCATACCGCCCTGGTGGGCCTGTTCCGGGCAGGGAGAATCGACGCCACGGAACTTGCCGCAAAATCCGCCGCCCTGGACATCGACCCGGAAAAAATCGACCCGGCTACCCGCTGAAAACCAACCGGCATGAACTTGTACAGGTTTGGTCAGGTCAACAGACGGTAAACATCCCGGTATCCAGATCGGCTTTCCAAAGATCGCCCGTGGCGAGTTCGAACCACCAGCCGTGGAGGGTAACCTGGCCGCTTGCTTCGCGTTCTCGCAGCCAGGGATGGGCGCGCAGGTTTTCAAGGGACTTGAGAATTGATCGCTGCTCGGCATGGGCGCTCAGTTCTTCGGCGGGGAGTTTGCCGTGTTCCGCGATGACTTCGCGGCAGGCGGGTTCGGCCATGCGGGTCCATTTCCGCAGGGTGGCAGCGGGCGGTACGGGATTGTCCAGGGTGGCGTCAAGCGCGGTTCTGACCCCGGCGCAATGAGAGTGTCCGCAGATGACGAGATGGGGAATCTCCAGCAATTTCAGGCCCACTTCCACTGCCGACATCACTGCGCTGCCGGGATCTGTGGCATTTGGCGGCGGTACCAGATTTCCCACCACGCGCAGCACGAACAAGTCTCCCGGCCGTGCGTCAAAAATCAGTGCCGGGTCCACCCGGGAATCGGCACAGGCAATCACCATGGCACGGGGCTTTTGCCCGGCAGCCAGCCCGGACATCAACGATTCGGCTTTCCCGTATTCCCGCTCGCGAAAACTTCGGGCTCCCCGCAGAAGGTCCGTAATAGTGTCTGGATTCCGGTTCTCAGTTTTGCTCATGGCGCAAGCCGAAGCCCAAGTCCCCGGCAATTCTCATTTTGGCGCTCCAACGATACATGACAACGAGGAAGGCACGTGCGAATTCTACTCGAATTACTTGCGTGGTACTTTCCAGTCTCAACACGAGGACCCCATCATGCCCATTGCTGCGAAATTCACCCGGCGGCAGACGCTTGCGGGGCTTCCCGTTGGTGCCGCCTTGCCGCTGCCCGCGCCGGAGCTGGCGGCGGAGAATCGTATGCGGGGGGCGCTGATGATTCTGAGTACGCCCTACTCCGCCTCCGGCGCAGACTCTTGGAGAATACTTAGTGTGGCGCCTTGCTGGCGAGGAGTTGCACGGCGCTGATGCGGCGCTCGCGGAAGCCGCCCTCGCAGAAGGCGAAGTAATAGTCCCACAGCCGCAGGAATTCCGCCGGGTGGCCGCCTTGGCGCAGGTCTTCGAGATTGGAGAGGAAGGCCTCGCGCCAGCAGGCCAGGGTTTCCGCGTAATCGAGGCCGATGTCGAACAGGTCGCGCATGACCAGGTCGGTCTTGCGCGCCATCAGGCTGGAAATCACTCCCAGGGAAGGCAGGAATCCACCCGGAAAGACATGCTTGCGGATAAAGTCCTCGCTGCGGCGGTACTCGCCATAGCGCTGGTCGGCAATGGTGATCGCCTGCAGCAGCAGATGCCCGCCGGGCCGTAGCAACTGATTGAGCCTGGCGAAGTAAGCGCTCAGATAATGCCGCCCCACGGCCTCGATCATCTCCACGGAAACCAGCTTGTCGTAGCTGCCGTCGAGCTGCCGGTAATCGCAATGGACGAGTTCGATACGTTCGGCAAGGCCTTCCCGGGCGATGCGCTCCCGGGCAAACTCGTACTGGCCCCGGGAGTTGGTCACCGCAGTGACCCGGCAGCCGCTTTGCTGCGCAGCGTGGATGGCGAGCCCGCCCCAGCCGCAGCCGACTTCGAGCAGATGGTCCTCGGGGCCGAGCTCGAGCAATTCGCAGATGCGGTTCATCTTGTGCAACTGCGCCTCCGCCAGGCTGCCGCCGGGGTGGGGGAAAATCGCGCTGGAGTATTGCAGCCGCCGGTCGAGGAAGCTGCCGTAGAAGTCCGGGTTCAAGTCGTAATGACGGCTGATATTGCGTCGGGCCTGTCTGCGGCTGTTGCGGCGGGCTTGCAGCCGCAGCAGTCGCGCCGGCAGGAACAACCAGCCGAAGTAGCGCCCAAGCCCGTCGGTCATGTCCAGATTGCGGGCGAAGAAGCGAGTTACCGCAGTCAGTTCCGGACTCCTCCACCAGCCATCCATATAGGCTTCCGCCGCCGCCACATCGCCTCCGAGCAGCACTCTGGCGTAGAGCCTGGCGTCCAGCACATCCACTTCCGCCGCCGGTTCTTCGCCTGGTTCTCCGATGCGGGCAACGACCAGGCCATGCTCACGCAGGATCAATTGGCCTTCTTTCGCCCGGCCCAGCATGCGCAGCAGCAAGCGCAAGGGCCAGCGCTGGCGGCGGGTTTCTCCCGAAACCGCCGCGCCGCCGCCGATAATGGGCATACCCGGTTCCCGGCTCATGATTTGCGACCTCCATGGCTTCCAGCGGCTGCGGGCCCTCCGGGATGGGGATGAAAGGGATTGCCCTTGAGATACAGCCGCAGCGCCTGCCAATAGATGCCCGCAAGCAAGGCCGCCGTTTGCGAAGGATTGCGCAGCAGCATGCGGTTGAGGCTGCCTTGGCCAAGCTCCATGCGGCGCAGGTTCAGGCTGGCGTCCATGCCTGTTTGCCCGCTGGATCGATCCCGCACCTGCAGGTGGACAAAGAGCTTGTCGGCGACCGGTGGGCGAATGCGCCAGAGGTACTCCTGCCCCATGGGGTTGAAGGGCGATACGTGAAACTCCTTCGGGTTGGGGCCGGGCTTGCGGAGATCAATGGCATAGCAATGGTTCTGGTTCCAGGGCGTATTGCTGACCTCGGCCAGGGCGTGGCGAAACTCCCCGTCGCGCTTGATGAAGTACAGATTGAGCGGGCTGAAGTAACAGCCGAGATAGCGCAACTGTCCAAGCAGCCAGACTTCCCCTTCCACTTGTTCCCGCCCAAGGCCAAGACCTTCCGCCACCCGCTCAATGGCCACATCGGACAGGGGCCGTCCGGACGGTTCCAGATAATCCCTTCGCCGGAATCGCGCCCAGTGCCAGGGCTTGTCCCCAAACTGCCAGTACTTGTGGAAAAGGAATGAAAGCTCGTCAAGCCTGAGCAGCCACATGAACAGGGGGAAGCGGAACTCATGCGCCGCAGGCTGGAAGCGGCGATGGCGCACATTGCCGTGAAACAGCGCTGATTCATGGTCTGGCGACAGCCGCCGGTTCATGGCGCAACTCCAAGCCGCCGGCAGACATCTACCGCACTGCGCACGGCGTCTTCGTGGAAGCCGTGATAACACCAGGCGCCGCAGTAGTGAATCCGTTCGGCGCCGCTGATTTCCCCGCGCCTGGCCTGGGCGGCAAGCGCCCGCTCGGAAAACTGCGGATGGCTGTAGCGGTATTCGCCAAGCACCGTCCCAGTGGCGATGCGGCCAGCGGCATTCAGTGACACGAGCAGAGGCTGCGGCGCCCTGAGCCCTTGCAGAATGTTCATGCAATACGTTACTACCGGCCCCTGATTTCTGGATTCATCGCCGGCGCGGAAGTTCCAGCTTGCCCAGGCTCGGCGCTGGTCTGGCATCAGGCTGGCGTCCTGGTGCAGGGTCACTGCGTTGGTCCGGTAGGGAATTGCACCGAGGATTTCGGTTTCCGCCGGGTCGGGGGATTCAAGCAGCGCCAGGGCCTCATCGCTATGACAGGCAAGCACCGCCTGGTCGAAATCGGCGCTGCCCTGATCAAATCGCAGCCGCACCCCGGAAGCAAGCCGGCTGACGCCGCGCACTGGCCTGCCGAACTCGATGCGGTCGCCAAGGCCCCTGCATAGCGCCGCAACATAGCTGCGGGAGCCACCGGCAACCGAATACCACCGGGGTCGATTGAACAGGTCAAGCAAGCCGTGATTGGCAAAAAAGCCCGCGAGCAGCCCCATGGGAAATTCACTGGCCTGGCGCGGCTCGCAGGACCAGATGGCGGCGGTCATGGGCAGCAGGTAGTTTTCGGCGAACCAATCGCCGAAGCCGTGGCGCGCAATGAATTCGCCCACGGTGCCGCCTCCGTTGTAGCGGCGGGCGATGCGGTTGAAGCGCAGAATATCGTAGAGCATCAGGCCGAAGGCGCCGCGCCAGAGATTGCGGCGCTGGGCGAACAGCGTATTGAGATTGTGGCCGTTGTATTCCAGCCCAAGGGCGGGATTCGAGACGCTGAAGCTCATTTCGGCGGGAACCAGGCTCACTTTGAGTTCTTCCAGCAGATTCAGGAAAAGCGGGTAGTTACGGTTGTTGCAGACGATGAATCCGGTATCGACCCGGTATTCGCCGCCTGCCACATTCACTGTTACGGTATGGGAATGTCCGCCAGCGCGAGCATTGGCTTCAAACAGGCGAACATCGTACTTGCGACCCAGCAGGCGTGCCGCGACCAGCCCGGCAACACCGGCGCCGACAATGGCGATTCGGCTGCGGTGGGCGGCGCCCGTCGCTGGTTTGCCTGTGGCAGTCATGCAATCCGACCCTGCTATATTCGCGCTTCCAGCCCGCATTGATTGTGCGCCATGCCCACAGGCCAATCCCGGGCTTGCGCATTTCGTCAAATACGTCTCAAGCCGGTCCGGTGGATCATTGGGCGCAGCATGTGAACCACCTGCCCGGCCCCGGCGTAATTCCGTTATCATGGAACTGTTGTTGCCATTGCGGGGATTTTCGCCAGGCGCCGTGCCGCTGTTGCGGCAGGTTCTGTTGCGGAGCCGGAACAAGGCCAGGGCGCCAGTGATCCATGAGGAGGCCGTCAGCGGGGAAATGAGCGAGGATTCGCTCAGCAATGAGGATTTGCTCGGGGCGATCAGCCATTCGGATGACGCCTCGGCCTTTACCCTGTTGTTTGACCGTTACGCCAGCCGGATCTATCAGGCCGGAATGCAACTGACCCGCAACAACGAGCAGTTGTCCCGGGACCTGGTGCAGGAAACCATGCTCACGGTCTGGCGCAAGGCGGGGCAGTTCGACCTTGACCGGGGCAGCGCCGACAATTGGATCTTCACCATCACCCGTAACCGCTGCTTTGATCTGCTGCGGAAAGTGAAGCGGGAACCCATCTCCATCGGCGCCGACGATATTTGGCCCATGGGAGAGGATGTGCTGGCCCAACCGCAGAATCCTGCGGAACAGGGGGCTTTGCTGTCCCGCATCGGCAGTTTGCTGGCTCATCTGCCCGAGCAGCAACAGGCGGTGATCCGGCAGGTCTATGTGCTGGACTGCACCCACCAGGAGGCGGCCCGGGAGTTGGGCATTCCCCTCGGTACGCTCAAGTCACGGCTGCGGCTGGGCCTGGATAAACTGAAACACCTGGCGGGAGTTCGCGAATGAAGCCCGGCGCTGACCATCATCCCGAAACTGAACTGCTGGAGTCATTCGTCCGGCGCGAGTTGCCGCCTGGCGTCAGCGTCATTGCTTCGGCGCATCTGGAAGTCTGCGACCTGTGTCGGCAAAAGGCGGCGGAAATCGAAGCCCGGGAACTTGACCGATGGCTGACCGGGAAACCAGCGCCGCAGCAGTTTCCGAATCTGAAAGAAATCGCAGCCGGCATTGTCAACGGGCCCCGTGCTGAAATGGATCGCAATCCGGATTCCGCTCCGGACGCTGCGGCTCTGGATTCGGGAGCCGGGCGACAATCCAATTCCCTGGGATTGCCGAAAGACACTTTCCCCGGACTGCGCCTGCCCCGGGCCCTTCGCCGGGCGGGGGACGGTTTGCAATGGCGAAAGCTCACCGAAACCATCCGTCAGGCCAGCTTCGCCATCGATCAACAGACCCGTTGCGAATTCATCTATCTGGCTCCGGGCGCCATTTCACCGGCGCATTCCCACTATGGCCGGGAATACACCCTGGTGCTGCAGGGAGAATTTCACGATGGGCTTGGCGCCTATCGGGACGGCGATTTCCTGCTCAGGGACGCCAGCCACGAGCACCAGCCAAGAAGCGAAAAAGGCTGTCTGGTATTCGCCGTGCTCGACCAGCCCCTGCGTTTCACCGAGGGCCTGCCCCGCCTGCTCAACCCCGTAAACCGCCTGCGGTTCCGCTGGGGTCTCGCACGGAAGTGATAAAAAGATAGAGTTCTTTGGCCACAGAGAAAGTTTGTCTCTAATTTCAGTTGGTTGATGGGTAGCAGAGTAATTTTCGATTTTTGACACCTGATCTAAAACGCTGTAAGGTAGAAGCCAAAACCTTAATGCTTCGTTATGGACCAGAGATTCATGTAATGGCTAGCAAAAAGCGAAACATCAGCCTCCATCTGCAAAATCTTTCAATAAATGGATTTCGAGGGATAAGCAGCTTGGAATTGCCCGATCTTGGAAGGGTGAATCTGTTTGCTGGAAAAAATAGTATAGGGAAAACAACAGTTCTTGAAGCTGTACAAGTATATGCGTCTCGAGGGGCAGAGGATACGTTGCATGAGATTGTAAGAAATCGAGAAGAATTCGATTCGAATTACTTGGAAGATGGTGAAGAGGTAGAGTGGCTAAACTTGGCTACTCTATTTTTTGGCCGCCAACCTGATATGAGTTCAAGCCTTGAAATCGGGCCTGATCCCAAAAAGTCTGAAAAGCTGGTTATCACTTTGGCATCAGACAGAGATATAGAAGAACACATGGAGAAAAATAGGCCTAAAGTCCGATTTCGAGATTATGCCGAACAAGGTGCAAATTTTCTAAAAGTCAAATTTAAAAATTCGGTAAACGTAATATCCGGATCAGTAGATGCGCGTAGACCTTCTTACAGGAGAATTAGGCCAATTTCCAACGGAGACCGTTCGCCACCCGCTATAGTTTGTCATTGGATTGGGCCTGGAATACTATCTAACACAGTCATTGCAAGATTCTGGGATCAAGTTGCGTTAAAAGACGAAGAAAAAATTGCAGTTAATGCAATTGGAATGGTAATGGACACAAAAGTTGATAGGCTAACCATGGTTGGGGACGATTTTTCAAGGTTTCGAGGTAGAAGGCCTATAGTGAAGCTCGGCAGACATAACCCGGTTTCGCTAAAAGCTCTAGGTGATGGCGCTGTCCGGCTTTTTGCTACTGCTCTAGCCATGACCAACTGTGCCAATGGTTTTCTACTGATAGACGAAGCAGAAAACGGAATCCATCATTCAGTCCAGCAACAATTCTGGAAGATGGTACTAGATACTGCGAGCAAATATGATATCCAGATATTCGCGACAACCCATAGTATTGATTGTGTTAAAGGGTTTGCGCGGGCCGCGCTGGAATCACAGGAGAATGGAGTCCTATACAGATTGGAGAATAAGGATCAAAAGTTTGTTTCTGTCCGATACTCGGAGGAAGATCTTGAAGCTGCAACCATGTTCAATACAGAAGTGAGATAGGCTCATGGATTACAATAACCATTCAAGATTACTTGTGGTTGAAGGGTTCGACGATAAACATGTCATTAAACACTTACTTGTAAAATCTAATTCTAATCTCGATTTTGAGATGAAGGATGTAGGAGGGTACTCCCAATTGCTAAAATCCATAAATCCGGAGGTAAAAGCTCCTGGAAGAGAACGTCTGGGGTTCCTGCTTGACGCTGACGAAGATTTGAATGGTCACTGGATGAAAGTAAAAGAAGAGTTAATACGGGCCGGGGTTGCGCCACCTGATCGTTTGAGCCGCGATGGTTGCATTTTTGGCGATGGTCTGATTGTTGGTGTATGGGTAATGCCGAATAATGTTTCTTCCGGAGAACTTGAGAATTTCGTGATAGAAATGTTACCTGTCGATGATTCAGTTTGGCCGCTAGCGGTGAAGTATATTGATTCTGTTCCAGAAAATGAAAGAAAATTTAGAATCGAGAAATCTGACAAGGCGAAGCTGCATGCGTGGCTTTCTACAAGAAAAAAACCAGGAAGGATGGGAGCGGCTATAAGAGCTGATGATCTCATTGTAACAAATCAACTAAGCAAGAGTTTCTTAAGATGGTTGGAAAGCCTATATTCTTAGAATTTGTGCACTTTCAGAAGCACCATTTTTTGTTTAGTAGAGAGAGTTGAAATGCACTATTCCACTTAAAAATAGTGTACTCTTACTATGTTCCAACAAATGAAAAACCTCACCGGTTGCTGCGGGCGTCAATGTTCATCGCGATGGAAATTCGCTCGCGTTTGCCCGTGTAGGGCCGCACGCCGTGGCGTAGCCAGGCGGGGAAGACGATCAGGTCGCCGCGCTTGAGCTTGAACTCGATTTCGTACTGCTGCGCCTCGCGGTCGGCCCCGCGCATGCGAACTGCGGTGTTGTGCATGGCAATCATGGGAAAACGGGGGTCTTCCATATAGAAGGCGCCGCCGGAATCCCCCTGCTCGTTTTCCTCGCCCATGTCGAGATAGAGCACCGCGGCCCAGAGGTTGCCGGGATGCGAATGGAGGTGGTTCAGGCCGCCCTGTGGGGTGACGTTGGCCCACATTCGCACGACCCAGTGGAAACTCTCGGGTTTGGCTTCCTGAAACACCGTCAGGCGCTTGCAGACCTTGATGGCGGTATCCGCGAGCTCGCCGGCAGCGGCCCCGCCCCATTGCAGCATATGGGTGTCGGAATGCCAGGAGCCGATATTCGAGCGGTTCAGGCCCGCCTGCTGCGCCTTGTTGCGGCGAATTGTCTTTTCCAGGTCCTCAAGCAAGCCGTCGCCATTCTTCAACCGGCTCACCACCACCGGCGTCTCGAAAAACCCAACGTGCTGTGCTTCGAGCTTGAGATTGTAGCGAGAAGCGGCATTCATCGTGTTGGCACTCCGCGAAGGCGGCGGCAATAATAGCAGTTCGACGACCACGCAAACCGAAATCAATCGGGTCAGGATACATGAGTTATGGCGCCAGACGAATCCAGTTCCGATGAAGTGCGCCGAATAAGAGCGCGTCTCACGAGTCTGGAAACCGAGAGACGAACACTGAAAGCGCGCCTTTCAGTCATTGCGAAGCAGGGCCGAATCGAATCCCGTGGCGCACCACTTTCGACGAAGGTGACTGGCGCGTCGACTCCAAACGAGAAGATTGCGCTGTTTCGGTCACTGTTTCGTGGGCGGGAAGATGTCTATCCAAGGCGCTGGGAAAATACGCGGACCAGGAAGGCCGGCTATGCGCCAGTTTGCACCAATGAATGGAAACCGAAACTTTGTGGCAAGCCCGCGCTGAAATGTGGCGTCTGTCCGAATCAATCATTCGTTCCAGTTTCCAATGAGGCAATCGAGTCACACTTGCGCGGCCGGGAGACCCTGGGCGTTTATCCCATGCTGCCCGATAGCGTTTGCTGGTTTCTGGTCGCGGATTTCGACAAGGAGACCTGGAAGTCCGATGCCCGAGCGTTTCTCGATGCCTGCCGCTTGCAGCAGGCGTCGGCGGCACTCGAACGCTCGCGCTCAGGCAACGGCGGACATGTTTGGATCTTCTTCTCCGAGCCAGTGCCTGCGGTGCTGGTGCGGCAGCTTGGATCGCACCTTCTCACGGTAGCACTGGAAACCAACCCCGACATCGGATTCGAATCCTACGACCGGTTCTTTCCCAGCCAGGACAACTTGCCCGAGGGTGGATTTGGCAACCTTATCGCGCTGCCGCTGCAAGCCGGCCCGCGCGAAAACGGCAACAGCGTGTTTCTGGGCGACAATTTTGAGCCACACGTGGATCAATGGGCTTTTCTTTCTTCACTTCACCGGATGACACCGGCGGAAGCGTCGGAAATCGTGGATGCGGCCAGTCGGCAAGGTCGGGTCATGGGCCTTCGAACGCCATTGGAGCAGGAAGACCAGGAACCCTGGACCGCCCCGCCTTCCGGGAGAAAGTATGAGTCCAAAATTGCCGGTGAGCTTCCGGACCAGACTGAAGTTGTCCTGGCGGACCAACTCTATATTCCAAGAACCGGGTTGCCATCCGGATTGGTAAACCGGATCGTTCGCCTTGCGGCCTTCCAAAACCCGGAGTTCTATCGGGCGCAAGCGATGAGACGCTCCACTTTCGGGATTCCCCGCGTGATCGCCTGCGCCGAGTTGCAATCCCATCACGTCGTCTTGCCTCGCGGGTGCAGAGAGCCCTTGCGGCAATTGTTCGAAGAACTCGGCATTAACCTCCAATTGACGGATAAGCGGAATTCCGGCCAGCGAATATCTATCGACTTCCTCGGTACGCTGGCGAAGGAACAGCAATGCGCCGCTGATGCTCTTTCCGCGCACGAGACTGGCGTTCTCGCCGCGGCAACAGGATTCGGCAAAACTGTGGTCGCGGCGGCGATGATTGCGGAAAGAGGCGTGAACACGCTGGTTCTCGTGCATCGGCGACAGCTCATGGACCAATGGGTCATGCAACTCGGAGCTTTTCTCGATCTTCAGCACGCCACAGTCGGAAGGGTTGGAGGCGGTAAACGCAATCCCGGCGGTGTGATTGACGTGGCCATGCTGCAAAGTCTGGTGCGCGGCAATGTCGTGGCTGACCTGGTAGCCGACTATGGACATTTGATTGTCGACGAGTGCCATCACCTTTCAGCGGTGAGTTTTGAGGCGGTGTCTCGCAAAGCAAAAGCGAAGTTCGTGCTTGGACTTTCCGCCACTGTTACTCGCAGGGACGGACACCATCCGATAGTTTTCATGCAGTGCGGTCCAGTCCGTTACAAGACCAGCGCGAAGTCGGAGGCGCTCCGTCGTCCATTCCAGCATACGGTGCTTGTGCGCCCAACTTCGTTCCGGTTGCCAGCAGGGATGGAGGAGAACGTTCCTTCAATTCAGCAGATTTACGCCGCCCTGATAGAAGACGAAGACCGCAACACGCTGATATTCAATGATGTACTGGCTGTGCTAAAGGAAGGGCGATCACCCATCATTCTCACCGAAAGAAGGGATCACGCCCGCCAGCTTGCCGGGAAACTGGAGGGCGTTGTGGACAATGTACTCCTGTTCCATGGAGGCATGGGAGTAAAGCGGTGCAACGAATTCATGAAGCGACTCGAAGAAGTTCCCGACGAAGAGGAGAGGGTGTTGATTGCAACCGGGCGCTATGTCGGAGAAGGTTTTGACGACGCTCGACTTGACACGCTGTTTCTGACGATGCCGGTGTCATGGAAGGGGACGTTGACACAGTACGTTGGTCGACTGCATCGGCTTCATCCGGGCAAGAGGGAAGTCAGGGTCCATGACTATCTTGATGAAGCCGTGCCGATGCTGAACCGCATGGGCGCCAAGCGCATCAAGGCTTACCAGAGCCTCGGCTACACGATCAAGTAGTAGGCTTTTGGCCGCCAAGATCGCTGTAACATTTCTGCAATGGAATTGTCGTTTTACTGCAAAAAAACTGTCGCGAATCTGAAACAACCGGCTCCTAACATGGCGGCTGTGATTCTTGTCCAGCACGACTTCAACCAGGAGCCAAAATGAAATTCAAGCAAAGCAAATTGACCGCGCTCGCATCCGGCGTAGCCTTGGGCGTGACCGCTCTCGCCGCCCAGGCCGATGGCCATGGTGGGCTGACTCAACTCGGCACCGTGCCCGCCACTTCCGGCGCCAGGTTCGCGGCCGGTGCCACCATCAACGGCGGCGTGAGCTATCTTGCCGAAGTGCCCGCGTCCGAACCTGCCGACCTGGTCTTTACCATCGAACCCGACGAGGCAGACGTTGGTGAGGAAGCGGATATCTTCGCCGTTCTGCGAATTCCCGGTCTGGGAGCAGATGGGGACGTTGCATGGTTCCAGAGGATTTCCGGTGGAATCTGGGTGCCGTGGGATGTCCAGATCGCAACCCTGGAGGCCTACACGAGCAAGACCCTGGAAGCGCACGAATCGATCACGCTGATCGACGGCATGGTCGGTAACGACGCCAACATGGCCGGCATGACGATCGATGCGTACGTGGGCTACGCCGTAGACGGCGACTTCAGCCAGGTAACGTTTAATACTCTCGGCGCGAGTCAAACCGACGCGGACGGCACGCCGGCGCAGTTGGCCATCGCGGAAGCCGCCGGCGATAGCTGCCCGGCGAATACTGAGACGGATACTTCCGGTGATATGCTCGGCGGCAAGGACGTTTGCGTCCTGTCCGGCAGGATCACGAGCGACACACATCTGACTTCGAATTTTTCCTATTACCTGGCAGATCAGGTCATCATCGGCGAGAACGACATTACCGCGAATGAGGACAAGGTCAAGCTGACAATCGACGCCGGCACTACCGTTTACGCTCCCACCGCGGGCGGTGGCCTGGGTTATCTGGTCATCGACCGCGGCGGCCAACTTCACGCCAACGGCAGCCGTGAAAAGCCCGTCGTCTTCACGTATGCAGACGAAGAAGATGCGACACCGGATACCACAGGCCAATGGGGCGGTCTGGTGCTAAATGGCAGCGCAACCTTGAACGTAAGTGGCGGCACCGCCGAGGGCGAAGGCAACAGCGGCACATACGGCGGCGGCGACACTCCCAATGACGCAGACAGCAGTGGCGTCATGACTTTCATGCAGGTCAAGTACGCCGGCCAGAATTTCACCGAGGAAGACGAGTTGAACGGCATCGCCTTCCAGGGCACCGGTTCCGGCACCCTGGTTGACTATATCCAGGTGCATAACAACTCCGACGACGGCGTGGAGTTCTTCGGCGGCGCCACCAACGCCAAGCACGTGCTGCTCTCCGGCAATGAGGACGACGCCCTCGACTGGACCCAGGGCTGGAACGGCAAGATGCAATTTGTCGCCATCCGGCAGACTGCCGCCAGCGAGCACTGCATCGAGGCCGACAGCAACAGCGACAACAACGTCGCGACGCCGCGGGCAAATGCGGTTATTTCCAACATGACCTGCGCCGGCCCCTCGGACAGCAATGAGAGTGGTTTCCGGCTCCGCGAAGGCACTTCCGCCCAACTGTCCAACACCGTGATCGGCAATTTCGGTACCAGCTACTGTGTGGACATCGACGATGCCGCTACGTTCACTGCTGCCGGTGGCAGCATCGCGGGCCTGAACGGAAGCCTGACGTTGAGTAACTCGCGAGTTGCAATGGGTTGCGATTTTTCCATGGACGATGACGATCCATTCAACGTTCGAGAATGGTTTGACGCTCAAACAGGCAGCATGGAGGGAGGCGTCGACCTCGGCGGCGATAGCGGCCTGATCAACGGGCATATGCTGAACGCGGTTACGCCCGCGATTCCGGACGATTCGTTCTTCGATCAGGTCGACTACATCGGCGCGGTCAAGGACGAGACTTCCGACTGGACAGCGGGCTGGTCGTTTTCCGACTGGGATTGATTCCGCACCGGGAGTCGAATCCAGCAATACTGAGTCGCAAGCGAAGGGGGTGCCGCCGCACCCCCTTTCGCTTTCCCCCGGCACAGAAGCATCGCCGGGAAAATTGTCGTTTCAGTAACATTGCTGTCACATATTTGCCATACACTCACACCATGAATTCAGGCTATCGGACGCAGTCATGAAGCAGCCCGTGAAAGCCACTGGAAAATCTTCCGTTTTGACACTGGCCGTTGCCACCGCTCTGGGGGCGGGCAGCGGTGCGGCGCTTGCCCAACAGCCGTCGCAGGTGGAGGAGATTCAGGTCATCGGCCAGTTCGTGCCCGACGAGAAGCGGGAGACGGCTTCGGTATCCAATGTGGTGGGAACCGAACAGTTCACCCGTTCCGGGGATTCCAATATCGCCGAAAGCCTCAAGCGCGTGGCGGGCCTGAGCACCGTGGGCGGCAAGTTCGTCTACGTGCGGGGCCTCGGCGAGCGCTATTCGACAACCCTGCTCAATGGCGCCATCCTGCCGAGCCCGGAACCCATCAACCGGGTGGTGCCCATGGACCTGTTCCCCACCGCGGTGCTGGACAGCGTCCTGGTGCAGAAAACCTATTCGGCCCAGTACCCCAGTGAGTTCGGCGGCGGCGTGCTGCAATTGCGCACCAAGAAGTCCATCGACGAGTTCTTCTGGAATGTCTCTTCCTCCGTGGGCATGACCACCGACGTGAACTTCGAGCAAGGCATGACAATTCCCGGCGGCGACCTCGGCTGGCTCGGTTTTGACGACGGTTACCGCGGCATTCCGGACGCCCTGCAAAAGGCCACCGAAAGCGATCAGGAACTCAAGCGAAAGAGCCGCTTTGGCGGCGGCGGAGGCTATACCTCCGCGGAATTGCAAACCATCGGTCAGTCCCTGCGCAACGAGTACGCGCCGCAAATGGAAGACCTGCCGGCCAACTACGACATTTCCACTTCCCTCGGCAACTTCCACGAAATCGGCAATTCCGGCGCCACCATCAATTATCTGGTGGCGATCGATTACTCCAATTCCTGGGATCAGAACGAGATCGAGCGCAAAACCTACAAGGTCAACCGGGAAGGACTCGCACTCGACGACGATCTGGTCTGGAGCGGCACCGAACACAGCATCGACACCAGCGGTTTTCTCACCACGGCCATCGATTTCAACGCCAACCACAATGTGCGGCTGACCTCGGTGGTGTTACGCAAGACCGACGACAGTGTGGGTTTCGTGGAAGGCGATATCGCTCAGGAAGCCTATATCCGCCGCACCGAACTCGAATGGATCGAGCGCGAACTGTTTTCCAATCAGTTACAGGGAGACCACTATTTCCCCGAATTCAACGAACTGGTAATCAACTGGCGCTACAGCGACGTCAAGGCCGAGCGGGACTCGCCGGACCACCGCCGCTACCGCTACGACCTGGAAAGCGACGGCCGCTTCCAGTTTTCCACCCGGGCCGACGGTAATGTGCGCCGTTTCAGCGCCCTTGACGACAATGCCCAGGATTTTGGCCTCGACGCCACCATGGTGTTTTACGGGCCGCGCAATTCCACCATCACCGCCCAGACAGGAATAGTGATCAACGAAAAAGAACGCGATTCGGAAATCCGCCGCTATTCCTTTTTCGACATCGGCCGCCGCACCCGGGACCAGGAACTGCTCTCGCTTCCGATGGAAGAGATCTTCGTTCCCGAAAACATCGCTCCGGACGCCTTCGAACTGCGCGAGTTCACCCGGCCCACGGACAACTATATCGCCAACAACGAATCCGAATCCTGGTACGTTAACGGCGAGATCAACTTCGACGACCGTTTGCGCCTGAACGGCGGCGTGCGCATCGAGGACTTCAGCCAGTCGGTGGACACTTTCGACCTGTTCCGGGACGCCGAAGTAAACGCCCGGCAGGAAAGGGAAGACGTGCTGCCCGCATTCAGCGCAACCTTCATCAACAACGACCACCAGTTCCGTCTTGCCTACAGCGAGACGCTTTCGCGGCCGGATTTTCGCGAATTGTCGCCGGCGGCATTTACGGACCCGATTACGGGACGGGAAGTAATCGGCAACACCGACCTGCTGATAACCTCCATCACCAACTACGACTTTCGCTGGGAATGGTATTTCGGCTTTAGCGACTACATATCGTTTGGCGTGTTTTACAAGGAGTTCGAAAACCCCATCGAATCCATCATTCTCGGCGGCGCCACGGGAGTCCAGACCTTCACCAATGCGAAAGCGGGCGAGAACCAGGGCATCGAATGGGAGATGTACAAGAGCCTTGATTTCCTCGGCGGCATTGGCGAGGACTTTTACGTGCAAAGCAATGTCTCCTTCATCGATTCCTCGGTGGAGATCAACCCCGACGATGCCGGCATCGTGACCAATCTGAGCCGCCCGCTGCAAGGCCAGTCGGACTGGCTGTTCAACTTCCAGGCGGGCTATGAGCCTTTCACCGGCACCACGGCGACCCTGCTCTACCACTATTTCGGCGAACGCATCACCGAAGTGGGCATTGAAGGAGCGCCCGACCTCTACGAGCAACCGTTCGGCGAGCTGAATTTCGTTTTCATCCGGGAACTGAACGACAACTGGAAGATTCAGGCCAAGGGCCGTAACCTGCTCGATGAGCGTTCGCAGATCACCCAGGGCGGCCTGATTTCCACGGCCTACAACAAGGGCCGGCAGTTCAGCTTCCAGGTGGATTACACTTTCTGATTCCGGGAAATCACGTCAATGGCCGATTCGACCATCCTGATCGTAGATGACGAAGCCGCCATCAGGGACGTTGTCGGCATAACGCTCGATCTCGCGGGCTTCGACACCATCAAGGCGTCGAACGCCCACGACGCTCACGTGTCGATCATCGACCAGAAACCGGACCTGGTGTTGCTCGACTGGATGCTGCCCGGCGGCAGCGGCATCGAACTCGCGCGCCGCCTGCGCCGCGACGAGATCACGAGCGCCATCCCCATCATCATGCTCACCGCCAAGGCCAGCGAGGACAACAAGGTCCAGGGCCTGAACGAAGGCGTCGACGACTACGTCACCAAACCCTTCTCGCCGCGGGAACTCGTCGCGCGCATCAAGACGGTGCTGCGCCGCGTCAACGGCAAGGAACGCGACAAGAGTCTGCAAGTCTTCGACCTGAAGCTCGACCCCACCAGCCATCGCGTCACCATCGAGGACAAGCTCGTGGAGATGGGCCCCACCGAGTTCCGCCTGCTCAAGTTCTTCATGCTGAACCAGGAAAAAGTGTTCAGCCGGGATCACATCCAGACTTCGGTCTGGGGCGCGAACGTATACCTGGAAGAGCGCACCATCGACGTACACATCCGCCGCCTGCGCAAGGCGCTGTCATCGGTGAAAGGCGTATCGATCGATTACTCCAAACTGATCCAGACCGTCCGCAGCGCCGGCTACCGCTTCTCCGTGCGCCCGGCCTGAGGCGTACGCGCCTGCTTTTTCCGTCAATTTTCTGGCAAAAAGTCGATTCCAAGAGTATTATGGCTTCGTTTTAAGCCATAATTAACAAATTTGTGTTATTTATGCCTGTTTTTGACCTAGTTTGGTGGGGACATGATTCACAGCTACCGATTCAGGAACTTTTTTTCCTTTGCCGAGGAAACGGAAGTATCGTTCGCTCTTAAACGGCAGGCGCCCGACTCGGATTTAGTGTTCGAGAGCGAGTCCGGCGCGCGCCTTTCGAAACTGATGGCGGTGATCGGAGCGAACGCTTCAGGAAAAACCAATATATTGAAGCCTTTGGCTTTCCTGCGATGGTTTGTAGCGTACTCGTTCGTTAGTCCAGAGGACGAACTGCCGATTCGAACCCATTTTTTTGTCGAGGATAGAAACAGCGAGTTTGAGATCGAATTCGAGATTGAAGACCAGCGTTATCGCTATACATTGGTCGTAAATCCTCAGCGAGTCGTGCATGAATCACTGCACCTCAAGACAAGCAAATACTTTAGTTACATTTTTCGGCGCGACTTGTCCAAAACAGATTCCGAGACAGATTCAGTATATAAAATCAGCCAGCAGAACTTCGGATTTTCCTCGAGTGAGGCTGCAAAAGTCCGCCAAAATGCATCCTTGCTCGCAACTGCTGCCCAGTATAACGTGCCCGTTGCAAATACATTAGTGAGCTACTTCAAAGGATTTCGTTCCAACGTCATTGAAAGTGGCCGAAGGCATCGAGAAACTGGAGATGTATATCAGATCACGAAGTTTTATCACGACCGGCCCGCGCTATGGGACCAGATGTCCGAAATTCTTGGTAACTTGGATTTGGGATTGGCAGAACTAGTCATTGAGTCGCACAGTTATCTGGACAAAAATTCCGAAAACAAAAAAGAAGCCAAGATTCCATTTGGTGTACATCGCAAAGGCGAACTGGAAAGGAAGCTGCCAATCTGGTTTGAGTCCAGCGGCACGCAAGCCGCATATGTTCTGATGCATTTGATTCTTCCGGCTCTTGAGAAAGGTAGCCTTGTCATCGTAGATGAGTTGGAAGCCGATCTCCATCCGCATATGATTACAGCAATTCTTGAGTTGTTTATCGATCCCGAGCGGAATCCTCACAATGCGCAAATGATCTTTACCAGTCATGCGCATGAGGTCTTGGATGTCTTGCAGAAGGATCAAATTTTGTTCGTCGAGAAGGATCCTGATGGATACAGTGAAGCATGGCGGTTGGGCGACATGAAGGGCATTCGGCGAGACGACAACCTGTATGCAAAGTACCGCGCCGGAGCCTACGGTGCAATACCTGAATTGGCGATTTGACCCATGTCGGCCAGGAAGCGACGTGCCGCGCACCACACAATTCTTCTTGTTGGGGAAGGCGCAACCGAGAAAGCGTTCCTATCGCATATTAAGTCCAATTACGTCACCCGAGGATGTGGAGTGAAAGCAACAATTCACGCTGCGCACGGTAAAGGACCAGATCATGTAGTGAGGCATGCTGTCGGACGTTGCAGAAATGCGTCTTATGACCGAGTTGTAGTTCTTCTGGATAATGATATGCCGCTATCTGCTGCGGCAAAAAAGCTGGCCAATTCAAAGAGGTTGCGGATTCTGGAATCGACTCCCTGTCTCGAAGGATTGTTGCTGAAAATTCTCGGTGAGCATGTGCCCAACACTAGCAAACTGTGCAAGGAGCAGTTGGGAGTTAAGCTCTAGACGACTCACCAGGCAGGAAGACTACCAGTCCAAATTCCCGAAAGGACTCTTGGACGCGCGACGAGATGATGTACCCGAACTAGGAAGGCTGCTGGCTTTTTTGCAGTTTGAGTGAAGTTTTATTTCCTAGCTGATTCTGACTGCCCGCAGTGCCGAGCAATAGGCAGGCACCGGCGTTGCCTGCTGTCAGCGGGTATTACTACGACAGTGCCATCGTTGCTCAAGACCCGCGATTGCCTCGGAGCCAAGATGGTGGCTCGGATTGTCCGTGACTTGGATCAAGTCGACAGTTGAATCAAGTAGTCTCGTGATCTCGGGCTCGAATATGTACAGGTCACATAGGGTCGTGGAGTCCGGAAAATTTCACGTTGAGACTGGCTGTAACGAAAACAAGTTCATTCGACCGCTGCCTCCCGCAATAAATGGCTTAATGATTTGCATTTACGCCCTGCCATTTGAAGTTCATTGAAACAGGCTCGGCATAGCGTCAGAGATTAGGCTTGATGGCATCGAGCCAATTTCGGAATCGGCTAGGTAACGACACTAGCTCTGAAAAGAAATCGACGCGCCGCTGGTAGAGAAGTGACATCATTGTTGCGCTCGCTTTGACAACCGCGAGTTCTTCAAAGCCGCCCGCCTCAAGTGTAGGCCGAATGCATTCCGCAACTCGATCCTGGTCGTTTCCGTCGTTCGTACTATAGGTTGAGAGTTGTAGCAACATATTTTTCGGATAGGCACTTGTCGCGCTGAGCACCTTGTCTAGATCGGTCGGGTACATATTCCTTGGGTTTACCTTGCGTTGATTCCGATTGAACATATCCGGATCGAATGAGATGAGCACCAACCCTTCCTGCTGCGGTAGTGCTCGGTCGAACCGTTCGCGCCAGTCTCCAGATGCGATTTCAACTGCCAGATCGCTGTGCTGCTCGCGCCACTCACGCAGCAACGCAACCGTAGATTCATCACGTTCGCATAACAGCATCGAGCAAGCATCTTGAGAACACCAGATGTGCCGGACAAAGTTCGCGGAATTCGGGTAGCCTTCTCGGTCCGGGGATAGGGCCTGCCACGCTTGTTCGTATGCCGAACCCTGGCCCGGTAGATTCTCCTCTACCAAGTCAAATCTACACTTACGAATTGTCTTCTTTTCCAACCTGTGAGTGGCAATGTGAGCCATGGAATGGGCATCGACAAACGTCAGGTTGGCTGTGTGTTTTCGAGCGACGGTCAAGAGTTCGCACAGTATCCAGTGCTGCATCAAATTGCCGTCATTTCCTTTATAGCTCGACATTGTTCAGCCTTCTTATCAGCGTCGCTAGTGGGGATATCCAGAACTAGCATATCTGAAAACACCGCTAGTGGCAATTTCAGACGGGCGGATTGCGCTTTTTCCTCTTCGTCGCAATTCAGGAGGAGTCGCCTGTTTGGCAGAACATCTTTCATATCAGACGCAGCTCGCTGGAGTCTTTTGACCTCAGCGGTGCTGTAGACCGCCTCGCACTTGGAGCGCCTTCAAAACGATCTCCCGGTGTTGAGAAGTAGTCTGGCCCAATTGGTATGTTCTTGGGCCTGGCGTCCTATCGCTGTTGTTCCGCCTGCAACTCCCCGAGGTCGCGGGCGTATTCCTCGTATGTGGTCTGATACAGCGAGCGGCAATGTTCCTGCTGCGGGATGGGCAGGTTCTCGCAGTCCTGGATGCGATTGTCGCGAATCGCGTTGTAGAGTTGTTCGCTGGTGCAATTCGCCGTGGCGAGCAGCAATGCAAAGGCAAGTATAATGGCGCGGATCATGCGGGAATGATAACAGCATCGCCGAGCACCCGGCGCGGGGGAAACCGATGTCCAGCGACCACAGCCATCTGCCTTCCGAGACTGAACTACGCGCGAAGGCGCTGGAAAGCCTGCTGGTTGAGAAGGGCCTGGTCAAGCCCGAAGCGCTGGATGCGATCATCGAGACTTATCAGGACAAGGTGGGGCCCCAAAACGGCGCGCATCTCGTGGCCCTGGCCTGGACCGATGCGGAATTCAGGAATCGCCTGCTGGAAGACGCTTCAGCCGCCGCCGCCGAAATGGGCTATTTCGGGCGCCAGGGCGAGCATCTGAAGGCGGTCGAGAACACGCCCGAAATTCATAATCTCGTCGTTTGCACCTTGTGTTCCTGTTACCCCTGGACCGTGCTCGGCCTGCCGCCGGTCTGGTACAAGTCGGCGCCTTATCGATCGCGGGCGGTCAGCGAACCACGCTCCGTACTCGCCGAGTTCGGCACCGAATTGCCGGAGCGGGTCCGAATTCGCGTCTGGGATTCGACTTCGGAAATGCGCTATCTGGTAGTGCCCATGCGGCCGGTGGGTGCCGAAGGCTGGAGCGCCGCGCAATTGCAAAGGCTCGTGACGCGGAACGCCATGATCGGCGTCGAGCAGGCGCTGGCGCCGGAGCGCGTCGCGCCATGAGGGGAGGGCACGACCTCGGCGGCCGCCAGGGATTCGGTTTGGTAGACCCGGAGCCTGAATCCGAAGAGCCGGTTTTCCATGAGGAATGGGAAAGGCGCGTATTCGCCCTGACCATGGCCACCGGCATGTTGGGGCAGTGGAATATCGACCAGTCGCGCCATGCCCGCGAACGCCAGCATCCGGTCGCCTATCTCGAGCAGAGCTATTACGAGAACTGGCTCGGCGGCACCGAGAAGTTGTTGCTTGAGGCCGGTCTGGTCAGCGCGGAAGAACTGCGCTCCGGGACGGCGAAAGCGGAATGCGGAAAGAACCTGCGAATTCCCGATGCAAAGGCTGCGCGCAAGATTCTCACCAGTGGCGGCCCTACGGCGCGCGAAATAGAAAATCCACCCCGGTTTGCGGCGGGGAACGAGGTCATTGTCGAGCGCAGACATACCTCAGGCCACACTCGCGCACCCGATTATGTGCAAGGCTGCCGGGGCCTGGTGTGCGAACATCATGGCGCCCATATCTTTCCTGACGCCAACAGTCGGGGCGTTCCGACAGCGCGCCACCTCTATAGCGTCGAGTTCTCCTCTCGCGAACTGTGGGGAGAAGATGCCGAGCCCTTCGATGTATTGATCGATTTGTGGGAACCGTATCTGACTTTTGTCAAGGACAGCGGGGCTGACGCCGATGGCGACTAGTTCAGGCTCAGGTTCCGGCTTTCGGGAACTGGAAGGCCTGGCGTTCCGGGCGCCTTGGGAGGTCCAGGTATTTGCGCTGGTCTGCGCCTTGCAGGACGCGGGAAAACTGCCTCCGGCGGAATGGTCGGCCATGCTCGGCGAGGAGATCCGGCTGGTGAAAGAGCGGCGCGACCCGGACCTCGGCGACACATATTATGCCCATTGTCTCGCCGCGCTGGAAAAATGGCTGTCAGAGGCGAGTTTCGCCGCCCGCGACGAGATCGGTCAACGCGTTGCCGACTGGCGCGCCGCCTATCTGAGAACGCCGCACGGTCAGCCCGTGCGCTTACTCCGGCAACCTCAGGGCAGCGGCGGGTAGAAGTCGCCGCGGCGGATTTCGATGCCGCTGCCTGCCATCTCCTGTTCGAAAGCCGCCAGTGTTTCCTCCATGGTCATGCCGTCGACAAGTCCACTTGCCCGGGCTTCCGGATTGGCCGCCTGGCGGGCGTAGCCCTGATCGTAGTGGTAGAGATAGACCACGTCCGGGTCAAGCAGGCGCGTGCATTCCGCGGCTGCCGCGGGAGTCATGCGTCCTACCGGGATGTTCATCGGCATGAAAGCCACGTCGATATCGCGCAAGGCCTTCACTTCGTCCACGCATTCGGTCACGCCGGCGAAGAGAAAGCGCAGGCCGCCCAGGGTCACGACGTAACCGTTGGCATCGCCCTTGGGGTGTTCCGGGGCGCCGGGAATGATGTCGTAGGCGGCGATGGCCTCGATTCTTGTCCCGGCGACCGTGGTCTCCTCGCCGTTTTCGATCACCATGCCATGGGGCAGGCGCTGCCTGCTGTTGGCGGGCATCAGGACGACGGTGTCGGCGTCGCTCAAGGCGGCGATCGCTTCCGGGTCGAGATGGTGGCCAGGGTTGTCCGTGATCAGGATCACGTCGGCGGTTTGCAAGCCTTCGAGACCCATGACTCCCCAGGGGTCCACGGTAACTACCGTATCGCCGTGAACGAGTTGTGCTCCGTTATGCGTGATCGCGGTGATCCCGATTTCGCCTTCGGGCCCACTGACGGTGTCAGCCAGGGCTGCGGAAAGCGCCAAAGTCGAAAGCGATAACGCCAGTATCTGTCTGATCGTGTTCAATGTTATCTCCCGCCTGCTGTCATTCTGCGCGTAGCGAAGCGCAGTCGCAGAATCTCCGTGGGTTCCGCATCAACCAGTGAGATTCTGCGACTTCGCGCAGAATGACTGGCCTGTTAGCGCCTCACGGCCTCACTCTTACGTATTTCTCGAATCGCTGGCGGCCGACCTGGCCGGCGTAGATGTTGCCTTCGGCGTCGCTGGCCAGAAATTCGATGCCGCTGCCATTGGGAATTTCATAGTCGGGAATGAACTCGGTCACATAGCCGGTTCGCGCATCGCCGATGCGGATGCCGCGCTCCCAGCCCCGGTTCCATTGTTCGCCGGACATGCCGTCGGCGACGAATATCTTGTCGTTTTCGTCGATCCACATGCCGCTGGGACGTCCGAACTGGGTCCAGATGTCCAGGACTTCGCCTTCCTGGGAAAGAATCTGGATGCGGTTGTTACCGCGGTCGGCGACGAAAATTCTGCCTTGGGAGTCCATCTTCAGATCGTGGGGGTCGTTGAAGCCGCCGGTTTCCCGGCTGGTGTCCTGGACGCCGCCGCCGATTTGCAGCAGGAGTTCGCCGTCGGCGGAAAATTTCATTATGCGATTATTGCCGCCGCGGTGACCGTCGGCGATCCAGAGATCGCCATTGGGCGCCACGAGCACCGCCGCGGGTCCATTGAAATGCGTCGCGTCTTCGCCCGGCGTTCCGGCTTCGCCCAGACGCATCAGGACTTCGCCGTCCTGGCTGATCTTGATGGCCTGGTGACCCATGCCTCGTTCCATGCCGGGCGCGCCCCGGGCGTCGCCTTCCGGCGCGCCTTCGGTGACCCAGAAGTTGCCCTCGGCGTCCATGTCGAAGCCATGGGGCCAGGCGAACAGTCCGGCGCCGATGCTATGTACGGTATTGCCCTCCCTGTCCAGCTTGTGGATGGGATGCAGGTCGGAACCCGCGCATTGGTTCGCCCCGCAGCGTTCCAGGATCCAGATGTGCTCTCCGTCGGGATCGGGATGCACGCCGGTTACGATTCCCATCGTGCGTCCGCCCGGCAACTCACCCCAGTGGTACACGACCTGATAGGGATTGTCGGCGGCAAGGGCGGAGTTGGACACGGCCGAAATCAGCGCTAAAACAGCGACCGCTCCGGCGGCGAGAATTTTCGGGACCAAGCCTTGTTCCGGATGTTTCATGACTCGGATTACCTCCTGGGCTATTCGGGAGTTTCCGAATGAACGGAAAACAGTACAAGGGTTCGATTGAAACCGAAATCACGAAATGGGGCAACAGTCCGGCGTGCAGTCCGGCGTACGGTAAACCGATTATCCACCGTTTTCCAGCACAATGTGCCCAAGCGCCGTGTTCGAAGCCGGCACATGGTAATGTCGATGCAGTTCCTTGACCCCGCCCGAAAGGGCGCCGCGCATGATGAGCCACATGACCATTTCAATTCCCTCGGAGCCGGTTTCCCTGAGGTATTCGAGGTGATGAATGCCGCGCAGCCGTTGCGGATCCTTGGTGAGATCGTCAAGGAACCGCCGATCCCAGTCGCTGTTGATCAGTCCCGCCCTGGGGCCTTGCAGTTGGTGGCTCATGCCGCCCGTGCCCCAGATTTGAACGTTGAGTTCTTCCGGGTAGTTTCGCACTGATCGAGCGATGGCTTCTCCCAATCGCCAGCATCTGTCGCCGGAGGGAATGGGGTAGGTGACGACGTTCACCGCGATGGGGACAACCAAGACCGGCCACGGATCCGCTTCACCGAATATGACGGACAATGGAACCGTCAGTCCGTGGTCCACTTCCATGTTGTTGACGATGGTCATGTCGAACTCGTCGATTATCAGGCTTTGCGCGATGTGCCAGGCGAGGTCGGCGTGGTTTTTGACCGCGGGAACCGGTCGCGGGCCCCAGCCTTCGTCGGCGGGTTGAAATTCCTCCGCGCAGCCGATGGCGAATGTTGGAATCAGATTCTGATCGAAAGCGGAAGCATGGTCGTTGTAGATGAGAATAACGACATCGGGCTTGTTTTCCGGTTTGGCGATCCAGTCTTTGGTCCACTCGTAGCCGGCGAATATCGGCCGGAAATAGGGCAGGTCTTGCTTTTTTTGGTCGATGCCGACCCCAATGAGAGGAACATGGCTGGTCCCGATACCGGCGGTCAAGCGCGCCATTTCACTTGCCCTCCTTTATGGATCGTTGGCCATCGGGCGAACGGCCTCCGGCCATCATCATCGCGCTGTACTCCTCAACGGACATGCCGGTCATCGTCGCCACGGCTTGCACGAACGACAGGCCATCCGTGGAAAAAACTTTCGCCAAGTAGTAGATGTTGCCGCCCAGATCCAACAGCCGGTTGTAATCCCTTTCCAGAAGAGCGGAATTCTGCGCTTCGCTCATTGGCCAGTCTTCAAGGTAAGCCGATTCGTCCGCGAGCCATCGTTCACGATTTTCGGGTTTCATCAGACTCATGCAGAACTGATTCAACCAGTAACCCTGGCGGGCACGCCGCGTCGTGAAAACCCGTGTGCCGGGGATATCCTCAAATGCCTTGAGGTACTCGGTTACAGTTTCACTCATGATTGGATTGGCCCTGAATGGGAAGTGTTCGATTCCCGGGCTGGCAAAGCGAAAATCGCGATGGCCGCGACAATGCAGCCAACCGCCATCAGCAATGCGACATGGGAAAGACCCAGTCCGACTGCGAACAGGAATCCCGCGACAATAGGTCCGAGGGCGGCCCCGGCTCGTCCCACGCCGATAACGAATCCTGTGCCACTCGCGCGGGTGCTGGTGCTGAACGATTGCGCGAACAGGGCGTACATACAGACAATGGCCCCGTTAGTGAAGAAGCCGCATATGGCGGCGAAAACCGCCAGTTGCGTCAGGTCCGCCTGGCCCTGGCCGAATGCAACCAGCGCCGCCGATGAGCCCGCGAGTACGGATATGGCAAGCCAGCGAACCGTAATCCGATGAGACAGAATTCCGAGCAATATGCAGCCCACAACGCTGCCGACGTTGGCCCAGACAAGAACGCCGCCCGCCGAAGACTCGTCGAATCCCATGTCGACGACGAGCTTCGGAATCCATTTGATGAAAAAGTAAAACGCCATAATGTGAGCGAAGTAAGCGAGTGTAAGCAGCGCTGTGATCTTGCGCATCTCGGGAGAAAAGATCTGCATCGGTGTATCGTTTTTTCCGGATTCGCGTTCGGGCAGGGCGGTGAGCGTCCGATGACCCGCCCGGCTCAATATCGTGTTTATTTGCTCCAGTGCTCCAGGCGGTCTTTTTTGACTTAGAAAGGCAATCGATTCCGGCAAGGCAAACCAGACCAGAACGAGGAATGAAGCTGTGGCCGCGGCGCCGAAATAAAAGACATACCTCCAGTCATACTCGGCAAGTAGCTGCGCGGCAATCGCGCCGCCGACCACCGCGCCCAGAGGATATCCCCCGGCCATCAGCATGACCGACATGCTTCTATGTCTGGAATTCGAGAATTCGGCCACCATCGCGTTGGTGGATGCGAGCATGCCGCCGATTCCGAGCCCCGTGACGAATCGGTACAGGGAAAGCTCCACCACACCGGAAGCCAGCCCTGCTGCCAACATGCCAACCGACATGATGACCAGGCAGCAAAGAATAGTCGGTCGTCGGCCACGACTGTCGGCCAGTCCACCCAACAGAATCGAGCCTACGCCCATGCCGATCAACTCCATGGACAGTACCACGCCGAGGGCCGCGCGCTCGACGTTCCATTCACTGGCTATGCCCGGAGAAGCGAAACTGATTGAAAGGACGTCGAAACCGTCGAGCGCGTTCAACATGATGCAGAGGGCAACAACGGCAATCTGAATCCCCGCCATGGGATTTTCGTCGATAATGTTTTGCGGATGGTTGTTCATGGTTTATCAGGGCCAGTAAAGTCTCGTCGGGTTGTCGACCAGAAGGCGGTGCTGGAGATCCTCGCTCACGGCGATTTTTGGAATGAAGTCCACCAGCTTCCCATCGTCCGGCATGTGCGATTTCATATTCGGATGTGGCCAGTCGGTTCCCCATAGCACCCGGTCGGGAAACGTTTCGACAATCCGGCGCGCGAATGGCGCCACATCCTCATAGTCGGGCGGACCCGAAATCGACAACCTGTCCGGACAGCTTACCTTGGTATAGAACGAGGGGTTTTCCTCAAGAAACTTCACGAAGAGATCGAACCCCGCCCCCCGAGGCGACGCGCTCACGTCCGGTCTGCCCATGTGGTCCACCACAACCCGCGCGGGCAACGATGAAAAACTCTCGAACAATTCGGGCAAGTCCGCGGACTCGAAATACAGTACGAGATGCCAGCCGAGCGGGGCGACCCGTTCCGCGATTTCAACGAGCGTGTCAAGGGGCGGCGTGTCCACCAGCCGTTTGACGAAGTTGAAGCGAACACCCCGCACGCCCGCTCGATCAAGATCGTCCAGTTCGTCGTCGGTGATGCCGCGATGCACGGTTGCGACGCCCCGAGCCGTGTCGTTCGAGTCGTTTAGCGCGTCCACCAGCGCGCGATTGTCGGTTCCGTGACAAGTTGCCTGGACAATGACGTTTCGGGTGAATCCGAGGCGGCCTCTCAACTCCCACAGTTTTTCCTTGCCCGCATCGCAGGGGGTGTACTTTCTTTCCGGCGCATAGGGAAAGATGTCGCCGGGACCGAAAACGTGGCAGTGAGCGTCAACGGCGCCGGGCGGGGGCGCAAACCGCGGTCTGGACGGGTTCGGATGAAACTCCAGCCAACCCGGATCCATTTGGAAACTTTCTCCAGTCATCGGGCAATCTTGGCCAGTCGCGGCGCGAGTCGCGGGAACACGTGATGGATGTTGTCGCAGAACACCTGCTGTTTTTGTTTGTCGGTTATCCGTGAGCTGGCGTCTATGTATCGTTTGGTGTCGTCGAAGAAGTGACCGGTCTCCGGATCGATTCCGCGCACGGCTCCAATCATTTCAGACGCGAACAAAATGTTCTTCGTGGGAATGACGTCCAGCAACAAGTCGATGCCGGGCTGATGGTAGACACAGGTGTCGAAAAACACGTTGTCCAGCAGATGTTCTTCCAGCGGAGGGCAGCCCAGCATGTCGGCCAAACCGCGAAACCGGCCCCAATGATAGGGCACGGCGCCGCCGCCGTGGGGAATAATAATCTTCAGACTCGGAAAATCCTTGAACAGATTGGATGTGATCAATTGCATGAAGGCGGTAGTGTCGGCACTCAGGTAATAGGAACCCGTCGCGTGGAAAGCCGGGTTGCAGGCGCCACTCACGTGGATCATCGCGGGCACTTCGAGTTCCGCCATCTTCTCGTAAATGGGATACCAATAGCGGTCGCCGAGAGGTGGGGAATCGAATGCGCCGCCGGATGGGTCAGGATTCAGATTGCAGCCGATGAACCCGAACTGGCGGACACAGCGTTCCAGTTCCGCCACCGAGGAATCAAGACTCTTGCCCGGAGTTTGGGGTAGCTGGCAGACGCCGACGAAGTTTTCCGAATACAGTTCGGTGACCCGATAAATCAACTCATTGCAATGCTCGGTCCAGAATCTGCTGGTGTTCTCATTGCCGACATGGTGTTCCATCCAGCTCGCTCTGGGGGAAAACATAGTCAGATCGGTGCCGCGTTCCTTTTGCAGCTTCAACTGCGCGTTTTCGAGAGAATCCCTTATTTGCTGGTCGGAGATACTCACCAATCCTTTCTCGCCGGGGTCCAGTGGATCCTTTGCGAGGGCCGCTTTCTGGGCTTCCCGATAGGTACCCAATTCATCTGGTGCGGTTGTGTAGTGGCCGTGACAGTCTATGATCATGCCTGATTTTCCGATTCATCCGGGTTGTCCAAGTATACGAGCCCTTCCCGCGCCAGTCGCTCCCGCATGTTGTAGACGTCCAGTCCCAACTCTCCTTTTTCGAACCTGGACCGTTTCGCTTCTTCATTCGCGACTCTCGATTCGGCCGCACTCAACACCCGCGCCGCGTCCCCGCACGCGACGATTGCCACACCGTCGTCGTCGGCGACAACGACATCGCCGGGATTCACAAGCTGACCGGCGCAAACAACAGGCGTATTCACTGCGCCGAGTGTGTTTTTGACGGTTCCCCGGGCGCTGATGGCTTTCGACCACACGGGAAAGTCCATTTCCTGGAGTTTCCGCACGTCGCGAACACCCGCGTCGATCACCAGACCTTTGACGCCCATTGCCTTTGCGGAAGTGGCCAGCAGGTCGCCGAACATTCCGTCGCTATTGTCGCTCGTGCAGGCGACCACGAGGACATCGCCCGGCCGCGCCAATTCCATCGCGACGTGCAACATCCAGTTGTCGCCCGGTTGCGCCAATATC
This sequence comes from uncultured Pseudohongiella sp., assembly GCA_965219645.1. Lineage (GTDB taxonomy): Bacteria > Pseudomonadota > Gammaproteobacteria > Pseudomonadales > Pseudohongiellaceae > UBA9145. The sequence continues at coordinate 2,192,748 of OZ244788.1, read as the reverse complement.
GTAACCGCGGCCCCGCTGACTTGCGAACCGGGAAAGATCGGCCGCATATACGGTTTCAGCAAACCGGTCCGGCCTTGCGCTTCATGCACTGCGGCGCATCCAAACCGGCCCAATGCGTCTATGATCCCGACATCGGCGCGAACGATGTTCCTTACGGCGACGGCTTTCATCTCATCATCCACCCAGACACTTCTGGAGCCGGTCGAGTGTCCGCATCGCGCCCAGACCCTGGGCGACGCTGGAATTCGGTTCGCGACCGTCCGCAATTGCGGAAATGAACTCCCGGTCGGCGAGTTCGATACCATCGGTGGAAACGGCAATCCGGCTCACATCTATCGGCTCTTCCTTTCCATTGAACAGATCGTCGTATCGGGCGATGAAGGTCGCATTGTCGCAAATGTATCTGAAATAGGTTCCCAAAGGTCCGTTGTTATTGAATGACAGCGATAAGGTGCATATCGATCCCGATGGAGTTTTCATGCCAATGCTCATGTCCATCGCGATACCGAGTTCTGGATGTTCCGGACCTTGCAGCGCAAAGCATTCGCTCACTTCCTCGCCCGTCTGGTATTGGAACAAATCAACCGTATGGCACGCGTGGTGCCAGAGTAGATGATCGGTCCAGGTTCTGGGTTTACCGAGGGCATTCATATTGGTTCGGCGGAAGAAGTACGTTTGTACGTCCATTTGCTGAATCTTCAAATCGCCCGCGACGATCCGGTTGTGTACGTACTGGTGGGATGGATTGAAGCGCCTTACGTGGTCAACCATGGCAACCAGCCCGGTTTCTTTCTGCTTTGCCACGAGCCTTTCCGCATCCGCAAGATTGTCCGCCATGGGTATCTCGACCAGCACGTGTTTTCCCGCTTCCAGACAGGCGATAGCCTGCGATGCGTGGATTTGGGTCGGGGTTGCGAGAATCACCGCATCGACTTCCCTGGAATCGAGCGCCTCGTTCAGATCCAGCGTCCAGTTGCCGATGCCGCGGGTTTCCGCCACCTTGGCCGTATCTTCTTCGATGCCTCCGACAAGTACGCTCACATCGATTCCATCGATTCTTTCCAGGGCATCCAGATGCTTGTTGCCGAATGCTCCTTCTCCTGCCACACAAACTTTCATTGGTTTTTCCTCTTACGTTACACCTTTGCGAAGACTTCGCCCCGGCTGAGCAGATGGGCCGTTCTGAGCAGGCCCGATCGATGTACCACAAGCTCTCCGTTTTGTACGCTGGTTTCAAGTCTGACGGAAAACTCGCCACCGGGATGCTCAACGGACATCTGTTTTACGTTGCCTTGGGGAACAATGGCGATTCCCCCGGCCACGGAACCTTCGATTATGCAAGCGGTGGCGATGGAAACCGCGCCCAGCACACCTATCGCGGCGTGACATACGTGCGGGATAAAGGTTCGAGTGTTTATGCAACCATGCCTGGCGGGTTTGGATACAAGGCACATCTTCGGCACGACCAGATCGCCGACATCCCCGAGATTCATCTTCGGTCCGATTTCCAGGCGAATCTCTTCCAGGCGCGCCTTCAGTTCTGCGTTGTCGTCCAGTTGCTCTTTCGTCTCGTAGCCGCTAATGCCGAAATCATCCGCTCGAACGACGGCGACCGGCATACCGTTGTCCACGCAAGTCACCTCCACACCGCAACAGGTGTCTTTCGCGGAACCGGTGGGCAACAGCGCTCCGGTTGTCGATCCCATGGTATTCAGGTAATTGCAAAAGATGGGCGCGGAGGTCCCGGCAACCCCGTCGATTCGCGCGCTGCCCTCATACGTAATCCGGCTGTCCGGAGTTTCAGCCACGACTTCACACAGGCTGCCGCTATTTGCCATATGCACCACGGCCGAGGTTTTCCCTTCGGAGGCGGGGAAGAGCCCCGATTCGATAGCAAAAGGGAGGACGCCCGCCAGTATGTTGCCGCAGTTAGGCGTGGTGTCGATCCTTTCCTCTCCAACGACAACTTGCAGAAAGAGATAGTCGAGATCCGCATCGTCGCGTTCGGATCTGCTCACGATGGCCGCCTTGCTGGTCAAGGGATCGGCGCCGGCGAATCCGTCAATCTGTCGGCGTTCGCTGTCTCCCATTGCGGCGAGAATGATCTCATCGCGGTTCGGCGACGAGGGCGGCAGGTCGTCGGCCGTGAAATACAGGCCTTTCGAACTGCCGCCTCGCAGCCGCATGAATGGGATGGCTTCTCGCATGGTCTACATCATACCGATGACCAGGAAGCACACCATATGCGAAAGACGGGAACAAGTATGAATTTTGTTTGACCACTCAACGTGGGCGGGGATTCCTGCACAGAAAAATTCATACTTTGAGAACAAATACTAATTAGAGATTCGACCCTCGGTAGTTCTAGGATATTCCAATGCGGAATTCGTTTCCGCACAAGTTGCGAATGATACGAATGAGAGGAGTCCCGAATGAAAAGACCCAATCTGCTCGGACTGGCTACGTTGGTCTTGGCTTGTGCCTATGCGAACGTGAGCATGGCCCAAGCGCTGGAAGAAATCGTTGTCACCGCGAGAAAGAAGCTTGAGCGCCTGCAGGATGTGCCGATCGCGGTGCAAGCAATCAACGGTGAATTCGTTACGGAGCAAAGCATTACCGACGTTCAGGCATTAGCGCCTTACATTCCCAATTTCAACTATGCCACAGCCGTGGGAGCGGCCGACCTGATGTTCATGCGTGGCGTGGGAAACTTTGGAGCGGGTCCGCAGTTCGAACCCTCGGTTGGCCAGGTTTTCGATGGATATTTCATATCCAGGAGCCGACTTGGCCGTTCGGCCTTCCTCGATCTGTCCCAAGTCGAAGTGCTTAAGGGGCCGCAAGGCGCAATCATCGGCAAGAACACCTCGCTAGGTGCGGTCAGCGTGACTCCCGCGAAGCCAACGGAAGAGTTCGAGTCGAGTATTACGTTCGGACATGGCGTGGGTGATCAGGAAGGTCCCGAAGGTTCTTTCGTGTTGTCGGGTCCACTGAGCGACACCGTTCGCGCGCGGCTGGCGGTTGATTACAAGAACCATGAAGGTTTTGTCCAAAATACCAATCCGATCGCTTCCTACGATAAAGCCGGCTCGAATGAATCATTGGCGGCGAGACTGACCGTACAGGCTGATTTGAGTGACGCGCTCAGCACCGAGTTTCTGTTTCAGAACACGGATACAACGAGGGAAGGCAAGCACAGGGATATCATATTCTGCCCCGGACCTACTTCGTTCCCATCCTCCGGCGCCGACAAGGAAACCGCCGTGGAAGCCCAGGGAGCAAACTGCAGTCATGATCAGACCACCCATGCCGTTGCCTACGATGTGAATGGTAATGTCATAGACGACGAATTGACGATCAACACGAATGTCATGGGTTTTCGACTGGATCGGGATTTCGCAAATGTCACTTTGACCTCACTCACCGGTTTCAGCGACTACGAGATTGTGGATGCGTTTGATTCCGATCAGACCGGTCAGGCATTGACGCAATTTTTGAACACGGAAGAATACGATCAATTTACCCAGGAATTTCGACTCACGGGTGAAACGGATTCGGTCAGCTACATCGCCGGTTTCTTCTACATGGATAATTCTCTCGATTTCAATCAGATTACCGACTTCCCCACGAACGGATGGAGAAGAAATCAACCTGCTGAAGTCGATTCGGAAACGGTATCGGTTTTTGGGCAGGCAGACTGGCGATTGAATGAAATTTATACGCTGACAACGGGTATTCGATGGACTACGGAAGATCGTGAAGGTAAATACATTCAGTATCCGACGGAAGCGTTTGGCGATGCCCCCATTCCTTGTGCTGGAGGACCGCGCGCCTGTACGGAGTTGGACCCGGCCGACAATTTCCCCAGTAGGCTGCAAGACAGCATCAGCGAGGATGGATTCTCAGGCAACCTTTCGCTTCAGCGGCAATTGGAAAGCGGTATTCTTTACGCATCCTATGCAAACGGGAAAAAGAGCCCCGGCTTTGCGATCGTCTCGGCCCTCTCGCCCGATGCCTTTGTTTTTGAAGGCGAACAGACCGATCAGTTTGAACTCGGCGGCAAACACGAACTGCTTGCAGATAGCCTTCGCTTCAATTGGGCGCTCTATCGCATGAACATCGAAGGCCTTCAGACCGCGGCGCTTGACCCGACAGTGTCCGTCCCCGTCAACACGCCTGTGAACGCGGACGCGATATCGCAGGGGCTTGAGACCGATCTGACCTGGGCCGCGTCCGAAGCGCTTACCATATCCTGGTCCGCCGCGTTTTCCGATGCCGTGTGGGATGGGTTCAGAGGTGACTGCTGGAGTGGACAGTCCGACGGATGCACAGGCGGAAAGCAAGATCTCGATGGCAAGCAACTTCCCATGGCGCCTGATTTTTCCAGCGTGTTGGGCGCGGACTACTATTGGGATCTGAACAATGGTATTGGCGCCAGGGCGTCGATCAAGTGGCTGCACAGCTCCGACTACGTGACCCAGATTGACCACCATCCCCATGGCGCACAGGACTCATACAACAAGCTGGACATCACATTTTCATTCGATGGCGCGCACGGGGACAACGATTGGTCAGTTGCGCTGATCGGTAAGAACATTACCGATGAAATCGTTTACCAGTTCAGTGCGACACCACCGAACGTAGCCGGTACCGGCGGTGGTCATCCCCGTGTGTTGAACTCTTTCCCGGAGCCCGGCAGAGTATGGGCAGTTAAGTTATCGTACGGTTTCCACTAATCCGTTCTGGGAAAATCGACCGGAGGCAAGGTCGGCTTGCCTCCTGCTCGTCAGATTCGAAGCACGGGAGGTTCCATGGCGAGAAACGCCGAAAAGTCGATGTTCGCCCTGTTGTCGATTGTGATCGTCGCAATGGCCGCGTGCGACTCCGGGAATGAACCGCCGGTCAGCGCCGGGGTCACACAAGGCGACACTGAAGCGACTCGGCCCAATGTCTTGGTTATCTTGGCTGACGACCTGGGTTATTCCGACATCTCCCCTTTCGGTTCCGAGATCGATACGCCGAATCTGTTGGCGTTGGCGAATGAAGGGGCCAAGTTCACGCGATTCTATGCTTCGCCGACCTGTTCGCCCACGAGGGCCATGCTGATGACCGGCATTGATGCGCATCTTGTTGGCCTCGGTACGATGGCGGAACGAAGAACCGAAGAACATGAAGGTCTGCCCGGTTATGAGGGACATTTGAACCACAGCGCCGCGGCTCTGCCGGAAGTTTTTCGCGCGGCCGGGTACCACACGTATATGACCGGCAAGTGGCATCTGGGCAAGTCGTCTGAAACCAATCCACACGCCAAGGGATTCGAACGGTCGTTTGCCCTCCTGGACGGTGCCGCGTTCCATCTCACGGGGGAAGGTTATCGTCAACCGGAAATCACGGGAAGCGAGGCGGCGGACTATACGGAAAACGGTGAGCCGGCGAACGTTCCCGAAGACTTCTATTCGACGCGTCTTTACGTCGACAAGCTGATCTCGTACATCGACGAACACAACGGCGATGAACGCCCGTTTTTCGCGTATCTGGCTCTGACGGCGCCGCATTGGCCCTTGCAAGCGCCTGAGTCCAGTCGAGACAAGTATGCGGGCCGATACGACGAAGGCTACGACGTTTGGTACCAGCGACGTCTTGAAGGCATGCGGTCAGCCGGAGTGTTTCCGGATGGCGCAACCGAATTTCCAAGGTACCCCGGCGAACGACCTTGGGTAGAACTGGCAATTGAAGAGAGACGCTATTCCGCTCGTAAAATGGAAGTTCAGGCTGCGATGATCGATGACATGGATCACTATATCGGCGAGCTGTTCGAGTACCTGCAAGCCATTGGCCAATACGAAAACACAATCATACTGTTCTTGTCCGACAACGGTATCGACGCGCGGAACATCGATGAAAGAATCTCGTCGATCGGCGACTGGCCAGAGCAATGTTGCGATAACAGTCTCGAAAACGTCGGCGCCGCGGATTCCTATGTCTGGATTGGTCCAAGTTGGGGAAGATTGAGCTCAGGACCGTTCAGGCTGTGGAAAAGCAGCACCGCCGAAGGCGGTACAAGAGTCCCCGCGATCATCCGGTTGCCTGGTGAGGAAAATGTCAGGGATTTCGTGCATGAAACGGTAACCGTCAAGGATGTGATGCCAACGCTACTGCATCTCGCCGGAGTGGCGGCCCCTGGTGAAATGTTCCAGGGCAGACGCGTTCTTCCCATGCAGGGCCGCGTCGTCAGCGAGACCTTGGTGAACGAAGGACCGTCGCAGATTCTGACCGCGGGCTGGGAACTATCGGGAAAGCGTTCACTGATTCATGGAGAATGGAAGCTGCTTTGGGATAGCGAACCATTCGGTGAAGACTACTGGACGCTTTACAACCTTGATGACGATCCTGGGGAAATGAATGATCTCTCCGCCGAACTTCCCGAGAAACTAGCCGAAATGCGGTCTCTTTGGCAGGACTATATCGAAGACAACAATGTTGTCGAAGACCTGTAAGGCAGTATCAGTCTTCGATGATGAGATTCTCAATCTCCTTGATCAGGAGATTTGCCGCAGGCGTAATGGTGCCTTTCTTTCGTCGTGTAATGCCTATCGCCCTTTGAGTGTCCCGCAGTTCGATGGGCAAGGTCGTCAGCATTCCATATTCCTGCTCGTAAGCGATCTGGCGTGCGGAGAGTACGGTGATCCTGTCGCTATTCATCAACAATCTACGTAGCGTGATAAAGGAACTGGTTTCTATAACGTGTTCGGGTGCCTGTTTCCCCTCCACTTTCAAGGAGTGTTCGAACAGCGCTCGAGTAGGCGTTCCATGTCTGGGCAGTATCCATGGATATCGAAGCATGTCCGACCAGGTGACGTTCTTCTTTCGGATTAACGGATGATGGGTTCGGACTATGATGGATAGTGGATCCTCGAACAGGGGTTTTTCCTCGATATCTTCGTCCCGACTTCCCCTTAAGGCGCCTAGAAGAAAGTCGACGTCGCCACTGCGAAGACCGGCCACCAGATCCGGATAGGGCGATTCTGTTGTCGCAACATCCACGTCCGGATGCTTTTCCAGCAACGCGATAATCGCGTCCGGCAGTATCTGGGTTCTGGAAAGCGGCAGCGTGCCCACCATAACCTGACCGGTGTGATTGCCGCGCATGCTGCTGATTTCATCAAGGGAGTGACGCAGCAGGTTTTGAGCCAATCTAATGTGGGATGACAGCGCATCCGCAATGAGGGTTGGCTCAAGGCCGTTCGCGGTACGCTCGAACAGGGCTGTATCGAGGCAATCCTCGATCTTTCGGAGCGAACTGGAGACTGCGGTGGGGCTCAAATCCAATGCCGAAGCTGCAACTGAAATGTTTCCGTGCGATATAACGGCAAGGAAAGCCTCCAGCCATTTTTCAGAGACATCCATATTGAAAAATCTGGCTGTTGAAGCGGACCTTTTCAGTTTGATGGGTGGAAAGAGGTTTGAGGAATCCCTGAATGTGTGGAAGGCCTGTCTTGCGCCGGCAAGCAGCACGTCCCCAAACGGGGTCAATTTAACGCCTCTGGTTGAGCGCTCGAAGAGTACTACTCCGATTGATTGCTCAAGATTCTGCAGTGCTTTTGTGACCGAGGTTTGCGCCCGGTTAAGTTTCTTCGCCGCCGCGGTGACACTTCCGGTTTCATGGATGGTAAGAAAAACCCTTGCCTGTCTGATCGTGATATTCAAAACATCTCGCCCCGGTATTCGTGCCAACTATTGATACTGGATCGGATGCGTGCTGACTCGGATTCTGCTTTCCATGTAGGTGATTCCTTCGGCGCCGACGGCGCTGAACCAGTGAGGCGTGCCGGGTTGCAGCACCAGGACGTCGCCGGCCTTGACCTGCCTGGCGAGACCGCCGCTGATGCCATGCCCGGTGCGAATCAGGTCGTCGCTGGTCTGCGGCTCGAGTGGTTCGTTCAGGATTCCGCCGGTGACCAGTGTGCCGCTGCCTTCGATTATCCGGTATATCTCCATGCTATGCGGATGGATGATGGCGTAATTGTTCACGGCGCCGGTTCGCCGGCGAATGGTGATGCCGGGAGAAATCGTGATCGACCAGCCCGTGGCCGAGGCGGCCGCCGCAACGGCCTCTTCGAGCTCCGCCTCGATTTGAGCGGCGGACACATACAATGCCGGCGGCGCTCTGGACTCCTGAGCCAACGTGACGGAACAGATAAATCCAGCAATCAGCAAGGCAGCTTTTTTCATGGCCTTGAGTCTCCGGCTTTGGATTCGCTTTGGCGAGGCAAGTAGATTACCATATAACTCATTCGTGGTATGAAATAATTTCCACCATTAAACTTTGGGAGCCGGAAATGCCACCGCAAACGAGCAAGCCCGATGCTGCAAGTCAAGCTTCCCTGTGCCGGAGAGTCAGGATGGACAAGGCCGGCCGCCTCGTCATGCCTTCGGATGTGCGCAAGGCCTTGAATCTGGATGGTGAGCAGGAATTGCTCATTTCCCTTGAAGACGGTCGCGTACGATTGCAGACAATCGACGAAGGATTGTCTCGTGTTCGTGAAATAGCCAAGCGCAAACGCAGGAGGAGGGGAAGCATGGTCGATGAGTTTATCGCCGAACGTCGTGCTGAATCGCTGCGCGACTAGTCATGGCCCGAACCTTGCTTGATGCTTCCGCATTGCTTGCGGTCATTTTTGAAGAAACTGGAGCCGACACAGTTCTTTCGGCGCTCAGGGAAGGCTCCGCAATTTCCGCCGTTAACGCGGCGGAAGTCGCCGCCTGCCTGTTCCAGGAAGATTGGGATTCAGAAGAAGTGTTGTTGGCATTCAATCAACTTGGCGTGACAGTGTTGCCATTCGATGCGGATACGGCAATCACAAGCGGCAGTTTCCGCAAGGCAACCCGGAAATTCGGCTTGGGCTTGGGCGACCGGGCCTGTCTGGCTACTGCGTACAGAGAAAAGTGCCCGGTTTTAACGGCAGACAGTGTATGGACACAATTGCAATTGCCGGATGTGACGATCGTTTGCATCCGCTGAACCGACACCCGTTTTCCAGCGAGAGTTTACCCAATTTCCAGCTTCAATGGAGATCGAGCTTCAATGAGGCCGCCGCCCGCGGGCGGCGGATACTGGGAAAATGTCCCCGGTGTCATGTCCGCCGACGGGCTTCAATGAGGCCGCCGCCCGCGGGCGGCGGATACGAGCTGTGTTACTGGTCCGCCTGCGCGGGATTCGTCGCTTCAATGAGGCCGCCGCCCGCGGGCGGCGGATACCCGGCATTCGGAGCTGCAGATTACAAACCCGAACCAATGCTTCAATGAGGCCGCCGCCCGCGGGCGGCGGATACATGGGAAACGAAAAGCGGGGTTGATCGCGCAAGATGTTGGCTTCAATGAGGCCGCCGCCCGCGGGCGGCGGATACGCAGGCGATTATCCGGCCGATTGCCGTGACGATTCCCGCTTCAATGAGGCCGCCGCCCGCGGGCGGCGGATACAGGCCGGCCTCATCGGAATGGGCGGACATCAGCGCGCTTCAATGAGGCCGCCGCCCGCGGGCGGCGGATACACAGGTTATATTCGTAGACCCTGCTATGACGGTTTCCGCTTCAATGAGGCCGCCGCCCGCGGGCGGCGGATACACGCCTACCAGGACGACACCGCCAATCTCGACACCCGGCTTCAATGAGGCCGCCGCCCGCGGGCGGCGGATACGTGGCATAAGGAGCAGTTTGACTTACGACGTTTCTGCCGCTTCAATGAGGCCGCCGCCCGCGGGCGGCGGATACACGCCAGTGAGTTTGTGAACGCTCTTTGTCCACTAAACGCTTCAATGAGGCCGCCGCCCGCGGGCGGCGGATACCGCGGCAAACAAATTCGCGAAAGCGATGGAACCGGTGCTTCAATGAGGCCGCCGCCCGCGGGCGGCGGATACTTTTCATTCGCGGCGCACACGTTCCAACGAATGTCCTGCTTCAATGAGGCCGCCGCCCGCGGGCGGCGGATACTCAGGTTGGTCTTCTCTTCCCAGCCCGAGATTGTCGCGCTTCAATGAGGCCGCCGCCCGCGGGCGGCGGATACCTGCTGGTTAATTGGTAACTTGTAAAAAGCACTATAGCGCTTCAATGAGGCCGCCGCCCGCGGGCGGCGGATACCCATAACCTTGACAAGATTACGGTCTCCTTGCACATGCTTCAATGAGGCCGCCGCCCGCGGGCGGCGGATACCAGACATAGCAGTTCCTCCTGTGTTAGTTGTCGCATGCTTCAATGAGGCCGCCGCCCGCGGGCGGCGGATACCCGGCAACGCTCGACACGGAAGACTTCGCTATCCGTGTGCTTCAATGAGGCCGCCGCCCGCGGGCGGCGGATACCAACAAAGCGCTCGAAGTGCTGATTGAAGTGTCACAAGCTTCAATGAGGCCGCCGCCCGCGGGCGGCGGATACAGCGCATCCGGGCGAACAACCACATGCCGGCGATGGCGCTTCAATGAGGCCGCCGCCCGCGGGCGGCGGATACGGGCAACGATAATGAAGGTAACCATCGCTTCAAATCCGCTTCAATGAGGCCGCCGCCCGCGGGCGGCGGATACCGGACACCGACCCTTGGAAAATCAATGACTTACGGCCGCTTCAATGAGGCCGCCGCCCGCGGGCGGCGGATACTCCCAATCGTCTAGTTTCGCAATACCAGGAACTACCAGCTTCAATGAGGCCGCCGCCCGCGGGCGGCGGATACTAGAAAATAGCGTTCCCATCTCCAGTATACGCATTGCTTCAATGAGGCCGCCGCCCGCGGGCGGCGGATACCTGTCGGGATGGAGTGACACACCTGGAACTCCGACACGCTTCAATGAGGCCGCCGCCCGCGGGCGGCGGATACGCATCACGGCGGCAGAAGCGACGGCAGCGCAGTCAGGGCTTCAATGAGGCCGCCGCCCGCGGGCGGCGGATACGCGGCGCGTGCCGGAGCCAGATGGCGATGACCTCCTTGCTTCAATGAGGCCGCCGCCCGCGGGCGGCGGATACGAAACCTCATGGGGCTGGGCCGTGAGGGTAAGGAGGGCTTCAATGAGGCCGCCGCCCGCGGGCGGCGGATACGCCGCCGGCGATGAGCAACAGCCAGATGAAGACGCCGCTTCAATGAGGCCGCCGCCCGCGGGCGGCGGATACGCCCGGCCGCACCCATATCTCACGAGGGCGCTCAATGAGCTTCAATGAGGCCGCCGCCCGCGGGCGGCGGATACGCGCTGTTAATGGATGAACCCGGGGTCACTACAAGATGCTTCAATGAGGCCGCCGCCCGCGGGCGGCGGATACGCGGCCTGCGCCCATACTGGCCATAGCGTATGCGCTTAGCTTCAATGAGGCCGCCGCCCGCGGGCGGCGGATACTTCGAGATTTATGCGATAAATGCAATATAAACCCATTAGCTTCAATGAGGCCGCCGCCCGCGGGCGGCGGATACCGACTATGACACGCTATACAATGTCCGTATTAGGGCGCTTCAATGAGGCCGCCGCCCGCGGGCGGCGGATACGGAGCGCATCTTTCCGGTGCTCGGCGATATGCCCATGCTTCAATGAGGCCGCCGCCCGCGGGCGGCGGATACCAAGATTGAGGCGGCGGGCGACTTCGACGAACAGCGCGCTTCAATGAGGCCGCCGCCCGCGGGCGGCGGATACAGAAAAGCACTCGAAACGCTGGTACACAGCACAATGGCTTCAATGAGGCCGCCGCCCGCGGGCGGCGGATACACAATCCACCAGGACGAAATAGACTACATCGTACACGCTTCAATGAGGCCGCCGCCCGCGGGCGGCGGATACAGACTTCGGGAGCGCGGCGAGTAGCCAAAGCTCGGTGCTTCAATGAGGCCGCCGCCCGCGGGCGGCGGATACATGGCGGCAAGAATACACACGAAACTAATAGACTGCTTGCTTCAATGAGGCCGCCGCCCGCGGGCGGCGGATACCACGGTTATAAGCTCTACATCGGAGCTGCTGTTGCCGGCTTCAATGAGGCCGCCGCCCGCGGGCGGCGGATACGGCTTAGCAGTCTCGCGCTTGCCTGGCTGTGCTCTAGGCTTCAATGAGGCCGCCGCCCGCGGGCGGCGGATACAAGCCTGGTACCCGCTGCTTGCCGCAGCAGGGGTTAACGCTTCAATGAGGCCGCCGCCCGCGGGCGGCGGATACAACATATAAATCACCTTTTAGGTATTCTAAAGCACCGGCTTCAATGAGGCCGCCGCCCGCGGGCGGCGGATACATTGAGGAGAGGTACAACAGCTATTTGAGTGTCCGCGCTTCAATGAGGCCGCCGCCCGCGGGCGGCGGATACAACGAGCCGGTATCGACGGACCGAAAGCGCAGCACTAGCTTCAATGAGGCCGCCGCCCGCGGGCGGCGGATACTTTCCTCCCTTTCGAAGCGGTTTCCCGCTTCGCCCCCGCTTCAATGAGGCCGCCGCCCGCGGGCGGCGGATACGACGCGGCCAAGGCGTACTCATACCTCTTGTTGTTCTTGCTTCAATGAGGCCGCCGCCCGCGGGCGGCGGATACGTTCCGGAATCGCCGTATCGCCGGCGACGCGATCTCGCTTCAATGAGGCCGCCGCCCGCGGGCGGCGGATACGCCTGGTACCCCCTGCTGCAGCAAGCAGGGGTAAACGCTTCAATGAGGCCGCCGCCCGCGGGCGGCGGATACCCGTCGTACCGGTACAGCATTTGGTAGCGTATCCGAGCTTCAATGAGGCCGCCGCCCGCGGGCGGCGGATACAGCAGCCAAGTACAAACCCTAAGGCTAGCTGAACAAAGCTTCAATGAGGCCGCCGCCCGCGGGCGGCGGATACCTAGTGCGCGACGACCTATCGGACAAAAGCAAGACCGCTTCAATGAGGCCGCCGCCCGCGGGCGGCGGATACAAGCTGAATACGCCGTCGGTGGCAACATTACGCAACGCTTCAATGAGGCCGCCGCCCGCGGGCGGCGGATACGCGTTCCGGAATCGCCGTATCGCCGGCGAACCTATGTCGCTTCAATGAGGCCGCCGCCCGCGGGCGGCGGATACCTGGTTTTGCCTGGTAGTTCATAATTGCCGTCACTGGCTTCAATGAGGCCGCCGCCCGCGGGCGGCGGATACCCAAATACCTCTTGCAAAAGATTTTGTTAGATTGCGAGCTTCAATGAGGCCGCCGCCCGCGGGCGGCGGATACCCGGCGAGGGGTGACAAAGCGTAAACAAGCGGTAAACGCTTCAATGAGGCCGCCGCCCGCGGGCGGCGGATACGCCCTGAGGACCCAACAAGGGATGGAAATCAAGGTCGCTTCAATGAGGCCGCCGCCCGCGGGCGGCGGATACCTGAGTGTAGATCCAGCGGAACGGCACAAACGCACCGCTTCAATGAGGCCGCCGCCCGCGGGCGGCGGATACAACATATCCGTGCGGAACGCCTCCGGTATCCCGTACTGCTTCAATGAGGCCGCCGCCCGCGGGCGGCGGATACACCGACAGGCTGGCTGAAAGCACTATCGGCGGGAAAAGCTTCAATGAGGCCGCCGCCCGCGGGCGGCGGATACGCGAAGAAGCAAAATACAAACAATTCATAGAAACACTCGCTTCAATGAGGCCGCCGCCCGCGGGCGGCGGATACGTGAACCACGCGGCAGCGAAGCGCACAAGAGGAAGGGGCTTCAATGAGGCCGCCGCCCGCGGGCGGCGGATACTAGACCTCAGCTGGCGAACCGTAAAGAGGCGAGCCAGGCTTCAATGAGGCCGCCGCCCGCGGGCGGCGGATACCGGGAGGCTGGCAAGCGCATGAGCAAGCAAGTGAGAGGCTTCAATGAGGCCGCCGCCCGCGGGCGGCGGATACGGATCGCCGACACGAGAGGGGGGCTTGCCCTTGAGAGCTTCAATGAGGCCGCCGCCCGCGGGCGGCGGATACGGCGCTCGCGCAAAGCAAGCTGTGCCAATGGCTCCCAAGCGTATTTGCGAGAACCGCAGGCAATAATAGCCTGTTTGCTGACCGTAACGCCAAATCGCGGTCAACGCAGAATTTAACTCCATGTTTTTACGTAACATTATGGGCAGCGAGCGGTCCCCGGGGCTTTTGCCACCACTTGGCCTCTCGTCGGCAGGCGGCAGTTCAGACGATGACAACTTCTCGCTTGACCGGGGATACGCTTCGCTTCCCCAGTGAGACGATTCGAGGCTCAAGCCATTCCGCGGTTCCGACATCGATGATCACTATATGGTCATCGTTATGGTGAATCAAACTGTCGCAATCGGCCAGCAGTTGCGCGTAGCGCGTACTCGATAACTGGCATTGGAACACGGAGAGTTGAACCCATTCCCCGTATCCATGCATCATCTTGTATATCTTGCGCCAACGCTTGTTGTCAGCGATGTCGTAGACTACGAAATAGATTTTCTCCTGATCTCTCAATTTCCGGTTTCCTTATCAGATCAAATCCCGCTTACGCGACCGTCATCGGGTCAGAAAGTTGGGGTATTCCGGAATTTCGCCGAGCAGGTAACGCGCCAGCAGTCTGGCCTGCATTTCGAACAGGCGGCGGTACTCGACCGCATAGCCAAACAGCGGATGGGTCACTTCCTGGTCCAGGCGGCGTTCGAAGATGGCGATGAATCGCTTGCGGCCCTTATCCGTCAGGTTCACTCCGACCGGAGTTTCGATGAAATCCGACCTGTCGATTTCTCCGTTATTGATCGCGGTGATGACGGACGAATCCACTATCAGCGAGCGAAAGGGCTCCATCATGTCCAGCGCCAGTGCGGGCCGGCCATAGCGCGGCTGGTGGAAGAAACCGCGAAACGGGTCGAAGCCGACCGCGGAAAGAGCGACCACGAACGAGCGGGTCAGCATGGAGTAGCCGAAGGAAAGCAAGGCGTTGACCGGGTCGGTCGGCGGGCGCCGGTTGCGACCGTCCATGTTGAATTGCAATTCCGAATCGCCCGTTTGCTTGAGCATGTTAGGGAAGGCTTGGAAGTAATGCGCGGCCGCGGCGCCTTCGAGCCCGAGCAAGGATTCGATGCTCGCGGCGGAACCAGCCTCGTTCGACAGCAATTTCATGCTTCGCAGCACCGGAGCGGCCGCTTCCTTGTCGGTCCAGTTTCTGCGCAGCAACACCCGGCCGTTTCTTATCTTTGCCTGTACCCAACCTTTCGCCAGACGCAGGCAGGCAGCGTCGTCGAATGAGCTTCGATATTGCGCCGTTCTCAGTTCCACGTTCGAATGCCCAGCACCCATGGAGTGGCCGAGAAACCAGCCTCCGTAAGACTGCCAGGTTATGGGAATCTCGCGCCGCATCAACTCGTGCAAGGTCGGCGTGGTGACGTACACATTACCCATGAGAACCAGTTGCGACACTTCCGCGAGCCGCGCATGCACCGGTTCTTCGTCGTCCAGCGTGATCGCCAGCCGGTTGCCCTGCTTGGCTACTTTCGCCCGATTCGCCTGGACGTAGACCGGCAACGCGTGCGCGCGGCGCACGGCGATGGGACGAACCTCGGTCCCGGCCGCCCGCAGCAGATTCACCTCGTCCGGCATGCAAATGCCGACCAGGGAACAGCGATTGCACTTGGGGCTGTTTTGCAGCGGTGGAGGAATCTGGCCGCCCTCGACCACCGAGCGTAATGCGCCTATGGATTGTTTCGTCAGCAACCGCAGGGACTCATCGAACGGCACCTTGACGCGCTCCCTGGAGCCGGCGAAATAGATAATGCCCTCGGAACAACGATATCCATGATCCTCCAGCAACAGGCCCTGGGCGCACAGTTGTACGCGCTCCGGGTCGTAGACCTTTTGCTTGATATGCGGGCGTTTGCCGCGCTTGTATTCCACCGGAACGACTTCGCCGCCTGGGGTCGGCTCGACCAGATCGATCTTTGCAACCAAATCCAGTTTCGCGGAAGAAAGTTCGACGGAACGGGCGGGTTTCAGATCTTCCGGTTCGGCTTCCGAGTCGGGTTCGGGCAATGGTTCGGACTTCTTGTCTACTCGCCGGTGGACGTGGCGGCCTTCCACCGTGTCCGAAGAGTCGGCCCATTCCTTTTGCACCCATTCCAGATACGCCAGCCGCGGGCAGTAGACGAATTCGTTGAGAATGCGCGCGGGAATGAGCGGGCTCTCCGGGTGTTTGCCGACATCGAGCGGCAGGGAGAGTTGCAGTGGGGGACTGTCGGACTCTTCGGTTTCGCCGAGCAGGTGGTCCGGAATGGGGCGGACGGTTTCGATGGGCATCGGCGGCAGGCTCCCGTTGTCTCAGGCCACATAGGAAACTATCGACAGCTTCAGGCTTGAGCGTAGTGGGCCAGGCGGCGAACAATGAGTATTCCTCTTTGGGATTTATGCGGTGTGGCGCCGTTTTCCCAGAATTTGACGAGTGCTCTCACATAGCGAGTTGATGGAAGATACGAGATGCGCCCTGAATCCGGCGTCTTCAACGGTTTTGCCCGCCATTGGCCGGGGAATAAATCGCTGGAGCGTTTCGAGGAAACTCCGGGAGCCGATGATTTCGTCGCATCTTTCGATAGTCTTGTCCAAAGCCGCTACGTACCGATCGGTTATTTTCCGTTCGACAGCCTTGCGGGCCGACCGGGCCGCCACGTCTTCGGGATCGACGTTCTGCCCGAGAATCCACTCGATATCCCAGGCGTCTCGATATCGGGGGTACTCGCGAGTCGCCACCGACAAGGGGAACGCGATCAATTTGTCGCTGCAAATGTCCCCGGCTGAAGCGGCGCGGATCGGGAACGGCGCGAAACGGTCCTGAAGCATTGCGTGGCGATGCCGGATAGCCGGATACACGATGTCCTCCGACGCATGTACCCGCTTGTCGATCTCGATTTTGATACGCTGCACGCCAAGGCCCCGTGTCTTTCCGGCAGGTCGGGTAACCACTCGCGCGACCCAGCGGTCCACTTCTCGCTCGCGGCGACGGTCGTTCGGTTGAAATTGTCCGGGCGGTTTGACTTGAACCTCCAGTCCATAGCCTCGTCCCAACCTTTCCCGCAGCACCGCTTCGATGTGAACGAGAAACTCGGGGCTGAAAGCCGAGCCTCCTGAAAAATCCAGGTCTTCGCTGAACCTCACGCCGCCGTAGCAAAGCCTGAGGCAGGTACCGCCCTTGAAAGTCAAATGGCGCAAGATCCCCGCATCGTTCATCGCGCCCAGAATTTCGAAGTGCAGAAGTTCCTTTTCAATGGCTGGGCGGCATCCCGCCAATCCCGGATCGTCGCGAACGATATCCGAAGCGACCGCCAGGAAATCAAGCATTGTCCCGTTCCTGGATTCCCGTTTGCCACTCCGCTGCGACTTCCGCATGAATTTCTTCGTCGACAAGATGCAAATTGCCGGGACGCACCCTGCGCAAGTCATCCAGGGCAAGTTCCGGGGAAGCGACCCGCAGGCCCAGCCTTTCGTCGAAAACCGTGTCGCGCAGGATTTCCAGGCCGCTTCTTCTGGTGTGCGAAAATTCAATGTCGCCGTAACGAGTCGAATATTTTCCGGCGTTGCCCGTCGTCGCAATGAGATAAACCATGGGGACCTGGCTAATCGAGCCGAATTCCGTAAGAGCCGACTCGTAACTCAGATAGCAAAACCGGCGGGGGCGGAGGTTTCGCACGATGTCGCCAATTACCGCGAGTCCCGGATCCGGCAGCGCACGGTTCACGAATACGCCTCGGGCGATTCTCTCGAGCAGCCCGGCCGAGACGATTCGCCGAATGCCCGCATTGAAGGTATTGGCGTCGTCGGCCTCAAACAGAAGCCGCAGGCTCTGGGTGCCAATGACCGGGAACTGGCGGCCCGGCCCCAGCACGAGCACCCGGATTGCATCCTTCAAAGTCATCGTCTGCCTCCGCCGGAAGATTGTTCCAGAAATGTTACTAAAAATTACTATTTTATTCCATCTTGCCGATCCCAAGGTTTGTTCATCGAAGGCCATGTGTTAATTTGAGAATCGGCTGGCGCATGACGAAACGGGAGATTACCGACAAGCCGGCTGCTGAAACCGGGAACGATGATGTCGGACAACGAGCTAGTGAAGGCCATCGAACACTGGCGCAGCCTGCCAATTGAGGAGCGCCAACGACGGCACTTGGAAGCGATTCCCAGCCACGTGGCCAACTCCATGGCGATGGAGGGCGAGCCGGTGGACGAGGAATGGCTGCGGGAACGACTCGCCCGCCGCATTCGGCAACTCGGTATATTGAAACCGAAGTCGGCATCCTGAGTTACCAAGAATTCGCGCCTTTGCTGGCGGAGCGGGTGGAGGACGCCGGTGGATAATAGCCTCTCCGGTTTGTTTCCGACTATTTGTCAACTTCGGTCTGGTTGAAACAATCCCAGCCCGAAATGGCAGGCAAATCCGAGTGCCAAGGGACCATCGACAGGCGCGGCAAAGGTAATTTCCCAAAAACCTCCTTTACGATCCGGCTGATTCAGATTGCGCCTGGATGATCGGAAGCGGTGGAAATCAATTGGACGGCGATTCCGGCCCGCGATCTTGATGCTTTTCAATGGCTTTAGGTCCGTAATGGCAGGGAGTCCGCGTTTTTCGCACTCTCGCCGTATTTGATCGGCGACGTTGAAATTCTTTTTGGTGTGCCACGGATGCAGGTATGGTGTCGCTGAAACCCAGCGCCGGTTGGTAGCTGTCAGTTCGCCGCCAACCTGTAGATTCCCCATTCCTTCCAACAACAATCGCCATTCTCCCCCATTGCGCTGCCATAACTTCCCTTTCTTCCGTCGCGACAGTTCTCCGACCACACGTTGAGCTTCTTTGTCAAAACCAGCGGGAACATGAAGCACTACTCTGTCCAAACGGCCGTCCCCCGTACTGTCATACGGAAGATAGAAAGCGTGCTGATGCGGGTTATTGTCGGGTAAATCATGGCCGGAAAACAACGGAGGAGCTTGATGCTCGCCTGCATCGTTCTTGCCGAAAGCGCTCATTACAGTCAGGCGCATCAATTCGCCGATTCGCAGGCTGTCTTCCACACGTGGCAGTGGCTTCCCCAGTAGCAGGAAGCGGGTAGTGGTAACCCTTGTTGGCGAAGGTCTGCGCTCCCTCGCTTTTCTTTTCGGTCGCAGCGCATCCAACGGACGGATGTAGTTTACTTGTTGCGCGGCTGGTGGAGAACTCCAACCCTGTTTTTGCAGGTCTGCCGTGTCCAGTGACAAGGCTGCAAGCAATCCTTCCGGCAATGTTCTTTCCAACTTCCTGGCTTGCTTCTTGTCAGTAGAAAAGGCCGTTCGCCGTTCGGCGTACCTGCTGGCGGTAACTGGAGATTGAATGCAAGTCACCTCGCCATACAGTTCGCCAGTTGCAGGGTCAATCGGGTCGGCTCCGGGTTTGCAATTCGGCTCCGGCATCTGTTCAACCCGGCAGACTTCCACCCAGGATTCCGCCCGTCCGAAATAACCCATCACGTCCAGCAAACTGTCCAGCAGTCGCGCCTGTTCTCCCGGTAGATCAAGGGCTGACCAGCGCATATACATCGGTGTGTCGGGGTCCACTGCGGCAAAGGCATCCAGCACCAGCGAAGTTTTTCCCGCCTTCCCCTGCGGCATGTAGTGTCGGGTATGACTGTGGCTGGCCGCGGGCAAGTGAAACTCGGGCGCTACTTCGGCAAGCGATTCGATCAGATCGCCCAGTATGGCTTCGTCATGCTCACTCGTGTTCTTGACTTTGTGATGCCAGGTCGCGATCAGCGCGCGTAGCAATCGCCAAGGTTCCGGCGGCCAGTCCAGGTCACCTTCGTTGACGTGCCGCCCCCAGGGATTGCCGTGATAACGCCCGGCCAGAAAACGAAACTCCAGAACAAGCATGACGTCTATTTCTAGTAGGTGACAGTGGTGGTTTGAAAGTCATCTCCCGCACCGGAAATCAGGTCCGGCAGGGCATCCTTCAAGTCGCTCAGCGAAGGCAACTCGAAGCCGTCCGGTCGTTGCACTTCTACGTCTTGGCAATCCAGATCGCAGGCGGTTCGCAAACGCAGACCGGATTCAAGAAACTTTCGCACCTTAAACAAGGCCAACGCGACCAATAGCGTTTCAACTTCCCTAGAGAAGCCATAGCCACGAATCTGCGCAAGATCAAGATTGAAGTAGGCTACGATTTCGGGTGAGAAAAACTCGTCTCGCGAATAGATGACGTTACCTTCCCCTCCTTTCCTTGTAGGTTCAATTCCACGCTTAACCCCACCGCTAGCAACGATTTGTACATTGACCGCTTCAATAAACCCACTGAGCGCTCTTGGCAAGCGTATAACCCCGGCGACCTCCTCCAAGAAGACACCATGGATCAACGAGTTGACGTCATACTTGAGAAGCACAGGCGCAAGCTGCCTCGCGACCGAAAAAGGTAAATTCTTCTGGTATCCAATTTCATCTCTAATCTTACTAAAGTCAGAAGAACGAGCAATGTACTCAGAGTTCATTCGATGTGCTTCAAGAACCGAGTTCGTGAGTGGAGTGCCATCACTTTTCTTTACTTTAATGACAGATAGCCCTTGCAGTTCTGGAACCCAATCATCGGTGGATTCATCCCAGCACACTGCTTCCAATCGGTTTGCCATGCTCTGGGCGGATTCCACTAACAGCATCATTTGCCCATTGGGTCCTTCATACTGCGCGGCACCAATTTCAGGAAAGCCAGTCGATTGAAAGCGCGTACCCTGTACGGGTTCGAGCTTCGCCTTCAAAAGCAGGCGGGGGGAGTCTTCAAGAGCGCTTAGGTTCAGGGGCATGGTCGATTCCTCGGTTGAGTTGTTGGTTCAGTTCGGATTGGGTGACAGGAATACTCAAGGCAGCTCCACATGAACATCCTGTTCGAACTTAAGCACTGCCCTTGCCATGGCACCAATCGCACCGAAGTTCAGTGGGATCAGTAGAGTCGCCGCAAGCCTGCGCGAGTCAATCCCAACTAAGTCTGGTAACTGGTTGGATGGCATAACGGGTTCGAGTCCGGAGCTTCGCAATCGCCGTGAAGCGATTTCGATGGCTTGTGTTGCCTGTTGAGGATTGCCACTGACCAACTTGGGAAGCAGTTGAGGGGCTACAGGCAGATGCTGGTCTTCTTGCAGCAAACCCAAGCGACGCAGGGTTGCATCTGGCACCAACGCCAGTTTGCATAGGGCGAAGGCGGCATGAATTTGACCTTCCCCGGCACTTCGGTTGCAGTCCCCGTGGATTTTGCAAAGAGAAAGCCCCGGCAGCAGACTGGCAATTTTGGCATCCATCTCGTTGTTGGTCAGAAACTGCATCAGATCAGTTAGGCCAACGCTGGCTTTACTGTTCAGGGGCTTGTCGGTGAAGCCTAGGCGGGTGGGCAGTGACAACCTGGATTGAAGCAAGGCAATCAATGTTGATACAAGTCCCCTTTGGTGCGCGATTGGTAGACGGATGCGGCAAGCAGGGTCATTCTTGTACTTGGCATTAACCTTTTCCAGCCAGTTATTTTGATTGGCATGATGTATCGGAAACAGTTGTGAGCGAAGCGGCAACGGATTTTCGGATAGGCCACGCAGACCCGCGAGAGCACATGTGATGTGAAAGGCTGGACTCTTATCGTCAGCTGCCTGTGCCCAGTGCTCAGAGAGTTGTGGGATTGGGTCAAGTTTCTCTCGAGCTTTGTCACTACGACTTATTGCGGTTTGGAGTTTCCCCAGCACTGCTAATACGTTTTGAACATCCGCAGGTGTATGGTGTCGACTTGCGAGCAAGAAGAGCTTTTCTTCAAGCGTTCTTCGCAAATCTACGAATCTCTTTGCAACGCCTTTTCCGCTCTCGAATCTCTGAAATGTTGACAGCCAATCGTTTAGTTCTTCGATCAATCTGCTTGTCGCGCTTTGATTGACTACGAATCTCCCCATTGGGGCTCCGACGGAATATCCTTTCCCTCTCCGTTCAAAGAAGCCATAGCGCTCAAACGCGTAAATCCCCCGATCAACACCCAAAGAGTTGACTGACTTGGCCATATCAAGGCCATTTCTTGCTGTTCTTCTACCAACAGTGGTTCGGCCCTCAGAAAGCAAGGCTTGTAATTCTTCTACGGGAGCGAATTGTTTCCAGATAGGGGCCCAGAATTCCGATACGGACTTTTCTCTTGAGCCGATAGAACCGTGTCCGGCATGGGAAGTTTCAAAAATGAAAGGAAGACTGGCAATAGAACCTGCCTCCGAGCCTGATTTCTTGGTCGCGGCTGCCGCAAAAAGAACGATGCCCTCCAGCATTAGGACTATATTCCACGGGTTGTCACCGATCCGTCCCTCAAATCCAGTGCCCATGTTCGGCCCATTCGTTACACCTGGATTGAGAAATCCTGGATTTCCATTGCTAGAAATGGCTTTAGGCTCCCAAAACAAAGATTGGTTGATCGCGGATTCCGCAAGTTGGGTTGATTGATCGGTAGATGGGTCGATCAGGTCTTTTAGATGGCTAAGGTGATTGATTGAAAAGTCCATGCTACCTTCGTTGCCACCAGATCCGAGCAAGGGTGCAATTTTCTGGTCTGCACTGGTAAGCACGTAGCATGCATCTAGCCACCGCAAGAAAAGATCGCTCATCTCTGACCGCAGCGATAGGAGGAGTTGAGACTTGAGCTGTTTCTGTTCTACATTGAGTGCATCCAGTTCTTTTACCTGATTTTCAGATAGATCCCGATTCTGTTTTTTTAACTTACTCTTTCGTTCTTCTAGTTCTTTTCGCTTTGATCGTACTTTGTTCAAATCCGAAAGAACTTGAACATTGTTTGCTTCGTCTAGGATGGTCCGATAGCCAGCAAATCGTTGCCCAGTAGATTCGATCACTTCGCGAACCGTAACCGCTCCCTTGCGATTAGATGCACTAGCATCTTCTCCTTCAAGAAATCCTGCCCGTCCACTCCACGGTGAGATAATCGGCGTTGGTGCGTATCCACTCAGAAAGAACTCTCGGATTTGGCCTTTATTAAGCTTTGAGCGAAGGATGAACGAATCTCCGTTCCAACACCCAGCGGTCGAGCGGTCTACTTGATCCGAAACTAGGCGCAATATTCCCAGAGCTTTGAGATAACTGGCTAGCGGTGTCGGTCTGCAACCCGTCAGCACAATTTCATGGCACTCAGCCATGGCTTATGCCTCCTTGCTGTTGCTCCTCGGCCGAAGCGCGCCAGTCGGCAAGGCGTACCAGAGTCTCCAACCACGCGAGACGGAATGGCCCATGTTCTTCCAACAACGCAAGGGCTCGGGCGGTCCAGGAACGGCCTTGCTCCCCTTCGCCTACTTCCATCAAGGCAAGTTTTAACTCAACTTCGTTGCTTTGCTCTCCATCGAAAGAAAGAGCCGGGAGTCGGTCGCCTTCCCAGACACCGCGCGCGAATCGCACGTCGTTTGCGTCGGGCTGTTTTTCGTCCGGCATCGCCCGCAGGCTCATTCGCACCTTGCCGTGATGGGCCGCTATCAAAAAAGCGACCAAATCAACGTTGCTGTCCGCCTTGTTCGGGTTGTCATGTTGCGCCAGCCACGCCAGCGCCGATGCCAGTTCATGGCGGAAGTAGGGTCGGGAATGTTTCATCGGGCCAGTGCAATTTGATTTGGCGAGGACGCCTTCAGGCGCTTCCGGGCAGCAGTGCATGGATTTCTGAAACACGTCATGCGCCTTGCCGACATCATGCCAACGCGCTGCGCGGATGACTTCAACGATGTTGGCGTTCTCCGTAACCGCGTCGCACAGTGATTTGGCCGCCTCTGCCACATTGCCAAGGTGGTTTACAAGCGATACGGAAAATTGGGTTCGCGAATGCCCATCGTCACCATAGCCTACATCTTGACCGCCCTCATCTTCTTTACGGTTGATTATTGGAACTGGCAGCTTCGCCTGTTTCCCATCGTTGATGAATCCCAACCTCTCGTCATAACCACCGTCCGCGGCAGCCAGTAGCAAGGTCATGCCAGGGCGAGGCGCATCGCCGAAGGGTTGCCACACTCGGGCCAGACCGTCCCAATACCAAGCGCGGCTATTGCGCTTTCCGATGTCTTTCGCCTGTCCGAGACTTACAGGGCAAAGTTCGTCACGCTGGGGAACCGGCTTCGCTTCCGGCTTGTTTGGGTCTTTTTCAAAGTCCCGCCAGAACACTTGCAGACCGGGGGCGCCCTTGTCCCTGATGTAGTCGGACACATCTACATCAAAACCGGACAGGTCCGGATCGGTGTTGAACAAATCCAATAAATCTTTGCGACGCAAAACGGCGGACAACGGACGCTCTTCATCTGTCGGCGGCAGGTCTCCGGGGCCTGCATCGGCAAGGGTTGCCAGCTTCTCCCGCGCAAGTTGAAGCGCCTGACTCTCGTACGGCAAAGCGTCCGCGTCATCTTCAATATCGATCCAGAAAACATTTGCGGGGTTATCCGCCTTGTACTCGCCATAGCGATTGCAACGCCCAAACCGTTGCGCCAGCGACGACCATGGCGCCAATTCCGTGAACAAGGTTTTTGAAGATATGTCAACGCCGGCTTCGATGGCCTGTGTGGCGACAACAATGCGATCTTTGGAGGATGCGCTCAGCTTCTCGCTTTGACGGCGGCGTTCGGCGGGTCGGAAACGCGCGTGAATGAGCAAATCATCATGTTCAGGCCGTTTCAGTTGAATCTGCTGAAATAGCTGCTGGGCGCGGTCCACCCGGTTCAGTATGACCAGCGTTTGGCTGCCCCGGCGCTCGTGCTCTTCCAATATGGCCTGGCTCAACTCATCAACGTAGGTTTTCATCCCATTTTTCGTTGAGGCTTCCGGGGTTAGAGATACGGTGGTGCGACGCAGTGTTTTTCGTGCGGCAAGCCGTTCGGCGGCTTGCGTGCGGTCAGCGTCAGTCAGACTCAGCTCTTTGAAATCGGGTAGTTGGTCGGCGAGATCAACCGTCCCCAGCCAGTCGCGTTTAAGTGTGGCCGAGAGCCAGATGGAGCGGCTGGATTTCGCGAGCGGAAACTTGCGGCGGAAGGCCTCCAACTGGGCCGAGGTAGTCAAGCCCGCCCCCATGAGTTGTACTTCATCGAACGCCCAGAGACAGTCGTTGTGCAGCAGCGCAAAGTGAATCGGCCATTGGTAGCGGCTCATGCCGTAACCACGCATCAAGGCGCGGGATAGCAACATGTCCTGGGTGCCAATCAGAACCGTGTCCTCTTCCGGGTGTTCAGCCCAGGTTTTCAGGTCTGGCTCGCCGCCCATCAGAAGATGGACCGAAACCTTGCCTTCGCCAGCGTCTCCCAGAATGTTCAGGTTTTTGAGCCAACAGCGAATGTTCTTCTCGGTCTGCTCTACCAATACCCGCATCGGCAGACACCAAACCAGTCTCCGGGGAGTGGCTGCATCAATCTCGCCGTTTCGCTCGCCGTCGCGCCAGCCACGCTTGTACAGCCAAGCCATGGTGACAGCGGCGGTTTTTCCCATGCCAGTGGGGATGTTCAGCAGTTCGGGCCAATCGGGAGCGAGGGCCAGCCGCTCCTGATAAGGGTAAGGCGTTTGGTTGTCATCCATGAAGGCCACGCGGAAGAGATCAAGGTAATTCTTGTTCATTTTGACTTATTGGTTTGGTTCTTCGTCTGGCCCGCCTGATGGAAGGCGCGAGTGTAGCAGTATCCGCGATAAGTTGCCCCGCAGGATATTGACGCTGTCCTTAGCGCATGATTGACTCAATCCGGTTTGGCTGGACCATCGTCCTTGCGTTTTCCGCGCCGCAGGACTTCGGTCGTAACCCGCGAAATCTCGTGAGCGGCTCGCCGCAACAACTCGTCTTCGTATTCGGTCAGCATTCGGGGAAAGGGCGAGGGGCCGAGTTTCCGATTGAGCAAGTCCACGGATGGAGTGGCTAAATTGGTCTTGCCGCGACGCTTCAGGGAATCTGTCATGGCTCTCCTCCCGTTACTCTGCTCTCGGACGTATCTCGTGACGGCCGCGATTTCCCTGGCGCTCTTGCGCAACAATTCGATTTCGTGGTCGGTCAGCATCCGGGGAGCGCGCAAGGCGCCCAGCTTCCGATTCAACCGGTCAACCGAAGGCGTGGCCGGAATGTCCTGGTTCGCCATTGATCAGCCTGCCTTGTCCAGAGAAATGTCGGCGATTGCCGAATCAACCGAATCCTTCGTACGAAGCAAGTCCGACATCCGCCCTTCCAGCCCGGCGGGTGTCGGCGGCGATAGTTCAATTTCTTCCGGTGGGGTCCAACTGCCGCAAATGGCGTCCATCAACGATCGCGGACGGTACGTCTGCTTTCGAACAGTAAATACCCCCGCTGAAGTAATCACGAAACCACAATCGTCTCTTGAAGTATCCATGTCTCCCGCCCCTCGACCCCGACCGCAGCGATGCCATGCAGTTTGAATCACCAAAGCCAAACCCCAAACTGCCCCAGTGGGCAAGCCCCGTCAACACACCCCTTCGCCAAAATGAGCGACAACCTCAAATCACCTCGCCATCGTGCAGCAACCGCAGGAAATCGCCATATGGCAGGATGTCGATACCGTCTACGCGACGGCGGTCCTGTTCGGCGCTGACGATGTAGGCGGCGCGGGGCGAGAATTCCTCCATGAAGGCCCGCATGGCGCGTAAATCGCCCTGCCTCACCCGCGCCTTGGTTTCAACGGCGACTTCGCCGCCGCCAAGGACGAAATCCACTTCGAGTCCACTCTTGGTGCGCCAGAATTCGATGCCGTGGTCTTGTTCTCGATAGCTGCGGGCGGCGATGAGTTCGAGCAGGATGAAATGTTCGAATGCGCGGCCGAATTCCGCGCCGTCCGCGCTCTTCAGCGAGCGTCGGCAAACATGGTTGGCGACACCGACGTCGAAAAGGTAGAACTTTGGTGCCGCCGTGATGCTTTGCCGGCCCTTGCGCCGGTGAAACGGGGGGATGCGATAGCCGACCAGGGTGTCCTGCAGGATGTCGAAATAGGTTCTCACCGTCTTGGCGTCGACGCCGCAGTCGCGGGCTATCGATGCGTAGTTCAGCAGTTCGCCGTGACAGTATCGCAGGGTGTCGAAAAAGCGCACGAACGCCGCGGCGTTGCGGGTGGCCGCCTCATTGACAATTTCTTCGGTGAGATAGTCCCGCACATACGCTGCGAGCGAACGGCGATACTGTGTCTGGCCGTAGATCGACGGCAAAAGCCCGCGGTCAAGCGCCTGGAGCAGGTCGAAATCGGGTATCTCGTTCCAACTCAGGGGAAACAGTTCGAAGCGCCAGGCGCGGCCGCCGAGCAGGTTGACCCCGGTGCGTTTCAAGCGGCGCGCGCTGGAGCCGCAGAGGATGAATGACAGGCCACGGGTTTCGATCAGGCGGTGAACCTCGTCGAGCAGGCCGGGAACTTTCTGGATCTCGTCGATAATCACCGGATGGGCCAGGGTTTCGGAATTTTGCCGGGCGAGCGTTTCACCGAGCCGCGCGGGTCTGGCGCTGAGGGCGAGTGCCTGGTCCGAGTCGAGCAGGTCGATGTGGAAGCTGTCCGGAAATCGCTCGCGCAACAGCGTGGACTTGCCGGTTTGCCTGGCGCCCCAAAGGAAGGCGGACTGTCCCGGCGGCAGGTCGATGACAAGGTTTCTGCTGTAACTCATCGGGAATTAATTCCTGATTGGTTTAACTAATCGGGATATTACTCCCGATTAGTTCAGTTTCCAAGAGCTTCGCAGTTCTGGGATCATATTTTTCTCTTCGTGAAACGGATCTGATGTTGTCGCCGTGGGACTTCCCATTTACAATATGCTTATGCATGTAAACACATACACACATATATAGAGAGTGACAACATGACACGCTGGAATCTCGTCATCTCCGATGACACGGATCGCTCGGTGAGGAGCTACCTTGCCAGAACCGGCGGAAGGAAGGGAGATCTGTCGCGCTTCGTCGACCGTGCGGTGCGTCAGGCCATTTTTTGGGAAACGCTCGAATCCGTCTGGCGGAGAAACCGGCAACTTTCCCCGGCCGAGGTCCAGGCTCTCGCCGATGAGGCGGTAATGGAAGCCCGTGCGAGTCGTACTTGACACCAATGTGCTGATCAGCGCCTTGATCTCGAGCCCGGGCCCGCCCGGACAATTGCTGTCCGCGGTCAAGCGGGGCGACCTGGCGCTTGTGACTTCCGGATATCAGATTGAAGAACTGCGGGAAGTTCTCGGGCGCGAAAAATTGAGGCCGCACATCAAGCCGGAAGAAGCTCGCGATCTGATTGACAACCTGGAGACCATCGGATCATTGATACATGAACTACCGGAGTGCGAGCTTTCGCCTGACCCGGCGGATAATCCAATACTGGCAACCGCAATTGCCGGCAAGGCGGACTTGATCGTGTCCGGAGACAAGGCGGACGTGCTTGCTTTGGGGCGTGTGAACCATATCGAAATCGTCACTCCCGCCAGGGCTCTGGCAAAACTCGACAAGGTGGGCAATCCGCCGTAATCCGCCTCATGACGCAAGTGCGCGTCCAGCAATCGACACCCGTTCTCAAGGTTCAACCTCGTTTCCATCCCACGCGAAGCATTTGCCGCTTTGTTCCAGAGTGAGATTTTCCAGCACATCCAGCATTTTTCGGGTTGAGTATTCAGGTGTGAACAGTTTTCCATCGGGCACGTTTCGCTGAAAAGGCCTCGAAAGTTCGCTATCGACCGTTCCCGGATGAAGGCCCACGATTACGGCCTGCTTGTTCCGCCTGCCGATTTCAATCGCGGCGTTTTTTATCAACATGTTCAGCGCCGCTTTGGAGCAGCGATAGGCGTACCAGCCGCCGAGTCGATTGTCGGATATGCTGCCCACCCGCGCTGACAATGCCGCGAATATGGATCGCCTTGCGCTGTTTAATTTGGGAAGGAAGTGCTTGGCGAGCAACGCGGGAGTGATTGTGTTGGCCTCGAAAACGCGCCTGAATTTTTCGGCGGACAAATCCCCCAGTGATTTCTCGGGCATAAAATCTCCCTCGTGCAGGATACCTGTGGATACGATGATCAAGTCGAGAGAATCTTCTTTCGATGCGATTGATGCGGATTCCGCGATGGAAGCTTCGTCCGCATAATTTATCTTGTGGTAACTCACATCGGATACAGGATTTTCCGGCATCCACCGCGAGAACGCATGGAGGTTTGCGCCCGGATACAGCGTGGATAAACGGTTGGCAAAAGCATTCCCGATCGCTCCCGAACAACCGATTATCGCAATATTGTTAACCATGGCACTCATGATGCGCTTGGCTTGCGCCATTTTCGCGGTGTCGATCTTGCACCCCGGTTTCCCGCATCGATTTTCACTCCACTACAGGTACGCCGAAACTTGATTGCGCGGTTCTGTCCCCGGCAACTGCGGGCGGCGATACCCCCGGAAGTTTGTCGGGCGAGCGTTTCGCCTTCGCTGCGGGAGTTGTTCATGGCCCCAGCGCGTTGATCGGGACGATGCCAACGTCGCCGGGTTTGCAGTAACCATAGCCGTTGGGGACGATTACCGCGAGGGCGGCGGGCTTGCCGTGTTCGGTTCCAGACAGGCGGTCGGCGAGCCGGAGCAGGTTTTTCTTTCCTTCGTCAATCCAGCGTCCTCCCAGTTTGATTTCGAATGCGGCCCAGCGCCCGTCCGCGGTTTCCACGATGGCGTCGACCTCGAGCCCGTCTTTTTCCCGGTAGTGGAAGACCCTGGCGTCGGCAGCCTGGGCGTACACCCGTAGGTCTCGGATCACCAGCGACTCGAACAGGAAACCGAAGAAGGCGAGGTCCTCCAGGAGGCGATTCGGCGTGATTCCCAATGCGGCCGCGGCAAGGGAAGGGTCCGCGAAATGACGCACCGCCGCCGTGCGCAGCCGGGTGCGCGAGCGCAAATTCGGCGACCATGCCGGCTGGTCTTCCACGACCATCAGCCGGGTGAGCGCCTCCAGATATTCCGCGGCCGTTTCCGGATTCAACTTCCTGCCGTTCGCGCCGTCCACATCGGCCGCCAGTTTGCTTGTGGCCACGGGAGTTGCCACATTTCTTGCCAGTGACCGCAGCATTCGCTCCACTCTGGCCGGATCGTGTGACTTTCCGCTCGCCTGCGAGACATCGACGTGACAGATTTCCCTGACATAGCCGCGATTGGCTCGAATTGCCGCGGCCAGGGGTTTGCCAAAGTTCGCGGGCCAGCCGCCGGCGCAGACGATTTCGGCGAGCGAGGCAATCGTCATTTCTTTTGGGGTGGCGCTTTGCTTCTCGCCGCGCAGCAGTTTGGCAAGAGAAATCCGGCTCGAGGAGTGCCCCGTCTCGCTCAGGGAACAGGGCCGCATCCTCAGCCGGGAAAAACGGCCCGCTCCAGAGTGCCGGGTATGGTCGTCGGCGGGTTTTGCGGAGCCGGTGAGGATGAACTGGCCCGGAGCGCGTCTCCGGTCAACTTCATGCCGCACATGATTCCAGATTCTCGGAGCGACCTGCCATTCGTCAATCAGGCGTGGCGTTTCACCGGCGAGCACTGTTGCGGCATCCAGGTCGGCCATCTGTTTTGCGTTTTCGTCACGGTCGAGACATACCTCGCTTGCCGCGGCGCGCAGTGCCGTTTCGGTCTTTCCGCAGGCTTTCGGGCCTTCAATGAGCACCGCTCCGGTTGCTTCAAGCAACAGGGAAAGTTCCGCCTCGACGATTCGGGGGAGATATTCCATGGTCGCGCTCCGACCTCAAATCCGGTGATTTGTCGAGATATTAACCCGTGATTTGTCGAAAAATCAACCCGATATTTGTCTATTTTTTATCCGGTGATATGGCGAATTTTTATCCGATGATTTGTCGATCCTGAAACGGCTAGGAGCCTGCGCCACAGGAATTCGCGAAAGCGAAAATTCGCTATCGCCGCGCCCCCGGCCGGTCGATTGAGGCGAATATTGGTGAATATGCAACGAAATCGAGCGGCCGGGGGCGTGGATGAGAGCGGATTTGCAGCCGTGAATTCCTGTGGCGCAGACTCCTAGGTTCCGCAAATCTTGCGCCGCGCCTGAACTTCCGCATATAGTCAGCTTACCCCGCACGATGTTCCCGGCTTAGAGGAGCACATTTATGAATTCCGATTCGTTCGACCCGGCGGCGGACAAGCGGGCAGTCAAGCCTGATGCGCCCGAGTCGCCGTCGCGCCGCGAGTTTCTCGAAACCACCGGCGCCACCGTGGCGGCTTCCACCGTCGTCTCTTTCGCGACGCCGGCCATGGCGCAATCCACCGATTCGGCCGCGCCGCGCACCGCGATTTCGGTCAGCGTCAACGGCGTCCGGCATGAAATCGAAGTCGAAGACCGCTGGACCCTGGCGGAACTGCTGCGCGACGGCATTGGCCTGACCGGCACCAAGATCGGCTGCGACCGCAGCGAATGCGGCGCCTGCACGGTGCTGATGAATGGCGCGCCGGTGTATTCCTGCAGTCAGCTTGCGGTCTGGGCCGACGGCGCCGAAATTCGCACTGTGGAAGGATTGGCGCAAAACGGTGAGTTGACGCCGCTGCAACAGGCCTTCGTCGACAATAACGCGCCGCAATGCGGTTTCTGCACTTCCGGCCAGTTGATGTCCGCTACCGCATTGCTTGCGGCCAATTCGAGCCCATCCGCGGACGAGGCCCGGGCGGCCCTGGTCGGCAATCTGTGCCGCTGTTCCAACTACAATGCCATCGTCGAAGCGGTGGTCGCGGCAGGTGAGGGAGGTGCGGCATGACACAGCCAACCCGAATCGGCCTCGAGCCACTGGAGACGATCGGCAACGACACCCCTCGCATAGACGCGATAGAACGCGTCACCGGCGCGGCGCAATTCACCCGGGACGTCAAACTGCCCGGCATGGTCTACGCGCGAGTGCTGCGCAGCCCGCATCCTCATGCTCGCATCGTCTCCATCGATGTTTCCGCCGCCATGGCTCTGCCAGGCGTACTCGACGTGATTACCCACGAGACCAGCCCCATCGTCTGGGGTTCGGGTTGTGTTTCGGGAGGGCGGCAATACAACGATCCGATCAAGGACGCGACCATTCACCGGCGCTATATCTTCAACAATCCGGTGCGTTGCGTGGGCGATTCGGTCGCGGCGGTGGCCGCCACCGACCGCAATATCGCCGAGGCGGCGCTGGAGTTGATCGAAGTCGAATACGAGGAACTGCCATTCGTGCTCGAACCCGAGGAAGCGCTGGCGGACGATGCGCCGCGCATCTGGCCCGAAGGCAATATGTGCCCGGACACACGCAATCAGTTCGAACCGATGACTTCACGCGTCGGCGATGTGGAAGCGGGATTTGCCGAGGCGGACCGAATTTTCGAACAGCGCTACGAGACCGGTTTCGTACACAACGCCCAGATGGAGCCGCGTTGCGCGCTGGCGACCTGGGAAGGCGACAAGCTGACCTTGTACACGCCGTCCCAGGGCATATCCAACTGTCGCCACGATACGGCGCGCGATCTCGGTCTGCAGGATCACCAGGTGCGCATCATCGCCCAATACATGGGCGGCGGCTTCGGCAACAAGAACCAGAACCAGGACGCCGATCTGGTCGCGGCGGAACTCTCGCGCCGCATTGGCCGGCCGGTCATGCTCGAATACACCCGCCGCGACGACTGGCTCGGCGTGCATGGCCGCTGGCCCACGGTGCAGGAATACCGCGTGGGGGTGAAGGATGACGGCACCGTAACCGCGATGCAGATGCGCGGCTATAGCGGCATGGGGCCGTACCGCAAGAACTCCGGCGGCATCTCCGGCATGGACTACTATGCTTGCCCCAATCGATTGCGGGAGATTTATCCGGTCTATACCAACCGCACGACTTCGGGCAATTTCCGCGCTCCGTCCGACCCGCATGGCGTCTATGGCGTCGAGTCGATCATGGACGACATCGCCTACGAAATGGGCATCGACCCGGTGGATTTCGCGCTCAGAAACATGCGGCGGCCCACGGAGGAAATGCAGTTCACCAACTATTCGCTGGAAGAGGTCATCACCACCGGCGCCGAACAATTTGACTGGCAGGCCCGGCGGCGGGTTCAGCCCGGCTCGGACGAAGGCCCGCTCAAGCGGGGCGCCGGCTTCTCCTTCATGATGTTCCGCGCCGGCCTCGGCACGAGCAGCGCCGTGGTGCGGGTCGATTCGCAAGGACAATACACCTTGTACGTCGGCGTGACCGACATCGGCCCCGGCGCCAAGACCACCATGGGCATGATCGCCGCGGAAGCTCTCGGCGTGCCGCTGTCCCAGGTCGAAGTGGTCTGGGGCGACACCGACCGCACCCCGTATTCGGTAGGCGAATCCGGCAGCCGCACCACGATCATGACCGGCTACGCCGTGGTCCAGGCCGCCGAGAATCTGAAACGGCAAATCGCCGACCGCGGCATGCCGGACGGGGCGGACGTGCTGATCGGCACGGCGACGCCGGTGCCGAGCACCGACGGGCTGATCCGCCAATGTTTCGCCGCCCACTTCGTCGAAGTGGAAGTCGATACCGGCATGGGCACGACCCGGGTGCTGAAATACACAGCGGTGCATGAATCCGGCCGCATCATCAATCCGACCACGGCGAGGGACCAGATCCGCGGCGCGGCGATCCAGGGCATCGGTCAGGCGCTGCACGAGGACCTGCTCTACGACCCGCGCAACGGCCAGCCGCTCAGTCCGGGCTATTACCGGGGGCGGCATCTGACGCACCAGGATATCCCCGACATCGACGTGACCTTCATCGAGACCGACGACGGCTACGGGCCTTTCGGCGCCAAGACCGCCGGCGAGTCCGGCATCATCCTCGCTCCGGCGGCGGTCGCCAACGCGGTGGCGAACGCCACTGGCCGGCGCATGCGGTCCTTGCCGATCACGCGGGACAGGATTCTGCAGGAGGTGTCGGCATGAGAGCGCTAGGCAACCACAATGCAAGCAGTATCTCCGATGCGGTCCAGGCCGCGGCCCGGGCGCGGGCCGAAGGTCGAATTCCCGCTTTCTCCGGCGGTGGCACCGATTTACTGCAGCAGGTCAAGGATGGCACTGACCCGGCGAATGTCATCATCAATCTGCGCACCGTGGACGAGGCGCGCGAAATCGAAGCAGGCGCCGGCGGAATCTCCATCGGAGGACTGGCCACATTGGCCCAGGTGATGGACGACGCTGCCGTGCGCGCCCGTTTGCCGGCTCTGGCCCAGGCCGCAGAAAGCGTAGGCACGCCGCAGATTCGCAACGTGGCGACGGTCGCCGGCAACATGACTCAGCGCCCCTGGTGCTGGTATTACCGCAACGGCTTCCATTGTTTCAAATCGGGTGGCGACGAGTGCTTTTCGGTGAACGGCGAAAACGGCCAGCACGCCATTTTCGGCGGCGGACCCAGCTTCATCGTGCATCCGTCCGACGTCGCTCCCGCGCTCGTGGCTTTCGAAGCGGTCTTCCAGCTCGCGGGCCCGGACGGCGAACGGGAAGTCCCGGCGGCGGAGTTCTTCGTGCTGCCCAGGGTCGATCCGCTCAACGAGAATGTCCTCGGCGAGTCGGAAATGCTGGCGCGAATCCTGGTGCCGTCGTCGGCTGACAATACCGTGAGCAGCTATCGCAAGGTCATGGACCGTGCGGCCTGGACCCATGCCGAAATCGGCGTGGCAACGGTAATCCAGCGCGACGGCAATGCCGTGGCGGACGCCCGCGTGGTGCTTTCGGGGGTGGCGCCGATTCCCTGGCGGCTACGCGCGGTCGAGGAGTTCCTCACCGGCAGGCAGATCACCGCCGAAGTGGCGCAGGAGGCCGGAAACATGTCGATCGAGGACGCCCAGCCGTTGGCGAAGAACCGCCACAAGTTGCCCATGACCAACGCCGCCGTGGAACGCGCCATCATAGCGCTGGCGGCGGGGTGAGGCCCGGTCGGCGCAGCCGACAAGAAGCATAGCTTCTTGAGGGCCGAACGGCTCGACAGGATGTCGAGACTGGGGGTTGGCGGAGCTAAAAGAGCCTCGCCAGGGATGGCATGAATGATCTGGCAAGGGCTGGCACCCGGTCGGCGCAGCCGACAAGAAGCATAGCTTCTTGAGGGCCGAACGGCTCGACAGGATGTCGAGACTGGGGGTTGGCGGAGCTAAAAGAGCCTCGCCAGGGATGGCATGAATGATCTGGCAAGGGCTGGCACCCGGTCGGCGCAGCCGACAAGAAGCATAGCTTCTTGAGGGCCGAACGGCTCGACAGGATGTCGAGACTGGGGGTTGGCGGAGCTAAAAGAGCCTCGCCAGGGATGGCATGAATGATCTATCAGGCATTCGGCTAATGATATGAGACGAGAACCGCAATGAAACGCAGGGATTTCCTGTTCCTCACCCATGCGGGAGACGATTGCGTGCGTCTGTCCTGCCAGCAACTGTACATGCATTACCGCGATCTGACGCGGGCGGAATCGGATACTGCCAATGCGTCGGCCGAACACGCCGAATGGTGGACGGGCGAGCCCGAATCCGAGCTTGCGCTGGAGTCGCCGGAGTCGTTTTTTCGCCGCCTCGGCGAAGCGCTGCATGGCAAGCGCAGGATCGAACTGGCCGATAAGGAATGGCTCGGGGATGCCGGATTGCGGCGGCCAATCGAACAGGTATTAAACGAGTTTCGCGCGGCCGGTGGCGAAGTAGTATTTGAGCCACGATCGGAAACCACAGAGGAAGCCCTGTAGGGGCGAGGCATGCCTCGCCCGGCCGGCGCCACAGACGGAAATCGCGGAGACCTTGATATGAGAAGATTCAGAAAATTGCCGGCGCTTTTCGCATGTGGCCTGCTCCTGCTCGCAGGCTGCGGGCCGCAACAATCCGGCGCCGGCCCCGCACCTGACACTGATCAGGAATTGGCGGGCCGCGTGCAGTCGGCGCTGGCGTCCGCAAGCGACTTGCCGCCGGAATTGTCGGTTGAGGTAAGCGATGGCGTGGTCCTGATCTCCGGCGCGCTCGCCTGCGAGGATTGCGGCGGCAACCGCACGCCCGGCAACACCGGAACGATCCAGCAATCCCTCGGAACCGTCGTGCGCGCCGTCCCCGGCGTGACTGAAGTGGAATTCCAGCTCGATTACTCTCAGTAGATAAGGTTCGAAAAAACAAGCAAAAAAGCGAAAAATGCGTGATATGTTCTTGTATTCGGACATTATGGATGTTGGAGAGATCGGTCGCATTGATGCTTTCTTGCTTGCATATCATAAAGTGTTATTATTCGTATCTAATTGCCAAAAATCGTAGATAAGTACGAAATAATATACACTATGGTATCCCGAAAAAACGCATCCACCGCAATCGCCGAGGAGTTCGGGGAACGGTTGAAACGGGCCCGGCTCAATCGGGACATGACACAGTCCGAGGTGGCGGAACGTGCGGGCGTTTCCAGGCTGGCGGTGCTCAACGCCGAAAAAGGCAACGTGCGGCTGAAAGTGCTGGTGGCGATCCTGTCCGCGCTTGACCTGGCCGGACAGTTGGACCTGTTTCTGCCGAGCCAGGACGTTTCTCCCATTCAACTCGCGCGGCTCAAGGGGAAAACGCGGCAAAGAGCCTCGGGCCAGCGCAAGACCGGAACCGCGGAGCCGGCGCAGTGGTCACTCCAGGTCCCCGGCATCGCGGGAGAGCGAAACAGGGAAGAAGATCTGGGCTGAATGGGAGAGCCGCCGGAATGCTGCATCAGATCACCGAAGTCAGATATGACGGACGCCAGGTCGGTGCGGTCGGCCTTGATGCCGGCACCGGCATAGGCGCATTCGAGTACGCGCAACCCTTCATCGAAAGTGGCATCGAACTTGCGCCGCTTCGCATGCCGCTGGCGAGCCGCGTGTACACATTTCCGGAATTGGGGCGGACGACATTCGAAGGGCTGCCGGGGCTGCTCGCGGATTCGCTGCCGGACGATTTCGGCAATTCGGTTCTCAATGAGTGGGCAGCCCGGCAGGGCCGTGCGGTGGATCAGATCAGCCCCCTGGAAAAACTCCAGTACCTCGGCAAGCGAGGCGTTGGCGCGCTGGAATTCGCCCCCGCCACGAGGCTCAAGGGCCTGAACGCCTCCCAAAATCTGCAACTGGACCGGCTGGTGGAAATCGCCCAGGAAGTCCTCGACAGCCGCGCCGGATTTGGCGTCGAAATGAGCGCCAGCGGGCGGGAAGACCGCGACGCCATGATGGCGCTGCTGTCCATCGGAACCAGCGCCGGCGGCGCCCGGCCCAAGGCGGTGGTTGCTTGTAATGAGGATTTCAGCAAGGTCAAGTCAGGACAGGTGGACGCGCCGGAAGGGTTCACCCATTACCTGCTGAAATTCGATGGCGTGAGCGAAAGCCGCCGGGGCCGGGAGCCCTTCGGCGACCCGCTCGGATATGGCGCGATGGAGTACGTCTACCACAAAATGGCCACGGCCTGCGGTATCAGCATGACGCCCTGTCATTTGCTGCGGGAAGGCGACCGGCGACATTTCATCACCCGGCGCTTTGATCGAAGCGGCAACCGTAAGTTTCACGTACAGACGCTGAACGGTCTGGCCCATGTGGATTACAAACAGCCCGGGTCCTTTTCCTACGCCGAACTGTTCGCCGTGCTGCGCCGGCTCGGCATGGCGGCCCCGGCGGCGGAGCAACTGTTCCGGCGCATGGTGTTCAACATCGTCGCCAGGAACCACGACGACCATTCCAAAAACTTTGCCTTCCTGTACCGGGGAGGCCAATGGGAACTTGCCCCCGCCTACGATCTGGCGTACAGCTACAAGCCCGGCAGCCGATGGACCCACAGCCACTGGATGACGCTGAACGGCAAACGCGACGGCTTTGTTCGCGAAGATTTTCACGCCTTGGGAAAACTCAGCCCGCTGTTCACCCGGGCGAGGGTCAACCGGATCATCGACGAAATCGTCCACCAGGTCTCGCAATGGCGCAGCCTCGCCGTGGAACACGAAGTGCCCGCCACCCTCACGGAAACCGTCGAGGAGAATCTGCGCCTTGACTTGTGACCCGGGAGCCTGAGCCGGGAATGTCGGTTCCCATTGTCATCCTGCGCGCAGCCGCAGGATCTCATCGTGCGGCCACTGCAAGAGATTCTGCGACTACGCTTCGCTTCGCGCAGAATGACATGTTATGGTCCGCCAAAATGAGAATTGCTGACAAAAGTGCGCATGGCTTGTTCCGCCGAAAGGATAACGGCACAATCGGGGGCGCGGATTCAAGTGACGAATGGGGGGCACGGACCGTGAACAGAAGACAGATGATTACCGGTTCGCTGGGTGCGCTGCTGGCGGGGAAGTTCGGCAGGCTGCATGCCGCGGAAGATGGGGAAATTTTTGTTCCGCCACAATCGTGCCGGCAGACCTTGCGTCTTACCCAGGGGCCCTATCGGACCCAGAGTCCGCAACGTTCCGATGTCAGGGGCGACAGGGAAGGCGTGCCATTGCGGCTCAAACTCAGGATCCTCAATCATTACTACTGCACACCCGCCGAAGGAGTCATGGTAGAAATCTGGAGTTGCGATGCCCGTGGGATCTACTCCAATGTCCGGAACATCGTTTTCGATTTCGAAACCACCCGGCGAAGCGGATTTGCGGAAGATACCCGGGGATCCGATTTTCTCAGGGGGCATCAATTCACGGACAGCAACGGAGAAGTCGAGTTCCTGACCCTCATTCCCGGCTGGTACGAGGGCCGTCTGCCCCATATTCATGTGCGAACCACGGCATTCCTCGAATGGACCGCACACGATACGCAGCTCTTTATCCCGAGGGATATCGAGCGCCGCGTGTTCGCATCCGGCCCTTACGCCAGCCACGGCCAGAATCCCTGGACCATCGACCGGGATCTGGTAGTCAAGGGGGACCAGAGCATGGTGGATCAGTTGACCATCTCCATGGAACCGGAAGGCAAAGGCTACGTCGGTGAATTCACCATTGCCGCATCAGGCTGATTGCGGTGCTGAATTTTCCCGGGCGCCATCCGGCGAACTGATGAGCCGGGAATCGGCGCTCCGCCGGCAATCCGAAAAAAACCGCCTTGCCGGGGAACCGGCAAGGCGGTCGGGTTGGTGGAGGCGGGGAGAGTTGAACTCCCGTCCGTCAGTTCGCGGCCCCGGGGTCTACATGCTTAGCGTCGTCTATTGCGTTAACCCCGATCTACCCGACGGGCAGGGCGAGCGGGGCGAGCCTGGAAGGTTTTGACAGCGCAACGCCAGGCGCGTATTGCTGCGATCCCGTTCTGGATGACGATTGCGAACGGCGGTTTACGGGCATCCCCCCGGCAATCGCTGACCGCGATCAGGCGGCCAGTGCGTACTGAGTGTCTTCGGCAACTATGCAGTTGCAGCGATTGATTTACGAGAGTCACTACCCTCTCGGCATGCACCCTGGGAGTTGATACCGGCGTCGAATCCGAATCGCCCCCGGAGAAGATCGCAAATCATAACACATTCGGCTGGAAACTCGCCGATTTTTTTGCGCGTTTGCCGGGAAACTCTCGCCGCCAGTGCCGAGAGCCTCCGGGGGAAACCGTCAAACCGCTCATCTTTGGCGAGATTTTCGAGCAATTTCCACGGCTTGTCTGGCGAGATTTTCAATGGCGCTGAAGTCGCCCCGCCGGATCGGTTCCGCTGGCGTCATCCAGCTTCCTCCGCAGGCGAAGACTGCGGGTGGGGCAAGGAAATCCGCGAGGTTGGAGGCGGAAACGCCGCCCGTGGGTATGAAGCGCATGGTGCGGAACACGCTGGACAGCGCCTTGATTGCGGGAATGCCGCCAGCGATCGAAGCGGGGAAGAATTTTACCGTTTTCAATCCCATATTGTGGGCGCGCTGCAACTCGCCGGCAGTGGCGACTCCGGGATAGACTGGAGTTTCCGCTCCCCGGGCCACGTCCACAACCGCTTCATCAAGGCCAGGGGAGACTACGAACCGCGCTCCCGCGGCCAGAGCCGCCTCGGCCTGTGCCGCCGACAGCACCGTGCCCGCGCCCACCATGGCATCGGGAACTTCCTCCACGACCGCAGCCAGGCAATCCAGGGCGGCATCGGTGCGCAGCAGCACTTCAATCGCGCAAACGCCGCCAGTCACCAGGGCTTGCGAAATGTGAACCGCTGTCCGCGCATCATCCGCCTGTACGAGTGCGATCAGGGGCGTGACTCGGAGCTGGCTTTCGATTTCAGTGCTCAAGATCTGTGCGGGCCTGTGGTTCCCGGTTCAGCATTCCAGGAAGGCAGGGGCTCCAGCTTCGGATTGCCTGGCGCCCCGATGCCCTGCACGGCTTCCGCAAGGGTAGTGTATCCGGAATCCGGGTCGTCGGAATCATTGGTGTTGATTGCGCGGCTGTTTCCATAGGAGTGCGGGTCCGGTCGGGAAATGCCGCGGAACGCGCCGAATATGGCCTGGTGCTCAACTGCACCTGGCCGCTCACGGCGCCTTCGATATAGCTGGCGGACTGGGTCTTGTGAATCGCGACCGAATTGAACAATTCAGAAGGGAAGATGCTGAAATTCACTGCCCGGTTACCGCTGCCGTTGGTGGACTCCCGACCATTCGATGTTTTTCACCAATATTGGTATGCCCAATTGTAGAGGCCAAAGTTCAGCGAAAGTTACAGGCGATAGCTGGCGCCGATGGTGATGCGCCGGTCGGTCAGGCCCTGAAAACACACGAGGGCGCCGCTGTTGACGCAGGATTGCCTGACATCCGACTCGGTGAGGTTGACCGCCTCGACGCCGATGCTCAGATTGTCGTTCACTTCGTAACTGACGCTGGCATTAAGCTGCCCCCGGTCTTCCTGCACCACGGGGAAGCCCCATGGGAAGCTGGAAGTACTGCCGAAATCGGTGGAGCGATATGCCTCCCGCCAGGTGTACCGCATCCTCGCCGAGACGCCGTACTTTTCGTAGTACGTAGTGATGTTATAGGAGGTCCCCGACAGATCGATCAGTTGTCCGCGGAGGGTAACGTCGGTAGCGCCGCCCGACATCAGGGCGAACGCGGCCCGGGCGCGGCTTGTGGGGTTGAGGAAGGTATCCCCGCCGGAGAACTCCTGCTCGGTGAAGTTGGCGATAAAGCCGAATCCGGACGCCCAACCCAGTTCGTCCTCAAACTGTGCGAGATCATACTGCGCGGCGATTTCAAATCCTTCCTGGGTGGTTTCCCCCGCGCCATTGACTGTCGTTGCCGCCGGAACGCAGACTCCCACGCCACCAGCGTCGCCGAATACGTTGACGTCCGCGATGGGGTTGAAAATACCGCCTTGTTCACAGGGAGCGGAGGTGTCGCGGAAACCGGTGACCGGATCTTCGAACGGGTCGTCCTGGGTGCGGACGAACAGTCCGGTGCGCTCCTTGTGGAACCAGCCGATGCTCAACACGCTCGAAGGCGCGAAATACCATTCGGCGGAGAGGTCGAAGGAGATCACCTCTTCCGGCTCAAGGCCGGGATTGCCGATCGAAACCGGAGGGTTGGGGCTGGTGCTGAAGGTGGTTGAGGTGGACAGGCTGTTGAAACTCGGACGGCGGATATCCTTGCTCCAGCTTGCCCGAAGCGCCACATCCCCGGCGACGTTCGCCACAAGATTGAGCCGCGGCAACAGGAAGTCATAGCTGCCGCTGGACGTGGTCGGTGTTGCCTGGCCATTGGTGACCGAGTTACCCGTTGAACTCACTTCGGTTTCCAGATAGCGCACGCCCAGGTTTCCGCGGAACACGCCGCTGGCGAAATTCGCCTGGGCATACAGGGCGTCAGTTTCTTCCTCGATATCGAAGAATGCGGCGACACTCGAGGTCGGCTCATTGATGGAGCGGGAACCGCCGTGAGCGGTAATGGCGCCATTCAGCGTGGCCAGCACGCCGGCGGGGTCCGAAGCTACGAGTTCCGGGTTGATCAGGAGAAAATTGCCGATGTACAGCGCCCTGCCATCGGCCTCGTTGAAGTTGTCCGGGCCGGGAACAAGCAATTCGGCGAACAGATTTCCCCTGGGAGAGTCCGACATACTCCGCAAACCGCGGTTGGTGCGGATGTCGTTGTTGAAATTGGAAGCCGTACTGCCGCGGTAGCCGAAATCCAGCGTGGTGAAGCCGGACCAGTCCAGATCGTAGCTGAAGTCCAGCACCAGGGCGTCTTCGCCGCTTTCGGCGACGTCCTGGCTGATATTGGTGTCTCGCAGCACCACGTTCGCGGGATCCAGCAATTGCGCAACAGTCGGCGCGCCGGGTTCGCCGAATGCGACGCCCCAGGAAAGCGTGCCGCCGGACAGGTCATAGCGGAACGGGGTGCTGTTGTCGTTGGCGCCGCCCGGGTCCAGCGGCACGTTCGGATTGATGAAGTTGAGCGTGGTGTTGAAGCTGGGGGTGGTGGAATCGGAACTTGAGGTGGAGATTTCCGCCCGCCCCGACCATCTGCCCCTTTCCCAGTCGCCGCCCCATCTGAATATCCGGCTTTCGGTCAGGCGCGAGTTGGTGTCCGACGAGAAGCGAAGATTCGGGTCGTCATCGTCAACCGCCAGATCAACGCCGATAACACCCCGCAGCGCCGCTTCGATCGTGCCGAGATTCCGTGTGCCGTTCCTGCCGTCGACGGAACCGAAGTTGATGGTTTCAAAGGCATCGGGAATTGAAGCGTTTCTCAGGCTGCTGACGCCCGATCCCTGAACCCTGGAACTTTCCTGCCTGCGTTCCTGGTCATTGAGGACCGCATCAAAATACAAGGTCAGTTCTTCATTGGGAGCCCACTCAAAGGAGCCGGCGAAGTTCCGGGTTTCGTACTCGAAATTGTCGTAATCCTGGTTCAGGAACTGAATCGGCAGGAAATTGAAAGACTGGGCGGCCGCCACGCCGCTACTGGCGGCCACGTTGTTGTCGCGATCGGTACGGGGGCGGAACGCGGTGACATCCTGCCCGGTGTAGCTGGCGCTGATCACGATGCCGACGTCTCCGGCGTCAGTGGTCCAGTTGTCGCCCCAGGTGCCCGAGACCCTGGGCATGAAGTCGCCATCGGTGGTGAGGCTGCTGTTTTCGCCCTGAAGCCGGATCGCAGCGATGCGGTCGCCTATTTCCAGAGGGCGGATGGTTCGCAGGTTGATGGTGCCGCCCACGGAGCCTTCGATGGTTTTCGCTTCCGGCGCCTTGGTCACTTCCACCGCGGAGATGATGGCCGCGGAAACATCTTCAAAGTCGATGCCGGTGCGGCCTGCGCCGGAACCCACGGTGGACACGCCATTGATCTCGGTGCGATTCGCATTGGTGCCGCGAATCTGAACGCCGGTGCCGACACCCGCCGTCCGGGTAATCTGGATTCCGGTCACATTTTCCAGCACTTCGGCAAGATTCTGATCGGGCAGCTTGCCGATATCCTCGGCCTGAATGACTTCAATCAGGTTGGCGGCGGCCCGCTTTTCCTCCAGCGCGCTTGCAAGAGACGAACGGATGCCGGTGACAACGATCTGTTCCAGATTCGCCCCGGCTTCCTGTCCCAGGCCGGGCATGCTGATCGCCAGGGCGGAAACGCCAGCCATCAATGCGATACTGAGTGGATTGCGCTTGAAGGAGTCAGGTACATCGCGGTCTGGCGTCAAGCCGGTGGGGGCATGGGCTCCGGTGTCCGCGCCCATGGTGGAAGAGAGCCTGGTACGGGTGAAATTCATCTGGAATTCCTCTTGAGAATTGGAATTGACAATGGCTTTGGCCAGTGCGACAAACCGCAGTGTAGCACATAGGATTACCAAAACAACCTACCAAGTGGATTAAATTGGTAATACCAAAATTGCTATACGCGATTCGCCTGACGCACGATGCGTT
The DNA here is from genome assembly GCA_965219645.1 of uncultured Pseudohongiella sp. Taxonomy (GTDB): domain Bacteria; phylum Pseudomonadota; class Gammaproteobacteria; order Pseudomonadales; family Pseudohongiellaceae; genus UBA9145. Next base: position 2,149,054 of record OZ244788.1, on the reverse strand, counting down.
GCTTGTCGATATTCCATTCCCGTTCCTTGATGCTGTCGCGCTTGTCGTGGTCCTTCTTGCCCCTGGCGAGTGCGATGCGGCATTTGACGAGGTGGTCGCGCCAGTAGAGTCTGGTGCAGACGCAGGTGTAGCCTTTCTGCCGGGTGGCGCCGAAGAGTTTTGACAATTCCTTTCTGTTGAGCAGCAGCTTGCGGGTGCGATCCGGGTCCGCCGCCACATGGCTGCTCGCGCTTTGCAGCGGCGTGATATGGCAGCCGAGGAGAAAGGCTTCGCCGTCCTTCATCAGCACATAGCTGTCGGTCAACTGGACCTTTTTCGCCCGCAGGCTCTTCACTTCCCAGCCCTGCAGGCACAGGCCCGCCTCAAAGCCTTCTTCGATGTAATAGTCGTGGCTCGCTTTCCTGTTGACCACGATTGTGGTATCAGGTGCTTTCTTTTTCATGGCCGCCTTCCGGGAAAGCGCAAATATAACAGGGGAGAGACGAATGGCACACGAAAGGGGGAAATTCTCTTCCCGTCTGGGTTTCATCCTCGCCGCGGCGGGTTCGGCGGTGGGGCTCGGCAATCTCGTGGCCTTTCCCGTCATGGCCTCCAAGAACGGCGGCGCCGCATTCCTGCTCGTCTATCTGTTTTTCATCGCGGTGATCTGCTATCCGGTGATGATGGCCGAAGTCGCCATGGGCCGGAATACCCAGCGCAATCCCGTGGGCGCCTTCCACAAGCTCTCCGGGGGCAGCAGGCTCTGGCACGGGGTGGGCATGCTGGCCATTCTGACGCCATTCATGATCGCCGTGTTCTATTCGGTGATTACCGTCTGGCTGCTCGTGTACCTGAAAGAACTCGCCACCGGCGGCCTGACCCTGCTTGCCGATGACGCGAGCTTTGGCGAGATTGCGGCGCGTCCCACCACGTTCGGCTATCTGGTGTTTCTGCTGGTGCTGGTTTTCCTGATCCTGCTTGGCGGCGTCAAGGGTGGAATCGAGCGGCTGGCGCGGGTGCTGATGCCGACCCTGGCGGTGATGCTGCTGGCCCTGACCGTGTTCGTGTTGACGCTGGATGGCGCCAGCGTCGGCATCTCTTATTATCTGGTGCCGGATTTCAGCCGCATGAATCTGGCGGTGGTCAATGGCGCCCTGGCCCAGGCGTTTTTCTCGCTTTCCCTGGGTATGGGAATCCTGATCACCTACGGCTCCTATTTCAGCCGGGAAGACAGTATCGCCGGCTCGACCCGCATGGTGGCCATCGCCGATACGGGCATCGCCTTTTTCGCCGGGCTGCTGATCCTGCCGGCGATTTTCGCCTTTGATCCCAACACCAATACCGATGAGCTTTCCACGAGCAGCGTGGGGTTGATCTTCAGTTTCCTGCCCAAGATATTCCTGTCGATGGAAGCCGCGGTGGGCTATTTCGGCGCCAGTCTCGCCGCCATCGTGTTCTTCACCCTGGTGTTTTTCGCCGCGCTGACCTCGCTGGTGTCGATTATCGAGATTCCCATCAGTTGCTGGATCGACGAGTTCAAGGTCAGCCGCCGCAAGGCGATTCTGACCCAGGCCGCGTTGATGACGATCTTCACGATTCCCGCCACCATGTCCCTGGGCATTTCCGATTTCTTCACCAATTTCACGAGTTATGGCGGAGTGTCCAAATCCTTTTTCGACCTGGTGTCGGACGTTTTCTACGAAACGATACTGCCGCTGGTGGGTTTTACCGTGTGCATCTTCTGCGCCTGGCGCTGGAAGCTGAGCGGGCTTGCCGCCGAACTCGAAGTCGGCGACCCGGAGTTTCGCGGCTCCTGGCTGCACCGCTATGTCGATTTTTCCTTGGGCACGATCATTCCCGCAGTGCTGCTCGTGGTATTCCTGAGCACGGTTTACCAGATTTACCTCTAGTGTGCTGTCCCATAAGTTCACCGTATTTCAGCGCGCCCCCCGCGGTGTGTGGCAAGGCGCGGTCCGCAGGTAATGGCCCGCCCCATTGTCAAGGAGCGCAACGCGGCCACGCGCCGCGGGGGACGCGCCCTTCGGGAGCGGTCCTGAAGCGCCACTGCGGCGTTGCCGCCCTTGGCAATACTCCCGGTATTGTCTGCGGACGGCGCCTTACATTGACGCTTCAGGACCGCTCTGAAATGCGGCGAACTTATGGGACAGCACACTAGCATGGTTTCGGTGGAACGCAGCGCCCTGCTGCCGTATTCTCCGCGGCAGATGTTCGATCTGGTCAACGATATCGAGCGGTATCCCGTATTTCTGCCCAATTGCCTGTCCGCCAGGGTGCTGGAAAAGAGCGACGGTGAGCTTGTTGGCGAGCTGTGCCTCGGCAAGGCGGGCATTCGCCAGCGCTTTGTTACCCGAAATCGGCTGCGGCCTCCGGAAGCCATCGAAATGGAACTGGTAGAGGGTGATTTTTCGCATTTCGACGCCCGCTGGCGATTCGAGGCAATGGGCGGGGATGCCTGCAAGGTGACCCTGGAAATGGATTTCGCCTTCCGCTCGAAACTGATCCATCTCGCTGCGGGCGGCCTGTTCCGCGACACCGCCGGTGAAATGTTGGACGCCATGGCGGCCCGGGCCCGGGCGGTGTATGGCCCATGAGCATTGCAACGGCAGATCTTGAGATTGAAGTCGCATACGGGACACCCACCGCTCAGCGTATCGTCGCCATGAAAGTTCCACGGGGAACCACGGCCCGGGAGGCCGTTGCGCAATCCGGCATTGCCGCCGGGTTTCCCGAGATCGACCTGGAGAACGCCGTGCTCGGAATTTTCTCCCGCAAGCTCGACGGCAAGCGGACCCCCGCCCCGGAAGACTACGAACTCAAGCCCAGGGACCGGATCGAGATTTATCGCCCCTTGCGGATTACGGCAATGGAAGCCCGCAAACTGCGCGCAAATCGGGGCTGAGCTACAATGGATTAGGAGCCTGCGCCGTAGGAATTCGCGAAAGCGAAAATTCGCTATCGCCGCGCCCCTGGCCGGTCGATTGAGGCGAATATTGGTGAATATGCAACGAAATCGAGCGGCCTGGGGCGTGGATGAGAGCGGATTTGCAGCCGTGAATTCCTACGGCGCAGGCTCCTGGGCTCATGTCATTCTGCGCGTAGCGAAGCGAAGTCGCAGAATCTCTTTCAGTGACCAACAAACAAGATTCTGCGACTATGGGCAAAATGACTGAAAAGGGGAGAGCGCCGTGAATTCCCGTCGCGATCAACCGGGATTGCTCCAACGAATCGAGCGCGGCCTGCACGAGTATTACGTCACGCCGCACCGCCGGGCCCTGGCCCGGGCCGGGCGCGAGGAGGAAGACCTGTTCATGCTGCTCGTCTTCGCCGAATCCATGGGTATTCCCAATCCCGCCGCCTACTACACCATGGAGCTGTTGCCCGTGGTCTATGACCGTTTCCACGAATGGCACCAGCGCATGGGCATGGAGCGCTCGCCACTGGATCACGTAAGTTGCTGCTAGCTCTCGCCCGTTCCAGGCAGGTGCTGTTTTTCGGCGGCAAGGGCGGTGTCGGCAAAACCACCGTGTCGGCGGCGGTCGCCTATGCGCTGGCGAATGAAGGCCGCCGGGTGCTGCTCGTTTCCACCGATCCGGCCCACAATCTCGGGCATCTTTTTCATCGCGAAATCGGCCCGCGGCCGGTGCGGCTTGCGCCGGGGCTCGACGGGCTCGAGCTCGACCCGGACGCCACCGTGAATGAGCATATGGACGAAGTCTCCGGTGCCTTGCAAAGCCTGATGCCGGTGCATCTGCATGGCGAGGTGGACAAGCATGTTTCGCTGTCCCGGGATGCGCCGGGCATGCAGGAAGCGGCGATTCTGGAAAAGATCGCCGAAGTCGTCGAGCAGGGCAGAAAGGATTACCAGCATGTGATTTTCGACACCGCGCCTTCGGGCCACACCGCCCGGCTGATGGTCCTGCCCGAGGTAATGACGGCCTGGACCGAAGGGCTCATCAAGCGCCGGGAACGCGCCGACCGTTTCGCCGAGTTCGTGCGGGAACTCGGCTCGGACAAGGCACTCGGTGAAAACATCGTCGGCGATAAAGACCCGGAAGCCGAAAAGGAAAGCAGAATCCGAGGCATCCTCAACCGGCGGCGGCTCAAGTTCGCCCGGTTGCGCGATGTGTTGGCGGATGCCGTTACAACCTCGTTTGTCATCGTGCTTGTGGCCGAACGCCTGCCGGTGCTGGAAACCATCGAACTGCACGAACAACTCGTCAAGGCGGGGCTGGCGATCAACTGCCTGGTGGTGAACAAGCGCCTGCCGGAGGGTGCCGGGGAGTTTCTGGAAGAGCGCCGCAGCCAGGAGAAAGTTCACCTCGCGGCGCTGGAAAAGGCGCTGCCGAAGGTTCCCCGGCAGCATCTGGGGCTGGCGGCGAAAGACGTGACGGGTTTGGGCGCGCTCAAGGATTTTGCCGAGCGCCTGCTTGCCGGCGCAGGCTAGGAGCCTGCGCCGCAGGAATTCGCGAAAGCGAAAATTCGCTATCGCCGCGCCCCTGGCCGGTCGATTGAGGCGAATATTGGTGGATATGCAACGAAATCGAGCGGTCGGGGGCGTGGATGAGAGCGGATTTGCAGCCGTGAATTCCTACGGCGCAGGCTCCTAGCGCCGCACCCTTCCCGAGCCCGAACCTTCCATCAGATGCAGCACTTCGGCGGCGTCCACGCGATTGAAATCGCCCGCAATGGAATGTTTCAGGCAACTGGCGGCAACGGCGAAGTCGAGAGATTGCCTGCGGTCGTCGAAAGCTTTCAGCCCGTAAATCAGCCCCGCGGCAAAACTGTCGCCGCCGCCGACCCGGTCGATGATGTCGCTGATCTCATAGCGGCGCGAGACATGAAATCCGTCCCTGTCGCGCAGGCAGGCGGACCAGTGGTTCCGGTCCGCACTGAGCGATTCTCGCATGGTGATTGCGATTACCGACATGCGGGGGAACTTTTCCAGCATCCTGGCGGAGAGCAATTCGTATTTGGAGAGGTCGAGCTCGCCGCTGTCCACATCGACATCCACCGAGACTCCCAGGGATTTCTGGCAGTCTTCCTCGTTGGCAATGCCGATATCCACGAATTGCACGAGTTCGTTCATGACCTCGGGTGCGGATTTGCCATACTTCCACAGTTTGCCGCGGAAATTGAAATCGCAGGAAACGGCAAGGCCCGCATCCGACGCCGCGGCCACCGCTTCCAGGCTGAGTTCGGCGGCCGAAGCGCTCAGCGCCGGGGTGATGCCGGTAATGTGCAGCCATTTTGCTCCGGCAAATATCCGGCGCCAGTCAAAGTCGCCGGAATTCGTCTGGCAGATCGAGGATCCGGAACGGTCATAAACCACTTTCGAGGCCCGCTGATTGGCGCCGGTTTCAAGAAAGTACACGCCGACCCGCTCGCCCGTTCGGCGGATATGAGAGGTATCGACGCCGAACTTGCGCAATTCGCGAATCGCCGCGTCGCCGATGGCATGGTCCGGCAGGGCGCTCACGAATGCCGCATCGCAACCGTAGTTCGCCAGGGATACGGCCACATTCGCCTCGCCGCCGCCGAAAGTGGCTTCGAGATGAGGCGATTGCAGCAGGCGCTCATGGGAGGGCGATTTCAGCCGCAGCATGATTTCGCCGAAACAGATGTATTCAGCCAAACGCAGGAATCCTCAGGAAAAATAGAGCCCGCCATTGATGTCGAGGCTGGCGCCGGTAATGAAGCTCGACTCGGGCGAGGCAAGATACGCCACCAGGTCGGCAACTTCCCGGGCCAGCCCTTCCCGCCGCAACGGCGTGGCGCCGGCGACATTGGCGCGGACTTCATCCCGGGTGAACCGGTCGTGAAACGCGGTGCTGATCATGCCGGGGCAAACACAATTGACCCGGATTCCGGCGGGGCCCAGTTCCTTGGCGAGTCCGCGGGTGAAAGTCATCAAGGCGCCCTTGGATGTTCCGTAGGCGATGGCGCCCGGCCCGCCGCCGTCCCGCCCGGCCTGGGAGGAAAAATTGATGATGGAAGCGCCCTGACCCATGCAGGGCACAACGGCTTTGGCAGTGAGAAAGGCGCTGGTGACATTGAGCTTCATGACGCCTTCGAAAAACTCCTCGCTCATTTCCAGAAGCGGCTTGCGCGCCACCAGCCCTCCGGTGACATTGACCAGAATGTCGATGGAATCGCCAAACTCGCTTCGGGTTTGTTCGAGCAGATTGTCCACGTCCCACTGTCTTGTCGTGTCTGCGCGAACGCTGATGGCAGCGCCGCCAGCCGCCTTGATTGCCTTTAGCGTGTCGGCCCCGTCGGTTTCGCTGTTACACCAGGTAAACGCGACCCTGGCGCCTTTTTGCGCCAGTGTCTCCGCAACCGCCCTGCCGATATCGCGCGAGCCGCCGGCGACAATCGCCACCTTGTTTTCAATACTCATTGCAAGTTCCCGATCAAGTCAAAATCAGTCCGAATTCAATTCGGGGTTTCCGCGGCGGTGCAGGCTCCTAGCCCCCATCCCGGTCGGTCGTCACCGGTTCGATCCGGCCGCCGAAAATCCATACCGACGCCACCGCCAGCGGAACGAGCAGCGCTCCCAGCAGGAAAAACGGCACGTAGGATTCCTGGGTCGCTATGGGAACAATCCAGGTCGTGATCAGCACGCCGGCGACCGCGGCGGTGCCGCCGACGCCGGCAAGCGAGCCAACCGACTTGCCGGCGAAAAAATCGCTGGGCAGCGTCTGGATATTGCCGATGGCCAACTGGAATCCGAACAGGATCACCGCGATCAGCAATACCGCGGTGAGCGGTGTGGAGGCGAACGCCGTGGCAATCAGCATGGGCATCATGATGGCGCCGCCCAGGGTGATGGTCAGCTTGCGGGCGCCATTGACCGACCAGCCGGTCCTGAGCAGTTTGCCGGCCAGCCAGCCGCCGAATATCGCGCCGAGCGCCGCGCCGACATAAGGCACCCAGGCGAACAGTCCAATCTGGGCGATGTTGAATCCGAACTGGTCCGCCAGGTAGATCGGCAACCAGCTCACAAAGAGCCACCACACCGGGTCCAGGAAAAAGCGCGAGGAAATGACCGCCCAGCTTTGCCGGTACTTGAGCATTTCGCCCCATCCCGGCGCCGCCTGTTCCAGGTCCCCGGCTTCGCTTTCCGCTTTCGGCTTCTGCCCGGAGAGTATGTATTCCTTTTCTTCTTCGGACAGCCAGGGATGGCGTTCCGGCGGCGCCTTGTACACGAGCAGCCAGGGAATCAGCCAGATGAAACCGAGTGCGCCCACGGCGACAAAGGTTCCCTGCCAGCCGAATTGCAGATAGAGCAGGGCGATTACCGGCGCGGAAACCACCGCGCCAAGGGAAGCGCCGGAATTGAATATGCCCTGGGCCAGGGCGCGCTCCCTGATGGGAAACCATTCGGCATTGCTCTTGGTCGCTCCCGGCCAGTTGCCCGCCTCGCTGACGCCGAGCGCCGCCCGCACCAGCCCCAGGGAAAGCACGCCGCGGGTTGCGGCGTGCAGCATGATGGAAATCGACCAGGCCACGATCGTCAGCACGAATCCCAGCCGGGTTCCGATCATGTCGAAGATCTTGCCGAACAGGGAATGGCCAACGGCGTAACCCACCATGAAGAAGGAAACCACCAGGGCGTAGTCGTTGGTGTCCATGCCCAGTTCTTCGGAAATGGCGGGCCACATGATGGCCAGTGCATTCCGGTCGATATAGTTGATCACCGTCGCGATGGCGACCAGGCTGACAACGATCCATCTCAGGTACCCGCGGAACATTCTTCTCTCACTCCAGGTTTTGGCGCAGCCTGTTCATTTCGGGTAAGCCCTACTCCCAGGAGCCTGCGCCACGGGAATTCACGGCTGCAAATCCGCTCCCGTCCACGCCCCTGGCCGCTCGATTTCGTTGCATATTCACCAATATTCGCTTCAATCGACCGGCCAGGGGCGCGGCGATAACGAATTTTCGCTTTCGCGAATTCCTACGGCGCAGCCTCCTGGAACAAGGCGTAGTTGCCGTTCCAACGGTAGGGGCGACCCGCAAGCTCCACCTCGTGTGTCATTGCCTCGCCGGCATCATGGGACAGGGCGAGAATCGCCTGTGAGCCGTCGGTGGTTCGCAGGCTCAGGAAATCGGCGCCGGTTTCCCGGACAAACCGCAGTTCGTCCAGGGCGCCGCGGCTGTTCAGGGTGTATTCTTCCGCCCCGTTGTATTCGCCGTGCGGCTCGAGCACGGACACAAACCAGCCTGAACTTTCCCCGCGGGTTCGCAGTACCAGCGCCTGCTCACGGCGCAGATTGAATTGCGGGTCATTGGCGCCGAGTTCGGTGAAGAACACTTGCATATCGTTCCGGGCAATCACGGAATAGGTATAGAAACGGTTTCCGGTGAGCCAGGTGACGGCAAACTTCTCGCCTGCGGGGATTTCCGCGCTCGCGCGCAGCCAAAGATGCTGGTAACCGTTGGCCGCCCCCAGCGGATGCAGGCTGGACGCGGGCTCCAGCGGATGGCTGGTATCGACTATCTGGCCGTTGAAATGCACGGGCAGGTCGAACTGATGCGGGTTCTCGCCGCTGGCTTCCAGCACGTCGATCATCAGCGGGTGTTCGGTGGGAAAGTCGCTCAGCAAGGCTGTGGTGCGCTGGAATGACACTCCGTCATAGGCGCCTTCCATGCCTGCGGAGGCGATTTCGATTCCGCCCGCATCGTCAAAGAACAGCATGTCGGGATGATGCTGTTCCGCGACCCGCAGTTGGCCGTCGAAATGGCTGGTTTCATCCACCACCAGAGCGTTGTGGGCGATGGTTTGCTTGGCCCAGGTTTCGTTTTCCGGCAGGTAGCGCCCGCCGTTTTTCTGTTCCACGTTCAGGAAACGCGCGGCGCCATAATCGGTGAGGATTTCCCGGCCGTTGTCGTAGAACAGCAGCCCGAGCTTGTCGAAATGGCCGTGGCCCATGCCCTGGGACGTGGCCTTGAGAAGCAGGGCCTGCTGATTGCCGGCGCTGTGCGCGCGAAGTACGGCCAATGCGCCCTGCTTTCCTTCCGGCCCGTCGCGGAACAATCGGGATTCGTGGATGAATGGCAGGGTTTCGCCCCGGGCCCGGGCCCGGGCGAGCCGGAAGCCGTCGCCGTTGAGAACCTGGGAGTTCTGCAGCCCCGCGATGGACGCGAGGGCGGAATCGCCGGTCAGGGCGTAGGCCATGGCGATGCCGTAGCGCAGTTCCACGGTGTCGAGCCCCTTGTCCTTGATGGCATCGTTCAGGGGGAAAAACCTTCCGGCATAGGAAAGATCGATGCAGGCATGGATGGCCTTGAGAAGAATGCCGTCACGATAGGCGAAGATATCCAGTTCCGGGTCGTTCGCTTCGATGCTGCGGGCGAAAAGGAGGAAGGGCATCATGGCGTAGCGCTGGTAATACGGTCCTTCGCTGTAGTAGCCGTCGGGGGAAAACAGCAGGTCAATCTGCCGCATGAAACCGGAGTCGCCATCGCCATCGAGTCCGTGAAGCGCCTTGCGGACGTAGTCGTCGTCATCGAGCACATAGCCGGTCATGCCCACTGCGGCGACCGCCCAGGTGCCGTGGTTGTGAATCCGGTCAAAGGTGTCTGCCGAGCCTTCGGAGAGGAAGTCGGCCATGGGCCGCAGCAGCCTGTTCACAATCTCGTTGCGCTCGGCGGGGGACAAGCTGTCGTATATCGCATCGAAACCCTGGATGGCGTAGGTAAGCCAGACGGATTCATTGAGGTTTTGCCAGAAAAGCCGACCGGGATTCGAGCCCCTGCTGCGGGGATGATTGCCGAGGGCGGAGTACATGTCCGCATAGGCAAGCAGCAGCCGACCGGCATGGCGCGCATAGGTTTCGTCGCCGGTGAGCTGGTAAACCATCCCGGCGTCATGGATGGCAATGCCGTTTTTCTTGTGGGTTTCATGGGAGTATCCGCCGCCTGGATCCACCGGCGCCGGCACATCCGGCCCCGTCTCGAAATAGTTATCGAGTTCGGCTCTGGTTTCTTCGAGTGCGCGGCTGAAGCCGGGTGACTCCTGCCGGTACTGCCTGATGAATTCGATGTCTTCCGGCGTCAGCAGCAGTCCCGGATGTTCGGCGGAAAATCCCGGGGAACACAGGAAAAGCGCGACAAGGCCGCAAAGCGAAACCTGGGCGGGGCCGAATCTCATGGCCCCGTTTCGCTTGCGTCGCCGACGATCGGCAAGGGGGTGTTTTCGAACCGATTGCGGTCCAGGGTATTGACCGGGTCGCCAACGATGGTGGTGATCCGGATGGGTTTGCTGTTCGACAGGGTGTTGTCGATGATCTCGACGTGCTGGGCGCCGTGCAATCGCACCGAGGCATTCGTTGCGTTGCGGCTGCCATTGCCTACGGAAAGCAGGGTGGATGCGCGCAACTCGAAATGCGGGCCGAAGGTGCTTTCGTCGGTTCCGCCCCGGTAGACATTCGCGAGAGCGCCTTCAATGTTTTCGAAAGTGCTGTCGCGGATCGTGACGGTTTCGGCGTTGTAGATGCCAAGATCTTCCGTTTCCAGCTCCAGCGCAAGCACGTCTCCGGTAATGTTGCGGAATCTGGAATTCGCAATCTGGATGAGACTGGCGAAGGTGTGTTTCGCGGGGGAGAAAAAATCGAAGGAGTGATTGCTGTTCAGGTCGCTGACGGTCACGTTCTCAAGCTCAAGGACATAAGGGCTCACCATGGAATAACGGCTTGTGCGGATTGCCGAGTTGCCCGCCACATCCGGCGCCGATTTTCCCGAAAGCGTCAATCCATCAAGCCTGAGGCCGCCGCCATCAACGATTTCGAACAGCGCCGTGCGCTCAAACTCGATTGTCGCCTCGCCGGTTGGCGCAAGGATGGCGAGCGGTCGGTCCACGACCACGATTTTCGATTCCAGATATTCTCCCGGCGAAAGGGAAATCGTGTCTCCCGCCCGGGCTTCGGCGACCGCGTCGAAAATTGAATCAAGTCCGGGGTCAATCTCCCGGGTTTGACCGAATCCGAAGCGAACTTCCGGGCCGGGTTTGGGATACCAGGAAACGCCGGTTGCCTCCCTGTCCAGCACGGCAAGGTCGCGTGGGACGCCGATGCCATTGAATTCTTCGCTTGCCGGATGGAGCAGCCCGTTTGCCGATCGCCGAAGCGCAATGCTGGAGTAGACGAATTCATCGCCCGGCTCCGGCGGATTCGCTTCCGGCGCAACGGATTCGTGAATGACATTGGCCTGGAAATCAATGCCGCTCAAGTCATCGTAGGCGGAGAAAATACTGCGGTCGTCGCTGTTATGCACCAGATTCGACCGGAACACGCTGTTGATGGGCGGGGCCGAGCGCTCCTCATCGCTACCCGCGGCAAGTTCGATGTGGTCGCTGTCAATGATGGAATTGTTTTCGATGATTGCGCCATCGACCTGGTCATAGCGATTGATGGGGGAATTGGGGACGCCGTTCATCACCACGAGGGCGCCGCCGAATCGATGCCCGGTCAATCCCTGCAGATAGTTGTTGCGCACCGCCTGATCGCGGTTGATCACGCGGATGCCGCCGGTGTGGCTGACCCGGTTGCCGAGGAAAACATTGTTCTCCACGGTGTTTCCGTGGCCATGGCGCAGGGTGAGCGTGCCCTGGGATTCATGGAATACATTGCCGCGAAACACATTTCCGCCGGACTTGCTGGATATGATTTCCACTTCGCCATTGCAGCGGTCGAAGTAATTGTTCTCCACGACCGTGAAGGAATTCGTCCGGGACCAGGCACTCGTGCCGATACGCAGGGTTTCGCCGCCGTTGGAGCCGAGCACGGGGCGCGGCCCGAAGTAGTTGTGGTCGATGCGGTGGTGGTTCCGCCGGCTTTCTTCGCTGTCGAGGCGCACCGCCATGGTAACCCCGGCATTGCTCTTCCCTTCGAGATGATTGTGGTCGAAGCGGTTGTGCCTGCCGTACATCATGACCCAGAAGTCGGTTTCGAAGCGCTCCGGGTTGTTGAAATGGTCGATGACCGTTTCGGTTACCCGGGAGTGGCGGGCGAGGTCGCCACGGGTTCCGCGGAACGCGATGACGGTGTTTGTGGGAGTGTGGCCGTCCCGGAATACAAGGCCGGACACCACGAGGTGTTCTCCGGCCAGACGCAGATTCGAGCGGCCGGAAATGATGACCTCTCCCCTGGTTTCCGCGGTCAGGGTAATGGGTTCGCCGGCGCGGCCATGCCCGGTAAAAAGAATCTCGAAATCGCGCCAGACTCCATTGGCAAGGATGATGGTATCGCCGGGTTCGGCCGATTCCACCGCGGCGCCGTACTCCTGCTGGTTGCCGACGAGAGTTTCGGCGCCCCGGGCCTGATTCGCAGCGAGTGCAATCGCAACCAGCGCCAGGGTGAGAAATTTGCCGAAAGGGTTTCTCATCGGATCAGATATTGACGGCCTTCAAGAAACGATGGCGGCTTTCCGAGGCCTGCTTGCGGATTCGCTCAAGCGCCTGCTCTTCCGTGATGTCGAGCATGGATTCGAGCAGACGGGCAAAATGCTTGCGCATCGCCATGCGGGCCGCGGCGGGGTCGCGATTGCGCAGCGCAATATGGATTTCCATGTGTTCATCGCCGCGCTGGGACGTATCTTCCAGGCAAACCGAGTCGTAGACTTCCTTGACCTTGGGCAGTTCCGTGCGCAGCTTCCAAAGCAGTTCGACGATATGGCGCGCCGCCGAATTTCTTGAAGCCGCGGCGATGGTGAGATGGAAATCCCGGTCCGCGAGTTCCGCGGCCGCCTCGTCGTCGGGATTATTGGTGGCCATCTTCTCGATGTAACCGGAAAGCTCGTCGAGTTCTTCGTCGGTGATATTGAGCGCGGCAAGCGCGGCAACCTCGGACTCGAACAGCGACCTCGCCTCGGTTACTTCAAAGGCATTGATTCTGGATAGATTTTCATTTCCCGGGTCGGACGCTTCCAGCACGTATACCCCGGACCCGGTCTTGATGTCGATCTTGCCCCGGGCCTGGAGGGCGACGAGGGCCTGCCGAACCGTCACGCGGCTTACATTGAACTGTTCCGCCAGACTTCTCTCCGCTGGCAGTCGGCTTCCCGCCGGATAGATTCCTTTTTCGATCAGTTCCAGAATCGACCGGGCTACCGTGTTGTACAGCCTTTTGTCACTCATGGTTGTGATTCTCGCAATGGGCTTTTGATTCCGGCGAACATCCACCGCCTGCAACAGCAGGCCGCCAGGGTAATGCCGGAAGGTGGTTGATATTGTATGCGAGGATTGTCGGACACCTGAAACCGATCATCGTGGGCAGTTCAAATGGATTGCCCAAAGTGTATACCAGTGCAATCGAATTGTGCAAACAAATTTCTCCCGCGCCAAATGGAAATCGCTGGAACGGGAACTCAGCTCGCTCTTTCGTCTTCAGGTGGATTCGGGGTGAAGTCGCCGGTTACCCGTTCGAGTTCGTCGTCGATGAACCAGACGGTGATGCGCTCCTGGGTGCGGGCGCCGCCGCCGGGCTGGAAGTTGTAGACGTAGTCCCAGCGGTCCTGATGGAAGGGGTCGCGCACCAGAGGCGTGCCCATGACAAAGATGACCTGGTTGCGGGTCATGCCGGGCCGCAACTGATCCACCATGTTTTGCAGGATGACATTGCCCTGGGATATGGAGATCTTGTACACCCCCGGAAAATCCAGCGAGCCGAGGTTGTTGGCGCAGCCGGGCAGGGTCGCGAGTAGCAGAATCAACAGGTTGATCTTCAATCTTTTCATGGCGGTTACCGTGCCCTGGCGGAGGCGTTACAGCGGCCCACGCGGTGGCTATCATGTCTGGTCAAACTCAGCAGGTGCGTCTTCGTGGCAACTATAAACCGGTCCTTGGCAATTTTCACCCGTTCCGGCGCGGTCGCGGCGATTTTGGTTTTGTTGCTGGCGGCCTGTGCTTCCGGTTCGGAAAGCCCACGGCAAGCAGCGTAACTCCCGCCGCCGGAGACACCCCCAGCGAAACCACGCGAGGCGGTGCTCGTCTCCGAGCAACTGTTGGCCCAGTCGAGCGCGGCGACTCTCTCGAATGGAACCATCAGCTTGATCTGCTTACCCGTTCTTTGTCAAGTAAAACTCTTTTTCTTTCAATGTCCCATCGATATTCACCAATACCACCGTTGCCTCGTAGTACTCTATGGCAGGGAATCAGAATGCCAATCTTGTTCCCACCGCATGCGGATGCGACAGCGCGAAATGCACGAGGTTTGCCTATTTCTTTTGCCAACTCTCCATAACTCAAAAAATCGCCTTCTTTTACGCTAAGCAAAAATCGCCACACTTTTAGCTGAAAAGAAGTCCCCCGCAAATCTAACGGAAGATCAGGGCAAGGTGAATTGCGCCCGAGATGATCATCGAGCGCCTTTATCCAAAGATCTAACTCTGGCCCCTTGCTACCGGGTGATTCCAAAATCTCCGCATTTGAAAACTCGGCCTTCAATTGGTCTTTAAGTTGTTCCGGGTTGTCTCCAAATTGCGCGAAACATACTCCGCGTTCGGTTGCTGCCATCAAGAGCGGGCCCAACGATGAGTCGCGATATGCATAATAGATATGTTCGTCCTCAGCGTCGGCTCGATACGCCGCGGGAGTCATGCCCATGTTTCGGGCAGCTTCTCCGTACACACGGCTGGGAGAACCATATCCCGCGGAATAGATTGCTTCCGTCACCGTTTTCCCTTTTTTTAAAGCAGATTTGTACTTATCAAGGCGGCAGGCGTCCTGGTATTCCTTGGGAGAGACACCTAACGCGGATTTAAATACTTTTTGAAATCTGGAAGAGGAGAGATTTGCCATTTTGGCGAGGTCTATCAGAGTTATGTGATCGTCCGCATTAGACTCGATGTATCTTGCGATTTCGACTATTTTTTCCAGATCTTTCCCATGATTTTCTGGTCTGCACCTTTTGCAAGGGCGAAAACCAGCCTGCCTTGCTGACTCCAGATCCAGAAATAGGCGAATATTCTCGGGACGAGCAGGTCGTGATGCGCAAGATGGTTTGCAAACGACGCCAGTAGTTAAAACCCCGTAGAAAAAGGCTCCATCGTAAGCTTCGTCGCGATTTTCAATCGCAGCATGCATCTCTTTGTTCGATGGAATCCTGATACGGTGCTGCCTCTCCGATTTCGCCATTTTGGCTTCTCTCCAATTCCGATGGTGACATGGCAATTACGCCACTCATCGACTAGCATTTCTATCCGAATTTTGTCAACCAATTGAATTCTTGATCTCGATGGTCCAAGAGCCTGCGCCGTAGGAATTCGCGAAAGCGAAAATTCGCTATCGCCACGCCCCCGGCCGGTCGATTGAGGCGAATATTGGTGTATATGCAACGAAATCGAGCGGCCGGGGGCGTGGATGAGAGCGGATTTGCAGCCGTGAATTCCTGCGGCGCAGGCTCCTGGCCTTCCGACCCATATTTGGGGTTTTCGCTTGCGGCGCAGGCTCCCGGTGCGCTTCAGCGCTGGAACAAATAGGAAAATTTGACGAAGAACTGATCGCCGTCTCGGCGCAGTTCAGTGGCGTTGACCAGTTCGCGCTCGCCCTCGTATTCGACGATCTCGAAGTTGCTGCTGTTGGAGTTGTAGCCTGCGTAGAAGGCCGACCAGGGATTGATCACATAGCGCAGCAGCAAGTCGAAATTGAGGTTGCGCTCGTCCTCCAACCGGGTAAGCGGACCGCCCCGGGTTTCCTCGTACTGGGCGATGAAGCGCAGTGACCATTCGCGCGTGAACTGATAATTCCAGTTGCTGCGGCACTAGTGTCCGGTTAAAACTCGAATAATTTCAACTGCTTGGCGTCCATGTCGCTTTCCGGTGTGTGGTCGGTGCCCGGAAAGCCCTTTTCCAATGCGGTTTTTTCGAACAAAGTGACCGAAAAAATCTGTAACAGGGTGTGCAGCGAAGCATCCAGTTCGAGGCGCTTCTTGACGATGGCCACCAGCACATATACGGTCACGGCGACCCAGATCTGCGTCTTCACGGCGTTCACCGAGGTGCCGTGGAATCTCTTGATGCGCAGATGCTGCTTGATCCACTTGAAGAACAGTTCGATCTGCCAGCGCGCCTTGTACAGCTCGCAGACGGTCATCGGTGGCGGGCCGAACAGGTTGGTCAGGAAGATGTACGTCTTTTGCGACTCCGGATCCTTGAAACGGATGCGCCGCAGGTGGAGCGGATAGCGTTTTCGGCTGTAAAAGCCCGACAGCGCCACGGTCTGGTCGCAGACGATCCCCCGCGGCCGGTCGTTCGGCGCCGAGTACACCCGGCGCAGGTCCGCGTTCGACTTGGCGCGGGTGACGAAGAACGCGCCCGCCCGATGCAGGGTGAAGAGCCTTTCGTAGTCGAGGTAGGCGCGGTCCATCACATACACCGCCGCCGGCTCGGGGAGCAGCAGGTCGAGCTCTCGCCTGGTCAGTTATTCTTGTTCCGGCGCACATTGAGAGCTTTCCATTGCAGCAATGGATGCTGTCCAACATAGTCCGCCCACACGTCATCATCCGTTAGCACTGAAGGGTTGATCTCGCCATGGTCCAGGAGCCGGTCCAGAAACTCTCTTTCCCGTTCGGACAAGGGCAATACGGCACTCAGCGCACTGCGGCACTCGTTGACGAGAGTTCCTGCCCAGCTCTGGAGATCTTCAATTCCATTTACATACTCGTTTCGAAGCGTCGGCAGCAACTGGTTCTTTAACTCGTTTGGCTCGAAATTAACGTCTTCGACGCTCACGGACCTCCAGTCTTTTCTGTTCATCGCGCCATACAATACAAATGCCGTGCGTAACCGGCCCTCCTTGAACTCGCATTCGGTCAGCAGCCGATGCGCGTCAAAAAGATCCCGACTTGCTCTTCTCGCCAGCAAGGCGGCCAACTTGCCGGCAGCCAGTTCGTGGATTTCAAGAACGGGAACCTGTCGGGTATTGTTCGCGCCCACCTTGGACGAATTCTGCAAGGTTATCGGCCACAAGGGGACCCGGTACATGTAGTTCAGGTCGAGTGCGAGGTTCCCACCTTGCCTCAACGCGCTTTCGTAGCGCAGCAACCATTTGCCTCCGGCATGATCTCCGGGAATTCGCTGTAGCGAAAATTCTTCGCGGGCGCACACCGCTTTAATGGCCCTCTCCACTTCCGGCCGCTCTGCAAGCATGGCGGTTCGGTCCGCGGCCCCGGTGTAGTTGAGATCGATGTCCACCGACAACCGCGGCATTTTGAATACAAACAGATTCAGAGCCGTGCCGCCCTTTAATGCAATTCGATCTCTCAGAAACGGGTGGTCACGCAACGCCCGCAAAAGGGTGAGCAGTTGTAGAACTTTTTCCAGCACCTCAGGGCGAAATCCGGTCTTTTCCGCCTCGCGCTGCAACATCTCAGTCGAGAGTTTCAAATCTCCCGCTCCCAGGAGCGCTCCATTACTTCGTTGGGCACCACCAGATTCCAGTCAGGAACGAGTTGTCCCCCACGCTTACCCCGCGTCAGGTAGTGCGGATTGCGCGGTCGCCGGGCGCGCAGGCGCTCTATATACGAATCCTCTATCATCAAGGTTTCCTGGTGTTGCTCCAAAAAGAAACCCACCTTTGCCGCCGTAGTTGCATTTTCCAGAAGCATTGCATACTCAACGACTACCTCCGTATCGAAAAATTCCACCATTTCCAATGAGCGCCATATTTCCTCCCAGCCACCACCAAGGTCAGGCCAGGCCAGAACATCCACAAGGGTGCGTTCCAAACTGGTAACCGCCACGGTCATACCGGCGCGGTCCATCTCCTTGACCGAAAAAAACCGCTTCCGATCAGAGTCCAGCTTTCCGGGAAACCGCACTGGTTTGAAGCGGTGGTCGCGAAAAGTCACGGGGCGGGCCGCATGACCAGTCAGGTACTGGATCTCTTCGAAAATCGAGTATGCCTTACCATGGAATTCCAAAGCGGTGTGGTATGCCAGTATCGCATCACCCGTCATTTTCGCCGCGAGCAAATAGGCATCCGCCGGAAAACTTTCGGGATTGGCGCCGGGTGGCACCACATAGTACAGGCCGCGGCGCGCCCGGCGAAGACGTCCTTGCTTTTCGTGATATGCAAGCAGGGCCTTGCGCGTCCAGGGATTATGCGAATCCCGGCGCACCAGCCAATTCTTCAGTTCCTCCGTAGTAAACACGGGGTGCGAAGCAAAATAGTCGGTGAGGCGCATTGGGATACTCCAAATACAAATTATTTGCAATAAGGCTAATAAAATTAGCCTTTAATGCAAGAATAGTCAATTAGGGAAGCTCTGATTAAGTCAGGGCTTCCCTGCGGCACATGGAAGTGCCGCCGAATTCCATGGCGTAAGCCATTGAATTCGGAAGCAAAACAAAACCACGCTTTTGTTTTGCGATAATGAAAAATTCCAAGGAGGGAATTTTTCAGAGAATACCTAGGAGCCTGCGCCGTAGGAATTCGCGAAAGCGAAAATTCGTTATCGTCGCGCCCCTGGCTGATCGATTGAGGCGAATATTGGTGGATATGCAACGAAATCGAGCGGCCAGGGGCGTGGATGAGAGCGGATTTGCAGCCGTGAATTTCTACGGCGCAGGCTCCTAGAGGAGATTGGGCCATGTTGAACTTCAAGAATCTGGCGGCGGACATTGAGGAGCCCAGGTCTGCGCGGATGGAACAACGCACCAAGCCGTCAATCAAGGCGCAGATCCAGCAGGCCGCAGCGCTGCCTGGCGTTGACGAGACTACTTTCGTGACCAGCGTTGCGTTGGAACGCGCCAGGGCTACGCTCGCCGACCACGAGCGCACGCTGCTTTCCGCCAGGGACCGTGAAATGGTCCTGGCCGCCATCGAATCACCCGCCGAGCCGACCGTGGCACTACGCGAGATGATGAAGCTGCACAAGGAAAGTGCCTCCAGTGACGTCTGAATCATCTACGGGAAAACCAGAAATACAAATAACGCCGCTTGATCCTCGACAGCATGATCGGGAATCGTTTGCCTGTGGAATCCCCCGGCTCGACACTTTCCTGAAACGAAGCGCCAGAAAGCAGCAAGCGGGAAACTTTACCAGGATATGGGTCGCCACCTGGACAGGCCAAAGCGAGATCGCCGGCTACTACGCCCTGAATGCACACCGGCTCGAAGCGAATTCGCTACCTCCCGAATTGACTCGGAACGCTCTCTCGCACGGAGGCATTCCGGCAGTGTATCTATCGATGATCGCGGTTGATCTACGCCACCAGGGCAAGAGACTGGGCAAGATTCTGCTCGCGGACGCATTGAAACGCACGGTAACCGTCGCCGACCAGATTGGCCTGAAAGCAGTCGTTCTCGATGTGATCGAAGACGGTGGTACGGAAATTACGGGCAAACGAACGAAGTTCTACATTGCCAGTGGATTCGCACCGTTACCCGATCAGCCCCGGAGAATGATCATCAGCATCGAAACTATTCACTGTGCCATGATCCCATAGTTGACATGGGGGCGCTCAGCGCGAAGAACGAGAATTGCCGCGTTTGGCTGGAAAGCGAGCTTTCCCATTCGCCAGCCAATGGGCATAATACCGCAAAACCTTCCCCCGCATCCCCGAGGAGACCATGGGCAGCGAAAACCAGGAACTGCGCAAGGCCGGACTCAAGGTGACCTTGCCCCGGGTCAAGATCCTGCAGATTCTCGAAAATTCCGAACGCAAACACATGAGCGCCGACGATGTCTATCTGGCGCTGGTGGAATCCGACCAGGAAGTGGGCCTTGCCACGGTGTATCGCGTGCTGACCCAGTTCGAAGGGGCGGGGATGGTGACCCGGCACAATTTCGAGGGCGGCCGCTCGGTGTTCGAGCTGACTTCCGAAGATCATCACGACCACATCGTCTGTACTTCCTGCGGCAAGATCAGGGAGTTTTTCGACGAGATCATCGAAGACCGCCAGGTGAAGATCGCCGAAAATCTCGGCTTTCGCATTACCGACCACAGCATGAATCTGTATGGAATCTGCGAGGACTGTCAGGCCGATTCCTGAGCCGCCGATTCAGCTTCGTCCAGTATCTGCCTGGCATGGGCCAGCGAGGCCTCGCTGAAATCCGCTCCCGCCAGCATCCTCGCCACTTCCTTCACTCTTGCCTCCGGGCCGAGTTTGCGGATTTCGCTTTGCGTGCCGGATGCATCGCTGTGTTTGCTTACCGAATAGTGCTGATGGGCGCGGCTGGCCACCTGCGGCTGATGGGTAATGCAGAGAATCTGCGCCGCCTTGCCGAGATTCCGCAGCAAGGCCCCCACCTGGGCCGCCACGCCGCCGCCAATGCCCACATCGACTTCATCGAACACCAGGGTTGGGGTGCTGGAAGTGCGGGCGGTCACCACCCGGATGGCAAGGCTGATGCGCGACAACTCGCCGCCGGATGCAATCTTCGCCAGCGGCCCAGCCGGCTGGCCCGGATTGGCGGCAACCAGAAACTCGACCCGTTCCAGGCCACTGGCGCGTATCGCGGCCGGGTCCAGTTCTTCGAAGCGAATATCGAATCGGGCCTTGCCCATGCCGAGGCGGGCGATATGTTCCTCGATGGCCTGGGTCAATTCCGTTGCCCCCGCCCGGCGCTGCTCACCGACCCGGGCAGCCACCCGGGCATATTGTTCGCGCAGCTTCCCGCCCTGCTGCTCAAGGCGCTGCAACTCCGATTCCCGACCGCGAATCTGTTCGAGATTTTCCGCAAGCGATTGCGTCAATTCGGCCAGCTCGGCGGGTCGCACCTTGTGCTTGCGCGCCATATCGTGCAATTTGCCGAGCCGCTCGTCCACCTGGGCTAGCCGCTCCGGGTCCATGGGGAAATCTTCCGCGGCGCTGCGCAGGTCGGCGACCGCCTCTTCCAAATGGATTCCCGCCGCCGTCAGCAGCTTGATGGCATTGGCCACCGGGCCGCTGCTGCCGGGCACCTGCTCCAGCGATTGCCGCGCCCGGTGCAGACTTGCCAGGGCGTTGAACTGTTCATTGTCGGCAATATCCGCCATGGCCCCCGACAGCGCCCCAAGCGCCTCGCCGGCGCCGCTCAACCGGCGGTGTTCCTGCTCCAGGGCTTCGGCTTCGCCTTCCCCGGCCGCGAGTTCCCGCAGTTCCGCAGACTGGTAGGCCAGCAGTTCGGCATGGCTGTCGCCGTCATCGCCCCGGAGTCGGGCCATGGTGGCTTCATTGGTTTGCCAGTGGCCATGAATGGAGCGCAACTCGGCAAGCAATTCCCCCTCGACGCAGTAATCATCAAGCAATTCGAGCTGAGTCCGGCGCCGCATCAGGGACTGGTGTTCCTGCTGGCTGACGATATCCACCAGCAGCGAGCCAAGTTGCTGCAAGCTTGCAACGGTTATTGGCGAGTCATTGATGAAAGCCCGGGAGCGGCCGTCGCCGGCAATGGTGCGGCGCAGCAGGCAGGCGCCAGTCAGGTCTTCCTGCAAGTCGTTGACCTCCAGCCATTCCCGGGCAGTGGCATTTCCAGAGAGGTCGAACTCCGCAGCAATGGACATTTTCCCGGCGCCGCTGCGCACGGCAGTCTTGTCGCCCCGGCCGCCGAGGGCAAGCCCGAGCGCATCAACGATGATCGACTTCCCCGCGCCGGTCTCCCCGGTCAGCGCCGAAAGCCCGGCGGGAAAGTCCACTTCGAGGCCCCGCACCGTGGCGTAATTCTGAATGGAAAGGCGCTTCAACATGGCGTTGAAAGTATAAAGGAAACAGAGAAACAGGGGACACCCACTCCAGGAGCCTGCGCCACAGGAATTCGCGAAAGCGAAAATTCGCTATCGCCGCGCCCCTGGCTGATCGATTGAGGCGAATATTGGTGGATATGCAACGAAATCGAACGGCCAGGGGCGTGGATGAGAGCGGATTTGCAGCCGTGAATTCCTACGGCGCAGGCTCCTAGGCGAGTGGCAGTTTTCCGGATAGGTCTTTGCCGCAGGTTCGGTCTGGCGAAGTGTCCGATCTTGTGGACAGGAAAAGCGGGATATGCATGGATCATCCGACCCGCTGGCCGTGCAGATGGCCCGCCTGATTCCTGCAATGGCGGGATTTGTCGCTGTTGCGGTGGCCATCCAGGGTTCCGTCCGGCGGGTAATCCGTACTGCGGGCGGTCATGCTTGACGGGAATTCCCCGGCGATTGCAGGGTTTCTTTCCGGAAATCGGGACTCACAATACCGATCAATTGGCGGGACAACAGCATTCTTCGTGGATACCTGATACTCTTCCACGTTCGAACACCCAAAATGAGACGATTCCCCAGGAGGATTCCATGAGATTTGCAGTAATAGTGAGTGCAACGGCGCTGATGTTGGCGGCCTGGTCCAACGATGCGGCATTTGCGGCAGAAAACCCGTCGGCCGACGCCAGTCTGGAAGCGGTCATCAACCACGAACGCCGGGACGGGAACCGGGGCCGCGACGAATGGCGTAATCCGCTGGACACGCTGTCCTTCTTTGGAATCGAGCCGGACATGACGATCGTTGAGGTCTTTCCCGGCAATGGCGGCTGGTATTCCCAGATCCTGACCCCGCTCACAGCCGAGCAGGGTCGTCTGATCGGCGCGACCTATCCGGAAAGCCTGTTCCGTCAATTGTTCTCCACCTGGGATGAAGCCGCTGCCGAGCGCACCGGCGCCGATATCGCCCAGATGGGCCGGTATCTGAGTGTTGAAGGCGTCGAAAGCGCGCAACCAATAGTCGGCTATGCGATCAACGATATTCCCGACCGGGAGAACGGTCAGGCCGATGCGGTTCTCTACTTCCGGGCGATGCACCACCTGTTCCGGTTCGATGAACCGGTTATCGATGCGGCTCTGGCCGAAACCTACGATGTGCTCGCTCCGGGCGGCGTGGTCGGCGTGGTCCAGCACCGCGCTCCGGAAGACGCCGATCCCGAATTTGCCAACGGTAACAATGGATACCTGAAACAGAGCGACGTCGTCGCCGCGTTCGAACGGGCAGGATTCGTTTTCGAAGAAGCCAGCGAGATAAACGCCAATCCCAACGATTCCGCCGACAGCTTCGTATGGCGTTTGCCGCCAACGACGACCGACAACCCGGATACGCAGGCGATCGGCGAGTCGGATCGCATGACCTTGCGGTTCCGCAAGCCGTAACAACCGTTTCAGCCTGTCCCGAAGAAGTCCCGGTTTTCCGCCGGGACCTTTTCCTTCATTAGAGGGATGCCTAGGAGTGTCAACTTCGAGTTGCTCGTGATATGGCAAATCGCGTCTATGTCGACAACCCTGATGCTGGCGTGGCGGCGTGGGATGCCTGCGGACAGTAATCAGTCCCGCGTCCGAAACACGACCCACCGGCTGGCCATTGAGAGAGGCGCGGCGACATTTTGAAGGAAAATTGAGCGTTACGCCCTTGACTTTGTTAGAGTTTTCTGTCTAGTGGTCGGTTTCCAGCATGACCACAATATATAGGGGTTGTCAGCCCTAAATTAGTTTTGGATAATTGCCGGGCTGCGGTCGCGGGGACCGCAGCGAACTGATGAGGCAACTGGAAATGGCTAAAAGGCAAACTCACAAGCTGGGTTTAGCCAGAGTATCCACCTCGCAAGAAGGCGAATACACGACCATTGAGCGGTATAGATTCGAGATGGATGTGGTCGTGGTGAAGGAAGGCCAGCGCCATTACGCTGAGATCACGGAGCTCGGTTCTAAATGCTGCGGGGTTGGCAGTTCAGTGGCTAATGCTATTGAGGATTTTGCGATTGGATTTATGTCTCTCGTGGATTTGTACGCCTCTGAAAACAGATTGGAAGCCTTTATTGAGGCGAATTTCCCTGATGTGCGCCCCTCGATGAATCAGGCTAAATTCGATATTCAAGACGACTCTCTGATCCCCCCTTGGATCCTCGACAGGAGTGGTATGTCTTATGCCCTCGCCGCGTAAGAGCAGTTGGCCTTCTAATGGAGCGACAGGATGAAATATCATACAGAGACTTACGGCGATGGGGTTTTCGGTAAAAAAGCACACCGGACGGATGCGAATTGCGGAGACCGAGGATGGAATAGACAGTCTTACGCAATTCATCATTGTTAATCCGCATGGGACATACACCAAATCCCGCTTGGGTAGATTGATGGATGTGTTGGATGTGTCGCCTGAGAGGTGGCATGAAGCAAGGAACCTCATCAACTGAGGCTTTTTACGTGAAAGCCATGCTTGATCCAAAACGCGATCTCAAGGGCGCCACACCCGAGACGCTTGCGCGGGTGCTACTACATGCGGGCAAGCGCCCGGCAGGCCGATATCCGCGATAAGCGAGCGGTAAAGCAACTGCTCCCCGACAAGCGCGGCGGCAGTGTTGAACATCCGGCTGGGTATTCCCGGCGATGAAAACCTGCATGTTGGCCTTTAGGTATTCTCTGAAAAATTCCCTCCCTGGAATTTTTCATTATCGCAAAACAAAAGCGTGGTTTTGTTTTGCTTACGAATTCAATGGCTTGCGCCATCAAATTCGGCGGCACTTCCATGTGCCGCAGGGAAACTCTGACTTAATCAGAGCTTCCTTGGCACCACTTCCGTCTTGCGGTCCCTGATGCCCGCCACGGCGGTCTTGCTCACCATGCCCCGTCCGGCATGGAGCTTATCCTTCGGGTCGTTGAAGTAATCGGAGGCTGGCCCAGGCTTCCCGGATGTGGTGGATGAACCAGGCGGTCTTTTGCGTTACCTTGAGATCCCGGTGCAGCTTCAAGCTGGACACCGACTTGAGCGAAGTCAGGCACAGGTAGATCGCCACGACCACTTGTGGAGGGGAACATTAGAACATTCCAGCGCGGTCCCGGTGTGGACACTGAAATAGCCACAGTCCCGGCAGCGGTAGGGCATGGGCTTGCCGCTCTTCGTCCTCGCAGAATCCCCAATGATGTTTCGCGAGCCTCCCTTTCCAGGCATTTCGCTTGAAACATCGGGGCCTGTCCCCATATAGGGTTTCGCGGATCGTAGTTGGGACGGCGTGGCATGGGCAAGACAGAAGATTCCAGGACCGGGGAAGAGTCGTCGGCGGCGGAACCGGAGGTCCGGACAGAGCAGGCGGATACAGCCGAACAGGCTGCGGAAACCGGTTCCGAAATGTCGCTGCAAGAAGCGCTGGAGCGACTGGCGGCGGCGGAAACCGAAAGCCGCGAGGCCCGGGACAAGCTGCTGCGGGTACAGGCGGAAATGCAGAATCTGCGGCGCCGCACCGAGCAGGACATCGAGAAAGCCCACCGATTCGGCCAGGAGAAGTTCAGCAGCGAGCTGCTCATGGTCATGGACAATCTCGAACGCGCCGCCGAAGCGGCAGGCAAGCACGAAGACGGCGAAGCGGGTAATCAGGTGGTCAAGGCGATTCACGAAGGCGTGAACCTGACCCTGAAAAGCCTTGTCGACTGCTTCGCCAGATTCCAGATCGAAGCCGTGGACCCGGAAGGCGAACCCTTCGACCCCGCCCTGCATCAGGCGATGTCGATTCAGGAAAACGACAAGGTGGAGCCCAATACCGTGATTTCGGTCATGCAGAAGGGCTATACCCTGCATGGCCGGGTGCTGCGGCCGGCCATGGTGGTGGTAACCACCGAAGCGGCCGCAAAGTCAGGTGGCTGAACCGGCCAGAATCGCGCGGAAACAGGAACCCGCGCCCTTGAAACTGAAAATCTCGCGGCAATATACCTATTTGTGGCGGCCCGCAAGCTGAGCGGACCGCAGATTCAGCGGAGACATCGAAAATGGGAAAGATCATCGGCATCGACCTGGGAACCACCAATTCCTGCGTGGCGATCATGGAGGGCGGTGAGCCCCGGGTTATCGAGAACTCGGAAGGTGATCGCACCACTCCGTCCATTGTCGCTTACAGCAAGGATGGCGAGACCCTGGTGGGCCAGCCCGCCAAGCGGCAGGCCATCACCAATCCGGACAACACCCTGTTCGCCATCAAGCGCCTGATCGGCCGCCAGTTCAAGGACGACGTGGTGCAGAAGGACATCAAGATGGTGCCCTACAAGATCGTCAAGGCGGGCAATGGCGACGCCTGGGTGGAGGTCAACGGCAAGCAGATGTCGCCGCCGCAGATTTCGGCCCAGACCCTGATGAAGATGAAGAAGACCGCCGAGGACTATCTCGGCGAGGAAATCAGGGAGGCTGTGGTCACGGTTCCCGCCTACTTCAACGACTCCCAGCGCCAGGCGACCAAGGACGCCGGCCGCATCGCCGGTCTCGACGTCAAGCGCATCATCAACGAGCCCACCGCAGCGGCACTCGCCTATGGCATGGACAAGCGCACCGGCGATTCCACCATCGCCGTGTACGACCTTGGCGGC
The DNA here is from genome assembly GCA_965219645.1 of uncultured Pseudohongiella sp. Lineage (GTDB taxonomy): Bacteria > Pseudomonadota > Gammaproteobacteria > Pseudomonadales > Pseudohongiellaceae > UBA9145. The sequence goes on along the minus strand of OZ244788.1, from coordinate 2,122,768 downwards.
GGCACTTTTGATATCTCCATCATCGAAATCGCCGAAACCGACGGTGAACACACTTTTGAAGTGCTCTCCACCAATGGCGACACTTTCCTCGGCGGCGAGGATTTCGACCTGCGCCTCATCGACTATCTCGCCGATGAGTTCAAGAAGGAACACGGCATGGATCTGCACAACGATCCACTGGCCCTGCAGCGTCTGAAGGAAGCCGCGGAAAAGGCCAAGATCGAGCTGTCTTCCTCCCAGCAGACCGAGATCAATCTGCCCTATGTCACCGCCGACGCCAGCGGCCCCAAGCACCTGGTGCAGAAACTCACGAGAGCCAAGTTCGAATCCCTGGTGGAGGATCTGGTTGACCGCACCCTCGGCCCGGTGAAGATCGCTCTCAAGGACGCCGGCATCGACGCCTCCGCCATCAACGACGTGGTGCTCGTGGGCGGTCAGACCCGCATGCCGCTCGTGCAGCAGAAAGTCGCCGACTTTTTTGGCAAGGAAGCCCGGCGGGACGTGAATCCCGACGAAGCCGTCGCCGTGGGCGCGGCCATTCAGGCCGCCGTGCTCGCCGGGGACGTTACCGATGTCCTGCTGCTCGATGTGACGCCGCTTTCCCTCGGTATCGAAACCCTCGGCGGAGTGGCCAGTACGCTCATCGACAAGAACACCACGATTCCCACCAAGAAGACCCAGGTTTTCTCCACCGCCGACGACAACCAGACCGCGGTGACGATTCATGTGGTCCAGGGAGAACGCAAGCAGGCGACCCAGAACAAGTCGCTCGGCCGTTTCGATCTCACCGACATCCCGCCGGCGCCCAGGGGCATGCCCCAGATCGAGGTCTCCTTTGACCTCGACGCCAACGGCATCCTCAATGTGTCCGCCAGGGACAAGGCCACCGGCAAGGAACAGTCCATCGAGATCAAGGCTTCCAGCGGCCTGTCGGACGAGGAAATCGAGAAGATGGTCCGGGACGCCGAAGCGCATTCCGCCGAGGACAGGAAATTCGAGGAACTCATCACCGCCCGCAATACCGCCGATGGCCTGATCCACGCCACCCGCAAGACCATCGATGAAGCCGGCGACAAGGCCAGCGACGAAGAGAAGGCCGCCATCGAAGACGCCATTGGCAAGCTTGAAGAGGCTATCAAGGGCGATGATCTTGCCGCCATTGAAGAAGCTACCAAGGCGCTTACCGAGGCTTCCACGCCCGTGGTGCAAAAGATGTACGCCGAACAGGCCTCCCAGGCGGAAGGCGCCGCGGGAGAGGCGGAGCCTGGTTCCGCTAGCGCCGATGACGAAGCCGTCGACGCGGAGTTCGAAGAAGTCAGGGAAGAAAACAAATAGGCAGCAACATTGGAGCCGAGCGTGTCTACGTCATTCCGCGCGGCCCCTCTGTCGTATTGCGCGTAGCGGAGCCGCCTCTCCGTCATTCTGCGCGTAGCGGAGTTGCTCCTCTGTCATTCTGCGCGTAGTCGCAGAATCTCCTTGAAGGGGCTACTGCCTGAGATTCTGCGACTACGCTCCGCTGCGCGCAGAATGACAGAAGTTGTTGGCGCGCAGTTTTACCGAACAGGGGACAGTCTCCCCAGGCCCGGCTGGTACCCTAAATGGCAAGCAAACGCGACTATTATGATGTCCTTGGCGTAAGCCGGGACATCGACACAGCCGAGCTGAAAAAGGCCTACCGGCGTACCGCCATGAAGCACCACCCGGACCGCAATCCGGGCGACAAGGAATCCGAGGCCAAATTCAAGGAAGCCAGCGAGGCTTTTGAAGTCCTTTCCGACCAGCAGAAACGCTCGCGCTACGACCAGTTCGGGCATGCCGGCGTGGAGGGCCAGGCCGGCGCCGCCGGGGCGGCGGATTTCGCCGACATTTTCGGCGATATCTTTGGCGACATTTTCGGTGGGCGTCGCGGCGGCGGTCGCCACCAGGGCGCCGATTTGCAATACCATCTCGAACTCGGCCTCGAAGAAGCCGTCCAGGGCGTATCGCGCAATATCCGCGTACCCACCCGGGTGCGCTGTACCGCCTGTGACGGCAGCGGCGCGCGCCGGGGCACCGAGCCTGTAACCTGCACCGCCTGCGGCGGCGTGGGTCAGGTCCGCATGCAGCAGGGCTTCTTTTCAGTGCAGCAGACTTGCCCCCGCTGCCGCGGCGAAGGCAAGCTGATCAAGGACCCCTGTTCCACCTGTCGTGGCGCCGGCGCCGTGGAAGAATCCCGCACCCTGTCGGTAAAAGTGCCTGCCGGTGTCGATAGCGGAGACCGCATCCGGCTTTCCGGCGAAGGCCAGGCCGGGCCCCGGGGCGGACCGTCGGGTGATCTGTACGTGAGAATCGAAGTCAGCCGGCATCCGGTTTTCGAACGCGACGGCGCCGACCTGCACTGTGATATTCCCATCAGCTTTGTCGATGCCGCCCTCGGCAACCATCTCGAAGTGCCTACGCTCAGCGGCCGGGTAAAACTCAAGATTCCCGCGGAAACCCAGACCGGCAAGCTGTTCCGCCTGCGCGGCAAGGGCATCACCCCGGTTCGCGGCGGCCCGCCCGGCGACCTGCTTTATCGCCTCGTCGTGGAAACACCGGTCAAACTCACTACGCGCCAGCGCGAACTGCTCGAAGAGTTCCGCGAGATTCAGGAAGAGCAGGGCAGCCGCCAGTCCCCCAAGCGGCAAAGCTGGTTCGACGGCGTCAAGCGCTTCGTCGAAAGTCTGCGGGGCTGAAGGTCGCCGCCGCCAGCCAGGAACGTTTCAGCCGGGCCGCGTTGATCCAGATTCCGGTTATCGACATGGCGGTCATCATCAGGCCAAGGATGAACCAGAGCAGCTTGGTCCCGATCCCGCCGAAATAGCCGAAATGCAGCGGATCCGAGGCTTCCGAAATGCGCGTGTGGGAGTCGAGATTCTCGCCCCGGTAGCTGCCGACGACGGCAAGGCTTGCCGGATCGATATGGACGCCATTGGCCCGGGGCCGAACCAGCACGGCGGACAGTTCTCCCTGAATCGTCAAGGGCGCGCTCGCATTGCCGGGGAACAGGATTCGGCCGGGTTCGAGCCCTGTGAGTTCGCTTCTCGCGTTTTGCAGCGCAAGATCGATTGCGGCGCCATCGAATTGTTGCGGCAGGGCGGCGTTTCTGTCGGCCATTTCCCGCTCCGCCGCGGGAAAAGGCGGCGCCCGGCCGCCAAGCTGTTCCAAAAAGTACCAGATGCTGGTGATGGCGATAAGGGCGATGAACCAGCTTCCCCACAGCCCCAGCAGTCGATGCAGGTCGCCGTTCCAGATTCGCGGGTTGCGCCCGAAGCGCGGCCACTTGAACAGGCCCCGCCAGAACTTCTTGTAAACCACAAAACCCGCGATCAGGGAAATCAGCAAGGGAAAGGCGAGGACAGTCACCAGGGGTATGCCGATATACAGGGGCAGCATGAGATGCCGGTGAAGCTCGCGGAAAAGCCGTTGCACATTGAAAAATGAAGTCATGCCAAGGTCTGCTCCGTCCGCCGGATTGAACCAGACCCGCACGAGTTCTCCTGCGGGGTTCTGGGCGAGCATTTGCAGGGCGAACCAGTTGTCCTGGAAGCGCGAAAGATTGAGCGGTCGATACTCCGGATATTCCCGGCGCATGCTGTCGAAAGCGGCGCCCCAGGCCACCTCGTCTTCGGCGATGCGCTGATTGGCGCGCATTTCCGGGTTCAGCAGCCAGTCGATCTCGTAACTGAAAACGGCGATGGTTCCTGTCGCCAGGACGAAGGTCATCAGCAGTGACAGCTTGAGCCCGATCCAGGAGTGGATCGTGAACCAGAGCCGGTCCCGGGACTGCTTTGCCGTCAGGCGTTTTACCGCGGCCCGGTCCGAGGCCGGCTCCGCCACGACGCTCATGGCGCGCGCTCGATCAGTCCGAAAGCGGACAGCTTGCGAATGGCCTCGATCCTCTGCTCCTTGTCCAGCTCCGCGAAGGCCGTAATCGAAAACGGTTCACCGGAAAGAAAAACTTCCAGGCCCGCAAGCGCTTTCCCGTCGAAGTGAACATTGCCGCCGGGCGCAACGATTACGGCCTCGGCATCGCCGCGCCGCAAGATCGCCTGCAGGAACGGCCGCCTTATGTAGATATCGTTTTCCGTAATTGGCGATGCGGCATCGATCAGGGCGTCGCGCAGATTCGGCCGGCGCAGTTTCGCGAAGTTTTCCTGAAAGTAGGCCAGAACTTCCCCGAAATCGGCTTGCTCGGCGAACTCCAGCGCAAGTTCCCGAAATTGCGCTTCCAGCGCGTTCGCGTCGGAATCGGGCCGCGCGAAGCCCGGAGGCAGCGAGCGGCGGAATTTCGGATTCTTGAGCGCCACTTCCGAGATCGCTTCCAGCATCAGGTCGGCCCATTTCTTCACGATCAGGCCGACCGTGATATGCAAGGAATGGTCGTCGCCGCGGACCGACGCGTCGTGCATCAGGCCGCGCGGGATGTAAAGACAATCGCCGGCCTGCAGCAGGAACTCCTGATCGACCTCGCCCGGGCTGTGCACTCCGGCTTTGAAGCCTTCGCCGCTATAGGGGTTTTCGACCGGCTTTTCGTACAGGCGCCACAGTTTTTCGCCATGCACCTGAACGATGAAGACGTCGTGATCGTCGTAATGCGTATTGAAGCCCTGATTTTCCGGTGGCGTGAGGTAAGCGTTCGACTGGACGTGGCAACTGAACACTTCCTCGAGCGACCTGCAAAATCCGGCCATGGTCTCGTCGGCGCGCTGGAGCTGATTCAGTATGATCGTCGCGCCGCGCTGGAAATGCCGGATCACCGCCCCCCGGTCGATATTGCCACTCTTGAACGTATAGTCGGAACGCTTGATGGGAGGCCGGCTGCGGGCCATCGACAGCCCCGAAGACGGCAGTTCGGAACTGGCGATGATTTCGTCGATGCGGTCCAGGCTGAGAAGTTCGGCGAAGCGAGCGGGGTCGGCGTGCCTGCAATGCAAGGCGCGCTGTTCGTAATGGGACTCGATGAACTCCCTTTCCGAAACCGGGCCGATCAGCCAGGAAAGCGGGTTTTTTGGCCCGCGCTCTTCAGCCATGAGTGTCTAGGAGCCTGCGCCGTAGGAATTCACGGCTGCAAATCCGCTCTCATCCACGCCCCTGGCCGCTCGATTTCGTTGCATATTCACCAATATTCGCCTCAACCGACCAGCCAGGGGCGCGGCGATAGCGAATTTTCGCTTTCGCGAATTCCTACGGCACAGGCTCCTAGCGGTAGTCCAGGCCTCTGCCGTTCCGGTCGCTGTTGTCGGTTCCTTCGCCACCACTCTGATCGGAGCTGTCGGTGCCTTCGCCGCCAGACTGGTCACTGGCATCGGTTCCTTCGCCACCGGACTGATCGCTGGTGTCGGTTCCTTCGCCGCCGGACTGGTCGCTGGCGTCGGTTCCTTCACCCCCGGACTGATCGCTGGCGTCCGTACCCTCGCCGCCGGACTGGTCGCTGGCGTCGGTGCCTTCGCCCCCGGACTGGTCACTGGCATCGGTGCCTTCCTGCTGCCAGTAAGCCTGTGATGAAGATACAAGCCCGAGAAAGGATGCGCTCGATACGGCCACCGCCCCAGTCACGATCTGCAGGAACGACCTGCGTTTGAATTGGTCTTTCTTGTCCATTTTCTGTACCTCGAAACGATCGATTGCAGATCGATCTGGAATGAATTGGCGCTTGATGTGTTCATGCGGCAGCCTAGCACGCCAGGCGAAGTTTCCGCAACTAAGAATTATTCGCATTTTCAGTTAGCCAACGATGATCCGGGCCAAAGAAAGTACTTGCAAATGGGAATGATTCGCATTAATGTTTGCGAAACTCAACGCCACGCGGGAAATCAGATGAAAAATCACAAGACGTGCAGAAGCGAACTTGTCGCCCAGAGCGCGTTCGGTTCAATCACGGTCTGTCCGGACTGCAATCTCTACCATCTTCACATCGGTCCCATGTCTTTTCGTATGGAAGCGGATGTTTTTCAAAGTGTCGGGCAAATGATCGTCGAGTATTTCGTCCAGCCCGACCTGGAAGCCGCGAATCGGGAGGTTTCCGGTGTTGGCACGGTCAAGCATTGACGCGGCAGCCGCCCTGCGGAAATCAGAAAAGTTGCAAAACAGTCATGATCGATAGTTATTACTTCCCATACATAACCAGTCTGGCCTGTACGGGCGCCGGCATGGCGTTCCTTTTCGTCGCCTGGAAATCCCGGATTCATTTGAAGGACGCCTACAGTCTCACCGGATGGGTGCTGCTGCTTTATTCCGCTTTCGCCTTGAGCGCCCTCGATGGCTGGGTTTTCGGGCTGGTGTATCTGATCACGACCGTTCCGTTGGCGGCCTTTTTCATCGTTGTCCTCAATGCCGAAAGCAGGAGCCCGGCGGCGGCCTGGCCCGCGAACGTTCCCTTGGCAAGACCGCGTTTGCGGTCCGTGCTCGGTCATGTCGGAAGATTTTCGCTGATCGTGCCGTTCGCGCTTTTCACCAGCATTTTGCCAAGCGTCGGATTGGGATTTCTGCTGCCGATGAGCGAACTGAACCAGATGGTATTCGCGGTCTGCGCGATGCCGCTGATCTGGGGTGTGGCGGCCAGCGCCATCGCGGCGAGCGAAAGACCCCTGGCGCCGGCGACGATGATGCTTCTGCTTTCGGCGATCAGTCTGATTCCGATTTACTTCAGATAAGAAACGGGAAACTCACGTATGCCCACGCAACTGCTGCCGCCGAAACTGGTCAAGAAACAATTGGCGGGACATTCCTGGACCGGTCTGATGACCGGCGCGCTGATGTATCTGGTCTGCCTGACCGGGGCCTTGTGCGTGTTTTATCCGGAATTGCAACGCTGGGAACAGGCCGACGTCCGGGAATCGCTCGAGTACGACCCCGCGCTGCTCGAGGAATCGCTGAACTCGGTTGTTGCGGGCAGCGGCGCCGATCTCGGATCCGTGTACATTTATCTGCCGTACGAAGCGTATCCTCGCCTCTACCTGTGGGTGCAGGAGGAAAGCCGGTTTCTCGATTCCGACGGCAGCGCCGGTGAATCGGTCGCCGCCCACTGGACGGAATTTCTCATCAACATGCATGTCTATCTGACCTTGCCCCGCACGTACGGGATGATTCTGGTCAGCGCCCTGGGCGCCATGCTGTGCGCGTTGATCGTCTCGGGATTCCTGTCGCATCCGGGATTGATCAAGGAAGCGTTCAAACTGCGGCTTGGCAGCGGAACCCGTCTTGAACAGGTAGACCTGCACAACCGGCTGAGTGTCTGGGGCGCGCCCTTCCACCTGCTGATCGCTATCACGGGAGCCTACTTCGGACTTGCCTTGCCGATGCTGGCCGCGCTTGGCGCGATTTCAGGCAAGAGCCAGGAAGAACTGTTGACCGATGTATTCGGCGAGACTCCGGTGCTGGAACAACAGGTAACCAGAGTGCGGCTCGCGACGGCTTTCGAAAATCTGGGGCAAGTCGACCCGGATGCCGAACCGCGCCGGGTCATCCTGCACAATGCCGGCACGCCCCGGCAATACATCGAAATCGCGGCGGCGCAACCGGGCAGAATGATCGCGGGGGAAAACTATCATTTCAGTCCGGCCGGCGAGTATCTCGGCAGCGCGGGACTGCGCGACGGCGAATCGGGAAGGCAGGTGGTTTTTTCGATGTTCAACCTGCACACCGGGCATTTCGGAGGGTTTGTCGTCAAGCTCCTGTACGCAGTTCTCGGCCTGGCGATAACCGTCGTTTCCGTTACCGGCGTCAACATCTGGCTCCGTAAACGCAATCGGTCCGATGCCATAAACGACCTGTGGGCGGGGACCGTGTGGGGAATTCCGCTGGCGCTGACGATACCCGCGATCACCCAGATCGCCTTTCAGTTCACATCCGCCGAACTGTTCTGGCTGAGCCTGACGCCGATGCTGATCTACAGCGCCCGCCTGGGAGACGAGCGCCGTGTCAAGCGCCACTTGCAATCCGCTTCGATCGTGGCCGTAGCGGCCTTGCTCGGGATACATCTCGTCCGTTTCGGCGCAGCGGCTTTCGGGCCGTCGGCGATACTCGTGAATGGCTCTCTGATGCTGTACCTGGCCTATCTGTTCTGGTCCGTCGCGAAACCGCTGAGCATGCCGGATTCGGTGGCGTTGAGCACAAATCAGGCGACCTAGGAGCCTGCGCCACAGGAATTCACGGCTGCAAATCCGCTCTCATCCACGCCCCTGGCCGCTCGATTTCGTTGCATATCCACCAATATTCGCCTCAATCGATCAACCAGGGGCGCGGCGATAGCGAATTTTCGCTTTCGCGAATTCCTGCGGCGCAGGCTCCTGGTCCGCGGTTGCGGCAAACAGAACTTTCGCGGAGAAGAAATCGCGCTACTATTGGCGGTGTCGATCAATGGCCGAGAGGAGGCCATCCATGAACCCGCCGCAAAAGCCCGGTTCCGTTATCGCGTTGTTCCTGCTGTTCGCCGCGGGCGGCAATGCCATCGCCCAGGACGGCGACTCTGTCTTTTATTCCGAACTGGCCAGGGACTGGTATGAAGCCGGTTCGTACTTCGAATGGCAATCGACGACAGAAAACAACAACGGCGCGGTGGTCGACGTGCATTACCGGACTTTCGGCGATCCTTCGGATCCGCAATTGCTGCTCGTACATGGTTATCCGAGATCCAGCTTCGACTATGAAGAAATGATCGTCCACCTGCAGGACGACTATTACATCGCCACGCTCGACTTCCCCGGCTTCGGTTTTTCCGAGAAGCCCCTGAACGACTATTCCTACATGCTCGAAGACGACGCGCGGCTGCTTGATTATTTCCTGCGCGAAATCGTCGAATTCGACGACTTCGCGATGTTCACTCACGACCGTGGCGTCAGCGTCGGTCTCGCCTTCCTCGGCCACTATCTCGACGAAGACCGGCCCTATACGATCAATTACCACTTCCTTTCCAACAGCGGCATGTTTCTGCCGCTGGCGAATCTCACTCCGGGCCAGACCGTGCTGCTCGACCCCGTACGCGGCCCGGTCGCCACGGCGGAAGCGAAAGCCAGGCCGCGTCTGACCGAAGGCGATCCGGTGAGCGTCGCCTATGCCGACATGCAGGCGTTCAACGACGGCATCGGCGCCAGGTTGCACGTCGGCAAGTACCTGCTCGAACGCGTCGCCAACGAGTATCGCTGGCTCGACAATCTGCCCCGGAGCCCGATTCCGGTCGCTTATGTGTGGGGCGCGCTGGACCCGGTCAATCCCTTGCGCACTGCGAATCATGTCTGGGCCACCTATCTCAACGACCGCGATGTGGAAAGTTCCTTCTGGGTCTTGCCCACCGCAAGCCACTACCCGCAACGCGACCGCCCGGCCGAGTTGGCCAAGATCGTCAAGCTCGCGCTCTCCGGCGGAGTGCCGACCCAGGAAGAGGGCGACGATTTCATGTGGACTTGGAACCGCCAGCGAACCGAACACGACGCGATTTTCGTCGGCCACTCCATCATCGAGGAAATGGAATTCGAAGGCGCCGTGGAATACACACCGCAGGGATATCGGTAAGAGTAGTACTCTTGAATAAACTTGGATGTTGCCCTTATCGGCATCCCGCTCAGGCCCAGAGTTGGCTTACCGGCATGGCGTAGAGGCGGTCGCCGGTTCGTTGGATGCGCTCGCCGTCGTGCAGCACGATGCCGCAGGCGAACGCATCGCCGGCAGCGTCCTGTAGACGTTTGAGTCCTCGAAAATCTTCGGGCTTTGCTGTCATGCCGGTTTTCACTTCTATTCCCAGAACCTTGCCGCCCCGTTCGATGACGCAGTCGACTTCGACTCCGTCCTTGTCGCGATAGTGTCTGATGGATTCGCCAACTTGCGCTCTGCCCGCCAGTTTCGTCAATTCGGTGAATACGAATCCTTCGAGCAATGCGCCGAATTTGTTTCGGTCTCGTGTCAGGATTTCCACATTCACTCCGCTCAGGGCGGAGAGCAACCCGGAATCGAGAAAGTGAAGTTTGGGAGCCTTGATGAGGCGCTTGCGGTCGTTTCGATGCCACGCGCCCAGTTTTCGAATGACGAACATTTGTTCCAGAAGCGTCAACCAGCGGTTTACGGTTTTGGCGTCAACTCCCAACGGTGAGGCCATTGCCGCAAGGTTCAACAATTGTCCGGCGCGCGCCGCGACATGTTCCAGCAACACCGACAGTCCGTCTTGCCTCGACACTCGCGCCAGTTCGGCCACGTCGCGTTCGGCAAGCGAGCGGGAGTAGTTTTTCAGCCAAATCTCGCGTCTCGCCCCTTGCCTGCGCCGCAACGCTTCGGCATAACTTCCCGCAACCACGCGCTCCATCAGATTCCCGGTGCGCCCGGTTTCCCGCAATGCCGGGAAATCGCAATCCATGGCGCGGCGCAGAAACTGCGGCGAATCGCGCTGTTCGATTTCGGCTTGGGAAAAAGGCAAAAGCTCTATCGTTTCCACTCTTCCCGCCAGCGAGTCTGGTGATAGCGCGCCGCGAAACAGGTCCACAGAGCCGGTGATCAGAAATCGGCCTGGCCGCGGATCCTCATCGACCGCCAGTTTGAGCGCAAGGATCAAATCGGGCGCGCGTTGCACTTCATCGATAACCGCCCGGTCCAGACTTTGGATGAAACCCGCGGGATCGTTTGTCGCGAATTGGCGATATTGGATATCGTCGAGAGTAACGAAGGTCATGCCTTCTTCAGTGGCTATCTTGCGAGCCAGAGTTGTTTTTCCCGATTGGCGGGGGCCGACCAGGGCGACAATCCTGGCATCGCCCAACGCCATGCGAATCGGAGCCTCCGCATGGCGTCGCAGTATCTCGTCCTGTTTTGTCGGTGCCGGCATCGTGTTCGTCCAAACGGGAATCCGCTTCCGTCCAATCAGGAATTTACCACCGTCCAATCAGGAATGAAAGCCCGTCCAATCAGGAATGAAAGCCCGTCCAATCAGGAATTAAAGTCCGTCCAATCAGGAATGAAAGCCCGTCCAATCAGGAATTAAAGCCCGTCCAATCAGGAATGAAAACTCGGCCAATCGGGATTTTTCGGGATTTGGACCGTAAATTTCTTTCAAGTATCACCGGCGAAAGGCAATCGAGTTACCCGGTGGATTGCGGATTGATCGTCACGCCTTGGTCAATGCGCCGTAGGTTTCGGCTTCCAGCCTTGGGCCGAAGCGGCTTACTACTTCGCCGGCGGCGCGGGAGGCCAGTCGGCCGGATTCGGCGAAATTGCGGCCGCTGGTGAGGCCGTAGAGGAATCCGCCGGCGTATGCATCGCCGGCGCCGGTGGTGTCGACCGCCTTGACTTTGTGGGCGTCGATTTCGATGAATTGGTTGCCGTCGAACAAAATCGATCCCTTGGCGCCTCTGGTGACGACGAATTGCTTCGCGAACGAGCGCAATTCGACACAGGCCTGGCCGAGATCCGCGGCGCCGGTCCAGAGGCGGGCCTCCTCTTCGTTGCAGAACAGCAGGTCGACTCCATCACCGAGCATCTCTTTCATCTGATCCGGGAAGATTTCGAGCAGTGACGGATCGGAGAACGTCAGCGCGGTCCTGACTCCGTTTTCCGCGGCAAACTTGCGCAGTTCGATCGACGCGGCGCGGCCGCTGTCCGAACTGACCTGGTAGCCTTCGATATAGACATATTTCGAGCGCCGCACGGCTTCGAAGTCGAGGTCGGCCGGTGACAGGAATTCGGAGGCGCCGAGAAAGGTGTACATGGTGCGTTCGGCGTCGGGGCTGATCATGATGAGGCAGCGGCCGGTTTCGACTTCATGGAAATCGCCGCAGGTGCGGATGCCGTGCTGGCCGAGTTCGCGCAGGTAGAAATTGCCGGCCTCGTCATCGGCGACCTTGCACGAGAAGAATGACCGGCCGCCGAAATTGCTGATCGCGTAGAGCGAATTGGCGACCGAGCCGCCGTCCATCATCTTGCGCATGTCGCCCCTGGCGAGCAGCGCGGCGATGATTTCCTCCTGTCGCTCGTGGGTGACGAGAGTCATTACGCCGCGGCGCACGCCGTGGGCGGGGAAAAAGTCGTCTTCGACCTGGTATTCGATGTCGACCAGCGCGTTGCCGATGCCGTAAACGTCGATTGGCTGCATGGGTCCGGTCAGGCGCGGATAGCGGCGAATGCCTTTTCGGCGGCCGCGAGGGTCAATTCGATCTCGCGCTCGCCGTGGGCCGCGGAGACGAATCCGGCTTCGAAGGCCGACGGAGCGAGATAGACGCCGTTGTCGAGCATGCCGTGGAAGAAAGTGCGGAAGTGCTCGACGTTGCAGGCCATGACTTGCTCGAAAGTATCGATATTCTCGTCCTCGCTGAAGAACAGTCCGAACATGGCGCCGGCTTGGCTGATCGTGAAGGGGACGGAAGCGGTCGCGGCGAGGTCGCGCAATTGGGACAGCATGGCTCCGGCGCTTTTTTCAAGCGATTCGAAAAAGCCCGGCGCCCGAACCACTTCCAGCGTCGCCAGGCCGGCCGCGACAGCCAGAGGATTGCCGGCCAGCGTACCGGCCTGGTACACCGGCCCCTCCGGAGCGATGTGGGACATGATGTCCCGGCGCCCGCCGAAAGCGCCGACCGGCAGCCCACCGCCGATAACCTTTCCCAGGGTGGTGAGATCGGGCCTTACGCCGTAAATCGACTGCGCTCCGCCGAGCGCGACGCGGAACCCGGACATCACTTCGTCGAAAATCAGCACTGTTCCGTATTCATCGCAAAGTGAACGAAGCCGAGCTAAAGTCTCCGCTTGAGCGGGGACGCAGTTCATGTTTCCTGCGACGGGTTCGATGATGACGCAGGCGGTGTCGGAGCCGTTGGCGGCGAAATACTCCTCAAGCGCGGCGATATCGTTATAGGGCAGAACATGGGTCAATCCGGAGTAACCTTCAGGCACGCCGGGCGAGTCGGGCGTACCCAGGGTGAGTGCGCCGGAGCCTGCCTTGACGAGCAAGCCGTCGACGTGGCCGTGATAGCAGCCTTCGAATTTCACTACCGCGTCGCGGCCGGTGAATCCGCGCGCCAGACGGATTGCGCTCATGGTCGCCTCGGTGCCGGAAGTGACAAGGCGCAGTTGTTCGATGGAAGGCACAAGCCGGCAGACTTCTTCGGCGAGCCGCACTTCGGCTTCAGTCGAAGCGCCATAGCCAAGGCCTTTTTCCAGTTGCCGCCGCAAGGCTTCGACAACGGCGGGATGGCGGTGGCCGAGAATCAGCGGACCCCAGGCGCCGACATAATCGATATAGTGATTGCCGTCGACATCGGTGAGCCAGGCGCCTTCTCCGGATTCGAAAAACAACGGCTCGCCGCCAACCCCGCGAAACGCGCGCACCGGTGAGTTCACCCCGCCGGGGATGTATTGCCGCGCTTCCGCGTACAGCCGTTCCGAGTTCTGTCTTCCCATCAGCGCACCACCGCTTTTCGCCGGGGCAGATGTTAGACAATCCCCGACCATAGTGAAACCGGGTTCGGGAATCGTAAACGAGGGATTGTGGGGAGTCGGGGAAGGTGGTAAAGTTCGCGCGTTTCTGGCCGAGACAGCCGGAAGTGAACAAAAGAACACTCAGGGGGTTGCTTGACGATGAAAATAACCGAGACGCATCATACTGCAAGCCAAGCCAAGCCAAGCCAAGCCAAGCCAAGCCAAGCCAAGCCAAGCCAAGCCAAGCCAAGCTTTGGTGCGACCGGGTGTCTGTCTTGAGCGTGTTGCCGCGGCGCCGGGCGGGGCTTTCGGCGCCCGAACCTGAAACCCGGCCTTCCGTCCTCCGGGCCGCCTTCGGCCGGGAAGGCGGCGGCCACGCCCCCGCCCCCCGATCCTTTCAGGCCCCCGTCTTCCGCCGGTTGCGTCAGGCGACCCGCGACCTGGCCCGATCCATCGCGACACTCCCGCTCTTCCTGGCGCTGCTGGCCATCGTGGCCGTTGCCCTGGCGCCAGCCGAGCGGGCCGAGGCGCAGGGTGTCCCGAACATTTGGTGGGGCGTAACAACCGATATCGCACCGGAGCCATCAGAATCATTAACGTTATATTTCGAGCTCAACCGGAATCTCGCCGCCCCCCTGGCCGTCAGCTACACCATTGCCGGCACGGCGACTTGCGGGACGGACTACACCATCGCCAGCGCGGACTGCGCCCAAGGGACCGGGACGTTCACTATTCCGGGGGGTACGGCGAGGTTCACCCCTGTTAATTTCCCAATTACGATCCTGGGCGACGCAGTCCCGGACAGCGGCGAGACCATCATTCTGACCATCACCGACGGCGCCAGCTACAACCTGGGCTCAGGAACCACAACAACGGTGACGATCCTTGAGAGCTCCGGCCGGGCCGGGTTTCGGGTCGGCGGGCTGGCCCAGGTGAACGGCACCCTGACGGGGCATCGGGTCTGCGACGACCCCGAGGGCAACGGCACGGTCAGCTACGAGTGGCAGAGAAGAAGTACACCCAAAAAGAGTGCATTTGCCGCGATCCCCGGCGCGACTTCCTCGAGCTACACCCTGCAGCAAGCGGACTCCGGCCAATACATCCGGCTCGGTGTCGAGTACACCGACGGAAACGGCGTTGGGATGACGGTTTACACGCCGATCGTCGGCCCGATCGGACCGGTTGTGGCGAAGAACACGGTGGGGTTCGGCCGCGGCGACTACAACGCGCGGGAGGGCGACCCGCTGCGGCCGACGCTGACCTTCAGCTCGCCCACGGCGAAGAAGCAGACCTTTGAGATTGTCTTCCAGACTTGCGACGCCGACCTGCAAAATGACATCGGCGTGGATGGGGCCACACCTAATCAATTCACGGGCACCTTCAATGTCTCCGCCGCGCACTCGGTGACGGTGCCGGCGGGCGTGACCAGCCACACCTTCAGCCTGCCCGTGCCGCTGGACGGCGAGATCGAAGACTACGAGACCTTCGTCATGGGCTTCGGCGAGATACCGGAGGGGATCACCATTGGAGACCAGGCCGACGCCACGAACCAGGGACAGTACGCCCAGGTCCAGATCACCGACGTCAACCTGGTCCCGGAGAACTGGCCCCTCAAGCCCGGCACGGTGAGCGCGGGCGATCAGTTCCGGCTGCTGTTCCGCACGGAGACCGAGCGCAACGCCCAATCCGGCAACATCGCCGACTACGACACCTTCGTGCGCAACCGGATCGGCGGCGCAAGCACCGGCCACGCGGACATCCGCCAGTACCAGGACACCTTCCGGGCGGTGGGCAGCACCAGCGCCGTGGACGCCGCCTGGCACACCGCCACCGGCATCATGGTGAGCGGCCAACCCAGCCACACCCCCTTCTCGCACCCCATCCACTGGCTCAACGGTCCCAAGGTCGCCGACGACTACAACGACTTCTGGGACGGCACCTGGGACAACAACAGCCACACCGCGGCGCGCAAGGCCGATGGCGGGGCAACCACCAACCACCGCGGCCCCAACACCGGCACGCGGACGGGTACGACCCATGCCACGGCGGGGGTGAAGCACAATCACCACCTGGGCCACGGCAGCATGGTGCGCTGGGGCAGCGGCATGGGCAGCAACCCCATCAGCCAGGGCGACCACGCGGTGGGCAACAACAACGTGTACCTGGGCCTCTCGGGCATTTTCCTGCCGCTGGACGTGAGCGCCGCCAATCCCCTGGTCACCATCGAAAGCCGGCGGGCCCGGGTCGAAGAGGGCACGGAGATCACCTACACGCTGCGGGCGATCCCGGCGCCGTCGTCGCCCAAGACGGTGACCGTGAAGGTGACCGAGACCACCGCCGGCGGTCTCAACTTCGTCAACCCCCAGGACCACGGCACGACGACCAAGACCATTCCCACCTCCGGAGTTGTCGAATTCACCGTCCGCACGGTGGCCGACCAGGACATCGAGCCCGACGGCGGGGTGACGGTCGGCATTGGGTCCGGTACGGGCTACCGGACCCTGGCCGCCTTCGACACGGCCATGACGGTCATCACCAGTCCAGAGGCCGGCACGATCGGTTTCGACAGCGATTCGTACAGCGTGGTGGAAGGGGATTCGGTGAGCGTGACGGTGAACATCGACCCGCCGCGCGCCACGGCCACGGAAGTGGGTCTCGTTTACCGGGATGCGGACTGGGGGAACGGCGACGGCAAGGCCCGCAGAGCCCACGTCAGCTATGACAGCCAACGGAGATTCGCGGTGGGCAAGGACTACGAGGCGTCGCCCGAAAGCGTGACCATTCCGGCGAATGCCAGCTCGCACACCTTCACCGTCCAGACCGTGGACGAGTCGTCCGAGGTGGTGGAGTCGAACGCGTGGAACCACGAGGTCGTGGAGCCGGACGAGACCTTCAGGATCGACATCGATCCGTCGCCGGGGGTCGCCATCGATCCGTTTCCGTTGGGGTATTCCGTGGGCGCCAATCCCACGGCCACGGTGACCATCCAGGACAATGACATGGCCACCACCGACACGACGGCGCCGCGGGTTGCCTCGATCGAGCGGAATTTGCCTTCGGTCTCGCCGACCGCCCTGGACACCCTGACCTGGCGGGTGAGGTTCAGCGAGGATGTGCGGAACGTGGACGCGGGGGACTTCAGCCTGACGGGGACGACGGCGACGCTCGCCGTGGCGGCGGTCGTGGCGGACACATATGACGTCACGGCCTCGGGCGGTGACCTTGCGGGCCTCGACGGGACGGTGACGCTGGCTTTCGCGAGCGGCCAGGACATCGAGGACACGGACGGGAACGCGCTCGCCGACACGACGCCCACGGGGACCAACGACAACAGCTTCGTGGTGAACAACACCTCTCCGCCGCCGCCACCGCCGCCGCCGGCGCTTCCGGTGGTGACCGTTGCGGCGGGGACGTCGCCGGTGACGGAGGGCACGGACGCGGCCTTCACGGTAAGCCGCACGGGCGCGACCACGGCGGCCCTGACGGTTCTTCTGGAGGTGGCCGAAAACACCGCCGGGGGGCGGGACTTCGTGGCGGCGGGGGACGAGGGGGACCAGTCGGTGACGATTCCGATCGGTTCGGCCACGGCGACCTACAGCGTGCCGACCGTGGGCGACAGTACAGACGAGCCGAATGGCCAGGTGACGCTGTCGCTGCGAAGTTCCGGCGGCTACAGCCAGGGCAGTCCGTCGAGCGCCACGGTGACGGTGAACGACGACGACGGCTCCGTCCCGCCGCCGAACACGAACCCGACCGTGCGGACCCTGATTCCCGACAGGACGGCGACAGTGGGCGCGTCGTTCCGCTATCAGTTCCCGGCGAACGCGTTCAGCGACGCCGACAACGATTCCCTGACCTACACGGCGGCGTTGGGCGATGGATCGAACCTGCCCGCATGGTTGGGCTTCGACGGCAGCACCCGGACCTTCTCCGGCACCCCGGCTGCCGGGGACGCGGGCGCGATAACCGTGCGCGTGACCGCCGCCGACGGCAACGGCGGCACGGCCTTCGACGATTTCGAGATCGTGGTCAATGCGCCGCCTCCGGAACCTGAACCTGAACCGGAACCGGAACCGGAACCCGAACCCGAACCCGAACCGCAACCGCAACCGCAACCGCAACCGGAACCCGAACCGCAACCGCAACCGGAACCGGAACCGGAACCGGAACCGGAACCCAGTGCGCCCGAAGCGAGCTTCGCGGCCGCGGCTTCCACCGCGCCCGAGGACTCGGGCACGGAGAACGTGACGGTAAACCTCTCCCCGGCGCCGCCGGCGGCCGTGAGCCTGACCTACACCGTGGGCGGCACGGCGACCGCGAACGAGGATTTCACGGCCCTGTCCGGCACGGTGGACGTGCCCGCCGCCGCGGACAGCGTGGACATTCCCATTGCCGTCATGGACGACGTTCTCCACGAAGGCGGCGAAACCGTGATCCTGACCCTGACGGACGGACCGGACCACGACCTGGGAACGACCCGGACCCATACCCTGACCATCACCGATAACGACGCCGCGCCGGATACGGTGACGCTGTCCGTCTCCCCGGACGCGATTTCCGAAGACGCCGGCCCCACTGTCGTGACCGTGACCGCCACCGTCGGCGGCGCGACCCGCTGGGCCGGAACGCAAACCCTGGCCGTGACCGTGTCCGGCCCGGCCGGCGGCGTGGGTTTCGCCCCGGTCGCCGGTTTCGACCTGACCGTTCCTCCCGGCGCGGACGGCGGCAGCGCGGAGTTCACCCTCACCCCCGTGGACGACGGCGTACACACCGGCAACGGGACCGTCACGATTTCCGGCGCGTTTTCCGGTTCCGGAAACGCCGCCGCGGTGGAAGCCGCCGTCCTGGCCCTGGCCGACAACGAACCGCCGGACCCCGCCGCGGCCCGGACGCACCGGTTTCCGCTATTCGCCGACGGCGACGGCTTTCGCGGCAATCTGTTCCTGAACAATGCCTCGCCGCTGGACAACCGCTGCACGCTGCATCTGCGCGGCGCGGGGCTGGACACCGGCAGACTGGATGAACATCCCGCCCTGACCGTCACGGACGCGCATACCGCCGGGATCGACCCCGGCGCGGCGGGCGGCGGCATCCTGCTCGCCACCGGAGGCTCGCGGCCCCTGGCCGTCGGCCATGCGGAGCTCGCATGCGAACAGCCCGCGGTGGCGCGGGTGCTGCTCGGCGTGGAGGACGGGGGCGTTCCGCTGGCCCTGACCGTCATGGAAAGCGCCAAACCCGGAAACGCGTTCCGGTTCCCGGTATGGCCCGGACCGGGCCGCCTCGGGCTGGCCTTCGCCAACGCCGGCGAACGGGAAGCCGCCTGCGCGGTGGAAACCGGCGCCCCGGACGGAGCAGGCGCGGGCGGCGGCAATTTCGCCGTGCCCGCCGGATCGATCTTCTTCCGTTTTCTGGACGAACTCGTTGCCGCGGGCGAAACGGACGGCGCGCGCGCTGGCGGGGACACAGGCGGCGGCACGGCCGAAGTGACCTGCGACCGCGCGGTGACGGCCCTGGGCGTGCATCTCGAAAACGGCGTCTTCGCCGCGCTGGCGGCCGTGGCGACGGAAGCAACGCCCGCGGAAACGTATTCCGGAGAAGCCGGGGAAGCAACGCCTGTCTCCCACGTCCTGCCCCTGGTGATGGACGGCGCGGGATATCAATCCCGCCTGCTGGTGACGAACACGTCCGCCGCGGCCAACCGCTGCGAACTGCGCCTGCACGGCAGGGGACTGAACACGTATCGCTATCGCTTCGCAAACGCCGCCGGCGCGGCGCGGGACGGATTCGTCCGGGCCGAACTCGACCTGCCCGGCCCCGGCGACCGGATCGAGCTGACGAGCTTTGGGCGGTCCCCTTTCCTCGCCTACGGCCACGCCGTCCTCGATTGCGACGGGCCGGTCCACGCGCGCAACCTGCTGCGCCAGGTTTCCACGGCGGAGGATACGGCCGGCGGCCTGCTCGGCATGACGGCCATATCGACCGTCCAGCCCGCGCGGGCGTTCCGTTTCCCGGTCGTGCCCCGCCTCGGGCGCCTGACGCTGATCCTGGGCAACCCCGCCGCAACCGAAGCCTCCTGCCATGCCACGCTGGAAACGACGGTCCGGGATGCGCCGGAAGCGGCGGACCACGACGCCGGGACCGGGGCGCGATCGCCGATTCCCGTTCCCGGCGAATCGACGGACGCCCGCAACCTGGACACGCTGTTCGAGCTGCCCGCGGACTTCGCCGAAGGCGCGGTCAACCTGCATTGCGACGCGGAAATCGCCGCTGTCTCACTGCTGTACGCCGGCGGTTCCTTCACCGCCCTCCCCCCGGTCGTCATCGTGCCCACCGCCGCACCGGAATAAAGATGGGGCCCGGCTTGCGGAATCCGCGCACCGCGCTTATCCGGGAATCAGGACTCCGTAATGTCGATATTCGCCTCAATCGATCGGCCGGGGGCGCGGCGATAGCGAATTTTCGCTTTCGCGAATTCCTGCGGCGCAGACTCTTGGATAAGCTATTCGGCTGAACCTTCAGCCACGGCGGAGTGCCCGATGAAAAAAGTCCTGTTGCTTGCCATTGCTCCCGTTCTGCTGACATTCCTGCAGCCATCCTTCGGCCAGCGGCCGGCGCCAACCCCCTTGCCCGAAGGACCGGGCAAGGCCCTGGTGCAGAATCATTGCTCCAGTTGCCATACCACGGCATCGATTACCCGATCCGCCGGATACGGCACGGTCGAAGAATGGCGCCGGGTCATGGCGACGATGATCGACCTGCCTGACGCCCAGGCGAACACCATGGCCGAATACCTGGCCGAGCACTTTCCGGAAGACATGTCGCGCCGGCCCAATCTGATCGCCGGCGATACCGAGATCGAGATCATCGAATGGACTGTGCCCACCCTCGGCCAGCGCTCCCGCGACCCGGCGGAAGCGCCGGACGGCTCGATCTGGTGGACCGGCATGTGGGCCTCGCTCGCGGGGAGGCTTGATCCGGACACCGGCGAAATGGAAGAGTTCCGCCTGCCGCCGACCGCGCGGCCGCACACCATCGTGCCCGACGCCGACGGCAACATCTGGTACACCGGCAACAGCAACGCCACCATCGGCATGCTCGATCCGAAAACCGGACTCGTCACGGAATATCAGACCGAAGCGCGCGATCCGCACTCGGCGGTCTGGCACCCCAACGGCAACCTGTATTTCACCGCCCAGGGCGCGGCAGTGCTCGGCCGCCTCGATCCCGAAACCGGCGAGATCACCGAAATACCCACCGAACCGCGGCCATACGGCATTCAGGTGGACTCCCGGGGCACAGTCTGGGTGGCGTATAACGGCACGAACAAGATCGGCGCCCTCGACCCGGACAGCATGGAAGTGCGCTATTACGAGGTACCCGACGACCGCACGCGCATCCGCCGCCTCGGGCTCGACAGCAACGACATCGTCTGGTTCGTCAATTCCACCCTGGGCAAGATCGGCCGGCTCGACCCGGTCACCGGCGAAATCACGCAGTGGGATTCACCCAGCGGCCCGGATTCCCACCCCTACGCCCTCGCGGTAATCGATGACGTCATCTGGTACAACGAATCCGGCAAGCGCCCGGACGCCCTCGTGCGCTTCAATCCGCGCACCGAAACCTTCCAGAGCTGGGCGATTCCTTCAGGCGTCGGCATCGTGCGCCACGTCTGGGTCACCGAAGACAGGAACTTGCTGATACACCAAAGCAGTTCCAACCAGATCGGGCTGGTGAAGATAAACTGATTGACCATCGGGGAGCCACCCGTAGCCTTCGGCAAAAAATGGAATGCGCCGCATGCAAAGGAAACAATCATGAATCAACTGGGGATGACCGGCCAATGCCACTGCGGCGCGGTCAGATACACCGGCCTGGGAGGGCTGCCGGAGTTGCATTGCTGCCATTGCCCTGATTGCATGCGCTGGGCCGGCGGCCCCTTGATGGCCATGCACTTCAGCGGCGGCGTACAGATCGCCGACCCCGCCGCGGTGAACTGGTACCAGAGTTCGGAATGGGCCGAACGCGGCTCATGCAAGGCTTGCGGCTCGGCCCTGTTCTGGCGGCTGCGGGCGGACCACGACATGACCGTGGCAACCGCCGGCAGCCTCGACCGGCACGAGGAACTCAGCCCCATAGCCGAACATATCTACATCGACACCAAACCCACATGGTACGATTTCGCGGGCAACGCCCCCTGCCTGACGAGCACCGAGTTCCTTGCGCGATTGCAGAGTCAGTAGCAAACCTTCCTCAAATATCCATCATCCGGTCGATGTCCCGGGCCAGTTTTGGTGGCGGGGTGGCGTAGGAGACCGCGAAGAACAGCAGTAGCGAAGTGACGAATGCGGCGAGGCCGCCGGAGATTCCCCAGGGGAGGGTGATGCCGGCGAGCTGGACGGTGAAATTGATTGCCAGGGCGCTCACCACGGCGGCAACGGCGCCGGCGGTGTTGGCGCGTTTCCAGTTCAGGCCGATGGCGAGTACCGGGAACAGCGAGGCGGCGAAAGTGCTCCAGCCGAACGCGCCGAGCAGGGCGACCAGGGTGGCGTCGCGATAGTACGAGAACAGCGCGAAGCCGGCGGCGACCACGGCCAGAACCACGGTGATCACGCGCGCCCAGAACAATTCATTGTCTACCGGCCGGCCGCGCAGGGCGCGGGGAATGTCGTGGATGACCGCTGCGGTGCCGATATTGAGGAATGCGTCCGAGGTGGACATGATCGCCGCAAACAGGGCGGCAAAAACAATGCCGGCCAGCAGCGGGCTTGCGAACAGGGCCAGGAATGTGGCGGCGGCGTCGTCCGGCAGCGCCAGCGGTTCGGCGGAGCCGCCCACGACCACCGCGCGCATGACCAGCCCGATGGAAATCCACAGAAAGGCGGACACCATGTAACCCAGCAGGGAAAGCGGCAGGATGCTGCGATTGTCCGCCAGATTCCGGTTCATCATCATCTTGGTGACGATATGCGGCTGGCCCGCAAGGCCGATGCCGAACACAAAGAACCAGCCCAGCGAGGTGATGATTCCCGCCGCGCCAAAAGGCATCATCGATTCGCTGTCGTCGGCGAGCAGGATTTCGCCGGCTTCCCGCAGGCCGCCGTCAAAGGCCTGCATGGCGGTAATGAGGATGAGAATTCCGGCCACCACCATCACCAGCCCTTGCAGCACATCGGTATAGACCGATGCGATCACGCCGCCGGTAACGCAGTAGAACACCAGCACCACGGATGACAGCAGTACGCAGGAGAGCAGGCTGGTTTCGGCGAATCTTTCGGTGCCGGCAAGAATCGACTGCATCACCACCGACATGGCCAGAATCTGGGTGGCAAGATAGCCCAGCACCCCAAGCACAATGGTCAGCGCCACCAGGCCCCGGGCCAATTCGCTGCCATAACGCGCCGCGATGACATCGGGAATCGACATACAGCCCCGCAGCTCGGCGATCATGCGGATGCGCTTGGCGACGAGGAAAAAGCCGAGCCCGAAAGCCGTGGCAGAAATCACCACCATCCAGAAGGAACTGACGCCGACGGAATACACCAGCCCGGGGCCGCCGACAAAGCCGAATCCGCTGAGAGTGCTCGCGAACAGGGCCAGGGAAACCACGATCGGCCCCAGGCTGCGGCTGGCGATGAAGAAGTCTCCGGCGCTGCGGGTGCGGCCCATGCTCCAGAGGCCGATCACCACGCACAAGGCCATGTAGAGGACGATGACGCCGAGGATGATTTCCTGTCTGAATGCTTCCATTTTGCTGGCGTCAGGCGGTCTCTTTCGTGTGTCGGCACATTAACGACGACTTTCCGAAATTCGCTCTCCGGAAAAATCCGGTTCCGCATCGGTGCGGGCTTCCCGCAGCAGTCGCTCGAAGCGGCGCTCGTCCGATTCGCTGAGAATGTAGCTGCGAAATCCGCCGCTGTAGACCGCGATCAGAATGACGCCGGCAAACCACACCCCGTACACCTGCCAGGCTGTGGCTGCGGGGAATCCCAGAAACCAGCCGGTTTCGCCACTGGCCAGAAAGGCCAGATGCCCGAAGTACATCTGCTGCCAGACTATCAGATTGGTCACAAAGACCGCGGCCATCCAGCCGAAAAAGACCGGCGTGCGTTTGTCAGGGCTTACACTGAGCGTGCAGAGCAGCACCGTGAACAAAAGCAGCAGACAATTGAAGACAAAAGCCAGGCCGCCAATATCCGCCAGCCGCGCCGCGCCGTCACCGCCAATCAGCATGGCGGGAATCTCGCCATGAGCCACACCCGCCGCGTTCTGCGGCGCTTCGGTAAACCCGATCAGCAACAGGATTGCCGCCATGCCCAGCACGGCGGTGAAAATCATTCCGGCGATCAATCGGTCCATTTGGCGGATTCCTTTGATGATGCGGCAATTCTCATTTTGGCACTGAATCCCCCATTAAGGCCATTCCGTACGGAGCGACTGCGCCGGGCATCGTCCGCCGGCTGTCATTCTGCGCGGAGTCGCAGAATCTCGTGAATTTGACTCCGCGCCATCCGGCAAAAGATTCTGCGACTGCGCTTCGCTCCGCGCAGAATGACAGCGGGGGAATCTGGGACACCCATCGAGCGGGGAATCTGGGACACCCATCGCGCACCCATCTCCTTGTCCTTGACATCTGTGCGGCCACGGGCCATTTTTGCAGTCCGCGACCTGATACAGAGTCAGCAATTTCCCAATTTCGAGGTGAACGATGAAAGTGAGCTTTCCTTCCGATGGCGCAGCCGGGATCGCATGCAAGGCGGGAGTATTGGCCCTGACCGCGTCGCTGATCTCCGCCGCCGCCCTGGCCCAGCCGCCCAGGCCGGGCGCCGTGTACCCCGCGGCCCATGCCGGCCAGCAGCCGGTCAACCATCTGCCCAATCCCTACGAAACCCAACGCAACTTCGGCACCCTGCCCGATGGCCGCAACTGGGGTTCTGTGAGCGCGGTCAATATCGATATTGACGGCGTTCACGTCTGGGCCGGCGACCGCTGCGGCACCAATTCCTGCGCGACTTCGGACGTGGACCCCATCGTCAAGCTCGACCCCAATGGCCGCGTGGTGCAGTCTTTCGGCGGCGGCATGATCATCTGGCCCCACGGCATCGATGTGGACAGCGAAGGCAATGTCTGGATCGCCGATGCCAGACTGGCGAATGAAAACGAGTTGGCGGAAAACCCCGCCGCCGCCACCCGTGGCAGCGCCGTGCTCAAGTTCAGCCCGGAGGGCGAGCTGCTGATGACCCTTGGTACGCCGGGTGAAATGGGCGACCCGCCGACGCACTTCACCGAGCCCAATGACGTGCTCGTGGCGCCCAACGGCAATGTCTTCGTCGCCGAAACCCACAGCGCCCAGTTCCAGAGCGAGCCGGGCCCGGACGCCAAGAGCCGCATCTCGATCTTTGCGCCGGACGGCAGCTTCATCAAGAGTTTTGGTCAATGGGGCTTTGAAGACGGGGAATTCCGGGCGCCGCACTCCCTGGCAATGGACTCCCGGGGCCGCCTGTTCGTGGCGGACCGCGGCAACAACCGCATCCAGATATTCACCCAGGACGGCGACCATCTCGATACCTGGTACCAGTTCAGCCGCATCAGCGGGATTTTTATCGATCGCAGCAACGATATGCTCTACGCCATCGATTCCGAGTCCGACCCCAATTACAACCCCGGCGGCTGGCGCAAGGGCCTGCGGGTGGGCAATGCGCGCAATGGCGAAGTGCTGTACTTCGTGCCGGAGCACATTTCGGAACGGTCTTCGGGCATGGGCGGCATCGGTTCCATGGGTGAGGGAGTCACCGTGGACAGCAGCGGCAATGTGTATGCCGGCGAAGTCGGCCCGATCCGGGGCATGACCAGGTTCGTGCCGAGGTTGATTCCCTGATTACAGGCTGGCGCCGTTGAATCCGCGGCGCCCGCCGCTTTTCGCCAGCCCGGACTTGCGCAGCCTTGTCCTACTTCCAGGCCACCTTGGGAATCTTCGCATTCATTGGCATTGCCATTGCCTTGAGTGAACAGCGCCGGCTGCCCGGCTGGCGCCTGCTTGCCGGCGGGCTCGGCTTGCAGTTCCTGTTCGCCCTGCTCGTGTTCCGCCTCGAATTCGTGCAGCGTGCGCTGCATGGCGTCAATCAGGGTGTGCAGGCGATTACCGCGGCAGTCGAGGCCGGCACCGTGCTGGTTTTCGGCTATCTTGGCGGCGAGCCCGCCAATGTGGCCTATCCCTATGCGGTGACGGATCCGGGCGCTACCTATATTCTGGCCTTTCGCGTACTGCCCCTGATCCTTTTCGTTACCGCGTTTTCCGCTGTGCTGTGGCATCTGCGGGTGCTGCCGCTGCTGGTGCGCGGATTCGCCTTCGTGCTGCGCCGCAGTCTCGGGGTTGGCGGCGCGGTGGGTCTGTCCGCCGCCGCCAATGTGTTCATCGGCATGGTGGAATCTCCGGCGCTGATCCGCCCCTGCCTGCGTTCGCTGACCCGCAGCGAGTTGTTCATCGTCATGACCTGCGGCATGGCCACCATCGCCGGCAGCGTGCTCGTGCTGTATTCGGTGGTATTGCAGGGCGTGCTGGACGACGCCCTGGGCCATATTCTCACGGCGTCCGTCATCAGTGCGCCGGCGGCGATACTGCTCGCCTTGATCATGGTGCCGGAAAGTGGCGCGGGCAGCGCGGATGAAGTCGCCCTGGAAAGCAATTACCAGAGCATCATGGACGCCATCACCCAGGGCGCCGGCGACGGGCTGCGGCTGATGCTCAATGTGGCGGCCATGCTGATCGTGCTCGTCGCCCTGGTGACCCTCGCCGACAGCCTGCTGAGCCTGTTGCCCGAATTGGCGGGACGGGAAATCAGCCTGGAAAGAATCTTCGGCTGGCTGTTTGCGCCGCTGGTCTGGCTGATGGGAATACCCTGGAGCGAGGCGCCCCTGGCCGGCTCGCTGATGGGAACGAAAACCGTGCTGAACGAACTGCTCGCCTATCTTGCCCTGGCGGAATTGCCCGCCGGCGCTCTTGGAGAGCGCTCCACCATCATCATCACCTACGCGCTTTGCGGCTTTGCCAACTTCGGCAGCCTTGGCATCATGATCGGCGGCCTGAGCGGCATGTGCCCCGAGCGCGGCGGGGAGATAATCGGGCTCGCCATGAAGGCGCTGGTATCCGGCACCCTGGCGACCTGCATGACCGGGGCGGTAGCGGGAATGCTGGCCTGATTGCCTATTCCCGCGCGGCGGCGCTGGCGTCCCGGGTCTCCTTGAATTCGTTGCCTTCGTACCACTGCGGCCAGACGGAGTCATTGGCCAATCGCTTGCCGATCTCGAAATAGAGCAGCACGTCCTCGGCGGCGCCGGTCAGGTCCCACTCCGGGTGGTATTCGTCCCCGGGGGCGTGGTAGCGATTGGCGACGTAGTCTTCCGATTGCTCCACTCCCCATTCATTGCCGTGTTCCCGGCTGTCGGTGCCGCCTTCGGCGTACAGCGAGGGCACCCCGGCCCGGGCGAAATTGAAATGATCCGAGCGGTAATAGAATCCCCGCTCCGGCGTGGGTTCGGGGACGATGATCCGGTCCTGGGAGAAAGCCGCATCGGTGAGATAGTCTTCAAGTTCGCTGCTGCCGTAACCGATCACCACGATATCGCGCACCCGCCCCCAGGGGTTGAGGGCGTCCATGTTGATATTCGCCACGGTGGTGGCGATGGGATACACCGGATTTTCGGTGTACCACTGGGAGCCGAGCAGGCCGGACTCCTCGGCGGTAACCGCCAGAAACACCACGCTGCGCTCCGGCGGGGCGGGTTCGTTCAGATACAATTCGGCCAGCGCGAGCAGGGCGGCGGTACCGGTGGCGTTGTCCACGGCGCCATTCCAGATGTTGTCGCCTTCCATGCCTTCCACCATGCCGAGATGATCCCAGTGTGCGGTGTAGACGATGGTCTCATCCGGTCGCGCCGAGCCGGGAATGGCGGCAATCACATTGTGGGAGCTTGAGCCGCGCACGCTGGTTTCGACAGTCATGCTGGCGCGGATATCGCCCAGCGGAACCGCGCTGAAGCCAGGTTCGGCGGCGGCAGACTTCATTTCCCCATAGTCCATACCCGCCGCGGCAAACAGCGCTTCGGCGGTTTCCCGGGTGATCCAGCCTTCGATGCCGGCAAGATGGGCGTTGTCGTTCTCCGCGGCGAGGGTGATCTGCGGGCCGGACCAGCTATTGTCCACCACCTCCCAGCCATAGCCCGCGGGCCCGGTTTCATGCACGATGAGGATTCCCGCCGCTCCCTGCCGGGCCGCTTCCTCAAACTTGTAGACCCAGCGCCCGTACCAGGTCATGGCATTGCCGTTGAACAGTTCCGGATCCTGGCTGGCATAGCCCGGATCGTTCACCAGCACAATCACGGTCTTGCCGGCGGCGTCCACATTGGCGTAGTCGTTCCAGCCGCGCTCGGGGGCGACAATGCCATAGCCCGCAAAAACGACTTCGCTGTCTTCCACGGTGACAGGCGAAGCATGATGCCGGCTGCCGATGACCATCTCGCTCTTGTAGGCGGGGCTGGCGTCGAAGCTGCCGCTGAATTGCAGCACGGGCTCGGTGGTCGCAATGATTTCCACCACATCGACCTGCTGCCGGTACGAATCGCCATTGCCCGGCCCCACCCCCAGGGCGCTGAACTGCCCGGTCAGATAGTCGATGGTCATCCGCCCGCCGGGAGTCGCCGGGGCGCGGCCCTCGAACGCATCGGAGGCCATGACCGCAGTGTGTTCATGCAAGACGGCCGCCACCGCATTGCGGCGGTCTTCCAGGTTGGCATCCGGGCGCTCATCGGAAACTGTACCGGCCGCCGGCGCGCCGGTGGCTGGTTCCGGTTCCATCGCCGGAGCGGTAACCGTGCCGGAGTCGCCGCAGGCGGCCAATGCAGGAAGGGCAAACGCAAGAAGAACGCCGGGCAAAGCCGGCTGGCGGAATGTCATGGCAACCTCATTTGGCAAATCAAGGCGCAAAGCATACCGGGACGACGTTCCCAGGGGAAATGCCGGCAGCGCTGGACGTTACACATGAAACCGAAAGTGGATGATGTCGCCGTCGCGCACGGCGTAGTCCCTGCCTTCGAGGCGCCATTTGCCGGCGTCCCGGGCGCCGCTTTCGCCCTTGTGCGCGACGAAATCATCGAAGGAAACGACCTCGGCGCGGATGAAGCCGCGCTCGAAATCGGTATGAATGACGCCGGCCGCGCTCGCCGCATGGGCGCCCTTTCGCACCGTCCAGGCCCGGGCTTCTTTCGGGCCGGCGGTGAAAAAGGTCTGCAAGCCGAGTAGCTGGAAGGCGGCGCGGATGACGCGGTCGAGGCCGGCTTCCGCCATGCCCAGCTCTTCCAGAAATTCCCGCCGGTCCCCGTCGGCAAGCTCGGCGATTTCGGCTTCGAGCTTGTTGCAGATGACCACCATCTGGGCGCCTTCCGTTTCGGCAATGGCGGCCACTGCCGCTACCCGGTCATTGCCGTCGATACCGTCCTCAGCCACATTGGCGATGTACAGCACGGGCTTGGCGGTGAGCAGGTGCAGGCTGCGCAAGTTTTCGCGCTCCTCCCGGTACAAGTCGATGGCCCGCACCGGCTGCATCCGGTCGAGGCCGGCCTGGACCTTCTCCAGCAGCGCAGCCTGCCGCTGGGCCTCCTTGTCGCCGCTTTTGGCGACGCGGATCACCCGGTCCAGGTTGCGGTTGACGGTTTCCAGGTCCGCCAGGGCCAGTTCGGTATTTATGATCTCAATGTCGTCAGTGGGGCGGATCTGATCGGAAACATGGCTGATGTTGCTGTCTTCGAAGCAGCGCACCACATGGGTGATGGCGTCGGTTTCGCGGATATTGGCGAGGAACTGGTTGCCGAGGCCTTCGCCTTGCGAGGCGCCGGCCACCAGACCGGCGATATCGGTGAATTCCACGGTGGTGGGAATCGTTCTGGCGGGCTGCACGATTTCCGCGATCCGGCCAAGCCTCGGATCCGGCACAGCCACCACGCCGGAATTGGGCTCGATGGTGCAGAAAGGGTAGTTCTCCGCAGCGATGCCCGCCCGGGTAAGGGCGTTGAACAAGGTGGACTTGCCCACATTGGGCAAACCGACGATTCCGCAACGCAATGCCATTTTCGCCCGCTCCTCATTCCATCCGACCATGCAGGATTCGCATGGCTTCTTCCCAATCGCCGGCTGCGGCCCGGGGCAGGACGGCGATGGCGCCGGCGATGCTGTTCTCGATCAATTCGCGTTCCGCCGCGGGCGGATCGCCGAGCACATAACCGGTTACCAGGGACTTGTGCCCCGGGTGTCCCACGCCGATGCGCAGGCGCCGGAAGGCATTGCGTCCGCCGAGGGATTCGATAATGCTGCGCAGGCCATTGTGGCCGCCATGCCCGCCGCCGGACTTGAAACGAATCCTGCCCGCGGGGAAATCGATCTCATCGCAGGCGATGAGCACCTGTTCGGCTTCGATCCGATAAAAGCCGCAAACAGCGGCCACCGATAGCCCGCTGCGGTTCATGAATGTCGCCGGCCATAGCAGGCGGATTTCCCGTCCGGCGATGCGGATCTTGCCGGTTTCGCCATGGAACTTGCCGCGGGCGCGCAATTCCCCGCCGTATTCGGCGCACAGGCGCTCAAGCAGCCATAAGCCGGCATTGTGTCGATTGCCGGCGTACGCGGGCCCTGGATTGCCGAGGCCCACGATCAGTTGCAGGGAGTCTTGCGCGGTCAGGATTCTTCTTCCGCGCCGGGCGCAGCATCATCGCTTTCCGATTCCGGCGCGGATTGCGCGTCTTCGGCCTCATCGAGGGCGCCACCCCTGGGAGATTGCACTGTGGCGACGGAAAGATCGCCTTCCTTGCCATGGGACAGGGCCACGCTGCTGACGCCTTCCGGCAGCGCGATATCCGACAGATGCACCGACTGGCCGAGTTCCACCTGGAGCATGTCCACTTCGATGAATTCCGGCAGGTCCTGTGGCAGACAGCTCACGTCGATTTCGGTCATCGACTTGAGAATGCGTCCGCCGCCGGTTTTCACGCCGACGCATTTTTCCTCGTTGATGAAATGCAGGGGGACGCGGATATTGACCGCCTGGCCCTCGCTGATGCGGAGAAAATCCGCATGCAGGATCACCGGCCTGGCCGGGTGGCGCTGCAAGTCCTTGATTACGGAGCGTTCCTTGTGCTTCCCATCCAGATTGAGCGTGACGATCTGGGAGAAGAATGCCTCGTTTTCCGTGGCGTGGAGAATGCTGTCGTGATCGATGGCGAGCAATGCCGGTTCCTTGTCCGCGCCATAGAGCACGGCGGGAATGGCATTGTGCAATCGACGCAGGCGGCGGCTCGCACCTTTCCCCTTGTCGGTCCGCACCGATACATCGAGTTCGAATTCAGGAGTTGACATGACGATTTCCTGTTGCTCGTTGAATACTCCCGGCGAGGCTTGCGACCAGCCTTGCCGGGGTCCTGTCGCAGTTCGCCGGCATTGCCGGCGCGGCTCGCGACCCGCCGCCGCACGGTTCAGGTATTGTCGAACATCGCGCTGATGGATTCTTCGTTGCTGACCCGGCGAATCGACTCCGCGAGCAGCTTCGCCATGGACAACTGCCGGATGCGTTCGCAGTTCCTGGCGTCTTCGCGGAGCGGGATCGTGTCGGTTACCACCAGCGAATCGAGGCTGGAATTCTCGACATTCCTGATCGCCTTGCCGGAAAGCACCGGATGCGTGCAATAGGCCACGACGCCAAGCGCGCCGGCTTCCTTGAGCGCATCCGCCGCCTTGCAGATCGTCCCGGCGGTATCCACGAGATCGTCGACGATCAGGCAGGTGCGACCGGCCACATCGCCGATGATGTGCATGACCTGGGCTTCATTGATGGATGGTCGGCGCTTGTCGATGATTGCCAGATCCACATTGAGCTGTTTGGCCACCGCCCGGGCCCGGACCACGCCGCCGATATCCGGCGAAACCACGGTCAGGTTGCGGTAACTCTGGCGCTCGATCTCGTCGGTCAGCACCGGCGAGCCGTAGACGTTGTCCACGGGTATGCTGAAGAAACCCTGTATCTGTTCGGCGTGCAGGTCCACCGTAAGCACCCGGTCCACCCCCACGGCGCCGATCATGTCGGCCACCACCTTGGCGCTGATGGCGACCCGCGCCGAGCGCACCCGGCGGTCCTGGCGGGCATAGCCATAATAGGGAATCACCGCGGTGATGCGATTGGCCGAGGCCCGGTGCAGGGCGTCGGCGATGAGCATCAGCTCGAGGATATTGTCATTGGTGGGCGAGCAGGTGGGCTGAATGATGAAGACATCCTTGCCCCGGACGTTCTCGTTCAGTTCCACGGAGATTTCGCCGTCGCTGAACTTGTCGATGCTGGCGTCGCCAAGCGGAACGCCGATATATCGGGCAATGCGATCCGCGAGTTGCGGATTGGCATTGCCGGTGAAAACCATGAGATTGGTGGCCACGGTGGGTGATTTGCCTTTTGTTGGTAGGAGCGAAACTTCCACCCCCCGTCATTCTGCGCGGAGCGAAGCGTAGTCGCAGAATCTCATCCAGCGCACTCCGCACTTCCATAAGAATTTCGCGACTTCGGGCGGAATAACGCTTACTGTATTTCTCTCTCTTCGATCAGGGCGCTGTCGGCCAAAAAATGGCTGGGGTGGCTGGACTCGAACCAACGAATGCAAGGATCAAAACCTTGTGCCTTACCACTTGGCGACACCCCAACACGCGAATTTTACCAGTTTCTCCGGGGAAATCGCGCACTTTGCGGATTCCCGGGCCGGCATGTCTGGCGAATGCTCAACCCCGTACTCCTTTAAGACGGCCCTCTGCGTGTTCCATTTTCGAGATTCCCCGGGCGGCGAAGCCGGTCCAGCCATTGGGCAATTGGGCCAGAATCCCTTCCGCCGCAGCCTCGCCGGCAATCTCGACAAAGACACTGGCGCCAGTGCCCGACATGCGCGCCGCGCCGAATCGGCCCAGCCAGGTCAAGGCTTCATCCACCGCCGGGTAGAGCCGGCGCGTGACCGGTTCGCAGTCGTTGCGGCAGCTTCCCGCGAGAAAGTCGGCAATTCTGATGTTTGCGGAGTTGCGTGTCAAATTTTCATCCCGGAAAACCGCCGCTGTGGAGACCTCACAGGCAGGCGTGACCACCAGGTACCATCGCTCGGGAAGTTCCACCGGCGTCAGGATTTCGCCGACGCCTTCGCCCCAGGCGCTGTGGCCGCGGAGAAATACCGGCAGGTCGGCGCCGAGGCGCAGGCCAATCCGGCAAAGCGCGTCGATGGAAAGACCCAGCTTCCAGAGCCGGTTCAGCGCCAGCAGGGCGGCGGCGGCATTGGAACTGCCGCCGCCCAGTCCGCCGCCCACAGGCAAACGCTTTTCCAATTCGATATCGGCGCCAGCCCTGCAGCCGCTCTCCCGGGCCAGCGCGGCTGCTGCCCGCAGGATCAGATTGTCGCTTCGGGGCAGCTTGCGGCCCTGGGGGGTGTCGGCAATGCGCAGGGAGACGCCGCTTCGCCGCCGGGGCGCAAAATGCAGCAAATCGCCATGATCGAGCAACTGGAACAGGGTTTGCAGTTGGTGGTAGCCGTCGTCGCGACGGCCGGTGACATGCAGGAAAAGGTTGAGCTTGGCCGGGGCCGGCAGACTGAGCGCGGTCATTCCGGTGACCCGACGATCCAGCGCAGGCCCACGAAGCGGAGGCGGACATCGTCTGCGGCGCGGGAAAGTTCAATGGCGCTCGGCAGGCTCAAATCGCCGTATCGCCGCGGATCATCGTATTGCACCGACCAGCCGTCCTGACGCAGGGTGCGCAACTGGTTTGCGTCGTTGAAATCGAGTTCCGCATCGCCGGCCGGAGCGGGCAGGCCGCGCACCCAGTATTCCAGACGGGAGACCGGCAACTCATAGCCGAGTTGCTCGAGAATCAGGTTTTCCGGCGTGGCCGCGGTAAGCACCTCGCCGTCCGATTCGAGGCTGATGCCGTCCGGGCCGCCGCTGATCAGGGTATTGCCGGCATTGAAGGAGCCCCAGAGGCGGATGTTGTAGTTGCGCTGCTGCTGCCGCCAGAGAATCCGGGGCGTGTGGGATTCATTGTCGTAGCGCACATTGACCCGCCCCCGCAGTTGCCATTGCTCCAGCGCCGCAAGTCCCTCCCGCTGGCGGTTCCAGTCACCGCCCTCAAGCGCCCGCGGCGCATTGGCGCAGCCCGCCGGCAATCCGGCAAGCAAAGCGAGGAAACCCACAGATCGCAGCAGTCTCAACACTGGGACACCCATTAAAATTACTGTCATTCTGCGCGAAGCGAAGCGAAGTCGCAGAATCTCATGACGAAGCTTCGGGAGCAAAACAAAACCACGCTTTTGTTTTGCTCCCGAATTCAATGGCTTACGCCATCGAATTCGGCGGCACTTCCATGTGCCGCAGGGAAGCTCTGACTTGATCAGAGCTTCCCTGGATCATGGCCTCCCCTTGAGCCGCTCCATGGTGGGCAGGATGAATTCGCTTTCGGGGTTTTCCGCAAGGGCTTCGGCCCAGACGCTTTCGGCTTCCTGCCGGCGGTCCAGCGTCCAGAGCACCTCCCCGAGATGGGCGGCGACTTCGTGGTCGGGAAAGGCCGCGTAGGCCCGGCGCAGGTTTTCCAGCGCCTCGTCGAGAATGCCGAGTTTGAACTGGGCCCAGCCGAGACTGTCGATGATGGCCGGGTCATCCGGTTCGATCGCGATGGCGCGCTCGATCAACTCCAGCGCCTCTTCATGGCGCTCGGTGCGGTCCGCCAGCATGTAGCCAAGATGATTGAGCGCCCTGGCGTTATCCGGCTGCATGCGGATGATCTGTTGCAGATCGGCCTCGGATTCCGCCATGTTGCCGCTGGAATCGTGGACAAAAACCCGGGTGAAAAGCAGGTCGGCGTGATTGGGATAGCGATTCAGGGCACGGTCAAGCAGTTCCCTGGCCCGCTGCGGATGGCCCTCCTGCAACAGAATGGCGGACTCCATGCCGATGAACTGGATTTCCAGCCTGCTGCTGCCCCGGGAAAGCTGCGCCAGCCAGTCGTGGGCCTCGTTGAAGCGGCCAAGCTGAATGGCAAGTCTCGTGCTTTGCTGCTGGGCCGGCAGAAAGTTCTCCACGCCCTGGCGCACCTGGCGAAAGTGCGCAATGGCGGCTTCCAAATCACCAAGTTGCTGATTGGCGTATGCGATGTAGAAATGCGCGTCGTCTTCATTCTGCCTCGCCCCAAGCATCTGCTCGAAAATGCCGATGGCCGACGGGAAATTTTCCATTTCGAGATCGAGCAGGCCGGCGGAAAGCAGGGTTTCCCAGTCATCCGGCGCCTGGGCGAGCATGATGCCGAACTGTTCCCTGGCGAGGGCAAGCTGCCGTTGTTGCAATAACAGCCGGGCGTAGCCCAGCCGCAGGCTGCGGTTGTCCGGGAAGGCCTCAAGCCCGGCTTCCAGCGCGGCCGCCGCGCCTTCGCCGTCATTGGCGCTTTGGTGGAGTTGGGCCTGCAACTGCACGAGTTCGGGCGTCATTTCAACGCGGTTGCCGAACTGCCCGAACTCCGCCAGCGCCAGGCCGAACTGCTGGTTTTGCGCAAGTAGCTGCACCAGGGCGATGCGGACCGAGCCGTTTGCGGGGTAGCGCTCCTTGGTCCCGCGCAATCCGGCGATCAAGTCCGAGCGGACCCGGCGCTCCATATTGCCGGTGGCGGAAGCGAGGATGCTGAATTCAAAACTGCCGCCGGCTTCCAGCACCTGCTCCATGTGGGACAGGGCCTGGCCCGGCCGGCCAGCTTCCAGCAACTGGAAAGACAACAGCAGATGCGGCTCCGGCGAATCCGGGGAAACTTCCGCCCAGAGCAGCCCGAGTTCGAGCAGACTGCGTCCGTCGCCGATGGCCGAAGCGAACTGCACTGCGCGCTCGATGACGCCGAGGTCAAGGGTTTCCCGGGCCAGCTCGAAATAGACTTCGGCGGCCTGATCGAGATCGCCGCGCTGGGCGCTCAATTCGCCGGTGATGGCCTGGTAGAGTTGCTCGGCGGTGAAACTGCCGTATTCGATGGGGGTGGACGCCGGCGCCTCGACCGGAGTTTGCGCGGCAGGCTCCGTTGCGGGGGTTTCCGCAACGCGAGTCCCGGTCTGCAAGGCGCAGGCCGCCAGCAGCAAGACCATGCCGGCAGGCAGACTGGCGCGCAGCATCGAAACATTCATTGGAGATTCCACAAAAGAAGGGAGTATAGCAATGTCCGGGGAAGCTGGCTCCGGTCAAGGCAATAGGCAATAGGACACCCACGCGGAAACTGTCATTCTGCGCGTAGTCGCAGAATCTCACTGGGAGGCCTCTGCATGAGATTCTGCGACTGCGCTTCGCTCCGCGCAGAATGACAGCAGTTTTGAAGGCAATGGGAGAAGGCAATGGTACACCCGTCGGCTTGCTCCACCCGAATACGCCAAAGCCCGGGATTGCCGTCAGGCGAGTGTGGCCCGGTACTCTGGTATATTTGCGCTTTCTCGCCTGAACTTCCTGGAATACCGTGGAACTGGCAGTTACCGGCATCAACCACAGTACCGCCAATATCGCCTTGCGCGAGAAGGTAGCCTTTCCCCCCGACCTCATATCCGATGCCTTGCGGCAGGCCATGGGGTTGCCCGGCGTGAATGAAGCCGTCATTGTCTCCACCTGCAACCGGACCGAGGTGTATCTGGGTTTTTCCGGGGCTGCGCCCGAGACGGATGAAGGGGCGGGGCGGCATCAGATCACGCTGGCCTGGCTGGCGGGAATTCATGGTTTGCGCGTCGAAGAACTGGCGCCGTCGAGCTATTTCCATCAGGGTGGCGACGCGGTGCGGCACCTGATGAAGGTCGCTGCGGGCCTGGATTCCATGGTACTCGGCGAACCCCAGATTCTGGGGCAGATCAAGTCCGCCCTGGCCCTGTCACGGGAATTGAAACTGGCCGGGGGACAGCTTGCCCAGGCATTCGAGGCGTCCTTTTCCATTGCCAAGGAAGTGCGCAGCGAAACTGCCATTGGCGCCAGCCCGGTATCGGTTGCCTATGCGGCGGTCGCGCTGGCCGGGCGAATCTTCTCCGACCTGTCCCGCTTGCAGGTTCTGCTCGTGGGCGCCGGTCGCACCATCGAACTCGCCGCGCGGCATCTGACCGAGAAGGGGGTCCGCAGTATCGTTGTCGCCAATCGCACGCTCGATAATGCCCTGCAACTGGCAGGAAGGATTTCCGGCGAAGGCGCCCTGCTGTCGGACTTGCCCGCGTTGCTGATTCACGCCGATATCGTAATCTCGTCCACAAGCAGTCAGTTGCCCCTGATTGGCAAGGGTATGGTGGAGCGGGCGATTCGCCGGCGCAAACACCGCCCGATGCTGCTCGTGGATCTCGCCGTTCCGCGCGACATCGAAGTGGAAGTGAGCGAGATTCCCGACGCCTATCTCTACGGCATTGACGACATCGGCAATGTCATAGAGGACAGCGTGGCAAGCCGGAGGGAAGCTGCGACCGAGGCCGAATCCATCATTGATCGGGGGATGGAAAGCTTTCTCGGGCAGTTGCGTTCGCGCAACGCTGTCGCTACCCTGCGCCGCCTGCGCGGCAAGGCCGACAAGATTCGTCAGGCCGAGCTTCGCCAGGCCCGGCGCGAATTGGAAAAAGGCAAGGATGCGGAAGCCGTCCTCGAGTCACTGGCTCGGGCCATCACCAACAAACTGATTCATTCACCCAGCGTTCGCATGAAGCAGGCCAGCGCCGAAGGCAGGGATGAATTGCTTGACGCAACCCGGGAACTGTTCGAGCTTGACCAGGAGCCTGCGCCACAGGAATTCGCGAAAGCGAAAATTCGCTATCGCCGCGCCCCCGGCTGATCGATTGAGGCGAATATTGGTGGATATGCAACGAAATCGAGCGGCCGGGGGCGTGTATGAGAGCGGATTTGCAGCCGTGAATTCCCGTGGCGCAGGCTCCCAGAATTCCTCACTGGAGTGAGGCCGATTCCATGCAACATTCCATTCGCCAGAAACTCGATGGCCTGCGGGAGCGCTTTGAGGAACTCGAAGGCTTGCTTGGCGACGGTGAAGTCATTGCCGATCAACTGCGGTTTCGCAAGTTGTCGATGGAATATGCCGAACTGGAAAGCGTGGTGCATGCCTATGGCCGCTATCTTGAGATTGCAGGCGAACGGCGGGAAGCGGAAGAAATGCGGCAAGACGCCGACCCGGAAATTCGCGCCATGGCCGAGGAGGAAATCGCCAGGGCGACCGAGCAGTGCGGAAAGCTGGAGCAGGACCTGCAGTTGCTGTTATTGCCACAGGACGAACGCGACGCTTGCGATGTTTTTCTCGAAATCCGCGCTGGCACAGGCGGCGACGAGGCCGCGCTGTTTGCCGGCGATCTCTGTCGCATGTATCAGCGTTATGCCGAATTGCAGCAATGGCGGGCGGATATCATCAGCGAGCGCCCCGGCGAGCATGGCGGATACAAGGAAGTCATCCTGCGGATCGAAGGCCGCAAGGTATACGAGAAGCTGAAATTCGAATCCGGCGCCCACCGGGTACAGCGCGTCCCGGAAACCGAATCCCAGGGCCGCATCCATACTTCCGCCTGCACCGTCGCGGTGCTTGCCGAAGCGGAGGAGATCGACGAGATAGAAATGAACCGGAACGATCTCCGCATCGACACCTTCCGCGCCAGCGGGGCCGGCGGACAACACGTGAACAAGACCGATTCCGCCATCCGCCTCACTCATCTGCCAACCGGTATCGTCGTGGAATGCCAGGACGAGCGCTCCCAGCACAAGAACAAGGCGCGGGCCATGTCCCTGTTGCAGGCCAGATTGCTGGACCAGGCGCGACAGGAACAACAGGAGGAAGAGTCCGCTACCCGCCGTCGTCTCGTCGGCAGCGGCGACCGCTCGGAAAAGATCCGGACCTACAATTTCCCCCAGGGCAGGGTAACCGATCACCGAATCAAGCTGACGCTGTACAACCTGCCGGAAGTCATGGCCGGCGGCCTGGAATCGGTTATCGAGCCCCTCTTGCAGGAACATCAGGCCGACCTCCTCGCGAGGCTTGCGCAAGACTGAACAGCCGTATGGAATTCCCAACGAGATTCTGCGACTGCGCTGCGCTTCGCGCAGAATGACAGGCTGCGGTGGGCAGCGTCAAAATGAGAATCACTGGCAGATTGTCCAATCCATTATTGTGTATGGCCTCTAGCCTGCGCCGTAGGAATTCGCGAAAGCGAAAATTCGCTATCGCCGCGCCCCCGGCTGATCGATTGAGGCGAATATTGGTGGATATGCAACGAAATCGAGCGGCCGGGGGCGCGGATGAGAGCGGATTTGCAGCCGTGAATTCCTGCGGCGCAGGCTCCTAGGTAGCAAACCGGTGACTACGATAGCCGATGCGCTCGCAAGCGCCCGGAAATTGCCGGGCGCCGCAGACAACTCCCGACTTGATGGCGAACGCTTGCTCGCCCATGTGCTTGGCGTCAGTCGCAGCGCATTGTACGCCCATCCCGAACGACCGATCGGCGACCGGGAAATCAGCGAGTTTCGACGGCTTCTCAAACGGCGCGGCAAGGGCGAACCCATTGCCTACCTTTTGGGAAACGCGGGCTTCATGCACTTCCAGCTTGCGGTCGATCCCTGTGTACTGATTCCCCGCCCGGAAACCGAATTGCTGGTGGAACTGGCGCTGGAATCCGCCCCCGAAGGCAACACCGGCCCCCTGCAAATCGCCGACCTCGGCACAGGCAGCGGCGCCATCGCCATCACCCTGGCGCAGCGCAAGCCGGACTGGCTTATTCATGCCGTGGACATCAGCCCGCAAGCCCTGGCCCTCGCCCGTCGCAATGCCCGGGAACTTGGCGTCCGCAACATCAGCTTCCGGGAAGCTTCCTGGTGTGAGGGCCTGGCGGATTCCGCCCTTGACATGATCGTCGCCAATCCGCCCTATGTGGCGCTGGGCGACCCGGCATTGCATCCCGATTGCGCATTCGAGCCCGACGTGGCCCTGTTCGCGGGAGCGGATGGCCTGTCCGCCATTCGCGAAATCATCGCCCAGGCCAGACGCTGCCTCAAGGCCGGCGGACTGCTGCTGCTCGAACACGGCCACGACCAGCGCGAGCCAGTAGCCGGGCTGCTCTCCGCCGCCGGATACCGCGACATCAGGCACTGCCAGGACCACGCCGGCCACGACCGACTCATCCATGCCAGGGAAGGCAGGCGCCCTCCCACAAAATCCCCAGGGAGATTCTGCGACTACGCTTCGCTTCGCGCAGAATGACAGTGATTCCGATGGTTTTCCCGCGCCTTTCGGAAAGCCGTAAGCGGCGAGATTCAGGGGGCCTGAGATTCAAGGATGGCTGTCCCACATATTCGACTATAATCCCGGGTTTGCCCGGGCACGCCATGTCCAATGCAGCCAGCCGATGAATGAACAGCAGTTGTTGCGCTTCAGCCGCCAGATCCTGTTACCCGAAATGGACGTGGCGGGACAGCGCAAGCTCATGGACGCCACCGTTCTCATCGTCGGCATGGGTGGGCTCGGCTGCCCCGCGGCCATGTATCTTGCCGCGGCCGGAGTCGGCCGCCTGCTGATCGCCGATGACGATATCGTTGAATTGACCAATCTGCAGCGCCAGATCGCCCATGCCGAAAAATCGCTCGGTCAGGCCAAGGTCGATTCCGCCCGGGACCGGCTGCTCAGCCTCAATCCCGATGTTGCCGTGACCACGATCCACCAGCGCCTGCAAGGCAACAGTCTCGATGCGGCGGTGGCCGGGGCCGACCTCGTGCTCGACGCCTGCGACAATTTCGAAACCCGTTTCGCCATCAATGCCTCCTGCTTCGCCAGGGGAAAGCCGCTGATTTCCGCCGCCGCCATCCGCATGCAGGGCCAGATTGCCGCCTTCGATCCGAACATTGCCGCCAGCCCGTGCTACCATTGCCTGTATCCGCAAATCGGCGAACTCGATACGAGTTGCGCCCGCAATGGCGTAATGGCGCCGCTTGTAGGAATAATCGGTTCGCTCCAGGCCATGGAAGCCATCAAGATGCTCGCCGGCATCGGCCAGACACTCATCGGTCGTCTCCTGCTTCTCGATGCCGCGAGCATGCAATGGCGCGACCTCAAACTCCCACGGGACCCGGATTGTGAAACCTGCTCCTTCCGCCCCCGCGCCGGACCAACCCATGCCGGCAACTGACGAATCACTCACCACATTCGACGAATTCGACCTGCGCGAACCCCTGCGCCAGGCGATCCACGCCCTGGGCTTCACCCATTGCACACCGATCCAGGCCGCAAGCCTTCGCCATACCCTGCAAGGCCACGACGTCACCGGCAAGGCCCAGACCGGCACCGGCAAGACCGCGGCATTCCTCATCACCATCATCAACGACCTGCTGAGCAATCCCGTGGAAGGCGAACGCTTCGTCGGCGAACCCCGGGCGCTGGTGGTTGCCCCCACCCGGGAACTCGCCGGCCAGATCGCCGCCGACGCCGAAGCGCTTACCCGCTTTTGCGAACTGCGCGTGGTCACCCTGGTGGGGGGGGAGGATTATCAAAAACAGCATCGGGCGCTGGACGCCGGCCCGGTAGATATCGTCGTCGCCACTCCCGGCCGCCTGCTCGATTTCGCCGGCAGCGAAAATTTGTACCTGGGTCTGATCGAACT
Organism: uncultured Pseudohongiella sp.; assembly: GCA_965219645.1. Lineage (GTDB taxonomy): Bacteria > Pseudomonadota > Gammaproteobacteria > Pseudomonadales > Pseudohongiellaceae > UBA9145. The sequence continues at coordinate 2,081,662 of OZ244788.1, read as the reverse complement.
GCTCGTCCTCGACGAGGCGGACCGCATGCTCGACATGGGCTTCATTCCCCAGGTGCGCCGGATCGTCTCCCGCACGCCGCGCAAGGATTGCCGCCAGACCCTGCTCTACAGCGCCACCTTTCCGCCGGCAATCACCGAACTTGCCGGCCGCTGGGCGCTGGACCCGGTCATGGTGGAAGTCGATCCGGAGCAGATCGCCGCCGAGGCGGTGGACCAGAAAGTCTATCTCGTCACCACCAGCGACAAGTACCATCTCCTGTACAACCTGCTCAGCGAACCCGGCAAGAACAAGGTGCTGGTATTCAGCAACCGGCGCGACCAGGTGCGCAGGCTCGCGGACGACCTGCACCGCAACGGCGTCAATTGCGGGATGCTGTCCGGCGAGATTCCCCAGCACAGGCGCAGCCGCACCCTCGCCCGGTTCAAGTCCGGCGAAATCCAGGTGCTCGTCGCCACCGACGTGGCCGGGCGCGGCCTCCATATAGAGGAAGTCACCCATGTGATCAATTACACCTTGCCCGAGGAACCCGATGACTACGTCCACCGCATCGGCCGTACCGGTCGCGCCGGCAAGGTGGGAACCTCCATCAGCTTCGCCTGCGAGGAAGATTCCTTTCTCCTGCCCCCCATCGAGGACAAACTCGGCGGCAAGCTCGACTGTATCCATCCCGACCCATCCCAACTCACCCCGGCGCCACCTTTCCACCGCCCCTCCCTGTTCAGGGAAAAACCCCAACGCCGCCAAAGCCGCCGTCACCGCTGACTTCCCCTTTCCCGTCATCCCGCGCGGAGCGAAGCGGAATCGCAGGATCTCATGCGGTGGCCTCCCAAAGAGATTCTGCGACTGCGCGCAGAATGACGGAATTGGTACGCTGTGAGTCGCCACCAACAACCCGGACAAACTTTTTTGTGATTCCGGGTGATTTTTGCTTGACACCCCCAAGTCAAGTCAGCAAAATACGCGTCTTTTTTGGGCGGGCGAACCTGAAGCCATCGATTTTGATCGGATCAGGCCGTGCCCGGGTAGTCGGGAAACGAGGCGAAGAGTAGCAGGGGAAAGGGCTTCGGGCCTGATTCCACCAGCGGATGAAGATGCAGAATCAAAGAATCAGAATCCGGCTGAAGGCATTCGACCATCGCCTGATCGACCAATCCACCAGGGAGATCGTGGATACGGCGAAGCGCACCGGGGCGCAGGTGAGAGGACCCATCCCCTTGCCAACCCACAAGGAGCGCTACACCGTGCTGATTTCGCCCCATGTGAACAAGGATGCGAGGGACCAGTACGAGATTCGTACCCACAAGCGCCTGCTTGATATCGTCGAGCCGACGGAAAAAACCGTCGATGCCTTGATGAAACTCGATCTGGCGGCGGGAGTCGACGTACAGATCAGCCTGCAGTAAGCGCGCTGAACCAGAACCAGGCAACGGGTTGTCAGTCCCCGTTGCCCTTTTTTTAGCTGAAGGAAGCTCGGATCAACTGTAGCTTCCGCGCGGCGCCAGGGATGCGCCGCCGAATTCTGCGGCGCAAGCCGCTGAATTCGGGAGCAAAACAAAACCACGCTTTTGTTTTGCGATGGAGAACAATTTCAGGGAAGAAATTGTTCGGGAAATAGTCAATTGGCGCACTGATCTCACGGATATCCCTGATATCGCGCCAGGTGCAACGCGCAAGCGGCCAGAGAGGGTTTCAGCCCCGTGCACAAAGAGGTGTTCAACAAATGTCCTTAGGGCTTGTCGGTCGCAAGAGCGGGATGACCCGCGTCTTCACGGAAGACGGGGAATCCGTTCCGGTGACCGTGGTGGAAGTGCAACCGAACCGGGTGACCCAGGTCAAGACCCCGGAGTCGGACGGTTACAGCGCGGTCCAGGTCACCATGGGTTCGCGCAAGGCTTCGCGCGTCAACAATTGTGAAGCCGGCCATTTCCGCAAGGCGGGAACCGAAGCCGGTGAAGGCCTGTGGGAGTTCCGCACCGAGGGCCTTGATCTCGGCGAGGTCAACGCCGGCAGCGAATTCCGGGTGGACCTGTTTGCAGTCGGCCAGAAAGTCGATGTCACCGGCATCTCCAAGGGCAAGGGCTTCCAGGGCACGGTCAAGCGTCACAATTTCAGCATGCAGGACGCCACCCACGGCAACTCGATTTCACACCGCGCCCCCGGCTCCATCGGCCAGTGCCAGACGCCGGGCAAGGTATTCAAGGGCAAGAAGATGGCCGGACAGATGGGCAACGTGCGTAAAACCGTGCAAAGCCTCGAAATCGTGCGGGTGGACCTCGAAAACCATCTGCTGCTGATCAAGGGCGCGCTGCCCGGCGCCACCGGCTCCCGGGTCATTGTGCGGCCCGCCATCAAGACCAGACGGACGAATTGATCATGGAACTGGCCTTGACGGTTCCGGGCAAGAAGACCCGGAAAAAGATTTCCCTTCCCGACGAGGCCTTTGCCCGGGAATTCAATGAGCCGCTGGTGCATCAGACGGTGGTGACCTATCTCGCCGGCGCCCGCCAGGGCAGCGTCCGGCAGAAGAACCGCTCCGAAGTCCGCGGCGGCGGGCGCAAGCCCTGGCGCCAGAAGGGCACCGGCAGGGCCCGGGCCGGCACCATCCGCTCGCCGATCTGGCGTGGCGGTGGCCTTGCTTTCGCGGCCCGGCCCCGGGATTACGGCAAGAAACTCAATCGCAAGATGTACCGCAGCGCGATGCGGTGCATCGTCTCCGAACTCATTCGCCAGCAACGCCTCATCGTGGTGGACGATTTCAGCCTCGAATCGCACAAGACGAAGGAACTCGTGGGCAAGCTCAGGGAATTCGAACTCGACAACGTGCTCATCATCACCGGAGAGGTGGAGCGGAACCTGTATCTCGCCGCCCGCAATCTCCACAAGGTGGATGTCCTCGACGCCCAGGCCATCGATCCGGTGAGCCTGATCGGTTTCGACAAGGTGCTTTGTACCGTGGCGGCCATGAAGCAGATGGAAGGAATGCTGTCATGAACCCGGAACGCATGTATCAGGTATTGCTGGCGCCACATGTGTCCGAGAAGACCACCATAGCCGGCGACGAACACAACCAGTACGCCTTCCGGGTAGCGCGGGACGCCACCAAGGCGGAAATCAGGCAAGCGGTGGAAACCATTTATGAAGTGGTGGTCACCGATCTCCAGGTGCTCAATGTGAAGGGCAAGGTCAAGGGCGCCGCCCGGGGCCGTCCGCGCAAGCGCCCGGACTGGCGCAAGGCCTATGTGCGCCTGCAGCCCGGCGATGAAATCGATTTCGCGGATGCGGGTTAGGAGGAGTTGACGCCATGCCGGTCGTAAAATGCAAACCCACATCACCCGGACGCCGTTTCGTCGTCAAGGTGCGCCATCCCGAATTGCACAAGGGCGCGCCGTTCGCGCCGCTTACCGCGCCCAAGCCGAAAACCGGCGGTCGCAACAACCAGGGCAGAATCACCCGGCGCCATGCCGGCGGCGGCCACAAGCAGAAGTACCGCATCATCGATTTCCGCCGCAACAAGGACAATATCGAAGCCAGGGTGGAACGGCTCGAATACGACCCGAACCGCTCGGCCAATATCGCCCTGCTGCTCTATGCCGATGGCGAGCGCCGCTACATCATCGCCCCGGCGGCGGTGCGGGCGGGAGACCGGCTGCTGTCCGGCGAGGATTCTCCGATTCGCGCCGGCAACTGCCTGCCGCTGCGCAATGTGCCGCTCGGCAGCAATGTGCACTGCGTCGAGTTGAAGCCGGGCAAGGGCGCCCAGATCGCCCGCAGCGCCGGCGCCTCGGTGCAACTCGTCGCCCGGGAAGGGAAATACGTCACCCTGCGTCTGCGCTCCGGCGAAATGCGCAAGGTGCTTGCCGATTGCCGCGCAACCCTGGGCGAAGTTTCCAACTCCGAGCATTCCCTGCGCTCCCTGGGCAAGGCGGGCGCGAGCCGCTGGCGCGGCATCCGGCCAACGGTGCGGGGCGTGGTGATGAATCCCGTGGATCACCCCCATGGCGGCGGCGAGGGGAAGTCTTCCGGCGGCCGGCATCCGGTATCGCCCACCGGCGTGCCCACCAAGGGATTCAAGACCCGTTCCAACAAGCGCACCGACAAGCTGATCGTGCGGCGCAGAAAGTCGAACCGCTAGGGTCGCCCGGGAACAGCAGAGAGGAATCAAGCCGTGCCACGTTCATTGAAAAAAGGCCCCTTTATCGATCTGCACCTGATGAAGAAAGTGCAGAAGGCCGCGGAGAACAACGACAAGCGCCCGATCAAGACCTGGTCGCGGCGTTCGATGATTTCACCGGACATGCTCGGCCTGACGATCGCCGTGCACAACGGCCGCCAGCATGTGCCGGTATTCATCAGCGAAGACATGGTGGGTCACAAGCTCGGCGAGTTCGCCCTGACCCGCACCTATCGCAGCCATGTTGCCGACAAGAAGGCAAAGCGGCGGTAGGCGACAGGAGATACGGTGATGGAAGTGGCGGCAAGATTGCGGGGCGCGCGGATCTCGGCGCAGAAGGCGCGGCTCGTGGCGGACCAGGTCCGCGGCAAGCCCGTGGAGGAAGCCCTGCAGTTGCTGACTTTCAGCACCCGGAAAGCCGCAGCGATCATCCGCAAGCTGCTCAACTCGGCCATCGCCAACGCCGAGCACAATGAAGGCGCCGATGTGGACGAATTGAAGATAGCGACGATTTGCGTGGACGAGGCGCGTACCATGAAACGCATCCGGCCGCGGGCGAAGGGCAGGGCGGACCGGATTCTCAAGCGCTCCTGCCATATCACCATCAAGGTAGCCGACGGCGAATAGGACGCGGCAGGCGAAGGCGGGAGTCAGGACTAGGAAAATGGGTCAAAAAGCGCATCCAACCGGCATCAGGCTTGGCATCGTCAAGCGGCACACCTCGCTGTGGTACGCCGAAGGCGAGCAATACGCGGACAACCTGCTCGTGGACCTGAAGGTGCGCGAATACATTCGCAAGCGTCTCGCCAATGCCTCGGTTTCCCGGGTGGATATCGAACGCCCCGCCGAAACCGCGCGCATCACGATCCATACCGCGCGACCGGGCATCGTGATCGGCAAGAAGGGCGAGGACGTGGAAAAGCTGCGCGCCGCCCTCGCCAGCCTGATGCAGTTGGACCAGCGGGCGGTGCAGGTGAACATCGAGGAGATCCGCAAGCCCGACCTCGACGCCCAACTCGTCGCCGACAGCGTCGCCCAGCAACTCGAACGCCGGGTGATGTTCCGCCGGGCCATGAAGCGGGCGGTGCAGAACGCCATGCGCCACGGCGCCGAAGGCATCAAGGTGCAGGTGGGCGGTCGCCTCGGCGGCGCGGAGATCGCGCGCTCGGAATGGTATCGCGAAGGCCGCGTGCCCCTGCACACCTTCCGCGCCGATATCGACTACGCCACCTCGGAAGCCAGCACCACCTATGGCGTGATCGGCGTCAAGGTATGGATTTTCCGGGGCGAGGTATTCGATCTCGACGAAGCCATGCTCGGGCCCGGCGTCAGGGCGGCCCAGGCCTAGGCGGTCGCCAGGCCGGACCGGGTAAAGATACAGAAGGTATAGAGAGTCAGGAAAAGTGTTACAGCCCAAGCGCACCAAGTTTCGCAAGATGCACAAGGGCCGCAACCGCGGCCTGTCCCACCGCGGCAGTTCGGTGGATTTCGGCCAGTTCGGCCTGAAAGCCGTCAGCCGCGGCCGCCTGACCGCGCGCCAGATCGAAGCGGCGCGGCGGGCGATGACGCGCCGGGTGCGCCGGGGCGGCAAGATCTGGATCCGGGTATTCCCGGACAAGCCGATCACCCAGAAGCCCCTCGAAGTGCGTCAGGGCAAGGGCAAGGGCAATGTGGAGTACTGGGTCGCCCAGATTCAGCCGGGCCGGGTCATGTTCGAGATTGAAGGCGTGGACGAGGAACTGGCCCGGGACGCATTTTCCCTGGCCGCGGCCAAGCTGCCGTTCCGCACGAGTTTTGTGAAACGGACGGTCATGTGATGAAAGCGAGCGAATTGCGGGAATTGACCCCCGCCGAATTGCAGACCCGGCTGGAGGAATTGCGCAAGGAGCAGTTCGGCTACCGCATGCAGAAGGCGACGGGGGAGTTGGGCCAGCCGCATCTGGCGACGGCGGTGCGCAAGGATATTGCGAGAATCAAGACATTGCTCGCCGAGAAGGCCGCCGCGGATGCGGCGCTGACGGCGGTGGAAGAAAGCGAATGACAGAAATCGATGTGGAACAGGGCAAGGGACGCACGACTTCAGGCAGGGTGATCAGCAACCGCATGGACAAGTCCATCGTGGTGCTCGTGGAGCGGCGGGTCAAGCATCCGGTGTACGGCAAGATCGTCAAGCGCTCCACCCGGATTGCCGCCCATGACGCGAACAACGACTGCCGGCCCGGCGATGAAGTGACCATCCGCGAGGTGCGGCCGATTTCCCGCACCAAATCCTGGGCGCTGGTTTCGATTGACAAGCGGGCCACGGGAGTTTGACGCCCCATGAAAATCACGACGAAAGCTGTCACGGACATCGGGCCAGGAGCCTGACCCAGGGATTGAAAGGCGGATACTGAGCGATGATTCAAGTGCAATCCTACCTCGATGTGGCCGACAACAGCGGCGCGCGCCGGGTCATGTGCATCAAGGTGCTTGGCGGCTCCCACCGGCGCTATGCCCGAATCGGCGACATCATCAAGGTCACCGTGAAGGAGGCGATTCCCCGGGGAAGGGTGAAGAAGGGCCAGGTGCTCGACGCCCTCGTGGTGCGAACCCGCAAGGGCGTGCGCCGGGGCGACGGCTCCCTGATCCGCTTTGACGACAACGCCGCGATTCTGCTGAACAACCAGCAGGCGCCCATCGGCACCCGGGTATTCGGCCCGGTTACCAGGGAACTGCGGGAAGAGCGTTTCATGCGGATCATTTCACTGGCGCCGGAGGTGTTGTAATCGGCTGCAGGGGCCGATGGGGACTGCAAGCTATGCGCAAACTGCGAAGAGACGACGAAGTGATCGTGATTGCCGGCCGGGACAAGGGCACCCGGGGCACGATCTCCCGCATGGTGGGCGATGACCGGGTCATCGTCGCGGGGGTGAACATGATCAAGCGGCATACCCGGCCCAATCCCAATCTGGGTCAGGCGGGGGGCATCGTGGAAAAAGAGGCGCCGCTGCATGTTTCCAATGTGGCGATATTCAATCCCGACACCGGCGCGCCCGACCGGGTTGGCATCCGCATCGACGAGGACGGCGGCAAGACCCGCTTCTTCAAGTCGAGCGGCGACGCAATAGACTGAAACAGGCCGGGTGGGAGCAATGGCGGGATTCAAGAAATTCTATCAGCGGGAAGTGGCGCCGGCCCTGACGAAACAATTCGGCTACGCCAATCCCATGCAGGCGCCCAGGGTGACCAAGGTGGTGCTCAACATGGGCCTTGGCGACGCGGTTGCGGACAAGAAAGTCCTGGAGCACGCCAGCGCCGACATGCGGGCCATCAGCGGCCAGAAGCCGGTGATCACCAAGGCGCGCAAGAGCGTGGCGGGCTTCAAGATCCGCGAAGGCTGGCCTATCGGCTGCAAGGTGACCCTGCGGGGCGAGCGGATGTACGAGTTTCTCGAGCGGCTGGTGGGAATCGCCATCCCCAGAATCCGGGATTTCCGCGGCCTCAATCCGAAATCCTTCGACGGCAACGGCAATTTCGCCATGGGCGTGAGCGAACAGATCATCTTCCCCGAGATCGACTATGACAAGATCGACAAGATTCGGGGGCTTGACATCATCATCACCACCGACGCCGACAGCGATGAAGAAGGACGGGCCCTGCTCGCCGCCATGCGCTTCCCCTTCCGGGGCATGGGCGCGGCGGCGGGTTGACGGCATCGGCAACGGGAGCGAACGCGGCGAGCGCTGCGGGAGACGGGTACATGGCAAAAGTTTCAATGATCGCCAGGGAAGCGAAGCGAATGAAGACCGTGCGGCGGTACGCCGCCCGTCGCGACGCGCTGAAGGCGGTGCTCGCCGATTCGAAAGCGAGCAGCGAGGAAAAATGGGAAGCGCAGATGAAGTTGCAGAAGCTGCCGCGAAACGCGAGCCCGGTGCGGGTCGTGCGGCGCTGCCGGCTTACCGGCAGGCCCCGGGGCGTATTTCGCAAGTTCGGCCTGTGCCGCAACAAGCTGCGCGAAGCGGCCATGCGCGGCGATGTGCCGGGCCTGGTGAAAGCAAGCTGGTAGGCGGGGAATCACCATGAGCATGACCGACCCGATCGCCGATTACCTGACCCGCATCCGCAATGCGCAAATGGCCAGGCTGGAAACCGTGCGCTGCCCGGCGTCGAAGATCAAGCTTGCCATTTGCGGGCTGCTGCTCGAAGAGGGTTACATCCAGTCCTACTCGGTGGACGACAACGGCGGCAAGCCGGAAATCGAAGTGGCGCTGAAGTACGTCAACGGCGTGCCCGCCATCGAGGAGATCAAGCGGGTAAGCCGTCCCGGCCTGCGCAGCTACCGCGGCAAAGGCGATTTGCCCAGCAACCGCGCCGGCCTTGGCACCGTCATCATGTCCACCAATCTGGGCCTGATGACCGACCGCCAGGCCCGGGCGAAAGGCGTCGGCGGCGAAGTGATCTGCACGGTGTTCTAGGAACCAGACCATGTCGAGAATGGCCAACAATCCGGTGCAGCTTCCCAAAGGCGTGGAAGCGGCGCTGCGCGGCGGAGAAGTCTCCGTCAAGGGCGGCAAGGGCGCTCTCCAGCTCGCGCTGCCGGTGGAAGTCGAGGTGGCCCAGGGCGAGGAAGGCCTGCGGGTCAGCGCCCGGCGAAATTCGCGGCGGGCCAATGCCATGGTGGGAACCGTGCATTCCCTGTTGCGCAACATGGTCACCGGAGTTTCCGAGGGCTATGAGAAAAAGCTGGAACTGCGCGGCGTCGGCTACCGCGCCAGGGCCCAGGGGTCGAAGCTGAATCTGACCCTGGGCTATTCCCATCCCATAGATTACGCCGTTCCCGAAGGCATCAAGGTGGAAACGCCTTCCCAGACGGAAATCAGCGTCAGCGGGGCGGACAAGCAGAAAGTGGGCCAGGTGGCCGCCGAAATCCGCGCTTTCCGCCCGCCCGAGCCCTACAAGGGCAAGGGCATTCGCTATGTGGGCGAGCGCGTGTTCTCGAAAGAGGCGAAGAAGAAGTAGAGGCCAGATTGTGAGTGTGAAGAAAGACGCCCGCCTGCGCCGGGCGCGAAGAGCGAGGGCGCGGATTCGGCAACAGGGTATCAACCGCCTGTGCGTATTTCGCTCGCCCAGGCATATGTACGCCCAGGTCATCGCCCCCGGCGGCGCCTCGGTGCTGGCCTGTGCTTCCACCGTGGAGAAGGACCAGCGCGACGGCGCCACGGGCAATATCGAGGCCGCCGGCAAGGTGGGCCAACGCATCGCCGAGCGCGCCCTTGCGGCGGGAATCGACACAGTGGCTTTCGACCGTTCGGGTTACGCCTACCATGGCCGCGTCAAGGCCCTGGCGGAAGCGGCCCGGGAAGCGGGCTTGAAGTTCTAGGTATTCAATATGGCATTCAGAGAATCGACGGAAAAAAACGAAGAGGGTTTGCAGGAGAAGCTGATCCAGGTCAATCGTGTCGCCAAGGTGGTCAAGGGCGGTCGGATCTTCGGCTTCACCGCGCTCACCGCGGTGGGCGACGGCAATGGCCGGGTCGGTTTCGGCCGCGGCAAGGCCCGGGAAGTCCCCCTCGCCATTCAGAAGGCGATGGAATCCGCGCGCCGCAACATGATTACGGTCAATCTCGACGGCCAGACCCTGCAGTATCCCATCAAGGCCCGCCACGGCGCGTCGAAGGTGTACATGCAGCCGGCCTCGGAAGGCACCGGCGTCATTGCCGGCGGCGCCATGCGCGCCATACTCGAACTCGCCGGCGTGCAGGACGTGCTCGCCAAGTGCTATGGCTCCACCAATCCGGTGAACGTGGTGCGGGCGACTTTCAAGGGCCTGCGCGACATGCGCTCGCCGGAAGACGTGGCCTACCGGCGCGGCAAATCGGTTGACGAGATTCTGGGCTGAGAAAATGGCAAAGGCGAAATCCAAGGCAACCGTCCGGGTAACCCTGGTGCGCAGCCCCATCGGGGCCCAGCCCAGGCACAAGCTGTGCTTGAAAGGGCTTGGCCTGCGCCGCATGCACCAGACCGTGGAAGTCGAAGACACCCCGGCGGTGCGCGGCATGATCAACAAGATCAGCTACCTGCTCGCCGTGGAATCGGGCTAGCGGGATCCTTGGCGGGAAACACAGAACGGAGTTGGGCAAATGCGATTGAATGACCTGAAACCGGCCCCGGGCAGCGGCAAGGCGAGAAAGCGCGTCGGCCGCGGCATGGGCAGCGGTTTCGGCAAGACCTGCGGCAAGGGGCACAAGGGGCAGAATTCCCGCTCCGGCGGCGGCGTTCGCCCCGGATTCGAAGGCGGCCAGATGCCATTGCAGATGCGCCTGCCCAAGTTCGGCTTCACTTCCCGGGTGGGTCGCGTGACCGCCGAGGTGCGCACTTCGGAACTGAACCGGATCGACGCCGAAGTCATCGACCTCGACGCCCTGCGCAAGGCCGGCGTGGTGCAGGCCAATATCAAGCGCGCCAGGGTCATGCTATCCGGCGATGTGACGCGGGCGCTAACCGTACAGGGGTTGCGGGTCAGCAAGGGCGCCCGGGCCGCCATCGAAGCCGCCGGCGGCAAGGTCATCGGCGACTGGGACCAGAGCGCCACGGAAAACGCGCCCCCCCCCGCGGAAGGCACGCGCGCCTCTACGGATAAAACCCGCGCCCCAGCGGATAAAACGCGCCCCCCTACTGATAAGACGAGCACCCCTGCTGATAAGACGCGCCCCCCTGCTGTCATTCCGCGCGAAGTCGCGGAATCCCGGGCAGATGGCGCGAAACCTGAAAAGGGCGGGGAAGATTCGGGAGATTCTGCGACTCCGCTTCGCTCCGCGCAGAATGACAGTGAAGGGAAAGCCGCGCGGAATGACAGTGGCGTGGGAGGCGAGGACGGGTAATCCACCATGGCGAAAACACCAGGCATCAATCCCGAGAACATCGGCGCCGGCCTTGGCGAACTGAAGTCGCGCCTGCTGTTCTTGCTGTTCGCGATTTTCGTTTATCGCGTGGGCACCCATATTCCGGTGCCGGGAATCGACCCACTGCAATTGCAGGCTTTCTTTTCCCAGACCGAAGGCACTTTCGCCGACCTGTTCAACATGTTCTCCGGCGGCGCCCTGGAGCGCATGAGCATCGTCGCCCTGGGCATCATGCCTTACATTTCCGCATCGATCATCATGCAATTGCTCACCGCGGTCAGCCCCCAGCTCGACCAGTTGAAGAAGGAAGGCGAATCGGGCCGGCGCAAGATCACCCAGTACACCCGCTGGGGCGCCCTGGCCCTGGCCACGGTGCAGGGCACCGCCATGACCATGGGTCTGCTCACGCCCCTGGCCTACAACCCCGGCCTCGCCTTCACCCTCACCGCGATCATTTCCCTGGTGACCGGCGCCATGTTCCTGATGTGGCTGGGGGAGCAGATCACCGAAAAAGGCGTCGGCAACGGCATTTCCATGCTGATCTTCGCCGGTATCGTGGCGGGTTTCCCGGCCGCCGTGGGAACTTCCCTGACCCAGGCCTACGAAGGCCAGATCAATGGCGTGCTATTGCTTGTGGTGGGCCTGATCGCCGTTGGCGTGGTGGGCTGCATCGTCTATGTGGAGCGCGCCCAGCGCCGCATCACCGTGAACTACGCCAAGCGCCAGCAGGGCCGCAAGATGTACCAGGCCCAGGCCAGCCACCTGCCGCTGAAGATCAACATGGCCGGGGTGATTCCGGCGATTTTCGCCAGCAGCATCCTGCTTTTCCCGGCCTCCCTCGGGCAGTGGTTCGGCCAGTCCGAAAGCGCCGAATGGCTGCAGGATCTCGCCCTGCTCATCGGCCCCGGCCAGCCGCTGTACATCATCATTTTCAGCGCGATGATCATCTTTTTCTGTTTTTTCTACACCGCGCTGGTGTTCAACCCGCGGGACGTGGCGGACAACCTGCGCCGCTCCGGGGCGTTCATTCCCGGCATCCGGCCCGGCGAGCAAACCGCAAAGTACATCGACGGCGTAATTACCAGGCTGACCATGTTCGGCGCGATCTATATCACCCTGGTCTGCCTGCTGCCGAATTTCATGCAGATGCTGGCCAATGTGCCGTTCAACCTCGGTGGAACGGCATTGCTGATTTCCGTGGTGGTGACCATGGATTTCTGGTCCCAGGTGCAGTCGCACCTGATGTCGCATCAATATGACTCGCTGATGAAGAAGTCCCGGCTCGGCGCTTACGGCCGGTCGGGAATCTAGCGGAATTCCGAAAGAGGGGAATACGATGAAAGTGCGAGCGTCGGTCAAGAAAATCTGCCGCAACTGCAAGATCATCAAGCGCAATGGCGTCATCCGGGTGATCTGCAGCGCCGAACCCCGCCACAAACAGCGACAGGGGTGAGGCCCGGTCGGCGCAGCCGACGAAAAGCATGCTTTTCGAGGGCCGAACGGCTCGCCACGGATGGCGAGACCGGGGTTTGGCGAAACCCAAAGAGCCGCGCCAGGGATGGCATGAGCAAGCCAGGCCAGGGCAGGTTGCCCGGTCGGCGCAGCCGACGAAAAGCATGCTTTTCGAGGGCCGAACGGCTCGCCAAGGGCGAGGCCAAGCGTTTACGAAGCGCAGCTTCGTGCGCAGGACGAGCGTCGGCGAGCTATGCTCGGCGACTGGGCAGGCGAGACCGGGGTTTGGCGAAACCCAAAAAGCCGCGCCAGGGATGGCATGAGCAAGCCAGGCCAGGGCAGGTTGCCCGGTCGGCGCAGCCGACAAAGAGCGAAGCTCTTTGAGGGCCGAACGGCTCGCCAAGGGCGAGGCCAAGCGTTTACGAAGCGCAGCTTCGTGCGCAGGACGAGCGTCGGCGAGCTATGCTCGGCGACTGGGCAGGCGAGACAGGGGCTTGGCGAAGCCCAAAGAGCCGCGCCAGGGATGGCATGTGCGAACCAGATTTGGAGTGAATTTATGGCACGTATTGCCGGAGTCAACATACCGGACAACAAGCATATCGTGATTTCACTGCGGTATGTCTATGGCATTGGGCCGACCATGGCCGGGGCGATCTGCAAGGCCGCCGGCATCGAGCCCGCGACCCGCACCGCCGAACTCAGTCCGGAACAGCTCGATTCGATCCGGGCCGAAGTCGTCAAGATCCCCACCGAGGGCGATCTGCGGCGGGAAACGTCCATGAACATCAAGCGGTTAATGGACCTTGGCTGCAACCGCGGCATCCGGCATCGCCGTTCGCTGCCGGTGCGCGGGCAACGCACCAAGACCAATGCCCGCACCCGCAAGGGTCCGCGCAAGCCGATCAGGAAGTAGACCATGGCCACAGCAAAAGCGAAATCCGGGCGCAAGAAGGCGCGCAGCGAAGTCTCAGACGGCGTGGTGCATATTCATGCGTCCTTCAACAACACGATCATTTCCATCACCGACCGGCAGGGCAACACCCTGACCTGGGCCACCGCCGGTGGTTCGGGATTCCGCGGCTCGCGCAAGAGTACGCCCTTCGCCGCCCAGGTGGCGGCGGAAAAGGCCGGCCGCACCGCCATGGAACTGTACCGGCTGCAGAATGTGGATGTGAAAGTGAACGGCCCCGGCCCGGGCCGCGAATCCGCGGTGCGGGCGCTCAATGCCTGCGGGCTGCGGGTCAACAATATTACCGATGTGACTCCCATTCCACACAATGGTTGCCGCCCGCCCAAGAAGCGGCGCGTGTAGGAAGGCGAAGGAGACCGAGTATGGCCAGATATCTGGGCCCGAAATGCAAGTTGTCCCGCCGGGAAGGCACCGACCTGTTCCTGAAAAGCGGTGTTCGCCCGTTCGAGAACAAGTGCAAGTCCGAGGCGATTCCGGGCCAGCACGGCCAGCGCCGCGGCAGGTTGTCGGATTACGGCGTGCAACTGCGGGAAAAGCAGAAGGTCCGCCGCACCTACGGCGTGCTGGAAAAGCAGTTCCGCGGCTATTACAAGGAAGCCGCCCGGCGCAAGGGCGCCACCGGCGAGAATCTGCTGCAACTGCTGGAATGCCGGCTCGACAATGTGGTGTACCGCATGGGATTCGGTTCCACCCGCGCCGAGGCGAGGCAGCTCGTGTCGCACAAATCCATCAGCGTCAATGGCGATCTGGTGAACATTCCCTCGTACCAGGTGAATGCCGGCGATGTGGTCGCCGTGCGCGAGCGGGCCAAACAGCAGTTGCGAATCAAGTCCGCGCTGGACATGGCGGCGCAAAGAACCGAAGTGGACTGGGTTTCGGTTGATCCCGGCAAGATGGAAGGTCAATTCACCCGCGTCCCGGACCGGGCCGACCTGCCATCCGAAATCAACGAGAACCTGATCGTGGAGTTGTACTCCAAGTAGCCCATGGCGTCGCAGCAGCGCCCTGGGTGCTCGAACCAGCCATTAGTACATAAACCCCGGCAATCAGTGCTTTAGTCAGCAACAGGTAGAACTCATGCAGCTTTCCTTATCCGATTTCCTCACCCCGAGAGTGGTGCAGGTTGACCAATTCGACAAGCGCCACTCCAGGGTGGTGCTCGAGCCACTGGAGCGGGGTTTCGGCCACACCCTGGGCAACGCCCTGCGGCGGATTCTGCTTTCCTCGATGCCGGGCAGCGCCATCGAGGAAGTGGAAATCGACGGCGTGGTGCACGAATACAGCACCATCGAAGGCGTACGCGAGGATGTGGTGGAGATACTGCTCAACCTCAAGGGCATCGCCATCGTGCTCAATGACCGCCAGGAAGCCATGCTCAACCTGAGCGGCAAGGGCCCCGGCGTGGTCACCGCCGCCAATATCGAGGCGACCCACGGCGTGGACGTCATCAATCCGGAACACGTCATCGCCCATCTCAATGAGGAAGGCGAATTGAACATGCGTCTCACCGTGGGCGCCGGGCGCGGCTATTCCCCCGCCGACTCCCGCATCGGCGAGGACGACGAGACCCGGGCGGTGGGCAAGCTGCTGCTTGACGCTTCCTACAGTCCCGTGGTGCGGGTTTCCTACTCCGTGGAAAACGCCCGGGTGGAGCAGCGTACCGACCTCGACAAGCTGATCATCGATCTGGAAACCGACGGCACCATCGACCCGGAAGGCGCCATCCGCCATGCGGCCACGATTCTGCAGCACCAGTTGGCGGTATTTGTCGATTTCCGCAGCGAAATCATCAACGAGCCGGCCCGGCGCGATGACGAGATCGACCCGATCCTGCTGCGCCCGGTGGACGATCTCGAACTCACCGTGCGCTCGGCCAACTGCCTCAAGGCGGAAGACATCTACTACATCGGCGACCTGATCCAGCGCACCGAAGTCGAATTGCTGCGTACTCCCAATCTGGGCAAGAAATCACTCACCGAAATCAAGGACGTGCTCGCCACCCGGGGGCTTTCCCTCGGCCTGCGGCTCGAAAACTGGCCACCGGCGCGGCTCAAGTCGGAAGAGCGGCTGGTATAGGCCATTATTGAGGTTCATCCCATGCGACACAGAAAAAGCGGCCGCAGCTTCAGCCGGGACAGCGCCCACCGCAAGGCCATGTTTCGCAACATGACTTCGTCCCTGGTGGAGCACGAAATCATCAAGACCACCCTGGCCAAGGCCAGGGAACTGCGCACCGTGGCCGAACCTCTCATCACCCTGGCCAAGGAAGACAGCGTGGCCAACCGCCGCCTCGCCTTCCGCCGCCTGCGCAACAAGGCCACCGTGGGCAAGCTCTTCAGCGAACTCGGCCCGCGCTATCAGGATCGCCCCGGCGGCTACATCCGCATCCTCAAATGCGGCTACCGCGACGGCGACGCCGCCCCCATGGCCTGGGTGGAACTCGTGGACCGCCCGAGCAGCGAAGACCAGCAGGAACTTGAGGTATAGGATCAGGCTTCCAGGAGCCTGCGCCGGTTTTCCGCGGTGCGCTCCAGCATGCGCCAGATGGAAAGGCCGAGTATGGCGTAAACGGCAAGAATCGGAAGCGAGGCGAGCAGGGAAGCGGTCTAACTCCCGCAAGCCACCGAGGAAGAGCAGGCTCAGGGGCAAAGTACCCAGGGCAAAGGCCCGGAAAACCCGGTGCAGCCGGGCGGGGTGTTGACCGGCCTGCAGATGCCTCGTGGCGCCCGCCGCCAAAAACAAACCGGTCGATGCCTGGGGTGTTGGGTGTTTCCATTGCTTGATTCATATGATATCGCATAATATGATGCTGTTTTTGATGCAAAGAGTATCGGTTCATGAGGACTACTGTAACGCTTGACGACGATCTTGTCGCAAGAGCGAAATACTTGACGGGTCAGCAGAGGCTCCGGGAATTGATCAACGAAGGCCTTACCGCCCTGGTCGAGCGGGAAAGCGCGCGAAGGCTTGCCAGACTTGGAGGTACGGAAAAAGATCTGGTTTTGTCGCCACGCAGAAGAGAATCGTTGTGATTCTGGCAGATTCATCAATCTGGGTTGATCACTTGCGGAACAATAATGAAGAACTGGTGGAATTGTTACTGCAGGAAATGATCGTAAGTCATCCTTTGGTAGTTGCGGAACTTGCTTTTGGCTCTTTGCGACAAAGAAATCTTGTCCTTGGTGAACTCGACGCGCTTCCGGGTCTGCCAGTGGCAACCATTTCTGAAGTACGGGCATTGGTTGAAACCCGGAAGCTGTACAGTCGGGGCATAGGTTTTGTCGATGCGGCTTTGCTGGCCTCCTGCCTGCTGAGGCAAGGAACCAAACTCTGGACCCGGGATCGAAGACTGGAGAATGTTGCTTCGGAACTTGGCGCTCTGGCCTGATTGTTTGTACTTCGCGTTTTTTCCCTATGAAAATTCTTGGCATTGATTTCACCAGCAGCCCCGGCAGGGGCAAACCGCTGGTCTGCGTTGAATGTGAGTTTGCTGGCAATCAGCTTGCGCCGCACGCGCTCAGGAAGTGGGAGAGTTTCCGGGAATTTGAGGCCGCCCTCGCCCAGCCGGGACCCTGGGTCGCCGGAATCGATTTTCCCTTCGGCCAGTCAGGCAAATTCGTTCGCAACATCGGCTGGCCAGCATCCTGGGCGGACTATGTGGATCATGTGGCGTCCATGTCCCGCGAGCAATTCCGTCAGATCATGATTGACTACCGCACCGGGCGGCCCGCCGGCGACAAGGAACACAAGCGCGAAACCGAAAAAGTCGCCGGCGCCTTCAGCGCCCAGAAAATCGAGCGCCCGCCGGTGGGGCTCATGTTCTTTGAAGGGGCGCCACGGCTGCGCAGGGCCGGCGTCACCATTCCCGGCATGCAGCAGGGCGACCCGCATCGCATCGTCATCGAAGCATTCCCCAGCATATTGGCCAAGCGCTTCATCGGTCGCCAAAGCTACAAGCACGATGCAAAAAGCGAACAGACCAGCGAGCGCCGGGAGGCCCGCGAGACCCTGTTCGCGGGAATTCTGGAAAAGGAACTGAAAGCCAGCTATGGCCTGCAAGTTCAACTTGGCGCCATGGCCCCGTCAATCTTCGCCGACGACGCCACCGGCGACAGCCTCGACGCTCTCTGCTGCGCCATCCAGGCCGCATGGTCCTGGCAAAACCGCCGCCGCAATTACGGCATCCCGTCCGATTTCAACCCCAGCGAAGGCTGGATCGTGGATCCTTTGTGAGAACTTCAAGACTCGCGATCTTCCAGCCCCTTACCCTTTGCAGCCGTACTGCTTTTCTCGATGACCTTCGCCGCGCCCAGTCTTTAGCCACGCGGGATATCTGCATATTTTCATGTTTCGATGTGATTAAAGACTACGCTCGAAAAAGCATCTTGCGCTATGATTTGACTGCTGTGGAAGTGAGTTGAAGCATGAGCAGAGGCTGGGCGACGAACCCTTTCAAGCCGGGAGCCGGCAGGATGCCTCCGCATATTGCCGGCAGGAAGCGGGAAAAAAGCGCCTTTGTGGAAGGCATTGGCGAGCTGACACGATCCGAAGAACCCCAGGCGATACTGCTCGTGGGGCCGAGAGGCTGCGGAAAAACCGTCCTGCTCAACTGGTGCAGGAATCACGCCTTGCAGAGTGACCGGCACATCCGGGTAAAGGAATTCACCAGGGAAGTGCCAACCACCAT
This sequence comes from uncultured Pseudohongiella sp., assembly GCA_965219645.1. Classification (GTDB taxonomy): domain Bacteria; phylum Pseudomonadota; class Gammaproteobacteria; order Pseudomonadales; family Pseudohongiellaceae; genus UBA9145. The sequence goes on along the minus strand of OZ244788.1, from coordinate 2,063,500 downwards.
GGCTGGCATCGCCCGGGAATTGCTCGACAATGTCTTTGACGTCCGCTTCCCCGATGAGATCGTGGCGAGGGCGAATGTCGGAATCGCGGGCGCCGAGGGCAAATGGAATACCGAGCCGAGCGACATGGCGGTCCTTGAAGCCCTGATCGAACAATGCGGCAAATCTCCGCTACTGCTCGTCCTTGAAGAGGCCGCGGACAAGAACCCGGAAAGTGTCGGCGCCCTATTCAACCTCCATCAGCGAATCAATCGAGAAACGGGAAACATGCTTTTCGTCCTGGCAGGCACCCCCAGGGTGATGGATGTCCTGCGCGACTCCAAAGCGACATTTTCCGACCGCAACAGGGTGCTGAATGTTGGACTGCTGGGAAGCGAGAAATCAGCAGAAGCGATCACAAAACCACTGCGCGAGAACCGGATGAGCATAACAGAGCCTGCGCTTGCGAAAGCGGTATCTGAAAGTCAGGGCTTCCCCTATTTCCTGCAAGTCTGGGGCAAGGCGCTGTTCAATCGAGCCTTAGGCGAGGGTACAGGAAAAATCAGTCTATCCGACGTCGAAGCAGTCACGGAAGAAGTGGATGCCGAACGAAACGTGACTTACGCCACCCGCTACCGGGAGTGGAGTGCAAACGACAGGAAAATTCTGGCGGAAGTACTGGCATCCATACGGTCATTGGAAAACTCGGACGGCATCGGTGAAGATGACCTGTTGCAGGTTGTCGCAAAAACTCTGGAATCACACGAAGAAAGCAACGCCAGGGCTGAAAAATTCACAGCAAAAATCACCGAAACCGGCTGTTTATGGCAACCCTGGGGAAGTAACAAATTGGAGTCAGGCTTGCCGAGTTTTATTGACTTCGTATTGGATAAAAGTATCGAAGGAAAACACACGGTATAGATTCGCCGGCACTTCCCAGGAATTCGACGACATGGATGTACTCACAAGGGAGCATCGCTGAAGACGTAGACCTACTCAGGCAAAGCCATGGCCGTCAGCCTTGGCCCGGTCTGCAGGATCACGTACTGCCTTCCTTCGTGGGTCCAGGTGCTCATGCCGTAGCGGCTGCGTTCGGGGACTTCGGCTTCGGCGAGTTTTTCGCCGGTGGCCTTGTCAACCGCGTAGAGCATGACCTGGCCTTCGCTGTTGACGTCGGAGTACATCAGCATGTTGGGCGTGATGGTCATGGGGACGAGGTTGCCCGAGCCGGTGTTGCCGATGTCGAGGCCTTCCAGGGCCGGGTTGTTGAGTACGCGGCTCGGGGTTTCGCCGGCGGGGATCATCCAGGCGTGTTCGCCGGTGTTCATGTCGATGGCGGTGATGCGGCTGTAGGGGGGCTTGTACAGCGGGATGTCCGCCGGGTGGCGGGGAGCGCCGCCGCCGGGTCCGTCCGCGTACTGGGCGAAGGTTGTGCCCGTGGGCTCTTCGTATTGCAGGTCGGCTTCCTCGCCGGGGACGAGTTGCACCGGGCTGCAGGCTTTCTGGGAAGAGATGTACAGGTAGCCGGTGTTGGGGTCGGCCACCGAGGGCGAGGTGATGTTCGCGCCGCCGCCGCCGCCGGGGCAGATCAGCGAAGCGCGCTTGCCCAGGGGGTTGTCGCGGTGGATGGGCGGATTGAACAGCGGCCCCATTTCGTAGTCGGCCATGGCCGCGATCGCCTGTTGCCGCAGTTCGGGAGTGAAGTCCACCAGATCATCGATGGAAACTCCCTGCATGTCGAAAGGCGCGGGCCGGGTGGGGAAGGACTGGGTGGGTGACAGCACTTCGCCGGGGACGATGGACGCAGGCACTTCGCGTTCCTCAAAGGGCCAGAGCGGCTCGCCGGTGAGGCGGTTGAAAGCATAGACGAAGCTTTGCTTGGTGACCTGCATCACCGCGGGGACGGGCTGGCCGTCCACATTCAGGTCAAGCAGGACCGGTGCCTGGGGATTGTCGTAGTTCCAGATGTCGTGCTTGACGGTCTGGAAATGCCACACCCGTTCGCCGGTGCCCGCGTCAAGCGCGATCAGGCTGGTGCCGAAGAGATTGTCGCCGGGGCGGAAGCCGCCATAGTAGTCGATTGTGGCGCCATTGGTGGGGATGTAGACGATGTTATTTTCCACGTCGGCGGAAATCGGCGCCCAGGAGGAAACATCGCCGGTCCATTGCCAAGCGTCGTTTTCCCAGGTTTCGTGGCCGTATTCGCCGGGCCGGGGAATCACGTTGAACTTCCAGCGGAATTCGCCCGTGGTCTTGTCATAGCCCAGAATGTCGCCGGGCACGTTCTCGATGCGGGCCTGATTGTAGCCCTGTTCGGCGGAGTTGCCGACCACGATGGTGTCATTGACCACGATGGGCGGTGAAGAAGAGGTGATGTAGCCGGTTTCCAGCGGGATGCCCTCGTAGGGGTCGTAGGGGTGGCCGAGGTCGGCGAGCATGTCCACCACGCCGGTTTCGGGGAAGCCGTCCACGGGCACCTGGCCGCCGAAGCCGTCCAGGGGAGCGCCGGTTTCCGCGTCCAGGGCCACCAGGAAGAAGCCCGGCGTGGCGACATAGATCACGCCGCGTCCGTCCACTTCATCGTAGGCGATGCCCTTGCCGTAGTCGGCGCGCATGGAGTATTCCCAGCGCCGGGTGTTGGGCAGGCGATAGCTCCACAGGGTTTCGCCGCTGGCCGGGTCGAGGGCGACGATGTGGCGGCGGTAGCCGGCCAGGGTGAACAGCTTGCCGTCGATGTAGCTCGGCGTCGCGCGGCCGCTTGCGGCGCCCATGCTGGCGCCGTCCCAGACCCAGGCGACTTCGAGCTGGTCGAAGTTGTCGGCGGTGATCTGGGTGGATTCGGAGTAGCGGGTCTGGGCGAAATCATTGCCCAGGGTGAACCACTCTACAGAATCCTGGGCGACGCCATCCTGGGCGGACAGGGAACCGGCGCCGAGCAGCATTGCGGCCATCAACAGGGCCTTGCCTGGGGCGCGGTGAATAGCAGGGGACTTTTTCATTATCAGCCTCGCAAGAATCGATTATCAGGCAGATGAAGCAAAAGCGGAGGCTGACCCATCGTTTCTGGCATGTCAAGAAACAAAATGTTTCGAGAACTCCTGGATCATCGCCACTGTCGGTCTGCGTCAGGCGCGAGTGGGTCTGATGGCTATCAGGTTGGCCATTCGGCCGGTGGGGTTGGGCTGGCGGTGGCGGTGGGAGTAGTAATGGGCGGGGTGGCAGCAGGTGCATTGGGGAGTGGCGGGCGGGGAGGTTACGCCGAGATTGCGCAGTTTGATTTGAGCGATTTTTGGCAGATTGGTGAGGTACTTGCCCGGTTTTCGGGTGGGGGTGAATGCGGACTTGAGTTGCTGGCTCTCGGCGGGGATGGCCTTGTTCAGGAAGGATCTGGGGAGGTCTTCGCCGGTTTCATAGCAGCAGGAAAGGATGGCGGGGGCCAGCCAGACGAGTAGGTTTTCGGGTCGGGTCTGCATGGCTGCCAGGGTGTTTTCGATGATGCCGGCCTTGAGACCGCGCCAGCCGGCGTGGAGGATGGCGATTTCGGTTCCGGCGCGGCTGCTCAGGAAAATGGGCAGGCAGTCGGCGCTGAGTACGCAAAGCGCGATGCCGGGGGTCCGGCTGACGAGGCTGTCGGCTTCCGGTGGGGCGCTTGCCCTGGTGACGATGTGGGCCTTGGCGCCGTGCACTTGCCGGAGCCACTGGAATTCGGCGGGGAAATCCAGGCTGGAGGCAAGCAACCGGCGGTTCTGCTCAACGCTTGCCGGCTCGTCGCCCACGTGGTGGGCAAGATTGAACCCGGCGTATGGGCCAGTGCTGCAGCCGCCTTCGCGGGTGGTGGAGGCGGCGAAAACGCTTGCCGGTGCGGGCCAGTCCGCCTGTAGCAACTGTATTGCCGGCATCAGCTTTCTCCTTCGCATTGTGCATCGAGCCGCAGCAGGAAAAGCAGTTCTTCCATGTCCCGGGGCAGGTCGGATTGGCATTCGAGTTCGGCGCCGCTTATCGGGTGGGTCCATGCCAGCCGGCAGGCATGCAGGGCCTGGCGGGGGAATTCCCCGAGTTCGGCGCCGAGTTCCGGCAGGCAGCGCGGCGGCGGTTTGGGTCGCCCGCCATAGGCGCGGTCGCCGATTACCGGGTAGCCGAGCCAGGACAGATGGACCCGGATCTGGTGAGTGCGGCCGGATTCCAGCGCAACCCGCAGCAGGCCATGTGCGCGGAAGCGTTCCATGATGCGGTACCGGGTTCGCGCCGGCTTGCCGCCTGCCAGCACCGCCATGCGCTTGCGGTGTATCGGATGGCGGCCGATGGGCTGGTCCACAGTTCCGCCGGTGATGGGGATTCCCACTGTCAGCGCCTGATATTCGCGCTGGATGCGGCGTTGCTGCAACTGTTGCACGAGGGCGGTGTGGGCCGGCAGGCTGCGAGCCACCAGCAGCAGGCCCGTGGTGTTCTTGTCAAGGCGATGAATCAGGCCGGCCCGGGGAAGTTGCGCCAGTTCCGGATAATGGTGCAGCAGGCCATTGAGCAGGGTGCCGCCCGGGTGTCCGGCGGCGGGATGCACCACCAGTTCATCCGGTTTGTTGACGACGAGGAGATGATCGTCCTGATAACGGACATCCAGCGCCATGGGTTCGGGCGCCAGGTCTTCCACAGCCTGGAGTTCGGCGGCGATTTCGATAATGTCCCCGGCCCTGAGGCTGTCGCGCTTTTTCAGGTTTTGGGAATTTACTGTCAGTTCGCCGTTTTTTATCCACATTTGCAAGCGTGATCGGGAAAAATCCGGGAATATCCTTGCTGCTGCCTGATCCAGCCGCAAACCGGCCAGGGACTCGTCAACCTTCTCTCGCCGCAAGATTCTGCCGCTTTCCATGGAACTGTCCAGACAAATGAATGTCGGACATTTTCCCGCATCCGGCTCCGGAATGGCAGCCGCAAGCTTCCGGTTGTTTGGACCTGGATGGGGGCTGGCGTTACAATTGCGCACCAGGAGCCTGCGCCGTAGGAATTCACGGCTGCAAATCCGCTCTCATCCGCGCCCCTGGCCGGTCGATTGAGGCGAATATTGATGGATATTCGCCTCAATCGACCGGCCAGGGGCGCGGCGATAGCGAATTTTCGCTTTCGCGAATTCCTACGGCGCAGGCTCCTAGAATGGACAGGCGGGAAACAGTTTGATGGATGGAATTTGGCGAACATCGCGTACGCTGCTGCTCTTGCTTGCGGCATCCTTCGTGGTTTCCTGCGCCTGGTTCGGGGATGACGAGGACGAAGACGAATTTGCCGGCCTCAGCACCGAAGAACAGTTCTACCAGCGGGCGCTGGACCAGCTCACCAACCAGAATTTCCGCGGCGCGATTTCCACTTACGAAGCGCTGGAATCCCGCTTTCCCTTTGGCCGCTTCGCCGCCCAGGCCCAGATCGAGATCGTTTACGCCTATTACCGCAGCGGCGACCGGGAAGCCGCCCGGGCCGCGGCCCAGCGCTTCATCCGCCTGCACCCGGACAGCGAGAACATCGATTACGCCTATTACATGCTTGGCCTTTCGTCCTTTGACGACAACAGCGGCTTTCTCGACCGCTTTGTGCCCATAGATCCCACCAAACGCGACCCCGGCCGCACCGAAGAATCCTTCAATGACTTCGCCCAGTTGCTGGCGCTGTATCCCGACAGCCCCTACGCCGCCGACGCCAGGGCGAGAATGATCTATCTGCGCAACAATCTGGCGGCTTACGAGATTCATGTGGCGAATTACTACCTGGAGCGGCGCGCCTTTATCGCCGCCCAGCGCCGGGCGCAATATGTGGTGGAGAATTTCCAGGGCACCCCGGCGGTGGCCGACGCCGTGGCGATCATGGTGGAGTGTTATCTCAGGCTTGGCCTTGATGATCTGGCCAATACTTCCTTGGCGCTATTGCACGAAAACTATCCCGGGCATCCCGCCATCGACGAAAATGGCGAGTTCGTGATTCGCACCGAAATTTCCGACCCTTCGCTGCTGTATACCGTGACTTTCGGCCTGCTTGGCGACAACCGCGGCAATCCGCCGCTGGCGCCCACCGAGCGGCCTCCCATGTCCGGCAGCCAGCAGATCATCAACAATCAGGAAGCCCCCGAGGAGCCGGGGCGCTCCTTTCTCAGCATCATCACTTTAGGCGTGCTGGATTGAATCCTAATCACCAGGCTGCCAGGCATTGGTTACAGGGTACCGTCGGTCCCGGCCAAAGGCTTTCTGGGTGAGCCGCACTCCGGGCGGGCCCTGCCGGCGCTTGTATTCGTTGCGGTCCACCATTCGCACCACCCACGCCACGGTTTCCCGGTCGAAACCGGCCTCGACAATGCGGTGGACGCTCCAGTCCTGCTCCACATAGCGCTCGAGGATGGGGTCGAGCACTTCATAGGGCGGCAGATTGTCGGCATCCACCTGCTCCGCAGCGAGTTCCGCCGAGGGCGCCCGCTCGATGACCTCTACCGGAATGGCTTCCCGGGTATCCGGCTCCAGCCCGTTCCGGTATCTGGCGAGGCGGTAGACCATGGTTTTGGAAACATCCTTGAGTACATCAAAACCGCCCGCCATATCGCCGTACAGCGTGGCATAGCCCACGGCCAATTCGCTCTTGTTGCCCGTGGTGAGCACGAGCAGCCCCTTTTTGTTGGAAATCGCCATCAGCAGCACGCCCCGGCAGCGCGCCTGCAGATTCTGTTCGCTGACATCGGGCTCGGTACCGGCGAATTCTTCCGCCAATGCCGCGGTGAAAGCGTCATACAGCCCATCGATGGGAATGACGCCGTAATCCACGTCCAGCGTCTTCGCCTGTGTTGCCGCCGCGTTTCTGCTCAGGTCCGAGGTGAAAGTGAATGGCATCATTACCGCCTGGACCCGCTCCGGGCCGAGGGCGTCCACCGCCACCGCCAGGGTCAGCGCCGAATCGATTCCGCCGGAAAGGCCAAGCACCACGCCGCCAAAACCGTTCTTGTCGACATAATCCCTGACTCCCATGACCAGGGCCAGGTAAATCTGTTCTTCCATCCCGGCCTCGGGAGCGAGCTCTCCCGGTAGCAGTTTGCAGGCGCCGTCGCGGTCTTCGACTTCGATGTCAAGCGGATAAAGTCCTTCCTGGAACGCCGGGGCAAGACCGCGCAAGTTGCCTCCGGCGTCCATCGCCAGAGAGGCGCCGTCGAAAACAAGTTCATCCTGCCCGCCGACGAGGTTGACATAGATAATCGGAAATTCTCCCCGCCGGCAGCGTTCGGCAAGCAAAGCCTTTCGTTCACCGGTTTTTCCCGCGTGAAATGGCGAGGCGTTGATATTGATAAGCAGACTGGCGCCGGCATTGCTTGCCTGCACGGTGGCGAACTCGCTCCACAGGTCCTCGCAAATCGTGAATGCAATGCGGACTCCAAACAATTCCACAAGGCAGGGGCCACTGCCGGCGCGGAAATAACGCTGTTCGTCAAAGACCTGGTAATTGGGCAGGCGCTGCTTGTGGTAGGTGGCGATACGGCGGCCCTGGTGGATGACCGCAAGTGCGTTGTAAAGTCCTTCGTCGCCGGTTTCGGGAAAACCCACCACAACGGCGCATTCGAGTCCGGCGCTGGTGATTGCGGCAAGCGCCCTTTCGATGCGCCCGCCGAGGCTTGGCCGCAGCAGCAGGTCTTCCGGCGGATATCCCGTGAGGGTCAGTTCGGGGAAAACCACCAGATCCGCCTGTTGTTCCACCCGGGCCTGGCGCGCGCTTTCCACCACACGGCGGGCATTGCCCTGGATATCGCCAACCAGCAGATTCAACTGCGCCATGACGATCCGGAATTTCACGAAGGATTCTCCCCGGTGAATTTCCCGGTTTTCGCTGCTTTTTGTCTGAAATGTAGCGAACTCATGGGACAACACACTACACTTTCGGCAACCGAACCGAATGGATGGGAAAGATGACCCGCAATACCGGACTCAGCCTGCTGGAACTGCTGCTGGCGATTGCCCTGCTGTCGATCATTCTGGCGGCGACCGCGCCATCGCTGGGCGGCATTATAGAACAACGCCGGGGAGACGAAGTAATGCGCCTGCTGCGCAGCGCCATCGAGTTCACCAGGGGAGCGGCCATCAGCAGCGGTGGCCTGGCGACGCTGTGCCCTTCGGCGGATGGCCAAAGCTGCGGCGGGCGGTGGCAGGAAGGCATGATCGCCTTCATGGACAGGAACGGCGACCGTGTTCCCGACTCCGGCGATGCGTTGTCGCGGGCGTTTCGATTTTCCGCTCCCGCGGGCAGTCTTCGCTGGCGCTCCTTCGGCAATCGCCAGTACCTGCAAATGACTGCCATGGGTTTTACCCGCAACCAGAATGGAAATTTCACCTGGTGCCCGGCCAATGGCGATACGCGGCAGGCAAGGCAGTTGATACTCAATGGGGCTGGAAGGCTCCGGGAAGCGGAGGACCAGGACGGGGACGGCATCCGGGAAGGCAGCAATGGCAGGGCGCTGGTTTGTGATTGAATGGTTGCCTCACCAGCAGTAGCCGGCTTCCCTGCCGCCTGCGCCGCGGGCGCCCTTGCTGTCGAGGCTGAGTTCCCTGCATTCGTCCCGGGCCTGTTTTCCCCGGGCCCGGGCGATGGCGACAAAGCAATGGCTCAGGTTTTGTCCGGGGCAGGCCTGCACTTCAATCTCATAATGTTCGTTTCGGGTCAGGCGCCGCCTGCCTGATACCGTTGGGGTTTGCAGCGGCCATGCATCGGCGGCATAGGCGCCAGTGCGGGCATGGTAACGCTCCTGCTCGGCGGCGACTTCCATCAGTTCCAGGCGCGCTTCCATCCGGCGGTTGCGCAGCAGACGGTCCTCGTACACAGGCAGGGCAAGCGCCGCGAGCAGGCCCGTCACCGCCAGAACGAGCAGGGCTTCCATCAGGGTGATCCCGGCTTGTCCGTTCATGAATCCCGCGGCCTCCGCGCAGTCAGAAGAGCCGCCGCCAGGAGAGGCGGGCCCGGGAGAGCATCTGTTCCCCGTCGCAGACGAGCACGCCAGTGACCTGCAGCGTAGCGGTGCCCGCGCCTTGACCCCGTGCGGTGACCCGGTAGTACACGGGGACCGACAAGGGTTGCAGCTGCGGATTGTCCGGGTCCGGCGAAACCGCGGGTTCACGCCAGCTTTCCACTACAAAACGTGGTGATTCGACAACTCCCGGATATGACGCCGAATGGCCCCGGGATTGCCACCAGTCATCGCCGGATCCGGTGGTTTGGGTCCAGAGTGCTTCGTTTCGCGGCAGCCCCGGAGCGAACTCTCCGCCCGCATCGGGACATTGGTCGGCAAGGTCCGCTTCGGCTTCGTCCAGAGCCGACTCGGCGGCTGCAAGAACATTCCGGGATTCGCGCAGATTGGCCACCATGCGCTCATGGAGCAGGATCGATTCCAGACCGGCAACCGTCATCAGGGTCAGCAAGGCCAGAAACACCAGACAGAAGAGCAGAATCATGCCTCGTTGCCGTTTCATGGCTCCTCCCCGTCCGGATTCCCGGGAGTGCCCCCGGAAGGCCAGACAATCCGGGGGAAATCGGCAGCCGCAAGCGGACGGTTGCGTAGACTCAGGGTCTGGCTGAATCCCCGTTCGATCTCCGGAACCAGCAGGCTTCGCAATTGCAAGTCCACCCGCACACCGCGCACGTCGGACCAGTCGCCTACCTGCTCCGCCGGCAGCAGGGCGCCGCCGCCGGTCTGGTAGCCAAAGCGGATCGATTCCAGCCCGGCAACGAGTTCCCGGGCGGGGCCTGATTCTGCAAAGTTCGACAGGTCGCGGAGGAACAAGGCCGGAGGATTGTCTGCCTGATTGCCTCGCCTGCCGGTATAGAACAGGCTGCCCCGCAGGGCAGGATTCCCGCTTGCGGTCCGGGGCGGGCGCAATTCCGGCGGGGCGCCAGCGCCGCAGCCGCGCACTGACCACCGCAGGGCGATGACATCGCCTTCGGCCCCGGCGCCGAAATCAGGATGCGGCCTCTCGCTGTTCCAGCCTTCCACGGGCGAAAATGCCCCGGGGGCTTGCCAGGCGGAATCCAGCGGGGAAGTCTCGCCGGTTTCTCCAAGGCAGCCGGGAAATCCCGCCAGGCGAACGCGCTGACCGAGTACATGCAAGGCATAACGGGCGCTCTCGTGAAGCCGCAGTTCCGCGGTGACTTCATTCTGCAAAGCGCTTCCCGCCAGATAGGCGCGGATGGCGACGCCGGCGATCGACAGGCTCAGCGCTGCTGCCACCAGCAGTTCAATCAGGCTCAGCCCCGCCTGGCCCCGGAATGGATTCCTGGACAGCGCGCCAGGGGTGCGGGTGAGAGCGGATTTGCCGCCTGAATTCCTACGGCGCAGGCTTCCAGGGACGCAATACGGTAACTTGTCTTCGTTCTGGTTCCCCATCCTGATCCTCGTCCCACCAAAGCTTGATTGCCAGAAAGTCGCCGGCGCCGTCACAGGCTGGCGCGGAAGCGGCGCCATCCCCGGGGGTGCTGTCGATACAGACCTCGGCCTTGCCGGCGGGCAGCGCGGCGGCGAATTCCGCCTGCCAGCGGGCCAGCTCGGCGGCGCCTGGTCCGCCGTCCCGGTCTTGCAGTCTTTCCGCCATGTCCGCGGCATGGAACAGCGCCCGGGATTCGTGGCTGGTTTCGCGCAGGTACGCCAGGCTGCGGAACTGCGTGGCGGCGATTCCGGCAAGGCCGAAGGAAAGAATCGCCAGGGCCACCAGCGCTTCGATAAGGGTCGCCCCGCCGCAATGCGCCCGGCGTATCGGGCGTTTGCTGGATTCCATCACTTGATCTCGCTAAGCTGCCGCATTTCTTCATCGCGAAAAAGTATAGGAAGCTTTTGGCAATTCAGCTTGATCCGGGAGCGATCACACTGCTCTGCCTTGCCGGTTTCCTTGCCGGCGGCATCAATACCATTGCCGGCGGCGGCTCCAATCTCACCCTGCCGCTGCTGATGATGCTCGGCTTGCCGGCGGATGTGGCCAATGGCACCAACCGGGTAGGCATCTGGCTGCAGTGCATTACCGGCGTGGGGGCGTTTGACCGTCACGACGCCTTGCCACGGACGGCAGTGGTCCCGGTATTCATTCCCACGCTTTCCGGCGGCCTGACCGGGGCCTTGCTCGCGGTGGCGCTGCCGAACCTCTATCTCAAGCCGGTGCTGTTGCTGTGCATTCTGACCATGGCGCTAGTGATGCTGCTGCGGCCGGATACGATTGCGCCGCCGCCGGGAACGCAGGCCCGCTCGCCGGGGGAGCATCGTCTTGCCTGGTGGGGACTGTTCGGCGCCGGGGTCTATGGCGGCTTTGTCCAGGCCGGGGTGGGTTTCATTTTGCTGGCGGTGCTCACTGCCGGATTGCGCTATGACCTGCTGCGGGCCAACGCCCTGAAGATGAGTTGCGCCCTGGCTTTCACCACGGTGGCGCTTGGCGTGTTTATCGTTTTTGGCAAGGTGAGCTGGGTTCCAGGTCTGATTCTGGCGCTGGGCGCCATGGCGGGGGCCTGGCTGTCGGTGAAAATCGCGGTGAACATCTCCCAGGCTGCCTTGCGGAGGATTTTGTTCGCGCTTACCGTGGCGGCGGTTGTTGGCGGGTTTTTAATTTAGGGAAGCTCTGATTAAGTCAGAGCTTCCCTAGCGGATGGGGTGGCAAAATGGAACGGCTATCGGATTGGTTCAGGGGGTGATGCGGGTGAAGCTGAGGCTGCCTGGGCCGGCACAGGGGGTGGTGTTGGAGGTGGCGCAGGAGAGGAGTTCGAGTTGCAGGCTGTCGGGGTTCTGGACGTGGACGCTCCAGGTGGCGGTTTTGCCTTGGCTGAGTCCGGGATCGCTGGTCATCCGGCCGCCATCGGGCTTGTAGTTGCCGACTTCGATTTGACCGGTCATTGCGCTCCAGCTCCCGGGTGCGCCTTGGGCGTCGAAATACAACGGCACCGCAATGGCGGCGCCGGTGGGGGCGTGCAATAGCAGCATGGCCTGACCGGGGCCGAGCCAGACATCGGTTAACGGGCCTTCCCAGGGATGGGATTCCGCAGGGATTTCATCGGTGGGGCCGGGGCTTGCGGGAAGGCTTGCCGGGCCGGGGATTGGCGTTGGCGCGGGCAGGGGCTCGCCCTGCGGATAGAGGATCAGGTTGGTGGAAGCGCAGCTCCCGAGTACGCCTTCAAGGGCTTCGGCTTCGGCGCGGTCCGCGGTGAGCCGGTACTTGGCCTTTACCTGGACGATGCGGCTGGCGAACCAGCAATAGTTGTAGTCCGGAAGCCATTCGGCGGCGTCCCTGGCTGACTTGGCAGAACGGTTCAGGCCAGGTTCGGCCAGTGTCAGGTTGAGCAGGTCATTGGAAAAATCCCGCCGCTCTTCCGCCGGGCGGGCGCACATGCCGGAGTCGTGGGCTTCCGAGAGCGCTACCATGTGTTCGATATCGGTTTCGGTATCGGCGGCGAACCACTCGCCAGTGTACGGTGAATAGACGCCGCCGTATTCCTTCACCAACTCATCTTCGACACTCCGGGAGTATTGATAATCGTCGCGGTCGTATTCCGAACAGCGGTTCTCCGGCGCCACGGTGAGGCCGCGCCAAGTGGCGGCGCCTGCCGTGGCGGGCCCCCACAGGACGAGCCCTGCTGTCAGCAACGCGAGCGGCAGGGCCGTACGGAAATCCGGCTTGGGGATGCCGGGTTTCGCATTCCTTTTCCTGTTTTCCGTGTCTCGCCTGTTTTCTGGCGCCTGATCTTTTTGTCCAGATCTCATGACTGGCTCTTGTTTGTCGTTGTTATGGGCCTGCCGCGTCACGCAAACGTGATTGCATCAGGCTGAAATTCAGTTCTGCCGGCCTTTGGATGGATTCTTGCCGGTTGCTCCGGGGACCTGCGGCGCAAGTTCCTGTCAAGGCAGTCTATGGCGGCTTGCGGATAATGGTCAAGTTGCTGTTGCTGTGCGGCTTTTTGTAGAGAACAAATAAAGTGTCCGGTTTTAGAACACATGAAGTGTCCGGTCGTACAGTGGTCGTTTTTCGAGACGTTCGGAGGCCTGTATGGGCGTGGCGAAACGGAAACAGGACCGGAGGCTTGAAGTTATCCGAATTCGCCGCCAAAAGTTCATGAAAAGGATAGTTACAAATAGAACGTCATACCGTGTGTGTCCCGTGGTTTCCGGCCGGATGGGTGTCCCGTGGGTTCGCGTGGGTTCGTGACCTGCTTTTTTTGCCGCTTTTGTGAATGGGTGTCCCATCGCATTCTTTGCCCCAAAAAGCGATTCGGCGCTACAAATGCCTGGATGTTGGGCGAACTACTCGAACACGAAGTAGTTTCGTTCGAAGGGGACTTCGTTCTCGGCGATGACGGTCAGGGTTTGGGGGTCGAGCAGCCAGATTCGGCGCGGGCCGGCGATGACGGCCCGGGGCGTGTCGGGGTCGCACTGCATTTCCTCGATCAGCGCGCCGCCGGGCACGTCAAGTTCGGCTTCGCGCAGCACCTCGCCGGTTGTGGTGTCGACCAGGCGGAATCGGGCCGAGGGTTCGGGGTCCTCCGCGGCGGGGTCCCGGGCGAGTTGCTGCAGCCAGCGGGAACCTTCGGCGAAGAGGATGTTCCGGGCTGGATTGGGAGAGGCGAATTCGGATTCGATCGTTTCGGTGGCGATGTCATAGAGGGCGTATTCGAGTTGCGCCGGATCGTCCTCGATGGCGCGGCTTGCCAGCGCCTTGCAGTTCTTGGTGTGCAAAGGCGTGAGTTCGTAGCCGTCCCCGGTCAGCGCCTCAAGTGGGCGGCGACGATCGATCGGCCCGCCCGCGGCCGGTGCGGTCAGGTAATTGGCGTCGTCGGTGGAATACAGGGTATCGTCCACGGCGCAGAAGGGCATGGTCAGGTCCATGTCGCCGATGTCCCATACGTTGAGGACTTCCAATCTTTCCGATCCCGCCTCTTCGCCGGAAACAAACACTTCGGGAGCAAATTCACCGGCAACCTGGTAGACCACGTTGGCCCCATCCACCTCTACCGAGCGGAACAAAGTGTTCTCGCGCAACCAATGCACCCATTGATCAGAAGAACCTTCGCCTTCTCCTCCTTCCAGTGCGTAATAGTACGGAGGCCAGATGAACTCCTGGCGTCGCCCGCGCGAAAAATCAAGCGCTGTTGTTCGCGGCGCGTACGAAAGCATCCGCAACACGGCTATCGCGTTGGGGCCTCCGTCTTCCGGAATCGGTCCTGCAATCATGGGTTCCCGATCATGCACGCTGACCAGCGCGTTGGTCTCAAAAGCCGCTTGCCGGTCACTCGAACCCGGTAATACGCCGGCAATCTGCCGCACTCCCGTGACCCAATAGGCCCCTACGCGCAAAACCTCCCAGGTTTCTCCGTCGAGCAGCAGGTAGGAGGCGTCTTCACCGACCACCGCGAATTGTTTGCAGGCGGCCTGAGATGGGTTGTTGAAGCCTACAATTGTTGCCATCCCTAGAATTGCCGTAGCCAGTGCGACTGAGAACTGACCGACCTTCACCTTGTTCGACCGGATCACGCCAACGAGTGCACGTCGCGAACTTTTGGACCCGAGGCGAGTGAGGCGTACCTTGGCGACAGTGTAGTCCGCAGCTTGTTGCCTAAAATGCAATACCAGCCTGATAGTTCTATTCGAAGACATGATAAAATCCGGCCCACAGCGTCGGCACAGTTTTACTCGCAACAATTTCCAGTGTGTTCGGATCGATCAGATAGAACGCATCCTCATCCTGGACCAGTGCCAACGGCGTTTCCTCGTCGCAAAGCATTTCTCGGGACAATGCTCCCGAACCAGTTTCCAACTCCCTCTCTAGCAGCACTTGGCCGGTAGTGGTATCGATTAGACTGAATAGATTGGTAGGGGCACCAGGGTAGCCGACTCTAAATCCCGAGCCGCTTGTGCGAATACTATATTCTCGTCGTTGGTGTAGCAAACGCTTGCCATCATCATAAAGGACATATTCACCGCCCTTGTACACCGCAAATTCCGGGCTCAACGTTTCCTCGACCACATCGACCAGAACCGCATTCTGCATTGAGTTGTCATCGGGAACATCTCTGAATGCCAAGGCCTTGCAGTTTCTTGCGTGAATCGGGACAAGTCTCAAACCTTCGTTCCGAAGGATTTCCAATTCATACATCGTTCCGCCTTGATCATCGAATACATGCACTCCCGATCTGCCAGCGAAATAGACTCTGTCACCTATCGCACAACTAGGATATTGCAAATTGAAGCCCGCTCTCGGCCCCCAGCGCCGCAAGACACGGAAGTCGGTATCCAGAAGTTCAAAACCCGCAAAATAGTGTTGATCCCAATCATAGATTTCTCGAATTAGGGCATCCTCCGCGATCCAGTCAGCCCACTGGATTTTTCTGTACTCAAAGGGAGGATTCTGTGCCTCCATAACCGTTAATTCGGATTGGGTACGAAGGTGCTCGCCAAGGTTTTCCAAATGTAGCACCGCAGGAGATGATGGCAGAAAACCGTCAGCAAGGCTTACGGGTTCTATTACCGACTCTTCAGAGTTAGTTTCCAAAAAGGCACTAGTCGAAACCAGCGCCCGCTCAAAACTCGATCCGGCCAAAAATCCTGCCGAATGGATCCCCAGCCAATGTAGGTCGCCGACCTGCAAGACAGTCAGCGTCTCGGGATCCAGCACCATGTATGCCGAATCTTCGGACACGACGATGTTTCTGCAAGCGGCGCCCGCGTGCGCCGAAAGCAATAATGCGATCAACAGCCCCGCAATCGGCTTGCGACTGCATATTATCAGAGGAGGGAACATGACGAAACTCCAACCACTTTCGCAACATACCCATTTTTCTTGCCATCCTTCAAGTCCGCAGCATCCCACATTTTGGTTTGAACATTCCATCGCCTCTTTGTTCACCATCACTTAGCATTGGACAACTCTGTATATGGTGAGTGTAGATGGTTTTCTGTTAAAATACAGGGACACCCACTCCCTCTGTCATGGGGCCATCATATTGGGTTTGAAAGGTTTTTCAATGGATGCTGCGGAAAATCAGTCCGTTTCGGATTTGGCGGAGCCTTCGGCACTTTCTTGCGGGCAGGGGCCATGCCGCCCCTGTGGGCGTATATTCAGATCATCCGCCCTACGCCGACTTCTTCGCTTGTCGCCTCTCCCAGGCCGCCAGCCGGTCCAGCCCGTGAAACATCGCGATCGCCTTCCGCTGAATCTCCAGCGAAAGCGCACACCACTGCATGTCGTTCAACTCGAGCGCCGAACGCGCCGCCGGCGCTTCCTCCGGGATCTTTCCCTGCTTGTCCGGCCACCCGGCGGCTTCGACAGGGAAGGGGAAGGTAAAGGCGAGAATTGAAGGAAATGCCGGGTTTTGACGAAAAATCCGGAGCAGCCCTCACATGAGGGTGTAAAGGATGGGCGTCCTGTGAGGGCGCGACATTTACGTCATTGAGTGCGACTCTTGGGTCATTCTGCGCGTAGTCGCAGAATCTCTCTAGGTATTCTCTGAAAAACTCCATCCGTGGAGTTTATCATTATCGCAAAACAAAAGCGTGGTTTTGTTTTGCTCGCGAATTCAATGGCTTACGCCATCGAATTCGGCGGCACTTCCCTGTGCCGCAGGGAAGGCTCCGGGTTGAACTCGCCCCTGGGCAGGCATTTGCCCCAGAAGACGATTCGGCGCTACAAATGCCTGGATGTTGGGCGAACTACTCGAACACGAAGTAGTTTCGTTCGAAGGGGACTTCGTTCTCGGCGATGACGGTCAGGGTTTGGGGGTCGAGCAGCCAGATGCGGCGCGGGCCGGCGATGACGGCCCGGGGCGTGTCGGGGTCGCACTGCATTTCCTCGATCAGCGCGCCGCCGGGCACATCGAGTTCGGCTTCGTGCAGCACCTCGCCGGTTTTGGTGTCGATCAGGCGGAAGTTGGTCGAGGGTTCGGGCTCCTCTGCGGTGGGGTCCCGGGCGAGTTGCTGCAGCCAGCGGGAGCCTCCGGCGAAGAGGATGTTCCGGGCTGGATTGGGAGAGGCGAATTCGGATTCAATCGTTTCGGTGGCGATATCGTAGAGGGCGTATTCGAATTCCGCCGGATCGTCCTCGATGGCGCGACTTGCCAGCGCCTTGCAGTTCTTGGTGTGCAAAGGCGTGAGTTCGTAGCCGTCCCCGGTCAGTGCCGCGAGCGGGCGGCGACGGTCGATTGGCCCGCCCGCAGCCGGTGCGCTCAGGTAATTGGCGTCGTCGGTGAAATACAGGGTATCGTCCACAGCGCAGAAGGGCATGGTCAGGTCCATGTCGCCGATGTCCCATACGTTGAGGACTTCAAGCTCCGCCGACATATGATAAATTGCGGCGGCATCGTCGATTTCGAACTCGCGCATCAGCGTGTTTTCCCCCAGCCAATGAACCCACAGCGGAGAATTTTCGCCTTCGGATTCTTCCAGTTGGTAATGATGGGGTGGCCAGCCCGAATCGCGCGGCGCCGGCGACTGTTTTAGCACAACGACGGCGTTTGGCCGACCGTCAGCGGGTACGGGCTGTGACACCACAGGCTCCCGCGTGAAAATATCCTCGAATCGTCCAGTCTTAAACGCGGGTTTTTCGTGGGAGGAACCGGGCACTATATCGTCCACCCGCCAGATGCCCACACCCCAGTAGTTGCCGACCTCGAACACCGTCCAGTCTTCGGGCTGGATGACCAGATAGGAGGCGTCGGAGCCAACCACCACGAAAGACTGGCATGCGGCTTCGACCCAACCCACAAACAGCACGGCGGCTGCAAGCGCGAGCGTAGACACGAACCTGGGGTGGACCGTGGATGCGGCCTTTCCGCGAACCGGCTGCTCACAATGCCCTAATGTACCGCTGCGGAAATCTGTGATGTCCCGACCCGAAACATGGATATGGTTCATTCGAACACCGTGAAAAATTCCCATGGCAGCGTTTTCCACATGATAGAGCCAAGATCGTTCGGGTCGACCAAACCGATTTTGCCTTGCCCCATCAGCACGGCCTGGGGCGTTTCCGGTTCGCATATCAATTCATCGGATAAATACGCCCCTTCCGCATCCAGTAAAACATCTTTGACCGTGGACAGGCTTTCCGTGTCGAAAGTCTGGAACCGGTCTGTTTGGATATTTCTATAATTTACAGTGGGCTCTTTGTATCTCATCAGAACATTTGCGCCATAGTTGAAGAAAAAGCTGTCCCCGTATCGGTATCTTCTCCCCGTGGAAATTATGCTTTCGTCGCGATAATCGAAATAGACATCGTCCATTGCCAACTCGTCATTTTCAACGCGCTTGGTTGCCACCGCAGTACAAGAATCCGGGTCTATCCCGTACATCGTATATTTTTCCTGTTCCCAGACGCGCAATGGCAAAGCGGAAATCTGGCTGCCCTGCAACAGAATCCTGACTGGACGCCACGCGTCAAGATCCCCACCCCGGAAATACAGCAAGTTTCCATCCGGACAGAATCCCGATCTTAAATTCACAGTCAGATTCGGGTCTTCCCATGTTTGAATCACTCGCAACCCGCGATCCACCAACTGGAGAATGCTATGGCCGTCTTCGATAATCTTCCAGATAGCGACACCAGGGAAGAAACGCTCCGAAACAATGGTGTCGCCTGGCCCAAACCGTGTCGCGGCTTCGTTTTGCTCGAACTGAACATAGGGTATGTCCTTCTGCGTGCGAAGATTCTTGCCCAACTCTTCCAACGGGATGAACCCAGCCGGAGGTTCAACGGATGTGTATCGCCCTCCCGTCATCACGTATCGACCGCTTTCCAGGTCCATGAATTCGTCGGTTAGAATAATAGCGAATGATTGGCTCGACCCCGGTTCCGCGTTGTAATTTTGATAAATGCCCAGCCACCATAAACTTCCGACTTCCAAAGTACGGAGCGTATTGGGCTCCAGCACCATGTACTGCGCGTCCGACGACATCACCACGATGTTGCCGCAGGCCGCCTGCACACTCGAATGTAGACAGCATCCGGCCAGAAAAAAACAAATTGCGCGCCTAGACATTGCTTCCACACACCCCGTCGACGTACTTGTTCAAGACCCCGCTGGAACCATCCATGTACACGCCCCTATTCTTGTTATCTTTGCCGGGAATGGCGACCCATTCTTTTTTCATGTCATTCCATTCCAAATAGGAAAAATCTCTCATCTTCCTGTTGCCCCATTTATATCGGAACAATGCTTCCTTGCGTAGCGCGTCTTCGGTAATTTCCGCCGACAAGTCGGGATCAGTCACAAAGGTGTTCAGCCAAGTGCGCGCCGGAACCACCTTCCCCTTGAGGATGTTCGCTCCCTTATCCACGTTAGCCCTGTAATTCCAGAAACTGCCGATGGTTTGATCTGAGCAAATCTGCATCAAGCCGACATCCAAGGTGGGACCGAGGAATGGAAGCCCAGACTTGAATTGGGTGATATCGCTTTCCGCGCACGAAAGCCGCTTCAAATCAGAAATGGCCTGCTCCCCGCTGCTCGGCCTGCCGGTTTCGAGCCCCTTGATGAACGGAGCGCCCGGATAGAAATCGGCGAACGCCCTGTTCTTCTGTGCCGGCGTGGGTTCCTGAGCGGTGATCTCGTGCTCCACTTCGACCCGGCTGGCAAACATGCCTGCCGCCGAGCAGGAGGCCATCACGGTCAAGTTGCCGCCGAAGATTCCACCGAACGCGGTGGCGCCTAGTTCCAGAATCTTGCCGTCGTCTTCCACTTCCGGTGAAACGATCGGATAAGTCGCGCCGGAGCAATACGTTGGTTCCTCAATCTCGTATGTAATTGATGCCTTCCAGGAAACTGTCGCATTCGCCGGAACAGTCGTTGCCTCGGCGCGGATTCTTGGCATAACCGGGCCACCAAATAGAGTCTGGGTGGAGCCGCTTGATCGAATCACAAAGTTGTCCGCAGACGTGATCGAGGTAATTTCAATGGAACAAATCGGGATGCCGATTGGCTTCCCATCTGAGTCGCAGAACTTCTTGTAGCGCGGATCTTTCCGCATCTCCGGGTTGGTCCTTCCGCTGTGGCAGATTTCGACGATGTCGGTTTCGGTAAGGCAGGTCTTTACTTCCTCATCCGTCTCGGTATCTTGCGAGCGCTGGGCGGCCAGATTGTCCGGCGTCGCTTCGCAGGCCTTGTTGAGACAGTTGCCGTCATCGTCGCAACCGATCGGGATGCAATGGTCTCCTTCGCAAACAACCGTTCCGGGAGGAACCGGCGGGGACAGTTTTCGTGGCGGCGCCAGGCGCCCCCGCACATGTTCGATCACGGTCAGGATGTCCCCCAACGACCCTTCCCGGGCCTCGGCGGGATTCTCGATCAATTCCGGCAAACTCTCCAGGGTCGCGTCCGACAGCGCGCCTTCGAGAACCTCCACGCCAAGATACGCCTCCAGCAACTCTTCCAGCTTCACCGCCTCCGGAGAACCGGTCCCGATCGTTCCCGAACTGCCGACCCGCCGCAGTATCGTCTCCCACAGCAGCGCCGCGTCCTGCGCCCCCAGCGAGGGAGGGGAGGCGCCCTGGCCGCTGCCCAGCAACCATTGCACGACCAGGTCGACCACGATCACGACCCAGTTTCCCGAGGCGGCGGAGACCTCGCTGGTTGCAAACTTCCAGATTGCAATCACGACATCTTCCTCGTTCAGGCCGGAAATTGCGTCCGAAGGCTCATACACAGTGCCCGGAAATTCCTCCCGGCTGAATCGCAACTCCAGTGCTTTCGTGCCCTTCGGTACATACTTCAGCGAGCAGAAACGCAGATGTGTCCCGCACTCCGCGGGCAAGGCCGAATTCGGGGGCGGTTTGTTCGGGTCCGTGAAGGATTGATCCCCGCTCAGTGATTGCAGTTTGGCTTTGTCGAGTTCGATGGAGATGCGAGGCTTTTCACCCGCGTCCGCGCCGCCGCGAATCGCTTCTTCGCCCCCGTCCTCGCGCAAACGGAAGTCAAAGTCGAAATCATCGTCGACGTCCGCCAGACCACCTGTCCAGTCCGCGAGTTTGCGGAAGAAATCGGTCGTGTTCGCGTCAAAACCGGTCGCGTGGGAAGGCACGTAATCCTCGCCGTCCGGCTGGGCGTACACAATGCGGTCCACGCCGGAGAATTGCACCCGCGAAAGATTCACGATCGCCAGGTCGGTGTAACCGTCGTGGTTGAAGTCGCCGAGAACCGGACTGATGGGCAGCTTGGTGACGCGCTCGTTCGGGGTCAGCCAGGGCGCCTTCGCGGAATACAATCCAAAGTCGGTGGATGTGAGCGATTCCTTCATGGCGAAATCCCGAATCTCCGCGTTCGACTTCGAGTTGGTATTCTGCACCATAAGATGCTGCGGGGCGAGCGGGGCTTCCCCATCGGTTTCGTTGACGAATCTTACCCGGTAAAGATGGTAGTCCGCGGTGAATCCTCCGGTATCCGCGGCAACGGGAGGGTCGGGGTCCCCGGGCCGGTCGGTGACGGTCAGGGTTACCGTCTGTTCGGGCGATCGTCCGCCGGGGCCGGCGCAATACATGACGATGTTCCAGGTTCCGGCGGCGAAGTCGCCTTTGTCGCTTGTCAATGGGCCGCTGGTCGCGAGGTTCATGGAATCGCCCGAGAAACGGCAATATTCGGCGTAACGCGAGCTCCAGTTGAATTCCGCGGCTTCGTCGGAGTGGATGTTCGCCCGCGCGAGGCGAAAGTTCAGCAACCGCGCGACCTCGTGTTTTTGCGGATCGGTTCCGTTGTTGTATTCGGTCAGGTTGTTGTCGCCGTCCCCGTCCGGGTCGCCGCCGGAGTCGTCCTTCAGCGGGTCAAGCTTGTTCGCCACTTCCCAGGTGTCCGGCATTCCGTCATTGTCGTCGTCGGTGTCCCGGTCGTTGGGGATGCCGTCGCCGTCGGTATCCACCCATGCCACCACCGTCAGTATGATTGTTTTCCGGGCCGAATCCTTTCCGCCGCCGCTGCAATAGAACTCATAGGTGTGCGTTCCGGGATCGAAATCCGATCCCTTGAAAGTCACCTTGCCGTCCGGCGCCCAGTCGCTGTTGTTCGAAAAATCGCGGACGGTGCTGCTTTTCCACTCCGGGCGGCAGGCCGTCGCGTATTTCGAACTCCAGGTGAAGGTGGCGCTTTCGTTTTCGTAGATGCGGGTTTTCGAGAGCGACGCCGTGAGCACTTGCGGTGTTTCATGATCTTGCGGATCGGTGCCGTTGTTGTATTCGGTGAGGTTGGTGTCGCCGTCCCCGTCCGGGTCGCCGCCGGAGTCGTCCTTGAGCGGGTCAAGCTTGTTCGCCACCTCCCAGGTATCCGGCATTCCGTCATTGTCGTCGTCGGTGTCCCGGGAATCCGGAATGCCGTCGCCGTCGGTGTCGGGGTCGGGCTTCGTCGCGGTGAGCGTGGCGGTGTCGCTCCTTGTGCCGCCCGTTCCCGTGCAGCTTACCGTGAAACTGTGCGCGCCCGCCGTGAAAGGGCCGAGATTTCCGATCGTGCCGCTGGTGGCCCGTCTGCTGCCGCCGTAAGCGCAGGAATCGGTGTTGCTGCTGTTCCACGAAAGATTCACCCGGTCGGTATCCGCGATCACCGTGTTCTTTGACAGCGTGGCGGAAACCGAAGGCGGAAGCGCGTCCACGGTCCATGTCGCGGTGGAAGATTTGGAGCCGAGGCGATTGGTGCAGGAAACCGTGGCGGATTTGTTGCCCGCTTCGCTATAGGAATAGGGGCCGAAGTTCTTGGAACCCGATTTGGTGGCGGTCGCGCCGTCCAGCGTGCAGGAGTCGGCGTCGGCGCCGGTCCAGGACACCCGTACCCGGCTGGAACCATTGGCTTTCACCGTCGCCGGGGAAGCGCTGGCGCTGACCGTAACCCGTTTGATCGCCTCCCAGTTGATCGTGTGCGATGTAGAGCCACCGTCACCGGAGCACGAGAAGGTCAGCGAGTGTTTGCCCACGGGATACGGCCCGAGTGTCGCCGAGCCGCTGGTCGGGTATTTTGTGCCCGCGAGCATGCACGACTTGGCATTGGTCGCGGAGTAACTGACGGTGAACTTGTCGACGCCCGCTTCCAGCAAAGTCTTGGAAAGCGTGGTGGTGATGACCGGCTTGGACACAGCATAGACCATCACGCTCTCGCTGCTCGCCGCGTAGCCGGCCTTGCCGTTGTTGTAGCACTCGATCAGTATGCTTTTCGCGCCAGTGGTAGTCCACGGACCAACGGTAATGCTACCGGAAGTGGCCCGGGCAACTCCGTCTACCGTGCAATATCTCGCCCCGGTCGCGCTCCAGGTCAGGGTTGCCGTCCCGGAAGCGATCGGAACCCGGGCGGGCGTGACCAATGTGGCGAGGAATACGGGGTCGGACTCCTCCTCTCCTTGTCCGGGATCGTTCGATCCACCGTCGTCGCCGTCGTCCGGGTCATCAGGGTCTTCCGGGTCTTGTTGTTGACCCGTCGGATTGCTTTGCCCTCCGGACTCATCCTGGGCGTGGGCGGCCAGGGGAGGCAGGAGCAAAAGCAGCAACAGCGCCAAGGCGGAAGTACGGTGGATTGATGCCTGAGGGAAAGATGGAACGAGCGCGAGAAAGGTGTTTTGCATGGGAAATCCTTTTCAGGACTAAAAATTGTTACATGGCCATGTAATCCGCTATCTGCATATCTATTTAATATTTTAGCAAGAATTTAAGAATATTTTTTCCGACCATCGCAAGCCGTTGATTTTATTGGAATGCGGGTTCCAGGCTCCCAGGCCATCACCCGCCTGGAGAAACAGACCCTGCGACAGGTGCTGCCGCGATAACTTGAAGCCCTGTCGTCGAACCGCCGGTGAGAGTCTTGCTGCTGCGGGTTGCCATGGATGTCCCGGAGTTGCTGTACACTGGGCAGATGCGACAACTTGCCGGATTTGGCCGTCTTGCGGCTTCGCTGGTTCCCGTGCAGTCGGGTGGCAGCAGCCTTGCCCGTCAGGGGCTGCAGCGCCTGTTGCTGCTGCGGGCCTTTGTTACCGGCGCAAGTTGCATCGGCTGGTTTGTCCTGCAGCTGTTTTCCGGGCTGGTGATTCCCGTGGCGTTTATCGCCGGGCTGGTGGCGGCCATCGTGGTTTCGATTCTGCTCGGCTACCGGCGCCTCAATTCGAGCCGGCCCATCGGTAACAACGAGTTATTCCTGCACATTCTGGTGGATGTGGTTTTTCTCGTGCTGCTGCTGCTGTACACCGGCGGCATCGGCAACCCGCTCATTTCCTACCTGCTCGTGCTGCTTGCCGTCGCCGCCACCCTGCTGCCGCGGCGCCATGTGAACTCCTTTGCCCTGGGCAGCATCGTCATTTACACCTTTTTCCTGTTGCTCGACCTCTCCGCAGAACGGGACATGATGGGCATGAGCGGCTCCGCCGCGTCGATGTTCGAACTGCATCTGGTGGGAATGTGGGTGATTTTCGTGGTCAGCGCCATTCTGATCACCGTGTTCATCAGCGCCATGGCCATCGCCGTGCGGGAGCGCGAACACCATCTCGCCGAAGCCCGGGAAAACGCATTGCGCAATGAACAGCTTGTCGCCATCGGCACGCTTGCCGCGGGCACCGCCCACGCCCTCGGCACTCCGCTTTCCACCATGTCGGTGATTCTCAATGATCTGGATGAACTCGGGCAGGACAAGCTCGGCGACGCATCGGTGCGGCAGGACATCGGCCTGCTGCGGGAACAGGTGGGCCGCTGCAAGCACTCCATCAACCAGTTGATCCGCTACTACCACAAGGACAACCCCGGCGCCCGGGAAGAACTCGGGCTTGGGCGTTTCGCGGCGGACATCAAGGACTACATTCTCAATGTGCATCCTTCCGCCAAAGTCGATTTCGTCCTGGATGCGGCGCCCGACACGCCCCTGCAAATCGAACCGAGCCTGCGCCACGCCGTGATCAATATCATCGAGAACGGAATCAAGGCTGCCCGGCGCGAAGTGCGGGTCAACTATGCCCTGGACCGGGAAGACAGCGGCAAACTCTTGATCAGCGTGACGGATGATGGCCCCGGCATTCCCGCCGAGGTGCTTGAGCGCATTGGCGAACCCTTTGTTTCCCGGCGAAAGGGCAGCATGGGGCTGGGCATTTTTCTCGCCAACGCCGCCCTGCGCCGGGCTGGCGGCAGTATCGAAATGTTCAACGGGCGGGACGGCGGCGCCACCAGCCTGATTCGCCTGGG
This sequence comes from uncultured Pseudohongiella sp., assembly GCA_965219645.1. Classification (GTDB taxonomy): domain Bacteria; phylum Pseudomonadota; class Gammaproteobacteria; order Pseudomonadales; family Pseudohongiellaceae; genus UBA9145. The sequence goes on along the minus strand of OZ244788.1, from coordinate 2,038,372 downwards.
AACCTGCGCCGTAGGAATTCGCGAAAGCGAAAATTCGCTATCGCCGCGCCCCTGGCCGGTCGATTGAGGCGAATATTGGTGGATATGCAACGAAATCGAGCGGCCAGGGGCGTGGATGAGAGCGGATTTGCAGCCGTGAATTCCTACGCCGCAGGCTCCTAGCCTGGGAACCGGGGCCATGAGCGAAGGCGGACTGCTTTTGGTTGAAGACGACGAGGCTTTCGCCTGGGCGGCCGGGCGGGCGCTGGAACGGCGGGGCTATGCGGTAAGTCACGCGGGGGAGTTCGACCGGGCCCGCAAGCTGGTGGATGAGGAGACCTTTGATTATGCCGTGCTCGATCTCAACCTCGGCAATTGCACCTCACTCGACCTCATCCTGCCCCTGCGCGAGCGCAATCCCGCCATGCGCATCCTGATGCTGACAGGTTATGCCAGCATTGCCACCGCGGTGCGGGCAATCAAGCTCGGCGCAGACAATTATCTCGCCAAACCCGCGGACACCGATGAGATAATTACCGCCTTGCTCACCGACCCGGATAACGAATCCGACTACGATGCCGCCTTGCAACCCATGTCGGTGCGACGGCTGGAATGGGAGCATATCCAGAAAGTGCTGGAGCAGAACAACGGCAATATTTCGGCCACGGCGAGGCAATTGAACATGCACCGCCGAACCCTGCAGCGCAAGTTGCGGAAGCGGCCCGTGCAGCGCTGAGAAGGAAGCCTGAATCTGTCTGTTCAGCGCCGGGCCAGGGTCATGCGCATCAAATGGGCGCCGCCGTCCACGATCTGCTTGTCGCCCGTAACCACCGGCGAGCCGGCAATGAATTGCAGGATTGCCCGGGCCACGGTTTCCGGCGTTGCGGTCTGGCGCAGCGGCGTATTGCGCTGCTGCGCCTCCAGCATCTTTTCGTATGCCTCATCGCCGTACCCCTGACGCAGCCAATCGCCGGCGATGAAGCCGGGACAAACCACGTTGACCCGAATCTTCGGCCCGAGCGCCCGTGCCAGCGATTTGGTCATGATCACCATGCCTCCCTTGGAGGCGGCATAGGCAATGCAACTGCCGACGCCGTCGAGGCCGGCGGTGGAGGCCACGTTCACCACGCTGCCGCCTTCCGGCTGCGACTGCATCACGGGCTCGACGGCCCGTACCATCTGGAAGGCGCCGATCACGTTGACGCCGTAAATATGCTGAAAATCCTCGATGTCCAGGCCGGCGAGATCATGATGGGGAACGAACTTCGTCGTACCGGCGTTGTTTACCAGAATATCGATCCGCCCCCAGCGCTTGCGCGCCGCGTCAGCCATTTCGACGCAGACAGCGTCATCGGCCACCGAGCCGCCGAAAACCAGCGCATCCACCCCGAAGGCGCGGCACTCCTCCGCCACCGTCTCGCCCCCGGCCTGGTTCGAGTGGTAATTCACGAGCACATTGCAGCCCAGCGAGGCCAGCAGCTTCGCCGTGGCCGCCCCGACCCCGCTGCTAGATCCGGTAACGATCGCGACCTGGTCTTGCAGTTTCTCCATTCGAATGTCCGTCATTTTCCGCGAGACGCAATGGTAATACACCGCTGCTGCGGGCGCGACGGGAAGTAGTGTGCGCCCTGTTCGATCAAGCGTTCAATGTGCGGCGTCTTGCCGGCGTAGTGGTTTCCCGCGTCGCGTATCTTGCGAAAGGCGCAGGCTCCTGGATGCCGGTGGGGAACTGGCGTTTCGAGTTTTTCCTCCACTGTTCATGGAACGCACTGTAGCACAAGGGCATCGTCGGCAAGAACGAGACAGTTACAATCCGTAACGGATATTGGAACTGAATATGTATTGAATGACAGGCAATGGGTTACAATTCCGCTTCCATGAAATTCAGTAATTGAATTGCCCGGGCGTAACTTTTCATCCGCCAGCGGCGTTCTCACGTAAATAGGCATCGGGAGCCATTGCCGCGGTCTGACCACATGGCTGTCTGAACGAATGCCGGGGAAATAGAGGTTCGCGTGAAGAAACAACAGATTGTCGCGGGATTGCTTCTGATCGTTCTCTGCGCCTGGCTTTTCATGCCACGCAGCGCGGAAAGCGGCGACGAGGCAGAGCTTGCCGCGGGCCCGCGCGCTGCGCCGTCCATTCTCGCCCTGCCGGCCGATGCGCCGGCGGGTAGCGCGGCGGATGTGCCCTTCGTCCGCGCGGCGCGGATTTCGCCCCGGCTTTATGCCGCCACGGTTCGCGTTCGCGGCCGCACCGAGGCTTTCCGTCATGTGGAAGTCCGCGCCGAACAGGCGGGGCGCATTGTCGCCGACCCGGTGCCCCGGGGCGCCCGGGTGCGGGCGGGCGATACGCTTTGCGAAATCGCCGTGGACAATCGTCAGGCCGATCTCGATGAAGCCCTCAGCCGCCGGGAGCAGGCCGAATTCGAATACGAGGCGGCCCTGGATCTGCAACGCCGGGACCTGCAATCCGATGTCGCGGTGGCCCAGTACAGGGCGGCGCTGGCCTCCGCCAGGGCGGCGGTGGCAAGGGCCTCCATCGCCCTGGAAAAGATCCGCATCATCGCTCCCTTTGACGGCATTGTGGAATCGCGCACGGTGGAAATCGGCGATCTGCTCAATGTCGGCACGGTCTGCGCTTCGGTGCTCGACGACGACCCCATGCTCCTGATCGGTCTGGTGCCGGAGCAGGACATCGGTCGCATCACCCTGGGCGCAGCGGTCAGCGCCGAACTCGTCAGCGGGGAAACCATCACCGGTCGCGTCATTTATCTTTCCCGCTCGGCGGACCCCTCCTCGCGCAGCTACCGCATCGAAGTCGAGGTGGCCCCGGAGCAGTTTGCCATCCGTTCGGGCATTACCGCCGAAATGCAGGTCAGCGCCGATGAAATCAGCGCCCACCTGATCCCCTCCTCAGCCCTCACCCTCGATGACCTTGGCCTGCTTGGCGTCAAGATCATCGACGCAAGCCAGACCGTGCGCTTTCGCAATATCGAAATCGTCGGTGACAACACCGGCTTGCTGGAGCCGGGGGTCTGGGTCAGCGGGCTCGAGGGCGAAGTCAACCTGATCACCATTGGTCAGGAGATCGTCTTCCCCGGCCAGGTGGTCACCGCCGATCTCGGCCAGACACGGTAAGACGGGGCGGAAACATGAAGTACATTGACGCAGCCGTCGCCAGATCGCGCACCACGCTGACGAGCTTTGCCGCCATCATGCTCACCGGTTTCGCCTGCTATCTGGCGATTCCCGTGGAACTGAACCCCGATGTGCAGGTGCCGATCATCGTCACCACGGTGATTCACGAGGGCATTTCCCCGGAGGACTCGGAACGGCTGATTTCCAAGCCGGTGGAGGTCGAACTCAAGGCGCTGGACGGCATCACCGAATACACGACTTTCTCCAGCGAGAACGCCGCCACCATCGTGGCCGAGTTCGATATCGACATGGACTCCCAGGCGGCGCTCAACGAACTGCGGGAAGCCATCGACCGCGCCAAGGTGTGGTTCCCGCCGGATACCGAGGAGCCGATCATTCAGGAAGTTTCCGCCTCGGGCATTCCCGTGGTGAATATCGTCATTACCGGCGAAGGCGTGCCGGAGCGGACCCTGCTGCGGGTGGCCGAGGAATTGCAGAGCCGGATCGAGATTCTGCCGCCGGTGCTTGAAGCCCAGATGGTGGGCAACCGGGAAGAATTGATGGAGGCCATCGTCGATCCGAACAAGCTGGAAACCTATGGCTTTCCGAGCACGGTGATCGGCCAGGCGGTGCTTGGCAACAACCGGCTGATTCCCGCCGGGCAGGTGGACACCGGCCGCGGCAGCTTCTCCATCAAGGTGCCCGGCCTGATCGAAACCGCCGACGACCTGTTCGACCTGCCTCTGGTGTCGAACGACCTTGGCGTGCTCACCGTGGGCGATGTGGCCAGCGTACGGCGCACCTTCAAGGACGCGACCCGCTTTTCCTACGCCAATGGCGCCCCGGCGATTTCCCTCAATGTGATGAAGCGCAAGGGCGCCAATCTGGTGGACGCCATGGCGGCCATCGACGAAGTCGTGAGCGAAATTCGGCCCCAGTTGCCGCCGGCGGTCAACGTGGACTACATCAACAACACCGCCCCCCTGGTCCTCGAACAGAACATGGGCCTGCAAGGCAATATGGCCACCGCCATGGCGCTGGTGCTGATCGTGGTGATTGCGGCGGTGGGCGTGCGTTCGGGCCTGCTGGTCACCCTGGCGGTGCCTTTCTCCTTTTTCTTCGCCTTCATCGTCATCACCATCATGGGATTCACCTACAATTTCATGGTGATCTTCGGCCTGCTGCTTGGCCTCGGCATGCTGATCGACGGCGCCATCGTGCTCGTGGAATACGCCGACCGCAAGATGGCGGAAGGCCTCGACAGCAAACAGGCGTACCGGGCGGCGGTGGAGCGCATGTTCTGGCCGATTACCGCATCCACCGCCACCACCCTGGCGGCCTTCCTGCCGATCATGTTCTGGCCCGGGGTTGCGGGGCAGTTCATGAGCTATCTGCCGATTACCGTGTTCGCGGTGCTCATCGGCTCGCTGCTGTACGCCCTGCTCTTCGCTCCCGCCATTGGCGCCCTGATCGGCCGTTCCTCAGATGCCGACAAGAAGTATCTGCGCGCCCTGGAAGACGGCGACCCGGAGCAGACCGGCGGCATTACCGCGGCCTACGCCAAACTGCTTGGGCTCGCGGTGCGCTTTCCGGGCACGGTTTTCCTGCTCAGCATCACCGCCCTGGTGGTCATTGTCGGAGCCTATGCGACTTTGGGCCGGGGCGTGGAATTTTTCACCGGCGTCGAGCCCAATCAGACCAGGGTGCATGTCTTTGCCCGGGGCAATTACTCCCCGGCGGAACTGCGCGACATCATGCTGGAAGTCGAGGACCGCATTCGCCAGGTGGGCCATTTCAAGGGTATCGTCACCCAGTCCGGCGCCGGCATGCAGATGGGCGGAGACCAGCAAACCGCCTCGGACCTGATCGGCTCGATCTACATCGAAATGACCGATCGCAGGGACCGGGACGTCAATGGCATCGAGCTGGAAAATCTCTATCGTCAGGCCATTACCGGCCTGCCCGGCGCCCGGGCCGAAGTGGCGCCCATCGAGGATGGCCCGCCGGTGGGCAAGGAAGTCCAGTTGGAGCTGTCCGGCGAAAATCTCGATCTGCTGTTTTCCGAGGCCAGGAGAATCCGCACCTACATGGAAGAAACCATGACCGGCCTGATCGACATCGACGATACCGCGCCGGTTCCCGGCATCGAGTGGGAAATCTCCGTGGACCGGGCCCAGGCGGCCATCATGGGGGCGAGCATGGCCGAAATCGGCACCGCCATCCAGATGCTGACCAATGGCGTGTTCATGGGAGTATACCGGCCGGACGACACCGAGGAGGAAGTCGATATCCGCCTGCGCTATCCGCGGGAATACCGGGGCCTCGACGAAATCGACACCATCCGCATCGCCACCGCCAACGGGCCGGTTCCCATCAGCAGCTTCATCACCCGGGAAGCCAGGCCCGCGGTAAGCTCCATCCAGCGGGTCAATGGCAATCGCGTGGTGTATGTGCGCGCCAATCCGGCGCCGGGCATCGTCGCCGACAACAAGGTGCAGGAGCTTGCGGTCTGGCTCGAGAACAACCCTCCCGTGGCCGGCGTGGACTACCAGTTCCGCGGCGCCAATGAAGAGCAGGCGCAATCCGCGGCCTTTCTCACCCAGGCCTTCTCCCTGGCCATGGCGCTGATGGCGATTCTGCTCATCACCCAGTTCAACAGCTATTACCAGTCGCTGCTGATTCTTTCGTCGATTCTGTTATCGACTTCCGGGGTGCTGCTCGGCCTGCTCATCACCGGCCAGACTTTCAGCGTCATTCTCACCGGCATCGGCATCGTCGCCCTTGCCGGCATCATCGTCAACAACAATATCGTCCTGATCGACACCTTCAACGTGCTGCGCCGCCAGCACCCGGAATGGTCGCTGCAGGAAGTGATCGTTCACACCGGCGTGCAACGCCTGCGCCCGGTATTTCTGACCACCTTCACCACCGGCTTCGGCCTGCTGCCGCTGGCCATGCACGTATCGGTGGACCTGATCGGCGCCGAAATCGAAGTGGGCGGCCCGATTACCTCGCAATGGGTGGCCCTGGCCTCGGCGATTGTCTTCGGCCTGTCCTTCGCCACCATCCTGACCCTGATCGTCACCCCGGCCATGCTGGCCCTCCCCGACAGCTTGCGCCGCATGCGGGATGCGCTACTGCGATTGATCCTGCCGCGCAGACTTGGTTACGAATGAGAGTGAGGCCCGGTCGGCGCAGCGCCCGGCTCACCTCACTGGCATTCAGGCCCCATCCGCGCCATAATCGCGGCCCCCGCGGGAGTGGCCGCAGCCCCAGATTCATCCAGTTCGTTCAGTTTGTCGTATCCAGGGAAACACGATGTACCGTATCCAGCTCTACAATTCGATCGCAGACAGGGGACTGGCGATTTTTCCGCCGAAAATGTACCGTTTCGGCAATTCCCAGGCGGACCCCCATGCGATCCTGTTGCGCAGTCACAAGCTGGACCCGGCCATGGTCAATGGCGGGCTGCGGGCGGTGGCCCGGGCCGGGGCAGGCACCAATAACGTGCCGGTGGAAGAATGCACCAGGGCCGGGGTGGTGGTTTTCAATACCCCCGGCGCCAACGCCAATGCGGTGAAGGAACTCGTACTCTGCGGCCTGCTGCTGGCGTCCAGGGGAGTTATCCCGGGCATTCGTTTCGCCGAAGAGAATGGCGTCAGCGACCCGACCGAGTATTCGCGCCTGATCGAATCGAACAAAAAGCAGTTCAAGGGCTCGGAAATCGCCGGCAAGACCCTGGGCGTGATCGGGCTCGGGGCCATTGGTTCCCGGGTGGCGGAAATGGGCATCCGGCTCAACATGAAAGTCCACGGCTATGACCCGGCATTGTCGGTGGAGGCCGCCTGGCGTCTGCCCAACAAGGTCAAGCGCAAGGACAGCCTGCAGGCCCTGGTGGCAAGTTCGGATTATGTGAGCCTGCACCTGCCCGCGCTCGATTCGACCCGGGGTCTGATGAATCGCGAACTGTTCACCGCCATGAAGCCCGGCGCCAGCCTGCTCAATTTTGCCCGGGGGGAAATCGTCAATGTGAAAGCCTTGCGGGAAGCCCTGGATTCCGGGCAACTGCAGAATTACGTCAGTGACTTTCCCCAGGCCGAACTGATTGGCCGGGATGATGTGATCAGCATGCCCCATATCGGCGCGAGCACCCGGGAGGCGGAAGAGAATTGCGCCGTCATGGCGGCAAATCAACTGCGGGATTTCCTGGAAAATGGCAATATCAGCAATTCGGTGAATTTCCCCAATCTGCATCTGGAACGAATTCCCGGCGCGGCGCCGGGAACGCGGCTGGCCATTGCCAATCGCAATGTGCCAAAAATGCTTGGGCAAATTACCTCGATCCTTGCCGACCAGAATATCAATGTAATCGACCTGCTCAACAAGAGCCGCGGCGATATCGCCTACAACCTGATCGATCTCGAACAGCCAGCGTCGCCAAAAGTCCTCGACGCCATGCGCGGCATAGAACAGGTTATCAAAGTCACTGCGATCTAGGAGCCTGCGCCACAGGAATTCGCGAAAGCGAAAATTCGTTATCGCAGCGCCCCTGGCCGATCGATTGAGGCGAAAGCGAAAGCGACCGGAGCCGGATTGGAATCAATCATGAACAAGCGGGTTTACAATTTTGGCGCAGGCCCCGCCATGTTGCCAGGGCCGGTAATGGAACAGGCCCAGCGGGAATTTCTGAACTACCGGGGGATCGGCGCTTCGGTGATTGAAATCAGCCATCGTTCGGTGGATTTCATGGAAATCGTCGAGGCCACCGACGCGCTGCTCACCGAACTTGCGGAAATCCCGGAAAACTACCGGATCCTCTACGTTCACGGCGGTGCCCAGATGCAGTTTTCGGCGATTCCCCTGAACCTGATCCAGCGCAGTCCGGCGCGCCGGGCCGCCTATGTGGTGTCCGGCAATTTCGCCAGTCTTGCGGCGAAGGAAGCCGCCCGCTATGGCGAAATCGATACTTCCCGCAGCAGCGCCGCCAGTAATTTCGACCGGATTCCCGAGTTCCGGCCGGACGGGCTGGCGCCGGATGCTGCCTACGTCCACATCACCAGCAACAATACGATCTACGGCACCCGCTGGAACCACTTTCCCGACACCGGCGCCATCCCCCTGGTGGCCGACATGACTTCGGAATTGCTGTCGAGGCGATTCGACATGGACCGGTTCGGGGCGGTTTTTGCTTCGCTGCAGAAAAACCTCGGACCTTCCGGGCTTGCCGTGGTGATTATCCGGGAAGACCTGCTCGGCCACGCCCTGCCGGAAACCCCCGCCCTGCTCAATTACCAGGCCTGCGCCGAAAAACATTCCCTGGCCAATACCATCAACACTTTCGCCCTGTACCTGATGAAACTCGTGCTTGAATGGCTGCGGGATGAAGGCGGCGTGGCGGCCATCGAGCAACGCAACACGGCCAAGGCGGCGCTGCTGTACGATGTCATTGACCAAAGCGATTTCTACCTGGGCACAGCCCATCCGCCGCATCGCTCCCACATGAACGTGACTTTCCATCTCGCCGATGATGCTCGGCTCGGGGACTTTCTGCGAGAGGCGGGCGACAATGGCCTTTACGCCCTCAAGGGACACCGCAATGTGGGCGGCGCCCGGGCGTCGATCTACAATGCCATGCCCACCGCCGGTTGCAAGGCGCTGGCGGATTTCATGAAACATTTCGAGCGCAGCCGCGCCTGAGTTCGCGGTCGCCTGCCGTGGCGCCCCACATCATCCATTGCGATTGCGACAGCTTCTATGCTTCGGTGGAGGAGCGGGACAATCCCGCCCTGGCGGGCAAGCCCGTGGCCGTGGGCGGCTTGCCGGAACAGCGGGGAGTCATTGCCACCTGCAACTACGTGGCGCGCAAGTTCGGCATTCATTCCGCCATGCCCTCGGCCACAGCCCGGCGGCGCTGCGCCAATCTGATCATCATCCGCCCGGACATGGAAAAATACCGGCGGATTTCCCGCCAGGTGCACGAAGTTTTCCGCCGCTACACAGACATCATCGAGCCGCTCTCACTCGATGAGGCCTATCTCGATGTCAGCGACTGCAGGGAATTCGGCGGCGATGCGGTTCGTGTCGCCGAGGCAATACGCAAGGCGGTGCGGGAAGAAATCGGCATCACCATCTCCGCCGGCATCGCGCCGAACAAGCTTCTCGCCAAGATCGCCAGTGACTGGAACAAACCCGATGGCCAGTATCTGGTGGCCCCGGAGGCGGTGGGGGATTTCATTGGAAAATTGCCGGTTTCCAGATTGCATGGCGTAGGCAAGGTAACCAGTGGCAAACTGCGCGAACTCGGCATTGCCACCTGCGGTGAATTGCAGGGCCTGTCCCGGGATGAATTGCAGCGGCGTTTCGGTCGCTTTGGCCAGCGGCTGTATCTGCAGAGCCGGGGCATTGATGAACGGCCGGTGCAGCCGCACCGGATCCGCAAATCCATCAGCGTGGAGCGCACCTATGCCAGTGATCTGCCGGACCTGCCGGCCTGTCTCGCGGAATTGCCGGGTTTGATTGCCCAGTTGGAGCAGCGCATCGGCGGGCGGCCCGGCCCGGTGCGGATTCGCAAGCAAGTGGTGAAAATCAAGTTCCACGATTTCAGCCAGACCACCGCGGAAATGCTGTCGGCGTCGCTTGCGGAGGAGGTTTTCGCGCAGTTGCTCGACACTGGTTACCGGCGCGGCAATAAACCGGTTCGCTTGCTCGGCGTGGGAATCCGATTGCCTGAAGACCCAACGGAATGAGGGCTTCATGCCGCCGATTCCGTTGCATATTCACCTCAACTGATCGGCCAGGGGCGCGACGATAGCGAATTTTCGCTTTCGCGAATTCCTACGGCGCAGGCTCCTGGCGCAATAACCGGGCCATGGCTTCTTCCAGCCCCTTTATGGTCAACGGCATCATGCGGTTTGTCACGAGTTCCCGCACGAGCCCGATGGAATAGCTGTGTTCCCAATAGTCCCGCGGCGTGGGATTGAGCCAGACCAGATGCTCGAAATGCTCGCTCATGCGCTGCATCCAGACCGCGCCGGGCTCCTCGTTGTAATGCTCGATACTGCCGCCAGCGTGGGTGATTTCATAGGGCGCCATGGTGGCGTCGCCGACAAAGATGACCTTGTAGTTCGCGGGATACTTGTGAATCAGTTCAAAGGTCGATTCGGTTTCGGCATGGCGCCGCCGGCCCCGGGTCCAGACCGATTCATAGAGAAAGTTGTGGAAATAATAGTATTCCAGATGCTTGAACTCGGAACGCGCCGCCGAAAACAGCTCCTCGCAGACCTTGATGTGCGGGTCCATGGAGCCGCCCACATCGAAGAACAGCAGCACCTTCACCGCGTTGTGGCGCTCCGGGACCATCTTGATGTCGAGCAGGCCGGCCTTTTTGGCGGTGGAGGAAATCGTGTCGTTCATGTCGAGTTCCTCCTCCGCGCCAGTGCGCGCGAACCTGCGCAGCTTGCGCAGGGCGAGCTTGATATTGCGGGTGCCGATCTCCACGCTGTCGTCGAGGTCGCGGTATTCGCGCCGGTCCCAGACCTTGACCGCCTTGCCGCTTCTGCCTTCCGGCTGGCCGATGCGGATTCCCTCGGGATGGTAACCATAGGCGCCGAATGGCGAAGTGCCGCCGGTGCCGATCCACTTGCTGCCGCCTTCGTGTCGTTTGCCCTGTTCTTCCAGTCGCTTGCGGAATTCCTCAAGCAGTTTCTCGAGGCCGCCGAGGCTTTCGAGACGCGCCTTGTCCTCCTCGCTGAGAGAAGCCTCGAAGCGGCGCCGCAGCCATTCCTCGGGCAGCTTGTGGAGCAGGATGTCGCCGGCTGCCTCGATATCCTCGAAATAGCTGGAGAAAGCCCGGTCGAAGCGGTCGAAGTGTTTTTCGTCCTTGACCATGCACAGGCGGGCGAGATGGTAGAACTCATCCACGTTGCCGAAGACGATGTTTTCGTCGAGGCACTCAAGCAGGGCGAACAGTTCCGTCACCGAAACCGGCAGGCCGCTGTCCTTGAGGTGGGTGAAAAAACGGATGAGCATCGGTTGGTTTTGGTTTTGGCTTCAGCGCCCGGCGCGGTGCATGAAAGCGAGTTTTTCGAGCAATTGCACGTCCCCCTCATTTTTCAGCAGGGCGCCATACAGCGGCGGAATCGCGCTTGCCGAGTCGCGGTCCTTGAGCACGTCGTCGGGCATGTCGTCGGCCATCAGGAGCTTGAGCCAGTCGAGCAGTTCCGATGTGGAGGGCTTTTTCTTCAGGCCCGGCGCCTTGCGCAGGTCAAAGAAAATCTCCATGGCCTCGCGCACCAGTTTCTTGCGGATATCGGGGTAGTGGACATCGATGATTTTTTCCATGGTGAGGGCGTCGGGAAAATCGATGTAATGGAAGAAACAGCGGCGCAGGAAAGCGTCCGGCAGTTCCTTTTCATTGTTGCTGGTAATCACCACGATGGGCCGGGTTCGGGCCTTGATCAGTTCCCGGGTTTCGTAGACATGAAATTCCATCTTGTCGAGTTCGAGCAGGAGGTCATTGGGGAATTCGATATCGGCCTTGTCGATTTCGTCGATCAGCAATACGCACTGCCGCTCCGAGGTGAAAGCCTGCCAGAGCTTGCCCTGGACGATATAGTTGCCGATATCGTGCACTTTTTCCTCGCCGAGTTGGGAATCCCGCAGGCGCGACACCGCATCGTACTCATACAGGCCCTGCTGGGCCCGGGTGGTGGATTTGATATGCCACTGGATGAAGGGCAGATCGAGCGCGAGGGCAATCTGTTCGGCGAGCATGGTCTTGCCGGTTCCCGGCTCGCCCTTGATCAGTAATGGCTTGCGCAGCCGTATCGCGGCGTTGACCGCCATCTGCAATTCCCCGGTGGCTACATAGGCGTCGGTCCCGGCAAAGTTCATGTGGTTTCCCTGGATTTTGAAAAGCGGCAATTGTAGACGAGTACGTCCATCCGCGCTTCCCCGGCGCCGGATTCAGGTTCTCTGCGGTATTGATCTCCAGAGCCGGTATCCCAGAAGCACCGTGAGAATCGAGCCATACAGCACGGCTTCGCCGAGATCGGTTCGCAGAATCCAGGTGAGGTGGACAATGCCGAGAATGGCTGCCGGGTAGATCAGCCGGTGCAGGCGTTTCCAGTTCCTGCCCATGCGCCGCACCATGGCCCTGGGAGATGTGATTCCCAGGGCGACCAGAATCAGCAGGGAAGCGAATCCCGCGCTGATGAAAGGTCGCTCGATAAGTTCCTCGCCGATGGCGAACCAGCGAAAAGCGAGCAGCAGGGATATCCAGATGAGGAAATGGATGGAGGCATAGAACAGGGTGAACAGTCCCACCATGCGCCGCACCCGGACGAATTCCGGGCGCCCGGTTAGTTGGCGCAGGGGCGTCAGGCTCAGGGTGATGAGCAGGAAGCGCAGGGTCCATTCACCGGTGGCGATGGCGAGTTCCTGGGCCGGGTCGGGGCCGAGATCATTGGCGGCAATGCGCCAGACGAGCCAGCCCAGCGGCAGCAGGGAAGCGCTGAAAACCACAGGTTTCAGCAGCGCGAGCCCTGGCCTCGCCCTCGATGCGGCGCTGGTCATTCCGCCGGTTTCGCTCCGTGCTCAGTAATGGCGCGCCAGGTCCATGTCCTGGTACATGTGTGCCACCTGTTCTTCGTAGCCATTGAACAGGCGGGTGGGAATGATCTGCCGGCTGAACAGCGTCTGCGGCAGCCGGCGCTCGGTGTCCTGGCGCCAGCGGGGGTGGTGCACCGCCGGATTGACGTTGGCGTAAAAGCCGTATTCGTTGGCCTGCAGGTCGTTCCAGGTGGTATTGGGCCGGGTTTCGCGAAAGTGCATGCGGACGATGGACTTGATGCTCTTGAAGCCGTACTTCCACGGCACCACCAGCCGGATGGGGGCGCCATTCTGGGCCGGCAGGAAACTGCCGTACAGTCCCACCGCCATGAAAGTGAGTTCATTCATGGCTTCGTCCATGCGTAGTCCTTCGCGGTAGGGCCAGTCGACGATGGCGAAAGGCGAGCGGATGCCCGGCATGGTGTCGGGCTGGATGATGGTTTCAAATTCGACGTATTGCGCCCGGGAGCTTGGCTCGAAGCGCTTGATCATGTCCGCCAGGGGAAAGCCGATCCAGGGAATGACCATGGACCAGGCCTCCACGCAGCGCAGGCGGTACACCCGCTCTTCGAGATCGTGGGGTTTGAGAATGTCTTCCAGATGATAGGTTCCGGGTTTGGCGACCTCGCCGCTGATCTCGATGGACCAGGGGTCGGTCTGGAATGCGCTGGAACGGTTTGACGGGTCGGACTTGTCCATCCCGAACTCGTAGAAGTTGTTGTAGCGCGTCACGTCCTGATAGGGAGTCAGCGATTCCGCGGTATAAAATGGCTCTTCCGAAGGCGCCGGAGCGATGGTTTCGAACTTGTCTTCCCACCAGGGGGCCGGCGGCGTGCGGGTCAGGCCGGGAGGCGCGGCAGCCTTGAGGGCGTCTCCCTGCTGGCCGAAGGCAAGCGAAGGCAGCATGGCGCCGCCGGCGAGCAAGGCGGCGCTGTCGCGCAGGAACTCCCTGCGCCGGCGATACACGCTTTCCGGCGTGATTTCCGATGGCTGGATATCCGAAGGCTTCTTGATCAGCATGGCGACTTGCCTCATTGGGTGGTCGTTTGGTCGGTTTTGCCGGCGTCGTTTTCGTCTGGCTTCCGCTCCGATGGTTCCGCCACCGGGGGCTCCGCGTTTTCCCCAGCACTCGGCTCGCTGTCCTCGCGCAACCTGCCCCGGGAGAACAGTCTGCCGCGTTTGCGGTAGAACCAGACCGCGGGGCCCGAAGCGGCATAGATGACACACATCGCCAGCAGCAATTCCTGGGGGTTCTGGGCGATGACCACCAGCAGGCCAAGGGTCAATAGTAACACCATGTAGGGCACCGTGCCCTTGACATTGAGCACCTTGAAACTGAAATAGCGATAGTTGGAAATCATCAGCAGACCGGTGAGCGCCACCACCGCCGCCGCCGGGTAGGCCACCAGGGCCGTGACCTCGACCTCATACTTGTAGCCCACCCAGGGAATGAAGGTGATCAGCCCGGCGGCCACCGGGCTTTGCAGGCCGAGGAAGAAGCGCTTGTCCACGGTGCCGAGCTGTACATTGAAGCGCGCCAGGCGCAGGGCGGCGCAGGCCATGTAGAAAAAGCTCGCGGCCCAGCCGAGCCTTCCCAGTGGTTCGAAAGCCCAACTGAACATGATCAGCGCCGGGGCCATGCCGAAGGAGACCATGTCGGAGAGGCTGTCGAATTCGGCGCCGAAAGCGCTCTGGCTGCGGGTCAGCCGGGCGATGCGGCCGTCGAGGCCATCAAGCACGCCGGCAATCAGAATGGCCCAGCCGGCTTCGTTGAAATTGCCCGACATGCCGGCGATCACGGCGTAGAAGCCGGCGAACAGCGCCCCCAGGGTCAGCAGGTTGGGCAACAGATAAACACCGCGCCTTCTCACCTGCCGCCCGCCCTCGGAGACGATTTCCTCGTGTTCGTCGATGGGCAGCAGGCTTTCGGTCTTGTCTGCGGGTTGTTCTTTGCTCATTGAATTTGCTCTGATCCGTAGTCGTCTGGAATGGCGCTGCGCGAAGCCCCTTTCCTCGTCATTCTGCGCGGAGCGAAGCGCAGTCGCAGAATCTCATGCAGGCTCTCCGTATGGTAATAGACGCGCTCACATCAGTCATCCTGCGCGCAGTCGCAGGATCTCATTGGGTGGCCACTGCAAGAGATTCTGCGACTCCGCTTCGCTGCGCGCAGAATGACAGAGGAGGGATTCCGCGCGGAATGACAGGGTGGCGGCAAATTTACCTGCTTCTGCGGATGCTATATCATCGCGCCTCGTTTGCCGAATCGACCCGGAAATCCTTCATGAATTACTTTAATTCCCTCCCCCTGCGCCTTCAACTGGAACAGCTTGGCAAATGCCGGTTCATGGACCATTCGGAGTTTCATGACGGAGTGGAAAAACTGAGGGGCAAGAAGGTCGTCATCGTCGGCTGCGGCGCCCAGGGGCTCAACCAGGGGCTCAACATGCGCGACAGCGGGCTCGACATCGCCTATGCCCTGCGCGCCGAGGCCATCGCCGAACAGCGCGCTTCCTGGAAGAACGCCACGGGCAACGGCTTTGTTGCCGGCGCCTTCGAAGATCTGATCCCCGGCGCCGATCTCGTGCTGAATCTGACCCCCGACAAGCAACACTCTCCGGTTGTGGGCCAGATCATGCCCCTGATGAAGGAAAACTCCTGCCTCGCCTATTCCCACGGTTTCAATATCGTCGAGGAAGGCATCCGGATCCGCCCCGACATTACCGTCATCATGGTGGCGCCCAAGTGCCCGGGCACCGAGGTTCGCGAAGAATACAAGCGCGGCTTTGGCGTCCCCACCCTGATCGCGGTGCATCCGGAAAACGACCCCCGCGGCGAAGGACTGGCCATCGCCAGGGCCTATGCCGCGGCCACCGGCGGCCACCGCGCCGGAGTGCTCGAATCGTCTTTCGTGGCGGAAGTGAAATCCGACCTGATGGGAGAGCAGACGATTCTCTGCGGCATGTTGCAGACCGGCTCCCTGCTTTGCTTCGACAAGATGGCGGCCAGCGGCGTCGAGCCCGGCTACGCCTCGAAACTCGTGCAGCACGGCTGGGAAGTCATCGCCGAGGGGCTCAAGCACGGCGGCATCGGCAATATGATGAACCGCCTGTCGAATCCCGCCAAGCTGCTGGCCGATGAACTCGCCGACGAACTGAAATCCATCATGCGGCCCCTGTTCGAAAAGCACATGGACGACATCATCACCGGCGCCTTTTCCGAAGGCATGATGGCCGACTGGCGCGATGGCGACAGCAAACTGCTCCGCTGGCGCGAGGAAACCGCCGGCACGGCATTCGAGAACACCCCCGCCGGCGAAATGGAAATCCGGGAGCAGGAATACTACGACAAGGGCATTCTCATGGTGGCCATGATCAAGGCCGGCGTGGAACTCGCTTTCGAGACCATGACAAGCTGCGGCATCATCGACGAATCCGCCTACTACGAATCCCTTCATGAAGTGCCGCTGATCGCCAACCTCATAGGCCGCAAGAAGCTCTACGAAATGAACAAGGTGATTTCCGACACCGCCGAATACGGCTGCTACCTCTTCTCCCACGAATGCGTTCCCCTGCTCGCTGATTTCATGTCACGAATCGACATCGACGTAATCGGCCGCGGCCTCCAGCTCGCCGACACCGGCGTAGACAACCAGGAACTGATCGCAGTAGACGAAAAAATCGCCACCCACCCCATCGAAATCACAGGCCGAACCCTCAGAGGCCACATGACGGCAATGAAAAGAGCGATTTGATTTTGAAGGTGCAGTTATCCAAATTGCCCCCTCTTCTTTGTCATTCTGCGCGAAGCGAAACCCTCTCCTTTGTCATTCCGTGCGAAGCGAAGCCCTCTTCTTTGTCATTCTGCGCGAAGCGAAGCCCTCTTCTTTGTCATTCTGCGCGAAGCGAAGCGAAGTCGCAGAATCTCCATGCCGAAGGCACAATCACCAAAAAACCATGTCTAGCAAGTAGTAAATCAAGATAGCCCCAGAGTCCACCCATGACCAATACAGCGTATGTCTACATCTTGTCCAACAGAAAGCGTGGTGCGCTTTACACTGGAGTCACCAGCAATCTGGAACTCCGAATGTATCAGCATAAACAAAAACTGCGGAAAGGCTTCGCCAGCAACTACAACCTGAATCGCCTGGTCTGGTATCAGGAAGGAGAGGATATCTCCGCCGCGATCAGCCTGGAGAAGAAAATCAAGAACCGCAGTAGAAAATGGAAGATTGAGTCGATCGAGAGACGCGATCCAAATTGGAAAGATCTTTCCTCCGATTCGGGAGATTCTGCGACTCCGCTTCGCTCCGCGCAGAATGACGGGTAGTGGGGTGTTTCGCTCCGCGCAGAATGACGGGTAGTGGGGTGCTTCGCTCCGCGCAGAATGACGGGTAGTGGGGTGCTTCGCTCCGCGCAGAATGACGGGGCGGGGTGCTCCGCTACGCGCGGAATGACGGGTAGTGGGCTCGCTCCGTACAGCATGACGGGTAGATGATCAATTCTTGTCAGTCTAGCGCCACGAAATTGAATTGATTATGACTCGACTGGCAATGTGCGCAGGTAGTCGGCCAGGGAGGGGATGGGGATTCGGTAGTAGCCGGGGAGGTTTTTCGCGGGGGCGAGCAGGCCGGCGTGGAGCGCGTGGGTGAGAAATTCTTCGATGTGCTGATCGGTTCTGGTCAACTCATCCGCCGTCAATTGATCGAGTTCGGATTTATTCAATATTCCCAGTTCATTATTGGCGGCGGCCAGGGCGATTCGCTTGTATAGTCCGGCACCGTGTGGCGAGCCGGCTTCGAGCCGCCCGAGGTAGTACTCTTCCTTGTTCGCCAGCGCTACTTCCCTGACTTGACTGAACAGCGCCGGTTTGATCCGGCCGCCATTTTCCCTGAGTACCTGGCATGCGGCGACGGCGACGCAGTGGATATGCTGCGGCCAGCCTTGGGTTAGCTCTGCCAACTTGTCAATCCATTGCGCTTTCTCATCGTCCGGCCCATCGAATCCATAGGCTTTGAAAATAGCCCGGATTGCTGTCGCAGTTTCTTCCTGCGACAGGGGCTCCAGGTTCACCACACGACCGCTGGCAAGCCGCGACAAGCCACATCGTTGCAAGACCTGCCTGGTGTTGCTTAACCCAAAAAAAGCAGCAACAAGCGGAATACCCTGAGGGTCTCGATGCAGGCAATCGAGAACGCCAAGGGTATGATTCAGGGCCGGAGTGTTCTGGGCTTCATCAACGAAAACTGCAACATGAAAATTTTCCAATAATGGCGCGGCATTGCGGAAAACGCTGCCGGCCAGGGCGCTATCCTCCCGGGTTCCACCCACTGTGAAGCCGAAGGCGCCGGCCCCACGCTCGGACAGTTCGCGAAACAGCCTGGCACCCTGTTCGACCATACCACCGAGTAGCGATCTGAATTTTTCCGGGTGCATCCGCCGCAGGCGCTCGCTTTCCAGACGCGTGGCTTCGGCAATGGCAGTGATAACTTCAACTGCCGACTGCAGGGAGCTTGGCGGCAGAGAAACGGCAATCCAGGGTGTTTCGGGCGTAGAATGACAACGAACTGCTTCCATGCATTCGAGCATCAAGGCGGACTTGCCTGCTCCAGGAGCACCCTGGAAGACCATGGTGCCGCCGCCGACAAGCCCATCATTCAGACTGCCCACAGCGCGGCGGAAAACTTCGTACTCAGCATCCCTCCCGCGAAAAAAGGACTCGCGACCGGATTCTGCCCGGTCAGTGGCGTCAAGCCAAATGCCCAAAGGCAAGGGAGCGACCGGTGCTGGCTTGGGAAAAGGTCGATCACTCATGGAACCATGCCGGTCAGTCTGGAAGAATCATTGTAACTTGGGAGCCTGGGCCGCTCATTGCAGAGCAATTCGAAAGTGGAACTCAAATTGCCAGAACCTTGGCGCCTCGGGAGATTCCGGTTACGCCGGTGCGGGCTACTTCGAGGACCTTGCAGTCATTGAGGGCGGCGAGGAAGCCGTCGAGTTTTTCGCTGGCGCCGCTCAGCTGGATGGAGTAGGTGGCGCTGGTCTGGTCGACGACCTGGCCGCGGAAGATTTCCACGGTGCGCAGCACTTCGGCGCGCTGGCCGCCGGTGGCCTTCACCTTGATCAGCATCAGTTCGCGTTCGATATGGGCGCCGCCGGTGAGATCGATGAGCTTGACCACATCGACGATCCGGTTCAGATGCTTGGTGACCTGCTCGATGCGGGCATCGTCGCCCGAAGTGATCAGGGTGAGCCGGGACAGCGACTGGTCCTCCGTGGGGGCCACGGTGAGCGAGTCGATGTTGTAGTTGCGCTGGGAGAACAGGCCGACGACCCGGGACAGGGCGCCGGGCTCGTTTTCCATCAGGATCGAAATGATACGCCGCATCAGGTTCTCTCCGACTTGCTCAGCACCATGTCCTTCATGGCGCCGCCCTTGATGGCCATGGGGTAGACGTGTTCGCTGGGGTCCACGAGGACGTCGACGAAGACGAGCCGGTCCCGCAGGGCGAAGCATTCTTCGAGCTTGCCGCGCAATCCTTCCGGCTCGCTGATGCGGATGCCCACATGGCCGAAGGATTCCGCCAGCTTGATGAAATCCGGCAGGGATTCGGCATAGGTGCTGTGGCTGTAGCGGCCGCCGTACTGCATGTCCTGCCACTGCTTGACCATGCCCAGCGCCTGGTTATTGAGACAGATGATCTTGATGGGCAACTGGTACTGCATGCAGGTGGCGAATTCCTGCATGTTCATGAGAAAACTGCCTTCCCCGGTGATGCAGACCGACACCGCGTCCTGAAAGGCGAACTGCACCCCCATGGCGGCGGGCAGGCCGAAGCCCATGGTGCCGAGGCCGCCGGAATTGATCCAGCGCCGGGGTTTGTCGAATCCGTAGTACTGGGCGGCGAACATCTGGTGCTGGCCCACGTCCGACGACACATAGGCATCGCCACCGGTGAGTTCGTGCACGAGTTTCACCACCTGCTGGGGTTTGATCAGGCCGTTTTCGGGCTCCGGAATATGCAGGGAATCCTTCTCGCGCCAGCGCCCGATCTGGTCCCACCAGATTTTCAGCGCATCCGGGTCGGGTTTGCGCCTGTTGCCTTCAATCTCCGCAATCATGTCCTCCAGCACCGGCGCCACGTCACCGACAATGGGGATGTCGGCGGTGACGGTCTTCGAAATCGCGGCAGGATCGATATCGACGTGCAGGATGGTGGCGTCCGGGCAGAACTTGCTCACATCGGAATTGGTCACGCGATCGTCAAAACGGGCGCCGACGCAGAGCAGCACATCGCAGTAGTGCATCGCCATGTTGGCTTCATAGGTGCCGTGCATGCCGAGCATGCCGACGAACTGGGAATCGGAAGAGGGAAATCCGCCGAGCCCCATGAGGGTATTGGTGATGGGGTAGCCAAGCAGTCTGGCGAGCCGGGTCAGGGCGCCCGCGCCTTCGCCCTGGATAACGCCGCCGCCGCTGTAGAGCATGGGGCGTTTTGCCTGCAGCAGGGCGTCCACCGCCTTGCGGATCTGGCCGGGATGGCCTTTTTCGGGCACCGAATAGGAGCGCAGGCGGATATCGCCGGGCCAGGCGTAGGGCAGCTTTACCCGCGGGTCGGTTGCGTCCTTGGGGATGTCGATGACCACAGGCCCCTGGCGTCCGGTGGTGGCGATGTGGAAGGCCTTCCTGACCAGCATGGGGATTTCGGCGGCATTGCGGGCCATGAAGCTGTGCTTCACGATTGGCCGGGAAATGCCCACCATGTCGGTTTCCTGGAAACTGTCGGTGCCCACCATGCGGCTTTCCACCTGGCCTGAAATCACCACCAGGGGAATCGAGTCCATGTAGGCGGTGGCGATGCCGGTAATGGCATTGGTGGCGCCGGGGCCGGACGTGACGAGAACGACGCCGGGTTTGCCGGTGGCCCGGGCGTAGCCGTCGGCGGCGTGGGTGGCCGCCTGCTCATGGCGCACGAGAATATGTTCCACCTTGTCCTGGTGAAAAATGGCGTCGTAAATATGCAGCACGGCGCCGCCGGGATAGCCGAAGATGATTTCCACGCCGGCGTCGTGCAGCGCCCGGATCAGCATTTCGCCGCCGGACAGCAGTTCCTGCTGTTCTGTGGTGTTACCGGTCATTTCCCCGTCTCCAGGAGCCTGCGCCGTAGGAATTCACGGCTGCAAATCCGCTCTCATCCACGCCCCTGGCCGCTCGATTTCGTTGCATATTCACCAATATTCGCCTCAATCGACCGGCCAGGGGCGCGGCGATAGCGAATTTTCGCTTTCGCGAATTCCTGCGGCGCAGGCTTCCAGTCTGTCAACTCATAACGGCCCACGGGCGGAAACCATGACAGGTTTCCCGGCCTCGGGTGGCGATTGACAGGAGTTCGGACGGCTTGCTTTGGCGCCGTCCGGAATGCCCGGACCTCTGACAGCGGGTAGGTTTTGTCAGGATTGCGGGCTTGCGGTGTTGCTGTATGCCGCAAATCGGGCGGAATTCTCCCATCTGCGCTGGAAAAGTCAAGTGAATTGAGGGATATGCCTACCCATGAAGAGGCTCAAATCGGTTCGGCCCTCGCTTTTGAGCCATCCATGGCACGCTTGGCCTCAAACGACGCGCAAAGCATTTATTCGCTCGCACGCTCCTTTATACGGATGCCAATCGGCATTTCAAGCGATGGGGTGGGTGAATGGGAAATGCGGTATGGTCATGCGGCAACAGGATGGTTTTTGGGTGGAGTGGGAGTGAATTCCAGGTTTTTGCTGGGGGTGAGGTTGACGGCGACGGCGGCGCCAGTGGGAAGGTTGCCGGCGAGGAGTTCTTTGGCCAGGGGGTTTTCGATCTGGTCCTGGATGGCGCGGCGCAGGGGGCGGGCGCCGTAGATGGGGTCGTAGCCGGCCCCGGCGATGTGGTCCAGTGCTTCCGGGGAAAGCTGGATACTGAGCCCGTTTTCGGCGAGCCTGCGGTTGAGTCCATCGATTTGCAGTCGGGCGATGCCGCGGATTTGTTCCTTGCCGAGGGGGTGGAAGACCACAAGCTCGTCGATGCGGTTGACGAATTCCGGTGAAAAGTGGCTGACCACGGCGCCGAGCACCGATTGCTTCATGCCGGCGTAGGCTTCCCGGTCCGCCCCGCCCTGCCGCATGAGCTGCTGGATGCGCTCCGAGCCGAGATTGGAGGTCATGATGATGACGGTATTGCGGAAATCCACGGTGCGGCCGTGGTTGTCGGTCAGGCGGCCGTCGTCAAGCACTTGCAACAACACGTTGAATACTTCGGCATGGGCCTTTTCGACTTCGTCGAGGAGGATTACCGAATAGGGACGGCGGCGCACGGCTTCGGTCAACTGGCCGCCTTCTTCGTGTCCGATATAGCCGGGAGGGGCGCCGATGAGCCGGGATACGGCGTGTCTTTCCATGTATTCGGACATGTCGATGCGGATCATGGCGGCTTCGGTATCGAACAGGAATCCGGCAAGCGCCTTGCACAGTTCGGTCTTGCCGACTCCGGTGGGGCCGAGGAACAGGAAGGAGCCATTGGGCCGCCCTGGGTCGGCAAGGCCGGAACGCGACCTGCGCACGGCGTCGGCGACCGCGGTGACGGCTTCGTCCTGGCCGATGACCCGGCGCTGCAAAGCGGTTTCCAGTTCAAGCAGTCGCTGGCGGTCGCCCTGGAGCATCCTGCTCACGGGAATGCCGGTGGCGCGGGAAAGAATGTCGGCGATTTCCTCGTCGGTCACCCGGCTGCGCACGAGTTTGCGCTCGTTGTTTGCGGCCTCGGTGGCCTGCCGCAGTTTCTTTTCAAGGGCGGGGAGCAGGCCGTACTGGATTTCCGACATCCGTGCGAGATCGCCGGCGCGCTGGGCGGCTTCGAGATCGATCCTGGCCTTTTCCAGGCTTGACTTGAGCGCCTGGGCGCCGTGCATGGCGGCTTTTTCGGCTTTCCAGATTTCATCGAGGTTGGCGTATTCCCGCTCGATTTCGCGGATTTCGCCGTCCAGTTTGTCCCGGCGCTGCCTGGCTGCCTCGTCGCGGTCCTTTTTCAGGGCTTCGCGTTCGATTTTCAACTGGATCAGGCGCCGGTCGAGTTTGTCCATTTCCTCGGGCCTGGAATCGATTTCCATGCGGATCATGCTCGCGGCTTCGTCGATCAGGTCGATGGCCTTGTCGGGAAGCTGGCGGTCGGAGATGTAGCGCTGGGAGAGGCGCGCCGCGGCAATGATGGCGGCGTCGGAAATCTCCACGCCGTGGTGCACTTCGTAGCGCTCCTTGAGGCCGCGCAGTATGGCGATGGTGTCCTCCTCGTCGGGCTCGTCCACGAGCACTTTCTGGAAACGCCGCTCGAGCGCGGCGTCCTTTTCGATATGCTGCATGTACTCATTGAGCGTGGTGGCGCCGACACAGTGCAACTCGCCCCGGGCCAGAGCCGGCTTGAGCATGTTGCCGGCGTCCATGGAGCCTTCCGCCTTGCCTGCTCCCACGAGGGTGTGCAACTCGTCGATAAAGAGAATCACCGAACCTTCGCGCCTGGCGATTTCCTTGAGCACTCCTTTCATGCGCTCTTCGAATTCGCCGCGGAACCTGGTCCCGGCGATCAGCGAACCGAGGTCAAGCGCGAGTATGCGCTTGTTTTTCAGACCCTCGGGAACTTCGCCGTTGACAATACGCTGGGCAAGCCCTTCGGCGATGGCGGTTTTACCGACGCCGGGCTCGCCGATCAATACGGGATTGTTCTTGGTGCGGCGCTGCAGCACCTGCACCGCCCTGCGAATCTCGCTGTCGCGGCCGATGACGGGGTCAAGTTCGCCCTTGCCGGCGCGTTCGGTGAGATCGATACAGAACCGGTCGAGGGCCTGGCGGTCGGCTTCCGCATCGGCGTTGTCCACCGGCTCGCCGCCGCGCAGATTGTCGATGGCATTGGCCAGGGCCTGTTCACTGACGCCGCCCGATTTGAGCAATCTGGCTACCGGGTTCGAAGCTTTCATGGCCGCCAGCAGCACGGTTTCGCTGGAAACAAAGCTGTCGCCCTGTTCATTGGCGAGGGTTTCGGCGCGATTCAGCAGCTTGTTCAGTTCCGGGGAGATGGAAAGCTGGCCATCGTGGTCCTTGATTCCTGGCAGGTCCCTGACGAGTTGCTCGAGATTGGTATGGAGTTCGGTGAGGTTGAATCCGGTCTGGGCGAGCAGGGCGCGGACGGAACTACCGGGCTGATCGAGCATGGCGAGCAGCAGGTGGGCCGGGTCGATTTGGGTGTTTTGGTGGGCCAGGGCCAGGGATTGAGCGGTGGCGAGGGCCTTTTGGAGATTGGTGGTGAATTTTTCGGGGCGCATGAAATTGTGGGTTCCGTGAAGCATGTCGGTCAATTTGTATATGAGGGCCTGGGGGAAAATGTTCAAGATTGGGTATCCCGCCACTGTCGGGAAGCGGTATCGGGCGGGCGCCGTGAATACGCCGGGAGTATTGCGCATTCCTTGAGTCGGGCACATGCCATCCGCGCATGGCGATGTACTTTTGCCATAATGTGGCATGGCGGTCAGGCGGGAGAATGAATATGCGGGCGAAAGCGGGTGTGCCGGAGCGGGTGGGGCAGGCGGGTGTTCCTGTTTGGCGGATTCTCGGGCGGAATCCCGGGCCCATGACCGGACCGGGGACGAACAGTTACCTGATCGGGGAGAAGCGGCTTTGCCTGGTGGACCCGGGACCGAAGGACAAAGTCCAGTTGCGGAACTTTCTCGATGCCATTGACGGGCGCGAACTCGCCTATATTCTGGCCACCCATACCCATGGCGACCATTCTCCCGGGGCCGCGGCGCTGCGGGCCGCCACCGGGGCGGAACTCGTCGGCCTGCCGGCGCCGGCCCAGGGTCACAATGACGCGACTTTCCAGCCCGCAAGGCGGTGGCGTCACGGCGACTTGCTCGATTGCGGCGAGTACAGCGTTCGCATGCTGCATACGCCGGGCCATGTTTCCAACCACTTCTGTTATCTGCTTTGTGAAGAGCAATTGTTGTTCACCGGGGATCATGTGCTGGAAGGAACCACATCGGTGATTCTGCCCCCGGATGGCAACATGAGCGATTATCTTGCCAGCCTCGAGGCCCTGCTTGAGATTCCCCTGCGCTTTCTGGCTCCCGGCCATGGTGGAATCATCGAAAAGCCGCATGAGGAAATCCGCAAGCTCATCCGGCACCGGATGTACCGGGAAGGCAAGGTGGAGCGCGGGCTTGCCGCCACTGGCGGCGGCGCCCTGACGGAACTCGTGACCGTAGTCTATGACGATGTCGATTCCGCCATGCACGGCTGGGCCTGCCGCACCATGCAGGCGCATCTGGAAAAACTCGAGCGGGAAGGCCGCGCGCGGCGCGCCGGTGAGCGATGGCTGCCGGCCTGAGCGGAAAGATTCCCGTTGGCGTCAGCGGTTGCCTGCTTGGCGAGCGGGTTCGCTACGATGGCGGCCACAAGCGCCATGACTATATCGTCGAGTCGCTCGGTGGATGTTTCGAGTTCCATCCCTTCTGCCCGGAATTCGCCATCGGGCTCGGCGTTCCGCGCAAACCGATTCGGTTGACCAGGGACGGCAAGGGTGGAATCCGCTGCGTTCAGGTGGATGACCCCGGGGTTGACCACAGCCGGGCGCTGCGCGACAGCCTGGATGGCGAGCGAATCAGGACACTCGGCTTGTGTGGCTATATCCTCAAGAAGGGCTCGCCAAGCTGCGGCATGGAAGCCGTGCCGGTATGGCGGGGGGGGAACCGGGTCGGCGAAGGCAGCGGCATTTTCGCCCATGCCCTCATGCGGGCTTTTCCCTGGCTGCCGGTGGCAGAGGAGGGTTGGCTGGATGATCCGGTATTGCGGGACAACTTCATCCAGCGCGTTTTTGTGTTGCGGCGCTGGTTTGCGCTGCAGGACGAATGGCAATCGAGCCCCGGTCTTGCTGCGCTGACCCGCTTTCACGCCCGCCACAAGCTCATCATCATGAGCTGCGAGCCGGCCAGCTATCCCAGACTGGGCCGATTGCTCGCGGAAGCCCGCAAGGATGAATCGGCAACGATTGCGGAACAATACCTTGCAGGGCTCATGGCGGCCCTGGGGCGACCGGCGACTCCCGGCAAGCATGCGAACGTGCTGCTCCACGTGCTGGGCTATCTCAAACACAGGCTCAACCGGGATGAACGCGAAGCCCTGCGGCAAGGCATCGACGACTTCCGGAAGGGCCGGGTTTCCCTGCAAACCCCAATCGGTTTGCTCAACCGCCAGTTCAGCCGGCATCCCGACCCGTACATCGCCGATTCCTGGTACATGAATCCGGAGCCCGGGGAAAAGGCCCTGCGGTTTGGAAGTTGAAATTCGCCCCCACGCCTCTTTCCGTCATCCCGCAGGGAGATTCTGCGACTCCGCTTCGCTCCGCGCAGAATGACGGAGGGAGGCTCCGCGCAGAATGACGGAGGGAGGCTCCGCGCAGAATGACGGAGGGAGGCTCCGCGCAGAATGACGGAGGGAGGCTCCGCGCAGAATGACGGAGGGAGGCTCCGCGCGGTATGGCGAGGGACGGGCAATAGACACGGCGGCGGCTGTGCCAGTATGCTTGGCGCTCCTTGCGAAACACGCAGGCCATTACCTGCGGTCCGCGATTTGCCAGACTGCGGGGGACGCGCCGAAAAGCGGCGAGCTTATGGAACAGCGCACCAGCGATTCGGCCCGGGGGCCTTCCCGGGAGAGAAAGCCGACCGTGGCCCAGGCGCTGCTGCCGGTGTTCGCGCTGGTGCTGCTGCTGGCTTTTTCGGTCTTTCTGTTCGGCGAAGACGCCAGCTACGGCCCGAACCAGATCGCCCTGGTCGCCGGCGCCGCGGTGGCCGCGGCGGTGGGCTGGCGCAATGGCGTCGGCTGGCAGCAGATCGAGAACGCCATCATCTCTGGCATATCGATTTCCCTCAAGCCCATTCTCATCCTGCTTTGCGTGGGGCTGCTGATCGGCAGCTGGATCATGGGCGGCACCGTGCCGACGATGATCTATTACAGCCTGCTCATCCTCGATCCGTCCATCTTCTATTTCGCCTCCTGCCTGATCTGCGCCCTTATCGCCCTCAGCATCGGCAGTTCCTGGACCGTGGCGGGCACCGTGGGAATCGCCCTCATCGGCGCGAGCGCGGGGCTTGGGCTGTCTCCGGCGATTACCGCCGGCGCGATCATTTCCGGCGCCTATTTCGGCGACAAGATGTCGCCCCTTTCGGAAACCACCAACCTCGCTCCCGCGGTGGCGGGGACCGACCTGTTCAGCCATATCGGCCACATGGTGTGGACCGCGGTGCCAAGCATCCTCATTGCACTGTCGCTGTACGGGCTGATCGGGCTCAGTATCGATTCCGGCGCCAGCGCCGACGATCTTGCCATCACCATGGCCCTGCTTACCGAGAACTTCATGATTTCGCCGATCATGCTGCTGCCGGTGCTGGCCCTGTTGTGGATGGCCAATCGCAAGCTGCCGCCGATCCCCACGATTCTCGCCGGGGGCGTGTTCGGCGTCGTGCTCGCCCTGCTGTTCCAGCGGCAGGCCATCCTCAATCTGCCCGGCGACGACCCCAATCTGTTGCTCGCCCTGGCGCGGGGCGTCTGGGAAACCTTTTTCAATGGCTTTGTGCTGCAAAGCGGCAACGCCACCCTGGACGATCTCATGTCCCGGGGCGGCATGAGTTCCATGCTCAATACCGTATGGCTGATTCTCTGCGCCATGGTGTTCGGCGCCACCATGGAGCGGGTCGGCCTGCTGCAGCGGCTGGTGGATTTCGCGCTGTCCTTCGTTCACAGCACCGGCAGCCTGATCGCCACCACCGTGGCCACCTGCATCGGCGCCAATATCATCACCTCGGATCAGTACATTTCCATCGTCCTGCCGGGCCGGATGTACAAGCTGGAATACCAGAGCCGCGACCTCGACGTGAAAAACCTGTCGCGCACCCTGGAAGACTCGGGCACCATCACCTCGCCCCTGGTGCCATGGAATACCTGCGGCGCCTACATGAGCGGCACCCTGGGCGTCGCCACACTGACCTACCTCCCCTTCTGTTTCTTCAACATGATCTGCCCGGTCATGGCGATCCTCTATGGTTTTTTCAACTTCAAGATCGCTCCGGCGGGAACGCCCGGGCATCAGTTGGCCTGATGGTTCCCTTTCGGCGGTCCCACTGTCATTCTGCGCGTAGCGAAGCCACCCTGCCCGTCATTCTGCGCGCAGAACGACAGTGGGTCCGGCGCAACGACGGCGGGTTTCGGGGTTATAATTTCGCGCCGGGTTCCGCACGCTCGATCTATCGAATGCAAGCCAGATGACGGACATCAAGCACTACATGGCGCAAATCGGCGAGCGCGGGCGGGCCGCAAGCGCCGCCATCGGTCGCGCCGGCACGGCGCAAAAGGACGCTGCGCTGCTCGCCATGGCCGAGGCCATCGACAGCAGCCGGGCCGCGCTGGCGGAAGCCAACGGGCTGGATCTTGAGCGGGGCCGGGAAAAAGACCTTGCCGCGCCGCTGCTCGACCGGCTCGAACTGACTCCCGGCCGGATCGACGCCATGATTACGGGCCTGCATCAGGTCGCCTCGCTGGACGATCCCATCGGCGAGATCAGCGGCCTCAAGTACCGCCCCACGGGAATCCAGGTGGGCCGCATGCGGGTGCCGCTTGGCGTCATCGGCATCATCTATGAATCCCGGCCCAATGTGACCTGCGAGGCCGCCAGCCTGTGCCTGAAATCCGGCAATGCCGCCATTCTGCGCGGCGGCTCCGAAGCCCTGCATTCCAATCAGGCCATTGCCGGCTGCATCCGGAAGGGATTGGCCAAAGCGGGACTCGACCCCCATGTCATCCAGGTGCTCGACCGCCCGGACCGGGAGGCCGTGGGCTGTCTGATCGCCATGCCGGAATTCGTTGACGTCATCGTGCCCCGGGGCGGCAAGGGGCTGATCGAGCGGATCAGCCGGGAATCCCGGGTGCCGGTGATCAAGCATCTTGACGGCAATTGCCATCTCTACATCGACGACAGGGCCGACCTCGACAAGTCGCTGACCGTGGCGGTCAATGCCAAGACCCAGCGTTACGGCACCTGCTGCACTCTGGAATCGCTGCTCGTGGCGCGTGATGTGGCGGGGGAAATCCTGCCGCGGCTTGCCGCGGCCTATGGCAAGCATGGCGTCGAACTGCGCGGCTGCGAGGAGACCAGGCAAATTCTTCCCGGGGCCGTGCCGGCGAGCGAAGAGGACTGGCGCGCCGAGTATCTTGCGCCGATCCTTTCGGTGTGCATTGTGGCGGGTCTCGATGAGGCGATCGCCCATATCAACCGGTACGGCTCGCAACATACCGACGCCATCATGACCACCGACCATGGCCGCGCCCGGCGATTCCTGCGCGAAGTCGATTCGAGTTCGGTGATGGTCAACGCCTCGACCCGCTTCGCCGATGGCTTCGAGTATGGGCTCGGCGCGGAAATCGGCATCTCCACCGACAAGCTGCACGCCCGGGGCCCGGTGGGGCTGGAAGGCCTGACCTCGCAGAAGTTCGTCGTGCTCGGGGACGGGCATATCCGGCAATGAATCGTTCATGACCCGCGTCGGCGTCTTCGGCGGCATGTTCGATCCGGTGCATCATGGACACCTGGCGGTAGCCCGGCACGCAGTGGAATTCCTCGATCTCGATCAACTGCTGCTGATTCCCTGCAAGCTGCCCGGTCACCGCGGGCTTCCCGCGGCAAGCGGCGAACAACGCCTCCGGATGCTGGAACTCGCCGCGGCGGATGATCCCCGCATTGCCGTGGACCCCGTCGAGCTTTACAGTGAGGGCGTGTCGTATACGGTCCACACCCTGGCGCGCCTCCGCCGCCGCCTGCCCGATGCCCGCCTCGTGCTGGTGCTCGGCATCGACGCCTTTCTCGGCCTGCCGAACTGGCGCGACCCGGAGCAATTGTTGCGGATGGCGCATATGCTGGTAATCGCAAGACAAAACCTGCCGATGGATTACGATATGGCGGGCAGATTGGGAGGCGCGATGGCGCGAGACCCGGAACAGTTGTTCAGCGACAATGCGGGCAGGGTGCTGCTGATTACCGAACCTGCGATGGACGTATCGTCTTCGGCCGCCCGGGAACGGCTCGCCAATGGGAAACGGGCCCAGGTGCCCGCCGCAGTGTTGGGATACATCAGGGAACAGGGTCTGTACCGCGGGGAGAATACATGACGGCGCCGGCAAGGAAGAAGGAACCGCCAGGGCCACTCGACGAAGGGCAGATCGCCCGGCTGGTGGAAAGCATTCTCGAAGACGGCAAGGCGGAGTCGATAAGCTGCATCGATGTGCGGCAACTGACTTCCATAACCGATTACATGGTCATGGCGACGGGAAACTCCCGCATCCATACCAGGGCGCTGGCCGACGCCATCGTCGAAAGAATGAAGGGGCAGGGCGTCGCTACCAATGGAATCGAAGGACTTCCAGCCGCCGAATGGGTCCTGGTGGATCTCGGCCCGGTGGTGGTCCACATCATGCTTGCCCAGGTCCGCGCCCTCTACGACCTCGAAGAACTATGGAACCTGAAACCGGCGAATGAGGAGTGACAAGGCAGTGGAAACATACTGCGACCCCGCTTTCCCGCAAACCTGACGGAGATTCTGCGACTACGCTACGCTGCGCGCAGAATGACATGCAGGTTGGAGCGCCGGAATGAGAATTGCTGACAGTGAAAGGAAACAAGTGATTTCATGCCACAGATCAGTACAATAGGGGGAATTGTCCACAGGCCGCCAGGCCCCGCCACAGCTGCGGCGCCGGGAGGCGTTCCATGACCAGCAGGTGGAAATTCCGCGACCATGAGGCCGAGGGCCGGATGTTCAACCGGCGGGTCAATCTCGTCCTGTTTTTCATCTTCCTGATGCTGGCCACCCTGGTGGCGAAGCTCGTCGACCTGCAGGTGATGCAGTACGAGTATTTCGCCGCCCGTTCCGACGGCAACCGCCTGCATGTCCAGTACGTGCCTCCCGAACGCGGATTGATCTATGACCGCGCCGGCGCCCTGATCGCCGACAATACGCCGGTGTACAGCCTCACCATCGTGCCGGAAGAAGTCGATGACCTCGAGGCGACCCTGGACTATCTCGCCGGGCTCGTGTCGCTTGACGCCGATGACATCGAGACCTTCGATGACCAGTTGCGCCGCAGCCGGGTGCCGTATTCCTCCGTTCCCCTGCGCTATGTGCTCACCGAAGAGGAAAAGTACCGCGTGGCGGTCAACGGCCATCGCATGCCCGGGGTGCGCATGGAGCCACAGCTCATGCGCCATTATCCCTTCGCCGATCTCACCGCCCATGCCGTGGGCTATGTCTCCCATATCAACCAGCAGGAACTCGACGCCCTGGACGAAACCGAATTCGAGAATTACGGCGGAACCACCCATATCGGCAAGACCGGCGTGGAGCGCACATACGAGCACCTGCTCCACGGCCAGGTGGGCTATGAAACCGTGGAAAAGAACAATCGCGGGCGGGTCACCCGGGTGCTCGAGCGCACCGAGGCCATTCGCGGGCGCGATATCGTCCTGCATCTCGATTACCGGTTGCAGCAGGTGGCCGTGGAAGCCCTGGGCGACTACCGCGGCGCCGTGGTGGCCATCGAGCCCGCCAGCGGCGGCATTCTGGCCATGGTCAGCAAGCCGGGCTTTGATCCGAACCTGTTCGTCACCGGCATCAGCAACCGCGACTACAGCGCCCTGGTCACCGACGAGATCAATACACCATTGTTCGACCGCAGCACCAACCCCTATCCCCCGGGCTCGACCATCAAACCCGTGCTGGGTCTGGCGGGGCTGCATTTCGGCCATATCGACTATGAATTCACCATCATGGACCCGGGCTGGTTCCGGCTCCCCGGCGTGTCCTACCGCTGGAACAACTGGACCATGCGCACCGCCATCGGCGGCGGCCACGGCGAGACCGACCTGCGCAAGGCGATTTACCAGTCCAGCGACACCTTTTTCTACCAGCTTGGCCACACCATGGGCATCGACCAGATTCACGATTTCATGTCGCTGTTCGGTTTTGGCGACAATCTGGCCCTCGATGTCAACTATGCCCGCACCGGGGTTCTGCCTTCCCGGGACTGGAAAATGGAAACCCGCGGCGAACCCTGGTATCCGGGGGACACCATCAATTCTTCCATTGGCCAGGGCTACATGTGGGCGACGCCCCTGCAGCTTGCCACCGCGGCGGCGGTGATCGCCAATGAGGGTCGCATGGTCCGGCCGCGCATGCTGAAAAGCGTGGCTGGCGAGCTGTGGGATTTTCCGGAGCAGCATTCGGCGCCCGACGTGCTGCTGGAAGACCCGGACTACTGGCGCTACATGCGCGACGCCATGACCATGGTGGTGCATCGCCCCTATTCCAATGTATTCCGGGACTATGGCACCGCCTACGAATACACCGCCAGGGCGGACCCGGACATGAACTACCTGCTTGCCGGCAAGACCGGCACCGCCCAGGTGGTCGGCATCGACCAGAGCATTCGCTCCAGCGAGGATATCCGGGTTTCCGACCTGAACAAGGACCACGCCCTGTTTATTGCCTTCGCCCCCGCCGCCCACCCCGTCATTTCGCCGCGGATTGCGCTTGCGGTCTTTGTGGAAAACGGCGAATCGGGCAGCGCCGTCGCCGGCCCGGTGGCCAAGCGGATCAGCGACGCCTGGCTGCTCGATATCCTCGATCTTGATCTGGAGGTCGAGCCGGCGGCGGAAAGCACAGCGGCGAGCCGGGTCAGTGAATAGCCGAAGCTACGGGCAGGCGGCGCCCCAGGGGCGCTGGGCGGGCCGCAGCCTCAATGTGGACATTGGCCTGCTGTTCATCGTGGGCCTGCTCAGCATTTTCGGCCTCGCCGCCCTGTACAGCGCTTCCGACGGCGACAGCGCCCTGATCCAGCGGCAGGCGGCCATCACCGGGCTTGGCGTCGTCGCCATGCTGGTGGTGGCGCAACTCGACCTGCGTCTGGTGCAGCGCTTCGCCCTGCATATCTACCTCGGCGGCCTCGCCCTGCTCGCCCTCGTGCTTGCCTTCGGGGTGGAAGCCAACGGCGCCCGCAGTTGGCTCGATTTGCCCGGACTGCCGAGTTTCCAGCCTTCGGAGTTGATGAAATTCGTCGTTCCCGGAATGCTGGCCGCCTATCTGGCCTCACAGCCCCTGCCGCCCCGGTTCCCGCGCATCCTTGTCGCCGGGCTGCTGGTGTTGCTGCCCGCGGGGCTGATCGTGCTGCAGAACGACCTGGGAACCGCCATGCTCGTGGCCATGGCGGGGTTCTTCGTGCTGCTGCTTGCCGGCATGAGCCTGCGGCTGATCGCCTTTGGCGGCCTGCTTGCCCTGCTTGCCTCGCCGGTCTGGTTTCTTTTCTATGCCCAGGAACATCAGAAAAACCGCATCCGGAGCTTTGTCGATCCGTATAACGACCCGGCCGGGGCCGGCTACAATATCATCCAGTCCCAGATCGCCATCGGTTCCGGGGGCGTGACCGGCAAGGGATTCGGCGAAGGCGACCAGTCCCGGCTCGATTTCATTCCCGAATCCCATACCGATTTCATCTTCGCCGTCATCGCCGAAGAATTCGGTCTCGCGGGCGCCCTGATTCTGATCGGACTATTCGCGCTGCTGCTCTGGCGCGGTCTGCGGATTGCGGTCAATGCCGGCGACATGTTCGCCCGGCTGCTTGCCGGCGGCATCGTCCTCATCGTCTTTTTCAATGTGTATGTGAATATGGCCATGGTGATCGGCCTGTTGCCGGTGATCGGGCTTCCCTTGCCCCTGATCAGCCGGGGAGGCACGGCAATCGTCGCTTTCTTCATCGGTTTTGGCCTGCTGATGTCCATCGAGGCCGACAGCCGCAAGGGCGCTGCGAGGAATCGTTAAATTCCGTTCCGCCTCGGGCGTTACTCTGAACAGGGGTCCGGTAGAATTGCCATCATGCTTTCCGGGGTAGACAGACTGCTCGTCCTGCTGTTGTTCGCCGCGCTTCTCGCGGGCTGCGGTGCGAGCGGCAGCCGTTATTCGATTTCCCGGGATCGGGCCCCCGCCGGCGGCGTGGACCCGGCCAGCGTACCGCTCGTGGTGCCCCGTCCCGTGGTTCGCACCGCCGCGGGCAACCGCAGCCCATACACGGTTTTCGGCCAGACCTATTCGGTAATGTCCACCGAGGAAGGCTACCTCGCCCGGGGCGTCGCCTCCTGGTACGGGGAAAAGTTCCATGGCCACCGCACCGCCAATGGCGAAATCTATGACATGTACAAGGCTTCCGCCGCCCATACCTCGCTGCCGATTCCGAGCTTTCTCCGGGTGACCAATCTGGAAAACAACCGCAGCCTCGTGGTGCGGGTCAATGATCGCGGGCCCTTTCACGGCGGGCGCATTGTCGATCTTTCCTATGCCGCCGCGGTCAAGCTCGGTTTTGCCGACCAGGGCACCGCCCGGGTGCAGCTCGAAGCCATTGTGCCCGGCGCCGGGGAGGAGGGCGCTCCCGCGCCGAATCCTCCGGTTCTCGCCGCGGCAAGCCCGGCGGGCGCCGAACTCTATCTCCAGGTGGGCGCATTCGCCGCACGGAACTCGGCGGAAAGCGTGACGCGCCGGGTGCGCGCCCATACCAGCCGCCCGGTATTCATCGCCAGCGCCGCCAGCGGCGAGCGCGGCCTGCTGCACCGTGTGCGAATCGGGCCGATACAGGGAGTGGAGGAGGCCCGTGACCTGACCCGGACACTGGTTGCCGCCGGTCTGGGAACTCCTTACACTGTAGCCGAATAGACTGTGGCGCAGGCTCCCAGGCGGATACCATCCATGTTTTCCCCATCAGCGCATCAATCACCGATCAAACCCCCTCGCCGGGCGTGGCGTCTGCCGCTCGCCTGCGCCATGGCCCTGAGCGCCGCGTTCGCCAGCGCCCAGAACATCATTCCCCGGGCGCCGGATATCGCCGCGAGCAGCTATATCCTCGTGGACGCCGCCACGGGCCACGTCATCATGGAAGAGAACGCCACCGAGGCCCTGCCGCCGGCGAGCCTCACCAAGATCATGACCGCCTATATCGCCATCGAGGAAATCATCAGTGGCAATCTCGCCATGGAGGATGAAGTCCACATCAGCGAAAAAGCCTGGCGCATGGACGGCTCCAAGATGTTCGTGGGGGTCAACACCCGGGTCAGCGTTGCCGATCTGTTGCGCGGCATCATCATCCAGTCGGGCAATGACGCCAGCGTCGCCATCGCCGAGCATATCGCCGGCAGCGAGGACGCCTTCGCCGACATGATGAACCAGTACGCCGAAGCGCTTGGCCTGGAGCAGTCCTTCTTCATGAATTCCAGCGGCCTCGATTCCGACGAGTACTACAACACCATGTCGGCCCGGGATCTGGCGCTGCTGGCCCGGGCCACGATTACCCGCCACGCCGAGTACTACCCCATGTACGCCGAACGGGAGTTCACCTATAACGACATTCGTCAGCCCAACCGCAATACCCTGCTGTTCCGCAACGCCAATGTGGACGGGCTCAAGACCGGCTGGACCGACCTTGCCGGATACTGCCTGGTGACTTCGGCGGAGCGCGACGGCATGCGCCTGATCGCCGTGGTCATGGGCACCGAAAGCGAAGACGCCCGGGCCATCGAAAGCCAGAAAATGCTCGCCTACGGCTTTCGCTATTACGAAACCTGGCGGCTCAACGACGCTGGCCAGACTTTCGCCAGCGTACCGGTGTGGTCGGGTCGGCGGGACACCCTGGACCTGGGCATGGACGGGGAAGTCCTGCTGACCATCCAGCGCGGCCGGGGCGAGAACCTGGAAGCCTCGATCAACGTGGACGAAGTGATCTACGCGCCCATCGAAGCGGGCCAGGTCATGGGAAGCATCGATATCAGCCTCGACGGCGAAATCGTCCACAGCGACGAAATCATCGCCCTGCGGGCGGTGGAGCGGGGCGGCGTCATGAAACGCATGACCGACTGGTTCAGCCTCCGATTCAACGAACTGCTTGCCAATTGAGCGCCATCGACAGGACATCCCCGGCCCCGCGTGAATTCGGCCCCAGTGACTACACCGGTGTCTGGCGCCGCATGCAGCGCTTTGTCCGGGAGGCGGATTCCGAAACCCGGGAAGAAATCTGGCTGCTGAGCCATCACCCGGTGTTCACCCTGGGCCAGGCCGGCAAGCGCGAGCATCTGCTCGATACCGGCGAAATCCCGGTGGTTGCGTCCGACCGGGGAGGGCAGGTCACCTACCACGGCCCCGGCCAACTCGTGGCTTATCCCCTGCTCAACCTGCGCCGCCGCGCCATGGGCATCCGCGAGCTTGTCCAATTGATCGAGCAGGCTCTGATCGATTCCCTCGCCGGAGTGGGAATCAGGGCCAAAACCCGGCAAGGCGCGCCGGGAGTCTATGTGGGGCCGGCTAAAATCGCCGCCCTGGGCCTTCGTATCAGGCGCGGCTGGAGCTGTCACGGCCTCAGCCTCAATGTGGATATGGACCTGGATCCTTTCGCCCTGATCAATCCCTGCGGCTATCCCGGGCTCAAGACGACCCAGGTTGTGGATTACATTCCCCGCCGGCCGGAACTGCTGCGGGACATGGGCGACTTGCTTGTCACCAACCTGCTGCGGCGGCTCGAAGCTTTCCCGCCGCGGGCATCGGGCATTCGCCGGCAAGCCCGGGAATTGCCGCTGCCGGAGGCCGCCCATGCCTGAGAGAAAGCGACGCAATGTGCTTGTTGAAGGCCAGAAACTGCGGGGCGCCGACAAGCTGCGGCGCATCCCGGTCAAGGTGGCGCCAAGCGAACAGATACCGGCCAAGCCGCCTTGGCTGCGGGTAAAGATTCCCGCCTCGCCCCGGGTGGCCGGGCTGCGCCGCAAATTGCGCAGCCACAGGCTTGCCTCGGTCTGCGAGGAAGCTTCCTGCCCCAATATCGGCGAATGTTTCAGCCATGGCACGGCGACCTTCATGATCATGGGGGATATTTGCACCCGGCGCTGCCCGTTCTGCGATGTGGCCCATGGCAAACCGCGGCCTCTCGATGAAAACGAACCGCGGGAACTCGCCCGGGTAATCCGCGACCTTGAACTCCGTTATGTGGTGATTACCTCGGTGGACCGGGACGACCTGAAAGACAGCGGCGCCGCCCACTTTGCCGCCTGTATCCGCGCCAGCCGGGAACTCAACCCCGACATCCGCATCGAGATTCTCACCCCGGATTTCCGCGGTCGCATGGAAATCGCCCTGGAAACGCTCAACGAGGCGCCGCCGGATGTGTTCAATCACAATCTGGAGTCGGTCCCGCGCCTGTACCGCAAGGTGCGTCCTGGAGCCGATTATGCCTGGTCTCTGCGTTTGCTGGAGGAATTCAATCGCTTGCAGCCCAAGGTTCCCACCAAATCCGGCCTGATGCTGGGCCTTGGCGAAGAACTCGAAGAAGTGCGCCAGGTCATGAGGGATTTGCGCGGGCACGGCGTGGCCATGCTGACCCTTGGCCAGTATCTGCAGCCGAGCCGCCACCATCTGCCGATCGCCCGCTTTGTTCATCCCGATGAATTCGACGCGCTTGGCGAATACGGCGAATCCATCGGCTTCCGTCACGTGGCAAGCGGACCGCTGGTGCGTTCTTCCTATCACGCCGACGAGCAGGCCAGACTGCTGCGCAGCGCCTGAGGCATGCAGATTCCAGGCTGGATAGCCGCAGCCGTCCTCATCGCCGCCGCGCTCGCCGCCGCCTGGCTGCTCAGCGCCAACAGTTTCTGGCTGGGCCAGCAAAGCCTGCTGCTTCGCGCCATCCTGCTATCCGCGCCTCTACTTGCCGCCTCCACCGCCATCTGGCTGCCGCCGCGCAAGCGATTCCCCCGAGCCGCCACCGCGCTGCTCGCGCTCGGTCTGCTGAGCCTGCCTGTCAGCCTGGCCTACCACCTTTACTGGCTGCCGCGCCATGGAGCGGCCGGACTCAGCATCCGCATGACCGAACAGCGCCTGATTACCGACAGTTCTTCCAATGCCCTGGTGGAAATCGGCTTCGCCTATCCCATCTTCACCCCCACCGTGGAACTCGGCAATGGCGGGTTGTTCAGCCGCCAACTCGATGTCTACCTGCGAATGATCGACGCCGGAGGCGAATCCACCCTTTACCGCGCCGTACGCGAAGCCGCCCCGGACGAAACCCTCAGTGTCGAATCCTCGGTCCGCGGCATGCTCAGCGCCAATGAGCGCTATCTGTTCCTGCCCCTGCAACTCGCCCCCGGCGAACAGGTAACCGGTCGCCTCGTCTTCATCATCACCGCCCTTGACGAAAGCGCCTCCTTCCTCGGCGAAATGCGCCGCGCCCGCCTCGCCCAATTCGAACTCAGGGACGCCACGACCCAGGATCTACTCCTCAAGGAGCCTGCGCTGTAGGAATTCGCGAAAGCAAAAATTCGCTATCGCCGCGCCCCTGGCCGGTCGAGCACCCCTCGCCGTGCCGGCAGGTTGAGCATTGCCTGTTTGCCGCGTTCCCGGCGCAGGGCGGCGATGTCGATTTCCGCGAAGCCGCACATGGATTCGCCAAAAGCCGCCTCCGCCAGCAGCCTGCCCCTGTAGTCCACAATCTGGGAATGGCCGTCGGTGGAATCTTCGGGGAATCCCGGCCCGGCGATGCCCGCGCTGTTGGCGGACACCACATAGGTCTGGTTTTCAAATGCCCGGGCGCGTTTGGCGATGTTCTTCGGCGTCAGTTGCGGTCTACCCTGCTCGCTGGACGAATGACAGATCACCTCGGCGCCGCGGCGGGCCAGTTCCATGCTGATTTCGGGAAACAGGATTTCCTCGGAGGCGACGCAGGCGAGCTTGCCGATTTCGGTATCCGCCACGGGATACAGGGCATCTTCGCCATAGACTTCCAGATAGCGTTCGAGCACGTCATGTGGCGTCGGCGCAAACATCGAAATCTGCCGGCGGTAGCGCAGGATCAGTTCGCCTGCCGGGTCGATGATGAAGCTGCACTGGAAATGCAGGTCCGGGAAGTGGTCATCGGTTTCGTAGGCGTTGCCGGACAGAAACACCCCGTTCTCCCGGGCGGCCTCGCCAAGCAGCCGGTACTCCTCGCCGGCGGGATGCAGGCAGGCCCTCGCCCGCCATTCCGCCGCGCTTTCCCCCCGGGGGTAGCCGGTGAGAAAATACTCCGGCAGCACCACCAGGCGAGTGGTATCGCCGCTATAGGTCTTGATGAATTGCCGGCTGCCCCGGATCAGGCCGTTGCAGCGTTCGATACCGGCCCGAATCCGGGCCCTCGCCTCCGCCGCCGTGGAGGCGTCGTTCACGGCATGGCAGCGCATCTGCAGCGCCAGCGCGGCATAGGGCGCCGCGGTTCTGTCATTCATTCGAGGGCCTCGCTCTCGCGGCCTTCCACCAGCAGCACGCGGAATTTCCCCGCGCCTTCGCGCAGTTTCCTGACCTGCGCATAATCCGGAGAATTCCAGAAATCCCGCGCGCTTGCCATATCCGGCCAGCGATGCATCACAATCCGCTGCCCGTCCCAGTCACCTTCCAACGCCTCCTGCTCGCCGCCGAGCGCCACATATTCACCGCCGAAACGGGCCACCAACTCGGGTACCTGACGGGCGTAAGCGGCAAATTTCTCCCGATCGGTAATCACCGCTTCGACTATCAAATAAGCCGCCACAGTTCGATTCTCCCAATACCAGCACTGTTCATTTTAGCGTTTCGTATCCTGATCGAAGTCGATGGCTTCGAATATCCGCACCATGTGAGTCGCCGCAGGGTGGGTGGTGTGCAGCGGGCGTGCGAGGCATGGACAGCCGAGCCCGAAGCCTACAGGGATGTATTTACGGCGTCCGCTGCACACCACCCACCCTGCGGCGACGGATCGAGCCGCAGTCACAATCACCTGGATATTTGTTATATTGACATATCTTTATACCACGTGATACCGTCTCAAGGAATGCGGGAGTGAAACCATGAAACCGATTTCGCGCCGTCTGGCATCACAACTGGCGCCAGTTTTGGCTCTGGCGTTCGCTGCGGCGGCAGCCTCGGCCGCCGAACTCGATCCGGCCACCGCCGAGGGCAATATCGCCATCAACCGCAAGATACACTGTTCCATGGAAGACGCCTCGCCCCAGGTTTTCCAGTGGTTCGGCCGGGCGTATTCCCGGGTGCCCGGCGAGCCCGACAGGCACCTGTTCAACCTCGACGGCATGAATATCCGGCAATGCGTGAGCATCGAGGATCCCGAGCGGGGCCCCGGCTATCGCATGGTGTCGCGGGAACTCATGCTGTACCTCGACCCGCAAGGCAATGAAGTGCTGCGCAGTTTCGCCAACCCCTGGACGGGCGTGGACAATGACGTCATTCATGTGGCCAACGACCCGGTCAACGGCAGGCCGACATTCGCCCGCACAGCCGAAGGCGAGGATATTCCCTTCGATCTGCAGGACATCAACGGCAACTGGCTGATGCGGATCGAGGTGCCGCTGTTCTACACCAATCCCATGGGCGGGGATTATCAGAATTACGTTGGGGGAACGTATCACGCCACGGAAATCTTCGATTTCAATGGCGATACCGGAGAGTTGCTCGACGCGGACTCCCCGGTGGCCTACCCGGTGGTGTCCTGGGTGCGGCTGGCGCCCTGGCTGCCCTGGATGCGGATGGGCGATCGCGTGGGCATGATGTATTTCAACGCCATGGGCCGCAAGCTGGAGAGTTTCGACCAGTTGTCCGCCACCATGCGCGGGGAAATCGCCGAGAACTATCCGGACTATGTGGCCCCGCCGGGCCTCGACGATACCAGGCCCAATGAGACTTCCTGGACCTTCATGAAGAAGATCATCGACGGAGCCGAACAATGAAAATCCGATTATCCGTTTTGCTCGCGGCATGGATGGCGGCCTGGGCGGCGTTCGCCGACACCGTGCCCGAAGACCAGCGCGTACCCATCGACCTGCGGCGCACCACCCTGGTGGTGGCGGACCTCGAGCGCTCGCTGGAGTTCTATCGCGACGCCCTCGGCATGGCGGTGATTTACGACAATCTCATCGTGACCCCGCCGGAGGCGAGCCGGGAAGACGCGGACCTCGTGCGGCGCCTGGTTTTCC
Organism: uncultured Pseudohongiella sp.; assembly: GCA_965219645.1. Taxonomy (GTDB): domain Bacteria; phylum Pseudomonadota; class Gammaproteobacteria; order Pseudomonadales; family Pseudohongiellaceae; genus UBA9145. The sequence continues at coordinate 1,997,516 of OZ244788.1, read as the reverse complement.
TGCGGGCCAACGACGACTACATCGGCGTGCTCGGCCTGCTGCAATACTTCAAGCCCGTGCGGGAAACCGTCGATCTCACGGGAAGCTCGTTCAAACAGGGCACCGCGGTGATGCTGTTCAATGTGGAAGATCTCCCTGCCGTCTTCAGCCGCGCCACCGCCGTGGAAGGCGTGGTGATCATCGACGAACCCACGCCCATGTCCTTTCCTTCCTACGACGGGGAGGCATCCATCGAGGTCATGGTCAGCACCTTGCAGGACCCGGACGGTTTTACCGTGGAGGTCAACGAACTCCTGTCGGAGATTCGTTAGTCCTGCGAGTCCCCCGTCCTGCGATCCCCCCGTCCTGCGATCCCCCCGTCATTCTGCGCGTAGTCGCAGGATCTCATGGGGTATCCACTGCCTGAGATTCTGCGACTGCGCGCAGAATGACACTTGAGGAACTTCGCGCTACGCGGAATCTCCCGCCAGTTCCGCAACAGCGCTGCGAATCGCCGCCAGACGCTGTTCCATGGTCGCTCCGCAATGGACCATCCGGATGTGGTCGGGCCAGTCGAATTCGTCATAGCGGTCGGCGTACTTCCGCAAGATACCGCCCTGCCAGCGAATCATCCGCACCGGAGCGGAAACCCCGAGCAATCGCCCGGCCTCTTCATTCTGCATGGCTGCCCGGTAAGCCCGGGCGTAATCCGGCCCGGCGCGGAGATGATCGAGCAGCATGGCCTGCAGGGTCTCCGGGGGGACAGCGCCAGGCTCGCCGATGCGGTGGGCCTCGTCCTGTTCATACCAGGGAAACCACTGCCAAAGCGCATGGACCATTTCCCAGGCCGTTTGCAGATGCGAACCATCCGCCCGGGGGCTCAGATCGGGGAAATAGCGCGCCGCCATGGTTTCGCGTTCTTCCGCAGTGAAATGCGCGGCATTATCCAGCACCAGGAATCGCGTATGGTCGGGCCAGGCCCTGGCGAATTCGATGGCGATCTGGGCGCCCGTGGCCGAGCCGTAGATTCCCACGCTTTCGTGGCCCAGGGTCTCGATAAACTGCCTTAGCCAGGCCACATAGGCGCTCAGGTCATCGGATGGCTCCGCCAGCGGGTCGGACTCGCCATAGCCCGGCGTATCGGGAGCGATGGCCGCCACCTCGCCGGGCATGGCTTCGATCATCGGTTCCAGGAAGGCCGAGGACAGTGGCGATGGATGCAGCAGAATCAGGGGAAGCCCACTGCCGTGATGGCGATAATGGCATTGCCTGCCGCTCGGAAGTTCCAGAAAGGCCCGTTTGCTCACAGGCCAAGCGCTCCCGGATTCATGCGCCGCCTCGGGTCCAGTTCCTGCTTGAGGGCCCGCAGCAGGCGCCAGTTGGCCTCGCGCAATCCCTCCCGGTAGGGATAGGACTTGCCGAGTTGCAGATGCGCCGCGCCCAGTTCCATAAAGCGGCCGATCAGGGCCTGGCGGATTTCGCCCACCGCGGCGCGCGCCGCCGGATTCTCCGGAAAACCGCGGATCTTGCGCAGATGCCCCGGCTCGACGCTGCGGCGATGTATCGCTTCCAGCGCGTCGGGCCAGAAAAACACCGGCTCCAGCACAGTGCAGTTTGTGGCTATGGTGGTCAGGAGATAGCCCACGCCGATTTCGTGTTCGGCCAACACTGGATCGAAACTCGCAAACAGTTCCCCGAGAGATTCCATGGCGGCGATTGCGCGGGAATGGGGGAATATGCCATGCACCGGAACCCAGCGCTCTCCCTCGGGCCCGATCATGCTGTTCACCGGCCCGAAGGGATTGGCCCGCAGCACCTTGGGAACCGTGTCGGGCAGTTCCCGCCCGCCCTGGTCCGCGGCAATCTTGCGCAGCGCTTCGAGCCGCCCGGCCGCCCCCGCCTCGCTCCGGTCCTCCATCATCACATGGCAGGACCAGGCGGCGTCTTGCAGAAAACCGCGCCCGGACATGGCAATCCGCGCGCCTTCGGCCAGTGCCTTGCCCACACCGCCGGCGGATTTCATGACGCCGAGCAGGTTTTTCGCGTCGCTGGCCAGGCTTTCCCGGTGCGAGCGCTGGGCTTGCAGGAATGGATCGAAGCCAAAACATTCCATGGCGAGATCCTGGCGCGAGATTTCCGCCATGGCCTCAAGCAGGGCAGGGTAGTCGTCAAAGGCGAAGGCGGCGAATGACCGGGCCGCAAACTCCGGTATCAGGCGCAGGGTAGCCGTGGCCTTGATTCCAAGCGCGCCGCAGTCGCCGCAGAACAGCCCGGTGAGGTCCGGTCCATGCTGGCGGAAAAAGGGGCCGGCCCGCTTCTGGCCAGCGGAGCCGGTATCGAGCAGCGAGCCGTCGGCCAATACGACTTTCAGCGACAGGGCCGACTCGGCCGCCGAGCCGTACCGTCCCGAACCCCAGAAGATGCTGTTCTGGGAAAGACTGCCGCCGACCGTGGCGTGGATACCGGAAAGCGTGCCCCAGTAGGGCGTTCTCAGGCCGGTTCCCGCCAGCGCCTCGTGCAGTTCGCGCCAGCTTGCCCCGGCTTCCACGGTGACGTGGCTGTCCTCGCGGTTGATTTCCAGCACCCGGTTCAGGCCGCCCATGTCGATCAGCACGGAATCGCTTTCTTCGGGCACATAGCCGCTGCTGTAAGACATGCCGCCGCCCCGGGCAATAACCGCGCGGCCGGCGTCCGTGGCGGTCAACACCGCTGCCGCCAGTTGTTCGATGCCGGCAGGGCGCAGGACGAGGCCTGCGGGCAGGCCCCGGGTGTAGATGTCCTGGGCAAGAAAGTCACAGCTTTGCGAATCCCGGCTCAGGGCGTTCTTGCCGAGCAGGGCCTCGAATTGCGCAATGAGTGAATCGTCTATCATTAGTGTGGAAGCACGCTACGAGCCTGCGGCGCAGGCTCCTATGCCAGTTTTGTCATGACTTCCCGGGCGGCGCGTTCGGCGGACTCGAAAGCGCCTTCCATGCCGGAAAACTCCGATGCGGTATGCTCGCCGGCAAAGTGAATGCCTTCCGCAGGCTGGCGCAGGGCCTGATAGTAGCGCCCGATCTGGCCCGGCGCCCAGGCTGGCCAGCTCCCGCCGCTGAAAGGGTCGGCGGCCCAGCGCACCAGGGCGCGCAGATGCAGATTGTCCCGGGCATTGGGGTAGATGCGGGCGATATCCGCCAGGAGGCGCTCGCCGGCCCCGGTTTCGCCCAGGCTGTCGTAGCGGTCGCAGCCGTCGCCATTGACCCAGACGGTCAGCCGCACATCGCCGCTGTCCCCGACCCGGTTCGCGAACAGCCTGCCGAACCCGGCATTGGACCAGATTGAGCCGGGAATGCCGCTTGCCTCCCATTCATCCCCCGAAGCTTCCAGGTAGGCCTGGGTTACCTTGTTGAACACGACGGTATCGATCGCTTCCCGTTGCCGGGAAGGGAGGGCGGGGCTGAATTCCACGGCTCGCAGCGGCGGCACGGGCAAGCTCAGAATCGCTGCATCGGCTTCGATTTGCCGCCCGCTGGCGCAATGCAGGCGCACTTCGCCATTGGCGCTTTCGACCCGGGTCAGGGTTTCGCCGAGCAGGACGGGTTGTTCCAGTCTCGCTGCCATGGCTTCCGGCAGCCGCAGGTTGCCGCCTTCCACTTCCAGCAGCGAGGCGCCTTCGGCGCTGGCGCGTTGAAACCCGGCCACCACCCGGTACAGGCTCAACAGCGAGGTGTCGGCAAAGCGGTTGCCGTAGCCATTGTTGGCGCCGAGCAGGGCGAGCCCGGCCTCATCAATCCCCCGGTCGCGAAACCAGTCGCTGGCGGAAACATCGTATTGCGCCATGGCCTGGTCATGCCAGTCGGAAGTCTGCCGGAAAGGGGGTTCGCGCAGCAGGAAACTCGCGAGCCGGTCGGGAGTGATCGTCCCGAATTCCTCCGGGAAGGGATTGCGCGCAGATTCCGCCCAGCTTTGCCGGGTTTCCGGCATTCCGTCGATCAGATATGAAGTCGGCAATGCGCCGCCGGGCTCGCCGGCCACGAGGCGGATGCCGGCATCCCCGGCTGCCGCAACCAGGCGCCGGTAATTGGAGCCGATCTGGCTGCCGCCAGCTTCCGGGCGGCCCGGCACATGGTCGAGCGTCAGTATACGCCCGCCGACGCGGTTGCGGCCTTCAATAACGATGACCTCGAATCCCGCATCTTGCAACAGCAGCGCGGCATGGAGCCCGGAAAGCCCGGCTCCGGCGACCGCTACCCGGCGTTGCTGGGCCCGGATCGCCGGCGGCAGGGCGGCGAAAACCGCTGCGGTCGATGCGCCGAGAAGGAAGCGTCGCCGCGTGAGTAGCAAGTTTTCGCGTTCTCTCAATTTGTTGTCATCCTGCGCGTAGTCGCAGGATCTCCCTGAGATGGTGCGTAACCAGGGGAGATTCTGCGACTGCGCTTCGCTCCGCGCAGAATGACGGAGTGAGATCAGAAATCATAGCTCAACTCAATCCCCAACTGCCGTTCGCGCCGGGGCAGGGCGAAGAACGCCCTGGGCGCGCTTCGGTCCGCCTCGGGAGGCGCCACGTTGAGCGAAGCGAAAGTGAAATACGGCGATTGCAGCCAGCGGGTGGCGAGAATCGCCGAGTCTTCGTTCGTCAGGTTGCGCCCGAGCAATGCCAGACTCCAGTTCTCGCCCTGTACGCCGATGCGCGCACCGACCAGGGTTGCCGCGCCGGTGTAGGACGACTGATGCAACTGGGTATAGCGCTTCGATTCGTAGCTGACATTGATATTGCCGATAAAGTCCAGGCCGTTGTTCATCGGACGGGAAAAATCCAGGAATGCGCTCGCCTGGTGCTTCGAACCCATCGGGAACTGATGCCCCGCCACCGAGCAGTCACCCATGCCGTTAGGATTCATCGAAGTGGCCGGATCCCCGGTGAAACGGCCGCCGCCGCTGGTCAGGGACCACTGGAACTCGTCACAGCCGCTGGTGAACTCGGAGTCCGCCAGCGCGTAGGTGATGCCTGCCCGCACCGAATCGCCGAGTTGCGCGAGCAGATCCACCTCGACTCCCAGCACCTCGCCATCGGCCTGATTGGTGACGATGGAGTTGAGCGCGCCGGAGGGGTCGGCTACCGGAGTGGTGAGCTGGTACTTGCTGATATCGGACCAGAACAGCGCCAGGTTGAGTTGCGCCCGGCCGTCGAGCAGCGCGGTCTTGATGCCGCCTTCGAAGTTTTGCGATTCTTCCTCGTCATAGGAGGGGCGGCCGGTGCTGGCGCCGTCGGCGCCGTTCAGGCCGCCGGGCTTGATGCCTTCGGAGTAGATGCCGTACAGCATGGCGTCGTCGTTCAGGCGATAGTCGAGCGTCACCCGCGGCGCGAAACTGACGAAACTCTTGGCGCCGCTGAAAGCGACCATGCCGGCGGCGTCGATGTCCACCTGCGACTTCTCTTCGTCGGCGTAGCGCAGTTCCACGGTGGCGCTGGCGCGATCCGAGAAGTCCCAGCCAACGGAGACGAACGCCGCGGTGTTGGTTATGAAGTTATCGATTCCGTCCGGCGAAAAGCCGCCCGGCACGATGTCGGTCTGATCTTCTTCGAGATCGTAATGGAACACCCCGGCGCTCCAGCGCAGCGCCGAATCGGCGGCGGAATCCAGCCGCGCCTCGTAGGCGGTTTCGGTAAACTCGGTGACGTTCGAAAGCGCGAAAAAGGCTTCCGGTCCCAGGAAGAAATTGGTGGAGCCGTGATCGGAATCGGATCCGGTCTTGGCTTCTTCGTCGCGACGGGAAACCTGGAAGGTGAAGGTGTTGCCGGAATCCAGGCTGTAGGCGGCGGAGAGCGCGTAGTTGCTGAGTTCCCGCTCAACGCCGCTGAACAGCACCCCCTGGCCGAGGGAATACACGTTGCCGAAGAAAGTGCTGCCGGGGTTGATGCCGGGGATCACGTTGGGTACGCCGTCGGCGTCCGGGCCGTCGTTGAGCGCGATGGGCCGCGGCAGGATTTCGCCGCAGAAGTACTGGTTCGGATTGCGGCTTTCGACCAGTGGCCAGAACGCCAGCGAGCGGAATCCGGGGTAGCAGTTGTTCTCGGCCGCCGATTGCAGGAAGAAGGGGCGGGTGCCGTCGTTGTCTTCCTGGTATTGCACGCGGCCGGTGAGCGAAAACGATTCGTTCGGGGTCCAGTCGAGCGTGACGTTGATCGAATCGCTTTCTTCCTGTCCGATCGGCTTTTCGGTTACCGTATTCGTCCATTGCCCGTCGAATTCATAATGCCGCACCGCCGCCTGCATGGCGAGCACGCCATCGATCAATTGTCCGCCGACACTGCCGACGAGTTCCTGCTCCCCGTCGCCCAGTCCGCGAACCCGCGCCCTGCCGGAAAAGTCCTGTCCCGGACGGCGGGTGACGAAATTGATCGCCCCGGAATAGGTATTGCGGCCGTAAAGCGCGCTTTGCGGCCCCTTGATGACTTCCACCCGTTCGAGATTTGACATGTCGAGCGACTGGATATCGCCGGCGTAATACATGCCGTCGACGAAATAGGCGACGCCGCTTTCCACGCCGAATTGCACCCTGGCGAGAATGTTGCCCTGGCCGCGAATCACCGGCCTTTCGGTTGAGCGGCCGAAGGCGCTGGAGAAGCTCAGCCCCGGCGTGAAGCGCGCGATATCGGTGACGCTGTTGATGTCGAGCTGTTCGATCGACGTGGTGGTGAACGCCGACACCGTTACCGGCGCCTCGTTCAGGCTTTCCTCGACCTTGCGCGCGGTAACGGTAATTTCCTCGATCTGGCTTTCCTGGGCGAGCGCCGGCGCGCTCGAAACCATCCCGGTAACGATCACGGCCGATGCCCGCAAACTGAATTTGCCAAGACTGCTCATGGGTAGGGCCCTCTTGTGGCGTCACACGCCTTCCCGAACCGCTTCCTGCCGTTCGGGATCAGGCATGTAACCATATCCGCATATTATTATGTCTTCATGCATAGCGCTAATGGAATCGATCAACACTTGAAAAACGCGGCCAGCGGCAAGGACCGGCAGGTCGCGGTTCGAACTGTCAGGATGGAGCGGCGTCCGGCACGGGCCCCGAGACCTTGATTTCGTCGATGAGCGTGCGCCGGACGACCTGCCCGTCGCGCATGTACTGGGTGGCCCGCATGCGCACATCGGGGTCGCCGGGCCTGAAGCTGACGACTTCGGAAACCGTCAAGCCGGAGCCATCCTTGAATTCCATCAGAAACACCGAAGTCTCGCCTGCTTCGTCCGCGGCAACGGCCTTGGCCCAGCCTTCGAGCCGCTCATTGAAAAAGCGCAGGCGGTCCACATCCCATTTGCCATGACTTTCGATGCGCTGTTCCTCGTCGCTGTCGGGATTCAGGAGGTTGATCTGATGGTAGTCGTACGCTTCGCCGTCCGGCAGCAAGCGCACGGTGATTCTCGACGGCAGCGTTTCGATAATCTCCCCATTGGGGTCAACCCGGCGGAATGTGCCTTCCCAGACGCCTTCCATTTTCGCGGTAAGCGGAATGCGTCGGCGCAATTCCGCCCGGGAAATGCGGTCGCCGTTGGCGAGAACGGGCTCATCGGACAGGCGGTCGAAGCGCAGCCATGAAAATCCATCGATCTCGCCGCGGACGGAACCGTCCGCCAGCTTGATGGAGCGGTCGCGGTACCAAAGCCGGTGGCGGTCGAGCACCATGTCGAACTCGGCGTAGACGGGGCCGCTTTGCGGATGCTCGTAGCGGCAGGCCCGCGGACGCATGCCTCCCTTGAAGCGCTCGTTTTCCGGTTCCCAGCGGAAAAACAGATTGCATTCGGCAACCGGGAAGAGATCCTCGCGCCGCAGTTGCGCCACTTCCCCGGGCGGCAGGAAAGGGCGGTCGTAGGCTTGGTCGAGCGAGGTGAAAAGCTGCTCAACTTCGATTTCGCCAGTGCTTTCGCGCCACAGCAGCGACATTACGCGCTGGCGGTGCGCCAATTGCGGCTGGTCGGTTCTGATTTCTTCGAGAAACAGGACCAAGTCGCCTATGGCGGGCGCGTCAAGCCGGTGAATGCGCATGTCCCGCACGAGACGCACGGCTTCCGGGTAGTCCGGCTCCCGGTTCAGCTGTTCGGCCCTGACCTGGCGTTCGTTGGAGAACGCCCCGGTCCAGTAATTCGCGAAGGTCTGGAGCAAATCCGCGCCGTCCGCCTCGTCGACGCCAAAGGCCGGCAACGGCCAATGCGCCGCGGCAAGGGTCGCGATAAGGACAGGGGCGGGGAAAAGTTTGAAAAAAGCGTTTTTCGCAGTATGAGGGATTCTTGTCATCCTGTGGATTCCTCATCGGATTGAATTGAGTTGAAATTGTAAATTACGCCTAAAAGTATATCAATATATTGATATTCTTTTATTGCATATGCTAGGCTCTTCCGGAACCGTGGAAATTGCCCGAGCGGCTGTCTCAGGCAACACGGTGGACCAGTCCAACATTCATCCGGGAGAGGAACGATGCGGCAAATCATTCTCAACTCAACATTGTTCGCGGCGGCGGTCGCCCTTTTCGCCGGCGCGCCATCGCCCGCGCAGGCCCAGCAAGGCGCGGAAGTCAGTGAAATCGTCGTTACCGCCAGGAAGGTCGAGGAGAATCTTCGCGAGATTCCGCTTACGGTGTCGGCTTTCACCGAGCAGTCGCTGGAAGACCAGGGAATCGTGTCGCTGCAGGATATCGCCGACAGCACGCCGGGATTCGATTTCGCCCAGGCTTTCGGTCGCCAGGATTTCCGTCCGGTCATCCGGGGCCAGTCCAATATCCTCGGGCGGGCCAATGCCGGCCTCTTCCTCGACGGCATCATCGTGGAGGAGGGCAATGCCTCGATTCCACTGTCCGCCCTGCAGCGGGTGGAAGTCGTCAAGGGCCCCCAGAGCGCCTTGTACGGCCGCAACACCCTGTCCGGCGCGATCAATTATGTACTGAAAACCGCGGGCGCGGAGACCGAATCCGAAGCCACCGTGGAGTTCGGCGAGCGCGACCTCGCCCGGGCCGAGTTTCATATCAGCGGGCCGCTTTCCGACACCGTCGGCGCGGCGCTCACCGTATCCCATTACGAGCGTGGCGGGGAATACGGCAACGCGTATCCCGGCAATGCCCTGGGCACGCCGTCCTATAGCGACGAAACCGGCGGCGAGCAGTCCTCAAGCATTACCGGCGTGCTGAGCATCGACCCAAGCGACCGGGTCAGCATCCAGGCCCACGCGATGTTCGAGCAGACCGACGATGACCAGTATCCCATCGCATTGATGCCATCGGGCAGCAATAATTGCTACCAGGTTACCCGGGGCGGCCCACTCGCCCAGCCGGCGCCTCCCGCGGGCACGCCCGAAGCCGAGGCGGGCACGGTGACTTCCGCCGGCTACAACGGCAGCGGCTATTTTTGCGGCGAAGTCGAAGTCGCCGGCGTACTCGCGGAAAACGGCGGCAACACCCAGCTCGAAACGCGGTTTTTCCCCTCCTCCGGGGCCGAGCGCGACAGCCTCCGCCTCGGCCTGCGGATCGACGCCGAAGTCAGCGACACCGTCACCTTCACTTCCCTGACCGGCTATAACGACGTTGCCACCTATTCTTCCCAGGACCAGACTTTCGGCGGCGGCGACACGCGCCGTCCCGTGGCGGGAGTAGGCTCGCCCTTTGCGGTCCAGGGATTCGGCCCGACGCCCCCCATTGTCCACAGCCGGGTCGGCTTTCTCACCGTCGACGATGACGATTTCAGCGATTTCTCCCAGGAAGTGAGACTGCGCTTCGAGCCGGACGAAGACTTCAATTACACCATCGGCGCGTATTACTACGAGTCCGACGAGAGTTTTCTCGCCCTCGGCTCGGGCGATACGCCGGCCACCGCCTGGATCAACGGCACGCCGGTGTTCTCGCCCTTCAATCCGGGTTTCGTGCCCCTGCCGGGCTTCTCCACCAGCGCGATGTACGAAGGCGCGCCGCTGCGCAACGACGGCGCCGAATCGATCAGCAGCCGATCGGTGTTCGGCGCGCTGGAATTCCGCGCCGCGGAGCGTCTCGTGCTTGGCGCCGAAATTCGCTGGAACGAAGACGAGTTCGAATTTGTCCGCGCCGCCGACGGTTCCAACGTAAGCGGCAGTTTCGACGCCTTTCTGCCAAAACTGACGGCGCGTTACGAAATGAACGCAAACACGCTGATCTACGCCAATATCGCCAAGGGCAACAAGCCCGGCACCCTGAACCGGGATCAGGGCGTTCCAGCCCAGGACGTCAACGTCAACGAGGAAAACGCGGTCAGTTTTGAACTCGGCCTGAAGTCGCTGTCGATGGACAACCGACTGGAAACCGGTCTCGCGATATACAACATCGACTGGGAAGACATCCAGCTGACCAGCGCGCGCGCGGCAACGGTGAATGGACAAGCGCGCACTTTCTCGATTCTGCAGAACATCGGTGAGGCGGGCATCCGGGGATTGGAACTGGATGTAAGCTATCAGTTGACCGATAACTGGATCACCCGTCTTGGCTACGCACTCACCGACAGCGAAATCGACCGGTTCGTGCAATCGGTGGATGCCGGCGCCGCGGCGCCTTCCTCGTTCCGGGAAGCCGCGCTCATCGCCGGTTACCAGAGCAGCGGCGATGTCGTCATTTCGGGCGTGCAACTGCCGCAAACTTCCCGCAGCCAGTTGATTTTCAGCAATGTGCTCGAAGGCGGCCTCAGTGGCGGCTGGGCCTGGTTCCTGCGCGCCGATTACCACTACAATTCCGAGCGCTACGCCCAGGTCTACAACCTCGCCCATACCGGCGACCGGGAAATCCTCAATTTGCGCGGCGGATTCAGAAGCGGCAATATCGATATCGAGTTGTGGATGGACAACGCCCTCGACAACGATACCAGCCCGGCGCTGATCCGTTACGTGCAGGCTTCCGATCTGACCTTCAACCCCTTCAACCGGGCGATCGGCCTGACCCTGCCGGAGAAGCGCCGGGCGGGAGCAACCCTGCGTTATCGCTTCTGAGGAGGAGACTTGCCGATACGCAATATCATCAAGCGCACCACGCTCATCGTCAGGGACATGGCGGTGAGCCTGCGCTGGTACGAGCGGGTGCTCGGCATGTCGGTCTGGCTCGACACCGAGTACGTGCTGTCCGGCGAAGGCATCGCCGCGGGTTCTCCCGGCGACCGCACCCATCTCGTCATACTCAAGGCCGAACACGACAGGATCGGCATGATCGGCCTGCTGCAATGGCTTGAGCCGCCCTTGCCCGCGCCGGAGATCGACTATTCGGTGGGCTACGGGACGCCTGTATTTGTGGTAGAGACCGATGACTCCGGTGAACTCGCCCGCCGAGCCGAAGCACTCGGCACGCGCATCAAGACCCGGGAACGTTTTTTCACCGTCACCGGCGCGGGGGGACAGATACGCCATCTCAGGGGCACGGTGCTGTACGATCCCGATGGCCATATCTTCGAATGCAACCAGGTGCTGCGGATCGAGCCGCCCGGGCAATCCGCATGAGCATCCGGTTCCAGCGCGCCAATTTCCTGGTCTCCGATATCGAAGCCGCGCTTCGCTTCTATGTCGATGTGCTCGGCCTGGAAGTGGCTTTCCGCAAGCCCCATCGCGACGAAAGTTACTCCCATGTGGTTTTCGGGCTCGACCGCGCCAGCCCCATCGGTTTTGTCGCCCTGAGTACGCCGGGCCAACCCCGGGTCATGGCGCTGACCGAAGTGGCGGGGCTCGAAAAGCTTTCCCCGCCGAGGCGGTCCACCATCGTGCTCCATGTGGATGATCCTGACGCGGTGACCGCCCGCGCCCAGGCCGGCGGCTACGAAGTGTTCCCCGAAGAAGAACTCATCACCCATGACGGCCGCCGGGGCCGGGAAATCGGCATTCTCGACACCGACGGCAATCTGGTAGTGATCTACAAGATCACCGCGCCCGCGCCGTAGTCGTGCATTGACGCCGTGTTTCTGTCATTCTGCGCGTAGCGAAGCGAAGTCGCGGAATCTCGCGTCGATAGGCACTGCGCTTTTCGGAGCATGAATCTTGGCGATTGAGAAGCAATCCGCACTCCAACCAACAGCATACCCGCCGCCATCCCGCGCCTGGCTGCTGGTCTCGCTGCTCACCATCGCCTATGTGGTCTCCTTCGTCGACCGCTACATCCTCAGCCTGCTGATCGACCCCATCAAGGCCGATCTCGGCCTGAGCGATTTCCAGATCGGCATCCTGCTCGGCCCCGCTTTCGGCATTTTCTACGCCACCATCGGCCTGCCGCTCGGCTATCTCGCCGACCGCTCGCGCCGCACCTGGATCGTCGCCGCCGGCGTCACGGTCTGGACCCTGGCCACCGCGGCTTCGGGTCTCGCCCGCAATTTCGTCCAGATGCTGATCGCGCGAGTATCCGTGGGCATCGGCGAGGCAGCACTCAGCCCCTGCGCCATGTCGCTGATTGCCGACTCCTTCCCCGAGGAAAAACGCGGCAAACCCATCGCCCTGTATTCCAGTGCCCTGTCGCTCGGCGCGGCCTTGGCCGCGCTGCTGGGCGCCGCAGTCCTGACCTGGTCGAATACCACGGAAAACCTGATCCTGCCCCTGGTGGGCGAACTCACGCCCTGGCGTATCGCCTTTCTCGTTGCCGGCCTGCCGGGGCTGCTGCTCGCGATTCCCTTCCTCCTCATGGGCGAGCCGCCGCGAATCACCACCGCGGCGAATCCCTCGCGCCGGCATCCCGGCCACATGTTCCGCCACGTGGCCAGCCACGGGCTCACCTACGGCTGTTTTGTCTCGATTTTCTGCTACATGACCATCGTCGCCTACAGCCAGGGCTGGCTCGCAGTGATGTTCAACCGCACCTTCGGCTGGCCGGTGGAAGTGTTCGCGCTTTACGACGGCCTGCTGCTGATCGTGATCGGCCCGCTTTCGGTGATGTTCGCCGGCTGGCTGTCGGATTACCACAGCGGCCGCGGCGCCGCCGACGCGCCCATGCGAATCGCCATACTCGGCCTGTTTCTCTCGGTGCCCCCGGCGGTGATCGGCCCACTGCTCGGCAACGACATCGCTGCCTTCCTCGTGGTCTCGGCGTCCACTATCGGCAGCGCCTTCATTTCCGCGGTGGGCGTAACGGCCCTGCTGAAAATCATACCCGCGGGCATCCGCGCCCAGACCATCGCCCTGTACTACATGGCGATCAGCCTCGCCGGGCTCTTCCTCGGCCCAAGCCTCGTCGGGCTCCTGAACGACACCGTCTTCGGCGAGCAGGGGGTGCGCTACAGCGTGGCGGTAATTCCGCTCATCTTCGGCCTGCCGGCCATGCTGCTGTCCCCTCTTACCCTGAAACTCTATCGCAGGGCGCTGGAAGATTCACGGTTTCGGGATTAGGAGGCTGTCCCATATTAGGGGCAAACAGGCGATAATGAAAAACTCCAAGGGTGGAGGCAAGCGTTTTCGAAGCGCAGCTTCGTGCGCAGCCGGAACGGCGCAGAGCTATGCTCTGCGACTGGACGGGAGTTTTTCAGAGAATGCTAAGGGAAAGTCCATGACTGAACTGACGCACCTGGACGAGTCGGGAAATGCGCGGATGGTGGATGTGGGCGGCAAGCCCGACAGCCAGCGCCTTGCCGTGGCCTGCGCCCGGGTGGAAATGCGGCCCCGGACCCTCGAATTGATCGCCAGCGGCGGCCACAAGAAAGGCGATGTGCTCACCGTGGCGCGGATTGCGGGTATCCAGGCCGCCAAGAATTGCGCCAGCCTGATCCCCATGTGCCATCCCCTGCTGCTGACCGCGGTAGATGTGGAACTCGAGTTGGACCGGGAGCGAAGCTGCGTCCGGATCACCGCCGCCTGCAAGGTCAAGGGGCCCACCGGCGTGGAAATGGAAGCGCTCAGCGCCGCGGCGGTAAGCGCTCTGACGATCTATGACATGTGCAAGGCCGTCGACCGCGGCATGCGCATCGAAGGGCTTGGCCTGCTGGAAAAATCAGGCGGCCGCAGCGGCCATTACCGGCGCGGGGAGCAGGCCGGCTGATGTTGCAAATCCATTATTTTGCCAGCGTTCGCGAAGCCATGGGCCGGGAACGGGAGCGAATCGATTTGCCGCCCGATGTCACCTCGGTAGCCGAACTGATCCCTTATCTCCGTTCCCGGGACAGCGCCTTCGCCCGCATGTTCGCCGAACACGAAACCCTGCTCGTGGCAGTGAACCGGATCGTGGCCGGCAATGAACAGGCCATCGCCGACGGGGACGAAATCGCCTTTTTCCCGCCCATGAGCGGAGGCTGACATGGTCCATATCAGCGTGCGGGCCGAGGATTTCGATGTGGGCGGCGAGTACCGCCGGCTCTGCGCCGATGCGCCCGGCGCCGGCGCCGTGATTACCTTCAGCGGCCTGGTGCGGGACTACTATGACCCCGGCGCCGGCGAGCGGGTGCGGGAACTGCGACTCGAGCATTATCCCGGCATGACCGAAAAAAGTATCAGGGAAATCATCGCCCGGGCGGAAAGCCGCTGGAATCTGCTTGCCGTGCGGGTGATTCACCGGGTCGGAGCGCTGCGGCCGGGAGACCGGATCGTATTCGCCGGCGTCGCCGCGCATCACCGGGGCGAAGCCTTCGCCGCGGCGGATTTCATCATGGACTACCTCAAGAGCGAGGCGCCATTCTGGAAAAAACAATTCACGGAAAGCGGCGGCGAATGGATCGCCACCCGCCACAGCGACGCCGAATCCCTGGGACGCTGGCGGGAAACCGCGGATTTGCAGCCGTGAATTCCTACGGCGCAGGCTCCCAGGACTCGGACTCCTGCTCGGACGCTTCCCCGGGCGCTTCGTCAATCACCTTGATATTCGCCGCATGCATTCCCTTGGGGCCCTCGGCGGGGTCAAAGGAGACGAGTTGTCCGGCCTTCAGGGTCTTGTAACCCTCCATGGCAATCGAGGAATAATGGGCGAACAGGTCATCGCCGCCCTCATCCGGTAGAATAAAGCCGAATCCCTTGGCATTGTTGAACCACTTGACCTGTCCCGTACTCATACCATGCTCCGCCGACGCGGCTGGAAAAATTTCCCGGCGCCCCCATACAGGGATGCGTCCCTTCAAATTTGCTATACACTATGGCAATTCGATTGTCAAAACCCTGGAACCTGCGGCACAGGCTCCTGACGGCGCGGAACAGGCCATGAGCAGATTGCCACGCAATATCGACGATGACGATGACGTAGTGCATGAAACCGTGCATGAGGTGGAGACCGCCAGGCCGAAAACCAGACAGCCGCCGCTGTACCAGGTCGTCCTCATCAATGACGATTACACCCCCATGGGCTTTGTGGTGGACGTGCTGCGGGTGTTTTTCCACATGGACGTGGAAAAGGCGACCCGGGTCATGCTGAAAGTGCATACCGAAGGGAAGGGCGTCTGCGGTGTCTACAGCAAGGACATTGCCGAGAGCAAGGCCGCCCAGGTGAACAATTACTCCCGGGAGTACGAACACCCCTTGCTGTGTTCGGTGGAAGTGGACCGCTAGCGTGCTCAGCAAGAACCTCGAAGCCAATCTCAATGCCGCCTTCGGCGGCGCCAACAGGAAGCGGCATGAATTCATGACCGTCGAGCATTTGCTGCTCGCCCTGCTCGACGACGAAGCCGCCTGCGATGTGCTGCGCGCCTGCGATTGCGACCTTGCCCGCCTGCGCGGCGAACTCGGCGAATACATCGAAACGATGACGCCCCTGATCCCCAGGGCCGAAGCCAACCGCAAGACCCAGCCCACCCTCGGCTTTCAGCGCGTCATTCAGCGCGCGGTATTTCACGTGCAGTCCTCGGGGCAGCGGGAAGTCACCGGCGCCAATGTGCTTGTGGCGATTTTCGGCGAAAAGGAAAGCCATGCGGTTTTCGTGCTGCAGCAACAGGACGTGGCCCGGGTGGATATCATCAATTACATCTCCCACGGCATCGCCAGAACGGCGGAGGAAAGCGGAGACGACCAGGGCCAGGGCAAGAAACGGGCCGGAGAAGGCAAGGAGGACAGGAAAGCCTCGCCGCTGGAGAGTTTTACCACCAATCTCAATGAGTTGGCCGAACAAAACCGGATCGACCCCCTGATCGGCCGCAATGACGAAGTGAACCGGGTGGTGCAGGTGCTGTCGCGGCGGCGCAAGAACAATCCCCTGCTCGTGGGAGAATCCGGCGTGGGCAAGACCGCCGTGGTGGAAGGCCTGGCGCGGCTGATCGTCGAGGACAAGGTGCCCGAGGTGTTCCGGGATTGCGTGATCTATTCCCTGGATCTCGGCGGCCTGCTCGCCGGAACCAAGTATCGCGGCGATTTCGAAAAGCGTTTCAAGGCCCTCCTCGGGGAACTCGCCAAACAGCCCAGGGCGGTGCTGTTCATCGACGAAATTCACACCATCATCGGCGCCGGCGCCGCTTCCGGCGGCGTCATGGACGCCTCCAATCTGCTCAAGCCCGTGCTGACCTCGGCGAATCTGCGCTGTATCGGCTCCACCACGTTTCAGGAATACCGCGGCATTTTCGACAAGGACCGGGCCCTTTCGCGCCGCTTTCAGAAAATCGATATCGAAGAGCCCGACCTGGACACCACCTACCGCATCCTCAAGGGGCTCAAGAGCCGTTTTGAGGAACACCATGGCCTGCGCTATACCGACAAGGCGCTGAAAGCCGCCGCCGAGCTTGCGGCGCGCTACATCACCGACCGCTTCATGCCCGATAAGGCCATCGACCTGATTGATGAGGCCGGCGCCTGGCAGCGTTTGCAGCCGCCTTCCCGGCGCAAGAAAGTGATTCAGGTGACCGACATGGAGCGCATCGTCGCCGCCATCGCCAGGATTCCGCCCAAGCATGTTTCAAGCTCGGATATCGAGGCGCTGAAGAATCTCGAAGGCAATCTGAAAATGGTGGTCTTTGGCCAGGACCCGGCCATTGATTCCCTGGCCACCGCCATCAAGCTGTCCCGGGCCGGCCTCAACACCGGCGACAAGCCCATCGGCTGCTTCATGTTCGCCGGGCCCACGGGAGTCGGCAAGACCGAGCTCAGCCGCCAGCTCGCCAATGTGATGGGGATCGAACTGCTGCGCTTCGACATGTCCGAGTACATGGAAAGACATACCGTATCGAGACTGATCGGCGCGCCGCCCGGCTATGTGGGTTTTGACCAGGGCGGCCTGCTCACCGAGGCGGTGACCAAGTCGCCGCACTGCGTACTGCTGCTCGACGAAATCGAAAAGGCCCACCCCGACGTGTTCAATCTGCTGCTGCAGGTGATGGACCATGGCGTGCTCACCGACAACAATGGCCGCCACGCCGATTTCCGCAATGTCATCCTGATCATGACCACCAATGCCGGCGCCAGGGAAATGGCCCGGGCTTCCATCGGCTTTACGGCCCAGGATCATTCCTCCGATGGCATGGAGGCGATCCGCAAGGCCTTTTCGCCGGAATTCCGCAATCGCCTCGACGCGGTGATCCAGTTCGGCCCGCTGGCGCCGGAAACCATCCGCACCGTGGTGGACAAGTTCCTGGTGGAATTGCAGGTGCAGCTCGACCCGAAGAAAGTGCAATTGCACGTGGACGATTCAGCCATCGACTGGTTCATCGAACACGGTTACAGCGAGACCATGGGCGCCCGGCCCATGGCGCGGCTGATTCAGGAGAAGCTCAAGAAGGAGTTGGCGGAAGACATTCTTTTCGGCGAACTGGCCGACGGCGGCGGTGATGTGGAAGTCAGCGCCGGCAAGGATGGCATTGAATTGAAAGTCAAGAGCCGCAGCGCGAAAAGCAAGCTTCAGGAAGCCTGAATCCTCACTCTGGTCATTCCGCGCGAAGTCGCGGAATCTCGTCGGCAAAGCACTGCATTTCTCGGAAGATTCCGCGACTTCGCTTCGCTTCGCGCAGAATGACGGCGCAGCCGCCTAGCGGGCGCGGTAAGTGATTCGCCCCTTGCTGAGGTCGTAGGGCGTCAGTTCCACCTTCACCTGGTCTCCGGTGAGAATCCTGATGTAATTCTTGCGCATCTTGCCCGAGATGTGGGCGGTGACGATATGGCCATTGTCCAGTTTGACCCTGAACATGGTATTGGGGAGCGTGTCGATTACTTCGCCTTCGATTTCGATCTGGTCTTCTTTTGCCAAGGGAATCCTCCCGGGAGTTGGATTGCGGCGCATTGTGACGTAAATACAGGCATCGGGGCAAGCGCTTGCCATGTATGGCATGCACAACCCGATTCCCCCACTTGCCAAATACCCTTATAATCCCCCGCCTGCCCCAAAGGGCGCCGTCGTACTCAAGACGGGTCTGTAGCTCAGTTGGGTGAGGCCCGGTCGGCGTAGCCGAAAAAGAGCGAAGCTCTTTTAGGGCCGAACGGCTCGCCACGGATGGCGAGACCGGGGTTTGGCGAAGCCAAAAGAGCCGCGCCATGGATGGCATGCACAACCCGATTCCCCCGCTTGCCAAATACCCTTATAATCCCCCGCCTGCCCCAAAGGGCGCCGTCGTACTCAAGACGGGTCTGTAGCTCAGTTGGGTGAGGCCCGGTCGGCGTAGCCGAAAAAGAGCGAAGCTCTTTTAGGGCCGAACGGCTCGCCACGGATGGCGAGACCGGGGTTTGGCGAAGCCAAAAGAGCCGCGCCATGGATGGCATGCACAACCCGATTCCCCCACTTGCCAAATACCCTTATAATCCCCCGCCTGCCCCAAAGGGCGCCGTCGTACTCAAGACGGGTCTGTAGCTCAGTTGGTTAGAGCGCACCCCTGATAAGGGTGAGGTCGGTGGTTCAAATCCACCCAGACCCACCAGTTTCCATCCAGGAGGACAGCCGAATGAAAAACTTCTTCCGCCTGCCGTCAGCCGTTGCCGCCTGCCTGATGCTGCTTCCCGCGGGCGCCGCAGAGAACGGGCGCATCAGCCTGATCAATGGAAATGAAGGCATGGACAACTTCACCGTCGCCGGCGGCGACGCCAACTGGTCCACCGACGCCAGTTCGATTTTCGCCGATGAAGGCGATGGCGCATCCTGGCTCGTCACCCGGGACAGCTACAGCGATTTTGTATTGCATGTGGAATTCTGGGCCACCGACGACGCCAACAGCGGCATTTACCTGCGCTGCCAGGACCGCGACCGGATCACCGACCGCAGTTGCTACGAAGCCAATATCTTCGACCAGCGCCCCGACCCATCCTACGGCACCGGCGCCATCGTCCATATCGCTTCCGTTGACGAGCCGCGTCCCACCGTGGGCGGAAAGTGGAACGTCTACCACATTACCCTGCGCGGTGATCACCTGCTGGTGCAACTGAATAACGAAACCACGGTGGATGCCCGCGACAGCCAGTTCGCCGAAGGCCCCATCGCCCTGCAATGGGCCCGAGGCGCCATCCGCTTCCGCAACGTCTGGGTGGAACCGCTGAATTGATTGTTGGCGCTGTCGAGTCCTGCACTGCCTGAGTCGCCGCCACGAACCTCAAATCGTCCCGCGAATCTTGATGGCGATGGTGGGGCCGGTGTGGCTGCAGGAGTCCTCGATTTCGCTCAGGTACCCGGTGGCGATGGTGCCGCCGAGGTATCTTGAACGCACCCGGCAGCGCTTGTTTTCCATGGGATTGAACACTTCCAGCCGGTAGATCAGCTCGGCCCAGCCCTGGGTTTCGGCGAACAGCCTGACGAAATCGCCCGAATTGTAGGACTCTATCTTGTCGATATCGTAGGCGATGCGGTTGTCCCGGAAATTGTGGTTCCAGGAAAAGCCATAGTTGAAATTGCGCACGGGAAAATCCTGCCGGAACCCGATCCGCGCCGAACCCCGGCCCTGGCGGCTGAAGCGCCGGTCGATACCGAGAAAGGGATCCACCACATTCGAGTCTTCCACCCGCAGTCCGGATTCCAGCAGAATCTGGGACTCGCCAACGGAAGTGAAGCGGTAGCTGCCGTCCAGGGCAATGCCGAAGCGCTCGCCATCGCCGATATTGCCATTGGCCGACTGGATGGTGTCCGGCGTGGACACATCCACCCGGTCAATCACGTCGATCAATTCGTGGTAGAAGACATTGGTGTTGAGCACGCCGTTATCGTCATGGAAGCGGTATTCCAGATTGGCGTCGTAGCGCCAGGACTGCTCCTGCCGCAGGTCGGGATTGCCCGCCAGGGCGTCCTGGTCGTCGTCGCCTTCGCTGGTGTTGGCGGTAAAGTCGGAAAAACTCAACTGGGCCACGTCCTTTTCAATGGTCGCCCGGAATTGCAACGCGGGCGTGATATCGAAGCGATAATCGATTTTCGGCCGCAGAAACTCGAAATCCCGCGTCTTGCTGACATCGCCGCTTTGGGAAATCTCCGACTGTTCGAAGATCAGCGTGCTTTCCAGGCTCATGCGGTCGTTGATCTGCCAGTTGTGCACCGCGAAGGATTCGTAGCGGATCTCTTCGACCGTGGCGTCTGAAAACGAGACCGGCGACAGTCCGGTTCCGCCGCTCGGCAACAGGTCGAGCCGCAGATTCGAATCGAGTATCGTCTGCGCGCGCTCGATGCCGAGTTCGAGGCTCTGGCTGCTGGCGAAATCGAAGGTGTAGCCCGAGCGCAGGATGCGCTCCTGGTAGGTGTTGGCGAAATCGAGATGCAGATCCTGCGTCCTGTCGTCGCTGTCCGGTTCCAGCAGGTATCTGTCGCGCAAGCTATGGCTGTCGCCGCGATTGACGATGAACAGGGTCTTCCAGCGCTGGCCGCCGCTGAAGATATGTTCGTAGTCCCCGCCGACCTCCCAGAATTGTTCGGTTTCGTCGAGGACGTCGAGTTCGAGATCCACCAGCGGCGGATCGTACTTCGTGTTGAGAATGTCCCGGTTCGCGACTTCCGGGGCGCTATCGTCCTCGTATTGCAGATTCAGATGAAAGAGGTCGGCATCCCCCACCTGCCAGGCCAGGTTCGAACTGAGCACCATGGGTTGCGCCTCGCGCGTGCTCACGCGCTTGATCCGCTCGTTGGGGCTGCCGTCTCCGAGAATGCTGGTCTCGTGGCCGATGCGATGTTCGTAACGCGGTTCCGTTTCGCCACTGATGAGGTAATCGAAGCCGCCGCTGGAGCCGGTCCAGGCGATCTTGGCCCCCGGCTTGAGCGAGTCGTCGTGGTAGTGGTCGGTATTTACTTCGTAGGTGATCGACGAGCGGGTTTCGGCTTCGAGCAGCACGATGTTGATGACCTGGGCGCCGCCGCGCACATCGAGGTCGCCGGAGGTGCCGCGGATAATCTCGATATAGTCCACCTGGCTTGCCGGAATCCGCGCCAGTTGACTGCTGCCCTCGTTCTCCTTGCCGGCGATGCGGCGGCCGTTGATCAGCACCTGGTCGCCACCCATACCGAGCCCGCGCCGGTTGTTGCCGCCGGAAAAGCCGGGGCCTCCGCCGCCGCCACCGCCGCCGCGGGCGACGCTGATGCCGGGAATGCGATCGAGCATGTCGTTGACGGAAAATGGTTCGAACCGGGAGAAGAATGTGGCGGGATAGGTCACCGTGGAATCTTCATCGGTGACCGGCGCATCCTGGCCGAACGCCGCCGGGGCGTGAACGCCGCCTGCGAGCAGGCCGCAAAGCAGCGCCTGATACATTTTGTTTCGCTTGAACAGAATCATTGCGACGCTCCTCCCACCATTCCGACGCGGCGCGAGGAAAATAGTTACCAGGCGCCAATTATCCGTTAATACGACCGGCAAGGCTGATTCACGCCCCTGATTTTTGTGACTTTTTGTGGCCCCTGCGCCAGGGCCGACGCGGCAAGGCCCAATCCAGACCCCGCGTTCTGGCGAGATGCGGTGCGGCGCTTACAGATTCAGAACCTTCGCCAAATCCCTGGCGCCATGAAGAATACGAACGACCATCCGCAGCTTGCCGGGAAAACCGCAGATTCATCCAGGTCCCCGCTCACTGAAATTGCGATACTTTCGCGTGAGTCGGTCAAAGACTTCTTCCGCCGGGTAGGAATCATCGGGCGCGAGACCCTTTTTCAGTTCATCCCGAAGGGCATCCAGCGCGGCCTCGCGTTCATCCTGCCGGTCTTTCAATACCCTCAGGGCATCGCGAACGACCTCACTGGCGCTCGCGTAACGTCCGGCTTCCACCTGCTGGCGAATAAAGGATTCGAAGTGTTTTCCGAGGGCGTAGCTTGATGGCATGGGTCTATCTCCGAATGAGCATCCAGACATTATCAATTATTGATAATGCAGGAGAGACAAGAGTGTAACTTTTCCTTCGATGCATCGTTGGGATAGTCGTCAGGGGAGCGCGATGAATTTCACTGATGCCGCTGGCGATTTCCATTCTGAACAGGCAAGAGGAAAGAGAGATGATCAAAAATGCCCTGATGGTGGTTCTGGCCCTGGCGCTCAGCGCCTGCCTGGTGACCGTGGATTCGGATTCCCGCGCCCTGCGGACGGTCTGGAGCGAAGGCGACGTGGCGCGCCTCGAAGTGGGCCGAAGTGACGAGCAGTTCGTGCGCAGCACCTTCGGCGAACCCGTCAGCAGGCTGAGCTACGCCGACGGCAGCCAGGTCTGGAAGTACCGCAACCGATCCGAAAAGGACACCGAAGTGGGCGTGTTCCTGGTATTCTCGGTGGACGTGGAAGAAGAGCGCACCGAAACCCTCTCCATCGAATTCGAAAACGGCATCGTCAGCAACTACTGGATCGACGAACAGCGGTTTTAATCGGAATCTTTGAATTGCCGCGAACCTTCTCGATGTATTCGTCAACGCCGACACCCTCGCCGAGAGCGTCCTTGCCCGGAATGCCAAAGACTTGATCCGCCGGGTGCCGGGCTGCCGTCCGTGTACGCCATAATGGCGATCACATCACTCTCTTTTTTGCGCCGCGCGGCCGGATTCCGCATAATTCCGGTGCATTGTTGGAGGAAAATCGGGGAAATTCATGACGCGGGAATCCATGGATGTCGATGTGGTGATCGTTGGCGCCGGGCCGGCGGGGCTGGCCACGGCTTGCCGGCTGCTGCAGTTGGCACGGGAGGCCGGGCGCGAGCTTTCGGTTTGCGTGCTGGAAAAGGGCTCCGAGGTGGGCGCTCATATTCTTTCCGGGGCGGTGTTCGAGCCCGGGGCGCTCGAGGAGCTGTTCCCCGACTGGCGGGAGCGGGGCGCGCCGTTGTCCGCTCCGGTCAAGGGAGACAAGCTCTTTTATCTGGGTTCGGAAAAAACCTCCCTGGGCTTTCCCGGGTGGATGGCGCCAAAACCCATGCGCAATCACGGGAATTACATCATTTCCCTCGGTAATCTCTGCCGCTGGCTGGGGGAACGGGCCAGCGAGCTTGGCGCGGAAATCTTTCCCGGTTTCGCCGCCACCGAAATTCTTTACGACGAGGACGGTCGCGTGAAAGGCGTCGCCACGGGCGACATGGGAGTGGCCGCCGACGGCGGGAAAAAGCCCACTTTTGAGCCGGGTTTCGAGTTCCACGCGAAATTCACGATTCTCGCCGAAGGCTGCCGCGGCCATCTCGGCAAGGAAGTGATTGCCCGTTATGAACTCGACAAGGGCCGCGACCCCCAGCATTATGGCATCGGCCTGAAGGAAGTCTGGGAAATCGAAGAGGACCGGCACGAGGAAGGGCTTGTGGTGCACACCGCCGGCTGGCCCATGACCGGGCCCAGCCATGCCGCCACCAGCGGCGGCTTCCTGTATCACGCGGAAAACCGCCAGGTCTATGTGGGCCTGATCATCGACCTGAGCTATCGCAACCCCCACCTCAGCCCCTTTGACGAATTCCAGCGCTACAAGCATCATCCGCTGATCAAGGGCTGTCTGGAAGGCGGCAAGCGTATCGGTTATGGCGCCCGGGCGATCATCAAGGGCGGCCTGAACTCCCTGCCGGAAATGTGTTTTCCCGGCGGACTGCTCATCGGCTGCGACGCGGGCACCCTCAATGCCGCCAAGATCAAGGGCAGCCACACCGCGATGCGCAGCGGCATGCTCGCGGCGGAATCGCTGTTCGCGGCGCTTGGCGAAGGTGCGGCGGAAACCGATTTCAGCGAACGATTCCGCGCTTCCGGCTTGCGCGAAGAATTGCACCGGGCGCGCAATTTCGGCGGCGCCTTCCACAAACTCGGCTTCTGGCTCGGCAGCGCCTTCACCTGGGCCGAGCACAACCTGTTTGCCGGCCGTTTGCCCTTCACCCTGCATGACCGCAACCAGGACCATTGCCAGTTGCGGCCAGCCGGAGAGAGCCAGCGCATCGACTATCCGAGGCCCGATGGCGAACTCAGCTTCGACAGGCTTTCTTCGGTGTACCTGTCCAACACCAATCACGAAGAAAACCAGCCCTGCCATTTGCAGCTCGGGGACCCGTCGATTCCCATCGATGTGAACCTGCCGCTATACGACGAGCCGGCCCAGCGCTACTGCCCCGCGGGAGTCTATGAAGTGGTGGAGCGGGACGACGGCGGCAAGCGCTTCCAGATCAATGCCCAGAACTGCGTCCACTGCAAGACCTGCGACATCAAGGACCCGGCCCAGAACATCGTCTGGGTGGCCCCGGAGGGTGGGGGCGGGCCCAATTATCCAGGAATGTGACGCAGCCATCGCCGGTGGGATTCTGCGACTGCGCGCAGAATGACGGGGAAGTGGCTTCGCCCCTCTTGTCATTCTGCGCGGAGCGAAGCGCAGTCGCAGAATCTCTTGCAGTGGCCACGCAACGCAATGAGATACTGTGACTGCGCGCAGGATGACTGATGCGGCCGCGCCCATTGTCATAATGAGAATTGCTGAAGTGACAGGGAAAGGTGAGGCTTCGCAATACGGAAACCGTTATACTGACAGGCCCTGTTGCGCCCATGTTCCGATTCATTGGCCACGCCGTGGAAGTCTCTCGCAACAAAATTTCCGGTCTTTGTCTTGTGCTGGCCCTTTGCCTGTTGCCTGCCGCCGGAATCGCCCAGGTGGAACAACTGGCGCAGCAGCGCTGGCAGCGGCTGGAAACGGAACATTTCCGGATTCTGAGCCAGTTGTCCGCCCGGCGCACAGCGGAAGTTGCCGGAGATCTCGAGATCTGGCGTCAGGCGGTGGGACGGATGCTCGGCGGGTCCGGTGAATTGCCGGCGGCCAGCGTGCCCAATCGGGTGTTCCTGTTCGACGATCACGAGGACTTTTCCCACTTCAGCCTGCAGGAGAGCGCCGGCTTCCACCTGCCCACGCCCAGGGCGAACTACATGGCCATGTCTCTCGACGAGGACATGGCCTGGCAGCAGGGATTGCATCACTACGTGCATTTCCTGATTCGCAATTTCGTCGATCTGCGTCTGCCGCGCTGGTACGAGGAAGGGCTGGCGGGCTACTACTCCCGCAGCGAGGTGGATGATGGCGAGTTGCGTTTGCCGGGCTACTCCCCGACAACCAATGAACGCATGGCGGAACTGTCCGGGGAGCTTGCCATGGAGCGGCTGCTGTACCAGGACGCCGCGCTCGCCTCGCCGCGGCTGATCCAGATCGCCAATCTCAAGTCGGAAGCCCTGCTCGCCTATCTGCGCCACGGCCACGAGGAAGGCTTTGTCGACCGCCGGGAGCCCTTGCGGGATTACCTCGGGCACTTGCTCGACGGTCGTAATCCGCGCTTTGCCTTTGACCAGTCCTTCCGCATGCGGCCGGAACAGCTCGAGGAGGAACTGCAGGCGTATCTGCTGGCCAGCCGCGCCAGGGGATGGTCGGTTCCGGTGGCGGGCCTGCGGGTGGATCTTGATCTGGACCCGGAAACCGCGGAAGCGGATCATGTGGCGATCCAGTTGGGCGAACTCGCCCTCAATGCGGGCCGTTTCGCCGTGGCGGAAAGCTTCTTTCGCAGCCTCACCGGGAAGGACAGCCGCATCGCCCGGGCCTGGTCGGGGCTTGGGGATTCGCTGCGCCTGCAGGAAGAGGCGGAAAGCGACCGGCAGATTGCCGGCTATTTCGACCATGCCCTGGTCCTGGAGCCCGACAATCCCGACATCCTGCTCGATTTCGGCGAGTACTGGGAATACGAACTGGAAGACTGTGACAATGAATGGGCGCCGGCCCGGGCGGCGGAAAGGCTGGCGGCGGCCCGGGAGGCATTCGAGAAGGTCATCGCCATGGCGCCGGAC
Organism: uncultured Pseudohongiella sp.; assembly: GCA_965219645.1. Taxonomy (GTDB): domain Bacteria; phylum Pseudomonadota; class Gammaproteobacteria; order Pseudomonadales; family Pseudohongiellaceae; genus UBA9145. The sequence continues at coordinate 1,971,469 of OZ244788.1, read as the reverse complement.
AATCCCGAGGCCAATCTTGCCATGGGCGAGATTCATCTGTTCCCGGAGCACGACTGGCGCGATGGCGTGGAGTATCAGCGGCGGGCCTTTGCCCTGCTGCCGGCCGATACCTTTATCATGGAACAGGCGGTAAAGTACGCGATAGAGGCCGGGGATTTCGACGAGGCCGAGCGGCTCATCGCCGAGCTCGCCCAGCCGCTGCATTTCTGGGGCGAGCCGGAATGGGTCAGCGACTTGCGCCTGCGCCTGCTCAATAAGCGGCGTGGCATTGACCATGATCTTTGCGCGAACAATTAGTGGCTTCGATCCGTCGCCGTCGGGTGGCGTGGGGTGCGGCGGACGCAGTAAATACGTCCTGCGAATGCTGCCCTTGGTTGGATTGTGCATGCCTTTCCTGGCGCGGAAGTTCTGGCTTCGCCAAACCCCGGTCTCGACATCCTTGTCGAGCCGTTCGGCCCTCAAGAAGCTGTGCTTCTTGTCGGCTACGCCGACCGGGAACCTGCCTTGGCTTGGTCTGCTTCTGTTTTGCGTTCCCGTCCACGCCCAGGATGCCGTCGCGGACTTGTTTTCGGCGTTGGCGGACGAAATTCCGGCATCGGAAATCCGGTTCTTGCCAAATCTGAATGATCGGGAAGAGGCTGCGGGAAATCCCGAACCGCCGCGGCTTGGCGGGTTTGCGGATTTGCCACCCGATGAGTACCCGGGCAGCGCGGAAATCGAAGCCTGGGAGGCGGCATTTTCCGCCGGCGAAATCGGCGGTCTGGTTTTGCATTCCGATTCCAGTGTTTACCCACCCCGGGAACCTGACCCCAAAACAGGAATCGAATGGGTTGTGCTTGACGATCGGTATCTGTGGCATCATTTTCGTGAGTGGATTACCGAACTGGATCGTAGTCGGCTCTTCGTCACTTTTGCCAGGGAAGACAGGGAACTGGCCGCGCGGATCGGCAGGATGGCGCGGTCGGGTGGATTCGACTCGGCGATCATGACCCAGGAAGAAAATTCGATTGCGTCGACATTCGCTGGCGCTTTCTACGCCACCGCGCAGCACAGGCTCGCTATAGACTCGCGGTCCGCTCGAAGGCTGCGAACCGACGTTACCGAAATGGAATTGCTCGGCGAGCGGGCGCGACGCGATTCCGTTTCGGTTTTCCGCGACCCGGTCAACCGGGACGAGCGCGGACTGTCGCGCAACGAGCCCGAAATTTTCCGCAAGATTACCCTCGGCGACCAGTTCACCCAGCCGACCATCGAGGAAATCATCGTTCCCGGCGGCATCGCCCTGGGCGAAAGCGCCGAGTTGGACTTCACGCCTGTCGAGCTCCTTTTCAGCGGCGCCAACACCAATCCATACACAATTGATCCGGATACCGGCAAGGTCGATCCCGATCGCGGTTCTTTCAGTTTGCGAGGACTTGATCCGGACACTGGCGAAGTCGTGGTGCGCCAACTGCCCGAAGACGATCCCAAACTGCTCAAAAGCCTGTTCGACCTGGCCCGGCGCTCGAGCAGAACCCGGTCCGATGCCGTTGTGGATCTGGATATCGACCGGCGGGTCAGCATCTCTTCGGCCTTGCGCGATACCGACGCCGGTTATGCGTTCCTGTTCGCCGACACCTTGCCTTTCGAACACCTCGATTATCTGCCGGTAACCAAGAGCGTGATTATCGACACCGGTGTGTTCTGGAACCGGAGCGGCATCGAAAGCAGTTCGCCCCAGGAATTCGAAACCGCTTTCGAAGTACGTTTCCTGTCCGCGGACAGCATGCGCATCGCCCAGACCCGGCTCGCGCTCGAATACGAATATGACTCGGCGAGCGGAACGGTGCGCCATGACGGCAACTGGGGCCGCTATGGTTCGCGCCTGCGCGACAGTACGGATGTGGACGGTCTCGGCATGGGTCTGGCGGAACTCGCCCGCTACGCGGGCTGGGTCGCGCTGTTCCGCCGGCTGGAAGAGGATGCCGTGCCTTTCCTGCAGGGCCGCTATGGTTTCATGAAAATCGACAAGACCGGCAGGGAGACTCCGGGGCGTTTCCGGTAGAATGGGGGCCGGGGGCGGGACATGATGAAAATTCGGGTCTATGTGGCAAGTCTGATGGGCAGCCTGTTGCTGCTGGCGGGCTGTGCGGCCATCGACCTGGAAACCGATTATGTTTTCGACCCGGCGCTGTACGCCCGCGTACTGGACCAGGACAGCGACCGCTTCCCGGAAATCGACCCCCTGCATCTCGACAATGAGGTCAAGCTCTGGCTGGAGGAGCGCCTCGGCGACAACCGGCGCAGCACCGAATTCCTGGTGAGCGCCCTGCAGGATCTGATGTATGATCCCGACCATCTCCACATCCGGTATTCCGACGCCAAAACCCACACCGCCACCGAGGTTTTCCACGCTCGGGAGGGCAACTGCCTTTCGGTGATGAATCTCTACGTCGCCATGGCGCGCCATGTGGGGCTCAACGCCAGTTTCCAGACCGTGGAAGTGCAGCCAAGCTGGGACCGCAGGGGCGACCTGCTGGTGGTGAGCCAGCATATCAACGCCACCGGCCGCCTGGGCCCGAAACGCTACTATGTGGTGGATTTCACGCCGGAAATCGCCCTGCAGTCCATGACCGAATCGGCCATATCCGACGACAAGGCCCGGGCGCTGTATTTCAATAATCTCGGCGTGGAAGCCCTGGTCGCCGGCGATGACGCCGCCGCCCTGGCTTACATCAAGAACGCGCTGTTCATCGACCCGGCCAACAGCAACGCCTGGAACAATCTCGGCGCCGCCTACAAGCGCCTCGGCGATGGCGAGCTTGCGGAATTCGCCTACCACTACGCCTTCGAGCAGGACAATACCAATGCCACCGCGGTGAATAATCTGGTGAAGTTCTACCGCGGCCGGGGCGATGACGCCCTGGCGAGGCGCTATGAGCGCGTGATCGACGACTTCAACCAGCGCAATCCCTTTTTCCACTACGGGCGCGGCAGCAGGGCGCTGGAGGCTGGCAATTTCGAAGCCGCCCGGGCCTACTTCCGCCGCGCCATCCGGCTCAAGGAATACGAGCCCGATTTCCACCTGGGCCTTGCCATGGCCTATGCCCGGCTCGGTGAGGTCGAGCGGGCCAGGGACGCCCGGGATGCGGCGGAGAACCTGCTTGCGGCCAGCGAGGAAATCCATGTGCCCAGCGGCCGCAGATTGCGCATCTTCGACCGGGACTCCATCCTGCGAACCTCGTCCCCCGGCCTGAGTATCCGGTTACGGGGCGATGTCATCGTGGAGCCGGGGGGACGCCTGTAGTGAGAGAACCGTCATACGGCGGCCCCTCTCCGCCATCCCGCGCCTCCCCTCCCGTCATGCTGCGCCCCCCTCCCGTCATTCTGCGCCCCCCTCTTGTCATTCTGCGCGAAGTCGCAGAATCTCCCCGGGAAGGTGCCGCATGAGATTCTGCGACTGCGCTTCGCTCCGCGCAGAATGACGGAGGGGTGGCTTCGCTCCGTGCAGAATGACGGAGGGGTGGCTTCGCTCCGCGCGGAATGACGGAGGGGAGTAGCCTCGCTTCACGCGGAATGACGGGGAGGCTCAATTCAAGTCCGGGTCCCACCAGTAGCGGGCAGCTTGCAGCGAGGCTTGCAGGGCCAGGCCGGATTCGGTGATCTGGTAGACGGTGACATTGTCGGCGATGGCTTCGACGCCGATGGCCGCGCCGAGTTCCCCGGCTCTGGCGGCGGCGTCGATATCGCTGCCGAAAGTGAATCCCGCCTCGGTAAAGCGGTTCAGCGCGTCACTGCCGTGAAAGACCATCACCAGGCGGACATCGGTGACTCCCGCGCCAAGGCCGACTCCCACTTCGCCCATTCGCAGGAATACATCCTCGCCGCTGCGGTTGTCGCGCACCACGCCGACTCCGCCGCCGACACTGGTGATCAGCAGGTTGATATCGGCATTGGAAAACACCGCGAAGCCCACGGCGTCGAAGATCTGGGCTTCGGTATCCGGCCGCATGGCGTAGAGTTCGGTCAGTACCTCATTGCGCATGTCGAGGATCGCCTGGCGCCGCACTTCCGGGTCCCGGGCGGTAAGGCCGGTGGCGGTGCAGGCGCCGAGCAGGGCTGACAGGAGCAGGGCGGGCAGGATTCCCGGCCCATTGCGGAAAGCGGTCATTTTTCGTCTCCGGAATGCCGCGGCGTGTTTCCATGACAACGCCGCGGCGGCAATTCAGTTACTGCGGTCAACCGACAGGCGGATCATCGCTTCGAGGGAATCGCGGTAGGCGGATTCCGGAATGCCGGCCAGGGCGGCAAGCGCCTTGTCGGCCTCGGACCTGGCCAACTCCTCGGTGTAGGCGAGCGCATTACCACCATGAACGATGGCGATGACCTGGTCAAGGTTTCGCCGGCAAAAATCCGCATTCACGATGCAGTTGCGGATCAGTTCGGCCTCGGTCGCGGCGCCATTGCGCATGGCGTGGATCAGCGGCATCGTGGGTTTGCCTTCGATCAGGTCATCGCCGATATTCTTGCCCATGGCGCTGGCGTCGCCGGCGTAGTCGAGCACATCGTCGATCAACTGGAAAGCGGCGCCGAGATGCAGGCCGATGGACTGGAAGGCCCTCTCGGCTGCGGGGCTGGCGCCGGCAAGCCGCGCCCCGCACCGGGCCGCCGACTGAAACAGGATCGCCGTCTTGTCATGGATTACCTGCAGATAGCCGGCCTCGGTAATGTCGGGATTCTTCTTGTTGACGAGCTGCTGCACCTCGCCTTCGGCAATGCGGTTGGTGGTGTCCGCCATGATTTCCATGATGCCCATGTCGCCAATGCCCACGAGCAACTGGAAGGCCCGGGAGTAGATGAAATCACCCACGAGGACGCTGGATTCGGTATTCCATTCGGCATTCACCGTGGGCCTGCCCCGGCGCAGGGTGGACATGTCCACCACGTCGTCGTGGAGCAGGGTGGCGGTGTGGATGAATTCGATGATGGCCGCGAGGGTGATGTGGCGCCGGTCGCGGATGCCGCAGCTTCGCGCCGCGAGCAGCACGAGAATCGGTCGCAGCCGCTTGCCGCCCGCCTCGACGATATAGTGGCCGATGCTTTCCACGAGCCCGACGCGGGAATGCAATTGCTCGACGATGGTGCGGTTTACGGCTGCGAAGTCGTCTTCAATCGCCGCGAGAAGCTCCGGGAACATAGGGGCGAATACCACGCCGCTGGGCAAAGAGGCTGTCATGCAAACAGGCTGCCATGCTAGGGACCGCGCCAATCACTGTCAAGCTGCTGCTCAGACCATGCGCCGGGTTCCCCCCGTCATTCTGCGCGCAGTCGCAGAATCTCGTCGGGAGGCCACTGCTGCGAATCCGCTCTCATCCACGCCCCTGGCCGCTCGATTTCGTTGCATATTTGCCTCAATCGACCGGCCAGGGGCGCGGCGATAGCGAATTTTCGCTTTCGCGAATTCCTGCTGTGCTGGCTCCTGGAACTGTTGTGTATAATCCCTCTCAGCCAAATGAACCTGGGGGGAATAGTCTTGACTCGCCTCGCTCGCCGGATGAATCGGCGGCTCCCGTGCTTCACTGTCCTGCTCGCCGCGGCGGCGGTTTCCTGCGCCCCGGAAGAAGCGGCCGCCCCGGAACCGGAACCGCGCCCGGTGCGGGTTTTCACGGTGCGGAGCGCCGCCAACGAAAGGGTCATGAGCTTTCCCGCCGTGATCGAGGCGGGGCGCTCCGCCGAGTTGACGTTTCAGGTTCCCGGAACCATTACCGAACTCGATATCTTCGAAGGGCAACTCGTCCTCGCCGGCCAGACCCTGGCCGCGCTCGACGACCGGGACGCCCGCAACCGCCTCGCCCAGGCCGAGGCCGAGTTCGGCCGGACCGAAGCCGAATACGAGCGCGCCGAACGGCTCGCCGAAGCCGACGCCATCTCCCGCAGCGTGCTCGGAACGCGCCGCTCCCAGCGCGACGTGGCCGGCGCTTCGCTGGATTCCGCCCGCAAGGCCCTGGACGACACCCAACTGCGGGCGCCCTTCACCGGCCGCATCTCCCGGGTGTTCGCCCGGGAATTCCAGAATATCCTGGCCAAGGAGCCCATCGCCAATATCGTCGGCGACGAGCTCGAAGCGGTGATCAATGTGCCCAGCAGCGTGGTTTCCCAGATTCCGCGGATTTCCCAAATCGGCTCCCAGCTCAGCTTCGACTCCCTCCCCGGCGTCCTGCTGCCGGCGACGCTCAAGGAAACCGCCACCGAAGCCGACCCGAACACCGCGACATTCGACGTGAGTTTCAGCTTCGAGCGGCCCACGGAAGTGCTGGTGCTGCCGGGAATGACGGCAACCCTGGTGGGTTCCTTCAGCGGCATGACCGCCAACGGAGCGGAAAACTCCCTGATCGTTCCCCTTGCCGCCATTCTTTCCGCCGATGGCGGCGAATTCGTCTGGCGCATCGATCCGGCGTCGGAAACCGCGGAGCGGGCGCCCGTGACCCTGGGGCTGGAAATGGGCGAAGGCCTGATCGCCGTGCTCGACGGCCTGGAAGAGGGCGACCGGATCGTATCCGCCGGGGCGCCGTATCTCAGCCCGGGCCAGCGCGTGACGCCGTGGATACCCGACTAGGAGCCTGCGCCGTGGGAATTCGCGAAAGCGAAAATTCGCTACCGCCGCGCCCCTGGCCGGTCGATTGAGGCGAATATTGGTGGATATGCAACGAAATCGAGCGGGCGGGGGCGTGGATGAGAGCGGATTTGCAGCCGTGAATTCCCACGGCGCAGGCTCCTGGGCCGCGGCCTGACATGAATCCCGCGGTCCTGGTCATCCGTTACCCGCTGTTCGCGGTGCTGACGATCCTCATCACCGCGGTTGCCGGCTGGCTGGCATACGGCAACATGGCGCGCTTCGAGGACCCGGAATTCAGCATCCGCACCGCCCGCATCGTCACCCCTTATCCCGGCGCCAGCCCGCTGGAAGTGCTCGAGGAAGTCACCGAACCCCTGGAAGCGGCCATGCAGCAGCTCGCCGAGGTGGAGTCGCTGGAATCCCAGTCCGCGCCGGGCCTGTCGACGATCACCGTGGATATCCACTATTGGGCGTCCCGGGACCGGGAAGCCCTGGACGTGGTCTGGAGCAAGTTGCGCAACAAGGTGGGCGACGCCGCCCCGCGCCTGCCGCCCGGCGCCGGCGCGCCGATCGTGCGGGACGATCTCGGCGACGTGTACGGTATCTACTATCTCCTCACCGGGCCCGATTTCTCCATGCACGAAATCGAGTCCTACGCCGAATCGCTGCAGCGCGACCTGCTGCTCGTGGAAGGCGTCGCCAGGGTGGACCTCATCGGCCAGCACGAGGAAGCGATCTTCGTCGAGGTGGCCCAGGAGCAGGCGGCCTCCCTGGGGGTGTCTCTCAGTGAAATCTACCAGGTGCTGGGGCAGCAGAATACCGTCGCCCCCGCCGGGGACATGGTGCTAAACGGCGACAAGCTCGATATCCATCTCACCGGCGACGTGGTCTCGGTGGACGCCATCTCCAACATGATCGTGCGTTCCTCGGCCAGCGACAATCTCACCCGCCTCGGCGCCATCGCCCGGGTCTACCGGGGGGAAAGGGAACCGGTCGCCAAATACGTCCGCTACGACGGCGAGCCCGCCATCGGTCTCGGCATTTCGGCCCTGCCCGGGCGCAATGTGGTGGAGCTCGGCGAAGCGGTGGAAGCGCGGCTCGGCGAACTCGAGTCCACCCGCCCCGCGGGCATGCTGCTCCACGAGTTTTACCACCAGGGCAAGATCGTCGACGCCGCCATCGGCGATTTCGCCTGGAACGTGGTGGCCGCGCTGTGCATCGTGTTCGTCACCCTGCTGGTTTTCATGGGGCTTCGTTCGGGCCTGGTCATGGGCCTTACCGTGCTGCTGACCATGGCTGCGACCCTGGCGGTCATGTGGATCGCCGGGATTCCCATGCACCGCATTTCCCTGGGAGCGCTGGTGATTTCCCTGGGCATGCTGGTGGACAACGGCGTGGTGATCACCGACGACATGCTCGTGGGAATCCGGCGCGGCGCCTCGAAGATCGACGCCGCGCGCCGGGCCGCGAGCAAGAACTTCAAACCCCTGCTCGGCGGCACCCTGGTGGGCATCATCGCTTTCGCCCCCATCGGCTTTGCCCCGGGCTCCACCGCGGAGTTCACCAACTCGCTGTTCTGGGTGGTGCTAATCTCGCTTTCCTTCAGTTGGCTGTTCGCCTTTACCCTCACGCCCCTGTTCTGTTACTGGCTGTTTCCCGCCGTGCGGGCGGTCCCGACCGGCGAGCCGGCGCCCCCGCGCCGGGAATCCGCGGCGGTGCGCGGCTACAAGGCGGTGATCGACGGCGCCCTGCGGCTGCGCTGGCTGGTGCTGTTCGCCGCGCTCGGCGCCTTCGTCGCTTCGATCGTCGGCTTTGGCGCGGTGCAGTCGGGCTTCTTTCCGGCGTCCACCTCGCCCCAGGTGGTGGTGGATTTCAGCCTGCCGGAAGGCGCCGACATCGGCGAAACCCGCCGCCAGATGCTCAAGCTCGAAGCCTTCGCCAGCGGGCTCGAAGGCGTCGAGGCGGTTCACACCCTGGTGGGAGGCCCGACCCTGCGCTACATGCTGGTGTATCAGGCCACCATGAACGGCCCCGAAAAAGGCCAACTGCTCATCGGAACCGACGACTACCGCAACAACGACCGGATCGTCGAACAGATGCAGTCTTTCGCCGACCGCGAAATGCCCGAAGGCCAGGCCAAGGCCTGGAAATTCCAGTTGGGCCCCGGCGGCGGCGCCAAGATCGAGGCGGTTTTCTCCGGGCCCGACCCCGAAGTGCTGCGCGGCCTCGCCGCCGAGGCCCGGGCGATCATGGCCGGGGACCCGGACGCGGTGCTGATCCGCGACGACTGGGGCCGCAAGGTGCCGGTAATCCAGCCGCTGTATTCCGAGAACAAGGGAGAGCGGGTCGGAGTGACCCGCCAGGCCGCCGCGGACGCCATGGAGGAAGCCCTCAACGGCCGCGTGCGCGGCGTGTACCGGGAAGGCGCCGACCTGATTCCCATTATTTCCCGGGCGCCGCTAAAGGATTTCAACGCCGCCCAGGATCTGGCCAACATCCCGGTGCTCAGCGCCACCACCCGCAGCGCGGTGCCGTTGGCCCAGGTGGTGGACGGCGTCGAGGTTATCTGGCGCGACGGGCGCATCATCCGCCAGAACCGGGTGCCCACCATCACCGCCCAGAGCGACCCCCGCCTCGGCGTGCTTCCCGCCGAGTTGCTCGGCCGTTTGCAAGGGCCCATCGAGGCAATTCCGCTGCCGCCCGGCTACAGCCTGACCTGGGAAGGGGAACTCGGCGAGTCCAGCGAAGCCCGGTCCAATCTGGCCTCCACCATACCCCTGGGCCTGCTCGCCATGGTGCTGGTGGTGATCGCGCTGTTCAATCGCCTGCGCCAGCCGCTGATCATTTTTTCCGTGGTCCCCCTGGCGCTGGTGGGAGTGATTCCCGGCCTGATCCTCACCGGAACGCCGCTGGAGTTCATGGGGCTGCTCGGCCTGCTGTCGCTGTCCGGACTGCTGATCCAGAATTCCCTGGTGCTGGTGGATTCCTCCGACAATCTCATCGCCGGGGGAATGCCGCGCCACGACGCCCTGGTGGAATCGGCCGCGAGCCGCCTGCGGCCGGTGCTGATGGGCTCCTTCACCACGGTGCTCGGCGTCATGCCGCTGTATTTCGACGCTTTTTTCCAGTCCATGACGGTGGTCATCGCGGCGGGGCTGACCTTCGCCACCCTGATTACCCTGCTGGTGACGCCCGCGTTCTATGCCGTGCTGTTCCGGATCGGCTCCGGCGAACGCGAGTTGCCGCAAACCGCGGAGGCATGAAATGAAACCCCTTGCGCTGTTGCCACTGACATTCGGCCTGCTCGCCTGCGCCACGCCCACGCCGCCGGATACCGCCGCCCAGGCGGCCTTGGAAAGCCTGCCGGAAACCCCGGAGGCTTTCGAGTTCGACGTGGACAACTTTCCCGGAGCGGTGGAAACCGGCTGGATCGAACGGCTGGGAGACCCGGCCCTCACCGGCCTGGTGCGGGAAGCCCAGGAAAACAACCGCGACCTGCAAGCCGCGGCGGCGAGCGTGGACCGGGCCTGGGCGCTTGCCGGACAGGCCGGCGCGGGATTGTCGCCCCAGCTCAGCCTCGGTTCGGCATCTTCGCGCTCGGGCAGCGGCGACGGACGCGGCCTGGACGCCAACTCCCTGGCGCCCAGGGCGGGCTGGGAGCTCGATATCTGGGGCCGGCTCGCCGCCGGCGCCCAGGCCGGCGTGCTCGGCGCCCAGGCCGCCGAAGCCGACTATGCCTTCTCCCGCTATTCCATCGCCGCCGCCGTGGCAAGGGCCTACTTTCTGGCGATCGACGCCGGACGGCAGGTGGACATCGTTTCCGCCACGGTGGACTCGCTCACCGAAATCGTCCGGATCACCGATGTGCAGTTCGAATTCGGCATGGTGACTTCCCAGGAAGTGCTGCTTTCCCGGTCCGACCTCGCCACGGCCCGGGCCAGTCTGGTTGCCGCCCGGGGCGCCCGCCGCGACGCCCTGCGCGCGCTGGAAGCCCTGATCGGCCGCTATCCCGCCGCGGATGTCGAGGTCAGCGCGAATCTGCCCGACATGCCACGGCCCCCACCGCCGGGCATGCCTTCGGAACTGCTGGAAAGAAGGCCCGACATCGTCGCCGCCGAACGCCGGGTGGCGGCCGCCTTCAACAGCCTGGACGCGGCCCGGGCGGCGCGGCTGCCTTCGGTTTCCCTCACCGGGGAACTCGGCGGCGCCTCGGCGGACCTGCTCGACTTTCTCAATCCGTCGAATCTCGCCTGGATGGCGGCGGTGAACCTGACCAGCCCGCTCATCGACGGCGGTCTGGCCCAGTCGCAAATCGACCAGGCCAGCGCCGACCAGCGGCGGGCCATAGCCGAGTACGGCCAGGCGGTGCTCGACGCTTTCCGGGAAGTGGAAGCCGGCCTCGACCAGCTCGGCGTGCTCGAAGAACAGACCCGCTCCACGGTGGCCGCCGCCGAGGCCGCCGGCGACGCCCTGCGCATTTCCCGGCTGCGCTACGACGAAGGCGAAACCGACCTGCTCGAAGTGCTCGCCATCCAGCAGCGGCTGTTCTCTTCCGAAGCCGACCTGAGCAGCCTGCAACGCGCCCGCCTCGATAGCTGGGTCCACCTCAACCTCGCCCTCGGCGGCGACTGGGAATAAGCGAATGAAACAGTTGCTCAGGGTCCATCCGGACAATCCCTCGGCGCGCAGTATCCGCATCGCCGTGGATCATCTGCGGCAGGGCGACGTGATCGTCTATCCCACCGACTCCACCTACGCCCTGGGCTGCAATATCGGCAACAAGAGCGCGCTGGACCGTATCCGGCGCATCCGCCAGCTTGGCGACCGGCACAATTTCACCCTGGTATGCAGCGACCTGTCTTCCCTGGCCACCTACGCCCAGGTGCCCAACAGCGCCTACCGGATTCTCAAGGCCCACACTCCCGGTTCCTATACCTTCATTCTCAAGGCCAGCCCGGAAGTGCCCCGGCGGCTGATGCATCCCAAACGCAAGACCATCGGCCTGCGGGTGCCGGATCACCAGGTGGCCCAGGCCCTGCTCGCCGAGTTGGGAGAGCCCGTCATGAGCACCAGCCTGATTCTTCCCGGCGATGACGGACCGCTTGGCGACGCCGGGGAAATCCGGGACCGCATCGGCAAACTCGTGGACCTGATCGTTGACGGTGGCGCCTGCGGCATCGAACCGACTACCATGGTGGACCTGGTGGATGGCGTTCCCGATCTCATGCGGCAGGGCAAGGGCGACAGCAGCCCCTTTATCTGATGCAATGGCCGGACAACAAGCGCCGCGGGCCAGAACAGGAAGCGGGAAGTGACTGAGCAGGCAGAAGGCAAAAGGGTGCTGTCGGGCATGCGGCCCACGGGCAAGCTGCACCTCGGGCATTTCCACGGCGCCTTGAAGAACTGGGCCAGATTGCAGGATGGCTACGAGTGCTACTATTTCGTCGCCGACTGGCATGCCCTGACCACCGATTACGGCGATACCGGGCTGTTCGGCAATAACGTGATCGACATGGTCATCGACTGGCTTGCCACCGGAATCGACCCGGCACGGTCTTCGATCTTCCTGCAATCGGCCCTTCCCGAGCATGCCGAGTTGCACTTGCTGCTTTCCATGACCACGCCGCTGAGCTGGCTGGAACGGGTGCCGAGCTACAAGGAGCAGCAGAACCGGCTCGAAGGCAGGTCACTGGACACTTACGGTTTTCTCGGGTATCCGCTGTTGCAGGCGGCGGATATCCTCATTTACGATGCCGCCTTCGTTCCCGTGGGCGGCGACCAGGCCGCCCATGTGGAATTGACCCGGGAAGTCGCCCGTCGCTTCAACCACCTCCATGGCGCCCCGGTACTCACCGAACCCAGGGCCCTGCATACGCCGGTGACCAAACTGCCTGGCCTCGACGGGCAGAAGATGTCCAAGTCCTACAACAACTCCATCACCCTGCGCGAAGAACCCGGCCAGGTGGAGAAGAAAATCCGCACCATGCCCACGGACCCGGCCCGGATTCGCCGCAGCGACCCCGGCGACCCGGCCAAATGTCCGGTATGGCAGTTCCATGAACTCTATTCCGATGACGAAACCCGGCAATGGGTGCGGGAAGGCTGCACCAGCGCGGGCATCGGCTGCATCGACTGCAAGAAACCCGTGATCGAATCGGTGCTCGCCGAACTCGAACCCATCCGCAAGGCCGCCCAGCCTTATGTGGACAATCCCGGGGAAGTCCGCGACATCATCCTGCAAGGCAATGAAAAAGCCAGGCAAACCGCCGGCGCGACCATGGACCGCGTCCGCGACGCCATGGGGCTGAGCCGATGGTAGCCCGGACAATACACGCCAGCGGCGGCCGCGGTGAATTTTCCTCGCGCTTCGGTTTTCTCATGGCGGCTTCGGGCTCCGCCGTGGGGCTGGGCAATATCTGGGGGTTCCCCACCAATGCCGCCTCCAACGGCGGCGCCGCCTTCCTGTTCACTTATCTGCTGCTTGCCTTCGCCCTGGCGTATCCGGCCTTGATGGCGGAGCTGATTATCGGTCGCCATGCCAGGTCCAATTCCATTGCGGCCCTGCAAGGCATTTCCCGGGGGCCGAAAACCCGGGCCTTTGCCGTATTCGTCGGCGGCCTCGGCATTCTCACCGTCAGTTTCATACTCAGTTTCTACGCGATCGTCAGCGGCTGGATGATGGCTTTCTTTCTCGACCCCATCGCCCGCCTCGCCGGCGCGGAGCAGTTGGCAGGCTGGCTCACCACCGACGGCGAATGGCGCAACGGCCTGTTCATGCTGGGTTTCATGGCGCTGACGATTCACATCATCCGGGCCGGAGTGCGGGACGGCATCGAGCGCTGGGCTTCCCGGCTGATGCCCATGCTCATCGGGATACTGCTGCTGCTGATCATCTATGTGCTCACCCTGCCGGGAGCCATGGATGGCCTGCGCGCCTATCTGGTGCCCGACTTCTCCCAGATTGCCAATCCGCGATTGCTGGTGGACGCGATGGGCCAGGCATTCTTCTCGCTGTCGCTGGGAGTGGGCACCATGCTGATTTACGGCTCCTATATCAGCAGGCGGGAAAATCTGCCGGTGACCGGCAGTCTGGTGGCCCTGCTCGATATCGGCATCGCGGTCATTGCCGGCATGCTGATTCTGCCGGCCATGTATGTGGCCCTTGCCGGCGGCGTCGAAATCTTCAACCCCGACGGGAGCCTGGTTGCCGGCCCCGCCCTGATCGTTTCGGTGCTTCCCGAACTTTTCGGCGCCATGGGCCCGGTGGGCCTGTTCGTCGCGCTGGCCTTCTTTCTGCTGATGACCATCGCCTCGCTGACTTCTTCGATTTCCATGCTCGAAGTGCCGGTGGCCTTTGCGGTGGAATATCTCGGCATGGCCCGGGGCAGGGCGGCCATGCTCGTCGGCGCCGGGGTGGCGGGCATTTCGCTGCTCATCGTGCTGAATTTCGATCCGCTGTTTGATCTGGTGGTGAATTGGGCCACGGAAGTAAGCCAGCCCCTGCTCGGATTTTTCTTCTGCATCTTTGTCGCCTGGATCTGGCGCCGCGATGCGGTGCTGGCGGAAATTACCGAAGGCGCCCCGGGCGCCCAATCCGGCCTGTTCTGGAAAATCTGGCCGCTGTATGTGAAATTCGTCTGTCCGCTGGCCATTCTGGTGGTATTTTTGCAATCATGGAACTGGTGAGACGGCAATTCCCGTTCTGGCACAGGGCGCACTCACGCGGCGGGTTATCCTGCGCGCAGTCGCAGGATCTCATTGCGTGGCCACTGCAAGAGATTCTGCGACTACGCTTCGCTCCGCGCAGAATGACATGAGGAGTGAAGCGCCTGCCGCGCTTGAGCCGCCGCCGTGACCCGAACTACTGGCAAAGAGGCAAGACCCGATGAACAGACACCGCAAGACCGTGGCGGCCGGCATGCTGCTCGCACTGCTCACAGCCTGCTCCCCTGAAGAACCGGCGCCGGAAACCGAGGCCATGAATACGGCGCAATCCGCAGCCGAACCGTCCCCCGCCGCTGAAGCCGGGGCAGGGGAAAACCCGTTCTTCGGCGATAGCCCCCATGACCTCAACTTCCCGCCATTCGACCGCATTGAAAATGCGCATTACCAGCCGGCTTTCGAGCGTGGCATGGCCGAACACATCGCTGAAGTGGAAGCCATTGCGGGCCAGGCCGCCGAAGCCGATTTCGAAAACACCATAGTCGCCCTGGAACTGAGCGGACAATTGCTCAGCCGGGTGTCAGCGGTTTTCTTCGCCCTGAACAGCGCCCATACCAATGACGAGATCCAGGCGCTGCAACAGCAACTCGCCCCGGAGCTTGCCGCCCATTACGATGCCATCCTGCTCAATCGAGAGTTGTTCGCCCGTATTTCCACGCTGCATGAAAATCGGGAATCCCCGGGACTCGACCCGGAATCCCGGCGCCTGCTGGAGCGAACTTACATCGATTTCGTCCGGGCCGGCGCCGCGCTCGATGCGCAGCAGCAGGAAAGGCTGCGGGACATCAATGCCCGCATTGCCGTGCTGCAAACCCGCTTCAGCCAGAATGTGCTCAGCGAGGTCAATGATCTCGCCATTGTGGTGGACAGCCGGGAGGAACTGACGGGTCTCGATGAAGCCTTGATTACCGCCGCCGCGGGAGAAGCCGGGGAGCGCGACCTGCCGGGGCGGTTTGTCTTGCCCTTGCTCAATACCAGCGGCCAGCCGGCCCTGGCGAGCCTGCAGAATCGCGAGCTGCGCCAGCGCATGCTGGAGACTTCCCTGTCCCGGGGCTCCCGGGGCGGCGAGTACGATAATCGCGAAACCCTCACCGAAGTCCTGCGCTTGCGGGCGGAGCGCGCCCGATTGCTCGGCTATGAGAATCACGCGGCCTATGTGCTGGAAGACGAGACCGCCGGCTCGGTGGCGGCGGTCAACCAGCGGCTTGCCGAACTCGCGCCTCCCACCGCGGTCAACGCCCGCCGGGAAGCGGCGGACCTGCAGCGGATGATCGACGAGGAAGGCGGGGATTTCGCGCTTGCCGCCTGGGACTGGTCGTATTACACCGAGATTCTCCGCGCCGAGCGGTTCGACTTTGATGAAAGCGAATTGCGACCCTATTTCGAACTCGACAATGTACTGCGGCGAGGCGTATTTTACGCCGCCGGGGAACTGTTCGGCATCCGTTTCGAGGAACGCCCGGATCTGCCGGTCTATCAGGAAGATGTCCGCGTGTTCGAAGTATTCGACGTCACCGGTGAAACCCTGGGGCTGTTCATCGCCGATTTCTACGCCCGCCCCAACAAGCGCGGCGGCGCCTGGATGAATGCCTATATCCCCCAGTCCCATCTGCTGGGGACCCGGCCCGTGATCGGAAATCACCTCAATGTCACCAAACCGCCCGAAGGCGAACCGACCCTGCTGACTTTCGACGAGGTCATCACGGCCTTCCACGAATTCGGCCATGCCCTCCACGGCCTGTTTTCCGACGTGCGCTATCCAAGCTTCTCCGGCACCCGGGTGCCCCGGGATTTTGTCGAATACCCGTCCCAGGTCTACGAAATGTGGGCGGTCTGGCCCGAGGTGCTGGAAAACTACGCGGTGCATCATGAAACCGGCGAAGCCATGCCCCGGGACCTGCTCGACAAGGTTCTCTCCACCCGGCAATTCAACCAGGGCTTTGCCACCGCCGAATATCTGGCGGCGGCCATTGTTGACCAGGCGCTGCACCAGCTTGCCCCGGAGGAGGTTCCAGGGGCCGATGAAGTCATGGCTTTCGAGGCCGCCGCCCTGGAGCGGGCCGGACTGGCCATGGAGGAAATTCCGCCACGCTACCGGGCGACGTACTTCTCACACATCATGGGCGGTTATTCGGCTGGCTATTATTCCTACATCTGGAGCGAGGTGCTCGACGCCGACTCGGTGCGGTGGTTCGAGGAGAACAATGGCCTGCTGCGGGAAAACGGAGTGCATTTCCGCAGCAGCCTGCTGTCCCGCGGCGGCTCCGAAGACGCCATGACGCTGTTCCGCAATTTCCGCGGCCGGGATGCCGACATCAATGCCCTGCTCGAGCGCCGGGGCCTGAATTAGGAAGAGGGCACTTCCCGTCATTCTGTGACTTCGCGCAGAATGACGGGGGCAATCAGGCGAGTTCGCAGAATCCGAGTAGCAACAGGCTCAATTCATCCCAGGGATTGGCGCGGCGCAGGCCCTTGACGGCATGGTCGATGCGCATGCAATGGGCAAGCATCTCCCGGAGGTCGTCCGCGCCAAGCCGCCCAATTGCCCGGGATACCAGATTCTTGCGGCTTTGCCAGACCCGGGAACTTGCCATGGCCTGACCGGGTTCCTGACCCTGGTCCATTTTTTCCCGGATTTCGAGCAATTGCCGCAGTTCGCGGACGATGACCGCCAGCACGATGAGGGGAAAGACGCCTTCCGCCCGCAGGCCGGCGAGAACGCGCTGGGCCCTGGCGGTTTCCCCGGCAAGCGCGGCCTCCGCCAGCTTGCCGGGGTCATAGCGGGAACTGTCTGCCACCAGTCGTAACACATTTTCGCCGCTGAGTTCGATATTCGCCCCGGGTTCCGCCCCGGCAAGCAGGGCCAGCTTGTCGATTTCCTGCTGGGCCGCCAGCAGGTTGCCCTCCACCCGGTCACAAAGCACCTGTAGGGCGGAACTGTCAGGCGCGATTCCCGCCCGATTCAGCCGCTGCCGCAGCCAGACCGGCAAGCGGGCCCGGTCCAGGGGCCAGATCTGCACCAGCGCCAGCCGGCTTTCGAGTTGTTTGAACCATTGGGTCCGCAGGCTGGCGCCGTCGATTCTCGGTCCGCTGATCAAGACCCGGAAATCTTCCGGCGCCCTGTCGAGATAAGCCGCAATCGCTTCCCGGCCAGGATTGTCGAGCTTGGCTCCATACAAGCGCAACTCCAGCAGTTTTTGCTCGGAAAACAGCGAGGTGGCATCGAGTTCATAGAGGAAATCATCCCAGTCAAAACCCCGCTCCACATGATAGACCTCACGTTCCACAAAACCGGCGGCGCGCCAGTGGGCACGGATTTCATCGGCGGCTTCCTGCAGCAGCAGGGTTTCATCGCCGGCCAGCCAGTACAAGGGCATGGACTCCCGCCGCAGGGTCGCCGCCAGTTGGTCCGCGCGGATTTTCATCGACCCGCGGCCTCGATGCGCCGCAGGATTTGCGCTGCCAGTTCCTGCCGCATTTCACTTCGCAGCAACTCGGCTTCCTCGCGGTTGCCGGCGATATTGCGCAGATCCTGGTAGTAAGTGCGCTCCACAGTCAGGTTTTCCCCATCGATGAGGGTCTGCCCGTCATCCACAAGCTGGATGCGCAGGGAAAGCCGCAGGGTGACCTGGGCCGCCCTGGCCAGCACCGTGGTGCTCGCCGGACGCCCGGAAAAGGTTTCGCTGCCGATACTCAGCAGGGGATATTCCCGCGCCGCCGGGTCGACCGCCGCATGCAGGGTGATTCCCGCGGTTTCGAGCCGGCGCCGCAGCAAGGAGTTGAAACCGGGTTCGGATTGTGGAATCTGCAAGCGCAGGTCGCGCCATCCCGACATCGCGCCGTCCATGCCGCGCAGTTGGTAGCCGCAACCCGCCGCCAGGGCCAGAAGCAGCGCCGGCAGCAGCGGGAGCAACAGCCGCCGGGCCATGGTCAATCAACCTGTCACGACATTCACCAGCCTGCCGGGAACGACGATGACCCGTCGGATTGCGGCATTTTCGGTGAATTTGCGGACGGAGTCGTTGGCAAGCGCGATTTCCCGCAGATCTTCCTCCCTGATGTCCGCGGGGACTTCCTCGCGGCCCCGCAGTTTGCCGTTGACCTGCAAGACGATCAGCTTCTGTTCCCGCTCCAGCGCCGCGGAATCGACTTCCGGCCAGGAGGCGTCCATGACGGCGCCCTCATGACCGAGCAGTTGCCAGACCACATGGCAGAAATGGGGCACGATGGGCGCCAGCATGAGAATCGAGTTTTCCAGCGCTTCCTGCATTACCTGCCGGTCCGCGGCTCCGGCTTTGTCGAGTTGTCCCCGAAAGCGGGTCAAGGCATTGAGCAGTTCCATCACCGCCGCGATGGCGGTGTTGAAATGGTAGCGGTCCTGATAATCCCGGCTCACCCGGGCCACGGTTTCATGGGTCTTGCGGCGCAGGTCCCGCTGCGCCGGACTCAGGAAAATTTCCGCAAAATCCGGCGTTTCACAAATCTCGTGCTCGCCGGCAATCCGCCATAGCCGCTTGAGAAAGCGATAACTGCCTTCCACGCCGGAATCCGACCATTCCAGCGACTGTTCGGGGGGCGCCGCGAACAGGCTGAACATGCGCACGGTATCGGCGCCGTAACGCTCGATGAGCGGCATGGGGTCCACGGTATTGCCCCGGGATTTGGACATCTTGCCGCCGTCCTTGAGCACCATGCCCTGGGTCAGCAGCCGGGTGAAGGGCTCGTCGGAGTTCACCAGGCCTTCATTGCGCATGAGTTTGTGGTAGAAGCGCGCATAGAGCAGATGGAGGATGGCGTGCTCGATTCCGCCGATATACTGGTCCACCGGCAGCCAATAGCGGGCGCGTTCGTCAAGCATGGCCCCGCCCTGGTCGGCGCAGGCATAGCGCGCGTAATACCAGGAGGATTCCATGAAGGTGTCGAAGGTGTCGGTTTCCCTTTTGGCCGCCGCGCCGCAGTTCGGACATTGCGCATCCACGAATTCCGCAAGACCGGGCAGGGGAGAGCCGTGGCCGTGGAAATCGACCTCTTCCGGCAGGCGCACGGGCAGGTCTTCCTCCGGCACCGGCACTGGACCACAGGACGGACAGTTGATGATGGGAATGGGGGCGCCCCAGAATCGCTGGCGTGACACCAGCCAGTCCCGCAGGCGGAAATTTACCCGCCGCCGGCCCTTGCCCAGGGATTCAAGATGGTCTGCCACGGCATGGAAAGCCGTGGCAAAATCCATGCCGTCGAATTGTCCGGAGTTGACCAGAACGCCATGCGCCACGAAGGCTTCCCGGCTCAGGTCGCAGGCTGGCGGATTCGCGGAGCCAGTCTCCGCCGGGCGAATGACCTGACGGATTTCCAGGCCGTATTTCACGGCGAACTCCCAGTCGCGCTGGTCGTGGGCCGGGACCGCCATCACCGCCCCTGAACCGTAGGCCATCAAGACGAAATTGGCCACATGGATCGGCAGGGATTCTCCGGTCAGGGGATGGACCGCCTTGAGGCCGGTATCCATGCCCTGCTTTTCCATGGTCATCAGGTCGGCTTCGGCCACGCTGACGCCGGCCAGACCGGCGATAAAATCCGCCAGGGCCGGATTCTCCGCCGCGGCCGACACTGCCAGGGGATGTTGCGGCGCCAGCGACAGGCTGGTCACGCCGAACAGGGTGTCGGGCCGGGTGGTGTACACCTTGAGGGTCTGGGTCTCGCCGCCGCGGGTCACGACGAAATCGACTTCCACGCCTTCCGAACGGCCGATCCAGTTGCGCTGCATGATGCGCACGGCTTCGGGCCAGCCGTCGAGTTTTTCCAGGTCGTCGAGGAGTTCCTGGGCAAAGTCGGAAATGCGAAAGAACCACTGGGGGATTCGCCGCCGTTCAACGGCTGCGCCGGAACGCCAGCCCTTGCCGTCCACCACCTGCTCGTTGGCCAGCACGGTCTGGTCCACCGGGTCCCAGTTGATTTCGGCTTCCTGTTTGTAAACCAGGCCCTTGCGAAACAGGCGGGTGAAAAACCACTGCTCCCAGCGATAGTATTCCGGGTGGCAGGTGGCGACTTCGCGCTGCCAGTCGTAGGCATAGCCCAGCCGCTTGAGCTGGGAGCGCATGTAGTCGATATTGGCGTAGGTCCAGGTGGCCGGCTTGACCTGGTTCCGGATCGCCGAGTTTTCCGCCGGCAGGCCAAAAGCATCCCAGCCCATGGGTTGCAGGACATTTTTCCCTTGCATGCGATGAAAGCGGGAAATGGCGTCGCCGATGGAGTAATTGCGCACATGGCCCACGTGCAGATGGCCGCTGGGGTAGGGCAGCATCGACAGGCAGTAGAATTTTTCCCGTCCAGGCTCTTCGGTGACACGGAAACAGTCGTTTTCCCGCCAGTACCGCTGTGCTTCCTCCTCCACCTCGTCAGGCCGGTAGGGGTTCTCAAGCTGGCTCATCGCTGCTGTCTTCCTTCCGCATGCCATTGCCGGTCAGGGTGACCTTGACCAGTTTGATCTGCCGGTTGTCGGCATGCAGCACGCTGACCAGATACGGACCGATTCGGGTTGTCTCGCCCCGCTCCGGGATATGGCCGAACTGCTGCAGCAGGATGCCGCCGATGGAGTTGAATTTCCTCTCGTCAAGTTCGGTGGCGAAATGTTCATTGAAATCGCTGATGGGAGTCAATGCCTTGACGATGTGGTTGCGGTCGTCGAAACGCTTGATATGGCTGTCGTCCTCGATGTCGGTCTCGTCCTGGATTTCGCCGACGATCTGTTCGAGTACGTCCTCGATGGTGACCAGGCCGCTGACGCTGCCATAATCGTCCACCACGATGGCCATGTGATTGCGGCTTTCGCGAAACTCCTTGAGCAGGGTATTGAGCGGCTGTGATTCCGGCACGAAGGTGGCGGGCCGGACGATCTTCCTGAGATTGAAATTTTCCGGCATTCCCCTGAGGCACAGCGGCAGCAGGTCCTTGGCGAGCAGCACGCCGATGATGTTGTCGACCTGTTCCTCGATGACGGGAAAACGCGAATGGGAGGCTCCCGCCACCATTTCCACGGTCTCCCGCACCGGCATGCTGGTGGACACGATGACCGCCTGGGAGCGGGGAATCATGATGTCACGGACCTGCATGCTCGACACCTGCAGGGCGCCTTCGATAATGCCAAGCGCGTCGGCATCGAGCAGATCGTCCTGTTCGGCGTTGCGCAGCAACTCGAGCAGGCTGCGGGTGTCGGTGGGTTCGTCGGAAAAGACTTGTGCGATTTTATCGATCCAGGAACGGCGTTCCGGATCGATGCCAGCCTGATCGTCGGCCATGCGCTGTTGATGCTCCTGTCAAAAGAATACTTATGCTAGGTAAGGATTGGGGATTCCAAACCCTTGCAGTATACCCACTTCCAGGGCTTCCATGCATTCCGCTTCTTCCTCGTCCACATGGTCGTAGCCGAGGAGATGCAGGCAGCCATGGATCAGCAGATGCGCCCAGTGATGGGCCAGTTCCTTGCCCTGGGCCAGGGCTTCCTGTTCGGCGAGTTCGGCGCAGACGGCGATATCGCCGATGAGATTGCTGTCCAATGATGACCGCAGTGGCTCACTGGAAGCACTGGGAAAAGCCAGCACATTGGTCGGGCGGCCCTGCCGGCGGTAGCGCCGGTTGAGCCGCTCGGATTCTTCCGCCTCGATAAAACAAAGGCTCACGCCAAGCGCCTCCCGGCTATCCGCCGCGGCGAGGGCGCTTTCGACCCAGGCCCGGCATTGCGCGCGATCCGGCGTCCAGTGATTCGCCGCGCGATCGGCGATGGCGATCGTCACTTTCATTGTGCGTCCGGGTTCTGGGCGTCCTGCTCCCGCAGCTCGCTGATCCGGGACTGGTCGAAGTCTTCGTAGGCTTCCACGATGGCCTGCACAAGCTGATGCCGCACCACGTCCCGGGAAGTGAACCAGGTGAATCCGATGCCTTCCACGCCTTGCAGAATCCGGGCCGCCTGGACCAACCCGGAACGGGTGCCGGCGGGCAGGTCGATCTGGGTCACATCGCCGGTCACCACCACCCGGGAACTGACGCCAATCCGGGTGAGGAACATCTTCATCTGGGCCGCGGTGGCATTCTGGCTCTCATCGAGAATGATGAAGGACTCGTTCAGGGTGCGCCCGCGCATGTAGGCCAGCGGGGCGACTTCGATGATGTTCTTCTCCACCAGGCGATTGACTTTCTCAAAGCCCAGCATTTCATACAGGGCGTCGTACAGCGGGCGCAGATAGGGATCGATCTTCTGGATCAGGTCGCCCGGCAGAAAGCCGAGTTTTTCGCCCGCCTCCACCGCCGGCCGCACGAGCACGATACGGCTCACCTTCTCCGCCGCCAGCGCTTCCACCGCCCGGGCCACGGCGAGATAGGTCTTGCCGGTGCCGGCGGGGCCAATGGCAAAATGGAGATCCTGCCGGGCGATGCTGTGGACATAGGCGGCCTGCTGCCTGCTGCGGGGCTTGATGGAAAGCCGCGGGGTGCGGATGAAGACCGCGGTGGTCTTGCCCCCGGCGGATTCAGGCGGCGGACTGCTGATCTCCTGCAAGGCAAGCTGGATCAGGCCGGCGTTCAGCGGCTCGCCCTGTTCGGTCGCCCGGTACAGCGATTCCAGCAGGGTGCGGCCATCCCGCACCGCGGCCTGGCTGCCGCTGAGCTGGAACCAGTTGCCCCGCTGGCGGATCGCCACCGACAGCAGTTTTTCGATCTGACGGATGTTTTCGTTGAACTGGCCGCAGAGATTGGCCAATCTTCGGCTGTCGTCCGGGTTCAGGTTGAGGTCCAGGGTATGCTGATTCATGGGTTGGATGACTGGCTCAATTTTCAATCTCGCCCAGCAGCGAATTCGGCAAGGCGTCAATGATTCTCACCGTAACGAAACCGCCCGCCAATGCCGGGTCCGTAGCGGGAAAATTCACCACCCGATTGTTCTCGGTGCGCCCCTGCATGGCGGAGTCGCTTTTTTTCGACACGCCGGTCACCAGGATCGGATAGCGCTTGCCCACCATGGACTCGCTGATGGCCCGGGCCTGGCGGCCCAGTTGCGCCTGCAGCACCGCAAGGCGATGTTTCTTTTCCCGTTCCGGCGTCAGGTCCGCAAGCTGGGCCGCCGGCGTTCCCGGGCGGGGGCTGTAGAGAAAGCTGAAGGAGGTGTCAAAACCGACTTCCATGACCAGATTCATGGTGTCCTCGAAATCGCCTTGGCTTTCGCCGGGATAGCCCACGATGAAATCCGAAGACAGGCTGACGCCCGGCCTGGCGGCCTGGATGCGGCGCACCAGGGATTTGTATTCCAGCACGGTATAACCGCGTTTCATGGCCGCCAGCACCCGGTCGGAGCCGCTTTGCACCGGCAGGTGCAGATGACCGGCGAGTTCCGGCACGTCGCGGTAGGCTTCCACGAGCCCGGCCCGGAACTCCGCCGGATGCGAGGTGGTGAAGCGGATCCGGTCGATGCCGTCGATGCTGGCAAGATAATGGATAAGCAGGGCGAGATCGGCGATGCCGCCGTCATGGGTCCGGCCGCGCCAGGCATTGACATTCTGGCCGAGCAGATTGATTTCCCGCACTCCCTGTTCGGCGAGTTCCACGGCTTCGGCAAGCACATCGTCAAGAGGGCGGTTGACTTCCTCGCCCCGGGTATAGGGCACCACGCAAAAACTGCAATACTTGCCGCAGCCTTCCATGATGGTGAGAAACGCCTGGCAGGATGCGGCCCTGGGGCGGGGCAGATGGTCGAACTTCTCGATTTCCGGAAAACTCACATCCACCACGGCATCGCCGCCGGTGGCGGCGTCGAGCATGGCGGGCAGCTTGTGCAGGGTCTGGGGCCCGAAAACCACGTCCACATAGGGCGCCCGCTTGCTGATGGCTTCGCCTTCCTGGCTGGCGACGCAGCCGCCCACGGCGATCTTGATTCCGGGCCTGGCCTGCTTCAGGCCGCGCCAGCGGCCAAGCTGGTGAAACACCTTCTCCTGGGCCTTTTCCCGGATCGAGCAGGTATTGAGCACGAGGATATCCGCCTGCTCCGGCGATTCCACGAGTTCGGCGGCCCGGGTCTCCCGCAGCAGGTCGAGCATGCGCGAGGAGTCATACTCGTTCATCTGGCAGCCGTGGGTCTTGATATGCACCCGGGTGGGCGAGGGAGAATTCGCCGGCGTCTCGCCGGCGCCCGGATGGGTCAGGCTCTGCATGCAATGAGGTACAGCGGCAAATGGAAGCCGGATTATACCGAATCAAGCTTCGCAAGGCAGCGACTGCGGGAAAAGCGGCGATTTCCCGGCAGGCCGGCCGCCGCAGCGGCGGGACGCTTACCCATGCCAATGAAAATTCCGCCGAAATTGTCGCTTGCCGTTCGTTTTGAGGCAATCGCCTGTTGTCCAGTTTCCAGCCCCGGAAGCGCAGTTCTCCCATTCTGTGAGCGTGCCCATTGCCATAATGAGAATTGCTGCCCCGTATTGAATTTTCTCGAAATGGCCTGATATTCGGGTTACTCTCGCATTTTCCATTCAGGTTCCGTTTCATGCCCGCTTCCCCGGAAATCTACAAGGTCACCTTTCTCAACAAGGGCAAGGTGTATGAACTCTTCGTGCGTCAGGTCTACCAGAGCGACCTGTATGGCTTCATTGAAGTGGAAGACTACGTCTTCAATGAGAAAACCCAGGTGGTGGTGGACCCGGGCGAGGAGAAACTCAAACAGGAATTCGCCGGGGTGAACCGCAGCTTCATTCCCATCCAGTCGGTGATTCGCATCGACGAGGTGGAAAAAAGCGGCGCCGCCAAGATTTCCAGCGGCGACAACATCACGCCCCTGCCGGTGTCCTTTATCGGCGGCGGCAGGGCGGAGTCGGTGAAAAGCGAATAGGCGCCCAATACGCCAATTCAGCAGGATTCAGTCGCCGGCAAGCTCGTCCCTGATGGCCTGTTCGATCAACTCGATGTCGCCATCGCGAAACCCCATGTGCACCAGCTTGACCGTGCCATCGCGGCCGATCAGATACGAAGTCGGCATGCCATAGACGCTGTACAGATCCATGACTTCGCCTTCCGGGTCCGCCGGGATGGGAAAATCGAGTTGCACATCGGCGAGGAATTCCAGTCCGTCCTCGATGGGGTCATCCACGGTGATGCCGAGCACTTCGAGCCCCTGGTCGCGGTAACGGTGGTAGAGGTCATTGTAGAGCGGCAGGGAAGTCAGGCAGGGGGCGCACCAGGAAGCCCAGAAATCGATATATACCACCTTGCCGGCAAGGCCCGTCAGGCTGATCGCCGGCTCGCCTTCATGAATGGAAGGCAGGCTGAAGTCCGGCGCCTCGTCGCCTTCCTCCACGGCAACTGCGGGAACATGGAACAGGCAGGCGGCCAGCGCCGGGAACACAAACTTGCGAATGATCCGAATCATGTTGCCGAACCCTCATTGGCTGCATGGGCAATCTATTGGCCTGTACAGGCAGTTTTGCCGGCAGGGGAAACCAGCGGCGTGATTATAGCCCACGCCGCAAGCCTGGGAACAGGAATTCGCTTTCGCAAATTCCTGTGGCGCAGGCTCCTAGCCCAGAATCTCCACGTCATGGGCCTGGTCACCTTTCTCGCCCATGACCACGCCGAATTCCACCTGCTGGCCTTCCTCAAGCACCCGGTGGCCGTAGCCGCGAATCGAACGGAAATGCACGAAGATGTCGCTGCCGTCCTCGCGGCTGATGAAACCAAAACCCTTGTTGACATTGAACCATTTGACTGTGCCTGTCTCCCGGGGGCCCCGGGGCTGGACATTGCCGCCTGGCGGTGCGGAACTCCGGTTTCGGCTGCGATAGCGCGGCGCCGAACTTCGCCCGCCGGAGGTCTGGACGCCCCGGGCGCTCCAGACCGCGGTGCCAATGAAGAACACCAGCAGCGAAACCAGGAACACGGGCAAATGCACCAGTTGAAACTGATAGCCCCCAAGCGAAAGCAGATAAAGGGGAATACTCGCCAACACTGCCATGATGGTTCCGATAACGAGAGGATGATTGAACATGGAAACAAACTCATTTTGACTACGAAAGGAACGGGCAAAAATACACCAGCGGGAAAATTTTGGAAAGCTCAATGTGGCCGGCGCCTGTGCCGGAGTGTCTCCGGCAGCCGCCGAGAGATTCGCTTCCGCTGGGCTAGTGTGCTGTCCCATAAGTTCGCCGTATTTCAGCGCGCCCCCCGCGGTGCGTGGCAAGGCGCGGTCCGCAGGTAATGGCCCGCCCCATTGTCAAGGAGCGCAACGCGGCCACGCGCCGCGGGGGACGCGCCCTTCGGGAGCGGTCCTGAAGCGCCACTGCGGCGTTGCCGCCCTTGGCAATACTCCCGGTATTGTCTGCGGACGGCGCCTTGCATTGACGCTTCAGGACCGCTCTGAAATGCGGCGAACTTATGGGACAGCACACTAGGTGAGCACTTACAATGTGCGGCCCGTGTCCCGCTCCGTCCGCCCGGGTGGTGAAACTGGTAGACACAAGGGACTTAAAATCCCTCGATCATCGCGATCATGCCGGTTCGATTCCGGCCCCGGGCACCATTTTGCAGTTTGAAGGGACTGCCAAGAACTGCAAGGGAAGGGGCCGACCCCGATCAGTCAGTGAAACTCAGGATGGCCACAGCCATGGCGATAAATCCCGCCAGCGCAGGAATCAGGCGAGTTTCGCGCCAGTTGAAATGGATTAGCGGCTTGACCGGCTGTGTTAAAATCGGGTGTTGTGATGAACTTTGTTGACGCCATGTCCCGACTCTTTGACGGCGGCCGCGTGTACCGCGCGGTCTGGATCGAGGGCCTGTATGTGGTGATGCTCGAAGATTCCGTCCAGCTCACCAACAATTTCGAATCCTGGGAGCCCTACGAGCCCGACGAAGTCGACAAGTACGCCAGGGACTGGATGGTGGCTTGATGCGCGAGTCGGAATGCATGCGGTCTGCCGCCCGCCGGGGCCGCTGCGGCCAAAGGGATTGATCGGTTCGCCGCTTGAAGGAAATACGGTATCAGGCCGGCAGCGCCCGCAGGTAGTCCCCCAGGGACGGAATCGGAACCCGGTAGTGATCCGGCAGTTCCCGGTCCGGGGCCAGCAGGCCGGCATGCAGGGCGTCGGTGAGAAAATCCTCCATGGACTCCCCCGTTCTCCCGCGAACCTCCCCGGTGAGCGAATCGATTCCGTCCCAGGCCAATACGCCGCCGTTCCTTTCCATGGCCAGGGCGAGGTCCCGGTAAATCCAGTAGCGGCCCGAGGCGGCTTCCAGCCGACCGGCATAGTATTCCCGCCTGTATGCCTCCCCGGCCGCCACGGCCTCGTCCAGATGCGCCGCATCGACCCGCCCGCCGTTGGCCCGGATGACGCGGCTCGCCGCGATCGCGACACTGTTGATATGTTGCGGCCAGCCCTGGGACAACTCTGCGAGCCGGTCCACCCAGGACTCTCGATCTTCCGGCGCCCCCGTGAAACCGTAGGCTCCGAACACATCCCGAATCGCGCGGGCGGAATCTTCATGCGGCAGGGGTGCCAGGGTTACCACCCGCCCCCTGGCGAATCTGGACAGGCCGCAACGGCGCAGTACGCGCGTGGTGTCGCTCAGGCCGAAAAACGCCGCCACCAGGGGAATGCCCTGGGGGTCCCGGTGAAGACAATCGAGCGCATCCCGGGTCATTTCTCCCAGCGGCGTGTTCTGGGCCTCGTCCACGCACACGACAATGTGGAACTTGCCGAGAAGGGGCGCCACATGCTCGAACAGGCCTTCGGCGGACACTTCCCTCTCCCGCCCGCTCCATGACACGCCTCCCAACGAAACGTTCCGATCCGGTATCTCATGGAGAATCTGCCTGCCCCGGTCGAGAAATTCTCCCAGCAACCGGGATACCGCGCCGGACGCTTCCTGCCGGAGACGCTCGCTTTCCGCGTTGGCTGCGTCCACCATACCCCGGACTATCTTGTCGGGGTAGCGCAGGGATCCGGGATTCAAGGCAAGCGCCACCCAGGGCGCCTCGGGGGTCGAATGGCGCCGCACCGCTTCGAGGCACTCCTCCATCAGCGCCGACTTGCCGGCGCCCGGAGCGCCCTGGAAAACCATCGTGCCGCCGCCGACCCGGCCGTCATGGAGACTGCCCGCCGCCCTGCGAAAGACATCGAACTCCGCATCGCGCCCGCGGAAGAACGGCTCGCGACCGACTTCGGAACGGTCGGTCTGGTCCAGCCAGGTTTCCAGCGGCAGGGGATCGGCCGCCAGCGGCTTCGGAAAAGGTCTCTCGCTCATTCGGGCGATGTTACTGCAAGCCGGGAGCTTGCTCCACAGGAATTCGCTATCGCCGCGCCCCTGGCTGACCGGTTGAGGCGGATATTGGTGAATATGCAACGAAATCGAGCGGCCAGGGGCGTGGATGAGAGCGGACTTGCCGAAAGGCCCCGGCGAGGTTTTATTTTGGGAATTACATACAACAGTAGCTAACGCTGAGTCTATCGAGTAGCCATTAAAATGGCCGCGCTGAGAGCCGCAATCATCGGGAACCCGGGCGGCGTTTGACAACATCGAAATTGATGGTGAAAATGGGGAAGCGAAGTTACTGGGGCGGTAACCGGAAGAAGCGGGAAAGAGGCTTGGTGGCCGCCCGAGAAGTCGGGACGGTGGTTTATGGGCTTGTTTTCCTTGGGGAAAGAGTCGACCAGGTTGTGCTTTTCGTCGGCCCTTGACAAGGGGCAGGAAGCTTCAGCACCCCTAATTTACCCCCCCCCCCCCCCCCCCCCACACACACACACACACAACCTCCCGGACACAGGCTGGCGCCCAGGCCCCGGCGCCGCGATTCGGGATGGATTGGTCATGCCCGGGCACCGGCGCCATAGGGGGCTGGCCGCCGTCCTCCTGGCGGGGCTGTTCGCCCTGCTGCCGGGAATTGCCGTCGCGCAGAGTCCGGCCGACCCGGTCCTCGTATCAAACGACTGGGCGCTGAAGCCCGCCGGGATTGCGCCGGGCGGGCAATTCCGGCTGCTGTTCGTGACTTCGACAAAACGCAGCGGAGCGTCGTCCAGCATTGGTACCTACAACAATATCGTCCAGTACCTGGTCACCACCGCCGGAGGCGGGCATAGCGCATTCGGGCAGCTTGACGACCTGACACGCACCGAACTCGCCGCCAGGTTCCGGGTAGTCGGTTCGACCAGCACCGTGAGCGCGCGCAGCAATACGGGCACCGCGGGCAACGGGGGGGGGCCGCCGATCTATTGGGTAGGGGGGGCAAAAGTCGCCGATGATTACGGGGATTTCTACGACGGGAGTTGGGACAACAGGGAGCCGAGAGACGAGAGAGGACGCAAAATCGATACCAGTGTTGCGGCAAACAAACTTGTATTTACGGGGACAACGTCGGCGGGAGGAACTAATACTGACTATCCGCTAGGCGGGGAATATAATGTCATGACCGGTAGCTTGGAAGAAAGCCTTGACCCCTTTAGCGTTTTTGTCGCCCCAAAAGCTGGCCCACGAGCATTCTACGCCCTCTCCCCGGTCTTCCAGGTGAAGGGAACGGTGGACCTGACAAATATTGTTCCTCGAGTCACGGAAGGGAAGGCGGATGGAACTTCAGTAAAACGGGGCCAGATCATTATCGGGTTGCTGGCTGCTGACTTTGAGGTTGTCCCCCGCCCGACCTCCGCCAATCCTGTTGAACTGACGTTTCATGTCAGCGACGACAACACGGCCGATTTCCTTGCCCCTGGTCAAGAAGGAAAAAAGACTCTTGAATTAAGTTTCTCTCCCCGGTACCACGTTTTTCCTACGCAAGCCGATCCCTTTACCGACCTCGATGGAACGATCACGGTGGAAATGAAAGCATCCGAGCTTCCGGCCGGGTATGAATTCAAGGGAGACAAGGACAACAACAAGAAACTGACATTCATCGTAAAGAACGATCCCGCGGCCACCCATCCCGACCTCAGCATCGAGGCGGCGAAAGCGTCCGTTGCGGAAGGGGAAACGGCGGAATTCACGCTGAAGCTCGACAAGCCATGGGACGAGGCGAATGACCTTGTGGTGGATGTCCAGATCGCCGGGGGCGATTTCGTCCTGTTTGCCAGAGGTCAGGCTGGTACGAGGAAAGCAAGATTCAAGAACGGTGAAAGTTCAACCACACTGGAGGTGGCCACCCGGGTCAATGCGATCAGCGACCACGGAGAAGGAGAAGCAATCGTCAGCGCTCGCCTCCTCCCCGGGACTTCGCACCCCGTCCTCCGAAAAGGCTCCCAGGCGGCGCAGGTGGAGCTGGAAAATGTTCCGGCCCTGACCGGCCTCATACTTCGGGTCGCGGACGTGACCGTGGCCGAGGGCGAGGCGGCGGTCTTTGTGCTGGAGCTTGACAAGCCACTCAAGAGCGATGGCTCGGTCGTGATACAGGCCCGGGGGGGAGTCGACCTCGGCCTGGACAACAATTTCAGTGCCATCGGCATCAGTGACTTCGAATACCGGTCCAAAGGGGGTTTTGATCTTGAAAACGGAGCGGCAATCACCCTGCAATCCGGCCTGACACGGTTTCCTGTCGAAGTGCAGACAGTCAATGACGATATCTTCGAAGAAGACGAAGTGTTTGGACTGCGGATCTATGACCCGAAGGGCCTGTCCCTCGGCGATGAAAGCGAGTCCGAACTGGTGGCGCGCGCCACGATCACCGACCAGGCCGACTTACCGGTCCTGACGGTCAGCCCGCCGTCGGTGGAAGAGGGCAACAACAGCCTTGACAGCGGCCAGCCCGTCAGAAGACTGGTTTATGCACTCAAGCTCGACAAGCGAAGCCAACGGACCATTTCCGTGTTCGTGCGCAATGCGCTCACCGGCACGGCGGACAGCGCGACCGATATCCGGAACATTGCGAGTAAAAAAATCGAGTTCCCGCCCACCAGCGGAGAGCAGACCATTGCCGTCCGGGTCAATGGAGACACCGATGTGGAACCGGACGAGACCGTCGTGCTCCGCTTCAGCCGCCTCGAAAACGCGACCTTCGCCGACGGCGCCCGAACCCTTGAAGTCACGGGCACGATCAGGAACGACGACGAGGCCGCCAGGCCGACCTTCCGGCTGAACGATGCCGGAGTGGTGCTCGAGGGCAAGGACGCGGTGTTTCGCCTGAATTTGTGGGATCCGGTAGACGATCGGATTATCGAAGCCACCGAGGACTACACCCTGGGGTGGGCGTTTACCGGCGGCCACGTGAAACCGGGGGAAGATTTCACCGGCGGGGAGTCCGGCAGCGTGACCATCGTCAAAGGCGCCTCCGGCGTGGATATCAGGCTGCCGACCGTTGCCGACCAGATCAAGGAAGCCGATGAAAACCTCGCAATAGAAATTGACACCATTCCATCCGGCCTGGTGGCGCCCGCGGATAACGAGCATGCCCAGGGGTCGGCCACTATCACCGACAATCCGGCCGTGTTCGTCGAGGATGCGGAAAAGACCACCGAAGGGCTGGTCATGGAATTCCCGGTGAATCTGGGCTTCGCGGCGTCGACCGACGTGACCGTCACCTGGAAAACCGCGGACGGTACCGCGAAAGCAGGCAAGGACTACGTCGCCCAGGCCAGCGGGACGCTCACCATCCCCGCGGGCAAGACCAGGGGCGTGATCCAGGTCGCCACCACCCAGGACGCCGTGGACGAACACGACGAGGAACTCAGCGTCGAAGTCGTGAGCGTCTCCGGCGGCCTGCCGATCAGCCGGGGCGCCGCCGCCGGCCTCATTCGCGACGACGATTCGCGGCCCGACATCGCCATCGGCGGCGACACAAGCGTGAACGAAGGCGATGCGGCGTCGCTCCACATCAGTCTTTCGGCGGCGTCGGAAAAGGAAGTCGAGGTGAGTTGGACGACAAGGAACGGCGCCGTGGAACGAACGGCCGCGCTGTCCGGCAGCGACTACACCAAAGCCGCCGGCATGCTGACCTTCGCGCCCGGTGAACTGCGCAAGGACATTTCCGTGCAGACCCTCGACGACGCGACGGACGAGCCGGACGAGGAATTCAACGTGCTGTTGTTCCACAACCCGGAAGGCAAGCGGCAGATGCTGGGCCAGGCGAAGGTCACGATCGTCGACGATGAAGACACCTGGCTTTCCGTATCCGACGCCGCTCCGGTGACCGAGTCAAGCGGCGCCACGGAAGCGGTATTCGAGGTCACGCTGTCCAGCGCGCAAACCGGGAATGTCACCGTGGACTGGAAGACGCTCAACGGCGATGGAGACAATCCGGCGATCGGCGGCGGGCGAGCCGCTTCCGAGAAGGATTTCGAGCCCGTGCCCTCGACGACGCTGACATTCGCTCCCGGCGAGACCCGCAAGCAGGTCCGGGTGACCGTAAACGATGACCAGGAGCCGGAATCGACCGAAACCTTCCGTGTCACGCTGGAGAATCCGGTGGGCGCCGCCATCGGGCGGGGCACGGCCTACGGCCGGATCGACGACGACGACAAGATCCGCTATTGGTTCGTCAACGCCGGCGCCGAAGTCCGGGAAGGGGGCAGCCTCGTCGTGCGGGTCCGGCGCAACCGCGGCGCCACCAAAGATCATTCAATACGTTTCTGCCTGACAGGCGCAAACCCCAACAGTAGAGGCGCTGACGGAGACGGCGGCACGGCGGTGATTTCCAATCTATCCACATCGCCGGATTCCAGTTCGGAATTCGCGGCAATGGACGATGTCCGGATCGTGGGCCGGCATAAAAATACAAACGACTGCAGTGTTCTCAGCACAGCGGACGCTTTCAGGTTGGTTCGTTTCGCGCCTGGGGACCTCGAAAAGACTTTCCGCGTCCGTACGATTCAGGACCAACGCGTCGAAGACGACGAAACCTTCACGGTGAAGGCTGGAACGGGGAGCAGTTATGGCGATGAAGGCCCGCGAGGCACCGAGCGGCCCACCGGGGTCTTCACCATTGTCGATGACGATGTGCGCCGGATTCGGGTGACGCCGCGCAAGGATATCGTATGGGAAGGCGAGAAGGCGGTCTATGACCTTGACGTGGAGCCGCCGCTCGCCGCGGGAACCACCGCAACCGTGGAGTATTGGACGGTCGACGGCACCGCCACCGGCGGCAGTGACGCAAGCAGGCACGACTACGCCAGCCAGGCGAAAACGACCCTGACCTTGAATGCGCCCGCGAAGGACGGCGATCCCTCTCCCGTCGCCACGATAGAGATCCGGACCTACGACGAACCCGTTCAGAACTCGATCCGCGAACTGGACGAAACCTTCACCGTCGTCCTCGCCAATCCGTCCGGGGAACTCGCCCTGCCCGCGGGCGGCGGCGATGTGCTGACGGTCACGATCAGGGACGACGACCGCGGCGAGGTGACCGTCGAGGATACCGTGGTGGACGAGGGTGACGAGGCGGAACTGACGATCGCCCTGGCCCAGGCGCTCGGTCAGGACGCCACCGTCACCTGGGAGACGGTCGCCCTCGCGGACGGCGCCGGCTCTCCCGGCGACTTCACCGCGGTTGCTTCCGGTTCGGCGACCATCCGCGCCGGCGACGTCAAAACCAGCGTCCGGGTGGAAACGAAAGAGGATAACCTGGTCGAGGACGACGAAGACTTCCAGGTCAGGATCACCGGGATTTCGCTGACGGACATCGATATCGGCAAGGCGGCGACCGTGACCATCCGCGACGACGATTACGGCGGCCTGATGTTTTCGGGTCTCGCGGACGGTTCCGTGGAAGAAAACCGGGTTTGGGGGCCCTTCGACCCCACCCTGACCGGCAAGCCCTTCGGCGTCGTGACCTGGACCCTGGAGGGCGCGGACGCGGGAAGTTTCCGGATCGACGCCAAGAGCGGCAGGCTGACCCTGCCGGCGCAGAACTTCGAAGATCCCGGGGACAGCGGCAAGGACAATGTCTACGAGGTAACGGTTCGCGCCACGGACGAGGACGGCAACACGGGCGCGCGGGACCTGGCCGTGACCGTGACCGATATCACCCTTGCGCGTGTCTCGGCAACCGTGCGCGCGCGGAATTTCGGGACGATCGCGGAGGGGTCGAAAGTACTCGTGCGCATGCGACGTTGCGAACGGCGCCAATCGGGGCTGGACTGGAATGAAGTGTCATACAACTGGTACACCGCCAGGCACGAAGCCGGGGGTAATCCCGCGGACGGGAACGACTACGAGCCACGCAACAAGGGCGCCGCGCCGAAGACGATACCCTATAACAACGATCGTGACGATTCGCTGTTCGACATCAAGAAAGACGAACTCGACGAACTCGACGAGACCCTGCTTGTGGTGGTGCACGATCTGCGCGTCGACGGGTTCGATGAAGTCCTGTTGTTCAACGATTGTAACGATGTCCCGGGCGGCAAGGACCCGATTCCCGGAGGGCAACGCGAATTCGTCGTTTCCATTGCCGACGCCAACCCCACCGGCGTGACCCTGGCGCGCGCGGGCTCGGGCGGCGTCGCCGAGGACGGCGGGACCGAGGACATCACGATTACCCTGGGACGCGAACTCGTGGCGGGCGAGAGCGTCACGGTTCCGCTGACGGTGACCGGCGCAACGGTGACGACGCACTACACCCTGGGACCGAAGGGCACGGGCGGCACGGGCGTTTCCATCGACACGAAGACCCCCCACAGTCCCCAGAACCCCGCCGTGACGCTGGCCGGCGCGGGCGCGCGGACGGCGACGCTCACGCTTACCGCCGTGGCCAACACCGACAATGACCGGCGCACCGTGGAGATCGGCTACGGGGCCAATGTCAACAACGTGGACCGAACGCCTACATCGAAGGGCCTTGGCGGCGGCATTGAGACGGGGGGCTCGGCATCGGTTCCAATCACGGACGACGACGCGGTGATCGCCATTGCCGCCGCCAGCGCCGCGGAGGGCGGCGCCGTCGAGTTCAACGTCACGCTGCCCGAAGCCGCGCCAGCCGGCGGCGTCACCGTGAACTATTCGACCGCCGACGGCCGCGGCGAAGACAGCGACGAGGCCTGGCAGATCGCCACCGGCGGCGACGACTACACGGCCGCGGCGGGAGCGAAGCTCACCATCGCCGAGGGCCAGTCGAGCGGCGTCATCAGTATCGCCGCCACCGACGACGACACTTACGAGGGCAACCACCATTTCACCGTGACGCTCGACAGCACCGACGTTTTCAACATCGGCGCGGATTCGGATTCGGCGGTGGGCACGATCACCGACGACGACGACAAACCGGAGTTCGCCCTCTCCGCCGTCGCGGGCCCGGCGGCGGAGGATGTCGGCACGGTGACCCTGACCGTGGAGAAGACCGGCGACACCTTGCTGCCCGCGACGGTCAGCTACGCCACCGCCGACGGCACAGCCACCGGAGGAAGCGACTTCACCGCCATCGCCGCCACCAGCCTGGTGTTCGCCGCGGGGGACACCAGCAAGACCTTCGACGTCGCCATCACCGACGACGCCGACGACGAGCCGCAGGAGCAGTTCACCGTTAATCTCACCGCCGGAACGGGCGCGGCGCTGGGGACGGACGCAAGCCGCGCCATCTTCATCAACGACGACGACCCGACGACCGTGGCCCTGTCGGCGTCCGCCGAAGCTATTGCCGAAAATGGCGGCATCCAGACCGTCACGCTCGCGCTTGGCCGGGCGCTGACTGGAAGTGAACAGATCATTTTTGGGCTGGAGTTCGGGGGTACGGCAGTTCTCGACGTTGACTACACGCTTGCCGCGCCCGAAACCACGCCAACCGGCGTGACCTACTCGCACCTGGGAAGTGACCGCACCCACCGTCCCTCTATCGTCTTCTCCGGCACAACCAGCGCCGCGAGCTCGGCGACCCTGATACTTACGGCCATCGACGACAAGACGGACGAAGGCGCATCGGAGTCGGTGATACCCGGCTTCGCCTCCACGTCACTGAACACTATCCATGGCGGTATTTCCATCGTTTCCGAGGAAGCAAGTTTCACCATCAGCGACGACGAGCCGACGCCCGTGGCGACGCTCATCCTGACCCCGGCCAGAATCGCCGAGTCCGGCGCGACCAACGCCAGCACCGTGACGGCGAGCCTGTCCGGCGCTTCGGACGAGGCGGTCACGCTGACCGTTGCGGCGGCCGCGGTTTTACCGGCCAAGGCGGGCGACTTCACCCTGAGCAGCGACACGACCCTCACCATCGCCGCCGGGGGCATGTCGAGCACCGGAACGGTCACCGTCACCGCCGTGGACGACAAGATCGACGGCCCGGACAAGGCCGTCACCGTCTCGGCCACCGCCAGCGGCGGACGCGGCGTGGCGAACCCGGCGAGCGCGACCCTGACCATCACCGACGACGACACGGCCCCGACGGGAATCACGCTCACCACCGACACCGCGAGCATCGCCGAGGACGCGGCGGCGAAGACGGTCAAGGTGACCGCCGCGGTCGACGGCGACACCGCCTACGCCACCACCACGACCGTCAGGGTCACCGTTGGGGACGCGGACGACAGCGCGACCTCCGGCGCCGACTACGCGGCGGTGGCGGCTTTCGACATCGAAATCGACCCGGGCAAGATGAGCGGCGAGCAGACCTTCCGTCTCAAC
Source organism: uncultured Pseudohongiella sp. (assembly GCA_965219645.1). Lineage (GTDB taxonomy): Bacteria > Pseudomonadota > Gammaproteobacteria > Pseudomonadales > Pseudohongiellaceae > UBA9145. The sequence continues at coordinate 1,934,592 of OZ244788.1, read as the reverse complement.
CCGACCGACGACGCGCTCGACGAGGCGGAGGAGTCCATCAGCGTCAAAGGCGCGTCGGGGGCTCTCACCGTCACGAACGCCAGCATCAGGCTGACCGACAACGACACTCGCGGGGTGACCGTCACCGGTGGCTCCCTGACGGTGCTTGAGGCCGACAATCCCGCTACCGACGGCACGCGCGAGGATCAGGCGGAATACACGGTGGCGCTCGACAGCCAGCCCACCGATGACGTGACCATCCGCATCGTCGTGCCCGACGGCGCGCCGTTCACCGTCAGCCCGGCGAGCCTGACCTTCGCCCCCGGTATCTGGAGCGCCGGGCAGACCGTTACCGTCACCGCGACCGACGACGACATCGACAACACCGGCAATGCGCGCAGTGCGAGCATCGCCCACACCGTCGTCGCGGGCGATTCCGACTACGGGGATGTCACGGCCTCCGCGGTCGGCGTCACGGTCACCGACGACGACGCGGCCCCGACGGGCATCACCCTCACCACCGACACGCCGAGCATCGCCGAGGACGCGGCGGCGAAGACGGTGAAGGTGACCGCCACGGTGAACGGCGGCACCACCTTCGCCGATGCGAAGACCGTCAGCGTGACCGTCGGCGCCAATGGCGACAGCGCCGCCTCGGGAACCGACTACGAGGCCGTGACGGCCTTCGACATCTCCATCGACGCCGGCGCCATGAGCGGCGAAAACACCTTCACCCTGACCCCCACCGACGACGCCATCGACGAGGCCGAGGAGTCCATCAGCGTCAGGGGCGCCTCGGGCGCCCTCACGGTGACCGGCACAAACATCAAGCTGGCCGACGACGACGTGCCGGAATTGAGCGTCACGGCGGGTTCGGCGGTGGACGAGGGCGAGGCGGCGGAATTCACCGTCAACGCGGACCTGGCGCCCATGGCGGACCTGACCGTGAATCTCACGGTCGAAACCAGCGCCGGTTTCGCGGTGACGGGCACGACCGGCAGCAAGACCCTGACCTTCCGCGCCGGCAGGACGAGCGAAGATTACACCGTCAACACCCGGGCCGACACTTTGGACGAGCCCGATGGACAAGTGACTGTCGGATTGGCGACCGGCAGCGACTATGTCTTGCACGCCGACGACAACACCGCGAGCGTCGCGGTCAACGACGACGACGCCCCGCCGGTGATCTCCATCGACGCGCCAAGCGTGGACGAGGGCGCATCGGGCGCGAGCCCCACCCTGCGCTTCACCGTGTCCCTCGACGCGGCGAGCGGCAAGGAGGTCACCGTCGCCTACGCCGAGGCCACTGGCGGCACGGCCACCCAAAACACCGACTACACGGCGCTGACCGGCGGCACGCTCACCTTCGCCGCGGGCGAGACCAGCAAGCACATCGACATCACGGTCACCGGCGACGACATCGACGAGGACAACGAGACGGTGAAGCTGCGGCTGTCCTCGCCATCGAACGCGACGCTCTCAAGCGGCGCCGCCACCCTGGACGGCACGGGCACCATCACCGACGACGACGACGCGCCGACGGTCTCGGTCGCCGACGCCAGCGCTGTCACAGAAGGCAACGACCCGATGACGGCGGCGGACATGAGTTTCGCCGTGACCCTGTCCGCCGCGAGCAGCCGGACGGTGACCGTGCCCTACACGCTCGGCGGCACGGCGGACGCGGACGACGACTACACCGCGCCGAATCCGGCCTCGCTCACCTTCTCCCCTGGTTCGACAACCGCCGACATCGTCGTGCCGGTCAAGGGCGACGCGATCGACGAGGCCAACGAGACCGTCACGGTCGCGCTCGGCACCCCGACCAACGCCACCGTCTCCACCGCCAAGGACGCGGGCACCGCCACGGGCACGATCACCGACGACGATGACACGCCCACGGCGACGCTGATCCTGACCCCGGCCAGCATCGCCGAGTCCGGCGCGACCAACGCCAGCACGGTGACGGCGAGCCTGTCCGGCGCTTCGGACCAGGCCGTCACCCTCACCGTGTCGGCGAGCGCGGTTGCGCCGGCCAAGGCGGGCGACTTCAGCTTGAGCGGCAACAAGACGCTGACCATCGCCGCCGGCGGCAAGGCGAGCACGGGGACCGTCACCGTCACCGCCGTGGATAACAATGTCGATGCCGCGAACAAGACCGTCACCGTCTCGGCCACCGCCGCCGGCGGACGCGGCGTGGCGAACCCGGCGAGCGCCGCCCTCACCATCGCCGACGACGACACCGCGCCCACCGGCATCGCGCTCACCGTCGATCCCGCGAGCGTCGCCGAGGACGACGGCGCAACGGCCATCGAAGTGACTGCTACCACCACCGGCGACACCACCTACAGCGAGGCCAAGACGCTCGCCATCACCATCGAAGACGGCACCGCGACCTCCCCCGCCGACTACACGGCGGCGGGCTTCTCCATGATATTGCCCGCCGGGCAGGCCAGCATCTCGCAGTCCTTCAACCTCACACCCGTGGACGACCGCCTCGACGAGGGCAACGAGACCATCGAAGTCGCTGGCACAACCGACGGCGCCACCCTCTCCCCGGCGACCGTCACCCTGACCGACAACGACACCCGGGGCATCACCGTCACCCGCAACTCGCTGACCGTGCTCGAGGCCGACAATCCCTCAACCAACAGCACACGCGAAGACCAGGCGGCCTACACGGTCGTGCTCGACAGCCAGCCCACCGACGACGTGACCGTCAACGTCGTCGTGCCGGACGGCGCGCCGTTCACCGTCAGCCCGACCAGCCTGACCTTCACCCCCGGCGGCGCCGGCATCTGGAGTACCGAACAGACGGTTACTGTCACTGCGGTCGATGACGACATCGACAACACCGGCAATGCGCGCGGCGCGAGCATCACCCACACCGTCGTCGCGGGCGACTCCGACTACGGGGATGTCACGGCCTCCGCGGTCGGCGTCACGGTCACCGACGACGATGCGGCCCCGACCGGCATCACGCTCATCACCGACACGCCCACCATCGCCGAGAACGCGGCAACGAAGACGGTGAAGGTGACCGCCACGGTGAACGGCGCCACCACGTACGCGACCGACACCACCGTCCAGGTCACGATCGGCGACGGCAACGACAGCGCCGTATCGGGGACCGACTACGCGGCGGTCACGGCCTTCGACATCGAGATCGAGGCCGGGGAGATGAGCGGCGAGGAGACGTTCAGCCTCGACCCCACCGACGACGCCCTCGACGAGGAGGAGGAGAGCATCAGTGTCAAGGGCGCCTCGGGCGCGCTCAGCGTCACCGGCGCCAGCATCCGGCTGACCGACGACGACGTGCCGGAACTGAGCGTCACGGCGGGCAATGCGGTGGACGAGGGCACGGCGGCGAGCTTCACCGTCAACGCGAACCCGGCGCCCGCAACGGACCTGACCGTCAATCTGGAAGTCACGACCAGCGCAGGCTTCGCGGTCACCAACACCACCGGCGATCAGACCTTCACCTTCTCCAGGGGCAGCGCGAGCGCGACCTACACCGTCGCCACCCAGCAAGACACCACCGACGAAGCCGACGGCCAGGTGGAAGTGACGCTCGATGCCGGCAGCGGCTATGCCGTCCACGCCAGCAACAACGCCGCGAGCGTCACAGTGAACGACGACGACGCCACCACCGTGACCCTCGCGGGCACCGGCAGCATCCCGGAGGACGGGGGGACCCAGGACGTGACCATCACCCTGGGCCGGGCGCTGGTGGCGGGCGAAAGCGTGACGGCGCCGCTCGATGTCAGCGGCGCGACCGAGACGACGCACTACACCTTCGGCTTGAAAGGCACAGGCAACACCGGCGTCACCATCGACACGGGGAACCCGCACAACGCGCAGAACCCCGCCGTGACGATCGCGGGCGCCGAAGCACAGACCGCCACGCTGACCCTGACGGCGGTGGCCAACAGCGACCCGGACACGCGAACGGTGAACATCGGCTTCGGCGCAAGCACCCGCGCGCCGACATCCAGCGGACTTTCCGGCGGAATCAGCACGGCGGGCACAGCGTCGGTGAAGATCATCGACGACGACGCGATGATCACGGTGGCCGACGCGACCGCCGCCGAAGGAAGCGCCGTGGCGTTCACCGTGACGCTGCCGGCCGCCGCGCCAGCGGGCGGCGTGACCGTGAGCTACGAGACCTCCAATGGCCGCGGCAACGAGAACGACGAGGACTGGCAGGTCGCCACCACCGCCGACTACACCGCGGCGGCGTCGAATGCGGCAATCACCATCGCCCAGAACGGTACCCGCGGCACCATCAGCATCCCCACCCGACAAGACAGCACCTACGAGGGCGGCCATTACTTCACGCTGAAGCTGACCGGCGCGACCAACTTCGACATGCGCGCGGTGGACGCCTCGGCGGTCGGCACCATCACCGACGAGGATGACCGGCCGAGTTTCGCGTTCTCCACCGCTTCCAGAACGGTTGACGAGGACGTTGAGGACGTGACCCTGACCGTGGAGAAGACCGGCACGACCCTGCTGCCCGCGACGGTGAGCTACGCCACCGTCGACGGCAGCGCCAGCGGCGGCAGCGACTTCACCGCCATCGCCGCCACCGACCTGGTGTTTGCCGCCGCCGACACCAGCAAGACCTTCGACGTCACCATCACCGACGACACCGACGATGAGCCGTCGGAGCAGTTCACCGTCGATCTCAACGCTGGCACGGGCGCGGTGCTGGGCACCGATTCCAGCCACGCCATCACCATCACCGACGACGACGCGACGGAAGTGACCCTGTCGGCGCCCGCGGCCGCCATCGACGAGGACGGCGGCGCGAAGACTGTCACCGTCGCGCTTGGCCGGGCGCTGACCGGAAACGAGACGCTCACCGTCCCGCTGACCTTCGGCGGCACTGCGGCCTTCGGCGCGGACTATACGCTGAGCGCGCCCAACTCGACGCCCACCGGCGTGACCTACTCGAACCTCGCCAGCGACGACCTGGCGGACGACCCGCCGACCGTCGCCTTCTCCGGCGTCCCCAGCGCCGCGGCATCGGCGACCCTGACGCTCACCGCCAAGGACGACCCGACCGACGAGGGCGCATCGGAGTCCGTGACCCTCGGCCTCGGCAAGCTGGTCCCCGCCAACCTCGACGGCGGCGCCAGCGGCTCCGGGACGGCCACCTTCAGCATCACCGACGACGACGACGCGCCCGGCGGCATCCGGCTGACCACCAGCATCGCCACCATCGCCGAGGACGCCGCCGCCGCGACCGTCACCGTCACGGCCACCGTCACCGGCGGCAGCGCCTACAACGCCAAGACTACCGTGGCGGTGGAGGTCGGCGACGCCGACAACGACAGCGCCACCGAGGGCGCGGACTACGCCAACGTGGCCGACTTCGACATCACCATCGACGCCGGCAAGACGGAAGGCACGAACACCTTCACCCTGACCCCCACCGACGACGCCCTCGACGAGGACACCGAGACCCTCAGCGTCAAGGGCGCGTCCGGCAATCTCAGCGTCACCGACGCGAGCATCGACATCACCGACGACGATGCCCCGCCGGTGATCTCGATCGACGCGCCGAGCGTGGACGAGGGCGCGTCCGGCGCGAGCCCCACCCTGCGCTTCACCCTCACGCTCGACGCGGAAAGCGGCAGGGAGGTCACCGTCGCCTACGCCGAGGCCACTGGCGGCACGGCCACCCAAAACACCGACTACACGGCGCTCGCCGCCGGCACACTGACCTTCGCCGCGGGCGAGACGAGCAAGCACATCGACATCACCGTCACCGGCGACGACATCGACGAGGACAACGAGACGGTGAAGCTGCGGCTGTCCTCGCCCGGCAACGCCGTGTTCGCCGGCGATGCCGCTTCGCTTGACGCCACGGGCACGATCACCGACGACGACGACGCCCCGACGGTGTCGGTGGCGAACGCCGGCGCCGTCACCGAAGGCAACGACCCGATGACCACGGTGGACATGAGCTTCGCCGTGACCCTGTCCGCCGCGAGCAGCCGGACGGTGACCGTGCCCTACACGCTCGGCGGCACGGCGGACGCGGACGACGACTACACCGCGCCGGATCCGACCTCGCTCACCATCGCGGCCGGCTCGACAACCGCCGACATCGTCGTGCCGGTGAAGGGCGACGCGATCGACGAGGCCAACGAGACCGTCACGGTCACGCTGGATACCCCGACCAACGCCACCGTCTCCACCGCCGGGGGCGCCGGCACCGCCACTGGGACGATCACCGACGACGAGGCGACGCCGGTGGCGACGCTGATCCTGACCCCGTCCAGCATCGCCGAGTCCGGCGCAAGCAACGCCAGCACCGTGACGGCTTCCCTGTCCGGCGCTTCGGACCAGGCGGTCACGCTCACCGTCTCGGCTGCCGCGGTGTCGCCGGCCAGGGCAGGCGACTTCGCCTTGAGCAGCAACAAAACGCTGACCATCGCCGCCGGAAGCAAGGCGAGCACGGGGACGGTCACCGTCACCGCCGTGGATAACAATGTCGATGCCGCGAACAAGTCCGTCACCGTCTCGGCCACCGCCAGCGGCGGGCGCGGCGTGGCGAACCCGGCCAACGCGACGCTGACCATTACCGACGACGACAACGCGCCCACCGGCATCGCGCTCACCGTCGATCCCGCGAGCGTCGCCGAGGACGACGGCGTGACGGCCATCGAAGTGACCGCGGCCACCACCGGCGACACCACCTACAGCGAGGCGAAGACGCTGGCCATCACGATTGGAGGCGGCGACAGCACAGCCACTTCCACCACCGACTACACGGCGGCGGGCTTCAGCATGACCCTGCCCGCCGGGCAGGCCAGCGTGTCGAAATCCTTCAACCTCACCCCCGTGGACGACCGCCTCGACGAGGAAAGCGAGACCATTGAAGTCACCGGCACGACGAATGGCGCGACCATCGCCCCGGCGACCGTCACCCTGACCGACAACGACACCCGGGGCGTGACGGTTTCTTCAAACAGCCTGACCGTGCTGGAGGCTGACAACCCCTCAACCAACGGCACGCGCGAAGACCAGGCGACCTACACCGTGGCGCTCGACAGCCAGCCCACCGACGCTGTCACCGTCAACATCGCCGTGCCGGAGGGCGCGCCGTTCACCGTCAGCCCGACCAGCCTGACCTTCACGCCGAGCGGCGCCGGTATCTGGAGCACGGCCCAGCAAGTCACCGTCACCGCGACCGACGACGACATCGACAACCAGGGCAATGCGCGCGGCGCGAGCATCACGCACACCGTCGTCGCGGGCGACTCCGACTACGGCGATGTCACGGCCTCCGCGGTCGGCGTGACGGTCACCGACGACGACGCGCCCCCGACCGGCATCACGCTCACCACCGACACGCCCACCATCGCCGAGGACGCGGCAACGAAGACCGTGAAAGTGACCGCCACGGTGAACGGCGACACGACCTACGCGACCGACACCACCGTCCGGGTCACGATCGGCGACGGCAACGACAGCGCCGTATCGGGGACCGACTACGCGGCGGTGACGGCGTTCGACATCGAGATCGAGGTCGGGAAGATGAGTGGCGAGGAGACGTTCAGCCTCGACCCCACCGACGACGCCCTCGACGAGGAGGAGGAGAGCATCAGTGTCAAGGGCGCCTCGGGCGCGCTCACCGTCACCGGCGCCAGCATCAAGCTGACCGACGACGACGTGCCGGAACTGAGCGTCACGGCGGGCACCGCGGTGGACGAGGGCATGGCGGCGAGCTTCACCGTGAACGCGAACCCGGCGCCCGCAACGGACCTGACCATCAATCTGGAAGTCACGACCAGCGCAGGCTTCGCGGTCACCAACACCACCGGCGATCAGACCTTCACCTTCTCCAGGGGCAGCGCGAGCGCGACCTACACCGTCGCCACCCAGCAAGACACCACCGACGAAGCCGACGGCCAGGTGGAAGTGACGCTCGATGCCGGCAGCGGCTATGCCGTCCACGCCAGCAACAACGCCGCGAGCGTCACAGTGAACGACGACGACGCCACCACCGTGACCCTCGCGGGCACCGGCAGCATCCCGGAGGCCGGGGGGACACTGGACGTGACCGTTACCCTGGGCCGGGCGCTGGTGGCGGGCGAAAGCGTGACGGCGCCGCTCGATGTCAGCGGCGCGACCGAGACGACGCATTACACCTTCGGCTTGAAAGGCACAGGCAACACCGGCGTCACCATCGACACGGGGAACCCGCACAACGCGCAGAACCCCGCCGTGATGATCGCGGGCGCCGAAGCACAGACCGCCACGCTGACCCTGACGGCGGTGGCCAACAGCGACCCGGACACGCGAACGGTGAACATCGCTTTCGGCGCAAGCACCCGCGCGCCGAGCCACACCGGACTTTCCGGCGGCATCGCCACCGCCGGCGCCGCCTCGGTCAAGATCATCGACGACGACGCGATGATCGCGGTCGGCGACGCCAGCGCCGCCGAGGGCAATGCCGTCGCGTTCACGGTGACGCTGCCGGCGCCCGCGCCAGCGGGCGGCGTGACCGTAAGCTACGAGACCTCCAACGGTCGCGGCAATGAGAACGACGAGGCTTACCAGATCGCGACCGGCGCCGACTACACCGCGGCGGCATCGAATGCGGCAATCACCATCGCCCAGAACGGTACCCGCGGCACCATCAGCATCCCCACCCGACAAGACAGCACCTACGAGGGCGACCATTACTTCACGCTGAGTCTCACCGGCGCGACCAACTTCGACATGCGCGCGGTGGACGCCTCGGCGGTCGGCACCATCACCGACGAGGATGACCGGCCGAGTTTCGCGTTCTCCACCGCTTCCAGAACGGTTGACGAGGACGCCGACGACGTCACCCTGACCGTGGAGAAGACCGGCACGACCCTGCTGCCCGCGACGGTGAGCTACGCCACCGCCGACGGCACCGCCGCGGGCGGCGACGACTTCACCGCCATCGCCGCCACCAGCCTGGTGTTCGCCGCGGGGGACGCCAGCAAGACCCTCGATGTCACCATCACCGACGACGAGGATGATGAGCCGTCCGAGCGCTTCACGGTCGATCTCACCGCCGGGACCGGCGCGGTGCTGGGCACGGATTCCAGCCACGCCCTCACCGTCACCGACAACGACGCGACGGAAGTCACCCTGTCGGCGCCCGCGGCCGCCATCGACGAGGACGGCGGCGTCAAGACCGTCACCGTCAGCCTGGGCCGGGCGCTGACCGGCGGCGAATCGCTCACCGTCCCGCTCACCTTCGGCGGCGCGGCGGCCTTCGGCGTGGACTACGAGCTCAGCGCGCCCAACACCCCGCCAACCGGCGTGACCTACTCGAACCTCGCCAGCGACGACCTTGAGGACGACCCGCCGACCATCGCCTTCTCCGGCGTCCCCAGCGCCGCGGCATCGGCGACCCTGACGCTCACCGCCAAGGACGACCCGACCGACGAGGGCGCATCGGAGTCCGTGACCCTCGGCCTCGGCAAGCTGGTCCCCGCCAACCTCGACGGCGGCGCCAGCGGCTCCGGCACGGCGACCTTCCATCTAACCGACGACGACGACGCGCCCGGCGGCATCCGGCTCACCACCGATGTCGCCACCCTCGCCGAGGACGCCGCCGCCGCGACCGTCACGGTCACGGCGACCGTCACCGGCGGCAGCGCCTACAACACCGAGACCACGGTGGCGGTCGAGGTGGGCGACGCCGACAACGACAGCGCGACCGAGGGCACGGACTACGCCAACGTGGCCGACTTCGACATCACCATCGACGCCGGCAAGACGGAAGGCACGAACACCTTCACCCTGACCCCCACCGACGACGCCCTCGACGAGGACACCGAGACCCTCAGCGTCAAGGGCGCGTCCGGCGCCCTCGCCATCACGAACGCGAGCATCGACATCACCGACGACGACGCCCCGCCGGTGATTTCCATCGACGCGCCGAGCGTGGACGAGGGCGCGTCGGGCGCGAACGCGAGGCTGCGCTTCACCGTCACGCTCGACGCGGAAAGCGGCAGGGAGGTCACGGTCGCCTACGCCGAGATCGCCGGCGGCACGGCCACCCAGGACACCGACTACGCGGAACTTTCGAGCGGCACGCTCACCTTCGATGCGGGCGAGACGAGCCAGCACATCGACATCAGCGTCACCGGCGACGACATCGACGAGGACAACGAGACGGTGAAGGTGCGGCTGTCCTCGCCAGGCAACGCCGTGTTCGCCGGCGATGCCGCGTCGCTTGACGCCACGGGCACGATCACCGACGACGACGACGCGCCGACGGTCTCGGTCGCCGACGCCAGCGCCGTCACCGAAGGCAACGACCCGATGACCACCGTGGACATGCGTTTCGCCGTGACCCTGTCCGCCGCGAGCAGCCGGACGGTGACCGTGCCTTACACGCTGGGCGGCACGGCGGACGCGGGCGACGACTACACCGCGCCGGATCCGGCCTCGCTCACCTTCGCCCCTGGTTCGACAACCGCCGACATCGTCGTGCCGGTCAAGGGCGACGCGATCGACGAGGCCAACGAGACCGTCACGGTCACGCTGGATGCCCCGACCAACGCCACGGTCTCCACCGCCGAGGGCGCCGGAACCGCCACGGGCACGATCACCGACGACGAGGCGACGCCGACGGCGACGCTGATCCTGACCCCGGCGAGCATCGCCGAGTCCGGCACCAGCAACGCGAGCACCGTGACGGCTAGCCTGTCCGGCGCTTCGGACCAGGCGGTGACGTTGACCGTGGCGGCAACCGCGGTGTCACCGGCCAAGGCGGGCGACTTCAGCTTGAGCGGCAACAAGACGCTGACCATCGCCGCCGGCGGCAAGGCGAGCACGGGGACGGTCACCATCACCGCCGTGGATAACAATGTCGATGCCGCGAACAAGACCGTCACCGTCTCGGCCACCGCCGCCGGCGGACGCGGCGTGGCGAACCCGGCCAACGCCACCCTGACCATCACCGACGACGACAACGCGCCCACCGGCATCGCGCTCACCGTGGACCCCGCGAGCGTCAATGAGGACGACGGCGCAACGGCCATCGAAGTGACCGCGAGCACGACAGGCGACACAACCTACAGCGCCGCCAAGACCCTGGCCATCACCGTCGGCGGCGGCGACAGCACCGCCACCGCCACCACCGACTACACGGCGGCGGGCTTCAGCATGACGCTGCCCGCCGGTCAGGCCAGCGTGTCGCAGTCCTTCAACCTCGTGCCCGTGGACGACCGTGTCGACGAGGACAGCGAGACCATCGAGGTCGCGGGAACCACGGACGGCGCCACGATCTCCCCGGCGACCGTCACCCTGACCGACAACGACACCCGGGGCGTCACCGTCACCGGCGGCCCCCTGACCGTGCTTGAGGCCGACAACTCCGCAACCACCAGCACACGCGAGGACCAGGCGACCTACACCGTGGTGCTCGAAAGCCAGCCCACCGATGACGTGACTGTCAACGTCGTCGTGCCGGAAGGCGCGCCGTTCACCGTCAGCCCGGCCAGCCTGACCTTCACCCCCGGCGGCGCCGGCATCTGGAGTACCGAACAGACGGTTACTGTCACTGCGGTCGATGACGACATCGACAACACCGGCAACGCGCGCAGCGCCGACATCACCCACAGCGTCGTGGCGGGAGATTCCGATTACGGCGACGTGACCGCGGACGGGGTGGGCGTGACCGTCAACGACGACGACGGCACGCCCGTGGCCACGCTTGTGCTGACGCCGTCTTCCATCAGCGAAAGCGGCGCCGGGAATGCCGCCACGGTCACCGCCAGCCTCGACCGCGCTTCCGGGGTTGACGTGACGTTCGATGTTTCCGCGGCCCACGTGGCCCCCGCCGCGGCCGGCGACATAACCCTGAGCCAGAACCGGCGGCTGACCGTGGCCGCGGGCGACACCGGCAGCACCGGCGTGGTGACCGTCACCGCCAACGACAACGCGGTGGACGCCGTGGACAAGCGCTTCACCGTCTCGGCCGCGGCGTCCGGCGGCGGCGTGGCCGCCCCGGCGAGCCAGACGCTGACCATTGTCGACGACGACGCCACCAGCGTGACCCTGGCCGGAACCGGCAGCATCGCCGAGGCCGGCGGAACTGCGGACATCACCGTCACCCTGGGCCGCGCGCTGGTCGCCGGCGAAAGCGTCACCGCGCCGCTGGCGATCACCGGCGCGACGGCGGCGACGCACTATACGATAGCGCTCAAGAACGGCGGCGGCACGGGCGTGACCCTCGATACCGGCAATCCCCACAGCGCCGGGGAACCCGCGGTCACCCTCGCGGGCGCCGGCGCGCGGACCGCCACGCTGATCCTTACCGCGGTGGCCAACAGCGACCCGGACACGCGAACGGTGAACATCGGCTTCGGCGCAAGCACCCGCGCGCCGACATCCAGCGGACTTTCCGGCGGAATCAGCACGGCGGGCACAGCGTCGGTGAAGATCATCGACGACGACGCGATGATCACGGTGGCCGACGCGACCGCCGCCGAGGGCGGCGCCGTGACGTTCACCGTGACGCTGCCCCACGCCGCGCCCGCGGGCGGCGTGACCGTGAGCTACGAGACCTCCAATGGCCGCGGCAACGAGAACGACGAGGACTGGCAGGTCGCCACCGGCGCCGACTACACCGCGGCGGCGTCGAATGCGGCAATCACCATCGCCCAGAACGGTACCCGCGGCACCATCAGCATCCCCACCCGACAAGACAGCACCTACGAGGGCGACCATTACTTCACGCTGAGTCTCACCGGCGCGACCAACTTCGACATGCGCGCGGTGGACGTCTCCGCCATCGGCGCCATCACCGACGAGGCCGACCGGCCGAGTTTCGCGTTCTCCACCGCTTCCAGAACGGTTGACGAGGACGCCGACGACGTCACCCTGACCGTGGAGAAGACCGGCACGACCCTGCTGCCCGCGACGGTGAGCTACGCCACCGCCGACGGCACCGCCGCGGGCGGCGACGACTTCACCGCCATCGCCGCCACCAGCCTGGTGTTCGCCGCGGGGGACGCCAGCAAGACCCTCGACGTCACCATCATTGACGACACCGACGACGAGCCGTCGGAGCGCTTCACCGTGGATCTGACGGCGGGAACGGGCGCTGTGCTCGGGACGGACGCTAGCCACGCCATCACCATCACCGACAACGACGCGACAACAGTCACCCTGTCGGCGCCCGCGGGCGCCATCGACGAGGACGGCGGCACGAAAACCATCACCGTAACGCTGGGCCGGGCGCTGACCGGCAGCGAGTCACTCAGCATCCCGCTGACCTTCGGCGGCACGGCGACCTTCGGCGCGGACTATACGCTGAGCGCGCCCAACTCGACGCCAACGGGCGTGACCTACTCGAACCTCGCCAGCGACGATCTGGCGGACGACCCACCGACCATCGCCTTCTCCGGCGCAACCAACGCGGCAAGCTCGGCAACCCTGACGCTCACCGCCAAGGACGACCCGACCGACGAGGGCGCATCGGAGTCGGTGAGCCTCGGCCTCGGCAAGCTCGTCCCCGTCAACCTCGACGGCGGCGCCAGCGGCTCCGGCGCGGCGACCTTCAACATCACCGACGACGACGACGCGCCCGGCGGCATCAGGCTGACCACCAGCATCGCCAGCATCGCCGAGGACGCCGCCGCCGCGACAGTGACAGTCACGGCCACCGTCACCGGCGGCAGCGCCTACAACACCGGGACCACGGTGGCGGTTCAAGTGGGCGACGCCGACAACGACAGCGCCATCGAGGGCACGGACTACGCCAACGTGGCCGATTTCGACATCACCATCGACGCCGGCAAGACGGAAGGCACGAACACCTTCACCCTGACCCCCACCGACGACGCCCTCGACGAGGACGCCGAGACCCTCAGCGTCAAGGGAACGTCCGGCGCCCTCGCCATCACGAACGCGAGCATCGACATCACCGACGACGACGCCCCGCCGGTGATCTCCATCGACGCGCCGAGCGTGGACGAGGGCGCGTCGGGCGCCAATGCGAGGCTGCGCTTCACCGTCACGCTCGACGCGGCGAGCGGCAGGGATGTCACCGTCGCCTACGCCGAGATCGCCGGCGGCACGGCCACCCAAAACACCGACTACACGGCGCTCGCCGGCGGCACACTGACCTTCGCCGCGGGCGAGACCAGCAAGCACATCGACATCACGGTCACCGGCGACGACATCGACGAGGACAACGAGACGGTGAAGGTGCGGCTGTCCTCGCCAGGCAACGCCGTATTCGCCGGCGATGCCGCGTCGCTTGACGCCACGGGCACGATCAACGACGACGAGGCGACGCCGACGGCGACGCTGATTCTGACACCCACCAGCATCGCCGAGTCCGGCGCGACCAACGCCAGCACCGTGACGGCGAGCCTGTCGGGCGCTTCGGACCAGGCGGTCACGCTGACCGTGTCGGCTGCGGCGGTGTCACCGGCCTCGACAAGCGACTTTGTTCTGAGCAGCAACAAGACGCTCACCATCGCCGCCGGCAGCCGGTCGAGCACCGGGACCGTCACCGTCACCGCCGTGGATAACAATGTCGATGCCGCGAACAAGACCGTCACCGTCTCCGCCACCGCCGGCGGCGGGCGCGGCGTGGCGAACCCGGCGGACGCCACCCTGACCATCACCGACGACGACACCAGGGGCGTAACCGTTACCGGCAGCCCCCTGGCCGTGCTTGAAGCCGACAATCCCGCCACCAGCGGCACACGCGAGGACCGGGCGACCTACAGCGTGGCGCTGAACAGCCAGCCGACGGCCAATGTCACCATCAACATCGTCGTGCCCGACGGCGCTCCGTTCACCGTCAGCCCGACCAGCCTGACCTTCACGCCGAGCGGCACCAGCATCTGGAACGCCGGGCAGACGGTCACCGTCACCGCGGCCGATGACGACATCGACAACACAGGCAACGCCCGCAGCGCCAGCATCACGCACACTGTGGCAGCCGGAACCTCCGACTACAGCGGCGTCACGGCATCCCCGGTCAGTGTCACTGTCACCGATGACGACGGCCCCCCGACCGGCATCACGCTCACCACCGACACGCCCACCATCGCCGAGGACGCGGCGACGAAAACGGTGAAGGTAACCGCCACGGTGAACGGCGGCACCGCCTACGCGACCGACACCACCGTCCAGGTCACGATCGGCGACGGCAACGACAGCGCCGTATCGGGGACCGACTACGCGGCGGTGACGGCGTTCGACATCGAGATCGAGGCCGGGAAGATGAGCGGCGAGGAGACTTTCAACCTCGACCCGACCGACGACCGCATCGACGAGGCGAACGAGACCATCAGCGTCAAGGGCGCCTCCGGCGATCTTGACATCACAGGCGCAAGCATCGCCCTCACCGACAACGACACCCGCGGGGTGACCGTCACCGGCGGCCCGCTGGCGGTGGACGAGACGGACGATGCGAGTACACAGAGCGTCCGGGAAGACCAGGCTACCTACACGGTGGCGCTCACCAGCGAACCCACCGCCAACGTCACCATCGACATCGCCGCCGCCGGTGGCGTGACCGTCAGCCCGGCGAGCCTGACCTTCACCCCGAGCAGCGCGGGCATCTGGAGCACAGCCCGGCAAGTCACCGTCACCGCGGTCGATGACGACATCGACAACACAGGCAATGCGCGCACCGCCGACATCACGCACACTGTGGTGGCCGGAACCTCCGACTACGTCGGCGTGACTGCGGACGGGGTGAGCGTGACCGTCAACGACGACGATGCCGCGCCGACCGGCATCGAACTCACCGCCAGCGTCGCCACCATCGCCGAGGACGCCGAAACGGCGACGGTCACCGTCACCGCCGAGGTCACCGGCGACACGGCCTACGCCACCGCCACCACCGTTGCGGTCGAGGTGGGCGACTCCGTGAACGACAGCGCCACCGAAGGCGCCGACTACGCGAACGTGGCCGATTTCAACATCACCATCGCCGCGGGCGCCATGCGCGGCACGGGCGCCTTCAGCCTCGACCCCGACGACGACGCCCTCGACGAGGACAACGAGACGATCAGCGTCAAGGGCACGTCCGGCGTTCTTGACATCACAGGCGCGAGCATCGAAATCACCGACAACGACGACGCACCGGTGATCTCCATCGACGCGCCGAGCGTGGACGAGGGCGCATCGGGCGCGAGCCCCAACTTGCGCTTCACCGTGTCCCTCGACGCGGCGAGCGGCAAGGAGGTCACCGTCGCCTACGCCGAGGCCAGCGGCGGCACGGCCACCCAAAACACCGACTACACGGCGCTCGCCGGCGGCACGCTCAGCTTCGCTCCTGGCGATACCAGCAAAAGCATCGACATCACCGTCACCGGCGACGACATTGACGAGGACAACGAAACGGTGAAGCTGCGGCTGTCCTCGCCGTCCAACGCAACGCTTGCCGGCGGCAAAGCCAGCCTGGACGCCACGGGCACGATCACCGACGACGACGACGCCCCGACCGTCTCGGTTGCCGACGCCACGGCCGTCACCGAGGGCAACGATCCGATGACCGCGGCGGACATGAGTTTCCCGGTGACCCTCAGCGCGGTCAGCGGCAAACCCGTAACCGTTCCCTACACCCTCGGCGGCAGCGCCAGCGCGGGCGCCGACTACACCGCGCCGGACCCGCTCTCGGTGACCATCGCCGCCGGTTCCCGCGGCGCCGCCATCACCGTGCCGGTGAAGGGCGACACCCGTGTCGAAGGCGACGAAAACGTGATCGTGAATCTGGGCAATCCCGTCAATGCAACGATTGCCGGAGCCGAAGGCGCGGGCACGGCCACCGGCGTCATCAGGGACGACGACGCGGCGCCCACGATCGCCCTGGGCGTCTCGCCGGCCTCGGTGGCGGAAGACGCCACCGCCACCACGGTCACCGTGACCGCCACCCTCGGCGGCGGCACCCAGTTCGACACAGCTAGGGAATTGCGGGTGACCGTGGGCACGGTGTCGCCAGCCAAGGGAGACGCCAGGAATGGCGTGGACTACGCCAGCGTCGCGGAATTCGACATCACCATCCCGGCGGGCGCCGGCAGCGGGGAAGGGGAGTTCACGCTGATACCGACGGACGACTCTCTCCATGAGGGGAACGAGCGGTTGCCCGTCAACGGGGCACTGACCGGCATCACCGTTAACGGCGCAACGATAACGATCACCGACGACGATTCGCCTCCGAAGACGCTTGAGGTCAATGTCGAAATCGGTGAGGGCGATGCCGCCGTCACCGTGGCCGAAAATGTGCAGACGCCGCCCAGCATTACCGTGGCGGTGAATTTTGCCGGCGACACCACCTACGCCACCGCCCAGACGGTGAACGTCACCGTGGGCGATACGGAAGATACCGCCACCGAAGGCGACGACTACCAGGCGGTGACTGGTTTCGACATCGACATCCCCGCCGGGCAGTCCGGCGCCAGCGGCAGCTTTGTCTTCACCCCGGTGGACGACGACATCGACGAGACCGACGAAACCGTCACCGTCAACGGCTCCCTCTCCGGCAGCGACGATGTGGTGGGACTTGCGACCGTAACCATTGCCGACAACGACACCCGGGGCGTGACGGTTTCCCCGACCAGTCTGACGGTAATCGAAGCCGACACCAGCGGCACGCCGGCCGAGGAGCACAAGGCGACCTATACGGTCGTGCTCGACAGCGAGCCCACCGACGATGTCACCGTCGATATCAGCGTGCCCGGGGGCGCTCCCTTCACGGTCAGCGCCGCCAGCCTCGACTTCACTCCATCCAACTGGAACGCCATCCAGACCGTAACGGTCACCGCCACCGACGACGACATCGACAACACCGGCAACGCGCGCAGCGCCGACATCACCCACAGCGTCGTGGCGGGAGATTCCGATTACGGCGACGTGACCGCGGACGGGGTGGACGTGACCGTCAACGACGACGACGGCACGCCCGTGGCCACGCTTGTGCTGACGCCGTCTTCCATCGGCGAAAGCGGCGCCGGGAATGCCGCCACGGTCACCGCCAGGCTCGACCGGGCTTCCGGGGTTGACGTGACGTTCGATGTTTCCGCGGTCCACGTGGCCCCCGCCGCGGCCGGCGACATAACCCTGAGCCAGAACCGGCGGCTGACCGTGGCCGCGGGCGATACCGCCAGCACCGGCGTGGTGACCGTCACCGCCAACGACAACGCGGTGGACGCCGTGGACAAGCGCTTCACCGTCTCGGCCGCGGCGTCCGGCGGCGGCGTGGCCGCCCCGGCGAGCCAGGCGCTGACCATTGTCGACGACGACGCCACCTCCTTGACCCTGGCCGGAACCGGCGGCATCGCCGAGGCCGGCGGAACCGCGGACATCACCGTCACCCTGGGCCGCGCGCTGGTCGCCGGCGAGAGCGTCACCGCGCCGCTGGCGATCACCGGCGCGACGGCGGCGACGCATTACACGATAGCGCTCAAGAACGGCGGCGGCACGGGCGTGACCATCGACACGGGCAATCCCCACAGCGCCGGACAACCCGCGGTCACCCTCTCGGGCGCCGGCGCGCGGACCGCCACGCTGATCCTCACCGCGGTGGCCAACAGCGACCCGGACACGCGAACGGTGAACATCGGCTTTGGCGCAACCACCCGCGCGCCGACATCCAGCGGACTTTCCGGCGGCATCGACACCGCCGGCACAGCGTCGGTCAAGATCATCGACGACGACGCGATGATCACGGTGGCCGACGCCAGCGCAGCCGAGGGCGGCGCCGTGGCGTTCACCGTGACGCTGCCCCACGCCGCGCCCGCGGGCGGCGTGACCGTGAACTACGAAACCTCCGATGGCCGGGGCAACGAGAACGACGAGGACTGGCAGGTCGCCACCGGCGCCGACTACACCGCGGCGGCGTCGAATGCGGCAATCACCATCGCCCAGAACGGTACCCGCGGCACCATCAGCATCCCCACCCGACAAGACAGCACCTACGAGGGCGACCATTACTTCACGCTGAAGCTGACCGGCGCGACCAACTTCGACATGCGCGCGGTGGACGCCTCGGCGGTCGGCGCCATCACCGACGAGGCCGACCGGCCGAGCTTCGCGTTCTCCACCGCTTCCAGAACGGTTGACGAGGACGTTGAGGACGTGACCCTGACGGTGGAGAAGACCGGCGCCACCCTGCTGCCCGCGATGGTGAGCTACGCCACCGCCGACGGCAGCGCCGCGGGCGGCAGCGACTTCACCGCCATCGCCGCCACCGATCTGGTCTTCGCCGCCAATGAGACCAGCAAGACCTTCGACGTCACCATCACCGACGACGCCGGCGACGAGCCGTCGGAGCAGTTCACCGTCGATCTCACCGCCGACACGGGCGCGGTGCTGGGGACGGATTCCAGCCACGCCATCACCGTCACCGACAACGACGCGACGGAAGTCACCCTGTCGGCGCCCGCGGCCGCCATCGACGAGGACGGCGGCACGAAGACCGTCACCGTCACGCTGGGCCGTGCGCTGACCGGCGGCGAGACGCTTTCCGTCCCGCTCAGCTTCGGCGGCACGGCGGACTTCGGCGCCGACTACGAGCTCAGCGCGCCCAACCCGGCGCCGACGGGCGTGACCTACTCGAACCTCGCAAGCGCGAACCTGACCGCGAGCCCGCCGACAATCGCCTTCTCCAGCGGCGCGACTTCGGCGACCCTGACGCTCACGGCCACTTCCGATTCAATCGACGAGGGCGCAAGCGAATCCGTGAGCCTCGGCCTCGGCGCGCTCGTCCCCGCCAACCTCGACGGCGGCGCCAGCGGCTCCGGCGCGCCGACCTTCAACATCACCGACGACGACGACGCGCCGGGCGGCATCCGGCTGTCCACCAGCATCGCCACCATCGCCGAGGACGCCGCCGCCGCGACAGTGACAGTCACGGCCACCGTCACCGGCGGCAGCGCCTACAACGCCAAGACTACCGTGGCGGTGGAGGTGGGCGACGCCGACAACGACAGCGCCACCGAGGGCGCGGACTACGCCAACGTGGCCGATTTCGACATCACCATCGACGCCGGCAAGACGGAAGGCGCCAACACCTTCACCCTGACCCCCACCGACGACGCCCTCGACGAGGACGCCGAGACCCTCAGCGTCAAGGGAACGTCCGGCGCCCTCGCCATCACGAACGCGAGCATCGACATCACCGACGACGACGCCCCGCCGGTGATCTCGATCGACGCGCCGGGCGTGGACGAGGGCGCGTCGGGCGCGAGCCCCACCCTGCGCTTCACCGTCACGCTCGACGCGGCGAGCGGCAGGGAGGTCACCGTCGCCTACGCCGAGATCGCCGGCGGCACGGCCACCCAAAACACCGACTACACGGCGCTCGCCGCCGGCACACTGACCTTCGCCGCGGGCGAGACGAGCAAACACATCGACATCAGCGTCACCGGCGACGATATCGACGAGGACAACGAGACGGTGAAGCTGCGGCTGTCCTCGCCAGGCAACGCCGTGTTCGCCGGCGATGCCGCGTCGCTTGACGGCACGGGCACGATCACCGACGACGACGACGCCCCGACCGTCTCGGTTGCCGACGCCAGCGCCGTCACAGAAGGCAACGACCCCAAGACCACCGTGGACATGAGCTTCGCCGTGACCCTGTCCGCCGCGAGCAGCCGGACGGTGACCGTGCCCTACATGCTGGGCGGCACGGCGGACGCGGACGACGACTACACCGCGCCGAATCCGGCCTCGCTCACCTTCTCCCCCGGTTCGACGAGCGCCAACATCGTCGTGCCGGTGAAGGGCGACGCGATCGACGAGGCCAACGAGACCGTCACGGTCACGCTGGATACCCCGACCAACGCCACGGTCTCCACCGCCGAGGGCGCCGGAACCGCCACGGGCACGATCACCGACGACGAGGCGACGCCGACGGCGACGCTGATCCTGACTCCGGCGAGCATCGCCGAATCCGGCGCAACCAACGCCAGCACCGTGACGGCGAGCCTGTCGGGCGCTTCGGATCAGGCCGTCACGCTCACCGTGGCGGCGGCCGCAGTGTCACCGGCTTCGGCAGACGACTTCACCCTGAGCGGTTCCACCCTGACCGTCGCCGCCGGCGGCACGTCGAGCACCGGGACCGTCACCGTCACCGCCGTGGACGACAAGATCGACGGCCCGAACAAGACCGTCACCGTCTCCGCCACCGCCAGCGGCGGGCGCGGCGTGGCGAACCCGGCGAACGCGACGCTGACCATCGCCGACGACGACAACGCGCCCACCGGCATCGCGCTCACCGTCGATCCCGCGAGCGTCGCCGAGAACGCCGGCGCAACGGCCATCGAAGTGACCGCAAGCACCACCGGCGACACGACGTACAGCACCGCCAAGACGCTCGCCATCACCATCGAAGACGGCACCGCGACCTCCCCCGCCGACTACACGGCGGCGGGCTTCTCCATGATATTGCCCGCCGGACAGGCCAGCGTCTCGCAGTCATTCAACCTCACACCCGTGGACGACCGCCTCGACGAGGGCAACGAGACCATTGAAGTCGCGGGAACCACGGACGGCGCCACCCTCTCCCCGGCGACCGTCACCATCACCGACAACGACACCCGAGGCGTGACCGTCACCCGCAACTCGCTGACCGTGCTCGAGGCCGACGACCCCGCCACCAACAACACCCGCGAAGACCAGGCGGCCTACACGGTCGTGCTCGACAGCCAGCCGACCGACGACGTGACCGTCAACGTCGGCGTGCCCGAGGGCGCGCCGTTCACCGTCAGCCCGACCAGCCTGACCTTCACCCCCAGCGGCGCCGGCATCTGGAGTACCGAACAGACGGTTACTGTCACTGCGGTCGATGACGACATCGACAACACCGGCAATGCGCGCAGCGCCAGCATCACGCACAGCGTCGTGGCGGGCGACTCCGACTACGGCGATGTCACGGCCTCCGCGGTCGGCGTCACGGTCACCGACGACGACGCGGCCCCGACGGGCATCACGCTCACCACCGACACCCCCACCATCGCCGAGGACGCGGCAACGAAGACGGTGAAAGTGACCGCCACGGTGAACGGCGACACGACCTACGCGACCGACACCACCGTCCAGGTCACGATCGGCGACAGCAACGACAGCGCCGTATCGGGGACCGACTACGCGGCGGTCACGGCCTTCGACATCGAGATCGAGGCGGGCAGCATGAGTGGCGAGGAGACGTTCAGCCTCGACCCCACCGACGACGCCCTTGACGAGGTGGAGGAAAGCATCAGCGTCAAGGGCGCGTCGGGCGCCCTCAGCGTCACCGGCGCCAGCATCCGGCTGACCGATAACGACGTGCCGGAGCTCAGCATCAGCGCGGGCACCGCGGTGGACGAGGGCACGGCTGCGGAGTTCACCGTGAACGCGAACCCCGCGCCCGCGACCGATCTGACGGTGAATCTCACGGTCGATACCAGCGCCCGCTTCGCCGCCACAGGCACGACCGGCGGCAAGACCTTCGCCTTCCGCGCGGGCATGGCCAGCGAGACTTACACGGTCAATACGCAGGCCGACACCACCGACGAGCCGGATGGCGAAGTGACCGTCGATCTGGCGGGTGGCGCCGACTACACGGTACACGCCAACGACAACACCGCAAGCGTTGTCGTCAAAGACGACGACGCCACCACCGTCACCTTGGCGCGTGTGGGCAGCGGCGGCATCGCCGAAGACGGCGGCAGCGAGGACATCACCATCACGCTCGGCCGCGAACTGGTCGCCGGCGAAAGCGTAACCGTGCCGCTGGCGATCACCGGCGCGACGGCGGCGACGCATTACACGATAGCGCTCAAGAACGGCGGCGGCACGGGCGTGACCATCGACACGGGCAATCCCCACAGCGCCGGACAACCCGCGGTCACCCTCGCGGGCGCCGGCGCGCGGACCGCCACGCTGACGTTCGCGGCGGTGGCGAACACCGACCGCGTCACGCGGGTCGCGAATATCGCCTTCGGCGCCACCACCCGCGCACCGACTTCCAGTGGACTCTCCGGCGGCATCAATCCAACCGGTTCGGCCGCCGTCACCATCGTTGACGACGACGCCATGATCACGGTGACCGACGCCAGCGCCGCCGAGGGCGGCGCGGTCGCGTTCACGGTGAGGCTGCCCGACCCCGCGCCCCCGGGCGGCGTGACTATTGGGTACTCGACCTCCGACGGACGCGGCGAAACCACCGACGCCGCCTACCAGGTCGCCACGAGCGCCGACTACACGGCGGCGGCCGAGAACGCGGCCATCACCATCGCCGAGAACGGAAGCACGGGCGCCATAAGCATTCCCACCACCCACGACACGACCTACGAGGGGAATCACTACTTCAAGCTGACGCTCGAAGAGACCGACACCTTCAACATCAGCCCGGACGCGGGCTCGGCCATCGGCGCCATCACCGACGAAGCGGACTTGCCGAGCTTCGCCTTCTCCAGCACCGCAAGCACCGTGGCGGAAAGCGTTGGCACGGTGACGCTGACGGTGACAAAGACCGGCGCGACCGAGGTGCCCGCGACGGTCACCTACGAGACAACCGACGGCACCGCGACCGGCGGCAGCGACTTCACGGCCATCGCCGCTACCGACCTCGAATTCGCCGCCGCCGACGCCAGCAAGACTTTCGACGTCACCATCGCCAACGACAGCGCCGACGAACTGACGGAGACTTTCAGCGTCGATCTCGCGGCCAAGGCACACGGCAAGATCGGCACGGACGCAAGCCACGCCATCGGCATCACCGACAACGACCCGACCGGGGTGACGCTTTCCGCGCCGGCCGGCGATATCGCCGAAAACGGAAGCAAGACCATCACCGTCACGCTGGGCCGGGCGCTGACCGGCAGCGAGACGCTTTCCGTCCCGCTCACCTTCGGCGGCACGGCGACCTTCGGCGCGGACTATACGCTGAGCGCGCCCAACTCGACGCCAACGGGCGTGACCTACTCGAACCTCGCAAGCGCGAACCTGACTTCGAGTCCGCCCACCATCGCCTTCTCCAGCGGCGCGACTTCGGCGACCCTGACGCTCACGGCCACTTCCGATTCAATCGACGAGGGCGCATCCGAATCGGTCAGCCTTGGCCTCGGCACGCTTGTCCCCGCCAACCTCGACGGCGGCGCCAGCGGCTCCGGCGCAGCCACCTTCAACATCACCGACGACGACGACGCGCCGGGCGGCATCCGGCTGTCCACCAGCGTGACCACCATCGCCGAGGACGCCGCCGCCGCGACCGTCACCGTCACGGCGACGGTCACCGGCGGCAGCGCCTACAACACCGGGACCACGGTGGCGGTCGAGGTCGGCGATGCCGACAACGACAGCGCGACCGAGGGCACGGACTACGCCAACGTGGCCGATTTCAACATCACCATCGACGCCGGCAAGACCGAGGGCACGAACACCTTCACCCTGGACCCCACCGACGACACCCTTGACGAGGAGGAAGAGCGCATCAGTGTCAAGGGCGTCTCGGGTGTCCTTACCGTCACCGGCGCCACCATCAGGCTCACCGATGACGACGTGCCTGAACTGAGCGTCACGGCGGGCAATGCGGTGGACGAGGGCACGGCTGCGGAGTTCACCGTGAACGCGAACCCCGCGCCCGCGACCGATCTGACGGTGAATCTCACGGTCGATACCACCGCCCGCTTCGCCGCCACGGGCACGACCGGCGGCAAGACCTTCACCTTCCGCGCGGGCATGGCCAGCGAGACTTACACGGTCAATACGCAGGCCGACACCACCGACGAGCCGGATGGCGAAGTGACCGTCGATCTGGCGGGTGGCGCCGACTACACGGTACACGCCAACGACAACACCGCAAGCGTTGTCGTCAAAGACGACGACGCCACCACCGTCACCTTGGCGCGTGTGGGCAGCGGCGGCATCGCCGAAGACGGCGGCAGCGAGGACATCACCATCACGCTCGGCCGCGAACTGGTCGCCGGCGAAAGCGTAACCGTGCCGCTGGCGATCACCGGCGCGACGGCGGCGACGCATTACACGATAGCGCTCAAGAACGGCGGCGGCACGGGCGTGACCATCGACACGGGCAATCCCCACAGCGCCGGACAACCCGCGGTCACCCTCGCGGGCGCCGGCGCGCGGACCGCCACACTGATCCTGACCGCCGTGGACACGAACGACACCGGCCGCCGCACCGTCAGCATTGGCTTCGGCGCGAACAACCGGGCGCCGAGCCACTCCGGGCTTTCCGGCGGCATCCGCGCCGCCGGCTCGGCGTCGGTGCCGATCAACGACGACGACGCCCTGGTCACCGTTGCCGACGCCGAGGCCGCGGAGGGCGGCGCGGTCGTCTTTACTGTCTCCCTGCCCGAGAACGCGCCGAGCGGCGGCGTGACCGTCGGCTATTCGACCGCCGACGGCCGCGGCGAAAGCACGGACGCCGCCTACCAGATCGCCACCGGCGACGACTACACGGCGGCGGCGCAGGGCGCGAGCCTGACGATTGCCGGGGGCGCGAGCACCGGCGCCATCAGCATCGCCACCCGGCAGGACGCCACCTACGAAGGCGACCACCACTTCACGCTGACTCTCGACAGCACCAGCGTCTTCAATATAGACGCCGGCGCGAATTCGGCCACCGGCACGATCACCGACGCGCAAGACACGCCGAGTTTCGCCTTCTCCACCACCGCAAGCACCGTGGCGGAAAGCGTTGGCACGGTGTCGCTGACTGTGGAGAAAACCGGCACGACGCTGGTGCCGGCGACGGTCACTTACGCAACCACCGACGGCGCCGCCGCCGGCGGCAGCGACTTCACCGCCATCGCCGCCACCGACCTGGCGTTCGCCGCGAGCGATACCAGCAAGACCGTCACCGTCACCGTCACCGACGACAGCAACGACGAATTGAGCGAGGCCTTCAGCGTCGATCTCGCCGCCAAGTCCCACGCCGGGCTGGGCGCCGATACCAGCCATGAGGTGACCATCACCGACAACGACCCGACCGCGGTGACGCTTTCCGCGCCGGCCGGCGACATCGCCGAAAACGGTGGAAGCAAGACCGTCACCGTTCGCCTGGGCCGGGCGCTGGAAGGCGACGAAAGAATCTCCGTGCCGCTCACCTTCGGCGGCGCCGCCACATTCGGCGAAGACTACGCGCTTTCGGCGCCCAACGTCACGCCCGCCGGCGTGACCTACTCGAACCTGGCGAGCACGAACCTGACTTCGAGCCCGCCCACCATCGCCTTCTCCGGCGCAACCAACGCCGCGACTTCGGCGACCCTGACGCTCACGGCCACTTCCGATTCGATCGACGAGGGCGCGAGCGAATCCGTGAACCTCGGCCTCGGCACGCTCGCCGCCGCCAACCTCGACGGCGGCGCCAGCGGTTCCGGCGCGCCGGGCTTCGACATCACCGACGACGACAACGCGCCGGGCGGCATCACGCTTTCCGTCGATACCGCGAGCGTCGCGGAAGACGCCGCCGACGCCACTGTCACGGTCACCGCCAGCGTGGACGGAAGTTCCGCCTTCGCCGCCGACGTCACCGTTACGATCCAGGTGGGCAATTCCACCGACAGCGCCACCGAAGGCGCCGACTATGCCGCCGTGGCGAACTTCGACATCACCATTGACGCCGGCGAAATGAGCGGCAAGGGCAGTTTTGGCCTGAATCCCACCGATGACGATATTGACGAGCCCATCGAGACCATCAGCGTCACCGGCGCATCGGGATCGCTCGGCTTCACCGATGCAAGCATCGACATCACCGACAATGACGTCCGGGGCGTGACCGTTTCCTCGACCAGCCTGACCCTGGCCGAGGCCGATGTTGGCGGCACCGCGGCCGAGGAGCACAAGGCCAGCTACACGGTGGAACTCGACAGCGAACCCACCGGCAACGTCACCGTCAACGTCAGTGTGCCCGCCGGAGCCCCCTTCACGGTCAGCGATGCTGCGCTGACATTCACTCCGTCGAACTGGTCCAGCCCCCGCACCGTCACCGTGACGGCCGCCGACGACGATATCGACAACGCCAACGACCGCCGCTCGGCCACCATCGCCCACAGCGTCAGCGCCTCCGGCACGGATTATGCCGGCGAGTCCGCCGACGATGTGGAAGTCACCGTAACCGACGACGATGGCGCCCCCACCCTGAGTATCGACTCGCCCAGCGTGACCGAGGGGGACAGCTCCGCCAGCACCCTCACTTTCACCGTCACCCTGACGCCCGCCAGCGGCAAGGCCGTTTCGGTGCAATACGCCGACCGCGAAACCGGAACGGCGACCGGGGGAACCGACTACGCCGCCATTGCCGCCGGGACGCTGAACTTCGCCGCGGGCGATACCCGAAAGACCATAGCGGTTACGGTCAATGGCGACACCATCGCCGAGGCCGCCGAGACCATCGTCCTGCGTCTGTCCTCGCCGACCAACGCGACTCTCTCCGGCGGGAGCGGCAACCTGGATGCAACCGGAACCATCAACGACAACGACGCCGCCCCGACCCGAGTCGTCCTGAGCGCTTCTCCCGACACGCTGAAGGAAGACGCCGGGGGCACGAGCGTCACGGTCACCGCCACCCTGGACGGCTCCACGCGCTACCCCACCGACCAGACCGTCGCGGTGACCGTGGGCAACTCGGGCGACAGCGCCGTTTCCGGCACGGATTACGCCGAGGTGGGCAGCTTCGATATCACCATTGCCGCGGGCGCCGCCAGCGGCAGCAAGGCGTTTACCCTGACGCCCACCGACGACTCCCTGCACGAGGGCGGTGAAAGCCTCACCGTCAGCGGTTCCAGCGGCGGTCTGGCGGTGACGTCCGACACCATCGCCATTACCGACAACGATGTGGCGCCCACCGGCGCCACCCTCAGCCTTTCACCGCACTTACTCAAGGAAAACGCGGGCGCCACCCTGATAACCGTGACCGCCACGGTGGACGGCACGCCCCGGGCGCAGGCCACGCCGCTGAAGATATCCGTGGATCCGGGCACCGCGTCCGCGGAGGATTTCACGGCCGTGCCGGACTTCACCCTGACCGTTGCGGCAGGCGCGACCTCCGGGCAAGCCACCTTCACCTTCACGCCGGTGGATGACGCTATCGACGAAGTCGAGGAATCCGTCCTGGTCTCGGGAACCTCGACCGTCGACGGCTATGTCGTGACCCCGGCCAGCCTGTTGCTGCAAAACTACGATCCCCCCGCAAGCGATCTGACCCTGGAGGTGCGGCCGGCCAGCGTCAACGAAGGCGGCGGCGCGCAAACCGTCACGGTGACCGCCCGCTTCGACTCGGGCAACCGCCCCGGCGATACCGCGGTGAACGTGAGCGTCGCCGGCGATACCGCTACCGAGGGCGATGATTTCAATGCCGTGTCGGACTTCACCATCAATATCCCGGCGCTCGCAACGCAGGCGAGCGGGACCTTCGCCTTCACGCCGGTGGATGACGCCGTGAAGGAAAGCGATGAAACGGTCACCGTTTCGGGAACGACGGCGGACAGTGACGTGACCGTTCATGACGGGACGCTGACCATCGTCGACGACGACGTTCCCGCGGCGGTCGTTCACCTCTCCGTGTCGCCCACATCGATCAGGGAAGGCGGCGGCGACAAGGGCAAGAGCACGGTGCTCGCCGTTCTCTACGATCCCATTGACCGGGATGTCGTCCTTGAGATGCATCTAACGCCGGATGCGCACGCCGCCAGCGGCGATCTCAGCCCGAATGGAACCACCCTGACCATTCCCGCGGGCCGGGATTTCAGCAACGTCATCACCCTCTGGGCGATCGACAACGATGCGATCGAGCCGGACAAGACATTCACGATCGGCGCGACCGTAACCGCCGGCGGCCTGGCGGACCCCGACCCGTGGACCCTCACTATCACCGAGGACGACGAAGGCGAAGACGAAGACAAAGACGAGCGTGCGCCCGCAAACGCCGCCGTCCTGAGCGTATCGCCGAGTTCGGTGATGGAGAACTCCGGCGATGCCGAGATTACCGTAACGGCCACGCTGGACGGCGATCCGAGGCCGCAAGCCACGGCGCTCACGATCTCGGTGGCCCCGGGCACGGCGCAGGCCGAAGACTTCGATCGGGTGGCGGACTTCCCGCTGACGATTCCCGCGGGAGCGGCGAGCGGAACCGCCAGCTTCGCCTTGTCGCCGGTGGACGACCTCATCCATGAACCCGAAGAAACCGTCATGGTCTCGGGCGCATCCGCCATCGACGGCTTCACCGTGACATCGGCGCCGGTGGCGATCCGGAACGACGACCCTCCCGCCAGCGACCTGTCGCTCTCGCTCGCCCCGAACCGCGTCAGCGAAGACGGCGGCGCCCGGGCCATCACGGTGACGGCCCGATTCGACGCGGGCGCCCGCGGCGAGGATACCGATGTGGAAATCAGCCTTGGCGCCTCCGCTGACAGCGCGACTCCGGGTGACGACTACACGGCGGTAAACCCCTTCACCATCACTATTCCGGCGAACCGGACCGAGGCCAGCGGGGATTTCACCTTCACGCCGGTTGCGGACGCGCTTGCGGAAGAAGATGAAACCGTCACGGTTTCCGCCGCCACGGAGGTTTCCGGCCTTGATGCGCATGGCGCCACGCTCACCATCGAGGATTCGGGGGCTGTTTCGATGCTGCGGGTGAACGTCGATCCGGTATCGACCAGCGAGGGCGCCCCGGGCGAAACCCGCTATGTTGATGTGGAGTTCGGTCTGAGCGCCGCGCGTTCCGAGGCGACATCCTTCCAGGCATGCCTTGGCGGCACGGCGACGAATGGTAGCGACGGCGACTACAAACTGGTGGAGTCCGGCAGCGATGCTTCGCCCGCGATGACCGGCGGGTGCGCGAGCCGCACGATCGCCGCCAATGCCATGACCGATTCCGTTCGCCTGGCGGTGTACGGGGATGCAACGGTCGAGCCCAACGAGACGGTTACCGTGGCCTTGTCCGGCGTACCGGCAGGCGTCGGAGTGTCTTCCGGGTCGGCGTCGCTCATGATCCTGAACGACGACATACCGGCGCTGGTGCTATCGCCGGGCGCGCTGCTCATGGCGGAAGGCGCCAGCGCCGACTACGCGGTTTCCCTGGCGACCGAGCCCATGGCGCCGGTTACCGTCGGCATCGCGACGCGGGGTGATGACGAAGATCTGTCCCTGGACCGGACCAGCCTCCGCTTCACGGCGGAAAACTGGCGCGAGCCCCAGCCAGTGAAGGTTTCGGCGGGAAGGGACGCCGACGAGAACGATGACAGCGCAACGCTCCGGCATACCGCCTCCGGAGGAGGTTATGACGGCGTCACGATGGATCTGCCCGTGACGGTGCGCGACGGCCTGCGTATTTCGATCGACGACGCCGAAGGAGTGGAAGGCGGTTACATGAGATTCCGGGTGCATCTGTCGAAGCCCTCTCCCGGCGGCGTGCGGGCGCAGTGGTTTACCCACACGAGTTTCCCGCAAACCGCCGACCCGGGTTCCGATTACGATCATAGCGGCGGTGAAGTGGTGTTCGACGCGGGCGAACAGGAGAAACACGTCAGGGTGTGGCTGTACGAGGACGGCGTCAACGATCCCTGGGAGACGCTTGAAATCTGGTTGCTGGAACCCGTCGGGGCCATCCTTTCGGACCCGGTGGACGAGACGGAATATCCCCCGGTGCGCGACCGAATGACCCCGCTGTGTTGCGGGGTGGAGATCGCCACCGGGCGCATCGGGCAGACCGCACCCGATCCCGCGCCCGTGGAAGTATCCCTCAGCGCCGCCCGCGCCAGCGTGGCGGAGGGCGGCAGCGTACGGATCGCGGCAACGCTGGCGAAGCCACTCGAAGCGGACTGGAACCCGCGCATTCCGCTGGTTTACCGAAACGGCACGGCGGAATCCGCGGACTACGAGGGGCCCAGCGAATTGACGATCTTCTTTGCCTCCGGAAGCGAATACGGCCACGCGAAAATCGACATCGCCGAGGACGCCGACAGCGATGACGAGACCTTCACGGTTTCCTTCGGCGAATTGCCGCGGCAGGTGCGCGCGGGCGCGTCCACCTCGGTGGAACTGACGGTCATTGACAACGATGGCATATCGAGCGGCCTTTCGGGCCTGACGGTTTCCGTCGCTGACGCCACCGCCTACGAGGGCAGGGAAGACCTGGAGTTCGCGGTGACGCTGAACCGGCCGGCGCCTTCCCCGGTGACCGTGTCGGCCAGATTCATCGACGGCACCGCCACCGGCGGCCAGGATTTCCTCGGTTCGGCGGAGAGCGTGGAGTTCGCCGCCGGAGAGCGGCTGAAATGGATCAGGGTGCAGGTCACGGACGACGCGATCGACGAAGGCGTGGAAACCATGACCGTGGAACTGACCGGCGTGAATCCAGACGCCGTAACCATTTCCCGCGCCACGGCCACGGGCAGGATCAGGAACAGCGACCCCATGCCGAGGGCCTGGCTTGCCCGTTTCGGCCGCGCCGTGGCCGAGCAGTCGCTGGAAGGCGTCACGTCCCGCATCCGGACCTTGCGCGAGGCCGGACGCGCGCCCGGATTCCAGGGCACGATCGGCGGCCGGAGCATAGGCGGCGGCCTCGAAGACTGCGAGTCCGGCGGCGGCGTCGCAAACCATCTCGCCGCCGGCGCATCCCGGCCTGGAGCAAACGCCCGGGATGCGGAACGCGACCCGGCGGCAGGGGAAAACGAAAATGCCGACGTCAACCGGGATTCGGCGGAAGCCATGGGCGGCGATAGCGGCGCCGGCCCGCGCTGCCGGCAGGAATCGTTCGGCTCGCTGCTCGATCTCCCGCCGGGCGCATTGCTGGCCATGAGCGGAACCAGAGGTTTCGGCGGGACAGGCGCTTTCTTCCAGTCCATGCCCGGCGTGGGAAATGGCATGGCGCCCGCCTCCGGCCAGGGAATGCCGGGATTCCACAACGGCGCGGGCCAGGTTACCGGCGGCATGGGTTCCTCCGCGGGCTTCGGCGCCAACCAAAGCTACGAACCTGTCCAGGCCTATGGTTCCGGCATGGGCGCGACCATGGGTATGGGAACAGGGGCTGGCATGAACTCCGGGTCTGGCGCGTACGACGAAATGGACCAGGGCCGGCGCCTGGTGCAAATGCTCCTCGACAGCAGTTTCGAGTACACCCGGAACAAAGACGAAAAAGGCGGCGTGCTCGGCTTCTGGGGCCACGGCGCCCGGAACCGCTTCGGCGGCGCCGACGGCGCCCTGCAAATCGACGGCGAAGTGTACAGCGCCATGCTCGGCGCGGATTATCTCCAGGGCGACTGGCTGTACGGTCTCGCCCTCAGCGAAACCTTTGCCGAGGGCGGCTATCGCGGACTGGCGAACAGCGACGGCGGCGTCGAATCGACCCTGACCGCCGCGATTCCCTACGCCGCCTGGCAAGGGTCGGAGCAATGGAGCCTGTGGGGTGCGGCGGGTTACGGCAAGGGAGAATTGCGCCTGGATTTCGGCGGCGGTTATCCCGCGGCGGCGAACGAAAGCCAAACCGCGGCCGACTCCGATTCCGGGGCGATACGGGCCGATCTTGGCTGGACCATGGCGGCGGCGGGGCTGCGCGGCGAGCTTTTCGGCGGTTCCGGGGAAGGCGGCCCGGCCCTGGCGCTGATCTCCGACGCGCTCTGGGCGCATACCGCATCGAGTCGCACCCTGGGCATGATGGGCGCGGACGCCTCCGTGAGCCGGCTGCGGCTGGGCGTCGAAGGAAGCTGGAGCTTCGCCCTCGGCTCGGGCAGCGTCACGCCCAAACTCGAAGCCGGCCTGCGCCGCGACGGCGGCGACGCGGAAACCGGATTTGGCGTGGAAGTCGGCGGCGGCCTGGCCTGGAACGCGCCGGAACTCGGCCTGACGCTCGACATCGAGGCCCGCACCCTGCTTGCCCACGAGGCGGAAGGCCGCAGCGACCGGGGCTTGTCGGCGTCGCTGAGCTGGAGCCCGGCACAGGAAGGCGGTTTCGGGCCGAAATTCAGCCTGCGCCAGGAATTCGGCGGGCAATCCTCGGGCGGCCTCGACGCCCTGTTCCGCTCGGACCCGATCGCCGATCATGTGTCAGGCCAAAGCCAGGGCGCCAGCGCCCGCTGGACCGCCGAGACAAGCTGGGGAATGCCCATGTTCCGCGAACGCTACCGCGGCGAACCCGTGCTGGGCTACAGCGTCACGGGCCATGGCCGGGATTACAGCCTCGGCTGGCGGTTCGAGCCTCTCGACGAAGACGCCCCGGACCTGCGCCTGAACTTCAAGCTCAACCGGCGGGAAAGCCCCATGTCCCCGCCGGACCACGGCATCGGCATCGAACTCAATCTGGCCTGGTAGGCTGCTCCCGCCGCTGTTTTTCTGGTAGCGTAGCGTTGGATTTCGGAGAGAAAGTTCGGTAAAGTCTGCGCGTTTCTGGCCGAGACAGCCAGAAGTGGGCAAAAACATCCCCGGGGGTCGCTTGACAATGAAAGTAGCCGAGACGCATCATACTGTAAGCCAAGCCAAGCCAAGCCAAGCCAAGCCAAGCCAAGCCAAGCCAAGCCAAGCCAAGCCAAGCCAAGCCAAGCCAAGCCAAGCCAAGCCAAGCCAAGCCAAGCCAAGCCAAGCCCTGGTCTGGCCGGGTGCCTGTCTTGAGCGTGTTGCCGCGGCGCCGGGCGGGGCTTTCGGCGTCCGAACCTGAAACCCGGCCTGCCTTCGACCGTGAAGGCGGGAATCGTGTTCCCCGATCTTCCGGCGCCCGCGCCTTGCGCCGGGTTGCCGCCGCGTTCCTGCTCGTCCTTCCGCTGCTGGCCGGTCTTTCGACCGGGGCGCGGGCGCAGACGCCGGAGCCGCTGACGGCGACACTGGTCCCCCTCGCCAACGGCTTGACGGCGCTGCCGGAGGGCGCGGGCGTGACTTTCAATATCGTGCTGTCGAGACCCCTGGAGGCCGACGAGACGGTGACGCTGCCGCTGGACGTGCGGGGCACCGCCACCCGGGGGACGGACTACCGGCTGGTCTGCGTCGAAACGGCCACTGCCGGGGCGGGCGTCTGCAACGGCTTCGACGGCACCGGTCCCTCGATCACCTTCCACGGCGCACATCTGAAGAGCCCCCGCGCCACGGGTCCGCTGCGGATCGAGGCCATCGAGGACAATACGGTCGAATCGGCCGAGACGGTCACCCTGTCGCTCGGGGGCGGGCCGACGCAGACGATCACGCTCAGGGACGCGCCGTCGTCAGTGACCCTGTCCTTCGCCGTGGCGACCTCCACGCGGCCCGAAGCAGGTGGCCTGATATCGTTGGTGCTGCGGGTGGATGCGGCGCCGGGCGGCGACATCGCGGTGCCGCTGCTCTTCACGGACATCACGGCCACGGCGGGGGCGGATTACGTCAGGAAGGCCACGGGGACGTTCGAGGCGAACGGCGGTACCACCAACTTCATCGACTTGCCGATCCGGGACGACGCCCTGTGCGAGGGGGACGAGACCTTCCGGGTGGCGATCGACGCATCGAAGCTGCCGTCCTGGGTCACGCTGGGCTCGCAGGGCTCGATGGTGGTGACCATCGAGGACGACGACTGCACGGTCACGGTCTCCGGCGTCAAGGATGCGCGGGAGGGCGAGGACGCGGTTTTCGCGGTGCATGTGGATCCGGCGCCGGTCAGGGACATGGCGATCGGCTACAGTGTCCTGGAGAATGCGGGCAACAGTCGGCAGTTCGTGCCCTCGGGAAGCCTGGGCCTCGGCAAGAGTGTCACCGTCCCCGCGAACCAGCCGTCGGCGGAGGTGACCGTCCCCACGCTGCAGGCCGCGGGGGCCGACCCTTACGGTCGCGTGTCGGTGTCCCTGGAAAGCGGCGACCAATATACCCTCGGCAGCCCGTCCTTTGTCTCGGTGCGGATCTTCGACGATCAATACCCGGCGGCCCATGTGAGATTCACGGGTGTCGCCGGCGCGGCGCGGGCGCCGCTCGATCTCGCTTCGACGGACGGGTCGCACGAGGTGAACGAGGGCGCGGGCTACGTATGGGTGGAGCTGGAGTTGAGCCAGAAGCCGGAGTTCACGACCACCGTCTATGTCCGGGAGAGGAGGTCGGGCACCACGGCCACGCGCGGCGAGGACTACAAGCGCGGGTCGTCCGGCTGGGGCTGGATCGCGCACTTCGGCACCGGGCGCAAGGCGCGGATCCGGATCCCGATCGTCGACGACGGGATCAACGACGACAGCGAGACGCTGACGCTGGATATCTACAGGGCCGACAGCCCCACGTCGCAGTTCAACAAGGTCGTCGGCACCTACACCGACAGCCAGGGCATGACCCACGACACGCGTGGCTTCGGCGCCAACACCGGCGCGATAGGGAGCTACAAGCTCACGATCCGGGACTACACGTCGAGCCAGGCGGGCGACGATGTCGATGTGTGGCTGTCGAAGTCGACCTACAAGGTGACCGAGGGCGCCGCGTTCGAGGGGATGGTGCATATCAGGCAGCCGCGGGGCGTGGACACCGTGATCAGCCTGACCGACACGCGGGGCACGGCCGCGCCCGGCACCGACTACCCCGCCGGTCCGTACTCCGTCACGGTGCCGGCGGGCGAGACGGGCGCCGCGTTCACGATCCGGACCCTGGAGGACGAGGAGGTGGAGCTTTCTACGGAGGCTTTCCGGTTGCGGATCGACGACGCCAGCCTGCCGGCGGGGTTCGTGACGCCGGACGGGGCCGGCACGCCGGAAGAGGCCCGCGTGGACATCATGGAGAACGACTACACCTTCTGTTTCGACAGAAGCAGCTATACGGCCAGGGAGGGCGAGGAACTGGCCATGAGGCTCACGTTCTCGGTGCCGCTGCCGGAGGGCGGCTGGTTCAAGTTCACGTACACCAACCAGAGCGCCGGGGACGGCGACTATACGAAGGTGAACGTCTACCCGGAAGTGTTCTGGCTCCCGGCGGGGACGGAGGAGTACACGCTCAGGGTCCCGACCGCCGCCGACGCCCTGTTCGAGAACAACGAGCTTTTCGCAATCAGGGCCGATGCGCCGGCCCTTCCGATAGGACACAGCGCGTGCGAGGCCGACGTCATCATCCGGGACATCGCCCCCGAGGTGGATTTCCAGGCCGCGGCGTACACGGCCCACGAGGGGCGGGACGCGGAGGTGGGGATCCGGGTGGTGGAACGGGGAACCGACGACCTCGCGAAACTGCTCAAGCCGGTGACGCTGCACATCGCCGCCGCGGGCACGGGCACGGCCACGTCGGGGACGGACTACGCCGCGGGCCCGTGGACCCTGACGATCCCGGCGGGGGCGTCGAGGGGCGTGCTGCGGATTCCGGTGCATGCGGATTCGGCGAACGACGACGGGGAGACGATCGACCTGGAGATCAGGCGGATGGGGACGGGCACCTCCCACCAGGATGCGCGGCTTGCCGACGCGAACGGCAACGTGCTGTCCGACGGCCTCCACGTCCGGGTGAGGCGGGATTCGACGGACTCGCTGGGCGCGCCGCTGGGCTGGCCCGCGGGCGCGGCGACGGTGACGATCCAGAATGCGTCGGGGGCCCCGTCGGGCACGCCGGCGGTGTGGATCGAGGCGGGCCCGCAGGTGTCCGAGGGCAGCGACGCGACCTTCACGCTGAAGGCCAGCCCGGCGCCGCTCGCGCCGCTGGACGTGAGCGTCCATGTGGGGGAATCCGACGTGTCCCACGACCTGACGGATCCGTTCGGGACGATCCTGACGCACCTGGCGCCGGAGCACCGTGGCCTGCGGACGGCGACCGTGGACACCACCGGGAGCACGGTCTTCACCGTGCCGACGCGGACCAACGGAGCGGCGAACACCGGCTCGATCCGGGTGGCGCTGATGGACCCGTCGCTGGTGTTCGGCGACCGGGAGGCCGACTACACTCCGGGCAAGCCTAGCGTGGCGTATGTCGGGGTGGACGCGGCGGCGCCGGAATTCCCGGCGCTGCGGTCGGCGGAGCAGTCGGCGTTCGCCGCGACGCCGGCGCCGACCGAGCCGGTCTCTAACCTGCGGGCGACGGTTGTGGACGCCACGAGCGCGCGGGTGTCCTGGGACGCGGTTCCCCATGCCACGGCCTACCGGGTGGATTGGGAAGGCGGCGGCGGGGACGACCGCATCGGCGGGAGCCTGAACGGCGTCACCGGCGTCTCGGCGACGATCCACCACAACGCCCCGGCGGCGATGACGCTGACGATCCGGGTGGTGCCGTGGCATGTGGACGACGACGGCGAGGTGCGGGCGCACGAGGCCCTCGCGGCCACGACGGCGCTCCACGTGGAGGGAGGCGGAACCGGCGATTCCACCGGGATTACGCGTATCGCCTCCTGCGTGAGCGACGAACAGTGGAGCACCGTCGCGGGCTACTACGATTCCAACGCCAATCGATCCCCCAACTACGGCGCCAACTGGTACCGGGTGCTGATCGCCTACCGGCTGGCGCGCCCGGAGAAGGCGCTGCCCGGCTGGGAGGGCGCAATCGCCGAGCCGACCGCGGCCTACACCGCGGACGAAGCGGAGGACGGCGAAGAGGTCTGGTCCGGCTGGACCCCGGTGCGCGAGGTGCTCGAATGCCTTGAGGAGGAAAGCGCCCCCGCTCCCGCGCCGCCGCCCCCGCCGCCCCCGCCGCCGGCAATCGCCCAGGGCACCTGTGTGAGCGTTGCCCAGTGGAACACCGTCAAGGGCTACTACGATTCCAACGCCAACCGTTCCCCGAACTACGGCGCCAACTGGTACCGCGTGCTGATCGCCTACCGGCAGGACCGCGGCGACCAGACGCTCCCGGACTGGGAGGGCGCGACCGCCGAGCCCACCGCGGCCTTCACCGCCGCCGCTGCCGAGACCGAGGAGTCGAAGTGGTCCGGCTGGACGCCGGTGCGCATTGTGTTGCAGTGTCTGGAAAAAACCTACGGCGGTGGCTCGACGGACTCCGTCATCGGCGGCGTCCCGGCAGTGGGTAAATCCGGCGAAGTAGGGAACAAAAATCCCGGCGAGGCAAGGGAACGCAACCGCTGGAATCCGGAAACCGGCCCGAGAGGCTTCGAGCCGGATGAAATACCCGATTTCGCCGCCAGCGCCTGCGTATCCCCGCGACTGCGATCCGAAGCGGCGGCAAGGGCCAGTGAAACCTGGCGCGGCGCGTCCCACGTGGAGCGCTGGCTGCGGGTGGGGCAGACCTTCTCCGGCGGCGCCAACGACGCGACGGTGGTCACTCCCGCCGAAGCAGGCTTCCACGCCGCGGCGGGCCAGCCCGGCTGGCTCCCCGTGGCGGATGCGCTCAGGTGCATGGAACAGCAGTCCCTGCGGGAGGCATTGTCACGATAGGCCCGAGGCTCGGCCCGCTCCCCCCATGTCATTCCGCGCGCAGTCGCGGAATCTCCCGTCGAATGGCAGTGCCGGGTTCATGAGATTCTGCGACTCCGCTTCGCTGCGCGCAGAATGACGGAGGAGGGACTTCGCGCAGGATGACAGTCTACCCCTCTTCGTCATTCTGCGCGTAGTCGCAGAATCTCATGGGAAGCCCCTCGGAGCCCGCGCACAGGAGCTCACGCAGCCTCCAGCGCCTGTTCGATATCCGCCAGAATATCCTTGATGTGCTCGATGCCGATGCACAGGCGGATGGTTTCCGGGCGCACGCCGGCGGTCAACTGCTCTGCCTCGGTCAACTGCCGGTGGGTGGTTGACGCGGGGTGGCAGGAGAGGGTCTTGGCGTCGCCGATATTCACCAGGCGCTTGATCATTTGCAGGGCATCGTAGAACCGAACGCCCGCCTCAAAGCCGCCCTTCACCCCGAACGTAAGCAGGGAAGCCGGCGCGCCGCCGCAGTATTTCCGCGCCAGGGCGTGACCCGGGTCCGCCGGCAGCCCGGCAAAGCTGACCCATTCCACCTTGTCGTGGTCCGACAGATACTCGGCCACGGCCATGGCGTTCTCGCAATGCCGCTCCATGCGCAGATTGAGGGTTTCCAGGCCCTGCAGGATAAGAAAGGCGTTCATGGGAGACAGGGCCGAGCCGGTATTGCGCAGGGGAACCGTCCGCGCCCGGCCGATGAAAGCCGCCTCGGCCAGGGCTTCGGTATAAACGATGCCGTGGTACGAAGGTTCGGGATTGTTCAGCTCGGGGTAGCGCTCGGCGTGTTCGGCCCAGGGAAACTTGCCCGAGTCCACGATCACCCCGCCGATGGAAGTGCCGTGGCCGCCCACATACTTGGTCAGGGAATGCACCACGATGTCGGCGCCGTATTCGATGGGCCGGCACAGCGCCGGCGTGGGCACGGTATTGTCGACGATCACCGCCACCCCGTGCCTGCGCGCCATCCGGCAGATGGGCTCCAGGTCGATGATATTGCCCGCGGGGTTGCCGATGGTTTCGCAGTAGATGGCGCGGGTGTTCCCGTCAATGAGCTTTTCCAGCGCCGCCGCCGAATCATCCTCGGCGAAGCGCACCTCGATACCCTGGCTCGGCAGCATGTGGGCGAACAGGGTATAGGTGCCTCCGTACAACTGGGGCACGGTGATGATGTTGTTGCCTGCGGCGGCGAGGGTCAGGATCGAATAATTGATGGCCGCCATGCCCGAGCCCACCGCGAGCGCGGCGAGTCCGCCTTCCATTGCCGCCATGCGCGCTTCGAGCACGGCATTGGTGGGATTCATGATCCGGGTGTAGATATTGCCGGGGACCGCGAGATCGAACAGGTCCGCGCCGTGCTTGGCGTCGTCGAATTCGTAGGCGACGGTCTGGAAAATCGGCACCGCGACCGCTTTGGTGGTCGCGTCAGTCTCGTAGCCGCCATGTATGGCGATGGTTTCCTGTTCCACTGTTGCGCTCCTCCTGCCGGAAATGAATGAGCGGCGGATGATACATCATGTTGCCTCCCGGGAGCTTGCGGCGCGGGCTTCTGTGCATGACCGGGGGTTTCCTGCTATTCTCGATTGCCTTTCCGGACTCTTGAAGAATCCCGGAAAACCAGCAGGACAGGCTGAGAACCCGCACTGAAAGGAGAGCCCATGGCCGCCAATGAATCCACCACGGTGCAGCAAGCCGAAGCGCATCGGGGACAGAACATGCGCACGGTGGCGCTGACCGCCCTTGCCGGCACGAGCATCGAGTGGTACGACTTTTTCCTCTACGCCACCGCCGCCGCGCTGATCTTCCCGGCGGCCTTCTTTCCGGAAAGCTCTCCCACGGTGGGCCTGATCCTTTCTTTTGGCACCTTCGCCTTCGGTTTTATCGCCAGGCCCCTGGGCGGCATCCTGTTCGGCCATTTTGGCGATCGCATTGGCCGCAAGCGCACCCTGGTCATCGCCCTGATGCTGATGGGCGTGGCCTCGACCCTGATCGGCCTGCTGCCCACCTATGCCACCATCGGCATTGCGGCGCCCATCCTGCTGACGGTGCTGCGCTTCTGCCAGGGCCTCGCCATTGGCGGCCAGTGGGGCGGGGCGATGCTGCTCGTCACCGAAAGCGCGCCGCCCAGTGAACGGGGCTGGTTCGGCGCCTATGCCCAGGCCGGCGCCCCGGTGGGGGTGATTCTCGCCAACATGGCCTTCATCATCATCAGCGCCATGGTTTCCGATGAATTCTTCCAGACCTGGGGCTGGCGCATACCTTTCCTGGCCAGCGTGGCGCTGATCGGCATCAGCATGTACGTGCAGTTGAAGCTCGAGGACACCGTGGCCTTCCGCGAATTGCAGGTGCTGCGGGAGGCCCGGCAGGAAGAGGAACAGGCGGCGCCGGTGGTGCGCCGCTCGCCGGTGCTCGAAGCCCTGATCAAGTACCCGCGCACCATCGCCCTGGCGGCGGGGGCCTTTCTTTCCATCCAGGTATCCTTCTACATCCTCATCGGTTTCATTCTCGCCTATGGCAGCCAGGGAGTGGCGGGAATGAGCCGGGATGAAATGCTGTGGGCGGTGCTGCTTGCCTCGGCCCTGCAGATTCCCTTCCAGTTCTGGGCTGCGGGCTATTCCGACAGGAACGGCCGGCGCGGCATATTCATGCTCGGCGCGATTCTCACCGG
This sequence comes from uncultured Pseudohongiella sp., assembly GCA_965219645.1. Lineage (GTDB taxonomy): Bacteria > Pseudomonadota > Gammaproteobacteria > Pseudomonadales > Pseudohongiellaceae > UBA9145. The sequence continues at coordinate 1,893,657 of OZ244788.1, read as the reverse complement.
CGCCTGGGCCTTCGCCCTGTTCCCCCTGGTGGATACCGGGCAATTCTGGCTGGTGGTGCTTGGCGTCACCGGCGGGCTCTGTTTCCTCGGCATGATGTACGGCCCCCAGGCGGCCTACTACACCGAGCTGTTCAGCACCGAAGTGCGCTATTCCGGCGCCTCCCTGGGCTACCAGATCGGCGCGATCGTGGGCGGCGCCTTCGCTCCCACCATCGCCACGATACTGTGGACCGAATACGCCATCGTCTGGGTTTCGGTGTATATCGCCATCGCCTCGCTGGCCTCGCTGCTCTGTGTCTGGACCCTGAGCGAGACCTCCGGCGACAGCCTGCACAATGTGCACGGCGCTGATCGCTGAATCATCGTTATCCCGAACCGGGCAAGGACCTGTCTTGCGCATCAGCGATTGCCACAATCCGGCCGACTTTCGCAAGCTTGCCAGGAAGCGGCTGCCCGCACCCCTGTTTCATTACATCGACGGCGGCGCCGATGACGAAATCACCCTGCGCCGCAATACCGGCGCCTTCAACCGGGTCCGGCTGATTCCCGACGCCCTGGCGGACTTGTCGAATCTCGATCTTTCGGTGAATGTACTGGGCCAGAAGCTTGACTGGCCGGTATTCTGTTCGCCCACGGCGATGTCGCGGCTGTTCCATCACCACGGCGAAAACGCCGTCTGCCGCATGGCCCACAAGCACCGGACCATGTACAGCCTTTCCACCATCGCCACCACCAGCATCGAGGAAATCGGCGCCCTCACGCCGGGGCCCAAGTGTTACCAGCTCTATATCCACAAGGACCGGGCCATGAGCTGGGATTTCATCGAGCGCTGCAAGGAAGCCGATTTTTCCGCCATCTGCCTTACTGTGGACACCCTGGTGGCGGGCAACCGCGAACGCGACCTGCGCACCGGCATGGTGACGCCGCCGCGCTTCACCCTCAAGAGCCTGTTCAGCTTCTGCACCCACCCCCACTGGAGCCTCAACTATCTCACTTCGCGGAAATTCGAGCTCGCCAATGTGGCGGGACAGATCGACGAGGGCACCAGCAAGCTCATCTCGGTCATCGATTACATCAACAGCCAGTTCGACCGTTCGATCACCTGGAAGGACGCGGAAGAGGCGATCCGGCGCTGGGGCGGGCCTTTCGCCATCAAGGGCGTCATGTCGGTGGACGACGCCCGCCGCGCGGTGGATATCGGCGCCAGCGCCATCATGATTTCCAACCACGGCGGCCGCCAGCTCGACGGCAGCACGGCGCCCTTTGATCAGCTCGGCGCCATCGTCGATGCCGTGGGGGACCGCATCGAGGTCATTCTCGACGGCGGCGTGCGCCGGGGTACCCATGTGCTGAAAGCCTTGGCCATGGGCGCCAAAGCCTGCATGATCGGTCGTGGCTATCTTTATGCCCTCGCCGCTGGCGGCGAAGCCGCGGTGGACCGGGCCCTGACCAAACTGCGGGAAGAAATCGAGCGCGACATGATTCTCATGGGCTGCAATTCGGTAAAACGCCTGAACCGCTCGCGGCTGCATTTTGATTAGGGCCTGCGGCACAGGCTCCCAGGTTTCCCCTCTCCGTCATTCTGCGCGGAGCAAAGCGCAGTCGCAGAATCCCGTGCAATGGCCGGGAATCTCAGGCAGGGGCCACCCCGTGAGCTTCTGCGACTACGTGCGGAATGACAAGTGAATCGCAATTGACCAGGGGCGATTGCCTGCAATTGACCGGGGACCGCCGAGGTGCCAGAATTGCGCGCTTCGAAATGGGGGGATCCAATGTTTGATCTTGCGGAACTGCGGCAGGCGCAGGAAGTCGTTGCGCGGCATATGCCGCCGACGCCACAGTACGCCTGGCCCGGGCTTGGCGGCCTCAGTGGCTGCGAAGTCTGGCTGAAGCACGAAAACCACACGCCCATCGGCGCCTTCAAGGTGCGCGGCGGCCTCGTCCTCATGGACGAGTTGCAGCGCGGCCCGGGGCTGCCACACAAGATGGTTACCGCCACCCGGGGCAATCACGGCCAGAGCATTCCCTATGCCGCCTGCCGCCTCGGCGTGCCGGTTACGGTCTTTGCGCCCCGGGGCAACAGCGTGGAGAAGAATGCCGCCATGACCGGTTGGGGCGCCGAGTTGATCGAATTCGGTGATGATTTCGAGGAATCACGGCTGGAATCGGTGCGGGTCGCCGATGCCGAAGGCGCCATGAAAGTGCCGCCTTTTCATCCCGCCCTCGTGCGCGGCGTGGCGACCTATGCGCTGGAGCTGTTCGAAGCCGTGGCAAACCTGGACTCGGTGTACGTCCCCATCGGAATGGGTTCCGGAATCTGCGGCGTCATTCGCACCCGGGATCTGCTCGGCCTGCAAACCGGGGTCATCGGCGTGGTGGCGAAAAAGGCGGCGGCCCTGGCCCGCAGCCTGGAAGCGGGCAAGGTGGTGGCCAGCGAATCCGCCAATACCTTCGCCGACGGCATGGCCTGCCGCGTACCCATGGAAGAGCCGCTGGAAATGATTCGCGCCGGGGCCGAACGGGTGGTCGAGGTCAGCGAGGGGGAAATCGCCGAAGCCATGCGCCTGCTCTACCGGCACAGCCATAATGTGGCGGAAGGCGCCGGCGCCGCGGCATTCGCCGCGCTGATGCAGGAGCGGGAACGTCAGGCGGGCCGCAGGGTGGGCGTGATTCTCACCGGCGGCAATGTGGACACCGACGTATTCCGCAAGGTCCTTGCCGGCGAAGTTCCCTAGGAGCCTGCGCCGAACGGGAACCTGCCTTCGGCTGGAGGGATGCAACATTCTGTTACCTTGGCAATTTGCCGCTTTGACGGGATTGGGGGAATTGGTAGGATTTTGGCCTGTGCATAACGAACTCGGGAGCCGAACGTGAAGCGATTGACCGGACGTTTTCTTTCCCTTGCCCTGGCCTGCGGCATGGTGTTTGTCGCTGGCGCCGCGTCCGCCGACGGCTGGCTGCGTTCCATCCCGGAATTCGAACTTACCGACCAGCTCGGTGAAGTACATTCCCTGGATATCTACCAGGACTACGAGTACGTGGTGTTCTATGTGCAGGGCGTGGGCTGCCCCATTGCCCGGCTAGCCCTTCCCAACTACCGCGCCGTGCGGGAGGAATTCGCGCCCCGGAACATCGCCTTTGCCATGTTCAATTCCAATATCCAGGATGACCTGCCCCGCATTGCCAGGGAAGCTGACGAATTCGGTATCGACTTTCCCATCATGAAGGACCAGGACCAGGCCCTCGCCAAGGCGCTTGGGGTCGAGCGCACGGCGGAAGTCTTCATCGTCGACCCGCGCAGCCGAGATGTGCTCTACCGCGGCCCCATCAATGATCAGTTGGGCTATGAGACCCAGCGCAATGAGGCCCGGCAGCATTATCTCATCGATGCCCTGAACACCGTGCTTGCCGGCGGCAAGGTCAACATGGAAGACATCCCCGACTCCAAGGGCTGCCTGGTAGCCATTTTCTAGGAGCCTGCGCCGCAGGAATTCGCGAAAGCGAAAATTCGCTATCGCCGCGCCCCTGGCCGGTCGGTTGGGGCGAATATCGGTGAATATGCAACGAAATCGAGCGGCCAGGGGTGTGGATGAGAGCGGATTTGCAGCCGTGAATTCCTGTGGCGCAGGCTCCGAGGGAATTGCCGCATTCTGTCTCGCCCGGCGGCGCGGGCTGCTGGCGCTGGCGGTTGTCTCAGCCCTGCTGCTTGGCGCCGGAATGGTCAGGCTGGGATTCGACAGTTCCCTCGATTCCCTGCTTACCCGCAGCGACCCTTACATCGAAGAACTCGAGCGGCTCGAAGCCGAGTTCCCGGCCAGCGCCGAGATCGTCTTCGCCTTTCTTGCGCCCGCGGAAGAAAGCCTGTTCACCCCGCGGCGCCTGCAGGCCATCGACGAGTTGCGCGGGCGCTATCTGGAAATCCCGCTGGCGGCGCGGCACTCCTCCCTGCTCGATTACTACTCGCCGCGCAATCTGCGGCGCCTGTTCGCCCGGGATTACCGGGAATACAGCGAAACCGAACTTGCCTCTCTCGCCGAAACCGCCGCGGGGGACGAGTTGCTCGCAGGGAATCTGCTATTGGCAGAAGGCAGTCTGGCATTCAGCCGGATTCGCCTGAATACCCGGCTCGCCAGTGAATCCCAACGGCTGGACGCCGCCGCGGCAGCCCTCGGCCTGCGCGATGAATTGCGGGAAAAGTACCCCGAGCTTGAGATCCATGTGAGCGGCGAAGTGCTGCTTGAGTACTCCAGCCGCCAGTCCATGCTAGATGACCTCGGCGGCTTGCTGCCTTTTGTCATCTTCGCCTGCATTCTGGCGATTTGCGCTTTCTTTCGCTCGGTGCGGGCGGGCTTTGCCATTCTCGCCCATACTCTGCTGACCCTGCTTTGCGCCCTGGGCGCTTTGGGCCTGATGAATTTTTCCTTCAATACCGTAACCGCGATTGCGCCGGTGATCATCGTAGTGGTTTCGGTGGCGAGCAGCGTCCATGTGATTTCGATTTATCGCCAGGGGCTTGCTCGCCACATGGCGGCCGAGGAAGCCATGCGCTTCAGCCTGATGCACAATATCCGCCCGGTGAGTCTGGCCGCCCTGACCACGGCAATCGGTTTCGCCTCGCTCAATCTGAGTTCCTCGCCGGCGATTCAGGGCTTTGGCGGCACCGTGGCCTTGGGAATCGTGTTTTCCTGGCTGCTTACCGCGGCTGTGTTGCCGGAATTGTTGATTCGCCTGGTGAAGCGCGTCGGTCCCGATACGGAAGCGGAACTGCTGCAACGCATCATGCAGGGCATTGTCGCGAGCGGTCGCCGCTTCGACCGGCCGCTATTCTGGGGCTGCACCGTGCTGGCGGTAACCGGCATCGGCATGCTTCCCCTCAATGAAACCGATTTCAACCGGCTCGATTTCATCAGCGACGCCGCAGGACTGCGGGATTATTTCGACGCAGTAGGCGAGCGGCTCGACCGCGGCCCGTCCATAAGCTATGGCATCGACGCAGGCGGCGAAGACGGCGCGGTGGACCCTGTCTTTCTCGCCCAACTGGAGTCATTGCAGGTCTGGCTCGAAGCCCGGGAGGAAATCGAATCCACCGCCAGCGTGGTGCAGGTGCTGAAAACCGTCAACGAGATGCGTTTCGGGAACGCCGGCGCCTACCGGCTGCCGCATGATCCGGAAAGCATCGGCAATTATCTGGATGCCTACGAGTTCGTACAGAACCGGGATTTTCCGCTCTCACGCCTGCTCAACGAGGACCGCTCCATCGCCACGCTCACGGTCAATGCAAGACCCATGACCAACCAGCAATTGCTTGACCTGAACGAGGTGGTGGATGCCGGGTTTGCCGGGAACTTTGCCGGGGCCGGCCTCGTTCACGGCAGCGGCCTGCTGGTCTTCGCCCGCATGGATGAGCGGGTCACCGTGGAATTGCTGCAGGGTTACTCGCTCAGCCTGACGCTCATCACCCTGACCCTGATCGTGGGCCTGGGCAGCCTGTACTTTGGCATTCTCAGCATCATTCCGAATCTGCTGCCGGCGGCCATCGTGTTCGGGTTCTGGGGGCTTCTCGTGGGTACCCTGGACCCATTCGTGATGATGTTGTTCAGCATCAGCATCGGCCTGGTGGTGGACGATACCGTGCATGTGCTGACCCACTACCTGCGCCAGCGCAGGGCCGGAGCGGCCATTCCCGAAGCCTCGGCCCACGCCATCCGCACCGCGGGGCCGGCGTTGACGATTACCACCCTGGTGCTCACTCTCGGCTCCACATTCCTCATGGCCGCAAGCACCTTCTACTTCCAGCAGGCCGCCAGACTGCTCGTGCCCATCGTGGTGCTGGCATTGCTGCTTGACCTGCTTTATCTTCCGGCGATACTCAAGCGGTTCGACCGCATGCGCGTCGCGGTTGAACGTCTGCAAGCATGAGCAAGCAGAGCGAAGCCCTTACCCGTCATTCTGCGCGGAGCGAAGCCTCCCCCACCTGTCATTCTGCGCGGAGCGAAGCCTCCCCCACCTGTCATTCTGCGCGGAGCGAAGCGTAGTCGCAGAATCTCAGGAAGGTGGCAATCCCCATGAGATTCTGCGACTTCGCGCAGAATGACAGAACATTACCGCAGAATGACAGAACCTTACCTTAGTCCCCGTCCTGATCCTCGAACTTCCAGCTAACGGCGCCGAAGAACATTTCGTCCCAGCTTTCGTTGCCCCAGTCCACCGCGCGGTCGGGGTTGGGGTTGTTCGGATTCCTGTCCGAGTTGTCCCAGGCCGCCACGGCGGTGATCTTCGTTCCGGCCGGAACGAACTTGGGTTCCTCGTAGGTATAGCTCAACTGCCAGTTGTAGTTGTACTTGGCGATGTTGATCAGTTCCTCGCTGGTGCCGTCGGGATAATCCGCGTAGAAGCGCATGTACTTGCCGCGGAAATGCATGTGCGGCAGATAGCTGTGGATTTTCGCGTCGCGCTCGATGACGATGCTGGCGGTCTGCTCGAAGGCCGGATCGTGCGGAGGAATCGTGGTCCAGGTGTTGGGAAAGACACAGGCGCATCGTCCGCTCATTCTTTCTTCGGGCACCTCTCCTTCCGGGTAGAACCACAAACCGAGTTCGCTGCGGTCAACGGTCTCGCGGCCATTGGGGGTGTAGTGCATGTTGAGATGAAGCACCGAGCCGTCCTTGATCAGACCGCCGGTATTGGGCGGCGCCAGGTCGGGCGTGTCGCCGGGGATGTACGCGGTGATGTCCGCCTTGTCCGGATGGCGCTCTCCGAGAAAACCACCGCGGCGGCCGGATTCTTCCGGATAATCCAGGCGATTTACCGTGTGGTGCAATACGGTCCGGTCGCCGGCGATGATCTGGCTTCCCCGCAGCCAGCGGTCCTGCCCCAATTCCATGGCGACTTCCACATTCACGAATACGCCGTTGCCGGTGGCCGGAACCGTGGTAGCCGGAATGTCCAGCACCAGATCCGGCTCGCCGAAGGCCCACTTTGACTCGGGCCAGGTCAGTTCCGCCAGCGGGTCGCTGTCGCCGTCGATGGGAGCGCCGGCTTCGACCCAGGCAATCATGTTGCGTATGTCTTCGCGGTCGATCAGGCGGTCGTTGATGAACTCGCCGATATGTCCGTCGATCTGGCCCGGAGGCATGCGGCGCGTCATCAGCACTTCGCGAATCATCGGCGACCAGCCGCGCACCATGGTGTGGCTGTCCATGGCAAAGGGCGCCACGCCGCCGGCCCGGTGGCAGGTTGCGCAGTTTTCGGCGATGACCGGCGCAATGTCTGCGGTATAGGAGGGAATACCCGAATCGGGATAGCTGACTTCAGACCCGCTAGTGGCGATCAGCGGATTGCTGACTTCCCCGCCGGCAAGCAATTCGTCGATCGCGGCGCCTGCGCCCGCGGCTGAACCGCGATATTCGACCTGAAAGGAATTCGGATCGTACAGCAGCACTTCACCGGTGCGCTCGATGCCCATGGCCTCGGAGACGACTTGCGAGTCGTCCATCAGCACGGGAAGCGCCACATCGCGCTGGTCGAGCCAGGCTTGCACCGCTTCGCGGTTGAGCCGGCCCATGGGGTTGATCATCATGAATTCGACCCGCTGCCCATCGTAGCGCCGATGCAGTTCGAGATACTCCGCCAGCGCGGCATCGGCGGCCTCGCTGTCGTTTGCCTGCACCAGAAAGGCAATCAGTTCGTGGTCTCCGTACCAGCTCATGCCATGGTGATAACCCGTCTGGTCGAGCAGCGAGAAATCACCGACCCGGTCCTGCGCCGCCGCGCCGGCCGCCAGTGGCAGCAGAAGCACGGAAAGCCATCGAAACATACGCGACTTGATCACTGGAAAACCCTCTTGATGTCATGCAGCCCGCAGTACATGGCCGCGAGTTCAACCCCGATTGTACGAAGTCCGCCACAGGGCGGCAATAAACATTCATTACCAATTGTGACAATGGGTTACTCGAATGGGCGATCTTCCCGCGCATGCCAGGGCAATTGCCGGAGGCCTTCGCGCATCCACCGTCCTTGCGAACACGGGAACCGCTCCAGGCGGTAAGGGTCATGTTTGGGAGATTTGGGTTGGCCATCTACCCGCAAATCGAGCCGAGTGCGACCGTCATCGGATGTGTAGAGGATGAGTTGACTCATATCGCCACGTGCGGAGTGACGAGTGGGGGCCTTCTCTGTGCGCTGGATGAATGCCTGTCGCTCTTTCCAGCTTCCGGTTCCTAATCCGAGCGCGGGTTTTGGCAAGCCAGCGCGAGTTCGCGGACTCCGATGGCCTCGACGGACTTCGACAGGGGATAACGTTCGCTGCCGGCGTGGGCGACGAATGCGCGGTTTGGCTTGAGGTCTGCCAGGGCCATGTGGAACCCGCGGCTCATTTTGGCCGATAGCGAGCGCTTGATTTCGATGGCCCAACGCTGGCCGCCGGCGAAATCGAGCACGAGATCGACTTCCGCTCCCGCTGTGGTGCGATAGAAACTGGCGCCGGAAGGCCAGGGTAACCCGCCGAGCAGGGTTTCGATAACGAAACCTTCCCAGCTTCCGCCGATGACCGGATGCCCGGAAAGTTCCTCGATTGTCGGAATGCCTAGCAGGGCATGAACGAGACCGCTGTCGCGAATGTAGGTCTTGGGTGACTTGACAAGACGTTTGCCCACATTCGCATGCAGGGGCGGTAAGCGGCGAACGAGCATCAAGTCCACGAACAGGTCGATGTGGCGGTTTACGCTTCGCGCGCTGATTTCGAGCGCGCTGGCGAGGGTCGAGACGTTGAGCAGACTTCCCTGACGATGAGCGAGCATGGTCCAGAGCCGTTCAAGCGTGGTCGCCGGAATTCTCGGGCCGAATTCGGGAATGTCCCGTTCCAGATAAGTCCGGATGAAATCTCTACGCCAGACAAGGCTGCCCCGGTCGCTGGGCGCAAGCCAGGACTGGGGAAAACCGCCCCGCAGCCAGAGCGAATCCCGGGCTCGCAAGTTGTCCTCAATCTCAAGCAGGGACAGGGGCATGAGTTCCAGCAACTCCACCCGGCCGGCCAGCGATTCGCTGGATTGCCGCAACAAGTCAATCGATGCCGAGCCCAGAATCAGGAACCTGCCGACACCCTTGCCGTGCTGCCTGCCGCGGTCGATTATGCCCCGCAGTGAGGCGAATATTTCCGGCGTGCGGTGGATTTCATCGAGCACCACGAGCCGGTCTTCCTGGGATTCGAGAAACAGCCTCGGTTCTGCCAGCCGGGCGCGATCATCAGGGTCTTCCAGGTCGAGATAGAGCCCGTTCCTATCCCGCGCGCAGGCCAGCGAAAGCGTCGTCTTTCCCGACTGCCGCGGCCCGGTAAGCAGCACCGCCGCCTGCCGGAAAAGCGCTGCGCTCAAATCGCTCTGTAAGGTTCTGGGAATCATTAATCTTGCATATTAGGCATTTCGTGCCGGATATACAAGGATAAAGCAAGGATGTGAGCGCAACATCGTAGAGATGATGGGCGCTCGCGTACTTGGCCCGGCCGAGGCGCGAGCGAAGTTCGGCCTGGTGAAGCGCGCTTGAGCTTCGCCCCTCCTGGTAACTCCACCATGCAATCTGCGACTCGCACACTGGGCGTCGTGGGGGCTGGGGTCATCGGCGCCGGCCGCACTCTGGCCGAGAACGAGGCGCGGCGCCGGGAAACCAGCGAAAATCTACAATCCCCCGAGCCATTCCCCAATGGCCCGGCCGATTTCGTCCGGGGAATCTTCCTGCAGGAAATGGTTGCCGGAGACGGTGACTTCCTTTTGGGAGGGCCAGGCGCGACAGAACTCGCGCTGCGCGCCGATGAGGATGGCGCCGGGCTCGGCGTTGATGAACAGTTTGGGCACATCGGCCTTGCTGAAGTAATCGGCGTAGTCCCGCACGATCCGCACCACATCGGCGGGCTCGCCGGCGATGGGGATTTGCCGGGGCCAGGTCAGGGTCGGGCGGCGGTCTTCGCCGGAATTGACGAAGGGGCGGCGGTAAACCGCCATTTCCTCTTCGCTCAGCTTGCGCAGGCAGGAACCGGGCAACACGCGCTCCACAAAGACGTTTTTCTCCAGCACCATGTCCTCACCCGCTGGAGAGCGGAATCCCTGGAATACCCGGCGCGCGGCTTCGGGCCAATGATCCCAGCTCGCCACCGGTCGAACGATGGCTTCCATATAGGCAATGCCCTTGACGCGGCCGGGATTGCGGCGGGCCCAGTCAAAGCCCAGCGCCGAGCCCCAGTCGTGAATCACCAGGCTGACATTGTTTTCCACGCCCAACTCTTCCAGCGCGGCGTCGAAGTACTCCCTGTGCTCCACAAAAGTGTACCGGTCCGGCCCGGAGTCGCCGATTTTTTCGGAATCTCCCATGCCGATCAGGTCCAGCGCGATACAGCGTCCCTGATCCTTCAGGCGGGGCATGATATTGCGCCACAAGTAGGACGAAGTCGGATTCCCATGCTGAAACACGATGGGGTCGCCTTTGCCCATCTCGACATAAGCCATGGTCTTTCCCATGACGGTGATTTTCTTTTTCGGGTGTTCTCTGGCGCTGATCATTCTCGTCTCCCCGGACTTCGAAAAGGGCACAGCATAAAGGCGAACAGGGACGTCTTCAATAACTTTGCACAGTGCTTGAGCGCGCGTTGACAGGCAATGGATTTGCCCGGATACTACGCCCCTCGGCGTGGCAGGCAATTACTGCACAGCGGATTGTTATGCGGAGTTCGGTTTCCAGCATTGGGACAGCTTTGGGCGGTCGTATCAATTTGATGGCTGCACTGGCCTTGTTGCTGGTATTCGCGGTGAGCATGCAGGTCGCCCACGGTCATGAAAACGATCCAGGCAAGCAACTTGATTGTGAAATCTGTCTCAAACACGGCGGGGAAGACGATTTCATCGCTTCCTGCGAGGCCGATTCCGTTACCCCGCCCGCCGGCAAGTTCCTTGCCAGCGTCACGCCGGTCCCGCTGCCGGTAGAAATTCCCGAGGCGCGTTCTCGCTCTCCACCCCTCTCCTGAACCAGTGACCTGATTTCCCGAATCGTTCCGTGCCCATCATCGCGCGGGCGTTCGGATAGCTGCCTTTTCCAGCTATCTCCTGCCGGATGTCGGCCACTGGCTGTTGTTCAGAAACAGAAATCAGTTGAAGAGAAGGAGCGATACCATGATTAGTAGTACACCACGCCTGCACGTTTGTGTTTTTTCCGCGGTCATCGCGATCCAGCCCCTGGTATTTTCTCCGGTGCTGGCACAGGTCGCGGATGAGGAAGATTCCGCTGACGCGATCGATACGGTTTTCGTGATCGGGCAGCGCCGGGCCTATCAGGGCCTGTTTGATACCCGGGAAGTTCCCGGAGTCGTCCAGGAAGTGGACCTCGAGATGATGCGCCAGGTCGGCGCCCTCAATCTGAATGAAGCGCTGGATTTGTCCGCTACGGTCGCGCGTCAGAACAACTTCGGCGGGCTCTGGAACAGTTTTGCGATTCGCGGATTCGCCGGCGACGAAAATCTGCCGAGTGGATTTCTGGTCAACGGTTTCAACGCCGGGCGCGGTTTTGGCGGCCCGCGCGATCTTGTCGGTATCGAACGCGTCGAAGTCCTCAAAGGCCCGAAGGCCGCATTGTTCGGCCGCGGCGAGCCGGGGGGCGCGGTCAACCTCGTCACCAAACGCCCGCAATTCGAGAGGAGCGCGGATTTCTGGTTTACCTATGGCAGTTGGCAGCAACTTCGCATCGAGGGCGATGTGCAAACCATGCTGGGGCAAGATGAAAATGTCGGCGTTCGCCTTGTTGGATTCACCGAAGACAGCGAGAGTTTCCGCAAGACGGTCGAGACCAGCCGCCGCGGATTTTACCCCTCGCTCGACTGGCGGCTGGGCGAAGACACGCGGGTGACTTACGAGATGGAGTTCACCCGGCAGGAGATTCCCTTCGACCGCGGAGTCGTGGCGCTGAACGGCGAACTCGGTTTCATGCCGATCGAAACTTTCGTCGGCGAGCCGAGCGACGGACCCATCGAGACCGAGGTGCTGGGACACCAGTTCGAAGCGCAGCACAGTTTCTCCGAAAACTGGAGCCTGCTTGCCGGGCTTGGCCTGCGGGACACCTCGTTCGCAGGCAACGCGGCCGAGCCGAACTTCGGCGGCAGGCAGTCCATCGGCATTGATGGCCGCACCCTGTCCCGCTACCAGCGTTCGCGCGATTTCGACACCGAGTACTTCGTGCTCCGCGCCGAACTCGCGGGCGAGTTCGACACGGGCTCGACGCGTCACCGGCTGTTGCTGGGCTGGGACCACGACCGCTTCGAAAACGATCAGGTCATTCTCCGCTACCGTCCGCCGTGGTTTGGCGGCGCCAACGGAGACCTTGACGCCCTGGACCCGTCGCTGTATCGGTTTCTCGATGTGCACAATCCCGTGTACGGGCTCCATCCAGCGCCTCCGCTCGGCCCGAACTGGGATCGTTTCGAAGAACAGGAGGCCTGGGGCATCTACATTCAGGACCAGATTGACATCTCGGACAACTTCCAGATTCGCCTCGGCGGCCGCTTCGATGATTTCAGCCAGGAATTCACCAATCGCCGCAACAACCCGCCGACGGTTTCCGGACAATCCGATTCACGGTTCTCGCCCCAGGTCGGGGCGGTTTATCTGGCTGGCGAGGGAGTCAGCCTGTTCGCTGCCTACGGCGAAGGATTCCGCCAGTTGACTGGCGCGGATTACGCGGGCAACCCGTTCGAACCGAACAAGTCGGAATCGGCGGAAGCCGGGATCAAGTTCGATCTGGGCGAGTATTACGATAATGTATCGGGCTCGGCGACGATCGCGGTTTTCAGCCTCAGCCAAAGCAATATCCTGGTGTACGACGATCGTCCAGAAGCGTCCGGCGGGTGGAATCTGCGCGCTGCCGGGGAAGCCGGCAGCGACGGCCTTGAACTCGACCTGGACGTGCTGTTGCCCGGGGATCTCGGCTTGTGGTTCTCCTACGCTTACGTTGACGCCGAGTACACCAATGACAGCGCCGATCCGAACTTTACCGCCGAAATCAAGGCCGGCGATCCATTGATCAACGTGCCGGAGCATCAGGTGAACCTGCAGGTGAGCAAGGGATTGCAGCTTCGCGGCGCCAACGGTCGTATCGGCGGCGGATTTCTGACCGTCGGCGAGCGTCTGGGCATGACCGCGACAGACTTCTATCTGCCGGGGTATACCGCGGCGCGAATCTTCGGGGAAGTGGAAATTTTCGACGGAACGACGCTTCGTCTGGATGTCGACAACCTGTTCGACGAGGAGTTCTACACCAACTCCTGGGCGGACGTGTGGGTCGAGCCCGGCGCGCCGCTTCGCTACCGCCTTTCGCTGGCCATAGACTTGTAAACAAGATTGTAGAGGAGTGCTTTCATGCTTGAATCTGACAAGGCGCCATCGGATTCACAGGCGCAAACATCGCGGGAATCGTCGCACGATGCGGCGCCGGTTCTCGTGGCGGAGTCGCTCAGCGTAATCCGTTCGGGCCGGCAAGTGCTGAAGGATGTCACTTTCCGGATAGCTCCGGGCGAGGTTCACGCCTTGCTCGGCGGCAACGGCGCCGGCAAGTCAACGACCTTGCTGACCTTTCTCGGATTCCTTGCGCCGGCCGGCGGCAGCGTGCGGGTGCAGGACAGGGAAGTGGGCGAAAATCTCGACGCCGTTCGGCGGGCCATAGCCTATCTGCCCGAGGCGGCGAGCTTGTACGGCCACCTGAACGCCTACGAGAATCTGGGTTATTTCCTGTCGCTTGCCGGGAAAAATGCGGATCGGGGCGTATTCGACGATGCGCTTGACCGGGTGGCCTTGCAATCCGGCGCTCGCGGCATGCGGATGCAAACCTATTCCAAGGGCATGCGCCAGAAAGTGGCGATCGCCCTTGCCATTCTGCGGGATACGCCGATCCTGTTGCTGGACGAGCCGACTTCAGGCCTCGACCCGGTGGCGATCGATGATTTCAACCGCCTGGTGCGGGATATTGCCGATGCCGGAAGAACCATACTTCTCGTCACCCATGACGTATACGGCGCCTGTCATGTGGCCGACCGCATCGATTTGCTGCAGAACGGCGAACTCGTGGGCACTTTCGACCTGCCGCCCGGTATGGACCGTATCGACACCGAGGCAGTCCATGAGGCCTTTGCCGGGAGGGCGGCGGCATGAATGGCGTTTTCCCGATCGCAAAAGAAGAGACGAGACTCTGGCTCAGATCGCGGCTGGCCTTGAGCGCATTACTCGTATTCGCCCTGTTGCTGACCGCCACCAGCATGCTGACCGCGCTCAGGATGAGCGCCGAGCATCAGCAACGCACTGAACAGCAGACGCTGGCTGAGGAAACCTTCCTGTCCCAGCCCGATCGCCACCCCCACCGGATGGTGCATTACGGACACTATGTTTTCCGCGTCCCCCCGCCGCTGTCCGTGGTCGACCCGGGCGTCGACGCCGTTACCGGGCAATCGATTTTCCTGGAAGGCCACCGGCAGAACACCGCGATGTTCGCCGACGCGGGAGCCGGCGCCAATCTCGGCGGCTTTGAAGAGCTGACCGCCGCGCTGGTCTATCAACTCTTCGTTCCCTTGCTGCTGATCGCGATCGGGCATGGCCTCGTGGTCCGTGAGCGCGAGGAGAACACTCTCGCGCCGCTGCTGGCTCAGAATGTGACGGGATTCGCGCTGTGCCTGGGCAAGTGGGTCGCCCTGGCCGGCGTCGCGCTCATGCTGTTGCTGCCGCTTGTCGTCATGACCGCGGTCGCCATCGCACGCGGCGCAAGCCTGCTCGCCGGCGCGGGCCTCATCGGGACTTACGCGCTGTATTCGCTCGTCTGGTGCAGCCTGATCCTGCTTGTCTCGGCGCTGGTCCGGTCCCGGGGTCTCGGGCTCGGCGTTCTTGCGCTGTTCTGGCTCGGCGCCGTGCTGATCGTCCCGCGGACGGCGGTGGAATCCGCCAGCACGGTCATGCCGGCCGAAGGGAAGCTCGAGACCGACCTGTGCATGCAGGCCGAACTGCGCGAAGTCGGAGATGGCCATAATGCCGGCGCTCCCGAATTCATGCAGCTGCGGGCGAATCTGCTGGCGCAGTACGATGTCGAACGCGTGGAAGATCTGCCGGTCAACTTTCGCGGAGTCGTCGCGGAAGTGAACGAAGCCGACGTGACCGACGTGTTGAACAAGTACGCCGGGGAGCGGATGGCGCTCGAAGCGCGTCAGGCGCGGTTTGCCGAGTCCTTCGGCTGGCTTTCGCCGGTAGTGGCGGTTTCCGCGGGTTCGCGCGCGCTTTCGGGAACCGATCTTGCGACCCATCACCGGTTCCTGCGCGAAGCCGAAGCAGTGCGGTTCGATTTCGTGCAAGGACTCAACCGGGTGCATGTCGAGCAACTCGACTACACCATCGACATCAATCGAAGCATCGATACGGCGTCCGAGCGCCGCACCCGGATGTCGGCCGAGAACTGGAACGTACTCGACGAATTCAGCTTCGAGGCCGCGCCGGCCGGCGAGCGGCTGACTCGCGCCGCTCCCGCGCTGAGCATGCTGTCCGCCTGGTTCCTGCTGCTGTCGGCGGGAGGCATTGCCGCTTCCCGCAGGATTCGGCCATGAACGGCCTGTTCCGGGAAATCCGCTTCGTTTCCCATGACAGGGCCGCATTGCTCTGGCTGGGCATCGCGGTTTTCATCGCCGTCGTGTCGGTGTTTCTCGGCCTGCGGGAAGTTTCCTCGCAACGCGCCGAACTGAACGGGTTGATCGAAGCCGATCGCCGGGAACGGGAAGTGTTGATGGATCTTTACCAGGACTGGGGCGACGTAGCCTATTACACCTTCCATCTGACTTACGACCCGCCTTCGGAATTTGCGTTCGCGGCCCAGGGACAGCGCGATACTTCTCCCTGGAAGCACAATATTCGCGCCCTGGCCCTGGAAGGACAGATTTACGAAACCGACGCGGAAAATCCCGATTTTGCCTTGATCGGGCGGCTCGACTTCGCCTTCGTCGCAAATCTGCTCGCCCCGCTATTGCTGATCCTCCTGTTGCATGACTTGCGCTCGGCCGAACGCGCCGCCGGGCGCTTTGAATTGCTCTGCGCCACGTCGGCAAGCCGGGGAAGCCCCTGGCTCGCGCGGGCGGCCTTGCGCGTCGGCGCCCTGGCGCTTTGCCTGATCGCCCCTCTTTGGGCTGGCGGACTGCTTGCCGGAACCGGCGCCGCGACCCTGGCCCTCGCGAGCCTGGTCGTGGTCTCGCATATCGGATTCTGGTGGGCGGCGTGCGCCCTGATGGACCGTTTCGGCTGGAGCACCCCGGTAAACCTGACCGCGCTGGTCGGCGTCTGGCTGGCGTTTGCCGTGATCGTTCCGGCGGCAATCAAGGTTTCGGTCGAGATGATCGTGCCCTTGCCGGCTGGCGGCGAGATCCTGTTTACCCAGAGAGAGGCGGTCAACGACGCCTGGGACCTGCCCAAGGCGGCGACGATGGATCCGTTTATCGAGCGTCATCCGGAATGGGCGGACTACACGGAAGTCGAGCAGCCATTCGAGTGGAAGTGGTATTACGCCTTTCAACAAGTGGGCGACCAGACTGTTGAACCCTTGTCGCGGGCCTATCGGGAAGGCCGCGTCAGAAGGGACGAACTGGCCGGCTCGCTTGCCTGGCTGTCGCCGCCGGCGCTGGCCGAGCGCGCCCTGCAGGCGCTTGCCGGCACCGATGTCACGGCGACCCTGGCATATGAACGGCAAGTGCGCGGTTTCCACGCGGCGTTGAGAGAGTACTACTATCCCCGCTTGTTCCGCGATGAGCCGGTCTCTAACGCCAGTCTCGCCCAGCGGCCAGAGTTTCCCGAAACCGGCGAATAAACGCCCCGCGGTTGGTCGGCCAATTCCACCACTCCGGCAGAGCAGGCCGGGGCGTGGCGGACAGGCCCCGGTGCGCGGAATGGTATATTGATCGCCCTTCGCGGTTCAATCAGACCGCGCCTTCCATGCTGGGAAATCCGCCGCTGCCGGTCAGATTCATGAGCGATTCGCTGTCCGATTACGACTACGAGCTGCCGCCGGAGGCGATCGCCGGTGAGCCCGAGGCCGTTCGTTCCGCGAGCCGGCTGCTGACTCTCGACCGGTCGGCGGGAAGCATCGGGCATCGGCGTTTTTCCGACTTGCCCGAACTGCTGGCTCCCGGCGATCTGCTGGTGTTCAACGATACCCGCGTGATTCGCGCACGGCTGCATGGTCGCAAGGACAGCGGCGGAAAAGTCGAAGTGCTGATCGAAAGAATCCCGGAGCCGCGCCGGGCGCTGGCCCAGGTGCGCGCGAGCAAGTCGCCCAAGGCCGGCAGCCGTTTGCTTCTCGCCGGCAAGACCGGAGAAATGGTGGAAGCCGGGGTACTCGGCAGAAACGGCGACCTGTTCGAGTTGCGCTTCGCCGAAGATGTCGCCGGCGTGCTCGAACGGATCGGCGAAGTGCCCCTGCCGCCCTACATCCGCAGGCAAGTCACCGCCGCCGACGCCGAACGTTACCAGACCGTCTACGCCCGCCGCGACGGCGCCGTCGCCGCGCCTACCGCCGGCCTGCATTTCGACGCTGAACTGCTAGCGCGCATCGCGGAAAGCGGCGTGCGATCGGCCTTTATCACCTTGCATGTCGGCGCCGGCACCTTTCAGCCCGTGCGCGAAGAGCAAATCAGCCGGCATCGCATGCATCGCGAATACGCGGAAATCCCCGCGGCGACCAGCGCCGCCATCGATGCATGCCGAAAACGCGGCGGGCGCGTCGTCGCCGTCGGCACCACGGTGGTTCGCGCCCTGGAGACCGCCGTCAGGGCGGGGGAGTCCGGGGAGTTTCGCGGCGAAACCGATATCTTCATCTATCCCGGTTTCGAATTCCGCGCCGTCGACGCCCTGATCACCAACTTCCACCTGCCCCGTTCCAGCCTGCTCATGCTCGTCAGCGCCTTCGGCGGCAGCCGGGAAGCGCTGCTCGACGCGTACCGGCAAGCCATCGCCGAAGGCTATCGCTTCTACAGCTACGGCGACGCGATGTTCCTGTGCTGAACCTGCAGAGCGTTGAACGGTCCCGGCTTATTCGCTATTCTGCCTGCGCATTTTTGGCAAGGCACGCTTGAGGTTGATTCCGATGACCATGCAAAACACCCCATTACTCATGTCCCGCATTCTCGGCCGGGGCGCTCATCTCGACCCGGAAGTCGAAGTCGTGACGATGCAGGCCGACGGGACGCACCGGCAGTCGCTCAAGCAGACCTGGGACCGGGCCAACCAGTTGGCCCATGCGCTGAAGGGAGCAGGCATCGGGGTCGGCGACCGGGTCGGCAGCTTCATGTGGAACAATCATCGCCATCTGGAGTTGTACCAGGCCGTGCCTTCCATGGGCGCGGTATTGCATACGCTGAATATCCGGCTTTCTCCGGCGGACCTCGAATACATCGTCAATCACGCCCACGACCGGGTCATTTTCGCCGACGAGGACCTGCTGCCCCTGCTTGAGCCGCTCCGGGACCGGCTGCCCTGCCTGGAATTGCTGGTAATCTGCCGCCACGGCGAAGGCGGCGAGAGCAGCTTTCCGAACCAGGTGGATTACGAGGAATTCATCGCTGGCCAGGCCAGCGCCTATGCCTGGCCCGATATCCCCGAAACCTCCCCCATGGGTCTGTGCTACACCTCGGGCACTACCGGCAAGCCCAAGGGCGTGATGTACACCAACCGCTCCACCTATCTGCATACCTTGACCGAATGCCTGACCGACTCCATCGGATTTTCCGCGCTCGATTCCTCCCTCGGCATTGTGCCGATGTTTCACGCCATGGGCTGGGGGCTGCCCTTCTGCGCTTCCATGCTTGGCGCCAAGCAGGTCATGCCGCACCGGTTCATGATCCCCGATGCGTTCCTGCGTTTGATGCAGGATGAGGAAGTGACCATTTCCGCCGGCGTACCGACGATCTGGCAAGGCGTGAAAGCGACGCTGGAAGCCAATCCCGGCAAGTACGACATCTCCAGCGTCGGCCGGCTGACCTGCGGCGGCTCCGCGCCGCCGCCCTCGCTGATTCGCTGGTATTGGGACAACTACAACATCGAAATGATCCAGGGCTGGGGCATGACCGAAACCAATCCCCTGGGCACGCTGTCACGCAAGGTGTCCAAGTACACCCAACGCGGCCTGGGCGAGGACGCGCAATTCGAGAATATCGCCAAGGCCGGACTGCTGATGCCGGGCCTGGAAATGGAAATTTTCGACGAGGAATGGAACGCCCTGCCCCATGACGGCGAGACCGTGGGCGAACTTTGCATCCGCGGCCCGTGGATCGCCGCGGAGTATTACAACGATCCCCAGCCCGACAAGTTCCACGACGGCTGGCTCGTCACCGGCGACGTCGCCAAGATCGACCCCGACCAGTATCTGCTGATCGCGGACCGCTCAAAGGACCTGATCAAGTCCGGCGGCGAATGGATTTCCTCGGTCGACCTGGAAAACCATATCGTCGCCATGCCCGACGTCGCCCAGGCCGCGGTAGTGGCCCAGCCGCATCCGAAATGGGACGAACGACCCGTGGCCCTGGTCATCATGGCCGAAGGCAAGGAACTCGATCCGGCGGCTGTAATCGAGCATTGCAGCCAGGCCTTCGCCAAGTGGCAACTGCCCGACGAAGTCATGGAAACGGACAACATTCCGCTCACGACCACGGGCAAGATCGACAAGAAGATCATCCGCGCCCGCCTCGCCGACGAAGGCTATCAGCTACCCGACCTGCGGCGAGCCTGAGAGGATAGTGCCTCTCCCCCAACGCAACAACAGTCAGCGGGTGGTGGCGATGGAAACGGTCCTCCCCCAAATGTCCCAATTACGGTCCCTAGGAGCAAAACAAAACCACGCTTTTGTTTTGCGATAATGAAAAACTCCACGGATGGAATTTTTCAGAGAATACTTAGTGATTCATGGTGCGAAAAGTGAGTGAAAGACGCCTTTTTCTCGGGATTTTCAGATTATCCTGAAAGTCCGACTTGTTCGGGCGAATGCCGTGCTGCCATCTTTCCCGCGCCAAACCGCGAAGTACGAGCAGGCTGCGTCGCTTTAGCGTGATCTGGAAAGAATCCGCTCTCGATCTCGGTGTGCGGTAGATGTCCATCATGCAGTCACTGCCAATGGAAACACTAGCCACCACCGGGCCGAAACAATCCCGATCAGTATGAGGCGCAATGCCTTGCCCTGGCTCGTATTCGTTTACGATCAACTGGTCTGGCCGTGTAGGGAAAACTCCTTGCGCCATAAGCCTGTCACACAGAAAAACAACCCATTCGGGCATACCTCCAATTTGTTGTTTTTCGGATGCTATACGTTCCTTGTAGTCGTAACGAAAGCCATAGTGTTGTACCCGGCGGCGCAATTCATTGGACCAATGTTGATGGTCAATGGCATCAATAAGTATACTCTCTTCATCGAGGCTGATAAATGCTGGTTGGTAGTCTGCTCCACCTGCTTGTAACAAATTGAGTTGTTGTGGTGGCAAGGACAATGCCGCTTCCTCAGGAAACAATTCAAGTGTCTGTGACATCTCAATTTCTCCTTTTCTCCAGTGATCCCTAATGCGATAAGCGAAACGCAGAACTGCCAATGTTGGCACGTCCATCCGTTTGTCACTGTGACACATCAAAGGAGGCGCATCAATGACCCAAACCCCAGTAAACCGCATAACCACGCACCCTGGCGTATTGCTGCTTGAGCAGATTCAGGATTACGGGCTCACCGTGCATCAGGTTGCCCGGGATACCGGACTACCTCCAACCCGGTTGCATGAGATTGTGCACGAGCGGCGGGGTATCAGTGCCGAGACCGCTATCGCGCTGGGAGAGTACTTCGGGCAAACACCGGAATTCTGGATGAATATCCAGAAGACTTTTGAGCTCAGCCGGGAACTGTCGCGAAACGGGGCACAAATCCGCTCTCGGGTCAGGCCTTGCGCTGCGCCCCAGGCATAGGTTCTGCAACTATGCCCCGTAACACATTGCCGCAAATCCGGTGTGGACTTTATTGGCGGCAGATTTTATGCTCGGCGAATTACATTCCGGCGGAAATGTCCATCGGACTCCAGAGGAGACGACAATGATGAGCAGACATCTGTTGGTAGCCTTGCTGGGCGTGAGTCTGGCGCTCGTATCGGGCGTCCTGCGGGCGCAGTCATACGGCGCCAACGCCCTCGGTTCGAAGATGCACTACTACGACATTGAGGACTTCGGCATGGAGGCGGGCAGCGTCACCTACGCCGACCATATCGCTCCGCTCCTGCAGCGCAGTTGCCAGCAATGCCATCGGCCCGGCGGCGGCGGGCCCATGTCTTTCATGTCCTACGACGAAG
Source organism: uncultured Pseudohongiella sp. (assembly GCA_965219645.1). Lineage (GTDB taxonomy): Bacteria > Pseudomonadota > Gammaproteobacteria > Pseudomonadales > Pseudohongiellaceae > UBA9145. Next base: position 1,872,290 of record OZ244788.1, on the reverse strand, counting down.
TCCGGCCCTGGGCGCCCGTAATCCAGTATCGCACCGCGATTCGCGACCGCATGGGCGCCATGCCGCCCTGGTTCGTCGAGAAGAACATCGGCATAAACGGCTTCAAGAACGATTATTCCCTGTCGGATATGGACCTGGCGTTGATCCAGGACTGGGTTGAACACGGCGCGCCGCGCGGCAATCCAGACAACGAGCCGACCCCGCTGGTTTTCTCGGACGGCACCGAATGGACTCTGGGCGAGCCCGACCTGATCCTGCGCTCGGCGGACGTTTCACGGCCGGCGATCGGCCCCGACTGGTGGGGCGATATCGGCCTGGTGCCGACCGGTCTGACCGAGGATCGCTACGTCAAGTCGATCGAAGTGCGCGAGATCAACGACATACCCGCCGATATCGGCACGAGCACGGTTGGCGGGCGCTATATCTTCCACCACATGACCTATCGCAGCGGCATACTCAACGAGAGCGGCACGGCGATCTCGGGCGATATCACAAGCTGGCCGATCCACGAAGTGGGACGCAACGCCGATACCTTCCCCGAGAAGGCCGGGCGGCTGCTGCCCGCCAACTCGGCCCTGCATCTCTATGCCGCGCATCTGCATTCCAACGGCCGCGACACCACGGGCCACCTGGAATTCGGCATCAGCTTCTTCCCGGTAGGGTACGCGCCCGAGTACAGCAGGCGCGGCCCGCGCACCGGCAACGGCGTCGATATCGACATCCTGCCCAATCGCGCCAACCAGGAAGTACACAATTACGTCGTGCTGCAGGAACATACCAAGATCATCGCTTTCGAGCCGCATCTGCACGCGCCCGGCGTGCGCATGTGCCTGGAGGCGATCTGGGGCCATAACCAGTTCACGCTCAATTGCGTGGGTTACGACCACAACTGGGTGAAGCAATACATTTATGAGGACGACAAGGCGCCGCTGCTGCCCAAGGGCACGATATTGCACACCATCGGCTTCCTGGACACCACGGCGGCGAATCCGAATCTGGCCGACGGGCGCAACTGGGCCGGAGGCGGGCGCCGCTCGGTATCCAACATGTTCATCGACCTGGGCTACTCGGTTTCGCTGACCGAAGAACAGTTCCAGGCCGAGATGGCCATGCGCCGGGCGGCGATGAAGGACCGCAACGAGTACGACATCGGCTGTCCGCTGTGCTGGGCGCCCGAGCCGGTGGAAGCGGGCATCGCCGGGAGCGATTGACGCCAGGGGGCGGCGCACGCGTCGCCCCTCGCTCTTCCCCGAACAACCAAGAAAACCGTTAGATAGTCTCCCGAAATCGAGTCAATTGCGGAGAAATCGCGCATGAGAACTGCTTTGCTTTTGCTACTGGCGTTTGCCGTCGTCCAGACGGCGTTCGCCCAACAGCGATTCATGGTCAAGAGCGGCGAGATCGTCTCGCCCGCGTATGAAGGCTGGTGGCCCAACGAACAGCAAGGCGGCTACACGCTCTTCTTCGGCTACATGAATTCGAACTGGGAGGAGCAACTCGATATCCCCGTTGGGCCGGATAACTATTTCAGCCATGTAGGCGAGGGCGAACTCGACGACCTTGCCGTCGACAGCTTCGACATGGACGAGGCCGACATGGGCCAGCCGACGCATTTCTATCCTCGGCGCAACCCCTTTCTGTTCACCGTCAATGTGCCCGAGAACTTCGACACCGACGAAATCGTCTGGACCTTGCGCACCCAGGGCCAGACCAATCGCGCCTTCGGCTCGCTCAAGCCCGATTACCGCATCGACCCGCAGGTGATCTCGACCGAAGTAGGCGGCGCTTTCGGCAGCCTGGACGACGCCCTGCGCACCAATATCCCGCCCGAACTCGAAGTCCAGGGCGACAATTTCCGCCGCGCCGTTGTGGGGGAGCCGATTTCGCTCTCGGCTTACGCCAACGATCCGGACAATCTGCCCGGCCGGGCCGACCGCCCGGTCCCGAGCACGCCCGAGCAGATCTATCGTACGCCGTCTTCCATCGTGGTCGCATCGGGGCCGGGCCTGCGCTTTTCCTGGATCGTCTATCGGGGCGACGCCGAAAAAGTCACATTCGACCCGATCCAGTTCAAGACCTACACCGACAGCCGGGTCTACGCCAACTCCCCCTGGTCGCCGCCGTACATCATTCCGCCGGTGCCCGAGAACAACCGCTGGGAAGCCTCCGCAACCTTCTCGGAACCAGGGGAATACGTGCTGCGCGGCGTGGCCAGCGACGGCTCACTATTCACCTACCGGAACCTGACGGTAACCGTGACCGAGTGAGTTGATCCGCGTTTCCTCCGGAAAAGGTGTTGCAAAGGTTGACCGCAAGAGTGGAGCAGACACATGGAATCCGAAGACCTACCCAAGCTTTCGAGTCGAATCGCAGAAGCGTTACAGCAGACCGGGACATTACTCATCAAGAGGGGGACGGTTATGGGTCCCCTCGTGCCCGCGCTTTCTCTGGTGCCTATATTGGGATTCTTGGCTTGGCTACTCGCTGATGTTTTCGTCGTTTCTGGAATTCCGATATACAGCACACTCTGTTTTGCCGGTATATTTGCGGTTGTGGGGATTTATTTGGCTCAGTATGCGCGATTCGCCAAACATGATCCAGATCGATTGCAATCCGAAGAGTACAGAGTCCAGATGCGGAAACTGCAAATGACAAGATTGAAGGACGAACAAGAATACATCCCGGCCGAAGAGCTTGCGGAGCCTTCTGCGATGTTGGACGTGTCGGATGAGACATCCGATAATCAGACGACAAAATCATCGATTGAAACTTCTGAATACGGGGATGAGTCGAAATGAAGCCTTATCTTTTTGCATATAGTCAGTTGTGTCCCGACATGATTGCCCAGCAGATTCTTGATGACTCAAAAGCGGTTTCGTATTGGGTGCAGCCGTTTCCAAATGCCGCAATTGTCACCTCTAGTCTCAATGTCAAGGATTTGAGCGCGGTACTACGCAATCGTCTGGGAGCAACCTGGTTCATGGTCAGTGAGTTGAGCCCGGCCAGTGTAGATGGATGGCTGCCTGGGGATCTCTGGCAATTGGTTTCCGCGCCTACCATCTCGTCGTCGCGTGAATTGATTCCAACTCAAAGGTTGCGCACGAAAGCCCATGCGGATGGGCGAGGTCAGGCGGCTTGATACGAGCACCGTACAGGTCCGCGGTTTCAGGTTCCAGTAACACCGCGATCTTTTTCGCCATTTCGGGTGGCATTTCCTCTTTCTCGAAGCTTGCCGCGCTCAGGGTGTAGTAGCCGGCAATCTCTTGCGGTTCCTCGCCGAGCGCAACAAAGGTTTGCGCAACGCGCCGGCGGACATCCTGCGATGCTTGTCGGCGGATGTAAGCATCAAGGGAGGGCTCGCCGCAATTGAAGGACGCGCGGTCGTGTACGGGGCCGAGAGGCTCGACTACGAGCGGGAAATCAACCACCCATACGCTCGCGATAGCGGCGGGCGGCACGTTTCAGTGCGGCATTCAGGGCGGGAGGGGAAAGCAGCGCGTCCTGGAAAGCTTGCCAATCGGTTGCGGGCAACACTACCCGCTCGCGCGCTTCGATAATCCGTTCTGCCGCCGTCACGGCGTTGTTTATTACAAAACGGCTGACGGATACTTGCTCGTAAGCCGCCGCCTTCATTGCCACATTGCATTGACAGGGGCGGTGGATTAGTCTGTCACGCAGTTCCGATTCAGTCTGCGTCAGTTCGCGCGGGCTTGCGCTGAAGACGATTGGAGAGGCTTATGAACAGAGCAAGCAGTTCCCGAAAACCAACCGGTTTCTCCCGCGGCCGCCGCAGTCTGCTCGCCGCCATGCCCGTGCTCGCGCTGGCGCCGATGAGTTGCGCCGTGGAGAGCGGTCCGGTTCCGGTTGCCGTGCGGAAACTGCACAGCTTCCGCATCCGCTCAAGCGACGTGGCGCGCTCGGTGGCCTTCTATCAGGACGTGTTCGGAGCGCCGGTGCAGGCGCGCCAGGGCGACGAGGTCGTGTTGCGCGTGGGCGAGGGGCCGCATTATCTCTCCATCAGCCTCGCCGAGCCCGGCGAAGCGCCGTCGATCGCGCATATGGGCCTGAGCGTGGCCGATTTCGATGTGGACGCGGTGCAGGAGCAATTGCGCGCTTTCGGCGTGGAGCCCGGTCCCGGTCCGCAATCGCCCGCGGATCGCCTGGCGGTTGGCCTGACTTCCTGGGTGCGGCAGCGGCCGGGGGGGACGCGGGAACTCTACTTCGCGGATGTCGAAGGCCTGGTCTACCATCTTTCCTCGCCCATGGATTGCGGCGGCGACGGCGCCCTGGGCGATGTTTGCAATGCGGTCGAACCGGCTCCCTCGGCGGGAATGTTCCAACTCGTCGATTACAACCATTTTACGAATTTCACCGCCAACCGCGACCGCGCCAATGATTTTCACCGGCGGGTTTTCGGCAAGGAGTTTCAGGCCTACCAGGGCCCCAATGCCCCGGTGGTCGGCGTCGGCGACGGTTTCCAGTTCCTGATGTACGCCGGCGCCAGCGAGGAAGGCCCGCCGGAGAATCCCGCGCTCATCCATCATGTCTGTTTCAGCATGAGGAATTTCGACGTCGACAACATTCTCGCGCAACTGACCGGGTACGGCTTGCGTCCGCGTCCCGACGGCGCCGCAACCGAGCCGCTGATGCATTGGGTCAGCATGCGCATGCCAGACCGGGGAGGTTTCGAGACCGGCACCCCGGAAGTGTACTTTTCCGACCCGGACGGCATTGCCATCCAGCTGCAGGACCCGACCTACTGCGGCGGCGGCGGCTATCTGGGCGACGCCTGCCCACCATTGGCGTAATCCTGGCCGATTGCCGATAGGTGTTGACCTGTATCTTTGCGATGTGTCCTTCCGTCATTCTGCGCGGAGCGAAGCGAAGTCGCAGAATCTCCCCGGGATTGCAGTGCCCCGCCGACGAGATTCTGCGACTGCGCGCAGAATGACAGGGCGCCTGGGGTACAATAGCTCTCTGGAAGTCGAGCCTTTCTTTCACCTTTCCGACAAATTTTCAGGGAATCGCAATGGAATACAGATACGTTGGCCGGAGCGGCCTGCGGGTGACGCCCATTTGCATGGGCACCATGAGTTTCGGAACCTGGAGCGACAAGAAGGAATCTTTCCGGATTCTCGACAAATCGTTTGACAGGGGAATCAACTTTTTCGATACGGCGGAAGCCTATCCGGTGCCGCCGACGGCTGAACTCGCCGGTCTGACCGAACAGATTTTCGGCGAATGGCTGAAGCAGAAGCCGCGGGACGCCGTGATCGTCGCCACCAAGGTCGCGGGCGCGGCCGGCGGCTGGTTCGTGCCGCCGATTCGGCACGGTCTCACAGCCGTGGACAGGCACCATATCGAGCGCGCCGTGGAAGGCAGCCTGCGCCGGATGGGCGTGGACTATATCGACCTGTACCAGGTCCACTGGCCCGACCCTATCGTCCCGATGGAAGAGACCATGGCCGCCCTCGACCGTCTGGTGGAATCGGGCAAGGTGCGCTATCTGGGCACTTCCAATGAAACCAGCTACGGGCTGACCAAAAGCAACATGATTGCCGAATACGAGGGTCTGGCCCGGTTTGAGTCGATCCAGAACAATTTTTCCCTGCTGCATCGCCGCTTTCTCGACGAACTCGCCCAGGTCTGCCGCAATGAGAAAGTCTCGCTGCTGCCCTATTCGCCCATCGGCGGCGGCGTACTCAGCGGCAAGTACAACGGCGGCAAATCGCCGCCGAACACCCGCTTCGGCGACTACGAGAGCAGCAATCCGCGCCAGCAAGCCATGGCGCGTCGTTTCGTAAACGAGGGCACCCTGGCCTCCACCGCGAAATACGTCGAGATCGCCCGGAAGGCCGGCATGTCGCCCGTAACTCTCGCGACGCGCTGGAGCATGGAATTCGATTTCGTCGCATCCACCATCATTGGCGCACGCACCGCCGGCCAACTCGACGAATCCCTGGCAGCGCTCGACATCGAACTGTCGGAAGAAGTCAAGACAGCCTGCGATGAAGTTCACAAGGAATATCTTTATCCGATGGGATAAAGTCAGAGTGAGTCGCCGCCGGATCGAAGCCACCAGGGGCGTGGATGAGAGCGGATTTGCAGCCGTGAATTCCTGTGGCGCAGCCTCCTAGCGTTGCGGCAGGTGCAAACTAAGAGAGCTTCCCTTGCAAATAGATTGGCAATCATACGACCCCGGCGCCTTCCACGATGAAATGATCGAGCGGTCGGGCGCGCCCCGGCAGACAGCGCAGCAACTTGCCGCCTACCTGGAGTCGCTCGACCGTAAAGACCTCGACGAGAAGAAGCTCGCCTCCCGGCTCGCCATCAAGACCATGGGCATTTCCTTCACGGTTTACAGCGATGGCCAGAATATCGACCGGGAGTGGCCTTTCGACCTGATTCCCAGAATCATCGGGGCCCGGGAATGGGAAACCACCCGTCGTGGTCTCGAGCAGCGGGTGAGGGCGCTCAATTGCTTCATTCACGATGTTTACAACGGGCAGAAGGTATTCCGTGACCGGATCATCGACCCGGCCCTGATTCTCGATTCCGCCAATTTCCGGCCCCAGTGCGTCGGCATCCAGCCGCGGCACAAGGTCTGGGCGCATATCTGCGGCACCGATCTCATTCGCGACGAAAACGGTCGCTTTCTCGTGCTTGAGGACAATCTGCGGGTACCCTCGGGCGTGTCCTACATGCTTGAGAATCGCCGGGTCACCAAGCGCGTCTTTCCCGAACTTTTCGAAAACCATCGGATCCTGCCGGTCACCGAGTACACCCAGGAACTGTTCGACATGCTCGCCTCGCTATCCCCGCGCAAGCAGGCCTATCCCGAAATCGCCGTATTGACCCCGGGCATCTACAATTCGGCGTATTTCGAGCATTCCTATCTCGCCCAGCGCATGGGTGCCGAACTCGTCGAAGGCAGCGACCTCGTGGTGGAGGACGATCAGGTCTACATGCGCACCATCGGCGGCCTGTCCCGGGTGGACATCATTTACCGCCGCATCGACGACCTGTTTCTCGACCCGGCGGTGTTCAATCCCGAATCGGTGCTCGGCGTGCCCGGCCTTTTCCAGGCCTGGCTCAAGGGCAATGTCTCACTGGCCAATGCGCCGGGCGCGGGAGTGGCCGATGACAAGATCGTCTACACCTATGTGCCGGATTTCATCAAGTACTATCTCGATGAAGACCCGGTCCTGCCCAATGTACCGAGCTACCGCTGCTGCAACGATAGCGAGCGCAGCCACGTGCTGGCCAATCTGGACAAACTGGTGGTCAAACCCGCCAATGAATCCGGCGGCTACGGCATGTTGATGGGGCCCCAGGCGAGCGCCGCGGAGCGGGAGGAATTTGCCCGCAGGATCAAGGCCAACCCGCGCAACTACCTCGCCCAGCCGCTGATTTCCCTGTCCACGGTGCCGATTCTCGGAGAACATTCCGCCGAGCCGCGCCATGTGGACCTGCGGCCTTTCATCCTGCAGGGCGCCGACGGTTATGTCACCCCCGGCGGGCTGACCCGGGTGGCCCTGGTCAAGGGCAGCTATGTGGTGAATTCCTCTCAGGGCGGCGGCAGCAAGGATACCTGGGTAGTCATGGGAGAGGGCGATGCTGTCCCGGGTAGCTGAAAGAATCTACTGGCAGGCGCGCTACCTCGAGCGCGCCGAGAATACCGCGCGCCTGCTCAATGTGTTCTCCAACCTGCTGCTCGACTTGCCGGACCGGACCACCCTGGGCTGGAACGATCTTGTGCGCATCACCGGCGCCAGCGAAGTTTTCGTGCAGCATTACCGGAACGCCAACGAGACCAATCTGGCCCGGTTTCTCATTTCCGACCCATGCAATGCCTCCATATCGGCCATGCTCGCCAACGCCCGGGAAAACGCCCGCACCACCCGCGAGGTGATGCCCACCGAAGCTTTTGAAGGCATCAATGAATTGCACTACTACGCACAATCCGCCGCCGGCAAGGCGGACGACCGCAGCGCGCGCAATGAAATGCTCGAACACGTCATCGAAAGCTGCCAGCAGATTTTCGGCATGTTGGCGGGCGCCATGAGCCGGGATGCAGGCTATGCCTTTGTGCGCATGGGCCGGGCGCTGGAACGGGCGGACATGGTGTCCCGGATGGTGGATGTGGGCGCCCGCAAGCTGTTCGCCATGCTCGAAGACCCGGCAGCGCCGCCGGAATTCGCCGAAACCTGGCAGGGCATACTGTGGATGAGCGTGCTGCGCTCCCAAAGCGCCTACCAGATGTACCGCCAGCACGTGCGGCGGCGGGTCAATGGCGAGGATGTGGTGTGCTTTCTGCTGCACAACGAGGAGTTTCCCCGGGCGGTGATCCATAATCTGACCACCATCAGCAAGGTGCTTCCCAGGCTGCCGAACCACGGTGAGGTTGCCGAACTGGTCAATTTGGCCCGAATCGAATTGAAACATTCCCATGTGCCGGAACTTGTGGAGCACGGACTGCCCGAGCGGATCGACCATCTGCAGATCCGCTTTGCCGCCATCCATGACGCGATTTCCCGCACCTGGTTCCTGCCGCGGGTCTGAGATGCGAAACCCCTTTCCCGTCATCCTGCGCGGAGCGAAGTCGCACAATCCCCCGGGCAGTGCCCTCCCTGTGAGATGCTGCGACTGCGCACAGCATGGCGGGACACAGCGAAGCGCCATGTCAAATTGAGTGTTACTGAAGATGATCGATTTCCAGTGCGAATGCGGGCAAAAGCTGTTCTTCGAGAACACCGCCTGCCTGCGCTGCGGCAGCCGGGTGGCTTACGACCCGGTCCAGCGCAGAATGCTGCCCCTGACGCCGGGCGCCGTGCCCCGCAACCCCGCCGGGACGCTATGCCGCAACGGCATGGATCATGGCGTGTGCAACTGGACCGTGAGCGAGCCTGGCGAAGACTGGTGTCTTTCCTGCCGCCTGAACCAGACGATTCCCAACCTGAACGACGCCGACCGGCTGCACTGGTGGAAGCAGCTCGAGTACGCCAAGCGGCGGCTCATCTACGGCCTGCTGCAGCTGGGCCTGCCGGTGGCCGGCAAGCGGGAAAGCGCCGCCGGACTTGCCTTCCGCTTCATCGAGGACCGGCGCTCGAATCCGGACGTGCGCGAAGAACAGGTCTACACCGGCTACGCCGACGGCGTGGTGACCATCAATGTGGCCGAGGCCGACATCGTCCGCCGGGAAATCGAACGCCGTCATTCTGGCGAGCAATACCGCACCCTGCTCGGGCATTTCCGCCACGAAAGCGGGCATTACTATTTTGAGTTGCTGGTCAACAGCGATGCGCGGCGGGAACGGTTCCGCAGCCTGTTCGGCGACGAGCGGCAGGATTACGCAGAGGCCCTGGAGCGCTATCATGCCGCGCCGCCGGCCCGGGATCCGGAATACATCAGCGCCTATGCCCAGTCACATCCACTGGAAGACTGGGCCGAAGTCTGGGCCCATTACCTGCACATGAGCGACACCCTGGAGACCGCCGGCTTCCACGGCCTGCCCCAGGGCGCCGGCCACTTCGACAGTCTTGATGATCTGCTGCGGAAATGGTCGCAACTGACGATGCTGCTGAATTCGCTCAACCGCAGCATGGGGCTGGAAGACGCCTATCCTTTCGTGCTGGCGGGGGCCACTCTCAGGAAACTTCGCTTCGTTCATGAACTGCTCTGTCCCAGTTCGCGGCCCAGCTCAGTGGCGGCATCTGGCGAAAGGCGTTCTTGAGGGCCTGATCCCAGCTCAGGCGCAGGTCGCGCAGGAAATCGCTCTCCGGTTCAAAACGCTGGTGATTGTCGAGAACGAGGCTTTCCCGCTGGTACAGCAGCAGTTCGATGGGCGGCCCCACCCCGCGGTTGCTTTTCATGGTGGAGTCCATGGAAATCAGCAGGCACTGGGCCGCGGTGGCAAGGTCAAGTTCGGGCATGAGGATGCGGTCGAGGATGGGCTTGCCGTACTTGCTCTCGCCGATTTGCAGGTAGGGCGTATCCCGGGAGGTGGTAATGTGATTTCCCTCCGGGTAAATCAGGGTCAGGCGGTGTTTTCTGCCCTTGATCTGCCCGCCAAGGAGGAAGCTGGCCTCAAAGTTGGCGCCTTCGGTCTTGCGTTTTTCCTGCTGTTCGAGGCTGACGTCGCCCAGGTAATCCGCGGCTTCCGTGACGCTGCCCACGGTGTTGAGCGTGACCCGGGCATCCTTGCGGATGTCGGCCTTCAGTTTGGCCATGACGCCCTGGCTCGTGGCGAGGTTGCCGGCGGAAAGTATGACAAACTGTCGCTCGCCGGCAACTCCGTGGCGAAACATCTTGCTGTAGGTGGAAACCTGATCGATGCCGGCATGGGTCAGCGAATCCGAACAGAACACCATGCCCGAGTCCATTGAAGCGGCCACGCAGTAGGTCATGTCGCCTTTCCCTCTCAAAACCCAGTCCCGCATCATAACCGGGTTGCAAGTGACGGCAAAGCGGTTTGGCATGAGGTTCCCAGGCGCAAGATGACAGTTGGATTGCTCAAGACTACAGTGGCGGAAGTGGACCGGGTTTCCCGTTTGGAGGAAAATCCAGGCGCGATGAATGTGTCGAAATCACCGGAAATGCTGGCGGCCCGGGTCGGCGAACGGCTGCTTGCCCGGAAGCTGTGGCTCGCCACCGCCGAGTCGTGCACCGGCGGCTGGATTGCCCAGGCGCTTACCACGATTCCCGGCAGTTCCGCCTGGTTCGATTGTGGTTTTGTGACCTATTCCAATGCGGCCAAGCAAGGCTTGCTCAGGGTGCCTGGAGAATTGCTCGAAGCCGGCGGTCCGGGCGCGGTCAGCGAAGAGGTGGTACTCGCCATGACCCAGGGCGCAATCGCCCACAGTCGCGCCAATGTCGCCGTGGCGGTGAGCGGCATTGCCGGGCCCGATGGGGGCAGCGAAGAAAAGCCCGTGGGCACGGTCTGGCTGGCCTGGCAGTGGGAACGGCGCCGGCTGTCGCGAAGGTTCGAATTTCGGGGCGGCAGGGCCGCGGTGCGGGAGGCTGCGGTAGTCGCCGCGCTCGAGGGTTTGCTGGTCCTACTCGACTGAAATCCGCCAAGACCGGAAGACGCGAAAGTTTTTGCCGAAATTGCTAAAGTTCCCGGATAACCCGCCAATATACTGTTTGTATATACAGTAAGCGGCGAAACTGGAGGGTGACAAGTGATGAAGTAGGATACCTTTACTCGTGGGCGCGGTTATCTGGATACTCCTCATGTATTGCTTCTACCAGATATATTTAGATGGCTGTCCCATGATCGGGTACTGCTGATTTTTCCGGCCTCGGTCGCAGCCGCCACAGCCAGTCTGCCGAAAGCGGCCAGTTTTCGGAAAGTGTACTAGGCTTTACCCAGTAGCGGCGACGATGACAACCAGAAGCAGCAAGCCCAACGCGCAACTGAACCTCATGGAACCAGCTACCGTTGTGATTCATTCCCAGACCAGGACAAGACGATGATGAAAGAAAGCAGCAAGGATCCAGGCAAGGAAAAGGCGCTCAATGCCGCCCTCGCCCAGATCGAAAGGCAGTTCGGCAAAGGTTCCATGATGCGCCTTGGCGACAATGATCGCCAGGCGATACCGGCGATATCAACAGGTTCTCTCGGGCTCGATATCGCCCTTGGCATCGGCGGCCTGCCCCGGGGCAGGATCGTCGAGATCTACGGCCCGGAATCTTCCGGCAAGACCACCCTGACCCTGCAGGTCATTGCCGAGGCCCAGCGCGCCGGGGGCAGTTGCGCCTTCATCGACGCCGAACACGCCCTCGATCCGGTATACGCCGCCAAGCTCGGCGTCGATGTGGAAAACCTCCTCGTGAGCCAGCCCGATACCGGCGAGCAGGCGCTGGAAATCTGCGACATGGTGGTGCGCTCCGGCGCGCTTGACGTGGTGGTGATCGATTCGGTGGCGGCATTGACTCCCAAGGCCGAAATCGAGGGCGAAATGGGCGACAGCCACATGGGCCTGCAGGCCCGGCTGATGTCCCAGGCCCTGCGCAAGATGGCGGGGGTGATCAAGAACTCCAATACCCTGGTGATCTTCATCAATCAGATCCGCATGAAGATCGGCGTCATGTTCGGTTCTCCGGAAACCACCACCGGCGGCAATGCGTTGAAGTTCTATTCTTCGGTGCGGCTCGATATCCGCCGTATCGGCACTATCAAGGAAGGCGATGAGGTGGTCGGCAATGAAACCCGGGTCAAGGTGGTCAAGAACAAGGTTTCGCCGCCTTTCCGCCAGGCCGAATTCCAGATCATGTATGGCGAAGGCATCTTCCATCTTGGCGAAGTGATCGATCTTGGCGTCAAGCTCGGCCTTGTGGAGAAGTCCGGCGCATGGTACGCCTACCAGGGAGAAAAGATCGGCCAGGGCAAGAAAAATGTCGCGGCCTACCTGCAGGATCATCCTGCCATTGCCGATGAAATCGAGGCCGGGATTCGCGCCCGCAGCCTCGGCGGCGATGCGCCCACCGGGGAACGGGATCAGCCCGACCCGGGCAACGACGGCGTAGTGGCCCTCGCCGGTTCCCGGGGAACCTGAGCCAGCCATAGCCGGTTTTGTGTGGCCCATGAGCGAGTCCATTGCGCTTGCGCTGCGCCGTCGCGCCATGGACCTGCTCGCACGCCGGGAACACTCGCATGTTGAACTTTTCCGCAAACTCGAGCAGCGCTTCCCGGAAGCCGCGGCGGAGCAGGTGCGGGAGACAATCCACAGGCTTGCGGAAGAAAACCTGCAATCCGACCAGCGCTTCGCCGAGAACTATCTGCGCCGCCGCCATCAGGAAGGCTTCGGCTGGCTGCATATCCGCGCCAATCTCCAGGCAAGGGGAGTAAGCGAGGAAATCATCAGTGGAATCGCCCTCCCCGAGGAAGACTGGACCGTGGCCGCCGGCAAGGCGCTCTCCCGCAGGCTGGACCGCGGCCTGACTGAACGGCTCATCCCCGGAAGCAAGGCCCATCAACGCCTGTTCCGCTTCCTCCAGAACCGCGGCTTCGCCACGGAAACGATCCACCGCGCCCTGGCAAAGTACTTTTCTGCAGCCATTCAAACTTGACAGAGCAACAGCGCATAGTGTGAACAGGCCCTAAAGATGGATTTCCAGCAAAAGAAACCAGGAATCCGTATGCCGCCCCAGGAGCCTGCGGCACAGGCTCCCAGGTTTTCGCAAACCCCGGGACGAAGTGCGATAATCGCGCCCCGCTTTGGGCTTGATGGAATTTGCCATGCAACTTGCCAGACCGTTCCGGGCATTGCGACCACCCCGGGAATTTGCCGCCCGGGTGGCCTCGCCGCCTTATGATGTACTCAGCCGCACTGAAGCCGCCGCCATGGCTGCGGGCAATCCGCATAGTTTCCTGCATATCAACAAGCCGGAGATCGACATCGACCCGGCCATCGATTCCCGGGACCCAAGCGTCTACGCCAGGGGACGGGAAAACCTCGATCGCTTCATCGCCGGCGGCATTCTGACCAGGGACGACAGCGAGAGCTTCTACGTGTACCGCCAGACCATGGGCGATCATGTCCAGACCGGCCTCGCCGCAGTGGCCTCGGTGGACGCCTACGAACAGGGGCTGGTGAAAAAGCACGAACTGACGCGGCCGCCGAAGGTGCAGGATCGCGTGTCCCACATGGATGCGCTCGGGGCCCAGGTGGGCCCGGTGTTTGTGACCTATCGCGCGGGGATGGAGCTGGACGAACTGATTGTCCGGGCCGCCGGGGCGGAGCCGGAAGTGAATTTTACCGCCGCTGACGGCATTCGCCACAGCCTGTGGGTGGTTGCGGATACGGATCGGGTCCGGCAATTTCAGCAGGCTCTCGATGAATTGCCCGCGCTGTACGTGGCCGACGGCCACCACCGCTCGGAAGCTGCGGCAAAATTGCGTGAAAACAGATGTTCGGGCAATTCTGACGATAAGCGCCCCGCTTCCTGGGACTGGTTTCTCGTGGTGCTTTTCCCACACGACCAGATCCGCATTCTGGATTACAACCGGGTGGTGCGCGACCTGAACGGTCGCAGCCCGGGGCAGTTGCTGGCCAGGTTGGAGCGGGATTTCGATGTGGCCCAGGTGGAGGCCGCCGCGGCGAAACCGGCCCGGGAGCGGGAGTTTGCGTTGTATCTCGATGGCCGCTGGCTGCGAATGCGGCCGCGGGAAAATGTGCTTGCGTCGCTGGCTGGCAAGACGGCAAGCGATCAGCTTGATGTCGCCCTGCTGCAGGATTGGGTGTTCGGTCCGGTGCTCGGCATCATGGATCAGCGCACCGATGACCGGGTGGATTTTGTTGGAGGCATTCGTGGGCTGGCGGAACTGGAACGGCGGGTGGACGGTGGCGACTGGAGCGCGGCCTTTGCGTTTTATCCCACTTCCATGGAAGCCTTGCTGGCGGTGGCGGACTCAGGCGGCGTAATGCCGCCCAAGTCCACCTGGTTCGAGCCCAAGCTGCGCAGCGGGCTGCTCTGCCACGTGCTGGACTAGGGCCAGCGCCGATAGCGAATTTTCGCTTTCGCGAATTCCTGCGGCGCAGGCTCCTAGCTCGCTTTCTTGAGCTTGGCCCGGGGCTTGTCGTCGATCAGACTGCCTGAACCGATGGGGATGCTCCGGGGCTTCATGGCCTCGGGGATTTCCCGGACGAGTTCGATATGCAGCAGACCGTTCTCAAGCCGGGCGTCGTGAACCCGGACATGGTCGGCAAGCCGGAAGCGCCGCTCGAAATTGCGGGCGCCGATGCCTTGGTGCAGGAACTTGCGATCTTCCTTTTCCTCGGGCTTGCGACCGCGGACGGTCAACTCATCGGACTCTACCTGAACATCCAGATCAGCTTCGCTGAAGCCGGCTACCGCCATGGAGATACGGTAGCTGTCCTTGTCCAGCAATTCGATGTTGTAGGGTGGGTAGCCCGAACCGGCATTGTCGTTCCGGGTCACCGCATCGAGCAGGGATGACAGGTGGTCGAAACCGACGGTGGTGCGGTACAGGGGCGAAAAATCAAATCGTGTCATGATCATATCCTCTCAATCAAGCAATATGGTTGGGACTGTCGTTGCCGACAGGGCGGACCTCATGATGAGCATCCGCTGAGAGGGGTAATGTGGGCGGCGTTGGGGAAATTCAAGAGTGTTTGGATCAAATATCCCGTTCGCCGGAAAGGGGTATGCGGCGGGCGCCGCAAATACGTCCATGCAGGCTTTGCCCGCCCCTCAGGGAGCTACGCTCCTTGTCGGCTGTGCTGGTCGGGTGACTGACAGCCCTTGTCAGGTCGTACCTGCTTTCTGGGCAAGACTCGAACTGATCAGCCGCAGGTCGATTTGATCGCGACTGCGGTGGATGTCGAACATGCGTACCGGGAAATTTTGACCTGGCGCATCCCGGAAATAGTACTCCAGGGTGACCCGCACCACCGGAAAGGCAAGTTGGTCCCAGGGAATTCCGGCTTTGCTGAACAACTCCACTTCCAGCGTTTCCCCGGTAAAGCCAAGGCCCATGGTTTCGATTTCGGCGCGGAAAAACAGATACACCTGGTTGATGTGGGGCAGATTGAACAGGGTGTACAGCGTCTGTTCCCCAAGGCGGATATGGGCGCCGGCTTCTTCCCTGGTTTCCCGTACCGCGCCGGCATGGGTGGATTCGCCATTCTCCAGAAACCCCGCCGGCAGCGTCCATTTGCCAAGCCGCGGTTCAATGCCGCGCTTGCAAAGCAGCACCCGGCCATCCTCGCTGACGGGAACCGCGCCCACCACATTGCGTGGATTCTGGTAGAAAACCCGGTCGCAGGCGGGACAGTAATCGCGCAGTCGGTCGTCTCCCGGCGGCGTCACCCGGCTTGCCGGCCCGGCGCAGTGGGGGCAGAACTTCATGCGCGCTTGATTTCGCAGTGCAGGCGAAAGCGCTTCGAGGTCATGTAGGCTTCCATTTCCCGCAGGCGTTTTTCCAGATCGCGAAAGGTCCCGGCGCAGTCTTCGGCAGCGCCGCCTTTACGTTGCGGCTTGCCCTCGGCTTCATCCGGTTCGGGGGTTTCGCGGCGGCGGGAATGTGATCTTCGCCGGCGCCTCCGCTGTCTGCGCTCGTCTTCCAGAAACGGGTCCGGGTCCAGCAGGAAGATGCAGACGATGTAGCCGAACAGGGTAAAGGGGCCGAGGATGAAAAGCGACAGAATCGTCAGCACGCGAATCCAGAAGGGGCTGACTTCCAGGTAATCGGCGATTCCCGCGCAGACCCCGGCGATTCGCTTGTCCCGGGTATTGCGGCGGATGGGCTTGCGGTAATCGACCTTGCGAAAATGATCCGAAGCCCGGGACGGATCGAGATGGTCCCAGGTGCGGTCCCGGAACACGTCGCGGTCCATGCAGAACCACATCACGAAATACGCCAGGAACAGCGAGGGCCAGAACAGGACGCCGATGACGAAGATCGTCCGCAACAGCGCCGCCGGCACATCGAGCCACTCGGCGACGCCGCTGCACACGCCGAGCCAGATGGCGTTGCTTTTCTTCAGCCGCAGGCTATTCGGTCCGCTCATGTTGCTCCCTCCAGTCGGGCACCTCGGCATCGAGAATCGATTCAAGGACTTCAATGCGCTCGGTGAGCGAGCCCGCCATTGCCGCCAGCGCGTCAAGATCCGGGTCGCCGGCGTCTCTTTGCCTGCGGCGGCGCCGTTTGCGGCTGCTGTCGCCGTCGCCACTGCTCCGGGCGATACCGAGCTTGATCCACCAGGTGATAAATCCGAAAACCATCCCCACCAGGGCGATGATGAAAGTAAAGACATTCATGTCCGGGACCTCAGCCTTTCAGGCGATCTTTCAGTTCCCGCAGTTCCTTGTCGATGTTCTCCTCGCGTGCCAGCTCATCGAATTCGGCCTGCAAGCCCCTTTGCTCCACATTATCGCTGTCGATCTGGCCTTCCATCTGGTCGATCTTGCGCTCGTAATGCTCGAATTTATCCATGGCGTTGTCAATCGCCTGGTTACTGAGCTGCTTGCGCACGTCGCGCCGGGTGCTCGTGGCCCGGGTGCGCATGACGATGGTCTTCTGCCGCGCCCTGGCGTCGTTGAGCTTGTCCTGAAGCTGGCTGATCTCGCCGTCGAGCTTGTCCAGGGTTTCTTCGAGCTTGAACAGGTCGGCCTCGGTGAGTTCCACCCGGGACTGGATCGTGGCCTTTTCCACCAGGGCGGCCCGGGCCAGGTCTTCACGGTCCTTGCCGAGCGCGAGTTCGGCCTTGTACTCCCAGTCCTCGGCCTGGGCCCGCAACTGCTCGAGGCGGCGGGTCAGGGTTTTCTTCTCCGCCATCACCCGGGCGGTGCTTGAGCGCACTTCCACCAGGGTATCCTCCATTTCCTGAATCACCATGCGAATCATCTTTTCCGGATTCTCGGCCTTGTCGAGCAGGGCGCTGATATTGGAATTGATGATGTCGGACAGTCTTGAAAAAATGCTCATTGCTGATTCCTCCTGTGAAATCCAAATCTTGCAATCCGGAACCTTGTGTTCCGTTCCACTCTTCCTCCAGCAGGTTTCGTGCCAACCCGGGGAAAAATTCTCAACACATTGAATTCATAGGGAAAATTTCGTATCACTGATTCGGCGCTCTGATGAAAATGGCCGAAAACACCAACTTGTGGTAATTTGCGCCAGCAGCAGAAATGAAAAGTCAAGGAAGCTCTGATTAATTCAGAGTTTCGTAAGCAAAACAAAACCACGCTTTTGTTTTGCGATAATGAAAAATTCCAGGGAGGGAATTTTTCAGAGAATACCCAAGGATCAGGAAATGACGTCACAGGACTCCCCATTTCGCATGATCGGCGAAGCCGCAAGCTTCCTCGAAATGCAGGAACATGTTTCCCTCGTGGCGCCGCTGCGCAAGCCGGTACTCATTGTGGGCGAGCGCGGCACCGGCAAGGAGCTCGTCGCCACCCGCCTGCACCACCTTTCCCGCCGCTGGGAAAGTGGCTTCCTCAAGCTCAACTGCGCCGCCCTCAGTGAATCCCTGCTCGAAGCGCAGTTGTTCGGCCATGAAGCCGGCGCCTTCACCGGCGCGGCGAAAATGCGCCGGGGCCTGTTCGAGCGCGCCCATGAAGGCACGCTGTTTCTCGATGAACTCGCCAATACCAGCATGGCGGTGCAGGAGAAAATCCTGCGGGTCATCGAATACGGCGAATTCGAAAGGCTTGGCGCCAGCGATACTCTCTCGGTGGACGTGCGCCTGATTGCCGCCACCAATGAGGACCTGCCGGAACTCGCCGGCAAAGGCAGGTTTCGCGACGACTTGCTCGACCGGCTGGCTTTCGATGTGATCACCCTGCCGCCACTGCGGGAGCGGCGGGAGGACATCCCCATCCTCGCCGAACACTTTGCCGTGGGTATGGTGAAGGAGATGGGCGGGGAGTATTTCGCCGGATTCAGCCGCAAGGTCCACGCCGCGCTGCTCGCCTGGCCCTGGCCGGGCAATGTGCGCGAACTCAAGAATGTGGTGGAACGCGCGGTGTACCAGCATGGCGGCAAGCTCGTGAAGGAACTGGTCTTCGACCCCTTCGCCTCGCCCTGGCGCCCTGCGCCGCCGTCTGCCGGCGGGGCTGCGGCGGAGAGTGGCGCTTCGGAAGAAGGGGTGAGCCGCAGCGCCGCCGTTCCCGACCTGGCGCAACTGGGCGAAATCGACTTTCGCCGCCACCTGCGGGATTACGAGAAACAGCTTCTCAATCAGGCCCTGCGGCAGAACCAGTTCAACCAGCGCAAGACCGCCGCCTTTCTCAAACTCAGCTACGACCAGCTTCGCGGCTACCTCCGCAAGTACGACCTGACCGCCAGATAAGCGGGTTTGGCGCTGGCGGCCTATGCCTGGTTCCGGGCGGAAGAATTACCGGGATTCGGCGGAATGACCGCGGACCAACTGGTTCGGGATGGGAAAGCGGATTACGTGCATGACCATCTCGCAGTTGAACCCCATCAGTTCCGCATCGCCTCGTAGACGACTTGCTGGGCGATATTGGCGTTGAACGGCGATTGCGGGCCGCCTCGCTTCTGTTCCATGTAGATCATGTAGAAATCGTTTTCCGGGTCAACGATGAAGAGTGTGCCGCCGATGCCGCGCCAGCCGAAATTGTGCGCGCCGTCGGGGTTGTCGGTGGTGGGCTGCAAGTGGAAGCCAAGCCCCCAGTCGCCCACATCGCCGTAAAAGAAGAACTCCCGGGAAACCGTATCGCCGATTTTTGGTTCCAGCATGGCCTGCAGGGTGGCTTCCTCGATGATGCGCGCGCCGCGGTATTCACCGCCGTTGAGCAGCATCTCGGCAAAGCGCACATAGTCCTCGGCGGTGGAGTTGAGCCCGCCGCCGCCGGACAGCATGCGCCGGGGAATGGTGTTGTCGCCCATGGCGCCGTGAATCGGCTCGGCGATGCGGTAAGCCTTGCGCCGGGGCACCACGAAGGAAGTATCGTCCATGCCCAGGGGGTCGAAGATGCGTTCCCGCAGCACCACATCCAGCGTCTTTTCGTCCACCACTTCAAGCAGCGCTCCGAGCACATCGGTGGAGTGGCCGTAATGCCATGCGGTCCCCGGCTCGAAAAACAGCGGCAAGCCGCCGATACGGGCGGCGAATTCGCGATTGTCGAAGTCGCCGTTCAACTCGCTGCCGTACATCTGGCCGAGTTCGCTGTTCGGCGAGAAAAAAGCCTGGATCAGGCCCGACTCATGGGTCAGCAGGTTTTCCACCGTCATGGCGCGCTCCACCGGTCGCAACGCGCCGGTTTCCCGGTCCATCACCTGGCCGTCGGCAAATTCCGGAATGAATTTTTCCACCGGATCGTCGAGCGCCATCAGCCCGTCCTCGACCATGGTCATGATCGCCACGCTGACGATGGGCTTGGTCATGGAAAAAATGCGGAAAATCGAATCCTGGTTCACCGGCCGGGGGTTATCCGGCGACAGCAAACCCACGGATTCGAGTACCCCCACACCCTCGCTGTTGCCCACGAGCAAGAGCGCCCCATTGAGGAATTCGCCATCCACCGCGGCCTGCATCTGCGCCTTGATTTCCTCGATCTCTCCCTGGTCGATGCCGAAATTGGTCGAATGAATTCGCTTGATGGAAGAGTCTGCCAGCGCCAGGGACGCAGGCAGGAACAGCACAAGGGCGGCAGCGGCAATCAGCCGGCGGCCGGATCGAATCAGGATCATGACGATAACCTCGCAACAAGAAGTCCGGAAAGCCGGCCAAAAGTAACCCAGGCTCCAGCAGCGTTCAAGCTACCCCGGGGCGGAGCAAGAAGATTCGTTGACTCGGGAAGAATATACGTATACTCTGTCGTTTTGGCCGTATATGCATTTTCGGCGCGGAGAAGAGAGAGAATGAAAAGAAAGCTGACCCTGACCGTCGAGGAGAACTTGCTGCCGGTGGCCAAGAGCTACGCCAAGTCGCGGGGATTATCGCTGTCTTCGCTCGTTGAGCGCTTGTTGATGGATGCCGCCGGGCGTCACGAACCGTCTTTCGCGTCACGCTGGCGGGGAAAATTCCACCCGGCGGAGCGCGGCGATGCGCGTTATGACTTTCTGGCGAAGAAGTATTTGCGATGATCCTGCTCGATACCGATGTCCTGATCGACCTTGCCCTTGACCGGCAACCCCATGCATCCGCCGCCGCGCGATTGCTGGACAGCATTGAGCAAGGCGCCGAGAAGGCATGCATAGCCTGGCATACGGTCTCCAATTTCTATTACCTCGTTGCGCCGACGCAGGGCCGGGAGAACGTGAAGAAATTCATCGTTGAATTGACCCGCTTCGTGGATGTCGCATCGACTGACGCGCACGCTGTACGCTACGCCGCATCGCTTGAGATGTCGGACTTCGAGGACGCATTACAAGTTGCCGCGGCGCGTTCGGCGGGAGCCCGGCGCATCGTCACCCGGAACACCAAAGACTACGCCCGCTCTCCAATCCCCGCGGTGCTTCCGGAAACCGCCCTCGGATTCATTGCCGCCAGGTAGGACTCGCCGATCATTGGAGCAGCGCGTCGCCGACGAAGGAATACGAACTGCCCGGCTTACTCTTCGGGCAGGAAAACGAGTTCGGGGATGACGACCTCCCATTCACGGTCGCAGCGTATGCTGCCATGGAATTCCGGTTCCGACTGCTCCTTGCTCCACTGAACCACGGCAAATACCGAAGCGCGACAGCATCGCTCGGCCACGGGATGTTTGAACTTTGCCGACAGCCGGCCCACGCGTCGCCCGGACTCGTTGAACAAGTCCCAGCGAGAATCCCTGGTAGCGCGAAGTTCCAGGGAATGGCCCGGTTGGAGATTACCGATCGTCCGATGCACGGGATTGCGCGGCGTCTGTCTGCCGGCGAAGCCCAGGTCGACCATTTCCAAGTCCAGCCGCTGGTATCGCGCAGTGAGTTGCAGATCATCCCCCACGACATAATCTCCCGGGCTTTCCCCGACTCCGGGAAACAAGGCGGCCGGCGTTTCCCCGGGCAAGATGGCGGGCAGATTTCCGAGTGCATCGACCAATGGATTCGCTTCATTCATCATGCGTGTCAGCGTGAGCGTTTGGCGCGCCCGCGTCATGGCTACGTACAAGAGCCTGCGCGGGGCGTCCTGGTCTTCGCGAGAATTGGGTCTGGTCCATCCGCCATCGAGCACGATCACGTGATCGAATTCCAGACCCTTGGCCCGATGGGCGGTAAGCAGCAGCAATCCGCGTTGGCGGTCGCGAATGTCGCGGCCCCATTCCGCCAGCCACTCGATAAAGTGATCCGCCGGTGTTTCCAGGTCCCCATTTTCTTCGGCATATTCCTCCACCGCCTCGCGCAAAAGTTCATTCCAGCGCCCCGGCGCCTGTTCTTCCCCGCGTCCTGGCACCTGTTCTTCCAGCCATTGGAGTATGGCCGGCGGCTTCACGACACGCGGTTTTCGCGCCCGCAGCCAGGTCAGCAGCGCCTGCGTTTCCCGCAGGCGCCAGAAGCCGCGGAATGGTTCCTTGCCATACTGCGCTTCGACGCCTTCGAGTTCGCAAGCGGCCCGCACCGGGTCGAGGAATTGCCATTCGCGGGCGATTACCGCGCATCTGCTCCAGTCCCAGCCCGGCCCAGCCAACTCTTCGAGACGGCGCAATTCGCGCAAGGCCGCGCGAGCCTGCGACACGGCATCGCCGCAAGGGAGAATTTGCACCCGCCCCCGCACCACCGGATCCATCTCTTCCCATGCTCCTCCCGGAAGGTCTTCGCGCCGTGCGGAATCGATCCGGATCGGATGGTCGGGCTTCATCCGTTGCCTGGCCGGTGCTATCAGCGAATTCGCCGCTTCGACTATGTTGGCGCTGGAGCGGTAGTTGTCGATGAGATAGGCGCGCCGCGCTTTGTAATCGGATTCGAAACGGCGGATGTATTCGACGGATTTTCCGTCAAAGGCGTATATGTTCTGGTCGTCGTCGCCCACCGCGAACAGGCTCAGACGATCTTGCTCCTCCTTCAGCGTGCGGCCGGATAAAGCGGAGATCAGCGCGTATTCCTCGGCGCCGATGTCCTGATACTCGTCGATGAGAATCCAGCGGAAGCCGGCCAGCAGACGCTGGCGATTTTCGTCGAGTTCCTCCGGCGGCAGACCCTCGCCCCGCAACAGGGCGATGGCTTGGCGCAATATTTCCCTGAAGTTGTCATCGTCCGGTTTGTGTTTTCTCTCTCCGCCCGCCTGCACGCTGAAACTCGCGCCGATGAGACGCATGGCGAGACCATGACAGGTCATGACAGTTACGCCATTGGCGTCGTCGCCAACCAATTCACGCAGGCGCCGCCGAATGTCCGCCGCCGCGTGGCGGTTGTATGCCAGTGCGATGATGCTTCCCGGCCGCTCGCGCCGCGAGCGCAGCAACCAGGCGATGCGGTGAACGAGGACTCGGGTCTTGCCCGAACCCGGTCCCGCAAGCACGAGCACACTGGTTTGTTCGCGATTATCGGTGACGATTTTCTCTTGCGCGGGATTGTTCAGGCTTTCGACGATTTTTTGCCAGGACTTCGGCGTCATCTGCCGGCTGATCTCGGCTTTCCTGTCCGGCAGCCAGCGCGCCAGGAACGCTTTCTGATCGAGTTTGAAATAATCCATCGCCAAGGCAAGGGCATCGGCGATTTCCTCCATCCCCCTCTGCGCGTATTCCTCCATTACATGAATCTGCAACATTCTGTCTTCGTAGTGGAGTTCAAGGGGCTCGAATTCGTGATTGCCGAAACCACGTTTCCAGTCGCCGCCGAGTTTGATCTTCATTGCCGGGCGAAACACCGCGAGGCCCTTGTTGAGGCGAATGATCTCCAATTCGTGCAGCCAAAGCAGGGCCCGGTCCATGAGTTTTTGCGGATTCTTCGTCCTCGCTTTCAAATCGATGTCTGATTCGATCACCGCCAGCAACGAACCCAATGTGGTTTCGGCGAGCAAATCAACCCCCTGACTGCCTTTACCCAAACGGGAAAGCAGATGCTTCAGCAGACTTCGCGCAGCCGCGCGGCGGAGGTCGGCGGTTTCCTGCAGTGCGTTCCAGTTTCGGTTCAACGTCAGCCTGATCGTGTCTTGCCCCCTTCGGCGTCCGATCGAGATGCTGCCCTGGCGCGAACTTTCGTCGCGCCCGTCTCCCGCCAGTCCTCGTAACACTCGCATTACCCGTCCTGGCAGGGCGCTTTTGTGGCCGCGATCCTTCAATCGCTGGGTGGTCACGCGCAAATTCAGATTTTCCGAGTTTCCTTCCTGCAGATCAGGCGCTTGTACGCGCATTTCGTCGATCAGCAATTTTTCCATTGCGCTGGCGGCCTCATACCGCTTGCGCGAGCTGTTCACTCCGCCTTGATGCACGTAGGCTGTCAGGGCGGTGTCGTTTTTGGCGATGCCGAGCTTCTCAAGATCGTACAATGCCTTGCTGACTTGTTCCGATTTCAGCCCCGAGACGTGCATGAATTCGTCGGTGGTGATGCCTTCTACCGGGTTGGCATTGATCAATCTCTCGGTGATTCGCAGCAACTGTTTGCGGTAACTCACGGATTTGATGCTCTTGTCGATACTCCGTTTCGCTTCCGTGAGTGAGTTAATCCGCAGGGATGAAGGAAAGATGTGAACCTGATTTTCCTCGCGTGAAAGCAATTGCGCTTCTTCCAGCCAGGAGACGGCGGTTCGCACACGGGTGTCATCGGTGAGCCCATCCCTTTCAAACGCCGCGTCTTCGTCTTCGCCCAGAATCTCGCCCGAAGTAGCGATCACCTCTCCTTTCTTTTTCTTGCGTTTGTCGAGATTGCGCAGCGCGCGCAGGATGCCGTGAATTTCATGACGGGCCAACCGTGAACGGGCCGACATGCCAAATTGCCGCTCCACATCTTCCGGCGTATAGAGCAGAACACATCGAGCCTCCTCCCGGTCGCGGCCAGCCCTGCCCGCCTCCTGCAGGTAGTTCTCCAGCGACCCCGGAACGTCCGCGTGAATCACAAGGCGCACGTCGGGTTTGTCGATTCCCATGCCGAAGGCATTGGTTGCGACGATTACTCGCAATTCGCCCTCGGTGAAATCTTCCTGCACGGTTTTTTTTGTTTCCGGCTGCAAGCCGGCATGAAAGAAATCCACGGCGATGTCGTGTTCCCTCAAAAACGCGGAGATTTCTTCGGTTCGCCGCCTTGTGGAGCAATAAATGATTGCGCCGCCGGGAGTATCCGGTGGCAGGTCGGACGCGAGGACCCGCCTGATGTGGTGGGGTTTTTCAGCGGCGGTCGTAAGCTTGACGACAAAATCGAGATTCTCCCGCTTGGCGCCGCCGTTGAACAGTCGCAGTTCGATGCCGAGTTTTTCCCGAAAATGTTCGCGGATTTCATCGATCACTTCGGGTTTTGCCGTTGCGGTCAAGCACAATACCGGCGGCTGGTATCCCGCTTGCGCTGTGGTGTTTTCCCTGATGAATCTGGCGACGTAGCGGTAATCGGGGCGGAAATCATGGCCCCAGCGCGAAAGACAATGCGCTTCGTCGAGCACCCAAAGTCCAATTTCGCGCTGTGCCAACGCCTTGCGCACGGTGCTGCTGCGTAATTGTTCGGGAGAGATCAAGACGATGCCCGCATCTCCCAGACGGACGCGGTCAAGCGCGGCGGCGCGCTCCGGCAATGAAAGCATTCCGTTGATGGTTGAGGCGGCCTCGATGTTGCGATTTTCGAGACTGGTTACCTGGTCGGCCATTAGCGCCACCAGCGGCGAAATGACAACCGTCAGCGCGCCCGTCTTGTCGTATCGCGAAAGTGCGGGAATCTGGTAGCAAAGGGATTTGCCGGTTCCCGTCGGCAAGATGCCGAGCCCGTGTTCTCCGGCCATGACGGCCTCGACGATGGATTGCTGCATGGAATTCCCCGCATCGTCCCTGGGCTCTGGGCGAAATCCGTCGAAACCGAACCAGCGCTTGAGTTCCTTGTTTGCATCGTGGCGTTCCCGGCACCAGTTGCAATCCGGCGCGACACAAGCGGTGTCGCGCAAGCGGCGCACCAGATCGCCCGCTTCGGAAAACTGGCGCCGAACCCATGGCGGCATGACCGAATTTCCGCCCGCCACCGAAAGCCAGGCCAGCGTGTAGGCGAGCGGCCAACCGTTGTGCGCCGCCTCGCCAAACAGGTCGCGTCCTTGCGTGAGACAGGAGCTCCCATCGAGCCTGTTGGCGATCGCGGCGCTCGCTTCGGCCCCGGTCGGGCAGGCTTTGCCGCGTATCTCCGCAAACAATTGATCGAATCCAATCCAATCTGCGTCCCGCGCCCTTCCGGCAAGTGTCCCATCACCGGGATGGGTGTCCCTTGTCGTCCTGGTCGTCAGCCAGTGGTAGCAGGCGAGCAGGGCGGGGTCCATGTCGCGAAAGGCGTCGATTTGTTCCGCAAGCAGTTTCAGGGATTCGCGGCAATCGAGTTCGGGATTGTTGCGCACGCTGCGAACCATGCCGCCGTCCTTGTAGTGCTTTACAAGCCTGTGATATGGATTGCGCGGAAAGGCAAGCGGGCTGAGCCGCAGCGTATCGAGCATTGGCAATTCGAGCAGTCTCGATTCCGGCGTTGCCGCAGCCAGATACGCCAGATCGAACGCTATCAGGTTATGACCGAGCAAAACCTCCGACTCTTCGGCAAAAGCTTCCAATTCACGCCAGACGGACGACTTGATTTCACCTCTGAATTTGCAGTGGAATGCCTTGCCTGTATGTGACTGTACGGCGGCAAGCGCTTTGACGCGCTGGTCTTGCCTGCCGACTTCCAGGTCAACGGCCAGACACTGGAACGGCAAGTCGAAACTGGCTGAGAGCGACACGTCAGGCGGGATTGTCATTGTAATCGGGCGCCGGCATCGAGCGGATACGCCGGAATTCTAGCCGACAATTCCAACTGTCGGCGGAAAGGCTCAGGAAAATATTGCAGAATTTTGACAATTTCGGGGGAACCTGGGGACACAGCCCTTGTCATGTTTCATAATTGTGGTCCAGTTGATTGAGGGGGCGATCAAGTTGGTCCAATGATTCCATCGATCAGGCAACTCAAATACCTGGTCGCGGTGGCCGAACACCGGCATTTCAGCAAGGCGGCAGAAACCTGCTTCGTTACCCAGTCGACCCTCAGCACGGCGATTCGGGAGCTTGAGCAGCAGCTTGGCGTCGTGATTTTCGAGCGCAATCGAAAGTCGGTGCTGATCACCCCGGTGGGAGAGAGGCTGCTCGCCCAGGCCCGGACGATCCTCGGGGAAGTCGAGGACTTCGTCTGCCTTGCCCGGGCCGAAAGAGGCTCGCTCACGGGGGAAATCAGGCTGGGCGTCATTCCCACCATTGGTCCGTTCCTGCTGCCGAGAATGCTCTGCGACCTGCGCCAGGCCTACAACAAGTTGCGGCTGTACCTGAAAGAGGAAATCAGCGCGCGGCTTGCCTCCATGCTGACCCAGGGCAAGCTCGACGTGCTGATGCTCGCTTTTCCCTATCCATTGCGGGACGTGGAAACCACGATCCTGTTCGAGGACGAGTTTCTGCTCTGCATGCCGTCCGGCCACCCCCTGGAGCGGGAGGCTTCGGTGCGGCAGTCCCAGCTTCGCGGCGAATCCCTGCTGCTGCTCGAAGAAGGCCATTGCCTGCGCGACCACGCCCTGGAAGCCTGCGACCTGCAATCGGCGGAAACCAATCTCGTCTATCAGGGCACCAGCCTGCACACCCTGGTGCAGATGGTCGCCAATGGCCTCGGCCTCACGCTGCTGCCCGCCGTGGCGGTGGCGGGCGATGTGCTCGGCGACACCAATTTGCCCTTGCGCCGCTTCCGCTCGGAAAAAGTCTGCCGGCGCATTGGCATGGCCTGGCGCAAATCCGATCCGCGGCGCGACGAATACCGGGTGCTCGCCGAATTCATTGCCGCCCGCTTTGCGCCGCCCGCCTTCGGCGTTCAGGCCGGCAAATGAGCGAGGATTCGCTGCAACTGCAATTGTGGCATCTGCGCTCGGGCGATATTTCGGACCCGGAGTTGCGGCTCGGTCTGCCCTGGCTCGGCGAAGAGGAATTCGACTATTTTCGCGCCTGCCGCTCCCGCTTTCGGCAACGTCAGTTCGCCCTGGGCCGCCTGTTGCTGCGGGGGGCGCTTTCGCATCTTGCGCCCGAGCGCTCGCCAGTGGAATGGCGATTCGAAACCGGCCCGCAGGGCAAGCCCGCGCTGGCGGCGGGAGAGCCCTTGATCGGCTTCAGTCTGGCGCATTCGGGAGATCGCATTGTGCTGGCCACCGGGCCCCTGCAGAGGCTGGGCATTGACCTGGAAAACGGCCATAAACCGCGCAATGTCGAGCGACTTGCCCGTCGCTGGTTTCAGCCGGAGGAAGTGTCCGAGGTGATGCAATTGCCCGCCGAGTCCCGCCCGGAGTGGTTTTACCGGACCTGGACCATCAAGGAAGCCTGGAGCAAGGCCCGTGGCGCAGCCCTGGCTCCCTCCCTGCGGCAAATTGTGGTTCGCCATGCCGGGAACGAGGCGGAAGGGAAGGGGTTTCGGGTGACTCTCCGCAATGGAGAGAACTCCCCCTGGCGATTCCTGGTCTTGCAGCCGGACAGCGGCTATCACTGCGCGCTTGCCTGCGAGAGCGAAACCGGCGCCAGACTCGTTTCCCGTCGCATGACCGGGCTGGCCAGATTCGAAGCCATGACAATTCCGATTCTTGCCGAGGCTTCAGCTAGGGCCTGCGCCGTAGGCCCTGATCCCTGAAAGGTTCCCTCCCCGGAGCACGCTGCCTCAGTCGTCGAGTTGCGCCAGAATGTCAACAATGCTCTGCTGGATGAACCCGTCCCTGGCATCGCGTGGAGGAAGGTCCCGGGCGGCCAGCAGCATTTCCCTGGCCCGCTCTCCATAACGCCTTTCACTGAGCAGAATCAGCGCGGCCGCGGCGTCGTGCAGCACGAGTTTGGTGCCGGTGTCGAATTCAAGCGCCAGATCGACATGTTCCAGCGCCCGGGAGCGGGAGGCGCCGAACAGGGTGCGCGCGATCAGTCCCGCCTCGTCCAATGCCCCGGCGTGCCACATGGCAATGCCGGAATGGGCCAGTGGGGATTCCGGGTCGAGTTCCGCGGCGGCCTCCAGCGAATCCCGCACGCGCTGGGCATAGCCATTGTTAAGCGCTTCCAGAACGCCCGATATTTCGGCGAGCCGGCCCATGGCGTGGGCGAGCTGGATATGGGCATACACGTTTTCCGGATTGAGTCGCACGGCTTCTTCTCCGTGGCGGACTGCTTCGGCATACAACTCTTCGAGTTCTTCTTCGGCGCCCTGGAAGTAACCGTGCGTGGCGAGTGATTCCGCCGCGAGGGCGTAACCGTCGGAAGTCCCAAGGCCGGCGGCGATCTCCGCCGCCGCCAGGAAATCTCCTTCGGTCCAGGCTGTCCGGGCGGCTGCCATGTCCTGGGCATTGGCGCCAGCGCTGCCAAGCCAGACGAACGTCAGCCAGGCGATTCGGGGCGGCAGGCATCGCATGCCTCTGCGGATATCAGGCCAGAACATACTCAAGCACGAATTTTGAACCATAAAAACCCACCAGCAAGAACACAAAACCCGTCAGCGTTCCCCGGACCATGGTGGTTCCCCGCCAGCCGAGGCGATGGTGGCCCCAAAGCAGCACGGCGAACAGCAGCCAGGCGAGAACGCTGAAGAAGCTCTTGTGGAATATGCCCTCGAGACTCCAGACATCTTCAATGAAAAACGCGCCGATGATGATCGCGAGACTGAGCAGCGCCTGCCCGGCCCAGAGCAATTCGAGCAGGAATTCTTCCATGTCCTGCAGTGGGGGCAGTTTCGCCACCAGCCCTCCGGCCCGGCCGTGCTTTAACTGGTAGTTCTGCCAGGACACAAAAACCGCCTGCAGTGCGGCAATGGAAATGAACCCATAGGCCAGCACCGACAACAGCACATGGCTGCCGGAAACCGGCCCGAGGCTGGCGCCGGGGAAACTGCTGCCGACGCCCAGGGAGAGCAGGATTGCCAGAATCGCCAGGGGGAACAGCCCGAGAAACAGATTGTCGAGGGGTTTGCGCAAGCTGGAGCCCAGGGCCAGCACGGAAATGGCCAGGGCGATCAGGGTGCTGACCTGGGCAATGCCGAACTGATAGCCGCCTCCGTCGCGGACGATTCCCCAGGCGCTCATGCCATGGGCGAGAACTGCGGCAAGGCCGGCGGCCAGCACATAAGCGCGGGTATCCGCATTGCCGCGCAGCCTTCGCCATTGCAATGTCCAGCCAAGGCCATAGCAGGCAATGGCAATCAGCCCTGCGACCGAACTGGGTTCAGGCATGGGTTGTGGCTCCAGAAGTTCGGCAAATCCCCCCGCTCGCGGAGGCATTCCGGCA
Organism: uncultured Pseudohongiella sp.; assembly: GCA_965219645.1. GTDB lineage: Bacteria > Pseudomonadota > Gammaproteobacteria > Pseudomonadales > Pseudohongiellaceae > UBA9145. Next base: position 1,842,434 of record OZ244788.1, on the reverse strand, counting down.
GGCGCAACAAATCCCGCGCCTGGAAACGCCAGAGTGTCGCACAAGTTTCCGAGCGGTTGAAGCGAGTTTTATGTGGGTTTTATGGCGGATGCCCTGAACAGCGGCAGCGCCGGACAGTCCGCTATAATGCACGCCACGCATCAGGGTCGGGCCATGTTCGAAAATCTCGGCAACAGACTTTCCGCAACCTTTCGCAGCCTCAGCGGCAAGACCGCCCTGAACGACGGTCAGGTGCAGGCTGCCCTGCGCGATGTGCGCCGGGCGCTGATCGAGGCCGACGTGGCCCTGCCCGTGGTCAGGGATTTCATCGAGCGGGTGCGGCAGCGGGCCACCGGGCAGGAAATCGCCCGCAGCCTGACGCCGGCCCAGACCCTGCTCAAGATCGTCCAGGCCGAACTCGAAGCGGTGATGGGCTCGGCGAGCGCGGAACTCGAACTGCGCGCGGCATCCCCGGTGGTGATTCTCATGGCCGGTCTGCAAGGCTCCGGCAAGACTACCACCGTCGCCAAGCTCGCAGCCTGGCTCAAGCGCGAACAGCAGAAGAAGGTCATGGTGGCCAGCGCCGATGTGTATCGCCCTGCTGCCATCGATCAGTTGCGCATGCTCGCGGCCCAGGTCGAGGTGGAATTCTTTGCCGGCGACAGCAGCCGCGGCGCGCTGGCCATTGCCGCCGCGGCGCTGAAGGAAGCGAAAAAGCAGTTCGTCGACGTGCTCATCGTCGACACCGCGGGCCGGCTCGCCATCGACGACGAAATGATGCTGGAAATCCGCCAATTGCACGAAACGCTGAAGCCGGTGGAATCGCTGTTCGTGGTCGATGCCATGACCGGCCAGGACGCCGCCAATACCGCCCGCGCCTTCGGCGACGCGCTGCCGCTTACCGGCGTGGTGCTGACCAAGGCCGACGGCGACGCCCGGGGCGGCGCCGCGCTGTCGGTGCGCCATGTCACCGGCAAGCCGATCAAGTTCATCGGCACGGGCGAGAAACCCGATGCCCTCGAAGCCTTTCATCCCGAGCGCATCGCATCGCGCATTCTCGGCATGGGCGACATGATGTCGCTGATCGAGGAGGCCGAACGCAAGGTCGACAGGAAGAAAGCCGCCCGCATGGCGCAAAAGGTCAGGAAGGGCAAGGGCTTCGATCTTGAAGACATGCGCGAGCAGTTGCGCCAGATGCGCAACATGGGCGGCCTGGCCGGAATCATGGACAAGCTGCCCGGAATGGGCGCCTTGCCGCCGGGCGCCGCCGGCATGATGGACGAACGTCAACTGGTCCGCATGGAAGCGGTGATCAATTCAATGACGCCGCGTGAGCGCAGCAACCCGGCGATCATCAACGGTTCGCGCAAACGCCGCATTCTGCAAGGCGCCGGTGCCCGAATCCAGGACCTCAACCGCCTCCTCAAGCAGCACAAGACGATGCAGAAAGCCGCCCGCAAGATGAAAGGCGGCAACCTGCAAAAACTCATGAACCAACTCCCCGGCGCCCCCGCCCCCGGCCGCTTCCCCGGCGGCGGCAATTTCCCGCAGTTCTGATACTTCTCCTGCGGCGCAGGCTCCTGGGGGAGGAAAACCGGCTTACGGCAAATTCAGTTCACGGCAGAAGGTCGTAAATGGCAGTACGCGGGTTCCATTGGAGACGTAGTCGCGGTTGCCGGGATGGACTTGATAGAAGTCGGGGATATCGGTGCGGTCGCGGAAGTACCTGATCGTTCGGCTCGGGGATTTTTCGCCGGATTTGCATTCCACGGCGAACAGGGGTTGCCGGTCACGCAGCACGACAAAATCGACTTCGCGCCTGTCGGTATCGCGGATGAAGCGAAGTTCCATGCGGAAGCCCTCGGTGTCTTCCAGAAAGTGGCAGTACTTGAGCAGGTGACTGGCGACCAGATTTTCAAATCTTTCCCCCCTGCCCGGCACTTGGGACCAATCCCAAAGATAGAGTTTGGCCTCCTTTTTGACCGCGCGAATGCGCGGCGCGCCGAAGGGCGGAATGCGGAAGCAAACGTACAGATTTTCAAGAATCTCGAGCCAGCGCTTGACGGTTTCGTGGGCGACCTGGAGATCTTCGCTCAGACTGTTGATCGAAAGCGGGGCGCCGACCCTGTCCGGCAAGGCTTCCACCAATAGCTCAACCAGGGCAATCTGACGCAGGTTTTCCAGATCGCGCAGGTCTTCGTAAACCACCCTCGACACGCGCTCCCGCTGCCAGCGGCGCCAGGTGCGGGAATCTCCGGCCAGCAATGGCTCGGGGAATCCGCCGAAACGCATGAGAGTTTCCAGGTCGCCGGCATTGGGCGCCGTCGAGAGTTCACCGAGGGAGAACGGGTGCAGGCGGTAATGGTGGTAGCGGCCTTGCAGCGAATCGCCGCCCTTGCGGTAGTGATCGAGGCGGGCGGAACCGGTAACCAGGAACGAAGTCCTGTCGCCCCGGGTATCGTAAAATCCCTTGACCAGATTGCGCCAGCGGGGAAACTTGTGAATCTCGTCCAGAACGACTAGCGGCTGCCCCCCGGGAATCTCGCCCTCCAGCAATGGTTTGCGGACAAGTGGGCTGTCCCAGTTCAGGTAGGCGGGGTGTCGCCTGTTCTCCGCGCCGAGAATATCGAGGGCGAGCGTGGTTTTCCCGACCTGCCGCGGGCCGCCAAGGAAAACCATCTTGTTTTCCAGATCTTCCCGAACCTGTGAGTGCAGATAGCGTGTCAGGACTTTCAAATCGGACGCCATGGAAAAATCTCCGAGACTCGTTGCGCTTTCATTAATAAATTCAGGTTAACTCTAAATTACTCATGAGTAAAGTAAAATTGTATGGAAAATACTCACGTTCTTCGGTGGCGTTCCTGGCCGCGGACCCATTCGAAGCCATAGCTCGTTTAGTTTCGTCAGCGTCTTTCATTGCCTGTCGAATTGCCTTAGAATAGCCGCCTTTTTTGTCCGGGCCGGATTGATCCGCCAGAGAGCGAAGATTCCGGTGGCCGGATCTCGACAGGAACTGATTATGGTAACGATTCGTCTGGCGCGTGGCGGGGCGAAGAAAAAGCCGTTCTACCACATCACCGTGGCCGACGTGCGTTCACCGCGCGACGGCAGGTTCATAGAACGGATAGGCTTCTTCAATCCCGTGGCCAAGGGCCATGAAGAGCGGCTGCGGCTGGACCTGGAACGCATGGACTACTGGAAGTCCCAGGGCGCCCAGGTCACACCCAGGGTGGCCGCCCTGGCGAAGGGCGCCGTGGAAACCGGAACAGCGTCCGCCGCAAGCTGAACCGCGGCGGCTCTGTGAGCGAGTTGCCCGATGGGCGAGCAGCGGGACATCGACCCGGCAAGCCGGCGCATCGTCATGGGCCGCATCGGCCGGGCGCACGGCGTCAAGGGCTGGCTGAAGCTGCAATCCTGGACCCATCCGGCGGCCAATATTCTGGAATTCGAATATCTGCTTGTGGAAACCGGCCAGGGGCTCGAGCAGTTGCGAATCGACCGGAGCCGCTGGCAGGGCGGCAGTCTGCTGGCGCATTTTGCCGGCTACGACGAGCCGGAGCGTGCCCGCGGGCTCACCGGCCTTGAAGTATCGGTGGAAGAGTCCGCGCTGGCCTCGCCGGAAAAGGGAGAATATTACTGGCGCCAGTTGCAGGGGCTGCAAGTGGTGAATCTGGCGGGAGAATGTTTTGGGCGGGTCAGTCACCTGCTGGAAACCGGCGCGAACGATGTCCTTGCGGTGGAGCCGGACGCGCACAGCCTTGACGACCGCAGCCGGCTGATTCCGTTTGTTCCGGATCAGGTGGTGCGGAAAGTGGATCTTGCCGCGGGAACCATCGAGGTTGACTGGGGCGCCGACTTTCTTGAATAGGAGCCTGCGCCACAGGAATTCGCGAAAGCGAAAATTCGCTATCGCCGCGCCCCTGGCCGGTCGATTGAGGCGAATATTGGTGGATATGCAACGAAATCGAGCGGCCAGGGGCGTGGATGAGAGCGGATTTGCAGCCGTGAATTCCTGTGGCGCAGGCTCATAGGCCGTGACATGCGCGTTGATATCGTCACGCTGTTGCCGGAAATGTTCGCCGCGCTGACCGAATATGGCATTACCGGCAGGGCGCTGCGCCAGGGATTGCTCAAGCTGTCCCTGTGGAATCCGCGGGATTACGCCGGCGACCGGCATCGCACCGTGGATGACCGCCCGTTCGGCGGTGGACCGGGGATGCTGATGAAAACCGGGCCGCTGCTCGATTGTCTGGCGGCGGCGCAGCAGGAAGCCCGGGGCAGGGTGGTGTATCTGTCGCCCCAGGGCCCGCGAATGGACCACGGGGCCGTTGCCCGGCTCGTGAAAGCGCCCAGGCTGGTGCTGCTTTGCGGCCGCTACCAGGGCATCGACCAGCGGGTGATCGACAGCGCGGTGGATGAAGAACTGTCGCTTGGGGATTTCGTCATCAGCGGCGGCGAAATCGCCGCCATGGCCCTGATCGACGCCATGATCAGGCTGCTGCCGGGGGCCTTGGGCGATGAAGACAGCGCCGGCAGCGACAGTTTCGCCGATGGCCTGTTGCTGGGCCCGGAATACACCCGGCCCAGGCATGTGGCCGGAAATGCGGCACCGGAAGTGCTGCTGAGCGGAGACCACGAGGCAATCCGCCGCTGGCGCCTCAAGCAGAAGCTTGGCGCCACCTGGCGCAAACGGCCCGATTTGCTGGCCGACCGGAAATTGAACGAAGAGGAACGGCAGTTGCTGGACGAATACCAGGCCGGCAAATGAGGCACAGGGAAGTTGGCTACAGAGCGGACGACGCCCGAGGAGCGAATACGATGAGCAAGAACAAGATCATCCAGAAGATCGAACAGGAGCAGATGGACAAGGAACTCCCCGAGTTCGGTCCGGGCGATACGGTTGTGGTCCAGGTTCGCATCCGGGAAGGCGAGCGCGAGCGTATCCAGGCATTTGAAGGCGTGGTGATCGGCATCCGCAACCGCGGCCTCAATTCCGCCTTCACCGTGCGCAAGGTGTCCCACGGCGTTGGCGTGGAGCGGACTTTCCAGACCTACAGTCCCATCGTCGCCGGCGTCAAGGTAAAACGCCGCGGCGACGTGCGCCAGGCCAAGCTGTACTACCTGCGCAAGCTCTCCGGCCGAGCCGCCCGCATCGCCGAAAAACTCGGCAAGAAACCCCAGACGGCTTCCTGAGAGCCTTGGGCGCGCTCAAATCAGTCATCCTGCGCGCAGTCGCAGGATCTCATTGGGTGGCCACTGCGAGAGATTCTGCGACTCCGCTTCGCTTCGCGCAGAATGACGGAGGGGATGCTTCGCTTCGCGCGGAATGACATGAAGGTTGGAGCGCCAAAATGAGAATTGCTGGAAGAAGAGGAGATATCTGGTCTCCCAGAACAGGACCGTATATGATTGCGGTTTTCCCCGGAGGACAGGCCCATGAAGCCTTTCGGAATTTCATCTGTCCGTCCCGCCCTCGCGGCGCTGCTGCTCGGCGCCCTGCTGCGGCCAGCCCTTGCCCAGAATGAATCCCTGCGGGACCGCCTGCACGAATCCATCGTGGCGGCTTCGGGCAATCAACTGGAAATCCTCACGATCCGGCCGACCCCCATCGCCACCATCTATGAAGTCGAACTGAACACCGGCGAATTGCTCTACAGCGACGCTTCCGGCCAGTACCTGTTCGCCGGCGACATGTACCGGACTACCCCGGACGGGCTGCTCAATCTTTCCACCGCCACCCGCCAGGAGGCCAACCAGCGCAAGGTGGCCGCGATTCCCGACGCGGAAGCGATCATTTACCAGCCCGAGGGCGAGGTGAAGGCCACGGTGACGGTGTTCACCGATGTGGACTGCACCTTTTGCCGCCGCCTGCACGGCGACCGGGAAGCCCTGCTCGACTATGGCATCCGCATCCGCTATCTCGCCTATCCCCGGGGCGGAGAGAATGCCGAATCCTACGACAAGATGATTTCCGTGTGGTGCTCCGAGGACCGCCATCGCTCCATGAACCAGGCCAAGAACGGTCAGAACCTGCCCAGCCGCGATTGCGAAACTCCCGTGCTCGCCCATTATGGCCTCGGCAATGAACTCGGCATCCAGGGAACCCCGGCCCTGGTGTTTCCCGACGGACGCCTGATTCCAGGCTATGTGGAGCCTCCCCGGCTCGCGGCCATGCTCGGCATTGAATAGCTTGCCCGGTACGGCGCCGGAATCGCCGGGAAATCATTGGGTATAATCCGCGCGGTCATCCCCGGTGCGGAAGCCCCGTTTCATGCATGAACCTGTCAAGATAGGCATTTGCGGCCTCGGCACCGTGGGCGGCGGCAGCCTGCGCCTGCTGCGGGGCAATGCCGGTGAAATCGCCCGCCGGGCAGGCGGCCCCCTGCAAGTCGTGCGGATAGCCACCCGGCGCCCCGAATCGGTTGCGGTGGATGGCATCGCGGCTGTCGGCGGGGACCCCATGGCGCTTGCCAGGGATGATGCTATCCAGGTGGTGGTGGAGACCATGGGCGGATTCGACCCCGCCCATGCCGTGGTTGCCGAGGCCCTCGCCCGGGGCAAGCATGTGGTTACCGCCAACAAGGCCCTGATTGCCGAGCGGGGCAACGAGTTGTTCGCCATTGCCGCGAAAAACGGCGCCACACTGGCCTTTGAAAGCAGCGTTGCCGGCGGTATCCCCATCATCAAGGCCCTGCGGGAAGGGCTTGCCGCCAATCGCATCGAATGGCTGGCCGGGATCATCAACGGCACCGGCAACTACATACTCACCGAAATGGCCGCCGGCGGCCGTCCGTTTGCCGAAGTGCTCGCCGAAGCCCAGGCTCTTGGCTATGCCGAAGCCGATCCGGGCTTTGACGTGGATGGCGTCGACGCCGCCCACAAGCTCACCATCATGGCCGCCATCGCCTTTGGCATTCCCCTGCGATTTGCGGACACCTTTACCGAAGGAATCAGCGCGCTGACGCCGGAAGACCTGACCTACGCCGAAGAACTCGGCTATCGAATCAAGCATCTCGGCATCGCCCGGCGCGGCGCCGGGGGAATCGAGATGCGCGTGCATCCCACCCTGATCAGCAAGCGCTGGCTGTTGTCCCGGGTATCCGGCGTGGACAACGCCGTGGTGGTCAAGGGCCACGCCGTGGGCACAACCCTCTATCAGGGGCCCGGCGCCGGGGCAGACGCCACGGCTTCGGCGGTGGTGGCGGACATCATCGACATCGCCCGCCAGCTTCGCGCCGGCGCAAGCCGACCGCTGTCAGCCCCACTCAATGGACGGCCTGAAGCCGAAGCGCCGCCCGCGGTTCCCATGGACAGCATCGAATCGGAATGCTATTTGCGCATCCCCGTACTCGACCGCATGGGAGTCATGGCGAAAATCACCCGGGTGCTGGAAAGTCACGCCATCAGCATCGAGGCGGTGATCCAGAAGGAAATCCACGGCGGCAGCGTACCCATCGTCTTGCTCACCCATGGCGTTGCCGAAGGCAGGATGAATGCCGCCATTGCCGAATTGCAGTCCCTGGCCGATGTGCAGGGGCGGATTGGCCGGATCCGGGTGGCGCCGTTTCCCGCCGGGGATTGACCGGTGGAGTATCTCAGCACCCGGGGTGGCTGTTCCGGCCAGCGTTTCGAGGAGGTTCTGCTCACCGGCCTTGCTCCGGATGGGGGGTTGTTTGTTCCCAACGAGCTACCCCGGCTGGATTCAGCCGAACTGCGAAAGCTGCGCGGCCTGCCCTACGCCGAACTCGCCTTCCGGATTGTGTCGCTGTTTACCGACGATGTGTTTCCGGAAGATGCTCTCGGGAGCATGATCGGGGAAAGTTATGCCGGTTTCTCCCATCCCGAGGTCGCGCCCCTGACCCGGCTCGGCGAAGGGGAGTATCTGCTCGAGTTGTTCCACGGCCCCACCCTGGCATTCAAGGATTTTGCCCTGCAGGTGCTGGGACGAATGCTCGATCATGTGCTTGTCCGCCAGGACAGGCGGGTGCTCATACTCGGCGCGACGTCCGGGGATACCGGCTCGGCGGCCCTGGAAGGATGCCGCCATTCCGGGCGGGTCGATATCTGCATTCTGCACCCACATGGCAAGGTCTCGGAAGTGCAGCGCAAGCAGATGACCACCACGCCGGGGGACAATGTCCGCAATCTGGCGGTGGCAGGCAGTTTCGACGATTGCCAGCGGCTGGTGAAGGCGGCTTTTGCCGATCAGTCCTTTCTGCCTTCCGGCCGGCAACTCGTGGCGGTGAACTCGATCAACTGGGCGCGCATTGTCATGCAGGTCGTATATTACTTCCACGCCGCCCTGCAGCTTGGCGCGCCGCGGCAGGCGGTTTCCTTTGCGGTGCCCACGGGGAATTTCGGCGACATCTACGCCGGCTATCTGGCGCGGCAGATGGGCCTGCCGGTGGACAGGCTGATCGTCGCCACCAATGAAAACGACATTCTGCACCGCTGCATCAGCCGCAACGAATATGTCACAGCGCCCCTGCGCCACACCCTGTCGCCGAGCATGGACATTCTCATCTCGAGCAATTTCGAGCGCTATCTGTTCGAATTGTTCCACCGCGACAGCGCAACCCTGGCGGCCTTTCTCATCAGTGGAGCGGAGCAGGGGGCAAGCCTTCCCCCGGATCGCTGGCGCGCCATGGGCGAGGTCTTTGCCAGCGCCAGCGCAGACGATGCCGGTACCTGCGCCACCATTGCCGAGGTCTGGCGCGAATACGGCGTCCTGCTCGACCCACACAGCGCAGTGGGAGTGCGCGCCGCCCGCGAGTGCCGCGGGAGCGCCAAAACGCCGGTGATTTGTCTGGCGACGGCGCATCCGGCCAAGTTTGCCGGCGCCATAACCGCGGCCGGCCTGGCTGCGCCGGAGTTGCCCCGGCGCTTGCAGGAGCAGTTCCGGCTTCCCGAGCGATTCACCGTCATCAACAAGGATCTGAATCAACTCAAGGGATTGCTTTGTGAATTCGCCGCATGAACCGACCGCAAAAGAACCCATGACCAGGCTGGTTCGCCGGCAGGCGCAGGGGCCGGAGCTGGCCGTGGAAATGCATCCGCTCATGCGTCGCATCTACCGCCAGCGCGGCGTCGCCGGGGCGGATGAACTGGATCTGGGGCTGGCCGGGCTGGAACCGCCGGACGCGCTGCTGGGCATGGACGCGGTGCTGGAACTGCTGCTTGCCGCCCTGCGCGAACAGTGGAAAATCCTGATCGTGGCGGATTACGACGCCGACGGCGCAACAAGCTGCGCCCTGGCCATCGAATGCCTGCACGCCTTCGGCTACGACCGGGTGGACTACATCATCCCCGATCGCGCTCGCCACGGCTATGGCCTGAGCCCGGAAATCGTCGCACTCGCCGCCTGCCGCGAGCCGGACATGCTGATTACCGTGGACAACGGCGTGTCCAGCATTGCCGGCGTTGCCGCGGCCCGGGCCGCGGGCATGCGGGTGCTGGTCACCGATCATCACCTGCCGGGGGAAAGCCTTCCCGAAGCGGACGCCCTGGTCAATCCCAACCAGCCCGGTTGCGGTTTCCCCTGGAAGAATACCGCCGGCGTGGGCGTGATTTTCTATGTGATGGCCGCCCTGCGGGCGCGGCTGCGGAAAAACGGCTGGTTCGGCAATGCCGGCCCGCCCGAGCCCGATCTCAGGGAAAGTCTGGACCTGGTGGCCCTGGGTACCGTCGCCGATGTGGTTTCCCTGGACCGCAACAACCGGATTCTGGTCAACGAAGGCCTGCGCCGCATCCGCGCCGGCCGCACCCGCCCGGGAATCAGCGCCCTGTTTGCGGTGGCGGATAACCGGCTCAATCCGAAACCCGATCCTGCTGCACAGGCAGAACCGCAAGCGGGGCGCCCCGGGCAGAGCAGGCTGAATATGGGCAAATTGGCCCAGGCCGGCGCCACGCAACTTGCGGGCTATCTCGCCAGGGCGGGCCGCAACGCCACCGCAGCCGATCTCGCCTTCCGGGTGGGACCCCGGCTCAATGCGGCCGGCAGGCTGGAGGACATGTCCACGGGAATCGAGTGCCTGCTTGCCGAAGACACCCTATCGGCAAGAGACCTGGCGCTTGAACTCGATGCGATCAATGCCCGGCGCCGGGAAATCCAGGCGGAAATGGATGCCCAGGCAACCGAATTGCTGGCCGAGGCGGAATCCATTGCTGTAGCTCCCGGCGCGAATCTGCCCACGGGACTTTGTCTTTACGACCCGGCCTGGCACCAGGGCGTGGTGGGCATTCTTGCCTCAAGAATCAAGGACCGGCTGCATCGCCCGGTAATCGCCTTCGCCGCCGATCCCGACAATCCCGAAGCCGATCTGAAGGGTTCCGCCCGTTCCATAGCCGGGTTTCATATCCGCGACGCCCTCGACGCTATCGCAAGCCGCAATCCGGGCCTGATCAGCCGCTTTGGCGGTCACGCCATGGCCGCCGGCCTCAACCTGCCGCCGGATCGCCTGGAAACTTTCCGAATCGCCTTTGCCGAAGAGGCGTCGCGACAAATCAAGCCGGAGCAACTGCAGGCCATACTGCTCAGCGACGGCGCCCTCGAACCCGAATGGTTCACCCTGGAAGTGGCCCGGATGCTGCGCAACGCCGGCCCCTGGGGCAAGGATTTCCCGGAACCCCTGTTCGACGGCGATTTCCTGCTGCGTCACCAGCAAACCCTCAAGGAGAAACATCTGCGAATGGAACTCAGCCCCAGGGACAATCCGGAAATCAGGCTGGGCGCCATCGCCTTCAACGTCGAACAATGGCCCGCCCCGGAAGCCGAAGAAATCAGCCTTGCCTACCGCATCGACATCAACGAGTTCCGGGGGCAGAGCAGTTTGCAGCTTGTGGTGGAGCAGATCCTCACGAAAGCGCCCTGACGACATAGAAGGCAAGTCCGGCGAAAATCGCCAAGCCGCTGCCAAAGGCGGTTATCGCGCCTTTCAGTATCCAGATCTTCAGAGAATCAATGTCGCCCTTGAGTTCCGACCTGAGATAGTCCATTTCGCCCTTGAACTCCTCCTTCATGGCCAAACGGAGATCTTCGAGAGCGGATTTGGTGGCGAGCGGACGCACCGCGCAGATGATGGTTTCCGCTATGGATTCGGCCTGCATCTGGGTCATGCCGCTATCCGCCATGGCGCGCGTCGTCCTGAAAATGTCTTCAGCCTGCATAAGACCTCCTGTATATCACAGCTATCACGAAATTGAAAATTGATCCGACCTGAAAGCGATTTCACGCCGAAGCGCATAAGGTCTAGGACAGAATCACTGATAATGCCAAGTTTCGTTGGAAAAATTTTTCGGCTCGCTCGCGGCGCCCAGCCGGACGCCCAAGCCGACCGCCATTCCCGGGCCTCGCCCGAAGGCGCAGGAGACTGATGCGGCAGTGACTCAGTCAGTTACTCTCCCATCGAAATCCCAAGTCGCATCTGTTACGCTTTGCCACAGAATTCGGGAGCGGATCGCGTAGAATTGGCTTGTTGCGGTTTGCGCCGATGATCCGGGACAGACGCCATGTGGAAATTTGCGGCCCGACTGGCTGCCGTGTTGCTGCCATGCCTTGCCGGGGCCGGGCTCAAGGCCCAGATGCACAGCACCGGGCAGATCGAAGTCGAACTCGTCGCCGAGACCCGCACCGCGGTTCCCGGGGAAACCTTGTGGCTGGGCATCCGGCTTGATCCCATCGAGAACTGGCATACCTACTGGAAATTCGGCGGCGACAGCGGCGAGGCGACCAGCGCCGGGGACTGGCGGTTGCCGGCGGGTGTTTCACAGGACGCCGTGGGCGAGATCGTCTGGCCGATTCCCGAATGGACGCCGTTCCCCGATTCTGACCTGGTGACCTTCACCTATGGCCACGAAGTCTTCCTGCCATTGCCGGTGGCCATTCCGACCGATTTCAGCGGCGATGTCTTTGCCGTCGAAACCACCATCGACTGGCAGGTCTGCGAAGTCATCTGCATTCCCGGCAGCGCCCGCTTTGGCGTTTCCCTGCCGGTGGCGGACGCCCCGGTAATCGATGAACGCTGGCGCGAAGGATTCGCCGCGGCCCGGGCCAGTACGCCGGCGCCATTGGGCGAGCACGATCTCGTGGCCCGCTTCAATCGCCATGACGGCAAGGTCAATGTCATGGTGCAGGCTGGCGATGCGCGCTTTGCCGAAGTCGACGAGGCCTGGTTTTTCCCCACCCGCGCCCGGGTCATGAAGTACGCGCCGTATCGCGACGTGATGCTGGAAGATTCGCGCCTCCAGATTTCCACCGAACAACACGCCCGCCATCCCATGGACATGACCGAACTCGACGGCCTGCTCGCCTGGGTCGACGAGGAGGGCGAACTGCACGGCTATGACCTGCGGCCGACCCTTGCCAGCGTGGCCTGGGACCATAGCATCGAAGTCGAACTCATCGCGGAGAACGACAGTATCGTCCCCGGCGAAACCGCATGGCTCGGCCTGCGGCTGGATCCGGTGGAACACTGGCACACCTACTGGAAGATGGGTGGCGACAGCGGCGAGCCCACCAGCCTCGGCGAATGGTCTGCGCCGCCGGGAACCGAAATCGGCCCGTTGCGGTTTCCCGCGCCGAGCTGGCTGCCTTTCTACGATACCGATCTGGTCAATTTCGGCTACGAGGAAGAGGTGCTGCATCCCGTTGCCGTCACGATTCCCGCGGATTACGTGGGCGATGGCGTGGAGATTTCCACCCTGGCCTACTGGAATGTCTGCGATCTGATCTGCATACCCGGCGAGCAGCGGCTCGCCATCAGCCTGCCGGTGGGCGAAGCCCCGGTGACCAATGCGGCCCATGCGGAATTTTTCGCCAGCGCCAGGGAAAACCTGCCGCTTGCCGACCATGACCTGGGCGCGCCCCTGCTTGCCGTGGCCGGGGAGCGGGTCAGCCTCGGTTTCGAGTCGCCCACGGTGGATTTCGCCGCCTACAGCGATGCCTGGTTTTTTCCCGAACAACGCCGGGTAATCAAGCCCGGGCCCTTGCGCGACGTGTCGGTGCAGGGCAATCTGCTGCAGATCACCCACCAGCAGCCCCGGCGAATGCTTGACGACCTCGGTGCGGTTTACGGCACCCTGGTGCTCGAAGACGCCAATGGCGGGCGCACCGCGTTTGAGTTCGCCGATTCCGCCCGAATGGCAAGTTCGACCAGCCTGCCCGTCATGGCGGCCAATGTCTCCGGCGGCGGCGATGGCGGAGTCAGTCTGGCAAGCCTGCCGCTGTACATGCTGTTCGCCCTGCTTGGCGGCATGATTCTCAACCTGATGCCCTGCGTGTTTCCGGTGCTGTCGCTCAAGGCCCTGAGTTTTGTCGCCGCGTCCGGCGAAACCGCCCGGCGGCAGCGCAACGAGGGGCTGGCCTATACCGGCGGGATTCTGGTTTCCTTCGTGCTGCTGGCTTCGCTGCTCATTGCCCTGCGGGCGGCGGGGGAGCAGGTGGGCTGGGCCTTCCAGTTCCAGCAGCCCTGGTTCCTTGCCTTTATCGTATATCTCTTTTTCGCCCTGGGCCTGAGCCTCTCCGGCGTATTCGAGATCGGGACCGGGCTCATGGGAGTCGGCAACAATCTCACCACAGGTAAGGGCTACCGGGGTTCCTTCTTCACCGGCGTGCTCGCCACCATTGTGGCGACGCCCTGCACCGCGCCATTCATGGGGCCGGCCCTCGGTTTCGCCCTGACCCAGCCCTGGATCGTCGCCATGCTGGTGTTCCTGTCGCTGGGCTTCGGCATGGCCCTGCCGATTCTGGTGCTTTCCTGGATTCCCGCCCTGACCCGTTTCCTGCCGCGCCCGGGCGCCTGGATGAATACCTTCAAGCAGTTCATGGCTTTCCCATTGTACGCCTCGGCGGCTTTCTTCCTGTGGGTGCTCGGCAATCAGGTGGGCGTCATGGGCATGTCGCTGGTGCTCGGGGTTTGCATCCTGCTGGCGCTTTCCGCCTGGCTGTATCAGCGGCGCCTTGTGGTGGGGCCCGTCATGCGCGGCGCCAATTACGCGGTGGGCGTCGCCACCCTGTTTCTGGCCGGCTACCTGATGCAGACGCCTTTTCTCCAGACCCTGTCCCGGGCCGACACCGAACTCGCCGAACAGGCCAGCGCCGAATTCGAGCCGTTCAGCAGCGCCCGGCTGGCGGAATTGCGCTCGGCCGGCACGCCGGTATTCGTCAACATGACCGCGGACTGGTGTATCACCTGCCTGGTGAATGAGCAAAGCACCCTGGGCGCCGAGCGCGTGCAGCAGTCCATGGAAAGCAACAATATCGTCTACATGAAGGGTGACTGGACCAACGAAGACCCGGAAATCACCGCCGTGCTCGAAGAATTCCGGCGACCTTCGGTGCCGCTGTACGTACTCTATCCAGGGGACTTGGCGGGCGAGCCGGTGATTCTGCCGCAAATCCTCACGCCGTCGATTCTCGACGATGCCTTCAGCGCGATCTGAGCCGAACCGGGCAGGGGAGCGGTAGCAATGACATGGACCGTGCGCTGCCTGTTGCCGCCGCTCCTGCTGGTCGCCGCCCAGGTCTCGGCCCAGCAGCTCGATTTCAGCGCCGCCGACCGTGCGGCGCAGAGTTTGCCCCGGCTGCACAGTCTCCTGATCCAGCATCGCGGCGAACTGGTTTTCGAGGAGTACTACAACGGCGCGAGGGCGAACCGTCCGGCGAACATGAAGTCGGCGTCCAAAAGCGTCATCTCGGCCCTGGTGGGAATCGCCATCGCGCAGGGCCATATCGAGTCGGTGGACGCCACCCTGGACAAGTTCTTTCCCGAATATCTGGAAGGCGATGAATACGCGGCCAAGCGCGACATTACCGTGGAGAATCTGCTCACCATGCAGTCCGGGCTGGAAACCACGAGCAACCGCAACTATGGCCGCTGGGTGGCAAGCCGCGACTGGGTCCGGTTCGCCATCGACCAGCCGCTGGTGGCCGAACCGGGCACCCGCATGCTCTACAGCACCGGCAGCACCCACCTGCTGTCGGCGATCCTGACCCGGGCCACGGGCATGGACGCCAAGCAATTCGCCCAGCGCCACCTTGCCCGGCCCATGGGATTTTCCCTGTCCTACTGGCCCAAAGATCCCCAGGGAATCTATTTTGGCGGCAACGACATGGAAATGACGCCCCGGCAAATGCTTGCCTTCGGCGCCATGTACCTCAACGGGGGGAAACACGAAAATACCCGGGTGGTGCCCGGGGAGTGGGTTGCCGTATCCCATCAGCCACACGCCCGCTCACCCCGCGGCCAGGGCCGCTATTACGGCTATGGCTGGTGGCTGCGCGATCTGGCGGGGATGCAAGTTCCCACCGCCTGGGGCTATGGCGGCCAGCTGATCTTCGTCGTGGATGAACTGGATCTCGTGGTCGTCGCCACCTCGGACAGCGTCCCCGGCCCCGCCCGCCGCGGCCATCTCGGCCGCCTCTACAATCTCGTCGAAGACCAGATTCTTGCGCCAGCCCGCCTGTCAATGCGCCAGGAGCCTGCGCCGTAGGAATTCACGGCTGCAAATCCATCAGGAAGGCTAGGAGCCTGCGCCACAGGAATTCACGGCTGCAAATCCGCTCTCATCCACGCCCCTGGCCGCTCGATTTCGTTGCATATTCACCAATATTCGCCTCAATCGACCGGCCAGGGGCGCGGCGATAGCGAATTTTCGCTTTCGCGAATTCCTGTGGCGCAGGCTCCTAGAGCGCCAAAATGAGAATTGCCGGCGAGCTGTCATGCCTCGCCGACGTGGATCAGTACGGCGGCGATATTGTCCCGACCGCCGTTGCGGTTGGCGTATTCGACGAGTTTGTGGATGCCGGCTTCGATGTCGGCGCCGTGGTCGTTGAGGATGTCCTTGAGTTGCCAGTCGGCGACCATGTTGTAAAGTCCGTCGGAACAGAGCAGCAGCACGTCGCCGGGTTCGAGATCGTGTTCGAGGAATTCGACTTCCACCTCTTCGAGGACGCCAAGGGCCCGGGTGAGGATGTGGTCGATATTGGAAAGGGAAACGCTGCCGCTTGAGGCTGTGCCCTTGGCCAACAATTCATTGGCGAGGGTATGATCGTGTGACAACTGTTCGAGTTGCTTTTTCCGCATCAGGTACAGGCGGGAATCCCCCACGCAGCCGGCGAGCAGGCGGCGGCCATCGATTCGCGCCGCGATCAGCGTGGTGCTCATGCCGTTCATGCTCTTGCTGGACCTGGCGGCGAGGAAAATCCTGCGATTGGCTGCGCTGATCGCCTCTTCGAGCTGCTCCCGCAGGCCGCCCCGGATCTGGGCTGGGGGCCGGTCCGGTCGAAACTCGGTGAGCAGTGACGTGACCGCCATGCAGGAAGCGATTTCCCCCGAGGCGCGACCGCCGAGACCGTCCGCAACCAGGGCGAGGGCGGCGTCTTCGTCGAATCCGACAAAATCCTCGTTGTACTCGCGCAAAACGCCGGAATCGGTCTTGCCGGCAATGCGAACGCTGAAAGCTGATTCACTCATGATGATTTGCGGTTTCCTTCGATTCGGTTTGCCGCGGCGAATCGGGAAGGCTTGCTGCTTCTCTTCGCCGGTGGCTGCGGGAAAGTCTAGCGCAAGCCGCCCGCTTTGTGAAAACTGAACCCGGACGGGGTGCGGTCCACCCCTTTGGGCGGGGTGAAATATGATAATCTTCGCGGGTTTCGGAAAGGGGTCCCGGCCCACGCGGGCTCCCGGGGAAAGATTGTCGATGAAAGTGCTGAACTACTTGGCCATCGTGCTGCTGGTGGTCGTGGTCTTTTACCTGCTGATCGTCGGCGAGTCGCTGCTGCTGCCGCTGGTGATCGCCGTTGCGCTGTGGTATCTCATCAATACCCTGGCCGCGGCCCTGGGCAGGCTTTCCGTCGGCAAATTCTCAATTCCCGGTCCCATCTGCCTGTTGCTGTCGATATTCACCTTTCTTGGCCTCATCTGGGGCCTGGTCAATTTTCTCAGCGCCTCTTTCGGCGGAGTCATGGAAATGGCGCCGGTCTATCAGGACAATCTGATCCGCAGGCTGGAATCACTGTCCCTGCCCTTTGTGGATGTGGGCGCGATCCAGGGCGAGAATTTCGGTCAAACGCTGATCGACTGGATCGACCTGCCGAGCTACGCCACATCCCTGGCAGGTTCGGCGGCGGGAATCCTGGCAAGCAGCAGCCTGATCCTCATCTATCTGGGCTTTCTGTTTTTCGAGCAAAGGCAGTTCAACAACAAGATCAGCGCACTGGTATCCAATGAAGCCAGGGAAAAGGAAGTGCGCGGCATCTTCGAGCGCATCCGGGACGACATCCAGAAGTACATCAGCATCAAGATGTTCACAAGCTCCCTCACCGGCCTGCTCAGTTGCGGGCTGCTTTTGCTGATGGGAGTCGATTTCGCCGGCGTCTGGGGATTGCTGATTTTCCTGCTCAATTTCATTCCCACCGTGGGCTCGATCATCGCCACCATGTTTCCCGCCATGATCGCCCTGGCCCAGTCAGACGGCTACTACCTTTTCTTCATGGTGCTGGGTGGCATCGGCGCATTTCAGGTGGTGATCGGCAATGTGATCGAGCCGCGCCTGATGGGCAGCTCATTCAATCTCAGCCCCATCGTCATTCTCCTCAATCTGGCCTTGTGGGGCACCATCTGGGGAATTCCCGGCGCATTCCTTTGCGTGCCCTTCCTGATCATCTTCACCATTATCATGAGCCATTTTCCAAAAACCCGGCCCATTGCCATCATCCTCTCCAGCGATGGCGACCTGCGAGTTCCGCTGGAGGACGCGCTGGAAGCCTTTTCCTTTGACGGCGCCGGCACCGGCGGCAAGGCGCCATTGCTCGGCTCCGGCGAATCCGGCGCTGCCGCGGAGGGCAAGCCCGACGGGGATGCGGGCGGCAAATGAACAGCGCTGAAATCCGCCAGCGATTTCTGGACTTTTTTGCCCGGCGCGGCCACCGGATCGTGCCGAGCAGCCCGCTGGTGCCCGGCAATGATCCCAGCCTGCTGTTCACCAATTCCGGCATGGTCCAGTTCAAGGATGTCTTTCTCGGCCGGGAGTCGCGGCCCTACCAGCGCGCGGTGACGTCCCAGCGCTGCCTGCGGGCGGGCGGCAAGCACAACGATCTGGAAAATGTGGGCTATACCGCGCGTCACCACACCTTCTTCGAGATGCTCGGCAATTTTTCCTTCGGCGACTATTTCAAGCGCGAGGCCATCGGCTTCGCCTGGGAATTCCTCACCGGGGAACTCGGCCTGCCGGCGGAGAAACTCTGGGTCACGGTGTTCCGCGACGACGACGAAGCCGCCGACATCTGGCTCAGGGAAATCCGGGTTGCCCCGGAACGCTTTTCGCGCATGGGCGAGAAGGACAATTTCTGGGCCATGGGGGATACCGGCCCCTGCGGCCCCTGCTCCGAAGTCTTTTATGACCACGGCCCGGAAGTCCCCGGCGGGCCGCCCGGCTCCGTCGATGAAGACGGCGACCGCTACATCGAAATCTGGAATCTGGTTTTCATGCAGTTCGAGCGCGGCGAGGACGGCGCCCTGACGCCCTTGCCGCGACCCTCGGTGGATACCGGCGCTGGCCTCGAAAGGCTTGCCGCGGTGCTGCAGCAGGCGCACAGCAATTACCAGATCGACCTGTTCCGCTCCTTGCTGCGGGATATCCGGCGAATCACCGGCGCCGGCGAGCGGGAGGACCCTTCCCTGCGGGTGATCGCCGACCATATCCGCTCCTGCGCCTTTCTCGTTGCCGATGGCGTGCTGCCTTCCAATGAGGGCCGCGGCTATGTGCTGCGCCGGATCATTCGCCGGGCCATCCGTCATGGCCATCGGCTCGGCGTCAAGGAACTGTTCTTCCACAAGCTCGTGGAGCCGCTGGCGGCGGTGATGGGGGAGGCCTATCCGGAACTGATCGAACAGCGGGAGCGAATCGCCGGCGCCCTCGAAGAAGAAGAGCGGCAATTCGCCCGCACCCTGGACAATGGCATGGCGATTCTGGAAAAGACCATTGCCGATCTCGGGGACAAGACGATTCCCGGCGATACCGTGTTCCGCCTCTACGATACCTATGGCTTCCCGGCGGACCTCACCGCGGATATCGCCCGGGAACACGGGCTGACCATCGACACGGCCGGTTTTCAGGCGGCCATGGAAGCCCAGCGCGAACAGGCCCGGGCCGCAAGCAATTTCAGCGCCCGGGAACTGGTGGACATCGACCCCGGTCAGGCCACCGAATTTTTCGGCTACGACGAATTGAGCGGCGCCGCCACCGTGGTGGGCATGTTCGACGTGGCCAGCCGGCAGGCAATCGACGAATTGCGCGATGACCGGGAAGTGCGCCTGCTGCTCGACAGTTCCCCCTTCTATGGCGAATCCGGCGGGCAGGTGGGCGACAGCGGATGGCTGGAAAACGAACAGATGCGTTTTGTGGTCACCGATACCCGGAAACAGGGCGAGGCCCTGGTGCATATCGGCCGCCTCAGCGAGGGCGCGCTGTGCACCGGAGACCGGCTCATGGCCCGGGTCGCCGCCGAAGAACGCGGCGCCATCACCCTCAATCATTCGGCCACCCACCTGATGAACGCCGCCCTGCGCAATGTGCTCGGTTCCCACGTCACCCAGCAGGGTTCCCTGGTGGACAAGGACCGGCTGCGCTTTGACTTTTCCCATCCCCAGCCCGTGGCTCTGGAGCAGATTCGGGAGATTGAACGGCAGGTCAACCGGGAAATCCTGCGCAACTCGGCGGTTAGCAAGGAAGTCATGGCCATCGAGGAGGCCAGAAAGCGCGGGGCGCTGGCGATGTTCGGCGAAAAATACGGCGAACAGGTGCGCGTGGTCAGCATGGGAGGCGAGTATTCCGTGGAATTCTGCGGCGGCTGCCATGTGGATCGCACCGGAGACATCGGCCTGTTCCGGATCGTCGCCGAGTCGGGAATCTCCGCCGGCGTGCGCCGGATCGAGGCGGTTACGGGCCATGAAGCGCTGCGCCGGGTACACCGCGAGGAAGAGACCTTGCGCGAACTCTGCCATGTGGTGAAGTCGAGCCCCGAGGAAATCGTCGAGCGGGTAAGCCAGTTGTCGAAATCCAACCGCGCCCTGGAAAAGCAGATCGAACAGCTCAAGGCAAGGCTTGCCACCGGCGCCGGGGGCGATCTCGCCGACCGGGCACGGGAGGTGGCGGGAGTCAAGCTGCTGGCCGCAGAAGTCGACGGCCTCGACCCCAAGGCATTGCGGGAAGCGGTGGACAGGCTCAAGAATCGTCTCGGCAAGTGCATCGTGGTGCTCGCCAGTGGCGGCGGGGACAAGGTGAGCCTGGTGGTCGGCGTCAGCAAGAATCTGACCGATTCGGTGAAGGCGGGAGAGCTGGCCAATATGGTTGCCGGGCAGCTTGGCGGCAAGGGCGGCGGGCGCCCGGACATGGCCATGGCGGGGGGACGCGACGCAAAAGCCCTGCCCGGCGCCCTGGCCAGCGTAGCCCCCTGGGTGGCGGAGCGGCTGGCGGAAACAGGCTGATGTCGCTCATCGTGCAGAAATACGGCGGCACCTCGGTGGCCTCGGTGGGCCATATCGAGGCCGTGGCGGACAAGGTGGCCCGCTTTCGCGACGAAGGTCACGATGTGGTGGTCGTGCTGTCCGCCATGGCCGGCGAAACCAACCGCCTCGCGGCGCTTGCCCGGGAAGTCATGGAGCAGCCGACGCCCCGGGAAATGGACGTGCTGCTTGCCACCGGCGAGCAGGTTACCATCGCCCTGCTGTGCATGGCCCTGGAACGCCGGGGCCTCGGCGCGCGCTCATTCACCGGTGGCCAGGTGCGGATCCTCACCGATGAAAGCCACACCCGGGCGCGCATCCGGGAAGTGGACAGCACCCGGATGCTCGCCCAGCTCGAGCAGGGCAATGTGGTGGTTGTGGCGGGCTTCCAGGGCGTGACCGAACACGGTTGCATCACCACCCTGGGCCGGGGTGGTTCCGACACCACCGCGGTGGCCCTCGCGGCGGCGCTGGAAGCCGACGAATGCCAGATCTACACCGACGTCAAGGGCGTTTACACCACCGACCCGCGCATGGTGGACGGCGCGAGACTGCTGCGGCATGTCACCTTTGAAGAAATGCTTGAACTCGCCAGCCTCGGCGCCAAGGTATTGCAGATCCGGGCCGTGGAGTTTGCGGGCAAGTATCGGGTCCCCTTGCGGGTGCTGTCGACTTTTGAAGAGGGGCCGGGAACCCTCATTACCCTGGAGGAACAAGCCATGGAAACACCGGCCATCGCCGGCGTCGCCTTCGAGCGCGACGAAGCCAAACTGACGGTCAAGGGCGTGCCGGACGTTCCCGGCATTGCCTACAAGGTCATTGGCCCGGTCAGCGAATGCGGCATCGAAGTCGATGTCATCGTGCAGAATGCAGCCGCCGACGGCAACAATGACATCAGTTTCACCGTCAAGCGCGGCGACGCGGAGCGCACGCTGGAAATCCTGCAACAGGCGGTTCCCTCGATGCCCGCCGATTCGGTGGAGCTCGACACCCACATCGCCAAGGTTTCCCTGGTGGGCGTCGGCATGCGCTCCCATGCCGGCATCGCCAGCCGGATGTTCAAGGCCCTGGCGGGGGAGAACATCAATATCCAGATCATCACCACATCCGAGATCAAGATTTCGGTGGTAATCGAGGAGAAGTACCTCGAGCTTGCGGTGCGCGCCCTGCACAGCGCTTTCGGGCTGGAAAAAGCCGAAAATGGATAAGCCGAAGATTATTCGCAAATTGTTTGCAAAGCGGGAATCCACACGGCTACTATAGGCACGCAATCGGTACAGGCCAATATTCAGGGGATTGGCGAGGGGCTGCCAGCAGGGATGACCGAGGCGACGTGCAAGGATCGGTACAGGGCGGATGCGAGGACTAGTGCAATGCTGATATTGACACGCCGGATCGGCGAGACTCTGATGGTAGGAGACGATGTGACTGTTACCGTGCTGGGTGTTAAGGGGAACCAGGTGCGAATAGGGGTCAACGCTCCAAAGCACATCGCGGTTCACCGCGAGGAAATCTACCAGCGGATACAACGGGAAAAAAGCAGCCAGACGGCAGCAAAGCCCCAGGCGCAAGAACAAGAGTGATTCAACAGCGCAGACTTCCGGGCCGCGCTCTCACCCGCAGGTATTTTTTCGAATCTTTCGAAGATCTGCCCCCGTCCGGGTGACAGGGTGCGGCGCATTTTCTATAATTGCCTGCCAATCGTTCCCGGGCGGCAGTTTGCCCCGGTCTGAGAAAATCCGGCGCGGCCCAGGCTGATCATTCAAAGCTTCAGGTTCGAGGCCGATAACCACGACGATTACCAGTGCCCTGGCAGTTCGGGCTTTCCCGCGCCGGACCAGGGCTTTTTATGACAAAAAGACCGCGGAAGCCATGAACCCACTGCCAGAGCCTGACTCGACCCATACCGCCCCACTGCGAAACCATTTTGCCAAATCCCTTGCCGAACCGGCTCTGCCAGGGGGCGGGCGCTGGCCTGTCCCTGGAATGGCCGCGCGCTCTTTCCTGTTGCTGCTGGCCCTGTTCATTGCCGCAGGCGCCACAGCCCAGGAAGGTCGGTCTGGCGGGGAACCTGTGATCAGTATTGTGGGCGCCGGGGAAATCACCGAAGGCGGCGATGCGGTTTTCCGGGTCAGCGCCAATCCGCCGCCGGCTTCCGGGAGCAGAATCCTGGCCAATGTCAGTTTCTCCCAGGACGGCGATTTCGCCGGCCCCGGCCAGACCGGGTCGCGAACGGTCAGTATCAATTCCAGTGGATCGAACTCGGTTGTGGTGGCCACCATCGACGACGACATCAGGGAGGGCCATGGCCTGATCTCTGGCAGAGTTGCCACCGGCAATGGCTATGCGGTATCGGAAGAGGCCGGGGTGGCGCGAATCGGCGTATTGGACAACGATACGGCGTCGACCAGGCCCGTGGTCGGCATTGTCGCGGGAAGCCCCATCACCGAGGGCGAGGAAGCGAGTTTCTTCATCACCGTCACGCCGCCGCCCACCCGGGAAGAACTGCGGGTGAATCTGATCGTGTCCCAGCGGGGCGACTTCGCCGTGGAAGGGCAGCGGGGCGGCCACACCCTGCGAATCGGCGAAGAGGGCGAGGCGATCCTGCGCATCCCCACCCTGGATGACGAAACGGATGAACCCGAAGGTCGGATCATCGCCAATATCAGCGTTGGCCGCGGCTACGATCAGGACGGAGACTACAATACTGCCCGGGTCCGGGTATTCGACAACGACGACCCGCCTCCCGCCGAACCAGACATCTCCGGTACGGTCTACGCCGATCATGACGCCAATGGCGAACGCGGCCAGACGGAACCCGGGCATGCCGGCTGGATGATGGACCTGCTCGATGTCAATGGCGCGGTTCTCGCCAGCACCCAGAGCAACGACCAGGGCGTCTGGCAGTTTGTCAAGCCCGTCGCGGACGCTGCGGCAATCCAGGCGCGGCATCCGGATACCGGCATGACCTGGTCCCGGCGGGCCATCGAGTTGCAGGACAATGCCATCGCCAACCTTGACTTGCCCATTGCCCTGGGCGGCGTGGTGTACGACAGCGTCGCCAGAATGCCGATTCCCGGCGTGCGACTGCGCCTGGTCGATTCCCGGGGCGCTGCATTGGCCGCCCGGTGTTTGCTGCCTGGGCAGCAGGAGCAGACGGTTGGGACTGACGGCGCCTACCGCTTCGATCTCCAGCCCGGCGCCCATGGGGATTGCTCCGCGGGCGCCAGCGACTACCGCATCGAAATCGCCGAAAGCCCCGCGGGATGGCTTTCCGGCGATTCTCTGCTGTTGCCCTCCGAGCCGGCCGCACTCGATGTTGCCGTCTGCGCCGCCGGTCGTGGCGCCTGCGTGGTCCAGGCCCAACCCGGCGCGCCCATGGATGGCGGCGACGCAAGCTGGTACCGCCGCCTGACCCTGGCGGAAGGGGCAACGACAGCATTTCATAATCATATTCCGCTGGACCCGGTGGACAGCCCGGCATACGGCGGCCTGATCAGCGTCAGCAAGGATGCGGTGACCCGTTTCGCCTCGGTGGGCGAGCCGGTGGGTTACGAAATCCGCCTCACCAACACCAGCCAGACCACCCTGCGGGGCATCGAACTGCGCGACAATCTGCCCAACGAATTCAATTTCATCGCCGACAGCGCCAGCCTGCAGGAAATCGTCGATTCGCCCCGGGGACAGGCCATGGCCAACCCGTTCACCCTGGACAGCGGCCCGGCCTATCCCGTGCCGACCAGCGGCAATGACCCGGTAATCTTCGGCCCCTTCGACCTTGCCGCGGAAAGCAGCGTGGTCATCCGCTACCTCGCCCGCCCGGGCACCCGGGCGCGGCAGGGCGTCTATACCAATACCGTCACGCCACTGGCGGGTTCCCGGGTGGTCGGCAATGTGGCGGAAGCCAGCGTGAACATTTCCAGCGATCCGCTTTTCGAGCAGACCTCGGTGCTTGGCCAGGTGTTCATGGACCGCAATGGCAACGGCCAGCGCGACGCCGATGAACCGGGCGTTCCCGGCGTCCGCCTGGCGACCGTGGACGGCCTGCTGATCGAAACCGACCAGAACGGCCGCTACCACGTGGCGGCGGTGGAAGTCGAGAACGCCGAGCGAGGGAGCAATTTCATCCTCAAGCTCGACCCTGCAACCCTGCCCGCCGGCACCCGGGTCATCGGGGAAAACCCAAGGGTATTGCGCATTACCCAATCGCTGATGTCGCGCATGGATTTCGCCGTGCAGTTCGATGCCAGCCACACCCGGGAATTGTATGAGGAAGCCCCGGCAAGAGCCGTGGTGGAGCGCACCCTGACCCGCTACAACACCGACCGGCTGCTGCCGGTGCGCTTTGAATCCGGCGTGGCGGAAATTCCCCGGGAGTACGTCGATCAATTGCAGGAACTGCTTGATGAATATGAGGACCGGGACAATCTCCGGGTCCGCTTCGTCGGCCATACCGACGATGTGCCGCTCAGCGTGCGAATCCAGCCCACCTTCGGCGACAACCAGGGGCTGTCCGAAGCCCGCGCCGCGGAAGTGGCGGAGTTTTTCAGCGAACAGCTTTCCCTTGATCCCGCCACCGTGGAAATCGAGGGTCGCGCCTTCCGCCAGCCGGTGGCCAGCAATCTCACCGAAGCCGGCAGGGCCCTGAACCGCAGGGTGGAAATCGAAGTGGTTTTCGATGAGGAAATCACCGAAACCTCGGCGGAATTCGAGCCGGAAGACCTGGACAACATCCCCGATGAGCCGGAGACCGAAATCAGCTACGACTCCATGACTGATGTGGTGGAGCCTGTGCGATTCGCTCCCGACAATGTGGCCTTGAGCGACGAGCAGCGCGAGGCGCTGGAAAACAGCCTCGCGCCATATGCCGAACTCGATGTGGAGTCGGTGCTGCTCCGCGGCATCTCCTATATGGCTCCCGGCGGCGGCGATGCGGCCCGGGCGGCGGCTCTCGAACAGGCCCGCCAGCGCGCCGAAAACGTGGCCGGGGCAGTCGTTGAGGAACTCGGCGTTTCCGTTGACCGGATTACGGTAGAGGCAAGCACCACCACGGAACTGCTTGCCGCCGACACCACCGAATTCGGCCAGACCGTCAACCGCAGGGTCGAAATCGAAGTCGGCTATCGCAGTATTGCGGAAATGGTGAGCAGCAGGACGATTGTGCTGCAAGCTGCCCAGATGGCTGAAACGACTTTCGTGGAAGGCGCAGGCCGCGTGTGGATGACCGAAGACGCTTTCAGCCGCCAGGCCCAGCTTGCCGTACTCGCCCTGCAGCCGGTTCGCATAGACGATGACGGCCGCATGGCGGCGCCGGCGACTTTCGCCGCCCACGGCAATTATCGGGGCGTGGCCGAGAATTACCGGCTTGATTTCTACCGTGCGACCGACGTGGACCTGTCGCGTCCGATCGCCAGCGTGTCCGCCCGCGAACTTGCCTGGCCTGAGGCCTTCAGCCTGATGGAGCCGCAACTTGAGTTCCAGGCAGGCGAGCAGCTTGCCTATGTGCTGCGGGTCTTCGACAGCAATGGCAATCAGGATCGCACTACGGCCCAACTCGTCAAGGTGGTGGCCGATGGCGCCGCCGCTCCCGCCGTCGCTCCGGAAACCGTCATCGGCATGTCGATTCTCGATGACAGCCAGATCAACCTGTCCGGCAGCAAACTGCGCATTCATGGCGCCGAATTCGCGCCCGGGGAGAGGCTGACGGTGGCCGGCGCCGATGTGCAGGCCGATGCCGAGGGCAAGTTCGTCAGCGAGTTGTTCCTGCCTTCGGGCAGCGCCGAGATTGCGGTCAGCGGAGGTGGGGAAGGCAGCCGCTGGCGGGAAGTGCTGCGCCCGGAAATCGACGAGGACTACCGTTTCATCGTGGGTCTGGCGAGCCTCACCCTGGGCCAGGACAGTTTTGGCGGCGCCTTCGAGGCGCTCAGCGACGCCGACGGGTTCGATGAGTCGGTATGGCTCGATGGTCGTCTGGCTTTCTACGCCAAGGCCAAAATTCAGGGCAAGTACCTGCTTACCGCCCAGATGGACAGCACCGAGGACGATCTCGACAATCTGGGCGACAACCTGCGCCGCCGGGACGCCCGCCGCATGTTCCGCCAGCTTGACCCGGATCGCTACTATCCCGTTTATGGCGATGATTCCACCACGGTCAGCGATGTGGACACCCAGGGCGCGCTCTATGTGCGGCTCGACTGGAACCGCAACCAGTTGCTCTGGGGTAATTTCAACACCGGCCTGACGGGAACCGAAAATCTGGCCTACAACCGCTCGCTGTATGGTGCCCGGGCCCGGCTGGAAAGCGATTCCCACACTTCTCTCGGCGACCCGCGCTACAGCGCCACGGCCTTTGCCTCGGAATCCGAATCCGCCGCCGCTCACGTGAGCTTCCGCGCCACCGGCGGCTCGGTGTACTACCTGCGGCACACCGATGTGGTGCAGGGCTCGGAAAAAGTCTGGATGGAAGTGCGCCAGCGCGACAGCCGCCAGGTCATCGAACGACGCGAGTACGTGGAAGGGCTCGATTACGAAATCGATGCCCTCCAGGGCCGCATCATCCTGAGCCGGCCGCTGCAGCCGGTAAGCAATGCCTACAACAGCGCGATTATCCGCCGCGGCCTCGACGGCGACCAGGTCTACCTGCTCGTGGATTACGAGTACATTCCGGTGGGTTTTTCCGGCGATAACCTGATTGCAGGGGCCCGGGGCAAAGTCTGGATCAGCGAGAATTTCGGCATCGGCGCCGCCAGCGTCAGCGACGACAGCACCGGCCAGGACTATCGGTTGCAGGGCGTGGACGTAAGCCTGAAGGCCAGCGAAGGCACATACTTCAATGTGGAGTTGGCCAGCAGCAAGGCGGCCCGGAGCGCCGCGGGCTTCGAATCGCTCGACGGCGGCCTGCGCTTCGCGGGCATGGACCACGGCATGCCCGGAGAATGGTCGGAAGGCGACGCGGTCTCGGTGGAAGGGCGGCTCGACATCGCCGAGGTCAGCGACATGTTCTCGGGCAATGTCCGGGCCTGGTGGAAGGACCGCGACGCGGGCTTTTCCTCGGGCAATATCTCCCGCAACCAGATCACCCGGGAGTCCGGCGCCGACGCCATTATCCGCGATGACACCGGCCTGCTCGTCCAGGCCAGTGTTTCCGAACTGGAAAGCGCCAACAGCGACAGCACCAGCGTGGCCAGGGTACAGGGGGACATTACCCGGGGCCGGGTCAGCTTTGGCGGCGAACTGCGCTACGAAGACCTGGCCCGGGGTATGGGTCCGGTGCATTACTACGGCCAGCCCATGGAAAGCGTGGAAGGCGACGCCCTGCTCGTGGGCGCCAGGGTCGGCTATGCCCTGAACGACGATCAAACACTCTACGGCAAGCTGCAAACCGGCCTCGACGAAGGCGGCGACTACGTGGAGAACGACCGCATTGCCGCCGGCCTCGAAACCCGAATCAGCGATGCTCTCTCGGTGCTTGTGGAAGCCAGCGACGGCGACCTCGGCAGCGCGCTTTCCGGTGGAGTCAGCTATGCGCCGGTACGGAATTTCTCCTTTGATCTGCTCAGCGGAGTAGGCGCTGGCGCGACCAGCGAGTTCGGCGGCAGTTACCAGTTGGAGAGCGGCCACGAACTCTATGCCAGCTACATTTCCGACCCGGACCGCACCTTTGGCGACGGCGACATGCTCACCGTGGGCCAGCGCCGGGATTTCGGCAACCGCTTCGGAGTGTACACCGAGTCGCATTTTGGCGAAAACGACCGCTACGCCAATGCCAACCATTCCTTCGGCATCGACTACGCCACCGAAAGCGACTGGATTCTCAGCGGTGTGGTCACCACCGCCAATGCCGACCTGCTCACCAGCCCCCTGGAGCGTGAGGCGATCTCACTCGGCGCCTCGGTGGACCGGGAAGATTACCAGTTCAGCGCCAGAACCGAGTACCGCAATGACGAAGCCCCGGAATTCGCCATGGACCAGTACCTGCTGGCCTCAAGCTATTCCCGCGTCTTGAGCGAGAACAGCCGGGTGCTCAGCCGCCTGAATCTGTTGCGAACCGACGACGCCAGCTTTACCGGCGGAGAACCCGCCACTTTCACCGAGTTCGATATCGGCCACGCCTATCGCCCCGCCGCGCTGGAACGCTGGACCACCCTGACCCGCTACAGCTACCTGTACGATGCCGCGGGCGCGTATCAGGTGGGAGGCGGGCTCGACCAGCGCGTACATATTCTTTCCGCCGAAGCCTTGTACCAGATCAATCCGCGCTGGGAAGTCGGCGGCAAGATCGCCTGGAAGAGCGGTGAAGCCCGGGCCGCGCTTGGCCTCGGTGAATGGCACGACTATGAGGTCAGCCTCGCTGTTGCGAGGGCGCGCTACAATCTCGCCGGCGAATGGGACCTGCTCGCCGAGTACCGGGTGCTTGAGGACCGCAGCGCAAGCAATACCCGCAACGGCGTCCTGTTGGGCGCCTACCGCAGCCTGAACGAAAACTTCCAGCTTGGCGGGGGCTACAACTTCACCGATTTCAGCGATGACCTGCGCGACGCCGAATACGACAAGCGCGGCTTTTTCATCGACATCGTGGGCAGTTTGTAATCCAGGAGCCTGCGCCACAGGAATTCACGGCTGCAAATCCGCTCTCATCCACGCACCCGGCTGCTCGATTTCGTTGCATATCTCCCAATATGCGCCTCAACCGACCGGCCAGGGGCGCGACGATAGCGAATTTTCGCTTTCGCGAATTCCTGTGGCGCAGGCTCCTGCCCATACATATGGCCAACTCATGGACAGCGCATTAGAATCAGGATTTGAACTCATGGAGATCGGATAGTGATACGCGCCAGCCGCCTTTTTGCCGTTGTTCTGGTTCTATTGCATGCCGGCATTGCTTCGCTGGCCCAGGCCCAGGATTCGTCCGATGTGGAAACTGTTCGTTACGAATGGGATCTGACTGAAATCTATCCCACTGTGGAGGCTTGGGAGGAAGCCCTCGATTCCGTTAGTGACCGGATTGAGACTTTGTCACGATACCGTGGCACTCTGGACAATGGCGCCGCGAATCTGGCCGACGCTCTTGAGGCCCAATCCGACACGGCCAGGGAAGCGTATCGCGTCTACGTCTACACCAGCCTGATGCGTGACGTCGACCAGCGCGAGCCCGCGGCGCAGGAGCGTTTCGGTCGCGCCCGGCAGATGCTGACCAACCTGGACCAGGCGACCTCCTGGGTGCGCCCGGAAATTCTCGACCTCGGCGGCGACACCATCCGCAGTTTCCGCCAACAGGAGTCCAGGCTGGAAAAATTCGGCTTCCTGCTCGACGACATCCTGCGTCAGGAACCGCATACCCTCGACCAGCGCACCGAGGCGCTCCTCGCCCAGGCCGGCATGGTGCTGTCGGCTCCGCAGCAGATCTACGAGAACTACGCCAACGCCGACATCCCCTGGCCGACGGTGACGCTAAGCGACGGCACCGAAGCGACCCTGAGCCAGGCCGGCTATTCCTTCTGGCGCGCCGTGCCCAACCGCGACGACCGCAAACTCGTGTTCGATACCTTCTGGGGCGCGTGGAACCAGTACGCCGACGGCCTGCCGCCCGAAATCTACACGCAACTCGTCACCCAGGTGAACGACGCCTTGCCGCTGTTCCATCGCTATCTCGAATTGCGCGGCCGCCTGCTCGGCATCGAAGACCTGCGCTACTACGACATCTATCCGCCCCTGGTGCAGGCGGAAACCGGCGTCTTCGACCTCGAACGCGCCGAGGAAATCACCTTCGCCGCACTCGAACCCTTCGGCGAGGAATACCTGGAACTGCTGGCCTATGGCCTCTCCCGGCAATGGATGCACAGCCACCCACAACCGGGCAAGCGCTCGGGCGCCTACATGAACGGCTCGATCTACGACGTGCACCCCTACGTGCTGCTGAACCACAACGACGATTACGAATCGACATCGACCTTCGCCCACGAATGGGGCCACGCCGTCCACAGCCTGCTCGCCAACGCCAACAACCCCTTCGAAACCGCGGGCTACTCGACTTTCACCGCCGAAATCGCCTCGACCATCAACGAAATCCTGCTGCAGGAATACATGATCGCCAACGCGACCACGGACGCCGAACGCCTGTTCTACCTCAGCGGCGCCCTCGAACAGATCCGCGGCACCCTGTTCCGCCAGACGATGTTCGCCGAATTCGAACTCGCCATCCACCGCGCCGCCGAACGCGGCGAACCCCTGACCGGCCCGCGCCTGACCGAAATCTACGGCGACCTGCTCAAGCGCTACCACGCCCACGACCTCGGCGTCCTCACCATCGACGACGCCTACACCGTCGAATGGGCCTTCATCCCACACTTCTACTACGACTTCTACGTCTTCCAGTACGCCACCTCGATCAGCGGCGCCGCCTGGTTCGCCGAACAGTTCCTGGCAGGCGACGAGGCAGTGCGGGATGCGTTTATCCGCGTCCTCAGCGCTGGAGGCTCGGACTATCCGCACAACATCCTACTCAACGAGGCGGGCCTGGATATGACCCAGGCGGAGGCTTACGAGCCGGTGCTGCGGAGGATGGAAGATTTGATGGATCGGATTGAGGGGTTATTGTAGGAGGAGAAGGAGAATTAAAGATGTCATTATATAAGTTTTTAAACAAAGACTTGGAAAGTTTACAGAAAACAGATTTTCAGCAAGAGAACATATTGGAAAGACGAGATCTACAAAGTATTTTCAAGAACCGGATCGAAGCGATTTCTCCTGACTTGATGGTAATTTCTGAAGAGTTTAGCGAATGGGAAGAAAGCGGAAGACGCATTGATTTATTGGCAATTGACAAGAATGCAAATTTAGTGGTCATTGAGCTGAAACGATCTGAATCAGGACATCATATGGAACTACAGGCAATTCGTTATGCGGCAATGGTTTCAAACATGACCTGGGAAAAAGCCAAAGATACGTTTCAACAATACTTGGACGAAAATTCAAATGAGCAAAAAAATGCTGAATCTGAGATATGTACTTTTCTTGGGTGGGAATCTCCAAGAGAAGATGACTTTGCCGAAAACGTTAGAATTCTTTTGGTTTCAGCAGATTTTTCAAAAGAATTAACTACTTCAGTGCTATGGCTCAATGAGAGAGAAATAGATATCACTTGTGTTCGTCTATCTCTACATAAAATGGATGACAATCTAATATTGAGCGTCGATCAGATTATTCCTTTACCTGAAACCGACAGCTACCAAATTAAGGTTAGAGAAAAGCGGAGAGAAAAACGAATTTCCCAAAATTCGAATAAGGATCGTACTCGATATACAATTGAGTACGATGGCGATGTTTATAAAAGTGACTTCAAAAAGTCGGATATTGGCTTATTCACAGTTGAGCTGCTGGATAAAAATAACCTGATCGATGATTCAGTTTTTCAGTTCTTGAGAAAGGATACGTCATGTAGATTTAAACTTATTAAGTTGGAGGATGAAGTAACAGAAACTGAAAGAAGGTTTAGAAAATATAGAGTAAATAGCTCGCCCGAACTATATTATTCAGGAAAAGAATACTATGTGGCCCGGAATTGGGGTATAGATAACGTTGAGCAATTTATTCAGAAATTCGAGAGCAAGTTTCCGAAAATCAAGATTTATCCAACGAGTAGCAGCTAATTGTGGTGATTAAATGTTACATCTAAATGAGCGCCTTCTAATCGCTCGCAATTGAGTGGTCAGAAAAAGTATTCAACTGAGCGCATCTTTGTTTTCTTCCATATTCTCAAAATCTTCCGACACTTCTTTACGAATACGTGGAGCTGGCCGCTGCCAGACTTTCAAGTGTTCGCCGACCTCTCCATAGAATTCGGGAACAATTTCCTCAAGATCCTTGATGAAGTTCGATTGCTGAGCAAATCTACCCCCGAGCCGCTTGCTGTAAAATACGTGGAAACCGTTCGCGACAAGGTGCTGTTTGCCTTCTTCGCAGATGTTTACGTTTTCCCTAAGCTCTGCTATCAAGTGCTGAGTAGACCTGCTCGTTCTTGACCATTGTAACCGTACATGTAAATCGTCGATGTTTTCGGTTTTGATCTGTCGAAGCAGCCAGTTCAGTCGAGCTTTGGTCGTTTTTCGGTCCTCCGGGGCGCGAAGTGACATACCTACGTCAACACATCGTCTCATTAGGTCTACGACAACCTCTACGGGAGCAGCGGCACCGTCGACATTGAGCGTGGAATTCAATTGAAATCGCTCCCTAAGTGTGACGAGTTCGGCCTTTTGACGCAGCAGCGGGTCGGCCTGATGCTTACGGGGAAGCTTCTCGCGCACCACTGTTTCAGTGAGGCGACTCAATATCAGAGCCAAATTTCGGGTTTCTTGATGCCAAGCATAGATCACGGATCTAGCTTCGGCAGAGTTTGTTTGAATTTTGCCGCCGCTAGAGATCAGCTTATTGAGATCCGACCACTCCTTCGGCATCCGCTCGAAGCCTCGAACTTCGGTGCTTTCGTGCGCCAGGAATCTATGCAACTCATTTAGCACCAATTTCTGATCGTTATCCGATACAGCTTCCGTGCTCAGTAGCAAGTCTGCTGTGATGAGAATGTGCATCCATGACCAATGGAAAACAGGAATTCTGGACCGGCTTTTTCTCACCTCCACCAGAGGGTGTTGATCAGATGAAGTGGCGAATTGATTGGAGATCGTGATGACGCAATCAATCCCGTTGTCCCTTGCGACTGCCCTATACCGCTCGATCTGTTCGACTTGCAAACTTGCACTACCAACTTTAGCTTCGACCAACGCCTTCCATTCCTTCTTGCCGAAACTGACCACTATGAGTCCGTCCGGTCTGTCGCTCGATCCGTCCGGCTGGTTCTGAAAAACGACTTCGGTGTACGAACTGACCGTTGCCCTCGAACCGAGACGCTGCCCGACTCCTGACAACAGTGCTTTCGCCAACTCATTGACCAAGGTCAGACACGCGAGCGTGATCGCTGTTGTTCGACCCTCTTTGGATTTCGTGGTTAGTACTGGAAATAGCCGTGCTTGCTCGCCCTGAACAACATTCTCTGGAAGATTGCGGGGTTTCATTGCTTTCCCTTTTTCGATTCCATCAAGACGACCTTCGGCTTGAACGCCATATGCTCCTGATACGAGTGTGGCTTCAGAGCATGCTTGTTTTGGAAGCCACATTATGAAAATTGTGGTCCTTGTGTATCATAGTGCTGTACTGGTAGTCAAACCACGCGCGAAATCTTGGGTAAGAAAGTTTCCCGCCCACCTGCCTGAATTCAGGTTATACCCACGAGTACAAACCGGACACCCAGGTAAGAGCTATTTCGTATTTGTCGAGTACTCACCTAACATTTTAGAGTGCGAATGCGGGTGCTCAATAGTGCAGTCTCAGTAGCAATAACTTCCCTTTTCAGTAAATAATTCACTAGATTTGTAAATTCAATTGACATTTCCGCTCAACTGGATAACACTCAGCCAATCATATGAAAACAGATTTTGCCAAGGCTTTCAGAGTCATCCGCGCAGCGTACGGGATGCAGCAAGCGGAACTCGCCTTACAGATAGGTATCAGCGCGAGTCAGCTCTCGCTTATAGAGAAGGGCAAGCGCCAGCCGAGCTTGAAGGTTGTAGGCGGTCTTGCCGCGGCGGTGGATGCGCCCATTTCGCTTATTACGCTGCTGGCGTCCGATCCGGCCGACATCGCCGATGAGGACATTTCGAGTCTGGCGGCGCCGCTATTAAGATTGCTGGTGAATGCGTCAGAGAACCAGCAACGCCCGTTGCATTTGGCATGAAACCGATGGAGAGACAGAGTTGGACACAAGGCAGGGAGGTCATGCGGTCGTGAACGGCGAATCGCTAGCACAGTTCGTTCCGGAAGAGTTGCGCGAGGTAGAGAATCCGCAAACCGAATTGCCGCAGATCGCGAAGGACTCGAATCTGCTTGCGCGCATCGAGCACTCGCTTCATCAGATACCAACGACTCACAACCTGTTACTGCAGGATTCGCGGCTGCTCGATCTGAAGGCGGAGAGCGTCCACCTGATCGTGACGTCTCCGCCGTACTGGACGCTCAAGCGCTACAACGAGCACGAAGGGCAGATGGGAGACATCGCCGGCTACGATCAATTCCTGGACGAACTCGACAAGGTCTGGATTCGTTGTCACAAGGCACTTGTCCCCGGCGGCCGGCTGATCTGCGTGGTTGGCGACGTATGCCTTTCCCGAAGAAAGAACAATGGCGAACATTCGGTGATGCCCTTGCACGCTTCGATACAGGAGCGCTGCCGCAAGATGGGCTATGTAAATCTGGCCCCGATTATCTGGTACAAGATCGCTAACGCCAATTACGAGGTTTCGGGCGGTTCGGCTTTCCTCGGGAAACCCTACGAGCCGAACTCGGTCATCAAGAACGACATTGAGTACATACTCATGGAGCGAAAGGGAGGCGGCTATCGGAAACCGAGCTTCGAAAAGCGGGTTCTGAGCGTCATTTCGCACCAGAACCACAAACTCTGGTTCCAGCAAATCTGGCAAGGCGTTACAGGCGCTTCGACCCGAAACCATCCCGCTCCCTTCCCGTTGCAAGTTGCGGAACGGCTGATTCGCATGTTCAGTTTCGTCGGCGATACCGTGCTGGATCCGTTTCTCGGCACGGGCACCACCAGCGTGGCGGCCGCAAGATGGGGCCGCAACAGCATCGGGGTGGAAGTTGACCCTGAGTACCACAAGATGGCGGTCGACCGCGTCAACAAGGAAACCAGCGAATTGTTCAGCGACGTTTCGGTAATCGCTGCGTGAAAATCGAATCCCGGCTGCGCGCCGCTGTAAGGCATTTCTGGGAAACCCGTAAATGCCGCAGGGACAACCACTTGCGTATCACTTGAGAAATCCAGCGTTACAGAAATTCGTACGCTGTGACAGACCCACTCTTGTAAATTCCAGCCACGAACGGGGAGGGAGTCTTCGCTGCGAAACTGGTAATGCGATTTCTTCCGGTTACCAGCATTTCAGCGATTTCAGGCCCTGTCGCGTTCTTCATCCTGATTACAATGACTCGCGCTGAATGTCTCCGGATCGCGTCAAGCTCCGCAGAGCGGTATCGGATATTCTTGTCTTT
This sequence comes from uncultured Pseudohongiella sp., assembly GCA_965219645.1. Taxonomy (GTDB): domain Bacteria; phylum Pseudomonadota; class Gammaproteobacteria; order Pseudomonadales; family Pseudohongiellaceae; genus UBA9145. The sequence continues at coordinate 1,806,840 of OZ244788.1, read as the reverse complement.
GGTTATCGCCAGCCAATTCTTGCTTCCAACGAGCGCGATCCAATCCTCATCCGGAGCATCTGGTGGAAGATGGTCGTCATGTATCTCAACCGCAATCCTTTCCGAACGAAGTTTTTCCGCGATTACATGCTTTCCGAGATTGCGATCGAGAAACAGCGTAGGTTCAAGCTGCGACTGGGAGTTCGCATCGGATTGCTTCTTCGATGTCCTCTTCCGTGCGCTCATAGTCCTTCGCCAGGTCTGAAATTGATTCGCCGGCCTTGTAGCGTTCGGCGATGAGTTCGGTGGTCAGGCCGGTGCCGGCCAAAACGGGGCGTCCGGCGGAAATTGTCGGGTCGATGATGATTCTCTCGGGTGACCTCTGAAAGTCTGACCGCGTATATGGAAAGAGCTTGATGGGGATGCCGGCGGGGTCGCGATCAATCCGGCTGAGCGCCCCACTGATGATCTCCCTTATGGCTATCTGGCCCGATTTGCTGATATTGATTATTTGTCCGTACTCCTGGATGAACAGATCGAGTCCGTCCGTTTCGAGAACGCGGCTGATCAATGGATGACGCTTGTCCACCGTGTTGTCGGCGATCCTCACGAGGTAATCGATCGCTCGCCGAATGCTGGGCATTTTCACTTGATGCGTACGCCGGACGGCGGCGAGCACGTGAAGTTCGGTGAGATTCAGGAAAGAGAGCAAAGTGGGGGTGTGCTCCGGCACTTCGATCAGCGGCTCATAGTCGTCCCGACCCACCGACCAATAGCGGATGGTGGCTGGCGGCACGGAGAGGTAGTGCGCGACTTCCGAGATTGTGTACGCGGGAAGTTCGCGGGGGTCGTTTTTTTTCAATTTAATTTTGAACATTGGACTCTTTATCGGATGAAAAAGACCATCTTTGAGGTCGAGACGAACTATACGCGAATCGGTATTCGCATAACAGTCATGTCCTACCCAAGTCGGCCTCAAGGGCAACAGCGACAGCTTGCGAGAAGAGTAAGATTTTTCGGATGGGATCCGATGCAGGCAATACGGGGCGTATCGCTCGGAGTTGGCGGGCGTTGGTCAATCGGGCATGGGAACCAATGCGCTCAGGGGAAGCGCGTAAAATGTCTGGTCCTTGATCCGAAAGGGCAGAACCCGAAATCCGGTGTAAAGCAAGATGCCCTGCTGAAACTTTGCTCCGGCGAACTCGGACAAGGCCGACAAACCGCGAAAGTCTCGTGCGGAGACATTGGCCGAAGCCTTGACCTCCACTCCCGTCACCCGTCCGTCGTCCCGCTCTATCAGGAGATCGACTTCGCGTTGATGCCTGTCGCGAAAGTAATGCAGCGAGATGGGCTGCTCGGCCCAGGCCGCGGCCTTGCGCAATTCCAGATAAACCAGATTCTCCAGCAACGCGCCGTAATGATTGGTTGCCAGCAGGGTTTCGCCGTCTCGAATGCCAAGCAAGGCACAAGCTAATCCGGTATCAAGGAGATATATTTTCGGCATACTGACGGCAAGCCGTTTTGCGCGGTTTTTGGTGAATCCCGGAACGCGCTGAATGATGTACATCAGTTCAAGAGTCTCGATGTATCTCTTCACCAGCCGGTCATCAAGGCGCAGGTCGTTGCCGACATTGGCATACTTCAAAAGATTGCCGGACAGACCTGAAAGATAGGGCGTCAATGCGGCGATATTGGTGTGGCTGTCCGCGCGGGAGGCGTAAAGCGATTCAAAATCTTTCAGCAGCCGTCCCCTGATGTAGGAGTCAAACCACACTCGCCGAACGCGTTGGCTTTTTCCGATCAGTTCGGGGTAGCCGCCACAGACGATGGCGTCGGCAATCTGATTGCGGGTCAATTCGGGATATTCCACTTGATGCCGGTAGTGCTCCCGCATCAGGAAGTCAATCGCGTTTCTCTCGCCGCCCGAAATCTCGTCTACGGAAAGCGGCAGCAATTCCAACCGCGCCATATGGCCTGGAAGAGCTTCCTGCACCCGTGCGGTGGCGAATACATCGGCGGAACCCGTGAGCAGAAACTTACCGCGCCGATCCGGAGCCAGTCGATCGGAGGCTTCCTTGATGGCGGGGATCAGCGCCGGAACATATTGAAACTCGTCAATGACCACGCTCTCGTCACCCAGGGAGCGAATGAATCCATGTGGGTCGAATTCCACGGCGGCGCGAGTTGCCTGATCGTCCAGCGATATGTAGCGCAACGGCAGGTTCTCCGCCACCATGCGGACGAGCGTCGTTTTCCCGGATTGCCGCGGCCCCGTGACGTAGACTATGCGAAATTCGCCGAGCAATTCATGGAGCAGGCTCTGGACATGTCGTTTGTACATGGCTTCAATTGTAGCCGCTATTGCGAGATTTACGAAGCCCTATTGCGAGTTTTACGGGGTTTTATTGCGAGAAATACGGATAGTTAGTGCGAGATTTACGGATCGCATTTCAGGATGCGCCGAATTGTGGCTGCGAGGACAACCATCCGGGAATCTCCGCCGAAAGCCATGTAACCACATTGAAGTCTTGATCCGAGTTATCCGGTGCGTCATGCTCTCGATCACGAACTTGACGACAAGAGCGATTCGTAATGGAACTTGCACTGCGCGAAGCAAAAGCACGGCTGTCCGAATTGATTGTCGCGGCGCGAAATGGCGAGCGGGTCGTCATCACGAGGTATGGCCAACCGGTTGTTGAACTGGTGCGCTATGATCAGCGGGGCGGCCTCGAATTCAAGAAACTGGAAGCATCGCGTCGCCGACTTGGAATTGAAGGAGATGGAGAAGGCTGGCCGGAAGAATTCAACGATCCGGCATTTAGCCGCGAGGTTCTTGGCCTCGACAAGGAGAATCAGGCTCGCTAATGCGCTTGCTGCTCGATACGTCTTTTCTGTACGACTTCATGGACAAACACGGATCGTTTCTGGAGCAGGGGTCCAAGCTGCTAACCGCTGACAGGCTACTCATTGGCCATCCCAATGCAGTTTCCGCGCGTGAGCTAACGTAATCGGAGTACGCTTCAGTATATGCGCTGTCCCGCCGTGATACAGTGACGCGCGTCGTGAAGGGCGCGAACCTGTAACGACGGACCAAGTGATTTGCAACCAAAGAGAGAATCAGCAATGACGGAACAGATTCAGAAACTGCTTGATCTGAAGACTTCACCCGTGGCCATGTCGTTTTGCGATGAGCCGCCGGAGCAAATGCCGCATGTCGAAAAAGCCGAGGCTTCCGGCTGTTCCTATTGGCGGCGCGCTGCCGAAGGCGAGTCCTTTTATACCGAGGCCGCCGACCATTACAACTGTCCGATAGGCTGCCATACGCACAATGTCGAACTGCCCGAGGAGCGGGCCGGGGAACTGCATGGCACGCTGGGATTGATGGGAGAACTCGGTTACATCGCCATGGAGGAAGTGCCCGGCATTCCCCGGCGTCAGGAACCTTTCCGCCGGGCGGTCTATTCTCCTCTGAAGGATGCCGCCGAGGTTCCCGATGTCGTAATCATCTCCGGAGAACCGCGACAGATGATGCTCCTGGCCGAAGCCGCGGTCGCCGCCGGGGTTGGCGTGGAAAACGCCGTGATGGGACGCCCGACCTGCGCGATGGTACCCGCGGTCATGCAAGAGGGTAGAAGCATGAGCAGCCTGGGCTGCATCGGAAACCGCGTGTACACGGGGCTTTCCGACGACGAATTCTATTTCGCCCTGCCGGGCAAACATGTCCAGGCGCTCGTCGAGAAGCTGGAAACGATCGTGAACGCGAATCAGGCGCTGGAGGAATACCACCAGCAACGGCAGTCAGAGATCTGAAGGTCATGCAACGACTGTTCAAGCGTCGCTACTGGTTTCATCCTTCCGGGGACTCACCGAGCATCATGACATGTTCGAGAAGGGCACAACTGCGCGTGCCACCCTGGGGTCGTTCGCCTTTTTCCTGGCCGCTCCCGGTGCCGTAGCCGGCCTCGGCCAGAGACAGATGTGGAAGTGGACCCTGAGTATCACAGGATGGCGGTAGATCGTGATAGCCGCTCGATAAAGCGCAGCTTGCGATGATGGCGCTCCCGCAGAGATTGCAGGCACCTGGAAAAATCAGCCTTGTGCCCATCGCGCTCGGCCAGTGTCCGCAGGTCGGCAATCAACGCTGCGGCGCGATCATAGTTCGCGCTTGTCCGCGTTTGGACTGCGGCATCGATTTCCTGCCACGTCTCAGGTACGCGGGTCCGAAGGCGATCAAGCCTTTCCTTGAGCTGCTGTGCTTCCAGGCGTTCCCGTTTTAGCCGCTCCCGCTCTTCCCTGTTCGCCTTTTCCGTCGCCCGCGCCGTCCGGATTTCTTCAACTCTTCGACGCAGCTCGGAGACTGACCGAAACTCCGAAACAGAATCAGCAGCGAGATCTTGCCTGACTCGCTGCCTGATTTCCGCGGCAACCTGTGGATCGTTCTCCGCTACTCTTTGAAGCAACTGCATCCTTTCCGTTTCAGAAAGCGTCTCGAGTATTGCCCGCACGGACTGAGCTGAAAGTGGTTGCACTTCAGGGTACATGCGCTCCGCCGCGACGCGAATGAAATCGTGGTCAATTTGCAAGAACTCGGCCAAGGATTCCAAACTACTTGTTAACGGTCCGATTCCCGCTAATGGCTCCTTGACACTTTGCGGCACGTGCCCCTGTTCCACTTCACAAAGCCAAAGCAAGTAGGCGAAACGAAAATCGCCGGCAAGCAAATCGCTTCGCAGCGGCGCCAGCTCTGGCATCCAGGCGTCACCTTCATCGAATTCATGGTAATTCGTCGGCTCCAGTTCCTTGTGGATGTCGAGAATAAGGTTCTCTCCCGCATCCAGTATCTCCGCAAGCCCTGTTCCATTCAGCAACCGTTCCCACCGGGTGTGGTCCACAAGTTTTTTCGGAAACCGAATCATCAATCTGCGACTGCCCATACCCACAAAAACATGCAGGTCGAACCACCGCTTCATCATCTCGTCGGGGTCGCCCTTGAAATTGCCCCAATTGTAGTGAACCGAAAAGTTCGCACGGGTAATCCGCGCTCGCGATGACAGTGCGCGCAAGGCAAGCAAGGCGCCGTCGTCGAGCGACTTGTCGATTGCCAGAAACTCGTAGTATTCGTATTCGCTCATGCAGGCAGGCGCTTGACTGATCGGCGCAGTTCCCGATCTTTCGCCGAAGGGTAGAGGGCTGGCGTTGTCATAAAGACCGGCGCCATTTGCCGAGCCCTGACAATTGGGAGTCAGAAGCATGATCACTGGAAGTCAGCATTCGCTGACTCCCAATTCCATCATTCCGGTTTCCCGTCCCCCGTTCGCCGGACTTGAGCCCTGACCGGGCGGGGATTGCGCTTACTCGGTATGTTCGTAGTGGCCCATGAGCATGCCGGTGGCGAGGACATGGCCGTCGATGGCTTCGAGCAGTTCATCGGCGTTGAGGCCGGGTTCTAGGCCGAGGTCGGCATCAATGGCGTAGACGCGGAAGTGGTAGGCGTGGAGTACGCCATTGACGGGCGGGCGGGGGCCGAAGTAGGCCGCGCGGCCGAGGCCGTTGTTGCCCTGGATGGCGCCTTCGAGTCCTTCGATGCCGGTGATTTCCGCTTCAGCCGGCAGTCCGCCGGGGATTCCCGGAGCGCTCGCCGGGATGTTGTACATCACCCAATGCATGAAAGGGTTTTCCAGCAAGCCAATTTCCACCGCCACCGGATCGTCGCAAATCAGTGCAAGATGCACCGTGCCTTCCGGCAGGTTCGACCAGGACAGGTCGATGGAAGTATTGTCGCCCCAGGCGGTGTTTTCCCGGGGGATGGTGCCGTGATGTTCAAAAATGGAACTCGTTACCGTGATGGTTTCCGGAATTTCCTGGGCCTGAACGGCAAGGGAAAACAACAGGGCGGTCATGGCGCTTGCCATGGTGATCAGCTTCTTCATTCGGAACTCCTTGGGGTTCCTGCTTGCAAGGCAGAGGTTGGTTTGGCCGCCCACTGTACAGCAAATGCCCCGCCGCCGTAAACCGCTCCGCGTCCCGGGCATCCACGTCATTCCGCGCGTAGTCGCGGAATCTCCTTGCGGTGGCCGCTGCCTGAGATTCCGCGACTGCGCTTCGCTCCGCGCAGAATGACGGGGGAGGGGAGCGACTGCGCTTCGCCCACGATGACAACCGGGAGAAGTTCAGTTTTCAAACCAGGCGGTGGATACCACGAACCAGTCGCGTTGCTCATTGGTTACGATCAGCGTTTCCGCGTCCAGCCAGGTTATGGCTTCGACCTGTCGGGCGGCGCCGGGCCGGACTTCCTCGCCAAAGTACTCCCGGGAAAGTTTCGCTCTCCCAGGAGCCTGCGCCGCAGGCTCCTAGCTTCTTTCGCCCCGGCTCTTCGGGTGCGCCAGCAGCCATTCGATCACCTGCTCGGCGAAAGTATCCGACAGAATTGGCGAATGGGCGCCTGCCGGGATGGTCCACAACTCGGCGGAGCCGCCGGCGCGGCAGCCGGCCTCGAACAGGTAGGCACCCGATTCATGGCCCGGCAGGCTGGCGTCGAGGTCGCGCAGTTCGCGTCCGGCGCCTTCCATCGCGCAGTCATTGTAGGCAGCCCAGCGCTGCACCGAACCCAGGGCCCCAGGGTAGGGGACTTCCTGGATATCGCCGCCGCCGTATTGGATGACCGAATCGGCGGTGCCGTGAATCTGCAGCACGTGCACGCCATTAGGCGGCGCATCGCGCTGTTCCATGTGGTTGGCGCCGGCGAGGCTGACGATGGCGGCAATGGTGTCGGAGTGTTCGTAGGCCATGCGGAAGCTCATGAAGCCGCCGTTGGAGTGGCCGATGAGATAAACCCGGTCCTCATCCACGCGGTACTCGGACTTCATTTCGGCGATGATCGAGGCGATATACCCCGCATCGTCGACTTCCGAGCCGAAGAAATTGCAGCAGGCGTCGCTGGCGTTCCAGAAGCGGTTCTCATTGGCGCTGGCTTCCCGGGTGCCGTTCGGGGCGACGAACAGGAAGCCGTAGCTGTCGGCAAGTTCGCTGAATCCCATGTAGCGGTCCTGATTGGCGCCGCTTGAGGTGTAGCCGTGGAGCAGCACCACCAGCGGGGCCGGGTTTGCCCCTTCATGGCCCGCGGGTACGGTAACCGGCAATTCACCGCGGCCAAGGTCGATGGACTGGGCGGACAGGCTGCCGGCCAGCAACAGGGCGCAGGCGGTGAGCAGAATCTTGCTGGCGTTCATGTTTCGGATCCTCATGGAATGGATGGGTTCAGGGCTTGAGCAATACCTTGCCCGTGGTGCGGCGGCCTTCGAGCGCTTCGTGCGCGGCGCGGGCGTCCGCCAGGGGGTAATGGTGTTCCATGCGCAGTCGCAGGGTATCCTCGCGAATCCAGTTGAAAAGGTCGCTGCTGCGGGCGAGCAATTCCTCGCGGCTGACGATGTAGTCAAACAGCGAGGGTCGGGTCAGGAACAATGAACCTCGCGGGGCGAGGCTGGCCGGATTGAATTCGGTGACCGGGCCGCTGGCATTGCCGTAGAGGACCATGTAGCCCCGGCGGCTGAGGCAGTCGATGCTGTCCTCGAAAGTCGCCTTGCCCACCGAGTCGTAGGCGACGGTAACGCCTTCGCCCTGGGTGATTCGCGCCACTTCGGTCTTGAAATCCTGTTTGGAATACAGGATGACCTCGTCGGCGCCGGCCTCCCTGGCGAGTTCGGCCTTGGTCTCGGTGGAGCAGGTGCCGATCACGTAGGCGCCGGCATTTTTTGCCATCTGAATGAGCAACAGGCCCACGCCGCCGGCGGCGGCGTGAATCAGGCAGCGGTCATCTTCGCCGAGTGCATAGGTGGACTGGCTCAGGTAATGTGCGGTGCAGCCTTGCAACATGGCCGCGGCGGCGGCGTCAAGGGACACATCTTCCGGCACCGGCACGAGCCGCTCTTCCGGCGCGACGACATGGTCGGCGTAGGCGCCCATGACATTGGCAAAGGCGACCCGGTCCCCTGGCTGGAAGATTCCGGCGTTGGGGCCGATTTCGGTAACGGTCCCCGCGCCTTCGAGCCCAAGGGTGGCGGGCAGGGGAATCTGGTAGAGGCCGGAACGCTGGTAGGTGTCGATGTAATTGAGGCCGGCGGCCTCGATTTTCACCAGCACCTCCCCCGCGACCGGGGTCGGCTCGTCCATTTCCTCAAGGGAAAGGACTTCGGGGCCTCCGAAGCCCTGTATCCGCACAGCTTTCATGATCCGCCCCTGCCTATCAGGAACCCAGGAATCGGAGCAGTTCGGCATTGACGATGTCGGGGACTTCCTCGTGCGGGTTGTGGCCGATATCGGGAATGTTGACCACCTCGCCATTGGGGAACACCCCTGCGGCGTGCCGCGCTTCCTCCGCGTAGGTGGGATAGTCCTCGGCGCCGCCGAGGATCAGGGTTTTGGTCTCGATGTGCCGCCAGTCGTTGACTACCGTGTCCATGCCGCGCATCTGGCCGGTGAGCCGGCTGACCCAGGCCTGATGCGGCCAGTCGTCGCCGAGCCGCTGGCCGTAGCGGATGCGCATGTGTTCGGCGAATTCCGGCTGCCAGTTCACATAGTTCTCCTCCGCCCAGCGCAGCAGGCCGGCATAGACTTCGTCCATGTCGGGGTCGGCGTCGACTTCACCGGTCAGCGGTTGAAAGCCGCGGCCCTTGCGCCGGTCGGCAAGGCCGACCTGATTGATGGTGACCAGATGCGTGGCGCGCTCGGGGTAGAGGAAGGCAAAGCGGGTCACCATCTGTCCGCCGATGGAATGTCCCACCACCGCCGCCTCTTCAATGCCGAGATGATCCATCAAGCGCGCGGTGTTGGATGCCCAGAGGTTGATGCTGTAGGGAATCACGGGCTTGGAGGACTTGCCCCAGCCGAGACGGTCCTTGGCGATCACCCGGTAGCCCGCCTCGCTCAGCGCCGCCATCTGTTTCTCCCAGTACCAGCCGTAATACAGGCCGCCATGATGAAAGATCACCGTGCGGCCATTGGCGGGCCCGCTGGGCGCCACGTCCATGTAGGCAAGCCGGACGTCTTCATTGTAGACGCGGAAATCCAGATGGCTTACCGGATAGGGATACTCGATCTCCTCCAGATTCATGGAAACCGGCCCCCAGTCCGCGGGTGGTGCCGGGGGAGGCGCCGGCTGGGCGAATACCGCACCGGTCGCGACGATGGAGAGAAAGGCGAATAGCGCTCTCAAGGAGTGTGAATCGCTCATGGTTTCCCCCATTGGTCGCTCAGTTCGATGCGCTGCCTATGGCTTCGGCGCCGGCGATTGCCACTTCCTCGTCTTGCGCGGCGGTTACGCCGCTGACGGAAATCGCGCCGATTCGCTCACCGTTTGCGAAAATCGGAACGCCGCCGGCAAAGGTGACGCCGCCTTCGATTTCTTCCCTATCGCCGGCTTCCACTTGCTGGCCGTATTCACCGGAAGCGATACCGATTTCGTTCACTACCAGCGCCTTGCGGGAGGCAAATTCGAAAGTGCGCCCGCCCGCGCCGTCAATGCGGTGCAGCATCACCGGATTGTTGTTCTGGTCGGTGATGAGAATGGTCACGTTCCAGCCCTGGTCCCGGGCGTAGGCTTCAGCCGCGCCCATGGCCTGCATGGCCAGATCGTAGGTCATCAGGGACTCATCGTCCTGCGCGAGGACGCCCGCCGACGCCAGCAGAAAGAAAAAAACGGTCAGGGATTTTTGCAACTTGCGGATCATGGTTTCACGCCTCTCGGAGAGTTTGGGGAAAGCTCGCTAGGCTAATTGAGGGACCGTCCCCCGTCAAGTAGCTCATTTATAATTCCTGGCTCGCCACGAATCGGCGAACGGTTTCAGGCGTTGGCGGCGTCGCGGCCGGCTACCCGGCCGAAGAGTGCGCAGCGGCCCAGGCCGTGCTGGGGGAAGCCGCCCATGGATTCGCCGGCGGCGTAGAGACCCGGGATGGGTTCTCCCCGCAGGTTCATGACGCGGCAGCGGGTATCGACCCGCAGTCCGCAGAGTGAGTCGTGCAGGATGGGCGTCGACCAGGCCGCGTAGAAAGGCGGGGTCTGGATCTTGTAGCGGGGATTGCGTTTGCCGAAATCCTCGTCCACGCCGGCATCCACAAAGCCGTTGTAGCGGGCCACGGTTTCCTCGAGGGTATCGCCGGGCATGGCGATGGTCTGGTAGGGGTTGTCGATTTTGCCGGCGAGTTCGGCGAGGCTGCCGGCGCTGAAGAAGTAGCCCGCCGGATCCACATTGGGAGGCGTCGGGTCCCATTCCTGCCGCGCCACGGCATCGGCGTCGAAGATGGCCCAGATGGGGCCGCCGCCGTTTTTCTTGTTCGGGTCGCCGCTGTAGGAAAGCGCGGCGGCGAAGAAATCGTGGCCGCCGCCGGTTTCGTCGTGGAAGCGGCGGCCGTTCTGTTTCACCAGAATCACATTCTGCCAGTTGACATCGCTCAGGCCGGAGGCGCGGGCCTTGTCGAATATGGGGCTGTCGGGCTGCCACCAGAGGCTGGAATAGCCCCATTGGCAGCCGATGTGGGCGGTCTTGGAGATCCAGGCGCCCGCTTCCATGGTCTGGCTGGCGGTGCCCCACAGCGAGGCGCCGATGGCCATGGCGGCGATTTCGCCGTCAGCGGTCTGGGCGGACCAGGGTTCTCCCGCGACCTGGTACTCTTCGGTCAGGCGCGGGTCGAACATGCGCCGGAAATTGACGTTGCTGGTGTGGCCGCCGGTGGCGAGGATCACGCCCCTGGTTCCCCGGAGGTATAGCGTGCTTCCTTCGTGGAGGGCGGTGAAGCCGATTACTCTTCCCGAGTCCGGGTCCTGGATCAGGTCCCTCATCTTGTGCAGCAGCAGGATTTGCGCTCCCTTGGCCCGGGCGCTTTTCTCCAGCGCCCGCAGCAGGCCCGAACCGTGCCGGGTCGGATAGGAGGTGATCAGTTCCTCGTAGATCGGCCATTGCAGGGTGCGGCCGTTGCGGGAGTCGGCGCCGAGGATTTCATCCTGAAACACTACGCCGTTTTCGATCATCCATTCGAAGGTTTCGGCGCTGAGATCGGCGTACACCCGGGCGAGATCCCGATCGGCATAGCGTTCCACGAGTGGTTCGTGGCGCAGCCAGTCCTCGAAGACCGCGTCAGCGGAATCCTCGATGCCGTGCGCACGCTGGCGGCTCGTGCCGCCGCCGAGATTGACCCGGCCGCCGCTGACCATGCCGTGGCCGCCGCAGTCTTAGTTTTCCTCGACGAGAATTACCGAAGCGCCATGATCCAGGGCTTCGATGGCCGCCGAGAGCCCGGCGGTGCCGGCTCCGGCGATGATGATGTCGGCGCTGTGGTCCCAGCGGTCGGGAACGGCGGCCGGCGCCGAATGGGCCAGAACCGGCAGCGCCTGAACGCTGATACCCGCTGCAATCCCGGTCTTGACGAAATCGCGCCGGTTCAAGCCCCGACTGGAATCTGCTTTGCCCATGACAGCCTCCGCCCTTGCGGATCAGGCATTTAAAATACAACAATCCGAGCCAATCAGAAACCGAATCTGAGCGCAGCCAGCAATTCTCATTTTGGCTCCGGGCGCTCCCGCTGCTGTCATTCTGCACGTAGTCGCAGGGTCTCCCTGGGCATGGCATGGTATGAGTGAATCGCCATATTCGGGAGATTCTGCGACTACGCGCAGAATGACAGGGCATACTAAGCTAGGGAAGCTCTGATCAAGTCAGAGCTTCCCTGCGGCACAAGGATGTGTCGCCGAATTCGATGGCGCAAGCCATTGAATTCGAAAGCAAAACAAAACCACGCTTTTGTTTTGCGATAATGAAAAACTCCAGGGAGGGAGTTTTTCAGAGAATACCTAGAAGCCTGCGTCGTAGGAATTCACGGCTGCAAATCCGCTCCCGTCCACGCCCCCGACCGCTCGATTTCGTTGAATATTCACCAATATTCGCCTCAACCGAGCGGCCGGGGGCGCGACGATAGCGAATTTTCGCTTTCGCGAATTCCTACGGCGCAGGCTCCTAGGCCGGATTTGGCCCTGCACTACAAATTTATGCGGATTCTATGCTTGTGACGGGCAATTCTCAATTGATGGTTTGCGTCGACCGTACAGCTCACAATCGTTCGATTCGCTATTGCTTGGATGGTCGCCCGCTTCAAGCGGTTCGGCATAGGCGCGAGTCATAGTGGCAGTCGCTGCGGCCATCTGGTGCCGTTGCGGCGTCGTGTGCTATAAGCGACTAGTCTGAGCTACTCAAAAAGTGGGCGACTGTGGCGAATTGGGAATCGCAACTCAGGAAAGAACTGGCAAAAAGAGCGAAATGCTACGCGACTGCCAATGGTCTCACTCACTACGAGAGCTTGGGTAGCCGACCGACGATTTTGTTTCCAGCCGAGCCATCAACATCGCGGCATGGCAACTTCAACGATGAGAGCTATTCTGAAATCTTGGCGAATGCATCGTGGGCTGAGCGGCTGAAAAAACCTCATACCCGGCGGAACGCGCTGCCTAGGGACCGCCGAGCCAGTGCCATGGAACTAGATTCAAGCAATAGCTCGGACGCGCTGTTGATGAACTGTTTCTGCTATCCCGGGTCCGCTGAACGGATTCTTCAGAGTACATTTCAAACGACGCCGACGGGACCAGTGGAGTTTGGAGTTAACGGAAACGTGCCCCTACGCAACGGCAGACCTGACACGACTGAGTTGGACATGCGTATCGGCAACATAGTCTGCGAGGCCAAGCTAACGGAATCAGACTTCACGAGCAAACACACCACAATTGTGGAATCTTACCGCGATTTTCACAACGTATTCGATGCAAGTCTGCTGACCCAAGTCGAAGGTAAGTACCAGAGCTATCAGCTGATTCGCAACGTTCTTGCAGCCGATGCGCACGCATACCACTTTGTGCTTATGTGTGATCGTCGTCGTCCTGATCTTCTGCACCACTGGACAACGGTGCATGCCGCCATCCGGCATTCTGAACTAAAGGCGCGCTGCCACTTCTTGCTCTGGCAGAAAGTGGCCGAGGCCTGTTCAGCCCCGCTACGGCAGTTCTTACGCAAGAAGTACGGCCTTTAAGTAGCCGGAACTTGAACGCTGACGGCAGAATGGAATATCACGTTCGTATCAACTACTAACAATCTAGTCCGTCAAACAGATCACATATGGATTTACCCAACTGTCAAAGTCCACGCTAGGCAACGGTTTTCCCTTTTTGGTCAACAGTTCACGGCGAGGATAAATCAGTCGGGCACCTGCTGGCACAGAGGTTTCGCATTGGCCTTCGGCGAAAATTGATATGCAGACTGAGACTATTCTTGGGCTTCCGCTTGCTCGTATGCGAGGAGGCGCCGAGACGTTTCGTCACGTGCATCGCTGATTGTTTCGCACATGCCCGAGAGGAGGGTGTCGATAGAGCACCAGACTCTGTGGTTCCGATAGATATTCCCTGTTTTAACTTGTCGCGCCGGTTTCATTGCAGGACCGAGTGTATAGACAAAGTGATCTTCGCAGGTCTCTGGCCATCTGGTGTTGGACTCGGACAAGTCTCCAACGATTTCGCAGTGATCAATGTGGTGTACGGATTGAAGCTCGCCATAGTATCTGAATCCAATGTAGTTCGGTGGCACTTTCGGCCATCGATTCCCTACGGGATGAAAGTATCGTTCCTCCTTCTCGACAATATCGATCCATGTATAGTCGTCTCCATCCTTTATCGGTGCTGTCGCAAGAGACACGACGTAGACTTGGTTATCATGTGGATTCTGCATTGAGACATAGTCCTCAAGGTGCCGGCTCAAGTGGCGAAGCCAGAGCTTTTCTTTGAATGAACCGACTTCGCTGTGCGCGGCGTCAACCACACTCTTGATGTCCGCCCATGATCGATGTGTCACTGGCACACCGTTAATCTTGCTGGGGAGGCGGCGAATAGCATAATCGTGCGTCGCGGCGCTGAGGGAAACTATCATCCGTTCGGATTTGGAACAAGTCATCTCCCGACGGGAGTATTTTTCTAGCTGTTCGTGATTCGGGATCGTCCATCCACGCTTTGCTTCGACGATCAGGTGGCAGAGCCCCTTGCTGAATAATTCTATGTCTGTGAAGCCTCCCTGTTCATCCGACCGCTGCAGGTAGACTTTGATGTCGTTTTCCTCCCCGATTGAATGACCAATCAAGTCGGATATCACCATACATCGAAACGCTGGGCATTTCTCAAGCACCCATCCCAATGCGAACGTTGCACTGTTTTCATCCTTGCCGATAAGGGCGAAAACGCTATTTGGCTCTGTTCCGGAAAGCCGCAATGCCATGATGCAACAAGGTTACCTGCAGCGAGAGGATGAGCATATCATGGACACATGCCTTACCGAGAGCGATGAATCCGCCGAATCGATGTGTGGTCGCGTCAGTCTAGTCAGGCCAGTATTCGCCTACCCGTGAACAGCAAGGAGTTTACGGACTTTGGGTTCGTCAGGGCAACAAGATCCTGATCCCCGGATAAGTTCGGCCCACGGGATGCGGAGGCCGGTCTCCGTCGTTTTTGAGCGCGGCGCCGACCCCGGCGTTGGCGGATCATGGTTTGTTGTCATGATGGACGGGGATTTGGCTCCGGTCGCGGGTTGCTCATGCGGGATTCGCGATCCGCGGGCGCGGGGCGGCCCGCCGCTGTCGGCGTCGCGGCCTTGCGGCAGGAGCGAGGAGGGCTATTCGAGTTGCCAGGCGGCGTACAGCAGCCAGTCGAGGCGGAAGTTCGTCTTGGCGAAGTCCAGACGCCAGCCCCGGCCGCTGCGCACCAGTCTGGCCGCGGTGCGGATCAGATGGCGGATCAGCGTGCGCAGTCCGTGTGTCCGGGCCGCGATGGGCAGCAGCTCGTATTGCACGGCGCGCAGCAGCAACCGCGCGAGCTGGCCGCAGGCGTGGAACGCCTGATTGGCCCGGAAGCCCCGGCAGGGCGGATGGTGCAGGTCCAGATCGACCGGCGGACCCTTGAAAGCGTTCTCCTGGCCTTGCTTGCCCCGATGCCGGCGCACGGTTTCGGCCAGGTCCAGATCCGCGCGCGAGGTCAGGATGACCGTGTACGACGGCAGCAGACAACGCTGGGGGCCGTCGTGGAGCCGCCGCACCACGACGTAGTCCTGCGTCTTCCAGCCGCCGGGGCGGTACCGCACCCGCGTCGCCGACTCGCCCAGTCCGATGTCTTCCCAAGCGGTCTCGTCCAGACCCTCCAGCACGTCCAGAATCGGCCGGCGGTACACGCCATGGGTGACGCTCACCGAGTAATCCCAGCCCCGCTCCCGGCAGTACCCCACGAAGTCGCGCCGGTAGCAGGCATTGTCCGCGCGCACCCAGACCGGCGCGGAACCGTCCAGCAGCGGCGCCACGTCGTCCGCCAACTGCTCGCGCCAGCCCCGGGTCACGCCCACGCCGCCCGGATGCAGCCGGCCGCTGACCCACAACGGCCCCGCGAACACGCCGTGCAGCCAGTATTGCCGCGTCCCGTCATAGCCCTTGCCCGCGCCCTCGAACAAGACGCCGTCCACCTCGATCGCGCTGCCGTCGACAAACACCGGCACGTAGCCGCGGCGTTCCACCTCGTGCGCGACCACCGCACCCGCCAGGGCCCGCGTCACGTCCCGGACCACGCCTTGCAGGGCCGCCACCTCCGCCGAACCGAAACGGCACAGATACTTGCCCAGCCGACGGCTCGAAGGCGCTTGCGCCAGGCCCGGCAATCGACAGCCCGCCGAATCGGCCCGCAGCGCGTCCATGTCCGACAAACGGCGCGGCAGCAACGCCCAGCCACCCTGGCCGGTCAATTGCGCGTCCGTGAAGTCGATCTCGATTTTCGGCGGGATTGGGATTATCTTGGTCATGCGGCGCACCTGCGGGGTGAGGGTTTCGTCACCCGGCATTTTGCCATTTTCACCAAGCGGGTTGCGCCGCACCTCTATCCGGCTTCAATCCTTATCCGGGAATCAGGACTGATTCAGGGAAAGCTTGTAAAAAAGGGGCGGCGCATGCGCCGCCCCTTTTTTTGTTCTTGTGATTCTTGATCGTGACGTAAGCTTTAGCGGACTTCTAGTACCCAGCAAGGTATATGCTTCGCATTGTGCTTACAACATCTGCAAGTGTTCCAACGATTAGATATGCGGATCCGCTATACTCACCCTCTGAAATTGAGGCAACTCTATCCCTTTCCAAGACCGACCATTTTGTAGTGTCTTCTCCGTATTTGCCTCCACCCCGTCCATTTTCATACTTGCATAACGCTAGATGGTTCAATCCACCGAGCTTTTTCCGATAAGCACCTAGCGCATAGTTGCCATCTGAAGTAGCATTGATCACGCCGCCTGCATTGGGAATAAAAGGCTGTGCTGTACATTTATTATTTGGAACAACCGCAACACTTCTGACGTTATTCTCCGCATCATAAGTGTACTGGCTGCTGAATTCGTCATTTGTGTAAGCAGTTACTAATTCCCAATCAAAATAATCAGAATCATGCGGAATATCTATAGTGGTTGTCCACTTGATAACATGAGCGTCATACCTTCCAGAGAAATGGTTTAATTCAACGGTTTTCTCTATGGTTCCGTTCCACATAACGGGATTCTCTCGACCGCCACCGGTAAAATTTTCTGGATTCCACTGCAAAGGACGACTTTTGGTCATCAATGTAGATCCGTTTGATGTGACGTAGTAGATCGGGGAACCTTGAGCGTATTCAGGTTTCTCCACTGTACCGGGACACCCATATTTACTCCCCGCCTCGGTCGGATTATCTTGTTCTCCAGTTTCTCCAAAATTGAATGCAGTCTGTATCTGCCGACCGTAATCATAGTTATTTATGAACTGCTTTCCATTCCATATCAATTCCGAAACTGCTCCACCGGCAACCTTGTTTTCTCTGATGGTAACGCCGCCAGCAGTTACACTGTAGTTTTGTTCGCAGTCTTGGCCATACCTGGGAAAGCCATAGCCTAAAACTGTTTCGAAAGCATATCCATGTATACTAGGATTCTCGCCATCAAAAGCAGTGAGATGGTCGGTAACAGTTGCGTTAAACCACCGTTTAATCTCAGCCAGGCCGGAACCTGTGCCTATGTAGGCATATCCCAGGACATGCTCGAACGCATAGTCGCCTTCACTGGTTGCAATTGAGTTAAGATGGTCGTATGGGCTGGTGTTTCGGTAAAGTCTATTGATCGCTCGATTTCCTGTAGCACTCTGATTCAGGAGATACCATGCTTGGCCCTCAACAGTATCCTTAGTCTCGTCTGCAGATTTGGATGAATAGTGGTCCAAACTTTTTAGATTTCTCGTAACTTGATTAAGAACTGTGTTTTCCGAACCATAAAGATGACCAACGTATGACAATAAGACAACTGCGATCATTAAACTACTTGTTAGATGTTTTTTTCATTAGTATCTCCTTATCATAGAGAGGTTTTTATGAATTGAGGCCGCATGGTAGCACCATGAATTGGCCTATGCAAGCGATTTGTAGCCCTAACTTCAGGATTTAGGAGTTGGCAGTTATGAAATCACGAAATTAGGGGTAAGGCATTTGAAGTTCTATTGTATATGTGGTCTCGCAATGATTCAGATTCAGGCGGCAAGCCAGATCAGGACTCCCGTGAACAGCACGATCAGTTGACTGAAACGGTCCTCGACTGCGAACAGCACCGGGTCCTCGTGGAGCCGGCCGGCCCGGGCCAGCCGCCAGATACGGCCGAGCAGCACGACCAGCAAAGGGCAGATGAGCCAGAGTATGAGCGGTGAACCATAGAGCCGCGTCGTCGCCGGCGCGTTGATGTAGAACGCGAACACGACCACGGCCATGATGCTTGCCAGACCGCCGATTGCGGACAGCAACGGTTCGTGTGACCGGCGATAGGCCCGGCCGTTGATGTCTTCGGTCGCCTGGGATTGCAGGTTGACCAGTTCGGTCACCCGCTTGACCAGGGCCAGACCGAGGAAAAAGCATAGCGAAAAGGCGATCAGGAAATTGGTCGTCACGACTTCGATGGCTTCGGCCCCCGCGGCGACCCGCAACGCGTAGAGCGTCGCCAGCGCGGCCACGTCAACTAGGAATATCCGTTTCAGCGCAAAGCTGTAGAGGCAGGTCAACAGCCAGTAGATCAGCAACGCGAGGCGAAAATCCGCCGGCAACACCGACGAGACCAGGAAAGCCCCCGCCAGCAGAGCCGGCGCGGCGACGAATCCGGCGGCAAGCGGCAATTCGCCGGTCGCGAAAGGGCGTTTCCGCTTGGTCCGGTGCGCCCGGTCGCTGTCGAGGTCGAGCATGTCGTTGAGCAGATAGACGCTCGACGCGCACAGGCAGAAGCCGATGAAGCCGATGGCGGAGGCGAACAGCAATTCCGGCTGCGTTAATTGGTGAGACAGGATCAGCGGGACGAACAGTAGTGTGTTCTTGAGCCATTGGTGGGGCCGTATCGCGCGCAACAGCGGCCGGAAGACCGCGCCGGCGGAACCGAAGTTCAATACATCGTTTTCACGGCTTGCAAATCGGCGGCTGACGGCGGGGGCGCAGTTCACCATGACGATCTGCTTCGCCCTGGACCAGATGGGAAGATCGGCGCGTGAATCGCCGGCATAGGCAAAGTCGCCGCCGCCGGCGATCGCTTCGATGCGGCGCAGCTTGCGGCGGGATTTAAGATTGGTTTCGGCATCGCTGCCCACGGCGGCTTCGAACAGCCCGAGATTCTCGCTTACCGCGTCCACGTACAACTGGTTCGAGGCCGAGATCAGCGTCATCGCCCGTCCCCCGGTTCTTTGTTGCCGGAGCCAGGTCAGAAATTCCTCGTTGTACGGTAGCCCGGCCGGGTCGATCTGTACCCGGCGCGCAAGCTGATGTTTCAGCCAGGCGCGGCCCCGCAGCAGCCAGAATGGAATGACGGCGAGGTAAAGCGGATTGCGCCGGATCAGCCGCAGCAGCGATTCGAACAACAGTTCCGTGTGGATCAGGGTTCCGTCCAGGTCCACGAACAGATATGTATCCGAATCAACTTCCTTGGCGGGCTCAAAAACCATCGATTCCGCCTTCCGCGACGTTAATGCGAATTTCGGCATCGGGAAAGTCCCCGTAACGCAGGCCACGCCGTAAATCCACCGTGTTCCTAGGCGGGTAATGAACAGTTATGGTTTCTTCAACTTCTTCCGCCAGTGCGTAGAGCGCCGCGTAGGTTTGTTGAAATTCCACGTGCCTGGAATAGGTCTGACCCATGCCCCAGACGCTGAACAGCGCGATAAACAGTATCGCTGCCGGACGCGGCGTCGAGGAGAAAGCTACAAAAAGGATCAGAGCAAACGGAATCAGATACAGCCGCCCGATGAAATTATGGGCGCCCATCAGGTTCTCCATTTGGTAGCCGAACATGCCCAAATAGATAATCGTACTCATGCCGAAGATGGCCACCACGGTCAATTTCGGCCATATGCCCCGCACGGCCAGGAAAGCTATTGGCAATGCGGCCCCGCCGACCCAAAATGCCGGGTTTCCCGGCCAGAACGTATAAGACTGCGTTATGAAACCACTGGCGAAACTGACGCCGGTCGGTACAAAGGAACTGAAATTCATGCCATGGATATCGGTCTCGGAACCTATTGGCACGAACCGATGACGAAGTCCCCAATAGATAATCGAGACTGCCAATAGCGAAAAAACCAGCAATATCCGCGGTTTTACGCTTGTGCCGCTGGATTTGGAATCTTCCAGAATCATCCATCCCAGTATAGGGAACGCCAGCACATAGGTTTCCTTGCAGAAGACGGCAAGCGAAAAAAAGACAGCGCAGGCAAGCAAACGGCCGGAAACGTACAAACGGATCGCCAGGGCAAGAAAGAACAGGCACAAGGCGTCAAAGATATTCGCGAACCAGCCGGCGGTAATCAGGCTCGATGCGGAAAAAAGAACGATCACAAAAAACGCAAGTCCGCGATTGGCCGAGACCCCGTATCCCAGCATAAGGCTTCGCGCCAACAGGCTTGCCGAGCAAAGCACCAGCAAGGCGTTGAAGTAGCGCAGCCAGACAAAGTCGCCCTCGGCTAGGGTGGCAATTGTGAAGAAAACACTCAGGGCAAGCGGGCGCCAGGATATTTGAGACCGTTCAAACGTCCAGATTGAAAGAATGGTGTCGACCATTTGCATATTGATTCGCGGGTCGGATGGCAACTGCTGCAATAATTGGGATTCGTCCCAGACATCGGTGATCATCAGGCCACTGAGCAAAACCAGCCAAGCCACTCCGATCAGCGTAAAAGCCAGCGTTAAGCGTCGGGTACCATTCCAATAGTTACTCATTGCGAATTATCCATCCGATCCGAAGATTCGTCGAAAAGGCGGCGCATGCGTCGCCCCTTTATTTCAGCGGCGAGTATAGCGAGTCAGGAGGCTGGAAGTGTCCCAGCGGCTGCCGCCCATTTGCTGGACTTCCTCGTAGAAGCCATCGACCATGCGCGCAACCGGCAACTCGGCGCCGATGCGCCCGGCCTCCTCCATCGCCATGCCCAGATCCTTGCGTATCCAGTCCACCGCAAAACCGAACTCGTACTCGTCCCGCAACATCGTCTGGTAGCGATTGCTCATCTGCCAGGAACCCGCCGCACCTTTTGAGATCGTTTCGATCACCGCCTCGGCGTCGAGTCCGGCGCGAAGCGCGAAACTGAGCGCTTCCGCCAGGCCCTGCACTACTCCCGCGATGCAGATCTGGTTGACCATCTTGGCCAACTGGCCGCTGCCCACCGGGCCGATCAACTTGCTGAATGCGGCATAGGCCGCCAGTATCGGCTCGGCTCTCTCGTACGTTTCCGGCTCGCCGCCGATCATGATCGTCAGGGCGCCGTTTTCCGCTCCCGCCTGGCCGCCCGAAACCGGCGCATCGAGAAATTCGATTCCGCGTTCGCCTGCCGCGGTCGCCAGTTCCCGCGCCAGCGTGACCGAGGCCGTCGTATGATCGATCAGGATCGAACCCGGCTTCATGCCGGCCAGCGCGCCGGTTTCGCCGAGAGCCACCGCCCGCACATCGTCGTCGTTGCCCACGCACATCATGACGACGTCGCAATTCCGCGCAGCCTCCGCCGGCGTCGCCGCGCTCTCGCCGCCGTATTCTTCGACCCATTTGCGGGCCTTGTCCGCGGTGCGGTTGTAAACGCGAACCGCGCCCGCCTTTTGTTGCAGATGACCGGCCATGGGATAACCCATGACGCCCAGACCGATGAAAGCAAGTTTCATGATTTCTCCAGATTCAGATTGCAATGGTTATTCGCCGGATGCGCGCCCGAAACGGACGCATGAATGTTTCTCCCGTCATATCAGATCGGATTGCCAGTCCTGGCGCAGCGCCCGCACCATGTCGCCCATGCTGGCGAATCGTTTGCCGGGATCTTTTTCCAGGCAGCGCATCGCAACCTGTTCCAGCAGCCGCGGCACGTGAATGGAAGCGACTTCCGAAGGCGGCGGCGGCGTATCCTTCAACACGCTTTCGATAATCTGGTGAGGTTTCTCGCCCTGGGCCGGCGGCTTGCCGCAAAGCGCTTCGTAGAGTACCGCGCCAAGGCTGAACACGTCGGTGCGGTAATCGATGTCCGGATCCTGGTTGATCTGTTCAGGCGACATGTACCAGGCCGAGCCCTGGGCCTTGTGCTTGCCGGTAATGTTGATATCGCCGACCGAGATCGCCGCTTGCCCGATGACGTCGTTCATGCCATCGCCCCGGGCGAGTTCGCGGTCGGCGTAGCGGTTCAGCAGCGGCTCGTGCCGCAGCCAGTCTTCGTAGATGGCGTCGGCGGAGTCTTCGATGCCGTGGGCGCGCTGTCGGCTGGTGCCGCCGCCGAGATTGACCCGGCCGCCGCTGACCATGCCGTGGCCGCCGCAGTCTTAGTTTTCCTCGACGAGAATTACCGAAGCGCCATGATCCAGGGCTTCGATGGCCGCCGAGAGCCCGGCGGTGCCGGCTCCGGCGATGATGATGTCGGCGCTGTGGTCCCAGCGGTCGGGAACGGCGGCCGGCGCCGAATGGGCCAGAACCGGCAGCGCCTGAACGCTGATACCCGCTGCAATCCCGGTCTTGACGAAATCGCGCCGGTTCAAGCCCCGACTGGAATCTGCTTTGCCCATGACAGCCTCCGCCCTTGCGGCTCAGGCATTCAAAATACACCAACCCGAGCCAATCAGAAACCGAATCTGAGCGCAGCCAGCAATTCTCATTTTGGCTCCGGGCGCTCCCGCTGCTGTCATCCTGCGCGTAGTCGCAGGATCTCCCTGGGCATGGCATGGTATGAGTGAATCGCCATATTCGGGAGATTCTGCGACTACGCGCAGAATGACAGGGCATACTAAGCTAGGGAAGCTCTGATCAAGTCAGAGCTTCCCTGCGGCACAAGGATGTGTCGCCGAATTCGATGGCGCAAGCCATTGAATTCGAAAGCAAAACAAAACCACGCTTTTGTTTTGCGATAATGAAAAACTCCAGGGAGGGAGTTTTTCAGAGAATACCTAGGAGCCTGCGCCGTAGAAACTGATATGAGATGATTCCCCTGACGGGATTGTTGAGGACACTGGCATGCCGACGAATTTTCGCCCCTACCAACCGGATCAGGGAATGTTGCTGCCAACGAACCTGCGGGACTGGCTTCCGGAGGGCCACTTGGCGTACCACGTGGGCGATCTGGTGGACGAGTTGGATTTGACGGCGTTTTACGCGCCCTACGAGGGCGACGGTCGGCGCAAGTCGCCCTACGAGCCGCGGATGATGCTGAAGGTATTGATTTACGGTTACGCGACCGGGGTGTTTTCGTCCCGGGTTTTGTCGCGCAAGCTTGAGGAGGATGTGGCTTTCCGGGTGTTGGCGGCGGAGAATTTTCCGAATCACCGTACGATTTGCGAGTTTCGACGGCGTCATTTGTCGGATTTCAAGCGATTGTTCGTGGAGGTGGTGCGGTTGGCGTCGGCGATGGGGGTGGCGCATTTTGGCAAACTTTCGATTGACGGCACGAAGGTGCGGGCGAACGCGAGCAAGCGCAAGGCGATGAGTTACGGGCGGATGCTGGAGGAGGAGCGGCGGCTGCGGGACGAGATTGAGGTGCTGGTGGAGAAGGCGCGGGACTGTGATGACGCGGAGGACGAGCGTTTTGGGAAGACGAACCGGGGTGGCGGGTTACCGGAGGGATTGAATCGTCGGGAAGCCCGGCTGGCGGCGATCCGGGCGGCGAAGGAGCGCCTGGAGGCGCGGGCGCGGGAGGCCGACGAGGCGCGTGGGCGCAAGCCGGGCCAGACGCGCAATCCCAGGGGCGGGCCGCCCTTCAAGCGCGGGTACGGGGAGCCGGAGGAGAAGACGCAGGATAATTTCACGGATCCGCAAAGCCGGATCATGAAGACCTCGGCTGACGGATTCCAGCAATGCTACAACGCGCAGTTGGCGGTGGAGGGGCGGATGCTGCCGTTGGTGGACGTGGTGGAGGCGGCGCACGGCGCGCGTCCGGCGATGGTGCTGGCCGATGCGGGATACTGCAACGAAGCCGATCTGGCTGCCCTGGAGGCCCGCGGCATCGACGGCTACGTGGCGTTGGGCCGGGAGGGCAAGCGGCGGGTTGGGACTGTCGGTGGGAAACATCCGGCCAAGGCCCGCATGGCGGCCCGGTCACAGCGTTCCGGCGCTGCCATGGAGTTGTTTTGGGGTGGACCGGGCGCGCATGGCGCCATCCCGCCCCGCCAGGTTGCATTCGACCAGTTTCATGCCTTGCCAGGTCGAAGTGCCACCATTTTGTACAGCTCGCGCCGCCGAGAACCGTTCTACGGCGCAGGCTCTTAGGGAGTGGTGGGCCCACCAGGGTGGAGCGAGCGACCTTGCGAAGCGCCAGCTTCGCGCGAGCGCAACGCCGCCAATCTGCGATTGGCGGCTGGACTAGTCCGGTGAGGTCCGCCGGGACCGAGCGTAGCGAGGGAGTGGTGGGCCCACCAGGACTCGAACCTGGGACCAACGGATTATGAGTCCGGTGCTCTGACCAACTGAGCTATAGGCCCTACTCGTCGAGGAAGCTGCGCAGATGGTCCGAACGCGATGGGTGCCGCAACTTGCGCAGCGCCTTGGCTTCTATCTGTCGGATGCGTTCCCGGGTAACGTCGAACTGCTTGCCGACTTCCTCCAGGGTGTGGTCGGTATTCATCTCGATGCCGAATCGCATGCGGAGCACTTTTTCCTCCCGGGTGGTGAGGCTGCCGAGCACATCCCGGGTGGCTTCCTTGAGGCCTTCGCCCACCGACGAATCGATGGGATTGTCGATATTGGCGTCCTCGATGAAATCACCGAGATGGGAATCCTCATCGTCGCCAATGGGGGTTTCCATGGAAATGGGTTCCTTGGCGATTTTCAGCACCTTGCGCACCCGGTCTTCGTGCATTTCCATGCGCTCGCCAAGCTCTTCCGGAGTCGGCTCGCGGCCTTTCTCGTGGACCATCTGGCGCGAAACCCGGTTCAGCTTGTTGATGGTCTCGATCATGTGCACCGGGATGCGGATGGTCCTGGCCTGGTCGGCGATGGAGCGGGTAATGGCCTGGCGGATCCACCAGGTCGCATAGGTGGAGAACTTGTAGCCGCGGCGATATTCGAACTTGTCCACCGCCTTCATCAGGCCGATATTGCCTTCCTGGATCAGGTCGAGGAACTGCAGGCCGCGGTTGGTGTACTTCTTGGCGATGGAAATCACCAGCCGCAGATTGGCTTCGACCATTTCCTTCTTGGCCCGGCGCGACTTGGCTTCGCCGATGGCCATGCGGCGGTTGATATCCTTGATCTCGGCGATGGTCAGGCCGCATTCCTCTTCGAGCAGGCGCAGCTTCTTCTGGGTGCGAAGCACTTCGGGCTTGACCTTGCGCAACAGCCTGGCGTTGGCGCTGGAGCCAGCCTCCTCAAGGTGCAGCTTGAACCATTCATCGTTGACTTCATTGCCGGGGAAGGTGGTCAGGAATACCGTGCGGTCCATCATGCCCTTGCGCACGCAAAGCGTCCGGATGTACTTCTCATTGCGCTTGACGCGCCCCATCACTCCACGAATCTCGGCGAGCAGCGGATCGAATTGCCGCGGCGTCAGCTTGAGGCACTTCAGCAGGTCGCCGAGGGCGTCGAGTTCCTTGAGCGAGCGCTCGTCCTCGCGACCGAACTTGCCCAGGACTTGATTGGTGCGCTTGTACTGCTTGCGCAGGGCGCCGAATCGCTTGCGCGCCTCTTCCGGGCAGGGACCGGAAATGGTCTCTTCCTCATCGTCGTCATTATCGCTGCTTGCGGCAGGCTTGGCGGGCTTCGGCTTCGGCGCGGCGGTGCTGTCATCCGGGTCGATGTAACCGGCGATCAGCTCCTTCAGGCGGCGGTCATCGTCCCGGATGGCTTCATACTCGTTGAGTACGGTGGCGACCACGCCAGGGAAACACGTCATTGCCTTCATGAGTTCGCGCATGCCTTCCTCGATGCGCTTGGCGATCTTGATTTCGCCTTCCCGGGTAAGCAGTTCCACGGTGCCCATTTCGCGCATGTACATGCGAACCGGGTCGGTGGTGCGCCCGGCTTCGGCCTCCACGGCGACGGCGGCGAGCGCTGCCGCGGCCTCAGCCGCGGTCACATCGTCGGTGCTGTTATCGCTGTCGTCATTGAGAATCAGCGAATCGGCATCGGGGGCGGACTCATAGACCTTGATGCCCATGTCGTTGATCATCTGAATGATGTCTTCCACCTGGTCCGGGTCTGAAATCTGCTCGGGCAGATGGTCATTGACCTCGGCATAGGTCAGGTAGCTTTGCTCCCGGCCCTTGGCGATCAACGCCTTCAGATTGGTTTTCGGCGCGAGTGGCGTGATTGAATCAGTCATGGAATCCCGTCTTGCGGCGCGCAGGACCGCCGCCGCACAAAATCAAGGTAGCCGAACATTATACATCGCAATGGGCCTGTGTCCATCAACAAAATGTGACTTCCGGCATCGGCTGATGGGGCGCCAGTTACCTGCCGCTGTCATGCTTAGCGGCAGTTCGGGCGCGCAGTTTATGGCGCAGTTCGTCTGAACTGAGCTTGCTTGCGCTTCTGGCGACCAGCCGCTCGAGAATCTGGAGAAACTCCAGTTCCAGTTTCCGGTGTTCCAGCGGTTCGATCGACTCCGCAGTCATCACCGTGGTGAGCTGGCCGCGAATCGAAGTTTTGCCGTAACAGACTTCAAGCAGCGTGTAGTACGCTATATCGGGTTCCGAGCGCACTTTTTCAATGATTTCCACCGCCAGTTTGCCGGCATCGTCCCCCGCATCGCGGAGCGGCGCCAGATCCACCTTTGCCGCCAGGGCGATCCGGGATGCGCGCAACAACAGTTTGACCACCACCAGCCCGGAGTTATGCGGCCGCGGGGTTCTCGTTTGCCAGTCTTCCCTTTGCCGTTGCGGCGGGTAATCCCGGGGCGGCGGCTCCATCCCGTAGGGCGGCGGTTCGGCGTTCCGGGCCTGTTCGCCCCGGTCGGGCCTTTCTCCGGGCTGGCTCAGCAGGGTCTTGCTGTCGACGCCGGTGAGCTCCGCCAGGCGGTCGAGCATGAGTTGCCGGTATACGCCTGCCGGCAACTTGCGAACCAGGGGCAGGGCCTTGCTGCTGAGCGACGCGCGCCCTTCGATAGCCTTCAGGTCCAGGTTTTCGCTCAGGTGGTCGAAGAAAAATGTCTCCAGGGGCTGGGCTTCATCAACGAGCTTGAGAAATTCCGCCGCGCCGAGTTTGCGTACCATGCTGTCGGGGTCTTCGCCTTCGGGCAGGAACAGGAATCTGGCGCTCTTGCCGTCGGCCATGAGCGGCAAAACGGTTTCCAGGGCGCGCCAGGCAGCCCGCCCGCCGGCTTCGTCGCCGTCGAAACAGAACACGATTTCCGGGGTCTGGCGGAACATTCGCTGCAACTGGAATGGGCTGGTTGCCGTGCCCAGGGTCGCCAGGGCGTTGCGGATGCCGGCTTCGGCCAGGGCGATGACATCCATGTAGCCTTCCACGAGCAGGAATTTGCCCGCCTTTTCCCGGCGCGCCTCGAACAGGCCGTAGAGTTCGCGTCCCTTCTGGAAAACCGGCGTCTCGGGGCTGTTGAGGTATTTCGGCGTGGCGTCGTCGAGCACCCTGCCGCCGAACCCCACGGTACGACCGCGGCTGTCGCGGATGGGGAACACCACCCGGTCGCGAAACCGGTCATACAGGGAGGATTTGCCGGAATCGCCCTTTCTTTCCTTGGCGGCGTCCCGGGCGATGGCCAGACCCGCCTTCAGCAACGCATTGCGCGAGGCCTCATCGGCGCCGAGTTCCCCTAGCAGGTTTTCCCATCCCGGCGGGGCGTAGCCAAGCTGGAATTCCCGGGCGGTGGTTCCGCTGATGCCCCGGGACTTGCACCAGTCCACCGCCCGCCGCCGGCTGGCATGCCGCCGCAATTGCCGTTGGAAATACTTGCTCGCCTGTTCCAGGCATTCGTACAAGCCCTTTCGTTCGGCGCTTCCTCTGGTCTCGCCGCGGCTTTCCTGCCGTGGCGCTTCAAGGCCGGCGTCCCGGGCAATGAGTTCCACCGCTTCGGGGAAGCCGATACCGTGAAACTTCTGGACAAAGCCAATAGCGTTCCCTCCCGCGCCGCAGCCGAAGCAGTAAAAGAACTGCTTTTCCGGTTGAACACTGAAGGAGGGCGTTTTTTCCTGATGGAAAGGGCAGCAGGCAACATGGTTCTTGCCGGCTTTCTTGAGCGTAACCCGCCGGCCGATCACATCGACGATATCGACGCGATTGAGCAACTCGTCAATAAAGCTCTGGGGAATCAGCCCCGCCATGTCTGCTGGACTCCATCCCGGCGGCTCCGATTACTGATTTTCTAGCCGCCGCCAATCGATTGCCGGACGAGTTTGCTGACTTCGCCCATGTCGGCGCGGCCGGCGAGCCGGGGTTTGAGCAATCCCATGACCTTGCCCATGTCGCGCATGGATTCCGCCCCCGCTTCGGCAATGGCTTCCCCGATGATGGACGCCAACTCGTCTGCGGACAAGGCCTGGGGCAGGAATTCCGTCAGTACTTCGATCTGGCCCTGTTCCTTCGCCACCAGGTCATCGCGCCCGCCGGCCTGGAACTGGCTGATGGAATCCTTGCGCTGCTTGACCATGCGGGCAAGCAGGCCGGTGATTCTGGCGTCGTCGCATTCGATTCGCTCATCGACTTCCACCCGGCGGATTTCCGCAAGCGCCAGACGGATGGTTTCCAGCCGCGGCTTGTCGCGGGCGCGCATGGCGTCCTTCATGGCTTCACGCAGCCGGGCTTGCAATGGGCTCATGGCCAGTAGTGACCGGTCCGGGCTTTGCCGTCAATATTGACGCTGCAGCTTGCGGCTTTCCCGCAGCAGTTTCTTCTGGTGACGCTTGACCGCGGCGGCAGCCTTGCGCTTGCGCACCGAAGTCGGCTTTTCATAGAACTCCCGGCGACGCACTTCCGCCAGGATGCCGGCCTTTTCGCAGGAACGCTTGAAACGGCGCAGCGCAACGTCGAAGGGTTCGTTCTCTTTCAGTTTGACTTGAGGCATTCAGCACCTTGCACAGCAGGCCCCGGCAGCGGGGCTGGAAAATTCAGGGCGCATATCTTAGCGGTCGTCCCGCCCGAATGCAAAGAAAATCTGCAAGAAAATCTGCAACTGAACTGTTCAATCATGCGGGTAAGGCTTCGCAACGGAAATCGCATCAAAGATTGAACCGGTGAATCCACAGCAAGCCGGATTCTGAAGGCATGCCCCCTGAAGATTTGCATTTTGTCGGCGATGCAACATAATCGGCGACTGTTGCGCGGCAGCCGCGGAAATCAACCAGCCGGACGGGAATCTGCCCCTTGAGCGAACTTGGCAAGATCAGGCATATCGTTTGCATAGCTTCCGGCAAGGGTGGCGTGGGCAAATCCACCACTGCGGTCAATCTCGCGCTGGCCCTGGCCCGCAGCGGGAAGTCCGGTGACGGCAAGGTCGGCGTGCTTGACGCGGATATCTACGGCCCCAGCGTTCCCACCCTGCTCGGCGTTGCGGACGGCGTGCGTCCGGAACTGGTGGACGGCAAGCGCATGCGACCGATCCAGGCTCACGGGGTCGAATGCAACTCCATGGGCTTTCTGGTGGACCAGAGCACCGCCGTGGTGTGGCGCGCGCCGATGATCATTTCCGCCTTCCGGCAGATACTCGCCGACACGGCCTGGTCGCCCCTCGACTGGTTGATTGTCGATTTGCCTCCCGGCACCGGAGATATTCAGTTGAGCCTGTCCCAGTCGGCCCGGGTCAGCGGCGCAGTGGTGGTGACCACGCCGCAGGATCTGTCTTTACTCGATGCGCGCCGGGCCATTGCCATGTTCCGCAAGGTGAATGTGCCCGTACTCGGCGTAGTGGAAAACATGAACATGCATGTATGCCGCAAATGCGGCCACGCCGAGGCGATCTTCGGCAGCGGCGGCGGCGACCGGCTCGCCAGCGAATTCGGCGTTTCGGTGCTGGCGCGACCGGCGCTGGACCCGGCCATCCGCGAAGCCAGCGACCATGGCGAGCCGCTGCTGTTGCGCAATCCGGACCATGCCTCCAACAGGGCCTGGCTGGAACTTGCGGAAGCCGTCATCCGGCGCTGCGCCGAACCGGCCCGACCCGCCCCGAAAATCAGCATATCCCAGGACTAGGAGCCTGCGCCGTAGAAATTCGCGAGAGCGAAAATTCGCTATCGCCGCGCCCCTGGCCGGTCGATTGAGGAGAATATTGGTGAATATGCAACGAAATCGAGCGGCCGGGGGCGTGGATGAGAGCGGATTTGCAGCCGTGAATTTCTACGGCGCAGGCTCCTAGGAAAGCTCTGATTAAGTCAGAGCTTTCCTGCGGCACATGGAAGCGATAATGAAAAACTCCACGGATGGGGTTTTTCAGAGAATACCTAGGCATAGTATGAACAGGCCCTGATCAGCCCAGCAGAAACCGGAGCAGACAATGGATCGAGTAAACGAACTTCTCATTTTTATCGACGGCTTTCTCGGCAGTGCCATCTGGTTCCCCTCGCTGCTGCTGGCCACCGGAATCTTCTTCACGATATATCTCAAGTTTCCCCAGATCCGCTATTTCCGCCACGCCATCGCCGTGACCCAGGGCAAGTTCGACAAGGACGGCGCCCGGGGCGAAACCAGCCACTTCCAGGCCCTGGCCACAGCGCTGTCGGGCACCGTGGGCACCGGCAATATCGGCGGGGTGGCGCTGGCCCTGCATCTCGGCGGGCCCGCGGCGTTGTTCTGGATGTGGATGACCGCCTTCTTCGGCATGACGAGCAAGTTCGTCGAAGTCACCCTGTCCCACAAGTACCGCAGCGTAACCGAGGACGGCACCGTGGCGGGCGGCCCCATGTACTACATGGAAAAAGGCCTGAAGCTGAAATGGCTGGCGGTGCTGTTCGCCATCGCAACGGTGCTCAGTTCCTTCGGCACGGGTAATCTGCCCCAGATCAACAATATCGCCGCGGGCCTGGAAAGCACCTTTTCCCTGGACCCGCTGATCACCGCCATCGTCATGTCCACCCTGCTCGCGCTGGTGATCATCGGCGGCATTACCCGCATCGCCAGATTCGCCGCGGCGGTGGTGCCGTCCATGGCGGTGCTGTACCTGATCGGCGCGGTCGCCGTCATCATTCCCAACATCGGCAACATCGTACCCTCGTTCCTGTCGATTTTTTCCGACGCCTTCACCGGCTCCGCCGCCACCGGCGGCTTTCTCGGCGCCACCTTCGCCTACGCCTTCGACCGCGGCGTCAATCGCGGGCTGTATTCCAACGAGGCGGGGCAGGGCAGCGCCCCGATCGCACATGCTTCGGCGCGCACCGAGGAATCCGCCGACGAGGGCATGGTGTCGATTCTCGAACCTTTCATCGACACCATCATCATCTGCACGATTACCGGGCTGGTGATTCTCAGTTCGGGAGTCTGGGCGGAAAAGCTGGACAACGAATTCCAGCGGGCCGACCTGCGCTTCGTCAGCGGCGTCTATGTCGAGGACAACCCGGACCATCAACAGCAGATCTTCGCCTACCTCAACAACGACGACTCCACAGTCGACAATTTCAACGGCGCGCTGCGGCTCGAGGACGGGCGGGTGCGGAACGAGGCCGAAGTCACCGTGCTTCATGCCCGCTCCTTTGCGGAAAATGTCGCATTCAGCCGGGACGGCGCGCCAGTCAATGGCGAGCTTTCGGTTAGCGGCGGCAGGCTGGACGATCAGTCGGTACTGGTATCCGGCGAGTCACTGCTCCATTCGGTGCCCCTGACCACCGAGGCCTTCACCCGGGGCCTGTTCGGCGATTACGGGCAATACATCGTCTCGATAGGCCTGATGCTGTTCGCCTTCTCCACGGCGATCGCCTGGTCATACTACGGCGACCGGGCCATGACCTACCTGTTCGGCGCCAGATCGGTGCTGCCCTATCGCATCGTCTATGTTTGCGGATTCTTCTACGCCGCGCTGGCGGACACCACGATCATCTGGAACGTCTCGCTGATCACCATCGTACTGATGACCGCGCCGAATCTCGTCGGCATCCTGCTAATGCGCAGGGAAATGAAGCAGACAGTGAAGGAGTACTGGGAGAGGCACGGAAAACCCTGAACCTCAATCGACTTCAGGCCGGCGGATATCCGCCACCAGCGCCTGCACTTCGGCGGGCGGCTCCGGCGTCACCCGGGAAACTGCCCAGGCCACCAGCAGGTTGAGCAGCGCGCCCAGTGAACCGATGCCCTCGGGGGAAATGCCGAACAGCCAGTTGTCGGCATTGTCCACCGCCGGATTGATGAAGCGGAAGTAGATGATATAGAGCGCGGTGAACACAAAGCCGGTAACCATTCCCGCCACGGCGCCCTGGCGGTTCATGCGGCGATTGAAGATTCCCATGACAATGGCGGGGAAGAACGAAGCCGCGGCAAGCCCGAAAGCGAAGGCCACCACCTGGGCCACATAGGCCGGCGGATTGATGCCGAAATAGCCCGCCACCAGCACCGCCATGAAAATCGAAATGCGGGCGAACAGCAATTCCTCCTTTTCCGAAATTTCGGGCATGTAGCCGCGTTTGAGCAGGTCGTGGGAAACCGCCGAGGAAATCACCAGCAGCAGGCCCGCCGCGGTGGACAGGGCCGCCGCCAATCCTCCCGCCGCCACCAGCGCCACCACCCAGTTGGGCAGTTCGGCAATCTCCGGATTCGCCAGCACCATGATGTCGCGATTGACGTCGAGCTCATTGGTGGCTGCATCCCCGGTGTACTGGATGCGCCCGTCGCCATTGCGGTCGGTAAAACGGATCAGCCCCGTGGTTTCCCACTTGCTGAACCACTCGGGCATGGCGCTGTATTCCACATTGTCCACGGTATTGATCAGGTTGGCGCGGGCGAAAGCGGCAACCGCCGGCGCGGTGGTGTAGAGGATCGCGATGAAAATCAGCGCGTAGCCGGCCGACTTGCGCGCCTCGCGCACCCCCGGCACGGTGAAGAAGCGGATGATGACGTGCGGCAGGCCGGCGGTGCCGATCATCAGGGCGGCGGTGATGAAGAACATGTCCTGGGTCGTTCTCTGGCCTTCGGTGTAAGCGGGGAAGCCGAGTTGTTCGCTGAGGCCGTCGAGACGGTCCAGCAAGTAGCCGCCGCCAAAGGCTTCGGTCAGTTGCGAGCCAAAGCCCACCTGGGGAATGACATTGCCGGTCATCAATATCGAAATGAAAATCGCCGGCACCATGAAGGCGAAGATCAGCACGCAATACTGGGCGACCTGGGTATAGGTGATGCCTTTCATGCCGCCGAGCACGGCGTAGAAAAACACGATGGCCATGCCGATCATCACGCCATAGGTGAGATCGACTTCGAGAAACCGGGAGAACACGATGCCGGCGCCCTGCATCTGCCCGCAGGCGTAGACGAAGGAAATCACGATGGCGCAGAACACCGCCACCATGCGCGCGGTCTGGGAGTAGTAGCGGTCGCCGATGAAATCCGGCACGGTGTATTTGCCGAACTTGCGCAGATACGGCGCGAGCAACAATGCCAGCAACACATAGCCGCCGGTCCAGCCCATGAGATAAAAGGCGCCGTCGCGGCCGATGAAGGAAATCAGCCCGGCCATGGAAATGAAAGAGGCGGCGGACATCCAGTCGGCGGCGGTGGCCATGCCGTTGGCCAGCGGCGGCACATGCTTGCCGGCGACGTAAAAGTCCCGGGTCGAACGAACCCGGGACCAGATGGCGATGCCGATGTAGAGGCTGAAAGTCAGGGCGACGAACAGAAAGGTCCAGGCCTGCACGCTCATGGGCTGCTGTCTTCCCTGTCCGCGCCCGAGCGGCGATAGCGCGCGTCGAGCTTGTCCATGCGATTGATATAGACAAGGATCAGCACGATGAAGACGAAGATCGACCCTTGCTGGGCCATCCAGAATCCGAGCTTGAAGCCGCCGAAGCGGATATTGTCGAGCAGGTCGACGAGCAGGATGCCTGCGCCGAAAGACACCAGGAACCATACCGCGAGCAGGCTCAGCACCAGCCGGATATTAGCCTTCCAATAGGCATCGTCGTTCCTTCCCGGCATGCCGCTCTCGATTCGTCTAGTCCGGTACTCGCGATGGCAGCGATAGTAGTACACAAACCGGGTCGAGTAAAACCATGCGCGCCGGCGCAGCGGACAAGCTCCGGCTTAATCAGAGCTTCCGTGGAGTTGGCCGGTTTCTTCGAGTACCTTGCGTGCGACGCGGAAACACTCCAGGGCCTGCGGCACGCCGCAATAGATTCCGATCACGTGAACAATCGCCCGAATCTCTTCCTTGCCGACGCCGTTGTTGATCGCTCCGCGGCAGTGGATTTCCCATTCGCGCATTTTGCCCAGCGCGCCGATCATGCTCAGGTTCATCATTGACCGGGTCTTGGCGTCGATCGCGTCATCGGCCCAACCGAAACCCCAGCACCAGGCGGTCATCGCCTCCTGGAACGGGCGCGTGAAGTCGTCCGCCGCTTCGAGATTCTTCTCGACGTACTCGGCGCCGAGAGTCGCCTTGCGTTGCTTCAGCCCTTGCTCGAAAAGGTCATTGTTCATGCTTGCTCAATTCCTCAGTTTGATGGCGACGTTCTAGGAGCCTGCGCCGTAGCCGCCGTCGACGAACTCGCCGTCAATGAAGTTCCGCCAGTACGATTTCATGTCAGCGCCCATCGACGGCCTTCCGCATCCATTGTTGCAGGACGCGCACCGAGTGCTCGGAGTGTACGCCGCAATTCGGGTCGAGCACCAGCGGGCCGGAGCGATAGCCGCGGCTGTTCAGGCCGCGCTGCACCGATTCAACGAGGTGGATATCTTCTTCAACCGTTGTTTCGCGATCCTGCCTGGCAAGCGCGCGAATCACTTCAGACTCGGCGCCGTCGACCGTATACCAGCCGCGGAATACCCGCACGCGGTCGACGGCAAGCGGTCGCCAGTGGTAGGTATTGAGCACATTGCCGGGATAGACCTGGAACGAAAACATCGGCCAGAGAAACCAGGACGAATAATCGCCCGCGCGCGCATTGGCGTCGGCGTCGACGGGGTAACTCATCTGGTCGAGATTCTGACATTCGGTCGTGTGCCGCAGGCAATAGCCCTGCGGCTGGATGTCGTAGGTTTCCGGCTTGATCACGCCGCTGGCGAAGGTCGGGTGATTGAGGCGGCAGTGATAACACTCGGAGTAGTTTTCGACCGCGACTTTCCAGTTGCATCGTTCCTCAAGTTCGATCCATTGCAGCGGCCGCAGTTTGTCGAGTTCCGGCACGAACTCGGCCAGTTCGCGGCGGACTTCGGGAAACCAGGTTTCCATTGGTTTCGCGTCAGGGTTCAGGTTGACGAAGATGAAGCCGTGGAAGATTTCCGTCTTGACCGATGTCAGGCAAATGCTGCCGGCGTCGAATCCCGGCACCGACTTCAGGTTCGGTCCCGAGCGTAATTGTCCGTTGAGGTCGTAAGTCCAGGAATGGTATGGACACACCAGGCGGCGCGCATTGCCGCTGCCCTTTACCAACTGGTGGGCGCGGTGCTGACAGACATTGAAAAAAGTTCGAATCGCGCCGTCACGGCCCATCACGCAGAACAGGCTGTCGCCGGCTATCTCGAAGCTGAAGTAATCGCCCGGTTCGGCCAATTGCGAACTATGTCCCGCGAATTGCCAGGTATTGGCGAACAGGGATTCCGTCTCGCGGCGAAAATGCTCCGGGTCCGTGTAGAAAGCCGGATCAAGAGAGCGCACCAATTCGAACCGTTCTTCCGTGTCAGCCATCTTGACGATTTTAGGAATGTACGGTTAACGTGTCCATCGCCGGTCCAGCAATGCAGCAGTTCCCATATTGGTGCTAAGAGTTCCTTTATAGAATGTGACTTCGAGCGAATCCGCACGATGTGAGTCGCCACCCGGCGGCGACGGATCGAAGCCGCAATGGCGGTTCATGGAGATTCGGCTTGTCATCCAGGCAACAAAATTCCCTGCCGCAAACCGCCCGCGTCGTCATCGTCGGTGGCGGCATAATGGGCTGCGGCCTCGCTTATCACCTCGCGCACGAAGGCTGGCGCGACATCGTGCTGCTGGAGAAAGCGCAATTGACATCGGGGTCTACCTGGCACGCGGCGGGGCAAATCACGCACTCGACCTCGAGTTTCAGTCTGGGCAAATGCGTTGACTACAACATCGGCCTGTATGCGGGGACTCTCGAACGGGAAACCGGACAGTCGGTATCCTGGCACGGCTGCGGATCATTGCGGCTCGCTTACGACGAAAACGAACTGGATTGGTTGCGGCACACGCTCAGCGTGGCCCGTTCGCTCGGTTTCCCGGTTGAACTGGTGGGCCCGGAGCGCGTTCGTGAATTGCACCCTTTTTACAATGTCGAGGGCGTCGTCGGCGCGCTGCACACGCCGGCGGATGGACATGTCGACCCGTCGGGGGTCACCAACGCGCTCGCCATCGGCGCGCGGCAACTTGGCGTGAAGATCATTCGGCAATGCCGCGCCACGGACATCAAGGCATTGCCCAGCGGCGAATGGAAGGTCGGCACGGAGCGGGGCGACATCGTCTGCGAGCATGTCGTCAACGCCGGCGGCACGTACGCCCGGCAAATGGGCGAGTGGAGCGGCCTGCAATTGCCGCTGACTTCGATGACGCATCACTACCTGGTCACCGACACGGTTCCCGAATTCCTCGAACTCGACGCCGAGCTGCCGGTGATTCGCGACGACAAGCTGGTTTCCGGATACATCCGCATGGAACAGAAGTCCGGGTTGATCGGCATCTATGAAAAGGAAAACCCGAATGCGGTCTGGATTGACCACTGCCCCTGGGAAGCCGAGAACGAGTTGTTCGACCCCGACTACGAGCGCATCATGCCGTGGCTGGAAAACGCGATGGAGCGCATGCCGATACTCGCCGAACTCGGCATCAAGCGGAACATTCACGGTGCGATTTCACATCCTCCCGACGGCAATCCACTGCTCGGGCCCGCGCCCGGCGTCCGCAACTACTGGTGCTGCTGCGGCGTCCAGATCGGCATCGGCTGGGGGCCGGGATTGACGCGCGAACTCGCGCGCTGGATGGTACATGGAGCGGCCGACATTTCCATGCGCGAATTCGACCCGAGACGATTCGGAGCCTACGCCGACAAGAATTGGCAAGTCATCAAGGCAAAAGAGGACTATTGCCTGCGCCACGAAGTTCCGTTCCCGCATTTCAACCGGCTGGCGGGACGGCCGGTGAAACCGGGCCCGCTGTACGAGCGCCTCAGGGGGAAAGGCGCCGTGTTCGAAGAAGTGTACGGCCACGAACGTCCACGCTGGTTCGCGGGCGCCGGCGTCTCACAATGCGATCATTATTCGTTTCGCCGCAATGTCGTGCACGATCGCGTCGCGCGCGAAGTGGCCGCCGTGCGCGAACGCGTCGGCATCATGGACATTACGGCGTTCGCGAAAATCGAAGTGTCGGGCGCGGACGCCGCGGTGTTTCTCGACCGCCTGACCGCCAACCGACTGCCGCGAAAACCCGGCGGCATCATCCTGACCCACTTGCTGAATCGCCGCGGCAGGATCGAAATCGAACTGACGATCTCCCGCCTCGAACACGATCGCTATTACCTGACCTGCGCGGCTTTTTTCGAACAGCGCCTGCTGGATCATTTGCGCCACCAACCGGGAAGCGAATCGTTAACCATAACCAACCGGTCGGACTCGTGGGCGGCGGTTGCCCTGCAAGGCCCATTCGCCCGCGACGTGCTCGCGGCAACCACGGGCGCCTCCCTGGACAACGCGGATTTTCGCTGGTTGACCGCGCGGCAAGTGGACGTCGCCGGGCATCCCATGTGGGCAATGCGCTTGTCATATGCCGGTGAACTCGGCTGGGAAATTCACGGGCCGCGCGAGAGCATATCGTCCGTGTACAACGCGCTGTGGCGGGCTGGCGAAGCATTCGGCATCGCCGACTACGGCTCGTTCGCAATGAACGCGATGCGTATGGAGAAGGG
Source organism: uncultured Pseudohongiella sp. (assembly GCA_965219645.1). Taxonomy (GTDB): domain Bacteria; phylum Pseudomonadota; class Gammaproteobacteria; order Pseudomonadales; family Pseudohongiellaceae; genus UBA9145. The sequence continues at coordinate 1,769,315 of OZ244788.1, read as the reverse complement.
CTTTCCGGGCGCGGGCGAATTGACCAACGAGGTGACATTGCCCGAAGCCAATGTCATGCGTTTCGCCAAACTCGACAAAGGGGACTTCATCGGCAGAAAGCAAACGCTCCAGAGTGTGAACGATTTCCCGCCATGGATCTGCGCCTATCTCGCGATCGACGCCGACGGCGATGCCGACGGACACGGCGGCGAAGCCGTCTTGCTCGACGGAGCGGTGGTCGGCTCGACAACATCGGTTGTCTACGGCCATACGGTCGGCAAGATTCTGGCCTTCGCTTACGTCAAGCCCGAAGCGGCTGTCGCCGGAACCGCGCTCGAGGTACTCGTTCTCGGCGAGCCGCGCCCCGCCGTTGTACTCGATGAAGCTGCGTACGACCCAGACAACCTGCTGCCGCGAACGGACAGTGCGCGCTTGCGCGCCGGAGCCGAAGGATGAAAATCTCGGCCGTTTCGGTTTACCGCGTACCGCTTACGAGTCACGAGACGTACTACATGTCGGACGGCAAGACCTGTGCGACTATCGACACCATGGTTGTCCGCGTAGCCACCGACGCGGGCATAACGGGCTGGGGGGAAGTTTGCCCGATACCGCACTACCTGCCCGCGTACGCCGGCGGCGTGGCGCCGGCGATCGCCGAACTCGAGCCCGTGCTGCTCGGCGCCGATCCCCGGGGCGCCGAAACTCTGACCGCCCGCTGCGACGCCTGGCTGCAGGACCACCGCTATGCGAAATCGGCGCTCGACATCGCCTTCTGGGATATCACCGCCAAAGCCGCGGGTATGCCGCTTTATCAATTGCTCGGCGGCAAGCGGGTTGACGCGGTGCCCACCTATCATTCGATCACCTGCGCGGAGCCGCGGCGCATGGCCGAGATCGCGGCGGCCGCGTACGCTGACGGAATCCGCCAATTCCAGGTGAAGGTGGGCGCCGACAACGACTGGCGCAGGGATGTCGAGCGTATTCGCGCGGTCCGCGAAGCAGTGGGCGACGGGCTGGTCGTTTACGCGGACTGGAATGCAGGCGCGACTTCTTACGACGCCATCCGCGTCGGCCACGCCGTGAGAGATCTCGATATCATGCTGGAACAGCCCTGCGCATCGCTCGCCGCGGTCGCCGAGGTGCGACGCAACACGCGATTGCCGATGAAGATCGACGAAAGCGGTCACGACACGCAGTCGCTGCTCGATGCGCATGGATTGGGCTGCATGGACGTGGTTGCCCTGAAGCTGTCCAAATTCGGCGGACTGAGCGCGTTGCGCCGCGCCCGCGACCTGTGCCTGCATCTGAATGCGATGATGGTCGTCGAAGACACCTGGGGCTCCGACATCGCGACCGCCGCCGCCGTTCATCTCGGAATGACCGTTCCGCCAAAGTTTCTGTTGAACGTGTGCGATCTGTCAGGATATGTCAGTCCGCATATCGCCATCGATGGCCCCTTGCGCGACAATGGCGAGCTATCGATCGGAGATTCGCCGGGGCTTGGCATAGCGATCGACGAGACGGTTCTCGGCGAGCCCGAACTCACCCTGGGAGAAAATCCGTGACGGACTCTGTTCCATTGACGATGCGCGCCATCGCGCCGAACGGCCGCGCCGGCGGCATGCGCTTGAGGTGAGATCGATGCCGTCGCGCGACCCCGGCTGGGTGCAGGACATGCATGTCGCCCACTACCTGCAAAGCTGGTCGACCCAGGGCGAGCGTCCACTCGTCGTCGCGGGCGGCAAGGGCAGTTGGTTTTGGGACACCGACGGCAAACGCTACCTCGACTTCCAGTCGCAACTGGTCAACCTGAGTCTCGGCCACCAGCACCCCGCGATCGTTGAAGCGATCAAGGCGCAGGCGGACAAACTTTGTTATATCGGCCCGAGTATGGGTTCCGATGTGCGATCGGAACTCGCCACCTTGATGCATGAAATCACGCCGGGCGACCTGACATCGACATTTTTCACCACGGGCGGCGCCGCCGCGAACGAGACCGCGGTGCGTCTGGCGCGCCATTACACGGGCCGCCACAAGATCATCGCCCGCTATCGCTCTTATCACGGCGCGACGGGCGGCGCTCTGAGCCTCACCGGCGATCCGCGGCATCACTTGACGCGCGCGGACATGCCCGGCGTGGTGCGCATGCTCGACCCGTATGCCTATCGACCGCCGACAGGCCACAAGAATCCGGCCGACTGCCCGGTATGCCAGGGCGGGCCGCACCTGGAGGAGATTCTGATGTACGAGGATCCGGCAAGCGTCGCGGCGGTGATTCTCGAGAGCGTGGTCGGCACCAACGGCCTGATCGTGCCGCCGGACGGTTACATGCAATCGATTCGCGAAACCTGCGACAAGCACGGCATCTTGCTGATCTGCGACGAGGTAATGTCTGGCTTCGGACGCACGGGCAAGTGGTTCGCCTGCGAACACTGGGAAGTGACGCCCGATATTCTCACGGGCGCGAAAGGCATAAATTCGGGCTACGTGCCACTGGGAACGATGACGGTTTCGCGACCGATCGCGAAATGGCTCGGCAGTCGCGGCTTCCCCGGAGGATTGACATACGCCGGTCACCCGCTGGCCTGCGCGTCGGGTGTGGCGGCAATCCGCTGCATGCGGGAAGAGAAAACTCTGGAAAATGCGACGGCGATGGGTGAGCTCATGCGCGACGAGCTCGAAACACTTGCCGCCAGGCATCCATCCATCGGCGACATCCGGGGTCTGGGCCTGTTCAACGCCATCGAATTGGTGAAAAACCGCGACACGCGCGAACCGCTCGTTCCGTTCGCCGCCAAAGGCGAAGCGGCGGCGCCAATGCGGGCGATGATGAAATTCGCCATGGATGCGGGTCTGTATCTTTCGTATTTCTCGAATGTCATCCGCTTGACGCCACCATTGAACATCACCAGGGACGACTTGATGACCGGCCTCGAAATTCTGGATCGAACATTGGCGATAGCCGACCTTGAGTATTCGGACACCGGTTCTTGACCGTATCACGCCTGTAGACAAAAGACGCGTCTCCGGGGATGCCCAAGCCGAATCCATCTACTCGGCAAGCCCCAGTTCCCGAAGGGCATCGCGCCAGTGCAGACAAACTACGCCGCCGACCCGCATGCGCGTGGCTTCCCTGCTGATGCACAAAGCCAGTGGGCGGTCGAAGTCTCCGGTGAATCCTTCAAGAATACGCGTGTCGCGCTCGTCCACGCGCTCGGCGGATTTGATCTCGATCAGTACCGTGGGCAAGCCGGGTCGCTCGATCAGCAGGTCGATCTCGGCTCCGGCGCCGGTTCGAAGGTGGAACAGTCTCCAGTCCGGGTAGCGGTATCGCGCGAGATGTGCAATCTGGGTGACGACAAAGTGTTCGAACAGCTTGCCGAATTCATAGGTCCCACCGTGAAGCGGAAGTTCCAGAGTTCGTTCCAGCGCCCGTTTCACCCCGACGTCGAAGAAATAGAACTTCGGATTGGTGCGCTGCTGCTTTCTGATCGAACGATGATAGGCGGGCAGGTGGAATCCGATTAGCGTGTCTTCCAGAATTTGAAAGTAAGAAACAACGGTCTTGGGATCCACTCCCACGTCGCGCGCGATGTTCGCGTAGTTGACGATGGTTCCGTTCGCCTGAGCCGCCACTTCGAGAAATTCCCGGAACGGATCCAGTCGCCTGGTGACTTGTTCGGCGGCGATTTCCTCCTTCAGATATGTAAGCGCGTACGCCCGAAGGTATGCGGTTTTGTCGGCGTCGTCGGCGAGTGAGTAGATTTTCGGTAAGGTTCCCCAGCGCAAGGCGTCTTCGAGTACGAACGCATCCCGCAATTCCGGCGCGGTCAGTGGAAAGAGGTGATGGACGAACGCACGGCCGGCCAGCAGATTGGACGCCCCGCGTTTGAGCTTGCGGGCGCTTGAGCCGGTAAGCACGAAACGCTTGTCGGTGTTCTCGATCAGCCGATGCGTCACGTCAAGCAGCCGTGGCGCCCGCTGCACTTCGTCGATGAGCACCCATCGCACCGATGCGGACAGTGCCGCAACCTCGCTTTCCAGCCGACCCGGTGTTCTGCGATAGCTGTCCTCGGTTTCAGGGTCCAGCAAATCGACGTAGAGCGAAGCGTCGGGATCGAAAGCCCGCTTGATGAAGGTGGTTTTGCCGGTCCCGCGCGCCCCGAACAGGAAGCACGAATGGCCACGTGGCAATTGTAAAAACCGCTCAAACATGGCGTAACTCTACACTGAATCGGGAATTAATTCCATATTTCGATTCGAATTCGGGAGTTAAATCCTAATTGCTAGAATCATGCCGAGTTCACGAACAGGGGTCGGGCTCTGCTGGAAATTTCGTGACATTGCGGTATGTTGCCAGCCGATGCCAATCGTCAAGGAAGTGCATGCGCACCAACCCAAAATAAAGAACACCAGGCTCACGTCATGCACGACACTCAGCGCTCAGCGATCCGTCCGGTTGCTATTCTGTGTATGACGGATGCGAGGTAGGTCTGATATGGCATGCCCATTTCCCGGGCGATGGTTTTGATCCGCATATATGTCGCGTTCCTGTAGCCGCAGTGTGACAGCCTTTCGTTTTTGCGAACGAGCCAATACGCTTTTCCATTCATCCCTTATTCGCGCTTGTTCGGATGCCGAAGGAGCGGGAGTTTGTCCGTTCTCGATAGCCATCTCGAATTCCGTAATCAGGTCTCTTTCGTCATCATCAAAAAATGGGGCTTCGAAACCTCGTGAATTGTTCATGGTTTTTTGCTCCGCCCAAGATATCGGCGTTGGGCTTTTCGGCTTCTGTAAATGGTTTTCGGGAACAGAACATCATCATCGCGAACGTAGGGGACAAGGCAGGCTCCTAGCCCGATTACAAATAAAACATCTGGGCGAGAACGAGGACGGCGAAGAAGCCGATGGAGTCGGTGAGGGTGTGCAGGACCACGGAGCCGGCCAGGGCCGGGTCGAGGTTGACCCGGCGCAGGAAGAGGGGGAGGTAGGCGCCGGTGAGCGCGGCGCTGACGAGATTGATCATCATGGCGACGCCGGTGATCAGCGCGAGCAGCAGGTCGCCGTACCAGAGCATGGCGATCAGCCCCATGGCCACAGCCCAGACCAGGCCGTTGAGCAGCGCCACATTCAACTCGCGGATAACGAGCCAGGCGCTGTTGGAAGGGCTGATGTGTCCCAGGGCGATGCTGCGGATGACCAGGGTCAGGGTCTGGGTGCCGGCGACTCCACCCATGTTGGCCACGATCGGCATCAGCACCGCCAGGTAGACGATCTGGTCCACCACGTCCTGGAAAGCGTAGATCACCAGCGCGGCAAGCGCCGCCGCCACCAGGTTCACGCCCAGCCAGACGGCGCGGCGGCGCGCGGTCTTGATCACCGGGGCGAAGGTGTCGTCCTCTTCATCGAGGCCCGCCATGCTCATCAGCGAATGCTCGGTGCTGTCGCGGATCACGTCCACCACATCGTCGATGGTGATGCGGCCGACGAGCTTGCCCTGCCCGTCAACCACCGGCGCCGACACCCAGTCGCGCTGTTCGAACAACTGCGCCACCCGCTCCGCCGGCAGGGAAACCGGGATGGCCTCGATATCGGTGCGCATGATGTCGATGACCAGGGTGGCCGGGTCGGACACGAGCAATTCCCGAATCGGCAGGATGCCCTGGAACTCGTCCTGGCGATTCACCACATGGATGTTGTCGGTCATCTCCGGAATGAAGTCGTGGCGGCGCAGATAGCGCAGGACGAGTTCCACCGAGTGGCCCTTGCGCACGGCGATGGTATCGGTGTTCATCAGGCCGCCGGCGGTGTCCTCGTCGTGGGACAGGACGGTTTCCACCCGCTGCCGGTCCTGCTCGTCCATGGCCTGCAACACTTCGGCGGCCACCTGCTGGGGCAGTTGCTGGAGGATGTCGGCAAAGTCGTCGGGTTCGAGCCCGGCGGCGAGTTCCGCCACTTCGGCGGCGTTGTAGTCGCGCAGGAATTCGGCCTGCAGGTCTTCGTTCAGATACTGGATCACCTCACCTTCGGCGTCCTTGTCGAGCAGTTGCCAGAGGATGCTGCGCGCCTTGGGCGGCGAGGATTCGAGCAGGTGGGCGATACCCGCCGCCGGCAGGGTCTTGACCATCTGCCGCACCTGATACAGCGAGCCGCTTTCCAGCGCCAGATTCAGCAGACGCAGGCGGTCGTTCTGGAAATCGGTTTCAGACATGGGCATGGCTCCTTCAGGCGCCGCCGCTCAGGGATTCTCGCCGAATCCATCCTCGATCAGGCGCACGATGGCGGGCAGCGCCTCTTCTTCGTCCGGGCCGTCCACTTCCACCCGCAATTTCGTGCCCTTGACCGCCGCCAGCATCATCAGGGCGAGAATGCTCTTGCCGTCGACCATTTTTTCATGACCCACCCGAATCTCGCTGGCAAAGCGCGAAGTGACTCCCACCAGCTTCGATGCCGCCCGGGCGTGGAGCCCGGCCTTGTTGACGATGAGCGATTCGGCGCTGCGCATGCTCAGACCCGCAGTTCCCGATGACGGACCTGGACATTGGCGATCCCGCCCTGGAAGTGCCGCCCGAGCGTTTCGCAAATGAAAACCGAGCGGTGCTGGCCGCCGGTGCAACCCACCGCCACGGTGAGATAGCTGCGGCTGTTTTCCTCGAAGCGCGGCAGCCAGGTTTCCAGAAAGCGGCGGATGTCGCCGCACATTCGCTGCACCACCTCGAATGACTCCAGAAACGAGCGCACCGCGGCGTCACGGCCGTCGAGCGCCCGCAGCCGGGTTTCCCAATAGGGATTCGGCAGGCAGCGCACATCGTAGACGATGTCGGCGTCGGTGGGCACGCCGTTCTTGTAGCCGAAGGACTGGAACAGCAGGGCAAGGCCGCTCTCGGACTTTTCAATGATGCGCTGGCTGATGGCGTCCTGGAGTTGCTGCAGGGACATGCTGCTCGTGTCGATGGCGAGGCTGGCGAGCAGGGCGATGGGTTCGAGCAGCGCCGATTCCTCGTCGATGGCCTCGCTCAGCCCCACCTGGCCGGTGGAAAGGGGATGCTTGCGGCGGCTTTCGCTGAAGCGCTTCAGCAGGGTTTCGCTGTTGGCGTCCAGAAAAACGACTTCCACCGGGATTTCCCTTTCCCTGAGTTGGTCGACAATGCCGGGCACGAGGGGCAGGTCCACCGACAGATTGCGGGCATCGATACTGACAGCCAGATTGCCGATGCCGCCGGAGTCTCCGGCGATGCGCTCCACGAGGGCGGGCAGCAGGCTCGCGGCGAGATTGTCCACGCAATGGTAGCCGCGGTCTTCCAGATACCGCAGCACCGTGCTCTTGCCGGAACCCGAGCGGCCACTGATGATGGTGAGCCTCATGCGACCGCCCCTCCCTCGTCATGCTGCGCGTAGTCGCGGAATCCCGCCGGGATAACGCTGCCCTGGATTCCGCGACTTCGTTGCGAACGGAATGACACCCTGGGGTTTGGCTCGGCGTGGAATGACACGGAGGGAACTCAGGCCTGACAGGTTACGGTGACAGTATACAAGTCGCCCGCATCGGCGGTATTGCGCAATGTGAAACAGAAATCCGCATCGTTGAACAGGGTCGCCACCTGCGCCAGGGTGCGCACGTGGTCGTCGTCCCTGGCGTCGGGAACCACGAGGAAAAACAGCAGGTCCACGGGGCGGTCGTCCATGGAGTCGAAATCGATGGGCTCGCGCAGGGTCACCAGTACGCCGAAGATTTCGCTGCAGCCTTCCACCCGGCAGTGGGGCACGGCAATGCCCTGGCCAAGCCCGGTGCTGCCCAGCTGTTCCCGGGCCATCAGCGCATGGAAGACCGCATCGGCGTCGACGCCGGGGGCTTCACCGGCGATCAATTCGCTGATCCGGTAAAACAGTCTTTTCCTGCTATGGCCCTCGATAGCGCAAAGACAGCGCCCGGGCGTGAGTATTTCTTCGAGTTGCATGTGACGTCCTTTCGCCTTAATCCTGAACCGGCATCGCAAGCCGCTTGCGCTCGTTGGAAGGGGGGATGAAAAGCGACTCGCGATACTTCGCGATGGTGCGGCGGGCCACCTCGATGCCACGTTCCTGCAGCAGCGTCGCAATCCGGTTATCCGACAAGGGCTTGCATGTATTCTCCTGCGCCACGAGTTTTCTGATAATGGCCCGGATTGCCGTTGATGAACACTCTCCGCCACTGCTGGTGGAGACATGGGATGAAAAGAAGTATTTTAGCTCAAACACGCCCCGGGGCGTGTGCAGGTATTTTTGCGTGGTCACCCGGGAAATCGTCGATTCGTGCATGTCCACCGCTTCGGCGATTTCTTGCAGCACCAGGGGTTTCATGGCTTCTTCGCCGTATTCGAGGAAGTCCCGCTGATGCTCGACGATTCTCGCCGCCACTTTCAGCAGCGTCTCGTTGCGGCTTTGCAGGCTTTTCAGGAACCAGCGCGCCTCCTGCAGATTGCTGCGCAGATAGCTGCCGTCGTCGCCCGCCGAATTCGACGCCAGATCGGCGTAGTCCTGGTTGATGCGGATGCGGGGGGCGCTGTCGGGATTGAGGTCAACCCGCCATGTGGCGGAAGCCGGGTCCCGGCGCACCAGCACATCCGGGATCACATAACCTGCCGTGGCGGGCGAGAGCTGGGCGCCGGGCCTGGGGTTGAGCGACTCGATCAGCCGAATGGCGGCGCCGAGTTCGTTCTCCCGCAGCCGGGTGCGCCGCATCAGTTGCGCGTAATCGTGGCTTGCCAGCAGGTCGAGATGGTTGCTTACGATCAGCCTGGCGCAGTCGGCGGCGCTTTCGAGTTCCGGGTCGCTGATCTGCCCGAGTTGCAGCAAAAGGCATTCGGCGAGGTCGCGGGAAGCCACTCCGGCGGGGTCGAATTGCTGGATTCGGTGCAATACCGCCAGCGCTTCATCGGCGCCGACGCCCGCCGCCGGGGCGAAACCCGCGAGCAGGAAATCGATATCCACGCTGAGCATGCCATTGGCGTCGATGGCGTCGATGATGGCCAGGGCGATGGTCTGGTCCCGGTTCGACATGGGCGTCAGGTTCAACTGCCAGAGCAGGTGGTCCTGCAGGTTGTCGGGCTCGGGGCTGCTCGCGGCAAAATCAAAGGCTTCGCCATCCCGGGCCGGGCCGCCGAAGGAAGGCTGCCAGGCTTCCTGCCATCGGTTTTCCCGCCAGTCGTCTTCCGCCCGCAACTGCGCACTGTGCTCCCGCTCGCTTTCCTCGCCGCTTTCCTCGAGTTCGAGCATGGGATTGGATTCGAGCATCTGTCCGACTTCCTGATGCAGGTCGGTACTGGAGAGTTGCAGCAGCCGGATCGCCTGCTGAAGCTGCGGAGTCATCGCGAGTTGCTGTCCGAGCTTGAGCTGTAGCGAAAGTGTCATGTCCCTAGGAGCCTGCGCCGCAGGAATTCACGGCTGCAAATCCGCTGTCGCCGCGCCCCTGGCCGCTCGATTTCGTTGCATATCCACCAATATTCGCCTCGATCGACCGGCCAGGGGCGCGGCGACAGCGAATTTTCGCTTCCGCGAATTCCTGCTGTGCTGGCTCCTGGACGACCGAATTTCGGGGGGAGGCCCCACCTGAATCAGAAAATTCAGTATACCCGAAGACCTTGGCACTTTCCTTGCATAACCGCGAAATCTGCGATCTCGGTCATCCTGCGCGCAGGATGACGAAGAGGGGCTGGGCACTCCGTTACGCCCGGACCGTCGGAAGGAGCTTGCCTACATGTCGAAATTTTCTCCGAGATAGACTTCCCGGACGGTGGGATTGGCGAGGATGGTCGCGGGCTCGCCCTGGGCGATGATGCGGCCTTCGCTGACGATGCAGGCCTTTTCGCAGATGTCGAGGGTTTCCCGGACGTTGTGGTCGGTCAGCAGGATGCCGATGCCCCGGGCCTTGAGGTGGGCGATGAGATGCTTGATGTCGCTTACCGATATCGGATCGATGCCGGCAAATGGCTCATCGAGCAACAGGTAGCCCGGCTCGGTGGCGAGGGTGCGAGCGATTTCGGTGCGCCGTCGCTCGCCGCCGGACAGGCTCATGCCCTTGCTGTGTCGCACATGGGCGATATGGAATTCTTCGAGCAGGGCTTCGAGTCGCTGCCCGCGCCCCTGGCTGTCCAGCTCCTTGCGGGTTTCGAGAATGGCGAGGATATTGTCTTCCACGCTCAGGGTGCGGAAGATCGAGGCGTCCTGGGGCAGATAGGCGAGGCCATGGGCGGCGCGGCGGTGGATGGGCTGGTTCGTCACCCTGTCGCCGTCGATGAAGACATCGCCCCGGTCGGGGCGAATCAGCCCCACGAGCATGTAGAAGCAGGTGGTCTTGCCAGCGCCATTGGGGCCAAGCAGGCCCACCACTTCGCCCCGCCCGATGGCCAGGGAAACCTCGTTGACCACCCGGCGTCCCCGGTAGCTCTTGACGAGGCCGGCAGCTTCAAGCATGGCTTCAGTCATTCCGGGGGGTGAAGGCCCCCGCGCAGTTGCCGCTGGCGCGGACCAGTTCGAGCTCGGTCACATAGACGATGGACTCGCATTGGGTGTCCATTTCCCGGGAGCGAATGCCGGCATTGCCCACGAGTTCAATAACGGTATTGCCGTCGGCATCGGTGTAGAAAAGGATGGTATCGCCGTTGCCGGTAACAAGCCCGCCGTCTTCATCGAGGCTTTGCCGATAGTTCGCCGGTGCGCCCTGTACCGTCACCCGGTTCAATTCGTTGGTTTCGGTGCTGTACTCGATCAGGGCCTGGTCGCCGCGAATTTCCAGGCCGCCCCGGGTGATGGTGACGTTGTCGGTCATATGCAACTGGCGTACGCCATTTTCCATCGACAGGGAAGAGTCGCCGTCGGCGCTCCATTCGATGGCCTGCCCGCTGTCGTTTTCCTGCGCCGGCGCCACAAGGGCCCAGGCCAGCGCGCCCGCCAGCACGAACCAGCGGAAAATCTCAGGGCCGCCCATGGCCGCCCCGGACGTCGCCGAGCATGAGCAGGCTGTCTTCCGGCAGATGCAGCACCAGCCCCGCCGCGCTCTGCCGCAGTGCGCCGGAGGTCATTTCCACCCGGGCGTCGGTGGCGATGACTTCATCCACCAGATCGATATCGAGGCTGCTCGTGGCGAGCGTCAACCCGCCGGAATTTCCGGCCTCATTGCGCCGCAGCATGACATTGCCGCTCAACGCGAGATGCTCGCCACCGGCGGGAGAAACGCCCCGTTCCGCTTCCACCTGCCAGTCGGGGCCGCCATTGCCGCCGTACCAGTGCAGGGAAGGCTCGCTCCACTCGATGGTATTGTCGCTGGAACGAGTCTGGCGGGCCGCCTGCAAGGCGTATCCGAGCCTGCCCGCTTCGTCGTGGAAGCGCAGGTCCACGCCTTCGGCAAGCGCATTGTACGCTGGCGCCGCCAGCGGCGGGGAAGGCGATTCCTGCATGGTTTCCAGGCCGCCCATGGCCGCCACCGCGGCGGCCACGGCCACAACAAGGGGGATGAGGCTTCTCTTCGGCACAGTCGATTCAAACCCGGTTCCGGTCTGCGAACAGCCTATCACGAAACTTTGGCGATTCTTCCCCGTCATTCTGCGCGGAGCGAAGCGCCCACCCCGTCATTCTGCGCGGAGCGAAGCGCCCACCCCGTCATTCTGCGCGGAGCGAAGCGCAGTCGCAGAATCTCAGGCAGGGTCTCCCACGAGATGCCGCGACTGCGCGCCGCATCACGGGGAGGGGGATTTCACTTTGCGGCTTGCGGGACAGCACACTGGCTGCGCAGCAGGAAATCGGTGATTTCCCGCACGGCGCCGCTGCCTCCGGGGAGCGAGGTGACCAGATGCACCCTTTTGCGCACGTCTTCATGGCCATTGGGCACCGAGCAGGCAAGCCCCGCCGCCCCCAGCACCGGCAGATCCATGAGATCGTCGCCGACAAAGCCGAACTGACCGGCCTGAAGCCCGGCAAGTTGCAGGAAATCCTCCATGGCCGCGAGTTTGTCCGCCGCGCCTTGGTAGAGATGGCGAATGCCGAGATCAGAGCAGCGCCGCTCGACAATCGGCGAGGCGCGGCTGGTGATGATCGCCACTTCCACGCCGGCCTCGCGCAGCATTTTCAGGCCATGGCCATCGTGGGCGTGGAAGGCTTTCATCTCCTCGCCGGCGCTGGTGAAATACAGCCGGCCGTCGCTGAGCACGCCGTCCACATCGAGCCCTAGCGCCCGGATGGATTGCGCCCGCCGTCTGGCCTCGATTTCCCCGCAGTGGAATTTCATCACCACAATACACCAAGTATTCTCTGAAAAACTCCATCCGTGGAGTTTTTCATTATCGCAAAACAAAAGCGTGGTTTTGTTTTGCTCCCGAATTCAATGGCTTACTCCAGTTACGGAGCATAGCTCCGTACCGTTGCGGCCACGCTCGAAGCTGCGCTTCGAAAACGCTTGCCTTCACCCATCGAATTCGGCGGCACTTCCATGTGCCGCAGACTCCTAGACCACATTGGCCTGGAGCAGGTCGTGCATCTTGACGATGCCGCTGGGCACGCCCCCGGCATCGGTAACAATCAACACATAAACACTGGCTTCCTGCATGATGCGCGCCGCTTCCGCCGCCAGGGCGTTCTCGTCGATCCGCACGAAATTCGCCGACATGACTTCTTCCACCCGGGTCGCGCCAATGTCATGGCCGGCATCGATGGCCCGGCGCAAGTCGCCGTCGGTAAAAACTCCGCAGACCTTGCCTGCCGCGTCGGTAATCGTGGTGAGGCCAAAACCGCCGGTGCTGACCGCAAGCAGGGCCTCGGCAAGCCCGGCGCCGGCCGGCACCCCGGGAATCTCCCGTCTGGGGTGCATGATGTCCCTGACCTTGACAAGCAAACGCCGTCCCAATTGCCCGCCGGGATGCGAGCGGGCGAAATCCTCGCTGCTGAATCCCCGCGCCTCCAGCAGGGCCATGGCAAGGGCGTCGCCGAGCGCCAGCGCCGCCAGGGTGCTTGCCGTGGGCGCCAGGCCCAGGGGGCAGGCTTCCTCGCTGACTCCCGCATCGAGATGGATCTCCGCCGCCCGGGCGAGTTCCGAGCCGGATTTGCCGGTCATGGCGATCAGGGGGATGCCGCGCCGCCGCAGCACCGGCAACAGGGCGATGATTTCCCCGGTGGCGCCGGAATTGGAAATCGCCAGCACCACATCGGCGGAAGTAATCATGCCGATGTCGCCGTGGGCGGCTTCGGCGGGATGCACGAACAGCGCCGGGGTGCCGGTGCTCGACAGGGTGGCGGCGATCTTGTTGCCGATATGGCCCGATTTGCCCATGCCGGTGACCGCCACCCGGCCATTGCAGGACAGCATCAGGCGGCAGGCCTGTTCGAATTCGCCGCCGATTCGCCCCGGCAATTCCGCAAGCCCCGCCCGTTCGATGGCAATCGTACGCAAGGCGCTGCCGATAAAGGAAAAGTTCTTGTCCATGACTCAGGTATTTTGCAGCATTAACGTAAACCAGCCGCAGTAGATTAGCACCAGGGTCAAGCCGCCCAGCCGGCTGATCGACTTGCCGCGCCGGATGCTCAGGAAGCAGAACAGCGCCAGCACCAGGCAGATCAGCAGTACCGCAGCATAATCGCGGAAAAGGAAACTCGGCTCCAGCGGCCCCGGTGCAAACAGCCCGGGAAAGGGCAATACCACCAGCAGGTTCATGATATTCGAGCCGAGAATATTGCCGATGGCGAGTTCATCCTCGTCCTTCACCGCGCAGGTCACCGACAGCGCCAACTCCGGCAGGCTCGTGCCCAGGGCCACCACGGTGAGCCCGATGATGCCAGTGCCCACGCCCAGGGTCTGGGCGATGGAAGTCGCGGCGACCACCAGGGCCTGGGAACTGACCACCAGCATCAACAGGCCGAAAAGCAGGAAGCAGATCGCCCGGAAATTGCTGACTTTTTCAATCTGCAACTCGTCGAGCACCTTTTCCGGTTCGCTCTTCACCTGGGGTAGCATCAGTTTGCGGATGAAGAAGACCGTAATGACGATCAGCACCGCGGCGTCGATCCAGCCCAGGTGCAGGTCGATGAACAGCAGGCCGGTGACTACGGTGACCAGCAGCATCGCCGCCATTTCCCTGCGCATCAGGTTGGGCGGCGGGGTCAGCGGGGCAACCATGGCGGCAACGCCGAGAGCAATGCCCACATTGAACAGGTTCGAGCCCAGGGCGTTGCCCACCGCCAGATGGGGCTCACCGTTGAGCGAGGCAACCGCCGAGGAGAAGAACTCCGGCGCCGAAGTGCCGAAGGCGACCACGGTAAGGCCAATGAGCAACGGCGAAACCCCCAGGTTTCGGGCCAGCGCCGAGGCGCCGAAAACAAAGAGATTAGCGCCCCAGGCCAGACCGACAAAGCCGAGAACGATGAACAGGATGTCAAGAAGCATTAGCCGGAAAATCCACCGGGCCCCAGGCAAGCGCTCAATTAGAAGGATGTTTGTTGGCTAATGCAAGTGATTGCATCAAGTTCCAGCAATTCTCATTTTGGCGCTCCGAGCTTCATGTCATTCCGTGCGAAGCTGCGCTTCTTGTCGGCTGCGCCGACCGGGAACCTGCCTTCAGTCGGGTTGTGCATGCCATCCCTGGCGCGACCTTTGCGGCTTCGCCAAACCCCGGTCTCGACATTCCAGCCGCCGAGCATAGCTCGGCGGCGCTCGGGACTGCGCACGAAGCTGCGCTTCGTAAACGCTTGCCCTCGCCCTTGTCGAGCCGTTCGGCCCTCAAGAAGCTTCGCTTCTTGTCGGCTGCGCCGACCGGGAACCTGCCTTCGGTCGGGTTGTGCATGCCATCCCTGGCGCGACCTTTACGGCTTCGCCAAACCCCAGTCTCGACATCCTGTCGAGCCGTTCGGCCCTCAAGAAGCTTCGCTTCTTGTCGGCTGCGCCGACCGGGCCTCACCCGGCTACATTGCCGGGGCAACGGCATGTTAGGATTCAAGGGATTCGGCAATATCGACCCCGCCATGCAGCGCCGCCAGCTACCCATCGGCATCCAGCACTTCCGGACCCTTCGCGAGGACGGTTGCTACTACGTCGACAAGACGCCCCTGATCCACCGCCTGGTGAGCCAGGGCCGCCATTACTTCCTGTCGCGCCCGCGCCGCTTCGGCAAGAGCCTGCTGCTCGACACCCTGGGGGAGCTGTTCGCGGGCAGCGAAGACCTTTTCCGGGGACTGCACATCCACGACCATTGGGATTGGGATGAAAAGCATCCGGTCGTCCACTTGAGTTTTGGCGGGAAGTACAGCGAACCCGGCGACCTCGGGAGCAGCATTCACACGCAATTGCGAATCATCGAGAGAAACGCCGGGCTGGACCCCGCGCCCGACACCATGAAACCTCCGGACCGCCTGCGGGACCTTCTGGACCGCCTCCACCACAAGACCGGCAGGCAAGTCGTGGTGCTCGTGGACGAATACGACAAGCCCATCCTCGACGTGCTCGGCGACCCGGAACGGGCGAAGGCGAACCGCGACCAGTTGCGGGGGTTTTACGGCGTCATCAAGGACTGCGCCCACCTGGTGCGTTTCGTTTTCGTCACCGGCATCAGCATGTTTTCGAAGGTGAGCCTGTTTTCGGGCCTGAACAATCTCCGAAACATCAGCCTGGACCCGCGCTACGCGGCGATCTGCGGCTACACCGACCACGATCTCGACACCGTCTTCGCCCCGGAGCTGCCCGAACTCGACCGGGAGGAAATCCGCCGCTGGTACAACGGCTACCACTGGCTGGGCGGGGAAAAGGTCTACAACCCCTTCGACATCCTGCTGCTGTTTGACAGCCGGGTGTTCAAGTCGCACTGGTACGAAACCGGCACGCCGACCTTCCTGTTCGAAACCATGCTGGAAAGGGCGGTGAGTCCGCTGGAGCTGGAAAACCGCGAAGCGGAAATGGACCTGCTGTCGACTTTCGAGGTGGGCGGCGTCGGCGTGGACGCCTTGATGTTCCAGACGGGTTATCTGACGATCAAGCAAGAGACCCGGGAGGGGGCGCAGATTTTCTATACCCTGGATTATCCCAATCTGGAGGTTCGCCACAGCCTGAACCAGGGATTGCTGACCCATCTGGACCAGTCGCCCAGGGAAGTTTCGAACCGGGGCAAGGACCTGTGCCGCCTGCTGGCCGACAACGACTTCGACGCCTTCGCCGAGCAACTGCGCGCCTTTTTCGCCGGCGTTCCGTACCAGTGGCAGACGAAGCCGGAACTCGCCCGCTACGAGGCCTGGTACGCGGGCATGCTCTATGCGTGTTTCCGCACCATCGGCGTCGATCTCCGGGTGGAGGAATCCACCAGCCACGGCCGTTCGGACATGGTGCTGTTGCATGGCGGCCAGGTCTTCGTCATGGAATTCAAGATGGCGGAAGAGGGCGAGGAAGCCGAAGCCGCCCTCGACCGGGCTCTGGGCCAGATCCGCGCCCGGGGCTACGCCGGCCGTTACCGCGACCGGGGCGAGCCGATTCACCTGCTGGCCGCGGTTTTCGGTCGGGAAGAACGCAACCTGCTCGCCGTGCGCGCCGAACCCGCTTGAGGCCACAGGCTCCCAACCGCGCTTGCAATCACTGGCGCGTTGGTGGGATATTTGACTTGGGCCGAACGCCGCCGGAAATCCCCGCCCGGATGCCGGCGCCGGGGCAAACGCAAATGGCGGAGTCAACATGACGCATCCCACGTTCGACAGCTTGCACGCCACTCTCGAAGACCTTCGCCGCCGCCGCAGCACCTTCTTTGTATTGCGCCAACTCAGCCTGTTTTGCGCCGTCAGCGCCCTGCTGATATTCAGCTTTACCCTGTTGTTCAGCGAGTTGCAGCCAGCGCCCCTGGCAAGCCTGGCAATGCTCGCGGCGCTGCTGGGAACCATCGGCGCACTGGGCTGGCGGCTGTTCGGCGTGCTGCGCCGCCGCCATGCGACCCACCAGCGTCTGGCGCATTATGTGGAAGACCATATCCCCGATCTGGAACAGCGCCTGTTGACTTCCCTGGAATTCAGCGAGGATGAACTGCGTTTTGGCCGCCGAGGCGTGTCCCGGCAATTCATTGCCCGCCTGTGGCAGGACGCCGAGCGGCAAATGCTGCGCCAGCAGCGGGAAATGGAATCGATTACCCCGGTGGGTCGCTCCTGGCTCGGTTTCGGGCTGTCGGCGGGCGCCGTGCTCGCGGTCTCGGTGGTCCTGCTGACATCGGGAACCCTCAGGGATTCCTTCAGTCGCCTGCTTTGGCCGTTCGAAGCCGCTGAAATCGTGATGCAGGGCGAGCCGCCGCCGGTAATCGAGATTCTCATCGAGCCGGGCGATGTGGAATTGCAGCGTGGCGACGGCCTTACCGTTGCGGCCCGGGTCAGCGGCGCCGCCCCGGGGAACCTGACCCTGCGCCTGCAGGACGACAACGTCAACTGGCGCGATGTGGCCATGAGGCGGGACGGCGGCGGCAGCGACGGCGCCGCGTTCAGTTACTACATCCCGAGCCTGATGGAAGACACCACCTATTATGTGACATTCGATCAGGGCGATACCCAAAACTCCCGCCAGTACCGCATCAGCGTATTTGACCTGCCCCGGGTGGAACAGATCGATGTGGCCTTCGATTATCCCGAATACACTGGCATGGAAGACCTGATCGAAGAAGACGGCGGCGACCTGATCGCCCCGGTGGGCACCGCGGTGGAAATCACCGTGGGCTTCAACAAGGCCGTGGCCGAGGCCCGGCTCGAATTCGACCCCGCCGCGGAAGGCGCCGACCTGCCCGACCTGCCACTCAACATCGACGGCAATACCGGCGCCGCCTCCTTCACGCTTAGCCAGGACGGCGTGTACCGGGTGCAGGCGGTGGATCATTCCGGCCTTGCCAGCAGCGATCCGCTCGACTACTACATCAGGGCCATCGTGGACCAGCCTCCCGAACTCGCCCTGCGCCGCCCGGGCAGGGACCAGGATGTCATGCCCCTGGAGGAAGTCATCCTTGAAGTAGATGCCAGCGACGACTACGGCCTGACCCGTTTCGATCTCCATTACAGTGTGGTGGGGCAAGACGAGGCGGCGGTGGACTTCCTCCCCGAAGAGCAAGTGCGCAGCGTATCCGGCGAGCAGTTGATCTATCTTGAGGACTTGGCCGTGGAGCCCGGCGATTTTGTCAGCTACTACCTCACCCTGGCGGACAATAACGGCCTCGACGGTCCCAGCGAGGTGATTTCCGATATCTACTTTCTCCAGGTCATTCCCACCGACCAGGAATTCCGCCGCAACCAGGGCGGCGGCGGAGGCGGCGGCGGTCAGGGCGGAGACAGCAGCGCCCTGGTCACGATCCAGAAAGACATCATCGCGGCAACCTGGAAGCTCAAGAACCGCGAGTCCCAGGCGGCGCCCGAGGACTTTGCCGCCGACGCCGAGATCATCTCCGAATCCCAGCTCGAAGCCACGCGTCAGGCGCGCATGTCCATCGACCGGCTGTCGGAAAGGCTCAATTTTTCCGATGACTCCTACGATCAGGCGGTGCAGAACCTTGCCCTGGCGATCGATCAGATGAATCTCGCGGCGACGGAACTGGACCTGCTCCAGGTTACCAGTGCCCTGCAACCGGAACAGGCTGCGCTGCAATACATTCTCAAGGCCGAAGCCAATATCAACCGCACCGAAATCAGCATGCGGCAGGGAGGCGGCGGTGGCGGCGCAGCAGCCCGGCAGGAACGCGAAGACCTGCGCGAGCTGTTCGAAATGGAGCTTGGCCAGTTGGAAAACCGCTATGAAAATCCCAACAGCCGGGGCCAGAGCGCCCGGCAGCAGGAAGAGGCCAACCAGCTCGAGGAACTCGCCCGGCGCCAGGAGGGCCTGACCCGCGCCCAGCGCAATCTCGCCCGCCGCGCGGAACAGTTGACCGAAGAGCAAAAGCGCAGGGAACTCGAAAGGCTGATGCGCCAGCAGGAGCAACTGAGCCAGGAAGTCCGGCAACTCGCCCGGCAGATGTCCCAGGGCCAGCAAAGCGCCAGCGCATCCCGGGGCCAGAGCTCCCGGGATGCAAGCAGCGGCGCCCGGCAAACTGAGGCGCTGCAGGAGGCGGCCCGGCAGATGCAGGACGCGGCCGAGGCGGGGTCGCCCTCCATCGCCGCCGCCAGAAGCCAGAAGGCTTTGGAAAACCTGCGCCGCCAGCAGCAGCAGCTCGGCGAGCAGGCGGATCGTTCGGTGAGTCAACTGGCGCGCAATCTCGGTCAGCGCGGCCAGCAATTGCTTGAGCAACAGCGCGAACTGCGGGAAGCCATGGAAGAGGCCAGCCGGGAAATGGGTCTCGGCCAGACCCGGCAATCGCTGCGCAATGACGCTGATCTCGACGAACTGATCGAGGCCCAGCAGCGCCGGCAGCAGGAAATCGGGGAAATCGAGGACATGCTGCGGGCGGTCATCGCCCGGGGCGGCAACGAGGATCAGCGCCTGCTTTCCCAGGCCCAGCAGGCGACCCGGGAGTTGCGCCCCATCCAGGAAGAAATGCAGACCAGCAACCGCATCCTGCGCAATGGCATGGTCAATCTCGCCGCGGATATCGAGCAGACCGTGGAAGACCAGATCGAGGACCTGGCCCAAAGCCTCGCGGCGCTCGACCCGACCCAGGCTTCAGGCAACCCCTTGCAGCAGGCGGCGGCGGACGCCCGGCAATTGCGCGAGCAGTTGCAGGAACTCGAAAGCCAGGTTCAGGCGCTCAATGAAAACGGCAACCGGCCCGGCCCCGGCATGCCCGGTGTGGGTGAATTGCGCGAGCAGTTGCAGCAATCCCGCCAGCTCGCCCGGCAAATCAGCCAGCAGATGCGGCAGCAGGCCCAGCAAGGCGCTGGCGGGCAGGCCCGGGGCGGCAACCGGAACGGCGGTTTGCGCCAGCCCGGCGCCGACCGCTATGGCCCCGGCGGCGAAATCCGCACCGATGGCGGCAATTTGCCCTGGGGCGATGCGCGTTCGGTGACCCGGCAAATCACCCGCCAGGACATCGAGGACTTTCTCAACCAGCCCGAGTTGTTCCGCGCCCTGCTCGAGCCGGTCATCGAACTCGAAGGCGCACTGCGCGCCCAGGCCGAACTCGAGGAAATCAACAACCGCCTGTACGCCACCATCGAGGAGGACATCCCCGACGAATACCGCGGCCTGGTACAGGAGTACTACCGCGTGCTGTCGGAACAGCAGGGTTCGGGCGATTCGGCGCGCTGAGCATGCAAGTCACCCAGCCCACGCTGCTGTCCGCGCTGCAACAAGGCAATCTGAGCTTTGCCCATGGCGTCAGCCTGTGGCTGTTCGGGCTCATTTCCCTGCTCGTTGTCGCCGCGGTCTGGCTGAGCTACTACCGCACCACGCGGCCGCTGTCGCCGGTCTGGAAAGCCTGGTTCATCGGGCTGCGCTCCCTGACGCTGATCCTGATCCTGTTCTGCCTGCTGCGGCCGGTGGTGAACACGCGCCAGGTCTCGCCCCAGGATACCTATCTCGCCGTGCTGCTCGACAATTCCCAAAGCATGACCATCGCCGACATGGACGGTCGCAGCCGGGCAGCGGCTGCGGCGGACGCCTTTCTCGCCGGCCCGGTGGTGGATGAACTCGCCGAATCCTTCCAGCTTCGCAGCTTCGCCTTCGACCAGACCACCCGCCGGGTCGCGCCGGGCGAAAGCGACGGCGCACCCGGCGAATCCGGCGCCGGTTCCGCCATCGGCCAGGCGCTGGAAGCCGTGGCCGGTCAGCTTGACGGGCTTCCCCTGGGCGGCGTGGTTCTCGTCAGCGACGGCGCCGACAACAGCAATAGCGACCCGATCATCGCCGCCCGGCAGTTGGGCAACCGCCGGATTCCCGTTTTCACCGTGGGCGTCGGCCAGGAGGATATTCCACTCGATATCGGCATTGTGGACGTCAGCGCCGCCCGCACCGTGCTCGAAGGTTCGGTCTTCACCGTGACCGCGGCCCTGCGCCACCAGGGATTCGCCGGCCAGGAAGTGGAACTCGCGGTGCTTGACGGCGGCGCCACGGTGAGCAGCGAAGTCGTCAGCCTCGGCGCCGCGGGCGTATCCCGGCGCTTCAGCCTCGAAGTCACCCCGGAACGCGCCGAGCGCATCGTCTACGAATTGCGGGTGGGCGTTCAGCCCGGCGAGATCATTACCCGCAACAACAGCTACCGCTTTCTGGTGGACAATACCGACAAACCGCCCCTGGACATCCTCTATCTCGAAGGTCATCCGCGCAATGAATACAAGTTCATCCGCCGGGCGGTGGAGGATGACGAATCCCTGCGGCTGGCGACCTATCTGCAAACCGGCCCCGGCAAGTTCTATCGCCAGGGCATCGAATCGCCCACCGAGCTTGCCGAAGGCTTTCCCGGCAGCCGGGAGACGCTGTACGAATACGAGGCGATCATCCTCGGCGATATCGAAAAAGAGTTCTTCAACGACGACCAGTTGCGGATGATCGAGGGCTTTGTCGCCGAGCGTGGCGGCGGCCTGCTCAAGAGCGGCATGGTGGATGAGGCATTCATCGGCACTCCGCTGGTGGACATACTGCCGGTGACCCTGGTGGAGGAGAATTTCCTGCCCAATCCCCTGCGCGGCGGCATACGTCGGGGCGACCACCCCAGCGGCGAACTGTTCATTCCGCGCCTGACCCGCAACGGCGAGTTTTCGCCGCTGCTCCGGCTCGCCGGGGAAGACGCCGAAAACCGATTCGCCTGGTCGCAATTGCCACAGTTGCAGGGAGTGTACGTCACCGGCCGCATCAAGCCCGGGGCCGAAGTGCTGCTGGAACATCCGGCGCTGCAATACCAGAACCAGGCCCTGCCGGTGATCGTTACCCAGCGCTATGGCAGCGGTCGGGTCCTGTCGCTCACCACCGCGAGCACCTGGCGCTGGCAGATGATGATGGACTCGGAAGACCCCTCACACGAAACCCTGTGGCGGCAGATGCTGCGCTGGCTTGCGGTTTCAGCGCCGGACCGGGTGACCCTGGAGTTCGACCGCGAGTTCTACAATATCGGCGACGAGGTGCAGGTCACCGCCCGGGTGCTCGACGAACAGTACGAGCCCGACAATGACGCCAGCCTGTGGATCCAGACCACCAACCCGCTGGACGAAATCACCGACACCCCCATGGAAT
The DNA here is from genome assembly GCA_965219645.1 of uncultured Pseudohongiella sp. Taxonomy (GTDB): domain Bacteria; phylum Pseudomonadota; class Gammaproteobacteria; order Pseudomonadales; family Pseudohongiellaceae; genus UBA9145. Next base: position 1,747,209 of record OZ244788.1, on the reverse strand, counting down.
GGAATATCGAGGAAGACGGCATTTACCGCTCTTCCTTCATTGCCGACCAGGAAGGGGTTTTCGACCTGCTCGTGGACGTGACCAGCGCTGTAGGCGAGGAAGGCGCCGAAAAGCAGGCCGCCATCGTGGTGACGCCTTCCCTGCGCGAATTCAACAATGCCGGCATGGACCGGGGACTCCTTGGCCGTATGGCGGAAGCCGCCGGCGGCAGCTATTTCGATCTCGACGAGGTGGGCGGACTGCCCGAAGCCATCGAATTCACCCCCAACGCCTATTCCCGGGAAACGCAGATCGACCTGTGGGACGAGCCCTGGCTACTTGCCCTGCTCGTGGGCCTGCTATGCATCGACTGGATGACGCGCCGGCTGCGGGGCTTGTCATGAACCGGCTGCCAACGCTCCTGCTACTGCTGGTTTTCGCGACTTCCGCGGCCCGGGCGCAACTTCCGATGGAAGTCGACTATTTCCTCGAAGCGCCGGATTCCGCCAAGTACGCGGTGATTATCGTCGGCCCCTCGGTGGGCGCCGACAGTATCTCCCAATTCCGGCAATGGGCCTATTCGCTCCACGACATCCTCATCCGGGACTACGGTTATTCCACCGATTCCATCACCCTGCTCCATGACCTGGACGCGGCCGGCCCCAATGCCGGCAACCGGCTCGACGGAACCAGCGACCGGGCCGGCATAGCCGCGGCATTCAGCGAATTGCGCGATCAGGTGAGCGACGGCGACCAGCTTACCGTCTATCTCATCGGCCACGGCTCCGGCGAGGGCGGGGAAGCCAAGTTCAATATCATCGGCCCGGACTACACCGGCCCGGAGTTCCGTGAATTGCTGGAACCCTTCGCGCGGCAGGACATGGCCATCATCAATACCACCAGTGCGAGCTACGGTTTTTCCACCTTTCTTTCGGGAGAGGGCAGGGTGGTGATTTCCGCCACGCGCTCGGCTTCGGAAAAATACGATCCGGTTTTCTCGCGCTACTTCATCGAAGCCCTCGACGGCCGCACCGGGGACCTGGACAAGAACAACCGGGTGTCCCTGCTGGAAGCCTTCAATTACGCCCGGGCCAATGTGGAGCAATGGTACGCCGACCAGGGTCGGCTCGCCTCGGAACACGCCGGGCTCGACGATAACGGTGACGCCATGTTCAGCCTCGGCCCGGGCCTCGATGACCCGGACGGCCGCCTGGCGGAAATCGCCTATATTGACTCTGTCGCGGCGGAAACCGCAAACCTCGGCGGTGAAGCCCTGGCGCTGAAATCCCGCATGCAACAACTGGAACGCTCGGTTTTCATTCTGCGGGGCCGCAAGGCCGAATTCCTCGAACCCGACTACTGGCGCCAGCTCGAGGAATTGCTGGTGGAACTGGCCCGCGCCACCGCGAGATTCAACGAGCTTGCGCCATGAACCACGAGTCCTCCGCAATGGATATTCTGAACCGCCTGCTGTTCGGCCTGATCCTGCTGCTGCCCGTCGCGGCGATCGCCCAGCCCGAAGACGAGCCGGCGCTTGCCGCGGCCCCTCTGCAGCGCGGCGGGCAATTGCTGCTGTCGGGCTCCTACGCCGCCGCCGCCGAAGTATTCCGGCAGGCCAATGGACTGGATCGCACCGCCGGCGTCATCGGCGCAAGCCGCGCCCTGGCGGGCATGGGCAACTATCAGGAGGCCATGGCGGTCTGCGAGGAACTGATCGGTGGCGACTATGCGGATTACCCCCTGGTCAGTACCCAGTTGGCCGAAGTCAAGCGCATGACCGGCAATTCCGCCGAGGCGATCGCCATTCTCCAGGCGGTGATCGACGGTCTCGGGCTCGAAGGCGCGCCGGTGCGCAGCCTTACGCAGCAGGCATCGCTGCTGCAGTTCACCGGTCGCGGGGAGGAAAGCGATCCCCTGCTCGAGGAAGTCGTGGGCCGTTACAACAACGGCCTGATTTTCAGTTCCGCCGATGTGACCATGACGGCCCTGGCAAGCTGGCTGCTCGGACGCTTTCACGACGCCAACAGCCTGTTCCAGGAAGCCACCCGGGCCGACCCGCAAAACCTTGAGGCGCAAACGCTCTGGGGCGACCTGTTCCTGGAAAAATACAACGAAGGCGAAGCGCGAACCTCTTATGAGGACGCGCTGGAAGTCAACAATCGCCATGTTCCCGCCCTGGTGGGACTGGCGCGGATCACCGGCGACGAGCGCAGCCTGCAACGGGCCCTGGCGATCAATCCCAACGCGGTGCCGGCCATGGAAGTCTGGGGCCGGCAGTTGCAGCGCAATGAGCGGGTGGAGGAGGCTGCGGGGCATTTCTCCCGGGCGCTCGATCTGAATCCCGAAGCCCTTGGCGTGCTCAGCGCCATGGCCGCCCAGGCGGCCATGGAAGAGCGCATGGCGGACTATGAACTGCACGCCGCCCAGGTGGAGGCTTTCAGCCCCGGCAACCCGGTTTTCCTGGCCGATGTGGCGGATCATTTCGGCCGCAACTACCGCTTCACCGAAGCCGTGGAATATGCCCGCGCCGCCATCGCCGCCGACCCGGAATACTGGCGGGGCTATACCTTGCTCGGCAGCAACCTGATCCGTCTCGGCGAGGAAGCCGAGGGCCGCGCCAATCTCGAAACCGGTTTTGATAACGACCCGTTCAATGTGCTGTCCTCCAATCTGCTCACGGTATTCGACACCCTGGAAGAATACGCCACCCTGGAAAGTGAGCATTTCCTCGTTCACATGTCGCCCCGGGACGCCAAAATCCTCTGGCCGTATCTGGAGCCGCTGCTGGAAGAGGCCTGGGACGAAATGGTGGAAAAATGGCAGTTCGAGCCGGAGTACCCGGTGCTGATCGAGGTTTTCGAGAATACCCAGGATTTCGCCGTGCGTTCCGTGGGCCTGCCCGATATCGGACCGCTGGTGGGCATCTGCTTCGGCAAGGTGATTACCCTCATCTCCCCGGACACCCTCAGCGCCAACTGGCAGGAAATCGCCTGGCACGAATTTTCCCATGTGATTACCCTGCAAATGACCCGCAACCGGATTCCGCGCTGGTTGTCGGAAGGCATTTCAGTATGGGAGGAACAGCAGGGCCGGCCCTACTGGGGCCGCCGCCAGGGCCTGGACCTGGTGCGCGCCGCCGAGCGGGAGCAGTATCTGCCCGTGTCGGAGCTGAACTCGGCCTTCAGCGGCGCCCGCAGCAATGCCGACCTGGGTTTCGCCTACTTCCAGTCCTATCTGGTGGTGGATTACATCGAGCAGACTTTCGGCTTCGACAAGCTGCGGGAACTGGTCGTGCAGTACGGCCTCATCAAGCAGGACAGTGAGCGCTTCCGGGAAGTTTTCGACCTGTCCCCGAACGAGTTCGACGCGGGCTTTCGCGACTGGATCGCCCAGCGGGTGGCCGAGATCAATGTCCATGTCCACGATGAGGACGTGCCAGATGAAGTCGAAGGCCACGGCCACGGCATTCGCGAGAACTCCAGCGCGATCCTGTCGGAACTCTACAACAACGCTTCCCTCAAGCAGTACATGCGCAGCCGGCTTGAGGAGAACCCCCGGGATTTCATGGCGCATCTGCAACTCGGCATTGTGCTGTTCAAGGAGGAGAACTTCGCCGAGGCCAGACAGTCACTACTGGCGGCCCACGAATTGCTGCCGAACTATTCCGGTTATCCGAGCCCGCCCCTGGTGATGTCCCAGATTTACGAAAGCGAGGGCAACCTCGAGGAACAGCGGCGCTGGCTCGAAATCCTGCTGGAAAATCTGCAGCACGACGACCAGTCCGCCCTGATTCTGGCGGAAGCGGCCCTCGATGCCGGCGATGCCGGACGCGCCGACTACTATATCGACCGGGCCCTGCAGGTGGACCCGTATGAAAGCGAAGTTCACGCCCTGCGCGCCAGACTTGCCGACCTCACCGGCGACTCATCCCTCGCGGTCACCGAGTACGAAATCCTGCTGGAACTGGAAATTTCGGACCCGGTGGAAGCCGGAGCAAGCCTGGCCGAAGCCTATCTGCGCGATGGGCGGCCCGCTGCAGCCCGGGAAACCGTGCTGCGGGCGCTGGAGACCGCGCCAGGCTATCTGCGGGCGCAACAGATACTGCTCCAGTCCATTGACGGGAATCCCGCCAGTGAAGCCAATTGAGGATTCCCGCCCGGTATTGTCCCGCCGCCGCCCCGGGCTGCTCGCTGCATGTCTGTGCCTGCTGCTGATTTGCGCCGCAAGCCAGGCCCAGCAACCGCGTTTTGAGGACAACGAGGATCTTGCCATCTACGGCGACGACATCACCGAATTCACCTGGGTGCGGGGGCAATACACCAATCATGGCGGCGCCGGCTTTTCCTATCGCCGCCGGGGCGGCTGGTGGGACACCGACTATCCCGATTCCGACGAGAACTTCCTGCGCGGCGTCCAGCGTTACACCAATATCGACACCAATCCCCGCAACCACACCTTCATGCAACTGACCGACCCGCGCATTTTCGAGCATATCTTTCTCTACATGAACTGGAAGCGCGTACCCATCGGCTCCAGCTACAGCGGCCCGAATTTCAGCGCCGAGGAAATCGAAATCCTGCGGGAATTCATGTTCCGGGGCGGATTCGTCATGGTGGACGATTTCTGGGGCCAGCCCCACCTCGACGACATGTACATGGAAATCGGCAAGATCTTCCCCGACCGGGAAATCGTCAAACTCGACACCAGCCACGAGATTTTCCACATTTTTTTCGATATCGACGAACTGGCCCAGGTGCCCGGACGCATGGTGACCTGGGATTTCGGCGGCTACATGAATCTCGACGACCCGAGTTATCCGCCGGAAGTCTATGCCGTGCTCGACGACGATGGCCGCATCATGATGTTGGCGAACTACAATACCGATCTTGGCGACGGCTGGGAGCACACCTTTTACGCGGAATATCCGACCCGCTACACCAACGAGGCATACAAGATCGGGATAAACTTCCTGATCTACGCGTTCAGTCACTAGGAGGCTGCGCCACAGGAATTCGCGAAAGCGAAAATTCGCTATCGCCGCGCCCCCGGCTGATCGATTGAGGCGAATATTGGTGGATATGCAACGAAATCGAGCGGCCGGGGGCGCGGATGAGAGCGGATTTGCAGCCGTGAATTCCTACGGCGCAGGCTCCTAGGTCATCAACCTGGAAATTTCCGGATTTCCACAAGCAACGGGAAACAGGGCATGTCAGAAGCACAAGCGACAGCAACAGCAGACGAGGCGGCGGGCGGCGGCGAGGCCGTGGTGCGGGATCAGGATGACCTGAGCCTCGTCAGGCGCATGCAGGAAGGCAGGGAGCGGATCGTGGAGGAAATCCGCAAGGTCATCATCGGCCAGCATGAAATCGTCGATGAACTGCTCATCGCGCTGTTCGCCGGCGGGCATTGCCTGGTCACCGGGGTACCGGGGCTTGCCAAGACCCTGCTGATCAAGACCGTGGCGGATATTCTCCAGGTCAAGTTCAGCCGCATCCAGTTCACGCCGGACCTGATGCCCGCCGACGTGGTGGGTTCGGAAGTGGTGGAGGAAGTCGACGGCCAGCGCAGCCTCAAGTTTGTCGCCGGGCCGATTTTCACCAATATCCTGCTTGCCGACGAAATCAACCGGACCCCGCCCAAAACCCAGTCGGCGTTGCTGGAAGCCATGGAAGAGCGCCAGGTGACCGCCGCGGGAAGAACCCATCCCATGTCGGCGCCGTTTTTCGTGCTGGCGACCCAGAACCCCATCGAGCTCGAAGGCACCTATCCCCTGCCGGAAGCCCAGCTCGACCGCTTCATGTTCAAGATTGAACTCGATTACCTGTCGGAATCCGACGAAGTCACCGTGGTGAGCACCACCACCCAGACCTATGACAACCCCCTGTCGCATCCGCTCAGCGGCGAGGATATTCTCGATTTCCAGCGTATCGCCCGGCAGGTGCCCGCGGCGGAAGCCGTGATTCGCTACGCGGTGCGCCTGGTGCATGCCTCCCGGCCTCATTCGTCCATTTCGCCCCAGTTCATCAAGGACTGGGTCAGTTGGGGCGCCGGCATCCGCGCCTCCCAGAACCTGATTCTCGCGGGCAAGGTGCGGGCCCTGCTTTCCGGGCGCTTCAATGTTTCCTATGGCGACGTGCGGGCCCTGGCGCCGTCGATCCTGCGGCACCGGATACTGCTCAACTTCCATGCCGAGGCGGAACGGGTCACCACCGACCAGGTCATCACCCGGCTGCTTGAGGCGGTGCCCGCTCCGGCGGCGGAACTCGAGGACTAGCCCGGGTGTCGGAATCCCTCAATTTTCTCGATCCCTCGGTACTCGCGGGGCTTTCCAATCTCGAGATGCGCGCCCGGGTGGCGGTGGAGGGATTCCTGTCGGGCCTGCACAAGAGCCCGGACCGGGGCTTCAGCGTCGAATTCAACGATTACCGCCACTACTATCCCGGCGACGACATGCGCCATGTGGACTGGCGGCTCTACGCCCGCTCGGGGAAGTTCTACGTCAGGCAATACGAAGACGAAACCAATGTGCGCTGCGTCATCCTGCTCGACAACAGCGCTTCCATGGCCTATGGCGCCGGCGATTTCACCAAGCTGCAATATGGCGTCACCCTGGCTTCGGCGCTGTCCTATTTCATCATGCGCCAGCGCGACGCCGTGGGGCTGATCGTTTTCGATGAAGAGATTCGCGATTACATTCCACCCAAATGCCGGCAAATGCACCTGATGCGGATTCTGCGCTCGCTGGCGAAAGTGGAGCAGGGCGGCGGCACCGATGTGGTCAAGCCGCTCACCGACCTGGCCACCTCGCTCCACAAGAAAAGCTTTGTGGTGCTCATTACCGATATGCTCGACGATGAGGAGCGCGTGATTCGCACCCTGCAGAACCTGCGCGCCATGGGCCACGACGTGATCGCCTTCCAGATCATGGACCACGCCGAGCTCGAATTCCCCTTCACCGAGGCCACCGAGTTCATCGACATGGAGAACGAAGAGAGTTTCATTACCTCGCCGGCGGCGATCCGCAAGTCCTACCTGCAACACGTCCGGGAATTTCTCGACTATTGCCGCAGGAAATGTCAGGGCAGCGGGGTGGACTATTGCCTGATGGACACTTCCCAGCCCCTCGACCAGGCGCTTTCTGCCTATATGATGCGGCGGGCGCGGAGCTTCTGATGGTCTTTCTCACGCCGCTGTTCCTGCTTGGCCTGTTTGCCGCGCTGGTTCCGGTGGCGATTCACCTCATCCGCCGGGAAAAGCCGCCCAGGATGAGGTTCAGCACGGTGCGATTTCTCAAGAAAACCTCGCGCAAGCTGGTGCTGTTCCAGCATTTGCGGCAACTGCTGCTGCTAGCCCTGCGCGCGGGCCTGATCGCCCTGCTGGTATTCGCCTTCGCCCGCCCGCTGATCAATCTTTCGCTGGCGCGGTTGCTCGACGCCGACCCCGAGTCGGCGGTGCTGCTGCTCGATGTGTCCATGAGCATGCGCTACGAGGACGTGTTCGAAACCGCCCGCAGCGAGGCCCTCGACCTGATCGACTCCCTTGACGCCGGCGACGAAGTGGCGCTGATCGCTTTTGACGAAAGCGTCGATTTCGTGCGCGAATTCAATACCGATCTCGACAGCGTCCGGGCGCTGCTGCGGGAAATCGAGCCGGGCCATGGCGCCACCGACTTCATGCCGGCCCTGCGCCTGGCCAATGAATTGCTCGAATCATCCCGCTTTGAAAACCGCGCCCTGTATCTGGTTTCGGACTACCAGCAGGCGGGTATGGACAATGTGGAGGAAGACTGGAAGCTCGCCCCGGGAGTCCGCTTCACCGGAATCGACGCCGGCAGGCCCGAATCGGTGAATCTGGCGCTTACCGACGTGCGCTCGCCGGAGCAATTGCTCGAAGACGAACCGCGGCAGCAGGTGCTTGCCCGGGTTCGCTCCACCGGGACCCTGTTCGCCGGTCGCGCCGATGTCAGCCTGCTGATCAATGACCAGCTCATCGACCGCCAGTCGGTGGCGCTCGATGACCGCTCCGAGCGCGTGGTCAGCTTTGCCGCGAGTTTTCCCGAACAGGGCAGCCATATCGGCCGCATCGAACTGTCCGGCGACAATTTTCCCGCCGACAACGTCTGGCATTTCACCGTGGATGTGCTGCCGGGAATTCGTATTCTGCTGGTCAATGGCGAGGCCTCCGAGCAGTGGTTCGACGATGAAGGACACTGGTTCTCCCTGGCGGTGAGCAGCTCCGGGGAATCGCCCTTTCGCCTGCAGGCGCTGGAGCCTGTGGATTTGAGCCCGGCGGCCTTGGGCCAGAACGACGTGGCGGTGCTGCTCAATGTCGGCGAACTCAGCGCCGGCCAGACGAATGCACTGGCGGACTACGTGCGCGGCGGCGGCGCCCTGCTCATTGCGCCCGGCGATCAGGTGGAGCCGGAGCGCTTCAATGAACAGTTCGCCGAAATCAGCCCGGCGCAACTGGCGAGCCCGGAACTCACCGGCGCCGGCGATTATCTGGTCATCGCCGATTTCGACCGGCGGCATCCGGTGTTCCGCTCGCTGGATACCGACTGGTCGGCTCGTTTCCAGCATCACTGGCGGCTTGCCGCCAATCCGGGCGCGGAGGTGCTGATGCAGTTCGACAACGCCATGCCGGCGCTGGTGGAGCAGGAATTCGGCGAAGGCAGGGTGCTGCTGTTCGCTTCGAGCATGGATCTGGAATGGAACAATCTGCCGCTCCAGGGCCTGTTCCTGCCTTTCATCCATGAAACCCTGCGCCACCTGGTGCAGCCGGAACTGAAGCAGCGTTCGTATCAGGTGGGGGACCGGTTTTCCGTGGACATCAATGGCGCCGGACTGGTTGCCGGCGTACAAGGCCCCGACGGCAGTGCAATGACCTTCGCCGGCGAGAACTTTTTGGTGGAAGCGAGCATGCCGGGCATCGTCCGCGCCGAGGTGGACGGCGGCAGTGAGAATTTCGCCGTGAATGCCGACGCCGCCGAGTCAAACCTGGAAAGGGTGGCGGTGGCGACCCTCACCGACGCCATCATCAATCCCGACACCGATGTGGTTCGCTCCCGGGAAGTGCAGATGGCGGAACTCGCGGAGGAACTCGAACGCCCGCAGCGCATCTGGTGGTGGATTCTGCTGTTCGCCATGGTCCTGCTATTGGCGGAATCCCTGCTCGCCAACCGGACCTATCGCTAGGCGGAATAAGCACCAAAATGGTGCATGAATATTGCAATCCTTGTAAAACAATAACTTGCAATCCTGATTGTCATAAAAAAGTCATATTTCTGAAAAAAATGACCGATTTTCCTTGATATTGCCGTGCTGATGCGCGATATTCGAGGCAGTGTTTTTCGCTTCGGGGTTTCGCATCATGCCGGTTTTCCTCGCCAGCATCAGGAAATCCATCTTTTCCGGGGCCGGTTTGGGGAGTTGGGTCGCGGTCGCTGTACTGGTATTGCATTCGCCTGCCAGCGGGCAGTCACGGGATTCATTCCCGGCGGATTCGCTGTTGCGTCAGGCCCAGTCTCTCCAGGAACAGAACGAACACGCGGCGGCCCTGCCCATTCTGCGCCAGGCCCTCGAGTCGGCCCGCATGTCCCGGGGCCTGCACCATGAGGACCAGCTTGACATTCTCTACAGCCTGATCGAAAGCGAGTCGGTGCAGGCCAACTGGGAGAAGGTGGACGATTACTTCACCCTGTTGCAAAGCCTGTACCTGCGACTGTACGCCGATGACCCGGCCCGCCTGGAGAGTGGGCTTGCCAGAATAAGCGACTGGCATGCCGATGCCCTGCGTCATGGCCTCGACGGTCGCACGGTGCCGCATCTGCGGCAGGCCCGCAGACTGTTCAAGCTGAGACTGGAGATTGCCGAGGCCGCCCCGAGCCTGAATCCGGGCAAGATCGAAAGCCTGCGGAGCAATATCCGCATCGCCGAATCCCATCTGGGCCTGTATTCCCTGGGCGACAGCGGAATCCTGCACGAACAGCAGGCGCAGCAACGGGAGTTGCTGTTGTCAAGTTTGCGCTAGTGTGCGCCGCAGGAATTCACGGCTGCAAATCCGCTCTCATTCCACGCCGCCCCCGTCATTCCGCGCGCCGCCCCCGTCATTCCGCGCGCCGCCCCCGTCATTCCGCGCGAAGTCGCGGAATCTCACCGGGAGGTCTCCGCCTGAGACTCTGCCACTGGGCACAAGGAAATCGGGGAGAGAGTTAAAAGGCGCTGAAGGGGAAGCGTCGCCAGCAATTCCATTCGTTTAGGGGGAACGATAAAGAAAGTAAACTCACGAGCCCCGCCTTCAGCTATTCATTCGCTGATTACGGGGGGGCGTACAGCGAATGAATTGCCAAGCATCTTAACGCTGACTCGGGACTGTTTGCGGTTTTGTAACAACTTATCACAATGTATCGCCGAATTTTCTGTCTCACGTTGTCATAACCGCCCGGTTCTGCCCGGATTTGACTGTTCGAGCGGAATAATGCCGAGTTTCCGGGCCCGGCGGTTCCAGTTTCTGCGCGCCAGGGCCTGCATGTCCTCGGTATCGTCGGATTCGTCGACAATCTCAAGCCCGAGCAGGGTCTCGATGATGTCTTCCATGGTCAATATGCCTTCCATGGCGCCGAATTCATCCACCACCACCGCCAGGTGTTCCTTCTTGGCGATGAACATGTCGAGCAGGTCGGGCACCGTGGCGGTCTTGTGGACGGCGATGATGTCCCGGCGCAGATCCTTCAGCCTCACCTCGTCGTGTTCGTCCACGAGCTTGAGCAGGACTTCGTCCTTGAGCACATAGCCGGTGACATTGTCATTCTTGCCCTGATACACCGGGATGCGCGAAAAAGGCAGTTCATCGTGGCTGTCGTGAAATTCCCGCAGCCCGGTGTCCTCGCTTGCCGCCACCACGACAATGCGCGGCGTCATCACATCGGCGGCCTGAATGCCCCGGAAGGCGAGCAGGTTGTGGATGATCTTGCGTTCGCTCTCGGCGAGCACGCCGGTTTCGGTGCCGATGTCGGTCATCACCGCGAGGTCGGTGCGGCTGAGCACGGGCCGGTCCTTGTCCTTCTTCAGTTTGCCGGTGATGAACTGGCTCAGCCACACCAGCGGCCAGAGCACGATGAGCATGACCTTGAGGGTCCTGGTGGTGGCCGGGGCGAGCGCCTCCCAGTTGTTGGCGCCGATGGTCTTGGGAATCACTTCGGAGAAGATGAGAATCGCCAGGGTCATGATCACCGCCACGATGGCTTCCCAGTTCAGCGCGATGCCCACGCCAAACAGCGAAATCTCGGAATGGGGAAACAATACGGCGGCCTGGGCGCCAACGCCAATGGCGCCAACGGTATGGGCGATGGTGTTTAGGGTCAGAATCGCCGCCAGTGGCCGGTCGATATCCTCCTTGTAGGCGGCAAGGTCGGCGGCGACGCCGGAGCCCTGCTTTTCCAGAACGCCCACATAGGTCGGCGTGACGCTGAGCAGCACCGCTTCCATGATGGAGCAGAGAAAGGAGAAGCAGATGCTGACCAAAAAGAACGCGAGCAGAAGGCCCATGAAAACTACCGCGACATCCTCAAAGTCGATTCTCACACAGTCCCCCAAGCCCTTACAAGCACAGCCCGAAATTGACAGGTTCTAGGAGCCTGCGCCACAGGAATTCACGGCTGCAAATCCGCTCTCATCCACGCCCCTGGCCGCTCGATTTCGTTGCATATCCACCAATATTCGCCTCAATCGATCAGCCAGGGGCGCGGCGATAGCGAATTTTCGCTTTCGCGAATTCCTGTGGCGCAGGCTCCCAGGTCATTACGCAGGGCTGTTGATTGGGTGTGGCTGAGTGGGACGAGCGGCGGGCGGGGGTTGGCCCAGGCGCTGTCGTTGGTGGCCATGGCGATGGCGGCTTTTACCGAGGCGACCATGGGAGCGGCTTCGAAACATTCGCGGACGCGGGTCAGGTCGGCCTGAAGCTGCCCGGCCTGGTCCTGGCGCCAGTTGGCGCAGAGCGCGGCGATGGGGGCGGGGTTGACATTGGCGGTGGCCGAGATGCAGCCGGCGCCGCCTGCTTGCAGGGTCTGCAGGAGAAAGCGCTCGGAGCCGCAGAAAACCCGGAAATCGTCCCAGCCGGCATGGATGAAGGCGGCGGTTTGCGCCCATTTTCCCGAGCTGTCCTTGATGCCGGCAATCGTGCCGGGATAGGTCTTGACCAGGCGGTCGATCACTTCCATGGGCCAGGGCGTTCGGGACATGGCGGGGAAGTGGTAGAGGTATATCTGCAAGTCTCCATCGGCCACCCGCTCGATGACTTCGGCGGTGTAGCCGAAGAGGCCGTCTTCACAGAGGTTCTTGTAATAAAAGGGCGGCAGCAGCAATACCCGGGGGCAGCCGAGCGTCGCGGCCCGGGCGGTGAGGTCCACGGTTTCGCTCAGGGAGCACAGCCCGGTGCCGGGCATGATGCGGTCCGGGTCGGCTCCGGAGTCCAGCAATCGCTCGAGCAGGGCGGACTTTTCCGCCAGTGAAAGCGAATTGGCTTCGCTGGTGGTGCCGAATACCGCGAGCTTTACGCCCTGGCCGAGCAGCCAGTGGCAGAAGCGGATAAAGCGTTCGCCGTCGGGATGGTGGTTTTCGTCGAAGGGCGTAACCACCGGAGCCAGGGCTCCGTCGAGTCGGTCTCTGCTCATGGGTCTGTGTTCCCTGGGGTTTTGCGCGCCAGCAGGCCATAAAGGATCATCGGCCAGATTCCCGCGTGGATCATCACGTCGGCGAGATTGAATATGTAGTTCCAGTATGGGATGTGCTGCAGGTTGATGTAATCGATCACGCTGCCATGGACGAGCCGGTCGATGACATTGCTCAGGCCGCCGCCGGCGATACAGCCGAAACAGGCGTATTCGAAACGCGAGATGGCGGCGCCCATGAATAGCCAGACGGCGATACCCGCAAGCAGGCCGAGGCTGAGAGCGCCGAACAGCCAGCCCTGGCCCTGCAGCAACCCGAAGATGCCGCCGTGGTTGCGGATATGGGTCAGATGCACAAAACCGTTCCACTCCAGGGTGCCGTAGAGGGGAATGTTCTGGTTCACCCACCAGCCCGCCGCCTGGGCCCAGGCCAGGGTCAGCCCGGTAATCAGGCAGAACAGGAGAAAATCCATCGGCCTGTTGTGGAACGCCAGGCTAGACAACTTGCGAGCCCTTGACCAGGGCGAAGGGCCGGTCTGCGTATTGCAGAATCTCGCCGCCGCCGCGCTCGAGTTGCACGATGCTCTGGGCGCAATTGTGTATGGGGCGCCAGGCCCAGAGGTCGCGCATGGGCAGTTCTTCAAGGAAACACAGCACCGACTTGATCAGGGCGCCATGGCTGACCACGGCAACGCGCTGGCCGGAATGCCGCCGGGCAATGTCGCGAATCGCCTGCATGGCGCGCTCCTGCAATGCAAAGAAGGTCTCCGCGCCTTCCACCTGGAACAGATGCGGCATGTGCCAGAAGTGATGCTGCGATTCCGGGTCTTCCAGGGCGATTTCCGCATGCAGGCGGCCCTCCCAGGGGCCAAGGTCGATTTCCCGCAGGGCGTCGACGAAAACCAGGTCTTCGTGGCGGTCCGGGAAGGCCAGCCAGGCGGTCTCCCTGGTACGCAGGGAACTGCTGCAATAGATGGCGTCGTAATGGGTGTCCGCCAGCCGTTTGCCGAGCGCCACCGCCTGCCGGTTGCCTGTTTCATTCAGGCCCACATCGCATTGCCCCTGCACCCGCCGGTCCCGGTTCCACTGGGTTTCCCCATGGCGTAACAGATGCAGTTCCACGCTAGCGCATTGTCCAATAAGTTCGTTACATTTCAGCACGCCAGGCCTCAACTCAGGGTGCGCCGCACCGCGTCCTTCCAGCCGGCATACTTCCTTTCGCGCCAGGCCGCGTCCCGTCGCGGGCTGAATTCGCGGTCCAGCCGCCAAAGTCCGGCGATGGCGCCCAGGCTCGGGAATACGCCGGCTTGCAGCCCGGCGATGCAGGCTGCGCCCAGCGCCGTGGTTTCGGTTACCGCCGGGCGGTGTACGCGGCAGTCGAGAACATCGGCGAGATATTGCAGGAAGACGTCATTGGCCGCCATGCCGCCGTCCACCCGCAGCAGGTCGAGGGCAACGCCGTCGGCGGCGATGGCGCCGGTGAGGTCCCGGGTCTGGTAGCACACCGAATGCAGGGCGGCGCCGACGATTTCGGCGATGCCGGTGTCCCGGGTCATGCCGAAGATGGCGCCCCGGGCGTCCGGGTCCCAATAGGGCGCGCCGAGCCCGGTAAAGGCGGGCACCAGATAGACGCCGGAATCATCGGCGCATTGCTCCGCCAGGGCGGCGGACTCGGCCGACTTGCGAATCAGCCGCAATTCGTCCCGTAGCCATTGCATGGTGGCTCCGGCCATGAAGATGCTGCCTTCCACGGCATAGCTGGATTTGCCTTCGAGCCGGTACGCCACCGTGGTCAGCAGGCGGTTGCGGGAATACACGGGCTTGTCGCCGGTATTCATCAACAGGAAGCAGCCCGTGCCATAAGTGCTTTTGGCGGCCCCGGCGTGAAAGCAGCACTGGCCGAAGGCCGCCGCCTGCTGATCGCCGAGTACGCCGGTGACGGGTACCGCGCTGCCAAGCAAATCCGGGTCGCTGGCGCCGAAATCGGCGGCGCTGTCACGCACTTCCGGCAGAATTTGCCGGGGAATCTCGAACAGCGCGAGCAGGTCGGCGTCCCATTGCTGGGTTTCGATATTGAACAACAGGGTGCGCGAGGCGTTGCTGGCGTCGGTGAAGTGACTGCGGCCGCCGGTGAGTTTCCACAGCAGGAAACTGTCGATGGTGCCCGCGGCGAGTTCTCCCGCCTCGGCGCGCCGGCGCAGGCCGGGCACTTCATTCAGCAGCCATTGCAGCTTGGTGGCGGAGAAGTACGGGTCGAGCAGCAGGCCGGTCCTGGCTTGCAGGTCGCCCTCGTCCACCCGGGACTGTTTCAGTTCCTGGCAGTGCTTCGCCGTGCGGCGGTCCTGCCAGACAATCGCCCGATGCACCGGCTCGCCGCTTGCCCGGTCCCAGAGAACCGTGGTTTCCCGCTGGTTGGTGATGCCGATGCAGGCGAGCCGGCGGCTCTCGATGCCGGCGTCCCGCAAGGCGCCGCGGCAGCTTTCCAGGGTGGTGCGCCAGATTTCCCCGGCGTCGTGTTCCACCCAGCCGTCCCTGGGGAAGTGCTGGGTGAATTCCTGCCGGGCAAGCCCCCGCAGCATCCCCTTCGAATCGAAAACCAGCGCGCGGCTTGAGGATGTGCCCTGGTCGATCGCGAGAATATGGGTCTGCACGGCGCAGGCTCCTAGGAGCCTGCGCCGTAGGAATTCACGGCTGCAAATCCGCTCTCATCCACGCCCCTGGCCGCTCGATTTCGTTGCATATCCACCAATATTCTCCTCAATCGATCAGCCAGGGGCGCGGCGATAGCGAATTTTCGCTTTCGCGAATTCCTACGGCGCAGCCTCCCAGGCTGATTTGCCGCCGCTTCGCAGCAGGCCCACGCCCACTGCCGCCATGGCGACGGAAACGAAGGCGTTAAGATAATTGAAAAACGCAAAGGGCGCATACTCGATCACGGCCACACCGAGGGTTGCGGCGTAGAAGGCGCCGGCGGTGGTCCAGGGAATCAGGCCCGTGGTCATGGTGGCGCCTTCTTCCACCGAACGCGACAGAATCGCCGGTTCGAGCGCCTGTTCGCGATACTTTTCGCGAAAAAGCTGGCAATTGAGAATAATGGAGATATACGCCTCGCCCATGGCCATGTTGCCCAGCAGTCCGGCGCCGATGGTGGCGGCCACCAGGGCGTGGACACGTCGCACCTGACGGATCAGCCCCGCCAGCAGCGCGGCGAGAAAGCCGGCGCCGTGGAGCATGCCGCCGAGGGCCAGGGCCATCAGCGCCAGCAACAGGGTCCAGCTCATGGAAGTGATTCCGCCCCGGCCCAGCAGTTCATCGAGCCGGGCATTGCCCGTGGCGCCGGGGGTATTGCTCCACAGGGCATTGAGCACGTCCGCCGCCCCCTGCCCCTGGTACAGCACCGCGACGAGCATCGCCACAAGCACGCTCGCCGACATGGCCACCTCGGCGGGAATCCGCCGCATGCTCATCACCGCCAGCAGGACAATCGGCAGCAACACCGCCGCCGGCTGCAGGCCGTAGGCCGCCCGCAATGCCTCGCGCAAAGGCTCGATGCTGCCTCCCGCTGCCAGCGGCTGCCGGTAGATCAGGCCCGCAACGCCGAATATCGCCAAAGCCAGCACAAAGCTCGGCCCCGTGGTCAATGCCATGGCGTGAATATGACGATACAGATTCGTGCCGGCGCTCATGGCGGTGAGGTTGGTCGTGTCGGAAATCGGCGACATCTTGTCGCCGAAAGTCGCCCCGCCGATGATCGCTCCCGCCACCAGCGGCAAGGGCAGCCCCATGGCCCCGCCGGCGCCGATCAACACCACCCCCAGGGTGCCCGCGGTTCCCCAGGCCGTGCCCGTCGCCAGGGACATCAGCGCGCACAGCGCCAGGCACAGGGGCAGAAACCAGTTCGCCGAAAGCCAGCCAAGGCTCCAGTACATCAGGGCGGCAATCGTTCCCGCCTGATTGAAACTGGCAATGACCATGCCAATCAGCACGAAAATGTAAATCGCCGGCAAGGCCCGACTGATGGCCCCGCTCATCATCTCGCGAATGGCTCCGAAGCCATGCCCCAGCCAGGCGCAGTGCAGCCCGGTCCAGAACAGGCAGAGAAACATCACCGCATGCAAATCCACCGCCAGCGCAAACAGCCCCAGCGCAATCGCCGCCACGATAACCACAAAGCACAACAGGGCCTGCCCGAACCCGGGCCGGCGGTTTTCCAAAGATGCCGCTCCAGCCATGCCCCCAGCTTAGAACCAATTCCCCCGTGAGTAAAACCGCCACGACCGTGCAGTGGCCCATCCGCCATTCTGCGCGAAGCAAAGCGTAGTCGCAGAGTCTCTTGCAGTGGCCCCCCAACGAGATTCTGCGACTGCGCGCAGAATGACAGGAATTCCGATGGGTGTCCCGTGAGTTTTGCTTTACAATGAAGTCGCTTTGTCAGGGGGGAGGTTGAGGATCTTATGGCTTACTCATTGATCGGGAAGGATTTCACGCCTTCGGATGTGCGGGCGAAGGTTACCGGCGGCGCAAGGTACGCCGAGGATTTCCGGGTGGAGGGCATGGTCTACGCCCGCCTGCTTACCAGCCCGGCGCCGCACGCCAGAATCCGAAACCTGGATCTTTCCCGCGCTCTCGAAATGCCCGGCGTCGTCGGCGTCATGACCGCCGATGACGTGCCCCCGGCGTCTTTTCCCCAGCCGCCCTTGCTCACCAACGAGCCATTGTTCGTTGGCGACCCCATTCTTGCCGTGGCCGCGGTGGACGAGCGTAGCGCCGAGGACGCCATCGAGCAGATCAGTTTTGATATCGAACGCCTGCCCTTCGTCACCGACCCCCTCACCAGTCTTCGCCCCGGCGGCCCCAACGCCCGTGGCAATGGCAATGTGGGCAACTACGCCATGCGCGACGAGATGCTCGACCTGCACTGGACCGAAGAGCAATTCCGCGAACTCGAACAGGGTCGGCTCCCCCAGGGCGAAGCGGCGCGGGAGTGGGCCTATGGCGATGTGGAAGACGGATTCGCCCGGGCCGACTACGTTCTCGACCAGAGCTTCGTCAACGCCAGCCATTCCCACCATTCCATGGAGCCGCGCTCGGCGCTGTCCTATTGGGAAAACGGCAAGTGCTTCGTGTACGGTTCCTGCCAGAGCGGCACCTTCCCCCTGCCCATGCTTTCCGGCCTGATCGGCGTCAGCCCCGAAGACATCGTCTTTATCGCCGAGTTCTGCGGCGGCGGCTTCGGCTCCAAGGGCGCCGCCTATCCCGCCATGGCGATTCCCGCCCACTTTTCGCGCCGGATCAATCGCCCGGTCATGCTGCGCATCTCCCGGGAGGAAGAGTATTTCATCGGTTCGGCGCGGCATGGCTTTCAGAGCCGGGTGAAAATGGGATTCCGCAGCGATGGCCGCCTGCTCGCGGCGGACCTGTACCTGGTCCAGGACAACGGCTCCTACGGCGGCTTCGGCGACTGGCTCGCCGCGGCGGATTCCTTCTCGCTGATCTATCAGCCCGAGGCCATGCGCTTTCGCGGCGTGCCCCTGATCACCAATACGCCGCCCAAGGGGCCGCAGCGGGGCCCGGGCCAGAACCAGATCCATGCCGCGGTGGAGCCCATGTTCGACCGGGCCGCCCGGGAACTCGGCCTGGACCCGCTCGCCATCCGCCAGATCAATGCGCCGGGAAGCGATTCCAGCTACGGCCCCGACCGGGGCGGCATGACTTCGGCCTACATCAGCGAAGCCCTGGCCATGGGCGCCGAGCGATTCGACTGGGCCGGCCGCCGCGCCCGCAGCGGCCGGCGCAATGGCTCGAAAGTGATCGGCGTAGGCGTGGGTCAGGCCTACCACTCCGCCGGCAGCAGCGGTTTCGACGGCCTCGTGCGAATCACGCCGGACGGCAAACTGCATATCCACACCGGCGTCGGCAATCTCGGCACCTATTCGTATTCTTCGACTTCCCGGGTCGCGGCGGAGGTGCTGAGGCACCGTTGGGAAAACACCGTCATCGAACGCGGCGATACCCGCAGGCATCTGCCCTGGAACAACGGCCAGTTCGGCAGCAATACTTCGTTCACCATGACGCGGACCAACTACGTCGCCGCCGTGGACGCGGTCCGGAAGCTGCTGGAAATTGCCGCCATCGAACTCGGCGGCGCCACGGAAGATTACGATATCGGCGACGAGCGGGTGTTTCTGCGGGAAGACCCGTCGCGCTTCATCACCTATGCCGACGCCGCGGCCCGGGCGATCGAACTCGGCGGCCGCTACAGCGGCGAGCTGGCGCCCGAGGACATCAATCCCATTACCGGCCGTTCCGTGGCCGCCCTGGCGGGCACCGGGCTCATCGGCGTGGCCCGGGACAATCTCGACCGGGACGGCACGCCGCCGGCCCTTGCCGTGGGATTCATCGAAATCGAACTCGACACCGAAACCGGCAAGTACGAGATTCTCGATTATCTCGGCGTTGCCGACTGCGGCACCGTGCTCCACCCCCGGGGACTGGAAATCCAGACCAAGAGCGCGGCGGTGATGGGATTCGGCATGGCGGGTTTCGAGCGCCACGCCTACGATCCGCAAAATGGCCTGCCCGCCGCCACCAGCCTGTGGCAGGCCAAGATTCCCACGATTCTCGATGTGCCCACGCCCATGGACCATGACGCCGTGGGCATGGCGGACCCGGAAAACCCGGTGGGCGCCCGGGGCATCGGCGAGCCGATTCAGGGCTGCGCCTCGGCGGCGCTGCTCTGCGCCATTGCCGATGCGCTCGGCGGGCATCAGTTCAACCGGGTGCCGGTCACCGCGGACATGATTCTCCATGCCGCCGCCGGGCTGGAGCCCTCCCATGGCCCATTGCAAACCAATACGACCTGATCGCCGCCCGCCTCCCGCGTTGCCGGCGCTTGCCGCGGAAATTTGTGTGCGGGCCCAAGGTTATGCAGAATACCGGATAGCCTTCCGTGGTTCGCAGGTCATCGAGGAGCCTGCGCCGTAGGAATTCGCGAAAGCGAAAATTCGCTATCGCCACGCCCCTGGCCGCTCGATTGAGGCGAATATTGGTGAATATGCAACGAAATCGAGCGGCCAGGGGCGTGGATGAGAGCGGATTTGCAGCCGTGAATTCCTATGGCGCAGGTTCCTGGACGGGGTATCTCTTTCCGCAATTCGCCATGACCTGATCGCGCCATGCAACGCGCGGGTTACCCATGGCCATCCAGGGCTTCCGGACTCTCCGGGAAAGGGATTGTTACCATGTGGACAAGACCAAACCCGGAAAGCGAAATGATGCAACGCTACTCGGCATTCAGTCTGTTGCGCAACGCCCTCGGCCATAACCGGAACTGGGGCAGGGTCTGGCGCAGCCCGGAACCGAAGCAAGGCTACGATGCGATCATCGTCGGCGGTGGCGGCCATGGGCTGGCGACCGCCTATTACCTGGCGAAAAACCACGGCATGAGCAATATCGCCGTACTGGAAAAAGGCTGGATCGGCGGCGGCAACACCGGGCGCAACACCACCATCGTTCGCTCCAACTACCTCTGGACCGAAGCGGCGCTGCTTTACGAGAAGTCGATGCGGCTCTGGGAGGGGCTGAGCCAGGACCTGAACTACAACGTCATGTTCAGCCAGCGCGGCGTCTACAACCTCGGCCATTCGCTGCAGGACATGCGCGACATCGAGCGGCGCGTCAACGCCAACCGGCTTAACGGCATCGACGCGGAAGTCGTCGGTACGGCCGAACTCGGCAAGGCGATTCCCCATCTTAACATCTCGCCCGGGGCGCGCTACCCCGTCCTCGGCGCATCGCTGCAGCGCCGCGGGGGCGTGGCGCGCCACGACGCCGTCGCCTGGGGTTTCGCGCGGGCGGCGGACGCGCTCGGTGTCGATATCGTCGAGCAATGCCAGGTCACGGGAATCGACATCAGGGGCGGCAAGGCCGTGGGCGTTCAGACCACGCGCGGCCCGATCGCTTCGGACCGCATCGGCGTTGTGGTGGCCGGCCATGCCGGCGTGCTGGCGCGGATGGCGGGCCTGCGATTGCCGATCGAAAGCCATCCCTTGCAGGCTTTCGTCTCGGAGCCGATCAAGCCCGTGCTGGACACCGTGGTCATGTCCGGCGCGGTCCACGGCTACATCAGCCAGTCGGACAAGGGCGAACTGGTGATCGGCGCCGGCATCGACGCGTACAACGGCTATGGTCAGCGGGGCAGCTTTCCCGTCATTGAACAGGCCTTGCAGGCGATTATCGAACTGTTCCCGGTGTTCAGCCGCGTGCGCATGCTCAGGCTCTGGGGCGGAATCGTCGATGTCGCTCCGGACGCCTGCCCGATCCTGTCGAAGACGCCGGTTGAGGGGCTGTATTTCAACTGCGGCTGGGGCACCGGCGGGTTCAAGGCTACGCCGGGTTCGGGTTGGGTGTTCGCGCATACCATGGCCCATGACGAGGCCCACGAACTCAACGCTCCCTTCAGCCTGGAGCGGTTCTCCACCGGCGCCCTGGTCGACGAGCACGGCGCCGCCGCGGTGGCGCATTAGCATGCACGGCGATTGTGCCGCCTGTCATTCTGCGCGGAGCGAAGCGGAGTCGCAGAATCCCATGCAGTGGCCCCTCAAGGAGATTCTGCGACTCCGCTTCGCTCCGCGCAGAATGACGGGGAGGAGAGGCCCCGGTTCATGTTGCTGATCGAATGTCCATGGTGCGGACCCCGGGCCGAGACCGAGTTCAGCTACGGCGGCGAAGCCGGCATCACGCGGCCGCTCGATCCCGACCCGCTGAGCGACGCGGAATGGGCCGACTACCTGTTCTGTCGCACCAACCCGCGCGGCGCGCACCGGGAGTTGTGGAATCACGCCAGGGGCTGCCGCCGCTGGTTCGTGGTGGAGCGGGATACGGTGACCAATCGCATCGCGGGCAGTTTCCGGCTCGATGAGGCCGTACCGGTTCCTGCGTCAGCCGCCGGCAAGCAACCGGAGCAGGGCGACTGAACGTGGCTGCCGGGCAAGCAAACCGATTGCCGGAGGGTGGCAGGATCGACCGGTCCCGGCCGTTGCGGTTTTCCTTTGATGGCAAGAGCTATGCCGGATACGCTGGAGACACCCTGGCCTCGGCGCTGTTGGCCAACGGCGTCTCGATTGTGGGCCGCAGCTTCAAACTGCGCCGCCCCCGGGGCATCGTCGGCGGCGGCGCGGAGGAGCCCAATGCGGTCATGCAAGTGGGCGAGGGCGCCGCCGCCCGGCCCAACCTGCTGGCGACCCAGGTGGAACTCGAACCGGGGCTCGCGGCCCGCGGCACCCGGGGCTGGCCGAGTACGCGCTTCGACATCGGCGCGGCGCTCGACAGCTTCGGGCGAATCCTCGGCGCCGGTTTCTACTACAAGACCTTCAAGTACCCCCGGGCCTGGTGGAAACTCTACGAGCACGTCATCCGCCGCGCCGCCGGCTTCGGCAAGGCGCCCGACTCGCCGGACCCGGACCGCTACGAACACCGCAACGCCCATTGCGATGTGCTCGTGGCAGGCGGCGGCCCGGCCGGCCTGATGGCGGCGCTGACGGCGGCAAGAGCCGGCGCCCGGGTGATCCTCGCCGATGACGATGTCGAGTTCGGCGGCAGCCTGCTTGCCGGCGGAGACGCCATCGACGGCGCCCCCGCCATGGACTGGGTCGCCGGCGTGGTCGCCGAATTGCGCCAGATGCCCGATTGCCGATTGCTGTCCCGCGGCACCGTTTTCGGCTATCACGACCACAACTTCCTCACTATTGCCCAGCGCTGCGTTCGGGAATCGGACGCCGCGGCGCAAGACCAGGCCCGCCGCCCCGTGGCGGAGCGGCTCTGGCGCGTCCGGGCGAAAAGGGTGGTGCTGGCCCAGGGCGGTTTCGAGCGGCCATTGGTCTTCTGCAATAACGACCGCCCCGGCGTCATGCTCGCCACGGCGGTGTCCGGCTATATTCGCCGCCACGCCGTGCTGCCGGGCCGCCGGGCGGTGGTCTTCACCAATAACGATTCCGCCTACCGGACAGCCATCGATCTCGCCGGCGCCGGCGCCGAAGTGGCAGCCATCGTGGACAGCCGTCCCGGCGGCGCGGACGCCATCGAACAGCGCGTGAAGGAGTTGGGAATTCCGGTGCTGGCCGGCCATGTGGTCAGCGACGTCAGCGGCCGGCGCCGCGTGCGGGGCGCCGGGATTGCCAGATGGACCGGTGAGCCTTGGTCCACGGTGGCAATCACCCTGCGAATCGACTGCGATCTGGTGGCGGTATCGGGGGGCTTCAGCCCGGCTGTGCATCTGCATTCCCAGGCCGGCGGCAAGCTGGAATGGAGCGAATCGCAACTGTGTTTCCTCCCCGCCGAGGCGCGCCAATCCCACGATTCCGCCGGCGCGGGCAATGGCAAGCAATCCACTGGCGATTGCCTGGCCGATGGCCTGCGGGCGGGAAAAGCGGCGACAGTGGAACTCGGGCTGAATCCCCCGGAAATCGAAATCCCCGCCACGAACGAAATTCCCGCGGCGCCCATCAAAGCGCTGTGGCGCGTGCCGGCCGAAAGGGATGCGGATCGCTGTCCGAAGCAGTTCATCGACTTCCAGAACGATGCCACCGTGGCCGATATCCGCCTTGCCGTGCGGGAAGGTTATCGCAATGTGGAGCACGTCAAGCGCTACACCGCGCTCGGCTTCGGCACCGACCAGGGCAAGCTCGGCAATATCAACGGCATGGCGATACTCGCCGACGCGCTCGGCAAGCCGATTCCCGAAGTCGGCACGACGACGTTCCGCCCGGCCTACACGCCGGTGCGTTTCGGCACGGTCGCCGGCGAGAGCGTCGGCGAACTTTACGATCCGGTGCGCAAGACCGCCTTGCACGAGTGGCACGAAGCCGCCGGCGCGCCCATGGAGGCAGTCGGCCAGTGGCATCGGCCATGGTATTTTCCGCGCGATGGCGAAGACCTGCACGCGACGGTGGCGCGGGAATGCCTGGCTGTGCGCAACTCGGTCGGCATCATGGACGCCTCCACGCTAGGCAAGATCGACGCCCGCGGCCCCGATGTCGTGGAGTTTCTGGAGCGGATCTACACGCACAACGTCGGCCGCATGAAGGTCGGCCGCTGCGCCTACGGCATCCTGCTCGGCGAGGACGGCATGGTCATGGACGACGGTGTCATGGCGCGGCTGGCCGAAGATCGCTTCTACCTCACGACAACTACCGGCGGCGCGGCCCATGTGCTTGACTGGCTCGAAAAATGGCTGCAGACCGAATGGCCGGAACTCGAGGTCTACCTGACTTCCCTTACCGAACAGTTTTCCACCCTGGCCGTGGCCGGGCCGAACAGTCGCAAGCTGCTGGAAAAACTCGGCTGCGATATTCCCCTCGGCCGCGAGTCCTTCCCCTTCATGCACGTCAGGACAGCCACCCTCGCCGGGATGCCCGTGAGCCTGTTCCGGGTCAGTTTTTCCGGCGAACTGGCGTTCGAGATCAACATCGGCAGCCAGTTCGCCCTGGATATGTGGCGCAAGCTCATGGACGCGGGCCGGGAATTCGATATCACGCCCTACGGCACCGAAACCATGCACGTACTGCGGGCGGAAAAGGGTTTCGTCATCGTCGGCCAGGACACCGACGGTTCGGTCACGCCCGTGGACCTGGGCATGAACTGGCTGTTGTCCAGGGAGAAGGATTTTCTCGGCAAACGCTCCCTGGCGCGCCCGGAATGCCTGCGGGAAGACCGCAAGCAACTGGTTGGATTGCTGTCCCGGGACGGTTGCACGGTGATTCCGGAAGGCGCCCAGCTCATCGAGCGAACCGGCCAGACCACTCCGGTCCCCATGTGCGGTCATGTGACTTCGAGCTACCCAAGCGCCAGCCTCGGCCATCCCATCGCCCTGGCCCTGGTGACGGGCGGCCGTGGGCGCAAGGGCGAAACCCTGTTCGCCGCTTCGCCCGGACGCGAGCCGACGGCGGTGGAAATCGTTTCGCCGGCTTTTTACGACCCCGGGGGAGAGCGGCAACATGTCTGAGCGGATTGTGCGCCCCCGCGGCCTGGAAGCCTTTATCGGCGCGGAATCCATGCCAGAAGCCGGCGTCGAAATTGCCGTGCCGGCGAATCGCGGTTTCCTGAACCTTCGGCTCGACCCGCACCAGCAACAGGCCATCAAGGCTGCTGAAGAGGTTTTGGTTCAGGATTTACCTCTGGCGGCGAACTCGTTCACCAGCGGCAAGCACCGGATCTATTGGCTGGGCCCGGACGAATGGCTGGTGGAAACCAGCGCTCAGGAGGCCAGTGCGCTGAGTGACGAACTCGAAGCGGCGCTTGCCGGATTCCACGCCGCAATCAACGATGTCGGCGGCGGACAGGCAGCCTTGCGCCTGACGGGCCCCGAAGCGCGCGCAATACTGTCCAGGGGTTGCACCCTCGACCTGCATCCCCGGGAATTCGCTCCCGGACAATGCGCCCGCACCGGCCTCGCCAGGGCCACGGTGCTGCTGGCCTGCATCGACGAGGCGCCCACCTACGCCCTGATCGTCGGCAGAAGCTTCGCCGACTACCTCTGTCACTGGCTCCCGGGTTAAAGCTGCGGGGTTACGGGCCGATACAGCCTCCTAGATAAAGTGGAGACTGCTCAATCACTTCGCGTTGGACAGTGATTAGACTTTGCATACATTGACGGTGTAGCATTGGCTCCGCTCGCGAGGCGAGACAGGAACAACAAGAGATAACAGATAAAGAGCATACATTGCCTGGAGAATAATTATGACAAATCGCTCCTGTCATGACTCGATAAACAGATTCCCGTTTTCCCGACTTCTTTTCTTCACGCTGGGATTACTCATTGCGCTACCGGCCCACGACCAGACTTCGACCGTCTCCGCCGGTCGGGAGCATGTGATTCCCTTGGTGGTCGACGGCGAGGGCTTCCACTCCCACCTGTTTCTGGGCAACGCCTCCGGTTCCGTCAACCAGTGTGCGATGGAACTCGTCGGAGCGGGGCTGGACATGGCCCGGTTCGAAAACCACGTTGCCGTTGTGGCCAACGGCGCGTTCGCCACCATTGATCTGAGCGCCCCAAACGCGGTGGTCAGCCTTGCCAGTTCTGGCGGCGGCCCATTCGCCACCGGCTACGTAAAATTTTCCTGCGCCGAGCCTGCGGTGGCCCGCCTGCTGCTGAGTTCCGAAGCCGGCGGCGCGCCGGTTTCCCTGGCGACCATCGAGTCAGCGCCCTCCGGCGCCGACTTTGCCTTGCCAGTGCCGTCAAGTCCCGGCTCGCTCGGGCTGGCGCTGGCCAATGACGGCCATGCGACGGCTTCCTGCGGCATTGTCCTGCAGGACCATTCCGCCAACCCGTTTGCCCAGGGCGTCTGGCGCATCCCGCCGCAAAGCTCGGGAATCCGCTTTCTGGATGACATCGTGCGGGTCCCAACCGGATTTTCCGGAGGTTCGGTCGCCGTTTCCTGCGACCCGAACGTATACGCCCTGGGCCGCCCCGCCGCCGGCGGCCTGTTCTCCGCCCTGCCGGTAGTGTCCCGGTCCAACAACGTAGCTTCCCGATACGCCGACTCGACAAGCGGCATTCTTACCACCGCGACCAGCGGCGACCACGGCGACAGCCAGTCCACGGCGACCGCGGTGGAGATCCCGTCGACTACTTCCGGGCGTCTGGATGCGGGCGACCGGGACTATTTCCGCGTGGAACTGGACCAGGCCGGGAGTTTTACGGCGGAGACCACCGGGTCGACGGACACTTATGGGTGGGTGGAGGTCGACGACTACGGGTTCGTGCTGGACTGGTCGGACGACGACGGCGACGGAACCAACTTCCGCATCGTGACGGATACCCTGGAGGCCGGGACCTATTATGTGGTGGTGGAGGGATACATCCCGAGCACACGCGGAAACTACGAGCTGGTGCTGTCGCAGGGAGGCGTGGCGCTTCCCGCCGCGGAAGCGCCGTCGGTATCCATCAACGCAATCGCCGCCGGAGACGAAGACACGACGGTCCGCCTGGGGGCAACCGTGACGGGCGGCGCATACGACGGCACGGTGGATTACGTCTGGAGCGTGAGCGGCGGCAGGCTCGATAATCGCAACTCGGCCACCCCGACCTGGACGCGCCCGTCGGTCACCGCGAACGCCAATCACACCGTGCGTCTCACCGCCTTTGTCCAGGGTACGGGAACGGTCGCCCGCAACGGCTCCAGCGACCAGGCGAACGCCAGCCGCACTGCCCTGGTGCGGAATACCGCGGCGGCGCTGCCCGTGGCGGTGGCGCCGACCGTTTCGATCAACAGAATAGACCCCGGAGACGAGGGCACAACAGTGCAACTCGGCGCGGCCCTGACCGGCGGCGCTTATGACGGTTCGCCCGAATACGCCTGGACCGCGAGCGGCGGCAGTTTTGACGACCCGACCTCCGCCACGCCCACCTGGACACGGCCCCCGGTGAACGCGGACGCCGGCCACGCCGTGTACCTGACGGTGACGGTTCGCGGCACGGGAACGGTCGCCCGCGCCAATACCGGCGACACCGCGAACAGCACCCGCTACAACATCGTGCGCAACGTCAGCGCGCAATTGCCGGCGGCAAGCGCGCCGGCGACATTGACCGTCAGCGCCATAGCGGACGGGAATGAGGGTACGACAGTGCAACTCGGCTCGACGCTGACCGGCGGCGTGTATGATCGGCTGGAGTACGCCTGGACCGTGACCGGCGGCGCGCTCGATGATCCGACCGCCGCCTTCCCGACCTGGACGCGCCCGTCGGTGACCACCGACGCCAATTTCACCGCCGAACTCACGGTCACCGTCAGGGGAACAGGCACAAGAGCCCGCGCCGGCACCAGCGAAACGGCGACGGACGACCGGATCGCCCTGGTGCGCAATGTTGCCGGCGGCGGTGGCGGTGGTGGCGGAAGCCAGGACGACCACGGCAACGATCGCGACTCGGCGACAGCGGTGGAGATTCCGTCCACCACCGATGGCAATCTCACCCGCAACGACCGGGACTACTTCCGCATCGAAATCGCCCGGGCCGGGACCCTGGACCTGGCCAGCACCGGCAGCCGGGACACCTATGGAACCCTGTTCGACAGCGCCGGACGTCGTTTGCGGGGCAATGACGACGGCGGCCAGGGATACAACTTCCACATCGTGACCGGAAGGCTGGAGGTGGGAATCTACTACCTGGAGGTGCGTGGATACAACTCGAACGTCACGGGCGACTACAGCCTGTCGGTGGCGGGAAGCGCGAAAAGCAGTGTGGGGCTCCCCGATGCGGTTCCGCCCGTGTTGGCGGTCAACCCCATCGCGGATGGATTCGAAAACACCCCGGTTCAAGTCAGTGTGACACTGACGGGCGGAACCTACGATGGGACGCCGGAGTACAACTGGGTCGTGACCGGCGGCGTGCTGGACGATCCGGCTTCCGCGACCCCGACCTGGACGCGGCCCGAGGTGGATGGGGACACCGGCCACACCGTGGGCGTCGCGGTCACGGTTCGCGGCACGGGCACAAGGGCCCGGGAAGGCTCCAGCGTCACCTTGAGTACAAGCCGGTCTCCCATGGTGCGCGATACCACCTCCTGCGTGGACGACGCCAAGTGGAGCATCGTCGCGCGCTATTACAATTCCAACGCCACCAGATTCCCGAACTACGGCGCGAACTGGTACCGAGTGCTGATCGCCTACCGGGGCGAGGACCCCGAAAGGACGCTTCCCGACTGGAGGGGCTCTACGGCCCGACCCACCGCGGCCTACACCGCCGACGAAGCGACGGCGGGCGAAGCGCTGTGGTTCGGCTGGACGCCGGTTCGGGTGGTGCTGGACTGTCTTGAGGCGCGCACCGGAGTCTAGGCATTCTCTGAAAAACTCCATCCGTGGAGTTTTTCATTATCGCAAAACAAAAGCGTGGTTTTGTTTTGCTCGCGAATTCAATGGCTTACTCCAGTCACGGAGCATAGCTCCGTACCGTTGCGGCCGCGCTCGAAGCTGCGCTTCGAAAACGCTTGCCTTCACCCATCGAATTCGGCGGCACTTCCATGTGCCGCAGGGAAGCTCTGACTTGATCAGAGCTTCCCTGGGCAAGGTCTGTAGCGACAAGGTTTGACCTTGTCGCTGCAAGTTGCTGACTTTGCCCGTGCGCGAGCAGTTGGCGTCAGAGTTCTCAACAGTCTCCTGGACGAGTATCCGCGCAGGGCGAGGCTGTCCTCGTGACGGACCGCGGCGGAATGGTCGCGGAAATCTCGCCTCCGGGACCGGAACGAAGCGAAGGCGTCGCGGATGCGGACCGAGTCGATCAATGATCTTGCTCGGGGTTTTGCTGGACATTTTCGCGCGGGAATAAAAATCGGACTTTTCCCCGGGGGGGTCAATCCGATATAATTTCAGCGTGAACAGGTGAATGGGTGGAAAAGCCTGTCTCGCAACGCAATGAAAACCTCACTTGACCGACTCGCGCTGTTTTCCTTCGCCCTGCTCGCGGCCCTGTGGGTTTTTGCCCAGACCGCCGCGGATTCCCCCGGCCGGGAGCACGTGATTCCGCTGGTGGCCGACGGCGAAGGCTTCCGTTCCCGCCTGTTCGTGGGCAACGCCTCCGGCGGCGTCAATCAATGTTCGATGGAGCTTGTTGGCGAAGGGCTCGACATGACCCGCTTCGGGGACCATGCCGCCGTCGCGCCCAATGGCAGGTTCGCCACGATCGATCTGAGCGCCCCGGACTCCGCGGTCAACCTGGCAAGTTTTGGCGGGGGAGTCTTCGCCACCGGCTACGCGAAGCTTTCCTGCGCCGCCCCCGCGGCGGTCCGCCTGCGGCTGAGTTCCGAAGCGGGCGGCGCTTCGGTTTCCCTGGCGACCGTCGAGTCCGCGCCCTCCGGCGCCGATTTCGCCCTGCCCGCGCCGCCGGGCCCCGGCTCCCTCGGCCTGGCGCTGGCCAACGACGGCCGTGTCCCGGCTTCCTGCTCCGTGGCGCTGAAAGACCATGCCCCGGCATCCGTCGCCGAAGGCGTCTGGCGCATCCCGCCGCAATCCTCCGGCATCCGTTTTCTGGACGACGTCCTGCGCGTCCCGCCCGGCTTTCCGGGCGGTTCGGTGGCCGTATCCTGCGACCCCGACGTCCACGCCCTGGGCCGCCCGGCCGGCGGCGCCCTGTTTTCCGCGCTGCCGGCGGCGGGGCGGTCGGACGACGCGGTTTCCCAAGGGGCCAACGCGGCAAGCGGCGTCCTCACCGCGGCGGGCGGCGGCGACGACCACGGGAACGCCCGGGCTTCGGCGACGGAGGTGGACATTCCGTCGACGACGGCCGGCCGTCTGGCCGGGCGTCTGGGGGCGCGCGACGTGGACTATTTTCGCCTGGAGATCGCGAGTCCCGGGACGCTGACGGTCGAAACGACGGGGTCGACGGATACGTACGCCTACCTGGAAAACGCCAGCGGGAGGCCGGTGCGGTTCGACGACGACGACGGGGAGGGGCTGAACTTCCGGATCGAGACGGGCGGGGCGGGCGACCCGCTGCCGGCGCTGTCGGCCGGCGTGTATTACCTGCACGTGCGGGGGTTTGCCTCCGGCCCCTACGAACTGGTGGTGTCGGGCAGCGCCCGGGGTCCGGGCGCGCTGCCCCCCGCGGCGGCGCCGACGGTATCGATCGACGCCATCGCCCCGGGTGACGAGAACACCGCGGTGCAACTCGGCGCGACCCTGACCGGCGGCGCGTACGACGGAACCCCCGACTACGCCTGGAGCGTGTCCGGCGGCGCGCTGAACGATTCCACCCTGGCGGCCCCGACCTGGACGCGCCCGTCGGTGAACGCGGACGGCGAT
Source organism: uncultured Pseudohongiella sp. (assembly GCA_965219645.1). Taxonomy (GTDB): domain Bacteria; phylum Pseudomonadota; class Gammaproteobacteria; order Pseudomonadales; family Pseudohongiellaceae; genus UBA9145. The sequence goes on along the minus strand of OZ244788.1, from coordinate 1,716,770 downwards.
TACACCGTGAGCCTCGTCGTGACGGTGCGCGGCGCGGGAACAAACGCCCGGAACGGCGGCAGCGCCACGGCCAACGCGAGCCGAACCGTCCAGGTGCGGGACGTTCCGGCGCAGTTGCCCCCCGCGGCCGCGCCGACGGTGTCGATCGACGCCATCGCCGCCGGAGACGAAAACACCGGCGTGACGCTCGGCGCGACCCTGACCGGCGGCACCTACGACAGCCTGGAGTACGACTGGGACGTATCCGGCGGCGTCCTTGACGACGACACTGTAGCCGCTCCGGCCTGGACGAGGCCCGCGGTAAGTTCCAACACCAATTACACCGTCAGCCTGACGGTCACCGCGCGCGGCGCGGGCACGAACGCCCAAGACGGCGGCAGCGCGACGGCGAACGCGAGCCGAACCGCCCAGGTGCGCGACGTTCCGGCGCAGTTGCCCCCCGCGGCCGCGCCCGCGGTCGCCATCGACGCCGTCGCCGCGGGTGACGAAAACACCGGCGTATCGCTTTCCGCGACCCTGACCGGCGGCACGTACGACGGCGCGGTGGAGTACGCCTGGGACGTGAGCGGCGGCGACCTCGACGACGACGCCTCCGCGACGCCGACCTGGACTCGTCCATCGGTCACCGCCGACACCAGCGCCACCGTCAGCCTGACGGTCACCGCGCGCGGCGCGGGCACGGTCGCCAGGAACGGCACCAGCGCCACCGCCAACGCGCCGGATCGGACCGCCCAGGTGCGCGACACCGCCACGACGCCGCCGCCCGCGACATCCTGCGTGGACGACGCCAAGTGGGGCACCGTGGCGGAGTACTACGATCTCAACGCGAACCGGTCTCCGAACTACGGCGCGAACTGGTACCGGGTGCTGATCGCGTACCGCGTCGAGGATCCGGGAAGGACGCTTCCCGCCTGGGAGGGAGCGACCGTGGAGCCCACAGCGGCCTACACCGCCGCCGAGGCGACTGCGAGCGAGACCGTCTGGTCCGGCTGGACGCCGGTGCGCGAGGTGCTGGAGTGTCTGGAGGCGGCGCCCGCCACGCCCACCACTCTGCCCGCGGCGGCCGCGCCCTCTGTCTCGGTCAACGTCGTCCCGGCGGGTGATGAGGGCACGTCGGTAACCCTCGGCGCGACCCTGACCGGCGGCACATACGACGGCGCGCCCGACTACGCCTGGAGCGTGAGCGGCGGCGCGCTGAACGATTCCACCCTGGCGGCCCCGACCTGGACGCGCCCGTCGGTGAACGCGGACGGCGACTACACCGTGAGCCTCGTCGTGACGGTACGCGGCGCGGGCGGCAACGCGCAAAACGGCGGCAGCGCCACGGCCAACGCGAGCCGGACCGCCCAGGTGCGGGACGTTCCGGCGCAGTTGCCCCCCGCGGCCGCGCCGACGGTATCGATCGACGCCATCGCCGCCGGGGACGAAAACACCAGCGTGACGCTCGGCGCGACCCTCGCCGGCGGCACGTACGACGGCGCGGTGGAATACGACTGGAACGTGAGCGGCGGCGATCTTGACGACGACACCGCCGCCGCTCCGGTCTGGACGCGGCCGTCGGTGACCTCGAACACCGACCACACCGTCAGCCTGACGATCACCGCGCACGGCGCGGGCACGGACGCCCGCAACGGCACGAGCGACACGGCGAACGCCGCGGATCGGACCGCGCAGGTGCGCGACACCGGCGGCGGCGGAAACGGCGGCGACCACGGCGACGACCGCGCCTCGGCGACGCCGGTGGGAATACCCTCGACGACATCGGGAAGTATCACCGTCGGCGACCGGGACTACTTCCGCATCGACGTCACCCGGGCCGGCACGCTGACGCTGGCCACCACCGGCGGCACCGACACCTACGGGATTCTCTACGACGACGGCGGCAGGGAACTGCAGCGCAACGACGACGGCGGCGCGGGACATAATTTCCGCATCGCCAGGGGATCGATATCGGCGGGCACGTACTACCTGCTGGTGCGCGGCTATTACCGAAGTTCCACCGTGGGCGACTACACGCTGTCGCTGACGGGAAGCGCCCGGGGCGGCGGGACGGCGCTGCCGGCGGCCGCCGCGCCGACCGTCGCCATCGACGCCGTCCCGGCGGGGAATGAAGACACAACGGTGACGCTCGGCGCGAGCCTGACCGGCGGCACGTACGACGGCGCGGTGGAATACGCCTGGAGCGTGACCGGCGGCGATCTTGACGACGACACTTCCGCCGCCCCGACCTGGACGCGGCCATCGGTGACCTCGAACACGAACCACGCCGTCAGCCTGACGGTCACCGTGCGCGGCACGGGCACGGTCGCCAGGAATGGCAGCAGCGACACGGTTGACGCCGCGGATCGAACCGCCCAGGTGCTGGACGTTCCGGCGCAGCTTCCCGTGGCCACCGCGCCGACGGTCACGATCGACGCCGTCGCCGCGGGTGACGAAAACACCGGCGTGACGCTCGGCGCGACCCTCGCCGGCGGCACGTACGACGGCGCGGTGGAATACGCCTGGAGCGTGAGCGGTGGCGCGCTGAACGACCCGACCTCCGCCACCCCGACCTGGACGCGGCCATCGGTGACCTCGAACACGAACCACGCCGTCAGCCTGACGATCACCGTACACGGCGCGGGCGCCACCGCCAGGAACGGCAGCAGCGCCACGGTTGACGCCGCGGACCGAACCGCCCAGGTGCGCGACACCGGCGGCGACCACGGCGACGACCGCGCCTCGGCGACGCCGGTCGAAATACCCTCGACGACATCGGGGAACATCACCTTCGGCGACCGGGACTACTTCCGCATCGACGTCACCCAGGCGGGAAGCCTGACCCTGACCACGACCGGGAGCACGGACACCTACGGAGTTCTCTACGACAACAACGGAACCCAACTGCGGTCCAACGACGACAGCGGCGATGGATACAACTTCCGCATCGCCATGGGATCGGTTTCCGTCGGCGCCTACTACGTGATGGTGCGCGGTTTCAGCGGATTGACCCGGGGCGACTACAGCCTGTCGGTGACGGGAAGCGCCCTGAGCGGAACCCCGCCGGCGAAGGCGCCAACGGTGACGATCGATCCGGTGGCGGCGGGCGATGAGGAAACCGCGGTCGCGCTCGGCGCGAGCCTGACGGGAGGCGCCTACGACGGGACGCCGGAGTATGGCTGGAGCGTGAGCGGCGGCGCGCTGAACGACCCGACCTCCGCCACCCCCACCTGGACCCGCCCCGCGGTGACCGGGGACACCAGCCACACCGTGTACCTGACGTTGACCGTGCACGGCGCGGGCGCGAACGCGCAAACCGGCACCAGCGCATCGACCAGCGCGAACCGGACGGCCCAGGTGCTGGAAACCTCGCCGCCCCCGCCGGTGGCCGCCGCTCCCGCGGTGACCATCGACGCCATCCCGGCGGGCGACGAGGGAACCCAGGCGCAACTCGGCGCGACGCTGACCGGCGGAACCTACGACGGCGCGCTGGATTACGCCTGGACCGTGACCGGCGGCGCGCTCAGCGACCCGGCCTCCGCCACCCCCACCTGGACGCGCCCCGCGGTGAACGCGGACACGAACCACACCGTCAGCCTCGCGATTACCGCCAGAGGCAACGGCACGACCGCCCGCAATGGCACCAGCGACACCGCGAACGCGAGCCGCCAGACCCTGGTGCGCAACGCCGCGGTGCAATTGCCCCTGCCCACCGCGCCGCAGGTATCCATCGACGCCGTTCCCCTGGGAACCGAGGAAACCGGAGTCAGACTCCGCGCGACCCTCGCCGGCGGCAATTACGACGGCGCGGCGGAGTACGAATGGGGCGTGACCGGCGGTACTCTCGACGACGTGACTTCCGCGACGCCGAAATGGACCCGCCCCGCGGTCAATTCGGACACGGACCACACCGTGAGCCTCACGGTCACCGTGCGCGGCGCGGGCGCGAAAGCCCGCGACAACAGCCAGGCAACCGCCAGCGCGAGCCGGACCGCCCGGGTGCGCGATACCGGCGCCGACCACGGCAACAGCCGCGCATCGGCGACCCAGGTCGAGATTCCGTCGATCACCGCGGGGAGTTTTTCAAGTTCCTCCGACGTGGATTACTTCCGCATCGATGTCAGGCGCGCCGGAACGCTGGTGCTTGAGACCACGGGAACCCAGGACACCATTGGGTCCCTGTTCGCCAGCAATGGAACGCGCCTGGCCCTCAACCACAACAGCGGAGCGGAGACAAATTTCCGCATCACAAGGCCATCCGTATCCGCTGGCGTCTATTATCTGCGAGTGAGCGCTCAATCCATCCAGGGCGACGGCGCCTACAACCTGTCGGTGACGGGCGCCGCCAACGATGACGAGGGAGCGGGTGCGCCGCTGGCGACCATCGATTCCATCGATCCGGGGGACGCGGGCGCCGACGTAAACCTGAGCGCGACCCTGACGGGCGGCAACTACGACGGCGCCCCGGAGTACTCCTGGAGCGTGAGCGGCGGCGACCTCGACGACGCTGCTTCCGCCACCCCCACCTGGACGCGCCCGGCGGTCACCGCGAATGCCGACGCCACGGTGAGCCTCGCGGTTACCGTGCGCGGAACCGGCGGCAACGCGCCCAGCGGCTCCAGCGACTCGTATTCCGTGACCCGTACCGCGTTCGTGCGCGCCCCGAACGGGGACCATGGAAACACCCGGCAGCAGGCCTGGCCGGTAACCGACGATAGCACCACCCCCGGCACGATCACCTCGGGAGACCGGGACTTCTTCCGCTTCAGCCTCGCAGCGGAGAAGCGAGTGTCGATCGAGACCACGGGAAGCATCGATACCGCGGGCTGGCTGTTTGACCGAAACGGTGAGGAGATCGCGGCTGGCGATGACACCGGCGAAGGACGCAACTTCAGGATTGTCCGCACCCTGGAAGCGGGTACATACTACGTCGGTGTCCGCGGCTACCGGCCCTGGACCGCCGGATCCTACAATCTGGTGGTGGAGGAATACAGCAACTCCGCGCCGACGGTGGTCGCCAACAAGGCGCCACACGCGAAGCACCTCATCGCCGGCGGCGCCCCCTGGGTCTGGAAGAATCCGACCGATGCGTTCAGCGACCGCGATGGGGAACATGTCTGGCTGGATCCCTCGTCCAGCGACGAAACCGTCGCCACCGTCGCCCTCGAAGGACTGACCCTGGTGGTTTATCCCCACGCGGCCGGCACGGCGACCGTCACGGTCACCGGCCGCGACGCCGAAGGGGCTTCCGCGACGGCTTCCTTCACCGTCACTGTCAGCGCGCCCGCCATAGCCACTCCCACCGCCGCGTTCAACAGCGCGGGGGACACGCTAACCCTGTCTTTCAACGACAGTTTTGCCGCGGGGGAAACCCGCGCCTACCTGGCCTGGGTGCGCGAGACTTCCTATCGCCCGAACTGGCGCAAGTTCTGCGTCACAACCACCCATGCGGGAACGACGGCGCAGACGAAAAACGTTTCACTCGATCTGCCGCTTGGCGCCTACGCCGAGCCCGGCGTCGAGTACGAGGCAATCTACGGCCACATCGGCAATTCGTGCCAGCAAAGTCTGAGCTTGCAATGGTCCGCTGCGGTCAAGGCGACCACGCCGGGAACGAATTCATTCGACATCGACGTCGTGTACATTGGCTCGATTGCCGCTGCCCACCGCGCGATCGTGGAAGAGGCGGTGGAGAAATGGGAACAAGTCATCACGGCAAGCCTTCCCAACGTGGACTTCAGCAACGATGTCCGGGCCGCGGGCACCTGCATGAGCGGCGCTCCCGCGTTGAACGACGTCGTTGACGACTTGCGCCTGTACGTGAAAGTGCAAAACCGGGACGGAGTCGGCGGCACCCTGGCGTCCGCGGGCGCCTGCCTCCTGCGGGGACGCTCGCTGATGCCCATCGTCGGCACGGTCAATATCGACGCGGCGGACATGGCCAGACTGAGCGCGGAGCGCGGAAAGGCGCTCATGATCCACGAGATCGCCCACGCCCTGGGCTTCAGCAACCGGTTCTGGCGCCCGGCCAGCCTGCTGCGCCAGCGATCCCTGCTGGAAAACGGAGAGGACGCGTACACTCGCAGCGACACCCATTTCGCCGGCCCCCTGGCCCGGGCCGCCTTCGATGCCGCCGGCGGTTCGTCCTATGCCCAGAACAAGGTCCCCGTGGAGAACCGCCGCGGCGGCGAGGGCACCCAGGACAGCCACTGGCGGGAGAGCGTCATGGACAATGAACTCATGACCGGTTTCCTGGACGCGGGCGACAATCCCCTGAGCGCCATCAGCATCCAGGCCATGGCGGACCTTGGCTACCAGGTCGATGTGACTCAGGCCGAAACTTACCAGCTGCCGGGCAGCGGCGGTAACGGTTTACGCTCGGATTCCGCGCAGCAGGGAATTTCCGATTCGGACGACCATGACCACGAGCACGAGCACGATCACGAGCAGCCTATCGATATCGTGCTGCAAGACACGGAAGTGTATGAGGAATCCGGGGAAATCATCGTGCTGCCCGCGGGCTCGGCGCGAACCGCCCCGGCGGGCGCCCAATGAGACCCGCGTCGGCGGCTGCCGCCCGCGGTGGGAACGAGCCCGTTCAAACTCCACCGCTATGCGGCCTGGTCGGCGCGGAACCGCGGCGAGGCGAGTGGTATCGAAGTCGGTCGGATCCCAATGAAACTTGAGCTGTCGGCATTGGTTCTGGCTTCAGCCGCCTCGTGCGGGATTGCGTTTGCCGCTGGATCGTACTCCGGGGAATGCCTGCCGACCGGCGCGGTCCTCGCCGCCGACGCCACCCTCGGCGCCGCCGCGGGCGCATACCGACTCACCATGGTGGGAGGCCGGCCGGGCGAAGCGCTCCGGTCCGTGAGCGCTTCGCTCGTGCTCGCGCCCTCGACCTTCGGCGCCGACGCTTTCGCGCCAGCCGCGAATCCGCTGACGGGCGCGACAGACATCGATCTCCGCGCCGTGGGCGCCTTCCCCATCGGCGACCCCGCCTCGCGGGACCCGGCGGCCCCCGGCGTGGTCGTTCTCGAATCGCGCCAGGGCAACGACGCGCGAATCCTGCTGCGCCTCGGCGCCGACGCCAACCGCCCCGACAGCCCGCTGTTCGACGGCGGCTACACCGTCCTCGAAGTGCGCGAAATCACCGCCGCGGGTTTCGCCGGAGACTGGCGCAGCGCCGCCGACGGCACGATGGCGTCGGGCCACTTCTGCGCTCGCCGCGCAGAATGACAATTTCTCCGAATTCCGAATCCCCTGGTCAGCAGACTTTGCCCATTGCCTATGTCGCGGGCGCGGCATTGGAGGAATTGCCGGCGGATCTGTACATTCCGCCCAACGCCCTGGAAATCTGTCTCGAAGCTTTTGAAGGGCCCCTCGACCTGCTGCTCTATCTCGTCAAGCGCCAGAATATCGACATACTCGAAATCAATGTGGCGGAGATTACCGCGCAGTACATGGCCTATATCGAGTTGATGCAGGCGGGCCAGTTCGAACTCGCCGCGGAGTATCTCGTCATGGCGGCCATGCTCGCCGAGATCAAGTCGCGCATCCTGCTGCCGCGCCCGGAGACCGGCGACGAAGAGGAAGCCGACCCGCGCATGCAATTGATCCGCCGCCTGCTCGAATACGAACGCTACAAGCTGGCCGCGGAAAATCTCGACGAGTTGCCCCGGCTCAACCGGGAACTGCATCAGGCCCGGGCGGAGCCGCCCGGTTTCGAGAACACTGTGCCCCAGCCTGTGGTGGAGCTGTCCGACCTGCTTGCCGCCATGGCCAATGCCTTGCGTCAGGCGGAGTTGTTCGAACATCATCATGTGCAGGTGGAAACCATCAACCCCCAGGACAAGATGAGCCAGGTGCTGCGCCGCCTGAATCGGGAGCAGTTCCTGCCGCTCACCGCCATGTTCGACCCGCGGGAAGGCCGTCTCGGCATCGTGGCCACCTTCCTCGCGGTCATGGAACTGACCCGCAATGCCCTGGTGGAAATCGTGCAGACCGAAAGTTTTGGACCCATCCACCTGCGCCTCGCCCAAGAAGGATTGATCCCGTGAGTCAGGATCTGAAAGCCATTGTAGAGGCCCTGCTGCTTGCCGCCGACCGGGCGCTTTCCGTCGATGAAATCCGCGCGGTGTTCGACTCCGGAGAGAGGCCGGAACGCGACGCCGTGAAGGAAGCCCTGGCCAGCCTCGCGGAAGACTGCGGGCCGCGGGGCGTGGAACTCAAGGAAGTCGCCTCCGGCTATCGCCTGCAGGTCAAGCAGGAACTTGCCGAATGGGTCAGCCGCCTGTGGGAAGAAAAGCCGCCGCGCTACACCCGGGCGCTGCTCGAAACCCTAGCGTTGATCGCCTATCGACAGCCCGCCACCCGTGGCGATGTGGAGGAAGTTCGCGGCGTTGCGGTCAGCACCGGCATCATCCGCACCTTGCTCGACCGGGAATGGATCCGGGTTGCTGGCCATCGCGATACGCCGGGGCGCCCGGAACTTTTCGTGACCACCCGGCAGTTTCTCGACCATTTCAATCTCAAGAGTCTGGCGGAGTTGCCGCCGCTGGATGAAATCAGCGAAGAAAACGGTGCTGGGGCACTAGAATTTGAGCGGCAGGGCGAGACCGTCCCGGCTGATCATGCATGAGCGAAAAACTGCAAAAAGTGCTCGCCCGGGCAGGGCTTGGCTCGCGCCGGCAGCTTGAAGGCTGGATCCGGGACGGCAGGATCCAGGTGAATGGCCGTATCGCCAGCCTCGGCGACCGGGTCGAAGCCGGCGACCGCATCAGCGTGGACGGCAGGAAGTTCAACCATAATCCCAAAACCCGGCCGCGTTGCCGGGTGCTTCTCTACAACAAGCCCGATCATGAAGTCTGCACCCGTTCCGACCCCCAGGGCAGGCCCACGGTATTCGACCGCCTTCCGCCCCTGCGCAACAGCCGCTGGGTGGCGGTGGGCAGGCTCGACCTGAATACCAGCGGTTTGCTGCTGCTCACCAATGACGGAGAACTCGCCAACCAGCTCATGCATCCGGCCAGCGGCATTGATCGCGAATACGCCGTGCGGGTGCTTGGCAAGGTCAGCGAGACCATGTTGCATAACATGCTGAACGGGGTCGAGATCGACGGCCAGTTTTGTCGTTTCAGCGACATCCGCCATTTTGGCGGCGAAGGCGTCAACCAGTGGTATCACGTCGTGCTCATGGCGGGCCGCAACCGCGAAGTGCGCAGGCTTTGGCAGTCCCAGGGCGTGCAAGTCAGCCGCCTGAAAAGGGTTCGCTTTGGTCCGGTTTTTATCCCGAGTTCGGTGAAGATGGGCCGGTTTCACGAACTCGAACAGGCGGAAATCGATGAACTGCGCCGCTATGGCAAACCGGTCAGGGGGGACTGAAATCCCGGGCGTCCAAAGCCCGGCCATGAATCCGCCGCCCTTCGGGCCCCAGCAGATACAGCAGAACCGGCAACAGCGTTTCCGGCGTCGGCAGGGAAGCCGGGTCTTCACCAGGGTAGGCCGCCGCGCGCATGGTGGTTCGGGTGGCGCCGGGATTGAGGCTGTTGACGCGAATCGAAGTGGTGGAGCCCACTTCCGCCGCCAGGGTTTGCATCATCCCTTCCAGTGCGAACTTGGAAACGCCGTAGGCGCCCCAGAAGGCCCGGCCCTCCCTTCCCACCGCCGAAGCCAGGAACAGCACCCGGGCGTCCGCGGATTTCGTCAACGCCGGCAGCAGGCTGCGCGTCAGCAGGTAGGCCGCATTGACGTTGACCTGCATGACTTCCCGCCACTGGGCCTCGGGATAGAATTCGATGGGCGCCCTCGTGCCGAGCAGGGCGGCATTGTGTACCAGTCCGTCCAGCGCCGGGAACTGCTCGTCCACGCTTTTGGCGATGCGGGCGCATTGGGCTTCATTCAACTGGCTGAAATCCACCGGCTGGATGTGGCAGCGCCCGGGCCAGCTGGTCTCGGCTTCGTCGAAAAGGCTGGCCAGCTTCTCTTCATCGCGGCTCAGGGCCAGCAGATGGGCGCCATGGGCGAGCAGGCCCAGTGAGCAGGCCCGACCGATGCCGCCGCCGGCGCCGGTGACGAGGATCGTGCGTCCGGCGAGCAGATCCGCGGAGGGCTGATAGTCAAACATCTGGAGTGTTTGGCTTGCGGTAGCAGGCGATGTAATTCACTGCCAGGCTTTTTTCCAGAAAATATTTTTTGGTCAATGGGTTATATCCCATGCCAATCTGTGAATCGAGGTCCAGGCCGGCGCTCCGGCACCAGGCGGCGAGTTCCGATGGCCGGATCAGTTTCGCATACTCGTGAGTGCCCCTGGGCAGCAGGCGCAAGATGTATTCGGCGCCGACAATGGCGAACAGCCAGGACTTTGGGTTGCGGTTGATGGTGGAAAAAACCGCCAGTCCGCCGGGCTTGAGCAATTTCCCGCAGGCCGCCACCACCGATGCCGGGTCGGGGACGTGTTCGAGCATTTCCAGGCAGGTTACCAGGTCATAGTGCGCCGGCTGCTCAGCCGCAAGCTGTTCGGCGGTGCATTTGCGGTAATCGATTTCGAGGCCGCTTTCGGCAAGGTGCAGCCGGGCCACCGCGAGCGCCGCCTCGGCCATGTCGATGCCGGTGACTTCCGCACCGTAGCGGCGCAGGGTTTCGGTGAGAATGCCGCCGCCACAGCCCACATCGACGACTTTTTTTCCCGCGGGATTTTCCCTGCCGGCGATATGGTTCATCCGCAGGGGGTTGATCTGGTGCAGCGGACGGAATTCGCTTTCCGGGTCCCACCAGCGGCTTGCCAGGGCCTCGAACTTGCGAATCTCCTGTGGGTCGAGATTATCAGGCATCGGGCCGCACCCGCTCCCGCCATTGGTCCGCGGCCGCCAGCATCGCCTCTTCATCCAGGGTCAGCAGGCATCCTTCCGCGAGCAGGGCCTGGCCCCCGCACCAGACATGGCTCACCTGGGAAGACTGGGCCGCATACACGAGATGCGAGTACACATCGTACAGGGGAGCCGTATTCAACCGGCCCAGATCCACCGCCGCCAAGTCCGCCCACTTGCCGGTTTCCAGGCTGCCTGTGCAATGGTCGATGCCCAGGGCCCGGGCGCCGTTGATGGTGGCCATTTCCAGCACCCGGGAAGCGGGCAGGGCGGCGGCGTCGCGGGCCGTCAGCTTGCCGAGCAGCGCCGTGCTGCGCATTTCGCCGAACATGTCCAGATCGTTATTGCTCGCGGCCCCATCGGTGCCGAGGGCCACATTCACTCCGTCCGCCAGCAGATCCGCCACCCGGCAGGCGCCGCTGGCAAGCTTCATATTGGATTCCGGGCAATGAATCACCGAAGCTCCCGCCGCGGCAAGCAGGGCAATCTCCTCATCCAGCAATTCGGTGGCGTGCACACACTGGAAGCGTTCGTTGACAAGACCCAGCCCAGCCAACCGCGCCAGAGGACGTTGTCCGTCATTGCGCTGCGCCTCCCGCACCTCCGCGGCGGTTTCGTGGACATGCATGTGCACTGGCGCGTCAAGCTCCGCCGACAATTCCGCCGCCGCCCGCAACTGGTTATCGGAAACCGTGTAAGGGGCATGGGGGCCAAGGGCAAAATGCAGGCGTTCGTGGCCGCGATAGCGTTCGCAAAGCTTCCGGGCCTTGTCCAGGTACTCTCGGGCATCCGCCGCCCAGACTGAAGGAAACTCCAGAATCGGTCCACAAAGCTGCGCCCGCATTCCGGTCTCTTCCATACACCCAGCCACCACATCGGGGAAGAAATACATATCCGCGAAACAGGTTGTTCCGCCGCGGATCATTTCCGCCATGGCCAGCCGCGCCCCGGCCGCGACGAAATCCGGCGCTATCAGCCGGTTCTCCAGGGGCCAGACATGATCCTCCAGCCAGGCCTGCAAGGGGAGATCATCCGCCACCCCCCGCAGCAAACTCATGGGGCTATGGCCATGGCTGTTGATCAGGCCGGGAATCAAGGCGTGCCGCTCCAGGGCGAGCATGTCCGCCCCCGGCCACATTCGTCGCGCTTCCGCCAGCGGAAGCAGCCCCGCAATGCGTCCATCGCGCATCGCCACCACATGGTCCGCAAGCACTTCGCTCCGGGGGACCACGGGCACAACCCATTTCCCGTACACCAGCAAATCAGGCTGTTCCAGCGAAGATTCAGGCAAAACCGGGTTCTCTCAATCGGCGCGAAACGCTCAGTCGCTTTCAGTAATTGCGCGGTCCTGCAATAGCGGCGCGCTCAGGCCTTCGATGCCGGCGAGGGCGAGGAGGGTCAGGAGAACGGTTTGCGGGCCGAGATGGGATTCTTCCGGGGCGAACCATTCGCCGGGGGAATGGGCGCCGCCGCCGTCTCCGCCGCCGGCCATGGTGATGGCGGGAATGCCCAGCGACATGGGCACATTGGCGTCGGTGCTGGAAATGCCGAGTTCCCGCAGGGGGATATTGCCCGCGTCAAAGGCCATGGCCGCCGCCTGTACGACGGGGCTGCTTACCGGCGTCAGGCCCGTGGGCCGGTCGCCGATCAGCACGAAATCCACGCTGATCTCGCCATTGTTCCAGCGGGCGTTTTCCTCCGCCACCGCCGCCAGGGCGGCTTCCCTGGCCCGGGCTTCGAGCAGGGCCAGCTCTTCCGGGCTGTTGGAGCGCATGTCGATGGCGAATACCGCGTTGGCGGCGATGGAGTTCACCGAGGTGCCGCCGTCCACGGTGCCCACGGTGAAAGTCGTCTTGGGATAGCTTGGCGTGCGCAGCTCGGCGATGCCGGCGATCGCCCGGCCCATGGCGTGAATCGCGCTGGCGAGCCCGAATGAGCCGAAGGAGTGGCCGCCCGGCCCGCTGAAGCGGAACTCGAAACGCCGGGAGCCCGTGCCGCCGATGGTGATGCGGGACATGCGCACCCCATCCACCGAGATGAAACCGTCGATTTCCGGATGATCGCGGAAAATCGCCTTGACGCCGCGCAGGTCGCCGCGGCCTTCCTCCCCCACATTGCCCGCGAACAGGATGTCGGCGCCGGTTTCGATTCCGCTTTCATCAAGTACCTCGATCACCGCGAGCAGGACCGCAAGCCCGCGGCTGTCGTCGCCGATGCCCGGGGCGTAATACCTGCCGTCGCGAAACTGCACGCTGACATCGGTCTTGGGGGGGAATACGGTATCGAGATGGGCGCTGATGAGGAGGGTGGGGCCTGCGCCGCTGCCGCGGCGCCAGCCAATGGCGTTGCCTTCGCTGTCGATATGGGCGTCGGCCAGTCCCCTGGCCTGAAGTTGTTCTCGATAGTAGGCGGCGCGCTCGTCTTCCAGGAAAGGCGGCGCGGGAATTTCGGTGATGCGGATCTGCTCCTCGATGGTGGCGGCCTCGCGCAGGCGGAGCTGCTCCAGGGCTTCGCTGACCCGCGGGTCGGCGCGCACGGCGTTGAATGCCTCGCGCAGGGCGGGATCAATGGGGACCAGGGTCTGGCCCATCTGGGCCTGGACCATGCCGGTCCATAGCAGGAGTCCCGATACCACAAGGCAGAAACGTCTCGCCAAGACCTTCTCCGGACCGCATCGCGGGACAGCCATTGTACACGGTTTGATGCTCAAGTTTGCCGGATGGCCAGGGCGCGGTCGGCAATGGACAGCAAGGTGGCGAGGATGAGCGCGTAACAGAGCAGGGTGGTGGATTGCAGCAGCGTTTCCCGAAGCGGCTCGATGAGGCGGGCGCTAGCAATCAGGATCAGCGGGACGAAATAGAGAATTCCGTTCCAGCGGCCGAGGAAGCTCATGCGCAGGGATTTGTGGCCTTGCAGATAGCGCGAGTCGAGCACGTACTGCAGGAAGGCGGCGGCGATCAGCGGCGGCAACAGCCAGGGCGCCGCTCCCGCGATTGCGGCGCCGGCGAGGCAGGCGGTGACGAATAGGCAATCGGTGGCATGATCGAAGAATTGCCCGGCAGCCGACGCCGTGCCACTTGCCCGGGCGAGCTTGCCGTCAAGAAAGTCCGAAACAATGGCGGCGAGCAGCAGGATGGCCAGGGCGGGCGGCGGCAGCAGGCTTTCCACGGCAAAGGCCGCCGCCGCCGGCAGGACGAGCAGCAGCCGTAGCCCCGTGAGCAGATTGGCCATGTTGCCCGTCTCAGCCGAACAGGTCGCGCTGGGCCTTGCGCCAGAACACGAGTCCGATCAGCGCGTTGAACAGAATGAAGAAGTTGTGCTGCACCAGGCCGAAAGCCGCCATCTGGCCTTCATTCTCGGGAAACAGGATGACCCAGAAGGTAATCGCCGCCGCCCGCATGGGGGTGGGCACCGTGGCGGCGAAAAAGATCACCGGCAGATAGGGCAGCAGCATCAGGACCGAGGCATCGACTCCGAACAGATTGAGCGCCACGGTATACACCACCACGGCGGTCAGCAGGGCGGGCGAGCGCAGCAGGAAGAAATAGAGATAGTGGCGGGCGTCCGCCTGCTTGAAGGCGTTCAGGACGCGGCGCTCGCGCAGTTGCAGCCCCGGCAGCAGCCTGCCCTTGAAATACGCCAGCCAAAGCAGCCAGAACAGGCCGCCGCCCAGGGCGATCCAGGGAATCAGGCTGAAAACCTCCGGCAGGCCCTCGCTGCCGAATGCGTAGCCGATGGTGGCCCAGATCAGCAGATAGAACAGCTCGCAGAACATGATGAACAGCATCACCGAGCCCACTTCCCAGCCGGGGACGCCGTGGCGCCGGTTGAGATACCAGGCCATGGCGCCCTTGCCCACCTGCTCATTGAAGATCGAGATGATGTAGGTGCTGGCCCGCACGGGCAAAATGTCCCGGTAGCGGATCTTGCCGATGAACCAGTTCAGCGCCCGGGCCGCCACCAGGGTGTCGATGGCGAAGTAGAACAGCGAGTAGGACATCATCAGCAGCAACCAGTAGCCCCAGCTCACATTGGCGAAGACACCGGCCATGTACGCCGCGAGGGACAGTCCTTCCCGGGCGGCGGCGCCCGCGATGCGAAAATACAGGTAGGTGAAACAGCCGATGGTGATCAACAGGAAGACCACGCGGCCGATGGGTCCACTGGTCTTTGGCGGGGCGCTTTCCGGCATTTCCGCTGGATTGTCTTCATTCATGGGGAGGTTTCTCCACGAGTCTGGCCAGGGTGGCCTCCAGTGGCGTCAAGGTAATTCCCAGCGCCGCGTCGGCGTTTTCGTGAACGGCTTCGTCGGTGGTGATGACATCGATGACCGCCGGGGTAATGCCTCCCCGCAGCCGGCTCGTCAGCGCCGCGCCGAGCTTTGCCAGGAAGACGGGAATGCGGCGGATGCGAATGGACTTCCCGAGCAATTCGGCGGCCCGCCCCACCAATTCGCGGTAAGCGATTCGCTCGGGGCCGGCAAGCTCGTAGATCCCGGCCTCGGGATTGCGGCAGGCGGCGAGAATGGCGGCGCAGAGATCATCCACGTCCAGCGGCTGCAACACATATTTTCCGCCGCCGAGCAGGCTCGCCTTGCCGCGTTCGGCGGCGGCGAGCAGGGCCGCCGAGCCGGCGCTGCCGGGGCCCAGCAGGATGGGCGTTCGGATAATGATTCCCGCCGGGGCCTCACCCGCCGCCACGAGTTCCGCCTCGCCCTTGGAGCGGAAATAGGGGTTGGCGCTTTCCACCGAGGCGCCGAGCACGCTGATGAATACCAGCGACTTGAGCTTGCCATGCCGGGCGGAGTCCGCCACGGCGGCGGTGGCGTCCACATTGGCTTGCCGGTATCCCGTGTTGCGCCCCGGAATCAGAATGCCCGCGAGATGCACGGCGCTGTGGCAACCCTGGAGCAGACCGTCGAGGCTCGCCGGGTTGTCGTAGGAAATGATTCGCGGTGAAATCGCTTCGTGTCGCGGCAGGGCCGCCAGGGCGCGTTCCGAGCGGACTCCGGCATTGACGGCAATGCCCGCCGCCGCCGCTTGTTCCAGCAGGCGCAGGCCCACACTGCTATTGGCTCCGGTGACCGCAATCCTCATGACAGCTTCACGCCACCTCGGCCACGGCGCGCTTGGAGCGCTGTTTGCGGCCCGCGGCATCGAGCCGGATGGTGGCCAGTTCGGGGGCGCCAAAGGCGCGCCGGGCCTGCTCGGGCCTGGCGTCGGCGTACAGCGTCGTGCGCATGCGCGGCTCGCGGCCCATGCCGCGGATGGCGGATTCGATTTCCACGGGCGCCCACTCCTGGCCGTGTGCCGCCCCCGCCGCCCGGGTAATGCTTTCATTCATCAAGCTGCCGCCGAGGTCGTTGGCGCCGGCGGCAAGAGCATGCTTGACGCCATCGCGACCGAGCTTGACCCAGGATGCCTGGACATTGTCGATCAGTCCATGGAGCGCAAGCCGCGGAACCGCATGCATGAGCAGGGCTTCGCGGAAGCTCGGCCCGGCGCGGGAGCGGCCCTTGAGATACATCGGCGCCTCCTGGGCGACATAGGGCAGGGGCACGAACTCGGTAAAGCCGCCGGTGCGCCCTTGCAGTTCGCGGACCGCCAGCAGATGCGCGGCCCAATGTTCGGGCGCATCGACATGGCCAAACATGATGGTGGCGGTGCTGCGCAGGCCGACTGCATGGGCCGTGGCCATGACTTCCAGCCATTGCGCGGTATTGATCTTGTCGGCGCAGATTATTTGCCTGACGTCGTCGTGCAGGATTTCCGCGGCGGTGCCGGGCAGAGTGCCGAGCCCCGCCGACTTGAGTTCGCGGAGAAAATCGGCAAGTCCGATGCCGAGCGTTTCGGCGCCTTGCCAGACCTCGAGCGGCGAGAAGGCATGGACATGAATGTGAGGCGCGGCGGAGCGGACCGTTGTCAGGATATCGAGATAGGTCCGCCCGGTGTAATCCGGATGAATGCCGCCTTGCATGCAGACTTCGCTCGCGCCCCGCAGCCAGGCTTCCTGCGCGCGCCGCGCCAGTTCCTGTGCTGAAATGTCATAAGGCCGCCCGCGCAGGTTCTCGCTCATCTTGCCCTTGGAAAAGGCGCAGAACTGGCAGCGGAAATAGCACACGTTGGTGTAGTTGATATTGCGGTTGACGACGTAGCTGACTTCGTCGCCGGCGACATCCCTGCGCAATCGGTCGGCGCTTTGCGCGACGTAAGAGAAATCGGGCCCGCGCGCGCTGAACAACTGGACGACTTGCCCTTGCGTCGGCTCGCGTCCTTCAATGCAATGGTCGACGATTCGACGGATTTCCGCTGAAACCGCGTCACGTTTCGGCTGAACGCGCAACAGGGCCAGCTCCAGTTCGGGCAAGTTGCCGGGATGACCGGAAGACCAGTGGTCGCGTTTGGCGAAGCCTTCCGCGTCGGCATGCCGCAGCACCGCGGGCCTGACTTTCCCGTCGAGCCAGATATCGGGCCGGCGCACGTATTCAGGGTAGATCGTCAGGCGCTGCTCGAGAAAAGCGCCGGCGCTCCGGGTCTGGGCGGCGAGTTCGTCGAGATGCGGCCAGGGCGCCTCGGGATTTACATGATCGGGCGTAACGGGCGAAACGCCGCCCCAGTCGTTGATGCCGGCTGCGACGAGTTGCTCCAGCGCGCCGGGGCTGAGATTCGGCGGCGCCTGGATGTTCATGTCCGGCCCGAAAATAAGCCGCGCCACGGCGATGGTCCAGATGAGTTCTTCGAGATCGGGTTCGGGCGCCCGCGCCATTTTGGTATCGGGCTTGGCGCGGAAATTCTGGACGATGACTTCCTGGATATGGCCGTGGCGCTCGTGTACGGCTCTGATCGCGAGCAGCGATTCGACGCGTTCGCGGCGGGTTTCGCCGATGCCGATCAGGATGCCGGTGGTAAACGGCACCGCCGCCTGTCCGGCGAGATCCATGGTTTCGAGCCTTACCGCGGGAACCTTGTCCGGCGAGCCGTAATGGGGCATGCCGGGTTCGCACAGGCGCGGCGAGGCGGATTCGAGCATGATCCCCATGGACGCGCTGACGGGCCGCAGCATGGCGATTTCCTCGGCGGTCATGTTGCCGACATTGATATGGGGTAGCAGGCCGGTTTCCTTGAGCACGACCCGGGCGGCTTCGGCGAGGTAGTGCAGGGTGCTTTCGAAACCCATTTCGGCAAGGGCTTCGCGCGCGGCCTTGTAACGCAGTTCGGGTTTTTCTCCCAGCGTGAACAGGGCTTCCTGGCAGCCGAGTTCGGCGCCTTGCCGGCAGATTTCCAGCACTTTTTCGATGCCGAGATAGGGGGCCTGAACCTTGCGCGGGACGGTGGCGAAAGTGCAATAGTGGCAGACGTCGCGGCAGAGATGGGTCAGGGGGATGAAGACCTTGCGCGAATAGGTAACGATTCCGGCATGGCGCCGGTCGCGAATCTCTCGCGCCCGGGCGGCCAGTGCGGCGGTGTCGCGGTTGTCCGCGAGTTGCAGCGCTTCTGCTTCGGGAATGATCACGGGGCGCAGTTTACGGGATAAGACAAGCGGGCAACAAGGGTTGCTCTTATTGGAGGCATCGCCGCTGCCGTTTCGGGGTGTCAGGCGTCCGCCGTGAATCCGTCCATGGAGGCTCGGGCTCGGCATCCCTGCCTTGCACGCCGCCCGACACCCCGAAACGGCAGCGGCTTACGGTGTCCCGTTACTGATTGTCGGTATTGATGTTGTCCTGGCCGACGACGGGGGAGGGGGCGAAGGGTTCGCCGCGGTTGTGGGCTTCCTGTTTGGCCTGGCTGTCGGGGAGGATGTCGTCGAGGCGGTCGAGGCGGTTGGGTTCCACGTACCATGATTCGGGGTAGTCGGCGGCGCGGGGGCCGCCCTGCATTCGCCTTACGCTGCCGCTTGCCCGGCGCTGGGAGTAGGGGATGACGTTGCGTTGGCGGTTGTCGGCGAGGCCGTCATAGAGCGCCTGGCGCAGTTCGATCTTGTCTTCGAGATACGCGGGATCGTCGATGAGGTTGCGCATTTCGTCGGGGTCGCTGGCGAGGTCGTATAGTTCTTCAATGTCGTAGATGCCGTAGTACTGGATGTATTTCAGGTTGCCGCGGGTGATCGAGAAGGTGCCGGGGGTCATCGGGAAGGTCCATTCCCAGTAGTACTCGTAGATGAAATCGTCGGGATTCCATTGTGTCTCGGGCGTTTCGCCGTTTATCAGGCGCCAGGCGCTATGGCCTTCGAAGTGTTCGGGTTGTTCGGCGCCGGCAAGGTCGAGGAAGGTGGGGGCGAAGTCGAGATTTCGGATGCGGCCGCGATTGACCGTTCCAGCCGGAATCGTGCCGGGCTGGTAGGCGATGAAAGGCACGAGCACCGAGGGCTGGTAGGCGTTGCGCTTGTCGATCAGGCCGTGGTCGCCGAACAGGAAGCCGTTGTCCGAAGTGAATACGACCAGGGTGTCCTCTTCCAGTCCGTTTTCGCGCAACCAGGCGAGAATCCGGCCGACGCTGTCGTCGACCGCGGACAAGGTCGAGAAATAGAAGCGCAGATATTCCGTCATCGGCATGTCGGAATTGTAGAAGAAGTCGATGCCGTGCCAGGTATTGCGCTGGTTGTAGACCCACATCGGCTTGCCGGCATGGTTCTCGGGCGTGTTTGCCGCGCTCGCGGGGAGGTCGAAGGTGACGTCGTCGTATTGTCCCTCGTGCCGCGCGGCGGGCAGCGGGTCGGAATGAACGGCCTTGTGGCTGAGATAGAGAAAGAAAGGCTTGTCGCCCTCGCGGCCCGTCTCCAGCCAATCCAGCGCGTAGTCGGTCAGTTCGTCGGTGATGTAGCCCTGTTGTTCGACTTGCTCGCCATCGACGTTGAGTAGGGCGCCGCCGCGCCGCGCCGACCACGGGTAGTAATTGCCCTGGCCGGCAAAGCTGACCCATTTGTCGAAGCCGGGCCGCGGGGCGTCCGTTGCGGCGCCCATGTGCCATTTGCCGAAATAGCCTGTCTCGTAGCCCGCCTGCCGCAGGTAAGCGGGGAAGAACGTCAGCCCCTCTTCGCTCGAATCGTTGTTGTCCACGATGCCGTGATTGCGCGTGGTCATACCGGTGAGGATGGTTGCGCGGCTCGGGCTGCACAGCGACGTAGTGACGACGGTGTTGGGAAAATAGGCGCCGCCCCTGGCCAGCGCGTCGATGTTCGGCGTGTCGAGCTTGTCGTTGAGAAAGCCCATGCCGTCGAAGCGCAGGTCGTCGAGCAGGATGAAGACGACGTTCGGTTGCGAATTCGGCGCCTCGCCCCGCACGCCCTGGTATGCCAGGACCGCGACGGCAGCGGCGCCGAGGCAAAGGCAGAAAATGAGCGCCTTACTGCGCATTCGGTACAGTGTCGTAAACAAGCCGGAAGCCGACATTGCTCGAGCCGAGCCCCGGATCGCTGCCTTGCCGCGCGGCCGGACGGTAGCGCATGCAGTAATTGGGGGCGCACAGAAAACTGCCCCCTTTCATCACCCGGCTGGGGAAGCTCGGATTGAGCGGATCGTAGGCATCGTTCTCGTGCGGGCCCTGGGGATTGTGGGTGTCCTCGGGATCGTGGCCGGGGCGGTAAAAGTCGGCGGTGACTTCCCAGACGTTTCCGACCATGTCATACAGTCCATTGGCGTTGGGCGCAAAGCAGCCCGCCGGGGCGATGTCCTCGAATCCGTCCATGGCCGAGTTTTGCGTCGGAAACACGCCCTGCCAGGTATTGGCCGCTTCGGGGTCGGGCTGAGCGATCCCGGTGCGCGCGCCCGCGCTGGCGGCAAACTCCCATTCCGCTTCGGTCGGCAAACGCCCGCCTTTCCACTCCGCATAGGCGAACATGTCTTCCCAGCCCAGATGAACCACCGGCTGCTCCGGCCCGGCGTCCGCCCCTTCGGGGCCATAGGGCTTCTTCCAGTTTGCGCCCGGCAGGTATGCCCACCAGTTGCTGAAGTCGCTCGACTGCGCGTCGGGCGGTGTGAATACCGCCGAACCTGGCAACAGCAATTCCGGCGGAATCCGCTCGACGGGCACTCCGAACAGCGCCGGATCGATCGGCTGTTCGGCGATAGTGACATGCCCCGTTGCCGAGACGAACTCGGAAAACTGCCGATTCGTGACCTCGTGAGGATCGATCCAGAACCCATCCACCGTTGTTTCCCGCACCGGCCCTTCTTCGGCATAAACCGAATCGTCCCCCATAAGAAAAGTACCCCCCGCAATCCGCACCGGCGCATCCGGAACAGGAGCGCAGGTATTGTTCACAACAAAATCGACCGCCGCATTCGCGGTGCTTTCGTTCTGACCGGCACGGTCACAAGCAACGAGCGAGGCGCCGATTGTGCAAACAAGCAATGAAAGGTGGTACTTGTTCATGGGGATTGCTCTGATCAGTCAAACTGCGGCCCGAGAGGCGTACCCTCAGGCGCACCGAGCGATTCGGGGGAAGTCGCCATCGGGTCGGTCACCGCTTCCATTTCCCTGGCCAGTCCCATCAGCCGCTCGAACACTTCGGGGTGGCGGTTGCCGACGTCATAGCTTTCGGTCGGGTCGGTTTCAAGGTCGAACAGTTTCGGCCCGGCGAAGCGGCGGAAGGCTATGGGCCCGTTACGGTAGTAAGTCTTGAGCACGAGCTTGTAACGGCCGTCGCGGACCGCGGCGAGATCGTTGGAGTCGAAGAAATAAAGCACGTCGTGTGGGCTTTCCGCACCGCGAGTCCACATGTCCGAGATGTCCCTGCCGTCGATCGCGCGGTCAGCGGGAACCTCTCCGCCTGCGAGCCGGGCGAAAGTCGGCAGCAGGTCGATGGCCATCGCCATCTCGTCATTGACCAGCCCGGCGGGAATTTGCGCGGGCCAGCGCGCCAGAAAAGGCACGCGATAACCGCCTTCATAGGTTTCGCCCTTGCGGGCGCGCAGCGGACCTTCGCTGCCCTGGAACCAGGGGCCGTTGTCGCTCGTGAAGAGGATAAGCGTGTTCTCGGCGATTCCCTGCTCGTCGAGCGCGTCGAGAATACTGCCGACCGAATCGTCGATCGTCACCACGGTATCGCCGTAGTCTCCGGCCCGGCTGCGGCCGACGTTGCGCTGCGCCGGAACGGCGGGATAATGCGGATGGCTGTGCGCGTAATAGAGGAATAACGGTTGCCCGGCGTTCTCGCCGATGAAGCGCACGGCTTCGTCGGTGAACTTGTCGGACAGTCTCGACTGGTCGATATCCTCTTCGATCATCTCGGTTCCGCGATAGAGATCGAAGGGCGCCATGTCGTTCGAATAGGCGACGCCCAGAAAACTGTCGAAGCCCTGACTGGTGGGCCAGAGTTCCGGCAGATGGCCCAGATGCCATTTGCCGATCATGCCGGTGGCGTAGCCGGTATCCCCGAGCATTTCGGCGATGGTGATCTCGTAGGGCGGCAAGCCCCAGGTCGAATGCGGGCGCGTGACGAATTGCGTACCCGAGCGCGGCGCATAGCGGCCGGTCAGCAGGCCCGCGCGGCTTGGCGTGCACACATTGGAGGCGGCGTACCAGTTGGTCATGATGACGCCTTCTTCCCCGAGCCGGTCGATATTGGGCGTATCGATCGCCGTGGCGCCGAAGGCCGACAGGTCGCCGTAACCGAGGTCGTCGACGAAGACGACGATGATGTTCGGGCGCGGCGGCTCATTGCCCGCAACAGAAGTTTCCTGGGCCGCGGCGGCAAGCGGCAGCCAAAGCGCAAGCATTGCCGGCAAGGCGATGAGGCGGCGAAACGGATTGTGTGTCGGCTTTTGCTTCATTCTTCGATTCTCACGACCTGACTCTCGGTGTACCCGTAGCGGACGGCTTTCGCTTCAAGAAACTGGTCCGGCTGAAGTTCCACCGGTCCGGTATAAAGCCGCCACGGGCCTTCGTCGATACGGTAACCGATCGAGGCGCCGGGTGTTGCAGAGTACAAAGCGATGCGGCCATCGGCAAGTTCGGCGGTCGGGGAAGAAGTCTCGGGATGCTCCAGTCTCGGCCACATGCGCTCTACCATCGCCACTTCGCCGTCCACCGACCAATCGGGCGTACGCGCATTGAAACGGGCCATCGCCGCGCGCATCTGCGCGAGTTGCTCCGCATAATCCGCATCGCCGGCGAGATTTTCGAGTTCGAACGGGTCCGCCCGGAGATCGTACAACTCTTCTTCCGGCCGGTTCCCGCTAAAATATTGCGCGATATGCGGCGGCAGTTCGCCCGCCGCCTCCAGCCGCCAGAGTTCCTGCATCGAGCGCAGCATGTCGCGGTAGGCGAGATGTCTGAAAAAGGGCTGATCGTTCCGGTAGTTGCGAATGTATTTCCAGCGATGATCGCGCACTGCGCGCAGGTAATCGGGAACTTCGTCATGCCGGTCCGCGGCGGCGTGGATATAGCCTCGTTCCGGGCCCGCGTGATCGCCGAGAAAGATCCGGCCGGTCATCCATGCGGGAACCTCGACGCCGGCGAGATCGAGCACGGTCGGCGCGATATCGACGAAGCTCACGAGTTCGCCGTTGCGCGTTCCCGCGCCATGGCCGTCGGGCCAGCGCACCATGAAGGGCACATGCAGCCCGCTGTCATAGAGCGAGCGCTTGGCGCGCGGCAATCCGTCGCCGTGATCGGCGGTGACAATGACGATGGTGCTGCCGGCCAGCCCGTCTTCCTCGAGTTCGGCGAGCAGGCGGGCCAGGGTCCGTTCGGTATGGAAGATGTTGTCGAGCATTTGCGCGTATTCGGCGCGCACCGGTTCGGTGTCGGGCAGGAAGGGCGGCAGTTCGAGCGCGGTGGGATCGTGAACCGGCTCGCGGCCGGCGCGTTCCCGCCGCAAATTCTCCAGCGTTGCGGGTGTGATCGGATGACTGTCGGGGTCGAGGTCGAGCGGGAAATTCCGGCTTTCGTGGGTTTGCACGAGATTGACCATGGCGAAAAACGGTTGCTCTTCACCGCGCCCGCGCCAGGGATGGTCAGCGTTCGTCTCGTCCCAGATCGTGAACGGTCCGCCTGAAATGTTCAGGTCGAGTTGATAGTCGGTCTTGCCGTTGTTGCTGGTGTAATAGCCCGCCGCGCGCAGCAATTCGGGATAGGCCTTCACATGTGGAGGCGGCACCGCCGTGTAGGGAAGCCGCGAGCCGTCGGGAAGCGTCACGCCTTGTTGCGCGCGCATCTGCTGGGCGCCGATCGATTGCTGATGCACGCCCGTGGCCAGCGCCGCCCGGCTCGGACTGCATACTCCAGCCGTAGTAAAGACCTTCTCGTAAAGCACTGATTGTGCGGCAAAATCATCGAGCACCGGTGTGCGAGCCTGTACGTCTCCGTAAGCGCCGATATGCGGACTCATGTCCTCGAACACGACGAGCAGAAAATTGGGCCGGCTTTCGGTGGAACTGGAAATGCCGGGCTTGACGGCGAGCGCCAGCGCCAGCAGAAGCGCGCAGAATTTGCAGATTTTCCCGGGCATTGCCTCTTCCGCCCCGACTAGTCCATTATTCGTCAGCATTGTCACAGATGCGAAGGGTAACAGGAATGAGCAGACCGGCGGGCGGATTCGAACCCAGACCCATGAAAATCAGCGTGCTTACGGCGGCGCTGCAAGAGCTGACGCCGCGCGAGCTGCGCGATGCGGACCCGGACCTGGCGGTAGAGGAATGGCTGGCGTTCTCGCGCGACATCGGTTCGCCCTACATCCAGTTGTCGGCGGCCTTGCATCCGAGCGTCAGCGACGTGCCCGCCGAGGCGATGCTGGATCCGGTCGCGAACACGCTCGACCTGCGCGAACCGTTCAACGGGAAGCGCGCCGAACGCGTCAAGGCCGCGATGAAGGATACGGGTGTCGGGCTATCGGACCTCGCCTATTTCGACAACATGCTCGTTGCCGACGATACGGCGCGCCGCGCCAAGCACGAATTCATGCTGCGCGTTTTCGACGCGGCGGTGCTGCTTGAGACGGACGCGGTATGCGGCTTCGTCGGGCGCAATTACGATCTCGAAATGGATCCCAACCTCGAGATGTTCGAGCGGGAATTCATACCGCTGCTGAAAGAAGCGAAGGCCCGGGGGCTGACGTTTCGCGTCGAGCAATGCCCCATGCCCGGCTGGACGCCGCTCGATCGCTGGCATAACAACATCGCCTATGCGCCTGGGCCCTGGATCGCCTTGCATCGCATCTGCGAAAAACACGGCGTCGGCGACCAGTTCCGGGTTCACTACGATCCCTCGCACTCGGTTCTGATGGGCCAGGACACCCGCTCGATGTTCCAGTACCTCAAGGACGAAGGCTATGGCTTCCTGATCGACGGTTTCCACGTCAAGGGGCAGGTCGTCGATTCGAAAGGAATATCGGCCTGGGGCTACGGCGGCCAGGCCATGGAACGCGGCGACTGGATCGGCAGTGCGCCGTCCGGCAATCCCGCCGATCAGGTAAACGCCTGGAAGAAGCAGGTCGCCATCTGCGAGCACGAACTGCCGGGCACGGCGAGACACGACCCCCTGGCCTATCTGCAAAACCGCACCGTCGACTGGCTCGATCACCAGCTTGCGGCGCGTGAACTGCTCGACATCGACCCGGCCGAGATCTACCTCGTCGTCGAGCACGAATATCCGCCGGCGCGCATCCAGGACAAGGACAAGCTGGCGCCCATCCTGGAAGGGTCGGTCGCGTTTACCAGGGCCATCGACGAAGCGGCGGCGGCGATGTACGCGCTGCAGCACGAGGTGATGGCCGCGCAGGGAATTCCCGTGCAAGGCGTGGGGCGGGAGGCCTACAGATCATGAGCAGACTCAGGGCGGGGATTGTCGGCGGCGGCCAGGGCGCCTTCATTGGCGCCGTCCATCGAATCGCCGCGGAACTCGACAACGAGGCCCGGGTGGTCGCCGGCGCCATGTCTTCCGATCCCGAAAAGGCGAAGGCGAGCGCCGAAGCCTGGCATCTCGAACGGACCTACGATCGCTACGAGACGATGGCCGCCGAAGAAGCGGCGATCAAGGACGGCATCGACTACGTCATCGTCGCAACGCCGAACAATCTTCATCTTCCGGTCGCGAGGGCGTTTCTCGAAGCCGGCATCCACGTGGTCTGCGACAAGCCGCTGGCGTCGAGCCTCGACGACGCGCGGGAACTGGGAAAAATCGTGGCGAGCAGCGGCAAACTGTTTGCCCTGACGCATACCTACAGCGGTTATCCGATGGTCCGCGAAGCCCGCGATTTCGTCGCGAGCGGCCGGCTGGGCGATCTGCGCAAGGTCCAGGTCGAATACAACCAGGACTGGCTCATGGAACCGCTGGAACGCGAGGGGAACAAACAGGCCGAATGGCGCACGGACCCCGCGCGCTCCGGCATCAGTTGCTGCGTGGGCGACATCGGCACCCACGCCAAGCACTTGGTCGAGTTCGTAACGGGCCGGAAAGTGCGATCGGTCTGCGCGGAACTGACGAGCTTCGTCGAAGGCCGGCGGCTCGACGACGACGCCAGCATGCTGTTGCGGCTCGAAGGCGGCGCCCGGGGCACTCTCGTATGCTCGCAGATCGCCTGCGGCGAGGAGAACGCCCTCAATATCCGTCTTTACGGCACGAAAGCCGGGCTGGAATGGCACCAGATGGAGCCGAATACGCTGAAGGTGAAGCCGGCCGGCAAGAGCTGGGAGAGATTCCGGTCCGGCGCCGGGTATCTGGGCGAGGCGGCCGCGCGAGCGACCAGGACGCCTGCCGGCCACCCCGAGGGTTATCTCGAAGCGTTCGCGAACATCTACCGCGATTTCATGGCCGATGTGCGGCGCGCGGCGGCGGGAGAGCCGGCATTATGCAATTATCCCGGGGTCGAGGACGGAATCTGCGGCATGCGCTTTGTGCAGGCGGCGGTGGAAAGCGCGAGCAAGGGCGCCGCTTGGGTCGAGCTGTGAGCGCTCTCCCACGTCATTCCGCGCGGAGCGAAGCGCAGTCGCGGAATCTCCCCGGGATTGCGGTGCGTCGCGGACGAGATTCCGCGACTACGCGCGGAATGACGGGAAGTTGAGGGCGCGGAATGACGGAAAGCTTGGGCGCGGTATGAGGTGGAACGAGGAAGAATGATGATGCGAACCGCTCTACTGGTGCTTTGCCTTGTGCTGGGCGCCTCGACATTCGCGGCGGAGAATGACCGCCGCGTCCTGTTCACCTATGGCGGCTGGGAAGGTCACGAGCCGGTGGCCTACCGGGACTTGCTGGTGCCCTGGCTGCGGAGCGAAGGATTCGAGGTGATCGTCTCGGATTCCCTGGAGCCGTACGCGGACGGCGAGTTCATGAGCGGCATCGATCTGGTCGTGCAGATCTGGACCATGGGGGAGATTTCCGGAGACCAGCTCAACGGTCTGCTGACGGCGGTGGAAAACGGCATGGGAATCGCAGGCTGGCATGGCGGGCTCGGCGATTCGTTTCGGCTGGCGCAGCGCTACGAGTACATGATCGGCGGCCAATGGGTGGAACATCCCGGCAACGACGGCATTCCCTACCGGGTCAACATCACCGATCACGAAGACCCGATCACGCGCGGACTGGACGATTTCGACGTCGTGTCGGAGCAGTACTACATGCACGTCGATCCGAACAACAAGGTTCTCGCCACGACGACCTTCAACGGCGACCATGACTATTGGGTCAGGGACGCGGTCATACCCGTGGTCTGGAAACGGATATTCGGCGAGGGCCGCGTCTTCTACACCTCGCTGGGCCACAAGCCCCATGTGTATGAGATTCCCGAGGCTCTGACGATCCTGCAGCGCGGCATATTGTGGGCCAGCCGCAGCAGGCGCGAAGAGACGCCGAATCTCATCTCACCGCTTTATCCATCGCGCTAGCCGCGATCAGGGAGTCAAGCAATGCAAAGTGCCAATAGTGCGAACAGCGCCATAAGTACGCGCCTGAGCGCGATGATGTTTCTGCAGTTCTTCATCTGGGGCGCGTGGTATGTGACGATCGGCAACTACATGGCGGCTCAAGGCATGGCGGATCTCACGCATTGGCCGTATACGGTCAATCCCGTGGCCGCGATCGTCGCTCCGTTTTTCCTGGGCCTGGTTGCCGACCGGTTTTTCGCCACGGAGCGGGTTCTCGGCGCGTTGCACATCATCGGCGGGCTGATCATGCTGACGGTGCCCCAGGCGACGGGGTCGCCCTTGCTGTTCATCCTGCTGCTCCTGCTCTACAACATCTGCTATATGCCGACGCTGGGGCTGGCCAACTCCCTCGCCTTTCACAACATCGAGAACCAGGAAAAGCAGTTTCCGCTCATTCGCGTGTTCGGCACGATCGGCTGGATCGTCGCCGGATTGTTCATCGGCTTCGTCCTCGGCCAGTTCTCGGGCGACGAATTGCCGGATCGCACCCCGCTGCCGCTCTATACCACGGCGATCGCGAGTCTGGTTCTCGGCGCCTACAGTTTCACGTTGCCGCATACGCCGCCTCCCGCTGCCGGCGAGAAAGTCTCCCTGAAAAGCATCGTCGGCATCGACGCGTTCCGGCAACTGGGCAGCCGCGCGTTCTATATCTTCATCGCCTGCTCGATTCTGATCTGCATTCCCCTGGCCGCGTATTACAACTTCGCGCCGATCTTCGTCGCCAATGCGGTATACGATCAGAACGTGAGCAACGCGGTCGTCGGCCTGCTGCCCAACCCGTCGTCGCTGATGACGCTCGGCCAGATGTCCGAGGCGGCGTTCATGTTGTTGATGCCGCTGCTGTTCGTACGCTTCGGCGTGAAATGGATGCTGGCCATCGGCATGGCGGCGTGGATCCTGCGCTACCTGCTGTTCGCGCTCGGCGCGCCGGACGCCGTCTTCTGGATGGTGGTCACGGGCATATTGCTGCACGGCATCTGTTACGACTTCTTTTTCGTCACCGGGCAGATCTACGTCGACAAGAAATCGACGCCGGCCGTGCGCGGCCAGGCCCAGGGATTCCTCGTCCTGGTGACCTACGGCCTCGGCATGTTCATCGGCGCGCAGATCGCCGGAGCGCTGTTCAACGCGTTCCTGGGAGACGAAACGGTATTGACGCTGGCGCGCTGGCAGGATTTCTGGCTGCTGCCGGCCGGTTTCGCCCTGATCGTGTTCCTGCTGTTCGTGTTTACCTTCCGGGAAGAGTGAGCTGTCGGGTTCGGATTCCGGCGCGCCATCAGAACCGGCTGCTGATGGTCAGGCGTGCATTCAGCGGCGCTCCCACGGTGGCCTGATGCGTGCTGTGTGAGTTCGGGAAGTACAGTTCATCGCTCAGGTTCTCCACATTGAGTTGCACGCGGAGGCTGTTGGATACGTCGTAAAAAACTGCCGCATCGAACCGGGTATAGCTCGGCAGGATAGCGCTGTTGCCATTGTTGATGAAGCTCTCGTCCTGATAGCTCAGGCCGAGTCCGAGACCCAATCTGTCGTTGATCTGGAAACTGTTCCAGAGCGACAGCATGTTTTCCGGCAACTCGCGTGGACGCAGACCTGTGGAGCCGGAACGATTGACCTGTTCCCCGTCAAGATGACTGTATCCGGATGAAATGAACCATCGATCCGTCAGCAGACCGCTGAGCTGCAGTTCGAAACCGTCAATGGTCGAATCAATGATATCCAGCGTGGAAGGGTCGTCATCAGCAACCTGGGGCGAGCTTTGTTCGATCTCGAATACGGCGGCGGTCAGGCTCAGACCCGGGTTCAGGTCCCACTTTACGCCCGCTTCGAGATTGGTGAAGGTGTTTGGGTCCAGTCGGTTGTTGTTTCCATTGATGTTTGCGAACTGCTCACCGCTTCGCGGCAGGAAGGATCCACTGTAGCTGCCGTACAACGAGATTTGCTCCTGCGGTTTGAAGACGAGTCCGAGGCGCGGTGAAATTTCTTCATCCTTGCGGCTTCGCAGGTCATTTGCCGGCACATTGAAGACCGCGATATCAAAGCTGTCGAGGCGTGCGCCAATGACAAGGTCGAGATTGTCCGAAATCCTGATCTCGTCCTGAATATAGGCGGATAGCACTTCAATGCCCACCTGCGTGTCGTCATTGAGGTCTGCCGAAAAACTGTTGACTGTCGATCCTCCGGCAACGTTGATCCCTGCGCCTCCCCGCAGACTGAGAGGACGATTGATCGGGAAGATTTCATTATCGTCCGACGTGGTGTCCCAAAAGGCATTGAACCGATCCTGATCCGATGTCGTATCAATGTATTCGCCACCGACCACGAGCGTGTGATCCAAACCGCCCGTACTGAACTCACCGATCAGGTTTCCTGACAGGATTCCGTTCTCCCGCTGGGTCGTGTCCACATAACCATCCAGAGTGATCTCATTCGGCGTGAGGGATTGTTTGTAGCTCGACGCATAGAAGTTCTGGTACAGCTTGTCGTAATCCCCGAGAAACGCGCTGAAGTTTCCTTTCAGGTTTTCCGAAAATTCATGTTGCAGGGTCGCGCGGAACAGATGGGCCTGCAACCCGGTCAGGTTCAGGTCCGGATCGCTGAAGACAATATCCCTGAAGTCTTCTACCGGGCGCCCATCCGAGCCCGTGGGGATGCCGCGGTCGATAAATCGCTCGTGATCGATGTACTCCCAGGACAGGTCAAGCGTGGTGGCGGCGCCAATTTCGAATCGGGCGGTTGGATTGATTCCGAATCGGTCGCCGTCGTAGAAGTCACGGTGATTACTGAGGTTTTCATAAAATGCGTTGATTCGGAACGCCGAATACGCATTCATCGAATAATTGCCGTCGAACTCGATGTCATATTCGCCGAATGAATCTGCGCTCGCCTTGTAGCCGGTGAAGTTGTCGCCGATCATGCCTTTCTTGGTGACGCGATTCAGGATCCCGCCGGTTCCGCCACGCCCGAAAAAGAGGGAATTGGGACCTCGCAGAATCTCCACTTGTTCGAGATTGTAAAGAGGGCGGTAGTATTGCACATCGTCGCGAACCCCATCGATAAAGAAATCAGCCGTTGAGCGGACACCCCGAAACACTACTGCGTCGCGGTGGCCTTCGCCCTGTGAGGTGTTTACGCCGGGAGTGTAGTTGACGATGTCGCCAAGACTGGTGAAGCCCTGCATCCTGATCTGATCGGCAGTGACGATGGACAGGCTCTGGGGGACATCAATGATAGGGGTGGGGGTTCGTAAAGCATTGACCTGATCGGTATAGAGATACCTTCCCAGGACGACGATCTCTTCGAGCTCCCCATCCTGCTGTTGCGACTGGGCGGCTGCCGGCATGGCCCACAGGATGGGCAATACCCAGGCCACGCGAGCCCATGTTCTGCTACTTCTCATGTTACTGTTTCCTCGTAGTAGATGCAGAAAGGATGCAAATAATAATGATTCGCATTATCGAAGTCAATTGCATTTCCAGTTGCAAGCCAAAGAGGACGTTCCCATGCCATTCGAATCATCTGCAATACACCGCAAGCTTTTGAAAATATTGGTAATACTCTTTTACCTTCCCGGCCCCTTGCTGGCCCAGGAGGCGGTGCTCATCAGCAATGCGCGGCTGGTAATCGGCGACGGGTCGGTTATTGAGAACGGGTCCCTGGTGGTCCGGGGCGGTGAAATCGCGGCGGTGTCCAGCAGGGCGATTCCTGTGCGCGATGTTGCCAGAGTGATCGACGGCAGGGGCAAGACGGTGATTCCCGCGCTGATCGACGGTCATACCCATCTGGGGTTTCAGAGTGGCCATGATTGGGGAGGCCACAACTATTCGCCGGAAAACCTGCGCGAGAATCTCGAACAGTATGCCTGGTACGGTTTTGCCGCAGCCTTTTCGGCGGGTACGGATGCCGAGCAAATGGCCCTGGAATTCCAGCAAAACCAGCGCGAGCGTTACCCGAATGCTGCGCGGCTGCTGTTTTCAGCCGGCATGGGGCCGCAGGGGCAGGGCCCCAACGACGCCTTTCTGCTGGAAGTGGCAGCAGTGGCCGAGCGCACCGGCCAAACGATTCTCCATGGCCTCTACAGCCCCGAGCAGGCCGTGATCGAAGCCAGGGGAGTGGCGGCCAGCGGCATTGATTTCATCAAGATCTGGGTTGACGATCGCGGCGGCAGTCAGCAGAAGCTGGCGCCGGACGTGTATCGACCGCTGATTGCCGTCAGCGAAAACCTGGGATTGAAAGTATTTGTCCACCAGCAATTCGCCGGGGACATGCCCGACCTGCTTGCGGCGGGCGCCCATGGCTTTCTCCATGGCCGACTGGGAGACGCTTTTACTGCGGAGATTGCCGAACAGATCGCAGCCTCCGGCGCCTTTGTGGTGCCCAATCTTGGCCTTGGCGAATTGCGCCGGGAAGCCATTGGCGAGGATCCCTTCCTGCGGGTGGTGCTGCCGGGCGCCGGCGCGGACGGCTTGACCGGTTCCGGTCGGCTGCCGGCAGGCGAAATCGTCCGGGATGAAGAGCGGGAAAGCAGCTTGCGCGACAGTCTCATGCGCCTGGTGGATGCGGGTGCCGACATTGTGCTCGGCACCGACGCCGGCGCCTTGCCGGGCCATCCTTTCGGCTATACCGGGCATCGCGAACTCGAGATTCTGGTCCGCCTCGGCATGAGCCCGATGCAGGCCCTGGCGGCCGGAACGAGCGTGGCGGCGCGGCATCTGGAGATTGACGATCTCGGCCTGCTGGCGCCGGGGTACAGCGCAAGCCTGGTGATACTGTCGGCAAACCCCTTGGGCAATATTCGCAATACCCGAGCCATCGAACGGGTCTTCCTCGAAGGCCGGGAAATCGATCGGGAAGCCATCGCGGCCCGATTGTCCCAGGTCGAGTAGACTGACTCTCCCGCTCCACCCCTGTCATTCTGCGCGGAGCGAAGCGTAGTCGCAGAATCTCAGGCAGTGCCCTCGCAATGAGATTCCGCGACTGTGCGCGGAATGACAGAAAATTGGGCGCGCAGATTGACGGATACTTTGTCGTTCTCAGAATTCGCAGCCGGTACGGGGGGTGGGGAGACGCAAGGTCGCTTCAAGATCGTCGAGCAATTGCCCGGGTGCTTCAAGCTGTCCCGCGGCCGCGATGGCGCGGGCTTCGGCGCAGCCCAGCCACAGCCGGGTAAAACCGCCAACGCCGGCGTGGAGGCTGGGCAAGCCCTTGCGGCTGCCGGGTTCCGCGCTGCTCGCCTTGCCGAGTTCCACGACGTAGTCTCCGCCTGTTCCTTTCCAGTTGCCCGATGCGGGCAGAAACCCCGCAATCGGATCATCGAGATGCAGATTGAAGGTCAGGGCCGGTCCGGCATGGGGCAGGGAAGTGCGGGCCAGGCAACCCTGCAGGTCGTTGATGCGCGCCTGCCACCAGGCTTCGGCCTCGGCGCCCTTGCGCCATTCGCCGCCCTTGCTCGTGTTGGCCTGGCGAAAGGGCCGGTCGATGAAGTCCTGCAAATGCACGCCGGCGGGCTCGATCATTTTCACCACATGGGCCTGGTCTCCCAGGCTCCGCAACAGCGCCAGCAACTCCAGCAACTGTCCGGGTTCCCGCCAGGCCATGGCGGTGATGATCAGAGGGCCGTTTTCGTCCTTCAACTCGCCCCAGAGGAAGTGGGTCAGCTTCCCTCCTTCATCGCGGTAACCGAGGCCGAGAGGATGCTCGGTCCAGCCCATTTCCGCCTCGATATGGGCCGCATTGAGGATGCGAACCCCGCCATGGCGAAGGGTGCGCTCGCGCATTGCCCGGTAAACGTCCGCGCTGTCGCTGGCGGTAATGCGAAGCGGCGATGCGGCGGAGACCGGAACCGACAGCGTTGCCGGATCAAGACCCCAGCGCAACTCACAGGGCCCATTGCCGAAGCCGAGACGGGTGTAAAAACCCTGCTCGAACATTCCCAGAACGGATACCATCATGCCCGCCCCGGCGTCCCGCCGCAACAGGGCCGCGGTGGTGCGCGACGCCAGCCCGGCCCGGCGCCCGCTGGGGCTCGTGGTTACTGCGGCGACAATGCCCAGGGGAATATCCTCCCGCAGGTGGCGGATCGTCGCCGGGCTGGAAATGGTCACGCATTCGGCTTCGCCGTCCAATTCCGCCACCAATGCGGGGGAATGGTCGAGCATGACGCGCAACGAGGCGGCGTCGCCCTCATCGCCCCGGTCTATCCAGCGGGTCTCCTCCCAGATGCGGCGCACCGCCTTCTCGTCCCGCTCGCTGTCGTATGGCCGAATTTTCGTGTTTGTCATTGGCTCATTCTCCGGCCCGCCAGTTTCATTTCCCGCTCGGAAACGCCCGCTACGGACGATTTTACGTAAACGTCGTATCGGGCGAGTTCAGTCATCGAACAAACTCCGCGGCGACTGCAGCAATCGCTCGAATTCCCGCTCCAGACCCAGCAATCTCCCGGCCCGGTAGTACTTCTCCATGGAAACCGAGAGGTCGCCTTGTTCCATCTTTTGAAGTGTGGCGCGGCTTACACCGATACGAATCGCAAAGCGCGCCAGGTTGTCCCCGGGGAAGCGGCGCTTGCGGGAGTCTCTCAGATTTCGGCCAAGCTGTGAGAGTTTCATGCTCGATATATTTACCAAAATACTGGTAAAAATATCGATAAAAGTCCGAATAGACAATTATTCTGGTATTTTTTCACTTGGGAACCTGCGCCGCAGACAATGCGATTCAGTGTTGAACTCGAAAACCGGCTTTAGACTCGTTTTGGCAGGAAAGCGATTCCGCAGATCCAGCCGCCGCCGAGCACCAGGGCCACAATGCCGGTATTGGCCAGTGACAGGGGGTTGCCGTCGATGCCGAACAATGCGGTGAAGCTGATGCCTAGCCCCACCAGGGCGGCGCCGGGCAATTGGCGCCAAAGCTTTGGAACGGGTGCGGCGGCGGGGCGCGACATTCGCTCCAGCGGAGACAGGCTCATGGCTACCGGCAACAGCAAGGCGGCACAGAGCAGCAGCCAGGGAATCCGCGCCCACCACCAGGGGGCGCTGCCGGGCGTCATGCCGAGCCCGACGCCGTCGGCGAGCCAGGAAGCGCCAAGCAGCAGCAACAGCACGCTCATGTGCCACAGATACAAGGTCATGATCATGCTGTTGATGAGCACCGTGGCGGTCCAGATGCGGAGGTCCTCAAGCAGCCGCCGCATGGGTTTTTCCATGGCCAGCAGCACGCCGAACTGGACCGTGCCCAGCAGGACCAGGGTGATCTTGGGCGGCAGGGAATTGCTCGGCCCGTCCCCCGGCGAGCCGGCCATGGCAACCGGATAGGGGCCCAGCAGCACCACCGCCAGCAGCGTGAGCAGGGCGACTCCGGCGATCGCCAGCAGCGTGCCCGGGTTGCCCAGGCGACCGTCTCGCCAGGCAAAGCCCAAATGATGCATGGCCAGCCAGATCCAGAAATAATTGCTCCAGCCGGGGGTTTCCCAGTCCAGGCCGAAGAAAGCGAAATCCGCCAGTGCCGCCAGGGCCAGCAGGGCGAACAGCGAGCCGTACCCCCAGCGCAGCCAGATTCCATGGCTCAGGGGCGCCAGCACGACGATCATCGTGTAGATGGCGAGAAACCAGGTGGGCAGCAGGGCGGTGCGGGTGATGAACTGGGTGCTTGCGCCTGCAATGCCGCCAGCATGCAGCGCCACGGCAATCAGCGCCCAGACCAGCACGAGCAGCAGCATGGGCCGCAGCAGCCGGTGCAGGCGGGTGGTGAGCCACTCCCCGTAGCCCATGCCCCTGCGCCGCGCCGACTCCAGCGACACCGAATTGGCGTAACCGCCCACCAGGAAGAAAATCGGCATGACCTGAAAGACCCAGGTCAGCCATTCGGCCCAGGGAACCACTTCCAGCGCCAGCATCGGGGTGACGTCGCCGGTTTCGGGGTCGATCATCGCGCCGGTGATCAGCCAATGGCCGGAAATGACGAACAGAATCGAAAAGCCCCGCAGGAAATCCACATAGCGATTCCTGCCGGCGGGCGTGGCCGCAGCCAGTTCCCGCGCCTTGGTCCAGACCTTCGTCATCTGCGATCAGTGCCTTGCCGGCTTGTTCCCGGCCGTGCCCTGCTCAGTTCCGCAGGCCGAAGGTGAAGACCACATTCCCCGAGGCGATGGTGACGAACTGCTCGCCGTCCACGGACCAGGTCATCGGCGCCGCGTGGACCCGGCGGCTCAGGGAAACATTCCACAATTCCTCGCCGGTGGCCGCATCCAGCGCAAAAAAGTAGCCGTCAGCGCTGCCGCTGAACAGCAGGCCGCCGGCGGTGGTGGTGATGCCGGCCGAGGATCGCGGCATGATGGGGAATTCCCAGACGATATCCACCGTGGCGGGGTCGATGGCGCGGATTGAACTGTGAAAGGCGTCCATGGGCTGGGTGTAACGTCCGCCGCCGCCGGTGTAGCGCTCGCCTTCCTCGTAATCCTCGTCGCGCTTGAAGAACTCCTGCTCGCCGTCGAAGGAAGTGACGTAAAACAGCCCGGTATCGGGATTGAAGGCGGGCGAATACCAGTTGGTGGCGCCCACGATGGGCGGCGACACCATGACGCCCTCATAGGTGGGCGCCATGCCGGGTACGCGAATCGGGCGCCCGTTCGGGTCCAGCCCGGAGGCCCAGGTCACCGAGGCGTAGGTGTCGCCGAGGAGGAATTCGCCGGTTGCGCGGTCCAGGGTGTAAAAGAAGCCGTTGCGATTGGCCCAGAGCATGGTGTTGCGCATTTCGCCGCCGAACTCGATGTCGGCGAGAATGGGAATCTGGATGGCGTCGTAGTCGTGTACGTCATGGGGCGTGAACTGGAAGTGCCATTCGATCTCGCCGGTATCGCCGTTCAGCGCCAGCACCGCGTCCGAATACAGGTTGTCGCCGAGGCGCACGTCGCCGTTCCAGTCCGGGCCCGGATTGCCGGTGCCCCAATAGATCTGGTTCAGTTCCGCGTCGTAGGAGCCGGTGATCCAGGTGGCCGAACCGCCGGTGGCCCAGGAATCGCCCGACCAGGTGTCGTTGCCGAACTCGCCGGGGCCGGGAATCGTGTAGGTGCGCCATACCAGTTCGCCGGTCTCGGGATCGTAAGCGTCGATAAAGCCGCGGATGCCGAATTCACCGCCGGCGATGCCGGTAACGACCAGATCCTTGACGATCAGCGGCGCGGCGGTCTTGCTGTAGCCGGAAGCGTAGGGAGCGAC
Source organism: uncultured Pseudohongiella sp. (assembly GCA_965219645.1). Lineage (GTDB taxonomy): Bacteria > Pseudomonadota > Gammaproteobacteria > Pseudomonadales > Pseudohongiellaceae > UBA9145. Next base: position 1,679,862 of record OZ244788.1, on the reverse strand, counting down.
TTCGGTGTTCCAGAGCAGGTTGCCGGTGCGGGCGTCGATGGCCACCAGGTGCGCGTCGAGCGTACTCATGAACAGGGTTTCGCCGAGTATCGCCACGCCGCGGTTATTGCGGCCGCAACAGATTCGCAGGTCCTCGGGCAGTTCGTGGTCATAGCGCCAGTACACCCGGCCGGTACGGGCGTCCACCGCGGTGACATTGCTCGGGGCCTCGGTGATGAACATGATGCCGTCGACCACCAGCGGCACGGTTTCGGCCCGGTCGATCACGGGAATCTGGTAGGCCCACTTCATTTCCAGTTCGGACACGTTTTCGGTGTTGATCTGATCGAGCAGGCTGTGGCGCTGGCTGTCGAGAGTGCCGGAATACATCAGCCAGTTTTCCGGCTCATTCTTCGCGTCCACCAGTCGCTCCCAGGTGATGGGGGAGAATGCCGGCGTAATCACGGTCTGCAACTGCTGTTCCTGGGCCGCGGCAAGCGCGGGGAGCAGCAGGGCGGGCAGCAGGCTGCGGAGCATGCTTTTCATGTTCATATTTTCTCCCGTCTCAGGGAGAACAGGTAGGCGACCAGGTCGTCCAGTTCGCTCTCCGACAGTGTTTGGGCATAGCTGGGCATGGTGGAATCTTCGATACGTTCGTAGGATTGCAGACCGTCCTTGGGAATCGACCAGAGGTTTTCCCCGTCGTCCATGATGCGCAGGGAGAAGCTGTCCTCATTCATGCGGTAACCTTCCCGGCTTACGCCATCGGGCCCGGTGATACGCAGCCGCCACCAGCGCGGCGCCACATTTTCCTGGGGATTGACCATGTCGGCGAGCAGGTCATCCGGTGTGCGGTTTTCCCCCACCCGGGACAGGTCCGGCCCGCTGCGCGAGCCGCGACCGTTCACCATATGGCAATCGGCGCAGTCGCTGCCATTCCAGAACAGTTCGCCGCCGGCTTCGGCATTGCCGGCAAGCACCACCGAACCCGGGTCGTAGCGAAGCGAATCGAGATAGGCCACCACCTGCCAGACCTGGGGGTCCGGCACATCCGCCGCCACCGGCAACATGGCGGTGCCGGGAATGCCATCGCGGATAATGTTGAAAATGGCGACATCGGTGCTTCCCCGGGTCAGCCGCCCGGTGAGGTCCGGCGCTCCGGTTTCATCGTTGCCCGTGGCGTCAAAGCCATGACAACGCGAACACTGCCGCTCGAAATACCGCTCTCCCATGCGGACATCCACCGCGGTGTTGTACAGATTGCCGGCGTCTTCGGCCAAGGTGGCGGGAGTCAGCAGTATTGCCAACCCAAGGACAGTACAGCCTGCCATCCGCCTGCAAAAAACCCCCGAAAGTCTGCTCATGGCAATTCCTCTGGCAAATGCGGCGCAGGCTCCTAGTGTATCATCGCCGCTGCATGTTGCAATTTCGGCGATGAACGCCACATCCCATGATTTTCCCGACAGGCTGTCTGTACGTAGTGGCGACGCCCATAGGCAATCTCGGGGATTTTTCTCGCAGGGGGCGGGAGGTGCTTGACAGTGTTGACTGCATTGCCGCGGAAGATACCCGCCACAGCGCCAAACTGCTCGATCATTATGATATCCGCCGACCGCTGCTTGCCTATCACGAGCACAGCGGCGCCGGTGTGCGGGAAAAGCTGCTGGGCATGCTGCGGGACGGCGCCAGTGTGGCGCTGATTTCCGATGCGGGCACGCCGCTCATTTCCGACCCCGGCTATGCCCTGGTCAGGGCCGCCCGGGAGCAGGGCAGCCAGGTCATCCCCATTCCCGGCCCAAGCGCCCTGCTTGCCGCCCTGAGCGTGGCGGGCCTGCCCACGGACCGTTTCCGGTTCGAGGGATTTCCGCCTCCCGCGCAAGCCGCCCGCCGCAAGCGGCTGCGGGAGTTGCACGGCGAGCCTGCCACCTGGGTTCTTTACGAATCAAGCCATCGCATCCTCGACTGTGTCGAAGACCTTATCGCCATCCTTGGCCCTGACCGTGAAGTATTCATCGCTCGGGAAATGACCAAGCAGTTCGAAAGTCACTTCCGGGGCAGCCTCGCCGAAGCCGCCGCCTGGCTGGAAAACGATAAAAACCAGCGCAAGGGCGAATTCGTGCTGGCGCTCGCCGGCTATCCGGCAGAAGACCAGACCATGGAGCGCCTGCCCGAAGCCCTGCGTATTGTCTCAATTCTCCAATCCGAATTGCCGCTGACCAGGGCCGCCGCCCTGGCGGCCAAAATCACCGGCGTCCGCAAGAAGCTGATTTATGAGTCTGCCGCCAAAAAAATGTAAACCAGATCTGCATGGTCTGAACAGGCGCCGACCCATGTATTCCGGGCTTATTGGGTGTGCCGGGGTTAGCCGAGGTTTGCGACGCCTCTCCCACGCCTTCACCCTGTCCAATCCATGAAACAGCACCACATGGTAGTGGTTGCTCATCACCGCGTAGGCGGCGATGCGGATGGCGAAGACCTCCTCCAGCAGTTTCATCCGTTCCAGGAGCCAGGATTTGCGGTGGTCGAAGTTCTTGCCGGTGTAGCCGTCTTCGCCGCAGAGCCAGGCGCGGCGCACGCAGCGGGCGACGCAGTGGTAGTAGCGGGTGCGTTCGGGCTGGACGATTTGTGAACGGGGCTGGGTCATGGGGCTTCCGCCGGCCGTGGGTTCCGATGGGGAAGGTATAGGCGGGAACGGTTCCGAATGCCAAGTTTTTGGGGAAATTACCCGGGAGGGGCTGACAATCGGGGCCGGGGCAGAGTCTGGGGCTGAATGCGAACCCTGACTGGTTCGATGGGTGTCCCATTCGACCCCCATTCGACCGGGGATGGGTGTCCTGCTTGGTCGCTTGGTCGCCAGCCCAATTTTCCCCGACTAAAGCTGGCCGGCTGAGTATTTTGCGCAGCCCGGTAGTGGAATCTTCGATCAGCAAGCGCTAGGCTTGCCTTCGCATTCATATCAAGAAACGAGCAGACTCCATGGCAATTCCGGTCAATAGAATCGTTACCACAGCACATTTCCCCGGACGCGAGATCGGCGAGTCGCTTGGCATCGTGGGTGCGGAATGCGTACTCGGGATAAATATTTTCAAAGACATCATGGGCGGCATGATCATCCTCGCCGGCTACGGCACTGCGGTTAGGTTCAAGTAGCCCGCGGCTATTCAACAGGGACAATCGATGAGTGAAAGGGATGCCATTTCGACGAGAGAAAGACTGAAAGAAAACAAATTTCTGTATTTCCTTACCGGCTGTGTCAGAAGCCTGATTCACCACACTCACTTGTTCCTGCATAGCTTTGGGTTCATGTTCGCAAGCAAGACTGATGATGGCGGGATGCCTATTCCACCTCCTGGTCTTCGCTATCGTGTCCACGGGGAGTTGCGACGAGATTCTTTTCTTGCGGCCGGCTCACAAATCCATCGAGATACCTCCAAGATTCTTAAGGCACAAGAAATTGAGTTATCCGAAGAACTGGAAGTACTCGACTTTGGCTGCGGGTGCGCACGAGTGCTCGCGCACTTCTTCTGCGAAGATACGAAATGGAAGTTCACAGGTACAGATATTGACAGCGACGCGATAGTTTGGGCTCAGGAAAATTTTCCTGGTAAGGCTAGTTGGGACATCAACGATAAACGACCTCCGCTCCCCTACGCCTCGCGGAGATTTGACGTCGTTTTTGCAATTTCTTTGTTCACTCACTTTAACGAGGATATGCAGTTTGACTGGTTGCAAGAATTGCATCGCGTCCTGTCAGTCGATGGAATACTGATTTGCAGTGTGCATGGCAAACCGGTGTGGGACAAGGCAACCCCTTTCGGAAATCGATTGCATAATGTGATGAATGGGAAAGGTTTTTACTTTTTACAGAGCAGCTCGGGAATCAGAAACCTGGCCGGTTTGCCGGATTTCTACCAAACCGCTTTCCACAGTGAGGAATATGTCAGAAATCACTGGGGAGACCTTTTCCACATTGAGGACTACAGCGACTGTGTGATCGGAAACCACCAGACAGCCGTAGTATTGCGCAAGAAGGAGTTTAGGATATCATGCAATCAGGGGAAGCAAAATACATTAGGCCGTTGACCTCACGGCAAGGAACGTGCTTGTAACGCGTTACGGGCGTCTTGGGCCCGTACACTGGAAATTCCGATCAAACCGCCAATGACTGCAAGCTTTTACAGTTTCATAATCTATGCAGTTACTTACTCCCTGAAGAGAATCGTATTCCCAAGCCGCACAACTGTTGTAGCTGTAAGAATTCACGCATTCGCTTGATATGAGGTTGAAAGCTTCGAAGCCTGTGTAGTTCCATGCCTGGCAACGTTCTAGCACAATGCGTTCGGATGCCGTCCAGTCGATTTCTGGACTCGATAGTGAGCTTGTTGCGCTCATGATTATCATGCCATTGCTACCGCCGATAGCCACCGGAACCAGTGATTCTGAAGATCCGCAATTGGCCAGACAGGTAGATGACCAAATAAGGGAAATCCTTAACACAGAGTGAAGGTAGATTATCTTACCAGTCATGTCGTGACACCCTTTGTGGCATTTAAGACATTGATAATGTTTCTCTTGAAGTCTTCAAGAGGTTTTCGCTCCTCGCAACAGAGTTTGCGGTAGCTCATTGTGTCGGAACGATCCAAATGCCTCGCATTCTCAGTAACATGATGGATCGTCAGAGCATTTTCCATTTGTTTGAAACAGGGTATCGGCCCGTTGTCTCTCCGGTAATTGTTCATGACATATCCATCTGGATTGTCACGAAGCCAAGCTCTATATTCTTCGTCTTTTTTGTAGAACTCAATGCAACATGGCGGCAAATCAAATTGCCGGAGCATGGGAAACCTAGGTTCAATGGACTTAGGCTCGAATCCGCCCGGAGGCAAGGGAATTTTCATTGCGGACATCGACTTGTTTCCTCTCGTGCGAACCCGCCGGCAAGTATAGCAGTTTGCCGCTAGGGAAGGTCTGAACAAGTCGTGATCGGTTTTGTCCTGGCGTGAGCGTTGCCAGTGAGGGACAATGTGCCCGCGGGGTTTGACGGAGCGGTCGGAAGGCCGGCAAACCACCTGAACAAGCGCCAAATCGGGCCTTGTTCAGAGCTTCGGGAGCAAAACAAAACCACGCTTTTGTTTTGCGATAATGAAAAACTCCACGGATGGAGTTTTTCAGAGAATACTTAGAAACTTCTTTTCAGACGTGTTGACCAACCAGCAATTCTCATTATGGCAATGGGTGCGCTCACATCAGTCATCCCGCGCGCAGTCGCAGGGTCTCATCGCGTGGCCACTGCAAGAGATTCTGCAACTACGCTTCGCTTCGCGCAGAATGACATCAAGGTTGGAGCGCCAAAATGAGAATTGCTGCTGACCAGCATCGCTTGTTGCCAACAACAGGAAACTTGACTAGGCTGGTGGTCCGAGTCAGCCGGGCAATCGCTGTTTGCGCCGGGGCCACGCTGTGGTCCCCGGCGTGGCGGAGGAAAGTCCGGGCTCCACAGAGCAGGGCGCCAGGTAATTCCTGGGGGGCGCGAGCCTACGGAAAGTGCAACAGAAAGCATACCGCCGGACTCCGGTCCGGTAAGGGTGAAATGGTGCGGTAAGAGCGCACCGCGCGGCTGGCAACAGTCCGCGGCAAGGCAAACCCCGTCCGGAGCAAGGCCAAATAGGAATCCCATGGTGTCGCTCGCACCGGGTTCGGGTAGGCCGCTACAGGCCCGCGGCGACGCGGGTCGCAGATGAATGATTGTCCTCGACAGAACCCGGCTTACAGGCTGGCTCGGGCTTTTCCTTTCGCTTGAGTTTCTTCAGGCAACCCGCCATCGGCAAGGTGTTTTCATGCCGGTCGCAAGCAAATCCAGCCAATCTGGCGGACAACCATCCACAAGAGATTCTGTAACTACGCTCCGCTCTGCGTTGGGTTTGCCTGTCATGACTTGGGAGCCTGCGCCACAGGAATTCGCGAAAGCGAAAATTCGCTATCGCCGCGCCCCTGGCTCCTGGGGCCGCATCCATACGTTCAAACCAGTGCAGCGGCACAGGGATGTGCAAAAATTATCGAAAAAAGTGGTATTTTGTGGGCGATTGTGGTTAATTACGGATTGAAGCCTTCAGGGAAGCGCCATGTTTCGTGGCATGAACACCGTCAGCCTCGACGCCAAGGGGCGTCTGGCCATGCCGGCCCGCTACCGGGAACGCCTGTCCGGCGAACACGGCGGGCGGCTTGTGGTGACGATCGATCTGGATACCAGAAACCGTTGCCTGTCGCTGTATCTGCCCGCTGAATGGGACGCCATCGAACGACAGATCGACGCCATGTCGAGCCTCAACGAATACGTCAGGCGGGTGAAGCATCTGCTGATCGGCCACGCCAACGATCTGGAACTCGATGGCATTGGCCGGGTGCTGCTGCCCCAGGAACTGAGGCAGTACGCCCACCTCGAAAAGCACGTCTGCCTCGTGGGTCAGGGCAAGAAGCTGGAAATCTGGAGCCAGCGGAACTGGCACAGAAAACGCGAGGAATGGCTGGAAGAAGTGCACGAACAGGGGGAGTTGCCCGAAGAGCTGAGAAATCTGGCTCTGTAATGGAGCCGGCCGGAGCAACTGCCGATGAATGGCGTCGCCATACATCATCCGGTAATGAGGGTAGCGGTGGTGGAAGCATTGCATATACAGGCTGCCGGGAAAACGGACGGAATCTATCTCGACGCGACTTTCGGCCGCGGCGGGCATAGTGCCGCGATTCTGTCGCAACTCGGCCCCGGGGGACGGCTGCTTGTCATGGACCGGGACCCGGAAGCCATTGCCGCCGCCCGGGCCATGGCCGCCCATGAGCCCCGGCTTGGCGTCATCGACCGGCGTTTTGGCGAACTTGGCGAGGAACTCGAGTCCCGGGGCCTGACCGGCGGCGTCGATGGCATGGTCTTCGATCTCGGCCTGTCCTCGCCGCAACTCGAAGACGAAAGCCGCGGCTTCGGTTTTCGCGGCGAAGGCCCGCTCGACATGCGCATGGACCCGAGAGCCGGCGTCAGCGCGGCCGACTGGATCAACAAGGCGTCCGAGAGCGAACTGGCCGACGCCATGTTTCATTACGGCGAGGAAAGATATTCCCGGCGCATTGCCGCCCGCATCGTGCGCGAGCGGACGGCGGCGCCGATCCAGACCACGGCGCGGCTGGCGGAAATCATCGCGCGGGCGCTGCCTGGCCGGGAAAGACGCAAGCATCCCGCTACCCGGGCATTCCAGGGAATCCGCATCCGGATCAATGAGGAACTCGACGAACTGCGCCGCGGGCTTGCCGGTGCTCTGGCGGGACTGCGGGCCGGGGGCCGTCTGGCGGTAATCAGCTTTCATTCCCTGGAAGACCGCATCGTCAAGCGATTCATGGCGGGCCCGGGAGACGATTTGCCCCGGGGGCTGCCGGTAAGGGAAAGCGAAATGCAATCGGGGAAATCCCGCGCCGAATTGCGCTCGCTGGGAAAACCCCGGCGCGCGAGCGCCGCTGAAGTGGCGCGCAATCCCAGGGCCCGCAGTGCGGTGCTGAGGGTGGCGGAGAAACTGTAAATGGCCAAGCCGGACAAAAATCCGCGCCAGACTGCGGGAAAAGGCGCAAACAAGCGCCGGCCCTCCCCCTGGGCCTGGGCCGGGCTGGGCCAGGCTTCCACCAATATCCTGCTGACCTTGCTGGCAGTCATTGTCATCAGTGGCTGGGCCCTGGTGGACGTCACCCGGAAACACCGGCACATGTCCCGGGAATTGCAGGAGCTGCGCGGACAGGTTTATCAACAGGAAGAAGAGCGGGGGCGATTGCTGATCGAGATCAGCACATTCGCCCTCTCCGACCGAATCGAGCAAGTCGCCCGGGAAGAACTGCGCATGCGCGTGCCCGAACCGGAAGACATCGTGGTGGTGCATCGATGACCCGATCCAGCCTGTCAAGGCCCGCGGGCGCCTGGCGCCCGTCCCTGCTGCTGTTGCTGATGGCCCTGGGCATCGCCGCCGCAGCCTGGAAGGCAACCGCGCTGCAGGTGTTCCAGCGGGATTTCCTGCAGCAGGAAGGCGATGCCCGCACCCTGCGCAGCGTACCGCTCATGGCCGACCGCGGCCTGATTACCGACCGCAACGGCGAACCGCTGGCCATCAGCACACCGGTGAAGTCGATCTGGGCCGACCCGTCGGAAATCAACCCCCGGGGCGAGAAAATCGGCGAACTCGCGCGCCTGCTCGGGCTCGGTCCGGCAACCCTGCGCAGCCGCCTGGAGGAAAACCGCTCCCGGCGCTTCCTCTATCTGCAAAGACATCTGACGCCTTTCGACGCCGAGCCGGTGCTGGCGCTGGGAATCCCCGGAATCTACGAACAGCGGGAGTATCGCCGCTTCTATCCACACGGCGAAGTTACGGCCCACCTGCTGGGATTCAACGATATCGACGGCCATGGCCAGGAAGGCATGGAACGCGCCTACAATGACTGGCTCACCGGCGTCCCCGGCAGCCGCCGGGTCATCAAGGACCGCCGGGGCAATATCATCGAGGAACTCAACACCATCGAACTCGCCCAGCCCGGCAGGGATCTGCGCCTGAGCATCGATATCAGCCTGCAGAATCTGGCCTACCGGGAGTTGAAAGCCGAGTATCTCAAGCGCAATGCCCGGTCCGCCACGGCGGTGGTGCTCGACGTGGAGACCGGCGAGCTGCTCGCGGTGGCCAATCAGCCTTCGTACAACCCTCACAACAAGTCGCTGATCGAAGACCTCAGCGTCACCCGCAACCGCGCCTTCACCGACACCTACGAACCCGGCTCCACCATGAAGCCCTTCACCATCGCCGCCGCTCTCGAATCCGGTCGCTATACCCCGGACACCGTGATCGAAACCGGCAATGGCTGGATGGTGGTGGCGGGACGCACGGTGCAGGACCTGTTCGGCTACGGCACCCTGACCACCACCGGCGTCATTACCAAATCGAGCAATGTGGGCACCAGCCTGATTGCCGCGAGTATCGGCGCCGGGCCCATGGTGGATGTCCTGCAGCGCTTCGGCTTCGGTCGCAGCATGGAATCCGGCTTCCCGGGCGAGCGGGCCGGCGTGGTGCCGGACCCGGCCAATATCGGCCAGCACGCCACGGCGGCGCTTTCGTTTGGCTATGGCATGTCCGCCACCGCGGTGCACCTGGCCCGGGCCTATTCGGTGTTTGCCGATGAGGGCGTTCGCAAGCCGGTGTCCCTGCTCAGGCTCGGCGAAGGGCAGCTCGACACGCTGCCGCGGGAGCGGGTCATCAGCCCCGTCATTGCGGGGCAGGTGCTGGACATGCTGGAAACCGTGGTGGACCGCTCCCGCGGCGGCGCGGTCACCGCGGCGCGCATACCCCTCTACCAGGTGGCGGGCAAGACCGGCACATCCCACGTGGTGGGCGTCTCGGGCTACGAGGACAATCTGCATAATTCGCTGTTCGTGGGTCTGGCCCCGGCCAGCCGGCCCGAGATTGTCGTGGTGGTCATTGTCAATGAACCCAAGGGGGACGAGCATCTCGGCGGCCAGGTGGCGGCGCCGGTGTTCGCCCGCATCGCTTCCGGCGCCATGCGGATTCTCGATGTGCCGCCGGATGACGCGCCGCTTCCCGCCCCGCCCGCGCGCAGCCTGGCGCAATCCGGCGCCGAAGGATTGGTCGAACCATGAATGCGCCCGCCTCGCTGCCGCTGGAAGCCAGTCTCCCGCGCCTGATCCGCGGGCTGGCGGAACCCGGCCCCGAAGCGGACCGACTCGATATCGATTTGCGCGGCATCAAGCTCGACAGCAGGCAGGTGGAAAGCGGCGACCTGTTTCTCGCGACTTTCGGCCGCACCCATGACGCCCGGGAATACATCGAAGCCGCGGTGCGGCAGGGCGCGGCGGCGGTGCTTGCCGAGTCCGGCCCGGACTGGCGGGGGGTGGGCTGGCATGACGGCACGCCGGTGATCGCCGTGGACAATCTGGTGGCGAAAGCCAGTGCGGTCGCAGGGCGTTTTTACCAGAACCCCTCGGCGCGGATGTCGGTGCTCGGCATCACCGGCACCAATGGCAAGACCACCTGCTCCCAATTCATCGCCCGGCTGTTCGCCGGGGCGGGCTGCCCCGCCGGAGTCATCGGCACCCTGGGCTATGGCGTTCCCGGCAAGCTGGCGGACTGTCCCCTGACCACCCCGGATGCGGTGTTCAGTCAAAAGGCCCTGGCGGAAATGGCCGTGGCGGGGCTCGGCGCCGTGGCCATGGAAGTTTCCTCGGTGGGGCTGCACCAGCGGCGGGTGCAGGGCGTGGCATTCGAAACCGCGATCTTCACCAATCTGACCCGGGACCACCTCGACTACCACGACAGCATGGAAGCCTACGGCGCCAGCAAGCGCAGGCTTTTCGCGAGCCCCGGGCTGCGCCACGCCATCATCAATCTCGATGACCCCTATGGCATGCGCATCATTAACGACCTCGCCTCCGGCGTGGAAGTGATCACTTATGGCGTGGACAACCGGCAGGCCATGGTCCGGGCCGAGGCGGTAACCATCACGAGCCAGGGATTCCGCGCCGAAATACACACTCCCGTCGGCATCGGGCTGATCGACTGCAAGCTTCTCGGCGAGTTCAATGTCAGCAATATGCTCGCGGTGGTGGGCGCCCTGCTCGCCTGCCGCCACCGGATCGGCGAAATCGGCATCGAGCGCATCTGCGAACTCGTATCCGGCCTGCAGGCGGTGGACGGTCGCATGGAGGTCTGGGGCGACGCTGGCGATGTCACCGCCGTGGTGGACTACTCCCACACGCCGGACGGCCTGGAAGGCGCGTTGACCGCCCTGCGCAAACATTTCACCGGGCAACTCTGGTGCGTATTCGGCTGCGGCGGCAACCGGGACAGGGGCAAGCGGCCCATCATGGGCGCCCTGGCGGAAAAGCTGGCGGATCACACCGTAATCACCGACGACAACCCCCGGTTCGAAGACGGCGACGCCATCGTCAGCCAGATTCGCAGCGGCATGAAGCAGCCCGGTTCGGCCCATGTGCAGCGCGACCGGGAGCGGGCCATTGCCTTCGCCATTGCCGGGGCGGCCCCGGGCGATGTGGTGCTGGTTGCCGGCAAGGGCCATGAGGATTACCAGCAGGTCGGCGCCGAGCGGCGCGAATTCAGCGATGCCGGCATGGTGCGCGATGCCCTGGGGCGGCGCGCGCCAGCCAGCGCGGGAACGGGATCTTGATAGGCGAAATGATGCTCGAATCGCTGGCGGTGGAACTCGGCGGCGAACTCCATGGCCGCAATGCCGGCTTCAGCAGGGTATCCACCGATACCCGCAGCCTGCGGCCCGGCGATCTGTTTCTCGCCCTGACAGGCGACAACTTCGACGGCAATGATTTCGTGGCGGAGGCCGGCAGGCGCGGCGCCGCCGGCGCGGTGGTGAGCCGCCGCCAGCCCGCCGACCTGCCCCAGTTGCAGGTGGCGGATACCGGCCTGGCGCTGGCGCGAATCGCCGGCATCAACCGCGAGCGCTCCGGCGCCAGGCTGATCGCGGTTACCGGCAGCCAGGGCAAGACCACGGTGAAGGAAATGCTGCGGAACATCCTGTCGCGGGAAGGCGGCTGCCTCGCCACCCACGCCAATTGGAACAATACGGTGGGCGTCCCCCTGACCCTGTTGCGGATTGCCGGGGAGCATCGCTTCGCCGTCATTGAAATGGGCGCCAACCGGGCGGGGGAAATCGCCTTCTGCACCGCGGCGGCCCGCCCTGACGTGGCGCTGATCACCAATGCCGCCATGGCCCATACCGAAGGTTTCGGCGGCTTGCCGGGAGTGGTGCGGGCCAAGGGGGAAATTATCGAGGGACTCCGGCCGGACGGGGTGCTGCTGCTCAATGCCGCGGACCTCAATCTGCAAGCCTGGCGCCGGCGCGGCGCGGCGCACCGGATTCGCCAGTTCAGCCTGCGGGAAGTGGCGGGCGACTCGGACTACTTCGCCGCCGGCATCGAACTGAACGCCAGCGGCCAGCCGGGCTTCACACTGCTCGGCCCCGGAATCCGGATACGAGTGCAACTGCGACTGCTTGGCGAGCACAATGTCGCCAATGCGGTTGCCGCCGCGGCAGCGGCGCTCGAAGCCGGCGCGGCGGTGGATACGGTGGGCGCGGGCCTCGAAGCCACAGCGCCGGCCAGCGGTCGGCTGTGCGCTCTCACCGGCCCCAGCGGCCAACGCATCATCGACGACAGCTACAACGCCAGCCCCGATTCCTTCCGCGCCGCCATCGACCTGCTCGCGGAATTGCCCGGCCCGCGGATGCTGGTGGCCGGAGACATGCTCGAACTCGGCCCCGAGGCGGGCCGCCTGCATCGGCAAATCGGTCGCCACGCAGCCGCCCGGGGCATCGATCAACTCTGGGCTGCCGGCGAATTGTGCCGACATATGGTGAAAGGCTTCGGCGGCGGGGGCCGGCATTTCGCCAGCCGCCAGGCGCTGCTCGAAGCGCTTCGCGACGCGGGGGAACAAGACAGCGTCATACTGGTGAAAGGTTCCCGCGGCGCCCGCATGGAAGAAATCGTGGCGGGCCTAGGAGCCTGCGCCACAGGAATTCGCGAAAGCGAAAATTCGCTATCGCCGCGCCCCTGGCCACTCGATTGAGGCGAATATTGGTGAATATGCAACGAAATCGAGCGGCCGGGGGTGTGGATGAGAGCGGATTTGCAGCCGTGAATTCCTACGGCGCAGGCTCCTAGGTGACGGAGGGAAAGGCTGATGGTGTACTGGTTATCCGAATATCTGATGCGGCTCGACAGCAGTTTCGCGGTGCTGCAGTACATTACCGTGCGCGCGGCGTTCAGCGTCATCACGGCGCTGGTGGTTTCGCTGATTTTCGGCCCCTTCATCATCGACCGGCTCAATCTCGCCCAGGTGGGCCAGGTGGTGCGGGAAGACGGCCCCCAGACCCATTTTGAAAAAGCCGGCACGCCCACCATGGGAGGCGTGCTGATTCTGCTCAGCATCGCCGTGAGCACCCTGCTGTGGTCGGACTGGAGCAACCATTATGTCTGGGTCGTGCTCGGGGTGACCCTGCTGTTCGGCGCCGTGGGCTTTGTCGACGACTACCGCAAGCTGGTCCGCCGGGACCCCGCGGGCCTGCCCGCCCGCTGGAAGTATTTCTGGCAATCGGTGTTCGGTTTCGGCGGCGCGGTGGTGCTCTATCTGTCGGCGCCGGGCAGTATTGAAGTCGAATACATCGTGCCCTTCTTCAAGGATGTGGCGCTGAATCTCGGCATCGTCTACATCATCATCAGCTATTTCATGATCGTGGGTTTCAGCAATGCGGTGAATCTGACCGATGGGCTGGACGGGCTTGCCATCCTGCCCGCGGTGCTGGTGGGCGGCGCCCTGGGCGTGATCGCCTATCTGGCGGGACACGCCGAGTTTTCCGCCTATCTCAATATTCCCCATGTGTCGGGCTCCGGCGAGATCTCCATTTTCGCCGGCGCCCTGCTCGGGGCCGGGCTCGGCTTTCTCTGGTTCAACACCTATCCGGCCCAGGTCTTCATGGGAGATATCGGCGCCCTGGCGCTCGGCGCCGCGCTCGGCGTCATGGCGATCATTTCCCGCCATGAAATCGTGCTGTTCATCATGGGTGGCGTGTTCGTCGTGGAGACCGCCTCGGTCATCATCCAGGTCGCCTCGTTCAAGCTGACGGGCAAGCGCATTTTCCGCATGGCGCCGCTGCACCATCATTTTGAACTCAAGGGCTGGCCCGAGCCCCGGGTGATTGTGCGCTTCTGGATCATCACCCTGATGCTGGTCCTGTTCGGACTGGTCACCCTGAAGCTGCGCTGAGGTCCCGGAGATGATGATTGGCGCAGACAGCAGCAACCCGTCCAGCGTGATTGTCGGTCTCGGCGACACGGGGTTTTCCTGCGCCCGTTACTTCCTCAAGCGCCGGCGGCAGTTCCGGGTGGTGGACAGCCGCCCGCAGCCGCCGCGGCTGGCGGACCTGGAGCGGCTGCAGCCGGGAATCGAAATCGAACTCGGGGAATTCCGCGCCGGCGGTCTGCTTGGCGCCCGGGAGCTTGTGGTGAGCCCCGGGGTCGATCTGCGCACTCCGGCCCTGGCCGAGGCGGTAGCCGCGGGCGTGCCGGTAAGCGGCGATATGGATATCTTTTCGCGGGAGGCGCGCGACCCCATTGTTGCGGTGACCGGCTCCAACGGCAAAAGCACCGTGGTCGCCATGCTTGCCCGGATACTCGACGCCGCCGGCGTCAACTTCGGCCTCGGCGGCAATCTCGATGGCGAGCGGTTCCGGCCCGTACTCGAATTGCTCGAGGACGAGCGCAAGGACTGGTATGTGCTCGAGATGTCGAGTTTCCAGCTCGAAACCACCCGGCAACTGAACGCCGAAGTCGCCCTGATCCTCAATCTCAGCGCCGATCATCTCGACCGCTATGACAATCTGCAAGACTATGCCCGGGCCAAGCAGCGGATCTTCCGCGGTTGTCGCGGCATCGTGCTGAACCGGGATGAGCCCTTGAGCCGCCCGCCCGAAGCCATGGATGTTCCGGTGGTCAGTTACGGACTCGACGCGCCGGCCCCGGGACAGGCGGGACTGCTGCAACATCAGGATGAAGCCTGGCTCGCCATTGGCGATGAGCCGCTGCTGCCGGCGAGCGAGTTGAAGATTCGCGGCCGGCACAATGCGGCCAATGCCCTGGCGGCCCTGGCCCTGGCCCTGGCCATGGGTGTCCCGCGACTGGCGATGGTCGCCGGTCTGCGAAATTTTCCCGGCTTGCCACACCGCTGCCAGTGGCTGGCGAATATCGGGGGAGTCGATTGGTACAACGATTCCAAGGCCACCAATGTGGGCGCTTGCGCCGCCGCCGTGGCCAATCTTTGCGCAGACTGTGAAGGACAGGTGCTGCTCATCGCCGGCGGTCTGGGCAAGGGCGCCGATTTTTCCCCGCTGGCCCCCGTGGTGAAGGAATCGGCCAGGGCGGTGATACTGATCGGCCGCGACGCCGATCGGATCGCTGCCGCCCTCGGCCCGGACGCCCCGGTGCATTTCGCCGCAAGCCTGGAGCGGGCGGTGGCGGCCGCTCACCGGGAAGCGCTGCCCGGGGACGCGGTATTGCTGTCGCCGGCCTGCGCGAGTTATGACATGTTCCACAGCTTTCAGGCCCGGGGGGAAGCCTTCATCCGTTGCGTGGAGGCCCTGCAATGATTGGCGCCGCAGCCGCAAACCGCCCCCGCATGGCCATGCGGCCCGACCGGGAGCCAAGGCCGGCGGCGGTGCTCGTGGTAGCCATGCTGCTGCTCACCTTTGGCCTGCTGATGATGACTTCGGCGTCGATTGAAATCGCCCAGAACCTATACGGCGACTCGCTGTTTTTCATCAAGCGGCAATTGATTTTCGCCTCGCTCGGCGTGGGCGTGATGCTCGTCCTCATGGCGGTGCCGATACGGATCTGGAACAGTATGGGCTGGCTGTTGCTGCTCGCCTCCTACGCCCTGCTGGCGATCGTGCTGATCCCCGGCATCGGTCGCGAGGTCAACGGCTCCATGCGCTGGATCGATCTCGGCTTTGTTGCGGTGCAACCTTCCGAGCCCGCCAAGGTTTTTCTGGTGATCTATCTCGCCTCCTATCTGGCCCGCCACCGGGACAGCGTCTGCAATAGCTGGCTGGGCATACTCGTACCCCTGGTTCCGGTGGGTCTGGCGGTCATGCTGTTGCAGATGGAGCCCGACCACGGCGCCATGGCCATTGTGGCGCTTACCGCCCTGTGCCTGGTTTTCCTGGCCGGCGCCGGCATCTGGCGCATGCTGACCCTGATGCTGATGTCGGTGGCGGCCATCGCCGTGCTCGCCTGGACCCAGCCCTATGTGGTCCGACGCCTGACCGCATTTCTCGACCCCTGGGCGCCGGAGAACATTTTCGGCGCCGGTTATCAGTTGGGTCAGGCCCAGATCGCCTTTGGCCGCGGCGGGCTGTTTGGCGCCGGCCTCGGCAACAGCATCCAGAAAATCGACTTTCTGCCCGAGGCTCATAATGATTTCATCCTGGCGGTCATCGGCGAGGAACTCGGGCTTGCCGGGGTCGCCCTGGTGGTGGTGCTGTTCTGCCTGCTGGTCTGGTGCTGTTTTTCCATTGCCCTGCAAGCCCATGTGCGCGAGCGCTATTTCCCGGCCTTTCTGGCCTGGGGTCTCGGCCTGCTGCTGGCGGGGCAGGCCATGGTCAATATCGGCGTGAATCTCGGCCTGCTGCCCACCAAGGGACTGACCCTGCCATTCCTGAGCTATGGCGGGGCGAGCCTGATCGTCTCCTGCGGCATGATCGGGCTGTTGTTGCGGATTCAGTACGAAACCGAATGCCTCTCCGGGCCACACGCCGGGCAGGGTCCGGGCTGGCGCCGGAGGCTGCCATGAACGGGCGCGCGCCGACCGTGCTGATCATGGCCGCCGGCACCGGCGGCCACGTGTTTCCCGCGCTTTGCATCGCCCGGGAATTGCAGCGGGCGGGGGTAAGCATCCACTGGCTCGGCACCTCGGCGGGCATGGAAAACAAACTGCTGCAGAACGAGAACTTTCCCTTTCACGCGATTGGCGCCAGCGGCCTGCGCGGCGCCGGTCCGCGGCGGCTGCTCATGGCGCCGGCCATGCTGTCGCGCGCGCTCTGGCGCTCGCTGCAGATTCTGCGCCAGTTGCGGCCGGATTGCCTGCTCGGCATGGGCGGCTATGTCACCGGCCCCGGCGCGCTTGCCGCCCGCCTGCTGCGGATTCCCGTGCTGATTCACGAACAGAACGCCGTGCCGGGGTTGACCAACCGGATTGTCCGCCGCTGGGCCCGGCGCATTTATGAGGCATTCCCAAAGACTTTTCCGCCTGATGAGCGGGTGGAATTCACCGGCAACCCGGTGCGCGAAGAAATCGCCGGACTCGTTCACCGCCAGCGGCGGCGGCGCGGGGGCCCGCTGCGCCTGCTCGTGCTTGGCGGCAGCCAGGGCGCCGAGGCGCTGAATGCGCTGATTCCCGATCTGATCGCCGGCTGGCGGGGGGACCAGCCCCTCCAGGTGCTGCATCAGTGTGGCTTTTCAGCCATGGCCAGAACCCGCCGGCGCTATCAGAAACACAAGGTGGACCTGGACAGCCAGCACCGGCTGGTGGGCTTCATCCGGGAAATGGACGAGGCCTATTCCTGGGCCGACCTGGTGCTGTGCCGCTCCGGCGCAAGCACCGTATCGGAAATCGCCGCCAGCGGCCTGCCGGCGATTTTCGTACCCTATCCGCATCACAGGGACCGGCAGCAATTGTTCAACGCCAGATGGCTCGCGGCCCGGCAGGCGGCGGAAATCGTTGAACAGTCGGAGCTGTCCGTCAAGCGCCTGCAACAGATTCTGCTGCGGCTGGACCGGGACCGGGACTGGCTGCTGGAAATGTCCCGCCGCGCCAGGGATATGGCGATTACCGACGCCGCCGAACGAGTCGCCCGTTCTTGTCTGGCCTTCCTGCGGGAAACTCCACCACCGGCGCCAGCGCGCCAGGGACGGGAACCAGAGCGGGAATCCCCACGGGAAAAAGAACAGCCGGCGGAAGACAAGGCGGAACAAGTCCCATGACCGAGCCCGCCCCGAACCAGTATCCCCCCGGCATGCGCCGGATCAGGACGATTCACTTTATCGGCATCGGCGGCGCCGGCATGTGCGGAATCGCCGAAGTGCTTTTCAATCAGGGCTATGTGGTGACCGGCTCGGACCTGCGCGAATCCACGGTGACCGCGCGGCTGGGGCGCATGGGCATCCGGATCTTTGCCGGTCACGACGCCGCCCGCGTCAGCGAAGCCGATGTCGTGGTCTACTCCTCAGCCGTGCCCGAGGACAATCCCGAACTGCTGGCGGCTTCCCGGGCCGGCAAGCCCCTGATTCCCCGGGCCGAAATGCTGGCGGAACTGATGCGCTACCGGCACTCCATCGCCGTGGCGGGAACCCATGGCAAGACCACGACCACCAGTCTGGTGGCTTCGGTGCTTGCCGAAGCCGGTCTCGACCCCACCTTCATTATCGGCGGCGTGCTCAACAGCGCCGGCAGCAATGCCCGCCTCGGGGAAAGCCGATATCTCGTCGCCGAAGCCGACGAAAGCGACGCCTCCTTTCTCCATCTGCAACCGCTGGTCGCCGTGGTTACCAATATCGAAGCCGACCACATGGCCACCTATGGCGGCGATTTCGAAAATCTGAAGCAGTACTTCGTGAACTTTCTCCACAACCTGCCTTTCCATGGCCTGGCCGTGCTGTGCATCGATGATCCCGCCATACGGGAGATACTGCCGCGGATTTCCCGCCCGGTGATCACTTTTGGATTCCACTCCCGGGCGGACTACCGTATCGGCAAATTGCGCCAGCGGGGCCGCCGGATCCGTTTTGAGCTGAGCCGTCCCGAAGGCCAGCCGCCGCTTGCCATGGAATTGCAGATGCCGGGCCGCCACAATGCGCTGAATGCCGCGGCGGCGGTGGCGGTGGCCAGCGACGAGGGCGTGGATGACGATCACATCCGTGCTGGCATCTCCGGATTCAGCGGCGTCGGGCGTCGCTTTGAGCCGCTTGGCGAGTTTCCCGTGCCCGGCGGCGCGGTGAGCCTGATTGATGACTACGGTCATCATCCCACCGAACTCGAAGTCACCGTTGCCGCCCTGCGGGCCGGCTGGCCCGAGCGCCGGCTGGTGATGATTTTCCAGCCGCACCGGTACAGCCGCACCCGGGACCTGTACGAGGATTTCGTAAGGGTGCTGACCCGGGTGGACGTGTTGCTGCTGCTCGAAGTGTACGGCGCCGGGGAACAGCCGCTGCCTGGCGCCGATTCCCGTTCGCTGTGCGGCTCCATCAGGCGGTTTGGCCGGGTCGATCCCATTCATGTGGCCCAGGACGATCAACTGCGACCGCTGCTGATGGGTCTGCTGCGGCCAGGCGATATCGTGCTGACCCAGGGCGCCGGCAATGTGGGCGCCCTGGCGCGGCAACTGGCGGAGGAAGGTTTCCTCCGCGGTGGGGAGAACGCCCGGGAAGGGAGTGAATCATGAAGCCGCGTCAGTTACCGGAGAGCGTCACCGGGCTGGGCCGGATCGCCGTGCTCATGGGAGGCGACTCCCCCGAGCGGGAAATCTCCCTGCGCAGCGGCCAGGCCGCCTGGGAAAGCCTGCAACGCCTGGGGCTGCCCGCGGTGCGCATCGACGCCGGTCGCGATGTGGCGGAACGACTTGCCGCCGAGCGGGCGGACTTCGTCATCGTCATGCTCCATGGCCGCGGCGGCGAGGACGGCGCCGTCCAGGGATTGCTCGAAGTCCTCGGTCTGCCCTACAGCGGCAGCGGCGTGCTTGCGTCGGCACTGGCCATGGACAAGATCAAGAGCAAGCGGCTCTGGCGCGAAGCCGGCCTGGCCACGCCGGATTTTCTGGAACTCGCCGCCGACACCGACTGGGAAGCCGCCATGGCCGGACTCGGCCCCGCCGTGGTCAAGCCCGTTGCCGGCGGTTCCAGCCTGGGCGTGGGTATTGTCCACGACGCCGCAGCGCTCAAGCGACAGTTCCGGGCCGCAGCGGCTTTCGATTCCCCGGTCATGGCCGAGACATACATACGGGGCAGGGAGTTTTCCGTGGGTGTCCTGGAGGATGACGTGCTGCCCGCGGTGGAGCTGCGCACCCGGCGCAGGTTTTTCGACTATCAGGCGAAATACGAAGACCGGGATACCGAATATCTTTGCCCGGCGGACCTGCCGCAGGCCAGGCGCGAAGAGTTGCAGTCCCTGGCCCGCCATGCCTGCCACGTCCTGGGTTGCCGGGGTCTGGCGCGGGTCGATCTGATGCAGGACCGGGAAGAAAACTTCTTCCTGCTGGAAGTGAACACGATTCCGGGAATGACCGGACACAGCATTATCCCCATGGCGGCAAGCCGCCTGGGAAGGAGTTACGACGACCTCATGGTGCAGATTCTCGAATGCGAAGCGGGAGCGATCCGCTAATGGGCAAATCCCGCAGCAGGGCCGGCTGGGGAAGCTTCTTCCTCCGCCTGTTGCTGACGATTCCCCTGTTCGGCGCCGGCGTGTTCGCCTGGCGGCACTGGGATGCGCTGGAGCCGCGCCTCAATCCGCCGCTGTCCCGGGTCGAGATACACGGCGAGCTGCGGCGGCTGGAAGAAGACGAGATCCGCAGTGTGCTCGAACCCTACGCGGGAGTCGGCTTTTTCGAACTCGATCTGGAACAGTTGCGGGAACAGCTCGAAAGCCTGCAATGGGTCGCCACCGCGGCGGCGGGCCGGCGCTGGCCGGATACGCTCAGCGTGCGAATCAGCGAAGAGACGGTCATCGCCCGCTGGGGGGAAGATCGCCTGATTACCCAGCGTGGCCGGCTGATCGAGCCGGATTCCGCGGCCATCGATGTGGCCCTGCCGCTACTCGACGGCCCGCCGGATTCGCAGTTCGAGGTCATGCGGCAGTATCAGCGCCTCAACCAGCTCCTGTATCCCGCCGGCCTGCGCCTGAGCGGATTGCATGTCAGCCCCCGGCAAAGCTGGCGTCTGCAACTGAACGGCGTCACCGAGGTGGTGCTCGGCAGCGAAGATCTGGTCAACCGGTTGCAGCGCTATGTGGACTTTTACCTGAACCTGCCGGAAGTCGAGCGGCGGCGGCACGAAGTCGCCGACCTGCGCTATGGCAGCCGATTCAGCATCAGAATGCGTAAAACGGAATCCGGCGCCGGCGATATCGCGCGGCGCTGACAGGGAAGGTAATGAGGAGAGACATGAACGAAACCGCGGGCAGACACGGTAAAACCATCGTCGGGCTCGACATCGGCACCACCAAGGTGGCGGCGCTGGTGGGCGAAGTTTCCGATCAGGGCGAGTTGAATGTCATCGGCATGGGCAGCCATCCCTCCCTCGGGCTGAAAAAAGGCGTGGTGGTGGACATCGAATCAACCGTCATTTCGATCCAGCGCGCGGTGCAGGCGGCGAGACAGGAAACCGGCTACCCGATCCACTCGGTGTATGCGGGAATCGCCGGCAGCCATGTGCGAAGCATGAATTCCAGCGGCGTGGTGTCGATTCGCGATGGCGAGGTAAGCCGGGCTGATGTGGACCGGGTGAATGATTCGGCCCGGGCGGTGGAAATTCCGCCCGACGAGCGCATTCTTCACGTGGTGCCCCAGGACTACACGATCAATTCCCAGAGCGGCGTCAAGGAGCCGCTGGGTATGTCCGGCTCCCGCCTCGAAGTGCGGGCTCATCTGGTCACCGCCGCGGTAAACGCCATCCAGAATATCGAAAAATGCATCCGCCGCTGCAATCTGGAAATCGAGCAGCTCGTGCTTGAGCAGATCGCCTCGGCGGAAGCGGTATTGACTCCCGATGAAAAAGAGCTTGGCGTCTGTCTCGTGGACATCGGCGGCGGCACCACGGACATTGCCATCTTCACCTCGGATGCGCTGCAATACACTGGCGTCATTCCCATCGCCGGGGACCAGGTCACCAGCGACATCGCCACCGCCCTGCGCACGCCGCGGCAGAACGCCAACCAGCTCAAGATCAAGCACGGCAGCGCCCTGGTGCAATTGACCCAGCCCGAGGAGACCATCGAGGTTCCCAGTGTCGGCGACCGCGCGCCGCGGGAATTGTCCCAGCAGAATCTGGCGGAAGTGGTGGAGCCCAGGTATGAGGAATTGTTTTCCCTGGTCCAGCAGCAGCTTTCGGAGAGCAATATGGAGAAGCTGCTCGCGGCGGGCATTGTCCTCACCGGAGGCTCGGCCAGGATACCCGGCGCGGTGGAACTCGCCGAGGAGGTATTGCACCAGCCGGTTCGCGTGGGAACGCCTCAGAAAGTCAAGGGACGTGCCGATATAGTAAACAATCCGATCCACTCCACAGGGGTCGGGCTGTTGCTGTATGGAATGAAGCATCTGGAAGAACTGGGCAGCCAGACGGACCGGTCGGAAGAAAAACAGGAAGCAGGCGGGTTTCTCGCCTCCACCCGGCGGTTTTTCCGGCGATTTGCATAGAGGCGGCCGGCAATTGAAAGAGCGGAACAGTCTGCGCCGATGTCAAGTCAGGCACGCAGTCAGGACTCAGGAGCAAGGTAATGAGTGACGAAACATTCGAGATTATCGAGGGACCCATGCACAAGGCGAACATCAAGGTGATCGGCGTAGGCGGGGCTGGCGGCAATGCCGTGCAGCACATGATCGAGCGCAATGTGGATGGCGTCGAATATCACTGCGCCAATACCGACGCCCAAGCCCTTGGCCTGCTCGGCCTGAGCAACAAGCTCCAGCTCGGCAGCAAGGTCACCCGCGGCCTCGGCGCCGGCGCCGACCCGGAGGTGGGGCGCAAGGCGGCCCTTGAGGACCACGAGCAGATCCGCGAAATCCTCCAGGGCGCCGACATGGTGTTCATCGCCGCGGGAATGGGCGGTGGCACCGGCACCGGCGCGGCGCCGGTGATCGCCGAAGCCGCCAGGGACCTCGGCATCCTCACCGTGGCCATCGTCAACAAGCCCTTTCCCTTCGAGCAGAGCAAGCGAATCACCGTGGCGGAAAAAGGCGTGGTCAGTCTCGCCGAGCACGTGGATTCGCTGATCATCGTCCCCAATGCCAAGTTGCTCGAGGTGCTGCCGCCGGACACCACCATCGTCAACGCCTTCGCCGCCGCCAACGATGTCCTGCTCGATGCGGTGAAAGGCATTTCCGACATCATCACCAAGCCGGGCCATATCAATGTGGATTTCGCCGATGTGAAAACCGTCATGTCCAGGCGAGGCATGGCGATGATGGGTACCGGCGTCGCCTCCAGGGACGACCCCAATCCAGGCGCTGCCGCCGCCCGGGCGGCGATTTCGAGCCCGTTGCTGGAAAATGTCGATATCAGCAGCGCCGGCGGACTGCTGATGAACATCACCGGCGGCGAACATCTGACCCTCAATGACATGCAGGCCGTGGGCAATGTCGCCAAGGAAGTTTGCAGTCTTGAGGACGACATGCTGATCTCCGGCATGGTGGTGGACCCGGAACTCGGCGACAAGGTCCAGGTTACCCTGGTCGCCACCGGATTGTATGGCGATGCCTTCCGGGCGAGACAGGAGGCCGAACCGGAACAGCTTGTTCAAGGAAACAATGTGACCAGCCCGCGGCCGGAGCCCCACTTCACCCCGCGCCGCCCCATGCGCGCCGGAACAGGCGCCGGCGGCCGGCAGAATGTGCGTGAAGCCGAATCCGGTCAGCCCGCCCGGAACAAGACCCAGGCGCCCCGGGAAAGCGGCCGCGAGCAGCCGGCTGCCATCGAACCGGCGGCCGTGAAGAAGGCCGCCAACGACAGCCAGCCCCTGGATTACCTGGATATTCCGGCATTCCTGCGGAAGAATGTGGATTGAAGCGGAGCCGCGCATAGTGTGAATACGCCCTGACCCGGCTTGCACTGGTCTACAGTGGGAGGCCGCTACAAAATAAAAACCTGCCGGTTGCGCTATTCCTTGGGCAGCAGGCCATAGTCTGGTAGCATTCCGCCTAACCGAAGCTGGGCCAGGTAACCCATGCTCAAGCAGCGAACCCTGAAAAATGCGATTCGCGCCACCGGCGTGGGCCTGCACACCGGCAACAAGGTCAGCCTGTCCTTGCAGCCGGCGCCGGCGCATACCGGCATCGTGTTCCGCCGGGTGGACCTCGACCCGGTGGTGGAAATCCCCGCCCGGGCCGGCAATGTGGGCGACACCACCCTGTCCACCACGCTGGTGATGGACGATGTCCGGGTCGCCACCATCGAGCATCTGATGTCGGCTCTGTGTGGCCTCGGCATCGACAATGCCGTTATCGATGTGGACGCCCCGGAAATTCCCATCATGGACGGCAGCGCCGGGCCATTCGTCTTCCTCATCCAGTCCGCGGGTATCGAAGAGCAGGTCGCGAGCAAGAGTTTCATCCGCATCAAGAAGCCCGTCTGCCTGCGCCAGGGCGACAAGTCGGTGAGCCTTGAGCCATTCGACGGTTTCAAGGTCAGCTACACCCTGCTCTATGACCATCCGGTCTATCGCAAGTACACCAAATCCGCCACCGTGGATTTTTCCAGCACTTCTTTCGTGAAGGAAGTTTCCCGGGCCCGCACTTTCGGCTTCATGCACGAGTTCGAGGAATTGCGCAACCGCAATCTCGCCCTCGGCGCAAGCATGGACAACGCCATTGCCGTGGGCGACTACAAGGTGCTCAACGAGGACGGGCTGCGCTACGAGGACGAATTCGTCAAGCACAAGATTCTCGATTCCATCGGCGACCTCTACCTGCTCGGCAACAGCCTGATCGGCGCCTTCAAGGGATACAAATCCGGGCACGCGCTGAACAACGCCCTGTTGCGAACGCTGGAAGTGACCGACGATGCCTGGGAAATCGTTTGCTTTGAAAAGGAAGCCAACGTCCCCATTTCCTACGTCAGGCCCGTACTAGCCGCCTGATTGATGAAACTTCTCAGCAAGATCTTTGGCAGCAGCAATTCGCGCAAGCTGAAACGCATGCGCAGGACGGTGGCTGCAATCAACCGGCTCGAACCCGAATACGAGGCCAGGACCGACGGGGAACTGCGCGCGGGCGCCGATAGCCTGCGCGATCGGCTCGGGCAGGGGGAAACCCTGGAAAGCCTTTTGCCCGAGGCCTTCGCCGCGGTCCGCGAGGCGGGCAAGCGCAGCCTCGGAATGCGTCATTTCGATGTGCAGCTGATCGGCGGCATGGTGCTGCACGAGGGATCCATCGCCGAAATGCGCACCGGGGAAGGCAAGACCCTCGTGGCGACCCTGCCGGCCTACCTCAATGCCCTCACCGGCAACGGCGTGCACATCGTCACGGTCAACGAATATCTCGCCGAGCGCGATGCCAACTGGATGCGGCCCATCTACGAATTTCTCGGCCTCAGCGTGGGCGTGGTCAAGGCCGGTACTACGGTGCAGGAAAAGCAGGCCGCCTACGGCTGCTCCATCACCTACGGCACCAACAACGAATTCGGCTTCGATTATCTCCGGGACAACATGGCCTTCCGCCTCGAAGACCGCATGCAGAAGCCACTGAATTTCGCCATCGTAGACGAGGTGGACTCGATTCTCATCGACGAGGCGCGAACGCCCCTGATCATTTCCGGCGCCGCCGAAGACAGCTCCCAGCTCTACCAGGACATCAACAAGCTGATTCCCCGATTGAAGCGCGGAACCCGGGTGGAAAAATCCAGGCTTGAGATGATGGACCGAAACTTCGTCGCCGAGGAAAGCGGCCATTTCACCGTGGACGAAAAAACCCGCCAGGTGGAACTTACCGAGTCAGGCCACGCCCATGTGGAGGAACTGCTCGTCAGCCGCAAGCTGCTCGCTCCCGGGGATTCGCTATACGCCGCCACCAACCTGACCCTGCTGCACCACATGCACGCCGCGCTCAAGGCCCATCATCTGTTCCAGAAAGACGTGCAATACATCGTCCAGGACCAGCGCATCGTGCTCATCGACGAGCACACCGGCCGCACCATGGAAGGCAGGCGATTGTCCGAGGGCCTGCACCAGGCGCTTGAAGCCAAGGAGCGGCTGCCGATCCAGAGCGAAAGCCAGACCCTGGCCTCCACCACATTCCAGAATTATTTCCGCCTGTACAACAAGCTCGCCGGCATGACCGGCACCGCCGATACCGAAGCCTTTGAATTTAACCAGATCTATGGGCTCGACGTGGTGGTCATCCCCACCAATGCGCCCATGATCCGCATCGACGACAACGACCTGATCTACCTCACCATGGAAGAGAAATTCGAAGCCGTGATAAAGGACATCACCGAGATCAGCGGCAATGGCGCGCCGGTGCTCGTGGGAACGGCTTCCATTGAAAACTCCGAGCTGCTTTCCCGCTTCCTGAAAAAGAACGGCATCAGGCACGAAGTGCTCAACGCGAAATTCCACGAAAAGGAAGCCCACATCATCGCCCAGGCCGGTCGCCCCGGCGCCGTGACCATCGCCACCAACATGGCCGGCCGCGGCACCGACATCGTGCTCGGCGGCAAGTGGGAGGCGGAAGTCGAGGCGCTTGCCTCGCCGAGCGAGGCCCAGGTCGCGCGCATTCGCGAAGAATGGCGGGAGCGCCACGACCAAGTGCTTGCCGCCGGTGGACTGCATATCGTCGGCACCGAGCGTCATGAATCCCGCCGCATCGACAATCAGCTCCGGGGCCGCGCCGGCCGCCAGGGCGACCCGGGCCATTCCCGCTTCTACCTGTCCATGGAAGACGACCTGATGCGGATTTTCGCCGGGGAAGGGGTCAAGAATTTCATGCGCCGGCTCGGCATGCAACACGGCGAAGCCATCGAAGCCGGCATGGTCACCCGCTCCATCGAAAAAGCCCAGCGCAAGGTGGAAGGACGCAATTTCGACATACGAAAGCAATTGCTTGAGTATGACAATGTCGCCAACGACCAGCGCACCATCATCTACCGCCAGCGCAATGAGTTGATGAGCAACGAGGAGGTTTCGGAAATGCTCGATGGCATGCGCGAGGAAGTCGTGGTCCAGTTGGTGGACCGCTTCATTCCGCCGCAAAGCATTCCCGAACAGTGGGACCTGGGGGGGCTGGAAAACGCCATTGAAGCCGAATTCCGCAGCAAGCTGCCGGTGCGCGTCTGGCTCGACGGGGACGAAAGCCTCCACGAGCATCAGCTCAAGGAAAAGATCAGCAGCAAGCTCGGCGAGGAATACACCGCCAAGTGCGCGGTGGTGGGCGACAAGATGCGTTTGTTTGAGAAGCAGATCATGCTGCAGATTCTCGACACCTTGTGGAAGGAACATCTGGCGACCATGGATCATCTTCGCCAGGGAATCTTCCTGCGCAGCTACGGCGGCAAGAATCCGCGCCAGGAGTACAAGCGGGAAGCCTTTTCCCTGTTCCAGGACCTGCTGTCGAATTTCCAGTTCGAAGTCGTCAAGATGTTGAGCCAGGTGAGCATTCGCCAGGAAGACGAAGTCGCCGCCATCGAGCGGCGGCGGCAGGAACAGGCGGCGCGGGAGCGCATCAATTTCCAGCACCAGAGCGTATCCGCACTCGGCGGCGCCGCGCAAGCTTCTCCCGCGGCGCGGCAGCCACAGCCACTTCCAGCATCCGGCCAGCCTCAACTCAGGCCCCAGCCGCAACAGCAATTGCAGCCCCAGCCTTTCGTCCGCGAAGTGCCCAAGGTGGGCCGCAATGCGCCCTGCCCCTGCGGTTCCGGCAAGAAATACAAAAACTGCTGTGGCCGTATCCGCTGATCCCGTCCTGCAGCCGGGACCCATTCCGGGCGTGCCGGGCGTGAGACTGGCGGGGGTTCGGGCCGGCATCCGCTACCCGGACCGGCTGGACCTGGTCGCCGTGGAACTTGCCGGAGGCAGCGAGACCTGCGCGGTATTCACCCAAAACGCCTTTTGCGCCGCCCCGGTGGAAATCGCCCGCCGCCATCTCGGCGCCGCAAGCCCGCGTTACCTGCTGATCAATGCCGGCAACGCCAATGCCGGCACCGGCAGCGCCGGGCGCGAGGCGGCGCTGGCCTGTTGCCGCGCCCTGGCGCGGCAGCGCGGCGTTTCCCCGGAACAGGTGCTGCCCTTTTCCACCGGCGTCATTGGCGAAGCGCTGCCGGTGGACAGCATCGGCAAGGCCCTGCCGCAACTGTTGTCCCGGCTCGACGCCAGGGCCTGGCCCGATGCCGCAAGGGGCATACTCACCACCGACACCGAAGCCAAATCCGCCTGGACCGAACTTGCAGTCAACGGCGAATGCGTTCGCATCGCAGGCTTTGCCAAGGGCGCGGGAATGATTCGCCCCGATATGGCCACCATGCTCGCCTTTGTCTTCACCGACGCCGGGCTGAGCCGCAGCCAGTTGGATGCGCTGCTGCGCGAGCAGGTAAAACACAGCTTCAACCGCATCACCGTGGACGGCGACACTTCCACCAATGACGCCTGCTTGCTCTGCGCCACCGGCGCCGGCCCGAAGCTTGCGGAAAGCGACGGGCCAAACCGGGACCGGTTTCGCGAAGCATTGGGGCAGGTATTCCGGCATCTGGCCCAGGCCATCATCCGCGATGCCGAAGGCGCCGGCAAGTTGATCACCGTGCGGGTCAGCGAAGGCGGCAGCAGCCGCGAATGTCTGCAAGTGGCCTATGCCGTGGCGGAATCGCCCCTGGTGAAGACCGCCTGTTTCGCTTCGGACCCGAACTGGGGCCGGATTCTGGCCGCGGTGGGCCGGGCTGGCGTGGAGAACCTCGATCCCGGCGGTCTTCGCATCCTCCTCGGTGGCGTACCCGTGGTAGCCCATGGCGAACTACACGAGAACTACTCTGAAGAAGCCGGACTTGCCGCCATGGCCGGAACCGACATTGAAATCGATATCCGTCTCGGCCGGGGTGGCTGCGAGGAAACCGTCTGGACCTCGGACCTGAGCCACGAATACGTGCGAATCAATGCGGACTACCGGACCTGAACCCGAAAACAGATCAGCCGGGCCGAAAATGAATGGTTCTCCGGTGCATGTCATGGTGGCGGTGGTTCGCAATCACCGGGACCGGACCCTGGTTGCCCTGCGCGGGAAGGACAGCCACCAGGGCGGGCTGTGGGAGTTTCCCGGCGGCAAGCGCGAAGCGGGAGAGTCTCCCCTGCAGGCCCTGCACCGGGAATTGCATGAGGAAACCGGGCTCAGGCCGCTTGCCAGCCATCCCCTTTGCCGGGTGAAACATCGTTACAGCGACAAGCACGTCCTGCTCGATGTGCATCTGGTAAGCCGCTGGTCCGGCGAGGCCCGCGGCAGGGAAGGACAGCAGATTGCCTGGCGGGAGCGGCATGACCTGCGCGAGGCCGACTTTCCCGCCGCCAATATCCCCATCGTGCGCTTGCTGCGATTACCTCCCGCCTTGTCGATAACGCCGCAAATGCCAGCTGAAAAGGACTTTCTCGCATTGCTGCGCAGGCAGATCGAAAGCGACCGCGAACTGATTCAGGTGCGCCAGCCCCAATTGTCGCCAGAACGGTACCGGCGCTGGTTCGAGGCGGCGCTGGAACTGGCCGCCGGAAGCTCAACGCATCTGCTGTTCAACAATCCGCCCGGGCACTACGACCCCGCCTGGAGCGGCTGCGGCTTCCATGCTTCCGGTCGAGTACTGGCGCAACTGGAAGCGCGCCCGGTTCCCGGGGGGCAATGGTTCAGCGCTTCCTGTCATTCCCTGGCGGAACTGCGCCGGGCGGAAGCCCTGGGTGTGGATTTCGCCCTGCTCTCACCAGTGGCGGCCACGGGCAAGTATGCCCCCGGGGAATTGCTTGGCTGGCGAGAATTCCGCCGTCTGGCGGACCAGGTCGGGTTGCCGGTTTTCGCCCTGGGCGGCCTGCATCCGGCCCAGGCCATGCTGGCCAGAAGCCATGGCGCTTTCGGCCTGGCGGGGATTCGAAATTTCTGCGATTGAAGTTATTGCAGGGATTCGGAATCGGGTTTTTCCGGAGCAGGGCCGGCTTCGCCGGGAACGCGGTAGTTTTCGGCAGCCCATTCGCCCAGATCGATCAGTTGGCAGCGCTGGCTGCAGAAAGGACGGTACCGGCTTGCCCGGGTCCAGGGGACATTCTTGCCGCAGTTCGGGCAGTTTATGGAATCCGGTTCTTCATTCATGGACAACTTCCTTCCGTCATTCCGCGCGCAGCGAAGCGGAGTCGCGGAATCTCCTCGGGAGGCCACTGCATGAGATTCTGCGACTACGCGCAGAATGACAGTCAAACAAACGTGCGGAATGACAGTCAAACAAACGTGCGGAATGACAGTCAAGCAAACGCGCGGAATGACAGTCAAACAGACGCGCAATATGGCGTACGCCGTTATTCATGGGACTTCGCCAGTTCCAGATAAAGCCGGTGCAAGCTCTGCACCCGGGCGGGCAATGCGTCCTCTTCGGCTTCGTTGTCGATGATGTCGGCGGCGGCGGCAAGGCGCTGGTCGCGGGGCATCTGGGTATCGATGATTGCCTCGATGGTGGCGCGGTCGCCGCCGTCGCGCAACAGGCTGCGCTGCAACTGGGTGTTCCGGGAGACATCCACCACCAGCACCCGGTCAATGAGTCGCCGCTGGCCGGTTTCCAGCAGCAGGGGCGAGACCAGTATGCAGTAGACGGACCGCGAACCGGCGATTTGCCGCCGCAGGCGCTCGCCGATGAGCGGATGCAGCAGGTCTTCGAGCCACTTGCGCTCGCCGCTGTCGTCAAAGACCAGTCGCCGCAGCCGGGGCCGGTCCAGCATTCCCGAGGCCGTGAGTATTCCCGGCCCATGGCGCTCCCGGATGGCGTCCAGCGCCGGACTCGGCGGCTCGACGACTTCCCGGGCTGCCGTATCGGCGTCGAAAACGTCGACCCCAAATCCGGCGAATATTCTTGCCACGGTGCTTTTGCCGCTGCCGACGCCGCCGGTGAGCCCTACCCTGAATCCCATCCCCGGGCGCGCTCAGCCGAGCAGGCCCGCCAGACGGTCAGGCCCGGCGAGCATTACCAGAAAGCCGGCAGCCGCCAGAAAGGGGCCGAACGGCAGGGGCTGGGACCAGGAGCGGCCCCGGACTAGCACCAGCGCCATTCCCCAGATCGCCCCGGTCACCGAGGAAACCAGCACGATGAAGGGCAGCGCGGTCCAGCCCAGCCAGGCGCAGATGGCGGCGAGCAGCTTGAAGTCGCCCTGGGCCATGCCTTCCTTGCCTGTGAGCAGGTGGTAGGCGTAATGAAATCCGCCAAGTAGCAGGTATCCGGCGGCGGCGCCGATGATGGCGTCGGTGGCGCTGGTTTCCAGCAGGTCGGGAAACAGGGCGTGGATCAGTAATCCGAGCCAGAGCAGGGGCAGGGTCAGTATGTCCGGCAGTAACTGGTTTTCGTAGTCGATCAGCGCCAGGGCCAGCAACACATAGCTGAATCCGATCAGCGCCAGACTGAGCCAGCCCGCACCGTACCCCAGCGCCAGCAGGCCGGCCAGCGCCCCGCAAAGCAATTCCACCAAGGGATAGCGCAGGGGAATCGCCTCGCTGCATTCCGCGCACTTGCCCCGCAGCAGCAGATAGCTGAATACCGGAATCAACTGCCAGGGCTTGATCCCGCATTGGCACTTCGGGCAATGGGAGCGGGGCCGCACGAGGTTGAAGGGCCTGCCGGCGGCGTCGTGTGGGTCCCGCAGCAGGCCGAGGTAATGCCGAGTCTCGATCTGCCACTGCCGGTTGAGCATGATGGGCAGCCGATAGACCACCACATTGAGAAAGCTGCCGGCCAGCAGCCCGAACAGCAGGAACACGATGAAAGCCTGGCTGGGAGAAGCGCTGAGAAACTGCGGTAAATTCATGTGCCGCCGAGAGTCAAAGAACCGAGCCGAGCCGGAAAATTGGCAGGTACATGGCAACCATCAGCCCGCCAACAAGGAGGCCAAGCAGCGCCATTATAAAGGGCTCAAGCAGGGCCGTTAAGCGGTCCACGCGGGATTCCACGTCTTCTTCGAAGAAAATGGCGCAGCGGTCGAGCATGTCGTCGAGTGCGCCGGACTCCTCGCCGATGCCCACGAGTTGCTCGAGCATGGGTGGAAACAGGCGCGCCCCGTGAATCGCCCCGGCCAGGGACTGACCATTACGGACCTCCTCGCCAATGGTCCGCACGGCCTCGGCATAGACCACATTGCCCGCCGCCTCGGCGACGGAATCCAGCGCCTCGGTAAGCGGCGCGCCGGCGCGAAACAAGGTGGCCAGGGTGCGGGCGATGCGGGCGATGGCGGCATTGCGCAACAGGGGGCCGAAAACCGGCAGGCGCAGCAGCGCGCGCTGGCGCAGGGCGGCAAACCGCGGCGAACGGCGCGGCAGGTGGACCAGCAATCCCGCGGCAAGCATGGCCATGGCCCCCGCAGTATGCCAGTGGGCCAGCGCCAGATCCGACAGCCGCAGTACAAGCAGCGTGAAGCCGGGCAACTCCGCGTTGAAGCCGGCAAAGGTTTCGGCAAAGGTAGGGACGACCCGGGTCAGCAGCAGTCCCGTCACCACGATGGCGACGCAAACCACCGCCACGGGATAGGTCAACGCCTTGCGAATCTTTGCCTTGAGCCGTTCCGACTTTTCCCGATAGCCGGCGAGCCGGTCGAGCATGGTTTCCAGGGTGCCCGAGTTTTCCCCCGCGGCCACCAGGCTGCAATAGAGCGAATCGAACTGTTCCGGTCGCCGGGCCAGGCTGTCGGCCAGCCCATGGCCGCCAGCCACATCGTCCCGCAGCTTGCGGATCATTTCTCCCATGGCGGCATTGCCGGTGCTGCCGGCCATGACATTGAGCGATTGCACCAGGGGAATCGCCGAGCGAACCATGGTCGCCAGTTGCCGGGTGAAAATCGCAATGTCGCCGGGACGGATCCGTTCCCGGCCGCCGAACAGGGGTTTTGGTTTGCGCCGCACGGTTTGCGGCCGGATTCCCTGCCGTCGCAGTCTCGCCCTGGCCAGTGCCAGGCTGGCTTCGCTGATTTCTCCCTCGGCGGGTTTGCCCCGGCGGTCGGTTCCCCGCCAGATGAATGTCACGCTTGCCTTCATTGCCCGCCGGCCCCCGGGGTCCAGGTTACCCGGTTGACTTCGTCCAGACTGGTGAAGCCGGCGGCGGCTCTTGCCAGCGCCGCCCGTCGCAGGTCCTCATGGCCTTCGGTTTCGGCCTGGGCGGCGATATCCAGGGCATTGCCGTCGCCCATGATGACCCGGGCCAACTCGTTGCTCACCGGCAGCATCTCGTAAATGCCCACCCGGCCCCGGTAGCCGCCCTTGCAATGCTCGCAGCCCCGGGCGCCATGGAGTTGCAGGCTGTCGATTTCGGTTTCCAGGAATCCCGCCTGGAGCAGGGCGCCCCTGGGCAGGCGCAGTGGCTGGCGGCAATGGCCGCAGAGCTTTCGCGCCAGCCGCTGGGCGATAATGAGCCGCACCGAAGTCGCCAGATTGAAGGGGGGAATACCCATGTTCCTGAGCCGGGTCAGGGTTTCCCCGGCGCTGTTGGTATGCAGGGTGGAAAGCACGAGATGGCCGGTCTGGGCGGCCTTTACGGCGATGGCGGCGGTTTCCAGGTCGCGGATTTCCCCCACCATGAGCACATCCGGGTCCTGCCGCAGAAAAGCCCGCAGGCAGGCCGCGAAATCGAGCCCGATGCGATCATTGACGGCGACCTGGTTCACGCCTTCGAGATTGATCTCCACCGGGTCTTCTGCCGTGGCGATATTGCGTTCCGTCGTATTGAGCAGGCGCAGGCCGGCATAGAGCGTTACCGTCTTGCCGCTGCCCGTGGGGCCGGTGACGAGAATCATTCCCTGGCTCGCCCTGAGGGCCGACTCGAAATGTTCACGCTGGGATTCGCTCAGGCCAAGGGAGTCGATGTCCATTTGCGCCCCGCCGCCGTCGAGAATCCGCAGTACGATTTTTTCTCCCCAAAGGGTGGGCAGGGTGTTGACGCGGAAATCGACTCCGCCGCCATCCGCCGCCGGCAAGCGGATGCGGCCGTCCTGGGGCAGGCGCCGCTCGGAGATGTCCATTTCCGCCATGATCTTGAGTCTTGATGCGATGCGGCGGGCGATTTGCACCGGGGGGCGGGTGATTTCGTGGAGAATGCCGTCGATGCGGAAGCGGACCCGGCAACTGGTCTCGAAGGGCTCGAAATGTATATCCGAGGCGCCGGCCTGGAGGGCGTCGAGCAGCAGCCGGTTGACCAGCCGCACTATGGGCGTTTCATCGGCATTGGCGGCCTCGGCGCCGGGCTCCGTCGCAGGCGTCGTATCACCTTGCAATTCTTCCAGGCCCACCTCGTCCAGCAGGCTTTCGCCCCGGTCCTGCAGTTGCAGCGCCTGGCTGAGCTTGCCGGCTTCCACCACCACCGGCTGCACGGGCAATCCGGTATGGAAGCGGATTTCATCCACTGCCGCCATCGCGGCAGGCTCCGCCAGGGCGAGCAACAGCCGGCCGCCCCGGCGTAGCAGGGGCAGCGTCCGGTATTGCCGGATCAATCTGCGGTCGACCAGGCCGCGCTCGATCTGGTGGGGATCCAGGGCGTCAAGGTCGAGCAGGGGCGCGCCGAGGCCGGCGGCCACTTCCGCCGGCATCTGGCACGCTTCCTCCCCCGCGGATGCCGCGGCGGCGCCTAGCACAGGCCGCTACTCAGGCAGGTGCCGCCTTCGGCCCAACTCACTGGCGCGGTAATGCCATCAGGCGTCAGGGTGTAGGTTACGCCGGTGAGACTCGAACCCGTCTCCTGGCGCCAGGTCATGGTGATGACGCCATCGCTGACGCTGGCGCCATGAACCGTGGCGCTGGCCGTAACATCGGCGGGAATACCCAGGGCGCCGCCGTCGAGCGCTTCCAGCGTACCTGGTCCCTGGGTCTGGATGGCCAGTTCCACCGCGGTCTTGAGCGGGGTTACCGCGAGCACGAGTTCCGAGAACTCGGCGCGGTCGGTGTAGTTGCGATAGGCCGGCAGCGCCACGGCCGCCAGAATGCCGATGATCGCCACCACGATCATCAGTTCGATCAGGGTAAAGCCTTGCTGTGAATGTCGCATGGTTCGGGTCTCCGATTGAAATGGACCCAAAGCCTAGGAAACTTTCCCGGAAAAAGAGAAAAATCGGGAGAGATTTTTTTCGCCGGAGGCACCAGCACCCGCGCCAGCGCCTTGCAAGCCGGGGGGCTTGTGGGGTAAGGTTCGGGGCTGTCTGGACTGCCGCTGGCGTGGAATTTTCGACAAGGGCCGGGCGCCCGAAGTGGAGGCTTGCGATGAAGAAGATGCTTGGGCTTGGGATGGTCGTGCTGTTTCTGCTCGGCGCGCAATGGTCGCTGGCGCAGCAGAAAACCGTCAAGGACGGGGTGTTCACCCAGGCCCAGGTCGACGCTGGCAAGCCGGTCTACGACAGCGTCTGCCGAACCTGCCACGACCAGCGCTTCTACCGCGACACCCTGCGTTCCTGGAACAACCAGCCCCTGCTGTGGCTATGGGAGTCCGTCATGGGCACCATGCCAGCGGACAATCCCGGCTCCCTGATGTTTCAGGAGTACACCGATGTGATTGCGTATATTCTGGCGGAGCAGGGTTTCCCGGCGGGGGAGGTGGCTTTGGATCCAGACAATGGCATGGATGAAATCCAGATCGTTCAGCCTTGAGTCATGGACCGGGCAATTTCAGTGCTTTTCCAGTAATTCTCCGAAGCCCTTCATTTGATCGTCAATGCCGTACCGGCGCAGGGCGTGCCAGTAGGTGGCGGCATTGATGGCGATGATGGGCTTTTGCATTTCCTCCTCGAGTTCCGCGGCAAGCTCAAGCATGCACAGATTGGTGCCGACCTGGACGAAGGCGTCCACATCGTCGCCGTCGAGTTCCGCCACGAGTTTTCGCAGGGTATCGCCCTGTACTTCGGCGATGGCGGTCCAGCTCGGGCAGCGCAGGCAGTGGTCGCGAACCGTCTGGTAGCCGTAGTCGGCGAAAAATCGCATGACCTCGCGATTGGCCGCGGGGAAATAGGGAGAAATCACGACGATCCGCTGGATGCCGCCATAAGTTTTCATGGCGGCGGCGCAGGATTCGGAGCCGATGCTGAGTTGCAGCCCGCTGGCGTTTTCGATGTTTTTCCGCCACTTCCGCGCCCCCTCGGCCCCGCCGTAGAAAGTGACCGCGGACATGCCCATGACCAGATAGTCCGGCGAGCAGGTCATGACGCCTCGGACGGCGTCGAGCGTGTTTTCGGAAATGATCATGGTGCCGGCGATGAAGGTCTCGTCGGAGACCGCGTTGGCGTTTTCGATGACGATGCGGCTGTAATGATTAGTGACGCCGGGCACCCGCATGGCGTCGAATTCCGGCTGGACGATGGTATTGGTGGACGGGCCAAGCACGCCGAACTTGGCCCGCCATCCGAGCGCGTCTGTCATGGTAATGCTCTCCCTGGAGCCTGCCTTGATTCTGCCTGCCCGTCATTCCGCGCGCAGTCGCGGAATCTCCCCGGGAGGGGACTGCATGAGATTCTGCGACTTCGCTTCGCTGCGCGCAGAATGACGGGGAGGAAAGCTTCGCTGTGCGCAAAAATGACTGGAACTTCCTCTACTGATAGTATGGATTCTTCCAGGGGCCGATGGAGCGCGAGCGCACCGGCTGGATCAACTCCGGCGGCTCCGACAGCGGAAAACCCTCGCCCCAGTTCACCGGGTCGCCTTTCATCTCGATGCTGGCGTTTTCCGTGTACCAGTCCACCAGATCGCCGTCGCAGCGCAATATCCAGGTGCAGCCATCCTTTTCCCCGGCGGTGAAGTCGCCATGGCGCACGCCGGCGGGGCGGAAGAAGTACTGGCCCCTGGTCATGGTGCCGAAGTTGTAGTCGAACCAGCCGTCGAGGCAATAGGCTTCCTCGAAAACCGGATGATGGGCCAGGGGATGCTCGCGCCAGCCCGGCTTGGCCTTGATCAGGCGGGTGTAGAAACCCGTCACCGGATTGCGGTACAGCAGCTTGATGAAGAGCCCCGGCACGGGCGTGCCGCCGCGCTCGAAATTCATCGGGCTGCCGTGTTCGGGGTCCACCACGTCGTACCATTCCATGGCTCTGGAATCGCAGATCGCCAGTTCCGCCTTCTGATCGCCATTGGCCTTATCACGTCCGCCGGGAGTGTAGCCCCAGTCGCCGAACTCCCGGAACAGCAGGATCTGCGTGCCTTTTCTGGCCTTTACCTCGGGTGTCCATGTGCCCTGGGGAGCGCACCAGTAACCGCCTTCCCCGAGCCGGGTGTCGCCGATTTCGACCTCGCCCTCCAGCACATACCATTCGGTCTGGGCGGCGTGGAGGCCGCCGGCCCGCTTCCAGTCGGTGAGGAATTCCACTTTCAGCGACGCGGCGCCGTTTTCCTCGTCGTAGCACAGGTTGCGCTGGCGCGCTTCGCCGTTGGCGTGGGGAAACTCAGCGACATGCCACAGCAGGTCCACCTCGTCAATCAACTCGACATGGGGTCTCATCTTTGCGTCCTCTCAGGTCGTTCACAAATGTTGGAAGCTATGGTAACGGTGACTTTACCTGAATAATAGTATTTAATATTGACGGTATTTGTTTACTTTTATAGTTATATCTGGAGCGGAGCATTGACCTGATGGAAATCGGAACAAGCACCCGGGCGCTGGCGAAACTCGGCACCCTGCGGCAACTCGAAATTTTCCTCAAGGTGGCGGAGACCGGAAGTATCGCCCGGGCCGCCGAGGCATTGTACCTGAGCCATTCGGCGGCGTCGGTGCAGATCCGCAAGCTCGCCGAAGCCGTGGGCCTGCCACTGCACGAAGTGATCGGCAAGCGGCTGTTCCTCACCGAGGCCGGGCGCGAGGTGGCGGCAAGCGGCCGGGAGCTGTTTGAAGTAATGTCCCGCCTCGATGGCAGGCTCAAACATCTCAAGGGTCTCACCGCCGGATCCCTGAGCATCGCCGTGGTCACCACCGCCCAGTACTTTCTGCCGCGGATACTCGGGCC
This sequence comes from uncultured Pseudohongiella sp., assembly GCA_965219645.1. GTDB lineage: Bacteria > Pseudomonadota > Gammaproteobacteria > Pseudomonadales > Pseudohongiellaceae > UBA9145. The sequence goes on along the minus strand of OZ244788.1, from coordinate 1,642,384 downwards.
TTTCTGCCAGATGTATCCCGACATCGACGTGGCCTTCATGGTGGGTAACCGGGCCAAGATCATCGAGCGCCTCAACGGCAACCGGGATGATTTGTATATCTTCGGCGACCCCCCCGACGAGCTGGAAATCCATGGCAGGCCCTTCCTGCCCAATCCGCTGGCGGTCATCGCCTCGGCGAAAAATCCCCTGAACCGGCGCCGGCGGCTGGACTGGGAAGACTTGCGGGGACAGAAGTTCCTGCTGCGGGAGGAGGGTTCGGGTACGCACAATACGATCCGGAAGCACCTCCGCGAAAACAATCTCAGCCTGGCCAAAACCATGATGGTGGAGAGCAACGAGGCCATCAAGTACGCGGTGATGGCGGACATGGGGATTACCATTCTCTCGGCCTATGTGCTCGCCGACGCCGAGGAGGATGGCCTCGCGCAATTGCGGGTGAAGGGCTTTCCCATCATGTCCCACTGGTATGTGGTGAATCTCAAGTCGAAAAAACTGTCCCTGATCGCCGAGCGCTTTCTCGATTTCATCCTCAACCGCAGCCGCGATGTCTTGCCCATGGAGCATATCGAGCAACAGGTACAGCGGGCGCTGGCGCGTCACTGACTCTCTTCGCTCATCACATGAATCGATGGGGCGGGCGCGGTCTGGTGGAGCAGGGCGCGCTTGCGCAGGAAGCGGCTCATTCCCGACGGGCCCATGCGCGACCCGCCCAGGCCGGAAAGGCGGAAAGAGTTCTTTTCCACGTCGTTGGCACCGGCGGTGAGGCTGGCGTCGTTGATGCTGACTCCGCCCACTTCCAGCTTCTCCGCAATCGTTTCGGCCTCGGCGCGGGAACCGGCGAACACCGCCGCGGAAAGCCCGTAATCGGAATCGTTGGCCAGGGTGATTGCTTCCCCGGTGGAATCGTATGGCGCCACGGTGATGACCGGGCCAAAGGTTTCCTCGCGCATGATGAGCATGTCCCGCGTGACTTCGCTTACCACCGTGGGGCGGCACCAGTCGCCGCCGCCGCCATGCTGTTCGATGGCCCCGCCGCAGTGCACCCGGGCGCCCCGGGCGAGGGCGTCGTCGAGATGCCGGCGGATCGTTGCCGCCTGACCGGCGAAGATCAGCGGCCCGATGTCTCCTGAATCCAGGCTGGCGTCATTCAGGCGGATACCCTCGGCGGCGGCCACCAGCGCTCCGAGGAATTCTCCGTACACTTCCCGGGCGACAAAGGCGCGCTCCAGCGACTGGCAGGCCTGGCCGGTGGCGCCGAATGCGCTGCGGGCGATGGCGCGCACGGCATTTTCCAGGTCGGCGCCGGCGGTGACGATGGCCGGGTCCTTGCCGCCAAGTTCCAGAAAGGCCGGGATGAAGTTCCGCGCCGCCTGCACCGCCACCTTGCGTCCGGTGGCGACGCTGCCGGTAAAGCAGATGGCGTCCACGGCGTCCACGAGGCCGGCGCCGGCGCTGCCGTCCCCGGTGATCAGCCGGAACACCGCCTGCAAGTCCGGCACCGCAGCAATGCTTTCCGTCAGGGGCCGCACAAAGCGGGAGGTGACTTCACTGGGCTTGACGATCACCGCGCAACCGGCGAGCAGGGCGGGAATCGCGTCCAGCGAAGCCAGCGCCAGGGGGAAGTTCCAGGGGCTGATGACGCCCACCAGGGGATATGGGGCTTTCAGGTGGCGCCAGTCCACAGTGGGCGCCATGCTCGAGCGGCCCGTTTCCTCCGCCAGTATCGCCGGCGCCCGCTCCAGCCAGTAATCGATCAGGTTGACGGGTTTGAGCGCTTCCAGCCGGGAAATCCGCCGCCGGCCGGTATCCGCGGTGAGGGCTCCGGTGATTGCCTCGCCGTGCCTTTCGATTTCCTCGCGCCAGTCCAACAGCGCCTGGCGGCGGTGGCCAAACCCCTTGCCGCGCCATGTGTCCTGGGCGCCGCGCAATTCATTTGCCAGGGCGCCGATTCTTGCCGGCGCCCAGTTTTCGATCTCGCCGTCGATGCCGCCGGTGCGGGGATTTCTGACCGGGATGGCGTTCATGCCGTGCGGTATCCCATGGGAATGCCGGCATCGGGGGTGAACCCGAACAACTCCACATCCGGCAGCGCCGTCGTCACGAGTTCCCGCACCTCGATCAGCGCCGCCAGATCGATGCCCGTGGAAAGGCCCATGGATTCCAGCAGGAACACCAGGTCCTCGGTGACGATATTGCCGCTGGCCCCGGGCGCGAAGGGGCAGCCGCCGATGCCGCCGAGGGAGCTGTCCAGGGTGGCGAGGCCGAGTTCCACCGCCATCAGGGCGTTCGCCAGCCCCTGGCCCCGGGTGTTGTGCAGATGTACGCCCTGGAGCTTGTCGCGGCCACAAGCCTGCCAGATGCCAAGCACGAGCCGCTTGAGTTGCCGCGGATTGCCATAACCCGTGGTGTCGGAAAGGCTCACTTCATCGACGCCGAGGGCGGTGACGGCCTCAGCCATGGCAAGCACCCGGTTCTCGGGCACGGGGCCTTCCAGGGTGCAGCCAAAAGCGGTGGAAAGGCTGACTTCAAAATGCGGCCGCTCGCCAGCCGGCAAGCCCTGGAGATACTCGACACAGGTCCTGATTTCGGTGAGCATCCGGGCGTGGGTCCGGTTCACATTTTTCAGCGAATGGGTTTCGCTCATGGAAAAGGGCAGGGTTACCTTGTGGGCACCATGGGCGACGGCGTCCCTGAGCCCCCGCAGATTGGGCGCGAGCACCGCCACGCAAAGCCCTTCGAGCCCGGCGGCGTAGCGCACTATCTCGCCGGTATCGGCCAGTTGCGGCAACAGTTTGCGGGGAACGAAGGAGCCCACTTCCATTTCCCGGCAACCCGCGGCGTATTGTGCGGCGATCCAGGCCTGCTTGTCCGCCGTGGGCATGGTCGCCGCGATATTCTGCAGGCCGTCCCGCAGGCCCACCTCGCTGATAAGAATGTCCGGCTTCATGAATCCTGGGTTCCCCGCCCTATGGTATTGGCCAAATGAACTATTGTTATAACAACATGACAAATATACCATTGGCGCAGCCTGGATAAAACAAGAGAGTCCGGTTTGAAGCAAATGCAACAAGGCGACGGCGCCCTGCCGCTGGCAGGCGTCAAGGTCATCGAATTCACCCATATGGTCATGGGGCCCGCCGCGGGGATGATTCTGGCGGACCTTGGCGCCGAGGTCATCAAGATCGAACCCCCGGGCGGCGACAAGACCCGGCGCCTGGGCGGTTCCGGCGCGGGCTACTTCCCCATGTACAACCGCAACAAGAAAAGCATTTGCATCGATCTCAAGAGCGACGGCGGCCGCAAACTCGCCGAGCGGCTGATTGCCGGCGCCGACGTGCTCATCGAAAACTTCCGCCCCGGCGCCATGGACGCACTCGGTTTTGGCTGGAAAGCCATGCATGCCGCCAATCCGCGGCTCATTTACTGTTCCCTCAAGGGCTTCCTCTCGGGCCCCTACCAGGACCGCACCGCCCTGGACGAAGTGACCCAGATGATGGGCGGGCTGGCCTACATGACCGGCCTGCCGGACCGTCCCATGCGGGCGGGGGCATCCGTCATCGACGTGACCGGCGGCATGTTCGGCGTCATCGGCGTACTTGCCGCCCTGGAACGCCGCCGCGGCAATGACTGCGGCGAACTCGTCACCGGTTCGCTGTTCGAGACCACCGCCTTCCTCGTCGGCCAGCACATGGCCCAGCAGGCGGTGACCGGCGAGGCCGCGCTGCCCATGTCGATTCGCAGCTCGGCCTGGGCGATCTACGATATCTTCGAATGCCGGGAAGGCGACAAGGTTTTCGTCGGCGTCGTGAGCGATACCCAGTGGCGCCGCTTCTGCGGGGAATTCGAGTTGCGGGAATTCGCCGCCGATGAATCGCTGGAGAAAAACAATGAGCGGGTCCGCCAGCGGGAGCGCCTGCTGCCCGCGATAGCGCGGATGTTCGCCAACATGGGCCGGGATGAGATGCTTGCCCGGCTCGCCCGCTCCGGAGTGGCTTTCGCCGAGGTCAACAAGCCCTCGGACCTGTTTGAAGATCCCCATCTCCAGGTCGGCGATGGCCTGCTGCCGGTCACCCTGCGCGATGGCGAGCGCGCCGGAGAGCGCACCCGTTTGCCGGCCTTGCCCATCGAATGGGGCGGCAGCCGCTTCGGCGTCCGCCACGATGTGCCGGCAGCGGGTGAACATTACCGGGAAATTCTCGCACAAGCGGGGTTGACCAGCGAAGAAGTCCGGCAACTCGAGCGCGCCGGACTGTTGTAGCCACCGGCAAGGGCGCTCATCGAAAAACCATAGGAAAAATTGCGCTGGACAGGCTGCAAGTACCATGAATCCCACGCTTGCAGTAACATTGCCCGAATGAACGAGAGACCCTTTCCGAAGCCCCCGCCAGCCGATCCCCTGCCGCTGGAAACCTGGGTGGGCCGGCTCGCCGAGTTGTCCCAGGGCTGGCCGCAGCATGTCAAGCGGGTGGCAGTCGCGGTGAGCCGCGTCATCCGGGCCAACGGCAATCGGATCGTAGGGAGATCGCCAATAAGCAGGAGGCAGACACGATGACCTCCATATCGCCAGTTAATCAGACCTCCGTTGTCGGGAAACGGAGACACTGCGAGTATGCTTAACCTTGGCAAATCACCGTATACCCTGGATAACGCTGCGGAGCAGGAAATCACGAGACAGATCAAGGAACTGGAAGAACGTGTTGGCCTACTCAGGCGCTCTGGTACATTAACAGAGGAAACTCTGGCCAATTACTACGGAGAAAAAAGATTTGAACAGGTCGCGGAGTCGAATGCGATAGAAGGAAGCACTCTGTCTGCAGGTGAGACCGAATTGGCGGTCCTGAAGGGAGTCACAATTACCGGGCACGATCCGAGTTTTACCCGAGACGCCAGAGCACTTGACGCGGCTCTCCTGCGCATGACGGAAATGGCTGGAGAGAACAAATCTGCCACCAGTATTGAACAATTGATCGAACTTCATTCACTAATCCTGGGAGACAGACCTGGCGCAGGCAAGTTTCGTGATGAACCTGTTCAGATAAAGGGGTCGGATCATCGACCTCCAAGGTATTGGAATGAAATCATGGAAGAAATGGAGGCGTGGCAGAATTGGTCTCAAGAGAATTCTACCGCTCCAGCTATATTGAGAGCCATTATTTTGCACGCTTGGTTAGTACACATTCATCCATTTATAGATGGCAACGGGCGCACCGCGCGAGCGATCACCAACCTTGAACTGATCAGGTCGGGTTATCCTCCGATTATCATTAAGAAAAGGGAACGAGATCGTTACATTGAAGCGCTGTCTGAATCCGACTCTGGTGGCGATATCAGAGCGTTCTTTGAACTTCTCATGGAACGCGTTGAAGGCTCATTTACTGGGCTCGAAATTTCTGCCAAGCAAAAACAGGGTTGCAGCCCGCTTCAAGAAAAAATTCGGAAACGTCAAGAGCAACAACTCAATATTTGGGATGCAAGTGTACATTTGCTTGTAAATTCGATAGAGCATTTCATCAACGAAGAAATAGGCGATGCCGGTGGCGATTTTTACATCAATAAATTTAAATCATTAGACTTGGATGATTACGTTTCATTATGCGAAAGAAAGTCTGTCCAAAGGTCGTGGGCTTTTATCGCCAACCTGGGTATTCCGGGCATCCCTAAACTAGCTAGGCTCGCCTATTTAGGCTTTTGTACACCAAAGATATTTAATGCACTAGATGAGGAAGGTGGTCCTTCTATTTTCTGGTCAACAAAAAATGAAAGCGGTTACCCAAAATGGAATCGTACTGAAAAAGAAGCACCGTTCGCTGTCGAGATCACAACAAAAAGAGGGGTTGGTGACAATTGGTATGCACGTAAAATTGACGGGAGTGTGTCCAAAATTACTACCACCGAATTAGCGAAAGAGATAGCAAGAAGCTTGATTGAAATGGCAGCCCAAAACAAATAAATTCTTCGGTTGCAGGGTTGGAAAAACAACCTTGCAAAAAGGTTACATCCATACCCAGGGTCTGCGTTGGCGGTCGGCGGCTTCGAAAGCCGCAATGGCTTCTTCCTTGCGAAGGGTGGTGGCGATGCTGTCGAGCCCTTCGAGGAGCAGGCTGCGCCGGGCCGGTTCGATGGCGAAACCGGTTTTCTCGCCTTTCCGCCAAAGGATTTGCCGTGCGGCCAGGTCGATTTGCAGCAGATTCGCGCGAGGGGCTACCTGCACCCAATCAGCAAGTCGTTGAATTTCAGCCTCTTCCAGCTCAATGGCGAGAATGCCGTTCAGGGCGCAGTTATTGAAAAAGATGCCGCCGAAGGAAGGCGCCAGAATCGCGCGGATGCCAAAATCCTTCAGCGCCCAGACCGCGTGTTCCCGGGAAGAGCCGCAACCGAAATTGTCGCCGGCGAGCAGAATGCTGGTTCCTTGATAGGCTTCCCGATTCAGGATGAAATTCGGGTCGGGCTCCCGGCCTTGCGCCGAAACCTGCACCGAAAGGTAGCGCCAGCCGGCGAACATCGACTCGCCCAGCCCTTTCTTCGATACCCGGGAAATCTCCCGGGAAGGGATGATGGCGTCGGTATCGATATTGGGCCTGAGCAGCGGTGCGGCGATGCCATGATGGAACACCTGGGTCTGCGAATGCGTCATGACGCCTCCGCCGCGCTGATATAGCCCCGGCAGGCCGAGGCCGCCACGGTGAGCGGGCTGGCGAGATGGGTGCGGGCGCCGGGCCCCTGGCGGCCCTGGAAATTGCGGTTGGTGGAGGAAATCACCCTTTTGCCGCCGAAGGATTCGCCGCCGGCGTGGAAGCAGAGCGAGCAGCCGGCTTCGCGCCATTCGAATCCCGCGTTCCGGAAAATCTCGTGGAGCCCTTCGGCTTCGGCTTCCCGTTTGACCGCCCCTGAACCGGGAACGCACAGGGCTTGCACCCAGGGTGCGATTTTCCTGTTGTGCAGGTAGTTCGCGGCGGCCCGCAGGTCGCTGATGCGATTATTGGTGCAGGAGCCGAGAAATGCGGCGTCGATCCGGATCGAATCCAGCGGCGTGCCGGGTTTCAGGCCCATGTAATCCAGCGCCTGGCTGGCGGCCAGGGATTTCTGCGGATCCTCGAATGCATCGGGCGACGGCACTCTGCCGTCGATGCTCGCCATTTGTTCCGGGTTGGTGCCCCAGGTAACCGCGGGCGCGATGCGGGCGCAGTCGATTTCCAGTTCCAGATCGAATTCAGCGCCGGTATCGCTGTGCAATTGGCGCCAATGGAATTCGGCCTGTTCCGCCAGCGGCCCTCGCGGGGCCAGGGCGGTGTTTCGAACATAGGCGATCGTGCGTTCGTCCGGGGCGATCATGCCAGTAAATGCGCCCATTTCCACGGCCATGTTGCACAGGGTAAAGCGTCCGTCCATGCTCAGGGCGGACACGGCGGGGCCGGCGAATTCCACCGCATAACCCCGACCCGCCCGGCTGCCGAAACTGGCGATCAGGTGCAGAATCATGTCCTTGGCGGTCACTCCCGGCGCGGTTTCGCCAACAAAGTTGACCCGCATGGCCTGGGGGCGGCTTGCCCGCAGACAGCTCGTGGCCAGGGCGTGTTCGGCTTCGGTGGAGCCGATTCCCCAGGCCAGGGCGCCGAGGGCGCCGAGGGTGCAGGTATGGCTGTCCGGGCAGACCGCGCTCATGCCCGGCAGAACGATGCCGTTCTCGGCGGCGACCACATGGGAAATGCCCTGGCGGGGATCGTCGATATCAAACAGGTGAATTCCCGCCCGCCTGGCGCTTTGCCGGGTCGCCTCGATGAACTCGCGGCCATGCGGCGCCAGGGAAATGTCGCCCCGGCCGGGCCTGGTGTCCACGATATGGTCCATGGTGCAGAACACGCGGTGGGGAGCGCGCACCCTGCGTCCTTCCTGTTCCAGGCTGCGCAGGGCGATGCTGCCGGTGCGTTCATGAAGAAATATCCGGTCGATATGGATCAGGCAGTCACGGCCGCCCAGGCAGGCGATCTGGTGAAGATTCCAGAGCTTTTCGAGCAATGTGGCAGACATGTCGGTGGCTTCGAGACGCCGCAACCGCGGCTCTGGCCCTGCAAAATCCATTTAGGTATATTGACCTATCAATAGGACAAAGCAATAATACAAAGCAATCCGGCATATTTGAAGTCCCGTCTCACCCGACCGGACCACGGGGTACATCGCAATGAAGACGATCCGCACAAACACAGGCTGCTCATTGGCAATGCCGGCGGCGGGAAGCCTTGCCGTCTCGGCCGCTCTGCTTTTCCTGCCGGCAAGCGTCCTCGGCCAGGACCTTGCGCATTTCCTCGGCTGGTTCGCCGGTGAATACGACAATAACGAACAGGTCTGGCAGCAGAGCGAGGATGGCATCGCTCCCGAAGACCGGCACGAACACATCCATCACATCTTCATGCCGGCGCCTGCCCCGGCCGTCGGCGAGCACACTTATTTCATCAAGCAATATCTCGGTCGCGACTACGAGAATGTCTACCGCCAGCGCCTGTACGAGTTCAGCGTGAACGAGGACCGCGGCGCCATCGAACTCGCCATCCACAGTTTCCTCGACGAGGAAAAGTACCGCTACGCCGACCGCGACCCCTCACTGCTGAGGGACCTCGCGCCCGCCGAACTGCGCAATGTGCCCGGCTGCAATATCTATTGGAGTTTTGCCGGGGATCACTATATCGGCGAAATGGATGAGGGCGCCTGCTTCTACTATTCCGGGGCCATGGAGCAGAATGTCTATATCACCGATACCCTGCGCCTGACCGCGGACGAAATCTGGATCGGCGACAAGGCCTATGACGAGGATGGCAATATGCTGTTCGGCAGGGAAGAGCCCCATCGCAACCGCAAGGTGCGGCAATTTGATGGCTGGGGCGCGGTCCGCCGCGGCGTCTTTGCCCCGGATTCGGAAGATCCAGATGAAATGCTGCTCGTGCCCGACCTGCGCCTGCATAATGAAGGGCAGGTCGTGCCGCTGGTTACCGCCGATGGCGATGAGACTGGCTACAGCGTCGAACTGGCCCGGCTGACCTACCAGAATACCCGGGTGGCGGTGCTCAAGCTCGGCATTCTCGATTCTGCAACCGGCGAGACCGTGGCCTATTCCTGGGCCAATCCCGGCGCCGACCGGGTCGGCATCAATCTGGGGTGGCTGCAGGTGGGGATGACCGCAGAAAGTCTTTAGGGAGATCTGATCAAGTCAGGGAATACTTGGTTGCCAAGATCTGTGGCTTCGAACCGACTCACGTTTTGCGAGCCCCGGAATGACGTGATCCAAATTGCCGACTAACCGCCAGATCATTCTCGTCAACAAACCCGACGGAGTACCCGTGCCGGAGGACTTCGCCTTGCGCGAGGCGCCGCTACCGGAAATGCCGGCGGGGGGCGTGCTATGTCGAACCCGCTTTCTTTCTCTCGATCCCTATATGCGCAGCCAGGTCGCCGGCCGGCATCCTTCCGGCGCTGTGGCGCCCGGCGAAGTCATGGGCGGGGAAACCGTCAGCGAAGTGCTGCGTTCGGATTCGCCGGAACTGCCGGCCGGGAGGCTGGCGCGTTGCATGGGCGGCTGGCGGGAATACTCGGCTCACGCGGCCGGGGAGGCGCGGTTGCTGGACGAAGAGATCACTCCGCCGTCCTACGCTTTGTCGATTCTTGGCATGACCGGCTTGACGGCCTGGGCCGGCATGGTCTGGCAGGCCGGGGTTGGGGAGGGCGACTGCGTCCTGATTCCCGCGGTGACCGGCGCCGTTGGCTCCGCCGCCGCGCAGTTCTGCGCCCTGCGCGGCGCAAGAGTGATCGGCATTGCCGGCTCGCCGGAAAAATGCCGCTTCGCGACGGAGTCTCTCGGGGTTGAAGCCTGCATCAACCGGCGTACCGATGATATCGACGCAAGGCTCGGGAAACTTTGCCCAGCCGGAATCAACGTCTATTTCGACCTGGTCGGCGGCGGCCTGCTGCACACCGCCTGCGCCCATCTCGCAAACTATGGTCGCATCGTGCTCTGCGGACTCATGGCCGAATACAATCGTTCCGAGCGCGACCGGGGCCCGCCGCCGGGACTGCTGATTGCCAGACGGGCGCAGGTCAGCGGATTGGTCGTCTACGACTACGAGTCGCGGCGCGGCGAATACGTCCGCAACTGCCTGCCCCTGCTGCGGGAGGGAAGAATCCACCAGCGCGAGGACAGCAGCCAGGGCCTCGAAAGCGCCCCGGAAGCGTTCTGCCGCCTCATGCGAGGCGAAAACTTCGGCAAGGTGGTTGTTGCGCTCTGATCAAGCCGGAGATTCCTGCGACGCAGGCTCATGGAGTGCGATAATGAGAAATTCCAGGAAGGGAACTTTCAGGGAATACCCAAAGAGCAGCCCGATGTATCTGTCATCTTGCGCGAAGTGAAGCGTAGTCTCGAAATTTCTTCCAGGAGCCTGCGCCGTAGGAATTCGCGAAAGCGAAAATTCGCTATCGCCGCGCCCCTGGCCGGTCGATTGAGGCGAATATTGGTGGATATGCAACGAAATCGAGCGGCCGGGGGCGCGGATGAGAGCGGATTTGCAGCCGTGAATTCCTACGGCGCAGGCTCCTAGGCTTGCGGTACAAATGGCTTCGAGCGAGCCGGATGGCGGGAGTGAGATGAGCATGTGGCGCCCCCTGCATGGCAGGCAATGCGGGGGTGGGCTTTTATTGCGATTTGATGGCGCCGGGCTCGGCCTGGTTGCTGCCGGGGAGCCGAAAACGGCTCCGGTGCGGGTGGATTTTTCCGCCGGGGCGATCCAGCGGCGGTCCCGGGATTCCTTGCGGAGGCAGAATCTGCTGCGGGCGCTCGGGAATTGCCAAACAGTGCTCGACGCCACCGCCGGGCTGGGCCGCGACGCTTTTCTCATGGCCAGCGCGGGCAAGCGGGTCAGGATGCTGGAACGTCATCCCGTGGTGCATGCCTTGCTCGCCGATGGCATGCGACGCGCCGGGGAAAGCCCGGATCTGGCGCCCACGATTGCCGGCATGACGCTGGAGCAGGCGGATTTCCTCGGCTGGAAAGCGAATGGGCGCTTCGATGCGGTGTATCTGGATCCCATGTTCCCCCAGCCCGAAAAACGGGCCCGGGGCAAGAAGGAGATGGCGTTCCTGCAGCGGCTGGTGAATCAGGCGGAATCCAGCCGGGATTCGCGGGATTCCGCAGCGTCCGAATTGCTGCCGAGGGCGCTGGGCCTTGCCCGGGTCAGGGTGGTGGTAAAACGCCCTTCCCGGGAGGGCTGGATGAATGACAGCAAGCCGGACTTCAGCTATCGCGGCCGCCTGAGCCGCTTTGATGTGTATCTGGCGCGAACTTTAGGTATTCTCTGAAAAACTCCATTCGTGGAGTTTTTCATTATCGCAAAACAAAAGCGTGGTTTTGTTTTGCTCGCGAATTCAATGGCTTACTCCAGTCACGGAGCATAGCTCCGTACCGTTGCGGCCGCGCTCGAAGCTGCGCTTCGAAAACGCTTGCCTTCACCCATCGAATTCGGCGGCACTTCCATGTGCCGCAGGGAAGCTCTGACTTAATCAGAGCTTCCCTAGATTGAACTGCTCGAGAATGCGCTGATACACCCGCGCGAGGTCGTCGAGTTCGTCCAGGGCGATGTTCTCATCCACCCGGTGAATACTCTCGTTGCAGGGGCCGAATTCCACCACTTCGGCGCCGGTGGGGGCGATGAAACGCCCGTCCGAGGTGCCGCCGCTGGCGCTGTGTTCCGGCCGCAGGCCAAGTTCTCCCTTGATGCACTGGTCCACCAGCCCGCGGAATGCATTGCTTTCGGTGAGAAAGGGCTTTCCCGATTCGTGCCAGCGCAGTTCATGCTCGAGCCCCGCCGCTTCGAGCAGGGTCGCGACCCGCTCCCGGATCTGGCCGGCGGTGATGGCGGTGGAGTAGCGCAGGTTGAAACGCAGTTCCATCTCACCCGGGATCACGTTGTCGGCGCCGGTTCCAGCGCGGATATTGGAAATCTGCAGGCAGGTGGGCGGAAAAGCGCCGCTGCCCTGATCCCATTTCTCTTCCACCATTGCCTGCAGGGCCGGCAGGGCCCGGTGAATGGGATTGATGGACTTGTGGGGGTAGGCGACATGGCCCTGCAGCCCCCGGACGGTGAGCAGTCCGTTGATGGAGCCACGGCGGCCGATCTTGATGGTGTCGCCCAGCCTTGCCACGCAGGACGGCTCGCCGATGAGGCAATAATCGATCCGCTCGCGGCGGCGCTGCAACTCGTCGATCACTTTCGCGGTGCCGTCCACGGCGGCGGCTTCCTCGTCGCTGGTGATCAGAAAGCCGATGCGGCAGTTGAGGCTCGCGCCCGCGACAAAGGACTCGGTCGCGGTGACCATGGCGGCCACGGCGCCTTTCATGTCCGCCGCGCCGCGGCCATACAGCCGGCCGTCGCGAACGCTGGGCTCGAAAGGATCGCTTTGCCAGGCGGAGAGGAGCCCCGGCGGCACCACGTCGGTGTGTCCGGCGAGTACGAGCAGTGGGCCGGATTTGCCGATGGTGGCCCAGAGATTGCTCACTTCGCCGAAGGGCATGTCTTCGCAATGAAAGCCCGCGCCTTCGAGCCGCCGGCGCAACACCCGCTGGCAGCCGGCATCATCCGGCGAAATCGAAGGACGGCGGATCAGCTCCGCGGCAAGATCAAATGTGGAACTCATGGTGAAACAACTCCAAAACACGCCACGGGGTACTCATCGGAAAAGAGGCATTGCTCAATTGTGGGCATGAAGCTCCTCGTTCAGTTCCACCCGACCTTTGCGGGGTAGGCATTCCACGGCGCCGCTGAGGGAGTTGCGGCGGAAGAGCCGGTGTTTGAGTCCCGAAAGCTCCCTGGCCTTGCAGGTTCGGACGAGATTGCCCTCGGCGTCGAGTTGGCGCACCACGGCGCCCGCGGTGAGGTAGAGGCCGGCTTCCACGATGCAGCCGTCGGCCAGTGACATGCCGATGCCGGCATTGGCCCCGACCAGGCAGCCGCGGCCCACCGATACGATTTCCGTGCCGCCGCCGGACAGGGTGCCCATGGTGCTGGAACTGCCGCCAAGGTCGCTTTGCTCGCCCACCACGACGCCGGCGGATACCCGGCCCTCGATCATGGCCTGGCCGAGGGTGCCGGCATTGAAGTTGATGAATCCCTCGTGCATCACCGTGGTTCCCTCGCCCACATGGGCGCCGAGGCGCACCCGGGCGGTGTCGGCGATGCGCACGCCGGCGGGAACCACGTAATCGGTCATGGGCGGAAACTTGTCCACTGCGCGAACCGTCAGGGTTTCTCCGCTTCTGCGGGCTTCGAGTTGCGCCTCGGGCAGGTCGCTCAGGCTTAGCGGGCCGCGGCTGGTCCAGGCGAGATTGTGCAATGTGGCAAAGATGCCGTCGAGATTCTGCTCATGGGGCCGCGCCAAACGGTGGGAAAGCAGGTGCAGCTTGAGGAAGGATTCCGGCACGGTGGCGGGCGCCTCGGCAAAGGGCGCAAGGCAAAGCAGCGCCGGCCGCTTGCCGCCCGGCAGTCGCGCCGCCAGTTTTTCCTGTTCCGGTTCGTCAAACCGGCTGAACAGTTTCTGGCAATTCTCCAGGGCTTTGTCGTCGAGAACCCGGAAGCCTCCGGCGCCCGCTTCGGTCCCGGCCTGCGCCGCAAGCTCCCGCGACAACTCTCCGGCGGGAAGAACCCCCGGCTGCGCAAAAAAGGTCTCGATGATTTCGCCAGCGGAATTCCGGCTGGCGATGCCAAGGCCAAAGCCGATCAAAGGGGTCTCTCCCTTGTGGAGGTCGATTTGTGCGGGGGATTGTAGCCGAATTGCGTATGGCGGTGGCCCTCCCCCGGTCATTCTGCGCGGAGCGAAGTTCCTCTCCCGTCATTCTGCGCGGAGCGAAGTTCCTCCCCCGTCATTCTGCGCAGAGCGAAGCTCCTCCCCCGTCATTCTGCGCGGAGCGAAGCGTAGTCGCAGAATCCCGGGCGGGGGCCTCCCAATGAGATTCTGCGACTTCGCGCAGAATGACGGCAAAACCCATGCGATTCTGCGACTACGCGCAGGCCGCCGCCAGTTTTTCCCCGATTCGGGTCCGGATTCGTTCCTGCAGGGCTTTGGCTTCGCCGGCGTCTTGCAATGGCCCGCCATTGCGGTCGGCAATGAAGAAGAGGTCTTCCACCCGCTCGCCAAGGGTGGTGATTCTGGCGTCCTTCAACTGGACGCCGAATTCGGCGAACACCTGGCCCACGCAGGCGAGAATGCCCGGCTGGTCGGGGCAGTTGATTTCCAGGGTGGAGTAATCCCGCCCGGGCGAGTGGAACAGGGTGGCAAGCACTTCCTGGCCGAAGCCGGTCTTGCGGCGGCTGCGGCGGAATTGCGGCGCCGGGATTCTGCTGCCGGGATTTTCCAGATGCCGGCGCAGGACCGAGCGGATTTCCGCCCTGCGTTGCCGGTCATTTCCGACGGGCTTGCCATCGGCTTCCAGCACCGCCCAGGTGTTGGCGCAGCGGCCGCTGGCGGAAGTGAAAATGCGCGCGCTTTGCACATTGAGCCCCAGACGCTCAAAGGCCACTGCGCTGTTGGCGAACAGATAGTCGGCGTCCCGGGTATGGCTGAACACCAGGGTGGCGCCTTCCGGAGCATCCTCGGACAACTCCCGCAGGGAGACGACGGGGCCGCCGCCTTCGCTTCCGGCGATGGTTTCGGTGTGCCAGCAGATATTGTCCACCGACTCCCGCAGAAAATACTCATCGTTCATCTGCTTCCAGATGGCGCTGACCGCCTTGCCGTCGAGCCCGCCCGCCCGCAGCCGCTTGCGGGCGCTGCCGCGCTTGTCGGCGATTCGCTCCCGGCGGTCCCGGGGATTTTCCAGGCCCCGGCGCAGGGCCTGGCGCGCATTCAGGTAGAGGTTGAGCAGCAGGGTGGCGCGCCAGGAATTCCACAACTCGGGGTTGGTGGCGCGGATATCGCAGACCGTCAGGGAATACAGGTAGTCCAGATGCAGCTTGTCACCCACCGCCAGGGCGAACTCGTGGATCACTTCCGGGTCGTCGATGTCCTTGCGCTGGGCGGTCATGGACATCAGCAGGTGGTTCTCCACCAGCCAGCACACGAGCTTGCCGTCCCAGACGCTCAGCCGGTGCCGGCGGCAGAAGTTTTCCGCATCGACCTTGCCCAGCTCGGAATGGTCGCCGCCGCGGCCCTTGGCGATATCGTGATAAAGGCCGGCGATGTACAGCAGCGCCACCTTGGGCAGGCTGCGGTAGACCGTGGCCACCACCGGAAACTCCGCCATGGCCTCGGGCCGCGCCAGGCGGCGCATGTTCTGCACCACTTGCAGGCTGTGGGCGTCCACGGTGTAGATATGGAACAGGTCGTGCTGCATCTGGCCCATGATCATGCCGAACTCGGGCAGGTAGCGCCCCAGGATTCCGTAGCGCGCCATGCGCCGCAACTGGCCCACCATCTGATGGGGTGAGTCGAGCAACTCCAGAAACAATCCGGTGTTGCGGCTGCTGTGGCGGAATTCGTGGTCGATCAGCTTGCGGTGCTCCCGCAGCAGGCGGATGGTGGAGGCGCGGATGCCCTGTATCCGGGGATCGTTGGCCAGCAGCACGAAGGCTTCGAGCAGGGCGGAAGGCGTCCTGCGGAAAATCTCCCCGGAGCGCGCTTCCAGATAGCCGTTGCGGATGCGGAAACGGCGGTTGAGGTCGATGACGGCGTCGCGCCGGCCCCCGCGCAAAATGGCTTCATCGAGATGCTGCAGCAGGACGTCATTGAGCCCCCGCAGATTGCCCACGGCGCGATAGTACTGCTTCATCAGTTTTTCCACGCCGAGGCTTTCCTTGTCGTCCCGGTAGTCGAACAGGGCGGCGAGGGCGCGTTGCAGGTCGAAACGCAGGCGATCCTCCCGGCGGCCCTCCAGCATGTGCATGCCATAGCGCAGCCGCCACAGGAAGCGCCGGCCGCGGCTCAGCATGATGTGCTCGGCCCGGGTGAGGAAACCGCGCCGCATCAGGTCGTGGAAGGAAGCGGCGCCGTAGTGTCTTCTGGCGACCCAGGCGATGGTCTGGATGTCTCGCAGGCCGCCGGGGGAAGTCTTGATATTGGGCTCCAGCGCGTAGTCGATATCGTGATACTTCTCATGGCGGGTGATCTGCTCATCCCGCTTGGCGCGGAGAAACTTGCGCGACGGCCAGATGGCGCCGGGGCCCGTGGCCTCAAGCATCTTGCGGAGCAATTCGGGCGGCCCCGCGAGGCTGCGGGCTTCCATGAGGGTGGTGGCGATGGTGATGTCGCCCCGGGCTTCCGCCTTGCACTGGCGCGGCGAACGCACGCTCTGGCCGATATCGAGGCCGATGTCCCAGAGTTTTGCGGTAAAGCGGTTGAGGCTGTCGCGAAACGCGCCCTGGCGCGAATGGCGGGTGAGGATCAGCAGGTCGATATCGGAATGCGGCAGCAACTCGCCGCGGCCGTATCCCCCCACCGCCAGCAGGCTGATATCGTCGGGGTGGGGCCAGTCCTGGCGGTTCCAGAGCAGGGTCAACGCCTGGTCAACGAGCCAGGCCCTGGCCGCGACGATTTCCTCGATGTGGAAATTGGCGCGATAACAGGCGTCGAGTTTTTCCCCGGCGGCGGCGAGTTGCCGGCGAATCAGGGCGGTTTCATCGCCGCCGGCCCCGAGTGCGGCAAGCACGGCATCCCGGTCGAACAGCTCCCGCCGGGAAATCGTCCGCTCCCGGACCGGCGATGGCAGCGCCTCCGCCGCTGCGATCATCGCTCTTCTTCGCGCAGGGTGAGCACTTCACAGCCACCTTCGTGGATAGCGATGGTGTGCTCCCACTGGGCCGAAAGGCGGCGGTCCCTGGTGGTGACGGTCCAGCCGTCCTGTGTGGACAGGCGGGTATGCCGGGTGCCCGCATTGAGCATGGGTTCGATGGTGAAGGTCATGCCGGCCTCAAGCTCCACGCCGGTTCCCGGCGTGCCATAGTGCAGCACCTGGGGGTCTTCGTGAAAGGCCCGGCCGATGCCGTGGCCGCAGTACTCGCGCACAATGCCGTAGTGATGCGCTTCGCCATGCCGCTGGATGATGTGGCCGATATCGCCGAGGCGGGCGCCGGGGCGCGCGGCCTCGATGCCCTTGAACAGGCATTCCCGGGCAACCCGCACGAGCCGCCTGGCGTGCTCGGGCGCATTGCCCACGAAAAACATCTTGCTGGTGTCGCCGTGGAAGCCGTCCTTGATGACGGTGATGTCGATATTGAGAATATCGCCGTTCTTGAGAATCTTGCGCTCGCTGGGAATGCCGTGGCAGACCACATGATTGACCGAAATGCAGGTCGCCCTGGGAAAGCCCCGGTAATTCAGCGGCGCGGGAATCGCCCCCTGCTTTTCCACGATGTGCCGGTGGCAGATGCGATCAAGTTCGCCGGTGGAAACTCCTGCCCGCACATGCTTGCCGATCATCTCGAGCACTTCCGCCGCCAGCCGGCCGGCGACCCGCATCTTCTCGATTTCCACGGAGGTTTTCAGTTGTATGGACATGACCCCGGGCACGCTCAGGCAACATCAGGCCGCCAATTGTAAATCATAGGAGCCTGCGCCACAGGAATTCGCGAAAGCGGATTTGCAGCCGTGAATTCCTGTGGCGCAGGCTCATGGGGCGGGTTATGTCGGCTTTGCCACGCCATCAGTCGCCCTGCCGCATTCGGCAGCGCCATTATTCAACGGCTTTCAGCTTTCCCGTTACAAATTTGTGCAAGGTGCTGGAAATCAGCGTCTGATAGGGCATCCCATCTCTTGCGGCCTGCTTTTTCAGGAATGTCAGGTCCCGGGATGAAATTCGAATATTGATTCGCCGATTCTTCTTCAGGGTTTCCCGGGCAACCGACTCCAGGCGTTGCTTCTCTGCCCGGAAGTTTGCAATGCCAGCAAATTCCCCGTGTTCAAAATCGCGCAGAATCTCCAGCTCTTCCTGGTCAAATTCAAACTTTTCGCTCATTCCAGATACTCCCGGGTCGCTTTCCTGCTTGGAATAATCGTTTTCAGGAACCACGTTCCGTCCTGTTCCACAAAAGGAACCAGGTGGGCGTAGCCATTGATATCAAGCACCATGACACGCTGATTGGGATAGCGCTTCGGATTCGGATGCTCAAGTATGGCAAGCAAATCACCATTCTGTATATGGAAGACGACATCCTCAAAGTCGATACTGCGTGTCCTTTTGAGCCTGTCGTTCTTTTCCGGGTTCCAGTCAAAACTTTCCATGAAGGTCAGCCTTGCACGATGTGTGCCTAATGTCAACCTGTAATCATTCTACGGCTTTCGCGTCCGCGGCAGCGCACGGAGTGGCAGCAATTGCGCTTGCCGCTTTCAGAGCGGGGGATGTTGTGGTATAAAGCGGGCCGCCCGGGGAGGCGCTTCCTTTTCGGGCGCACAACAGTCAATTAACGTCACACACGCACCGGCACATCGGCTCCGGGTGCCCTGGCCCTTTCGGGGGCGGGGGTTGAGTCATGGGGTGCGTGGAGGCCTAACCCGAAGGAAACCGATATGTCCGCAAACATGAAGGAAATGCTGCGCGCAGGCGTGCATTTCGGGCACCAGTGCCGCTACTGGAATCCCAAGATGGAGCCGTACATCTTCGGCTCCCGCAACAAGATACACATCATCAACCTCGAGGCCACCATCCCGGCGCTGGAAGCGGCGTTGCGGCAGGTGTCCGAGTTCACCGCCAAGGGCAAGAAGATACTTTTCGTGGGCACCAAGCGCGCTGCGGCGAAGATCATCCGCCGGGAGGCGGAGCGCTGCGGGATGCCCTATGTCAATCATCGCTGGCTCGGCGGCATGCTCACCAACTACAAGACGATCCGCGGCTCGATTCGCCGGCTCAAGGAACTGGAGGAGCAGGAGCAGAGCGGCGGTTTTGAAAGCCGCACCAAGAAGGAAGCCCTGATGCTGATCCGGGCGCGCAAGAAACTCGAGCGCGGCATCGGCGGGATCAAGGACATGGGCGGTCTTCCCGACGCGCTGTTCGTGATCGATGTGGAGCACGAACGGATCGCGGTCACCGAGGCCAATAGCGTCAAGATTCCGGTCATCGGCGTGGTGGACACCAATTCCGACCCGGACGGCGTGCAATATGTCATTCCCGGCAATGACGACGCCATCCGCGCCATCGAACTCTACGCCACCGCCGTGGCCGACGCCTGCCTCGAAGGCCGCAAGCGCTCGGCTTCGCCTGGCGCCGATGGAGATTTCATCGAAATCGACGATGAGGCCGAAGCCGAGCCCGAAAAGCCGCCGGCAAAAGTCAAGCGCAAGCGCAGCGCTGTCAAACCACCCGAACCCGAACCCGAACCCGAACCCGAAACCGAACCAGAGGCGGTTGCCGAATCCGCCCCCAAACCGGAACAACCGGCAGAGGCTGATTCGGAAAAGTCCGAACCCGCCACCGAACCGGAGCGATCTGCGGAGGCTAACGCGAAAGAAGCCACATCCGAAACCGAACTGGAACAGCCAACGAAAGCTGATTCGGGAGACGCCAAATCCGAAGAAGAGCCGGAACGGGAGGCGGAAGCAGTTTCGGAAGATGTCGATTCGGTAGAAGAGGCAGAGCAACCAACGGAGTCAGCCGCGGAGAAGGCCGAACCGACACCGGAGCCGAACGTAACCGAGGCGGAACCCGAGCCTGAAGCTGCCGGCGATGCTGCGCCGAAAGAAGCAGCCGAGCCAGAACCAGAGCAGACGCCGGAAACGAAAGTGGAGGATTCTGCTAAAGCGGAAAGCAAGTAAGAAAGAAAGCAGTGACTCTCAGCCTTGCACTGAGGGAGCGCGGCGGTAGCGGAAAGGGGCCCGGCGCGAGCCGGGAAAGAGTTCCGCTACCGACGGAAAGCGACCGGAGCCTGTTCGGAGCCGCACGAGATGAAATTTACTGCCAGATAAGCAGCGATAGTCGAGGAATCAAGTCACATGGCACAGATTACAGCGGGCATGGTCCGGGAATTGCGGGAGCGCACGGGCCTGGGCATGATGGATTGCAAGAAGGCGCTGGTGGAGACCGGCGGTGAAATCGAGCGGGCGATTGCGCATTTGCGCAAGGTGGGCGGCCTCAAGGCGGCGAAAAAGGCCGAGCGGGTCGCCGCCCAGGGCGTGGTGCTCTCGCGGCTCGCGGAAGACGGCAGCCGCGGCGTGCTCGTGGAAGTCAATTGCGAAACCGATTTCGTCGCCAGGGACGAAAACTTTCTCGCCTTTGCCGATCAATGCCTCGTTGCGGCCTTCGCCGAGCCTTCCGCGAACGTCGCCGGCCTGCTCGCCGGGGGCCTGGAGGACCAGCGTGAAAAACTGGTGCAGAAGATCGGCGAGAACGTCAATCTGCGCCGGGTGGAGCATCTGGCGGCCGGGGCCGGCGGCCGGGTGGGCAACTACGTTCACGGCAACCACAAGATCGCCGTGCTTGTCTCCCTCACTGGCGGCGACGAAGAACTCGCCCGGGACGTGGCCATGCACGTGGCGGCAATGAACCCACTGGTGGTGCGCGGCGACGATGTGCCCGAAGACGTGCTCGCCAGGGAATCCGAAATCTATTCCGCCCAGGCCAGGGAATCGGGCAAGCCCGAGGCCATTATCGAAAAGATGATTTCCGGGCGGCTGCGCAAGTTTGTCGCCGAAGTCAGCCTGCTGCAGCAGGCTTTCGTCAAGAACCCGGAGTCTACCGTGGGAGAACTCGTCCGGGCCGGCGGGGCCGAAGTTTCCCGGATGCTGCGATTTGCGGCTGGCGAGGGAATCGAGAAGAAAGAGGAAGACTTCGCCGCCGAAGTGGCCGCCCAGGCCGGGGCGGGTTGAGGACGGTAGCGCGACAGGAACCATTCCATGCCCGCCGTCAGGCGTGTCCGGTCCAGGAGTCTGCGCCGTAGGAATTCTCGAAAGCGAAAATTCGCTATCGCCACGCCCGGACCGGGAGGACGATTCCATGCCCGCACGCAAGGCTGAATCCGGCGCCGGTGTGAGACACCGGCGCATACTGCTGAAACTGAGCGGCGAATCCCTCAGCGGCGGGACGGGATTCGGCATTGACCCGGAAGTGCTCGGCGGCATGGCCGCCGAAGTGGGCGAAATCATCGGGCTTGGCGTCCAGACCGGCATCGTGATCGGCGGCGGCAACCTGTTTCGCGGCATCAGCGGCGGCGCCAGCGGCGTGGGCCGCATCACCGGCGACCAGATGGGCATGCTCGCCACCATCATGAATTCACTCGCCCTGCGCGACGCCCTGGAAAGCGCGGGCACCCCCGCGCGGATTCTCTCCGCCAGGGCCATACCCGGCGTGGTGGAGCCGTTCGAGTGTCTCAACGCCATCCGCCTGCTCGAAGAGGGCAGGGCGGTGATCTTCTCCGGCGGCACCGGCAATCCCCTGTTCACCACCGATTCCGCCGCCTGCCTGCGGGGCATCGAAATCGGCGCCGAAATCATTTTCAAGGCCACCCGGGTCGATGGCGTCTATTCCGCGGATCCGGAACGTGACCCCGCTGCGGTCAAATTCGACGCATTGGGTTATGATGCGGTCATTCGGGACCAGTTGGGCGTCATGGACTTGACCGCGGTCTGTCTCGCCAGGGATCACGGCATGCCGATCCGGGTATTCGACATGACCCGCCCCGGCGCCCTGCGCGACAACATCGCCGGCGAGCCCAACGGGACCCTCATCGACGGAGAGGGAAGATGATCGAGGAAATCCTGCAGGACGCCGACGAGCGCATGGCCAAGAGCGTCGTCGCCCTGGAAAACGCATTCAAGCGGATTCGCACCGGTCGGGCGCATCCGGCGATTCTCGACGCCGTCATGGTTTCGTACTACGAAACCGATACCCCGCTCAACCAGTTGGCCTCCATCCATGTGGAAGAGGGCCGCTCCCTGCTCATCTCGCCCTGGGAGAAGTCGATCATCGGCGATATCGAAAAGGCGATTCACAAGTCCGATCTTGGCCTCAACCCTTCCAACAACGGCGATGCGATTCGTGTGCCCATGCCGCCGCTCACCGAGGAAACCCGCCGGGAATACGGCAAGCAGGCCAGGGGCGAGGCGGAATCCGCCCGGGTGGCGATCCGCAATATTCGCCGGGACGCCAATTCGGATTTCAAGGAACTCGCCAGGGAAAAGGAAATCAGCGAAGACGAGGCCCGGCGCGCCGAGGACCGCATGCAGAAGCTCACCGACAAGTACATCGATATCGTCGAAGCGGCATACAAGGCCAAAGAAGCCGACCTGTTGTCCATGAACTGACAGCGCTTCTCCGGCAGTTCGCCATGACAATCGGCCAAACCAGATACCTGCCCGAGCATATCGCCATCATCATGGACGGCAATAACCGCTGGGCCCGGGGCAGGGGCCTGCCGGTGAAAGCCGGCCACCGCCACGGCGCCGAGGCGGCCCGGGAAATCGCCTTTTCCTGCGTGCGCCGCAAGATTCCCTGCCTTACCCTGTTCGCCTTCAGCAGCGAAAACTGGATGCGTCCCGCCCATGAGGTCCAGGGCCTGATGGCGTTGTTCCTTTCGGTGTTGCAACGCGAGGAGGTCAGTCAGTTGCACAAGGCCAATGCGCGGCTCAGCTTTATCGGCAACCGCGAGTCCTTTTCGGCGCGAATCCAGGACAGCATGGCCGAGGTGGAGGAATTGACCCGGAACAACAGCGGCACCCGGGTTACCGTGGCGGCGGATTACGGCGGCCGCTGGGATATCGCCAACGCCATGCGCCTGATCGCCGAGCAGGTCAGGGACAGCGGTCTCGACGCCGAAGCCATCGACATCGACTTGGTCCATTCCCACACCCAGTTGAGCGAATTGCCCGAGCCCGACCTCTGCATCCGCACCGGCGGCGAGCGGCGGATCAGCAATTTCCTGCTGTGGCAGTTCGCCTATACCGAGTTCTATTTCACCGAATGTCTGTGGCCCGATTTCAGCGAGAAGGAGTTGCAGCGGGCGATCGACGATTTCGCCAGCCGCCAGCGGCGATTCGGCGGGCACGAAGCATGACGGGAATACCCGCCTTTCCGCCCCCGGCCATGGTTTTGCTCCCATGCTGAAACTGCGCATCATTACCGCAGTGGCGCTGATTATCGGGGTTGGCCTGCTCACCATGCTGACGCCGCCGATTCCCTTCTCCCTGGCGCTGGGGGCGGTGATTCTCTGGGGCGGCTGGGAATGGAGCCGGCTGGTGGGGCTGGCTTCCCGCCGCGCCCGGCTTGGCTATGTCGGACTGCTGCTTGCCGCGGGGGGGCTGCTGTTCGCCGGGCTGGGAGCGCGTTCCGCCGCGGCCATTCTGAATCCGCCCGAAACCATGGGCGCGCTGGGCCTGGGAATGGCTTTCTGGCTGCTCATCCTGCTGGCGCTGCCAGGTTACCCCGCCAACCGCGCCCGCTGGGACAGCGCTTCCCGTATCGGCGCCATGGGGGTGCTGGCCCTGTTGCCGAGCCTGGCGGGCATGGTCTGGCTCAAGCTGCTGCTTCCGGAAGGCTATCTGGTGCTGGCCCTGATCGTGCTCGTGGCCGCGGTGGACATCGGCGCCTATTTCACCGGCCGCAGCCTCGGCAAGCGGCAACTGGCGCCGGCGATCAGCCCCAACAAGACCTGGGAAGGCGTCTGGGGCGGCTTTGCGCTTTGCCTGCTGGCTGCGACCGCCATGGGCTGGGCGCTGCACCACTGGCTACGGCCACTGGAAACCGGCGAGATCCTCCTGCTTGCCATGCTTGCGCCGCTGGTGGCGGCGCTTTGCGTCATCGGCGACTTGCTGGAAAGCATGCTCAAGCGCAACCGCGACGCCAAGGACAGCGGCAACCTGCTGCCGGGCCACGGCGGACTGCTGGACCGCATCGACGGCTTGCTCGCCGCCACCCCGGCCTTCGCCCTGGGCATGACATGGCTGTTCCGGTGAAATTCCAGTCAGAACAGGCCAGCGCAGCGCAACCAAGCCGGGCGGTGGCCATTCTCGGCTCCACCGGCTCCATCGGTCGCAATACCCTGGCGGTGCTGCGCAAGCATCCGCAGTTGCGCGCCGTGGCCCTCAGCGCCGCGAGCAATGCCGAACTGCTGGCCGAGCAATGCCGGGAATTCCAGCCGCGCTATGCAGTCATGGCGCACCCGGGACATTTCGAGGAGCTGCGCCGGCGGCTGAAATCCGCGGGAACGCCCACCGAGGCCCTGGCGGGGCCTGAAGCGCTGCTGCGCATCGCCAGCCTGCCTGAAGCCGACACCGTGATGGCGGCCATCGTCGGCGCCGCCGGGCTCGAATCGACCCTGGCCGCCATCGGCGCAGGCAAGAAAGTGCTCCTGGCCAACAAGGAATCCCTGGTCATGGCCGGCGACCTGTGCCTGCGCACGGCGCGGGATTCCGGCGCCCTGCTGATTCCCGTGGACAGCGAACACAATGCCATTTTCCAGTGCCTGCCCTGGTCCGGCACCGCACTGGACCCGGCCCAGACCCGCCACGTGGAAAAACTCGTGCTTACCTGCTCCGGCGGCCCTTTCCTCCATACGCCAGCGGCGGAGTTCGCCGCCATCACTCCGGCCCAGGCCTGCCGCCATCCGAAATGGAACATGGGCGCCAAAATTTCGGTGGATTCCGCGACGCTGATGAACAAGGGCCTGGAAGTGATCGAGGCCTGCTTCCTGTTCGGCATGGGGCCAGAAAAGGTGGAAGTGCTGATTCATCCCCAGTCCATCGTCCATTCCCTGGTGCATTACGAAGATGGCTCGGTACTCGCCCAGCTTGGCGCCCCGGACATGCGGATACCCATCGCCGGCGCCCTTGCCTGGCCGGAACGCATGGCCTCGGGCGCCGATACCCTGAATCTGGCGGCGGAAGAGTCCCTGGAGTTCCTGCCGCCGGACTGCGAACGCTTTCCCTGCCTCGGCCTGGGCAGGGAAGCCGCCCGCCAGCGGGGCTTGGCGCCGGCGGTGGTGAACGCCGCCAACGAAGTTGCAGTCGCCGCCTTCCTGGCGGAGAATCTGCCCTTTGCGAATATTGCGAAACTCATCGAGGCGGTATCGGCTAAAATCCCTTGTGGGGAGGCCGACTCCCTGGATATGATCCTGGAAATCGACGGCTTGGCCAGAACCTATGCCAAGGAATTGATTTCCAAGGGTTTTTAGTTTTCGATACTGAGAGTTGTCCGTCTTGTCGCCGGCGGAAAGCGACCGGAGCCTGTATACGAGTAACATGATTGATTTTCTGATAGCGGTACTGGCCTTGCTGGTCACCCTGGGCATCCTGGTGACTTTCCACGAATACGGCCATTTCTGGGTGGCGCGGCGCTGCGGCGTGAAAGTGCTGCGCTTTTCCGTGGGATTCGGCAATCCCCTCAAGCGCTGGCTGGGCAGGGACGGCACCGAATACGTCATCGCCCCGATTCCCCTGGGCGGCTACGTCAAGATGCTGGGCATGGAAGATACCTCCCTGGTGGACCCGGCTTCGGTGCCGGAAGAGCAGCGCAACACCTCCTTCGCCTGCAAGCCCCTGTGGCAGCGTTCGGTCATTGTCGCCGCCGGCCCCGGGGCGAACCTGCTGCTCGCCTTTGTGATTTTCTGGCTGGTCAATGTCAGTTTCGGCATCACCGGCGTGGCGCCCGTGGTGCAGGAGGTGCGCGGGGGCTCCCCGGCGCAGTTCGCCGGGCTGACCGCCGGCGACCGCATCCTGGCCGTGGACGGTCGCGAAACCGCCACCTGGCAGGAAGTCAACATGCGGTTGCTGGGCCGCATCGGGGAAAGCGGCGCCCTGAACCTGCGGGTGGCGCCAGCCTCCGGCGCCGCCGGGAAGGACGTGAACATTCTCATCGAATCCTGGCTTGGCGACAGCGCCGAGCCGCGGCCCATCGCCGACCTGGGTATCGTGGAATGGCTGATTCCGCCGCGAATCGGCCTGGTGGAAACCGGCGCCCCGGCGGCTGCGGGCGGGCTGCGGGAAGGCGACCTGGTGCTGGCGGTCGATAGCGAGCCCGTGGGGGACTGGTCCGAATGGGTGGACAGGATTCGGGCAAGCCCGGAACTTGACCTGCGCGTCGTGGTCGAAAGAGCAGGCGCAAACGTCGAACTGCTGCTGCGACCCGAATCCAGCGTGGGTGAGGATGGCGCGACATACGGCAGAATCGGCGCCGGAGTCGCCTCGGTGCGGCCGCTGGACCTGCTGCCCGCCGAATCGCTGCTGGAATTTCGTTATGGTCCGCTGGAAGCCGTGGCGCCGGCGCTGCGGGAAACCTGGGAGATGTCGCTATTCGTATTGGGCTCGATCCAGAAGATGATCCTGGGGCTGATTTCCGTCGAGCATATCAGCGGCCCCATCACCATCGCCCAGGTTGCCGGGGAAACCGCCACCATCGGCCTCGACACCTATCTGGGATTCCTGGCGCTGCTCAGCATTTCCATTGCGATTCTCAACCTGCTGCCCATTCCCATGCTCGATGGCGGCCACCTGTTTTTCTTCCTGGTGGAAGCGGTCATCCGGCGCCCCCTGCCGGAAGCGGTGCAGGCCTGGAGCCTGCGCCTCGGCATGGCCATGGTGCTCGGCATCATGGTGCTGGCGTTCTACAATGATTTCAACAGATTGCTGTGACTCCGCAACCGTCCGCCGCAAATCGAACTGAACCCGCGCCAATCATGAAAAAAGCCGTATTTCCATTCCGCAAGGCCATATTCCTGCTATTCCTGGCTGTATTGTGCAGTCGCCCCGCATTGGCCCAGAACTTCACCATCGCCGATATCATCGTTGACGGCTACCAGCGCATCACTCCCGGCATCATCTACAACCTGCTGCCCGTGGGCATCGGCGACGAAGTCAGTTCGCAAACCCCGGCCCTGATCATTCGTGAACTCGCGGCTTCCGAGTACTTTGACGCCGTCGAAGTTTCCCGGGAAGGCAATATCCTGGTCATCACCGTGCAGGAGCGCCCCTCGGTGGCGGAGATCAATATCGAAGGCAACAGCGTGCTGGAGACCGAGGACATCATCGAAAACATGGCCACGGCGGAAATCGCCGAAGGCGAGATCTTCACCCGGGCCGCCCTGGAAGCCATCCGCCAGGGAATCCAGGAAGTGTACTCTTCCCGGGGGCGCTACGGCGCGGCGGTGGAGATCGAAGTCGAGGAACTGCCCCGCAACCGGGTGTCCATCAGCCTCGACATCAACGAGGGCGAAGAATCCAGAATCCGCCAGATCAATGTGGTGGGCAACAATTCCTTTGACGATGAAACCCTGCTCGACCTGTTCGAACTCGGCCCGAAACCCTGGTACCTGTTCCTCAGCCGCAGGGACCGCTACTCCCGGGAGCAGTTTTCCGGCGACCTGGAAAGGCTCGAATCCTTCTATCTCGACAATGGCTATGTGGAGTTCAATATCGAGTCGACGCCGATCTCGATTACCCCGGACCGGCGCGAGGTCTACATCACCATCAATGTGCTCGAAGGCAACCAGTTCATCATCAATGAAGTCGATCTCGCCGGCGATCTCGTGGACGCCGAGGCGATTCTGCGCGCCGCGATTTTCGTGCGCCCGGGACAGATCTACTCCCAGGCGCTGGTAACCGGCACCGAGGAAATCATGGTGCAGTTCCTCGGCAATCTCGGCTATGCCTTCGCCGAGGCCACCGGAGTGCCCAATGTCAACGAGGACGGCTCGGTGGACGTGACCTTCGTCATCGAACCCGGCAACCGCACCTATGTGAACCGCATCAACTTCAATGGCAATACCTCCACCGCGGATGACGTGCTGCGGCGGGAAATGCGCCAGCTCGAAGCCGCGCCGGCTTCCAGCATGCAGATCGAACAGTCCAAGGTGCGGCTGGAGCGGCTCGGCTACTTTGAAACCGTGGAAGTCGAAACCGAGGAAGTGCCCGGCACCACCGACCAGGTGGACGTCAATTTCGACGTGGTGGAGCAGAACTTCGGCGCCATCAGCTTTCAGGTGGGCACCGGCGGCAGCGGCGATTTCTTCATCAGTTCCAATCTCCAGGCCCAGAACTTTCTCGGCACCGGCCGCACCGTGGCGGTGGGGGTCAACCGCAGCCGCTTCATCAAGTCGCTCAATTTCCAGTATGTGGACCCGTATTTCACCCCGGACGGGGTAAGCCGGGGCATGAGCGTCTATGTGCAGGAAATCGACTCGCCCTTCAACGTGGCGAACTTCAATACCTCATCCTATGGCGCATCCCTGAGTTTCAGCTATCCCCTGAGCGAAATCTCCGCCCTCGGTTTCGATCTGGGCTACACCCATACCGAACTCAGCTCCGGGCTCGGTTCGGTGCAGGAAATCGTCGCCTCGCCCACACTCTACCCGAATATCGACAAGTACCTGATTTCCCCCGCCAATCCCGACCCGGCGGCGGGCCCGGTAATGGATGCCGTGCTGGGCGATGTCAGCCTGCTCAGCATGGCCCAGCTTCGCGCCAACCCGGACCCGGGCTTTGTGGACCTCTACGGCGACAATTTCGACAACTTCAGCCTCAGCGGCAACTGGTTCCGCAACACCCTCAACCGCGGCCAGCTCGCCAACGACGGCTCCCTGCACAATCTGGGCCTGGAAGTCACCCTGCCGGGCAGCGACCTGCAGTTCGCGCGTTTTTCCTATTCCAACCAGATGTACTGGCCCCTGAACCAGGACCGCACCTGGGTGGTGGGCCTGCGCACCAATCTCGGCTATGGCATCGGCTATGGCGACACCGAACAGATGCCATTCTTCAACCACTATTTTGCCGGCGGGATCAATGCCGCGGGGGTGGTGCGCGGTTTTGAGGAGAACAGCCTCGGCCCCCGCAGCACCGCCGGCGCACGCTACCTGACCCAGGGCCGGGTCTCCCTGCTCAAGGATGAAGCCGGCAACGTCCTGCTCAACGAGGACGGCTCCGCCCAGGGTTTCGACACCGATTTCGCCTACCAGGCCGAGCCTCTGCTCGACGCCATGGGCAATCCCGTGCTCGACGGCATGGGCAATCCCGTGCCGGCGCTGGCGGTGGAGAATTTCTTCCTGCATGAGGATTACGACAGCTTTGGTGGTAACATACTCACCACGGCGACACTGGAACTGCTGTTCCCGGTGCCATTTGTCGATGAAGTGTCGAACCAGTTGCGGACTTCATTGTTCATCGACGTGGGCAATGTGTTTTCTTCCCATTGCACCGAAAGGCAACGGGCTTTGCAGAACTGTGCGGATTTCGACCTGAAGGAATTTCGCTATGCGGCGGGTCTCGCGGTTACGTATCTGTCGCCTTTTGGCCCGCTGACTTTCTATCTGGCCCAGCCATTCGGAAAGGAAGGGGATGACACCAAGAGTTTTGACTTTACCGTGGGTACCGGATTTTAATGTCGGTCGCCAGATTCTGACGGAAAGCGCCGGTCTTGGCGGAACTGCAATCGGAGAGAAGCCGTGAAAACCATCAAATGCCTCATTGCCGGCCTTGCCCTGGCGGTAGTTTCCCAGGGGGCCGTCGCCCAGGACACCAAGATCGGCATCCTCAACCCCTTGCGCGCCCTGTTTGCCTCGGACGCGGCCCAGGTGATCCAGCAGGAACTCGAAGCGGAACTCGCGCCGGACCAGGAAAGAGCCACTGAACTTTCCGAGGAACTGAGCGCTCTCGCCGAGGAATTCCAGCAGAACGAAGCCATCATGACCGAGGATGAAGTACGGCGCATGAACTCCAACGCCCAGGACCTCCAGGTGCAGTTGCAGTTGATCCAGGAGCGGGTGCAAACAGCACTCAACGAAAGAAACCAGCTGTTTCTCGAAAGCATGCAGCAGCAGCTTGCCGATGCCGTCTCCGAAGTCGTAGCCGAAGGCGGCTTCGATCTGA
This sequence comes from uncultured Pseudohongiella sp., assembly GCA_965219645.1. Classification (GTDB taxonomy): domain Bacteria; phylum Pseudomonadota; class Gammaproteobacteria; order Pseudomonadales; family Pseudohongiellaceae; genus UBA9145. The sequence goes on along the minus strand of OZ244788.1, from coordinate 1,612,575 downwards.
TTCTCAATGCCGACAGCGCGCCGTATTTCGATCAGGTGCTCGATATCACCGCCCGGGTTACCGCCAAGCTCAACGAAATGGATCAGGGGGAGTAAGCGAATCAGGGCGCGGGCAAGCAAGCCGCAACTGGCCGTATCAGGTGTCTCCACCGGTTCGCATCAAGCTGTCCCGGCTCGCCGAATTGCTGGAAGTCGAACTCGACGGTGACGGCGACTGCGAAATTAGTGGCCTCGGAACCCTTGCCGATGCGGTCCCGGGACAGTTGAGCTTTCTCTCCAATCCCGCCTACGCCGGCCAGCTTGCCGATACCCGGGCGTCGGCCATCCTCATTGAGGAGCGATTCCGCGACGCCTGCCCGGCAAACCGGCTGATCAGTTCCCGACCGTATGTGGGTTTTGCCCGGGCCACGGCGATTTTCCACGCTGGCGGGGCGCCGGAGGCCGGCGTCCATCCCTCGGCGGTGGTGCATGACGAAGCCGGGATCGGGAACGAAGTGAGCATCGGCCCCAACAGCGTGATCGAGGCCGGCGCCAGCATCGGCGAAGGTTCGGTGATCGGCCCCGGCTGCATCATCGGCGCGCATTGCCGGCTCGGCCCGGCCTGTCGCCTGCAGCGGGCGGTAGTGCTCTATCCCGGCGTGCAGCTTGGCGGCAATGTGCGGGTCGACGCCAACAGCGTCATCGGGGCCGATGGTTTCGGTTATGCTTTCGACGGCGAAAAATCGGTAAAGATCCACCACGGCGGATCGGTGCGTATTGGCGATGACGTGGATATCGGCGCCGGCACCACCATCGATGCGGGGGTCATGGGCGACACGCGGATCGGCAAAGGCGTGAAAATCGATAATCAGGTGCAGATCGGACATAACTGCGTCATCGGAGAACATACGGTAATCTGTGGCTGTACGGCCATTGCCGGCAGTGTGGTGATCGGCAGGAACTGCATCATGGGCGGCGCCTCCGGGGCGGTGGGGCATATCACCATCGCTGACCGGGTCGAGGTCAGCGCCATGTCCCTGGTCAGCCGCAGCATCACCGAGCCGGGCCGATACTCCTCGGGCACCGGACACATGAAAACCAGCCGCTGGAAGCGAGTCATCACCCGCTTCCAGGAACTCGACGAAATGGCCAATCGCCTGCAGGGTTTGGAAAAACTGGTCGGCAAGGACCAGGAGGCTACGCCGTAGGAATTCGCGAAAGCGAATTTGCAGCCGTGAATTCCTACGGCGCAGCCTCCCAGGAGCCTGCGCCGCAGGCTTCTGGGATTCGGGCTTCGGAGATTGGGAAAATGCTTCTGGATATTGAGGAAATCAAGCAGTACCTTCCGCAACGCTACCCGTTCCTGCTTGTGGACCGGGTGCTTGAGATGGAACTCGGCAAGTCGATCCTCGCCCTGAAGAACGTCACCGTGAACGAGCCTTTTTTCATTGGCCATTTCCCCCACCAGCCCATCATGCCCGGCGTACTCATCATCGAGGCCCTGGCCCAGGCGGCGGGCGTGCTTGGCTTCAAGAGCCAGGAGAAAAAGCCCGCCGACGGCTACCTGTACTATTTCGTCGGCGCCGACGAGGTGCGCCTGCGGCGCCCGGTGGTGCCGGGAGACCAGTTGCTGCTCAAGGTCGATGTCATCAGCAATCGCCGCGGTATTTACAAGTTCCACGCCGAGGCGTCCGTGGGCGGGCAACACGTGGGCTCGATGAAAATCATTTGCGCCGAGAGGAAAGTGGATGTCGATTGACAGCAGCGCCAGCATCGATCCCACGGCGCGGATAGAAGAGGATGTGGAAATCGGGCCCGATGTGGTCATCGGCCCCTGGAGCATCATCGGCTCCAATGTTTCCATCGGGGCAGGCAGCATCCTGCGCTCCCATGTGGTGATTCAATCCAATACCCGCATCGGTGGCGGCAATCTGTTCTTCCAGTTCTGCTCCGTGGGGGAAGATCCCCAGGACAGGAAATACCAGGGCGAGGACACCTGGCTCGAAATCGGCGACGACAATGTTTTCCGGGAAGGGGTAACCGTCCACCGGGGAACCGGCGGCGGGGGGGGGCTGACCCGCATCGGCAACCGCAACCTGCTGATGGCCTATGCCCATGTGGCCCACGACTGCATGCTCGGTGACGATATCGTCTGCGCCAATAACGTGGGCCTCTGCGGCCATGTCAGCATCGACGACTTTGCGATTCTCGGCGGCTACGCCGGCGTCAACCAGTTCCTCCGCATCGGCGCCCATGCCATGGTGGGGGGCATGACCCACGTGGTGAACGACGTGCCCGCCTTTGTCATCGTCAGCGGCCAGCCCGCGCTTGCCAGAAGCATCAATTCCATCGGCATGAAACGGCGCGGATTCGCCCGGGAAGAAATCGAGTTGATGAAGAAGGCATTCAAGATTCTCCACCTGCGCAATCTGACCATGCAGGAAGCCATTCCCCAGATCAAGGCGCTGAGCGAGGACAGCGAAGTGCTCAAGACCCTGGTGGACTCGGTGGAATCGTCTTGCAAGGGCGTGCATCGCTGAGTGGTGTTGGGGATTCCGTGAGCTTGTACATGCCTTCCCTGGCGCGACTCCCCTGGTTTCGGCCAACCATCCGTGATGGCAAGGCGCCCGGCTCTCCCGGTCATCCTGCGCCGCAGGCTCCTGGGTGCGGAATGACGGAAAGCGAAGCATTCAACTCCAGAATGAATATTGCCGTTCGCACATGGCATGACTGAAACTCTCCACTTGGGCATTGTCGCCGGCGAAGCCTCGGGTGACATGCTTGGCGCGGGGCTGATGCGGGCCCTGAGCGAGCGTTTTCCCGGCGCGCGCTTCAGTGGCGTCGGCGGCCCCGCCATGGAGCGGCTCGGCTGTGAATCCCTGGCGCCCATGGAGCGGCTCGCGGTCATGGGTCTGGTGGAGCCGCTCGCCAGGTTGCCGGAACTGTTGCGAATCAAGCGCCGGCTCAGCGAGCATTTCCGCGCCCGCCCGCCAGCGGCCTTCATCGGCGTCGATTCGCCGGACTTCAATCTCCGCCTGGCCAAAACCCTGCACCGCAGCGGCATCCCCACGGTGCATTATGTCAGCCCCAGCGTCTGGGCCTGGCGCGCCGGCAGGATCCACGGGATCGCCCGGTCCATCGACCTGATGCTGACGCTTTTCCCTTTTGAGGAAGCCATTTACCGCCAACACGGCATCGCCGTGCGCTGTGTGGGACACCCACTCGCCGACGCCATCGAACCCGGTCCCGGTATGGGACACCCATCCACCACCGCCGCCACAGCCGCCACAGGACACCCATCCGCGTCCACGCCCGTTCCCGACCAGCGCGGCATGCAGGCAAGGCGGCAACTCGGGATCGATCCCGGATCCCGGGTCATTGCGTTATTGCCTGGCAGCCGCAAGGGAGAGATACGGCGAATGGCGCCAGCGTTGCTCGCGGCGGCGGCTGCGGCACAGCGCGAATTTCCCGGATTGCAGTTCCTGCTGCCCTGCAGCGACGGGGCGAATCGCCGCCTGGTCGGGCGCATTATTGAAGATGGCGGCTTCTCCGGCACCGACTGTCGCCTGCTCGATGATTCGCGACAGGCCATGGCGGCGGCGGATTTCGTCATCCTCGCCTCCGGCACGGCGACCCTGGAAGCCATGCTGCTGCGCCGCCCCATGGCGGTCTGTTACCGGCTTGCGCCGTTGACTTACGCTATCGCTTCGCGCATGGTCCATGTGGAGCACATGGCGATTCCCAACCTGCTTGCGGGCAAACGACTCGTCCCGGAATACATGCAGAGCGAAGTCAACCCGGACAATCTGCTCGAAGAAATCCGCCGCTTCATGGTCCATCCCGCCCCGGCGCCGGAAATGCTGGAAATCTTCGCCCGGCAGCATCGCCTGCTGCGCAGGAACGCATCCCGGGAGGCCGCTGCCGCGATCGGTGAAATGCTTGAGACCCGCGTCGCCGCAAGCGCCCCCTGATGATCGGGCGGCCCATGCGCAAGCCCGAGTGGCGGAAGTTCCCCCATCTGCCCGCGCCCCAGGCGGGCGTCGATGAAGTCGGCCGCGGCGCGCTCGCCGGCGATGTGGTGGCCGCGGCGGTCATACTCGCTCCCGCAAGCGAAATCCAGGGTCTGAACGACTCCAAGAAGCTGACCGCACCCCGCCGGGAAGCCTGCTACCGGGAAATCCTCGACACTTGCGTCAGCTTCGCCATCGGTCGCGCAAGCCCGGCGGAAATCGACGAGCTTGACGTGCTCCGCGCCAGCCTGCTCGCCATGCAGCGCGCCGTCGCCCGGCTTGCCGTCCAGCCCGGATCGATCCTTGTGGACGGCAACATCCTCCCCGAATGGCCCTGGCCCACGGAAGCCATCCCCGGCGGCGACGGCAGCGTCCCCGGCATCGCCGCCGCCTCCATCATCGCCAAGGTAACCCGCGACCGGGAAATGACCGCCCTGCAGGATCAATACCCCGCCTACGATTTCCCAAGGCACAAGGGCTACCCCACCCCCCAGCACCTCCAGATCCTCGCCCGGCAAGGCCCCACCCCAATCCACCGCCGCAGCTTCGCGCCGGTCAGAAAGGCTATGGTCAAATGAGCAGATTGTGGGTGAGCAATCCGGCGAGCCACAGCCATTCGATGGTGTAAACTTCGTCTGGCAGCCAGGCCGAGTTACCCATGTCCGAACCAGAAACCGCCCAGACATTCATTCATCTGCGCCTGCATACCGAGTTTTCCATCAGCGACGGGCTGATTGCCATCGGCCCCCTGGTGGAACGTCTCCGGGAGCGGGGCATGCCGGCGGTGGCGGTAACCGATCTGGCCAATCTGTTCGCCCTGATCAAGTTCTACCAGGGCGCCCGGAAGGCGGGAATCAAGCCGGTGTGCGGCTGCGAGCTGCGGGTGACCGACACGGCCAGCGGCCATGTTAGCCAGTTGGTCCTGCTCGCCCGCAATGAAGTCGGCTACCACAATCTGCTGCGGCTGGTTTCGGACGTTTATGTGGAAAACGAGCCGGACGCCGAATTTTCCCTCGACAAGGCCAGGCTCGGGGGCTACAGCGAAGGCCTGATCGCCCTGTCCGGCGCCCTGCAGTCCGATATCGCCGCCGCGCTGCTTGCCGGCGATGCCCAACTGGCGCGGGGCTTGCTCAATTCCTGGCGCAAACTCTTTCCGGAAAGTTTCTATATCGAGTTGCAACGCCTCGGCAAGACCGGCGAGGAGGAATATATCGAAGCCGCCCTCGGGCTTGCCCGGGAAAGCGGCTGCCCCGTGGTGGCCACCAATGACGTGCGCTTCCTGGGCGAGGACGATTTCGAAGCCCACGAGGCCAGGGTCTGCATTACCCAGCGCCGGGTGCTCGATGACCCTGGCCGCCCCCGGGACTATACCCCCCGCCAGCACCTGCGCAGCGCCGGGGAAATGATCGAGCTGTTCCACGATGTTCCCGAGGCGGTCAGCGCCACCGTCGATATCGCCCGGCGTTGCAATCTCGACCTTGAGCTTGTCCAGCGGCTGCCGGAGTTCCGGTTGCCTCCGGGTGAAACCGCGAGTCTGAACGAGTACCTGTCACGGGTTGCCGCCAGTGGGCTTGCCGGGCGGCTTGCGGAGCGGCCGCAATCCCCCGGCGCCAGCGAAACGACTGCCGAGGGCTATCAGGCGAGACTCCGGGAAGAGCTCGGCATCATCCGGCACATGGATTTCGCCGGCTACTTCCTCATCGTGATGGAGTTCGTGCAATGGGCCAAGGCGAATGGCATCCCGGTGGGGCCGGGGCGGGGTTCCGGGGCCGGCTCCATTGTCGCCTGGGCCCTGGGCATCACCGATGTGGACCCGCTGGAGTACGACCTGCTCTTCGAGCGGTTTCTCAATCCCGAGCGCGTATCCATGCCCGATTTCGATATCGATTTCTGTATGGAAGGCCGCGACCGGGTGATTTCCCATGTGGCGGAAATCTACGGCCAGGACGCGGTTTCCCAGATCATCACTTTCGGCACCATGGCGGCCAAGGCGGTGGTGCGCGACGTGGCCCGGGTGCAGGGCAAGCCCTTCTCGCTCGGCGACAGGCTGTCGCGGATGATTCCCGGTACTGTCGGCATGACCCTGCGCCAGGCGCTGGCGGAAAGGCCGGAGCTCAAGGAGTTTATTGAAAGCGATGACGACGCCGGGGAAATCTTCGAGATGGCGCTCAAGCTCGAAGGCATTGCCCGCAATATCGGCAAGCACGCCGGCGGCGTGGTCATCGCGCCGGGGCGGCTTACGGATTTCACGCCGCTGTTCCGCGACCAGGAACGCACCGGCTCCAGCCTGCTGACCCAGTACGACAAGGACGACGTGGAAACCGCGGGTCTGGTGAAGTTCGATTTTCTCGGCCTGCGCACCCTGACCATCATCGACTGGGCGGTAAAATCCATCGCCGGTCAGGAAGGCGCCCGGATCGACATTGCCAGCCTGCCCCTGGATGACCGCAAGGTCTACCGGATGCTTGGCAAGGGTAGCACCACGGCGGTGTTCCAGTTGGAATCCCGGGGGCTGAAGCAACTGATCCGCAAACTCAAGCCGAGCCGTTTCGATGATCTGGTGGCCCTGGTGGCCCTGTACCGTCCCGGCCCCCTGCAATCGGGCATGGTGGATGATTTCATCGACCGCAAGCACGGCCGCAAGGAGGTGAACTATCCCCTGCCGGAGCTTGAGCCGGTGCTGAAAGGCACCTACGGCGTGATTCTGTACCAGGAACAGGTGATGAAAATCGCCCAGTTGCTCGGCAAGTACACCCTGGGCCGGGCCGATATCCTGCGCAAGGCCATGGGCAAGAAGGACCCGGAGGAAATGGCGCGCCAGCGCGACGCCTTCATGAGCGGGGCGCTGGAGCAGGGCGTTCCCGAGCGCAAGGCTTCGGACCTGTTCGACCTGATGGAAAAATTCGCCGGCTACGGCTTCAACAAGTCGCATTCGGTGGCCTACGCCCTGCTGGCCTACCAGACCGCCTGGCTCAAGACCCACTACCCGGCGTATTTCATGGCCGCGGTGCTTTCCGCGGAAATGAACCAGACCGACAAGATTATGGAACTCGTCGCCGAATGTCGGGATATGGGGCTAACGGTGCTTTCCCCGGACATCAACCGCGGCAAGTATCGTTTCGGTGTGGATGACCAGGGGCGCATCGTTTATGGCCTCGGCGCCATCCGCAATCTCGGCCAGGGGCAGATCGAGCGCATCGCCGGGGCTCGGGAGGAGGGCGGCTTCCGCAGCTTGCCGGACCTGTGCCGCCGGGTGGGCGGGCAGCTCGACAACAAGAACGTCATCGAAATCCTGATTGACTCGGGCGCCTGCGACGCGCTCGCCGCAGGCGAGGCTTTCGCCGCCAGGGCGAAACTGCGGCATTGCCTGCCGGAAGTGATCAAGGCGGCGGAGCAGCATCTCGAGGATCAGGCTTTCGGCATCGCCAATCTGTTTGCCGATATGGAGGCCGAGCCGGAAGCCGGAGATGAACTGCCGGCCAGCGCCGCGGAAGCCCGGATGGACACGCGCGCCGCGCTGGAAGCCGAACGCGAATGCCTCGGCTACTATCTCACCGCGCATCCCATGGACGAATACTGGCCCGAACTGGAGCAATTCTCGCCCAACCGCCTGGGAGACGCCAAAGCCTCGCGAACAAACCAGCAGTTCGCCGGCATGCTCGCCGATATTCGTGTGCGCAAACGCGACCGGGGCGATATGGCGATCATGGTGCTTGACGATGGCGCCAGCAGGCTTGAGGCGATCATGTACGATCCGGAATTCGGTCAGGTCCGGAATCGCCTGGAAAAACACGGCGTTTACCTTTTCGAGGGCAAGGTCTCCAAAGACGATTTCAACGGCGGTGTGCGCCTGCAGGCGAGAAAGATCATGACACTCGCCGAGGCCAGGGCGAGACATGCCCGTAATCTCTCCCTGAGCCTGGCGGACGGCGCGCTGCCGGGAGATTTCAGCCGCCAGCTCGCGGACTTGCTGGGGCCTTACCGGAGCCATGGCAAGGCGGGCAATGGCGAGGCCCGCTGCCGGGTACTCATCGATTACCGTCGCGGCGACCTGCGGGGGTGTATAATGCTTGGCCCCGACTGGGCGGTGGCGCCGGCGGATGAACTCGTCCGCAGCCTGCGCGCGGAATTCGGCCCCGAACAGGTCAAGCTCCAGTACTAGGAGCCTGCGCCGCAGGAATTCGCGAAAGCGAAAATTCGCTATCGCCGCGCCCCTGGCTGATCGATTGAGGCGAATATTGGTGAATATGCAACGAAATCGAGCGGCCAGGGGCGTGGATGAGAGCGGATTTGCAGCCGTGAATTCCTACGGCGCAGGCTCCTAGGCCCGACCGTCACCAGCATCCCCCACTCCCTGAGCGAGCCAAGGACCCTGACCCGCAGTGAATCCCGATTATCTGGAATTTGAACAGCCGATTGCCGAACTGGAAGGCAAGATCAGCGAGTTGCGCCTCGTGGGCAGCGACAACGAGATCAACATCAACGAGGAAATCCAGACCCTGCGGCAGAAAAGCCTGCGCCTGACCGAAAAAATCTACGCCAACCTTTCCCCCTGGCAGATCTGCCAGGTGGCGCGCCATCCATTGCGGCCCTACACCCTGGACTACCTTGAGCACATCTTCACCGATTTCGATGAATTGCATGGCGACCGTCTCTATGCCGACGACCAGGCCATCATTGGCGGCCTGGCGAAGATCGACGGTCGCCCGGTCATGGTGATCGGCCACCAGAAGGGACGCGGCACCCGGGCCAAGGTCAGGCACAATTTCGGCATGCCCCGACCGGAGGGCTATCGCAAGGCGCGCCGGCTGGTGGAACTCGCCGAGCGCTACCGGCTGCCGGTCATCAGCCTGATCGACACCCCCGGGGCCTACCCGGGCATGGATTCGGAAGAGCGCGGCATCAACGAGGCCATCGCGGAAAACATGGCGATGATGTCCCGGGTGCGAACGCCATTGATCGCCACGGTCACCGGCGAGGCGAATTCCGGCGGCGCCATCGCCATCGGAGTGAGCGACCAGCTCAATATGCTCCAGTATTCGACCTATACGGTCATCACTCCCGAGGGTTGCGCGACGATTCTGTGGAAGTCGGCCGAGTTCGCCTCCGCAGCCGCCGAGGCCATGGGGGTCACCGCCGAGCGGCTCAAGCAGATTGGCATTGTCGATCACATCATTGCCGAACCCCTCGGCGGCGCCCATCGCGATGTGGAGCAGGTCGCCGGGAGTATCAAGTCGTCCCTGCTTGACCAGATTGAACAATTGACCGCGATGGAGGTGGATGATCTGATTGAGCGGCGGTACCGGCGGCTGATGAGCTACGGGATCAGTAGTTGATTGCGGGATAAACCGTCATTCTGCGCGAAGTCGCAGAATCTCTTCCAGATTGGCAGTGACCGTGTCTTCGGGCGGATGTTTTCTTTTTGCCGATCTGCAGGAATGAACGTTGGTCGCCGCAGCCGGGTTGGGCTATTTGGCGGACGCTGTGAATACGTCCCTGTAAGCTTCGGGCTCGACTTCCTGTCTCGCACGCCCGCCAAATAGCCCAACCCGGCTGCGGCTGGCGGTCTGATAGCGCGAATCACGGGCGCTTCCACCCGCATGCCTTTGCGCTGTGCTGAACCCATTGCTTCGGACTCCGATAATGAAAGCTGAATGCGCAGGAATCTTCATGTCCCTATCGGATAGTGTTTTCGCAGAAATCCCCCCGGATGCTCCCGTAGCGGTTGGGTTGAGTGGAGGGATGGATTCGGCGGTTTTGCTGGATCTTGCCGGCAGGGCTTTTGGGGAGGGGGGGCGTTTGCGGGCGCTGCATGTCAATCATGGGTTGCATGATGATGCGGGGAAATGGGAGGGGTTTTGCCGGGAGATTTGCGCGGAGCGGGGGATTCCCCTGAACGTGCTCCGGGTGGAGGTGGCGAATTCCGGCGCGAATCTGGAGGGGCGGGCGCGGGAGGCTCGTTATGGGGCATTCCGCAAGGCGTTGGCGCCGGGGGAGTTTCTGCTGCTGGGGCATCATCTGGATGATCAGTTGGAAACGCTGCTGCTGCGGCTGCTGCGGGGCGCCGGGTTGCGGGGGCTGACGGGAATTCCCGGGCGGCGGGCGCTGGGGCGGGGGATGATCTTCAGGCCCCTGTTGCACTGTGAGCGACGCGAATTGGCCGAGTATGCCCGGCAGCGTGGCCTGGGCTGGGTGGAGGATGCGTCCAATCGTGATACCGGTTTTGACCGGAATTTCTGCCGCCATGAGATCCTGCCGCTGGTAGGGCAGCGCTGGCCCGGTTACCGGCGGGACTGGGAAAGATCGCGTCGATTGATCGGGCAGGCGGATGGTCTGCTCGATGAGCTTGCCGGGATCGATCTGGCGCACTGCGCTGCCGATAAAGCCAACTGTCTGCGAGTGGACAGGCTGCGGCAATTGAGCCGTCCCCGCCTGCATAATGCCCTGCGCTGCTGGGTCGAGTCCAGGATTGGCAAACCTGCGGAACCGGGGAAGCTGCGGCGATTACCCGATGGGCTGATCGCGCCGGAGAGGGAAACCGGGGCCGAAATCGACTTTGACGAATACTTTGTGCGCAAGTACCGGGACCGCCTGTACTTGCTGCCGCGGCTGCCGCCGGTCGAAAGGAATTTCTGTGTGGAGTGGGACCCATCCCGGCAGCCGGTGCTGGAGTTGCCCGGCAATGGCGGCCTGCTTGCAAAGCCGGCTTCCGGGGAAGGCCTGGCCGGGAAAGGATACCAGGTCCGCTATCGCCGGGGCGGCGAAAGCTGCCGTCTCGCCCGTCGTCCGACCAAAACCCTGAAGAAAATCCTCAATGAGGCCAGGCTCGCGCCCTGGCTGCGAAACCGCCTGCCATTGCTGTATGACGGCGAAAACATCGCCGCCATTCCCGGCATCGGAACCGCCGAATCCGCGCTCACCGGCAAATCCGCTTACCAGATCGAATGGCAGGCTCCCTGGTAAGCTCATGCTCATTCTTGCCTCAATCCCGGACTGAATTCAGGCTGAAAACAGGTCAATGGCAAGCAAGGCTGTCATTCATCCGAAAGTGTAATTTCGTTTGAGGGCGGCGGAAGCTTCTGGTAGGCTGTAATTCCATCTGAAGGGGCCTGCGCTGGAGCGGGTTCCGGCATCGGGTGGGGCTTCATGACTCGTTACATTTTCATTACCGGCGGCGTGGTCTCCTCGCTGGGGAAAGGCATTACCTCGGCATCGCTGGCGGCGATTCTCGAAGCCCGGCAACTCGATATTTCCATGCTCAAGCTCGATCCCTATATCAATGTGGATCCGGGCACCATGAATCCTTTCCAGCACGGCGAGGTCTTCGTTACCGATGATGGCGCCGAAACCGATCTCGACCTCGGCCATTACGAACGCTTCAGCCGCATCACCATGCAGCAGAAGAACAATTTCACCACCGGCCGGGTATACGAGGAGGTGCTGCGACGGGAGCGGCGCGGCGATTATCTCGGCGCGACGATTCAGGTGATCCCCCATATCACCGATGAAATCAAGCGCCGCATTGTGGAAGGCGCCGGCTCGGCCCAGGTGGCCCTGGTGGAAATCGGCGGCACCGTGGGGGATATCGAATCCCAGCCTTTTCTTGAGGCCGTGCGGCAGTTACGGGTGGAATTCGGTTCCGGGCGGGCGCTGTTCATCCATCTGACCCTGGTGCCCCATATCGCCACGGCGGGCGAAATCAAGACCAAGCCGACCCAGCACTCGGTGAAGGAGTTGCGCTCCATCGGCATCCAGCCCGATGTGCTCATCTGCCGCTCGGAGCGGGAAATCGACGAATCGGCGAAGCGCAAGATCGCCCTGTTCACCAATGTGGAATTGCCTGCGGTGGTGTCCCTGCCCGATACCGGCAGCATCTACCGCATTCCGGCGATTCTCGGCGCCGCCGGTCTCGATGAAATCGTCGTCAACAAGCTGCGCCTGCCTTGCCCCGTGGCGGATTTCAGCGAATGGAACAAGGTAGTGGAGGCGGAACGCCAGCCCCTGTGCGAGGTGAAACTCGCCATGGTGGGCAAGTACATGGAACTGCCCGACGCCTACAAGTCGCTCAATGAGGCGATTACCCACGCCGGTATCCATACCCGCACCCGGGTGGAAGTTTCCTTCATCGACTCGTCCCTGGTTTCCGAGCGGGGCGCGGAAATCCTCGAAGGCCACGACTGCATTCTGGTGCCCGGCGGATTCGGCGAGCGCGGCTTCGAAGGCAAGATTCTCGCCTGCCAATACGCCCGGGAAAACCGGGTGCCCTATCTCGGCATCTGCCTCGGCCTGCAGGCGGCGGTGGTGGAATTCGCCCGCAATGTGGCCGGGCTCGCCGGCGCCAACAGTTCCGAATTCGAGCCGGGCACGCCGCATCCGGTAATCGCCCTGATTACCGAATGGACCACCGCCGATGGCGGGGTGGAAAACCGCGACGACGATTCCGACCTCGGCGGCACCATGCGTCTGGGCGGCCAGGAATGCCTGATTGCCCGGGATTCGACGATCTTCCACTGTTACGGCAAGGAGCGAATCAAGGAAAGGCACCGCCACCGCTACGAGTTCAATAACGACTATCTGCAGCGCCTGCGGGAGGCGGGGCTGCAACTCACCGGCAAGTCGCTGGACGAAAAACTTGTGGAAGTCATCGAAGCGCCGGACCATCCCTGGTTTGTCGGCTGCCAGTTTCATCCCGAGTTCACTTCCACCCCCAGGGACGGACATCCCCTGTTTTCCGGCTTTATTCGCGCCGCGGCGGATTATCGCGCCGGGCACAACGCGCAAGCGGACGCTGGCGACCCGGTCGAGGAGACCGTGGCGCTGGCGGCGGCGGGCGCATGAATCGCAAATCCGGATCGGAGCCCGCAGGCCGGGAACTGCCATGAGCGACCAGGAAATCATTCTGGGTGAACTCCGTATCGCCAATCATCTGCCTTTCGTGCTCGTCGGCGGCATGAATGTGCTGGAATCAGCCGAGACCGTCATGCGCGTGGCGGAGGGCTTCGCCCGGACCACCCGGGAGCTTTCGATACCCTGGATTTTCAAGGCGAGCTTTGACAAGGCGAATCGATCTTCCATCCATTCCCCCCGGGGGCCGGGGCTTGCCGAAGGTCTGGCCATGCTCGCCGAAGTCAAGAGGCGATTCGACGTTCCCGTGCTCACCGATGTCCACGAGCCCGGTCAGGCCGAGGCGGCGGCGGAAGTGGCCGATGTGCTGCAATTGCCCGCGTTTCTCAGCCGGCAGACCGATCTGGTGACTGCCCTGGCCCGCACCGGCGCCGCCATCAATATCAAGAAGGCCCAGTTTCTGGCGCCGCTGGAAATGCGTCATATCCTGGAAAAATTCGAACAGGCGGGCAATTCCCGGCTGCTGCTTTGCGAGCGCGGCACGAGTTTCGGCTACCACAATCTGGTGGTGGACATGCTCGGAATCCAGACCCTGAAGTCCTTTGCCCGCCCGGTCCTGTTCGATGCCACCCACGCCCTGCAGCTTCCCGGCGGCGAGTCCCACGGCGCCGGCGGGCGGCGGGGACAGTTGGCCGGTCTCGCCGGGGCGGGGCTGATGCAGGGCATTGCCGGCCTGTTCATCGAAGCGCATCCCGACCCGGACCAGGCCCTCTGCGATGGTCCCTGCGCCCTGCGGCTCGCGCGGCTGCCGGAATTCCTGGGACAAATGATGCGGGTGGACGCCCTTGCCAAGTCCCTGCCGGTGCTGGATACAAGTTAATCATTCATCATAACCAGGCAATACAAGGTATTGAAATGTCGGAGATAAATCATATTCACGCCAGGGAAATCCTGGACTCCCGGGGCAATCCAACCATCGAGGCGGAAGTGACTTTGGCGGATGGCGCAAGAGGCCATGCCTGTGTGCCTTCAGGCGCCTCCACCGGCGCCCGGGAAGCCCTGGAATTGCGCGACGGGGATCCGGCGCGCTATGGCGGCAAGGGCGTCGGCAAGGCGGTGGCGAATGTCAACGGGGAAATCTTCGCCACGCTCAAGGGAATGGACGCCGGAGAGCAGCAGGCGCTTGACCGGGTCATGCTGGATCTCGATGGCACTGAAAACAAGTCCCGGCTCGGCGCCAATGCGATTCTCGCGGTGTCGCTGGCGGCGGCCCGGGCCGCCGCCGAAAGCCGGCAACTGCCGCTGTACGCCCATATCGGAACGCTTGCCGGAGGCGATGACGTATTCAGCCTGCCCCTGCCCATGATGAATATCATCAATGGCGGCGAGCACGCCGACAACAATGTGGACATCCAGGAATTCATGGTCCAGCCCGCGGGCGCCCCGGACTTTCCCGAGGCCCTGCGCTGGGGCGCGGAGATTTTCCACGCGCTCAAGGCGGTGCTGAAAAAGGACGGCTACAATACCGCCGTGGGCGATGAAGGCGGCTTCGCCCCGGACCTGCCTTCCAATGCCGCGGCCCTGGATGCCATCACCAGCGCCATCGAACTTGCGGGCCTGCGCCCCGGCGTCGATGTGCGCCTGGCGCTGGACTGCGCGGCCTCGGAGTTTTATCGCGAGGGCCGCTACGAACTGTCCGGCGAAGGCAGATCCTGCGATGCGGAAGAATTCACCGAATATCTTGCGCAGCTCTGCGACAATTATCCGATCCTGTCCATCGAAGACGCCATGGATGAGGGCGACTGGGACGGCTGGGCTAAACTGTCGGCGCGATTAGGCGATAAGATTCAATTAGTTGGCGATGATTTGTTTGTCACCAACACGGCGATTCTCAAGCGGGGAATCGATGAGGGGATTGCCAACGCCATTCTGGTCAAGTTCAACCAGATCGGCAGCCTGAGCGAAACCCTGGCGACCGTCGCCATGGCCCGGCGGGCGGGATATGGCATTGTCATCTCCCACCGTTCCGGGGAGACCGAAGACAGCACCATCGCCGACCTGGCTGTGGGCGTCGCCGCCGGGCAGATCAAGACCGGCTCGCTCTGCCGCACCGACCGGGTGGCGAAGTACAACCGATTGCTGCGCATCCACGAGGAACTCGGCGCAGGGGCAAGCTACCGCGGCATGGAAGAGTTTGGCTTTTTGCGGAGCGCATGAACGGGAAACTTCGGAGTGAAGGAGCGCGGAATTGCCCCGGTACGGGAAAGCGGTAACCGTCATGAAACTATTGCTAGTCGCCCTGCTGGTGATCGCGTGCTGGCTTCAGTACCAGCTCTGGCTGGGTGAAGACGGCTATCTCGCCCTGCGGGCGCGTCAGGCGGAAGCCAACGAGCAGCGCGACCATATCGCCAAACTGCGGGAAAACAATCGGCAACTCGAAGTGGAAGCGCTGGATCTGAAAAATGGGCATGAGGCCATTGAGGAAAGGGCCCGCTCGGAACTCGGCATGATCGGGGAAGGCGAGACGTTCCATATCATCGTGGACCAGGATTGACTCGTGTGCTGGGGTATTCTCCCCGCCGCGGGAAGCGGTGCGCGCTTCGGGTCCGCAGTTCCCAAACAATACCTGCCGCTCCATGGCCGGGCGGTGCTGTCCTGGTCCCTGGAGGCCCTGCTTGCCGTTCCCGTCAAGGCGCTGG
Source organism: uncultured Pseudohongiella sp. (assembly GCA_965219645.1). Taxonomy (GTDB): domain Bacteria; phylum Pseudomonadota; class Gammaproteobacteria; order Pseudomonadales; family Pseudohongiellaceae; genus UBA9145. The sequence continues at coordinate 1,597,044 of OZ244788.1, read as the reverse complement.
CGGTTGCCCTCGGCCCGGATGACAGCCATTGGCCGGCCCTGGGCCGGGATCAGGATTCCCGGATCATCGCCTGCCGGGGCGGCGCCCAGCGGCAGCAGTCCGTGCTCGGCGCATTGCGGGCGCTGGAGGGTCGCGCCCGGGATGACGACTGGGTGCTGGTTCACGACGCGGTGCGGCCCTGTGTGCGCGGCGATGATATCCTGCGGCTGGTTCGGGAAACCGGCGCGGCGGGCGCCGATGGCGGCCTGCTTGGCTGGCCCGCGGACAATGCTCTCAAGCGCGTGGCCGCCGATGGCGTCGTGCGGGACAATATGTCGCGGCAGGATTGCTGGAATGCGGCGACTCCCCAGATGTTCCGCTTTGGCGTTTTGCGTCAGGCGCTGCACCGGGCGGAAGCCGAACAACAGTCGCACCCGGACGAATCGGCGGCGGTCATGGCTGCCGGAGGCAGCGTGATCATGGTTCCCTGCGCCAGGGACAATATCAAGATCACCCGCGAGCCCGACCTGGAACTGGCCTCTGCGATTCTTGCCGCCCGCCAGGGAAATTCACAATGAGCCATCCAGACTCCCGCCAGCTCCGCATCGGACACGGTTTTGACGCGCACCGCTTTGCGCCGGATTTCGATCCCGCCAGCCCGCTGGTGCTTGCCGGCGTGACCCTGCCCGCGAAGCGCAGCCTGCTGGCGCACTCCGACGGCGACCTGGTGCTGCACGCCCTTGCCGACGCCGTGCTCGGCGCCGCCGCGGCGGGCGACATCGGCAGGCTTTTTCCCGACAGCGACGCCAGCATCGCCGGCATTTCCAGCAGCGTGATTCTGGACGCCGCACTCAAGGCCGCGGCGGCGAAGGGCTTGCGCCTGATCAATCTCGACCTCACCGTGGTGGCCCAGGCGCCGAAACTTTCGCCTTTTGCCGAAGAGATGCGGGAGAGCCTCGCCGGGCTGACGGACCTGCCCCGGGATTGCATCAATCTCAAGGCCACCACCACCGAAGGCATGGGCTGGCTTGGCCGGGAAGAGGGCATGGCCTGCCATGCGGTGGTGCTGCTCGGCGCCTCCGGCGCAGGCTCCCGAGCCGGCTGAATGAACCACAGCCACCACTGGGAACAGCTTGCCCGCCTGCTTCCGGAGCCGGAAAATCACGCCAGGCTCAAGTCCTGTCCCGCTGACTTCCGGGTGCGGGAAGAACTCGGCTTCGCCCCCAGCGGAGGCGGCGAGCATTTATTGGTGGAAGTGGAAAAAACCGGGCTGACGACCAGCGAAGCCGCCAGCCGGCTGGTAACCGCCTGCGGCGTTGGCCAAGCTGACATCGGCTACGCCGGCATGAAGGACCGCCACGCCCGCGCCACCCAGTGGTTCAGTCTGCGGCTTCCGGAATCGGAAGTTTCCAGGTTGCAGCGCGCCGAGGACGACAGCCTGCGGATTCTGCAATCCGGACGCAATCACCGCAAGATTCGCATCGGCAGCCACCGCTGCAACCATTTCGAGATTCTGCTGCGGGATTTTCGCGGCAGCCGGGAGGACCTGGAAAGTCGGCTCGCAACCCTGGTGAAGCGGGGGGCGCCCAATTACTTCGGCCCCCAGCGTTTCGGGCGGCTGGCGAGCAATCTGGAGCAGGTGGAACTTGCCGCGCGGCCCGGTGCGTCCCGGCCCGGGCGAAGCGAGCGCGGCAGGCTGTACTCCGCCGCCAGGGCCATGCTGTTCAACGAAGTGCTCTCCCTGCGGCTCGTCCAGGGCAACTGGAACGCCATGCTGCCGGGCGATGTGCTGGCCCTCGATGGTTCGGGACGCCTGTTTCTGCCGGGGGATGATGAGCCAACTGGCGTTGAGTCATCGCCGGGAAGATTCCGCGACTGCGCGCAGAATGACAGTTCCATTCGAGATTCTGCGCGCAGCGAGCCTCTCTTCCGTCATTCTGCGCACAGCGAGCCTCTCTTCTGTCATTCTGCGCGCAGCGAGCCTCTCTTCTGTCATTCTGCGCGCAGCGAAGCGGAGTCGCAGAATCTCCCCGGGCAGCCTCCGAAAGGAGATACCGCGGCCACGCGCAGTCCGACCGCATCAAGGCTCGCCACACTGGACATCCACCTCACGGGCCCATTGCCCGGAGCGAATTTTCCGCAACACAGATATGCAACTCGCGGCGAGGCTGCCGATATGGAAAATGCGGTGCTTGAAAAACATCCGGCGATACTCGATTGGCTGCGCCGGGAAAAAGTCGAGGCCGGTCGCCGGCCCCTGCGTCTGGCGCCGCGCAATCTGCGCTGGAGCTGGACCCGCGAAGGATTGCGGCTATGCTTCGCCCTTGCGCGGGGCGCCTACGCCACGAGCTTGATCAGGGAGCTTTGCATCACCGATGGAAGCGAACACAAAACCGAAACTGAATCTTGACGGCATCGGCATGACTTCCCGTCGCACCCGCGAACGACTGGTCGCCGGTCTGGAGAAAAAAGGCATCCGCAATTCCGCGGTACTCGATGTCATGCGCGCCACGCCACGGCATATCTTCATCGAAGAGGCTTTTTCCCATCTTGCCTACGAGGACCGGCCGGTCAATATCGGCTACAAGCAGACGATTTCCCAGCCCTATGTGGTGGCGCGGATGACCGAAGCCCTGCTTGCGGCGGGCCGCCCGGAACGGGTGCTGGAAATCGGCAGCGGCTGCGGCTACCAGACCGCGATCATCGCCCCCCTGTCCGGGGAGGTTTTCAGCATCGAGCGCATCAAGCCCCTGCACGATACGGCGGTGGCCAATCTGCGGCTGCTCGGGATCGAAAATGTCAAGCTGATCCACGGCGACGGCAGTCTCGGCCATGCCGAAAAAAGCCCTTATGACGCGATCATCGTCACCGCGGCGCCGCTTGGCGTGCCCCGGGAATTGCTCGGGCAACTCGCCGAAGGCGGGCGCATGGTGATTCCCGTGGGCGGCCCCGCGGGGCAGGAATTGCGGCTGATTACCCGCCGCGGAGACCAGTACCTCAGCCGGATGCTCGATCACGTCCGCTTTGTGCCGCTGCTCAAGGGGCAATTGCGCTTCTGAATCCGCCGCCATGGAGCAACCTTCCACAAGCCTTGCCGGCCATGCAGTCGTCTACCTGAAGGGAATCGCCATGGGGGTCAGCGACTCGGTGCCGGGCGTCTCCGGGGGCACCATTGCAGTCGTCGCCAATATCTATGATCGCCTGATTTACGCCATTCGCTCGCTGGACGGCGAGGCTCTGGGACTGCTGCTGCGCGGCCAGCCGGCGGCATGCTGGCGCCAGGTGGACGGCGCCTTCCTGCTGCTGCTCGGTCTTGGCATGGCCAGCGGCCTGTTGCTCGGCGCCAATCTTGTCCTGATCCTGATCGAGAACTGGCCGGAGCCCCTGCGGGCATTCTTTATCGGCCTGATTGCCGCGGCGGTCTGGCTGCTGCGAAGAGAAGCCGAATTTCCACGCTGGCGCAGTATGCTTCTTGCCCTTGGAGGCGCTGCCCTGGTGCTCGCAATTTCCACGGGAAACCCCGCCGGGGGAGAGCCTGCCGCCGCGTACCTTTTCCTCTGCGGCATGATCGCCATCAGCGCCATGCTGCTGCCGGGGCTTTCCGGCGCTTTCATTCTGCTGTTGCTCGGCGCCTACGAGCACATGCTCGGCGCCCTGGCGAGCCTGGATCTGCCGCCCCTGCTGATATTCCTTGCCGGCTGCGCACTGGGCGTGCTGCTGATGTCGAGACTGGTCGCCTCGTTATTGCGCACAAGACACAGCCAGACCTATGCCTTCATCTGCGGATTGCTGGCGGGCTCGATTCCCGCCCTCTGGCCCTGGCAGACAGTCGGACAGGGGAATGAACCCCGGGGATTTATCTCCAACGAGGCAGTCTGGCCCGGAGTTTATGCTGAACTTGCCGGGCGCGATCCCATGTTGCTTTTCTGCCTTTTGGCGCTGGCCGCAGGTTTAGGCCTTACTATTCTTGCCCGCAGCGATCCGGTCGAGCAGGGGTAGCAGATAATCCGCGAAGCGCTCGGGATTCTCGGTCATGGGGAAGTGCCCCATGCCTTCCATCAACCGCCAGGTGGAGCCGGCGATGGCTTCATGGGCCGCCTTGCCGAGTTCCGGGCTGCCGCTGTAGTCATACTCGCCCGAGAGAATATGCACCGGTATCCTGCCGGTATCGATTTCCCCCGCTCGGGCCCTGAGATCGAATTCGGCGGCGTAGTAGTACAGGTCGCCGATAAACGCCGGCGGCCAGCCCGATGCGTACACAAAGGCGGTTTCCTTGCGGTAGGCCGCGGGGGCCTGGGGCGCCGTCAGGCTTTCCATCAGCAGGCCCTTGTATTCGTTGCCCACCGCCGGATGCCACAGGCCCGGAATGTCGCCGGTATCGTCGATGCGCAAGGCGCCTTCCAGGGAGATCACCGCCAGGAAGCGGTCGGGATGGTGCAGGGCCAGGTCGAGGGCGAGCAGGCCGCCCACCGAGCAGCCCATGAACACCGGATTTTCCAGCCCCAGGGCATCGCTGAGCGCCAGGGGAACCTGCCGCAGGAATTCCCCCGTCAGGCGGTAGTTCTCGCCCCACCAGTTGCGCAGGGCCGGCGGCATGGATTTGCCGTGGAAGGGCAGGTCGTAGGCGATCAGGCGGAAGCGGCTGGTAATCTCGGGATACTCGAACAGATGCCGCCATTGGCTGCCGTGGGCGCCGGCGGTGTGCTGCAGCAGCAGGGGAATGCCCTGACCGGCTTCCTCGAAGTAGATACGGTAATCGTGGCCGCCGAGGTCGAGGTGGACGTAGCGGCCCTGTGGCGCATCGAATGTGCCCGGCGCGGCCGCCTCTTCGCGCATGGGGTCCGCTGTGGCGTTATCCGGGCGCAGCAGTTCGATGGCGCGTTTGGCGGCGCCGTAGTATTGCGCGTGCAGTACCGGGTCCGCGTCGATTTGCAGGCCCAGGGCGATGGCTGGGGCGATATCGTTGAAAAATGGCGGCGGCGTTGCCGCCAGCAGATTGTCCCAGAGCGATTCCGGGGCGGAGTAGCGAATCAGGCTTTCCGGCTCCGCGGGAACTCCCGCCTCCACCGCGCCGTCATTCATGCGCAGGGCCAGCGATTCAGCGCCGATCTCAAGCACGAGCCCGCCGCGCCAGTAACGCGCAGCCATGCGGAATTCCCCATCGGCGGCGCAGCGCGTGGCCCATTCCTCATTCGATGGAAGTGACACGGTCATTGCAATATCCCCATCCGGCAAAAAAGCGCAGTGTACGCCCTGGCAAGCGCAGGGAGCAAATTTTCTCGCCCTCCATTCTGCGCGCAGCGGAGTGGGTGCGGGCAAGCTTTTGCGAAGCGCAGCTTCGCGCACGGTCGTAACGGCGCGCGTTCATGCTGCGAGACTGGAGTCGCAGAATCTGTTCGGGCATTCTGTGGGATGGCGCAAGCTCCTCGGCTTCACTTACTGCAGGATCGCCACGGACTTGATTTCGGCGTAAATCCCGCTGCCCGGCGCCAATCCAAGCCGCCGGGATGACTTGCGCGAAACGCGCGACAGTAATCTGGTGCTGTCGCCGACCCGCAAATGCACCATGCACATGGCGGTGTCGGGAGATTCCTCGATCCGTTCCACCGTGGCGGGCAAGCGGTTGAGAATGCTCGAATGCGCCTCTTCCGCATGGCTCAGACTGATGTCGCGGGCGAGAATCCGCAACCTGACCAGGCCGCCCATCGCAACGCCCGGATCGGGAATGAGCATCCGGCCGTCGGCGTACGCCGCTTCCGCCAGATTCCAGTCCGCATCGTGGCCGGCGATCGTGGTTTCGAGCACCACGCCGCTTTCTCCGGCCGCGTTGACCGGCAGCCGGCGCGAGGCCATCAGCTCTGTTACCGAGCCGCTCGCGACGCATTTTCCATGGTCGAGCACCAGTACATGAGCCGCGAGCCGGGCGACTTCGTCGGGCGAGTGCGTGACATGGACGATGGGACAATCGAGTTCTTCCGGCAGGCGCTGGAGATAGGGCAGCAGTTCCTGTTTGCGCGCCACATCGAGCGCCGACAGCGGTTCGTCGAGCAACAGCAGGCGTGGTTTGCTCAACAGCGCCCGGGCCAGCGCGACGCGCTGCCGCTCGCCGCCCGACAACTGCCGCGGGAATTTGTCGAGCAGATGCTCGATGCCGAGCAGTTTGACGGCGTCCGCGGTATCGGCGCCGTCACCGGGATCCCGGCCGTAGTGAAGATTCCGCCGCGCGCTGAGATGGGGCAGCAGGCTGCTGTCCTGGAATACGTAGCCGATGCGGCGCAGATGGGTCGGCATGAAGCGGTTTTCGTCCTGCCAGACTTCGCCATCGACCGTCAGCCGCGCGGCTTGCGGGCGGTCGAGTCCCGCCAGACAGCGCAGCAAGGTGGTCTTGCCCGAGCCGGATGCGCCGAAAACGCAGGTGATTCCCGTCGCCGGAATCTCCGCGTCCAGATCGAGCTGAAAGCTGCCGCCCGCGGGCTGCGCCATCGTGTAGGAAATGCGCGCCTGCAAGATTCCGGGAGCCTGCGCCGTAGGAATTCGCGGCTGCAAATCCGCTCTCATCCTCGCCCTTGACCGTTCGATTTCGTTAAATATAACCCAATATTCGCCTCAATCGAACGGCCAAGGGCGCGGCGATAGCGAATTTTCGCTTTCGCGAATTCCTGTGGCGCAGGCTCCTAGTGTTCTGAAAAACTCCATCCGTGGAGTTTTTCATTATCGCAAAACAAAAGCGTGGTTTTGTTTTGCTTCCGAATTCAATGGCTTACGCCATCGAATTCGGCGGCACTTCCATGTGCCGCAGGGAAGCTCTGACTTGATCAGAGCTTCCCTAGCTTCCGAATCTCATGCCGGGTATGGCATGGCGCCCGATCGAACCGTACACGACCAGCAGCACGAGGAAGGAGAAAACAACCATTGACCCAGCCAGCCAGTGCGCCTCGCCGAACTGCAGCGCTTCCACCTGTTCGTAGATCTGCACCGAAACCACCCGGGTTTCGCCGGGGATATTGCCGCCGATCATGAGGACGACGCCGAACTCGCCGACGGTATGGGCGAAACCGAGGATCGAGCCGCTGATGAATCCGGGCCGCGCCAGCGGAATGGCGACGGTGAAGAATCGCTGCCAGGGGCCCGCGCCGAAAGTCGCCGCGACTTCCAGCGGGCCGTCGCCCATCGCGTGAAAGGCGTTCTGGATCGGCTGCACGACGAAGGGCAGGGAGTAAAGGATCGAGCCGATGACCAGCCCTTCGAAGGTAAACGCGAGACTGCCCAGCCCAAGCGCCCCGGTCAGTTGGCCGATCGGGCCGGCGGGAGCCAGGGCGAGCAGGAGATAGAAACCGAGCACCGTGGGAGGCAGCACAAGCGGCAGGGCGACGATGGCGGCCACCGGGCCGCGCAGCCAGGAATGCGTGCGCGCAAGCCACCACGCCAGCGGCGTACCGATCAGCAGCAGGAGCAAGGTTGCGGTCGTGGCCAGGCGCAGGGTCAGCCAGATGGCCTGCAGGTTGTCCGGCGAGAACATCACGGTTCGGCATCGTCCATGGTATAGCCGAAACTGTAGATGATGCGGCGCGCCTCGGGGCCGCGCAGAAACTCGAGAAAGGCGCCGGCGGCGGCGTTCTCCCCGTTCAGCAACACGGCATATTGGCGGATCGGCGAATGCAGTTCAGCCGGCACGAGCCAGCCCGAACCCTGCTCGATGGCGCCGTTCCTCCCCACCTGGGACAGCGCGACGAATCCGAGCGGCGCATTGCCCGTGGCGACGAACTGGTAAGCCTGGGAAATGTTCTCGCCCATGATCAGGCTGTCGGCGAGTTGCTCGCCCAGGCCGAGATTGTCGATCGCTTCCCTGGCGGCAAGGCCGTATGGGGCGAGCCTGGGGTTCGCCAGGGCGATCTTGCCGCCGGCGTTCGCGGTCAGCGATTCGCCGGTAATCGCGAGCGACGGCTCCGCCGTCCAGAGCACCAGGCGCCCGATCGCATACGCCCGCAGGCTTTCCGCCACGGCAAGTCCTTCTTCGGCCAGCAGTGCGGGCTTTTCCCGATCCGCAGAAAGAAAAGCGTCAAAAGGCGCCCCACTTCGCACCTGGGCATAAAACCTCGCCGAAGAGCCGGAAATGAGTTCGACCCGATGTGCCCCCATCTGTTCAAATTGTTCCGCAAGCGCCTCGGCGGGCGCGGCAAAATTCGCCGCCACGGCAATCCGCGCCTCATCGGCGAAAGACAGCGAGGGCAGCAGCAACAGAGGAACAAGGAAGCGGAAAGTCATGGGCTGCGGGCAAAGCCGATATCGGGCGAAACTTGAGGACACCCACCATTATGTCATTCTGCGCGGAGCGAAGCGTAGTGATTCGGGGTATCCATGCCCCTCATTCCTGCGGGGCATCGCTGTGCGACGTCCAAAATGGCAATCCTGCCATTTTGTCGCAGAATCTGTCTGGGTATTCTGCAAGTATGTTCATGAGATCCCGGGCGCAACCTCTCGGTAACGATTGCGGGCTACAAAGCGACGCAGGATTTCATGGGCGTCCGGTGTGTGTTCGGCCCGGATGCGGTCGGAAAGCGCCGCAGCGGCCTCGGGAGGAAAGTAGCCGTGATGCTTGTAGGCGCCGATGCGCACATCAAAGCCCTCGAAATCACCTTCCGGGTGAAATTGGGTGGCATAGACATTTCTGCCCACCCGGAACATCTGCACTGGACATTGTTTGCCAGTGGCAAGCAGGGTGCTGTCCGGCGGCGTCTCATCGCAGGCTTCCTTGTGGCCAACGAGCACCCGGATCGTCTCCGGCATACCCGCGAGCAGCGGGTCTTCCCGCCCGGCGGCGGTGATCTCCACATCAATCCCGCCCACATCCTCGCCAAACTTCGTCGAAATTCCCGCGCCGAGATGGTTGCCGAGCAGGCCGTTGCCCGAGCAGCAGCCGAGAAAGGGGAAATCGCGGTCTATGATCTCATCGAGCAGGCGGCGGAAAAAGTCCTCGATGGCGACTTGCAATTCCGACTTCCGGCCTGACGGCGTACTCAGATCGAAAGGGCTGCCGCCAACAATGATCGCCGCATAATCGCGCAGATCGACCTCCGGGTCCGGCTGCTGCTCAAGCCGAATGCGCCGCACCTGGGCTGGATCGATCCGACCGTATTGGCAGATCTTGCGCAACTCGCCATCGGCGGCGTCGTCCTCGGGCCGAAGTTGCAATATCAGAAAGGGCTTGCTCATCATCTTGGCCGCAAAGTTTCCAACTGCGGCATTCTGTGGATTTTTCGCGCAGAGTCAATCCAGGACCCTGCGCCACATGGAAGTGCGATAATGAAAAACTCCACGCCCTTGCCGTGAGCGTCCATTATCCCACCGGAAGTGGGAAAGGGGAATTTCGGCGGAATGATCCTTGGCAATGAGGCATGAACCGGGGTGATCGACTGTTTCCCGTCAAGCAATGGGATGAGATGAAACGAATGGCCCGGATGGATTAAAATCCGCACATGTTCCGGATTTGCTGCCTGATCGTAGCCCTCTTGCTGCCGCTGGCGGTTTCCGCGCAGCAGCAGTCCTTTGCCGACTGGCTCGGGGAGTTGCGCGCCGAGGCGCTTTCCCTGGGCATCAGCGCGGAAACCCTGGCCGCTCTCGATGGCATTGCTCCGCTGGAGCGGGTGCTTGAACTCGACGGCTCCCAGCCCGAATTCGTCCAGACCTTTACCCGCTATATCGACCTGCGCGTGACGCCCAGCCAGATTGCCCGGGGCCGGGCGCTGCTGCGGGAACATGCGGGGCTGCTCGGGGAAGTGCAGGCGCGGTATGGCGTACAGCCGCATTATCTGGTGGCGTTCTGGGCCATCGAAACCAATTTTGGCAGCGCGACCGGCGGATTTTCGGTGCTCGAAGCCCTTGCCACCCTGGCGTATGACCCGCGCCGGGCGGAATTTTTTCGGGAACAATTGCTCACCGCCCTGCGCATTATCGAAGACGGCCACATTCCCGCCGGGCGCATGACCGGCTCCTGGGCCGGGGCCATGGGGCAGTTGCAGTTTCTGCCCACGGTGTTCCGCAACTACGCCGTGGACGGCGACGGCGATGGCCGCGCCGACATCTGGAACAGCCTCCCCGACGTATTCCATTCCGCGGCCAACTTCATCAGCGAATCGGGCTGGCGCGGCGACGAGCGCTGGGGCAGGGAAGTGCTGTTGCCCGATGGATTCGACTATGCCGGGGTGGGAACGCGCAATCTCAGGCCATTGTCGCAATGGCGCGAACTCGGTCTGCGCACAGTGGCCGGCGAGCCCATTCCCGTGGCGGATATGGAGGCTGCGGTGGCCTTGCCCGCCGGCGCCGGCGGCCCCGCCTTTCTCACTTACAACAACTTTCGCGTCACCATGCGGTATAACCCTTCGGTCTTTTATGCGATTACCGTGGGCCATCTTGCCGACCGTTTCACCGGCGGCGCAGCCATAGCCCACATGCCGGAGAATGAAACCGCCCTGAGCCGCATCCAGGTTACCGAGTTGCAGGAATTGCTCAACAGTCTGGGATTCGATTCGGGGGAGCCCGACGGGCGGGCGGGCTCGCGAACCCGGGCTGCGATTCGCGCCTTTCAGGGCGAACAGGGCCTGATTCCCGACGGCCATGCCTCGCTTGCGCTGCTCGACCGATTGCGCAACCAGGAGCCTGCGCCCTAGGAATTCGCGAAAGCGAAAATTCGCTATCGCCGCGCCCCTGGCCGGTCGATTGAGGCGAATATTGGTGAATATGCAACGAAATCGAGCGGCCAGGGGCGTGGATGAGAGCGGATTTGCAGCCGTGAATTCCTGCGGCGCAGACTCCTGGCCAGCCCTGGTCACCCGCGGCCAATGAGTCAAGCACTTTCCGCGCCAGCGCTGCGCCGTTATCGTCAGGTGGCCCTGATCACCATCGCTGCGGTGTATTTCCTGATTCTGGTGGGCGCCACGGTGCGCGCCTCCGGCGCCGGCATGGGTTGCCCGGACTGGCCCACCTGCTTCGGGCGCTGGATTCCGCCCTTGCACGAATCCCAACTGCCGGCCGATTATCAGGAGATCTACGCCGAGCTCGGTTATGCCGAAACCCGTTTCAATGCGGTCAAGACCTGGACCGAGTATCTCAACCGCCTCACCGGCGTCGCCATCGGCCTGCTGATTCTGCTCACCGCCATCTGCGCCTGGCCCTGCCGCCACTTTGACCGCTGGATTCCCCGGGCCTCGCTGGGGGCATTCATCATGGTGGGCATCCAGGGATGGCTCGGCGCCAGGGTGGTGGGCTCAAACCTGCAGCCCGGCATGATTACCATCCACATGCTCATGGCGCTGGCGATCGTGGGGGTATTGCTGTTCGCCTTTTCCCGCGCCAACCGGGAACGCATGACGCGCCATCCCGTGGCCGGCGTCGACCGCCGCTTCGCCCTGTGGCTGTATGTGGCCATCGGCTGCACGCTGTTGCAGGTAACCCTCGGCACCCAGGTGCGGGAAATGACCGATTTCATCAGCCGCGCCCAGGGCGAGGCCATGCGTTCGAGCTGGATTCAGGCCATGCCCTGGTTCTTCTACGTACACCGGAGTTTTTCCGCCCTGGTGCTGCTCGCCAATGGCTGGCTGCTCTATCTTTTGCTCCGCTCCATCGGTTTGCGGCATCTGCTGACCCGCCTCACGGCGGCCATGCTCGCGGCGGTGGTCCTGGCGATTCTGTCCGGCGCCACCCTCGGTCATCTGGGCATGCCGGCATTCATCCAGCCGGCCCATCTGCTGGCGGCTTCATTGCTGTTCGGATTGCAATTTCTCATCTGGATGGGCTATCGTCAGGGCACTGTCCACGGGAGAGACGGTCATCAAGCCTGAATCCGCACCCGGCGCCGCCCTGGCGCTGTGCTTTTGTCTGGTCTTTTCCGCTTCCGTGGCCGCCCGGGACGACGGGGAATCCGGTGCGGAAGACGAAAGCACGGTCAACTACCCCGCCGCCTTTTTCAGCCAGTTCAGCCCGGTTTCCGTGGACGACATGCTGTCGCGAATCCCGGGAATCAATCTCGTTCTCGATGCGAGCCGCGGCGGCTTTTCCAACTTCAACCGGCAGGACCGGGGCCTCGGCGGCAGCGCCCGGATTCTCATCGACGGCAAGCGCCTTGCCGGCAAGGTCAACGAAGCCCGGGAACAGCTCGCCCGGATCGCCGCGGAAGAAGTCGACCATATCGAGATCATCCGCGGCACTTCCAGCGGACTGGACGTGCAGAATGTGGGCCAGGTCGTCAATGTGGTGCTCAAGCGGGCGGCTTCCCGCTCCAGCATCGCGGCCCAGGCCGGCATGCAGCGCTACGACGACGGCAATGTGGAGCCGGTGGCCTCGGTTTCGCTCACGGGCCAGCGCGACAATCTCAACTACCTGCTCAGCCTCAGTGGGCAAAGCAACTATCGGGTGGAGGACAGCCTCGAAGTAAGCACTCACGGCGATGGCTCGCTGAATGAAATCATCCGCTTCGGGCGGGTATTCGAGCAGAACCCCTACCGCTTCAATTCCAGCCTGGCCTGGGACATTGGCAGCGCCGACCGCATCGCCATCAACGCGCTGTATAACCGCAACGACCCGCCCAATACCCTGCTGCGCAGCATTACCGACCACAACGGCGCGGCGCCCGTGACGAGCTGGGAAAGGGAAAATGTGCCGGCAACCCAGGCGAACTGGGAACTCGGCGGAGATTACGAGCACATCTTCCTCGATGGCTCGCGCTACAAGTTTCTCTTCATCGTCAATGACCGCGACGACGAAACCCTGCGCGAGCGCTGGGAGTTCGACTCGCCGCAAGCGGACGAGCGCAAGAACCTCTATCTCCACAACGCCAGCAGCTATCAGGAACAGATCATCCGCACTTCCTACACCTTCAGCTTCGGGGAAGGGCAGGGCCTTGAGTTTGGCGTCGAGGGCGCCCGCACGACCCAGGACACGTCACTGAAACTCGGCCGCCCGCTGCCGGGCCGCCCGGCGGACCCGGAAGTCGGCGGACTGTTCCGGGTGCCGCTTCCCAATGCCGTATCCACCGTCGGCGAAGACCGCTACGAGGCCTTTGCGGTGCACAACTGGCGGCTCAATCCGCGCATGCGGCTCGAATCCTCCCTGGTGGGAGAGTTTTCCGAGATTACCCAGAGCGGCGATGTGGACAATTCCCGGGATTTCCGGTTTCTCAAGCCCAAGGTGGATTTCCGCTTCGATATCAATCCTTCGCTGCAATTGCAGGCTTCCCTGGAGAAGGTGGTTTCCCAGCTCGGCTTTGCCGACTTCTCCGCCAATACCAACCAGCGCGACGAAGACCAGGACACCATCGCCGGCAACCCGGAACTCGAACAGGAGCAGATCTGGCAGTACAACCTCAATGTCGATTACCGGCTGCCCAACGATGGCGGTGTGCTCAGTTCCCGGCTGTTCTATTTTGATGTCGGCAATTCCATCGGGCGAATCGAGTTGTTCACGCCGGGGCCGGAAATCGCCGCCACCAACGGCAATGTGGGCGACGGCAGCGTGCTCGGCTTCAATTTTGACGCCAGCTTCCGTTTTGGCTTTCTCGGCCTGCCCCAGGCCCTCGCCACCTTCGGCCTGCTATTGCAGGATTCCGCCATTGACGACCCGCTGATCGGCTTTGAGCGCAAGGTCGTCCCCTATGACCGCGGCAGTTTCAATTTCGGCTTTCGCCACGATGTGTCGCGCCTCGGGCTGAACTACGGCGTCAACTATCGCGACCGCATCGACGGCAACCGGCCTTTTTTCGATATCGACAATGTACTGTACATCGGCGCCGCCAGCGACCTTACCGCCTTCGTCGAAAAAAGCGGAATCTCCGGATTGACTTTCCGGTTCGAGGCGCGAAACCTGCGCGACCATCTGGAATGGCGCACCCGATACCGCTATTCCGGCTACCTGCGCGACGATGTGCTGCGGGAAACCGAAAATTTCGCGGTCACCACGGGCTTGCAGTTCGCCCTCACCGTGCGCGGGAATTTCTAGGAGCCTGCGCCATAGGAATTCACGGCTGCAAATCCGCTCTCATCCACGCCCCCGGCCGCTCGATTTCGTTGCATATCCACCAATATTCGCCTCAATCGACCGACCGGGGGCGCGGCGATAGCGAATTTTCGCTTTCGCGAATTCCTACGGCACAGGCTCCTAGAAGGTGATAACAGCGCCCAGGAAACCATAGCGGCTGCGGCCTTCGCCAAGCCCTTCGCCCTGGTAGAAAATGGCGCCGGTGTCGAATTGCAGGTTGCCCGGGATCAATTCCCAGCGGATGCGGTATTCCAGGTGCTGGCCGAGATAGCGGTCGGCATTGGCGAAGCCGTCATGGCGCCGCCTCGTGCGGCCCCAGCTATCGAGTTCTTCTTCCAGCCAGAAGTGGCGCCAGGAAAGCATCAACCTGAGACCGGGTTGGGGATCGTAGAACAGCCGCAGGCCGGGAGTGATCAGATTGCTGCGGCTGAACGGCTGGTACAGGCCCACCACGCCGAACTCGAAAGTCGTTACGCCATACAGGGAATCAAATCTGCCGTTCCTGGAATCGGTGGGGTCCCTGTCGCCGCTGGCGTAGTCCAGTTCCAGCACGGCCCGCAGGGAGTTGGGGAAACTGTAGCCCACCGCGGCGTATTGAAAGAAGGCATTGTGGTCGAGGTCGATCCGGTTGCCGGCGGCGGCGCTCGATCTGCTCCGCCCGAATTGCAGCAGGGTTTCCCACTCGTAATCCCACTCGCCGCTCAGCGGCGCCTTGCGCAGCCGCAGTCCGGCGGAGTCGAACCGGCGATTGCGGGTTTGCACTGCGGGCGAATCCGACTCCCGCAGGGAGAACAGGAACAGGTCGGTGGTGAACGGCAGGCCGGAAGGCGGCAGCGTCAGATTCGCCCCATGGAATCGCTGGGCGCCGCTTGACTCGTCCCGGACCGGCTCGTTGTCGAGCAGGCCGATGCGGTCCGCCGGCAGTCGGCGAACCACCTGGGAGCCGAACAGCCGCAGGGTGGCGCCGTTTCGCAGCGGCTGGACCCACTCCACGCCGTCAAAAGCGTTGATGGCGTTGCGGAAGCGGTTGCGGGCCAGAAAACGGCGGCTGCCCCAGTCGGTGGTGAGGCGGCCAAGTCGGAGGCTGCCCTCCCCGGGCAGGTCGAACTTCAGCGTCGCCTGCAATACTTCCAGGGTATTGAACGCGGTATTGGTGACAAAGGCGTCGTCGTCGGCGAGTTGCTGTCTGGCGTCGTACAACTCAAGCCGCGCCTCGATGCCATTGCGCCGGTAGCGCGTATCGAGCAGGGTGCGCTGGACGATCATGCTATCGTCCCGGCTTGCCCCGGCCCGGGGATTGCCGTTGATGGACTCGAAGCGGCTGCTGTGAATCAGGCCGATGCGAAAACCTTCCGGCGGCGCAAGCGCCTCCTGAATCCGCCAGGGCGCCTCGGCGGGGAGGGCCGGGTTCGCCGCAAGCAAGGCGAGCAGTCCACCGGCCAGTCTGTTGCTCAAGCGCATCTTGTGGGTGATCCGGATTGGCGGCTGGTTTGACGGCGGAGAATGGTACTTCAGAACTCGCTTCCCTTGCGAACCGCCGCGCGCTGATGGCGGTTCTCCCGCGGCAGCGGTAGCGGCTGGATTTTGGCCCGGCACAGGGGTACTCTTGTGTCGGGCCGAAGCTGGCGGCGCTGCCTGGAACCCGCGGCAGGAAACGGGATTTGCAAGCTGGGCGCAGCGGTGGAAGGAGGTAGTGCGCTTGTTCAACCAGTTGATTCACAATATCGCCATCTGGCTTGACGACACTCGCTGGAGCACCATGCTCCATGAGTCGTATTACATGTACAACTGGGTGGAAAGCACCCATGTGCTGACCTTGATGGTCAGTCTCGGCATGCTGTTTCTCATCGACCTGCGCATGCTCGGCCTCGCCTTGCCCGACGTGCCCGCAAGCAGGATCGCCCGGCGGCTCAACCTGCCCATGCTGGTGGGCTTCACGGTCATGGTGGTCACCGGCCTGCTGCTGTTTTACGCCGTGCCGGTGCGCAGTTCGCAAAGCATCTGGATGCGGATCAAGTTGATCCTGATGCTGGGCCTGCTGATCAACGCCGTCCTGTTTCATCGCCGCATGAGTGAAGCCGGTTCAGGCTGGGACGCCCAGCCCAGGGCGCCGCGCAACCTTCGCCTGGGCGCCATTTTTTCGCTGGCCGGCTGGTCGGTGGTGGTAACCTGCGGCCGGTTCATTGCCTATGACTGGTTCGATTGCCAGTATATGGACCCCGGCCTGATGAGTTCCCTTGCCGGCTGTATCGAAAGCCAAACCCGATTCTAGGAGAAAACCCATGCCTGTATCGCTGTTGGGGCCACACACCAGAACGATTCTGGTGGCCTTGGTGTTGCTGGCCGCCCTGGGTTTCGGCCTGTCTGATGTCCGGGGAGAAGTGCACAATGGCTTGCTCCCCTTTTTCGAATGGCTCGAAACCACCTGGTTCGGCGTTGCCGGCAAGACCTGGGGCGCGGTATTCGCCACGGTGCAGTCGGTGCATCTGCTGGGACTGGCCCTGCTCGGCGGCGCCGTGCTGACTGCGGAGGGCCGCCTGCTGAACGTGATTTTGACCGACACTCCCCGGCAGCTGGTTTGCAGCCGCTGCAACCGGGTTTTCGATATCGCCATGATCACCCTGGTGGCAACCGGCGTATTCATGGCCTGCGGGGTGGCGGTGAAAATCTACTATCTGCCCGTGTACTGGTACAAGATGCTGGGTTTGGCGGCTGGCGCGCTGTTTCACTATTTCGTGCGCAATCCCGTGCTGGCGCAGGACCTGGAAAACGTCAATCCCCGGCTGCTCAAGGCCATGGCGGTGGCGTCCATCATGGTCTGGTTCACCGTGGCGGCCACCGGTCGCTGGATCGGCTTCAGCGGATAGGAGGACGGAAAATGAACGATGCAAGCCGGCAGGATGCCACCGAAAAAGCCAGGCGCAAGGACGAACAACTCGCCGCCATCCTGAGTTGCGGCAGCATAGCGGTATTCTTCCTCTGGTACTGGACCGGCCAAATCCAGTCGGTAATCGAGCTATTGCGGCTAGCTTATGGGTGAGGACCGCCCATGTCGCAATCAGCCCCATCAACCTGACAATCAACCTGGGAATCTGCGCGCAGGATAACCGATGTGAGCGTACCCATTGCCATAATGGGAACTGCTGTGTTTCCAGGTCCTTTCTGGCTACATCAGGAATTTTGTGGGATTATCGCGCCTGCGGTAAAAAATCATGAAATTTCAAGGGAGAACCAGAATGCACCGTTTCACCAGAAACATGCTCGCCGCCGCCGTCGCCATGCATGCGGGCGCCATACTCGCCCAGGAAGACGTCGCCATCGAAGAAGTCCTTGTGGTCGGCTCCCAGATCCGTGGTGCCCAGATCACCGAAGCCCTCCCGGTTTCCATCATCAGCGAGGAAGACATTGAGGCCCTTGGCGTCCAGTCCGGCGACGAGTTGCTCGAATTCATCGCCGAACAGGGCCAGAATTATTTCAGCGAGTCGGAGAATATTTCCGGTGGCGTGAACTCCGCCCGGGGCGACATTGGCGCATTCAACCTGCGCAATCTCGGCACCGGCAATACCCTGGTACTGCTCAATGGTCGCCGCATGGTCAATTCCGCAGCGTATCAGACCGAGGAAGTGGGCGGCAGCTTTGTGCCGGTAAATTCAGTGAATTCCCAGTCGGTTTCGGCAATAACGGTGCGTCAACTGGAAGTACTGAAAGACGGCGCCTCGGCGATCTATGGCGCTGACGCTGTGGCCGGGGTAGTCAACTATGTGCTGCGTAATGATTTCGATGGTTTTCGGATGAGTCTGCGCTACGACGATTACGAGAGCATCCCCCGCAACGATGGGCGCGTCACGCTTGAATGGGGCGATGTGCTCAATAATGGCGCAACCCGGGTTGGCATATTCGCCACACATTTCACTCGCGGTCGGGTCAATTCCCAGGATGATCCACGCTGGGCCGATTCCGATTTCCGCGCCCGGGTGGAAGAAATCGATCCCGCTTTCGCAACCACGGTATTCCGCAACGACAGCATCAACTCCAATTTCGGGCAATTCGATGTACGCTCCAGCGTGTCCGGCACCAGTCTCCGCAATACCGTAACCGATTCCAGCGGCGAGTTTGAAACCTTTCCCGCAGGCCATGAAAACTGCCAGTATCCGATCAACAGCGAGGTTTGCGGCGCGGTGGATGGCCAAGGCGCCTACCGCTACAACCTGAACAACAATCGTGACCTGTATTCGGAACTCGAAAGACTCAACGCCTACGCCTATCTCGAACACGATTTCGACAATGGCATGCAGGCCTTCAGCGAGTTCACCTGGTACTGGTCCGACACCAACACTTTTCGGCATCCTTCCACGCGGCTTTCCGCAGTTACCAAGTTTCGCATGGCCCCTGACGCCTTTTACAATCCTCTTGGCCCCTGCGGTTCTCCCAGCCGGCTTCCCGACAATATCATCGGCGACAGTGTGAGTTGCGACGGCTTGGAAATCGAACTCGACAACTATCGTTTTGCCCAAGTGCCGAGGGTTGTGGATGTGGACGGCGACACGTATCGCTGGATCGGTGGATTGCGCGGCTCTGTGGGTGATTGGGACTGGGAAGGCGCCTATAACTGGTCGAAGTCCGAACGTCTTGACATTACCCGCAACCGTATTTCCAACACCTTGATGACCGAGGCGCTGAATGATCGGACGTCTGCGGGCTTCAATCCCTTCGCGCCATTCACCGGCAGCAATATCGAGCGCACCCTGGTCGATGTTGAGCGACGTAACGAACAGGAACTGGCCATGGTCGATTTCAAACTGTCGAACAACGCCCTGTTCGAATTGCCGGCAGGCCCGTTAGGGGTGCTGGCGGGAATTGAATACCGGGATGAATCCTTTTTCGATGACCGCGACCCCCGACTCGATGGCCAGATTGTCTTTACCGATCATTCCGGCAATTCCTTTCCGTTTATCTCTGATGTGGCCAATTCGAGCCCGACTTCTGACAGCTCAGGCGACCGGCAGGTCACTTCGCTGTTCGGTGAATTGCTGATTCCCGTAGTCGAAAATCTCGATGTGCAGGCGGCGGTTCGTTACGAAGATTTTTCCGATGTCGGCAACACCACTGTGGGAAAACTTGCCGCAGGCTATCGGATTATTGACCAGGTGTTGCTGCGGGCGTCCTGGTCCGAAGCTTTCCGCGCACCCAATCTCGTGACCATCAATGAAGCCCTGGTGGCCCGTAGCAACACCCGGGACGACTATTCCTGTCTCTATCTCGACCCGGAGGAAGATGTGCTCGATTGCTCCTACGGCATGCAACGTACCGCCCAGGGCAGTCGCCTGCTGCAGCCGGAAAAGTCCACCAACACCTCCTTCGGCGTCGTTCTCGAGCCTCTTGACGGCCTGACGATTACCTGGGACAGATGGGAAATCGAGAAAACCGACACCATCGGCCTGTTCGGCGAGGAAAATCATATCGCGCTGGATTTGCTGCTGCGGCTGCGCGCTGGGTCCGATAACTGTGCCGGGCTGACAGCGAATCCGGCAGTGGCGCGCGATGCGGAGATACAGGAAGACTATCAGCCTCTGTTTGCTGGCGCCGGACTGTGCCCTTTCGGCGAAGTAGCCCAGGTCAATGACAGTTACGCCAATCTCGATACCCGCACCGTGGGCGGGCACGACATCGGTGTGTATTTCGATTTCGAAACCGATTTTGGCGATTTCGGTTTCCGCTACACCGGCGCCTGGCTTGATGAATACCAGCAGCAGGCCGGCGGCCAGGCTGCGGTTCTCGTAGCCGCCAAGCAGTCCGGTGAATTGCCCGATGCCGTGCCCGTGGTGGGTTTTTCGAGCCTGATTCGCCAGGACGGCAATCCGGAACGCAAGGACAGTTTCCGCCTGCGCTGGGATTACGACGATTGGGGAGCATCAATCACCGGCCTGCGTTATGGCGATTTCATCCAGCTACTGCGGGATGGCAGGGATTGGCCGATTCCATCCATGGCGACCTATAACTTCAGCATCGATTATGCGTTCGAGCCATTTGGCGTGAATAGCCGGGTGCGTTTCGGCATCAACAACTTCACTGACGAGCGGGCGCCGCTGGCGGACGACTCATTCGGTTATTTTGCCGACCAGCACCGGGATCTCGGTCGCTACTATTACCTGGACCTGCAACTTGATTTCAGGGGCTGACGACTCAATTCGGAATGCGCGGAATTTGCCGGAACACTGATTCATGAAAAGAATCCGTTTACTTGAAATTCTTGCCGGCTTCCTCATGCTGCTACTCGTCCGGCAGCCGCTTTGGGCGCAATCCGCAAGCAATGTCGCCCAAGCCATCATCCGCTACGACGCCATCCATCATCCGGTGGTCGCCTCCGGCGGCATGGTAGTCAGCCAGAATGGGCTTGCCAGTGGAGTGGGTCGGCAAATCCTGCTGGATGGCGGCAATGCGGTGGACGCCGCGGTGGCCATGGGCTTTGCCCTTGCGGTGACCTTGCCCAGGGCGGGCAACCTCGGCGGCAGCGGATTTCTACTGGCTCACGTGGAGGACGGAGGCGCCCCCGATGATGTACTGGCGCTGGATTTTCGTTCAGTGGCGCCGGCGGCCGCGCGTAGCGAAGATTTTCACGATGAGAACGGCGAACTCCTTTTCGATGCATTGACCTTCGGACCTCGGGCTCCCGGCGTGCCGGGGACCGTGGCCGGACTGGAGGAAGCCTGGCGCCGGCATGGTTCACTGCCCTGGGAAGCGTTGCTGGCGCCGGCCATAGCGCTGGCGGAGAACGGCATCGAGATCAGCAGCGATCTGGCCTATGCCCTGTCCGAGGCGCTTGGCGTCATGGCTGAGTATCCCAGCAGCATGGCGGCGTATGCCAGACCTGACGGTTCGGCCTGGGCCGCCGGGGAAACCCTGGTCCAGCCTGATCTCGCCTGGTCCCTGAAGCAGATCGGCGAACACGGCGCCGGAGCCTTCTATCGCGGCGCGATTGCCGGGAAGATTGTCGCCTACATGGAGCGTGCCGGCGGCCTGATCAGCGCCGCGGACCTGGCGAGTTACCAGGTGCGCCAGCGACAAGCCATCGCCGCGGATTATCGCGGCCATCGTGTGGTGACCATGCCGCCAAGCAGCGTTGGCGGACTCGCGCTATTGCAGATGCTCAATGTGCTGGAAAGGTTCGACCTGGGCAGTCTGCCCCAAGGCTCGGCGGCGAGCCTGCACCTGTTGGCGGAAACCATGAAACTCGGCAATGCCAATCGCCGGGAAGGGATCGGTGATTCCGATTTTGCCGAAGTGCCGATGGCGGGTTTTCTCAGCGAGGAGATCGCCGGGGAAATGGCTGCGCGGATCGATTCGGAGCAAGCCATGTCCGTTGCCGAAATCTCTCCCATGGACGCCTTTTCCTACGAGAGCCGGGACACCACCCATGTTTCCGTGGTCGATGGCGAAGGCAATGCGGTTTCCCTGACCTATACCCTGGGCTATTCCTTCGGTTCGGGCCTTGTCGTTCCCGGCACCGGTATCCTGCTCGACAATCAGATGCGAAATTTCTCGTTCCGTGAACCGGATGTCCACGCCAACCGCATCGAACCCGGCAAGCGGGTGGTTTCCACCATGACGCCGACCCTGGTTTTCGACGAACAGGATGCGCTTTTTCTGGTGACGGGAACGCCCGGCGGCAGCCGCATTCACAATGTCATTCTGCAGCTTATTGTGAACACCGTGGATTACGGCATGAATATCGCCGAGGCGACAAACGCGCCACGCATCTACCAGGCCTGGCGGGAGCCGGAACTCGGCGTCGAACGTGGTGTCGGCGCCGACAGCCTGCGCCTGCTCGAAGCCATGGGCCATGAGGTCGAAATCCAGCAGACCATGGGCAGCACACAATCGATCATGCTGAGCGAAGGCCTGCTATACGGCGCCGCCGACCCCCGCCGCCCCGGCGCCGCGGCGCTAGGGATCGACTGAGGGAATTTGGCGAGCAGGCTTACTGCATCGGCGAGTAGTCTGTGGCTACCATGAACTTGTTTTCGATGCCGGCGAGAATCTGGCCGTTGGCATTGGATGCTTCGGCGACTTCCTGCCACTCAGGATCCTGGATGAAGGCTGCCCAGGAGGCATCGGCGGCCTCGCGGCTGTCGTGGGCGATGATGTACACCAGCGTGTCGTCGCGCTCTTCTTCACTGGTGGGAGTCCAGTAGCCGATGTTTTTCATGCCGTGTTTTTCGAAGATACGCATGGTGTGGTCGCGGAAGCGGGCATTGAGATTGTCCAGATTGCCCTCGGTGGACTTGTAGATGCGCAACTCGTACACCTTCTCGCCCTGGGCGGAAGTGGTAACGAACAGGCCGGCGCCAATGCCGATGACCAGCGAAAGCAGGGAAGCTCCCGCGACTTTCAGATAATTGCTCACGTTTTTCTCCTGGGTTGTCCGCCCGGAAATGGAGTTTGATGATTTCCGGCGGCTGGTTGGGAATGGTCCGGGCAGTATAATCAATGGCTGCGGGCATTGGAAACCACGTTGTTCGCTTCGTTTTGGGCATCCCCCTCGTCATTCGGCGCGGAGTGCAAGCCCCTCCCGCTGTCATTACTGCGCGGAGTGCAAGCCCCCCGCTGTCATTCTGCGCGGAGCGAAGCGCAGTCGCAGAATCTCAGGCAGTGACCTCCCAATGAGATTCTGCGACTGTGCGCAGAATGACCAGGGGGGCAGTCGCAGAATGACCAGGGTGGGCGGACGCGGAAGACAGGAATTTGGAAACAGCGTTAGATTTGACCGTGCCGCTCAAGTAAAATTGCTCCCATTCGCAAATGGAAGGCGCCGTCGTAATGGAGAATCTGGTCAGTCAGGGATTGCCGCTCGCGCTGTTCGGCGTTGGCGTCGTATTTGTCTTTTTCTGCCTGTTGATTGCCGCCACCTCGGCCATGTCATGGCTTGCGGCAGGATTTGGCCAGACGCCGGGTCAGACGTCCGGCCAGCGGGGAAATACCGTCATGCCGCCGGCGCAAATGGCGGCCGTCATTGCCGCCATCGCCATGCACCGGGCGCGCCGGCAAGCACCCGGAAACCCGCCCTGACATTCTCCTGGGGAATCAAACATGACCGCACAGAACCAGGCCCTGGGAATCACCGAAGTCGTACTCAGGGACGCCCACCAATCCCTGCTCGCCACGCGCATGCGAATCGAGGACATGCTGCCCATTGCGGAAAAGCTCGACCAGGTGGGATTCTGGGCCGTGGAATCCTGGGGCGGCGCGACTTTTGACGCCTGTATCCGCTATCTCGGAGAAGACCCTTGGGAGCGCATCCGCCGCTTCAAGGCCGCCATGCCCAATACTCGCCAGCAGATGCTCTTCCGCAGCCAGACAATTCTCGGCTATCGCCATTACGCCGATGACGTGGTGCGCAGATTCGTCGAGCGGGCGGCGAGCAACGGCGTCGACGTGTTTCGGGTGTTCGACGCCCTCAACGACATGCGCAATCTGGAAACCGCCATCGCCGCCGTTCGCGAGCAGGGCAGGCACGCCCAGGGCGCCATGGCCTATACCACCAGCCCGGTCCACACCCTGGACACCTGGCTGGAAATGGCGCGCAATGTGGAAAGCATGGGCGCCGATTCCCTCTGCATCAAGGATATGGCGGGCCTGCTCGAACCTTACACGGCGTTTGAATTGATTTCCCGGCTCAAGCAGAGCGTGGCGATTCCCATCCATATCCAGTGCCACGCCACCACGGGCCTGTCCACCGCCACTTATCTCAAGGCGGTGGAGGCGGGCATCGACAATATTGATACGGCGATCTCGTCGATGAGCCTGACCTATGGCCATTCCCCCACCGAGACCATGGTCTCCATGCTCGAAGGCACGGCGCAATTTCCCGGCCTAGACCTGAAACTGCTGGAAGAGATCGCCGCCTATTTCCGCCAGGTGCGCAAGAAGTATGAAGCCTTCGAAGGCTCCCTGAAAGGCGTGGACTCGCGTATTCTGGTGTCCCAGGTGCCCGGCGGCATGCTGTCGAATCTCGAAAACCAGTTGCGCGAGCAAAACGCCCTTGACCGGCTTGACGAAGTGCTTGAGGAGATTCCCCGGGTCCGCGCCGACCTCGGTTTTGCGCCCCTGGTGACGCCGATTTCCCAGATTGTCGTGACCCAGTCGGTGTTCAATGTGCTCAGCGGCGAGCGCTACAGCAATATCGCCAAGGAAACCCGGGGCCTGCTGCGGGGTGAGTATGGCGCGACGCCGGTGCCGGTCAATCTCGATCTCCAGGCCCGGGTGCTCGATGGCGATGAACCCATCCGCTGCCGCCCGGCGGACCTGCTCCAGCCCGAGTTCGACCGGCAGCGCGCCGAACTGCGCGGTATCGCCAAACGCGATGGCTTTGTGCTTGCGGATGAAATCGACGATACGCTTACCTTCACGCTGTTCCCCCAGGCCGGGCTGCGTTTTCTCAAGAACCGCCACAATCCGGCGATTTTTGAACCGTCGCCCCAAATGCGCGACGATTCGCCCGCACCTGCGGACACCAGTGGCGTGTACACCGTGGAAGTGGCGGGGCAACAATTCGTGGTCAAGATTGCCGAAGGCGAGCAGCTTGGCGAAATCGCGCCGGCCGCTGCCGGGGCTGGCGCCGGGGGCGAACAGAGCCGGCCCGTGTCGGCGCCCCTGGCGGGTACCGTGGTGCGCGTCATGGTGGGCGTCGGCGACAGGGTCGAAGCTGGCGATGTACTCGTAATTCTCGAAGCGATGAAGATGGAAGCCGAAGTCCAGGCGCCGGCTGCGGGTTCGGTGGCGGCTATTCGCGTGCGCGGGGGCGACAGCGTGCAGCTTGGCCAGGTCCTCATGCTGTTGCGGGAATAGGCGCCGGCAGTGGACCCGTGGCAAGAACTTTGGCAAGGCACCGGCCTGTATCAGCTTGACTTGCCGCAATTGGCGATGATGCTGGTCTGTCTGGGCTTGCTCTATCTCGCCATCCACAAGAAATTCGAGCCCCTGCTGTTGCTGCCGATCGCCTTCGGCGGGCTGATGGCCAATATTCCCGGCGTGGAGATTGCCACCGGAGAGGGCATTCTGCGGCAGCTTTACGAGATCGGCCTGGCCACTTCGATTTTTCCCCTGCTGATCTTCATGGGCGTGGGCGCCCTGACCGATTTCAGCCCACTGCTCGCCAATCCCCGCACGCTATTGCTCGGCGCCGCCGCCCAGGTCGGCATCTTCGCCACCCTGCTCGGCGCCCTGCTGCTGTCGGACCTGGGGCTGTTTGACTTCAGTCTGCAGCAGGCGGCCGCCATCGCCATCATTGGCGGCGCCGATGGGCCGACTTCGCTGTATCTTGCCAGTGTACTCGCCCCGGAACTGCTTGGCGCCATCGCCGTGGCGGCTTATTCCTACATGGCGCTGGTGCCGCTGATCCAGCCTCCCATCGCCCGGGCGCTCACCAGCAGGCGGGAGCGCGGCATCCGCATGGGTGTGCAACGCAGCGTGCGGCGCGGGGAAAAAATACTCTTTCCCCTGTTGCTGCTTGTGCTCACCGGCCTGCTCGTGCCCGCTGCGGCGCCCCTGCTCGGCATGTTCTGCCTTGGCAATCTGATGCGGGAATCCGGTGTCGTGAAGCGACTGACCGATACCATCCAGAACGCCCTGGTCAATATCGTCACCATCCTGCTTGGGCTTGCCGTGGGCTCAAGGCTGGCGGCGGAACAATTCCTGGCGCCCGCAACCCTGGGTATCCTGCTGCTTGGGCTGTTCGCCTTCGCCACCGGCACCGCTTCGGGAATTCTCATGGCAAAGCTGATGAACCGCCTGTCGTCCCATTCGATCAATCCACTCATCGGCGCCGCCGGTGTCTCCGCGGTGCCCATGGCCGCGCGCACCGTACACCGCCTCGGCGAAGAAGCCGACCCGGAAAACCACCTCCTCATGCACGCCATGGGCCCCAACGTAGCCGGTGTAATCGGCTCGGCAATCGCCGCGGGTATCCTGATCCGCTTCGCCGGCTAGCCATCTGATTTATTCGTTCGCCCCGGTTTGGGGTTGTAAAATGCACTTGGGGAGCTATTGTGGAGAGTCGTGATGAGCTAGGAGCCTGCGCCGCAGGAATTCACGGCTGCAAATCCGCTCTCATCCGCGCCCCCGGCCGCTCGATTTCGTTGCATATCCACCAATATTCGCCTCAATCGATCAGCCAGGGGCGCGGCGATAGCGAATTTTCGCGGCGGGCGGATTTTCCGGGCGATGTGCTAAAATCGATTGAACGATGGGCGGCGATTTCGGACCGAAAGGAAGGTCGGAACGAAGCGTCCTGCCCTGTTTCGTGAGATGTCCGGCAATGGTCGAAAAGAAATATCGTGAGAATCCGTTTACGCCTGGTTACGGCGGAAGGGTGCCGCCGATGCTTGCCGGACGAGAGGAGGAAAAAAGATCGCTGGCGCGTGATGTCGAAGGTATCGCCAGGGGAGGATACAGCGGCGGGGACCTGGCGCTGATCGGACCCAGGGGAATGGGAAAGACGACCTTGCTGAACTGGTTGAGTTCACACCTGGAGAAAGAGATCGATAGTGGAAACATATCGCGGAAAGTACGGGTGGAAGGGCCCGTTTCCAACTTTCCGGAAAATGAGGATCCGCTGGATTTGTTCAGAAAGAAATCGATGGCATCCAGGATTGATTCGCTTGAAATGGATGCGAAGGTAGTAAAGGCGATCATTGATGTAAGTGATGATGGCAGATATTCGGAGATCCTGAAGCAAGTAGCGAAAGAGACGAAGATGGAACCACTCGTGGTTTTGATAGACGAGGCGCATGAATTGACCACGGGTCAACTAAAACGAATCTTGAATTTGACGCAGGATTGCCGCAATAAGGGAGGATCGGTTGTCGCGGTACTGGCGGGCACTCCGCATTTGCGGGACAAGCTGGAACAATCCCGGGCGAGTTTCGTGGAAAGAGGAGTTGAAGTCGAAGTCGGACCGATTCCAAGGGATTCTTCCAGGGAAGCGATCGAGGAACCGTTGCGGGATATCGGCAACATACGGGTCGAAAGTTCGGCGCTCGAGAAGGTACTGGAAGAAGCGCAATGTTATCCGTATTTCGTGCAGCTTTGGGGCCAGACACTTTGGGAACAGGCGAACAGGGTAGACAGTGCCGAGCTGCAGATGGCGGACGTAAACCGGTGCAGGGAAGCGGTCGAAAGCAACAAGGCGAGGCTTTACGAGCAAAGATTCGAGCGGTGGGAGGATAACGAACTCGCAGCATTGACCGATGTAGCCAGACGTCTGCTCGATGGCTCCGACCTGGGAAGACACGGCATCGTCAAGGTCTGCAAGCTGGCCCTGGAAGGAGCCGGCCAGGATCCCGCCGCCGCGGCGGACCTGCACAAGAAGCTCGTTAATGAGGGCGTGATATTCAAGAAGGCGGGACAGGAGAATTATGGGCCCGGAATTCCCAGTTTTCTCAATTACATCGTCGAACAGGCAATGTCCAGGAAAAGGCAAGACAGGGAAGTAAGCGGTCGTTCACGCCAGGTTTTCCAATAGTTGAACCAAGTGAGCACAGGCTAGCGCCGTCTCGCCGGCGCCCTCCTCTGTTACTGGATTACGATGGGATCGCGTCAATGATCGCCGACGACATAATGGAGTTTACGGACAAGAACTAATCAGGATTTGGGAAATTTTTCCAAAAATCTTAGGCGAGTACTGTTATTGAATATCTGAATCGAAAGAATTGTTGTTAGCCTTGTAGTCGCCGTACAAGTCTTGCGCAAACGGGTCGTCAGGCAGTTCCTCATATCGGCCCACAATCTTGGCGGACAACATTATCATTCTCGCGTTTGGCAGTGGCGTAAATGCCAAGATCTGAGAGTGTGGAGACAACCTGAAATGTTTGCCGGGCATGCGGGTTGCTAGTCCCGTTTTCCTGAGATGCTTTGTAAATCTGGTAAATCTCATTCTGCGGTTCAGGACCGCCGCCTGCGGTCAGTTTTATTGCGATATGGTGATGCATCCGCCAACCGGTGAGCCTCAATCCTCGAACAGGCGCTGATCCATGGTCTGGGCGGGGATGCTTTCCCGGGTTGCGCCGACCACCCGGGCGGGGACGCCAACTACCGTGGTGTGGGGTGGCACGTCCTTGAGCACCACGCTGCCGGCACCGATCTTGGCGCCTTCGCCGATGGTGATATTGCCGAGCACCTTGGCCCCGGCGGAGATGAGCACGCCGGATTTGATCTTGGGGTGCCGGTCGCCCTGTTCATTGCCGGTGCCGCCGAGGGTGACCTGCTGCAGGATGGAAACATTGTCGTCGATTACCGAGGTTTCGCCCACCACGATGCCTGTGGCGTGATCGAACAGGATTCCCTTGCCCATGATGCAGGCTGGGTGGATGTCGACGCCGAAGACTTCGGAATTGCGGCTCTGGATGAACAGGGCAAGATCCCTGCGTTGCCGTTGCCAGAGGTAGTGGGCAAGCCGATGCACTTCGATGGCCTGAAATCCTTTCAGATTGAGAATGACCGGCAGAAAGGTGCACACCGCCGGGTCGCGTTCGTACACCGCGAGAATATCGCTGGCGGCGCAGTCGATGATATCCGGGGATGCTGCATAGGCTTCCTCGAAAAGCTCGCGCATCGTCACCACGGGCATGACATCATCGGAAAGCTTGTTGGCGAGTATGAATGACAGCGAGGAGGCCAGATCCCGGTGGTTGAGCACGCAGGCGTAAACGTAGCTTGCAAGCAGCGGTTCCTTGCGGACGACCTCTTCGGCTTCCTCGCGGAGCTGGCGCCAGATTTCACTGCTCATGGGACGGCCTTGCCAGTTTGCAAAAGGCGCACAATTATAAGTGCTGGCGACCGGGATTCAATCCACTGCCAGCGTCACCCCGCGCGGAGCGAAGCCTGCCTTTTCGTCACCCCGCACGGACAAAAGCCCTCCTTCTTCGTCATTCTGCGCGAAGCGAAGCGAAGTCGCAGAATCTCGCTCCGAATGCCTCCGGGCCGGATTCGGGAGATTCTGCGACTTCGCGCAGAATGACAGTTGGTGGTGCGCAGAATGACAGTTGGTGGTGCGCAGAATGACAGTTGGTGGTGCGCAGAATGACATCAGACGATGCGCAGAATGACAATGGGCTGATTTGTAGTACCATCGGCGGGAACCCCTTGTGGGGGGAGTTCGGCTTGAAGCACAATCGAAAGAGGTGGTCAGCCTTGCCGCTGCTGGTTTTGTCCGCCTGCCTGCTGGCGGCGGAGCCGGAATGGCTTGAAAACCGGCAGTATCGATACTGGCTGGAACTGGAAGCCGCCGATCAGACCTATGCCGACCGCGCGCTGGAAATCGGCCGGCATCAGGCTTTTCTGGAATTCCTCGGCGAAGGGTCCGTGGTGTTTCGCGACGGGCCGGTGAATGCGCTGGAGTTGTATTCCTCCGAATCGTTCCGGGGCGCCGAGATCAGTTGGGAGGCGCATTACATCGACGTCTCCCGGGCCGGTGATCTTGGCCTGTCCGCGGGGCCGCTGGTAATCATCAATCCAGGCGAAGATCAGGATCAGGATTATTTCGGCCATCTCATCTCGATCTGGCGCAAGCAGGGTGTCCGCTGGGAGCTCATGGCCGACCTGGGGGTGCTGATTCCAGGCTTTCTCAGCATGGACGTGCAGCCGGATTTCAACGACTCCCTGCCGGTGCTTACGGAAACCGCGCCGCCCCAGGTGGCTCTGGCAGACCCGAACCCCATGGAAACCCTGGTGGAAACCGATCTGACTTTCGGCCGCTCCATCAATTTTCGCGGCGGTCGCCGCGCCCTGCTGCGCTGGGGCATGGAAAACTCCCGGGTCTATCTGCCGGGCATGGCGCCGGCGGTGGGCGCCGACGAAGCCAGCGAGGTGTATGGCGCCTTTCTCGACACCCAGCTTGAGGCCACCGTGCCCATCACCCTGGACCATGTGGGCGGATACCTGGCCGCTTCCCAGGAACTCGGTTATACCTACGGCACCATGCGTGAAGCCGGCGCCGATGAGGAATCCGGTTTCCGCGCCAATTACCTGCGCCTGTGGCGGCTCATTGACGCCGGTGAGTGGCGTATCGCGGTGGAAGTGCTGTCGCCGTATTAGGGAAGCTCTGATTAAGTCAGAGCTTCCCTGCGGCACATGGAAGTGCCGCCGAATTCCATGGCGTAAGCCATTGAATTCGGGAGCAAAACAAAACCACGCTTTTGTTTTGCGATAATGAAAAATTCCAGGGAGGGAATTTTTCAGAGAATACTTAGGGCCTGAACAGCCTTCTGGCGGGCGTCTTCCGCTATGCTCACTTCCCGGTGTCCGTAGAGGGTTTCATTGCCGCGGCTGTCCATGACGCCTATGGCCAGTTCATGCCGTCCCCGGGAGAATTCACCGGTATCCAGCCGGGCCTCGAATCCCAGGTTTGGCTGGTTGGGGTCGCCGGAAAGCGCGGTGGCGGCCACCACATCGGCCCGCGGCAGTCCGTACTCCGCTTCCGCGACGAGTGCCCCGTCCAGGTAAATCCGTACGCCCGCAACGCCAAGGTCTTCGTTGTAGGCCCAGCCGCTGATCGAAGCGATTCCGGAAAGCTTCGCCCCGGGCGGGGGCTGATCGATCCACGCCCGGGGCGGAAACGGGCAGGGCGCCGTCGATTCCGAACCCGGGGCAACAATGGAAGTGCCATGGTAATAGCTGAAGCGCTTGTCGCCACCAAATTGCGATAACTGCCCCAACTGCTCCAGCGAGTCTGTCATGGCGCAGACCCGGGCGAGCAGGGCGTGTTTCTGTTCCACATTCAAAGCCGAATCTTCGGTGATGAACAGCATCGGCTCTCCCCCGCGTTCCGGCACGAACCCGCCACTCCGGCGCCAAAGCTCGAATTGCCGCAAGCGCCCGTCGCGGACCGCCTTGTCGGTGTCCAGGGTGTAGGCGTCCGGCGCCACGTCGGCGTACTGCAACTGCGCCGCAGTGTGGTAGTTGCCGGTGACAATCACCGGGGGGGCGCGAAATTCGTCGGCCAGCAATCGCCTCGTGTGGATGCTGAATTCCCGCCAGCCCGCCATTTTCTCCGACAGTACGCCAGCGCCAAGCACGGGTTGCAATGGCGCTTGCCAGGACTGGCTGCCGATTCCCGCAATGGCGAGCAGGGCGCCGGCGTAGCCGATAGCGGGAATGGCGCCCGCCAGCACGCCGGCATTTGCCATGGGCCAGCGCCGGCTCAGCCAACTGCGAATACGGCGCAGGGCTTCCGGGGCGAAAACCAGCAGGGGAAAGTAGCCGGGGAGGGGCCAGTGGGCGGTTGTGCTGTTCGCGTCGGCCCAGGGCGCCAGCAATGCGTAGGCAAGCAGATGGGGCAGGGAGAACCATAGCAATAACCGGGGGTGACGCTTATGACAACACTTTGTGGGATGGGTGTCCTTTAGGTTCTTTAGGTTGGTCTTTAGGTTGGGATGGGTGTCCTGTGAATTCTGTGAATTGAAGGTCAGCCAGGCGCTGTAGAGCAGCAGGGCGTACAGTGGCGGGGTCACCAGCAGGCTCTGCAGGGGAATGTGCCAAAGGCCCGCAGCGTCGAAACGCCAGGGGTGGCGCTCGATAAAATAAAACCCCGCGCTGCCCAGATTTCCCGGGAGGTTCGCCCAGAGCAACGGCAATAATCCCGGCGCCGCAATGCCAGCGGCCAGCCAGAATCGTCTTCTGCGCCAGTGTCCGCCATCACTCAGCAGCACATACAACAGCGCGGCCATCGGATACAGCGCAAAGCGGTAATGGGTGCATAGCCCCAGTGCCATGAATATTCCCGCCCCCAGCCAACAGCCAGGGGAATCCGTCTGCAATGCCCGCGCCAGAAAGCCGAGGCTGAGCAGGCCGAACAGCAGCATGGGCACGTCCGGCACCGCCAACAGTCCGAAAAAACCGCCAAGCGGAATGCAGATGCTGAGAAAGGCCGCCTGCAAGGCGTCCCGGTGCCCGACCCAGGCCAAAGCCATCCAGTACACAACCAGCGGCAGGCAACTGCCCGCGATCAGAAACAGCGAGCGGGTCGCCAGCGGATTACCGGGGTCTGTCGCCGAGCCAAGGCCGGCCAGCAGGGCGGTGAGGAAGGGCAGGTCGCTGTAGGCCGGCGCGGGACGGGTCGAGGCCAGCCAGTAGAAGACTTCGTCGCTGTACAGATCCAGTCGCCAGGCGAACCAGGTCTTGCCGAGCAACAACAGCCCGCAGGCTGCGGCAAGCCAGCGGAAATCGCCAAGCCGGCCTGCTTCCAAAAGATCCGGGGAAGCTGGTGGCCTTGGCGAAAACGGGGAGTCAGTTCGCTCTGCCTGATCGCGCAATGATGTTTCCGACTTTCACGCTGGCGCCCTGGGGCGTCATTCTAGTGTCATGTCATATTTGATATGTCGTATTAATCATGATAAGTTTCCGGCCATTGTATGGCGAGGATTCTGTCATGAAGAAATATGTTGTCCAGCTGGAAGAGCCGGAGCGCGTGGCATTGGAAGAGATCGCGCGCAAAGGTTCGCACCAGTCACAGAAGGTGATCAACGCGCTGATACTGCTGAATTGCGACGAGAGCGGACGCAACGACCGTCGGGCCACGGGCGAGGTGATTGCCGAAGTGCTGCGCATCAGCGCCCGCAAGGTGGACCGGGTCAAGAGGCGTTTTGTGGAGGAGGGGCTGGAAGCGGCGCTTGGCGGGCGGCAGGGCCGCCGTCCCCGGTATTTGCGCAAGGCGGACGGCGAGTTCGAGGCGCGGCTGGTCGCGCTTGGTTGCGGACAGCCGCCCGCGGGGCACGCGCAGTGGTCGTTGCGCCTGCTGGCGGACCGGGCGGTGGAGTTGGGCTATATCGAAAGCGTATCGCACGAGACCGTGCGCCGGGTGTTAAAAAAAACGACCTCAAACCGTGGCGGCGTGTCGGCTGGGTGATCCCGCCGCGACACAACGCCGATTTCGCGGCGGCCATGGAGCGGGTGCTCGATGTCTACCGGCGTCCGTACGATGCGGAACATCCAGTGGTGTGCATGGACGAGACGCCGCGCCAGTTGATTGGCGAAACGCGAACGCCGGTGCCGCCGTCTCCGGGGCGTCCGGCCCGCGAAGACTACGAATACCGGCGCCTCGGGACGTGCAACGTGTTCATGGCGACCGAGCCGAAAGCCGGACGGCGCGTGACCAAGGTGACCGAACGTAGGACCAAGGCGGATTGGGCGCGCTTCCTGGACGACATCGCCGCACGGTATCCCGACGCCGCCCGCATCACGCTGGTGATGGACAATCTGTCCACGCACCGCCCCGGCGCGTTGTACGAAACTTTCGACCCGGTTCGGGCAAAAGCGTTGTGGGACCGTTTCGATTTTGTCCACACTCCCAAACACGGCAGTTGGCTGAACGTGGCCGAAGTCGAAATCAACGTCATGGTCCGCCAATGCCTCAACCGCCGCATCGACTCCATCGACACGGTGCGCGGCGAGGTTGCCGCGTGGCAGGCGGCGAGGGACCGCGTGAAGGCCAAGGTGAACTGGCAGTTCACCACGGACGATGCGCGCATTAGACTGAAGCGGCTGTACCCGACATTAGATGAGTGACAGGACACTAGCGGAAAGCCGGGGCAGATTGAGAATGAACAGCGCCAACAGGGCGAGCAGGCCGGCGATCCATGCGGCCGAGGAAAGCGGGTGCCGGGCAAACGTGCCCACCTGATACGTTACCGTGGCGGCGGAAAATCCAGCCGGTGAATACCGCCAGGGCGATGCCCAGCAGATACAGGCCAAAAACGATGTTCTGCCCATTGCTCTGGAAAAATGCCGCGGCGAACAGGGCATAGACCGTGAGCCGCGCGCCGCAGCTCATGAAGGGCGCCATGGCGATGGTCATCAGCCGGTCGCTGTCGCGGTGCATGGCCCGGGTCGCCATTACCGCGGGCACATTGCAGCCGAAACCCATGATCAGGGGCACGAAGGCGTTGCCCGGCAGGCCGATTTCGCTCATCAGCCGGTCGATGACGAAGGCGGCCCGGGACATGTAACCCGAGTCCTCCAGCGCAGACAGGCAAAGATAGAGGAAGGCGATGACCGGAATGAAGGTCGCCACCAGCGTGATGCCGCCGCCCACGCCATTGGCGAGCAGGATAATCACCACCTCCGGCGCCGCAATCTGCCGCAGCAGCCAGGCCACGCCATCCACCAGCAGGGCATTGAACAGAATGTCGAAAAAATCAATAAACACCGCGCCGACATTCACCGCAATCGTGAACATCAGGTAGATCATCAGCAGGAAAATGGGTATGCCGAGCCAGCGGTTGAGAACGATGGCGTCGATCCGCTCCGAGGCGCTGTGCCGCCCGGGCGTGACCCGCACCACGCCGTCCACCATTTTCCGGGATCGGTGGTAGCGCTGCAGGGTGTGGTCTTCGTCGCCGGTATCCCTTGCCAGCGGAGGTGGCTCCGCCCGGGCTTCACCGGGTTCGCCGAGCGCCTCGACATCGATCTCGATGCCTTCCTGGGCGGCGACATCGATCATGTTGACTGCGACGATTACCGGAATGTCGCGTTCCAGCAGTTGCTGGGTCAGCACGAGGCCGCGTTCCAGGGTGGTGCCGTCGATCACATTGATGAGCAGGTCGCTTTCGCCGTTGTCAAGGAATTCCCGGGCGATCTTTTCGTCGATGCCCTGGTAATCCTGGTCGAGTGAGTAGACTCCGGGCAGGTCGACGAGTTCGAAGGGCCCGGTCGCTTCATCGCCCACTTCGAAATAGCCGAATTTCTTTTCCACGGTGACGCCGGGCCAGTTGCCGACTTTCTGCCTTGCGCCGGTGAGTACGTTGAACAGCGTGGTCTTGCCGCAATTGGGATTGCCGATCAGGGCGATCTTGTGCATGGCGCGATTAGCCTCGGGGAATTACCGGATCTTGACCGTGATGACTTCGGCTTCCGACTTGCGGATGCTGATATAGCTGCCGCCCACTCGAACCTGCACCGGGTCGCCGAGAGGCGCCTGACGCAGGATTTCCAGCTCCGAACCGGGAATGACGCCCAGGGCATAGAGCCGGCTGCGCAACTCGGGCGGCTCCGGATGGATGTGCAGCACGACGCAGCGGTCGCCGCGCCGGGCGGTGGATAGCTGGGATT
The DNA here is from genome assembly GCA_965219645.1 of uncultured Pseudohongiella sp. Lineage (GTDB taxonomy): Bacteria > Pseudomonadota > Gammaproteobacteria > Pseudomonadales > Pseudohongiellaceae > UBA9145. Next base: position 1,561,938 of record OZ244788.1, on the reverse strand, counting down.
CGATCACCGGGACGCCACCTCGACTCAAAGTCAAAAAATATCACATGCGAATATTGTTGACAATCATTCTCATTTGTATTTCAATGGCAACCAGAAGCCTGCGGCGCAAGCTTCTGGTTGCCGGAGAGAGGCCATGTACGTCTGCATTTGCCGCCAGATTACCGAAGAACAGATTCGCGATGTATGCCGCGAGAGCGGCGACGCAAGCCTGTCCGACGTGCGGCGGCAACTTGGCCTTGGCCTCGACTGCGGCAAGTGCGGCAATCACGCCCGCAGCGTGCTCCGGGAATACCGCCAGTCCGCCAGCTTCAACCCTTCGCTGGCAACTGCCATCGCCTGACGCCCGGTTCATTCTTCTTCCCGTCAATTCCGGATCGTGCGCTTTTTGGGGCCGGTCTGGGTCGTCGTGATCCGGTATGCGAGTTCGACCCAGTCGCAAAGCAGGGGGCGGGTATCGCGGGGGTCGATGATTTCTTCAATGCCAAAAGCCTCCGCGGTGCGCAGGGGCGAGCGGTAGTTTTCCATCCTGTCTTCCAACTCCCGGCGCCGGGCCGCCGGGTCCGGAGCGGACTCGATGTCCCGCTTGTAGGCCGCCTGCACGCCGCCTTCCACCGGCAGGGAACCCCAGTCCGCCGAAGGCCAGGCATAGCGCAGATTGAGCCCGCCGGATTTGCCATGGCCAGCCCCGGCCACGCCATAACAGCGGCGGAGTATCACCGAAACCCAGGGCACCGAGGATTGATACATCGCCAACAGGGCCCGGCTGCCCAGCCGCACGGTGCCCGCGCGCTCGGCGTCAATACCGATCAGAAAGCCCGGATTATCCACCAGATTCACTACCGGCAGGTGGAAAGTGTCGCACAAGTCGATGAAACGCATCATCTTTTCCGATGCGTCCGCATCCACGGCGCCACCCTGGTGTTGGCAGTCATTAGCCATGACGCCCACCGGCCAGCCATGTAGCCGGGCAAGGCCGACTGCCAGTGGACGGCCATAGCCGGGGCTGATCTCAAACCAGGAATCCGCATCCATGAGCGCTTCGATAATGTTGCGCACTTCGTACATTTTCCGCCGGTCCCGGGGAATTGCCTCAAGCAGCGCCTGCTCCCGGCGTTCAACCGGGTCGCCCTGATCACCCCGGGGCGGGGTTTCCCAGACATTTTGCGGCAGATAGGAAAGGAATCCGGCAATCGCCGCAAAAGCATCAAGCTCGGTTTCGACTTCGTTGTCCACGGCGCCGCTGACGCCGGCGTGAATTGCCGAACCGCCAAGCTCGTTCTTGCCCACCGGCTTGCCGAAACCCCTCTCCACCACGGGCGGCCCGGCAACGAACAACTGGCTGCTGTCCCGCACCATGAGCGAGAAATGGGAAATCGTCGTGCGCACGGCGCCAAGGCCCGCCACCGAGCCCATGCAGGCGCAGACCACCGGCACATGGCCCATCAGTTCCATGGTGGTTTCGAAACCGTGCAACTCCGGGATATAGGAATGGCCGATCATTTCCATGGTCTTGACGCTGCCGCCGCCGCCGCTGCCGTCGATCAGGCGGATCAGGGGAAGGCGCATTTCCAGGGCGTACTTTTCGCCATAGCCTGACTTATCGCCCACCTTGGCGTCGGCCGCGCCTCCGCGCACGGTGAAATCATCGCCGCCCACTACTACCCGGCGGCCATGGATGTCCGCCGTGCCGAGCACGAAATTCGATGGAGTGAAGGAAACCCGCTCGCCGGAGTCGTCATATTCCGCACGGCCGGCAAGAGCCCCGATTTCATGAAAACTGCCCGGGTCCACCAGGGCGTCAATCCGCTCGCGCACCGTGAGCCGCCTGTTATCATGTTGACGCTGAATGCGCTCGACGCCACCCATCTGCCGGGCAATGGCCTCGCGCCGGCGCAACTCGTCAATTTCCTTTTGCCAGGACATTACGGTCAATCCGGCGCGCGGGGCGGCTTCATCAGGAGTATCATTTGAACATCCGGCAGTCAGTGACAACTTGCCTGCACAAGTATGCAACATTTGATGGTAGGGCTTCACGCAGCGAGTACTGGTGGTTTGTACTTGCTGTTATTTGGCCGTTCACGACTGAGAAAAAACGAATGCGCCTGGTCAAACGAAACCTGGTGTTGTGGCTGCTCGCCGTGGTCATTTGCCAAGGCTGCGCCTCGATGTCGGAAGCGGAGTGCCTGAACGCGGACTGGACCGTGGTCGGCGAAATCGACGGTCAGCAGGGACAGGGTCTGTCGGTGCTCGATGACTATCGGCGCGACTGCGCGAATCATGGTGTCGTGCCCGATGTGCAGGCCTATATCACAGGTCGCGAGAGCGGCCTGATCCTGTATTGCACTCGGGACAACGGTTATCGGGAAGGCCGGGAAGGCCGGGAAGGCGCTCGTGTTGAAGCCGATTGCCCTTCCGGGCTTGCGGTCGACTTCCAGCAGGGATTCCAGTTGGGGCAAGACGTCTACAATTCACTTTCCAATCTCAGGTTCAGCGCCGATTCGATCCGCGCACAAAGAGCGGAACTCGATGATCTTCGCACCCGCAGAACCGCGCAGGAAAAATCGCTCGCCGAAGACGAGCTTACCGACGAGGAAGCGGCGGCCAAGCGAGATGAAATCGCCTCGATGAGCAACCGCATCGACGACCTGCGAGATGAAATCGTCGTCTCCGCCGCGGCGCTCGGCATATCGCTCGTCCGCTACCGGGACGCGGTAGGCGCCGCGCGACTCGAAGGCTTCTTTGAACCCTTCGAAGACGAGTTAATCAGGGAAGTACAGCTTTTCGTGCGGTAAAGGGATATGACCGGAGTTTTCGTATCGCCATGATGCGCGGCAAATGATTATGCACTATAATCGTGTACACGAAATTCGTGTATAGGGGCAGCGTCATGAAAAACATTACCTTGAGTGCCGATGAACATCTGATAGAGGAAGCGCGCAAGCGGGCCGCGAGCGAACATACGACGCTCAACGCCAGATTCCGCGAGTGGCTCGAAGATTACGTGCAGCGCCGGCGGCAAGTGGAAGACGCCATGGCGACCGTCAGGGAGTTGCGCGGCAAGTATTCAACGGATGGCCGCAAGTTTTCCAGGGAAGAGATGAATGAGCGTCGATAAACCAAGCTTGTTGGATACCAATGTCATCATCTATCTGCTCGACGGCAGCAACTCGAAGAAATCCCGGCGGGCGGAGAAACTGGTTCAATCGGGATTGCGTGAGCGCAGTTGCTGCATCAGTCAGCAAGTCATCCAGGAAACTTTGAATGTCGCGACGCAAAAGCTGAATTTCACACCGGAAGACGCGGAACTTTTGCTCGACAAGACACTGTTACCGCTCCTTCGTATCGTCCCGGCGGCCCGGCTATACGAAAGGGGACTGCGCATCCAGTCCCGCTATCTATACAGTTTCTACGACTCCCTGATCATCGCTGCGGCGCTGGAAGCCGGTTGCAAGAACTTGTATAGCGAAGATCTGCAAGATGGACAAAGGATCGAGCAGTTAACGATCATGAATCCGTTTCGGGGTTAGACCGGCTCGACATTGCCTGTCGCAACGAAATTGCAAGCGTCTTTCGATTCCCGGCGCTTGAGGCTTGTGCCAGCTTGCGGCGTAATTGATCGTCCGCTGTAACCAGTTGCCAGCCATTGTGCATGGCCAGCACAAGATACACGCAGTCATAAGCCGCATGGTCCAGATCAATCGCAAGTTGGGTCGCCTGATCCATCAAGTGCCGGGTCGGTAAAATTTCCAGATCGGCGTGCTGCAGGATACGCGCCGCGGTTACCGCTTCGTCAGCGCTCAGTTCCCCGCTGCAGCACTTCCGAAGGTGTGTGTTTTCGACCCCCGGTCAGTTTGCGCATTTGCGCCGCAATCTCGGCAAAAGCGGGCTCGACTTCGGCGGATAGGGCCTGACGAAGAATCTCCCGGTGTTACGCTTCGGCGGAACGCCCATTGCGAGACGCGCGGCGCTTCAATCGCCGCACCAGGTCAGCGTCAAGATTCCGAACAAGCAAACTGGGCGGCATTCGTCATCCTCCTGAATGCTATTGATGATAGCAATACTATCGGATTGACCGCCAGCAGGGAAGCTTCGTGCAGTGAACGAGAAAGTTGGTCACTAAGTATCAATAGTATAGCAGAATCAATAGAGTCCATGGCAATCAATACAAATAGTGTATTGGTTTTGAATTATTTTTTGAAGCCCATTCATAAATAAATGAGTCATGATACTTGTATTTCAGCTGCTCATTTAGTTCGCCACTCTGATACGAAGATACAAATTCTTCTCTATTCTTAGGTTTAGCTTTCGGGTGATCTCGATCCTAGATTTCAATATATAACGTCCTGCTAGGCTATTCTACAATAAAATCCACGGCTTTCATGCAGTATGACAGACCATGTGAAGCATTATCAAATTTTCTGGCCATCACGTCGGCTGGGAAAGTAAACTCAAGATTTCCTTCTCGTAAAGTGGTCATTAACGTTATACCTGAATGCTTTTTGCAACTTCACGATCATAAAGACTCGCAAACGCTTCAGCTATCGTGTTTTCGTGAATATCCAGGTAGCTGCTGACAGTCCCGCAAACGAGTTCATCGCTGCTTGGATCACGGTAAATTGAGTGAAAAGCTAGTTTGTCAGATTCGGTCTTCTGCAAATCCAGCTCTTTCAAAATTACATAGTCGTGTGTTGCTAGAAAGACCTGCACGCCAAGTCGTTGCAGTTCCAATAATATATTGATAAGAGGTCTAAAAAGACTTGGGTTTAAATTGGTTTCTGGTTCATCCCAGAACAGCACAGAACCATCTAGCAGAGTACCGTTTTGTAGCAATAACCACAAGAGGCCAAGTTTCCGCATGCCTTCGGCAAGCAGAGTAAATTCAATTTTTCCTTGTTTGCTATTATGGAAAAATTCTTCATTTTCTGAGATAACGTTACCCTCCATGGTCTTGCGTAAAATCTGGAGCAACTTGTCTCGTTTGGTGTCAGGTTTCCCTTGACGAGGCGGAATAAATGCCCGATCAAGTATATCAGCATATATCTCTTCAAAAGCAATCTCTCGTTGTGAATACAACGAACGAAAACCAGGAGCATTGGCGAGCATTTCCTTAGCCGGGATGTATGCACTTTCTATTGGAATTTCAGACTAATTTTTGCGCCAACAACTCGAATCTCAGATGGAAATTTTGACTGGTTTGAGAAAGAAGTTTTAATGCTCTGGTGTCCATGAGTTACCTCTATACTGCATTGGGATGTTCCTCTTCGACGTTTAATGAGGCGTCCAGGATACAATTTTGATGGTCGAAAAAGGTTTACAAGTTTCTCTGGAAGCCTTTTACCGTTTTTGCTCACATCGCAAGCTGCGTAGGCAACTTTCATAAGATGGGTTTTTCCGGTTCCATTTGCGCCAATAATGGCATTGACTCCGGGGGATGGCGTGAAGTCAAGTTCCTCGAAGGCGATAAATCTTTTGAGTTTGATCCGAGATATGGCCATGTATCACGCACTCCTACTCTGGAATCCTAACACATTCAGGGTAAGCCAACGAACCTACCTGCCTCCCTTCGAATCAGAATTGCGAGAAAGAAGTGCGACTTTTTCGCAATACGAAGTCAACCGCCTTTCCTGCCGACAAAAGGCATCAGTACCGGCGTGGAATCCAGGTAGGCCTGGTACGCCGGATCGTCGCCCCAGCGCTGTTTGCCGGCGCGCTCGAGCATGTTGACGCCGCTGATGCGGGTGAGCAGGAGAATGACCAGCAGCGGCGACAGCAGGGTGAGGTATTGCCAGCCTGAAAGTACCGGAAAGGCAATGACGCTGATTCCCAGCCAGAGGGTGATTTCGCCCAGATAATTGGGGTGACGCGAGATCGACCAGAGGCCGCTCGTGATGAAGCGGTCCTTGTTGGCCGGGTCGGCGCGGAAGCGGGTCTTTTGCCGGTCCGCAATGACTTCGAAGGCGAATCCCGCCAGCCAGAGGGCAAGCCCGGCAAGAAAAAATGCGTCGAGCGGCACGGAGTTTTCGGCAGTGATCGCCGCCAGCGCCGGCGCCATGCCCACATAGACCCAGGTTCCGCTCAGGGTCCAGGTCAGCAGGAAGCGCCAGAACTGGATCTTGATGGGGTCGAATCGCCGGTCGCCGCCTTCCCGCTTCACCCGGGCGAACAGAAAACTGCCCAGGCGCATGGCCCACAGGACAATCAGCAGGCACAGTACAAGCCCCCGGGTATCGAGTGCCGGATGCAGCAGGGCGACCGTCGCCAGGGTGGAAATGTAGGTGATGCTGCCGGTGAGGTCAAAATAATGTTCGGTCTGATACTTCCACGCAGGGACAAAAGCCAGCCAGTGAATCAGGTAACTGATGACGCCGGCCAGGGCGAACAGCGGAATCGCGCCGACGGTCACGCTGCCCTGGCTACCCACCCAGCCAGCGCCCGCGCCCACGAGCAGGGCGATGCAGGCAAACAGCCGCGCTTTGGAATCACTCATGTTCCATGACGTCCCAAACTACAGAAACTCCACTCTGGCGATGGCGATACCGCTTTCGCCGGCAACCGCGTACAGCAGGTAAACCTCGTCGCCTTCGACGTAAATCGCCGGATCGCGCAACTGGTTTACCTGTCCATACGCCGTACTGCGCACGGACGGTTCAATCGGGGCGTCGGCGCCTTCCCATTCGAATTCGGGCCGCAACACTTCGACTTCCGGCGATTCGCGCCAGGTGTTCCAGTCACCGCTGATGTCGATGGTGCTGAGCAGGATGCTCTCCGGCGCGTCGCCGACCCGGGTCCAGAACACATAAAGCGTGTCGTCCCGCACGATCAGCGCGGAATGACGCATGTTCGGCACGAACAGTTGCGGGCCTTCCTCGAAACTCGTCAGGCCGTCCGCTGAACGGTAGAACTGGCCGGGCATGGACATGGCGTAGGTCATGCCGTCGTGTTCGAAGATGCGCATATAGCTGCGGCCGATGTTTTCGGGCATCGTCGTGAAACTGATGCCGTCATCGGACAGCGCGACGCGGGAATGCTGGAATCCCGGCCCTTCCAGGCCATGGAAATACATGACGATGCGCCGGTTTTCCTCATCCACATGCACGTCCGGCGAGGCGATGTGCGGCTCGGTCAGTTCCAGCGCGAGATCGTGGGAAACGCGCGCACCGGCGGCCCGGCGCTGTTCGACGAGCGCGTCGAGTTCGTCCTGGGGAATTTCCGGCCGCACCGGCGTGAAATACGATTCCTCGATCTGCAAACTGCCGGGGGCATGGACTTGCCAGGGCCCGGTCAACTCGTCGGCATAGGCGAGGCGGATGTACATGCCCTTGTGGTCGGCGAAATAAAGGTAATACTCGCCGAGGCGATTCGGCAGCCATTCCGGCGCACGGATCAGCGAAGGACCCTGGATGTTGACGCCAAGGCTCGGATGCAGTTCGGGCCCGATGATCGGTTCGCCGAGCAGGCGGGTAACGCTGACTTCCTGGGCGCTCGCGCCCGCCGCCGCGGCCAAAAGCGCGGCGAGCGCCGGCGCGGCCCATCGAATTCGGTTCATGATGGTCTCTCCTGCCCTGAATTACTGGATCGTGGGCGGTTCGAATTGCGGATACTCGATACCCAACTGATCGAGATAGGTGTCGAAACGGCTCGGGTCGTAGTAGAACTCTTCGAGCAAGGGCCGGAATTCTTCCTGAACGGCGCGGTTCTTGTCGATGGCCGGCGGGTCGTCGGGACCGATGAAGGGCTGGTATTGCGCGTCGGCCGTCTGCACGTCGTTGAAGTAGTTCCACGCTTCCTCGAGCAGCGTATCGCTCGTCAGCAGATCGAGCATCGTCGTGGCGACTACCTTGGCGCCGGCCTCGGTGCCCTTGTGGGCGATCGGCGTAGCCATGGTCATGGCGCTCGACCAGTGATGCATGATCAGGCCGCTGACGTTGGACGGAAAGCGCAAGGTCACCGTCGGCACGTTCCAGGAAACATCGCCGATGTCGTCCGAACCGCCGGAAACGGGAAACTCCGAGGGTTCGCCGATGTCCGGAAGCTCGCGCGGCAGGCCGCGCGGATTCTCGTTGCCCATCAGCTCCTGCAAGGCGCGCGCGTACAGTTGGTCGTCCTCGCTCCAGGTCGGCATGCCGACCTGGCGAATGTTCGCGTCCATCGCCAGCGCGATGGGTCGGTTGAAATGCCGCGGATGGGCGGCGCCCACGACGCGGCTGCTGAGGCCGGTGTCGGTCATCATCGCCGCACCCTCGGCGATGCGATTGAGCGTATCGTAATTTTCCATGATGCCGTCCGGTTGTATTTCGCGCACGAAATACCAGACGCTGGAATACGAAGGCACGACGTTAGGCTGATCGCCGCCGTCGTTGATCACGTAGTGCGAGCGCTGCAGCGGGTGCAGGTGCTCGCGCCGGTAGTTCCAGCCGATGTTGAGCAGCTCGACGGCGTCGAGGGCGCTGCGGCCCGCCCAGGGGTCGCCCGCGCCGTGGGCCGAGACGCCGTCGAACATATATTCGACCGAAATCAGCCCGGTGCCGCGCGCGTGGCCCCAGCTCACGCTCATGGTGCTCGATACGTGCGTGAACAGCACGGCGTCGACGTCGTCGAACAGCCCTTCGCGGGCGTACCACGCCTTGGTGCCGAGCAATTCCTCGGCGACGCCGGGCCAGATCTCGATCGTACCCGACAAGTTTTCGCGCTCCATGATTTCCTTGACCGCCAGCCCGCCGACGATCACCGACGCCAGCCCCGAGTTGTGGCCTTCGCCATGGCCCGGCGCACCCTCGATCATGGGCTGCCGGTAGGCCACTCCCGGCATCTGGGAAGCGCGCGGAATGCCGTCGACGTCCGAGCCGATGGCGATCACCGGCTCGCCTTCGCCCCAGCGCGCCCACCAGGCCGACGGCACGCCGGCCACACCCAGCTCGACTTCGAAACCGTTCGCCACGAGCAGTTCCGCCAGGTAGCGCTGGGTCTCGAATTCCTGGAAGCCGAGTTCGGCGAATGAAAACAGACTGTCGACGATTTCCTGGTTCAACTTGGACATCGACTCGACGCTCGCCACGGCTTCGGCCTTGAGACCTGTGAATCCCGCAGCTTCCTGTGCTTGCAGTTGGAGAGATACCGGCAGCAGCAGCCCGGCTGCCGCCAGAATTCGCAGTATATTCATGATGATTTCCCGTTCAGTTCCACAAAGCCCTAGGAGCCTGCGCCGTAGGAATTCACGGCTGCAAATCCGCTATCGTCCACGCCCCCGGCCGTTCGATTTCGTTGCATATTCACCAATATTCGCCTCAATCGATCAGCCAGGGGCGCGACGATAGCGAATTTTCGCTTTCGCGAATTCCTACGGCGCAGGCTCCTAGATTACGCTGTTTATCATTCGCAGGCCATTGGCTTGCACTTTCGCATGCTATACTGTGACTCCCTCATGGGACAGCACACCAGCCTGGGCAAGATGGCGGAATTCGGCAGCATCGGCGTGATCGGGCGCCCCGGCCACAACGGCGTTGCCGAGACCCTGGAGCGCCTGCTCGCCTTTCTCGAAAGTGAAGGCCGCACGGTAATCTTCGACCACGCCACCGCCGCCATGCCGGGCCTGGGCGACCATCGCGCCTGCACCAGCGAAGAACTCGCCTCCCGTTGTGATCTGGTGATCGTCGTCGGCGGTGACGGCAGCCTGCTGCACATGGCCAAGCATGTCGCCGGGACGCCGGTGATCGGCGTCAATCGCGGTCACCTGGGTTTTCTGACCGATATCCTGCCCGATGAACTCGAAGACCGTATCGGCGCGGTGCTGGCGGGGAAATACCTCAGCGAGCAGCGCTTCCTGCTCGACGCGGAAGTGCGGAGGGGCGGCCGCAACGAAGCCGCGGGCCGCGCCCTCAATGACGTGGTGCTGCATCCCGGCAGGTTCGCCCAGATGATTGCATTCGAGTTGTTTATCGACGGACAGTTCGTCTACAGTCAGGAATCCGATGGCCTGATCGTGGCGACGCCCACGGGCTCCACGGCCTATGCCCTGTCCGCCGGCGGCCCCATCATGCATCCCCGGCTTGACGCCCTGGTGCTCGCGCCATTGAATCCCCATTCCCTCACGAGCCGGCCCCTGGTGGTGGATGGCAACAGCGAGGTGCGCCTTGTGGTGAGCGCCAAGGATGAACTCGAACCGCAATTGAGTTGTGATGGCCAGGTGCGCTATTCGGCCCGGGCCGGCGATGAAATTCTGGTGCGCAAGAATTCCCGCTTCCTGACCCTGATCCACCCGCTGGATTACACCAGTTACCAGGCCTGTCGCAGTAAACTCGGCTGGGGCAGCCGCCTCGTGCGAACCGATGATTGAAGCACCATCTGTAGTCTTCTTTTCGCGCCCGAACCAATACCCGTTGCCGGCGGATGCGGATTAAGGCCGCCAGCCTGCCAATCGGCGAGGATCTGCTGTCCTTCAGCCGGATTCTGTCGCGAATCGGCGTACGGCACCGCATTATCGAGGAATCCGGCTTCCAGGTGATCCGGGTCGAAAGCGAACACGACTCTCGCCTGGTGCGCGAAGCCCTGGCGCAATGGCGCGAGATGGCGGCGGGAAATCCACCGCCGCCACCCGCCCCGCAGCCTCTGGTGCGTCCGGCCACCTGGCTGCAAGCCGTGATGCGGGAAGTGCGGCTTTGTCCCATTACCATCGCCCTGATGCTCGCCTGCGTACTGGTGGCGGCGCTGACCCGGCTCGGCATGGAAGCCTGGCGGCTGCCCTTCCTGTTCTATCCCCTGCTTGCCTCCGGCAGACTGCCCGCCCTGCTCGGGGAAATCGCCAATCCCGTGCTGCTGCTGCGCGCGCTGGCGCCGATGCTGCTGCATTTTGGCGAACTGCATCTGGTGTTCAACATGCTCTGGCTGTGGTACTTCGGTCGTCAGCTCGAGCCGCGGCGACCGCGCTGGCTGTATCCCGCGGTAATCGTGCTGACTTCGTTCACCGCCAATACCGCCCAATACCTGCTGGGCGGCGGCAACAACTTCGGCGGCATGTCCGGGGTCGTCTATGGCCTGCTTGGATTCGCCTGGATCATGCAGAAAATGCTGCCGGGCGGAAGGCCCATACTCAGCGACCAGATGTTTCTGATCTTCGTTATCATGCTGGTGGCGATGGAAGTGCTCGCCTCATCCTGGATCGCCAGCGCGGCGCATCTGGGCGGATTGCTCGCCGGGCTTTTCCTCGGTATGGTGGCGGCAATCGCATTGGGCGCCGGCAACCGGCGGGCCTGAACCCATGGCGCCGTACCGGCACAAAGGTATTTGACATGCTCGATCTGGAAGAAAACGCGCTGCAAACCCGGGCCAGCGGCGTCATGCGGAAAATGCTTACCCGGCTCGATGACCCGGTGCGCTACAGCATGTCGCTTTCCGGCGAACAGACACCGCTCAATGAATGGCTGGGCCAGCCGGTGCAACTCCACCATACCGGCCGCATTTTTTGCGTGCATTGTGGCCGCAAGACCGGCAAAAGTTTCAACCAGGGTTTTTGCTACCCCTGTTTCCGCAAGCTGGCGCAATGCGATTCCTGCATAATTCACCCGGAGCGCTGCCACTTCGACCAGGGCACCTGCCGCGAACCCGACTGGGGCGAGCGCGTCTGCATGCGCGACCATATCGTCTATCTCGCCAACTCTTCGGGTCTCAAGGTGGGCATCACCCGTTCGGTGCAGGTGCCCACCCGCTGGATCGACCAGGGCGCGACCCAGGCCCTGGCCATCATCCGGGTTCGCAGCCGCATGCAGTCGGGTCATCTGGAAGTGCTGTTCAAGGAGCGCGTGGCGGACAAGACCAACTGGCGCGACATGCTCAAGGGCGTCGCGGAGCCAATCGATCTGCTGGCGGAAAGGGATCGTCTCGTGGAAGCCGCCAGGGAAGGCATTGACGAACTCGCCCGGCGTTTCGGCTTCTTCGCCATCACCGTGCTGAACGGCCTGGAGCCGGTGCGGATCCGCTACCCGGTACTTGAGTATCCCACCAAACCGAACGCCCTCAATTTCGACAAGGAGCCCACCGTAGGCGGCATCCTCAAGGGCATCAAGGGCCAGTACCTCATTTTCGACCAGGGCGTCATCAATCTCCGCCGCTTCGCCGGCTATGAAGTCGAATTGTGCGTATCAACCTGATTTGTCCCAAAAGTTCGAGAACCCAACCCTATAGCGGAAATGGAAAATCGGGAGTTGATGCGATTCTGGGGCAAAGCACAGCCCCGAGATCCTACACGAGGCCCTTCCTGGCATCCATTGGCTTACCATTCCCTGGATGTGGCCGCGGTCGCAAGGGCCTTGTTTCGCCGCGACGAGGGGCTGCAAGTACGATTTTCCGAGTTGACGGGGCTGCGATGCGAGGATGTCATGCCGGTCTTGTGCTATCTGCTTGGTATGCACGATGTCGGCAAGTTCGCGAAAAGATTCCAGGCCAAGGTTCCGGAACTGTTTCGCAACAGTTTCGGCGGCGACCCCGCGAAACTTCCCGATGGTTACGACCATGGAGCGGGCGGCATGCGGATGTTCAAGGTTTGCCCGGAAGTTTTCCAATTGCCGCGGATTTCCAGCCCTCGCGCTTGGATGCCGTTAGTCTCGGCGGTCACTGGACACCACGGCGCCCCACCGGCCACAAATGCGGAAAATTCGCTGGTCAGCTTGAGAATCGACTACGGAAAAGTCGGAATTGAAGCTGCCGGAGAATTTGCAAGACAAATTCGCGAACTGTTCAACCTCTCTCCGAAACTGGGCGGCTTGCGTGTCGATCAGTCGAAACGCGCATCCCATGCGGTGGCGGGACTGGCGGTGCTGGCGGACTGGATAGGTTCCAATCAGGAATGGTTCCCATATCGAGAACCGGAAATTGAACTGGGCGAATATTGGAAAAGTATTCAGCGGCTGGCCGATGCGGCGGTTGAGCAATCCGGCGTTTTGAGCGCAACGATTTCGGATCGATTCGCATACGAAGACCTGCTCGGCGCGAAGTTTCAACCAAGCCCCATGCAGCATTGGGCTGAAACAGTGGATATTCCGCCAGCTCCGGCAATGTTTCTGATTGAAGACGAGACAGGCAGCGGCAAGACCGAGGCGGCATTGATGCTGGCCCACCGCCTCATGCAAGCCGGCCACGCCCGCGGTGTCTATGTCGCGCTGCCGACCATGGCGACGGCGGACGCCATGTTCGACCGGCTCGCGGACAGCTATCGCCGCTTTTTTGCCAGTGATGCGGAGCCATCGTTGGCTTTGGCCCATGGGGCGAAAGATCTGCACCAAGGATTTCAGGATGCTGTCCTGCGCGCCGGACGGCGCGAAAGCTCGTATACAAATTTGCGCGATGGAGGAGACGAATCAGCTACCACGGCTTCAGCCGCCTGCGCTGAATGGGTCGCTGACGACCGCAGACGCGCGTTTCTGGCCGATGTGGGTGCAGGCAGCATCGATCAGGCGTTGCTGGCGGTTCTTCCGGGCAAGCACCAGTCCTTGCGGCTGCTTGGCCTTATGCGACGGGTGCTGATACTCGACGAAGTTCATGCCTATGATGCCTATATGCGGCGTGAAATGGAGCGGTTGATCGAGTTTCAGGCCGGGTTGGGCGGTTCGACGGTTTTGCTTTCGGCGACTCTGCCATTTAGCGTCCGTCAACGACTGACGGCGGCATTCGCCAAAGGTGCGGGGATGGAAAAGACTCTCCGCGATCATGGCATGGAGTATCCATTGGCGACGATCTGGTCTACAACCTTAACGACAGCAACGTCGATTGCAGGCATGCCGGGCCGGGCGAGGCGACTCCCGGTTCGTTTTCTCCGCACTGCGGCGGAAGCGTATGACGAGGTGGCGCGGGAGGCTCAGGCGGGAAGGGCGGTACTGTACATACGCAATACCGTGGATGATGCGGTCGAAGCGCACCGACAGTTGGCCTGCTTCAATGTCGAAGCGCACCTGTTTCATGCGCGGTATGCTTTATGTGATCGATTGCGGCTTGGACAGCGGTTCGTCGGCATGTTCGGCAAAGCAAGCGATGATTCAGACAGGCGCGGTCAAGTACTGGTGGCAACGCAGGTAGTCGAACAATCACTGGATCTGGATTTCGACGCGATGATTACCGATCTCGCGCCGATTGATCTTGTGGTCCAGCGGGCCGGACGGCTCTGGCGGCACGGCTTTCGCCAACGCTCGGGGCGGTTGGAACTTTTGGTCGTCGGCCCGGAGCCGACTGTGGATGCGGGCGAGGCCTGGTTTAGCGACGCCTTTCCTAAAGCGGCTTATGTATATAAAGATCATGCCCGACTCTGGCTGACCGCGAGAGTTCTTGAGGAGCGCGGCGTTATTGACAGTCCGGCGGAACTCAGGGAACTCATCGAGGCGGTTTATGGAGATGATGTCGATTTGGAGGTGCCTGAAGGATTGCAACCAAGTTTCTGGGAAGCGCAAGGCAGAGCCGGCGCGGAGCACGGGGTCGCGGGCATGAACTTGCTCGCCCTGCAAAACGGATACATCAGGGACGGTGCCCCGTGGGACAGCGATCACCGGATTTCAACCCGCCTCAACGACTTGCCGCAAGTTACGCTTCGCCTTGCGGTAATCGAAGACGGCGACATCAAACCCTATGCCTGCCATCAGGCGCCTGACAATCAAATGGAAGATTGGAAAGCTTGGCGTCTCAGCGAAGTGAATGTCTCCGCCAATCGAGTGGGTGGCGAGGCGGTGCCTTCCGAATACTTGGAAAAAGCCAAGCAGGCCAAATCCGGATGGACCAGATTCGACGCGGAAAAAATCCTCGTTTTGCTGCAAGCGACCGACACCAAGGGAAACTGGCTGGGATTGGCGAAATCGCCGAATTCACCAAATGGCGACATACAGGTCAGCTACAATGCCACCCGCGGGCTTGAAATTTCGCCCACATGACCTATTATTTTAAGGGTTCCCCGATTGGGAGATCGGGGATGGACCGAGCAAGGATTGCGGTTGACTCATGTTCCTTGCCAATGCGAGGATTATAAGAGTAATTATTGAGGTTGACTTATTCATTGAGTCAATGTACAGTATTTCCCAGCCCGATCAACGGAGACATAAATCATGCCAGAAAAAAATACTCGCTTGCCAAGCAAGCTCGAAATGATCGGAAAACGTATGGATGCGCCGATCTCGATAGATGATAGCGGGAGGAAAGATGAGCGAACTCAATGGAACAGCCTGCGTATCGTCAAGAAGATTGTGCGCCAAACAGAATGCGTTGAGGAAGTGATCGAGGCTAAGTGGAGCGAGTAAGGTAAGGGATATGCGGGAATTGCGTAAATCATTCAATCTGATCAGTGATCCTTGGCTTCCGGTTCGGCGGCGAAGCGGAGTTGTCGAATTGATCGAGCCATGGCGGGTAGCGGAAGCATTCGATTCCGACCCGTGCGTTACGTTCGCTTGGCCCCGCCCGGACTTTAACGGCGCCGCGCATGAATTTTTGATCGGCCTGTTATCCACGGCGGCAACTCCCCAAGATGAAGACGATTGGAGCGAGTGGTGGAATTCGCCGCCGGCGCCCGAAGTGCTTCGTCGGCGGTTTGGCGCGATAGTTCATGCATTTGATCTGGATGGCGACAGCCCAAGATTTATGCAGGACTTCGATTCGCTCGAAAATGCGAAAACAGAGTCAATCTCGGCGCTTTTGATCGAAACGCCCGGTGCGCAGACTCTCCGCAAAAATTCGGACCTATTCGTAAAACGCGGGGGTATTCCTGTTCTTTCGCGAGCGGCAACGGCCATGGCGTTGTTCACATTGAACGCTTTCGCTCCCTCTGGCGGGGCGGGGCATAGAACCTCGATGCGGGGCGGCGGCCCGATGACGACTCTGGTTAGCGCGGATCGTGCCGGCAGCGGCCCCACGCTTTGGGGGCGGCTCTGGCCGAACGTGGAGACAGTTGAACAGATTAACGCGCGGGCCGATGGTGACTATTTGCTTGAAGATTATCGAAGTATCTTTCCTTGGCTAACGAACACGCGAGTTTCCGACCCGAAAGCCGGTGGGCGCGAGACAACCCCGCGTGACGTTAACCCGCTGCAGGTCTATTGGGGCATGCCTCGGCGAGTTAGAGTTAATTTTGAGGAGGCGGCGGGGCGGGATTGCGGCCTGACCGGCGTAAGCGACATTTTGGTCGCGGGGAACTATCGGACCAGGAACCATGGGACCAATTATTCGGACGGATTCGAACATCCGTTGAGTCCCTACTATCGGCAAAATCCGAAGGACACGCTTTGGTTGCCGGTGCATCCAAAACCGGGCGGGCTGAACTATCGATTGTGGCCGGGTCTTGTTGTCGATGACCGGAACAGGATGCGGCGGACCGCGAAGGTCTTGAGCCATTGGAGGAATGGGAAACGAGCAGAGGTCGCCGCGGGACCCAGTGAGTCCCGGATCCTAGTTTTCGGTTACGACATGGACAACATGAAGGCTCGCGCGTGGGTTGAAGGAGAAATGCCCCTTTGGGTGGTCGCCGGGGAATCTCGTGAATATCTGGATCACTTTATCCAGAGGGCCGTGGCCGGAGCCAGTAAGGTCAGCCGTCTGCTGACTGGTGCGATAAAATCCGCGCTGTTCGACAGACCGGGGGACGCGGCGGGCGACTACGGCTTTATCGGGGAGAAGTTCTTTCGCGAAACGGAAGCTGAATTTTATTCCGCGCTTAGCACGGCAATCGCCCAGATCAAATCCGAAAGCGGCTCTGAGGATCGAACCGTAGGGGCAAGGACGGATTGGGCGCAAGCGATACGAACTGCGGCATTGCGTCTATTCGATGAACATGCTCCCGGCGATGGGTTGGAGGACCGGGACATGCATCGCCACGTAAAGGCGCGTTTTCAATTGGCGATAACTTTACGGGGCGGCGGTAAATCCGGTAAATCCCTTTTCGATAGCGACCTTCTAATTCCCTCCCCGGTAACAATTCGGCAGAGAGCCGTCAAATCGGAGGCGGCATGACCTCAGATCAGACTACACGCGGTGGTCAAATCGCATATGACTGGTGGCGCGAATTGCATCCACTGGATGGACGGCAGACAGGTTCGTCCAGAGCCGCGATAGCCAAGTTGCGCAGAGCCGCGACGCCCGTGGATGTGATGCTGGAACCGGAGGCGATGCGGCTGATGACGAGACTTCCCCATAGCCGGAAAGATCGTGTAGCGATATTGGCGGGTGTATTGGCATGGGTTCGGGAAGCTGATGATACGCGCGTTGCTCGCGCCATAGGGCGGTCCGCGTTGGAAGACGATCAGTCCGCGCTGGTGTCCGAATCGCGATTTCGCCGGCTGTTGCAATCTCAACCCGACGAGCTCTTGAACTCGATGCGTCGGCTGGTTCACCAGATGAAGGGCCGAGCCAATGTGGCGGATCTGGCCGACGCCATTCTCTATTGGGGGGATTCGGTGAAGGAGAAGTGGATATTCGACTATTACTGTGTCGCTTCCGCCACTCCATCCGCTGAAACCGCCGCTGAATAATCACGAACCTTGCGACAGGATTTTTCTTATGACTGATTTTTTACAATTGCATCTGCTTACGGCATATGGCCCATCCAATTTGAATCGGGACGACACGGGCCGGCCGAAGAGCGTCTTGTTCGGAGGTGTGCCGCGACTCAGAATTTCTTCTCAGAGTTTGAAGCGTGCCTGGCGGACTTCCACCGTATTTTCGGAACGACTCGATGGACACTTGGCGGCGCGCACGCAGAGAATCGGCGAGCGGGTGCGCGACCGTTTGACCGCAGGCGGCATGACCGAAGATCGGGCATTGGAGATTGCCCGGGAAATCGCGAAAGTTTTCGGCAATACAAAAAAGGACACGAAATCCACGTTTATCGAACAATTGGCGTTTATTTCTCCGGAAGAACAGGAAAGAGCGTTCGCGCTTGCCGATATGGCTCTTGCGAATGACTTTTACGAAGCGCCAACGGCGGATAAAGTGCTGAATCGCGTGGACACCGCAGCAGACATCGCCATGTTCGGCCGCATGCTCGCCAATAGTCCAAAATTCAACCGCGAAGCCGCAGTGCAGGTAGCCCACGCCATAACCACACATCGCGCCATCGCGGAGGACGACTATTACACGGCTGTCGATGACCTCAAGGCGCAATCCGAACCGGAAGACGCGGGTGCGGGTTTCGTCGGGGTGCAGGAATTCGGGGCAGGCGTTTTCTATCTGTACGTCTGTGTGGATTTGGATTTGCTGTCGCACAATTTGAACAAAAACCGGGCGGTTCGCGACGCCAGCTTGTGCGCTCTTGCCGAAGCTGCGGCCACCGTCGCGCCGCGCGGCAAGCAGGCGAGTTTCGCCAGCCGCGCCCGCGCTGTTTATGCCTTGGCGGAAAAAGGTTCGGCCCAACCGCGAAGTCTGGCGGCGGCATTCCTGAAGCCGGTTGGAGGAGAAGATCAGGCCGCGAGTTCGATCGCGTCACTCGAAAAATTTCGAGATCAGCTTGATGCCTCTTACGGTCCTGCCGCGGATGTTTCGTACACAATGAATGTCTGCAAGAACCAAGGTTCGATGAAAGAACTGCTCGAATTCGCGCAGAGCTGAATTGATGCGTTTTCTTTTATTTACGCTCTATGCTCCCATGGGCGCATTCGGAGAAATCGCGGTTGGCGAACGGAGGATGAGTTGGGCCAGGCCGGGACGTTCCGCCATACTCGGTTTGGTAGCCGCGGCACTGGGAATCGACCGCGAAGACGAGCTGGCGCAAATGGAATTGGAGTCGTCACTTCACTTCGCCGTCAGAACAGACGCGCCGGGGCGATCGCTGATCGATTATCAGACGGCGCAAGCGCCGCAGGCGCGAAAGGGGCGTCGCCACGCGACCCGGCGCGAAGAATTACAAGATGACCGGCTCAACACCGTGCTTTCTGTTCGAGAGTGGCGGGTTGACGCCTTTCATACCGTGGCGCTTTGGCTGCGCGATGGAGCGAACATGGAATTGGCGCACATGGCTGAGAGCTTGAATCACCCGGCGTACGTTCTTTATTTGGGCCGCAAGTCCGCGCCCCTGGGATTGCCCTTGCGCCCGGAAATCGTTCGTGCCGAAACATTTGTGGACGCGTTCAACGGACGTGGGCCGAATCGGGACGAAAAGGATGTTTTAACGGCTTTGGGACGGAGAGCCGCATTCGGGACAGAGATCGCCTTCGATGCCGATGTGCCAATTGAATTGCCGGATTCGCAGATTCAGCGGCGCCGTGATGTGATCGCCAACCGGTCGCGTTGGCAATTCATGGACCGCTGGGAGCGGATTATGCTTGTGAACGAATCTGGAGATTAGATTTTGCTTTACTTCTCCCGAGTCAGTCTCAAGAAAGAAGCATCGCTATCCGCGCTTGCTCCGTTGTTGTTGGGCAGTGCTGGAGTCGAATCCGAGTCCCGCCATCCTGCGCATCACTTGGTGTGGTATCTGTTCGCCGATGGTCCGGGGCGGCAAAGAGACTTTCTCTGGCGGGAAACAATCTCGGGTGTTTTTTTGCTGTTGTCATCCCGCCCGCCGAGAGACCCGCACGGATTGTTTGACATCGAGAAACCAAAGCCCTTCGCGCCCGAACTTAAAACGGGGGATCGCCTGATATTTTCCCTACGGGCCAACCCCGTCGTTCGCCGCCGAGACAACGTGCGCGGACGCTCGGTCAAACATGACGTTGTCATGGACCAACTTCGCACTTACGCACAAGGCAAACGGGCGCGGCATAGACTGGATCTAGTGAGAACCAGCGGGTTAGATTGGCTTAAACGGCAGGGCGACAAGGCGGGCTTTGATTTTCAAGTAGATGACATTTCTGTTGACGGATACTCCACTCATCGTGTTAAGCGCAAGACCGGCCCGGCAATGGCGTTTTCCACGATAGACTTCGAGGGTGCGCTGACCGTTACCGATCCGAAACAGCTGCTGACGGTTTTGCCGAAAGGTTTCGGGGCATCCAAGGCGTATGGTTGTGGATTGATGTTGATTCGGCGAGCGTAGAGCATGATCGGCCAAGAGAGTATGGTCACTGAAGTAAGATACGGGCAACTTTCTGGGGAGGCTTCTGAGATTGGACTGGAAAGCGATTAAACAGCGCATCGAAGCTGGCGAAGATCAGAGCACCGAGTTCAAACGTGGTCTCGGTGATCTTTCCGCGCTGGGGAAGGCGATTTGCGCGTTTGCGAATTCCAGCGGCGGGGTTCTCGTCCTGGGTGTGGACGACGAACGGCACATCTGTGGGGTTCGGGAACGTCCCGAAAAGGTTCAAGAACGACTGACATCCTTCCTGCACACGGGTTGCAGTCAGCCTGTAACCGCTTGGGTCGGTCACCACTCCGATGATGGGGGACACGTGTTCTGGGTGGAAGTTCCTTCCCAGCGTGGTTTCGAGCCATTGCGTTGTCGCGGTCGGACCTGGATCAGAAGGGGGAGCAGCAGCGTTGAACCGTCCTCTATGGAACTCCAGGAACTTTTTAATGCGTTCGGATTCGTGCTCACGGAAGAACGGGCGATACAGGGCGCGCCGCCGTCCCATATCGACTACGATGCTTTCCTTGCCTACCTCGACAAACTCGATTTCGACACTTTGAGCGAACCGCAGCCAAGCAGCGAGCAAGACCTCCGAAATCGAGGAGTCTTGATCGAACTCGGCGGTGAATTGAGAGCAACGCTGTATGGTGTTTTGGCTTTTGGCAAGCATCCCCAGCGCTACGCTCAAACGCGCAGTTTCTGCATCGAGTGCGTGGCATACGCGGGGACAGACCGCGCTTCGGAAGTGCTGCAAGCCGCCACGGCCAAAGGTCGGCTAGGCGAACAGGTCGATCGCTCGGTCGGCTGGTTTCTCGGGCTGGGCCGCTTCGAATCCTATGAGAATCTCGTGCGGGAGGATCGCTATTTGTTGCCCCGCGATGCGGTGCGCGAGGCGCTGGTCAATGCCGTCATTCATCGTGACTACGCGATCATCGGATCGACGATCTTGCTTGAGGTGTTTTCCGAGCGGGTTGACGTAACCAGTCCAGGTTCGCTTCCGAATCACCTGACTGTCGAACAAGTAATGGCGGGGGCGAATCCGCGAGCCAGAAACGATTCCATGGGCCACTACATGGCCGGCATGGGCTTCATGGAAAGACGGGGCAGGGGATGGCTCATTATGCAAAGGGAGATGAGCGAATTTAACAATACCGAACCGACCCTAGCGCAGGATACGGAGAGTTCTTTCGTTCGCGTTACTTTTCAGCTTGGCCTTGGAGCCGCATAACCGTGTCGCTCGGCATCGCGCCGCCGCGACCCATTCCGATTAAGGACCGCGCATCAATCTTGTTTATCGAAAAAGGTCGTCTTGATGTTTTGGACGGCGCGTTCGTCGTTGTGGACCGAACGGGTGTGCGCACACATATTCCCATAGGTGGATTGGTTTGTCTGATGCTGGAGCCCGGCAGCCGGGTATCTCACGCTGCCGTTGCGCTGGCCGCGCGGGTAGGATGCTTGCTGGTATGGGTTGGCGAAGCCGGCGTCAGGCTCTATTCAGCCGGACAGCCCGGAGGTGCAAGAGCGGATAGACTGCTGCTTCAGGCGCGACTTGCGCTGGACGCGGATGCGCGTCTCAAGGTGGTCCGTAAGATGTACGACATGCGCTTCGGCGAGCCTGCCCCGCAACGGCGCTCCATCGAGCAATTGCGGGGAATCGAAGGCGCCCGCATCAAGCGGATGTACGAAGTATTGGCGCGACAGCACGGTGTAAAGTGGAAGGGGAGAAGATACGACCCCACCAACTGGAGTTCGGGAGACTTGGCGAACCAATGCCTCAGCCAGTCTACGGCCTGCCTGTATGGGCTTGCCGAAGCGGCGATACTCGCCGCCGGATATGCTCCCGCAATCGGTTTTCTTCACACTGGAAAACCCCAGTCTTTTGTTTACGACGTGGCGGATGTTTTCAAATTTGAAACTGTCGTGCCCGTAGCATTTCAAATAGCGGCGGAAACCGAGGCGAACAAGAAACCCGCCTGTCTGGACCCCGTTGGGGAAGTGAGGCGGCGTTGCCGCGATTCTTTTCGCAAGACAGGACTTCTGAAACGGCTCATCCCGGCGATAGAAGAAATGCTTGCGGAGGGTGGCATGAATCCGCCTGCGCCTCCAAAAGAAGCGCAACCTATTGCCATTGCGGAAGTGTCAAGCGGCGATGTTGGTCATCGCGGTTAACAATGCGCCTCCGAGGTTGCGAGGCCGTCTTGCGGTCTGGCTGCTTGAAATCCGGGCCGGTATTTACGTTGGCAGTTATACCAAGCGAATCCGTGAAATGATTTGGAACCAGGTAGTCGACCTGATTGATGATGGAGACGCTATCATGGTTTGGGACGCTCCCTGCGACGCGGGTTATGATTTTGATACCTGTGGTAAAAATCGCCGATGTCCGGTCGTATTGGACGGTTTCAAACTGGTGAGCTTCCAGCCAGTCACCCATGACGAGTAGTTGGCAGTGCGGAGGTGTTTGTGAGTCTTTCGGGAACTATTGCCTCTTGAGATATGATCCCGTTCTCTAACAATTTAAGTTATGGATTTTATTGGTAGTTTTCCGCAACCTGAAAAAGATTAGTCTTTTCAGTAGCTTGTAGGAAGTGTGTTCCCCGCATGCGCGGGGATGAACCGGCACAGTCACGGGGAGGCATCGGAATATTTCGGTGTTCCCCGCATGCGCGGGGATGAACCGCTGACCGACACCCGCAATATCTTCATCGCTCTGTGTTCCCCGCATGCGCGGGGATGAACCGATATCGCCGGGCCTTGAAATGCTCCAAACGGGGTGTTCCCCGCATGCGCGGGGATGAACCGTTGTTGAGGCGTCGCCAGGACCCAGTGTTACCGTGTTCCCCGCATGCGCGGGGATGAACCGTTAAGGCGGCCAAGCCCGCCCCCACCAAGGGGGTGTTCCCCGCATGCGCGGGGATGAACCGACGCTCTTGCACAAGGTCTGGATTTAACAATCGTGTTCCCCGCATGCGCGGGGATGAACCGTCGAGGAAGGTCCGCCATATCCGCGAAAGCAGGTGTTCCCCGCATGCGCGGGGATGAACCGCCGAATCATTCTCTAGCTGGAAGCGGGATAAAGTGTTCCCCGCATGCGCGGGGATGAACCGATGCTCGAGCCGTACCGCTTGGCGAGCCATTCGTGTTCCCCGCATGCGCGGGGATGAACCGGCGCAAGTGCAGTGCGCGATCGATATGCTGCGGTGTTCCCCGCATGCGCGGGGATGAACCGGAAACCAACCCGGCAACCGAGGCAAAGCGACTGTGTTCCCCGCATGCGCGCTGCGACTGCGCACAGGATGACCCGGTTGAGTGCGCCCAGCGCCATAATGAGAGTTGCTGGACTTCCTTCCTGGACATAGACCCCGAAGTACGGAAAGAGTATTCTCAGGGCTCGAAGTATCCGCAGTTGAGCGGGTCTTCCGCCCGGGATTACGCGTGTACAGATGAAGCTACCTCGGATGATGAAAGTTTCAGAAGGCAGATCAGGGACGGCTTGGCTCGTTTGCGGTTTGGCGTGCATCGTCACCGCCATCGTGGCGACCGGGTTGTTCACTCCCTGGGGTCAGGTTGCCGGGGCGTTCGATCAGACTGCTGAACCCGACTATTACCTCTGGGCCTGGCGCCGCGAGGAGGATCTTTCGTTCATCGATCCGAATCGGGTCAAAGTGGCCCTGTGGACCGCGACGATCAACCTCGATCACGACGACTTCGTTATCCAGTACCGCACCAACAAGGTCACTTATCCGAGCGAAGCGGAAATCACGAGCGTTGTTCGTCTCGAAGCTGTCGGAGTCCCCGGCGCCGCGACAACAGCGCGCCTGGCCGATGCGATCGTCGCCGTCGGGCGTCCGTTCGGGCCGGTGGAACATCAGGTCGATTTCGATGCGAGGCTGTCGCAACGCGACTTCTACCGGCGCTTGCTCGAGGAACTGCGAGTACGCACCGGAGGCGCAAGGCTGTCGATTACCGCGCTGGCTTCCTGGTGCTTCTACGACGACTGGACCGAAGGTCTTCCGGTCGATGCAGTCGTGCCGATGATTTACCGTATGGGACGTGACGCTGGAGTCATACGCCACACGCTGTACGCAGAGCGGGAATTCCCCAATCCCATTTGCGCCGGCAATGTCGGCTATTCCTCCGATGAACCCCTGGCGCCGGTCGACAACCTGAGCAGGGTGTTTCTGTTCGTTCCCGAACCATGGACGGAACCCCAATTCACAAAACTCGTCCAGCAAGTGGAGGCACTGCTATGAAACGATTACTGGGAACAGCGCTGTTGATTCTGGCGTTCGCATGGCCTGCTTCGGCATCCGGTCCGTTTTACTTCGTAACAAGCTTCGTTGACCCCATCGACAGGGATGATTTGATCGCCGGTAAGTTCCCGAACCAGCTTGGCCGCTACGATGTCGTGTTCCCGCTAATCATCTATCTCCAGTTGAATGGACGATTTACGGATGATCACGCCAGTCTCTTCCGGGCGAAATACACCCCGCCCGCCCAGGCAGAAGATTATGAGGAGAATTTCTGGGAGATGGCCCGTAGACAAGGTTTCCAACCCCCAGCGGGATACGGGACACGGAAACTGTTTTCCCGCGAAATCACGGACCCCGCAAACCCGGAAGACTCCCGCACGATTTCGAACTACGTTTACAACTGCCAGCCCGATGCCTTCAAGACCGCCTGGGAAACGCTCTCGGACAGGAGGTCGCGATACGGCGCTGGTTCCACCGAGTTGACGCGGTGGCTCGTAGCCCAGGTTCAAGTGTTCGCCCAATGCAGTGGTGAAACAGCTTTCGTTCCGCTTGAGGAGCCGGCGTCGAGCTGGCTGCCGTTGGAACAGCACGACCGGCGCTATCAGATCGCCGCCGCCTACTTTTATGACGGCCGGTTTCTCGAAGCCGCGTCCCGATTCGAAGAGATAGGCCAGGACGACGATTCACCCTGGCAAGACCTTGGCCGCTACCTTGTCGGACGCGCCCTGGCGCGTGAAGCGACCGTCAACGAAAACGAGCGGCTCCGACATCTCAATCTGGCGCTGGATGCCTACCGGGAACTGGCCAATGAACCCGAGTATCTTGCGGACTTTCCTTCCGTGCCGGGACAAATCCTCCACATTCGCAGCAGGATCGATTCCGCAGCCGTCCAGAGTGAAATCGAACAGCGGATATTCGACGACCCGGCGAGCATGTCCGCGCAAGACCTGTTCAACTACCGCTACATGAGGCGCAGACTCAGCCCCACGGACGAGGCGACGGATTACACGCGCTGGGTCTGGTACGCTACGAATGACCAGATCGCTCCCGAGGAGGTAGTCGAACAGTGGCGTGCCGAGCAGTCTCCGGCATGGTTGTACATCGCGCTGATTCGGGCGTCCTCCAGCCTGGACGAGTCGACGTTGACTGAACTCCTGCAGGCGGCGGAGGCGCTCCCCGACGACACACCGGGTCACTTGAATATTCTGCTGCAACGAATCCGAATATCGGGACTTCTGGGCCGAGTCGATGCCGGTCTGCGGCTCGCCGAGGAGGCGATCGGCGAAGGTCTAGACAGGTCGTCGGTCAATCGCGTTCGCCTCGCGGCGGCCGGAATTTCCCCAACCTGGCCGGACTATTTCCGTTGGGCGTCGCTACAGCCCCTCTCGCTTCCGTGGACGGACAGCTTCGCTCGCCAACTGCCTTCCAACTTCCACCGGATCACGATGGATACCACGCTGTTCAGCCCCGGCGCCATCGATCTGCTGAACTCGTACTTCACTTCCTCGATGATCGAGGAGACCATCGACACACCTGGCTTGAGCGACTATCAACGCGGACGGCTGGCCATCGCGGGATGGACAAAAGCGATGCTCGCCGACGACCTTGAGTCGGCATTGCGGCTCTCGGCCCAGATTCGTCGACACGTCCCATGGTTGGCTCGCGAGATGGAACAGTTCGAGCAAGGTCAAGACCAGCACTTCGAAGCGGCCAGGATCATCTTCGATTATCCGGCGTTCTCGCCATGGCTGGACCGAGGCGTCGGGCGGATCCACTTTGACAGAACAATTCGCCACGAACGACAAACACCCGACCATGTAACTCTTGGAATAACACGCGGGTGGTGGTGCGCCTCGTCGTACCGCGATCGGACCCGCGACGAGACGCTTCAAAGTCCTCTTTTTTCCCGTTATTCCGATGCGGAACTATCGGAGATCAGGGATGTTGACGAGTACCGGCAGACAGCGGCAGTCGCTTCGTTCGGCCCGCATGTGATTCGCTACGCGAGCGAAAATCTCGATGACCCACGCATTCCTCGCACCCTGCATCGTCTGGTATTCACAACCCGCATTGCCTGCTACCGCGGGAACGGCAATCTCTCCCAGGCGGCGTTTGCCTTGCTGCACGAACATTTTCCGGATAGCGAGTGGGCGGAGCAGACACCGTACTGGTATGGTGAACTCGATTGAGAAAACGACGAATATCACCAAAGCCGGCGGATGCCGTAGTTTTCGAAGATCGTCTCGTTTGAGGCCAGCGCCAGATCGCGGGACAAGGACTGGGCGATCAAAACTCTGTCGAAGGGGTCACTGAGAGGCCCCGGCAGCGACCCGGCGCGAGAGGCGTCGGCGACGCTGATGGGGAGTTCCTCAAAACCCTGACTGGCCATGGCCCCTGTGATGTCCTGCGCCAGGGGCGTGGCCTCCGGGAGTTTGCCGAGGCGATGTTTGGTTGCGATCTCCCAGGCCGTCGCGGCGCTGACCAGAACGTCGTTGCCTTCGTCTTCAATTGCCTGCCGGGCGCGCGGCGATAGCCGGCTGCTGCCGGAAAACCACCAGAAAAACGCATGCGTATCGAGTAACAGCCTCAAGGCTCAACTACCCTCCCAATGCGCCAGCTCTTCTTCCGGCAAGGGATCGAAAAATTCGTCTCCGAGTTTAATCTGGCCTTTCATCGAACCGAATTCGCGTTTGCCTGGCTTTTGTATGCGTTCCAGTCGAGCCACCGGGGTGCCGCTACGGGCGATGATCACGTCTTCTCCCGCTTCCACTTGCGCGAGCAGGCGCGATAGCTTTGTCTTGGCCTCATGGACATTCACTGTAACCATTGTCGTCTCTGCCTTCTGTGGTTAGCTAAGAATATGACTAACTGGATTCCCGGTCAAGCCGAACCTGAAATGTGAACCCTGGTCACAATCTGATTTCACGGGCTGCTACAATCGCCCGCCTTCGCAAGATCGGACAGGAACCAGCATCTTATGAAAGACGCACAGGCACGCACTACGTACTTGCACGACTATCGGCCGCCGCCGTTCACCATCGACAGCACCGAACTCGATTTCGACCTGTACGAGACCCATGCGGTGGTGGAGGCGAGACTGCAATTCCGGCGCAATCCGGATTTCAGCGGCGTGGACGAGGATATGCTGGTGCTGCATGGCCGCGAACTCCTGCTGGAAGAGTTACGGCTCGACGAGCGGGTGCTGGAAGCTTCCGATTTCGCGCTCGAAGAGGATAGCCTGCGAATTCCGAAGTTGCGTTCGCTGTCATCCGGCGACGCCGACCGCTTTACGCTCTATTGCCGCACCCGGATCGAGCCGCAGAACAACACAGCCCTGGAAGGCCTGTACAAGTCGCGCAAGATGTTCTGCACGCAATGCGAGGCCGAGGGATTTCGCCGCATCACGTACTACCTCGACCGCCCCGACGTGATGTCGAAATTCACCACCACGATCCGGGCCGAACGCGACCGGTATCCCGTGTTGCTGTCCAACGGCAATTGCGTCGCCGAAGGCGACTGCGACGACCCTGCGCGGCATTGGCGCACCTGGGAGGATCCCTTTCCCAAGCCGAGTTACCTGTTCGCGCTCGTGGCGGGGGATCTCGTCAGTCTCGACGACAGTTTCACGACGGCCTCGGGCCGCGAGGTGCAATTGCGCATTTTCGTCGAGCCCAAGGATCTGGACAAATGCGATCACGCCATGGTCTCGCTGCAGAAGGCGATGCGCTGGGACGAGGAGAAATACGGGCGCGAGTACGATCTCGACATCTTCATGATCGTCGCCGTCGACGATTTCAATATGGGCGCGATGGAAAACAAGGGCCTGAACATCTTCAACACCTCCTGCATCCTGGCCAATTCCGCCACCCAGACCGACTGGGCATTCCAGCGCGTGGAGGCCGTGGTCGCCCACGAATATTTTCATAACTGGTCGGGCAACCGCGTCACCTGCCGCGACTGGTTCCAGTTGAGTCTCAAGGAAGGTTTTACCGTGTTCCGCGACAGCGAATTCAGCGCCGACATGAATTCGCGCACGGTCAAGCGCGTGCAGGACGTAGCTTTCCTGCGCTCGGTGCAATTCGCCGAGGACAGCGGTCCCATGGCGCATTCGGTACAGCCCGACTCCTACATGGAAATCTCGAATTTCTATACCGTCACGATTTACGAAAAGGGCGCCGAAGTGGTGCGCATGATCAGCAATCTGCTCGGCCCGGAGCGTTTTCGCGCCGGCACCGACCTCTATTTCGAGCGCCACGACGGGCAGGCGGTGACGATCGAGGAATTCGTTGCGGCCATGGAAGACGCGAGCGGGGTCGATCTGAAGCAGTTCCGCAACTGGTACCGCCAGGCCGGCACGCCGCTGCTGGAAGTCGAGGGCTTTCATGACGCCGAATCCCAGCGATTCGAATTGCGCGTACGCCAGTCCTGTCCTTCCACGCCGGGTCAGGAAAGAAAGGTGCCTTTTCATGTTCCCTTGCATCTGGGACTGCTCGATGCGGCGGGCAAGGAGATTCCGCTGCGCTTGCAGGACGAGCCGGCCGCAATCTCCGGCGACCGCGTACTCGCGGTTACGCAACCGATTCAGACTTTCGTATTCGAAAACGTCTCCGAGCCTCCCGTGCCTTCGCTGTTGCGCGGTTTCAGCGCGCCGGTGCGGCTGAAATACAATTACAGGCCCGAAGATCTCCTGTTCCTGATAAGTCATGACAGCGACGGCTTCAATCGCTGGAACGCCGGCCAGGAACTGGCGCTGATGCTCATGCGGGAGTTGCAGGACGATTTCCGCGGCGGCAGGGAATTGCGCCTGCCGCAGATCCTGTGCGAAGCGCATCGGAACATACTCGCCGAGGCGGTTGACGCAGGCGCCGGAGCGGACCGCGCCATGCTCGCCGAATTTCTGCGCCTGCCGGCCGAAAGCTATCTGATCGAGCAGGCCGAAACCGCGGACATCGAGGCGATTCACGCGGTGCGGGAGTTTCTGCTCGACAGCTTGGCCGAATCCCACCGGGAGTTGCTGGCGAAGGTGTTCGAAAGCATACCCGCCACCGGCGATTATCGGGCCGATGCTGAATCGATCGCCGCCCGGTCATTGCGCAATCTTACTCTTTCAGCCCTCGTTAGAACCGGCGAGAAGAGATGGCTGGAACGCTGCCGGCGGCAGTTCGAGCAGGCCGGCAACATGACCGACCAGTTCGCCGCCTTGCAGATCCTGACCCACAGCCGCGCGGGTGAGGGCATTTATGGAGAGGCGCTGGGCGAGTTCCACGAGCAATGGCGCGAAGAGCCGCTGGTGGTCGACCAATGGTTCAGCCTGCAGGCGACCCGTCCCCATCCGGGCGCCCTGGCGCGAGTGCGGGAGCTGTTGCGCCATTCCGATTTCGAGATCCGCAATCCGAACAAGGTGCGCGCCGTGATCGGCGCCTTCTGCGGCCAGAACCATGTCAATTTCCACGAAGCCTCCGGCGCGGGCTACGAATTCCTCGGCGAACAGGCCATGCAACTCGATGCGATCAATCCGCAGATCGCCGCCCGGCTGATCACGCCGCTCACCCGCTGGCGCAAGTTCGACGCCGAGCGCCAACGAATGATGCGCGAGCAACTGCGCCGCATCGGCGACCGCGAAGGCGTCTCCAGGGACGTGAACGAGATAGTATCCAAGTCGCTAGGGTAGCCCTCAGCGGGCGAGGCATGCCTCGCACTTACGCGACTTCGGCGATGTTGGTCAGGGCCACGGGCTGGTGGCCGGAATCCTTTACGCCCTTGGTGGCAGAGATTACTATGAACGCACATGATACGAAGCTTCAAGAATCGGAAGACGCAACAGTTCTTCGAAGGGAAGCGCGTTGCGGCATTTCAGGGCTTCGCCAATCAGGCCGCGCGCCGACTTGCCGTGCTGGACAGCGCCGCGACACTGCGCGACCTTGCAGAGTTATCGAGCAACCGGCTGGAATTGCTGCGGGGTGACCGAGCCGGTCTGTACAGCATCCGGATCAACGCACAGTGGCGCTTATGCTTCCGTTGGACAGACGACGGGCCGCACGAAGTTGAGATCGTCGATTATCACTGAGGGTATCTGACATGGGCACGAAGAACGGTATGAGACCGGTACATCCGGGCGAGGTCTTGCGCGACGAACTCGAAGAGCTTGGACTCTCGGCCAATGCACTGTCAAAAGCTCTGGGAGTGTCGGTAAATCGGGTAACGATGATCTTGAACGGTCGGCGGGGGGTGAGTGTGGATACAGCCCTACGTCTAGCGCGATACTTCGGAACGACTCCACAACTCTGGCTGAATCTGCAGAAGTCTTGGGAGCTTCGCCAGGCGGAGATTCAGATCGGCCGCACTATCGCAAAACAGGTCACACCCCGACGATCCGCGGCCTAGGAGCCTGCGCCGTAGGAATTCACGGCTGCAAATCCGCTTTCATCCACGCCCCTGGCCGCTCGATTTCGTTGCATATCCACCAATATTCGCCTCAATCGACCGGCCAGGGGCGCGGCGATAGCGAATTTTTGCTTTCCCGAATTCCTACGGCGCAGGCTCCTAGCAGAGCGGGGAACGATGGCCATTCCTGACTTCCAATCGCTCATGCTCCCGGCTCTCTTTGCGCTTGCCGAGGGCGAGGCATGCCTCGCCCCTACGCGACTTCCGCAATGTTGGTCAGGGGGATGGATTTGGCGCGTTCGGCGGCTTCCATGAACGATTCGATCTCGTTGAAATTGAGATAGCGGTAGATATTGTCCGCCATCGTGTCGATCGGCTTCATGTGCGCCATGTATTCTTCCATGGTCGGAATCCTGCCGAGCGCGGCGCTGACCGCCGACAGTTCCGAAGAAGCGAGGAACACGTTGGCCCCTTGTCCGAGCCGGTTCGGAAAGTTCCGGGTGGAAGTCGAGACCACCGTGGAGTTCGGCGCGACCCGGGCCTGGTTGCCCATGCATAGCGAGCAGCCCGGCAGTTCGGTGCGTGCGCCGGAAACGCCGAAAATGCTGTAGACGCCCTCGCTGATCAACTGGTGTTCGTCCATCTTCGTCGGCGGTGCGATCCAGAGCCGGGTCGGCAAGGGCGGCTCCACCCGCTGCAGCACTTCGCCGGCGGCGCGGAAATGGCCGATATTGGTCATGCAGGAACCGATGAAGACTTCGTCGATCTTCGTGCCGGCCACCGCCGACAGCGGCTTGATGTCGTCGGGGTCGTTGGGGCAGGCAAGCAGGGGCTCGGTGATCTCGTTGAGATCGATTTCGAGCACCTTGTGATACTCGGCGTCCGGGTCGGGCTGCAGCAATACCGGATTCTCCAGCCATTCCTCCATCTGCCGCGCACGCCGCTCCAACGTGCGCGCATCGCCGTAGTGGTTGTCGATCATCCAGCGCAGCAAGGTGACGTTCGACTTCAGGTATTCGACGATCGGCTCCTCGTCGAGCAGGATCGTGCAGCCGCCGGCCGAGCGTTCCGCCGACGCGTCGGATATCTCGAATGCCTGTTCCACTTTCAATTTCGGCAGGCCTTCGATTTCCAGCACCCGGCCGGAGAAGATGTTTTTCTTGCCTTTCTTGGCGACGGTCAGGTCGCCGGATTGCAGCGCCGCATAGGGAATCGCGTTGACCAGATCGCGCAAGGTGATGCCCGGCTGCATTTCGCCCGTGAAGCGCACGAGCACCGATTCCGGCATGTCCAGCGGCATGACGCCGGTGGCGGCTGCGAAGGCGACGAGGCCCGAGCCGGCCGGGAAGGAAATGCCGATGGGGAAGCGGGTATGCGAGTCGCCACCGGTGCCGACGGTGTCCGGCAGCAACATGCGATTCATCCAGCTATGGATAATGCCGTCGCCCGGGCGCAGGGAAACGCCGCCCCGGGTCTGGATAAAATTTGGCAGGCTGTGCTGGGTTTCGATATCCACGGGCTTGGGATAGGCTGCGGTATGGCAGAACGACTGCATCACCAAGTCTGCGGAAAAGCCGAGGCAGGCCAGATCCTTCAATTCGTCCCGCGTCATCGGGCCGGTGGTGTCCTGGCTGCCGACGGTAGTCATGTGCGGTTCGCAATAACTGCCCGGGCGCACGCCTTCGACGCCGCAGGCGCGTCCGACCATCTTCTGGGCGAGGGTATAACCCTTGTCCGATTCCTGCCCGCTCACCGGCGAGCGGAATGCTTCGGATGCGGGTAAATCCAGCGCCGCCCGGGCGCGGCCCGTGAGCCCCCGACCGATGATCAGGGGAATTCTGCCTCCGGCCCGGACTTCATCGAGCAGCACCTCGGTTTTCAACTGGAAGCTTGCCAGCAGCTCGCCGCTGGCGTGATCGCATATGGTTCCCGCATAGGCGTCGATATCGACGACATCGCCGGTTTCGAGCCGGTCCACATCACATTCGAGCGGCAGGGCGCCAGCGTCTTCCATGGTATTGAAGAAGATCGGCGCCATCTTGCCGCCGATGCAGACGCCGCCCGAGCGCTTGTTGGGAATATGGGGAATGTCGTCGCCGATATGCCAGAGCACCGAATTGGTGGCCGACTTGCGCGAAGATCCCGTGCCCATGACATCGCCCACAAGCGCCACGGGATGGCCTTTCTTCTTCAGCTCGGCAATCTGCTCCACGGCATTGCTGACGCCTTCCCGGGGATTCTTGTACATCGCCAGGGCATGCAGGGGGATATCGGGGCGCGACCAGGCGTCCTGGGCGGGGGAAAGATCGTCGGTATTGGTTTCGCCGGGGACCTTGAATAGGGTCATGGTCAGCTTTTCCGGCAGGGGCGGCCGGGAAGTGAACCATTCCGCGTCGGCCCAGCTTTGCAGGACGCGCCGGGCCTGTGCATTACCCTTCCTGGCGCGCTCTTCAATATCGTGAAAAGCATCGAAAATCAGCAGGATATGGCATAACTCATCGGCCGCGGCGGCGGCCATTTCCTCGTCGTCAAGCAATTCCACCAGGGTGGAGACATTGTAGCCGCCAAGCATTGTGCCGAGCAGGCGAACGGCTCTGGCGCGGTCAATCAGCGGCGACTCCGCCTCGCCCCGGGCGATGGCCGACAACAGGCCAGCCTTGACGTAGGCCGCCTCGTCCACGCCGGGAGGCACCCGGTTGGCAATCAGGTCGAGCAGGAATGCTTCTTCGCCAGCCGGTGGCTGCTGCAGCAGTTCAACGAGTTCGGCGGTCTGGGCTGCGGAAAGGGGCAGGGGATCAATGCCGATCTCGGCTCTTTCGGTGACGTGCTTGCGATATTCCTGCAACAAACTGAAATCCTCCTGATGGATGCCACGGCTGGGCTCCGCAGAAAAGCGGATGAAATTCCGGCTACAGAACTGCGCCGGGCGGGCCGCCATTTTAAGTGAAACCGGAGCCGATTTCCATCGCTGTATTGTGCTCTGTCCTGTACTTCGTTCGAGGCAGCGGCTGACGATGTTCGCCAGGAGACTGCGACGCAGGCTCCAAGAGAGCTTGAAAGGATGCTTCGGGTTGTAAGTCGGCTGGTTTTTGTTTGACGGGGGTGGGGCGGGAAAGTATCATTCGCCGCTTGGCGGAGAGGGTCGGCAGGCCTGTATCGGGGTATGGCGCAGTCTGGTAGCGCGCTTGCTTTGGGAGCAAGATGTCGGGAGTTCAAATCTCTCTACCCCGACCAATTCCCGGTTTGATATGGTGACCGTAGCTCAGTTGGTAGAGCCCCGGACTGTGACTCCGGTTGTCGTGGGTTCGAGCCCCATCGGTCACCCCAATTCCTGCGCCCGTAGCTCAACTGGATAGAGCACCGGCCTTCTAAGCCGGTGGTTGCAGGTTCAAGTCCTGCCGGGCGTGCCATTTCCAGAAGCCTGCGCCACGGGAGAGAGCAATGCTGGCGATTATCGGCGGATCCGGGCTTGGCTCATTGCGGGGGGAAATCCGCGGGCTGGAAGTCGAAACCATCGAAGCGGTCCGCACGCCCTACGGCGGCCCGGTGCAAGTCGACATTTGTCGCAAGGACGCCAGCCGGATCGCCTTCCTGCCGCGCCACGCCGCCGGCGACCGGGTGCCAGCCCACAAGGTCAATTACCGGGCCAATATCTGGGCTCTGCACAGCCTCGGCGTCAGCCGGATCATTGCCACCAATACCGTCGGCGGCATCAGCGACGATCTTCCTCCCGGCGCCATGGCTTTGCCGGAACAGTTGATCGACTACAGCTGGGGGCGGGAAACCAGTTTTTTCGACAGCGAAGACCAACCGCCCAGGCACATCGATTTTACCTGGCCTTACGATCTTTCCCTGCGCGAAGCCCTGGCCAAGGCTGCGGCCAGGGTGGACAAGAATATCAAGTTCGGCGGAGTCTATGGCGTTTTGCAGGGACCGCGCCTGGAAACGGCAGCCGAAATCCAGCGCCTGCGCCGGGATGGCTGTCACATGGTCGGCATGACCGGAATGCCCGAAGCGGTCCTGGCGCGGGAACTCGAAATCCCTTACGCCTGCCTCGCGCTCTCCGTCAACTGGGCCGCAGGACTCGGCGAAGGCCCGATCAACATGAAGGAGATCAAGCGGGTACACGGCTTCGGCACGGTGGAACTGATCGGAATTCTGGAAGCGTGTATTGAAATGCGGGATTGAACCCCATCAAAATGGGCAGTGGGAGCGGTCTGCGGCGGGACATCAGGAACGCCGCAATGTCAACTGCGGTTCGAAACCTGCAAGTTTCCCGCCTATTCTGGAAGCGATTCTGGAGGAGGCACGACATGGGGAACGATCTGAACCAGAATTCCCATCGCCGGATGATCGAGATAGTGGAACTCGCCGCTGCGCAGATCGCGATTCTGCCGCATGGGATAGATTCGGTCGATGACCGGTGGATTTGCCGTTTCGGCGGTGGGAGACAGGTCAGGCGGCGGTTCGGGCAGGGTCCACCCGGCTTCGTTGTCGCCCCCGAATGTGGCGAGCCACAGGTCGGCGCTGAATACCACCCGGTCGCGGTTGGCGTTAAATTCCAGCGCAATGGATCCCTGCAGTTCCCGGTATGGTCCGTATGCATTGCCGCCGCTCACCAGCACCGGGATGGCATTGCCGGCGTCGCCCACGGGCTGACGCCACACAGCATGGTACAGGATGCGATGCTGCGGCGCCCTCTCGATAGCCAGATTGGTCTGGCGGAAATCGCTGTAGGATGCGGGCAGGGCGATGAAGGCGTCCCGCTGGAGATCGGGAAAGCGGAAGTCGGCGCTTCCCCGGGCAGGGTGCGGTCCCGTGTCGCGCAGTCTCGCGCCTTCCGGATCCATCGCTTCGGCGCCCCGTGACAAGCTGATTTCGACCGAGGGCGCAAACGAATCCAGCAACAACAGATCCAGCAGCTGCCCCAGGCGAACCGGATTCTCGGGGTAGGCGAGTTGCCAGCCTTCCGCCCGCCAGTTTTCCCGCTCGCGTTCCGCGCCGGATTCATTGCTGAATACGGTCATTTCCACCTGAAACCAGCGCTCGAATCCCTGGGCATTGGCTGCGCCGGATAGCCAGCCCAGCAGGAGCAGGGCGGCACAACGGCGAGGGAGCGAAAAATGGCTCATGGCCTCATGCGGTTCGGGCAATGGCGGTATTGTGCTGACCAATGGCTGGGTTCTGCTGATTTTTGGCGGTTTCCCGCGGCGCAATGCGGTCGAGCAGGGCATCGATATAGCCGGGTTTGTCGCCGCTGCCCAGGAATTCCGCCTTGAGCCGCAACTGGTTGGCCTCTCCCAGGCCGAAGTTCATCGGCTCGGTTTCGATCAGCCGGACCAGGGCGCCAGCGTCCACCGGGGCATTCTCCGCAAATTCGATTCGTCCGCCGGACACAGTAGCATCAATCTTGCGAATGCCGAAATCGCGGCAGCGCAGCTTGAGCCGCTGCAGTTGCAACAGGGATTTCAGGGGCCGGGGCAACAGCCCGAAGCGGTCGATCATCTCCACCTGCAGTTCTTCAAGCTCCTCCCCGCCGCCGCAGGAAGCAATGCGCTGGTACATGATGAGCCGGGTGTGTACATCGGGCAGGTAGTTTTCGGGAATCAGCGCGGGAATGCGCAGATTGATCTCCACCGCGTCCTCCCGTTCCGGGCTGCTGCTCGGCATTCTGCCCTCGCGGATGGCGCGCACCGCATCCATCAGCATTTCCATGTAAAGCGTGAAGCCGATTTTCTGCATGTGGCCGCTTTGCTCTTCGCCGAGCAATTCGCCGGCGCCGCGGATTTCCAGGTCGTGTGAGGCCAGGGTGAAGCCGGCGCCGAGCTCGGTGGCGGTCTCGATGGCTTCAATGCGCTTGCGGGCGTCGACCCTGAGAGCGCGGCGGTCGGGAATGAGAAGATAGGCGTAAGCCTGGTGGTGGGAACGTCCCACCCGGCCCCGCAACTGGTGTAACTGGGCGAGCCCGAACTTGTCGGCCCGGTGGATGATGATGGTATTGGCGCTGGGGATGTCGATGCCGGTTTCGATAATGGTGGAGCAGACGAGCACGTTGTAGCGCTTGTGATAAAAGTCCGCCATGACTTTCTCAAGCTGGCGCTCGGGCATCTGCCCATGGGCCATGGCAAGCCTCGCCTGGGGCACGATTTCAGCAAGCCGCTCAAGGGCGCGCTCCATGCTGCGCACCTCGTTGTGCAGGTAGAAGACCTGGCCGCCGCGCAGCAGTTCGCGGCTGATGGCCTCCTTGACGATGGCGTATTCGTGTTCCCGGACGAAGGTGCGGATCGACAGCCGCCTGGCGGGCGGCGTGACGATCAGCGACAGGTCGCGCATGTCGGCAAGGGCCATGTTGAGCGTGCGCGGAATCGGCGTTGCGGTGAGGGTGAGAATATCCACATTGGCGCGCAGGGATTTCAGCTTTTCCTTCTGCCGCACGCCAAAACGGTGTTCCTCGTCGATGATCAGCAGGCCGAGCTTGCCGTAGTCGATTTTCGCGGTGAGCAGGCTGTGGGTGCCGATGAGAATGTCGATGCCGCCGGATTTTACCCGCTGGAGAATCGCCGCCTGTTCCGCCGCGGTCTTGAAGCGGGACAGGACTTCCACGGTATAGGGCCAGTCGCTGAAGCGGTCGCGGAAATTTTCGAAATGCTGCTGGGCCAGCAGGGTGGTGGGAACCAGCACCGCGGCCTGCCGGCCATTGCTCACGGCGAAAAAGGCGGCCCGCATGGCCACTTCGGTCTTGCCGAAGCCCACATCGCCGCAGACCAGGCGGTCCATGGGGCGGGATGAGGACAGGTCGGCCTTGACGGCGTCGATGGCGGTTTGCTGGTCGGCGGTTTCCTCAAAGGGAAAGCCGGCGGCGAAACGGTCGTAATCCGGGGAATCGCAGCGATAGGCGGAACCCTTGCCGGCTTCCCGGCGGGCGTGGATTTCCAGCAGTTCGGCGGCGGCGTCGCGGATTTTCTCCGCCGCCTTTTTCTTGGCGCGTTGCCAGTGCTCGGTGCCGAGCACATTCAGCGGCGCGGCGTCTTCGCCCGATTCCCCCATGCCGCCGTACCGGCTGACGAGTTGCAGGTCGGCCACCGGGACATAGAGCTTCGCACCCCTGGCGTATTCAATGATGAGAAATTCCGCGTGCTGGCCGTCGTTGAGAATGGTGGCGAGACCGCGATATCTGCCCACGCCGTGCTCCACATGGACTACCGCATCGTCGAGATGCAGTTCCGACAGGTTTTTCAGCACCAGATCCGGATGCTGTTCCGAAGGCCGCCTTCGCCGCCGCTGGGCGACCCGGTCGCCGAACAGCATTTCCTCGGTGATCAGGACGAGGCCTTCCCCGGCAAGCCACAGGCCGCGGTCGATGGGCGCCACGGTGATGCCGATCGCCACATCGGCCTCGATGAATTCCTCCCAGTGGTCGAACGGGCGGGGCCGCACCTCGATCTGGCCGAGAAGCTGCCGCAGGTTCTCCCGGCGGCCGGGGCTTTCCGCGCAGAACAGCACCCGGGATTCACAGGTTTCGAGAAACTCCGCCAGGGATTCCATGGGCTGCGGCAGGCGGGGATTCATGGCCACAATGGGCAGTGGCCGCAGGTGGAACACTTCCCGGGCGGAATCGGTCATGCGGATGCGTGGATAGCGCTTCAGCCCGGCCAGCGCCTCATTTACCGGCAGGAAGATTTCATCGGGCTCGAGAATCGGCCGCAGGCTATCGTGGGCCCGGTCCCGGTAACGGCTGGCGACTTCATTGCGGAATTCCTCGCCGGCCCGGTGAATGTCGCCGATCTGCACGGCGAGGGTGGATTCCGGCAAATAGTCGAACAGGCTGTACAGCGAATCGAAAAACAGCGGCAGATAGTATTCGAGACCCGGTGAGGCAAGGCCATCGCTGACATCGCGGTATACCGGGCAGCGCATGGGATCCACGTCAAAGCGTTCCCGGAAGCGCCCGCGAAAGCCGCTGACGGCGGCTTCGTCCATGGGAAATTCCCGCCCCGGCAGCAGGCGGACCTCTTCGAGTCGCTCCCGGGTGCGCTGGGTTTCCGGGTCAAAACTGCGCAAGGACTCGATTTCCTCATCGAACAGGTCGATACGGACCGGCACATGGCTGCCCATGGGAAACAGGTCCACCACCGAGCCGCGCACGGCGAACTCGGCATGGTCGAGCACGGTATCCACCGCGTGATAGCCGGCGGTAATGAGTTGCTCACGCAATTCGCCAATGGGCAGTTTCTGGCCGATGCGCAGATCAAGGCTGTTCGCCGCCACATGGGCCCGGGGCGGCAGTCGCAGCATCAGGCCCGTGACGGGTACCGCAATAATGCCCTGCCTGAGCGAGGGCAGGCGGTGCAGGGCGCCCAGACGCTGGGAGATGATGTCCTGATGCGGCGAAAAGTTTTCATAGGGCAGGGTTTCCCAGTCGGGCAGGCTGAGCACCGGCAGTTCTTCATGGCGGGAAAGAAAATAGCGCAATTCGCGCAGCAGCCGGTCCGTGGCCTCGGTATCTTCACAGACCACCAGCAGCGGCCCCCTGGCGCGCCGGGCCGCCTGGGCCAGCGCCAGACTGTTGGCCGAGTCCTGCCGCAAAGGCCAATGGCTCGCCTGTCCCGCGCCGGCCGGCAGCGGAGGGTTGAATATTTCAGGCATGGAAATTCGTGGTGAACGGGACGGAAAGAGTCAATGGCCGCGAATTGTAACCCGTAATCGGATTGGCGGGAGCCTGAACACTGGCATTTCGGGCGCCGAAAAAAGATAATACGCCGCGCTGGCAAGCAGCCCCGGGGAGAAACAGGTGGACCAGTTCCAGACAGAATCAGGCACGGGAAAAGCGAAGGAGGCCATGACGAAAAACCGCGGCGGCGCCAGGGCCGGGAAGCAAAAGGCCGCCGCCAGGTTACGGCGCCCCAGGGTCGATGACTATTTTGGCGACTGGAAGCAGCGCGAGGCACGGGTCCAGGAAATGATTCCGGTGATCGGCAGGCTGTTCAGCCAGCGCAATGTGGGCGTCTATATCTATGGCCGGCCCGTGCATAACCGTTCGGTCACCTTCATCATGAAATCACACCGCTTTGTGCGGCAGGTGGAACGCAACGAAATGTCGGAATTCGAGACCCATCCCATTCTCATGGCGATGGCGGAACTCGACCTCTGGCACGCCCGTATCGATCTCGGCAAGCTGACCGTCCGCTACATGGAACTGGACGCGAAGAACCCGGGCGCCATGTCGCCGGATGTGTTCGTACGCCGGGAACTGAGTTATCTTGACGGCGTCCGCAAGCGTCCTTCGAACCACTCCACCGATGTGGTGCTCTACGGTTTCGGCCGAATCGGCCGGCTTTGCGCCCGGCTGCTGATCGAGCGGACGAGCACCGGCGAGGACATGCGCCTGAAAGCCATCGTGGTGCGACCGGGAGTGGAAGGCGACCTGACCAAGCGCGCCAACCTGTTCACCGCCGATTCGGTGCACGGCGCTTTCCAGGGCACCCTGCGGGTGGACGAGGAGAACAAGGCCCTGATTGCCAATGGCAATGTCATCAAGGTGATTTATGCCAATTCGCCCGAGGAAATCGACTATACGAAGTACGGCGTCCAGGACGCCTTTGTCATCGACAATACCGGCAAATGGCGTGACGAGGCGGGGCTCTCGCTGCACCTCAAGGCCAGGGGCGCGAGCAAGGTGCTGCTTACCGCCCCGGGCAAGGGCGACTTGAAGAATATCGTCTACGGCATCAATGACGACCTGATCGAGCCCGAAGACAGGATCATCACCGCCGCCTCCTGCACCACCAATGCCGTGGTTCCCGTGCTCAAGGTGGTGCAGGACGAATTCGGCATCGAGCGGGGCCACATCGAGACCGTCCACGCCTACACCAACGACCAGAACCTGATCGACAATTACCACAAGGGCGCCCGCCGCGGCCGCAGCGCCGCGCTCAACATGGTGCTCACCGAAACCGGCGCAGCCAAGGCGGCGGTAAAGGCGATTCCGGAGCTTGCCGGCAAACTTACCGCCAACGCCATCCGGGTGCCGACCCCCAATGTTTCCATGGCGATCATGAACCTGACTCTTGGCCGGGAAACGAGCAAGGAAGAACTCAACGAGTTCCTGCGCCAAATCGCCCTGCATTCGAATCTGCAGAACCAGATCAGCTTTACCGAATCCGAAGACGCGGTTTCCAGCGACTTCGTCGGCACCCGGGAGGCCGCCATTGTCGACAGCCTCGCCACCGTGGTCAGCGGCAACAATTGCGTGCTGTACCTCTGGTACGACAATGAATTCGGCTACTGCGCCCAGGTCGTGCGAATGGTGTACAAGATGGCGGGTATCCTGTACCGCCATTACCCCCTGGAAGAAGCTTGAATTGTGGAATTCCGTCATTCTGCGCGCAGTCGCAGAATTTCATCGGGCGGCCCCCGTCCGAGATTCCACGACTTCGCTTCGCTCCGCGCGGGATGACGGGGAAGAATGGCGCAAGATGACACCGCGCTTCATCATTTTCAGTGGAATCTGGCTATTGCTGGCGCTTTTTGCCTGGGGCTTTTTCATCGGTGCGGGAAGCATTCGCCAGGTATCGGGCCTCAGCATGGGCACGAGCTGGTCGGCGCAGTGGGTAATTCCACCCTGGCAAACCTCCGCGACCAGAACCCAAGTGTCCGGGCAGGATGGAATTCCCTTGGTAATTCCACCCTGGCAAACTTCCGCGACCAGAACCCAAACGCCCGGGCAGGGTGGAACTCCCCTGATAATTCCACCCTTGAGCAGGTCGCGGCTGCCGGTTGCAGCGGAAATCGAAACCCTGCTTGCGAGGCTCGACCGGGAAATCTTCTCAACCTGGGCGGAAGACTCCGAACTCTCCCGCCTCAACCGCCAGCCCCCCGGAGTACCCATGCCGGTCTCCGCCGAATTGTTCGCCGTGCTGTGCCTCGCCGGGGAAATTTCCACTGCCACCGGCGGCGCCTTTGACATGACCGCGGGAAGCCTGGTCAATCTCTGGGGATTTGGCCCGCGCGGCGCTGCCGAACCCGTTGTCAGGATTCCCACGGATGCGGAAATCAACCAGGCCCTGGCCAACACCGGAAGCGACAGGCTCGAACTCGATGAAGCCTCTTCCACCGCGACCCGGCTGGCTGAGGTGTACATCGACCTGAGCGCCATCGCCAAGGGCTATGCCGTTGATCAAGTCGTCGCCCTGCTCAGGAATCGGGGTTACGAGAGCTACTTTGTGGAAATCGGCGGCGAACTGGCCATCGGCGGTCGCAAACCCGGCTTGCGGGTCTGGCGCGCCGCGCTCGAAGCCCCGGATGCGGAGACTTTGATTCCCTGGGGCATCATCAGCAACCGGAATGAACACATAGCCGTTGCTGGCTCGGGCAGCTACCGCAACTTTTTCGTACTCGGCGGCGCAAGCTACTCCCACCAGATCGATCCCCGCAATGGCCGCCCCGTGCAACACGAACTCGCGGCGGTCTATGTCATCTCCGATTCAGCCGCAGGCGCCGACGCCCTGGCCACGGGTCTCATGATCATGGGCCCCGCCGAAGCGCGCCGCTTCGCCGAAAGCAATCGACTTTCCGTTCTCCTGCTCGAAGCCGATGCTGGCGCTGGTCCTGCTCACTACGCCAGTCCCGGTTTTCATTCCTACCAACTCACCGGAAGGGCGTTCATTCAAAATAGGACAAAATAAGACACCCATCGAACCAGTCAGGGTTCACATTCAGCCCCAGACTCTGCCCCGGCCCCGATTGTCAGCCCCTCCCGGGTAATTTCCCCAAAAACTTGGCATTCGGAACCGTTCCCGCCTATACCTTCCCCATCGGAACCCACGGCCGGCGGAAGCCCCATGACCCAGCCCCGTTCACAAATCGTCCAGCCCGAACGCACCCGCTACTACCACTGCGTCGCCCGCTGCGTGCGCCGCGCCTGGCTCTGCGGCGAAGACGACTACACCGGCAAGAACTTCGACCACCGCAAATCCTGGCTCCTGGAACGGATGAAACTGCTGGAGGAGGTCTTCGCGATCCGCATCGCCGCCTACGCGGTGATGAGCAACCACTACCATGTGGTGCTGTATCTGGATATCGAGCAGGGCCGGTCCTGGGACCGGGACGAGGTCATCGGGCGCTGGCTGCGGCTGTTTTCCGGCGATCCGCTGGCGCGGGCGTATCTCCGGGGCGGGTTGGACGGGGCGGCGCCTGGACAGGTGGATTCGCTGGCGGCGTGCTGGCGGGAACGGTTGTGCGACCTGAGCTGGTACATGCGCTGCCTGAACGAACACCTGGCCCGGCGGGCGAATGCGGAGGATGGCTGCAAGGGGCGGTTTTGGGAAGGGCGTTTCAAGAGCCAGGCGTTGGCGGATGATGCGGCGCTGTTGTCGTGCATGGCCTATGTGGATTTGAATCCGGTGCGGGCGGGATTGTGCGGGACGCTGGCGGATTCGGATTTCACCTCGGTGCGGGCGCGGCTGTGGCTGTTGGCGGAAGAGGCGCGGCGGGGCGGTGCGGGCGGAGAGGCCGGGGAACCCGTTTTGCCGGCGCCGGCGCTGATGCCGTTTCGCGCCGGGGTGAAACCCCGCAAGACCGCGTTGGCGGAAGCGGTGGGGGGGAAGCCCGAAGCCGAATTGCCGTTCGCGCTGAAGGATTACATTGAGTTGGTGGACTGGACCGGGCGTCTGGCGCGGCCGGACAAAAAGGGGGTGGTTGCGGCGGATGCGCCGGCGGCGTTGTCGGCGCTGGGTCTGGACGCCGTGCAGTGGCGGGTGCTGACGCTGGAGATCCAGAAGCGGGCGATGGTGCTGTTCCACGGACTGGAGCGGGTGAAGGCGTGGGAGAGGCGTCGTTTGAAGAAGGCGGCGTAGCAAAGAGACACCCGGAATTCACGCTCGAACGGGCGGAATGGCCCCTGCCCGCGATTTAGCGCATCCGGACGTTCCAGTGCAACGGGGCCAAATCCCGGAGTGGAATCCTTGAGCCAAAGGTATTGGGATTTACTGAATTTGATAGAATGGATGTCTATGGCTTGGCGCTTGGATCGCTCGCTATCAGGAAGAATGAACGCAGAAGTGATTGAAAATTTTGTCGAGGATCGGCGCCAGCAGTATCTTGACTTGTTAGGGCTGGAGCCGTATTACGCTCGGAAAGCGCTGGAAAATGCAGGGCCTTCGCCGGAAATTTTGCGAGCCGATGCGGAATGTAGGCCAGCATCTGTGAAGTCTGGGGCCGCAGTCGAGGTGGCGTCAGTGCAGGATCCAGTTGCTGTGCTAGATACTTTGACTCCACCGAGTCTTGCTCCAGTGGCGGCCAGCAAAAAGCTGCACTATCAATGTATCGATTTTTCCCTGGCGGTATTGACTCCGGATTGCTGGCAAGGCGAGGGGGGCGCTGACTGTGCTGAGTTGTTGCAAAATATTTTCAAGGCCTTGGGCAAGGATTTTGACTCTGCTGCTGTTGCGGAGACCGTAACCTGCAACCCTCCCGCGGACAGCGGGCAAGCTTCGGTAGCCTCTCTGGACCAGCTTTGCCGCCGTGATGGGTGTCCCAATCTGCT
Source organism: uncultured Pseudohongiella sp. (assembly GCA_965219645.1). Lineage (GTDB taxonomy): Bacteria > Pseudomonadota > Gammaproteobacteria > Pseudomonadales > Pseudohongiellaceae > UBA9145. The sequence continues at coordinate 1,517,741 of OZ244788.1, read as the reverse complement.
GGTGTTCGCCCATAACGGTCTGGAGTTGTTCCCTGGAGCCTCCCCCGCCGGAGCGGAGTTTGTCCGGTGTATCGGCGGTGTGGATACTCGGGTGACGCTGACCCATGGATTACGGGAAATGCTGGCCTTTCCCGATCTCAAGAAGTACTGCTGGAAAGACGTGCAGCCGCTGCGGCGCAGGCTGCTAGATCAGGCGTCGCAGGATCGCAATTAACAGTTTCAGCAGCGCTACCGCAAAAAATGCGGCCAGGGCAAGCCCGCCAAGAATGGCGAGTATCGCCGCCAGCATTCGCAACAGTTCCTTGGCATCAATATCCTGCCACAGGGAAAGCGCCCAAAGGCTAGCCGCGCCAATGGCGATGCCCGCCAGAGCTGCCGAGGTCTTCTTATTGAGCTTGAGCAGGGAAAAGATCATCCGAGGATGTCCCGCAGTTTGTCGATCAGGATAGCGTTGTCGGTTTCGCTGCCGACGCTGATCCGCAAGCGGTTTTCGAGACGAGGCTCAACGAAATGACGCACCAATATGCCGCAATCGCGCAGCATCCGTTGCAAGTTGGCTGCGCCAATGCATGCTGGAATCGTTGCCAGCAGGAAATTGGTCTGGCTGGGCAGGGTTTCGATGCCGAGCCCGGCAAATTCGGTGCGCAGCCAGTTGCGGGAATGGCGCACCCGCTGCCAACCCAAGGCGGCCTCTTCCCGGGCTTCCAGTGCCGCCCGGGCCAGTCTTTGGGGAATCAGCCCGGTGTTGTAGCTGTCCCGGGTCTTGGCCGCCATGGGCTGAAGCAGGGCGGGGGAGCCGATGCCGTAGCCAAAACGCAGCCCGGCCAGGGAGTATCCTTTGCTGAGGGTTCGCAGAAGAACCACATTTTCAATCTCTCTCGCCAGCATCAGAGAATCATGACCGCATTGTGGATCGACAAAATCCACGTATGCCTCATCGAGCACCAGTATTCCATCAAAACTTTCAGCCAGCTCCCTCAGGTATGGCACGGTCAATAGTCCGCCGGTTGGCGCGTGGGGATTGACCAGAATCAGCATTTTTGCCGACACCGCATGCAGCTTTTTCGATATGTCTCCCGGCATGCTCCAGTCTTCGTTGAACGGAATCTCACACAGGCGACAATCGGCGATGCTTGCCAGCACGGGATAAAGCGAATAGCTCGGCTGCATGATCGCCAGGGTGTCACTAGGATCGATAAAGGTCGTCAGCAGTAGTCGCAGCAGTTCGTCACCACCGTTGACAGGCAGGATAAATTCCGGCGCAACGCCATGCAGCAGCCCTGCCACGGTGCGAAATTCATCGGCGAGGGGAGGAGGGTAACGGCGCAATTCGACGCAGTCCAGGGCAGCAAGGGCAGCAACCACCGCTGCCGGGGGAGGATAAGGATTCTCATTGGCGTTTAGCTTGATCGTCTCCGGTGAGTCAGGCTGTTCACCGGGCGTGTAGCCCTGCATGCGGGCGATATGGGGTCTTTCGAATGACATGTGCTTATCCCTGGAAGCCACGCGTTGTCGTTATTTCCAGAAAAACGGTCTGGAATGATCGGTTTTTTGTCGCCAGAAAAATCCAGTAAAAACAGTGAACAACAACTTTACGGATTCAGCAAGTTGGCTTATAGCCCGATATTTATGCACAAAAATGACCTTCCCGTAACAAAACTCTGACAATAGCAGAGTAATTTCTTGTCTGGTGTAGTTTTTAAGGGCTAAGTTATTGATCTAAAAGAAGTTAGCGCATTGGTCAAGATTTGAACAATTTGCCCTAAACTCCCATCATTGCTGCGATTGCGGCTGCAGCCCGAAAACTATTCACCAAGTTATCCACAGTTTCTGTGAATGGTTCCCGGCGGAATATAGCCCCTACTCGAGGGCTGCGCCAGCCGAATCGACCCGGTTGCGGGTCGGGCGCGCTGTATGCCTCCAATGGGTTCTATGGGTGTCCCAGTAGTGCCCTCCCAGTAGTGCCCCGGTGGGTGTCCCAGTAGTGCTGTGGGTTCTGTGGGTGTCCCAGTAGTGCTGTGGGTGTCCCAGTAGTGCCTCCCAGTAGTGCCAGTAGTGCCACCAGTAGTGCCAATAGTGTCATTAGTGGTAGTGGCAGTGATGGGTGTCCCATCAGTAGTGGCCGTGGCCTTGTCAGTGGCCTTCAGTGCCGTCAGTGCGGTGCCATCAGTGGTTGGTGGTGGTTGGGGTGACCGGGCCGGATTGTGCTATTATTCGCCAATCGGCTCTGTGGGTGTCCCATTAATGTTCGAACTGGCAGGGGAAGTGCCCTTCCTGTGGCGGCTTTGTGCGCGAAGTGAAGAAGGATCCTACTCGGTGGCAATGGTTGTACCGGGCCCGGAAGATTCCGAGGCATTCGACCTCACCATAGAAACCGGTATCCTCAGGCTCACCGGAGATCCGAAACGTTCCAAGAACGAAGAGGTTCTGGAATGGAACCAGGACGATCTCGACCTGTTCCTGCGGTTGGTCAGTCGTCGCAAGCTCGGCCATGGAACTGGCAAGAGGGACACCTTGCGGTTGGACCTGACAGACCCGGAAGTCATCGATATCATCCACATTGTCGCTGCAGCCGGATTCGGCTTTCCCTATCTTCCCGGCCCCATGCTCAAGCAGTCCGCCGGCGAATTTCCCCGCTACGAGGCGGAAGTGGGCGGAATGGCCTCATTGAATACGGTTCGCGGCTTCAAATCCTGCGTGGTCGTTGATGTGGCCGAGGAGGAAGTTGCTTGCGTATTGCTTGATGACCTGGAATCAGCTGAAGGCCGAGGCAGCGGCGAAAGCCTGTACCGAAACGATCTGGTGGTGGTGGAGCACGCCGATGTATTGCATCCAGCCTTCGCCCAGTCCAGTGCGCGCCCAGAATCTGCAGTGCTGCACTAGGGAGCCTGCGCCGCAGGAATTCACGGCTGCAAATCCGCTCTCATCCACGCCCCCGGCCGCTCGATTTCGTTGCATATCCACCAATATTCGCCTCAATCGATCAGCCAGGGGCGCGGCGATAGCGAATTTTCGCTTTCGCGAATTCCTACGGCGCAGGCTCCTAGCGGCGCTGATTAAACCGTCGCCCCACGAGTGCGGAAGCGATATTGATCTTCTGGATGTCGATGGCGCCGCCAGCAATTCCCCAACCCAAACCATCGCGCAGTTTTTGTTCAATGGGAAACTCCCGTGAATAACCATAGCCGCCCATTAACTGCATCGCCTTGCCGGTCACTTCACGGACGGCTTCGTTGGCAAAGCACTTGGCGATGGAACTGTCCGCCAGTGATGGCAGGCTGCTTTCGGCCCCGGTGACAGCCCGGTACAGCAGCAAGCGGGCGGCGTCGAGCTTCATCTTCATTTCGGCCAGATGAATCTGCACCGCCTGGAAATCCACCAGTGGCTTGCCGAACTGTTCGCGCTGCTGGCAATAATCAAGTACGAAATCAAACGCCGATTGAGCCACGGCGAGCGACATGGTGGTATTGCCACAACGCTCAAGGTCGAAGGCTTCCATGAGTTTCCTGAAGCCACCGGCGCCAACAAGTATGTCTGCCGGGTCAATTTCCACTTCGTCAAAATGCATGTCGGCGCTATGCACCCCACGAAAACCGAGGTGATGGTCGCGCTTCCCGAAACTGAACCCCGACACATCCTTGCGCACAATCACGGCACCGATGCCCCGGGCGCCGGGCTCATCGGACATCCGGCAATAGACCAGATAGGCATCGGCATGGCCAGCGCCGGAACACCAGCGCTTCGCGCCACTCAGTAGCAGTTTGCCGTTCGTTTCCCTCAGGCTTGTGCCGAGGTCGGTAAGCGCCGAGCCGGCATTTGGCTCGGACATGGAAACGGCAACGACAATCTCGCCGGAACAGACTTTTGGCAGCAACTGTCGTCGCAGTTCCTCGCTGCCAAGATGGGCGATGGCCAGGGTCGGTCCAAAACACGACTCAAACACGGGAAACGCCACTGCAATGGAAATACTGGCGATTTCCTCAAGTACCAGCACGGCGTCCAGATGACTGAGGCCGCCGCCGCCATGTTTCTCGGGCAAATTCACGCCGAGATAGCCCAATTCGGCAAAACGCCGCCGCAATTCCAGCCCCGCCGGCTCATCGCTGCGCTCAATTTCCGCCGCAATCTCCGGCAGTTCCCGCCGCGCAAACCGCCGCACCGACTCTTGCAAAGCCCGCTGTTCGTCAGTCAAGGAAAAGTCCATTCTCCGCCCTCCTGCTGGAGTCTCCCCAATACCGATGATTCTAACCTCTTTGGCTTCAGGAAATCGGCTTCGATTCGTTCACTGCAGGCCGCTTCGGGTATGGCTGTCAGCGAGGCAGCTGTCAGCCACGAGGACGCCGACTTTACGGGCATCGGGGTGGATGCGGAAACCGCGCCGGGCGGCGCTATCCAGGTGCCCTTGATTTTCACGGATATCACGGCCACGGCGGGGGCGGATTACCAGTCCAGTGCCACGTTTACGTTCGCGGCGACCGGCGCAACCCGCCACGCACTCGAAATCAAGCTCCTGGGCGACACCCTGTGCGAGGGGGACGAGACCTTCCGGGTGGAGATCGACGCATCGAAGCTGCCGGCCGGTGTCACGGTGGGCACGCAGAGTTCGACGGTGGTGACCATCCGGGATACGGCGAACGCCTGCGCCGTCACGATCGCCGGCGGCAGTGCGGTGAGGGAGGGCGCCAAGGCCGAGTTCACGGTAAGCACGGCACAGGACGTGGCGGCGGACCTGACGGTTTCGGACGTCAGCGGCAGCGATTTCATTGCCGCGGGCGATGAGGGGTCCAAGTCCGTGACCGTGGTCAAGGGCGCGAAGTCGGCGACCTATGAGGTGCGGACGGTGCGCGACGCCAACATCGAGACCAGCGGCGACGTCACCGTGGCCATCAGAAACGACGCCGCCTACTCGGTCGGCAGCCCGTCGTCCGCGATGGTGCGGGTAAACGACGACGATGGCGCGCTGCGGGACGGTCTGTTGTTTCCCTCTGGACCGGAGAGTGAAAGCATACAGGTGGCGGCGAATGTCGTCACCAGTGGCCGCAATCATAGGGTTCAATGGGGCATCGGCAGCGCGGGTACCGCAACCTATAGCAAAGGGGATTACGCGATGGGTTCCACGAAGCGAGCGCTGGAATGCTCCGGGTTCGAACGGGTATTTCAATATCATGGCTGGAACCCGGGGCCGGGGGCAGATAAGTTACATCGCCTGGCTGAATGTCCATGACGACAGCGTGGACGAGCCCGACGAGACCATCGTGGTCCGGTTGAAGATCTATGAGCTTCATTATACAGCCCCCTCCGTTACACCTACACGATCAAGGACGACGACCCGACGGTGGTGAGCCTGGCGAGGGTGGGGTCGGCGACGGCCATCGGCGAGGGCGAGAAGGTCGAGTTCACGGTGATGCTGGGCCGCGCGCTGGTTGCGGGCGACTGGAGCCTTGCGAAGAAGTCGGGCGCGGCCAACACGGGCGTGACCCTGCGGGACACCGGCACGGCGACCCCGAAAGTGCGTTTCAGCGGCGCGGGGGCGCAAACGGTGACGCTGGAACTGACGGCGACGCCGACAGCGGCGAGACCTGGAGCGTCGCGCTGGGCGCGGACAGCGCCTTTGACGACTCGAGCCTCGGCACCAATGTCGGCGGCGGCGCGGATCCGCATGGCGCGAACAACGCCTTCAGCGTGACGGTGAACGACCTTCCGCAGCCCAGGATCTTTTTCTACACCATCTCCACCTCAGCAAAGGAGAATGCCGGGGCTGCGCATACTTCGCTGAGTTTCCTCAGGCCTCCCGGGAACGAGGCGCTGACGGAGGGCACGGGGGCGCAGTTCACCGTGCACGCGAGTCCGTTGCCGGCGGCGGCAGCGACTTCGTCGCGGCGGGCGACAAGGGCGCGAAGACGGTGACGGTGCTGGCCGGCCAGACCTCGGCGGTCTATACCGTTCCCACGGTGGGCGACCAGGCGGACGAGCCGAACGGCCAGGTGACGGTGGCGATCGACACGGCCGCCGGGCGCTACATGGTCGGCAGTCCCGGCGACGCCGCGGTCACCGCGACGCTGGTGGCCGACGCCCTGGGCTGCCTGGAGCGGCGGTCACTGCGGGATGCGCTTTCGTGGTAGGGGAATGGACAGGCACTGGGGCCGCGCCGGCACAGGCCGCGCGATGAAGGAAATCCGGAAGGTCTGGCGCAGCTCGGCGGTCACGTTGGCATACGCCCGGTACTGTATAATCCCTCGCTTTTTGCCGTTCTCCATGAATTCCCTCCAGGACAGAATTGCCCGTCGCCGGGTACTCGCCATCATTTCGCACCCGGATGCCGGCAAGACCACCATCACCGAAAAACTGCTCCTGCTGGGCGACCATATCCAGACCGCAGGCACCGTCAAGGGCCGCAAAACCGGTCGCATGGCCGCTTCCGACTGGATGAGCATGGAGCAGCAGCGGGGCATTTCGGTGAGTTCCTCGGTAATGCAGTTTCCCTGGCGCGAGCGCGTGGTCAATCTGCTCGACACGCCAGGTCACGAGGATTTTTCCGAAGACACCTATCGCGTGCTTACCGCGGTGGATTCTGCGCTGATGGTGGTGGATGGCGCCAAGGGGGTGGAAGAGCGCACGGTCAAGCTGATGAACGTCTGCCGTCTGCGGGACACGCCGCTGTTCACCTTCGTCAACAAGCTCGACCGGGACATCCGCAACCCGGTGGAACTGATCGACGAGATTGAAAGCGTGCTCGGCATTGCTTGCGCGCCGGTGAACTGGCCGCTTGGCATGGGTCGGGATTTCCGCGGCCTGTACGATCTTGTCCGGGATTCGCTGCTGCTTTTTCCTGGCATGCAGTGGCAAAAGGCGGGAGCCGCGGAACAGATTGCCGGCCTGCACAGCGACAGGGCGCAGGATCTGCTTGACAACTGGTACGAGCAGCTTTGCGAGGAGATTGAACTCGTCCTGGGCGCCAGCGAGCGCTTTGATCGGGAAGCCTATCTTGCCGGTAAGCAGACACCAGTCTATTTCGGCACCGCCCTGGCGAATTTCGGCGTGCGCGAGTTGCTCGACGATTTCGTCGAATTCGCCCCGCCCCCTCAACGGCGTATAGCCGAAACCAGGGATGTTTCGGTCAAGAAGGCCGAAACCGCCACCACTCCCACAAATCGGGAAGTCTCCGCCGAGGAAGAAAACTTCTGCGGCTTCGTGTTCAAGATCCAGGCCAATATGGATCCGAAACACCGCGACCGAATCGCCTTTTTGCGCATCTGCGCCGGAGAATTCCGCCAGGGAATGAAGTTACGCCACTGCCGCACTGGCAAGACCATCCGGGTAAGCGATGCCCTCAGCTTCATGGGCGGCGACCGGTCACTTGCCGGGAACGCCGTTGCCGGCGACATCATCGGCCTGCACAACCATGGCGGCATTCACGTGGGCGACGCCTTCAGCAGCGGCGAAAACCTCAAGTTCCGCGGCATCCCGCATTTTGCGCCGGAGCTTTTCCGGCGCATCCAGTTGCGCGATCCGCTGAAATGGAAACAACTGCAGAAAGGCGTCGCCCAGCTTGCCGAGGAAGGCTCCATGCAGGTCTTCATGCCGCTGCACAACAATGACCTGTTGATCGGCGCCATCGGCGCGCTGCAGTTCGAGGTGGTCACCCACCGCCTGCGGGAAGAATATGGCGTCGATTGCGGCTATGAGCCGGTTTCAGTGCAGCTCGCCCGCTGGGTCGATGGCGACGACGCCAAAACCCTCGAACAATTTCGCCGCAAGTACCACGACAATCTCGCCCTCGACGCAGGCGGCAATCTGGCCTATCTTGCCCCGAGCCGGGTCAACCTGAACCTGGCCATGGAGAAATCCCCCGGCATTGCATTCCACGCCACCAGGGAACATTGAATCCCATGCAATTCCGAATCGAACACGAGGATGGCAAGGCCCGGACGGGCGTGCTTCGCTTTGCGCGCGGCGAGGTGCAAACCCCCGCCTTCATGCCCGTGGGCACCTATGGCGCGGTCAAGGCGCTCAGCCCGGCCCAGCTTGAGGAAACCGGCGCGGAAATGATTCTTGGCAACAGTTTCCACCTGATGCTGCGCCCGGGGGCGAAGATCGTGGAAGATCACGGCGGCCTGCACGGTTTCATGGCCTGGCGGCGCCCGATTCTCACCGACTCCGGCGGCTTTCAGGTTTTCAGCCTTGGCGCCATGCGCAAGATCAGCGAAGAAGGCGTGGTTTTTCGCTCACCGGTGAATGGTGACGAAATCTTCCTCGGCCCGGAATCGGCGATTGCCCTGCAGCAACAACTCGGCGCCGATGTAATCATGGTATTCGACGATTGCACCGCGTATCCGGCAACCCGGGATGAGGCGCAGGCGTCCATGGCGCTTTCCCTGCGCTGGGCCGCCCGCTGCCATCGCGCCCATGGCGATCATGCCGCAGCGCTGTTCGGCATCATCCAGGGCGGCATGTTTCCCGAACTGCGCAGCCGGTCGCTGGAGGGTCTGCTCGCGCTCGGCTTCCCCGGCTACGCCATCGGCGGGCTTTCCGTGGGGGAGCCAAAGGAGGAGATGTTCGCAGTCGTGCAACACTGCGCGGCGCAAATGCCCGCAGATCGCCCCCGTTACCTCATGGGAGTGGGCACACCGGCGGACATCGTCGAAGCGGTCTGCCAGGGCATCGACATGTTCGACTGCGTAATGCCGACCCGCAATGCCCGCAACGGCCACTTGTTCACCTCAAGCGGTGTCCTGCGCATCCGCAACGCCCGCTACCGCAACGACCCCGCGCCACTCGACCCCGCATGCGACTGCTACGCCTGTCGCAACTTCAGCCGCGCCTACCTCCACCATCTCGACAAATGTCGAGAAATCCTGGGCAGCCAACTCAACACACTCCACAACCTCCGCTACTACCAGCGACTGATGATGCAACTGCGTCAGGCAATCAAGCAAGGCCGGCTGGAATCTTTCAGGCAAAAGTTTCTTCAGTTATCCAGCACGTAGTCGCAAGGCCATTGGGAAGTCTTGATGGGTGTCCCATGCCGTCCCAATTGGGAAGTCTCGATGGGTGTCCCATGCCGTCCCCCATGCCGTCCCTGGAAGTCTTGATGGGTGTCCCATGCCGGTTCGGGAAGTCTTGATGGGTGTCCCATGCTGGCCTGCTTGATGGGTGTCCCATGCTGGCCTGTGGGTCCGATGGGTGTCCCATGCTGGCCTGTGGGTCCGATGGGTGTCCCATGCTGGCCTCTATTGATGTGATGGGTGTCCTATTGATGCTATTGATGCAGCGCCTCCCGCGACGGCGACGGTTCGAAGCCACATATCCAGAATTCCGCACTTGAGAAATTACCCATTGAAAATTAACATTCCGCCCTTACCAGAACATTTCACCACGAGATTGCCGCATGAATCCGCTATTCAGCACCGCCCACGCCCAGACCGTCGCCGGCGAGCCATCGCTCACTTTCAACCTGATCCTCTTCGGCGGCATGATTCTGCTGTTCTGGCTGCTGCTGATCCGGCCCCAGTCCAGGCGCGCAAAGGAGCATCGCGAACTCGTGGCGAGCATCGACAAGGGCGACGAAGTCATGACTTCCGGCGGGCTGCTTGGCAAGGTCACCAAGGTAAGCGGCGACTACATGGCGCTGCAGGTGGCCGATGGCGTCGAAATCAAGCTGCAGAAGACCTCGATCGCCGCCACCCTGCCCAAAGGCACCCTGGAGCAGATATGATCCTTGCCGGAACGCACCCTGATCCGGGCCGTTGCAAGGCTGACGCGGATTTTTACTCTTCCGTGGCGGATTCAGTCCCGAATCATCGTGCTGCCGGAGAGTCCACCCCATGCTGAACCACTATCCCGCCTGGAAAAATCTCCTCATCCTCCTCGCCATGGCGCTCGGGGTGCTGTATTCGGTGCCCAACCTGTATCCCGACGACGAAGCCCTGCAAGTGACCCACGAGAGTCAGCAACTCATCCAGGCCGATCTCGACAATATCACCACGGCTCTGGAAGCCGCCCAGCTTGCAACCATCGGCCAGGAACTCAACGATTCCGGCATCCTGCTGCGCTTTGACGGCGTCGATGAGCAGTTGCGCGCCAAGACCGCCATCGAGGACGCATTGACCGACGATTACATTGTCGCCCTCAATCTGGCCCCCACCACCCCCGGCTGGATGCAGGCCATCGGCGCCGGCAAGATGAATCTCGGCCTCGACCTCCAGGGCGGCGTACACTTCCTGATGGAAATCGACATGGAAGCCGCGGTGCTCAGCCGCATGGAAGACAATCTGAGCAATGTGCGCAGCATTCTGCGGGAATTGCGGATCCGCACCCGTGGCCTCACCATGGTGGACTCCTCCCATATCGAAGTCCGCTTCGCCAGCGCCGGCGACCGTTCCCGGGCGCGCTCGGAACTCATCGACAACTTTCCCGAACTGCAATTCCAGAACCGGGAAGCCAACGGGCTGTTCCTCCTCGACCTGCGCATGACCGAAGACAGCATGCTGCAGATCCAGCGCGATACCCTCCAGGCCAACCGCACCACCCTGCTGAACCGGGTTGACGCCCTCGGCGTGGCCGAACCCACGGTGCAGCAACAGGGTTCCAACCGCATCGTGGTGGAACTGCCCGGAGTGCAGGACCCGGCCCAGGCGATCCGCATCCTGCAACGCATCGCCACCCTCGAATTCCACCTCGAAGCGGGGCCGGGCGCGCCGCGTTCAAGCTTTGAAACCTATGACTACGTGGCGCCGGAAGGCGTGTTTACGGTCAACGTGGACAACGATGTGATCCTCCAGGGCGACCGCATCAGCAATGTGCGCCCCTCGCTTGACCAGAACGGCCTGCCCCAGGTGCAGATCAGCCTCGACGCCCAGGGCGGCAACCAGATCAACCGCGTGACCCGGGATAATGTGGGCCGCATGATGGACATTCTCCTCATCGAGACCCGCTCGCGCACCAATCTGGTCATCGACGAGAACGGCGAGGAGGTCGAGGAAGTCGAATTCTACGAGGACCGCCGCCTGATCAGCCACGCCCGCATCAATTCCGCCCTCGGCCGGCAGTTCGTCATTACCGGCCTGACCCAGCGCGAGGCCATGGATCTGTCGCTGTTGATCAGCTCAGGCTCCCTCGCAGCCCCCATGACCATTGTCGAGCAATCGGTGATCGGCCCCACCATGGGCCGGGAAAACCTGGAACAGGGCATCCGCGGGGTGCAGATCGCGGCGGTTCTCGTGGTGCTTTTCATGCTGCTGTACTACCGGGTGTTCGGGCTCGCCGCCAATGCCGCCCTGATCATGAACATCGTGCTGATCTTCGCCGTGCTTTCCTCGGTGCTGCCCGCCACCCTGACCCTGCCGGGCATCGTCGGCATCGTGCTGACCGTGGGCATGGCGGTGGACGCCAATGTGCTCATATTCACGCGGATCAAGGAAGAGTTGCGCAATGGCCTGCCGCCGCAACAGGCCATCAGCGCCGGTTATGATCGCGCCTTCACCACGATTCTCGACGCCAATCTGACCACCTTCCTCGTGGCGGTGGTGCTGTTCACCATCGGCACCGGGCCGGTGAAGGGATTCTCGGTCACCCTGATGATCGGCATCATCACTTCCATGTTCACCGCCATTGTCGGCACCCGGGCCCTGGTCAACCTGATTTACGGGCGGCGCCGGGACTTGCGCAGCCTTTCCATTGGCATCGCCCCGGTCAAGCCGGCCGCCGGCAAGAATTGAACGGCGCCGGGCAGCAGGGTACAGGAGCATCCATGAGCAACACCAGGATCCGAATCGACTTCATGCGCGGCCGCCGGGTTGCCGCCTTGCTGTCGATGATCGCGATATTGATTGCCATCGGCTCGCTGGCCCTGCGCGGGCTTGAGTTTGGCCTGGACTTCACCAGCGGCACCTCGGTGCGGCTGAATTTTTCCCAGACCGCGCCCATTGACGCGGTCAATTCCGAGCTGGAACAGGCGGGCTACGAAGACGCCGTGGTGGTCAATTTCGGCTCGGACCGGGACATCCGCGTACTCCTGCCCCTTGACCCCAATGCCGAAGCCGCCAACGAGGCGGAGCAGGCCGCCCTTACCGGCGAGGCCATTGCGGCGCTGCTCGGGGAGCGGGTGGATTCCGGGGTGATTCTGCTGGGTTCGGACTATGTCAGCGCCAAGGTGGGCGAGGAGCTGGCCGAACAGGGCGGACTCGGCATGCTCGTGGCCCTGGGCATCATCATGCTCTATATCGCGGTGCGCTTTCAGTTCAAGTTTTCCGTTGGCGCCGTGGTGGCCCTTGCTCACGATCTGCTATTCACCCTGGGGATCTTTTCCCTTACGGGAATGGAGTTCAATCTGAACACCCTGGCGGCCCTGCTCGCCATCATCGGCTACTCGCTCAACGACACCATCGTGGTTTCGGACCGGATTCGGGAAAACTTCCGCACCCTGCGCAAGACCGAACCGGTGGAAACCGTGAATATCTCACTGAACCAGACCCTGGGCCGCACCATGATCACCTCGTTCACCACCTTGCTGGTGCTGTTTTCCATCCTGCTCATGGGGGGCGAGTCAACCGAGGGATTCGCCATCGCCCTGATCATCGGCGTGATTGTGGGAACCTACTCTTCAATTTATGTCGCGTCGAACGTTATTATTTTCATGAAGGTGACTCGCGAAGACCTGCTGATACCGGTCAAGGAAGGCGCCGAGGCCGACGGCGCCATGCCGTGATGGCGGGAACGGCGGTTCCGATTTTGGCGTTCGGCGTCTTCTTTCCGGTCATCCCGCGCCTCCTTGCCTGTCATCCTGCGCGTAGTCGCAGGATCTCATTGGGAGGCCACTGCCCGAGATTCTGCGACTTCGCTTCGCTTCGCGCAGAATGACCGGGGTATGGGAGTTTATGCGGCGGGAAAGGCAAACATTGAAAACACAAGACACCAACCGGAAAGCGGGAATGAAACCAATTTGCAGTTTGGCGCTTGGGGAGCGCGGCGGTGACTGAAAGGGGCCCGGCGCAAGCCGGGAAAGGATTCGGTTACCGACGAAAAGCGACCGGCGCCGGTCGCAGCTTCCTGGCCGCCGTATTTTTGCTGTTTACCCTGCCGGTCATACCCATCCTGGCAGCAGCCCAGAGCGACCAGTTGTTCCCCAGCCCTGGCGATCTGTTCCCCAGGCCGCCGGAGATCGAGCCGGCGGTGAACTTCTGGCTCAAGGTCTATACCGAAGTCGATACCGGCAACGGTTATCTCCACGACGCCAGGAACCTGGCCGTCATCTATCAGACCGTTTCTCGCAGCCAGCGCGCCATCGACCGGGCCAGAAGCGACATCCAGGAGGACCTGCGGGTGCTCGGCAGCGGCCGGCGCAGCGGGCTGAGCGAGCGGCAACAGGAAATCCTGGCGCTGTTTCCACCCGGCGCCGGCAACGAGACCTTTCGCGCCGCCGCCGGCAATATCCGCTTCCAGTTGGGCCAGTCCGACCGCTTTCTCGGCGGGCTCGAACGCTCCGGCGCCTATCGCGATCACATTCGCCGGGTCATCGATGAGAAGGGCCTGCCCCAGGCCCTCGGCATCCTGCCCCACGTGGAGTCATCCTTCAATCCCTTCGCGGTATCCAGCGCCTCGGCCTCGGGCATGTGGCAGTTCGGCCGGGCCACCGCCCAGCGCTTCATGCGGGTGGACCATATCGTCGACGAGCGCATGGACCCTTATATCGCAACCCATGCGGCCATGAGCCTGCTCGAATACAACTACAGCATCCTGGGCACCTGGCCCCTGGCCTTGACGGCGTACAATCACGGCGCCGGCGGCATGCGGCGGGCGGTGCGGGAAACCGGCGCCACCGATATCGAAACCATCATCGCCGAATACCGGGGCCGCCTGTTCGGTTTCGCCTCGCGCAATTTCTACGCCCAGTTCCTCGCGGTCCTGCAGATCGAGAACAATCTGGAGCGGTATTTCGGGAATGTGGACATGCACCCGGCGCCGCGGTTCCGCGAAGTGCGTTTTGCCGGATTCGTCGACGCCCAGGTGCTCGCCGACGCCCTCGGGCTCAGTCTCGATCAGTTGCGCGCCGACAATCAGGCCCTGCGCCCGGCAGTGTGGGAAGGCAACAAACGGATTCCCGCCGGATTTCCGGTCAAGGTGCGCGCCGGCGACGCGCCCCCGGGGGATCTGCTGGCCCTGGTCCCCGGCGAATTGCAGTTCGCCATCCAGACGCCGGATGTGGCCTATGTGGTGGAACGGGGGGACAGCCTGTCCCGCATCGCCGAGCGCTTCGATACCAGCGTCTCCCGGCTCGTGGCCCTGAACCAGTTGCCGAATCGGCACCGGATTGCCATAGGCCAGCGTTTGCTTTTGCCCCAGGACTATCAGGGAGCAGCCGCCGGGGCGCCGCCTGTGGATGGCGTCTACAACGTCAGTCGCGGCGACACGGTTTCGCGGATTGCAGACCGTTTCGGCGTTAGCGAGCAAGCCCTGCTCAGCGCCAACGGCATCGGCAATCCGGATCGCATCTACCCCGGCCAGGATTTGCGCATCCCGGGGCTTGCGCCTGAAGAAGCCACCGAGGTGGCGGCCAGCGCTGCGCCAACGCCGTCCCCCGAACCCCAACCCGCGCAGCTTGCCGGCAATGACGCCGTCGAGATTGCCGATCCAATCCTGCCGCCGGCGGCGGTATTGCCCGATGACCAGGTTCTCGATACCCCCGCAAGCAGCGAGGAAGAACAGGCCGAAGCCATCGATCCCGCGGTGGACGTGGCCGAAAGCAATCGCCTGCTCGCTGAAGAATTGGCGGCGGATCCGTCGGATTACAGCGTCGCCGGCAACAGCAGCATCGAAATCCAGGCTTCCGAGACCCTGGGTCACTATGCCGAATGGCTCGACCTTCGAGCCCGCGATATCCGCCGTCTCAACAACATGGCTTTTCGCGATCCGGTCATCGTGGGCGAACGTCTGCGGCTGGATTTTTCCCGGGTGAACATCGCCGAGTTCGAGCGCGCGCGGCGTGAATTTCATTCCGGCCTGCAGCGCGAGTTTTTCGGCGATTACCGCATCCAGGGCGTCATCAGCCATACCGTGCGGCAAGACGAAAATATCAGTTCACTGGCCAGCAGCCGCTACTCGACCCCATTCTGGCTGTTGCGCCAGTACAATCCGGGCCTGGAACTGAACCGCCTGCAAATCGGCCAGGAGATCATCTTTCCCCGCCTGCAGCCTGTGCAATAATCCACACCACTGTCATTCCGCGCGAAGTCGCGGAATCTCCCCGCCGGGCCGCTGAGCCGGATTCTGGAGATTCCGCGACTACGCGCGGAATGACAGGGGGCTCAAATGGCCTGTTGCCCAGAAACCTTGGGACACCCACCGGGGGAAACCCTGGGACAAACTTCCAGGACACCCATCCACCCATCGAGGACAGCCACAGTGAACGAAAAAGCGACCGAGACAGCCAGCCGGAGCCTGAAACTCCACGGCATCACCCTGAGCAATTACTACAACATCCTGAAAACCATCCTGATCGAGAAGGGAATGAACTTCACCGAAGAACACGCCAGCCCCAACCAGGAGCCGGACCTGCTCGTCCGCAGCCCCATGGGCAAGGTACCTTTTCTCGAGACCGAACAGGGATTTCTCACCGAAACCGGCGTCATCATCGACTATCTCGACGCGCTCGGCGAAGGGCCGGACTTCTATCCCGCGGACCCCTTCGCCAGGGCCAAGGTGCGGGAACTCATGCGCCATATCGAGTTGTACATCGAACTGCCCGCGCGACGGCTGTACGGCGAGGTGTTTTTCAACCGTCCCGCCAGCGACGAAGAAAAGGAAGCCGTGCGCAAGCTGCTTGAGCGGGGCTTCGCCAGCCTTGGCACATTGGCGAGTTACGATCCCTGGCTCGCGGGCAACCAGATCACCTACGCCGATTTCTTCTTTCGTTTTACCGTCAGCCTTGCCACGGTGGTGTGCAGGAAAGCCCTGGACTGGGACGCTTACAATGAGGTTCCGAATATCCGGGAACTGCTGGAGCGGCTCAACGGGCGGGACTCCATCCGCCGCGTCATGAAAGATCAGGAGCCTGCATACTAGGTATTCTCTGAAAAACTCCATCCGTGGAGTTTTTCATTATCGCAAAACAAAAGCGTGGTTTTGTTTTGCTCCCGAATTCAATGGCTTACGCCATCGAATTCGGCGGCACTTCCATGTGCCGCAGGGAAGCTCTGACTTAATCAGAGCTTCCCTGGGAGCCTGCGCCACAGGAATTCGCGAAGGCGAAAATTCGCTATCACCGCGCCGGCGACCGCGCCATCAGGCGTCACAGGGAAACCGTCATGTCACAGCCAGGCAAGGATGACGCCCGGGCGCTCAGCCCGGCCCCCGCCGCAACCGTGGTGCTCGTCCGGGAGTCCGCCGCAGCCGGCGCCATCGAAGCGCTACTGCTGCAAAGAAGCGCACGGCTGGCGTTTCACGGCGGCCACTGGGTCTTTCCCGGCGGCAGGATCGACGCATCCGATTTCACTGCGACCGGCGGCGGCCTGGAGTATCCGGCCGCCTGCACGGCGGCCATCCGCGAGACCCGGGAGGAAACCGGCATTCCCATCCGGGAGGACCGGTTGATCCACGTGGGGCACTGGACCACGCCACCCGGCCTGCCGCGCAGATTCGCAACCTGGTTTTTCGTTTGCGCGCTGCGTGATCCGGTCACAGTGGCCATAGACCACGACGAAATCAGGGATTACCGCTGGATCACGCCCCGCCAGGCCCTGCTCGACGCCAAAGAAGAGAAATTCGTGCTGCCCCGCCCCACCCGGGTCACCTTGTCCGACATCAGCGTGTACGACAGCCTCGATGATCTGGAACAAGGGCTGCGCCATGCCCCGATCCGGGTGTTTCCCCCCGAATCCCCCCATTACCGGCCAGCCGAGTCCGGTTGCGGGAAGTAAAGCGCAGGCTCCTGGAGGGGCAATAAGCCGGATGGAAAATCGTCAGACATCACGAACGTGGTAACCGGATTCATGGGACTGGACAGAGAATTATCCGGCTTTATACAATCGCGCACCTCCTGGGGGAAAGCAGTCGAGAGAAAGCAATGCAACGCGCAGAAAATCACTTGACTTGGGAATCCCCGGGTCATGACACAATACTATTAGCCGAGCCGAGCCGAGCCGAGCCGAGCCGAGCCGAGCCGAGCCGAGCCGAGCCGAGCCGAGCCGAGCCGAGCCGAGCCGAGCCGAGCCGAGCCGAGCCGAGCCGAGCCGAGCCGAGCCGAGCCGAGCCGAGCCGAGCCGAGCCGAGCCGAGCCGAGCCGAGCCGAGCCGAGCCGAGCCATGAGGTTCCGCTTGTGGCGGCCGGCGGGCATCTTCGCCGGGCTGGCCCTGCTGTTTTCGGCGGCGCCGGCCTTCGCGCAGCAGGTCGCCAGCCAGGCCGTCCTCGACCGCGTCACGATCGTTGAGGGGCAGACCCGCAGGTTCCAGATCTCCAACGTCGCCTCGCGCCCGCGCTACCACGTCCACGCCAGCGTTTCCGGCGCCTTCACCGCCGAGGCGGGCGATGTCACCATCACCACCGACAACCTGCTCGGCCAGGCGCAGGCGATCACGCCCGACGCCGCCGCCCCGCGCGCCCACCGCGACACGACTTATGGCACGATCGACTTCGAGGTGACGGCGAACGCCGACAGCGACGGCGCGGGCGACGAGACTTTCGGGGTGCGCCTGTGCACCACCGCCGACTGCCAGAGCGGCACCGTCCTCGGCGAGTGGACGGTGACGGTTGCCGAGCCGGCGGCGGACACCACGCTGAGCGGCACGGGCGCGACGCTGACCATCCCCGGCGGCGCGGCGGTTTCCGTGATGGAGGAAAGCCGCAACCGCGACGGCCGCGACCGGCGCGCCACCTTCCGCATCGACATCGCCACGGCGCCGACCTCGGACATCGCCGTTGTCGCCTACACCGAGACGGGGGTGTCGACCGGCGCGAGGACCGCCCCCTTCGCGCGCATCAACAGCGCGCTGTCCCCCGACTACCCGCCCCACGGGGACGACAACCACAACGACGTGCGGGCCGAGTACCTTGTCGGCTACTGGGCGTCGGGCGCGACCGGCGCCCAGGAATTCACCGTCATTTCCACCGACAACGCGGTGGACACCCCGGGCGGGACGATCGCGGGCGACCTGAAATTCAAGGTCTTCGTGGACGACGAGGCCTTCCGCACGACCCTGGGCGGGTCGAGCTCGGACACCGCCCACGGCAACGCGACCGCCTACAGCGCCATCGCTATTCCGGACCTGCCGGTGCGGGTGACCGGCGACGACGAGCCGACGCGCATCCGCCTGCTGCCGACGAGTCCGGCCGACAACGCCGCCACCGAGGGCAACACGGACAAGGCGACGGTGCTGGTGAGGCTGGACCGCGCGCTGGTCGCGGGCGAGGAGGCCACGGCGCTGCTGACTTTTGGCGGCGCGACCCCGGGCACGCACTTCACCCTCGCCGCGGCGGGCGGGCAGAGCGGCGTGACGTACGCCGACTCGGAGGACGGGACGCAGGGCCTCGTCACCCTAAGCGGCGCGGGCGTACAGGAGGGGGTCATCGAGGTCACGGCGCTGATGGACGGCGACAGCGACTCGCAGACGCTGCAGATCGGCATGCCGCCCTTCGACCAGCCCTGGCGCCCCAATTTCCACCGCTCGAACCTCGACGGCGGCGTCTGCGCCGCGCACGGCTGCCCGCACCGCCCGCAGGGCGACCCCGGACAGCGTTTCCAGTCCGTCACGCTCGCCGAGGCCGCGCCGGGCCTCACGGTCGTCGAACACGACGACCCCGACAGGCGCCAGGCGACGGAGGGCGGCGACTACAGCTACACCATCCAACTGAACACGGCGCCGACGAGCGACGTCACCGTCACCGCGACGATCGCGTCGGGCGGAACGGTCCGGTCCGGCGGCACCCTCACATTTACCAACGGCAACTGGAATACGCCGCAGACGGTGACCGTGCGCCCCGACGGCAACAGCAACGACGAGCCGCGGCGGACGATGACCGTGACCCACGCCTTCGGCGGCGACACCGCCTACGCCGGCCTGGCGGACGCCACCCACGAGGTGGGCGTGCTGGACGACGATCCCACGACGATCACCATGGCCGGCGCCGGCGTGCGGCCGGGCGGCAGTGGATCCAACATTTCGCGCATCATGGTGGAGGGCGACGCCTTGCGCGTCGACAGGAGCCTGACGCTCACCCTTGGCCGCGCCCTGGAGGCGGGCGAGTACGTGCGCGTGCCCCTGCGCCTCGAGGCGGTCGCCAACGGCAACGATCCGTCGCTGCCGGACGATCCGCCGGACCAGGGCGACGGCGACCCCGACCTGCCCAGTGACCTCGACCCGCGCCGGACCACCGTGGACAGCTATCGCGGGCCCCGCGCGAGCGCCAACGTCGCCTGGCCGCCCCACCACAACGACTTCGTGATGACCGCCACGGGCACGGGCGTCGGCTACGGGCACTCCAACCGCTACACGCCGAACCACATCGGCTTCCGCTACGTCGAGTTCCGCGGCGAAGGGGCGCAAACCGCGACCATCGTCCTCCACGCCCGCGCCGGCTTCGACGACGGCGAGGCCCACGACGAGGCCTTCGCGATCACCTTCCCGAACGATTTTTACGTGTTCGACGAGGACATGGACCAGCCGTTCAACAGCTCGCCGGTCGACAGCAACCTGGGCGGGGGTGTCCAGGCGATGCCCGCCAACGCGGAAGCCTGGTTCGGCATCGACGACGACGATACGGTCGTCGCCGCCACGACCACGGAGGTGGTCGGCAACTGGCCGCTGAAGCCGCCCGGTCTGACTGTCGGCGACAGCTTCCGCCTCCTCTACGTCACCGGTGGAACCAGGAATGCCCGCGACGACGGCTTTGCCAGCTACAACGATTTTGTGCGGGCCGAGATCAACTCCGGTCAGTTGAAGCAGGGCGGGGTGCCGGACCTGCGGCCGTACGCGGACCGCTTCGCCGCGGTCATCAGCGCCGACTCCGCCACCGGGGCTCCGGGAGGCAACGCCACCCTCAACGCCAACCTGGAGGCCGCCGGCAGCGACGCCCCCATCTACTGGGTGGGCGGAACCAGGGTCGCCGACGACAAGGCCGACTTCCTCGACGGCGACTGGGACGACGAGGCGAACCCGAGGCACGCCGACGGCGGCGCGGCCACGATCAGCACGAACGGCTACTGGACCGGGTCCGAGGCCGACGGCCAGCGCTCCGACCGATGCGGCGGCTTCCAGGGAAACGACTCCAACCGCCACCTGAGGGCGGGCGCGAATCGAGTCAGCTACGGGTTGCTGAACGACAACACCCGCGGCCCGCTGGGCCAGGCCATGGACGAGACGAGCTGCGCACCCGCGTCCCGGGATGAGCTCCGGCCGCTGTACGCACTGTCCACCGAGGCGTTCACCGTCGCCGACCAGGCCGCCATTGTGGCCAGGGCCGAAGCGGCCGAAGGCGGCCCGGTCACCTTCACCGTCACGATCTCCTCCGCCGCGCCCGCCGGCGGCGTCACCATCCCGTACACCCTGTCCAACGGACGCGGCGTCTCCGGCGACCCGGCGCCCATCGTCGCCACCGGCGCGGATTACGCCGACGCCGCCAGCGGCGGCATCGTGATCGCCCAGGGCGCCACGACGGGCGTCATCACGGTGAACACCACCGATGACAGCACCTACGAAACGGACCACTATTTCACCGTGACGCTCGGGACGCCGACGGGCACCAGTGCACCGGGACTCAACCCCGAAGCGGACACCGCCATCGGCACGATCACCGACGACGCCGACAGGCCCGAGTTCGGGTTCGCCGCCGCCACCGCGTCCGTCACCGAAGGCACCGACGCGCGGGCCACCCTCACCGTGACCAGGACCGGCGCGACGGAGGTCGCGTCGTCCGTGTACTGGACCACCGCCGACGACACCGCCTCGCATCCCGGCGACTACACCGCCGACGCCGGCTACCTGCAGTTCGCGCCGGGCGACACCTCGGGGACGATCGCCATCGACATTATTGACGACGCCGACGGCGAGAACGCCGAGACCTTCAGGGTCCGGCTCAGCCAGCCCAGCGAAGCCACGCTCGGCGGCGCCAGCGAGGCCACCGTCACCCTGAACGACGACGATGGCGGGATCATGGCCGTCGCCGCCGTGGTGGTCAGCCCGACGGCCGTCACCGTCACGGAGAACGGCACGGCCACCTACGGCGTCAGCCTGGCCACCGACCCGGGCGGCACGGTGACCGTCACGCCCACCTCGGGCAATACGGCTTTCGCGACGGTGACCGGCCAGACCGCCACCTTCGACAGCACGAACTTCGGCACGGCGCAGCAGATCACGGTGACGGGCGTCGGCGCCGGCACGGCGACCATCACCCACGCCATCACCGCCGGCACCGCCGACTACCCGACGGGCATGTCCGGTTTGCCGAGTGTGGACGTCACGGTGACGCCGCCGGTCCCGGTCGACATCGCCCTGTCCGCCTCGGACGGCGATGCCAACGGCAACGCGGTGGAGAACGCCTCGGACGCCACCGGCCACCGCACCCTGACCCTGACGCTGGGCCGGACGCTGACCGGCGCCGAGACGGTCACCGTGCCGCTGACGGTGCACGGCGCGACGGTCGCGACGGACTACACTTTCGGGTTGCAACCGGCCACCCAGAACGGCGTCACCCTGCTCACGTCGAACCCCCACAGCGCGCAGAACCCCGCCGTGCGGTTCGCGGCCGGCGCGGGCGCCGCGACCCTGCGGCTGACGCCGGTGGACAACGGCGAGCGCAGCCAGCCCTACGTGGTGATCGCCTACGGGACGGGCGGCCGGGCGCCCTCGGCGAGCGGCGCGACCCTGGGCGCGGTGTCGGGCGGCCCCGTCGGCGTCGTGCTGGTGGACGACGAGACGGGCGACATCATCGTGCCGGCCGACTGGGATCTGGCGCCGGCGAGCGGGGTCGATCCGGGCGACGAATTCCGGCTCGTGCTCTACACCTCGGAGACGACGACCGCCGAGGCGTCGGACATCGGCCACTACGACGCGCTGGTGCGCGGCGTCATCGCCAGGAAGGGGCACGCCGCCGTCAGGCGCCACGCCGGATTCTTCAAGGTGTTCGGCTCCTCGGGCGCGATCTCGGCGCGCAACCACAACGGCCTCGATCCGACCAACAACGGCGTCGTCAGCACCTGGGTGGACGGCTCGGCGTCCGGCTCGGACGCGGGGATTCCGGTGTACTGGCTGAACGGCGCCCGGGTCGCGAACAACTACTTCGACTTCTGCGACGGGACGTGGACCAACCACGCGCCGCAGAAGGTGGAATCCGGGGTGGACAAGGCCAGTTCGCTGGTGGGACCGTGGACGGGCACGACCAACACCTGTGGAAGGTTCAACGCCAACCCGCTGGGCAACACCAACCCGAACGTCGCGCGCGCGGGGACCGTCGCCAACCAGGTCATGTTCGCGGCCTTCACCGACAAGACCACGCAACGCCCCCTGTATGGCATGTCGCCGGTGTTCAAGCTGGAAGCGGCGCCGGAGCTCTCCTTCGGCGCGGGCGGGACGTTCAGCGTCGCCGAGGGCGGCACGGCGACCGTCACGGTGGGCTCGAGCGTCGCCGCGCCCGCGGCAACGTCGGTCGGCTACACCGTCACGGGCGGCACGGCCACCGGCGGCGCGGACTACGACACCCCGTCCGGCACGTTCGCGCTCACCTCGGGCGCGACATCCCACTCCTTCACGATCGACACCACCCAGGACATGCTGGTCGAGGGCGACGAGACCATCGCCATCCGCCTCGACGCGGGCACGGGCTACAGCGTGGGCAGCCCGGACACGGCCACCGTGACGATCACCGACGACGACTCCGATCCGCCGCCGGGCGCGGGCGTGACGGTTTCGACGGCCTCGCTGGCGCTGACCGAGCTCGGCGCCGCCAACGCGGTGGAGAAGAGCTACACCCTGGTGCTCGACACCGACCCGACGGCCGATGTCACCGTCACGGTCGCCAACGGCGACGCCACCGCCGCCGAGGTGGACACCGACGCCGTCATGTCCGGCAACCAGAACACGCTGACCTTCACCGCCGGCGGCGACGGTTCCGGCACGGGCGCGGGCAACGGCAACTGGGCCGTGGCGCAAACCGTGACGGTGCGGGCGCTGAACGACGCCGACGGCGCGAACGAGTCGTTCAACCTGACCATGAGCGCCGCGGTGTCGGACACCGGCAACCCCTACCACGGCATCGCCATCGATCCGGTGGCGGTGACGACGACCGACGCCGGCCACGGGGTCATCGTTTCGGAGTCGAGCGTGTCGGTGGCGGAGAACGACGGGACGGCGACCTACACGGTGGTCCTGAAGAGCGCGCCCTCCGGCAACGTGGCGGTCACGGCGACCTCGGGCGCGACGGCCAACGCCGAGGTGGACACCGACGCCGGCACGGACGGCAACCAGAACACGCTGACTTTTACCAGTTCCGACTGGAACAGCCCGCAAACGGTCACGGTCACCGGCAAGGGGGCGGGCTCGACCTCGATTACGCACGCGGTCTCGACCACCGGCGACACGACCAACTATCCGACCACGACGACGATTCCCGCGGTGTCGGTGTCGGTGACGGAGGTGATCATTCCGACGCTCAAGGTTGAGGGGGAGGGCGGCTTTGCCGTCGCCGAGGGTGACGCCCTCACCCTCACCCTCACCCTGAGCCAGCCGGCGACCGGAGCCATCACCCTGACGGTTGGCGCCACGGTGACCTGGGACTGCATGTTCATCTCCTGTCCGGATGGCGCCACCCTGGCTTCGGCGGGCGATGTATCCGTTTTCACAACAAGGGCGGTAAATTTTGCCCTTGGTGAAACCACCAAGACCGTCTCCATCATGACGACGGAAGACAGCACGACCGAGGGGACGGAGTTGTTCATCCTTGATGTTGCCAACCTCTCGCCCACCAGGGAGGCGACCATTGACCCCGGCACGCCGGCCGACTTCGAATCATTTTCACTTCCCCACTGGTTTGTCCGTATTCTTGATGACGACACGACGCCAACGGCAAGCATCGCGGGCGGGTCGGCCGTGACGGAGGGTGACAAGGCCCGGTTCACGGTGAGCGTGGCCCAGGAGGTGGCGGCGGATCTTCAGGTGGATCTGACGGTTTCGGACGTGTCGGGCAGTGATTTCATCACGGCGGGCGACGAGGGCAGCCAAAGCGTCACCATTGCCAAGGGCGCCAGGTCGGCAACCTATGAGGTGCAGACGGTGGGTGACAGCACGGCCGAATCCAGCGGCGACATCACCGTGGCCATCGCCGGCGGCACCGGTTACACCACCGGCGCCCCCTCGTCCGCCATGGTCACGGTCAATGACGACGACACGGTGACGGCGACCCCCGAGGTTTCGCTGGCGCTGCAGACGGGCGAGACCTCGAACCGCAACGCCGACAACCAGCTGGAGCTGGTCGAAAGCGGGGGCGTGGACGGGGCGGTGTTCAACCTGAGCGCGGATGTCGCGCTCGCCTCGACCCTGACGGTGTGCCTGCGCGTGACCGAGACCGGCGGCGACCTGCTGGCCGCGTCGGCGGAGGGCATCCGGACGGCGACGCTGACGAGCAGCGGCAACGCCAACGGCGCCGGGATACACACGCTCAACTGGACGGGCGACGGGGACGACGAGCGGAACAGCGTGGTGACGGCGACGCTGCTGGCGCCGGAGACGGCGGAGTGTCCGGCCGCGAACGGGTCCTACACGGTGTCGTCGGCGATGGCGTCGGACGCCGTGTTGATCGAGGACGACGACGCGACGGCGGTGGAACTCACGGGCGCCGACACGCAAATGGCGGAGGGCGACGCCACCGACACCGCGACGCTGACGGTCGCGCTGGGCCGGCGGCTGTACGCGGGCGAGACGATCGTGGTGCCGTTCACGCTGGCGACCTCGACGGGGGCGCGGCTGCCGGGCCAAGCGACGCCGGACTTCGCGGTGTCGGCGTCGGGCACGGGCGTGACCATCGCGAGGGACAACACCGCGACCCCGTCGCTGACCTTCACGGGCGACAACACCAACACCGTGCGAACCGCGACGGTGACGCTGACCCCGGTGGCGAACCGCGACGACGGCGACACGGAGCACGAGGCGGTGACGGCGACGCTGGCGAGCGACAGCCAGCTGAGCGGGTCCGGCATCGGCACCACGGTGGGCGGCGGCGCCGCGCGCGGGACGAGCTTCTCGGCCAGCCTGCGGCTCAACGACGACGAGGGGTCCGCCACCCCCGCCCTGGCCGACATCACCACCCTGCGGGTGGGCGAGAACGGCCACGCGGTGCAGTACACGGTGGCGCTGTCCACCGCGCCCTCGGGCGGGGACACGACGGTGACGATCGCGAAGGCGGCCGGTTCGGGGGCGAACCCGGATGTGAACGCGGCGACGCTGGGCGCCACCATGCTGACCTTCACGTCGTCGAACTACGCGACCCCGCAACTGGTGACGGTCACCGGCGTGGACGAGCCGTCGATGTTCCGGGACCGGACGCTGCGGCTGACCCACACGGCGAACGGCGGCGGTTACAGCGGCCAGAGCCTCGGCAACCTGGACGTGACGGTGCAGGAGGCGCCGCAGGTGGAGGCGTACCACAAGCTGATATTCCAGAGCCACGAGTCGGGGCCGCTGCGCAACGGGCTTCCGCTGCGGCACACGCCAGGGATCGAGCTGGGGCGCGACCTGTGGGAGTCGGACTTCGTGCTGCGGGCGTCGGACCGTCCCGTGGGCGGGCCGATCACGGTCACCGTCGCCGCGGCGCCGACCCACGGCCGGATGGACCGCAATGGAAACATAACGACGCAAAACGGCCAGGTCATCAAGTTCAGCCTGACCAGGACGTCGCCGAAGGTGGACTCGCTGACGATCACCTTCGAGAACCGCGACCCGGACGGGGGCAGGTGCGCCACCTGGTCCGGAAACACCCGGATTGGCGAGCCCTACGACAACAGGACGGACATCTCGTACGTGTGCGGCAAGGAGATCCAGGTGTGGCGCGGCGGCGTGGCGAGCGACTTCCACGGCCACCAGGACATCGTGGTCACGGCGACCGGGGGTTCGGTGCGGTCCGGCGGGACCGAACCCGCCCCGCCGGACCGGCTGCGCGTGCATCTATGGGACCGCACCGGCGACCGGGCCTTCCGGGGACGGGCCTCCCCCGACATCACCGATCCCGGCCTGCTGGCATGGTGGCAGGCCCGCCCCGACCCCAGCCTCGTCGCCTGCGTCCTGGGCGGCCGGTTCGCGCAACCCGCGCAAAAGTCCTGCGTCCACGGCACGGGCCAGCGGGGGATGGCGCAAATGGATGCGTCGATGGATACGGGCTGGGTGCCCGAAGGCGTCGCGGCTGTGCCCGAGGGAACCACCACCAGTTTCGAGATCGACCTGGGCCTCGAGGTGCAGAAGGGCCAGACCTATGAAGTCGAGCTGAAGCCCACCGGGGCGACCCCGGGCGAGGACTACACGCTCGTCCTGGACACGGCGAACAGCCACAACGTGAGCGTCGACCCCGGCGCGCCGCTGGATTCGGCGGCGCCGCGGCTGATCTTCGGTCCCGGCGCCCGGGTGGCCCGTCTGGACGTGGAGGTCGCCACCGACGACGTCCACGAGCGCGAGATACTCACCATCGGTTTTGGCGAGTACCGGTACAAGGTCAGCGGGAAGAAGGACAAGGTCACCCGTCCGAAGCGCAGGGAACGCTACGCCTTCATCGACTCGACGCCGGCCGTCCCGGTGGACGCCGTGGCGAACCTGCGGGTCGTCGCCGCCGACGCCGCGACCGCCACGGCGACCTGGGACGCGGTGGAGCACGCGACGGGCTACGAGGTGGAATACGAGACGACCAGCGCGCTGGTGGATGAGAACAACCACGTCCAGGGCGTCGCGGCCGGCTTGACGGACACGAGCTTCACCTTCCGGCACGACGCCGCCGAGGCGATGACGCTGACGGTGACCGTCACCCCCGCCCACGAGGACGGGAACGGCGACACGCAGGTTCTGACCGATCTCGCCGGCTCCGCGACCATCGACGTGGGCCCGCCCGGCGGCGATTCGACGGAGCCGATGGACACCGGCGCTACGCCGCAACCGGACCCCATCCCCGAACTGAGCCTTTCGGCGGGCGGTGGCGTGGATGAGGGCGCAAGCGCGTCGTTCACGGTCCACGCCGACCCGGCGCCCGCATCCGACGTGACGGTGGGCGTCACCGTCGCCCAGGGCGGCGACTGGCTGGACTCCCCCGGCGCGGGAACCCGCATCGTCACCCTTGCCGCCGGCGCGACCACCGCCAGCATCGATGTCGCCACCGTGAACGACAGCGCCGACGAGCCCGACGGCTCCGTCAGCGTCACCCTCGAAACGGGAACGGGCTACACCGTGGCGGCGTCGCCGAACGACACGGCGACCGTCGCCGTGCGCGACGACGATCCGCCGCCGGCAAGAGCCATCGGCGCCTGCGTGAGCGTTGCCCAGTGGGACACCGTAAAGGGCTACTACGACGCCAACGCGAACCGTTCCCCGAACTACGGCGCGAACTGGTACCGCGTGCTGATCGCGTATCAACAGGATCGTACCGACCAGACGCTCCCGGACTGGGAGGGCGCGACCGCCGAGCCCGCCGCGGCCTTCACCGCCGCCGCCGCCGGGACCGAGGAGTCGAAGTGGTCCGGCTGGACGCCGGTGCGCTAGGTATTGCAGTGTCTGGAGAAAACCTATGGTGGCGGTTCCACGGACTCCGTCACCGGCGGTGTCCCGCCCATGGGCCAGTCCGGCGAAGTCGGCGCCGCGAATCCCGGCGAGTCAAGGGAACGCGACCACTGGAATCCGGAAACCGGCCCGAGGGAATTCGAACCGGATAGGCGGAATCTGCAGAATCCACAGGACACCCAGCCGGATGCGCCGCCCGACTTCGCCGCCGGAGCCTGCGTATCCCCGCGACTGCGGTCCGAGGCGGTGGCCCGGGCCGGCGAAACCTGGCGCGGCCCGGCCCATGTGGAGCGCTGGCTGCGGGTGGGGCGGACCTTCTCCGGCGGGGCCAACGACGCCACGGTCGTCACCCCCGCCGAGGCGAGCTTCCACGCCGCGACAGGCCAGCCCGGCTGGCTGCCCGTGGCCGACGCGCTCCGGTGCATGGAACAGCGGTTCCTGCGGGAGGCGATGTCGCGATAGGCCCGGGTTTGCCGCCCCGGCTTCCGTCCGTTGGCCTGATGGGAATCCGACGCGAAGCCGGCCCCAACGCCGACCCCGAACACGGCGTGCAGCTGGAACTCCTCTGGCGCTGGTGAGGTCCGTTCGGCGCAGCCGGAAGGTTGGCAAAATTTCCGGAGAATGGGTTACACTCGCGCCCATGCGATCTACCTTCAGAACATTGTGCGCGCTGCTGCTGTTCATGGCCGCCCATGGCGCCGGTCATGCCCAGCAACCGACAGCGGTAGACACCGCCCGGCTTGCCGTGGACACCCTGCTGCGGCAGGTGGGGGAAACCCGGCAGTTGTTCGCCACCGACAGCGAAGCCTTCTACTCCGGCGTGGAAGGCGTACTCGACCGGTTCGTGGATTTTGACGCGGTGGCGGCGGTGGTGATGAATCGCTATCTCGACGCCGCCAGCCCCGGACAACAGCAGCGATTCGGGCAGATTCTGCGGGGCAACCTCACCCGCTTCTACGGCGCGGCCCTGCTGACCTATGTTGACCAGGAAGTCAGCTTCCGTCCTTCGGAAAATCCGGACCGCGACACCCCGGAAAGCACTATCGTCACCATGGAACTCGCCAGCGGCAACGGCCAGCCGGTGCTGTTCCAGTTCCAGATGTTCCTGAACGCCGACAACGAATGGAAGCTGCGCAATCTGAGCCTGGCGGGCATCAATCTGGGGCGCCAGTACTTTACCCAGTTCAGCGCGCTGATGACCGAACACGGCAACGACATCGACGCCGTGCTCGACAACTGGCAATAACTGGCGGAGAAAAAACCTTGAATTGCGACGAAATCGCCCGCCTGCTGCGGGCGGAACTCCCCGATTGTGAAATCGCCGTCAGCGGCGGCGACGGCAAGTTCCTCGTTTCCGCCACGGGCTCCGTCTTTGCCGGGCTGAACGCCGTCAAGCGCCAGCAGAAGATCTACGGGATTCTGAACAGCCACATCCTCAGCGGCGCGATCCACGCCGTATCCATGAACCTCAGGGCGCCGGACGAAACCTGATTCCGGCGGCATCGAGCCGCGAAAGCCTGGCCACGCTTTGGCGATTCGGAATAGGGGAGAATCAAATTGGACCGGTTGCACATCAACGGCGGCGTTTGTCTCGAAGGAGAGATCCGCATTGCCGGCGCCAAGAATTCGGCGCTGCCGGTGCTCGCTGCGGGCCTGCTGACCCGGGAGCCGCTCAAGGTCTGCAACATGCCCCACCTGATCGACATTACCACCATGCTGCAATTGCTCGGCTGCATGGGCGTGCAGCGTGTGGTGGACGAAAAAATGAATGTGCAGATCGACAGCAGCACCATTGAAAACCTCAGCGCGCCCTACGAACTCGTGCGCACCATGCGTGCCTCGATTCTGGTGCTCGGCCCGCTGCTGACCCGCCACGGCGAGGCGGAAGTGGCGCTGCCGGGAGGCTGCGCCATCGGCAGCCGCCCGGTGAACCAGCATATCACGGCGCTGGAGGCCATGGGCGCGAGCATTGCCGTTGAAAACGGCTACATCCGCGCCCGGGTCGACGGCCGGCTCAAGGGAGCCCATGTATTCATGGACCTGGTTACCGTCACGGGCACCGAGAACGTCATGATGGCGGCGACCCTCGCCGAGGGTCGGACGATCATCGAAAACGCCGCCCGGGAGCCGGAAGTCGTCGATCTCGCCGATTGCCTGAATCAGATGGGGGCCGACATCAAGGGTCAGGGCACCGATACTATCGCCATCAATGGCGTCCGGGAATTGCACGGCTGCAGCTACCCGGTCATGCCGGACCGTATCGAGACCGGCACCTATCTGATCGCCGCCGCCGCCACCCGGGGCCATGTGAAGGTCAAGGACACCCGCCCCCATGCCCTGGAGTCGGTGCTGAGCAAGCTGGAACAGTCCGGCGCCTCCCTGCTCGTGGGCGAGGACTGGATCGAACTCGACATGCGCGGGCGGCGGCCCAGGGCGGTATCCTTGCGCACGGCGCCCTATCCGGCCTTCCCCACGGACATGCAGGCCCAGTTCACGGCCCTGAATGCGGTTGCGGCGGGAACCGGCTCGATCACCGAGACGGTATTCGAAAACCGCTTCATGCATGTCCATGAGATGAACCGCATGGGAGCGAACATCCGCGTGGAAGGCAATACCGTGTTCGTGGAAGGCGTGGACCGGCTCAACGGGGCGCCGGTAATGGCCACCGACCTGCGCGCATCCGCCAGCCTGATCATCGCCGGGCTGGTATCGAAGAATGAGACCACGGTGGACCGCATCTACCACATCGACCGCGGCTACGAGTGCATCGAGGAAAAACTGCAGTCCCTCGGCGCCCGGATCAGCCGCGTACCCCTGCGCTGAAGGAATCGGGATGGACAACGCCATGAATTCCGCCACCGAAACCATCGTCATCGCCCTCACCCGGGGCCGGATTCTCGGCGAAACCCTGCCCCTGCTCAAGCAGGCGGGGATCAATCCGCTGGAGGACATGAGCCGCAGCCGCAAACTGAAGTTTCCCACGAGCATGGCCGGGGTGAGCCTGCTGGTCATGCGCGGCTCGGACGTGCCGGTCTACGTGGAAAACGGCGCCGCGGACATGGGCGTGGCGGGCAAGGACATGCTGCTTGAATACGGCGGCGACGGCCTCTACGAACCCCTGGATCTCGGCATTGCCCGCTGCCGCCTGATGACGGCAATGCCCGAGGGCGCCAGCGAGACCGGGGGCGGGCTGCGGGTCGCCACCAAATTCACCCGGATCGCCAAGCGCTGGTTCGCCGAGCAGGGCAGGCAGGTGGAATTGATCAAGCTCAATGGCGCCCTTGAAATCGCCCCGGCCATGGGCCTGGCGGACGCCATCGTGGATATCGTCGATACCGGCAACACCCTGCGCGCCAATGGCCTCGCGCCGGTCGAGACCATCGCCGAGATCAGCTCCCGGGTCATCGTCAACAAGGCTTCGATGAAAATCAAGAGCCGGCCGATCCGGGCTATACTCGAGCGCCTCGCCGCCGCCGTGTCGGCACAGACGGAATGATTGCCGGACCATGAGCGATTCCGCACTAGACATTCGCAGCCTGATTGCCTCCGGGCCGGACTTCGACCGCCAACTCGCCGCCGCGCTGGACCGGCGGATGCTGGTGGGTGAGGAGGTGACCGGCCAGGTGCGCGGGATTCTCGCGGACGTGCGCGCCCGGGGTGATGCCGCGGTGCTCGAATATACCCGGCGCTTCGATGGACTCGACGCCGGCGGCATGGAAGCCTTGACGGTATCCCGGGAACGGATGGAGCAGTCCCTGGCGCGGCTGCCCGAAGCCGCCGCAAGGGCCCTGGGCCACGCCGCGGAGCGCATCCGCCGCTACCACGAAGCCCAGAAACAGGACTCCTGGCAATATGCTGAAGTGGACGGCTCGGTGTACGGACAGAAGGTGAGCGCCCTGGACCGGGTGGGCATCTATGTGCCGGGCGGCAAGGCAAGCTATCCCTCCTCGGTGCTGATGCTGGCCATTCCCGCCAGCGTCGCCGGCGTCGGGGAAATCATCGCCACCGTGCCCCTGGCCCACGGTGCCGGCAGCGACATGGTGTTTGCCGCGGCGGCCCTGGCGGGAGTGGACCGCCTCCATGCCATCGGCGGCGCCCAGGCCATTGCCGCTCTGGCCTATGGCACGGAAAGCATCTCCAGGGTCGACAAGATCGCCGGCCCCGGCAATATCTACGTCACCATCGCCAAGAAACTGGTGTACGGCGAAGTGGGAATCGACATGATCGCCGGCCCCACCGAACTGACGGTGATCTGCGACGGCGCCACCGATCCCGACTGGGTCGCCATGGACCTGTTTTCCCAGGCCGAACACGACGAGCAGGCGCAGTCGATCCTGATTGCCACCGACGCCGGCTATCTGGATGCCGTCAAGGCGGCCATGGAACGGCTGCTGCCCGAAATGGCGCGGCGCGGCATCATTACCGAGAGTCTCAACCGGCGTGCGGTGTTCATACTTGCCGGAGACCTGGAACAGGCCGCCGCCATCAGCAACCGGATTGCGCCGGAACACCTGGAGTTGTCGGTGGCCGAGCCGGAAGCGTTAATGGAGAAGATCCGGCACGCCGGCGCCATTTTTCTCGGTCGCTACAGCGCCGAGGCGCTGGGCGATTACTGCGCGGGGCCGAGCCATGTACTGCCCACTTCGGGCACGGCGCGTTTCTCCTCGGCGCTGGGCGTACCGGATTTCCAGAAGCGCAGTTCCATCATCCACTGCTCGGCGGAAGGCGCCGCCGCCCTTGCCGTCACCGCGGCCGAACTCGGCCGCCGGGAAAATCTCGACGCCCACGCCCGCTCCGCGGAGTATCGCCTGCCGGGTTGATGCCGGAACTGCCGACCTGGCCCCGGGACTACGCCCTTTCCCGTCATTCTGCGCGGAGCGAAGCGCAGTCGCAGAATCTCCCTGTTGGGGCCACTGCATGAGATTCTGCGACTACGCGCAGAATGACAGGGAAACGAGTAGCGCGTGAGGGCCGCTGTTGAAACGCTGGACTCTTTGGCCCGGATCAGGGGTCGAACACGATGGCCTGGCCGAAGCCGAGTGCGGTTTCAAATTCCAGCGTGCGACCTTCCCGGTATACCTGCACCCGCACCACATCGCCCGGTTTCTTCTCCCGCACTTCCATGACGATGCTCTCGTCATCCACTACCATGCTGTCGTTAATGGCCGTAATCACATCCCCCGGCAGAATGCCCACCCGGGCCGCGGCGCCGCCTTCATCGACGCTTTCCACAAGCATGCCGCGAATATGGTCCACGCCGAAGAACAGTTCGCTGGACTGGGCGGTGAGGGCTTCCCCGGTGAGTACGCCGAGATAGCCGGAATTGGCGGTGACGGCTTCCTCCACGAGTTCCCTGGCGGCGCCCACCGCGAGCTGCGCCGGGGTGGCGAAGCCGATACCTTCAAAATTGCCCGATTCCGACAGAATCGAGGAATTGACTCCCACCAGCCGCCCCTCGCTGTCGATGAGCGCGCCGCCGGAACTGCCGGGGTTGATGGCGGCGTCGGTCTGGATCATGCTTACCGGGAAATCAAGGCCGTGGCTCAGGGAACTGACGATGCCCCGGGACACGGACTGGCCGATATTGTGTGGATAGCCGATGGAAAAAACCTCGTCACCCACCGCCAGTGCGCTTTCGTCCCCCAGCGGAATCGGCGTCAGATCGCCCATGTTGATGTGCAGCACCGCGAGATCGTTGGCTTCGTCCCAGGCGATGACGGTGGCGGGAGTATGACGGCCGTCGCTCAGGCTTACCGTGGCGTCAAAGGCGTCGAACAGGGTGTCCACCACGTGCAGGTTGGTGAGGATGAATCCACGCGGGTCGATGATGATTCCCGAACCCAGGCTTTCCTGCTCGCCCAGATAGAGATCGACCCGGTCGGCGCCGGTGCGCTCGATGGCTTCCACATTGACCCGGGTGGCGCTGATGCTCACCACCGAGGCCGACGCCCCGGCGATGGCCTCGTAATGACCCGCCGCGGGGGTCTCCACTTCGCCGGCAAGCCCGTCGAGCAGGCTGCGGATTTCCCGCAACTGCAGAAATTGCAGGGAGGCCAAGGCAACCAGCACGCCGCAAACCGTCGGCCAGCCGGCAAAGCGCAATAGTCGCGAAAAACGGCTCATCGCAGTCGCCATAGGGTTCTGTTCATGGGTTCGCCCCTGTTGTGGCCATTGCATTAGATTCTGCGACTACGCGCAGAATGACGGGAAGGGGCCACCGCCCGGGATTCCGCAACTGTGCACAGAATGACAACGGCTGTTGTTCTCTCAGACTACCTGTTCTTCTTCGAGTCGCGCAAGCACCTGGTTCACGCAGGCTTCCACGGAAAGCGCGCTGGTGTCGAGTTCCAGCCAGGGCTCGACGGGGGCCCGGTAGGGAAAGGAAAGCCCCGGCACATGCTCGGATTCGTTTTCCCTGGCGGCGGCGTACAGCCCGCTCGGGTCGCGCTGCATGCAGATATCCAGCGGCGGGTTGAGATACACCAGAAAACAGTTGCGCCGGCCGATCACGCTGATGGCGTGTTCCCGGGAGTCTTCGCTAGGCGCCACGAAGGCGGCGCAGCAGATCAGCCCGGAGTCGTTCACAAAGCGGGCCACATGGGCGCTACGGCGCAGATTTTCGGCGCGGCCCTCGGCGTCGTGTGGCAGGTCGCGGCTGATGCCGAGGCGCATGGCCTTGCCATCGAGCACGGTGCTGAAGCGGCCCAGGTCGAACAATCGCCTTTCCAGGGCGTGGGCGAGGGTCGATTTGCCCGAGCCGGAGACGCCAATGAACATGACCGTCACGGGCCGCTGGCCAAAGCGGGCCGCGCGCTCGCTGTCGCTTACATGGCCGCTTGCGCTGTTCGCCGGAGCGTCCCCCCGGGCGTGTTCACAATGGATCATGCCGGCGCCCACGGTGACATTCGAGAGCCGGTCGATCAGGATGAATCCGCCGGTGGCGCGGTTGTCCCGGTAGCTGTCGAAATGCACCGCCTGCTCCAGGGCGATGTCGAGCCGGCCGATTTCATTCAACTCAAGCCTGGCGGCGGGGCGCTCGGCAAGATTGGAAATGTCCACCACATGCCGCACCGACTTTACCGTGCCGATCACGCTGCGGGCGCCGAGCTTGATTTCGTATTGCACACCGGGAAGCAGCGGGTCCTCCGCCATCCACACCACGCTGGCGTCGAGGCGGTCGCCTCCGGCGGGGGGATTGTCGGGATGGGTGATCAGGTCGCCGCGGCCGAGGTCGATCTCGTGTTCCAGGGTGAGGGTCACCGCCATATTGGCCCAGGCGAGTTCGAGTTCCTCATCGTAGGTGACAATGGACTTGATGCGGCTCCTGCGGCCCGAAGGCAGCACCATCACTTCGTCGCCCTTGCGCACTACCCCCGAGGCGACGGTGCCGCAATAGCCGCGGAAATTGAGATTGGGCCGGTTGACGTACTGCACCGGAAAGCGGAAGTCGGCGAAGTTGCGGCTGGCGGAGAGTTCCACGGTTTCCAGCATGGTCATCAGCGCCTTGCCCTGGTACCAGGGCATTGCCTGGCTGGCATGGACCACATTGTCGCCATGTTTGGCGGACAGCGGAATGAAATGCGGCTCGATCCCTTCGAGCCCCGCGCTGAAGGCGAGATACTCCTCGCGAATGCGGTTGAAAACGTCTTCGGCATAATCCACCAGGTCCATCTTGTTCACTGCCACGATCACCTGCCGGATACCGAGCAGGGAGACGATGAAGCTGTGCCGCCGGGTCTGGGTCAGCACGCCGTGGCGGGCGTCGATGAGGATAATCGCGAGGTCGCAGTTGGAGGCGCCGGTGGCCATGTTGCGGGTGTACTGCTCGTGGCCCGGCGTGTCGGCGATGATGAACTTGCGTTTCGCGGTGGAAAAATAGCGGTAGGCCACGTCGATGGTGATGCCCTGCTCGCGTTCGGCCTGAAGGCCGTCCACCAGCAGGGACAGGTCGAGCTTGCCGTCGAGGCTGCCCGAGCGCAGGCTGTCGGCTTCGATGGCGGCGAGCTGGTCTTCGTAAATCAGCTTCGAATCGTGGAGCAGCCGGCCGATGAGGGTGCTCTTGCCGTCATCGACGCTGCCGCAGGTCAGAAAGCGCAGCAGTTCCTTGCGCTCATGCTGGGCTAGGTAGGCCTTGATGTCGGCCTGGGCCAGATCGGGTTGCTGGTTCATTTGGTTTCTCAAGGATTTACTGGCTTGCGCCACTAAATCCGGTGGCACATCCTGGCGCCACATACAAGTGCTGATTGTCCAGGCGCGCGGATTTCAGGCGCAATCAGAAATAGCCCTGGCGTTTTTTCTGTTCCATGGAAGCCGCCTGGTCCGAGTCGATCAGGCGGCCCTGGCGCTCGGAACTCGTGGCCAGCAGCATTTCGCGAATGATTTCCGGCAAGCTGTCGGCGTCGGATTCCACGGCGCCGGTAAGCGGGTAGCAGCCCAGCGTGCGGAAGCGCACCATCTTGAGTTGTACCGGCTCGACCTGGGGCAGGGGCATGCGGTTGTCGTCCACGAGGATGTCCACCCCGTCGATGTTCACCACGGGTCGCCGCTTGGCGAAATACAGCGGCACAATCTCGATATCGTTGAGGTAGATGTACTGCCAGATGTCGAGTTCGGTCCAGTTCGACAGGGGAAACACGCGGATGCTTTCGCCCTTGCTGATCCTGGTGTTGTACAGGTTCCACAATTCGGGCCGCTGGTTGCGCGGGTCCCACACGTGGTTGCGGTCGCGGAAGGAGAACACGCGCTCCTTGGCCCGGGATTTTTCCTCATCCCGCCGCGCCCCGCCGAAGGCGGCGTCGAAACGATGCCGGTTCAAGGCCTGTTTCAGCGCCTGGGTCTTCATGATATCAGTGTGTTTTTCGCTGCCGTGGTCGAAAGGATTGATGCCGGCCTTCACCCCCTCCTCGTTGATGTGGACGATCAGCTCAAGGCCGAGCCGTTTCGCCTGGGCGTCGCGGAAGGCGATCATTTCGCGAAACTTCCAGGTGGTGTCCACATGCAGCAGCGGAAATGGCAGGCGCCCGGGATAAAAGGCCTTGCGGGCCAGATGGAGCATCACCGAGGAATCCTTGCCGATGGAGTACAGCATCACCGGATTGCCGAAGGCGGCGGCAACCTCCCGGATGATATGGATGCTCTCGGCTTCGAGCTGCTTCAGGTGCGTAAGATTGCAGGCGGTCATCGGTGGGGTGAAGTTCTCTGCTTCAACGATTCGCGCCCAATTCTTCATCCGGTTCCCTGCCGGGTTTTTCCAGGCCGAAATCCTCGGCAAGGGCGCCCTTGCGGGACGGGTCGGCCCTGGCGGCATAGTCCTTGGGAGGCAGTACGCCGAGTTCCTCAGCTTCGGGGGTGTTCTCGAAAACCGATTCGTTATTGGCGGGCAGCAGGCGGCTGGCGACTTCGGCGGAGCAAAGCGACTGGGCGCCGCTGGCGAGATGCTGGTACACCTCCCGGTAGCTTTCTGTCATCTGCGTGACGAGGCTGGCGGTGGTGCTGAAATGCTCGGACACGCTTTCGCGGTAATCCCGGTCGCTTTCCCGCAGGCGGCGCAACTGCTCTTCGAGTTCGCGCACCCGGGCCGGCCCGCCGCCGAGCCGGCTGGCGAAGGCGGCGCCGATTACCAGCCCAAGGGCCAGACATGCGATTCCGGTAAGCCAGATAGTCAAGTGGGGAACCTTCGCTGTGCGGGCCGGGAAGTCAACATCAAGGAAGGGAGAGTATACCGCATGTGGGGGCGCGGGGCTTCGGTCGAGCCCGGAAGGGGGAAGCCTATTCGCTTAATCCGAATCAGGTTGTTCGCGAAAAAGGCATCTCGCCTTTGTCGACAAGCGGCGTGCGGCGGACGGCAAACCGGCATGGGACACCCATACAAAGATAGTTCTTAAGCTATTGAAATATATAATGCAAAATAAATTTCCCGCCACATCACCACATCATCAGGACACCCATCGAAACTCCTGGGCATCATCAGGACACCCATCGAAACTCCTGTCATTCTGCGCGCAGTCGCAGAATCTCATTGGGAGGCCACTGCGGGAGATTCTGCGACTCCGCTTCGCTTCGCGCAGAATGACGGAGAGGCAAACCGGCATGGGACACCCACTTTCCCGTCTGGTGATATTCTTTTGCGCCCTTGTGTTCCGAGAATGCTTTTCGGGCCTGGAAGGACTTCTTTGATGGACATTTGCAGCCGTTACCGATCAGCCGTGAATGAGGGCGGGGTTACTCGTGATCCGGCGCAGGAGGAGGTGGTGAGGGAATTGGGGCGGCTGGCGGGGGAGCTTGCGCCGCGCTGGCGCCGGCGGCCTTCGCCGCCCTGGTCCTGGCTTGGGCTGTCCCGGCGGGGTGCGCCGCCCCGGGGGATATACCTGTGGGGCGGGGTGGGCCGCGGCAAGACTTTCCTGATGGACCTTTTTTTCGATTGCCTGCCGGGCAATTACAAGCTGCGGGCGCATTTCCACGCTTTCATGCAGCGTGTGCACCGGCGGCTGGCAGCCTTGCAGGGAGCGCGCGGTCCACTCGAAACCGTGGCGGAAGAACTTGCTTTCGAGGCCGGAATCATCTGTTTTGACGAGTTTCATGTCTCCGATATCGGCGACGCCATGCTGCTTGGCGGCCTGCTCGATGCCTTGTTCCGGCGCAAGGTGATTCTGGTGGCGACTTCCAATATTCCCCCGGCCAGGCTGTATGAAAATGGCCTGCAGCGCGAACGATTCCTGCCGGCCATCGGCCTGCTTGAGCAACACTGCGCGGTGGTGGAGCTGGCCTCGGAGGTGGACTATCGCCTGCGCAGCCTCGAGCAGGCCACGCTGTATCACCATCCGGTCACGCCCGAAACCGAATCCCTGCTGCGGGGGAATTTCCACGCACTCGCCACCGGCGCCGCCAGTGTCGTCAGCCATGGAAGCATTGTCATTCAGGAGCGCGAAATCGCCGTGCGGCTGATGACCCAGGATGTGGTCTGGTTCGATTTCAGGGCAATCTGCGAAGGGCCCCGCAGCGCGGCGGATTACGTGGAGATCGCCAGAATGTTCCACGCCGTGATCATCAGCGATGTGCCCGTCCTCGACGATCACAGCCTTGACGGCGCCCGGCGCTTCATCAATCTCATTGACGCCTTCTACGACAGCCGGGTAAAACTGATTCTCAGCGCCGTTGCGGCAATCCCGAATCTCTACAGGGATACCCGCCTCGCCGCCGAGTTCGAGCGCACCCGCTCACGCCTCCTCGAAATGCAATCCCGGGACTACCTCAGCCTCGAACACCGGGCCTGAAAAGCGCAAGGCCGCGAACGTCCTTGTTCGCGTAGCCATGCACGTCAGGAGCCTGCGCCACAGGAATTCACGGCTGCAAATCCGCTCTCATCCACGCCCCTGGCCGCTCGATTTCGTTGCATATTCACCAATATTCGCCTCAACCGACCAGCCAGGGGCGTGGCGATAGCGAATTTTCGCTTTCGCGAATTCCTGTGGCGCAGGCTCCTAGCTTTCCCGGCGGTGGATTCGGATTGAGCCGCCGGAGGTTTTCAGGATGAGTTCGGGGCCGCCGCCGTTCAGGGCGTGTTCGAGTTCGCGGCCCCGTTCATCCGCGCTGGCTTCGGGGAAGTCGGAACGAATCCGGCCGCCGGAAGTTTGCGCGGAGATATCGGCGCGGAAATCGCCGGGCAGATACGTCGTAACGCCGCCCCCGGAAGTACGCAACTCGCTGCCGGCTTCCGGCTGGCGGGCAAAGCCCACCGTAACGGAACCGCCGGACGTCCGGGCATTCACCGCGCCGCCGGCATTGTCGATTTCAATGGAGCCGCCCGAAGTGCGGGCCTCAACCCCGGCGCCGGTTTCGGCGATGCGGATGCTGCCTCCCGAAGTTCTGGCGTCCACCGCGCCGGCCATATTGCCAAGCCGGATGCGA
This sequence comes from uncultured Pseudohongiella sp., assembly GCA_965219645.1. Lineage (GTDB taxonomy): Bacteria > Pseudomonadota > Gammaproteobacteria > Pseudomonadales > Pseudohongiellaceae > UBA9145. The sequence continues at coordinate 1,478,100 of OZ244788.1, read as the reverse complement.
CCGCCCGAAGTTTTCGCGGCTACCGAGCCGCTTGCCTGCTCCAGCCGAATCGTGCCCCCTGAGGTTTCCACATCCACTGGCCCGTCGACTTCGCCCGCCGTAATGTTGCCGCCGGATGAGCGGACCCGGAATTCACCCCGCAGCCGGTCCAGCTCCACATTGCCGCCGCTCGTGCGCAGGTTCAGATGCTGCGTGTACGGCACATTCAGCATGATTTCAGCATTCGCGTTACCCACCAGCCCCAGCCAGCCCCACGAGAGGCGGCCATTGGGCTCGCGCCCGCGAATCGTCACCACGCCGTCCTCCTGTTCGAACTCGAATTCAAGCCGGTCGGCTTCCACCGCCGAAAAAGCGACTTCGTTGCGCTCCCAGGTCTCGACGCGAATCCGCGCCCGTTCCACATCCACCCGCACCGTGTCGCCCGCACTCACGGAAAAGCTGCGCTCGATGTCCTGGCCAGGCGCGGCCCCCGTGCTTGCCGCCAGCGCCAGCGCGGCGAAGCCGGCGGTACAGTTTCTCACCAGAGCCTGATTCATTCCTCTCTCCAAAAATTATGCCGGCATGGCCGGCCCGTCGTTCCCCCCGGCATCGCCCGAGCGAGCCCCGCAACGATGCCATTCAACACATACAACGCAGCACAGCGGAACTGGTTACAGTCAATCCGGAATTTCGTGAATTTCGGGACGCAGGCTTCTGGCGATGAAGGAAAGCCGCTTCCGCTACTCTAAGTATTCTCTGAAAAACTCCATCCATGGAGTTTTTCATTATCGCAAAACAAAAGCGTGGTTTTGTTTTGCTCCCGAATTCAATGGCTTACGCCATCGAATTCGGCGGCACTTCCATGTGCCTTAGGGAAGCTCTGACTTAATCAGAGCTTCCCTAAGGCTCCACCGCCAGATAATCGCGGATCGCTTCCACCGCCGCGTACTGGTGGGCGTGAAATGTCGTCCCCACGGCGGCCTCGGCATTGCCGTGGAAGGCAATGACCAGGTCATCGTCCGGGTAAATGCGGATCAATTGCCCGAAGATCCCGCGGGCGGCGTAGCCCCGGCCCTCGAACAGCCACCACAGGTAGCCATAGCCTTCGAAAGCGTCCGAGGGTTCGGTGGACTCCCGCATCCAGCCATCCGGCAGCACGCGCTCGCCGTTCGGCAGGCGCCCGCCGCGAAGCGCGAATTGCCCGATACGGGCGTAATCCCGCAGGGAAGCCTGGATGCAGCAGCCCCCGAGTTCGCCGCCAGCGGGAGAACCCAGCGACCACCAGGCGTCGTACTCCATGCCGAAAGGTTGCCAGATCTTGCGGCTGAGATAGGTGGAGGCATTGTTGCCGATTGCGGCTCGCAGAATCTCCCCGGCGAGATTGGTTTCGCCGGTGTTGTAGTTGAAAGTCTCGCCGGGCGCGTCCGCCCTGGGCAGCGTCGCCAGATAACCGGCGAGTTGCAGCCCGTTGGCGCCGCCGGCCCGGGCCACATCCGAGGCGGGGTCGGCATAGTCCTCGTTCCAGCGCACGCCCGAGGCCATGTTCAGCACATCGCGGATGCTCGCCTGCCCGTAGCTTGTTCCCCGCAGTCGCGGCAGGTAATCGACGACTTTCTCGTCGACGCTCCCGATAAAGCCGTCGGCAATCGCCGCGCCGATCAGCATCGAGGTGACGGACTTGGTCACCGAAAAGGAAATCCAGACGCTGCCCGCATCGCTACCCGCCGAATAATCCTCGAACAGCACATCGTCGCCGCGAACGACGATCATTCCCACATGGCCGGGGTCGGCCAGATAATCGGCGAGCGAGTAGGACTGACCATCGACTTCATAACGCACATCGCCGAGTTCAACGGGCGCCTCGCGCAAGGGCGAGGGCGAGTCGCTTTTCCCGATGAGCCGGGTCGGAAACAACTCGGCAATGTGGGCAAACCCCACCCGCCGGTCCTCCTGGGACCAGAACAGCAGTCCTTCCTGCTCCCCGGTTTCGGCAAGCCGGCCAAGCACCTCGTCAACCCCTGGCGCAGCCCCCCGCGCCAGGCCGCAAACCCCGAAAGCCAGCCACAACATCCAGACCCTGAACATCGCAATCTCCCGCCAAAAAACGCCAGTGTGCCACAAGGCGTGGCGAGGTTGAAACCGCTCCGCGGCTTGCACGTCATCCTGCGCACTTCCCTATCTGTCATCCTGCGCGAAGTCGCAGGATCTCATCGGGAATTCTGTGAGTTCATGCCATCCATGGCGTTACCATTGAGTCTTCGATTGGCCCAAATCTCGACGGCGCAGACTGGAATCCGCTCCAAATCAGCAATATGATGCAAGCGGTTTTCGTTTCGCCCCAGCAGGAGCATGGAAAGTCTTGGACAGCCAGTTCTTCGATCAGCCGATTCTCAACTCGCCCTACGACTACCCCACCCGGCACTGGGAGTTGGATGATTCAGGCCAGCCCACGGGGAAAATCGCTGAAAGTCGCCGCCGCGCGGATTTTGTGACTCCCATCCCCAATGCCAAAATGAAGAAGGGGAACCCTCCGGGCAGCGCCGGGCTCAAACTCGACACCGGAACCGACCTGTCCGACGAAAAGCAGCAGTACGACCGCACTGCCGTGCTCATCAACAGCGTGCGCCAGCAGGTCGACAACTGGCGCGCGCTACCCAATTCAAACCAGTGGCGGGTGACACCGACAACGGCGCGGCTGCTCCAGCACTGGCGCAATCATCCATTCAGCGGCATCCGTCCTTTTTTCTGCCAGGTGGAAGCGGCGGAAACCGCGATCTGGCTCACCGAAGTCGCGCCTCACGCGGGCGGCAAAGGTAAGGAAATCCTCGAACAACTGAGCAGGGCGAGCAGGGAAGCCAACCCCGATCTGATGCGTCTCGCTCTCAAGATGGCCACCGGCGCCGGCAAGACTACTGTGATGGCGATGCTGATTGCCTGGCAGACGATCAACGCGGTGCGGCAACCGCAGAGCAACCGATTTACCAAAGGATTCCTGATCGTCACTCCGGGAATCACGATTCGCGACCGGCTCCGGGTACTGCAGCCGAATGACCCGGACAGCTACTACCAGAGCCGCGAACTCGTGCCCCAGGACATGCTGCGCGAACTCGTCCAGGCGAAGATCGTCATCACCAATTATCATGCCTTCAGGCGGCGCGAAAGATTCCCGCTGAACAAAACCGGCCGCGCCTTGCTGAAAGGACCTCGCGGGGAGGACCCGGTCACCCTCGAAAGCGAAGGCCAGATGCTGCAGCGCGTCATGCGCGATCTGCTGTCGATGAAGAACATCCTCGCTATCAATGACGAAGCCCACCATTGCTACCGGGAAAAGCCTGAAACCGAATCCGAAGAAGGCGCCTTGAAGGGTGATGACAGAAAGGAGGCGGAAAAGAATCGGGAAGCGGCGCGGCTATGGATTTCAGGACTCGAAGCCGCCAACCGCAAACTGAAACTCTCCCGGGTGATCGATCTGTCCGCCACGCCGTTCTTTCTCAGCGGTTCCGGCTATGCCGAGGGCACGTTGTTCCCCTGGACCGCAAGCGACTTTTCGCTGATGGACGCCATCGAATGCGGCATCGTCAAATTGCCGCGCGTACCGATCGCAGACAATGTGCCCGAGGCTGAAATGCCGGTCTTTCGCAAGCTTTGGGACCACATCGGCAAGAAAATGCCCAAGAAGGGTGGTGGAAACCTCGACGGGCTTGACCCGCATCATCTTCCGCCGCAATTGATATCGGCGCTGGATGCCTTGTATGGCCATTACCGCAAGATCTTCGAACAATGGCGGGAAGCGAACATCGAGTCTCCGCCCTGCTTTATCGTGGTGTGCAACAACATGGCCACGTCCAGACTGGTCTACGACTATGTTTCCGGATTTCGCCGCGAACTGGAAGATGGGGAGTATGTCGTCGAAAATGGCCGCCTTGAACTGTTTCGCAACTTTGACGAGGAAGGGCATGCGATTCCACGGCCCAGAACGCTTCTGATCGACAGCAATCAACTGGAATCCGGTGAGGCGCTTGACAAGAACTTCCGCAATCTGGCCGCCGATGAGATCGAACAGTTCCGCCGTGAGATCAGGACTCGCACCGGCGACAAGTCCAGGGCGGAAAAGCTTACCGACCAGGATTTGCTGCGGGAAGTGATGAACACTGTCGGCAAGCCTGGCCGGCTCGGTGGCTCAATTCGCTGCGTGGTTTCGGTCTCTATGCTGACCGAAGGCTGGGATGCGAATACCGTCACCCATGTGCTTGGCGTCCGCGCCTTCGGCACACAACTTCTCTGTGAGCAAGTCGTGGGCAGGGCATTGCGCCGACTGTCCTATGAAACAAATGAGGAAACTGGATTGTTCAACGTCGAGTACGCCGATGTGCTCGGCATCCCTTTCGATTTCACCGCAAGGCCCGTGGTCGTCAAGCCCCAGCCGCCTCGCAAGACGATCCAGGTCAAGGCCGTGTCGCCGGAGCGCGACGCTCTTGAGATTCGTTTCCCCAGAGTGGTTGGCTACCGGGTCGAATTGCCGCGGGAAAAACTCAAGGCGAAGTTCAATGCCGACTCCCGGCTACGCCTGACTCCGGAACTGGTTGGGCCCACCCGAACCCGGAATGCCGGCATCATTGGCGAAGACATCGAACTGTCGCCGGAGCACCTGAAAAACACCAGAAAACAGGAAATCGCCTACCATCTCGCCAGGCACCTGCTGTATTCCCGCTGGCTGGACAGCCCGGAAGAGCGAAAAGCGGAATCCACTGACGATGCTCAATCGAAGTCCATGGATACCCAGGGCTTGCCCAAACTGTACCTGTTCGGCCAGTTCCGGCGAATCGCCATGCAATGGCTCGACGAATGTCTGAGCTGCGCGGGAGGGACTTGTCCGGGGCATTTGCTTTACCGGATTCTCGCCGACCAGGCCTGCGAACGAATCAATTCGGCGATCCTGCTTTCGCAGTTGGACAAAAAGCCCGTCCAGGCCCTGCTTGACCCTTACAACCCAACCGGCACAACCCGGCAGGTGAATTTCACCACAAGCAAGGGAATTCGTTACTTTCCCAACGACGACCCGCCCCGCTGCCATGTCAACTGGGCGATTCTGGACAGTTCCTGGGAGGGCGAATTCTGTCGCATCGCCGACTCTCATCCCCGGGTGCTCGCCTGGGTCAAGAACCACAATCTTGGCTTTGAAGTGCCCTATCGCAAAAAATCCGAAATGCGCCGCTACATCCCCGATTTCATCGTCCTCATTGACGATGGTCGCGGGCCGGAAAACCCGCTGCGCCTCGTGGTGGAGATCAAGGGATTCCGCGGCGAAGACGCCATCGACAAGAAGAACACGATGGACGCTCAATGGATTCCGGGAGTCAACAGGCATGGCGGCTTCGGTCGCTGGGCCTTTGCCGAATTTACTGATGTATACTCCATGCAGGATGAGTTTGAAGCCCTGTGGCAAGAAAATCTGGATACCGCCAGTAGCTTCTGAGCGCCCAAGGTGAAGACAACTCGCTACTTTGACGAACAAGTCTTGCGCAAACGACCGTATATTGAAAGGGCTTGGTGCAAGCAGGTTATTGAGCAGCCATTACAAACCGAGATTCAGGATGACGGGCGGGTTCGCTTTTGGGGGCGGATTCAAGCGGAGGAGTTGGGTGATCAGAGAATCTTGCGGGTTGTCACATTGCCTGACGGAAAAACGGTTCATAACGCATTCTTTGACCGAAACTTCGACCGGAGAAAATGATGAAATTGCACTACTACCCGGATACGGACAGCCTTTACGTCGAATTCAGGAGCGAACCGGGTGAGCAGACCCTAGAGGTCACCGACGGGTTGCAAGTCGATATCAACGCCGCGGGCGAAATTGTGGGATTCGATATTGACCGGGCCTCAAGCCGCATGGACTTGTCCACGCTGGAAACGAGTTCCTTGCCATTGCGCTCGACAAGGGCGGGGTAGCCTGATGAAGGCGGAGTGAACACGGTTTTGCCAGGGAAGAAATGAACCAACGACAAGATTCCGGATTGAATAGCCCGAATGGCTGCGAGAATGCGGTCAAGAAAGGGAAAAGCGGATTGATAAATCCGCCATAACAACGGAGAACAGCAATGCCGAAGGGCAAGAAGTCGAAGAACAAGGCGGTGGAGACGCTCAAGCATCGGGACGCCACCCGCAAGAACATTCCCACCGCGGAAGCCGAGCCCCTGATCGAGCCGGAGCAGAGGTCGCCGTTGCGGGTTGCCTATGAGCGCCGCAACCGCGAGCTTGACCCCCAGCTCGTCTGGCGCGGCAAGGACGCACAGGACGAGGCGGAACTCGTGGTCAATGCGCCGCCGCTGTATATCCAGGAGAAAGTCCACCCCAAGGCGCTGGTGGACGATCTTGTGCGGCGCACCGAGGCGGACGAGAAGGCCGCCGAATCCCAGATTGACCTGTTTTCCGATTTCAACGGCCTGCCCGACGAACACGCCAAAACCGAATTCTACCGCCACGACGCCAACTGGTCGAACCGCATGATTCTCGGCGACAGCCTCCGGGTCATGGCCTCTCTCGCCGAACGCGAAGGACTGCGCGGCAAGGTCCAGTGCATCTATATCGACCCGCCTTATGGCATCAGGTTCAACTCGAATTTCCAGTGGTCCACCACCAGCCGCGACGTCAAGGACGGCAAGGCTGAACACATCACCCGGGAACCGGAGCAGGTCAAGGCTTTCCGCGATACCTGGCGTGACGGGATTCATTCGTATCTGGGCTATCTCCGGGACCGGCTCACCGTGGCAAGGGAATTGCTGACGGAAAGCGGCTCGGTGTTCGTGCAGATTGGAGATGAGAATGTGCATCGGGTGCGGGCGGTTATGGATGAGGTTTTTGGATCGGAGAATTTTGTTTCCGATATTCACTTTACCAAGACCAGTGGATTTGCAGGAAACACGCTTTCAAATATCTCAGATTCAGTCCTTTGGTATGCAAGAAGTAGTCAACTACTGAAGTACCGCCCATGGTGGATCAGTAAAAAAGCGGGAATAGAAGGTGGTACTACATATCGAGAAGTTCAACAAATAGAGGCATTAAGGGATTCAGTGTTTGCGCCGAAGAGCCTTGGGACATTAGATCAGCTAATGTCCCAAGGCTCTTCGGCGCGTGACGAAAAACTGATGCTGAATGGGATCAGTTATTTGCCGAAGTCGGGCCTGCATTGGAAAACTAGAACGGAAGGTCTTAACCGTATTGGCATGGCTGGCCGTCTAGCAGCAAGATCTAGTATTCCGTACTACGTGCGGTTTCTTAATGATTTTGCTGTGTACCCAACGGGTAATGTTTGGACTGACACTAGTGCTAGCTTTATGGCAGACAAGATGTACGTTGTTCAAACGACTCCGAAGGTTATCCAACGTTGCATCCTCATGACTACAGACCCCGGTGACCTCGTCCTCGATCCAACCTGCGGCTCTGGCACCACCGCCTACGTCGCCGAACAATGGGGCCGCCGCTGGATTACCATGGACACATCCCGAGTCTCCCTTGCGCTCGCGAGAGCCCGCATCATGGGCGCCCGCTACCCGTTCTACCTTCTCGCCGACAGCCCTGAAGGAAAAGTGAAGCAAGCCGAGCTTTCTGGCACGGAACTTGCTCAGTCAGTCACCTTATTCACAACCAGGCGCCGACATTCGGCAGGGCTTCGTCTACGAGCGCGTTCCCCACATTACACTGAAGTCCATCGCCAACAACGCCGAAATCGACATCATTTACGAGCGCTTGCAGCCTGAAGTCGAAGCCGCCCTCGCCGCGCTGAACGATTCCCTCAAGGGACACCCACAGCCCTTCACCGTCTCTACCGGCGGCTGGCAGGGAAAACCGGTCCGCTTTGACGCGAAGCAGAACGAACCCCGGGTGCTTCCCTCTGGCGATGTGGTCGCCGCGGGCAAATTGCTGGAATGGGAAGTCCCCCGGGAAGCGCCGGTGGAATGGCCCGAAGCCGCCCGGGAACCGCTCGAACGATTCTGGAACGCCCGTATCGCCCGGCAGCGGGAAATCGACGCATCCATCGCTGCCAGGGCAGATTACGAGTACCTCTACGACAAGCCGCACGAGGACAGGAAAGTCGTTCGCGTGGCCGGGCCTTTCACGGTGGAAAGCCTGTCGCCCCATCGCGAGTTGAAAGTCGATGAGGACGGCGACTTCGTCGAGAACCAGGTCGCCGAGCCCGGCCCCGTGTACGGCCGCGAAGCCGATTTCGCGCAGATTATTCTGGAAAACCTGAAAACCGCCGGCGTCCAGCAGGCCGACAAGCAGGGGAAGATCGACTTTTCTTCGCTGGTTCCCTGGCCGGGAGGAATGATTTGCGCGGAGGGGAGGTATGTGGAGGGTGGTTCGGGCCGAGGGGTGTTGGCTTCGGAAGGGGAGGAGGACGGTCGGGGAGATTCTGCGACTCCGCTTCGCTCCGCGCAGAATGACAGGGTGGCGGGCTCTGTGCGGAATGACGGGATTACGAGTTCCGCGCAGAGTGTCGGGATGGGCGGTTCTACGCAGAATGACGGGACGGCGGTCTCCGAGCAGGGCGACGGGATGGCAGGCTCCGCGCAGGGTTACGACAAAGTGGGTAATGGCGACGGCAAGGAAGTCCGGGCGGGGATCTTTATCGGGCCTGAGTTCGGCACGGTCGCCCGGGCTGACCTTGTTGAGGCCGCAAGGGAAGCCGCGGAGGCGGGATTCGAAGTTCTTATCGCCTGTGCCTTCAATTTCGACGCCCACGCCTCGGAATTCGACAAGCTCGGCAGAATCCCCGTGCTCAAGGCGCGGATGAACGCCGACCTGCACATGGCCGAAGACCTCAAGAACACCGGCAAGGGTAATCTCTTCGTCGTCTTCGGCGAACCCGACATCGAAATCCGCGACGTGGAAGACGGCCAGATTCAGGTCAGGCTCAAGGGCGTTGACGTATTCCACCCGCAATCCGGCGAAATCCGCTCAAGCGCCGCCGCCGACATCGCCTGCTGGTTCATCGACACCGACTACAATGAGGAAAGCTTCTTCGTCCGCCACGCCTACTTCCTTGGCGCCAACGATCCGTACAAGTCACTCAAGACCACCCTGAAAGCCGAAATCAACCCCGAAGCCTGGGGCAGCCTCAACAGTGACCTGTCGCGCCCCTTCCCGAAGCCCGCCACGGGCCGCATCGCCGTCAAGGTCATCAACCACCTCGGCGACGAAGTAATCAAGGTGTTCCGGGTCTGGGAGCCTGCGCGGATCATGCTGCAAAAGGCCTGATTTCACACGATAATCGTGTGCACAATTTCAGTGTGGGGTTTCCTGCATGAAGAACATCACTCTCAGCGCCGACGAGAATCTGATCGCGGCCGCCCGGGATATGGCCGCTAACGAGGGCACAACGCTGAATGCCCGGTTTCGCGAATGGCAGGCTTGAATCCCATGGGCGGCTCGGGTAATATCCGCGCTCCCTTGAAAACCGCTTAAGAATCGAGTGATGAAGACCTATAGTGCGCGGCAGGGCGAGGTGGCCCGCAACTGGCTGCTGGTGGATGCCGAGGGCCAGACCCTGGGGCGGATGGCGAGCGCCATTGCCGCTCGTCTGCGTGGCAAGCACAAGGCGGAATTCACGCCTCATGTGGACACCGGCGACTTCGTCGTGGTGATCAATGCCGACAAGGTGCGGGTTACCGGCAGGAAGGCCAGCGACAAGCTGTACCACTCGCATTCCGGCTATCCCGGCGGGCTCAAGTCGGTCTCCTTCGAGCAGTTGCTCGAAAAGTCCCCCGAGCGGGTGGTTCGCCTTGCGGTGCGGGGCATGATGCCGCGCAACCGGCTGAGCCGGATCATGCTGAAGAAATTGAAAGTCTACGCCGGCGGCGAGCACCCCCATGCGGCGCAGCAACCGCAAACCCTGAAACTGTAATCCTCCCAGCAACGAATCCCGGAAAGAAACATCAAAATGGAAACCAGCCCGCATTACGGCACCGGTCGTCGCAAGACTTCCACCGCGAGAGTGTATCTGAGCCGCGGCAGCGGCAATATCGTGATCAATCAGCGCCCCATCGACACCTACTTCGGTCGCGAAGTGGCGCGCATGATCGTGCGCCAACCGCTGGAAGTGGTGGATATGGCGGAGCGTTTCGACATCCGGGTCACCGTGCGCGGCGGCGGCAGTTTCGGCCAGGCCGGTGCGATCCGGCATGGCATTACCCGGGCGCTGATCGACTACGACAGCGAACTCAAACCCACCTTGCGCAAGGCCGGATTCGTATCCCGGGACGCCCGGGAAGTCGAACGCAAGAAGGTGGGCCTGCGCAAGGCGCGCAAGCGACCGCAGTACTCCAAGCGCTAGGAGCCTGCGCCGCAGGAATTCGCGAAAACGAAAATTCGCTATCGCCGCGCATGGAGATTCCGCGACTTCGCGCAGAATGACGGGATAGGCGAATACTCGCGGAATGACCGGACAGGAGGTATGGAATGGCCCGCATGACGGCGCGCAGACGCTTTCTGGCAGGTTCCACATCCGCGCTGGGCGCGGTGGGCGTGGCCGGCGCGGCGGCGCCCTTGATCGGATCCTGGAATCCGAGCGCCGAGGCAAGGGCCGCGGGGGCGCCGGTCCGCATCGACATCGGCAATCTCGCCCCGGGGGAAATGCTCGGCCCGATTCCCGCCTGGCGCGGCAGGCCCATCTTTATTGTCCGGCGCAGCCCCGAGGCGCTCGAAGCCCTGAACCGCGATCCGGACCGGCTCACCGATCCCGATTCGGAAGAGCCCGAGCAGCCGGAGTACGCGCAAAACGAGTTCCGTTCCCGCACCCCCGAAGTCATGGTGCTCGTCGGCCTTTGCCCGCATCTGTTCTGCTCGCCGACTCCGCATATCGAACTGCGGCCCCAGCCTTTCGATGCCGAATGGAACGGCGGTTTCTTCTGCCCCTGCCACGGGTCCCGCTTCGATCTCGCGGGCCGTGTCTACAGCGGCTCGCCGGCCTCCCGCAACATGGAAGTGCCTCCCCATTCCTACGAAGGCGACAATATCCTCGTCATCGGCATCGATGAGGAGAACACGGCATGAGCCAAGCAGGCGGGCAGGGAGACCTTGCGGTGAACGAAGCGCCGGAATCCGCGGTCGCCGACGGCGCTGGCGCGGCACAGCCCCCCGGTCGAATGATGGCCGGATTCATGGGCCTGGTGGGCTGGCTCGACGCAAGACTTCCCGTGGTCAAGGCCTGGGAAACACACATGTCGAAGTACCACGCCCCGTCCAATTTCAATTTCTGGTACTTTTTCGGCGTGCTGTCCCTGGTGGTGCTGGTCATCCAGATCCTGTCCGGCATCTGGCTGACGATGAACTACACCGCGAGCGCCGACGCCGCCTTCGCCTCCATCGAATACATCATGCGCGACGTGGAATGGGGCTGGCTGCTGCGTTACGTCCATTCGACCGGGGCTTCGGCGTTCTTCTTCGTGGTCTATGTACACATGTTCCGGGGCCTGATGTATGGCTCCTACCAGCGGCCGCGGGAACTCATCTGGATTTTCGGCATGGCCATCTATCTGATTCTGGTGATGGAAGGCTTTCTCGGCTATGTGCTGCCCTGGGGCCAGATGTCCTACTGGGGCGCCAACGTGATCGTGTCGCTGATCGGCGCCATCCCCATCATCGGCGAGGATCTGCTGATCTGGGTGCGCGGCGACTATCTCATTTCCGGGGCGACGCTGAACCGTTTCTTCGCCCTGCACGTGGTGGCCCTGCCGCTGGTGCTCATCGCCCTGGTGGTGCTGCACATCCTGGCCTTGCACGAGGTGGGCTCCAACAACCCCGACGGCATCGAGATCAAGCGGCACAAGGGGCCTGACGGGGTGCCACTGGACAGCGTACCCTTCCATCCCTACTACACCCTGTTCCACGATCTCGGCGGCGTGGTGCTGTTTCTCATCGTGTTCTTCGCGGTGGTCTTTTTCGCGCCGGAGATGGGCGGCTATTTCCTGGAAGTGGCGAATTTCCAGGAGGCGGATTCGCTCAGGACGCCGGAACACGTGCCCCCGGTCTGGTACTACACGCCTTTCTATTCGATGCTGCGGGCGGTGACCGTGCCGCTGTTCGGCATCGACGCGAAATTCTGGGGCCTGCTGGTGATGTTCGGCGCCATCGCGATTCTGTTCTTCCTGCCCTGGCTTGACCGCAGTCCGGTGCGCTCGATGCGCTACAAGGGCTGGTACAGCCGCTTGGCGCTGATGCTCTTCGTGGTCAGTTTCTTCATTCTCGGCGTGCTTGGCACCCAGGCGGTAAGCCCCGCCAAGACCCTGCTGGCCCAGATCATGACCGTGGTCTATTTTGGTTATTTCTTCCTGATGCCCTGGTACACGCGCATCGAAAAAACGGCCCGGCCGCCGGACCGGATCACCGGCCGCTGGATCAGCATTCCCCAGCTGATCGGCAGCATCGTGCTCATCGCCCTGCTCGTGGTGCTGCCCCTGATGCTCGTGTCGGAACGGGCGGAAGCCGCCGAAGCCGGCGATCTGGATCTGGACCACGTGGAAACCGATTTTCTGGACAAGCCCTCGCTGCAGCGCGGCTTCAACTACTACATGAACTACTGCGTTTCCTGCCATTCCCTCGGCTACGCCCGCTATGAGCGCACCGCCGACGATCTCGAGATTCCCCACGAACTCGTGCTGGAAAACCTGGTGTTCGACGATTCGCTGATCGGCGACCACATCCGGAATTCGCTGGCGGAAGACGACGCCAACGAATGGTTCGGCGTGGCGCCGCCGGATCTGACCCTGATCTCCCGGGTGCGGGGCCCGGACTGGCTCTACACCTACCTGCGCTCGTTCTACAGCGATCCGATGCGGCCATTCGGGACGAACAACAGCATCTTTCCCAATGTGGGCATGCCCAATGTGCTGCATGAATTGCAGGGTGACGTGATCTGCGATGACCACGGCGCCGGGGACCCGATGGAGTGCAGCCTCAGCCATGTGGCGGGAACCGGCAGCATGGAGCCTGCGGAATTCGACGCCATGATTGCCGACATGGTGAATTTCCTCCATTACATCGGCGAGCCGATTCGTTACCGGCGCCAGCAGATGGGTGTCTGGGTCCTGCTCTTTCTCGGCCTGCTGTACATTTCCGTGGCCCTGATGAGCCGGGAATTCCGCAAGGACTATCACTGAGCGGCGCCCCGGCGCCCACATGAGGAAGCCCATGGGAGTTATCGCGAAGCGTTCGTCAATGACCTTTTTTTCCGATCCGGTCAGTCATTACAGCCATCGCGTACGCATCGTCCTCGCGGAGAAGCAGGTAACCGTCGATCTCATTGACGTGGACGGCGACAATCTGCCTGAAGATCTGGTGGACCTGAACCCCTACAACAGCCTGCCGACCCTGGTCGATCGTGAGCTTGCCCTCTACGAGTCCGACATCATCATGGAGTATCTCGACGAGCGCTTTCCCCATCCGCCGCTGTTTCCGGTCTATCCCGTGGCCCGGGCGCAAAGCCGGCTGTGGATGTACCGGGTACGGCGCGAATGGTGCGCCCTGGTGGACCCGCTGCTCGCCAATGAAGGCGACGACGAGGAACTCGAAGCCATGCGCGGAAAACTGCGCGACAGCCTGATCGCCACGGCGCCGATCTTTGGCGAAAAGCCCTTCTTCATGAGCGACGAATTCACCATTGTGGACTGCTGCGTCACGCCGATTCTGTGGCGGTTGCCGGTGATGGGGATCGAGTTGCCGGAAAACCGCGGCACCAGGCCGCTGATCGAATACCGCGAAAGGCTTTTCAACCGCGATTCGGTCAAGGCCAGCCTGTCTGAGCTTGAGCGGGAAATGTCCGCCTGAGCGCCCGGAAGCCTGCAAGCCGGGCCGGAAACCGGGGCGTGGTCAGTTTACGTATTCAAACACCTTCACCACCCGGGTCACGCCGCTGATATCGCTGATCCGGGCCGCCACCGCGTCTCCCTGTTGCCGGTCGATCACGCCCATGAGGTAGACGGTGCCGTTTTCGGTGATTACCCGCACGTCGGCGTCCACATCAATGCTGCTCGTCAGCAGCAGGGTCCGCACCCGGGTGGAAATCAGCGCATCGTTGCCCCGGGAGATGAGGCTGGTATTGCCCGTGACTTCGATCTCGTCGTGAATACGGCGGATGTTCGCGCTGGCTTCGCTGGCGATTTCCACCGCCCGCTGCTTCAATTCCGGCGTCGGCGCCTGACCCACGAGCAACACCACGCCATTATGGGCGGTGATGCCGATATTGGCCTGCTCCAGCGCTGGCTCCTGGGCCTGGAGATTGATACGGATGCGGGTCTCGATGGCCTCGTCGGTAATCATGGCGCCGGCGGTGCGCTGGGTCAGGTCCTCCTCGATGCCCTGCTCGCTGCGGGTTCCCGCGAGAAAGGGGGCGCAGGCCGGAGCAAGCAGCGACAGGCTCAGTATCAATAGCCGGAGTTTCATGCGTCTTCCCCTCCGAAGATCGCGGTATCGATGAAGTCGCAGAGACAGTGGATCACCACCAGATGCACTTCCTGTATCCTGGCGGTGCGGTCCGAGGGTATCCGCACCTCGATGTCGTCGTCGCGCAATTCAGTGGCCATGCGCCCGCCATCCCGGCCGGTGAGCGCTACCACGATCATGCCGCGCTCCCGGGCCGCGGCCATGGCCTGGACCACATTGTCGGAATTGCCGCTGGTGGAAATCGCAAGCAGCACATCGTCCCGCTGGCCGAGGGCGAGTACCTGCTTGGCGAAAATCTCCCCATAGTCATAATCATTGGCGATGGCGGTGATCGTGGAGCTGTCGGTGGTGAGGGCGATGGCGGGCATGCCGGGGCGTTCGCGCTCGAAGCGGTTGAGCAATTCCGCCGAAAAATGCTGGGCGTCGCCCGCCGAGCCGCCATTGCCGCAGCACAGGATCTTGTTGCCCCCGAGCAAACTTTCCACCATGGCCGCGCCGGCCCGCTGGATCGATTGCGGCAGTTCGCTGGCGGAGCGCTCCTTGACCGCGATGCTGTCAAGGAAGTGCCGGGTGATGCGCGGGGTCAGGTCCATGGGTCAGGTTCTGTTCTGCAATTCTCTGTATCGGCCATGACGCGAGG
This sequence comes from uncultured Pseudohongiella sp., assembly GCA_965219645.1. Taxonomy (GTDB): domain Bacteria; phylum Pseudomonadota; class Gammaproteobacteria; order Pseudomonadales; family Pseudohongiellaceae; genus UBA9145. The sequence continues at coordinate 1,463,042 of OZ244788.1, read as the reverse complement.
ATATTGTAACCTGTAATGAGCAGGCTCCTAGGAGCCTGCCCCGTAGGAATTCACGGCTGCAAATCCGCTCTCATCCACGCCCCTGGCCGCTCGATTTCGTTGCATATCCACCAATATTCTCCTCAATCGACCGGCCAGGGGCGCGGCGATAGCGAATTTTCGCTTTCGCGAATTCCTGCGGCGCAGGCTCCTAGAAAGCGTCGCGAATCCATTCGAGCCGGTCCGCGCCGCGGGAGCCATTGCCGGTAATGGCCACCACATCGAATCGGCAGGCCTTGTGCTGCCAATTTCTGGCATTGAGGAACCAGGCCGCGGCAAGCCGGACCCGGCGCTGTTTTTCCACGCCGATCGTCTCCTGGGCGCTGCCGTAGCGGGCGCTTTTGCGGTAGCGCACTTCAACAAAGACCACGGCGCCTTGCCGGTCCCCCATGATGAGATCGACTTCCCCGGCGCGGCAGTGGAAATTGGGCTCGATGAGCTTCAGACCCCTGTTCGAGAGAAAGCGCAGCGCCCGCCGCTCCTGCAAGTGGCCCGCATGCCGGTTGCTCGCGGGCATGGTTCAGGCGCCGGGTTCCGCCAGTGGCACGGCAATGCCGTTCTCGAATCGCCCCGGCGTGAGCCGGCGGTGAATCCGGCGATTGTCTTCCATGCGCAGCTCCCCGGTGGCGCCGCGCAGGCTAGTAACCTGTCCCCGCAGGAACTGGCCGAGCCGGGGATACAGCCGGAAGCTGTCGATTCCCATGGCCTGGAGCCTGCGCTCCGCCCCGCTGGCGGCAAGCGCCGGGTTCTCATTCAGCCACATCAGGGGGGCGTCGGCGAAAATCACTCCATTGAGGTCGCGGTTGCTTTCGGGATTCTCGGCGCCGTCGTAAATCGAGGGCAGGGCGAAAACCGGCAGGTCTTCCGCATAGTAGAAATCGAGCGCCGGTTTGATCTGACGCCCCACCTGGGGGTTCGCCATGAGGAAGATGAAATCGATATCCTGCCGCCGCCGGGGCGTGAACTCCACATTCGAGCGGGGCAGGATGTCGAGCAGGCGGGCAAGCCGCGCTTCGCTGGCGTCGATATCGAGAACGGTCTTGACCACTTCGGTGAAATCGCCGCCGCCGAGATAGGCCGCCCGGGCCACATACTCGCCGCCCCGGGCCTGCCAGCGTTGCGCGAAAATATTCTGCAAGCGCAGGAAAACGTCGTTGGCCGGATAAATCACCGCCGCATTGCGGTGGCCCGACCGCAGGGCGAGGTCGATGACCGCATCGATTTCATCTTCCGGGGCCAGGGCGAACTGGAACAGCCTGCCCTCGCCGGCGGGCGGCTCCGCATCGGTATAGTTCAGCGCCAGGGTCGGCGCCGGCAATTCTCCGGCGGCAAGCAACTGATTGACCAGGTCCTTGAACAGCGGCCCCACAATCAGGTCGGCGCCGGAATCCACCGCCTGCTGATACAACGGACGAATATCGGCGGCGCCGGTGGAGTCGAACAGCGAAATGCGCGGCACATCCCGGGAAACCGCCAGGGCCTCGTAGTAGCCCGCGAGAAACCCCTGCTGAATCGCCGCGCCGGCCGCCTCGCCCAGTGGCAGCATCAGGGCGATATGGCGCGGTCGTTCATCCCAGGCCGCCTCAAGCTGGCGCAACTGTTCCGGCAATTGCCGCGCCGCCGAATGCTGCTCCCAGGCCCGGCGCCAGTTCACCAGCGACTCCAGTTGCCGCGGAATGCTGTGTTCGCCGGAATCCACCACCCGGGCAAGCTCGACCCAGCCCCGCAATTCATAGCTCGTGCTTGCGGCGGCCATTTCCTCCAGTTCCCGGGCGCTGCGGCTTTCCAGCGTCGCCCAGATTTTGCGGCGCACATCCTCGCCCGGCTCGCCATCGAGCAAACCGGCCGCTCCGGCCCATGCGGTAATCGCCTGCCGCGGCTGGTCCAAAGCGCTGGCCGCGTCGCCGAGGAGCAGGTGATAGTCGATAAACCCTTCTTCCCCCCGGCCCGGCGCCGCAGCTTCACGCAGCCGCGCCATGGCCCCGGCGGCATCGCCAGTCGCCAGCGCGATGCGGGTCCGCAACAGCGCAAGCCCGGTTGCCAGTTCCGGCCCGGGAGGAAACCCGGCGTCCGCAACCGCGGCCGCTTCCGCGAATTTCCCTTCTTCCAGCAGCCGCCCGGCGGCTTCCATTCGCAGCAAGGCGGCTTCGGCGCCGGCGGCGGCATCGGCCCGAGCCAGCAAGGCCGCCACAGTATCCGCCGCCGGTTCAGCCACCGCCGCATCCCGCGCCCCGCCGGAACCGCCACAGCCCGCAAGCCCCAGCAGCGCAAGCAAGAACAGCAGTCGCGAAACAGTCAAGAGAAACCCCAAACACCGAGAAATCGAGAACGGCGCCAGCCAGCCGGCGCCGCTACGGAAAGCCTAATACAGGAAAAGCCGCAGCGCCAAACTTTCGCGCAAAATTCTTCAGGTATTCTCTGAAAAACTCCATCCGTGGAGTTTTTCATTATCGCAAAACAAAAGCGTGGTTTTGTTTTGCTCGCGAATTCAATGGCTTACGCTATCGAATTCGGCGGCACTTCCATGTGCCGCAGGGAAGCTCTGACTTAATCAGAGCTTCCTTAGTCGCCTGATCTGCAGCCGCGCCCCTGGCTGATCGGTTGAGGCGAATATTTTTGGATATGCAACGAAATCGAGCGGCCAGGGGCGTGGATGAGAGCGGATTTGCAGCCGTGAATTCTTACGGCGCAGGCTCCTGGTCCTCGATATTGGACGAAAGCAGGAGACGGAGCGATTCAGGGTTGCGGTTCTTGCGTCTTGCCAGGTCATCGACCTGTTCCCGGCTGATCTTGCCCACCGGGAAGTATCTGGATTCGGGGTGGGCGAAGTACCAGCCGGAGACGCTGGCGGCGGGGAGCATGGCATAGCTTTCGGTGAGTTCGACGCCGATGGATTGCCTGGCCCGCAGTAGGCGGAAGAGCGTGGTTTTCTCGCTGTGGTCGGGGCAGGCGGGATAGCCCGGGGCGGGGCGGATGCCCTGGTACTTTTCCCGGATCAGGTCTTCCGCGCCCAGTGATTCCTCCGGGGCGCAGGCCCAGAACTCCCGGCGGACCCGCTCGTGGAGTCGTTCGGCGAAAGCTTCGGCGAGGCGGTCGGCAAGGGCCTTGGTCATGATGGATTGATAATCGTCCCCGCCGGATTCGAATTCCGCGGCGAGTGGGCCGGCGCCGGCGATGGTAACCGCGAATCCTCCGAGATAATCGGTTCGTCCGCTGGACTGCGGGGCAATGAAGTCGGCAAGACAGAGCTGGGGCTGGCCCGGTTGCCCGGATTTGGGCAATTGCTGGCGCAGGAAATGGAATGCCGTGCTTTCGCTGCCGGGGTCTCCGGCGGCGCGCACACGAACGTCATTGGCTCCTTCGCGATTCGCGGGCCAGATGCCGAATACGGCCTTGGCGGTGAATCTCTTTTCCCTGGTGATGCGTTCAAGCAGCGAGTTGGCGGCGTCAAGGAGTTCCCGGGCCTGTTGGCCGACTTTTTCGTCTTCCAGAATCGCCGGGTACTTGCCGGCAAGGCCCCAGGTGATGAAGAAAGGCGTCCAGTCGATATAGCCGCGCAGTTCCACAATGGAATAGTCATCGAAAATCCGGGTTCCGATCAGGCGCGGCTCCGTGATGGGAGCGGATTTCCAGTCGATCGCCAGCGCCCGGGACTGGGCCTCGGCGTAACTGAGCAACTCGCGGCGTTTGCCGCGCCGGCTGCTGCGCCTGCGGATTTCGGCATACTCCCGCTTCAGCTTGCCGCAGTAATCGGGCTTTGTCCGGGGGTTGAGCAGGGCGCCGGCCACAGCCACGGAACGCGAGGCGTCGGGGACGTAAACCGCCTGGTCATTCTGGTAATGCCGCTCGATCTTCACCGCGGTATGGGCCCGGGAAGTGGTTGCGCCGCCGATCAGCAGGGGGATGTGGAAATCCTGCCGCTGCATCTCCCGGGCCACATGCACCATTTCATCGAGAGACGGCGTGATGAGGCCGCTGAGACCCACGAGATCGACCTTCTCCTCCCTGGCGGTTTGCAGGATGCGCTCGCTGCTCACCATGACGCCGAGGTCGATCACCCGGTAATTGTTGCAGCCAAGCACCACGCCGACGATGTTCTTGCCGATGTCATGGACATCGCCTTTCACCGTGGCGAGCAGAATCGTGCCCTTGTCGCCCCGTGGGGAACGGCCCTTTTCCGATTCCATGAAGGGTTCGAGCCAGGCCACCGCCTGCTTCATGACCCGGGCGCTCTTGACGACCTGGGGCAGGAACATCTTGCCGGCGCCGAACAGGTCGCCCACTTCGTTCATGCCCTGCATCAAGGGGCCTTCGATCACTTCAATGGGGTTTTGCGCCCGCTTGCGGGCTTCTTCCACATCTTCCTCGATATGACGGTTGACGCCCTGGACCAGGGCGTGGCGCAAGCGTTTTTCCACCGGCCATTGACGCCAGGCTTGCTGTTCCCGGGCCCGCGCTTCGGGTGCGCCGGAAGCGTTTCCGGCCTCCTGCCGCAAATCCGCCGCCAGCGCGATCAGGGCTTCGGTGGCGTCCGGTGAGCGGTTGAGAATCACGTCCTCCACGGCGGCTTTCAGTTCCGCTTCAATGGCGTCATAGACCACGAGCTGGCCAGCATTGACGATACCCATGCTCAACCCGGCGCGAATGGCGTGATAGAGGAAAACCGAGTGAATCGCTTCGCGCACGGCGTTATTGCCGCGGAAGGAAAAGGAAACATTGCTGACGCCGCCGGAAACCAGCGCTCCCGGCAGGTTCGCACGGATATGGCGGCAACATTCGATAAAGTCCACCGCGTAATTGTTGTGCTCTTCGATGCCCGTGGCGACGGCGAAGATATTGGGGTCGAATATGATGTCCCAGGCGCGGAAATCGAGTTCCTCCCGCAGCAGGCGCCAGGAGCGTTCACAGATTTCGATCTTGCGCGCCAGGGTGTCGGCCTGGCCTTTCTCGTCAAAAGCCATGACGATGACCGCCGCGCCGTATTTCAGGCAAAGCCGCGCCTTGGCGAGGAAATCCTCCTCGCCATCCTTGAGGCTGATGGAATTGACCACGCACTTGCCCTGGGCGCATTTCAGGCCCGCCTCGATCACTTCCCAGCGCGAGGAATCGATCATCAGCGGCGCCCGGCAGATTTCCGGCTCCGCGGCCACCAGACAGACGAACTTCTCCATGGCCGCCACGGAATCGAGCATGCCTTCGTCCATATTGATGTCGATGATCTGGGCGCCGGCTTCCACCTGCTGCCGGGCGACCTCGAGCGCTTCCTCGTAGCTGCCTTCGCGGATCAATCGGGCAAACCTCGCCGAACCCGTGACATTGGTGCGCTCGCCCACATTGACGAACAGCGAGTCAGGTCCGATATTGAAGGCTTCCAGCCCGGCGAGGCGGCAGGCCGGACTGATCGCGGGGATCTTGCGCGGCGCAAGCCCGGCCACGGCTTCGGCCATGGCGCGGATGTGCGCTTCCGTCGTCCCGCAGCAGCCGCCGACGATGTTCACGAGGCCGCGCCGGGCGAAATCACCCATGAAGGCCGCGATCTCCCCGGGCGTCTGGTCGTATTCGCCAAAGGCATTGGGCAGGCCGGCATTGGGATGGGTGCTGACGGGAACCGGCGCGATGCGGGACAATTCTTCCACATGGGGCGCAAGTTGCTCGGCGCCGAGAGCGCAATTGAAACCCAGCGCCAGGGGATTGCCATGGATGACCGAATTGTGGAAGGCCTCGACAGTCTGCCCGGACAGCGTGCGCCCGCTGGCGTCGGTTATCGTCCCTGAAATCATCAGCGGAAGCCGTTCGCCGCGCTGCTCGAAGAAATCGAGGCAGGCATGGATGGCCGCCTTGGCGTTGAGGGTGTCGAAAGAAGTTTCGATCAGCAGCAGGTCGGCGCCTCCCTCCACGAGGGCGGCAATGGCCCCGGCGTAATCCGCCGCAAGCTGGTCGTAACCGATACTGCGAAAACCCGGATCTTTGACATCCGGCGAAATCGAAGCCGTCTTGCTTGTGGGGCCGATGACTCCCGCCACGAATCGCGGCTGCTCCGGCGTCCGCGCATTCATCTCGTCACAGGCGGTCCGGGCCAGTCTCGCCCCGGCAAGGTTCAGTTCCCGCGCCAGCGACTCCATTCCATAGTCCGCCTGGGAACAGCGGCTGGAGTTGAAGGTATTCGTTTCGACAATGTCCGCCCCGGCTTCCAGATAAGCCAGATGAATATCCCGGATCAAATCGGGCCGGCTCAGATTCAACAGGTCGTTGTTGCCCAGCAGATCGGTTTCCCAATCGGCAAACCGCTCTCCCCGGAAATCCGCCTCAACCAGTCCGTGCCGCTGAATCATGGTCCCCATGGCGCCATCGAGCAGCATGATCCGCCGGGCAAGAATCGCTTCCAGCTCGCAATACACAGCAGATTTCCGCATGGCCATAGCCCGCCCCGGGGGAGAAAAGGCGGCAATTCTAGCAAAACCCGCCCTGCGTCATTCCGCGGCTGGGCGCGGAATGACGGGGAAGGAGCGGCGCCTCGAAACAAAATCTTCAAGCTTGCGGTAAAATGTCCGGGTTGAATGATCGGCAATGCCGGGGAGCGTCCGACGTGATCAGCATTACGGAATCGGCCCAGGAATATCTTGCGGAACTTCTCGCCAAACAGGATTGCGAGGGCATTGGCGTGCGGATCTTCATTCTCGACGCCGGCACGCCCCAGGCGGAGACCTGCATCTCCTACTGCCGCCCAGGCGAGGAAAAACCCACGGACGAGAAAAAACCCTGCGCCGGCTTCAGCGCCTGGATCGACCAGCCCAGCATTCCCTTTCTCGAAGACGCCGTGGTGGATTTCGCCAGGGACTCCATGGGTGGGCAACTCACCATCAAGGCCCCCAATTCCCGCCTGCCGCGAATCGGCGAAGACAGCTCCATCGAGGACCGGGTCAACTACATCCTCTACAACGAAATCAATCCGGGCCTCGCCGCCCACGGCGGTCATGTCACCCTGGAGGAAATCTTCGAGGAAAACATCGCCGTCTTGCGTTTCGGCGGAGGCTGCCAGGGCTGCGGCATGGTGGACGTGACGCTCAAGGACGGCGTGGAATCCGCGCTGCTTTCCCAGATTCCGCAGCTCAAGGAAGTCCGCGACATCACCGACCACAGCTACCGGGAAAACGCCTATTACCGGTAGCGTGCAACTGGCGCCGGTTCACCCTGGATAGCGCCGGGCCAGTTCCCCGTAGACCCGCTGCCGGTAATCCGCCGGTTCGGGATCGAGTTCGTCAAGGATTTCCGCCAGACATTCATTGTCCTCGCGGCCGGACCAGAGCTTCCGGTAGCGGCCTTCCCTGTAGCCGTGGTCCTGGCGGAAAAGGTTGAGCACATTCTTGCCGATGTACTGGCGGTACAGCCCCGGCCAGTCCAGTTCGCAGTCCTCCATGATGGCGCCGAACAGTTGCAGGTCGATGCGGCGGCTTGCGCTCAGCCCGATCAGCAATTCGAGCTTGCCGAGCAGGTCGAGTTCGGCGATTCGATGCCGCCCGCCGTCGAAAGCAATGCCGCCAGCGCTCCGACTCTCGCCCAGCAGGCCGAGCAGGACAGCCAGGGCGGCATTCTGGTCTCCGTTTTCCCGCAGCAGAATTTCCGACAGCAGAAAATGCCAGATATCCACGAGCTCCATTTGCAACTGGGCGGTGTCGCGCCGCTGCCGTTTCCACCATTTCCAGCCGTGGTGTTCGATCGCCTCGGCGCCTTCGACCATCACCGCCCGCAGGTAGGGGTAGGCGGCCTTGAGCCAGTCCGGGTCGATTCTTGCGTTCATTTCCGCCTGCAGGGAGAGCATGGCGGAGGCTTGATCCCGTGACAGCATGGAGCGCCTAGGAGCCTGCGCCGCAGGAATTCACGGCTGCAAATCCGCTCCCGTCCACGCCCCTGGCCGCTCGATTTCGTTGCATATCCACCAATATTCGCCTCAATCGACCGGCCAGGGGCGCGGCGATAGCGAATTCCTACGGCGCAGGCTCCTGGATATTCGGAATGGTGGGGGAAATTCAGCGAGCCTGTTTTTCGAGGGTACTCAGCATATCGCGCCGGCTGCGCAACATGTCGGTGTACGATTTGCGAACCGCAAGCGCTTCCTCATTTTCGGCCTCGGCCTCGTCAAGCTCCCGCAGCCAGGCTTCCAGCACCTTGATTTCGCCGGTCAGTTGCATCGTGCCTTCCTCGATCAGTTTCTGATCGATCTCGACACTGGAGTCTTCGTAGTCCCGCTCACCCACGAAACGCCTCCGAATCCACGGTTGCAGGGCAGGCCAGAATGTCACAGACAAAAATGGCGGTCAAGCACAGCACGCATCCTGATCCCCGCTTATGGCGCTGATCGGCGTCTTTTTCCTCCACCGCAGGCGAACCGGAGACGAGCATCTCATGATACGCCGCTACTTGAAGGTAATTTTGCGGCAACTGATTCGACCATCAAATCGTCGAGAGAAAAGAAGCGCTCTATGGGGCGTTTGGTAAAGTCGAACCGATACGAACCAGCACTCGCGGGACCGAAAGGTCCCGTCAGTGGCGCATCCCAGCAAACCAGAATCGAGCCCTTCGCATTGGTTATTTGATTCATGTACTCGCGAAGTTCCTGAGCGGATAGCTGTAAGTATTCCGTTCCCTCGAAAACAGTGCTTTCCTTTCCCGGAGCGGGATCAATTGCGATTACGCGCATCGATTTGGCAGTGCGTTTTTTAGCCAAACAGCCTTTCACGCACTTGAGCCTTGGAAATTCCATGGAATTTCGCGATCACCCCCACAATCGAGTCCAACAACGTTCCAACCCGTAATGCCTGATGGCGGGGGACGGTCAAACTGTGACTCTTCTCACCCGATTTCAACGTCAAGGTCATATGGCTGCCGGAATTTCGCACGATGCCATAGCCATATCGGCGAGACAGTAACTTTGCAGCTGCGGCCCCCCGACAGATTTCGGGGAATTTTCATACCGCGACGGCTTCTTCCCGGACCAAGTGCAATCTTACGACGCGGGGTGTGTCCTCAGACGCGAAATGGCAAAGCACGGCATCCCGAGCCATGGCTTTCAGTTCGTCCCAATCACTACCCTGGGTAAAAATGTCATGGCCAAGCGCCCGCGCATCGTATCCACCCTCGGGCGCCTCGGTAACTTCAAAGATGATTTCAATGGGTCTCATTTGTGCAGGCTCCTGATTGAACGGGCTATTTTACCCCAGGAGGCTGCACTGTAGGAATTCGCGAAAGCGGATTTGCAGCCGTGAATTCTTACGGCGCAGGCAGGCTTGTTTCTGGCGGGATGTTCCCGTAAAATGCGCCACTTTCACCGGAATGACCAGTGGGCCGGTAACGGGCGGGAAACATGTATGCGGTAATCGAAAGCGGCGGCAAGCAGCATCGCGTGAGCGAAGGCGAGGAATTGCGGCTGGAAAAACTCGACCAGGAAGTGGGCGCCACGGTTGTCTTTGACCGGGTGCTCATGGTGGGCGAAGGCGCCGGGGCCAGAATCGGCCAGCCTTATGTGGAGGGCAGTTCGGTGGAAGCCGAAGTGCTCGAACAGGGCCGGGGCGAAAAAATCCGTATCATCAAGTTCCACCGCCGCAAGCACCACCGAAAGCAGATGGGCCACCGCCAGTCGTACACCCGGGTGAAAATCACCGGTATCAAGTCATAGGGCAGAATCATGGCGCACAAGAAAGCGGGCGGCAGCAGCAATAACGGTCGCGATTCCATATCCAAACGGCTTGGCATCAAGCTTTTCGGCGGCCAGACCGTCAAGGCGGGCAACATCATCGTGCGCCAGCGCGGCACCCGGTTCCATCCCGGCGAACAAGTGGGCTGCGGTCGCGACTACACTCTCTACGCCAAGGCCGACGGCCTCGTCGAGTTCACCGTCAAGGGCCCCCGGAAACGCAAATACGTCAACGTGGTAAACCCCGCCTGACCGTTTCATCCCTGGGTTCGGCCAATCCAGAATCACAATCGCCGGACGGCGTCCGGGCCAGGTCATCAATTTCTGGATTCGCTGATCGGTCAGCGAATCCCTTGTCCTGTAATTTTAGTGCGTTACGTCGTCGGAATCGCCATAAGCCGCTGCCGGCAAAATCTTTCCAGGACAAATTCTCGTGAAATTCGTTGACGAAGCCGAAATCAGCGTGGAAGCGGGCAGGGGGGGCAGGGGCTGCCTGAGTTTCCGGCGGGAAAAGTTTATCGAATTCGGCGGCCCCGACGGCGGTGACGGCGGCGCCGGCGGCAGTGTCCTGCTGCGCGTAAACCCCAATTTGAACACACTCGTGGATTTCCGCTTCCAGCCGCTGTACCGCGCCCGCTCCGGCCAGCCCGGCGCCGGCCGCAACAAGACCGGCGTCGGCGGCGGTGATCTCTGCATCGACGTGCCGCCGGGAACCAGTGTCTTCGACAGGGAAACCGGCGAACTCATTGCCGACCTGCGCGAGCCCGGAGAGCCGGTCACAGTCGCGAGGGGCGGCCGTCCCGGCCTTGGCAACAGCCGATTCAAATCGAGCACCAACCGCGCCCCCCGCAAGACCACCGATGGCGCGCCGGGAGAGGCGCGCAAGCTGCAATTGCAGTTGCGGCTCGTTGCCGACGTGGGCCTGCTCGGCCTGCCCAATGCCGGCAAGAGCACGCTGATCCGGGCGGTATCGGCGGCGCGTCCCAAAGTCGCCGATTATCCCTTCACCACCCTGATTCCCAATCTCGGCGTGGTGCGCCGCGGCGCAGGGCGCAGCTTCGTCATGGCCGACATGCCGGGGCTGATCGAAGGCGCCGCAGCCGGCGCCGGCCTTGGCCCGCGCTTTCTCAAGCATCTCTCCCGCAGCCGGCTGCTGCTGCATCTTGTGGAAGTCCTTCCCGCTGATGCCGGCGACCCGGCGGCAAACGCTGCGGCAATCGTCAGGGAACTGGAAACATTCAGCCCGCTGCTCGCCGGCAAGGAGCGTTGGCTCGTGCTTTCCAAAACCGATCTCCTGGGCGAAGGCGAACTGGCAGGGGTCGAGGCGAAGCTGCGCCGGGCGCTGGACTGGACAGCCCCGATACACCATATTTCAGCCCTGACCGGAGCCGGCTGCGACGCGCTCTGCGAATCCCTGATGCAAGCCATCGAATCCCATTACCGCAGGCTGCGCGAAGACAGGGATTTTGCCCGGGAACAGGAAAGGCTGGAGCGGGAGATGTTGCTGGAATACACCACAGACCCCAGGCGGGAGAGCGACCATGCGTGAGCGAATTGCTGCCTGCCGCACCTGGGTGGTCAAGATCGGCAGTTCCCTGCTGACCAATGACGGCGTGGGGCTGGACCGCGGCGCGATAGCCGGCTGGGCCGCTCAGATCGTGGCGCTGCGGCGGCAGGGTTTGCGGCTGGTGGTGGTGTCTTCCGGCGCGGTGGCGGAAGGCGCCACCCGACTGGGACTCAAATCCATGCCCCGGGAAGTGCGCCTGCAGGCCGCGGCGGCGGCGGTGGGACAGATGGGCCTGATCGAAGCCTGGGAAGCCTGCTTCGCGCAACATGGCGTCCACGCCGCCCAGATTCTGTTGAGCCATGAAGACCTGTCGAACCGCACCCGTTATCTCAATGCCCGCTCCACCCTGAGTTGCCTGCTGGACCTGGCTGCGGTTCCCGTGGTGAACGAGAATGATTCCGTGGCTACCGAAGAGCTTTGCCTTGGCGATAACGACAATCTGGCCGCGCTGGTCTCGAACCTGATCAATGCCGACCTCATGGTGATACTCACCGACCAGGACGGCCTGTTCAGCGCCGACCCGCGCAAGCACACCGAAGCTACCCTGGTGGAAAGCGGGCGGGCCGGCGACCCGGCGCTGGAAAACCTGGCCGGCAAGGGCAGCAGCCTCGGCCGCGGCGGCATGACAACCAAGTTGTCCGCGGCGCGGCTCGCGGCGCGTTCCGGCACTCAAACCATCATCGCCAATGGCCGCGAGCCCGGGTTGCTGCTGCGATTGAAAACCGGCAAGCCGCTAGGCACCTGGCTCAGCGCCGGGCAGGGTCCGGTCACCGCCCGCAAACAATGGCTGGCGGGGCAGTTGACACTGAAAGGATCGCTGAGCCTGGACGCCGGCGCCGTTGCGGTGCTGCGCGAGCAGGGCAGGAGCCTGCTTGCCGTGGGTCTCACCGCCACCCGGGGAGAGTATCAGCGGGGCGAAGTGGTGGCCTGCCTGGATGCTTCGGGCCGGGAAATCGCCCGGGGAATGGTCAATTACAACAGCAGGGAAGTGGCGCGCCTGCTTGGCGAGGACAGCTCCCACATCGCCGAATTGCTGGGTTACGCCGGCGAAGAGGAGATCATTCACCGGGACAATATGGTGCTGACAGAGTAGGACCAGGGAAGCTCTGATTAAGTCAGAGCTTCCCTGCGGCACATGGAAGCGATAATGAAAAACTCCACGGATGGAGTTTTTCAGAGAATACCCGGGAGCCTGCGGCGCAGGCTCCCAGGGCGAGTTATTGCAGGGCCTTGACGGCGGCATTGAGCCGGCTCTTGTGCCGGGCCGCCTTGTTCTTGTGGATAATGCCCTTGTCCGCCATGCGGTCGATGACGGGAACCGCAGCCTGGTAGGCGGCGCTGGCGGCCTCGTAATCCTTGCCGTCGACCGCCGCGCGAACCTTCTTGATGCTGGTGCGAACCATGGAACGAAAGGACGCATTGTGACGGCGCCGCTTCTCGTTTTGCCGGGCGCGCTTGCGCGCTTGTGGGGAATTTGCCAAGGAGACCTCCGCTGGGTTCTGCCGTATTCCAACAGCCCTGAAAAAAGTGCGACACTATGCCGTTTTAGCCCGCCCATGTCAATCGTTCCGACTGCCCTGTGAATTCATCCGACGTCAGCCCGGCCAGCGCCGGAGACCCGGCTCCCAACGCCGACGGCCTGCTCAGGTCGAGCAGCGTTACCGGCTCCATGACCATGGTGTCCCGGGTGCTCGGGCTGACCCGGGATGTGGTCATCGCCCGCCTGTTCGGTGCCAGCGAGGGCGTGGACGCCTTTTTCCTCGCCAACAAGATTCCCAATTTCATGCGCCGGCTTTTCGCCGAAGGCGCATTCAACCAGGCTTTCGTGCCGGTGCTGTCGGAGTACCGAACGAAGCGCAGCCACGCCGAAGTGCGGGAACTCGTCAATGCCGTGGCGGCGGCCCTCGGCGGGCTGCTGACGCTGATTACCGCAGTGGTGGTCGTCGCCGCGCCGCTTCTCGCCACGGTGGTCGCCTATGGATTTCTCGACGAGCCGGGCAAGTTCGCCACTTTCGTCACGATGTTCCGCATCACCTTTCCCTACCTGCTGCTGATTTCCATGACGGCGATGTGCGGGGCGGTACTGAACAGTTACGGGTATTTCGCCGGACCCGCGATTACCCCGGCCATGCTCAACCTGTCCCTCATCGGCAGCTCTTTCCTGCTCGCGCCCTGGCTTGCCGAGCCGGCGCTGGCGCTGGCCTGGGGCGTGCTGATTGCCGGCGTCGCCCAGCTGCTGTTCCAATTGCCCTTTCTCATGCATATCCGGCTGCTTCCGGTGCCCAGGCCGAGCCCCGGGCACGAAGGCCTTGTGCGAATCCGGCGCCTGATGCTGCCGGCGCTGTTCGGCGTTTCGGTAAGCCAGATCAATTTGCTGTTCGATACCGTCATTGCCTCGCTGCTCGTGACCGGCAGCGTTTCCTGGCTGTATTACTCGGACCGCCTGATGGAATTGCCACTGGGCACTTTCGGCATCGCCATCGCCATCGTGGTCCTGCCGAGCCTGTCGCGCAAGCACGCCAGCGAATCCATGGCGGAGTTCTCCGCCACCCTGGACTGGGCTTTCCGGCTGGTCTGCCTCATTGCCCTGCCGGCCACCCTGGCCCTGATCCTGATTGCCGAGCCACTGCTGGTGACCCTGTTCCAGAACGAGAATTTCACGGCTTTCGACGTGGAACGCTCCGCCGCCAGCCTCAAGGCCTATGCCCTGGGACTCATCGCCTTCATGGCGGTGAAGATCTTTGCGCCGGGTTATTACGCCCGGCAGAATACCAGCACGCCGGTGCGTATCGGCGTGATCGCCATGAGCGTGAACATGGTTCTGAATCTGGGCTTTTATCTGTCCGGTTTCGCCCATGTGGGGCTTGCCCTGGCCACCAGTCTGGCGGCTGCGCTCAACGCCGCCCTGCTGCTGCGGGGGCTGCGGCGGGACGGGGTCTTTCGGTTCCAGCCCGGCTGGCCCCGCCTGCTTTTGCAATTGGTCGCGGCCAATGGCGCGATGACCGTGACGCTGCTGAGCCTGGCCGGCCCCTGGCGAGAATGGCTGGAATGGTCCGTTGGCGCCCGGGTATGGCAGCTTTCCCTGCTGGTGCTGGGCGGGCTGCTGGCCTATGCCGCCCCGCTCTGGCTCTGCGGCCTGCGGCCGAGGCATCTGCTGCGATGAATGAAGCCTCTTTCCGTCATGCTGCGCGGAGCGAAGCGAAGTCGCAGTATCTCCCCGGGAGGGCAATTCCCGAAATTCTGCGACTACGCGCAGAATGACAGGGCTTTATGGAGAATGAGGCAGTTACACGGGTAGATAGATCATCATGAAGCGGGTATTCAGTTCTGAAAATACCATAGACGTCTGGCAGATCAGGAATCTGCTGGAGGTTGCCGGCATCAAGGTGGTGGTCAGGAATGCCGACCTGTCTTCCGCCTATGGCGAGGTGCCTTTTCTGGAAAGCTGGCCCGAAGTCTGGGTCGAGCGGCCGGTGGACTACAATCGCGCCCGGGGCATCGTCGAAGAGTATCTGGAAGGCGAGGACGACCATCGCCCGGACTGGCGCTGCCGCCGCTGCCGGGAATGGAATGACGCCGGTTTCGCCATCTGCTGGAATTGCCAGAAGCCCGCTGAAGACCAGCGCTGAAGAACGGAAGCCTGCGGCGCAGACTCCCGGCCCCAGGAGCCTGCGCCACAGGAATTCACGGCTGCAAATCCGCTCTCATCCACGCCCTTGGCCGCTCAATTTCGTTGAATATCCACCAATATTCGCCTCAATTGATCGGCCAAGGGCGCGGCGATAGCGAATTTTCGCTTTCGCGAATTCCTACGGCGCAGACTCCTAGTCTCCGGCCAGCAGTTCCGCGAGACTGTCGGCCAGATAGCCGATATTGGCCTGATTGATGCCGGCGATATTGATGCGACCCGATTTCACCAGATAAATGCTGTATCGGCTCACCAGGGTTTCCGCCTGCTCCGGCGTCACGCCGAGAAAGGAAAACATGCCTTTTTCGCACTCGATGAAACCGAAATCCCGGTTCAGGCCGGCTTCCCGCAAGGCCCGCACCAGGGACGCCCGCAGGCCATTGATGCGGACCCGCACTTCACCCAGTTCCGTCTCCCAGTCCGCCCGCAGGGCCGGGTCCTCCATGATGGCCTGCACTACGGCGGCGCCGTGATCTGGGGGCATGGACCAGTTCGCCCGGGCCGTGGCCGCTAGCCGGCTTGCGGCGGCCCTGGCCACGGTTGCCGATGCGCAGATTGCCGACAGGGCGCCGGTTCGCTCGCGATACAGGCCGAAATTCTTCGAGCAGGAACTTACCAGCAGCAACTCGGGCAGGGCCTCCGCCAGCATCCGCACGCCGGCAACATCCTGCTCAAGCCCGTCGCCGAGGCCCTGGTAGGCCATATCGATCAGTACCACAAGCCCCCTGTCCAGGGCGAGATCGCGCACCGCCCGCCACTGCTCCGCCGCAAGATCGGCGCCGCAGGGATTGTGGCAGCAGCCGTGCAGCAACAGCACATCGCCCGCGGCGGCGCCGGACAGGCGGTCGAGCATGGCGTCAAGGCGCACCGAATGAGAGCTGAAATCGTAGTAGGGGTAACTTTCGATCCTGAGCCGGGCGGCGCCGAGCAGGGGCCTGTGATTGGGCCAGGTAGGATCGCTCAGCCAGACCGTGGCGTCCGGATTGGCCTGGGCAAGAAATTCCGCGGCCAGCCGCAGGCCACCGCAGCCCCCCGGCGTCTGCAGGCTCACCCGGCGCTCGCCGAGCGAGGCAAGCAGTTCATCGCCAAATGCCAGTGAAGCCATGGCCTCATTGAAACCCTGGGCGCCGGCCGGGCCCACGTAGGCCTTGCTTTGCTGGCCCGCAAGCAGCTCGCTTTCGGCCTGTTTCACTGCCCGCATCACCGGGGTATCGCCCTGCTCATCCTTGTAGACGCCTGCGCCAAGGTCGATCTTGCGTGGGTTGGGATCGGCCCGGAAGGCTGGCGTCAGGGCCAGAATCGGGTCCGGCGGCAGCGCCTGCAAATTTTCAAACATCGTTTTCACCCTGCGCTCTGCGGTAAGCCTTGAGCGTGTTCTGCAAAAGTGACGCCCGAGTCATGGGCCCGACGCCGCCTGGCACCGGCGTAATCCACGAGCATTTGGGCGCCACCGCGTCAAAATCCACATCCCCCGCCAGCCGGAAACCTGAAGGCCGGCCAGCGTCGGCCACCCGGGTGGTTCCCACGTCGATCACTACCGCGCCTTCCCTGACCATGTCCGAAGTAATGAATCCGGGCCGGCCGATGGCGGCAATCAGGATGTCGGCGGAGGCGCAAAGCGCTTTCAGGTCGCGGGTGCGGCTATGGGCGATGCTGACGGTGCAATTGCCTGGCCGGGAGTTGCGCGACAGCAGGATCGAAAGGGGAGTACCCACGATATTGCTGCGGCCCGCCACGACACAGTGCCTGCCCTCGGTTTCGATCCGGTAACGGGCCAGCAGCTCCATGATGCCGTTGGGGGTTGCGGTCACAAGGGACGGCAAGCCGAGACACATCAGCCCCACATTCTCCGGGCCGAAGCCGTCCACGTCCTTGGCGGTATCGATGGCCAGGGTAATCTTCCGCTCATCGATATGGCCGGGTAGGGGAACCTGCACGATGAAGCCGTCAATCGACTCGTCGGCATTGAGTTCGGCGACCCTGGCAAGCAATTCGGCTTCGCTGGTTGTGCCGTCAAGTCGCAGCACAGTGGAATCGAAGCCGACTTCGTCACAGTCCCGCACCTTGTTGGCCACATAGGTTTCGCTGGCGCCGTCATCCCCCACGAGTATCGCCGCGAGATGCGGAACCCGTTTCCCGGCCGTCCGCCAATGCGCCACCTGGTCGCTGATTTCGCGGCGGATTTGTTTGGAGCAGGACTTTCCGTCTAATATCTGCACGGCCTTGGATTCCATGAAAGAAACGGACACGCCGGAGGCTGCGGCCCCGGCCTGCGAAAGGCCGGCAATGATAAACAAGCGCCGGTTCCCGCTCAAGCGAACTGCCCGTGGAGCCGCAATTCTCATTATGGCGCTGAGCGCGCTCGCTATGGTCATCCTGCGCGCAGTCGCGGGGTGAGGTCCGACCGGCATAGCCGGTAAAGAGCAGAGCTCTTTGAGAGCCGAACGGCTCGACAGGAAGTCGAGGCTGGGGTTTGGCGAAACCACTGTAGCCGCGCCAGGGAAGGCATACGCACTCACACAGAATCCCCAAAGGGATTCTGCGACTACGCTTCGCTTCGCGCAGAATGACGTAGGGGGAGGGCTTCGCTTCGCGCAGAATGACGGAGTGGGGGGCTTCCCGGCGGCAATGGAAAGGTTTTCATGAGGCCACGGCAGGTTCGGGAGCAAGAACCACCTGGAAGGGTGGTGGAAGGATGGTGGAAGGATGAAAAGGTGGAAGTGCTGCTCGCGACTTTGATTGTTCTGGCCGGGTCTTTTGTGCAGACTGCGATTGGCTTTGGCCTGGCGGTGATTGCGGCGCCGCTGCTGTTTTTCATCGACCCCGATTATGTGCCGGCGCCGATTACCGTGGCTGCGCTGACGCTGTCCCTGGCCAATGCCTGGCGCTTTCGGCAGTCGATTTCCTTCAGCGGACTGAAGTTCGCCATTTATGGGCGGATTCCCGGCACCGTGGCCGGGGGGCTGCTCGTGTTCTGGATTGACCAGCGCACCCTGGGCCTGTGGCTTGGCCTTTCGGTGCTTGCCGCGGTTTGGCTCAGCCTCGGCCGGGTGGAGTTTCAACCCACCCGACCGGCCATGTTCAGCGCCGGATTCCTGTCGGGTTTCATGGGCACCAGCACCTCCATTGGAGGCCCCCCCATGGCGCTGGTGCTGCAGCATCAGACGGTGGATTTCATCCGCGCCAACATGGCGGCCTTCTTCATCGTCAGTTGTCTGCTGACCCTGATGATGCTGGCCACGGTGGACCGCTTCGGCCCGGAGCAAGCGCTGCTGTCCCTGCCTTTCCTGCCGGCAACCCTGCTCGGCTACTGGCTCGCCATGCGCTCGGTGCATCTGATCACCTCGCAAATGCTTCGTCTCGGCTCCCTGGCCCTGTGCGGCATGGCCGGCCTCGCCGCAGTGCTTTCCTACTGGTTCTGAGCCCCACCCGGGTCATTCTGCGCGCAGAACGACGAAGTAAGGAGATGTCAGTTCCAGGAACCATGCCCATAACCCTTTACTCCGCCCGTGCCGGTGGTACACTGCTTTTCCCAAAACATTTTCCCAGAGGAAATCCAGGTGAAAAAACTGATTGCTGCTGTGCTGATCTGCGCTTTCGCGCCGTTCGTATACGCCGACAATGACCAGGCTACCGAAGTCATCGCGGGGGTGCTGATGAGCCTGAATCACTTCCCGTCCGACGACGACAGGATGGCCTTGCAGGCGCTGGTCGACGATGACGGCGTCGGGCCCGCCTTCAAGGCGGTGGCGAACGCCGTCATGGGAATCGAGCATTCCGCCAGCGAAGACGGCAAGGCCGCCATGGCGCGGGTTCTTGAAGCCGAAGATGCCGACCCCCGGGCCAAGTCACTGGCCCAGGTGGTGATGGACCTGAACCACGGCGCCAGCGACGAAGCCAAGGCGGCGGTGCAGGCGCTGTTGTAGGTCGCTGAATGGCAGCGCCATTGCGGCGCTGCCACGGGCGTGCCTGGAAGCTGATTCGGCGCGGAAACGCCGGGCTGGCCTGGGAGTTTTCGCCGCAGGGAAGCCCTGACTTAATCAGGTATTGGCCGCTTTCAGGCCTTTCTTGCCTGCGTAGAATTTGCGGATTTCCGCCAGATCCCGCTCCATGTCTCCGCTGGGCTGGTAGAAATCCGCAAAGCCCGCTTCCTTCTTCCCCGCATCCACATAGCCGAGCAGTATCGGCACGCCGGCGTTGCTGGCGATGTGGTAAAAGCCTGTCTTCCAGCGCTCCACCTTGCTGCGAGTGCCTTCCGGCGGCACGAGGACGATCAGTTCGTCATGTTGTTCATACTGCCGCACGGTCTCCCGCACCACGTTGTGCGGCCGGCTTCGGTCGATGGGAATGCCGCCCAGCCATTTCATCAGGCCGGCGAAAGGGAAGGGGAACAGGGTGTGCTTGCCCATCCAGAACACCCGCAGCCTCAGCGCCAGCACCGCCATGATCATCAGCGGGAAATCCCAGTTGCTGGTATGGGGCGCGCCGATCAATACGCAGCGCTGATGCTCGAGTTCCCCGCCGCGGATCTTCCAGCCCGTCAGGGCCAGCATCAGCCGCGAAAAGCTTCGCAGCAGGGGGGTGACGACGGGAGTGGAAAAAACGGTGGTTCGCATGGATTCCCGTGCGCTTCCGGGCCTCAGTCTTCGTCGCCGAACAGTCGCTTGAGTTCGGAGAGGGCTGCATCGGCCTCGCTCGGGGCTGTCTTGCCCCCGCCCTCGTCATCCCCGGGGGCATCCTCGCCGAACAAGGCGGCAAGCCGCTGCTCGGCGATTCTTGATTCGGACCGCGCCTTGCCGCGGCAGGCGTTCTTGCCGGGCCGGAAGTAATCGCAGAAATTGGCGCGGTCCTTGTCCAGCACGAAATCCGCCCGGTCCTCCCGGCAGGCGTCGGCCACCGCCGGGTCATAATGCCGGCAAGCGTAGCAGACGTGCAGGTCAACCTTGCATTTTTCACATTCCTCATAGCGGGAAAAGGGTAGCGGCACATGATTCATGCGGTGATCGCACTTCCAGCAATTCATGGCGATGCTGCGACCGCTCATGCCGGCCATTCCGCAAAATAGTCCGCCGGATCTTCCTCTCGAAGCGTTTTGGGATTGCCGCTGACGGCGCCGAGGTACACAAAGCCGATGATCTTCTCCGCCTCGCCCAGGCCGAGTCCCCGCTTCACCCGGGGATGGTAGGCCATGGAGCCGGTGCGCCACATGGCTCCGAGGCCCAGGGCGTGGGCGGCATTGAGCAGGTTCTGGGCAGCCGCTGCCGCGGAAAGGTCCTGCTCGATTCCGGGCACCCTGGGATGCTCCCGGTGGCTGGCGATCACCACAATGGTCAACGGCGCCCGCAAGGTCTTCCCACGCAGTCGATCCTTTTCCGCGGCCGTCATTTCCGGCGCAGATTCCAGGGCGGCGGCGACAAACAGCTCGCCCAGCTTCCGCCTCGATTCCCCCCGCACCAGCAGGAAGCGCCAGGGCCTGAGCCGGGCATGGTCCGCCGCCCGCAGCGCCGCCCGGCAAATCGTATCCAACTGCTCCGCGTCCGGCCCCGGCGCCTCCAGCCGGGGCGCCGAATTCCGGCCCAGAAGAGCTTTGATCGCATTCATGGAACTCACACCACCGGGCCGGAATCTGGCGCCGCCCCCGCTCCCACTAGGTATTCTCTGAAAAACTCCCGTCCAGTCGCAGAGCATAGCTCTGCGCCAGGCGCCGGGAGATTCCGCGCCTCGCTTCGCGCGAAATGACATTATGGAGCTTCGCAACAGGGTCGAAGAATATCGTATTCACGAGGCATCGAAAACCGCCGAAGGCCGACCCTATGATGGTATAATCCGCCGCATGTCGCGAATGGGACAGATGATGAATTCCCAGGCACGGATCATCGCCGTCAGCAGCGAAGATCTGGTATATCCCCAGCACAAGTCCCGCTATTTCGGCACGGTTACCCGAAAGAAGCTGCGGCTGGTCTTTTCGTTCTATTCCCCCGATGGCAATGAGATTGCCATGCCCATCGCCAGCATGTCGGCGTATCTCAAGCGCGAGTTTCCCGATGTGGAAGTCCTGCTCGAACCCGTGCTGGTCCTGCGCGACGCCGAACGCTATACGCCGGTGAATTTTGCCCGCAGGGTCGCCGAGCTCGATGCCGATCTCATCGCCTTTTCCATCATGAGCCCGCACTGGTTCCCCATGGAGCCCTACTTTGCCGAACTGAAGCGGCTGATGCCATCGCTGCCCGTACTCATCGGCGGCTACCAGGCCATGCTGTCCCGGGAGCAGACCATCGCCAATCCCCATATCGATTACATCTGCGTGGGCGACGGCGAATACGCCATAGGCAATATCGTGCGGCATCTGCGCGGGGAAACGGGCGCCGCCGACGGCATGTGGGAAAAACTCGCCGATGGCGAAATCTGGCGCACCGAAGCGCACCAGAACGGCGATCTTGCGGCACTGCCTTTCCCGGACTACGACATTTTCTCCCGGGACGGCAGTTTTGAAGGTGTCAATTCCTCGATCTTCGGCCCCAAGGGCAAGCTCGTGCTGCCAGTCATGACCGGCCGGGGCTGTCCCTACCGCTGCACCTATTGCTGCAACACCCCCATTCTGGAAGGCTGGCGCAGCAAGAAGACCTTTCTGCGCAAGTACGAACCCGAAGCCATGGTGGCCGAGCTCGAACGGCTGCGGGATCTGTACAACGTCGGCTATTTCGAGTTCTGGGACGAATTGTTCCTCTCCAATCTGAAATTCGTCCGGGCATTCTTCGCCATCTACCGGGAGCGCATCCGCCTGCCTTTTTCCATCAATTCCCGGGTCGAGGTGATGAACGAGGAATTCTGCCGCACCGCGGCGGAAGCGGGTTGCCACACGATCTGGTTCGGCATCGAAAGCGGCGACGAGAAATACCGGGCGCGAATGCTTGGCCGCAAAATGACCAACGAGCAGGTCATCAAGGCCGCCGACAACTGCAGGAAGGCGGGCATCTTCCGGCTGACTTTCAATATCGTCGGCGCGCCGCTGGAAACCGCCGCCAACATGCGCAAGACCCTGGAACTCAATCGCCGCATCGCGCCGGAGTTTTTCTTTTTCTTCCCCTATATCCCCCTGCGCGGCACGCCGCTGTACAAGATCGCCGAAGAGGAGGGGCTGCTGATCAAGAACAAGAAGAATTTGCATTATTTATCAGCGGTTAATGACAGAAAGTTCACCTTGAACATGAGAGAAAGGCCCGAGTTGCTCAGCCAGAGCGAGTACAATGAAATCTGCCAGGAGATGCTGGCTTTCCAGCAGCGGAACAATCGCCTGAGCTACACCGAAGGCAATGCCGTGGATGCGCCCGCGATAATGCAGGACAAGAGTTTCGAGCTTGTGGAAGACCCCCCTGCGCCAGTGGAGGTGGTGGCGGTCGAAGGGAAGAAATCGCTGTTCTCCGAAGTGCGGGGCTTTTTCAGCCGTTAACTCCTTGTCTGTCGCAATTCAGGCAGGCTTTTCCCGCAGGCGCATTTCGGCGCCGAGCGCCCGGTTGAAAGTTGCCAGGGAAATCAATCCCATGGCCAGATTGCCTCCCACGGCTCCGGCAAAGAATCCCCAAAGCCCGAAATACACGCTGCCGAGCCAGGCCAGGGGTACGTAGAAAACAAAGAACCGGGCAATGCTCAGCCACAGTGCGCGCATGGGCTGATGCAAGGCATTGAGCGAGGAATTGGTGAGGATGATGACCCCCTGCATGCCAAAACCCAGCGGCATGATCCACAGGAACAGCCGGATGGTGGAAATCACTTCCGGATCATCGGAAAAAACCTCCGCGATCAGCGGTGCGGCCAGGGCCAGCAGGGCGAACACCAGCAACTGCCAGAAAAGCACGAAGCGGATGGAGAGTCGATAGGCTTCCGCCACCCGGTCCAGACGGCCGGCGCCGTAATTCTGGCTGATCAGGGGCGGCAGGGAAGTCGACATGGCGAGTATGAGCAGGGTGGCGATGGGCTCGATGCGACCGCCGACGCCGAGCGCGGCAACGGCGTTATTGCCGAATCCCGCCGCAATCGCGGTCATGAATCCCGCCGCCAGCGGCGTCATCATGTTGGCGCCGGCGGCGGGAATGCCGATGCGCAGCATTTCGCTTCCCGATGTTTTCATCACGGCGGGCGCGGGCATCTGTCTGGCCACCAGTTCCTGCTCGAACACGAGCAAATGAAACAGGTAGGCCACCGCCAGCCCCCAGGCGATGACCGTGGCCCAGGCGGCGCCCTGGATGCCCAGGGCGGGGAAAGGCCCGAGACCGAAAATCAGCAGCGGGTCCAGGGCGGCATTGGCAAAGCCCGCCGCCGCCATCAGCATGCTCGGAGTTCGGGTGTTGCCATTGGCGCGCAGTATGCTGTTGCCCGTCATCATGCAGATCATCAGCAGGCTGCCGGGCAGCCAGATCGCCATGAACTGGCGAATCGGCACCAGCAGTTCTTCGCTGGCGCCAAGCAGACCGAAAATCCCGTCGAGGAAGAGCCAGCACAGGGCCACCAGCAGGCAGCCCATGACCAGGGAGATATAGTTGATTACCGTGGCGGCTTCCCTGGCGCGTTCCATGTCCTCCCGGCCGATGTACTTGCCTACCACCGCCGAAGCGCCGATGCCGAGCCCGATCGCCATGCTCAGCACGGTAAAGGCGACCGGGAAGGTAAAGCTGATGGCGGTAAGCGCATCGGTGCCGAGAAAGCTGATGAACAGGGTGTCCACCAGATTGAAGCTGAACATCATCAGCATGCCGATAATCATCGGCGCGGTCATCCTGATCAATGATTCCCGTACGGATCCTTCCACCAGCTTGTGACGGGCGCCAGACGGCATGTGAGATTCCTGCAAACCTGCCGGCGACTATAGCGCAATCCTGGCCGGAATGTCCGCCGCCTGAGCCTGAGGGACGCCTGCAGCGGTATCCGGGCCCGGTAGCCGGGTCTCTCAGAGCGCCTTGCGGATTCGCAAAAGCTCGCGCAGCATGCGCGGGTTGCCGTATAGCGTTTCGCCGCCTCCGGCAATATCCGCCTCGCCCGATGCTCCGGCAAGCAGGCCACCGGCTTCCCGCAGCACAAGTCCCGCCGCCTGTACGCCGATGCCGGCGTTTTCCCCGCACCAGCCGCCCTGCAAGCGATTCGCCGCAGTCTGGACGATATCGAATTCCGGACAACCGCTTTGCCGGATGAGGACCTGTCGCGCTTGTAGCGCACGCTGCATGGCTTGGCCCCGTTCGTTCTGCCCGGCGGACGCGTGCAGGGCGATCATGCGGCCTTCGGGACGGGTATCGTCTCCCACCCGGATGCGGCGCGAATTGAGTTGGGCGCCCTGGCCGCGGCTGGCGCTGAATTCTTCCTGGCTCTGGGGCAGCACAATGGCGGCGTGGCGCAGGACACCCTTGACGCGGCAGCCGACGACAACGCCGAAACAGGGCAGGCCGGCAAGGAAGTTGCGATTGCCCGCGAGTGGCTCGAGCTGCCAGACCGCCTGATCGTCGCTGCCGCCGCAGTCACCGGAAAGACGCGATTCGATCCGGTGTTCGGGATAGAGTTTGTGAATCTGGTACACCAGGGTTCGTTCCGAATCCCGGTCCATGCTTGTGGCGAAGCCGCTGTCGCTGGCGTCGAGCACGCGAACCCGGTCGAGCCGGTCGACGCCATGGGCGAGATTGCGGGCGGCGGCGCGAGCCGCAATCAGTGCGACATTGAGTAGTGAGTCCATGACAGATTCAGAAAAAACCGGGGGCGCATATTAGCATTTGCCGGAAGCATCGCCGCTTGTCGATTCGGGGTATCAGGCGCCGCCGTGAATTCCTGCGGCGCAGGCTCCCAGGTATTCCCTGAAAAATTCCCGTCCAGTCGCAGAGCATGGCTCTGCGCCGTTCCGGCTGCGCACGAAGCTGCGCTTCGAAAACGCTTGCCTCCACCCCTGGAATTTTTCATTAATGAAACAGGCGGTGTTTCAGTTCGGCGATGCGGTCGCGGGTCTGGGCGGCCTGTTCGAAGGCGAGGCTTTTGGCCTGCTGGTACATTTCCTTTTCCAGCCGGGCGATTTCGGTCTTGAGTTGTTCCGGATTGTGGCCGTCGGGCAACTGGTATCCGGCGGGTCGTTCCGCTACCCGGCGTTGCCGGTGGCTGGCGTTGCCGGCGTAGGCGCCTTCCATGACGTCCACCACGGATTTGCTGATGCCGGCGGGGGTAATACCGTGGATTCGGTTGAACTCGAGCTGGCGAGTCCGGCGCCGGCTGGATTCGTCCATGGCGCGTTGCATGGAGCCGGTAACGGCGTCGGCATAGAGTATGGCCTTGCCGTTGATATTGCGGGCGGCGCGGCCGACGGTCTGGATCAGGGAGCGGTCGGAGCGCAGAAAACCTTCCTTGTCGGCGTCGAGCACCGCCACGAGGGAGACTTCGGGTATATCGAGCCCTTCCCGCAGCAGGTTGATACCCACGAGCACGTCGAAACCGCCAAGACGCAGGTCGCGGAGGATTTCGGAACGCTCCACGGTGTCGATATCGGAATGCAGGTAACGCACGCGCACATCGTGCTCGGCGAGGTAGTCGGTGAGATCCTCGGCCATGCGCTTGGTGAGCACGGTGACGAGCACCCGCTCTTCCCGGGCGGTCACGAGACGGATTTCCGACAGCAGATCGTCCACCTGGGTGGAAGCGGGCCGCACTTCGAGTTCCGGGTCCACAAGGCCCGTGGGTCTGACCACCTGCCGCACGAGTTGGCCCTGCCTGCGCTCTTCGTAAGGCCCGGGGGTGGCGGAAACGAAGATGATCTGGGGCGTCAGGGATTCCCATTCCTCGAAACGCAAGGGGCGGTTGTCCAGCGCCGAAGGCAGCCGGAAGCCGTATTCCACCAGGGTTTCCTTGCGTGAGCGGTCGCCCCGGAACATGGCGCCGAGTTGGGGAATCGAGACATGGGATTCATCCGCCACCACGAGTGCGCTGGCAGGCAGGTAATCGTAGAGGGTGGGCGGCGGCTGTCCCGCTTCGCGGCCCGACAGGAAGCGCGAATAGTTTTCGATTCCGGCGCAGTACCCCACTTCCTGAATCATTTCCATGTCGTAGCGGGTGCGCTGTTCGAGTCGCTGGGCTTCCACGAGGCGGTTTTCCCCGCGCAGGAAGCTGAGCCGTTCGGAGAGTTCCTCGCGAATCCGGTCGATGGCGTTCATCAGGGTCTCCCTGGGCGTTACATAGTGTGATTTGGGAAACACCGTCAGCCGCGGCACTTCCCGGATGACGCGACCGGTGAGGGGATCAAAATGCGACAGCCGCTCGATTTCATCGTCGTACAACTCGATCCGGATGGCGTCGCGCTCGGATTCCGCAGGATAAATGTCAATCACGTCACCCCGCACGCGGTAGGTTGCCCGGCGCAGTTCCATGTCATTGCGGGTGTATTGCAATTCCGCGAGCCGCCGCAGGAGATTCCGCTGGTTGATCCTGCCGCCCTGGTTCAGGTGCACCACCATCTGCAGCCAGGCATTGGGATCTCCCAGGCCGTAGATTGCCGAAACCGTCGCCACCACGATGACATCGGGCCGCTCAAGGAGGGCCTTGGTGGCGGAGAGCCGCATCTGCTCGATGTGGTCGTTGATGGAGGCATCCTTCTCGATGTACAGGTCAGAAGAAGGAACGTAGGCTTCAGGCTGATAGTAGTCGTAGTAGGAAACGAAATACTCCACGGCGTTGCCGGGAAAGAACTCGCGAAACTCGCCATAAAGCTGGGCGGCCAGGGTCTTGTTCGGCGCCATCACCAGGGTGGGCCGCTGCACCCGCTCGATCACGTTGGCGATGGTGAAGGTCTTGCCCGAGCCGGTCACCCCGAGCAGGGTCTGGGCGTGCAGGCCATCCCGCAGCCCGTCCACCAGACTGCCGATCGCCTCCGGCTGGTCCCCCGCCGGAGCAAACCCCGCCTCAAGCCTGAATTGCCTCTTCATCGTTTCCCCGGGCCTGCCGCAGGCGCGCAATCATCAATGGCGACGTATGTTAACAACAATCAGTAACTGCCTACGGCGCAGGCTCCTGGCCCTCAATTGCGGATGTATCGTGGCCACGCATGGAGATTCCGAGACTTCGCTTCGCTACGCAAGGAATGGCGATGCGATGGAGTATCGGACGCTGCTGTAGCAGGTTGCGCCCCGCCCGGCTCGAAGAATAGGCCGGGACTGTTCCACTGGCCCTGGGGAATACGTATAATCGCCGCTCGCCGCAGTCCGGTGGTGGAGTTGCGGCGGCGCGGACAGGCAGGCGCGTAGCTCAGTTGGTTAGAGCGCTACCTTGACATGGTAGAGGTCACCAGTTCGAATCTGGTCGTGCCTACCATTCCATGGAGGGAATTTTCAGAGAATACCTACTACCCCGGTATCCTGCGGCGCAGGCTCCTGGACGACGGGTGTTGTTAACGAACAGGAAGGACGATGCTGACGGTCACCTTGCCGGACGGCGGCAACAGAGAGTACCCCGGGCCGGTTTCGGTGGCCGAGATCGCCGCGTCCATCGGCCCCGGCCTGGCGAAGGCCGCGCTCGCCGGGCGCGTGGACGACGTGCTGGTGGATACTTCCCATGTGGTGGACGGGGACGCCCGGGTGGCGATTGTCACCGACCGCGACAGCGATGGCCTCGAAGTGCTGCGTCATTCCTGCGCCCATCTCATGGCCCAGGCCGTGCAGCGGCTGTTCCCCGAGGCCCAGGTGACCATCGGTCCCGTGATCGATGACGGCTTCTATTACGATTTCGCGTACAGCCGCCCATTCACTCCCGAAGATCTCGCCGCCATCGAGCTGACCATGGCCGAAATCGTCAAGGAAGACCTTGGCGTGGAACGCAAGCTGCTCGAGCGCGATGAAGCGGTGGAATTGTTTCGCGGCATGGGCGAGCACTACAAGGTGGAGATCATCGAATCGATTCCCCCGGGCGAGCCGCTGTCGTTCTACCGGCAGGGCGAGTTCATCGACCTTTGCCGGGGGCCCCATGTGCCCAGCACCGGCAAGTTCAAGGCGTTCAAGCTGACTTCGGTGGCCGGCGCCTACTGGCGCGGCGATTCGAGCCGGGAAATGCTACAGCGGATCTACGGCACCGCCTGGCCCAACGCGAAGGAATTGCGGCTCCATCTGCAACGTATCGAGGAAGCCGAAAAACGCGATCACCGCAAGCTCGGCAGGCAACTCGACCTGTTCCACTTTCAGGAGGAAGCGCCGGGCATGGTGTTCTGGCATCCGAAAGGCTGGACGATTTACCAAGTCATCAGGTCCTACATGAAAAAAGTGCAGGACGAGCACGGCTATCTCGAAATCAACACGCCGCAACTCATTGATTTTTCATTGTGGGAGAAGTCCGGCCACGCCGCCAAGTTCTCTGAAGAGATGTTTACCGTGGAATCGGACAATCGCCACTATGCGCTCAAGCCGATGAACTGTCCCGGCAAGGTCCAGGTGTTCAAGCAGGGCGTGAAAAGCTATCGCGACCTGCCGATGCGGCTCGCCGAATTCGGTTCCTGCCACCGCTACGAGCCTTCGGGCAGCATGCATGGGCTGATGCGCGTGCGCAATTTCGTCCAGGACGACGGTCACATCTTCTGCACCCAGGAGCAGATTCAGTCGGAAGTGGCGGAATTCATGGAATTGCTGTTCAAGGTCTACCGGGATTTCGGCTTCGACGATGTGTTGCTGCGGCTGTCCACGCGGCCGGAGAAACGCGTCGGCTCCGACAAACTATGGGACCGGGCGGAAGACGCCTTGCGCCAGGCGCTCGACGCCACGGGCCGCGAATGGGAACTCGTGCCGGGCGAGGGGGCGTTCTACGGTCCCAAGATCGAGTATTCGCTGCGCGATTGCATGGGCCGATTGCAGCAATGCGGCACCATGCAAGTGGACTTTTTCATGGCGGAACGCCTGGGCGCACAATACGTGGATGAAGACAACAGCCGCAAGCATCCCGTCATGCTGCATCGTGCGGCGCTTGGCTCTTTCGAGCGTTTTATCGGCGTGCTGATCGAGCATTACGGCGGCGCCATGCCGACCTGGCTGGCGCCAGAGCAGGTCGTTGTCATGAACATTACCGACAAACAGGCGGAATATTGCCGAAAAGTCGAAGAATCCTTGAAAAGCAAGGGTTTCAGGGTTGCGTCGGACTTGAGAAACGAAAAGATCGGCTTTAAAATCCGCGAGCACACGATGCAGAAGACCCCCTGGCTGCTGGTCGTCGGCGACCGCGAAGCGGATTCGGGCTCGGTATCGGTGCGGAAACGGGGAGGAGAAGATCTGGGTAAGATGACGGTTGATGCATTTTGCGACCACCTGGGCGAGGAAGTCGCGCAGTTCGGTCGCTCCGGCTCCGATGGCGCTCTCCGGCAGACGGCTACATGAGGTTGAAGCGCTGAAAATATGAGGAGCGATGCCAAAAAGGCGATCATTAACGATCAAATCGATGCGCCGCAGGTGCGGCTGATCGGGGCAGACGGAAATCAGGTCGGAATAGTTCCCATCGAGGAGGCGCGCAACGCCGCCTCCGATGCCAAACTCGACCTGGTATTGCTGGTCCCCGACGCCAAGCCGCCGGTGTGCAAGATTCTGGATTACGGCAAGCATGTCTTCGACCTGAAGAAGCAGCGCGCCGCCAATCGCAAGAAACAGCGGCGGGTGCATATCAAGGAAGTCAAGTTCCGGCCGGGCACCGAGGAAGGCGATTACCGGGTCAAGCTGCGCAATCTGGTCCGCTTTCTTGGCGACGGCGACAAGACGAAGGTTTCCCTGCGTTTTCGCGGTCGGGAAATGGCGCATCAGCATATCGGCCAGGAACTGGTGGAGCGAATTCGCCAGGACCTGGAGGAGTACGGCACCGTGGAACAGGAGCCCAAGATGGAAGGCCGCCAGATCGTCATGGTGCTCGCGCCGGTCAAGGGGCGCGGTCGACCGCAGTAGCAGGGCAAGTCAAGCAACAGTCATCAAGGCGGAAACGCAAAGGCGGAAAAGTGAACAGCGGAAAAGCGAAAACGCGGCGCAGCGCCGCCAAGAGATTCAAGGCAACGGCCGGCGGCTACAAGCGCAAGTCCGCCAACCGGAGCCATATCCTTACCAAGATGACCACCAAGCGCAAACGCCACCTGCGCGGCGTATCCGGGGTGGACGCCGCCGATGTGAAGGCGGTCAAGCGCATGCTTGCCGACAAGTAGTCTGCAACTTCCAGGAGAAAGAAAGTGCCGCGAGTCAAACGAAGCGTCGTCGCCAGACGCCGCCACAAGAAAGTGCTGGAGAAGGCCAAGGGCTATTATGGCGCCCGCAGCCGGGTTTTCCGTGTCGCCAATCAGGCGGTCACCAAGGCCGCCCAGTACGCCTACCGCGACCGCAAGACGCGCAAGCGCGTTTTCCGCAGCCTGTGGATCACCCGGATCAACGCCCAGGCCCGGGAATGCGGCATGAGCTACAGCCGGCTCGTGGCCGGGCTCAAGAAAGCCAATATCGAAATCGACCGGCGCGTGCTCGCGGACCTCGCGGTGCGCGACAAGCCGGCGTTTTCCGCAATCGTTGACCAGGCGAAAGCCAATCTTGCCGCCTGATCCGGCCTGATTGGCGAATCGGGATGCGCCGCCATGCCGGATCTTGACGAACTCGCCGCGGAAGCGCTCACCGCCGTTGCCGCCAGCGGCGATGAAAAAGCCCTGGATGCGCTACGGGTTCGCTATCTTGGCCGCAAGGGATTGCTTACCGCCCACCTGAAAAACCTCGGCGCCCTGCCGGCGGACCAGCGCCGCGCCGCGGGGCAGCGGATCAATCTCGCCAAGCAGCAACTCCAGCAGGCCATCGCAACCCGCGGCAAGGCCCTGGCCGAACTCGCCCTTGACGCTCGCCTGCGGGAGGAGCGAATCGATGTGACCCTGCCGGGGCGCCGCCGGGCGGTCGGCGGGCTGCATCCGGTCACCATCACCCTGGACCGGATCACCCGGATCTTCCAGGCCGCCGGCTACGACGTGGCGGAAGGTCCGGAAATCGAAGACGAATACCACAATTTCGAAGCTCTCAATATTCCCGCCAATCACCCCGCCCGGGCCATGCACGATACCTTCTACATCCAACCCGGCACGGTCTTGCGCACCCATACCTCGCCGGCGCAGGTCCACGTCATGGAGCAGGAGGAGCCGCCTTTTCGCATGATTTGCCCGGGTCGCGTGTATCGTTGCGATTCCGACCTGACCCATACGCCGATGTTCCACCAGGTGGAAGGCCTGCTCGTGGACCGGGAAGCGAGCATGGCGGACATGAAGGGAACCATCGTCGGCTTTCTGCGGGAATTCTTTGAAGAGCAGGTGAAAGTCCGCTTCCGTCCTTCCTACTTCCCTTTCACCGAACCTTCGGCGGAAGTCGACATGAGTTGCGTCGCCTGCGGCGGCAAGGGCTGCCGCATCTGCAGCCACACCGGCTGGCTCGAAGTCATGGGCAGTGGCATGGTGCATCCCCGGGTGCTGGAAATGTCCGGTGTGGACCCGGACGAATACAATGGCTTCGCTTTCGGGCTCGGCGTCGAAAGGCTCGCCATGCTGCGTTATCAGGTGAGTGACCTGCGGCTGTATTTTGAAAACGATGTGCGCTTCCTGCGGCAGTTTCACTAGGAGGCTGCGCCGCAGGAATTCGCGAAAGCGAAAATTCGCTATCGCCGCGCCCCTGGCTGATCGATTGAGGCGAATATTGGTGAATATGCAACGAAATCGAGCGGCCAGGGGCGTGGACGGGAGCGGATTTGCAGCCGTGAATTCCTGTGGCGCAGGCTCCTGGCTATGAAATTCAGCGAATCCTGGCTCAGGGAATGGGTGGATCCAGGCATGGATACCGCCGAATTGATGGAGCGCCTGACCATGGCGGGCCTGGAAGCCGGCGGCAGCGCCCCGGTCGCAGGCAAGTTCTCCGGCGTGGTGGTGGGCGAAATTCTTGCGGTGGAAGCACATCCCGCCGCGGACAAGCTTCGGCTTTGCCGGGTGGGCGACGGCGCCGGAATCCATGCCGTGGTTTGCGGCGCCCCCAATGCCGTAGCCGGCATGAAGGCGCCCTATGCCAGACCCGGCGCCCGCCTGGGCGGTTCGGCCGGAGGTGAAAGGGAAATCTCCGCCGCGGTGATTCGCGGCGTGGAATCATCGGGCATGCTCTGTTCCGCCGGGGAACTCGGCATGGGAGAAGACGCCGGTGGCCTGCTCGCCTTGCCGGAAGACGCTCCGCCCGGCGCCGACATCCGCGAACTGCTCTCCCTGGATGACCACAGCATCGAGCTTGACCTGACGCCTAACCGCGGCGACTGCCTCGGCATGATCGGGATTGCCAGGGATGTGGGCGCCATGCTGGATTTGCCGGTTGCCAGAACGGAAATCGCCGCAGTCGAAACCCGCCTCGAGGACGAGTTTCCCATACGCATCAGCGCCCCCAGGCAATGCCCGCGTTATCTCGGCCGGGTGATTCGCGGTATCAGGCTCGACGCGGAAACGCCCCTGTGGATGCGGGAAAAACTGCGCCGGAGCGGCCTGCGCTGCATCGACCCGGTAGTGGACGTTACCAATTTCGTATTGCTCGAACTCGGCCAGCCGCTGCATGCCTTCGATCTTGCAAAATTGCAGGGCCATATCGATGTGCGGCTCTCCCTTCCCGGAGAGAAAATGACGCTTCTGGACGGCAAGGAAATCGAATTCGCCGAAAACACCCTGATCATCGCCGATGCGACCGGCGCCGTGGCCATGGCCGGCATCATGGGCGGCATCAAAACCGCGGTAAGTGAGCAGACCGTGGATGTGTTTCTGGAATGCGCCGCATTTTCCCCGGAAGCCATCGCGGGCCGCGCCCGGGCGGCAGGCATGCAGACCGACGCTTCCCAGCGCTATGAGCGCGGCGTGGATTACGGCTTGCAACAGCGCGCCATGGAGCGGGCGACAGGCTTGTTGCTTGAGATCGCCGGCGGCAAGGCGGGCCCGGCAAGCGAGGCGCTGGGCGAGATTCCCGCCGCTCCCAGGCTAAGCCTTGGCTTTGCCGCGGTGCGCCGGATGCTCGGGGTGGAAGTGCCTCCTGCTGAAATCAGGCGGATCCTGTCCCGGCTCGGTTTTGTGCCGTGCGGGGAAAATCCCGAGTCGCTCACCGTGGAGGCGCCTTCCTTCCGCTACGATATTGCCATTGAAGCCGACCTGATCGAAGAAGTCGCCCGCATTCACGGCTACAACAAGCTGCCCCAGGGCATGGGGCTCAGCCGCCAGCGAATGGGCCAGGCGCCCGAGCGGCAAATCGAAGCCGCGAGATTGCGCCATCAACTCACCGCCCTTGGCTACCAGGAAATCATCACCTACAGTTTCATCGACCCAGGGCTTGCAGCGAGTTTCAGCGCCGTCGATACCGCGGCCGTTCGCCTGCAAAACCCGATCTCCAGCGATCTTTCGGTCATGCGGGGCAGTCTCATGCCTGGCCTGGTGCAGACCCTGCGCTACAACATGAACCGGCAACAGGAAAACCTGCGGCTGTTTGAAACCGGCCTGGTATTCGCCAGAGTGGGGAAGGAGTTTTCCCAGCAGGCGATGCTCGGGGGTCTCATCGCCGGCGCAAGTTCGCCCAGACACTGGAGCGACAGTGGTGCTGGCGCGGATTTTTTTGATGCCAGGGGCGACCTGGAAAGCCTGTTCGCCATTGGCGGCAAAAGTGCGGACCTGCGCTTCGTCGCCGCCGAATGCCCCGGTCTCCATCCCGGCCAGTGCGCGGCAGTGGAATTGGCCGGTGAAACCGTGGGCCATGTGGGCGCCTTGCATCCGGCATTGCAAAGGGAACTCGAGTTGCCGCCCGCCTTTCTGTTCGAGACCTGCCTTGACGCTCTTTGCGCCCGGCGGGTGCCCAGGGCGGGAGAACTGTCGCGCTTTCCCGCCACCAGCCGGGACCTCGCCTTCATCGTCGGTGAGGAACACGCGGCGGGAGACATCGAATTGCGGGTGCGCGAGGCGGCGGGCCCCTTGCTCACAAGCCTTCGGGTGCTCGATGTCTATCGCGGCGGCGCGGTGCCGGAAGGCTGCCGCAGCATCGCCCTGGGCTTGACCTGGCAGCATCCTTCGCGCACTCTTGACGATGCCGAGGTTGACCGCATAATCAACAAGACGATCAAGGCGCTACGAGAAACATTCCACGCAAGCTTACGCAACTGAACCGGGGATACCCATGGCTGAAAAAGCGCTGACCAAAGCGGAATTGGCAGAACATCTCTATGAAGAAATGGGCCTGAACAAGCGTGAGGCCAAGGAAATCGTCGAGCAGTTCTTCGAGGAAATCCGTGTCTCGCTGGAAGACAACCAGCCGGTCAAGCTTTCCGGCTTCGGCAATTTCGAATTGCGCAACAAGAGTCAGCGGCCGGGCAGAAACCCCAAGACCGGCGAGGAAATTCCCATCGAGGCGCGCCGGGTGGTGACCTTTCGCCCGGGTCAGAAGCTCAAGTCCCATGTGGAGGGCTATGACGGCTACAATGAATAGTAATGAATAGCGCCGAATTGCCGCCGATTCCGCCCAAACGTTATTTCGCCATCGGCGAAGTCAGCGACCTCTGCGCTGTCAAACCACACGTGCTTCGCTACTGGGAAAAGGAATTCCCCGGCCTGAAACCCGACAAGCGCCGCGGCAACCGGCGCTACTACCGCATGCAGGACGTGCTGCTCGTGCGCAACATCCGATTCATGCTTTACGACCAGGGATTGACCATCGACGGAGCCCGGCGCAAGCTCAGCGAAACGAAGAAGTCGCCGGCAACCGCCGATGCCGGCGAGATCAGCGCTCTCGCCCGGGAACTCGAAGAGGTGATCGGCCTGTTGTGATAGACTCTGCGTCGCGGGGATTCCTGATCGGTTGTCCGGGTTGTACTGAAAACGGGGCGTAGCGCAGTCTGGTAGCGCACTACACTGGGGGTGTAGTGGTCGTGGGTTCAAATCCCGCCGCCCCGACCAGTTTTCCGCTCAGGAACCCAGTTCCACCACCGGCCTGAATCCGCCCCAGATC
Organism: uncultured Pseudohongiella sp.; assembly: GCA_965219645.1. Classification (GTDB taxonomy): domain Bacteria; phylum Pseudomonadota; class Gammaproteobacteria; order Pseudomonadales; family Pseudohongiellaceae; genus UBA9145. Next base: position 1,428,054 of record OZ244788.1, on the reverse strand, counting down.
ATGCGCTTGCCGTCGAATGGGGGCGGGTATTTTTCCGGGTCCCAGCGTTCGTCGTTCGCGGCGTGTTGCTGCATCTGCTTCATGCCGGCATCCCGGGTTTCCTTGTCGGGCCATTCGATCCAGGCGAAGACGATGCTCTCGTCTTCCTTCGCCTGCACGGCCCGGCGGAAGTCGGTAAGCTTGCCGTCGGGAACGTCGTCATCCCAGCACTCCAGAATGCGTCTGGCGCCGAAGTCCATGATCAGGCGGTCCACAAAATCCGCGTGTTCGATGAACTCCTGTTTTTTGGCGGTGGGCACCGCGAGTACGAAACCGTCGATATAGGCCATGAATGATCTCCGCTTGTTCCGGGAAGGCGTACAATAGGGAAGCTCTGATCAAGTCAGAGCTTCCCTGCGGCACATGGAAGCGCCGCCGAATTCGATGGCGTAAGCCATTGAATTCGTAAGCAAAACAAAACCACGCTTTTGTTTTGCGATAATGAAAAACTCCACGGATGGAGTTTTTCAGAGAATACATAGGCGTCTGAGTGTAGCAGCAATTCCGGCAAGACGGTTTTCCGTCATCCCGCGCGCAGTCGGCGCCTTGCAAGGTGGGGATGGCATGAACAAGCCTCGGAATCCCGGGGAGATTCTGCGACTCCGCTTCGCTTCGCGCGGAATGTGAGGGAAGGAACACTGGGTGAATCGATGGTTTCAGAACAGGCGCCATGGGTAGAAGCAGAACCATTTTCGCGATGACGGCCATGGCATGGCTTGGTCTCGGCCTGGGATTTTCCGCCGCCGCCCGGGATACCCTGCCGCCCCGGGATGTGAGCGGGGCAACCGTAACCGATGCCCGGGGGTTTCGTCTCACCCAGCGATTCGCCGAACCCGGCGTCATCGCCGGCGGACATCTGCGGCTGAACTATCAGTTGGAAAACACCGGTCCGCCCCGCCCCGATGTCCGGCTGGAGATTTTCTTCCTGCTGGAAAACACCACGCTGGTTTCCGCTCCCGAAACCTGCCGGCACGGGCCAAGCCTTTCCGGGCAGGAAGCGCTTGCCTGCGATCTCGGTGAATTTCCCAGCGGAAGCCAACGCACTTTCAGTATCACCGTGGCGACCTCGGCGAAGAGCCGCCCATCGGTAACCGCATCGGCATTTGCCGGTGAACTGCGGGCGGACGCAACGGCGCACGTGGTGTACGACACCACCAGCGACAGCGACGGCGACGGTGTCAGCGATTTCATCGAAACCCTGCGGCGAACCGATCCACAAAGCGCCGCCTCGGTAGACCGCCGGGAAGCCCGCATCGACGTGCTTGCCCTGTACACCGGAGCCGCCGCGAACCTCTACCCGGGCGGCGTGGAAAACCGCATCAATCACTTCTTCAACGTGGCCAACCAGGCCTATTTCAGCAGCGCGGCGCGGATTCGCCTGCGCCCGGTCCACTTCCAGAGAATCGTTTATCCCGCGGCGGCGCCGGCGGAAACCATGCTCGATGAATTGCTCCATGGCGGCAATTCGGCCTTCGCCGGCGTGAACCGTTTGCGGCAACGTTACGGCGCCGATTTCGTGGTCTTGTTCGACACCGCCAGGGGCGCGTCCCGCTGCGGTCTTGCCCCGGTGGGGGGATATGGCCGGCAAGGCGATTTCAGCGATCCGCGGGAGCAGGATTTCGGCTTTGCCTGGATTGCCATAGACTGCCCGGAAGATCTGGTTCTCGCCCATGAACTTGGTCACAACATGGGGCTGACCCACTCCCGCCGGGAAGATGGCGCCGGCGGCGCCTTCGACCATGCCACCGGATTTGGCGTGGATGGGGAATTCGCCACCATCATGGCAAGCCCGGCACGATTTTCCGTGCCTGAGCGCACGCCGGTATTTTCCAATCCCGAACTTTCCTGCGGCGGATTCGCCTGCGGTCGCCCGGTGGGAGAATCGTCCGCCGCCGATGCCGTGGCCGCGCTTGATATCGTGGCGCCGCAAATCGAGTTGTGGCGACAGACGGCCTTGCCGCCATTGCCCGCCATCCGCGGACAAAGCATGCTGGGCGGCGCCACAGCCGCCCGCCTTGCGCTGGCCGGACAGGTCAATGATGAACTCGCCTACACCACAACCGTCAGGGAAGGAGACGTACTGCGCCTGCTTGCCGAGGTGGAGGTTGACCCGGAGCATATCGGACGGGTGGGTTCCTTCCATATCCTGATCACCGCCGACTCCGAGCAGTTTCACCAACTTGACCGGGAGATCGGCCTGACTCTATGGGACGGTACCCTGGGGAACTTGCGTTCGGCGACCTTCGAGCGGGAACTGCGCAGGATCGAGCGCTTCCACATCATCGACAACTATCAGGTTCCCGCCAATCTCGACGGAATCGAATTGCTGGTTTTCCTCGCCTACCAGACCGGCGGCGATATTGTCTATCGCCCGCAACCTCTTCGCCTGCTCTTCAGGGACTGAGTATTCTCTGGCTTAATCAGAGCTTCCCTGAAGCCGCGGTCCCGATTGGGCGGGTATTGGCCGATTTCCCGGCAACCATCCGTCAGACAATTCCATTCCCCGCCGTGCTACAATCCGCTTCCGGCAAGGGCGCTTTTCAGGCCCCGCCGGATCCGCCGTTACATCAATACATAAAGCAGTCCAAGATACAGCCTTCCCATGCCGGAAACAGACCCGCAGGTTTCTCCTGTCGCGCTAGAAACCGAGATGCGAGAGTCCTATCTCGCCTATGCCATGAGCGTGATCGTGGGCCGCGCCCTGCCCGACGTTCGCGATGGCCTCAAACCCGTTCACCGCCGCGTGCTGTTCGCCATGCGGGTACTTTCCAACGATCACGACAAACCCTACAAGAAGTCCGCCCGGGTAGTCGGCGACGTGATCGGCAAATATCACCCCCACGGCGAAAGCGCCGTCTACGACACGGTGGTGCGCATGGCCCAGGATTTCTCCCTGCGCTATCCGCTGGTGGACGGCCAGGGCAATTTCGGTTCAGTGGACGGCGACCAGGCCGCCGCCATGCGCTACACCGAAATCCGCATGGCGAAAATCGCCCGGGAACTGCTCGCCGATCTCGACAAGGACACCGTTGACTTTTCGCCCAACTACGACGATACCGAGCAGGTTCCCGACGTTCTTCCCACCCGGGTTCCCAATCTGCTCGTCAACGGCTCCTCGGGAATCGCCGTGGGCATGGCCACCAATATCCCGCCCCACAACCTCACCGAAGTCGTCAATGGCGCGATCGCCCTGCTGGCGAATCCGGAAATCAGCGTCGATGGACTGATGGAGCATATCAGCGGACCGGATTTTCCGACCCGGGCGATTATCAACGGCAAGGCCGGCGTCATTCAGGCCTACCGCAGCGGTCGCGGCATGATCTATGTCCGCGCCCGGGCGGAGATCCTGCGCGACGAAAGCAGCGGCAAGGAAACCATCATCGTCAGCGAAATACCCTACCAGGTGAACAAGGCCAGGCTGATCGAAAGAATCGCCGAACTCGTCAAGGAAAAGAAAATCGAAGGCATTACCGAACTGCGCGACGAATCCGACAAGGACGGCCTGCGCATCGTCATCGAGTTGCGCAAGAACGAAATGGGCGAAGTGGTGCTCAACAACCTCTACTCCCATACCCAGATGCAATCGGGATTCGGCATCAATATGGTGGCCCTGGTGGACGGCCAGCCCAAGCTGCTCAACCTCAAGGGCATGCTCGAAGCCTTTCTGCGGCACCGGCGCGAAGTCGTCTCCCGGCGCACCATGCATCTGCTCCGCAAGGCCCGGGAACGCGGCCATCTGCTCGAAGGGCTCGCCGTGGCGCTGGGCAATATCGATGCCGTGATCGAACTGATCAAGACTTCGCCGACCCCGGCGGAGGCGAAAGACAAGCTGCTTGCCGCCGGCTGGAACCCGGCCGGCGTACTGGAACTGCTTGGCACGGCCGGCGCTGAAGCCGACGCCTGCCGCCCGGATGACCTCGACCCGGCCTATGGCCTGCAAACCCGGGGTACGGACGAGACCAGCGGCAGCTACCGCCTCTCGCCCGCCCAGGCCCAGGCGATTCTCGATCTGCGCCTGCACCGGCTCACGGGCCTGGAACACGAAAAACTCGTCGAGGATTACCAGGATCTGCTCGGCAAGATCGCCGAATACGTGGAAATTCTCGATAATCCCGAGCGCCTGCTCGCAGTGGTGCGGGAAGAACTCGAACAGGTAAGGGAAGATTACGGCGACGAGCGCTGCACCGAAATCGTCGGCAGCCAGCATGACCTGACCATGGAAGACCTGATTGCGCCGGAAGACCGGGTCGTCACCATTTCCCATCTCGGCTACACCAAGACCCAGCCGCTGGCGGATTACAGTGCCCAGCGCCGGGGCGGCATGGGCAAGGCCGCCGCCACGGTCAAGGGCGAGGATTTCGTCACCCGGATGCTCATCGCCAATACCCACGACACCCTGCTGTGCTTCAGCAGCGCCGGCAAGGTCTACTGGCTCAAGGTGTATCAGATACCCATCGCTTCCCGCACCTCCCGGGGCAAGCCCATCATCAATGTCATACCCACCCTGGAAGAAGGCGAGCGCATCACCGCCATGCTCGTGGTGGAGGAATTCACCGAGGACCATTACGTCTTCATGGCCACCCGCACGGGAATCGTCAAGAAGACCGCCCTGTCGGATTTCGCCCGGCCCCGCAGCGTCGGCCTGCGGGCGATCGAACTGCGCGACGGCGACACCCTGGTGGGCACCGCCATTACCGATGGCAAGCAGGACATCATGCTGGTGAGCGACAGCGGCAAGACCCTGCGTTTTCCAGAATCCGCAGTCAGGCCGATGGGCCGTCAGGCCCGGGGAGTGCGCGGCATGCGGCTCAAGCCCGGCGCGGAAATGATCTCGCTGATCATTCCCGACGATGAAAAGCAGATTCTCACCGTCAGCGAAAACGGCTACGGCAAGCGCACCGACACCGGGCAGTTTCCGGTCAAGGGCCGGGCCAACCAGGGCATCATCGGCATGATAACCAGCGAGCGCAATGGCCCCGTAGTGGGGGCGGTGCAGGTGGACGACAACAATGAAATCATGCTGATTTCCGACAAGGGCACCCTGGTGCGCACCCGCGCGGCGGAAGTTTCCAGGGTCAGCCGTTCGACCCAGGGAGTCACCCTGATCAATCTCAAGGAGGGCGAGAAACTCGTGGAGCTGGAACAGATTGACGAGCCCGATGGGGTTGCCGGTCTCGACAATGAATTCCCGGCGCCGGAACAGACCCATTGATCCTGACAGGCTCCCGGGAAAATGAAATCATCCCGCAAAATCGGCTATCTGGGTCCGCCGGGCACATTCTCCCAGGAAGCGGCCCTGCGCCAATTCGGCGAAGACAGCGAATTGCTGGAATGCCGCGCCATCGACGAGGTGTTCGCGGCGGTGGAGACCGAACAGGCCCTGCATGGCGTGGCGCCGATTGAAAACTCCACCGAAGGCGCGGTAAACCATACCCAAGACTGCCTGATCGACAGTCCCTTGCTGATTATCGGCGAACAGGTGGTGCCGGTCGAGCATCATCTGCTTGCCGCGGAAAGTGCAAACAGCGGGCAAATCCATGCCATCGCCTCCCATCCCCAGTCACTGGCCCAATGCCGCAAGTGGCTGCTTGCCCACTATCCGGATATCGAATTACGCGAATGCGCGAGCAATGGGCAGGCCGCGAAACTCGCGGCGCAGGAAAGCGGCATTGCCGCCATCGCCGGCGCCATGGCGGGTCGGATTCACAATCTGAAGCCGTTGGCCGAGTCGATTCAGGACCAGGCCGGCAATCGCACGCGCTTCGCCGTACTCGGCAGGGAAGCCGCGCCGGCCAGCGGGCATGACAAGACCAGTATCCTGGTGTATGCCGAAAACCGCCCTGGCGCCCTGTTCCGCGTATTGGAGCCCTTCGAGCGGCTCGGCATCAGCCTCAGCCGCCTCGAATCGCGTCCTTCCCGGGACCAGAAATGGGAATACATCTTCTTCATGGATTTTGCCGGGCACCGGCGGGATTCGGCAGTGCGGGAGCTGTTCCGGCGGCTCGGCGCCTGTACCGACGCCGTGAAGATTCTCGGCTCCTATCCCGTCAGCGCCTGAAATGAACAAAAACATTGCAATCATCGGGCTTGGTCTGATCGGAGGCTCCCTGGCGAAAGCCCTGCGCAAGCTGGATGCGTCGTTTTCGATTGCCGCCGCCGATTCGGATGACGGGGCGCTGGGGTTGGCCCTGGCCGACGGAGTGATCGGCCGCGCCGGCGCATTGGCTGAAGTCTGCGCTGGCGCCAACATCGTGGTGGTGGCCGTGCCGCCGCTTGCCGCGCCGGCTGTGCTCAGTGAAATCGCCCGCTGCGCCGGGCCGGAGACCGTGATTACCGATGTGGCCAGCGTCAAGTCGCATTTGCTGGCGGCGCTCGCCTCGCTTCCCGCCGGATTCCGTTCCCGCTTCGTGCCGGGACATCCCCTGGCGGGTTCCGAACAAAGCGGATATGGCGCCGCGCGGGCCGAACTGTTCCAGGGCCGCAATGTGGTATTGGCGCCGCTGGAGGAAACCGCCCCGGAAGCTGTCGCCAAAATTCATGCCCTGTGGCGCGGTGTCGGCGCCAATGTGCTCGCCATGAGCCCGGAACGTCACGATCGCATCCTGGCGCTCACCAGTCACTTGCCCCATGTGCTTGCCTTTGCCATGGCGGGCCTGCTGTCGCGGCGGGAAAACGGCGCCGGAGTTCATCATTACGCCGCCAGCGGTTTTGCCGATTTCACCCGTCTGGCGGCCAGCGACCCGGCGCTGTGGAGCGATATCCTGCGCGCCAATGCCGGCGCCACCGTGGCGGCGCTGGACGCCTTCGGCGAAGACCTGAAGCAATTCCGCAATGCCCTGGCGGAAGGGGACTGGCCCGCCCTTGGCGACAGCCTGCGGGCGGCGCGGCAGGCGCGGCGGGTGTTCGACCTCGCCAGGGGCGGACCGGAAACCAGTGATTCCGGGGGCGCAGCTCCTGAACGCTGCTTCCATGTGCGGCCCGGCGGCGCGATTACTTCGGGCAGGATTCGTGTGCCGGGCGACAAGTCGATTTCCCACCGCGCCATCATGCTTGGCGCCCTGGCGGAAGGGGTCAGCCGGGTCAGTGGATTTCTCGAAGGCGAGGACGCGCTCCACACCCTGGCCGCATTCCGGGAACTCGGCGTGACGATTGTTGGCCCGGAGAACGGCCGCCTCACAATCTACGGCGCCGGCGCCAATGGTCTCAAGGCGCCGCGCAGGCCGCTCTGGCTCGGCAACTCCGGAACCGCCATGCGCCTGCTCGCGGGAATATTGGCGGGGCAGGGCTTTGCCAGTGAACTGCGCGGCGATGAATCACTCTCGCGGCGCCCCATGAATCGCATCGTCCAACCGCTTGCCGACATGGGCGCCGTGATTTCCGCCGAAGACGGCAGGCCGCCTCTTCGCATCGGCGGCGGCAAGCTGCGGGGTATCGACCATACCATGCCGGTGGCCAGCGCCCAGATCAAATCCTGCCTCTTGCTCGCCGGCCTGTTCGCCGCAGGTCATACCACGGTGCGCGAGCCGGGCCCCTGCCGCGACCACACTGAACGCATGCTGCGTGGATTCGGCGTGGAACTCGATACCAGGTCAAGGCCGGGGGCGGCAAGCCTTGCCGGCGGCCAGACTCTCAGCGCCTGCGACATCGATGTTCCCGGCGATATTTCCTCCGCCGCGTTTTTTATGGTGGCCGCCGCCATCAGCCCGGGCGCCAGCCTCACGCTGGAGCATGTGGGGGTCAATCCCACCCGCACCGGCGTCATCGATATTCTGCGGCAAATGGGCGCCGATATCCGCCTGCGCAAGCCGCGTGAATCCGGCGGCGAACCGGTGGCCGATATCGAAGTGCGACAACGACCGCTTCGCGGCGTGGATATCGGCGCGGAACAGGTGGCCCTGGCCATCGACGAATTTCCGGTCCTGCTCGTGGCCGCAGCCTGCGCCGAAGGCGAGACCCGGCTCCGCGGCGCCGGTGAGCTTCGGGTCAAGGAAAGCGACCGTATCGAAGCCATGGCCGAGGGTCTCGGGATTCTCGGCATCGAGCACGAAACTTTCCCGGACGGCATCCGGGTCACCGGCGGCGAGTTCGGTGGCGGCATCATCGACAGCCGTGGCGATCATCGTATCGCCATGGCATTCGCCATCGCCGCCCTGCGCTGCCGGCAGGCCATCATCATTCGCAACTGCGCCAATGTGGCGACTTCCTTCCCTGGATTCGCCGCGCTGGCGCGGCAGGCGGGGCTCGACATCAGCGAGACGGACGCCGTCACGTGAGCAAGGCGCCGGTCATCACCATCGACGGACCATCCGCCACGGGCAAGGGCACGATTGCCGGCCTGGTGGCGAGGGAACTCGGTTACCGCCTGCTCGACAGCGGGGCGCTGTATCGCGTACTGGCGCTGGCGGCCAGTGAAGAGGGAATCGATCTGGATAATGGCGCGGCAATTGCAAGGATGGCGCCCAAACTGAAGATCGAATTCCCCGAAAAGGGGCAGGTCAGGCTTGGCGGTCGCGATGTCGGCAGCGAAATCCGGACCAGGGCAGCGGATGAAAGCGCCAGCCGTGTCGCGGCGCTTCCCGAAGTGCGCCGGGTTCTTCTGCCTGTGCAGCACGGTTTTCGCAGCCCCCCCGGACTCGTCGCCGAGGGCCGCGACATGGGAGCGGTGGTTTTCCCCGATGCGCAATACAAGTTCTTCCTCACCGCAAGCCCGGAAATCCGCGCCGGCCGGCGATACAGGCAGTTGCTTGACAAGGGTCCCGGTGCTAGACTGCCCGACCTTTTGCGGGACTTGCGGGCCCGGGACCGTCGCGATGAACAGCGAAGCATATCGCCCCTGCGACCGGCCGAGCGAGCAATCGGGATCGACACTTCGCAATTGACCATTGCCCAGGTGGTGGATCGGATCATGCAAGTCATGCGGGGCCGTTGCCAGGGCAGCGGCTGACCGCGAAAACCCGCTCAGGCGTCCTTTCGAAACTTCGGCCAGCATCGGCTTCGAATGGATCAGACCAACAGAGCCGCATACTGGCGTGCGGTGGAGGGAAGCGGCGCCCCTGCGCGCCGTCCATGACAACTGGTAATTCCATGGCTGAAAGTTTTCAGGAACTGTTTGAAGAGAGTCTGCACAATATCGACATGACCCCCGGCGCCATCGTCACCGGCACCGTGGTGGAAATCGATACCGAATGGGTAACCGTCAATGCCGGACTGAAGTCCGAAGGCATCATCCCCCGCAATCAATTCGTCGATGAGGAAGGCGACTTCAGCCTCTCGGTGGGCGATGAGGTCAGGGTGGCGCTGGAAACCGTCGAGGACGGTTTTGGCGAAACCCGGCTGTCCCGGGAGAAGGCCAAGCGCGCCGAATCCTGGCTCAAGCTCGAGGCGGCCCATGAATCCGACGAGCCGGTTTCCGGCTTCATCAGCGGCAAGGTCAAGGGTGGCTTCACCGTCGACCTGAACAATATCCGCGCCTTTCTGCCCGGCTCGCTGCTCGATGTGCGGCCGGTCCGGGATTCCCAGCACCTGGAAGGCCAGCAACTGGAATTCAAGCTGATCAAGCTCGACCGCAAGCGCAACAATGTGGTGGTTTCCCGCCGCGCCGTGCTGGAATCGGTCAGTTCCGAAGAGCGCGAAGCCCTGCTCGAGCGGCTTGAGGAAGGCATGTTCATCAAGGGCGTGGTCAAGAACCTCACCGAATACGGCGCATTCGTCGATCTCGGCGGGGTGGACGGCCTGCTGCACATTACCGACATGTCCTGGAAGCGGATCAAGAACCCCTCGGAAATCGTCAATGTCGGCGACGAACTCGAAGTCAAGATACTCAAGTACGACCGCTCCCGCAGCCGCGTTTCCCTGGGCCTGAAGCAGATGGGGGAAGACCCCTGGGTCGCCATCAAGAAGCGCTATCCCGTGCATACCCGGGTCCCCGCCGTGGTCACCAATGTTACCGATTACGGCTGTTTCGCGGAACTCGAAGAAGGCGTGGAAGGTCTGGTGCACGTTTCCGAAATGGACTGGACCAACCGCAATATCCATCCTTCCAAGGTGGTGCAGCTCGGCGATGAAGTCGATGTCATGGTGCTCGATATCGACGAGGAGCGCCGCCGCATCTCCCTGGGCATCAAGCAATGCCACCAGAACCCCTGGGAACGTTTCGCCGAAGCCCACGGCAAGGGCGACCGCATCAGCGGCGCCATCAAGTCGATTACCGATTTCGGGATTTTCATCGGCCTGGAAGGCAATATCGACGGCCTGGTGCATCTGTCCGACATTTCCTGGGACGAATCCGGCGAAGAAGCCGTGCGCCGTTTCAGCAAGGGACAGCAGATTGAAACCGTCATTCTCTCCATCGATCCGGAGCGCGAGCGCATTTCCCTTGGCATCAAGCAACTCGGCGATGATCCTTTCGCGGACTACATTTCGGCGAACCGTCCCGGCAGCATAGTCAAGGGGACCGTGGTGTCGGTGGAGGCCAAGGCCGCCGTGGTCTCGCTCGGCGAAGACATGGAAGGCCTGCTCAAGGCCTCGGAAATCAAGCGCGAGAAAATCAAGGACGCGCGCCAGGAATTGCAGGAAGGCGCCGAAGTCGAAGTCAAGATCGTCGGCGTGGACCGCAAGAACCGCGTGCTGAACCTTTCCATCAAGGCCATCGAACTCGATCAGGAAAGGGAGGCGGTGAAGCAGCACAAGAATCAGGAAGCGGCGGAAGTTTCACCGGGCACCATTGGCGGCCTGATCAAGGCGCAGTTGAAAAAGGGAAGCTGATGACCAAATCCGAATTGATCGATCGCATCGCCGCAAAGCAGGACCAGCTCTCGCCCAGGGATGTGGAACTCGCCGTCAAGGCGACCGTTGAGCACATGGCCTGGGTGCTGTCCCAGGGGCGGCGGATCGAAATTCGGGGTTTTGGCAGCTTTTCCCTGCATTACCGGCTGCCCCGGATGGGACGGAATCCGCGCACGGGAATTTCGGTCACCCTGCCCGGCAAGCACGTGCCGCATTTCAAGCCCGGCAAGGAACTGCGCGAACGGGTAAACCGGCGGATGCTGGAAGAAAGCCGTCTCCGCGTCTGAACCGGAACCGGCGGCCAGCGCGCAGATGCGAACGCTCAAGCGATTGCTGGCGGGATTTTTCGTAATCTGCGTATTTGTCGCCGCCGTGGTCTTCGCCTGGTACAACCATACTCCGGTAAGCATCGGCATTGGCGACTGGCGTCTGCCGCCCCAGGCGGTATCCATCTGGATCATGGGCGCCTTCGTTGCCGGCGGCCTGCTGGGCCTGCTGTTGGGCCTGCGGTTGTTTCAGAGCCTGCGCCGCAACAGCCGGGAGCGGCGGCTGATGCGGCAACTCGCTGCCGCAAGACAGGAGGCCGAAAGCCTCAGGGCCGGTGATGAGGGAACAGGGCGGGCATGAGCCGACAGCATTCCAACTCCCGGGACGAAAAGCGAATCATCGTCGCCCTGGATTTTGCCGATGAGGCCGGGGCCCTGCGCCTGCTGGACCAGCTCGACCCGGCAAAATGCCGGGCCAAGATCGGCAAGGAACTGTTCACCGCCTGTGGGCCCCGCCTGCTGTGGCGGGTACATGAGCGGGGTTTTGAGATCTTTCTCGATCTGAAGTTTCACGATATCCCCAATACCGTGGCCGGCGCCATTGGCGCCGCCGCCGGGCTTCCCGGGGTATGGATGCTCAATGTGCACGCATCCGGCGGCAGGGCCATGCTGGAGGCCGCGGTGGCTGCCGCAGAGGCTGCCCGGGAGGAAGGGCGTCCCCGGGTTGTTGGCGTAACCGTGCTCACCAGCCTGAATGACGGGGATCTGGCGCAGATGGGTCTGGCCGGGAACGCCCGGGATCAGGTACTGCGGTTGGCCCGCCTGTGCGCAAGCGCCGATCTTGACGGCCTCGTCTGTTCTGCGGCGGAAGCCGCCCTGCTGCGGCGGGAACTCGGCCCGGAAATGCTCCTCGTCACTCCCGGCATTCGCCGGCAAGACGATTCCCCCGGGGACCAGAAACGGATCATGGGGCCCGCCGAAGCCGTTGCCGCCGGCGCTGATTATCTCGTGGTGGGGCGCCCGATTGCCCGGGCGAAAGACCCGGCGGCGGCGCTGGAAACTTTCTGCAGCGAAATTCATGGCAATTTTCCGAATCTGTCCTAGGCTTTGGTCGCAGTCGCCGGGCGGAATCGCGAAATCCCGCGATTCCACTTTCGAGGCTGCTTCCATTTCCAACTTCAGATGAGGATACGATCATGAAACCGAACCGCTGGTTTGCCACCGCGATTTTCCTTTTCAGCCTGCTCGCCGCTCCCCTGAGCCTGGCCGCCGAAACCCCGGCGGCGGATTCGGGGGAAGTCGCGCGAATCGACATCAACTCCGCCGATGCCGCCGCCATTGCCGCGGCGCTGGACGGCGTGGGCCTGGTCAAGGCCCAGGAGATTGTCGCCTACCGCGAGATGTTCGGCGCCTTCCAGTCCGTGGAGGAACTGATGGAAGTGAAGGGAATCGGCCCCGGCACCCTGGAAAGGAACCGGGAACGAATCGCCCTGGAAAGCGAATAGTCGCAAGCTGCTTGCAGACGCTCCCGGAAACCCCGGGAGCGTCTGGGTTTTTCGAATCCGGGATTTGTCGAAGCCCCAAAAGCCGCGCAATGGATGGCATGAAACCTTTTGGAATCTGCAAAGGGAAGCTCTGATTAAGTCAGAGCTTCGAGAGCAAAACAAAACCACGCTTTTGTTTTTCAGAGAATACAAAGAGATTCTGCGACTACGCTTCGCTTCGCGCAGAATGACATGAAGCTTGGAGCGTCATAATGAGATTTGCTGGAAGGAGACAGAATGAATAACGGAGAAGGGTGTGCGCCGGGGTATAATCGCGGCTTTTGCCGGGTTGCTCGATGCTGCTTGCCGCCGTTCTCACCGGGTTGTTCCTTGCCGCCTTGCTGTTGACCGGCGCCATTCGCCGGATCGCCCTGCAATGGGGCGCGCTGGATGTGCCGGTGGCCCGCAGCCTCCATGATGCGCCGGTTCCCGTGGGGGGCGGATTGGCCATCGCGCTGCTGTTTCTGCTCTACGCGCTGGCCTGCTGGCGCCACGGTCTGCTGGCGGATGCCGGCCTGATCGCCCTGGCGGGTGGGGGCGCGATCGTGGCCGGGGTCGGCCTGTTTGACGATCTGCGCAAGCTGCCGCTTTCCCTGCGGCTTTTTTTGCAGTTTGCAGCGGCTGCCTGGGTCTTGCTCTGGCTGGCCACGCCCCAGCCGGTGGATTTCCTGTTTTTCGTCATTGCCAACTCACTGCTGCTCAACACCCTCGCCGCGCTGTCGCTGGTATGGCTGATCAATCTCTACAACTTCATGGACGGCATCGACGGGCTGGCGGCCACGGAACTGGTTTTCATCTCCATATCCGGTTTTCTGCTGGGGGTGATGCTCGACGATATGGCGCTCGGCCTGCTCAGCGGCGGCCTCTGCGCCGCCGGCCTGGGCTTTCTCGCCTGGAACTGGCCGCCGGCGCGGATCTTCCTGGGCGATGCGGGGAGCGGGTTTATCGGATTCAGTCTCGGCGTGCTGGCTTTGCTGAGCCTGGGCGAGGGCGGCGCCACGATATGGACCTGGCTGTTGCTGCTCGGGGTTTTCGCCACCGACGCCACGGTCACCCTGCTGCATCGCATCTGGCGGGGCGACAAGTGGCACCAAGGGCACTGCTGCCACGCCTATCAGCATGCCGCCCGGAGATTCGGCAGCCATGGCAAGGTGACCGTGGCGATTCTCGCGGTCAACGTTTGCTGGCTCGGGCCGCTTGCATGTTTGTCGGTATTCCAGCCACAATGGGGCATGCCGCTGACCTTGCTGGGACTTGCGCCACTGGTATGGCTCGCCTGGAAGCTGGGGGCCGGCATTCCCTCTGCCGGGCGGTAACATGCATCTGTACAACTTTCCACTTTCGCGCCCGGTCAAGCTGATTGGCCTGCTGCTGGCGGACACCGCCATGCTGGTGGTCGCGCTGTCGCTCGCCTTTGGCCTGCTCGGTTACGACTTCGCCGCCCAGAACCAGCTCTTTTTTGCCTACCTCTCCGCGGCGGTGGCCTGCAGCCTGCTGGTATTCGTGCGCATGGGGGTGTACCGCGCCCTGGTGCTGTATCTGGGCCTGCAGTTCGTCGTCCAGTTGCTGAAGGCGGTGAGCCTTGCCGCCTGCCTGGTTGCCGCGGCGTGTTTTCTGTCCCTGCCGCCGGAATCCCTGGACTATTCGCTGTTCCCCATATTCTGGATGCTCGCCCTGCTGCTCACCGGTGGCAGCCGCTTTCTGGTCAAGGTCATGACCCAGGCGCTGATTCAGAATTTCCGGCCCAAGGAGCCGGTCATCATCTACGGCGCCGGTTCATCGGGCATGCAATTGCTGGTGGCCTTGCAGAATGGAGAGCAGTACCTGCCGGTGGCTTTTGTCGATGACAGTCACCGCATGATCGGCAGCACCGCCCACGGCATCCGCGTCTACAGCCCGAACTCGCTGTATGAACTGATCGAATCGTATTCGGTGCGCCAGATTCTGCTGGCGATCCCTTCGGCCACCCACGCCGAACGGAAGGAAATCATCAACCGCCTGGAACATCTGCCGGTGCATGTGAAAACCGTGCCGGACCTGTTCGACATGGTTTCCGGCAAGGTGGAAGTGCATGAAGTGCGCGAAATCGATATCGAAGATCTGCTCGGCCGCGATATCGTGCCCCCGAGCCAGCGTCTGCTTGGCGCCTGCATCACCGCCAAGTCGGTGCTCGTAACCGGCGCCGGCGGCTCCATCGGCTCCGAACTGTGCCGCCAGATCGTCAACGCGGGGCCGACCCGGCTGGTCATGCTCGACCTGTCCGAAATCGGCCTCTATGAGATCGAAAATGAACTCCGCAAGCGGCTTGACGCCGACGAAAGCGGCGCCCGAATCGAAATCGTCGCCTTGCTCGGTTCGGTCTGCAACCGGCCCCACATGGAAAACCTCATCGAAACCTTCGCCATCGAAACGGTGTATCACGCCGCCGCCTACAAGCAGGTACCCATGGTGGAGAAGAATATTTTCGAAGGCGTGGCCAACAATGTCTTTGGCACCCTCACTGCGGCCCGGGCGTCACGAAAGTTCGGGGTAAGCGATTTTGTGCTGATTTCCACCGACAAGGCGGTACGCCCCACCAATTACATGGGCGCCACCAAGCGCCTCGCCGAGCAGTCCCTGCAGGCCATGGCCCAGGACGTGGGCGAAACCAAGTTCAGCATGGTGCGCTTTGGCAATGTGCTCGGTTCCTCGGGCTCGGTGGTGCCGCTGTTCCGCCGCCAGATCGCCTCGGGCGGCCCGGTGACCGTGACCCACCCGGAAGTCACCCGCTATTTCATGACCGTGCAGGAGGCCGCCCAGCTTGTGATACAGGCGGGCTCCATGGCCACCGGTGGCGATGTTTTCGTGCTCGACATGCACGAGCCGATACAGATCGTCGAGCTCGCGCGGAAAATGGTCCACCTGATGGGCTATGACGTGCGGGATCCCAATACCTGCCGCGGCGATATCGCCATTGAATACAGCGGCCTGCGGTCCGGCGAGAAGCTCCACGAGGAGCTGATGATCGGCAAGTCGGTTACCGGCACCGAGCATCCCAAGATCATGCGGGCCGAAGAGGACAGCCTGCCCGCGGAACAACTCAATCCCATGCTGCAACGCCTTGAGCGGGCCTGCCTGAACTACGATTTCCGGGAATTGCAGCAGGTGCTGAAGGAAGCCGTCGACAGCTTCGACCCAAAGGAAGAAACCATCGACCCGCTCTGGGCCGATCCCCGGGAAACTCCCCAATCCGCCCCGGCCCGGGAAAACGTGCGCCGCCTGTTTCAGAAGCAAGGTGTTTCCGGAAGGAGTTTTGGGGATATCTCTTGACATTCAGGATAACCCGGGAGTAGGCTCATGATTCACCTGTTGCCATGATATGGAGGGGAATGGCAAATGGAAGCCATGATGGAGATGCTCCGGACGAATGCGCCGGTCGCGGCGATGTTCCTGCTCGCGGTGCTCTACCTGAGCAACGAGAATCAGGAAATCCGCGCCGAAATCGCCGACCTGAGCGAACGGACGTCGAGGGATATCGCGGCCCTGAGTCAGCGGACTTCTGAAGACACGGCGAACCTGAGCGAGCGAACGTCCAGGGAAATGGCGGACCTGAGCGAGCATATGTCCGCGGATATGGCGGACCTGAGCGAACGCATGTCCGCGGATATGGCGGACCTGAGCGAACGCATGTCCGCGGAAATGGCAGACCTGAGCGAGCGCATGTCCGCGGAAATGGCAGACCTGAGCGAGCGCATGTTCGAGGAGATAGCGAAACTGAGTGAACGTCTGGCTCGGGTTGAAACCAGAGTCGAGTCCAACGAACAGCGTCTGATCAGAATCGAACAAATCCTTGACAGCCTGCGAAGATTCGATGTACCGGAAACGGAATCGCCGAACTGATCAACCCGCGGTATTCATTTGCAGTAATTCTCATATTGACGCTCCAGCCTTCATGTCATTCCGCGCGAAGCGAAGCGTATCCCCCCCGTCATTCCGCGCGGAGCGAAGCGCAGTCGCGGAATCTCATGCAGTGGCCCCCCAAGGAGATTCTGCGACTACGCGCAGAATGACGGGGATGTCGGCTTTCCGAAGATTGACGCTTGCGGGAATTGGAATTAGTATACGCCGCTTCCGGGGGAGCCCCGGAATTGCCCAATAGCTCAATGGTAGAGTAGGTGACTGTTAATCACTTGGTTCCTGGTTCGAGTCCAGGTTGGGCAGCCAGTTTTCCAGTCGTCTGAACCTTGTTTGCCGGCATTATGGCGACCCCGAAGCGCCGGCGGAACCACAATCCCGGAGTACGATCATGCGATCCCTGCCTGCTTCCCTTCTGCTCGGACTGACCCTCGGTTTTGCCTCTTTCGCCTCGGCCCAGGAAGCCGAAGGCAATCCCGTGGTGGTCATGGAAACCAGCCTGGGAACCATCGTGATCGAATTGTGGCCGGACCGGGCGCCGGTGTCTGTGGAGAACTTCCTGCAATATGTGGACAACGAATACTTCGACGGACTGATTTTCCATCGGGTCATTTCCGGATTCATGGTCCAGGGCGGCGGCTTCGACGCGGACATGGTGCAGAAATCCACCTATGACCCCATCGTCAATGAAGCCAGGGCCGATGTCCCCAATGATCGCGGCACCATCGCCATGGCGCGCACCAGCGACATCAACAGCGCCACCAGCCAGTTTTTCATCAATCACAGCGACAACGACTTCCTCAATCACACCGCGGAAACCCGGCAGGGATTCGGCTATGCGGTATTCGGCGCGGTCATCGAAGGCATGGACGTGGTGGACGCCATCGCCGCGGTGGAAACCCATACCCACCCCCGAGGCTTCGGCGACGTCCCGGTAGAACCCGTAACCATCCTCACCGCCACCCGCCGCTGACCCCCCTCCCCACCCCGCAGCGGATTTGTTGCGTTCGAAGCGAATTGCGTCAAATGATCCGCCCGTCCCAATCGAAGCCAAACAATTCAAATTCCTCTCTGGATTGAATACAATATCTGCCAGTAACCTTGTACACGCAGGGGCACGGAAAGCTCTGGACTGCGCCGGGGGCGATGATGGCGGTATTCGGGTACTTTGCCTATTCTGCTGCGGAAATGAAGTTTCCCGCCGGGGAACTGGAAAAGCGGCAGAAAGCCCAGCAACGAAACATCAAGCGTTATTGCCGCAAGCACGGCTGGGAGATCGAGGAGATTTTCAGCGATCTTGGCGGCAGATGGTCGGTGGCATTCGCTGAGCGGCGCGAATCAGGACGCCTGCTCGAGAAGCTCAAACGCGGCGATATCATCGTTTGCCAGTCACTTGAGCGGATGTTCGGCTCCACCGGCGAAGTCAGCGAGATGCTCAAGCTGCTGCGTCGCCGGCGAATTCATCTGTATGTCGCTTCCCTGGACAGCGAAGTGACCGAAGAAGAGTGCCTGCTGCCGCTCGACCGCCTGCTGGAGTCGCTGGCTTCCATCGATCATCGCCGGGGCGCCGAAAGAATTCGCAATATCAAGGCCGGCCAGAGAAGGAAAGGCAGGTATCTCGGCGGCAACCGGCCCTTCGGCTACATGGTGCACGAGAGTGGACGCCTGATCGAAAACCCCATGGAGCAGAACATGATCCGCCGCATCGTCTATCTGCGCGAGCTCGGCTGGTCGCTGCGCATTATCGCCGAAAAGGTCAGTACGCCGGCAACGCCCATCAGCTTCAAGACCGTCCAGCGGGTATTGCAACGCGAAGCCGAAAACTCCTGAACCCCCCTGCGGAAGCCAACGGAAAACCGACCCATGCGAGGATTGTTTCCACTGTTTGTCGGCCTGCGCTACTCGGTGGCGCGCCGGGGCAATCTGCTGCTTTCCTTCGTTACCCTGATGTCGATGCTCGGCATCGCCCTTGGCGTGATGATCCTCATTGTGGCGCTGTCGGTGATGAATGGTTCGATCGGCGTATTGCGGGGCGAGGCGCTCAAGGCCGTGCCCCATGTGACGATTTCCGCCAGCGAAGGCGAGCTGGATTGGCGGGCTCTGGAAGAAACGGCCCGGGCGCATCCTGAAATCCTTGCGGGCGCGCCTTTTGTGGAAGGCGAGGCGGTGCTGCGCTTCCAGGGCGAGGATGTGTTCGTGCGCCTGCGCGGGGTCTTGCCGGAACGGGAAGCCGATGTGCTCGACGTGGCGGAAGCGGCGGACGCCGAACGCTTTGCCGCCATGGCCGGATCCCCGGACGCCATACTCCTCAGCGCCCGGCTTGGGGCCCGGCTCGGCAGCTATCCCGGCGAGGAAGTTTCGCTCGTTTCCCTGGCCGCCCTGCTCAATCGCTCGCTTGATGGCAGCCGGGGCTTTGCCATCAGCGGTTTTGAAGATTTCGGCATCTATGGCGAAAGCAACATCGTGCTGCTGCATCTTGCCGAGGCCGGGGAAGTATTGCGCGAAGACCCGGGCGCGAAGCTCAGGCTGCGGCTCAAGGTCGCCGATGTCATGGCCGCCCGGCGTATCGCCGAAGAGGCATTTGCGGAAACGCCGGGGCTGGAGATTCTCACCTGGCAGGAAGAACAGGCGAGCCTGTTCAATGCCCTGGCCATGGAAAAACTCGTCACCACCATCATGCTTCTCGTCATCGTGCTGGTGGGGGCGGTCAATATCGTCTCGACCCTGGTGATGGTGGTGGCGGACAAGAGCGCCGATATCGCCATCCTGCGCACCATGGGCGCCGGCGCTTCCAGCATACTCGGCGTCTTCGTCGTTCAGGGCATGGTGGCCGGCGTGGCGGGAACCCTGGCCGGCGCCGGGCTCGGCGCATTGCTCGGCCGCAATATCACCGCCATCAGCCAGACCCTGGAACGCTGGCTTGACGCCTTGCCCTGGCAGGACAAGGTCTACCTGCTGTCGCATCTGCAAACCCGGGTCGAGCCGCTGGAAGTAGTACTCATCAGCCTCGCCGCCCTGCTCATCAGTCTGCTGGCCACCCTGTATCCCGCCTGGCGCGGAAGTCGGGTGCAGCCTGCCGCAGTGCTGCGCTACGAATAGCCATGCGGTGAATTCATGGAACGGCAAAGCGGCAGCGAAATCATCATCCACTGCGAGGGCCTGGGCAAGACCTATGCGCAGGGACCCCAGCGCGTGGAAGCCCTGAAAGCCGTTTCCCTTTCGGTTGCGGCGGGCGAGCGCATCGCCGTCATCGGCAGTTCCGGTTCCGGCAAGACCACCCTGCTCAATCTGCTTGGCGGCCTCGACCTGCCGAGCAGCGGCAGGGTCTGCATTGGCGGTCGCGACCTCAGCGCGCTGAATGAGCGCGAACGGGGCATGCTGCGCAACCGTTTTCTGGGTTTCGTCTACCAGTTTCACCACCTGCTCGCCGAGTTCAGCGCCCTGGAGAATGTGGCGATGCCCTTGCTGATTCGCGGCGATGGTCGCGTGGCGGCGAGGGAGCGGGCGGCGGCGATGCTGGAAAGAGTCGGCCTTGGCCCACGCGGCGGCCATCGTCCGCCGGCCCTGTCCGGCGGTGAACGCCAGCGGGTCGCCATCGCCCGGGCCCTGGTGGGACAACCGCGCTGCGTCCTGCTCGAC
This sequence comes from uncultured Pseudohongiella sp., assembly GCA_965219645.1. Classification (GTDB taxonomy): domain Bacteria; phylum Pseudomonadota; class Gammaproteobacteria; order Pseudomonadales; family Pseudohongiellaceae; genus UBA9145. The sequence continues at coordinate 1,407,887 of OZ244788.1, read as the reverse complement.
GAGCCCACGGGCAATCTCGATCACCACACCGGGCTGGAAATCAGCGCCCTGATGCTCGAACTGAACGAATCCCTGGCCACCAGTTTTGTCACCGTGACCCACGACCGCGAACTCGCAGCCTCCATGCAGCGGGTATTGGTACTGGAAGATGGCCGCCTCCAGGGCTGATCGCGCCATGGCCTTGCCGCGCTTTATCGCCCTGCGATATGTCAGCGCCGGGCGCGGCGGCGGGCTGGTTTCCTTCATGTCCGCCATCGCCATTGCGGGCCTTGCGCTCGGCATCGCCCTGCTGCTGACGGTGCTTTCCATCATGAACGGTTTTGACCGGGAAATGCGGCGGAACGTGCTGGGCGTCGTGCCCCATATCAGCCTGCGCTCCGAGGGCGGGATGGCCGAGGAAAGCTGGCTCGCCCTGCGGGATGAACTGGTCGGGCGGGACGGAATCGTTTCGGTTTCCCCCCTGATCGAAATGCAGGCGCTTGTCGCCACGGAATCCGGCAATCGCGGCGTCATCGCCAATGGCGTCGATCCGGCCCGGGAAGCGGAAAGCTCCGCCATGGAGCGATTCATGCTTCAAGGCGGGCTCGATGCGCTGGCGGCAAATCCCTGGGGAGTGGTGCTTGGGGAGTCCCTGGCCAGAGACCTTGACCTCAGTCTGGGCGACCCGGTCAATCTGTATTCCCCGGCCCTGGCGATCAATCCCCTGACGCCCCTGGCAAACTTCCGCCGCTTTACCGTCAGCGGAATTTTCCGCGTGGGCAGCCGGCAAATCGACGATGGCCTGGTATTCCTCAACCGCCCGGCTGCCCAGGCGCTGTTCCGACTGCGCAGCCCCCGGAATGCACTGTGGCTGCGCGTCGGCGATGTGCTCGAAGCCGAGCGCCGTCTGGCGGAAATCGCGCCGGCCCTGCCGGATGCGGTGCGGGCGGATACCTGGATCAGCGAGTTTGGCGCAGTCTATGAAAACATCCGCTTTTCCCGCACCCTGGTGAGTTTCCTGCTCTGGCTGCTGATTGCGGTGGCGGCTTTCAATCTGGTGGTTAGCCTGATCCTGATCGTGCGCGACAAGCGGGCGGATATCGCCGTGCTGCGGGCGCTCGGCGCCGGGCCGGGCGCCATTCTCCGCATATTCCTCTGGCAGGGCGCGCTCATCGGTGTTACCGGCATCTGCCTCGGGCTGGCGACCGGCGTACTGGGTTCGCTCTATATCGGCGACCTGGCGGGATTTGTCGAAGCGCGCCTTGGCGTGGAATTGCTCAATCCCGATGTTTATCCCATGGATTTTCTGCCATCCCGGCTGCAATGGGGGGACATCGTCACGGTAAGCGCCGGCGTCCTCCTGCTGTCGCTGCTGGCGACGATCTATCCCGCCCGCCGCGCCGCCGCCGTGCGTCCCGCCGTCGCCCTGCGGGCAGAATGATTGCGCGCAAAACCGCGCCAAACCCCCGGTTCCTTCCTATAGTTTGATCCCTTTCCTTGCGGGGATGGAATGAATCATGCGGGCGGGATTGATCGCCTATATCGCCGGGCTGGCGCTGGCGGCCTGGGCGCCGCATCCGAATGCGGACGCCGGTCAGGTCCTGCTGGCGACGGCGGCGGGGCTGGCCCTGGCCGCCAGCTTTCAGCGCGGTCGCCTGCGACGGTCGGGCCTGCTCCTTGCCTGCCTGCTCTGGGGTTTGGCCTGGCATCTGGTCTGGGCCGGCGGGAGGCTCGACAGGCAAATCGACCCCGGTCTCGAAGGCGTGGACATGCAGGTAAGCGGTATCGTGCACAGCCTGCCGCGAAGATACGACGACTATCAGCAGTTTTTGTTCCGGATCACCGAATCCCGGTTTGATTTCCATCCGCGCAGGATATTGCTGAATCATTATGGCGCCGAGTCCATCGAGGCGGGCAGAGCCTATCGCTTCGAGGTCAGGCTCAATCGGCCCCGCGGCATGGCCAATCCGGGCGTGTTCGACTACGAGGCCTGGCTGTTCCAGCGCGGCGTCGCCGCCCGGGGCTATGTGCGCGGCGGGGTGGAAAAGCTGCCGGAGCAGCGCGGCGCCCCGCTGGTGGCGCTGCGGGCCGCCATTCGGGAAGGGATTCTGCGGCAAAACCCGGCCCCGGCAACCCGGGGAATCATCCTGGCCCTGGTGCTGGGCGACAGCAGCGGCTTGAGCGATGCCCAGTGGGAGTTGTTCCAGCGTACCGGCACCAATCATCTGTTCGTGATTTCCGGCCTGCATATCGGCCTGGTCTGCCTGCTGGCCTGGGGCCTGACCCTGGCCCTGGCCCGGCGTTGCACTCCGCTCCTGCTGCTGGCGCCGGCCCAGAAAATCGCGCTGCTGCCGGCCCTTGCCGCCGCCGGGGGTTATGCCGCCATCAGCGGCTTTGGCCTGCCCGCCCAGCGCGCACTGGTCATGGCGGCGGTTCTCATGTTCACCGCGCTGTTCAATCAGAGGCAGGCGGTCAGCCTGCGTTTTCTGCTGGCCATGGCGGTGGTGCTGAGCCTCAATCCCCTGGGGTTTCTCGGCATGGGGTTCTGGCTCAGCTTTCTGGCTGTGGGCGCCCTGCTGCTGACCCAGCGACCGGTACAGGCAAACCAGGGCTTGGGCGGCTGGTTGCGCCGCAGCCTCAAGCCCCAGTTGGCGGTCGCCCTGGCCCTGTTCGCGCCGCTGCTGTTCTGGACCGGACAGGCAAGCCTGCTGGGCCCCCTGGTCAATCTCGCCGCGATTCCGCTGGTGGGCCTTGTCATCGTTCCCCTGTGCCTGATGGCCACCTGCTGCCTGCTATTCAGCGAGACCGTGGCGGAACTGCTGTTTGCCCTGGCGCAGTGGCTGCTGCGCGGGCTGCTGGCAGGGCTGGAATCGGCGGCGGAACTTGGTGCGAATCTCACCCTGGTGACGCCGTCCGCCAGCGATGCGCCGAGTCTGGCATTGACCGCCCTTGCTTGCCTGTTGCTGTTGTTGCCCCGGGGTTTTCCCGCCCGGCGCATTGCGGTAATCCTGCTCTTGCCGCTGCTGTTCGCGCCGGACAGGAAAGGACGGGAAGACCTGTTGCGGCTGCATGTGCTCGATGTGGGCCAGGGGCTTGCGGTGCTGGTGGAGACCCGGCGCCATGCGCTGCTTTACGATACCGGCGCGAGTTTCTCCCCCGATGCGAGCATGGGCGACCGTATCGTCCTGCCGGTGCTTGACGCCCTGGCCGTCCGCCGTCTCGATGCGGTGGTGATCAGCCATGCCGACGACGATCACAGCGGTGGATTTGCCGCCATTGCCGCCGCCATGCCCATGGACCGGGTCTACAGCAGTTTTGACCTGCCGGCGTCCCCGGTGGCTCCCTGGCCATGCCGGGACTACGTCAACTGGCGCTGGGACGGGGTGGAATTTCGCTTTCTCCATCCCGCCGCGCCCCGCGATACCGACAACAACAACTCCTGTGTCCTGCAGATTCGGGCGGGGGATTTTCGCGTCCTGTTGCCCGGCGATATCGAAGCCGGCGTGGAGCGCGAACTCGCTGCGGGATACCGCCGGGAACTGCGCAGCGATGTGCTGCTGGCCGCCCATCATGGCAGCAATACTTCCTCGAGTTGGCCCTTTCTGAAAATGACCGACCCGGATTACATCGTATTCGCCGCGGGCTACCGCAATGCCTTCGGCCATCCCGCCGCGCGGGTCATCGAACGCGCCAGCTTCTTTACCTCCCATCTGCTCAATACCAGCGAACTCGGCATGACGAGCCTGGTCTTGCCCGCCGATGGCAATCCGGTACGGATGGCCAGTTTCCGCCGGGATCATCCCCGCTACTGGCGCAGTCGTGTTCCCCGCGAGGTACGGTCCCGCCCAAAATAACTGTGTTAGATTAGGCCGCTGTGAAAGCAGCAGCGCACAGCAATCCCGGCGGAGTTCCGGAAGCATCCGGCGGACGGCTTTACCGGCGGCTGCTGGCCTATGCGGCGCCGTTTCCCGGCGCGATTTTTCTCGCCATCCTCGGGTTTATCCTGTTTGCCGTCACCACGCCCTGGCTGGCCTGGTGGTTCGGCTGGCTGACCGACGCCATCAGTTCCGAAAATGCCGCGGGATTGCGGGCCTTTGCCGTACTCAACTGTCTTGCGATCCCCCTGGTGCGGGGCCTGGGAGGTTTTCTCGGCGGCTATTCCATGGCCCAGATCGCAAGCCAGGTCACCCACCGCCTGCGTTCCCGCCTGAGCGAGCGCCTGGTGCTGCTGCCGGCGCGCTTTTTCGACGGCAAGGAGCCCGGCAAGCTCGTTTCCAAATTCAGCTATGACGTCACCCAGGTCACCGAAGCCTGCAGCAGCGCCTTCGCGATTCTCGTTCGCGAAGGCCTGATCGTGGCGGGGTTGCTGATCTTCCTGCTCTATATCGACTGGCGGCTCGGGCTGATTTTCCTGATTGTCGCGCCATTGGTGGCGGTGGTGGTGCAGGCCGCCTCGGCGCGCTTCCGCCGCTACAGCAAGCAGATGCAGGATTCCATGGGGGAGGTTTCCCAGATTACCCTGGAGACCATCAAGGGTTATCAGGTGGTGCGCATCTTCAACGCGGAATCCTACGTCAACCGCAAATTGCGGGAAGCCAGCGAGCGCAACCGGCGCCAGAACATGAAAATCGCCATGACCCTGGGCGTCAGCACGCCACTGGTGCAGTTCATCGTGGCCATGGCCATGGCGGCGCTGGTGTGGCTGGCGCTGTCGCCGGAGTTCTTCAGCGACAAGACGCCGGGAGAATTTGTTTCCTTCATTACCACGGCCGGCCTGCTGTCGCGGCCGATTCGCCAGCTTACCCAGGTCAACTCGGTAATCCAGCGCGGGCTTGCCGCGACCGCCAGCGTCTTCGCAATACTCGACGAGAAACCGGAAAGCAATACCGGAACCCATCAGGTTCCCCGGGTGCGGGGCCGGATCGCTTTTCGCGATGTGAGTTTCTCCTATAACGGCAACATCGAGGCCCTGAAGAACGTCAGCCTCGCGGCGGAGCCGGGCCAGACCATCGCGCTCGTGGGCCGCTCGGGCAGCGGCAAATCCACCCTGGCCAGATTGCTGGCGCGTTTCTATCCCTGTGAAAGCGGCGAAATCACCCTGGATGGCGTATCGCTCGATGATTATGAACTGCACAATCTGCGCAGCCAGATTTCCGTGGTGAGCCAGCATGTGGTGCTGTTCAATGGCACCGTGGCGGAAAACATCGCCTATGGCGAGGACGGTTTTGACCGGCGGCGGGTGGAGCGGGCGGCCGCCGGCGCCCACGCCATGGAATTCATCGAGGAACTGGAGCAGGGTCTCGACACCCAGGTGGGAGACGACGCCAGCCTGCTTTCCGGCGGCCAGCGCCAGCGCATCGCCATCGCCAGGGCCCTGCTCAAGGATGCGCCGGTGCTGATCCTCGACGAGGCGACCTCGGCCCTGGATTCGGAGTCGGAACAGCAGGTGCGGGAAGCCTTGCAACTCCTGGCCCGGGGCAGAACCACCCTGGTCATCGCCCACCGCCTGTCAACGATTGAAAATGCCGACCGCATCGTGGTGCTGGAAGCCGGCGAAGTGGTGGAAACGGGAATCCACGCGGAATTGCTGGAGCAGGGGGGGCATTACGCAAGATTGCGGGCCCTGCAGTTTTCCGGCGGCGAGTGGGAATGACGGAAGACCCTGTCATTCTGCGCGAAGTCGCAGAATTTCTTCGGATATGAAAGCACTGCAACGCGCCTGGTACGAACGCCAACCCAGGCCATGGCTGTACCTGCTGTGGCCGCTGTCGCTGCTGTTTCGTGCAGCCGCAGTCTGGCGCCGACGACGGCAGCAGGCTCGCGCCCGGCCCCGGGGAGAGGCGCCGGTGATCGTGGTGGGCAATATCAGCCTCGGAGGCACGGGCAAGACCGCGCTATTGATTGCCCTGGCCCGGGAATTCCGGCGGCGGGGTTTCGCTCCCGGCGTCATCAGCCGCGGCCACGGCGCCAATGGCGGCGCATTTCCCAGGCTGGCGCAAGCGGATTCCGACCCCGCCGAATGCGGCGACGAACCCGTACTGGTCGCCGCGAGCACCGGCTGTCCCGTGGTGGTGGACCCGGACCGCAACCGGGCGCTGGAACGCCTGCTCGCCGACTTCAAGGTCGATCTCGTGCTCAGCGATGACGGTCTGCAGCATTACCACATGCACCGCGATGTGGAAATCATCGTGGTGGATGGAGAGCGCGGGTTCGGTAACGGCCTGACCTTGCCCGCTGGACCCCTGCGGGAGCCAGTCCGACGCCTTGGCGAAGCCGATTTCGTGGTAATCAACGGCGAACCCGATGGAGCATTCCATACGCCGGTTCCCCTGCATCGTGTCGCCATGGAGCCCAAAACCCTGGTCCATCTGCCCAGCGGCGAAGAGCGGCCCTTTGACGAATCGGTCTTTCCCGGGGGCGAAACGCTGCAACTCGTCTGCGGCATCGGCAATCCGGCGCGTTTTTTCGAGCTGATGCGAAAACTGCCGAATCCCCTTGTCCCATTCGAGTTTCCCGATCATCACCGCTTCCGCGCCGAAGATTTTGCCGGTGGGGGAATCGACCCGGAGCGACCTGTCGTGATGACCGAAAAGGATGCGGTAAAATGCCGCGGGTTCGCCAGGGACAATTTCTGGGCATTGCGCGCCGAAATGAAACTGCCCCGGGAGCTGACCGAGGCCCTGCTGCAAAAGCTGGGTAACTCCCTTGATGCGAACCGCCACAGCAAACCGTGACGCAACCTTATGGACCGGAATCTGCTCGCCATACTCGTCTGCCCCCTGTGCAAGGGCGAATTGCGTCTCGACCGCAAGGCCAATGAACTGCTTTGCCTCGCCGACGGCCTGGCTTATCCCATTCGCGATGGCGTGCCGGTGATGCTTCCCGGCGAAGCCCGGGAAATGAGCTTTGACGAGCGGGAACAGGCGCGGTGAGTTTTACCGTCATCATCCCGGCCCGTTATGCCTCAAGCCGCCTGCCGGGCAAGCTGCTGCTCGACCTTGCCGGCAAGCCGGTGCTGCAATACACCATGGAACGCGCGCTGGCGAGCGAAGCGCGGGAGGTCGTCGTCGCCACGGATAATGCGGACATCGCCGAACTGGCAAAAGCCACAGGCGTTGCCGCAGTCATGACTTCCCCGGACCACGCCACGGGCACCGACCGCATCGAGGAGGCCGCCGCCCGGCTCGGGCTCGCCGGAGAGGATATCGTCGTCAATGTGCAGGGCGATGAGCCGTTGATTCCGGTGAGCGCCATCAATCAGGTCGCCGGGAACCTTTCGCGGCATGCCGGGGCCGGTATCGCCACGCTGTGTGAAATCATTACCGACCTTGGGGAATTCGCCGACCCCAACGCGGTGAAAGTCGTGCGTGACGGACAGGGATTCGCGCTGTATTTCAGCCGCGCTCCGATCCCCCATGACGGCGCCTCCCTGGCCTTGCGGCATATCGGCGTCTACGCCTATCGGGTGGATTTCCTGCGCCGCTTTGTCCGCTGGCCGCGGTCCGAACTGGAAACCGGCGAAGGGCTCGAACAATTGCGGGCTCTCAGCCACGGCGTGAAAGTGCATGTGGCAGTGAGCGGCGAACGTTTCCCCCCGGGGATCGACACCCGCGAGGACCTGGCGGTCAATGAGGCTTATCTGGCGGCGAAGGAAGATGCCTGATGACTGGCAGTACGTGAAGGTTCACGCCGCGGCACCCCATGGAGATTCTGCGACTGCGCGCAGAATGACGGGGGTGGTCTGTCATTCTGCGCGAAGCGGGGCATCCCCCCTCTGTCATTCTGCGCGAAGCGAGGCATCCCCCCTCTGTCATTCTGCGCGAAGCGAAGCGAAGTCGCAGAATCTCAGGCAGAATCCTCCCAATGAGCGCTCCCCAATCCCGGCTGGGAGCCTGCGGCGCAGGCTCCTGGAACCATGAAACTCACCAGCAACGCCGACTTGCGGCCATACAATTCCTTTGGCGTAGCGGCCCGGGCGACCTGCCTGGCGGAAATCGAACACGGCGATGAGCTTGAACCTGCAACCGCCCTGGCCAAGGAGCGAGACCTGCCAATGCTCCTGCTCGGCGGCGGCACCAATGTGCTGTTCGCGGGCGATTTTCCCGGCCTTGTGCTGCTCATGCGCAACCGCGGCGTCGAAATCGACCGGGAAAGCGGCCTGGTCACCGTCGCCGCGGGCGAGAACTGGCACGAATTCGTGCAATTCTGTCTGCGAAACGATTTGTACGGCCTGGAAAACCTCGCGCTGATCCCCGGCAGCGCCGGCGCCGCGCCGGTGCAGAACATCGGCGCCTACGGCGTCGAACTCGAAAGCTTCTTCGTCGAACTCGAACTGTTCGACTGCGCCGACGGCAGCCTGCGCAATATGTCCCGCGAGGACTGCAAATTCAGCTATCGCGACAGCGCCCTGAAACAGACCCAGTCCCAGTCCCAGTCTCAGTCCAAATCGCAGCCGCAAGTAGTCTGTTCGCTGACCTTGCAACTCCCGCGCGAACCCGCGCCGAACCTGAGTTATCCCGCGTTGGCGGAAGAACTCGAAAGCGTCGCCAACTCGTCATTCTGCGCGGAGCGAAGCGAAGTCGCAGAATCTCCTGTTACGCCGGAGGACATATTCGAAGCCGTCTGCCGCATCCGCCGCCGCAAACTCCCCGACCCGGCCGAAATCGGCAACGCCGGCAGCTTCTTCAAGAACCCGGTAGTTTCGCACAACGAATTCGAACAATTACGCAGCCAATTCGAATCCCCACCATCATTCCCCGCGAAAGAAGGCATCAAAGTCCCCGCCGGCTGGCTGCTGGAACAATGCGGCTTCAAGGGCCACAGCAAAGGCGCCGCCGGCGTCTACGAACGCCACGCGCTGATCCTCGTCAACCGCGGCGGCGCCACCGGCAGGGAACTCCACCAACTAGCCTTGCAAATGCAAAACCGCGTCCAGTCCGAATTCGGCATCATCCTCGAACCCGAAGTCCGCATTGTTGGTGCTCACTAAATCACGGAAACCTGGAGATTCTGCGACTCCGCTTCGCTCCGCGAAGAATGACATTAGTGGAATGCGTCATCCTGCGCGGAGCGAAGCGGAGTCGCAGGATCCATGCTTCAGCTTGAGCAGTGGGCTGGGGTTCGCTAAGCTTTTCGGGCGGCACGAAAGGATGCAACCCCTTCACATGACAGCAAAAAACGCCTTCGATCACGAAAGCTACATCGCCGGCCTCACGCGCGGCCCCGGGGTGTACCAGATGCAGGACGGTGCCGGCAAGGTCATCTACATCGGCAAGGCCGCCAACCTGCGCAACCGCGTGCGCAGCTATTTCCGCGGCTCGGCCCTGAACGCGCGCAGCCTCGCCATGCTGAACAAGGTGGCCGGCATCGAAGTCACCGTCACCGACAGCGAAACCGAGGCGCTGCTGCTCGAACAGTCGCTGATCAAGCGGCACCGGCCCACCTACAACATCCAGTTGCGCGACGACAAGTCCTACCCCTACATCCTGCTCACCGAGCACCAGGACTTCCCCAGGCTCTCCTTCTACCGCGGCAGCCGCCGCGGCAAGGGCGTCTTCTACGGCCCGTACCCCAGCGCCCATTCGACCAGGGACAGCCTCAACGTGCTGCAAAAGGTCTTCCAGGTGCGCCAATGCGAGGACAGCTATTACAGCAACCGCACCCGGCCCTGCCTGCAACACCAGATCAAGCGCTGCACCGCGCCCTGCGTCGGCCTCGTCACGAAAGAGGAATACGCCGAACAGGTGCGCTACTCGAAACTCTTTCTCGAAGGCAAGAGCGACCGGCTGTTCACCGAACTGGCGAAAGACATGGAAGCCGCCGCCGCCCGCGAGCAATTCGAGAAGGCCGCCGTCATCCGCGACCGCATCGCCGCCCTGCGCCGCATCCAGGACAAGCAGGTCGTCGCCAACAAGGGCGGCAACTCCGACATCATCGCCGCCGAACTCGACCAGCCCTACGCCTGCGTCCACGTCATCCACGTGCGGGCAGGGCGCATCATCGATTCGAAAAGCCATTTCCCCCAGTTCCGGCTCGCGCAAGACGCCACCGACGTCGTCGCCGCCTTCATCTCTCAGGTGTACCTCTCCGGCGGCAAGGCCAGCCTCATGCCGAGCGAGGTGATCGTGCCCGAATTGCCCGAGGAAGCGGAAAAGATCGCAGCCGCCCTGAGTTACGTCGCCGAACGCAAGGTGAAACTGTCCGCCCGGGTGCGCAGCCACCGCGCCCGCTGGCTGGAAATGGCCGGCGCCAACGCGCGCCAGTCCCTCGAAACCCTGCTCGCCAGCCGGCAGAACATCCGCCGCCGCCTGCTGTTCCTGCAACGCGCGCTGAAACTGGAAAAAGTCCCCGCACGGCTCGAATGCTACGACATCAGCCACACCGCCGGCCGGGAAACCGTCGCCTCCGCCGTCGTCTTCGACGAAAACGGCCCGGCCAAGCGCGACTACCGGCGCTTCAACATCAAGGCCGTCACCGCGGGAGACGATTACGCCGCCATGGAACAGGCCCTGAAGCGCCGCTTCACGCGCCTGCTCGCCGGCGAAGGCAAAATGCCCGACCTGGCGCTCATCGACGGCGGCGAAGGCCAACTCGGCCGCGCCGCGAAAGTGTTCGAGGAACTCGACGTCGAAAACGTCCCGCTACTCGCCATCGCCAAAGGCGCCAGCCGCCGCCCCGGCCAGGAAACCCTGATCCTGCGCCACGGCGGCAAGACCCGGGAACTGAGCCTGGATGCAATCTCCCCAGCCCTGCACCTGCTGCAACAGGTGCGCGACGAAGCCCACCGCTTCGCCATCGCCGGCCACCGCCGCCGGCGCGCCAGGGCCGGCAAGACCTCGTTCCTGGAAAGCATTCCCGGCGTCGGCCCGGCCCGGCGGCGGGAGCTGCTGCGCCATTTCGGCGGCCGCCAGCAACTGTTCCGCGCCAGCGAAACGCAACTCGCCAAGGTCAACGGCATCAGCCGGCAGATGGCCGAAGTAATATACAAGCACCTGCACGGCACTTTTTGATGGTTGATCTATACTCGGAGTTGCGCGGCACCGGACTCGACGAGGGGTGCGCCGCTGATCGTCGCGTTTCGGCAATTGAGCCATTTTCCCGATTGAGCGAATAGAAGAAGCGAGCATGAATTACGCAAATCTGACGACCGTCCTGCGCATACTCCTGATTCCGCTGATCCTGGGCTTCTATTACTCGAACATCCCCCAGGCCCACCTGCTCGCCGCCGCGGTTTTCGCCATCGCCAGCCTGACCGACTGGCTCGACGGCTATCTCGCCCGCAAGCTCGACCAGGCCACCGAACTCGGCGCCTTCCTCGACCCGGTCGCCGACAAGCTGCTCGTCGTCGTGGTTTCGCTGGTGCTGCTGGCGGCGTATCCGGCGCTGCTGCTGCCGGTCTCCATCATCGTCGTGCGCGAACTGGCGATCTCCGCCTTGCGCGAATGGACCGCGGCCAAGGGCAAACGCGTCGCCGTGGCCTTCTCCGGCAAACTGAAGGCGACGATCCAGATGATCGCCATCATCGCCCTGCTGCTGCCCGAAGACGGCGAACCGCGCCTGCTCTGGCTGCTCGGCGCGGGCCTGATCTACCTCTCCGCCATCCTGGCGTTATGGTCGATGGCCCAATATTTCCACCGCGCCCGGCAAACCCTGCGCGACTCAGACGAGACGTAACGTATTGCCATTCCGCGACCAGCAAAGCCCTCCCACCCGTCATTCCGCACGCATTGAAGTCCCCCCATCCGTCATTCCGCGCGAAGCGAAGCCCTCCACCTGTCATTCTGCGCGCAGCGAAGCCCCCAACCTGTCATTCTGCGCGCAGCGAAGCGAAGTCGCAGAATCTCCATCAACAGCCCCAGCAGCAGCTTGACTCGAAACCGATAGCGTTTAGAATATGCCGCCTGCCTGATGCGGGAATAGCTCAGTTGGTAGAGCACGACCTTGCCAAGGTCGGGGTCGCGAGTTCGAGTCTCGTTTCCCGCTCCAATTCCTCAACCAGCAAAATCCGCCGAGACGCGCCGCCGGCGCGGGAATCCGCATCGGCGATTTGCTATAGTGCCCCCGAACGAAGGCTGGGTGGCAGAGTGGCCATGCAGCGGACTGCAACTCCGCGTACGCCGGTTCGATTCCGACCCCAGCCTCCAATATCGAGATAGGGGTGCGTTGACGCCATAAATGATCAACAACGAAGTTATCGGGAAAAGTTAATGCTTGCGCAATGCTAGGAGCCTGCGCCGTAGAACGGTTCTCGGCGGCGCGAACTGTACAAAATGGTGGTACTTCGACCGGGCAAGGCATGAAACTGGTCGAATGCAACTTGGCGGGGCGGGATGGCGCCATGCGCGCCCGGTCCACCCCAAAACAACTCCATGGCAGCGCCAGAACGCGGTAACCGGGCCGCCGCCCCGTCAAGCCGGCTGAAGCCCCCGCATCCGCTTGACGTTCAACGCCAGGCAGACCAGATCCCACTCACCCTGGACCTTGCTCAATCCGCGCAGGCTGAACCGGCGGAAGCCCAGCGCCTCCTTGATCCACCCGATCGGCGCTTCCGCCCGCCACTTGCGTTGTGCGTATTGCGCCCGCCCGGCTGGCGTGGCCAACTTCTCCGCCATGCGGGCCTTGGCCGGATGTTTCCCACCGACAGTCCCAATCCGCCGCCCGCCCTCCCGGCCCAACGCCACGTAGCCGTCGATGCCGCGGGCCTCCAGGGCAGCCAGATCGGCTTCGTTGCAGTATCCCGCGTCGGCCAGCACCATGGCCGGACGCGCGCCGTGCGCCGCCTCCACCACGTCCACCAACGGCAGCATCCGGCCCTGGTCGCTCGACCGGGCGGACACCCCGGTGGCGACAATCAACTGGTTCCGCCCCTCCACCGCCAACTGCGCGTTGTAGCATTGCTGGAATCCGTCAGCCGAGGTCTTCATGATCCGGCTTTGCGGATCCGTGAAATTATCCTGCGCCTTCCCCTCCGGCTCCCCGTACCCGCGCTTGAAGGGCGGCCCGCCCCCGGGATTGCGCGTCTGGCCCGGCTTGCGCCCACGCGCCTCGTCGGCCTCCCGCGCCCGCGCCTCCAGGCGCTCCTTCGCCGCCCGGATCGCCGCCAGCCGGGCTTCCCGACGATTCAACCCCTCCGGTAACCCGCCACCCCGGTTCGTCTTCCCAAAACGCTCGTCCTCCGCATCATCACAGTCCCGCGCCTTCTTCACCAACACCTCAATCTCGTCCCGCAGCCGCCGCTCCTCCTCCAGCATCCGCCCGTAACTCATCGCCTTGCGCTTGCTCGCGTTCGCCCGCACCTTCGTGCCGTCAATCGAAAGTTTGCCAAAATGCGCCACCCCCATCGCCGACGCCAACCGCACCACCTCCACGAACAATCGCTTGAAATCCGACAAATGACGCCGTCGAAACTCGCAAATCGTACGGTGATTCGGAAAATTCTCCGCCGCCAACACCCGGAAAGCCACATCCTCCTCAAGCTTGCGCGACAAAACCCGGGACGAAAACACCCCGGTCGCGTAACCGTAAATCAATACCTTCAGCATCATCCGCGGCTCGTAGGGCGACTTGCGCCGACCGTCGCCCTCGTAGGGCGCGTAAAACGCCGTCAAATCCAACTCGTCCACCAGATCGCCCACGTGGTACGCCAAGTGGCCCTCCGGAAGCCAGTCCCGCAGGTTCGTTGGCAGCAATATTCCCTGATCCGGTTGGTAGGGGCGAAAATTCGTCGGCATGCCAGTGTCCTCAACAATCCCGTCAGGGGAATCATCTCATATCAGTTTCTACGGCGCAGGCTCCTAGGGTACGCATGACGCGACCGCCGGGGACCGATGTGTCGATGACGATATCCAGGGCTTCCCTGACGCCTTCGTCCAGTACGTTCAGCGTGCGGAAGCGGCGGCCGTGACAGAGCGCGTCGGCCATGAAGTTCGTCGACCATTCGGCGTTGGCGCTGGCGACCAGCACCATCGGTTGTAGGTTACAGGCCGATACGTACCACTTCTTACAGCTGCAGATTCCCTTCACCTTCAGCTTGGCATCGCCATGTGCGAAAAATAAAAGAGCTCACGATGTAAACAGTGGGGTTGAAAATTCAAGAACAGACTCCATGTTGGAGGGGTTGGATCATTGCCGGATTTGACAGAAGTAAGGAGAAAGCATGTCTCGCCAGCACGTTGACCACCTCGAGGTCGCTCGCTTCGCGCAGGATCGCGTAAATTTGCCCTCTGATAAGGCGAGGACTTACCGGGCACAGGCGCGTCGACTCCGGGACCGTTTGGAAACCTACTTATCCGAAAATCCCGATTTCACACTACGTAAGATGATGCTATCTGGAAGCTTGGCAAAAGGAACGGCTCTTCGGTCGCTTAACGACATTGACGTGGCTTGCTACATATCCGGCGCTGATGCGCCCTCTGAAATTGCTAAGTTGATAGATTATCTGGCCAGTAGACTCCGTGCCGCATTTCCCAACTTTCAACCGAACCAAGTGAATCCGAATACCTACAGCGTGACGGTGTCATTCCGTGGTACGGGGCTGGATGTTGACGTGGTGCCGATCCTCTACTATGGCGATCCGCATTGGTATGGCAACCTCGTCAGCCAAGAGGATGGTTCATATTTGAAGACCAGCATCCCTCGCCATTTAGAGTTTGCGAAAAAACGCAAAGACGCACAGCCACAGGATTTTGCCCAGGTCGTTCGGCTAGTCAAATTCTGGGTGGGAAACTTGAAGCAGGGGGATCGCAGGTTCAGATTCAAGTCATTCATGGTGGAGATGATCCTTTCTCAGCTGTGCGATCAAGGTCTTGATTTCACAGATTATCCAGAGGCCCTTCAGCACTTTTTTAGCTATATCGCCCACAGCAATTTACGCGAGAAGATAGTGTTTTCTGACTTCTATCCGGCGAGCAAGGTAGGGAATTTCGTTGAGCCAGTACAGATAATCGATCCGGTCAATGAGAAAAATAATGTTGCCCGACTTTACACTGACAGCCAGGCAGATGCCATTGTTGAGGCTGCGCTAGACTCAGGGGATGCCATTGATGCTGCGTTGGCGGCACCAACCAAGCAGGAGACCGTCCGTCACTGGCGTCGTGTATTTGGACCATCTTTTCACGCTTAAGGAAGCAAAATGAGTACTACATACACCCAAACAGGCAGTGAATCCTTCACGCGCCAACATGCGAAACGTATTTCGTATAGAGTCGTAACAGACTTGATGAGGATGAACAGGTTTTACAACTACCCGAAAGATCACAAGATCAAGCAATACGAAGCGGAGTTGATCGAGTTGTTGACTGCAGGGCTCCTCGAAAGGGTCACATATGGGTTTAGGCGTGATGATGAGTGGATCGAGCCGACGCTACGGTATACAGCATTTGAACTTGCAAACACTGATTTCGGAGATGACCCGGGTAGAGTTAGACCAGGAGCCGACATCGAAGGGGCTTCTTTCTACACATACCTTACATATTCAAATGCGTGGGACGAACTTTCAACTACAGAAAGAATTACAGTTGGAAAGTCCCTACCATTCCTTCGTGGAGGGGCGCCTGAACCGGGGATCAATGGTTATCTCCAACAAGACCTCTCATACTCCGCTGGCGGTCGCGGATTGCAACGGGAGTCAGTTAGGAGTTGGAAATGATGGAGCCGCTGGAAACCGAAGATTTGTTCGAGCCCGCTTTGATTTACCCTGATTCAGACGCGGCTGCTCGCTTTGCCAACCTGGTCGGGCTTGACGAGCACAAAGAGCAGCTACGCAAGATGCTTACGCTATTGATTGTGCCGGGAGCACTTCAGGACTGGGCTGACAACTTTCACAACGGAGCGCCAAGTATCGTTAATACAATCTTGGCAAGACCTCCGCTCCTGGTCCTTGCTGGAGATGTCGGCTGCGGGAAGACGGCGCTGGCTGAATCAATCGGAGATACTGTGGCGCGTAAGCATGGAATTGGAATAACGCTCTTCCCATTAAGCCTGTCGGCGAGAGGAAAGGGAATGGTTGGGGAAATGACTCGACTTCTCACAGCAGCATTCGACCGAACCTATACAGAGGCTTCAAAGTTAGTACACCCGAATGGTGGTCCGTCAAACGGAGCTGTAATTCTCCTTATAGATGAGGCGGATGCTTTGGCCCAATCGCGAGAAGCTACTCAAATGCACCATGAAGATCGCGCTGGAGTAAACGCGCTAATACGGGGAGTAGATCGGCTTGCAAACGCTCGATTGCCGGTCGCGATCATCATGTGTACAAATAGGCCCGAAGCCCTCGACCCAGCCGTACAGCGGCGAGCGGCTGATATTTTAGAATTCCGACGACCTAATCAGAATGAGCGTCGAAACGTCCTTGCTGAGCCGCTTCGCGATCTGGGTCTATGCGATGCGGATATTGAGGAAATTGTCAAAGTTACCGGTCCTGTAGATAGCGACAAAGGCTCCGGCCGGAAAGGATTCACGTTCTCGGATCTCACCCAGAGATTGTTGCCTAAGATTATCTTGAATGCATTTCCATCGAGTCCAGTGGAAGCTGGGGTAGCGTTAGAGATTGCCAAAGATATGAATCCGACAAGACAATTTGGGAGAGCTATCCAATGACGATGCGGAATGATCGGAAGTTAATCGATAGTCTATATGAGACTCCTGACATAGAATGCATTCGGGTAGTGAACAGAGCAAAAGTGTTGTGACGGCACCGACTGGGAGTGTTTTCATCTCGTATCGGCGGTCTCCGGCGCGGTCGGAGGGGAACAATGAGGCCAAACTAATGAGGGACGCTTTGCGGCAAGTTGGTGTACCAACATGGCGGGATCTTGACAACCTTGAGTATGAGCCAACGGAGGAGGCTCTCATTGCAACCATTGATGACCCCTCACTCGCGGGGGCCATTCTTCTAATCTCTCCGGAGGTGGAATCGTCTTCAATTGTGCGTGAGGTTGAGTCTCTGCGAATATTCAGGCGGCATGCCAAACACGACGGATTCTGGGTAATTCCAGTGCTAATCGGCATTGACTACGAAAGGGCTGATTCGGTTCTCGGGTCTCCGGCTGGGTTCCAGAATCTTGATGGGTGGAACATGTATAAAGTTAACGGTGAAAGACTCACGAAAACGGATGCACATGCCGTAGCACGGAAGGCAGTACAGGCACGCTTGCAAGCAATATACAAAGTCAACGGAGACCGTGAGCTTTCTATTGGCGTGTTCGCGCGCCGACCGCCAGGCGAGGAATTGGGCCTGACCCATGACTTTTCCACGCGTTTTGTGGGGCGGGACTCGGACGAAAAGGCGTATGCGGATTTCGAAAAAGCACTGCTGAATGGGGCGAGTTGTGTGTTATCAACGATGTCGGACCCACGTGTGGTTGGCAGGGGAATGGCGCCACTGCCATTGGGAGTCTTGGTGGGCTCTGTATATTCGCCAAGGGCAGGGTTCGCATTGAAATGGACTCAACCAGTTGAGGGGCAAGATCTGCAACCGTGGACTTTCGGGTTACCCAGTGTTGAATTCCCAGTAGAGGAGCGGGTCGTGTATGGGGATCCAGAGTCAGAGGAGTTAGTTGTGGCAGTCGGGGTCTCGGCAAACATTGAAGGAGCCGTTGCAGAATGTATAAGAGCTCAAAGTATTAACCCCAGAGTTTGTATGCACTTCTCGCCCAAGATGGGATCGTACACGCCAGGACAGGTATTAACGCCCGAAGAGGGAGTGGCTTTCGTGATTTCGGTCATCAAAAGTGTGCGTGATAAGCGGGAGGACTTGGACATGCAGGCTTCGAACCTACACCTATTCCTAGCATGTCCGTTGGCATTGGCGGTACTGTTAGGCCAGAAGTTGAATACATTCTCAGAGTGCCACCTCTACGAGCACGTTCCGCACAAGCATCCATCCTATGTTCGGGTTCACTCTTTTCAGCCATCGAATCTAATGTACGAGTAGATTACTAGATTACGCGAAACAGTTTTCAAATCCGTAAAGATTCAACCAGTACTCCAGTTAGTAACGACGCCCCGGATTGTTTGCAGCCCTTACCCTAAACGCTGGTCTTGTAAACTTCAGGTGAAATTGCAATCCGGAATGTTCGAGCAACCATAGAATAAGTTTCCATTGTTGGCGTTTTCCCGACGCAGCAACTTTCCTCTGACACACCTTGGACACGCGACATCCCCCACCGGCGGGCGGTCGAATACCTCGACATCGTAGCCGCGCCCGGTCAATTCGTTGACAAAAGCGGACGGCGCGCCACCGTCGGCCAGCAGAAAGACTTGCCGCCTGGCCCGCGTGAGCGCGACATAAAGCAGGCGCCGTTCCTCCGCGTTCGGATGGGCGTCCGGCGCCGCCAGTACCAGGCTGAGCAGTGGGTCGTCGTCAATCTCAGAAGGAAATGCGTATTTGCCGGTGCAAACGCCGAGCACCACGGCGTAGTCCGCTTCAAGTCCCTTGGCGCCATGAATGGTCCGCCAGGAGAAGCGCAATCCCGGGTATCGCGATCTCAGCGATGTCATATGGCGCGGTCGAAGATGCTTGTATCGGCCCAGCAGCAGCACTTCCGGCGTTCCTTCGTGCCGGCGCGCATCGTCGGCGATTCTGTCGAGCGCTGCTGTCAGTAGTGAGGGGCTTTTGTCGTCAGGGAGTCCGATCTGCACGGCAGGCCGGTTCGCCTTGTTCGCGGAGCGGACTTTCTTGCGGATTTGCGCGGGATTGCGCAACACGAATTCGGTGGCGACCTCGGCGATGTGATCGGAGCAGCGGAACGTCGTTTCCAGGTCGATCCGCTCGTAATCGCCGAAGCGCTCGCCGAATTCCCGCATGACCGCGATGTCGGAGCCGGCGAACCGGTAGATCGCCTGCCTTCGACACCATGTGTTTGAAATTGTCAATATAAGTAAACTACAAGTTACTAAATTCGAATACTTTCAAACTTGTTATTGGTTTGGGAAGATGCTATTTTCGCTAGTATGAGTTATCAAAAACGCACAATGTTAAACCAGTTGCATCGCCTCCTGCCCGAGGGGCTGGTGGGGGATGCCGCCTGGTTTTCCCGCATGGGCTATCCGAGTTCGCTGCGTAGCCGATATGTTGCGAGCGGTTGGTTGCAACCGGTGGCGCGGGGTGTGTTCCGGCGCCCGCTTCACAAACCGGGACTGGAGGATGAGATGGCGCCATTGCGGTGGCAACACATAGTGGTTTCGCTGCAAATGGTGTTGGAGCGTCCGATCGTCGTGGGTGGGCGCACAGCGTTGGAACTGCATGGCCTGGCGCACTACCTGTCGAGCGAGGGTCCGAGGGAGATTCATCTTTATGGCGATGAGAGGACGCCTGGATGGCTCAACAAACTTCCGATCGCCACACCCTTAGTTTTTCACAATGCCCGCAAACTGCTTCGCGCCGAACCTATCGCAAATGGCCTCGCGGGGCTGAAAGCGAAAATGACAGCAAATGATACTTCGCGCGATACGCCGATCCACGGCAGTCTGACCTGGCGACGATTCGGCGACGGTGATTGGCCGGTTGTGCTGTCGACGCCGGAGCGGGCTGTGCTGGAATTGCTGGATGAGCTACCTGGTTTCGAGACCTTTCACCAGGTTGACGTGCTGATGGACGGCCTGACCAGTCTCAGTCCGCACCGCATGAGCCGCTTGTTGAGAGAATGTCAAAGCGTGAAAGTAAAACGTTTGTTCTTGTGGTTCGCTGAACGTCACGGCCACCCGTGGCTGAGCCGCCTTGATCGCGATGGCATCGATCTCGGCAAGGGAAAGCGAGTGCTGGTGCGGCACGGAAAGCTCGATCCTACGTACCAGATCACGGTTCCGAAGGAAATCGCCGCCAATGGATGACCAATATCGGCGTCAGGTGGACCTGCTGGTCCGCACGCTGCCCCACGTTGCGCAAGAAAAGTGTTTCGCGTTGAAGGGCGGCACGGCGATCAACCTTTTTCTGAGAAATCTCCCTCGATTGTCCGTCGATATCGATCTTGCCTACCTGCCGATTGCCGGAAGAGCGCGATCACTCGAAGAAATCGATGGTGCGCTGCGACGCATCGGCAAACGTGTCGAACGCACCTTGCCGTTCGCGCGCATTCAAACTGGAGCGCTTACACATGAAGGCGCGGCCACCAAGATCTATGTGCGCGAACGCGGCATACAGATCAAGGTCGAAGTGACGCCTGTGCTTCGCGGATGTGTGTTCAAGCCAGAAGAAAAAACTGTAACGGCTGCGGTTGAAGAACGTTTCGGTTATGCCGCCATTGACGTGGTTTCATTCCCGGATCTGTTCGCGGGCAAGCTGTTGGCCGCGCTTGACCGCCAACATCCACGCGATTTGTATGATGTCCATGGTCTGTTGTTGAACGAAGGAATTGACAATGAACTTCGTGCGGCTTTTGTCGTGTATCTGATCAGCCATCACCGGCATATCGAAAAGTTGATTGCCCCGTCGCTCCGGGACATGCGCGAAGAATTTGATCGGGGCCTCGCGGGGATGATGGAAATTCCGATTTCATTGGAGACGCTGGTTCAAACCCGCGAGGACTTGATTGCTGCAATTTTCGGCCATATGCCGGGTGCTCACCGTGAATTTTTGCGGTCCTTTGTGGCGGGAGAACCGGAGTGGCCTCTGCTAGGGATGCAAAATATCAGCAGCCTGCCCGCGGTAAAATGGCGAATGAAGAAGCTCGCGCAACTCGACAAAAATGAGCGGTCGGCGATGATTCGACAAGTTGATGCGGCACTGAAAATTTAGTTGGTTTCTGGTCATAAAGTCCGCAATTCAGTTGATCTTCACTGTGCCGGTTCCATTCGATGGTTTGAGAGTCAAGCTTTAAGTAGTTGTCCAGCCAATTCCAGAGCATCCACTGGCCAGAAGCACTCCGGCCGTGGTCTATGTACGCCGGTGCCCCCGTCTTTCGGGCGACAGTTCAAGATGGTTTTCACCCACCGCTCGGGAATTGCCTTTAGTCCATGAACGGCGCCAAGAAGCGCTCCGCAGATCGCCGCATTTGTGTCGGTGTCTCCGCCTCGCATGACCGTGTCTATAACTCCCTCTTCCAGACTCGGAGCATGAAGGAGTTGCCATAGGGCGTTTTGCATTGCGATCAATACCCAGCCCTCATGCGTGAGATAGTCCGAAGGTGGCGCTTCGACCCCTTCCCGTATGGCATTTAGTAGCTTGGCTTCCGCCTCGATTTCATCCGTCCAGACGACAATTTTCCGATAAAGCGATTCCGAGTCGGTCTCATTCTTGATCGCATGCGCTATTGCCATAGCGAAGAGTGCATTGGCCTGAATGCATACCGGACTGGGATGGGTCAGGGCGGCATCTTGTCCCGCCCAGTCGCCAACCATGTGCAGGGGATGACGGGCTCCGAATATTCCCAGCGGACTGATTCGCATCAAGGCGCCGTTTGCCTCGCTGTCGAAGTTCGGCTGACCATTGAGGCCGGCATAAATGGTATTACCGCAGTCAAAAGGAACGGAATCGAGCCAGAACCTGTAGGCGCTGAATGCTTCCTGGGAATCGTATTCGCCTTGCTCGATCAGCATGCGGGCAAGAAGCAGCGCCATCTCGGAATCGTCCGTCGGCTGGCCGGCAATCGTATTGTGAGATCCGCCATCGGCCAGGTCTCGCGCTCCGTGGGGGTAGGATCTGTGAATCTCCTCGTCCGAACAGAACTCGACAAGGCTCCCAAGCGCATCTCCCGCCAATTGCCCGAGCAGGCAACCCTGTGCATGTTCAATCATCATGAATTTGTTCCGGGGGCGCCGAATTCATCCCGGTCGAATCAGCCCCCGACGCCGATTTGAAACAAAGTGAGTGCTATGCCGACGTCAATGACCAGCAGCGCCCCGAACAAACTAAGCAAGGTGACCAGATACCACACCTTTACGGAACTAATGGCGACTGCCAGGTCGGCCTTGGTGGCCATTTGCTCTTTCAGGGAATTCAAGTCCGCCTTGGTCGCCATCTGCTCTTTAATTGACTTCACGTCGGCTTTGGTGACTTCAAGGTCCGCCCTGGTGGCCAGCGGCTCCACGGCGGCGATGATGGTTTTGGCGATGGCTTCCGACTGAGGGCGGGTCATGCCGGTTTCTTCCAGTTTGTGCGTTGCGGTCAGTATATCTTCGGCTTCCATGAGAACTCCATTTTTCCACGAAATCAGTTGGCCGGCGGCCCCCAGCGGGCCGCCATGCCTCCATTTCGCCCCTGCGCTATGCTTGCCTCATGTGCGGGCGGTTTTTGCAAACTATATCCTGGCGGGAACTGCATGAACTTGCGGGCCTGATTGGCTCTCCGGTGGAATTGGCGCCTCGTTACAATCTTGCGCCGGGGCAGGACGCGGCGGTCATTCGCGCCGGCGCCGAAGGCCCGCGGCTGGATTCGTTGCGCTGGGGGCTGATTCCGTCCTGGGCGAAAGATCCCGCGATCGGCAACAAGCTGATCAACGCCCGTGTCGAGACCGCGGCGGAAAAGCCTTCGTTCCGGAGTTCCTGGCGTTCCCGCCGCTGCCTGATTCCCGCCAGCGGCTACTATGAATGGAACAACGCCGGCAACGTCCGCCAGCCCTGGCTGATCCGGCGCCGGGACAGGGCGCCGCTGTTCCTCGCCGGATTGTGGGAACGCTGGCGCGTCACCGAATCGGCCGCGCGTTCCGGCCGCTTCGCCGGGCGCGAGGCCGGCGAACAGATCGAAACTTTCGTGATCATCACGACCAGCGCAAACGATGACGTGGCCGCGGTTCACTACCGAATGCCGGTGCTGGTGCACCCCGGGCAATTCGATTCCTGGCTGACGAACGCTCCCGCCGCCGCGCAACCCGGCTACCTGACCGCCGAGGCCGTCAGCACCAGGGTAAACGACCCCCGCAACGACGACCCGGAATGTCTTCGGCCTTTACCCTGAACGCTGGTCTCGTATTTTTTGCATGTAGCGACACTCCGGGTAGTTCGAGCAGCCATAGAAGCGACCGTATTTGCCCATTCTCTCTTCGAGCCAGCCATTGCAGGCCGGACAGGCTTCAATGTCCGCTTCGCAATCCCGGCAGCGCCAGGCATCATTGGTCTTAACCAGCAATCCTGTACCACACTTCGGACAGGCGCGTGCTGTGTATTCGCAATGTGGAAAGTTCGAGCAGCCATAGAAGAAGTTGCCATTTTTGGCATTCTCCCGACGCAGCAACTTCCCTCTGACACACCTTGGACACGCGATATCCCCCACTGGCGGCCGCCCAAAAACCTCGACATCGTACCCGCGCCCGGTCAATTCGTTGACAAAAGAGGACGGCGCGCCATCGTCGGCCAGCAAAGACTTGCCGCCTGGCCCGCGTGAGCGCGACATAAAGCAGGCGCCGTTCCTCCGCGTTCGGATGGGCGTCCGGCGCCGCCAGCATCAGGCCAAGCAGTGGGTCGTCGTCAATCTCCGAAGGAAATGCGTACTTGCCGGTGCAAACGCCGAGCACCACGGCGTAATCCGCTTCCAGTCCCTTGGCGCCATGAATGGTCCGCGCAATCCCGGGTACCGCGATCTCAGCGATGTCATATGGCGCGGTCGAAGATGCCCGTATCGGCCCAGCAGCAGCACTTCCGACGTTCCTTCGTGCCAGCGCGCATCGCCGGCAATTCTGTCGAGCGCTTCTTTCAGTAACGAGAGGCTTTTGTCGTCAGGGAGACCGATCTGCACGGCAGGCCGGTTCGCCTTGGTATTCTCTGAAAAATTCCATCCATGGAATTTTTCATTGTCGCAAAACAAAAGCGTGGTTTTGTTTTGCTCACGAATTCAATGGCTTGCGCCATCGAATTCGGCGGCACTTCCATGTGCCGCAGGGAAGCTCTGACTTAATCAGAGCTTCCCTTGTTCGCGGAGCGGACTTTCTTGCGGATTTGCGCGGGATTGCGCAACACGAATCCGGTGGCGACCTCGGCGATGTGATCGGAGCAGCGGAACGTCGTTTCCAAGTCGGTCCGCTCGTAATCGCCGAAGCGCCCGCCGAATTCCTGCATGACCGCGATGTCGGAGCCGGCGAACCGGTGGATCGCTTGCTAGTCGTCGCCGACCGTTCCGGGCACGAATGCCATCGTGCGGCGGGTTCGCTGTTCCCAGCGGTGCCGCCCCTGAGGTATATTGTGCGGGTTGAAACCGGAAGCGGAGACTTCGGCTGAAGCCAGGTTGACTGATGGACATGCAATTCAAGGTTATCGTCGAAAAGCACGAAGACGGCTACGTCGCCTACCCCTTGGGGTTGAAAGGCGTGGTTGTGGGCGCTGGTGATAGCTACCAGGAGGCGCTCGACGACGTGCGGTCCGCGATTTCGTTCCACATAGAGACTTTTGGATCTGACGCGTTCCTGGACAAGGAGTCTCCGGTCGTGGAGGCGTTCGTGGCCGAGGCCAGCATGGCTGGCTAGGCGATGACGCGATTCCCGAGGGATGCCCCCAAACGAAAGGTAATACGGGCACTGCGTCAGCTTGGTTTCGAGGTCGTTCGCGAGGGCAATCATATTGCGATGCAGCGGCGGAACCATGACGGGAGTGTTACCCCGCTAACGATTCCCAATCATCCCCGCATGAAGTCTTCCACCTTGCGCACGATTTGCAACCAGTCGGGTGTGTCGCGAGCCGATTTTCTCGCCGCGTACGAACAAGCCTGAATCGATTACCACGCACTTCTTTATCGCGACCTCAGCGATGTCGTATGGCGCGGGGTGTGTTCCGGCGCCCGCTTCACAAACCGGGGCTGGAGGATGCGATGGCGCCATTGCGGTGGCAACACATAGTGGTTTCGCTTCGTTTTTCACAATGCCCGCAAACTGCTTCGCGCCGAACCTATCGCAAATGGCCTCGCGGGGCTGAAAGCGAAAATGACAGCAAATGATACTTCGCGCGATACGCCGATCCACGGCAGTCTGACCTGGCGACGATTCGGCGACGGTGATTGGCCGGTTGTGCTGTCGACGCCGGAGCGGGCTGTGCTGGAATTGCTGGATGAGCTACCTGGTTTCGAGACCTTTCACCAGGTTGACTTGCTGATGGACGGCCTGACCAGTCTCAGTCCGCACCGCATGAGCCGCTTGTTGAGAGAATGTCGAAGCGTGAAGGTGAAACGATTGTTTCTGTGGTTTGCTGAACGCCACGGCCACCCATGGCTGAGCCGCCTTGACCGAGATGGCATCGATCTCGGCAAGGGAAAGCGAATGCTGGTGCGGCACGGAAAGCTCGACCCTACGTACCAGATCACGGTTCTGAAGGAAACCACCGCCAATGGATGACCAATATCGGCGCCTCGAATCCCCATTCTTCAGGTTTTCGGCAATTGCGGTATCGGTTGGCCCACGCAGAGTGTCTCCATCTAGCCGGAATTGCCGGTGGCGGATTGTGGCGTCACGGGATGGACCGGCCAAAAAATCAAGTTAAATCAACGCACTGCCGACGGAAGCGGCCAAAAGTATCCCGTATAGTGCAAGCAAGCCGGTCAATAAATAATTTTTCGTAGACTCCACTTCTTTCTTGGTCGCCAAATGTTCCGTCAAAAATTCCAAGTTGGCTTTGCTGTCCGCTTTCAGGGCGGCGATGCTAGCCTTGTTATCCTCTCGCAGGGCGGTGAAGCTAGCTTGAGTCTCCTTTCTAATGGCGGCAAAGCTAGTCTGGGTCTCCTCTCTCAAGGCGGCGAAATCAGCCTTGGTGTCTTCTCTCAGGGCGGCGATGTCGGCCTTGACGGCTTTGAGATCCTCCCTGGTGGCCAGCGGCTCCACGGCGGCGATGATGGTGTTGGCGATGATTTCCGATTGGGACCGGGTCATGCCGGTATCTTCCAGTTGGTGTGTTGCGGTCAGTATATCTGCGGCTTTCATGAGAACTCCAGTTTTCCACGAAATTAGTTGGACGGCGGCCCCCGGCGGGCCGCCGCGCCTTCGTGAAAGGTAGTAGGGGTTGCGCCGATATGCGTAATTTCAGGCGAAATTACTTGGCGGGGTGGCGCAAACGTTATTCGAGTTTCTAGCGGGAGTGGCGAATGACACTCGCTCCCGCAAGCTATCGGGGTGGGTGGCATTGAGCCAGCATTTCGGCATCATGTGTTTGATATTGTTGATAAAAATACATTGCAAGTTGCTAAATGCGGGCAATTTCAAACTTGATGTTGGTTTGAATAAAGGAATTCACGGGGAATTCACGGGACACCCTTCAGAGATTCGCTTGTTGTGTGGTCAGCTCGAACACCCTGGCTGTCATCCAGTGCCTGAAGCTGTCGTTGTCCATGAATTCTTTGAATAACTGGTTGTCGTCCTTCATGATAGAGGTCACGACACGTAGCAGGGCCTTGTCGTGTTCGATGCGGGCATTTTCCTTGTCTGAATACTGTCGGGCATTCTTGTAGGCCTCATCTGCGGCAACGCGCTCGGGGATTGTCTTGGTGATCAGTTCAGCGACGCGGTCTGCGTCTTCCCATTCTCTGTCGCCGAAGAGGTCGTTGAACTGGTTGATGATGTTGGATAGCCGGTCTAGTTCCGGTTCGGGGCGGTGGCCCCTGTCACCTGTGGGCACAGGATCGATTTCGGTTTCCTCGTCGGGCAGCATGATCTTCTGAATCGCCTGCTTCTCGACTCGATAGCTCTCCATGTCGATGGCTTCGAGAATGCCCTTGGACAAATCCTCTTCCTTCGGCGCCGGAAGTTTGGGGATCAGGAAGTTGAGGAAGATCGAGCGTGTCTCCCAGTCCTTGTTGGTCCAGGGCAGAACGGCGGAAAGAAAATTGTAGGTCCGAACGAAGCCTTTTGCCTTGCCTTTGAAGTCGACTTGCCCGTCCTCGTCCAATTCGTGCTTGTAGACATCGACGCAGGCTTCGAGAATCGGGTCGAGCTGGTCACGGGGTGCTCCAGCGAGGTAACTACTCGCGAAGCCCTCTACCTGGTCAGGCGCGTACACCTGTGCGTCATCGAGAGCAGCCTGCAAGTCGTGCAACTTGTTGGGGTCGGTCTCGTCGGCGAGTATGGTTGTGCGATAGAAGGGTGCGAAGGCCTCGCGAATGGAATCCGCGTCGTTCAGGAAATCGAGGACGAAAACGTCGTGCTTGCCGGGATGCGCGCGGTTGAGCCGGGATAGCGTTTGCACCGCCTTGATGCCGGATAAAGTCTTGTCCACGTACATGGTGTGTAGCAGCGGCTCGTCGTAGCCTGTCTGGAACTTGTCCGCGCAGATCAGGAAACGGTAGGGATCCTCCTGAATCTTTTCGGCGATCAGGCGGGAAGGGAAGCCGTTCAGCGAGGCTTCGCTTACTTTCGCTCCAGCGAACTCATGTTCGCCGGAGAACGCGACAATGGCCTGATACCGGCTCTTGCGTTCCTTCAGATAATTCTTGATTGCGTGGAAGTACTGGATGGCCCGCTCGATGCCATTGGTAACGACCATGGCCCGGGCTTCGCCGCCGATCTTGCGTTGCGCGAGCACCTTCTCGTGAAAGTGATCCACCATGATTTCGGCCTTCAGGCGAATGGCGTGATCGTGACCTTCGACGAAGCGCCGGAGTTTCTTGTGGGCTTTGTTTGCGTCGAACTCCGGGTCGTCCTCTACTGTCTTGGTGAGCTTGTAGTAGCTCGAAACCGGCGTGTATTGGGCCAGCACATCGAGTATGAAGCCTTCCTGGATCGCCTGCTTCATGGTGTAGCTGTGGAAAGCGAGATGTTTGACGGCGCCATCGGGCTGCGGACTGGCCGCGCCGAAGATCTCAAGAGTCTTGTTCTTGGGCGTGGCGGTAAAGGCGAAGTAGCTGGCGTTGGAAAGCAGTTTGCGCGACTCCATTAGTCGGTTGATCTGGTCCTCGAAAGTCTCGTCTTCGCCCTCTGCACCATCCTCGGACAGCGCCTGCGCCATCGCCGCGCTGGTTTTCCCGCCCTGGCTGGAATGCGCCTCGTCGATGATGATGGCGAAGTTCCGGCCGCGTTGTTCGTTGCCGATTTCGTCGAGAATGAAGGGAAACTTCTGCACCGTGGAGATGATGATCTTCTTGCCCGATTCGATGAATCGGCGCAGATCGCCCGAACGCTGCGCGTGACCGACCGTGGCGCCGATCTGGGCGTATTGGCGGATTGTTCCGGTAATCTGTTTGTCCAGAATCAGCCGATCGGTCACGACGATGATCGAGTCGAAAACGGCGGCGCCGTCGCGGGCCAGCCCGATCAATTGGTGCGCCAGCCAGGCGATGGAGTTGCTCTTGCCGCTGCCGGCCGAATGCTGGATCAGGTATCTTTTCCCCGCGCCGTTCGCTGCGGTATCGGCAAGCAAGCTGCGCACGACGTCGAGTTGGTGATAGCGCGGCCAGACCTGGCTGCGCTTCTTCCGTTTCGTCTTCTCGTCCCGAATCTCAAACAGTTGGACATAGTTTTCGAGAATGCCGGTCAAGCTTTCGCGGGTTAACACTTCGCGCCACAAGTAATCCGCCTTGATGCCGTTCGGATTGGGCGGATTGCCGGCGCCGTCGTTCCAGCCCCGGTTGAAGGGCAGGAACCATGACGCCTTGCCTTTCAGGTGCGTACAGAAACGCGCTTCGGCTTCATCAACGGCGAAGTGGGCGATGCAGCGGCCGAGTTCGAACAGTTTTTCGCGTGGATTGCGGTCCCGGCGGTATTGCGCGATGGCGTCGTCAACGGTCTGTTTGGTCAGGTTGTTTTTCAGCTCGAAAGTGATGATCGGCAGGCCGTTGATGAAGAGGGCAATATCCAGTGAGCGCTGGGTTTCGTCGCGGCTGTAACGCAGTTGCCGGGTGACGGTGAAGTGGTTCCGGGCGAAGCGTTGTCTCGCTTGTTCGTTGCCCGGAGTGGGCGTGCCGTAGAACAGCGCCAACTCGGTAGCACCGTGGTTAATGCCCGTTCGCAAGACGTCTATCGTGCCGCGCTTTGAAATTTCGCCTTGCAGCCTTGTGAGGAACTTGCGTCGAGTCGGCCCGTCTTCGTCGAGGGAAAGGGCGGGCAGGGCGGCGGGCTGGGTATCGCGCAGGAAGGCGGCAAGTTGCGCCAGATCGACGCAATACTCGCGGTCGTAATCGTGGTAATTACCCCCACTCCAGCCGACGCCGCCATAGCCGGCGGGCGGCTCGCCGACAGCAGCCACTCCGGGAGGCTCGCATGGGTGTCCCGCCAGCGCGGTGCAGATCAGGCGTTCCAATCCTGCTTCAGTGGTGTCGGTGGTCATTTGTTATTGGAATGGATTGATCGCAACAACCCCGTCGTAGCTTTGACCATGGTTCAGATCTTCGGTGTAGACTTCGTCGCAGCCAGCGGATTTGGCGGCGGCGACGATAGCCCCATCCCAGTAGGAAACCTGGTAGCGCCGACTGATCGCCGCTCCCGCGCGGAAAATATCCCGGGTGACTGAAATCACCTTGATGTGGTCGAGACTGTCCAGAAACCCCAGGGATACTGCCGGCGCCAATGGCGATGGCCTGCCTGGACGGGTGGTTTGATGGTAAAACTCCTGCAATACCTGCACGGAAATAGTCAAGTCCGCGCTTGTGAGCAAGTCCAGCGCCTTCCGCTGTTTGTCCTCTTCGCCTGGGTCGGGGCTTGCAGCGTAGATCAGAACGTTGGAGTCAACAAAATGCACGACGCTTTCCTCAATTCGAGCGCCCCCGAGCGTATAGCTCTTCGCGAGGCAGATTTTCCGATGCGCTGAAGCCAGGCGAAGTTTGACGAATTTTCTCAACCGCTTCGAGCAGTTTCTCGCGCCGGCGATTCCTTCCCTCACCGGAAGCCACCTTGTCCGAAACGTCCGCATCGGAGATTCCCCGGTCGGAAACCAGGCTTTGCAGATAGCGTCGCACGAGGGCGGAAATGGAAGTGTCAAGCTCCGCGGCCCGAATTCGCGCCTGACGATGGGTTTCTTCGTCTATGGATACAGTGATGTTTCGCATTTTCACAATCTCACAGTTTCAGTGAGCTTAGATTACTTGCTGCTGGCGGGTTTATCAACCTTTTGTGCGGGTCCAGCACGTATGAGACCGGGAAGGGCGCCGGGTCGCTTGCCCTCGTCAAACAACAGCTTCAACGCGCCAGTGTCGTTCTAAGTGCCTGGGCTTGGAATTCGAGCACCGCGCAAACCTGCTTTGCATCGACGTCCGGGTACCACTCCACGAACTCGTCGACCGTGGCGCCGCCGGCGAGATTTTCATACAGGGCGTACAACGGAATCCGCGTTCCGGTGAAAACCCAAGCGCCGCTGCATTTTCCGGGTATCCGTTCCACTGCCGGGCAGTTGTCCCAGTTTGTCATTGGTTTGCCTTTCCATTTTTGGCCGGACCGCCCAGGCGTTTTTCGAGTTCAGAGCAGGCGCGGCGAACGATGGCGAAAAAGAAGCTGAACCAGGGCGTTGGGTCGTGTTCGGCTTCGTGCCATTTCCGGGAGCTTTGATGCAGGCAGTCGTAATAGGATTCGCGCGATTCCTCGACCAGGCGTTCCAGGCTGATATAGCGGCCGATTTCGTAACCGTGCTGAAGCAGCGCCAGCAGCGTGAGCAAACGGGAGACGCGGCCGTTGCCGTCGCGAAACGGGTGGATGCAAAGAAAATCCAGCACCAGCGCGGCGATGGCGACGAGGGGCGGCGCGTTGTCCTGTTCCAGCGTGAAGCGATAGAGCAGGCAAAGCTCTTCGATTGCCTCCGGGGTTTCAGATGCAGCGAGACAGCGGAAACGGATAGAGGGCGGCCGCCCCGGAGAGATCGAAACGATTTCGTTGTCGATGCGCTTGAACTCGCCGGCATCGCCACTGGTGGACTGGCAAAGCGCGTGCAGGCGTTTAAGCGTTGCCGGGTTAATGGGAAGGGCGCCGGGGTCGGCGCAGATTTCGTCGAACGCCAGCCGATAGCCCAACACTTCATGCTCGACGCGATCTTTTGGCCGGGCGTTTTCCAGCACGAGCGGTCTCAGGCGATGTCGCGGAACGGTGACGCCTTCGATCCGATTGGACGATTCGACGCTTTGAATTGCCGAGGTGTCCCGCAATGTCTGCAACGCTTCTGGCGACGCGCCTGAGAGAGCGTTCTGTTTGCCCTTGAACTCGGCGATGTCGTTGAGTAACAGGACGCAACCCATGGGCGCCTCGTAATCGCGCAGCCGATGGTCTCGAAACGATTTCACGAGCTAGCTCCTGGAGTTGCTGGCGGATGCGAGGTTGTGTTGGACTGTTGCGAATCGGGTTCAGCCGGTATCGTCTCGTCGCCGCCACCCGCAATGGCTTCCAATTCCGGGAGATTGGCTGCCGCCTCGCGCACGTCGAGTTTGCCGGTGACGACATCGGCGATCAGGCGGGTACGGTATTCTCGAAGGAGTTCAATCTCACGGATTGCATTATTGACAGCGTGCGTGATGTTGGTAGTAGTGTTATCCAAGAATAGAGTGATAGCAGCTTGTTCCGAGAGGGGTGGGAGGGGAATAGTTCGTGACCCGATTCGGTCGACGTTAAGGTTTCCTTGAGTATTTACGGGAGCCTCGCGGATCAATTCTGATTTCGTCGCTTGAAACATGCGATAAAGATAGTCTCTTTCCACTTCCTTGCGCGGAAAGAGGCCGACGACGCTATCAGGGAAGCATGCCTCAAAATCGAGAAGAGCAACATCGCCTATATTGGCTGCAATAGTCATTACCAATGTTCCCGCCGGAAATAGTTGGCTCACTGCCAAGCCGCGCGCATTCAACGTTTGTTTATACGCAGTAATATTCTTTGCTGCACGAGCCACATCTCCCGTTTGAATAAAGGGATATGGGCCATCGTAAAGCGTCGGGTCGTTTCTCGGTCGATGCGTAAATTTGCCCCGAAGAACCATAGCAGCTTGCTTTACTCGTAGAATCTCCCAATGATTTGGTACATCTTCCAGCCACTC
Organism: uncultured Pseudohongiella sp.; assembly: GCA_965219645.1. Classification (GTDB taxonomy): domain Bacteria; phylum Pseudomonadota; class Gammaproteobacteria; order Pseudomonadales; family Pseudohongiellaceae; genus UBA9145. The sequence goes on along the minus strand of OZ244788.1, from coordinate 1,376,057 downwards.
GATACCGGAGGGTTTGTAGGCCGGATAGGGCTTGCCGGTGCGAACATCGATCCGACCCGTGACAGCATCGTGAATCATGATCTGCTTCTGCTCCTGCAGCAGCGCAAGCAGCTTTTCCTTAGTGCGGATGTAGCGTTCGATCTGGTCGGTGGCATGATCCAGAAAACGGACTATGGAGATTTGTTCAGCCGGAACCGGCATTGGAATGGGAAGTGCCCCAAACTTTTCCGCCGTGAAATGGGCGATAGTGGCTTTGTCGTTCAGGGCATCGAACCAACCCGATGAAGACACGGCACTCAAAACAAATTGCAGATAGTCGTTGCGGGCCGGATCGTCTCTGGACACCGCAGTACGCGGTCTAACTCGATGAAGAGCATTTTGAATAATGTATGGGGCTGTGTCTCCCATGTTGCTTACAAGTGCGCAACGTCCTCCCTCACCCCCCTCGCAGACCAGTAAATCTCCCGATTGGACACCATATTGATCATGTTCCTCAATACTGGCGTACATCAGGTCAACTCTAGACAGTTCAACCTTAAACCACTGTACATTTCTTGCTTTCAGATAACGTACTCTCTGGTCCCCGGTCGCATTGGGCTGTGACTGAAGCATTTTTCCAAGCTGAACGAAATATTGCCGTTTGACGGGAACAACATCCCAGTTCTCAGGCACTTCACCCAGCCATTCGACGCCAGAACGTTTGTAAGCTGAATAAGGCAGTGGAAACATGATGAAGCAATCGCTAACCTACCTTTGAGACGAGGTTAATCACATTAACTGCTGCATCTGCGTATGGAATACCCTTATTGAAGAGATCAAGAAACTTTTGTTTAGTATCGGGCCGCTTTTCAATAGCATTTAGAAAATCATAGCCCTGTGAAGTTATTCGTGCGACTCCATCTGGATTTAACCATTCAGCATGACCAGCATCCGCTAGCTGCTCCACGTGGTGATAGCGATTCAATTCTGTTTCATTGGCATCCAGCGCTCTCGGACACAAAATCCTACCATCAGGCCGATTGCTCGCCTCTTGGAGAATTTGGATAAGGTACTCAGGATCTCTCACGAATCATCTCCTGTTTTCAACTTGGGCTTGGGCTGCGGTCTCGGCGCGTACCTCACGCACGAAGCTGATGCATCCGAATCGCTTTTCGGCCTTGTCAGTCACTACCACAGACTCGGCGCGGCTTTTGGCTGCTTGCCTCTGCTCGCTCAGCCTCGATGGCAGTCAGGCGTTGCCACAGCGGGTCGTTTTCCCGGTACTTGCGCCAATACTCGTCATACTCCCCGCCAGTCAGGTGTTTCGTCTCCTCATAGATCTTCCTGCGGGCCTCGCGCATGAATTTGACGCAGTCGAAATTTTTGGGGGTATCACTCGTCATCATGTATGTCCCAAGGAGCTGAATGCGCCTCCAAATCACAAATGCGGCGACCTTGCCAATGCAGGCGCTGGCAATATGTGTCGCATCACTCCAGCGAAGCGGCTCGGGCCGCGCTTTTTCCCGCACGCGCCGGGTCCGCCAGACGTTCCAGCACGGGATCGTTGTATGGATAGGTTCGATAGTACCTGATTCGTTCCTCTGGGCTCATGCCGGCGGTTAACCGCGCAATCTCGGCGCGCACCTCGCGCACGAACCGAATGCAATCGAACTTTTTGTGGGTGTCCTCAGTCATGGTTCCTGTTACTGGCTCGAAGTGGCTTATGATCATTGGCGCTGGCCTTTTTACGTTCAGCCTCGATTGCCGTCAGGCGTTGCCACAACGGGTCGTTCTCTCGGTATTCCCGCCAGTACTCAGCAAGTTCTTCGTGACTCATGTGCCTGGTCTCTTCGTAGATCCTCGCCCGGGCCTCGCGCATGAATTTTACGCAGTCGAATTTTTTAGCCGCTTTGCTCGCCATCATAAATCTCCGAGGGGCGCCGAATGTCGATTTCAGGGTGATCGAAGCACCTGTTTACCCTATTGTACGCCTGAATACGCCCCCAACTCACCATATGCTTCAAGTTCCAGCTCGCGATGACATCGACGCGGGCGATACTGGCCATGGCGACATGAAGGGCGTCATTCGCATGTGCCGGTCCAATGGCGCCTGCTGCGATGTAAGCCTCCGCCAGTTTCGATGCCTCCACGGATTCCGGCACGGTTTCAAAATGGGCCTCTGGAATACCTTCGAGAAGCATGCGCACGGCGGCTGGCGCGGTCTCCAGTTCCCTGCGGGTCACTTCGGAAAACACAAAAATCGCCTCTCCGCGGCGGAAAGCTTCAAATAACCGAAGCGACGCGTCCCGGAACTCGTCGTCCTTGCAGCCTCCAATTACCGACGTGTCCACATATATCCGGGGCTTCGTAGCGTATTCCGCCTCCGGTTCGCGTACGAGGAAGTCGGGAAGCAAGCTGTCGGCTTTAGTCTGGAGCGCCAAAATGTCGGCCTGAATTTCCTCCAGCGTGCGCATGGGAACGGGCTTGTAGAAATAGCGGTTGAAGCTGATTTCGTAGCCGACTTTCACGCGGTCGGGCTTGTACCAGGCGTCTTTGGCGTAGGGCAGGACTTCCCGGTGCAGGAAGGCTTCGATGCCGCCTTCTTCGGTGAGCAGGATCTGCTCAGTATCGCGCAGATCGGTGTCGGGCTCATATTCGACCACGGCGGGCTTGCCGTTGAGCATGGCGACGAACAGGCCGCGCAGCATGTCGGGCTCCATGCCCCGCTTGTGGATTTTCCTGATGACGCGCGGCGCGTCTTCGCTGCGTTCGCCGTTTTCCTTGAGTTGTTTGATCTCCGCTGTTTTGTATGCGCGGTTCGGGTCGGCGCCCTCGATTCGCAGCGGTCGCTCGACGGTCACCTTCCAATAGCCGAAATCGTCGTTCTCGAAAATCCTGCTCCGCTCGTTCTCCTCGAATGCGAGAAAGGTCTCGCAGATGCGCTCGATGTCATCGTCGCCGAGTTCGCAGTTCTTCTTGCCGAGGTTCTTGCGCAGCGGGCGATGCCAGCCGGTGGCATCGATCAATTGCACCATGCCGCGGCGATGCGCGGGTTTGCGGTTGGTCAGCACCCACACGTAGGTGGCGATGCCGGTGTTGTAGAACAGGTTGAGGGGCAGGGCGACGATGGCTTCGAGCCAGTCGTTTTCGATGATCCAGCGGCGGATGTTGCTCTCGCCCTGGCCCGCGTCGCCGGTGAACAGCGAACTGCCGTTGTGTACTTCGGCGATGCGGCTGCCGAGTCTGGTTTGCTGTTTCATCTTGGCGAGCTTGTTGGCCAGGAACAGCATCTGGCCGTCGCTTGAGCGCGTGACCAGGGAGTATTCCGGGTCGCCGGCGTGTTCGATCAGAAAGCGCGGGTCGCGCATGCCCGATTTGCCGCCCATGCGTTCCAGATCGGTTTTCCAGCTTTTGCCGTAGGGCGGATTGGACAGCATGAAATCGAATTCGCGGGACGGGAAGGCGTCGTTAGCGAGGGTGGAATGCTCGGGACCTCCGACGATGTTGTCCGCGGCTTCGCCTTCGCCCTTCAGCAGCAGGTCCGCCTTGCAGATGGCATAGGTCTCCGCGTTGATTTCCTGGCCGTAGAGGTGTGTGGAGACCTGTTTGCCTCGCTCTGCCGCGAGTTCTTGCAGGGTTTCTTCGGCCACGGTCAGCATGCCACCGGTTCCGCAAGCGCCGTCGTAGAGCAGGTAGGTGCCGGATTCGATTTCATCGGCAACCGGCTCGAAAACGAGTTTTGCCATTAGCCGCACGGCGTCCCGCGGAGTCCAGTGCTCGCCGGCCTCTTCGTTGTTCTCTTCGTTGAAGCGGCGCACCAGTTCTTCGAAGATCGTGCCCATGCCGTGGTTGTCGAGGCCGGGCTGACTGATTGTGCCGTCTGTGTTCTTTACCGGGTCTGGGCTGAGATTGATGTCGCGTGAAGTGAGCTTTTCGATCAAGGAGCCGAGGGCGTCGGCCTTGGCGAGGCGCGGAATCTGGTTGCGGAACTCGAAGTTTTCGAGGATGTCCTGGACGTTGGGCGAGAATCCGTTCAACCAGGCTTCGAAATCGGCCCTGAGTTGCTGCGGGTTTGAACGAGCGCGCAGATCGCGCAGGGTGAACGGGGAGGTGTTATAGAAAGCTTGATCGGCCGCCTGACGCAGCGCGGCATCCTGTTCCACGACCCTGGTCTTGTCGAGCATGGCTTTCATGTCGAGGACGGCCTGCTTGTTGTCCTCCAGCACCGCGTCTAGCCGGCGCAACACCGTCATCGGCAGGATCACGTCGCGATACTTGCCGCGAACGTAGAGATCACGCAGGATGTCGTCGGCGATCCCCCAGATGTAGTTGGTGATCCAGTTCAGGTCCCCGTTGTTCAAGTGGCAGCTCCTTGCTCGCCTCTCGCCCGAACCCATCCGCGGGCCATTTTTTCTCCGATGGCCCGTAGCCTACTGAACCGAGTCGCGGAATTCATCCCGGTCGAATCAGCCCCCGACACCGAATTGAAACAAAGTGAGCGCTATGCCGACGACAACAGCCAGCAGCGACCCGTGCACGCCGAGCAAGATAATCAAAAACCATATCTTCAAGGATTTAAGGCCGGATTCCAGGTCGGCCTTGGTGGCCATTTGCTCCTTCAAGGAATCGATACTGGATTCCAGGTTGGCCTTGGTGGCTTGCAGGTCCGCTTTTGTGGCCAGCGGCTCCACGGCGGTGATGATGGTTTTGGCGATGGCTTCCGACTGGGAGCGGGTCATGCCGGACTTTTCCAGTTTGTGCGTTGCGGTCAGTATATCTTCGGCTTCCATGAGAACTCCAGTTTTCCACGAAATCAGTTGGCCGGCAGCCCCCAGGAGCCTGCGCCGCAGGAATTCACGGCTGCAAATCCGCTCTCATCTACGCCCCTGCCCGCTCGATTTCGTTGAATATTCACCAGTATTCGCCTCAATCGACCGGCCAGGGGCGCGGCGATAGCGAATTTTCGCTTTCGCGAATTCCTGCGGCGCAGGCTCCTAGCGGGCCGCCGTGCCTTCATGCATGAAGGATAGGAGGGGAAGCGCGGATATGCGTAATTTCAGCAAAAATCCATGCGCTGGCAAGCATTGGCGCAGGGCTGATTACTTCAGGACATGGAGCGCGGTCTCCGGAGCCTTGTCAAGCATCTTCAACAGGGCGCGCGCCGCGCCGGTCGGGCATCGTTTCCCTTGCTCCCAGTTACGGATCGTCTCTTGCGGCACGTCAATGCGCCGTGCAAGCTCAACCTGGGTTAATCCGAGCCGACGGCGCACGCGGCGCGCGTATCGCGCCATGTCCTTCATGGCCTCTTCATCGTCCTCGCTTTGCTGTAAGGCGATTTGCTCCTCGGTGGTGGCATCGACTACCGCCAGGTCCATTTTTCCCTTGGGGAGGGTCCTGGGATCATCTGGATCAACTGTGACGCGTACTGTGCTCATAATGCCTGACCTCTCTTGCATTGGCCTTTCGGGCCGAAATTATGCGGGTAGCCATTCCTCGCATAGTGTAAACAACAACAAATACCCGCTTGTCGATGGCCCCAATGATCTGAAAGCGATCTTCGCCATAGTCATGTCGGCTATCTTTCGTGACAATCCGGAGTGGGTCGTAAAAGACTTGGGTGGCAACGGCGAAATCAAATCCGCGCCGAATCAGGCAAGCATCACTCTTGGCACGGTCCCACTCAAACTGTACTTCAATTTTATAGGCCATTGGCCTACCTCTGTCAATCTATCCCGCATTCGCCATGAGTGCTGGCGCCGCGCACGAACGGGCCGCTGCGCCTTCGTGCATGAAAGATAGGAAGGGAAGCACCGATATGCGTAATTTCGGGAGAAATCAGTTGAATGGAAGGTATTGCCAGACGTGAACGGATCGAAGCCACAACACCTCCGGATGGGCCGGGCCTGTGAAAATTCCGCTTTGCGGGCTATATTGCGGAGCCTTTGACCGCATGCTCCGCTTCTCATGACTTTCGGACTCTCCGGCGGCTCCCGGGAACTGCTCGGGAACCTATTGCAATCTGCGGAATCCGGCGCTTTCGCCGCCGGGGATTTGCCGGGGCCGGACTACCTGCCCACAGCGGAGGCGGCCGGGCCTGGGCTTGCGGAGAATCTGGCCCGATGGTTCAAACCGCACTGGCGAATACTGCAGGCGCTGGATGACGCAAGTCCGGCAGACAGTTCGGCGCCCTGGGACTGTGTCGTCAGCGGCGGAACCTGTCACTACCGCGAACAGATGGGCCGCCTATGCCGGGCCCGGAGCCTGCTGCGGGATGGCGGCCGGTTGATTGTCGCCGGTGAATTCCTGCGCGATGTGGAGACGATTTGGAAGTCGGGCCTGCCCACGGAATTTTCCCTGTTGCAATTGTCGAGCCGGCTGGGATTCCGGTTGATCGATCAGGCGGACTGGACCGGCAAGGCGCGGCAGTCGGTTGCCGAAGCGCAGCAATTGCTTGCGTCCGAAGCAGCAGGATTCCGGTTTCCCCCGGCGGCCTGGCTGCAATCCCTGCTGCAAGGCATCGGAACCGGGCGACAGCCGCGGCCTGCCGGCGCCATGGGCTCTCTTGCCCGGGAACTGGCCGCGCTGGCGGCGGAATTCGAGTCCGGCCAGCGGCGCTTCGAGTGCTTTGTTTTCGAACTCGATGCTTCTTCCGGCGGACCCTGGGGCGAACTCGAACTGGGCGATATGTCTTCTTTCGAGCCGGAAGAAGTCGCCGGGATCTTCCGGGAGAGCTTTCACGCCGAATTCGACCCTGCCCTGTGGCGCTGGAAGTACGGGGCGGGCAGGGGCACGGCAGTCGTGGCCCGGCAGCAGGCCGGTGGCCCGGTGATCGCCCACTACGGCGGGGTGGCGCGGGAAATCGACTACTTCGGGCGGGACCAGCTCGCTTTCCAGGGCTGCGATGTCATGGTCAAGCCGGCGCTGCGGCGTCAATACGGTCGCAACAGCCTGTATTTTCATCTCACGGCAACGCTGTTCGAGCGGGAAATCGGCTATACCGTCGATCACGTGCTCGGCTTTGGCTTTCCCAACAAGCCAGTGATGAAAACCGCCATGCGGCTCGGCCTGTACGGCAAGGTGGACGACTATGTGGAATTGGCGATTGCAAGGAACCAGGCTCCGCCCGCCGGCTGGCAAATCGAGCCCCTGGCCCCGGAACAGCCAGCCCACGAAAAAGCCGCCGACGATCTGTGGCGGGCCATGCGCCGGGATTTTCGCGAGGGCGTCATCGGCAAGCGTCACGGGGCCTATCTCAACTGGCGTTACGCCAGCCACCCCCATGGCGCAAGCTATTTCCCCCTGCTGCTGCGGCAGGCCGGCAAGGCCCGGGCCATCGCCGTGCTGAAACGCCATGAGGAACAATGGCTGCTGATGGATCTGGTGGCCCCCCTGGCAAGCATGGACCAGGCCGCCGGCGCAACAAGGCGCTGGGTTGACGCCCGCCCTGAGCCGGGCGCACTGGTGATGTGGCTGACTGCGGCCTGGGTCCGGCGGCTGGGCTGGCAGGGCCGAATTGTGAAGGATTTGGGTATTGAGATACCCTTCAATGCCTGGAACCCCGGCCCGGATGCGAAACTCCCCGCCGGCGCCTGGTGGCTCACCGCCGGGGATATGGATTTCCTGTGAATCGAATCGGAAAATTCTATCCATGAATCGCGAAAACATCTACGAACAATCCCTGGACCGGAACGCCGCCAATTTCGCGCATCTGACGCCCCTGAGCTTCATCGAGCGCTGCGCCAGCGTATATCCGGACCGGACCTCGATCATCCACGGCGACACGACCCGCACCTGGGCGCAGACCTATGCGCGCTGCTGCCTGCTCGCTTCGAGCCTGGGCCGAATCGGCATCGGCAAGGGCGACACGGTTTCCTTCATGGGCGCCAATACGCCGGAAACCTTCGAGGCGCATTTCGGCGTGCCCATGATCGGCGCCGTGCTCAACGCACTCAATACCCGCCTCGACCCGAAAGCCATCGCCTTCATTCTCGGCCATGCGGAAACCAGGGTGCTGTTCACCGACCGGGAGCACAGCGCCACCATCAAGGCGGCGCTGGAGTTGGTGGAGCATGAAATTCTCGTGATCGACATCGACGATCCGTACTACGAAGGCGGCGAATTGCTCGGCGAGCAGGACTACGAAGCCTTTATCGCCAAGGGCGACCCGGACTACCGCTGCTTTCAGGTCGAGGACGAATGGCAGGCCATCACCCTCAATTACACCTCGGGCACCACCGGCGACCCCAAGGGCGTCGTTTTCCATCATCGCGGCGCCTACCTGAATGCGGTTTCCAATGTGTTGTGCTGGCAAATGACGACCCATCCGGTCTATCTCTGGACGCTGCCCATGTTCCATTGCAACGGCTGGTGCTTCCCCTGGAGCCTCGCCGTGGTGGCCGGCGTCAATGTCTGTCTTCGCCATGTCCGGGACGAGGCCATGTTCGACGCCATCAAGCGCCACCGGGTCACCCATTTCTGCGGCGCGCCGGTGGTGCTCAACACCCTGATCAACGCCCGGGAGGAATTGCGCCGGGGCATGGACCACCCGATCAGCGCCATGACCGCGGGCGCGGCGCCGCCGTCCGCAGTGATCGCCGGCATGGAAAAGATGGGTTTTGCCGTGGTTCACGCCTATGGTCTTACTGAAACCTACGGCCCCTGCGTGGTCTGCGAACCCCAGCAAGAATGGGCCGGACTCGACATCGACGGCCGCGCCGAAAAGCTCGCCCGCCAGGGCGTGCGGGCGCCCCTGCAGGACGAACTCATGGTGGCCGACCCGGAAACCCTGGAACCGGTGCCGAAAGACGGCCGGACCATGGGAGAAATCTTCATGCGCGGCAATCTGGTGATGAAGGGCTATCTCAAGAATCCCCGCACCACCGAGGCTTCCTTCAGGGGCGGCTGGTTCCATTCCGGCGATCTTGCGGTCTGGCACGAAGACGGCTATTGCCAGATCAAGGACCGTTCCAAGGACATCATCATCTCCGGCGGCGAAAACATCTCCTCGCTGGAACTCGAATCGGTGATGTTCCGCCACCCGAAAATCCTCGAAGCCGCCGTGGTGGCGGCCCCGGACGACAAGTGGGGCGAAGTCCCCTGCGCCTTCGTCTGCCTGAAAGACGGCGAACAAATGACCGACCAGGAATTCGTCGCCTACTGCCGCTCCGAACTGGCGGGCTTCAAAGTGCCGAAGAAGGTGGTCTGGGGGCCCATCCGGAAAACCTCCACCGGCAAGGTCCAGAAGTACCTGCTGCGGGAAACCGCCGCAACGGTGCCGTATATTCGCAAGAAAGGAATCTGACTCTGGAGGCAGCGGATCGAAGTCCATTTACTTGTCCGTTTACAGCGTGCAACGACTGGGCTAAGGTTGCTGCCAACCTTCCGCTAACGGCCAATGGAATTTACCCATGAAAACCCAATCAATCTGGAGTTCTGTTCTTGTCCTGCTTCTCGGCTTCACCTCCCTGCCGCTTGCCGCCCAAGAGCGGGTGGTGGAATCGGACAGCCATCGCTTTGAGGAAGTCGCCGAAGGCGTCTGGCATGTGAGCGGCAATGGAAGCGTCCACACCATGAGCAACGCCATGGTGCTCGTGGGCGAATTCGACACCCTCGTGGTCGATTCCCACGTTACGCCCGCCGCAGCCCGGGCGCTCATTGACTCGATTTCCGCGATCACCGAAAAACCCGTGCGCTACCTCGTCAACAGCCACTACCACTTCGATCACGCCCACGGCAATCAGGCCTTTCCCGAAGGCGTCGAAATCATTGGCCACGAATTCACCCGAGCCAAGCTCAACGGCGATATCGGCAACGTGCTGGAAGAAAATACCTTTCGCAGCTTTTCCGACTCCGTACCGACCCTCGTCGCCCAGCTCGAGGAACAGGCCGCCAACGAAAACGACCCGCGCCGCCGGGCCGAACTCGAAGAACGGCACCGGGTGCAAAGCGACTACATGAACGCCATCGGGGAAGTCGTGCCGACCCCGCCCAATATTACCCTGGACCGCAAGATGACCCTGTTCCAGGTTGTTGCGGGAGGCAGCCGGGAGATTCAACTGCGTCATTTCGGCCGCGCCCACACCAGCGGCGACGTGGTGATTTTCCTGCCCCATGAGCGCGTCGTCTTTACCGGCGACATGATGCTGCCGGGCCTGGCCTACATGGGCGACGGTCATGTGGACGAATGGCCGGCTGCGCTGGAAGGATTGAAGTCCCTGGATTTCGACGTCTGGTTGCCTGGACACGGCCCGGTCATGCGCTCCCGCGAACCTATCGACAACTTCCAGAGCTATCTCCGGGACCTTTGGGACACAGTGGCCGGGATGCACGAAAACGGCGTTCCCGCCGCGGAAGCCGCCGCCACCGTCGACATGACGCATCACGCTGCCAACTTTCCCCAGATCCAGGGTCCGGGCGCCGACCCCAGGGCCATCAACCGCATCTACCAGTTGCTGGAGAACAGGTAGCTTCAATCCATGGAAATTTTGCAGTCAGGGGTCAAAAAAACTCTCAAAAAACTCTTTGACTGTGCTGTACCCATGCCATTATGCTCGATTGTACGGTTGATCCCGGGAGCCTGCGGCGCGGGCTCCCCGGTCAATTGACGGCAGCATTGCACAACCGGAGGAACCGGAAGATGGAAAATCAAGCAGGAAGAATCGGATCGTTCATTGGCGCATCGGCGCTGTTTTTTGCGGCCTGCGCCCCGCTGGCGTTATTCGCCCAGGACGATGGCGTCAGGCGAATCGAAGAAGTGACTGTAACTGCGGAGCGCAGGGAAGCTTCCATCCAGGATACGTCCATTTCCATTACCGCACTTACCGCCGAATCGCTTGAGGACTTCGGCATTCGCAATCAGGAAGATTTGCAGAACTTCATTCCGGCAACGACGATCCAGCCCTACGATTCCACGATCCGGGGCGTGGGCCGGAATTTTCGCGCCCTCGGCGGCGACCCGGGCGTCGCCACCTATATGAACGGCATCTATTCCGAGGACTTGCTGACGGCCACCGCTGCCACCTTCTGGGATGTGGAACGAATCGAGGTTCTGCGCGGGCCCCAGGGCACGCTGTATGGTCGCAACGCCGTGGGCGGCGCCATCAATGTGCTTTACAGCCCGCCCGGGGACGAGCTGGATTATTCGGTCAAGTCGATTCTCGGAAATTTCGGCACCAATGAACTGTATGGAATGTTCAACACGCCGCTCATCGAAGACACCCTGTCCGCCCGGGTGAATTTCAGCCTTCGCGACCGCGATGGCATTGTGGAGGATATCGGAGGACACGACCCCATCGATAGCCTGGGCACGGAAAACGTCGCGGGCCAGTTCCGGTGGACGCCAAGCGATACCGTGGAGGTGAATGTACGGCAGAACTTCATGACCATTGATCGTTCCTTCGGCGGCGCCAATGGCGCCGGCCTCGTGGTGCTGAACGAGGAAGGGTCCCCCCATCGCGTGACCGACGCCCTGGTGCCCGGCTATCGCTTTGTCGATACCAGCAACACCGACATGGCCAACTACGACAGCAACAACTGGTACGACCAGAGCCAGCCCATCCTGACTTTTGTCAATCCCACGACTGGCAGTCTCGACCAGGCCCAGCGCAACCGCCCGGGAATCGACTATGGAGATTTCGACGGCTTTCTCAATGCCGCGGCCTCCCTGGACGGTTTCAACATGACTTCCCCCGCCACCGCGGCGAGATACAACGCCTGCGTTTTCCCGGGGGAAATCGGCGGGGACGATCTCTGTGCGGCGACCAATGGCCTGAACCGGGAAGTCTTTGAGCAGCAGGGCACGCAGTTCAGCGCCTCCTGGGACGTGAGCGACCGGCTGGAATTGAAATACCTGTTCGGCTTCAACGAACTCACCTACAAGCGCAATACCGACGATGACAATACCGCCAGCCTGTTCCATGACCGTCAGTTCTACGTGAATCACGAAGCCGATTACACCTCCCATGAGGTTCAGGCTTTCTATGACGTCAGTGATTCGGTATCGCTCACCTCGGGCTATTTCATTTATGACGCCACCATCGACCAGCGCGGCGATTTTCATTCCACCCTGGCCGATTCGCGAATGCGTGTCCCCTACGAGGACAACACGGTCCTGAGCGCACCGGCCGCGGCCGCCATCGGCGCTCCGGGTCTTGCCGGCATCAACGCATCCACCCTGGCCTTTCAGGGCAGGCCAATGGTCAATCTGTTCAGCGCCAGGGAATCCTGCAACGTGGCGAGCCCCGCGGAATCCTGCCAGCGCAATAACGGCGGCAATAACCTGCAAACCTCCGCCTGGTACGGTGACGACGGCAGCAATCCCGCCCTGAACGTACTCAACGGCCCGTCAACCGCCGGTTCGGACCTGCTCTACGCCACCCAGACCGTGCGGGAAGCTTTCGCGGCCTATACCCAGGGAGTGTGGAACATCAATGAAACTTTCGACCTGACCCTCGGCGTGCGTTACGCCGAAGACCAGGTAACGGCGGAAGAAAACCTGTGGCGCTATTCGGAAACCGGCGCCGTCTCCTTTCTCGCGCTGTACGGCGGCCTGGCCGTGGTCAACCGCGTCAATGGCGGCCTCGTGGCGGATGCCGACGGCAACATGATCGTTCCCACGGAAAAGGTGACCAATGGCGGCATTCCCTTTGCCCTGAACGTTTACCGCCCCTTCGTGAGAACCGACCGGAAGACCACCGGGAGAATCAATCTCGACTGGAACGTAAGCGATTCGGCGCTGATTTATTTTTCCGCGACGTCGGGTTACCGCTCCGGAGGGTACAATCTGGTTTTCTTCAGCAATACGCCCACCTATGATCCCGAAGAACTGGTTGCCTACGAGATCGGCTACAAGACCGATTTCCTGGACAATACCCTGCGGATCAACGGCTCGTTCTATCTGTACGACTATAACAACATCCACACGGTCGCCACCGAAGTAACCACCATTGGCGGAACCTCCACTTCGGTGCTGGAAGCTCCCGGCGCCAGGGTTATCGGCGCCGAAGCCGAAGCGCTCTGGCTGGTGAACGACAGTCTGACCCTCGGCGGCAATTTCAGTTTCACGCCCAGCGAGTACTCCGGGGAACTGTTGATCAGCGACAGCAGCAACTACGATGTGCCGGGCTCCCTCTATCCCGAGTTTGAAAGCCTGACCCAGAATATCGATGGCAATCAGCTTCTGCAGGTCCCGGAAGGAAAGGCGACTGCCTGGGGCAGCTATCTGGTCCCGCTTTCCGGCGGTTCGCAACTGGAGCTGTTCGGTATTTTCAGTTGGACCGATGACGTGTATTTCTCGCCTTTCCAGTCCGAGGCGGAAAAGGCCGAAGCCTACAGCCGCACCGACCTGCGGGCCACATGGACTTCAGCAGCCGGCAACTGGGTGATGAGCGGATTTGTCAACAACATCTTCGATGACGTAGCCAATCTGCAAATACTGCGCCAGGGGGAAGCGCAATTCTTCCGCCATAACGCGGGCACCACCGTGCCAAGGTTGTACGGCGTGGAATTGACCTATTCGTATTGAGAACCTCATGCGACTGCGCGCAGTCGCGGGAACTCATCGGAAGCCGCGCTGCACGGCAGGGTCAGCAGGGCTTCACATCGAGTAGCCTTTTTCGTCGTGCTCGGTGATATCCAGGCCCATTTGCTCTTCGTCGGCGTTCACCCGCAGGCCCAGGGTGGACGCCACCCCTTTCACGATCACCCAGGTCAACACGCCGGTGTAGAGGCCGACGGCGACGACGCCGGTGACTTGCACCACAAACTGCGAGCCCATGGTCACGCCATCGGGCATGCCGGTTCCGCTGAACACGCCGAGGCCGCCGGACACCAGCACTGCGGCGAGCAGGGTCCCGATGATGCCGCCAACGCCATGGACGGGAAAAACATCCAGGGAATCATCGATCTTGAGCCGCTGCTTCATGTAGATCGTCGCGAAGTAGCAGATCACCCCGCCGATGAGCCCGAGCAACAGGCCGCCCATGGGGCCCACGGAACCCGCCGCGGGCGTAATCGTCGCCAGTCCGGCCACCATGCCGGTGATGGCGCCGAGGCCGCTGGCCTTGCCGAACTTGATCCGGTCCAGCGCCATCCAGGTCAGCGCACCCGCCGCCGCCGAAATATGGGTGACAAACAGCGCCATGCCCGCCGCGCCGTCCGCCGCAAGGGCGCTGCCGGCATTGAAGCCGAACCATCCCACCCAGAGCATGGCGGCGCCGGTAAAACTCATGGTGAGATTGTGGGGCACCACGGATGCGGTGAGAAAGCCCTGCCGCTTGCCGAGTTCCAGGGCGAGGATGACCGCCGCAACCCCTGCGGTAAGATGCACCACGGTGCCGCCGGCGAAATCGATCAACCCCATCCGGCCCAGCCAGCCGCCGCCCCAGACCCAGTTCGCCACGGGGAAATACACCAGCAGCGCCCAGAGCAGGGAAAAGACCAGCATGGAGCCGAAGCGGATTCGCTCCACAAAGGCGCCCACAATCAGCGCCGGGGTGATGATGGCGAAAGTCATCTGGAAGGCGGCGAAAACGGTTTCGGGAATGTCTCCCGCCAGTGAATCGACCCCGACGCCCTGGAAAAAAGCCTTGCCGAGCCCGCCCCACCAGGCGGATTCCGAAGGGCCGAAGGCAATGCTGTAGCCCACCAGCAGCCAGAGGATGGAAATCACCACGGCGATGGAGAAGCACTGCATCAGCACCGACAGCACGTTCCGGGTTCGCACCAGGCCGGCATAGAACAGCGACAGCCCCGGCAGGGTCATGAACAGCACCAGGGCGGTGGAGGTAAGAATCCAGGAAGTATTGGCGGCATTGAGGCCATCCTGGGCCAGGGCGAGGCCGGGCAACAGGACGCCGGCGGGCGCAAGCAGCCACGGGGACCATCGGGGGGCGGAATTCATCGCAGGCTCCTATAGCGCATCGTCGCCGGTTTCGCCGGTGCGGATGCGGATCGACTGTTCCAGGCTGCTGACGAAAATCTTGCCGTCGCCGATCTTGCCCGTGTTGGCCGCCTTGCAGATCGCTTCCACCACCGGGTCGGCGAGCGCGTCGGGCGCCACGATCTCGAGCTTGACCTTGGGCAGAAAATCGATCACGTATTCGGCGCCGCGATACAGCTCGGTGTGGCCTTTCTGCCGCCCGAAACCCTTGACTTCGGTCAGGGTCATGCCACTGACGCCAAGCTCGGAGACGGCTTCCCGCACATCGTCCGCCTTGTAGGGTTTGATGATTGCAACGATCAGTTTCATGGTTCGTCTCCAGTTACCGGGTCAACCGCGCCGACTATGAGCCCGTCCGACTCTATCACGCCGCCAAGCCGGCAGGCAAAGATGGAGATGGCGCCACAGTGGTAACCTTTGTCGGGCGGTTTCGTCTTGCAGAACATATGAACGCGGAATACCAGCGAGCGGTGGAACAATTCGGACCCAGGGTGTACGCCTTTGCCAGCTACAGCTTGCGCAACCGGCAGGACGCCGACGACGTCAGCCAGGAAGTGCTCATCAAGCTCTGGCGGCACTGGCGTTCCATCGACCCGGACAAGATTCTGGCCTGGCTGATGCGGGTGACCCGCAACGCCGTAGTGGATCAGGTCCGCCGCCAGCAACTCGCCGATTCCCGGGTGGATCGACACATCGAACCGGAAAGCCAGGCGGGGGTGTCGCACCAGACGGGCCAGCAGGACCAGGGCGAGACCCGGGACAGGGAACGCCTGCGCCGGGCTCTGCTCGAATCGATCCAGGCCCTGGACGAGCCATTCCGTTCGTTGCTGATTCTGCGCGACATCCAGGGAATGAGTTATGCCGACATCGAGGGCGCGCTGGAATTGAGCGAAAGCCAGGTGAAAGTCTATCTTCACCGCGGCCGCAGAAAACTGCGCGACAACGAGGAACTGCGGCGCATGTTCAGCCGGGTCCACGGCATCGGGCAGGACCAGGGGCAGGGCGCGGCAGCCGCTAGCCCAGGCAACGACAATCAGCCGCCGCTACAGGCGGCGCGGTACAGCAGCGGGTAAGACCATGAGCAACAGCAACAAGATCACAAGCAGCATCGTGCAGATGCAGATTGACAGTCTGCTTGACCAGGAACTGGAGCCACAGGAACAGCGGAAGCTGCTGGATCAGATCCATTCCTGTCCCGATAGCGGCCGCGAGTACCTGCTTGCCCGGGCCATGCATGACGCCATGCTCGACATGCCCCGGCCCGAAGTGCCGCCGGAACTGCTTGCGAATGTGTACCGGCAAACCATTCGGAAGCGGATATCCCTTGCGGACCGGCTGCGGGAACTGGCCGGCCGGGTTTTCCCGGCGCCCGCCTGGCGGCTGGCGGTTCCGGCCTTTGCGGTGCTGGCGGCAGTGGCGGTATGGCTGCAATTCAGCCAGTCATCGCCCCAGGACGCGCCGCCGCCGATCGCTCAAACTCCCCAGGCGATCGATACCGAACAATATTCGCGCGAGGAACTGGTCGTGGCCATTGAGGACCTCAACACCACGATCCAGACCTTGAACGAAATCACCGAATCCATGCGTACCCGGCTCGGCGACAGGATGATCAACCTGCCGGTAATCAGCATGCCTGCGCTTTCCATCGACAATGTGGACAGCGGCGACGCCGCACCCGCAATCGATGATCCGATCTAGCGCGGCATTTCATCCCCTCAAGGAGAGCAATCATGAAATCAACAAGACAATTCCTTTCGGCCTGGGCCTTCGCGGCCTGCAGCACATTTGCCCTTGCCGCCGAGGAGCATCCGGGCTATGTGGATTTTTCCACCCTCTACGGCCTCATCGACGCCGATCCCGTGGTGGAGGTCACCCTGCGTGAACCCCTGCTGAGGTTGATTACCGAAACGATTCCCCAGGATGACTCCGAGGCGGTCAACTTCGTGTCGCGGCTGTTGAACATTCGGCTCAATGTCTATGAGGACATTGCCGGCGACATGGGGCAGTTGGCGGACAATATGGAACAAATCTCGTCGGATCTCGATGACGCCGGCTGGGAACGCGTGGTGCGGGTGCGGGAAGAAGATGACCAGGTGGACATTTTCCTGCGCTTTTCCAATGACGAGGAAGTCATCTACGGCATCGCCCTGATGGTGGTCTCCGATGACGGCGAGATGGTGCTGGGAAACATCGTCGGCGATATCAGCATGGATGATATCAGCGCCCTAGGCCGCCGTTTCGACATCGACGAACTTGAGGACTTCCACGAGCGGGGACGGGAACGGAGATAAATCGATCCATTGCGTGAAGCGCCAGCGCGGCGAAGCCTCCTTCCCCCGTCATCCCGCGCGCTACACTTCCTCGTCATCCTGCGCGCAGTCGCAGGATCTCATCCAGAGGGCGGCGGCCATCCGACAAGATTCTGCGACTACGCGCAGGATGACGAGGGTGTGGCGCGCAGGATGACGGAAAAGCCGGGAGCGGAATCTGTTAGCATCACGGCTCTTTCCGTACCACGGACACGCTGTCCCAGTGATCGAGCTACGCGGCGTCAGCAAGAGCTATGACCAGGGCGCGACTTTCGCGGTCGGCGGCGTCAACCTCGAAGTCGCCAGAGGCGAACTGCTCGGCCTGATCGGCGCCTCGGGCTGCGGCAAGACCACCACCCTCAAGATGATCAACCGGCTGGAAGAACCTGACGAGGGGCAGGTTCTTGTCGATGGCCGGGACATCATGGCCGGCGACCCCCAGACCCTGCGGCGCAATATCGGCTATGTATTCCAGGGGATCGGACTGTTTCCCCATTACAGCGTGATGGAAAACGTCGCCGCCGTGCCCCGCCTGCTGCGCTGGAGCCAGGCCAGAACCCGGCAGCGCTGCCATGAAGCCCTTGCGCTTGTGGGCCTGCCCGCCGGGGAGTACGGCGACCGCAATCCGGCCCAGCTATCCGGCGGCCAGCAGCAGCGGGTGGGGGTCGCCCGGGCCCTTGCCGCGGCGCCCGATGTGATGCTCATGGACGAGCCTTTCGGCGCCCTGGATCCGGTCACCCGCAGCCAGCTCAGGGACGAGTTCCGCCTGATTCAGCAACAACTCGGCCTCACCGTCATTCTGGTCACCCACGACATGATGGAAGCCCTGTTGCTCGCGGACCGCATCGCGGTCATGAAGCGGGGCAGGATATTGCAGGTGGGTACGCCCAGGCAGTTGCTGGAGTCGCCGGAGCACGAATACGTCAGCGAAATGGTGGAAATGCCGCGGCAGGAAGCCATTCGCCTGGATCGCCTGATTCAGCCCGAAGCCGCCCCTTAACTTGCCCCCATCCGATGAATGACAATCTGCGCGAACAGTTGCTGCTGCTGCCGGCCTATCTCGAAGGGCATCTGCTGCTGACCCTGATCGCCCTGGGCCTCGGCATTTCCGTGAGCGTTCCCCTGGGCGTGCTCGCCAATCAGCAGCCCCTGCTGAAGCGCCCCCTGCTGGTTTTTGTCAGCGTCCTGCAAACGATTCCCAGCGTGGCGATTCTGGCTCTCACCGTGGCCGCGCTCGGCGGCCGCATCGGCTTGCTGCCCGCGTTGATCGCCCTGCTGCTCTACAGCATGCTGCCCATTGTGCGCAATACCGTCACCGGGCTTGAGACCGTGGCCGAAGACGTGGTGGAGGCCGCCCGGGGCATCGGCATGTCGCCCGGACAGATTCTCACCCGGGTGCGTCTGCCGCTGGCCTTGCCGGTCATCATCGCAGGCATCCGCACCGCCGCGGTCTGGACCGTGGGCCTGGCGACGCTTTCCACCCTGGTGGGCGCCACCAGTCTTGGCAACTACATCTTCACCGGCCTGCAAACCCGCAATCTGGTCGCCGTCACCGTGGGCAGCATCGCCGCGGCGGTCATGGCGGTCATCCTCGACGCCATCATCGGCGGCATGCAGTGGCTCGCCGAAAACCGCAACAACGAAGCCGCCGCGGGACGCTATCGCAAGGTATTCACCGCGGTCAGCGGCGCCCTGGCGCTGGGGCTCGGCGTCTCGGCCTGGAGCCTGCTGCCGGAGCCGGAAGCCGATTTCACCGTTGGCGGCAAGGGATTTACCGAACAGCACATCATCGCCGGCCTGCTTGCCGCTGAACTCGAAGCGGAGGGCTTTCGCGTCGAACAGCGCCTCGGCCTTGGCACCCAGGTCATCTTCGAAGCCACCGCCAATGCCACTGTGGATGCCTATCTCGAGTACAGCGGCACGGTCTGGGCCAATGTCATGAACCGCAGCGACAATCCCGGTCGCGCCGCCGTGTTCGAGGCAGTCATCGACCATGTGGAATCCAGCTTCGGCATGAAGGTCATCGGTCCGGCGGGATTCCAGAATCTCTACGCACTCGCCATGCGCAGGGAACGTGCGCGGGAACTCGGCGTCAGCAGCATCGAGGATCTGATCCCCATCGCCCGCGAGCTGGTCGCCGGGGGCGATCTGGAATTCTTCGGCCGCCCGGAATGGATTGCGGTGCGCGACGCCTACGGCATCGATTTTTCGCAAAAACTCACTTTCGACACCACCCTCATGTACACCGCCGTCGATGAAGGCCAGGTGGACCTGATCACCGCCTACACCAGCGATGGCAGAATCGCCCACTTCGACCTGCTCGTGCTCGATGACCCCCGCAACGCCATGCTGCCCTATGACGGCTTCCTGCTCGCCTCCGGCGAGGCGGCCCGGAATCCCGTATTCACCGCCGCGCTGTCCGCCGTCGCCGGCCGCATCTCCGACGAAATCATGCGCGAAGCCAACCGCATCGTGGACGTGGAAGGACGCCCCGTCTCCGCCGCCGTCGAATACCTTCGCCGCGCCATTCGCGAAATGGACTAGGAGCCTGCGCCGCAGGAATTCCCGAAAGTTCCCATCAGAAATATTTGGGGGGTTGATAAGAATTCGGTAATTGTAGTTGCTCGGGTTTGCGTCTACGCTGTATTCCATGGCAGTCGGGACAGCATACTGGATGCGGGAGGATTCGATCATGGCCAGAAACTGGACATTCAAGAAAGAGGGCGGGGAAAAATTCATTTCGGAATGGGGCGCCGACAACTATATCGTCCAACCGGGAAATGGCGGCATCGACTGGGTCCGGGAGTTCAATGTCTGGCAGGACACCATCGACCTGACGGACTTCGGCACGGACATCACCTGGGAGGAACTCAAGGAAAACATCAAGACCTACAATGACTACAAAAATAATTCGGGATTGACGATCGAAATCGACCTCCGGGAGTGGGATGGCGGAATCCTCCGTCTGCAGTCGACCCGGATCTTCGACTCGACAACCCTTGAAACCATCAAGCATGTATTCCTGCTGGGCCCCGGCACTCGCGGCGATGACGAGTTGACCGGCACCTCCGGCCAGGACTACCTGCGGGGATATCAGGGTGATGACGTGTTGCGGGGCGAGGGCGATCGCGACAACATGCATGGCGGCGACGGCAAGGACGAAATGCACGGCGGCGCCGGCAATGACGAGATGTACGGCGGCGAAGGCGATGACGAGCTGAACGGCGACGCGGGCGACGACCATCTGGAAGGCAACGCCGGCACGGACATCCTGCGGGGTGGCGCCGGCAACGATTTCCTGGACGGCGGCGCCGACGCCGACATTGTCGGCGGCATCGAGGGCAACAACACCCTGATCGGCGGCGCGGGCAACGACTGGCTCTACGATGGCAGCGGGGATGACCGCTTTGTCTTCGCCCCCGGCAGCGGCAAGGACACGATCTTCAACTTCCA
This sequence comes from uncultured Pseudohongiella sp., assembly GCA_965219645.1. Taxonomy (GTDB): domain Bacteria; phylum Pseudomonadota; class Gammaproteobacteria; order Pseudomonadales; family Pseudohongiellaceae; genus UBA9145. The sequence goes on along the minus strand of OZ244788.1, from coordinate 1,355,378 downwards.
CAAGGAAGGCGGCAACGACAAGATCGACGTTTCCGGCTATAGCGGCATTTCGGGATTTTCGGACCTGGATATCCGCGAGACCACCTCCCTGGGAAGCCTGGGCGGCAGGCCCGTGACCATCATCAAACTCGGCGCCGACAACATGATCACCCTGTACGACGTCAAGATGGATCAAATAGACGCCGACGACTTCACCTTCGCCGGAGACACGGACGCGTATTATGGGTGAGACCCGGTCGGCGCAGCCGAAAAAGAGCGAAGCTCTTTTAGGGTCGAACGGCTTGCCATGGATGGCAAGACTGGGGTGTGGCGAAGCCAAAAAAGTCCCGCCAGGGATGGCAGGCACGACCTGGCAAGGGCTGTCACCCGGTCGGCGCAGCCGAAAAAGAGCGAAGCTCTTTTAGGGTCGAACGGCTTGCCATGGATGGCAAGACTGGGGTGTGGCGAAGCCAAAAAAGTCCCGCCAGGGATGGCAGGCACGACCTGGCAAGGGCTGTCACCCGGTCGGCGCAGGCTCCCAGGTTCTCCAAAGAGATTCTGCGACTGCGCTTCGCTTCGCGCAGAATGACAAGAAAGTTGAAACGCCAAAATGAAAATATCCGGGCGCCATCCCTTGACCTGTTGACCCGGGAGCCTGTGGCGCAGGCTCCTGGAGCCGTCGCGTTGCCGCGTGGTTTCACGAATGAGATAATCCTGGCCCCCGGGGCGAATTGAGTCCAGCCGATCAAACTTCAGCGGGCGCGGGTCTTGACCAGGGTTTCGATACAGCAAAATCCCGAACCAGCCGCCTACGTCCCGGAAGGCATGCCAGCCCTTGACCTTGGCGGGCGCCCGGTTTCCTTTTTCGAGTTCTGGCCCAGTTGGCTGATGTATCTTCCCGTGGCCATCCAATGCCTGCTCCTCGGCCTGCGCCACCGCAGCATGAGCCTGCCGCTCATCGCCAACCCCGCCGTCCCGCTGTCCGGCATGGCAGGTGTCCCCAAATCCGCCATCCTCCAACTCGCCGGCCAATCCGCCAACCAGTCCATCCTCCCCTGGATCACAATCACCACCCCAAACACCCCACCCCCCCAATCGCAGGGCGGGTACCTATCAGAATCCAGTGGGGAATCAGCCTCATCGGAGCCACAGAGGGAACGTGAGGGGGCATGGAAGGGACCCGGCGCCAGCCGGGAGGGTTCCGGGCTCCCTCGCGGTCCCGGCCTTGAACATTCCGCCAACCAACCAGAATCCCCTAACCCCGCTCCCAGCCCCGAGCATGTCACCAGCCAAACAGAAATCACCCAATCCGCGTTTCTCGAACAAACACTAGCCGCCATGCAAAAGTCCGGCCTCGATTTCCCCATCGTCGGAAGCCCGACATAGGCTGCCGGGGCGCCGGCGTCAAACTCCTGCCGGACAGCAGCGCCCTCGAGTCCTGCCTCAAGCAATTTCCCCCGGGCGCCGCCGTTCTCCTGCAGAAATTGTCCGATTTTGAACCCGAGGCCGGCGTCTTCTACGTCAGGGATCCGAAAACCGAAAAAGGCCAAATCACCTCGCTGACCCTGAAATACACCCCCTATGTGGTGGGAGACGGCGTACGCACCCTCGCCGAACTCGTGGCCTCGGATCCCCGGGCCGGCGGCCTGATACGCCTCTACGAGGAACGCAATGCCCGCCACTGGGGGAAAGTCATTCCCGAAGGCAGGCCGCATCGCCTGGTGTTTTCCGCCAGCCACTGTCGCGGCGCGGTTTTCCGTGATGGCGGCCATCTCATCACCCGGCAACTGGCCGGGGCCCTGGACCGGATTTTCGATGATATCCCCGGTTTCTATTACGGCCGTCTCGACCTCAAGTTCCGCGATGTGGACAGCCTGCGGGCGGGACGTGATCTGCAGATTGTCGAGATCAACGGCGCCAGCTCGGAATCGATCCATATCTGGGACCGGAAAACCGGATTTTTCGATGCCGTGAAAACCCTGTTGCAGCAGTATCGCACGCTCTTTACACTTGGTCTTGAGAACAAGAGGCGCGGCTGCAAGCCGCCCGGTTTGTGGCCGCTGTACCGGGCCTGGCGCGATGAGTTGCAACTGGTGAAGCGGTATCCAGTCAATGACTAACCCCTGTCGGCTGAACTTCAAGCCCCGAGCCCTGGCGGCGCTTACCGAAAAACTGCTCGGTCTCGGTGAACTCGGCAATATCTACGACGCCCGGCCCAGGGGTCTCGATCCGAAAAAATTCCTCCAGTACACCCTGGATTCGCTCGGCGTCAGCCTCGGCGTGGGCAATGAGCAGCATCTCGGACAGATTCCCCGGGATGGCCCCCTGCTGATTGTCGCCAATCATCCACTCGGCGGCCTGGAAGGCATTGCCCTGGCCAGAATCCTGCTGCGTATCCGCCCTGACCTGCAAGTACTCACCAATGAATTGCTGCGCCGCATTCCCGAACTTGCGCCGCTTTTCATCGGGGTCGATGTTTTGTCTGCGGACGCCGCCAGCGGCAATGTCAAGGGCGTCAAGCAGGTGCATAGGCACCTTCGGGACGGTGGCGCGGTGCTGATCTTTCCCGCGGGCATGGTGTCGGCGATTGAACTGCGCGAGCGCCGCATCGCGGACCGCAAGTGGAACCGCCTTGCCGGACAATTGATCAAGCGGTATGAATGCGCCTGTGTGCCGGTGCATGTGAATGGCCGCAACAGCGCGTATTTTTATCTCGCCGGCCTGATTCATCCGCGCCTGCGCACCCTGCTGCTGCCGCGGCAACTCGCCAACAAAAAAGGATTCCGGCTCGAATTGACCTTTGGCAAACCCGTACTCGCCCAGGAACTGCGCCTGCTGAAAAAGTCCAGGGCCATTACCGAATACCTGCGGGTCGGCAGCGAGGCGCTGGCGAGCCGGCGCGAGGCTTCCCCGGAGCGGTTCACCAGCGATGTGGAGGAGATCTGCGACACCGCCAGCAGCGCCGAAGTCGCCGGCGCAATGGCAAGCCTTGCCGAATTCCGGCTTATTGAACACGAGGAATTCGATGTCTATTGCGCGCCCTGGGAGCGCCTCGGCATCATCATGGAGCTGATCGCCGTGGCGCGGGAAGTCGCTTTCCGCGCCGTAGGCGAAGGCACCGGAATGACCCGGGATTCGGACCAGTTCGACCCGCACTACCTGCACCTGTTTCTCTGGGACAAGAACAGGGCCCGCATCGCCGGCGCCTATCGGGTGGGGCTTGTGGATGAAATCGTCCGCGAGCACGGCGTCAGGGGGCTGTACAGCCGCTCGCTGTACAAGTACGACAAGGCATTCATCAGGCAACTCGGCGCCGCCATTGAAATGGGGCGCTCCTTCATCCATCCCGAATACCAGCGGCGCCCCGATTCCCTCACCCTGCTATGGCGCGGCATCGGCCGGGTGCTTGTGGACCGGCCCCGGTACCACACCCTGTTCGGCTCGGTGAGCATCTCCCGGGAATACAGCGACCTCGCCCGGGCGCTGATTGCCGATACCCTGCTGACCAATTTCCAGGCCAGCGAATTCGTGCCCCTGGTGAAGCCGATCACGCCGCACCGCGTCGGCCACCGGCCCTGGTCCGAGGACATGCTGAGGGAACTCGTCAACATCAAGATGCTCGGCCGCCTGATCGGGCGCTGCGACCCGGGCAAGGCGGTGCCGGTGCTGCTGCGGCATTACCTTTCGCTCAATGGCCGCATGGTCTGCTTCAATATCCATTCGGATTTCAACAATTCCCTGGAAGGCCTGATCATCGTCGACGTGCGCCGCACGGCGCCCAAGACACTGACCCGCTTCATGGGCGCCGATGGTTACCGGCAGTTCTACGCAAGACACAAGCTCACGGAGCTTGCTTCGGCGGGATGAACAAACTGCTCGCCCTGCTGCAGATTCTCGGCGCCCTGGTCCTGGCCGCCATTGCCGCGATCACTATTGGCAATATGGTCATGATGGCGGGCATGTCCGACACCATTTCCGTGGTGAATTTGCTGATCGGCGTGGTGGTGATCGTTCCCTGCCTGCTCGCCATTGCGCGGATTCTGCTGCGCCGCGGCCTCGCGGGGCTTCGCAAGCACAGGGACTGAGCCTGGAAAGCGCTGAATAAGTCGCTATCTGTCATTCTGCGCGCAGTCGTAGAATCTCATCCAGAGAGCGGCGGTCATCCGACAAGATCCTGCGACTACGCTTCGCTCCGCGCAGGATGACAGGGGTTGGGGCTTCGCTCCGCGCAGGATGACAGGGGTTGGGGCTTCGCTCCGCGCAGGATGACAGGGGTTGGGGCTTCGCTGCGCGCAGGATGACAGGGGTTGGGGCTTCGCTCCGCGCAGGATGACAGGGGTTGGGGCTTCGCTGCGCGCAGGATGACGGGAGTGGAGATTTCGCTACGCCCGGAATGACAAATTGAGGCCAACGGCGCAGACCTTCAAGAGTTATAATCCCCCACTTTTTTCAGGCCGGGGGCCTGTACCGTGAACGTTTTTGAAGACGTCAGCCGTTTCCTGCCGGTCCACGGCAGATGCGTCGCCACCATAGGCAAGTTTGACGGCGTCCATCTTGGCCACCAGTTGATCCTCGAGCAACTGAGGGAGCAGGCCGGGGATCTGGAGTTGCCGACGCTTGCGGTGGTCATCGAACCCCATCCCGAGGAATTTTTTGCCGGTGGCGGGGACGAGCGTCCGGCCCGGCTCAGCGAACTCGACGAGAAGCTGCGCCTACTGGAAAGCCATGGCGTGGATCACTGTCATGTACTGCGCTTTGACCAGGCCATGAGCCAGACGCCGGCCAGGGGCTATGTCCGGAAAATTCTGGTGCGGGGGCTTGGCATCGCAGCCCTGGTCATCGGCGGGGATTTCCGCTTTGGCCGCGGTCGAGAGGGCGATTTCTCCCTGCTCGAACAGATGGGCAGGGAGTTCGATTTCACGCTGCACCGGGCCCGTGATCGCAGCATGGACGGCTGCCGCGTAAGCAGTACCCGGGTGCGGAAAGCCTTGGCGGCGAGCGATTTCAAGCTCGCCGAACGCCTGCTCGGACGGCCCTGGGGCATCCGCGGCGAGGTAGTGCGCGGCGAGCGGCTCGGGGCAAGGCTGGGCTACCCCACCTGCAATCTCGAACTCGGCCCGAACCGGCTGCCTATCCAGGGAGTATTCGCCGCGGAAGCGATCGTCCATGGCCAGAGTCATCCGGCGGCGGCCAGCATTGGCGTTCGCCCCACGGTGAGCGACGCCGGCAAACTCCTGCTGGAAGCGCATCTGCTCGATTTCGATGGCGTGCTCTATGGCGAAACCATCGAACTGCGTTTTCGTCACAAGCTGCGCGATGAGGAAAAATTCGATTCCCTGGAAGAGTTGCGCGAGCGCATGGCCGATGATGTGGCGCGCACCCGGCAACTGCTGCCGCCTGTTGAAAATCACTGAACCTGCCGACATCCAGACCATGAGCCAGTACAAGGACACACTCAATCTCCCCCACACCGATTTCCCCATGCGGGGCGACCTTGCGAACCGCGAGCCCGCCCGGCTGGAACAGTGGCGGGAACTGGATCTCTACCAGGCGATCTGCCGCAAGAACGCCGGTCGCCCGCGCTTCGTGCTTCACGATGGCCCGCCCTACGCCAATGGCGACCTGCACCTGGGCCATGCCATCAACAAGACGCTCAAGGACATCGTGGTCAAGTCCCGGCAGATGACCGGTTTCGACGCTCCCTATGTGCCGGGCTGGGATTGCCACGGCCTGCCCATCGAGCACAACGTGGAGAAGAAGAAGGGCAAGGCGGGACAGAAGATCAGCCATGCCGAATTCCGCCGCGCCTGCCGCGACTACGCCGCGGGGCAGATCGAAAGGCAAAAGGCCGGGTTCATTCGCCTCGGGGTATTGGGGGATTGGGACAATCCCTATCTCACCATGGATTTCCGGACCGAGGCCGATATCGTCCGCGCCCTGGGCCGTATCGTCGCCAACGGCCATCTGGTGCGGGGCTACAAGCCCGTGTACTGGAGCGTGGTGGGCGCCTCGGCGCTGGCCGAGGCCGAAGTCGAGTTCAGGGACAAGACCTCGTATTCCATTGATGTGCGCTTTGCCGCAGCGGGCCGCGAAGCCCTGCTCGCCTGCTTTGACGGCGCCGCCGCTGCGGCAAGCCCGGACTTGCCGGTATCCGTGGTCATCTGGACCACAACCCCCTGGACCTTGCCGGCCAACCAGGCGGTCTGCCTCCACGCCGAGCTCGATTACGCCCTGGTCCGCTGCGAGCCTGGGAATGGGCCGGAGTTGCTGGTGATCGCCGCCGAGATGGCGTCGCAAATCATGGAGCGCTACGGCTGCGAAGACTACCAGGTGCTGGCGAGCTGCAAGGGCGCCCGGCTCGAATCGCAGCTGCTCGAACATCCCTTCTACGACCGCAGCCTGCCTGTCGTGCTTGGCGATCACGTCACCACCGAATCCGGCACCGGCGCCGTGCATACCGCGCCGGACCACGGCATCGACGACTTCAATACCGGCCGGAAATACGGCCTCGGCACGCTGAATCTCATGGACGACCACGGCGTCTTTCTCGAAGCCGCGGGCCGCTTCGCCGGCGAGCATGTCTACAAGGTGGACGCGACAATCGTGGCGGCGCTGAAGGAAAACGGCAAACTCGTCTGCGAAGACCGCATCAACCACAGCTACGCACACTGCTGGCGCACCAGGACCCCGCTGATCTACCGCGCCACGCCGCAATGGTTCATCAGCATGGAAAAGGGCGGCCTGCTGGATGCTGCCCTTGAAGCCGTGGCGGGAATCGAATGGATCCCCGACTGGGGCCGGGCGCGGATGGAACTGATGCTGCGCGGCAGTCCCGACTGGTGCATTTCGCGCCAGCGCACCTGGGGCGTTCCCATCACCCTGTTCACGCACCGGGACAGTGGCGAATTGCACCCCCGCAGCGAAGAACTCTTCGAGCAGGCGGCGCAGCGGATCGAGCAGGATGGCATCGACGCCTGGTACGAACTCGACCCGGCGGATCTGCTGGGCGACGAAGCCGGGCAGTACCGCAAGGTCACCGATACCCTGGACGTCTGGTTTGATTCCGGCGTGACGCATTTCTCGGTGCTGCGCCGGCGGCAACAGCTCGCCTGTCCCGCCGATCTCTATCTTGAGGGTTCCGACCAGCACCGGGGCTGGTTCCAGTCCTCACTCAAGACCGCCATGGCCATGTATGGCGGCGCGCCGTACCGGGAAGTGCTGACCCACGGCTTTTTCGTCGACGCCGAAGGTCGCAAGATGTCCAAATCCCTGGGCAATACCGTGGCCCCGGAGAAGATCTTCAGGAAGTACGGCGCCGATATTCTCAGGCTGTGGGTCGCCGCCACCGATTACCGCGGCGAAATGGCGGTTTCCGACGAGATTTTCCGCCAGGTGGCCGACGCCTACCGCCGCATCCGCAACACCGCCCGCTTCATGCTCGCCAATCTCAATGGCTTCGACCCGGAACAGCACCGTGTTGCCCCGGCCGACCTGCTCGCCTTCGACCACTGGATCGTGCGCCGCACCGACCAGCTCCGGCAGGCCGTCATCGCGCACTACCACGAATACAATTTCCTCGCCATCTACCAGCAGGTACACCACTTCTGCGTGATCGAACTCGGCGGCTTCTATCTCGACATCATCAAGGATCGCCAGTACACCACCCAAGCCCACAGCCTCGCGCGGCGCTCCACCCAGACCGCCATGCACCACATTCTGGAAATGCTCGCCCCCATGCTGGCCCCCATCCTCAGTTTCACCGCCGACGAAATCTGGGAAAACATCCCCGGCGCCCGCCCGCCTTCGGTACTGCTTGCCGACATGGAAGGCCCCGGCCCGGGATTCGAGGCCGAAGCCCGTTTCAGCGACGCCTTCTGGGGCCGCATCATGGCGGTCAAGTCCGCCCTCAACCGGGAACTCGAGGTCCGGCGCGCCGACAAGATTATCGGCGCCAGCCTCAGCGCCGAAGTGGACCTCTACGCCGAAGCGGACCTCCTCGCCCAGCTTGCCGAGCTCGGCGAAGAACTCCGCTTCGCCCTCATCGTCTCCCGGGCCACCCCCCACCCCCTGGAAAAGGCGCCAAAAGACGCCGCCGCCACCGACGCCTCCGGTCTGAAAGTCCGCGTCAGCCCCAGCCCCCACAACAAATGCGACCGCTGCTGGCACCACCACCCCGAAGTGGGAACTTCCCTCCGCCACCCCACCCTCTGCCCCCGCTGCATCATCAACATGCAAGGCGAAGGCGAGCAAAGAAATTACGCCTGAATCCGCCGTAAGCGGCTGCTCGCCTTCTCCCGCTAAACCAGGCAACGCCGCGCTGCCACGCTTCACGCAATCTCGTATAATCCGCCCGGTCGAAAATTTTGAGGAAAATTCATGGCGATTCAGCGAACCTTGTCTATTATTAAGCCCGACGCCGTTGGCAAACATGTGATCGGCGAAATCTACCGCCGCTTCGAACAGGCGGGACTGCGGATTGTGGCGGCGAAAATGCTGCGGCTTGATGCCCGGACAGCGGGCGGTTTTTATGCCGAGCACGAAGGCAAACCCTTTTTTGCCGACTTGATCCGTTTCATGACTTCGGGTCCGGTGATGGTGCAAGTGCTTGAAGGCGAAGACGCCATTGCCCTGAACCGCAGCCTGATGGGGCCGACCAATCCGGCAGAAGCGCCGGCCGGGACGATTCGCGCGGATTTTGCCAAGTCCATCGATGCCAACGCCGTGCATGGTTCCGATTCGCCGGCTTCGGCGGAGCGGGAAGTGGCGTACTTTTTCGCGGCCATGGAACTCTGTTCCTGACGGGACAGCACATCAGCCGCGGCGCAGAGCATCGAGGTTCGCCGATGACACAGGCCGTCAGGCCCAATCTGCTCGGGCTCAGCCCGGCGAAGCTGTCCAGCTTGCTCGAAGGCATGGGCGAGAAGCCCTTTCGCGCGCGCCAGATTCTGCGCTGGATCCACCAGCGTGGCGAACTCGATTTCAAGGCCATGACCGACATCAGCCTTGCCTGCCGGGAGCGTCTCGCCCGGGAAACCCGGCTTGAGCCGCCGCCACTGCGCAGCCGTCATGACGCTGGTGACGGCTGCGTGAAATGGGTGCTGGGGACCGCCAGCGGCAGTTCAGTGGAAATGGTCCATATCCCGGAAGGCGACCGCGGTACGCTCTGCATCTCTTCCCAGGCGGGCTGTACCCTGGATTGCAGTTTCTGCGCCACGGGCAAACAGGGCTTTGACAGCAATCTCACCGCCGCCGAGATCATCGGTCAGATCTGGCTTGCCCGGCGTGAACTCGACAGCTTTGCGCCGGGAGCCGAAGCAAGGGTGACCAATGTGGTGTTCATGGGGATGGGCGAGCCCCTGCTCAATTTCGAAAATGTCATGGACGCCGTGGATATCCTCCTCGACGATCTGGCCTATGGTCTTTCCAAACGACGGGTCACCATCAGCACCGCCGGGGTTGTGCCCGGCATCGAGCGCATGAGAGGGCGCACCGACGCCGCCCTGGCGATTTCCCTGCACGCCCCCAATGACGAACTGCGCAATGAACTCGTGCCGCTCAATCGCAAGTATCCCATTGCCGCCCTGCTGGAAGCCGCCCGCAACTACATGGCCGGCCTCGGCGAAAAACGCCTGCCGCTGATCGAATACACCCTGATCCGCGGCGTCAACGACCACCGCCGGCACGCCCGGGAACTTGCCACCCTGCTTCGGGATTTTCCCTGCAAGATCAATCTCATACCATTTAATGAATTCAGCGCTTCGGAGTATCGCCGCCCCAGCGGCAGTTCCCTGGGCAATTTTCGCGAGATTCTGCGACAGGCGGGCCATACGGTGACCGTCCGCACCACCCGGGCCGATGAAATCGCCGCCGCCTGCGGCCAGCTCGTGGGCGCCGTGCGCGACCAGACCCGGCGCAGCGAACGCCACCGCCGGCGCGAGCAGGCCGGCATCGCGGAAAAAAGTCTGATCGCAGGCTTTGGAGCCCGGTCCCGGGAAGCCGCCGCAAGGGGAGGCGAAGCCCGGTGAGTGCTGTCCGCCAGAGCACGTGGATTCCGCGGCGAAGCGAAGTCGCAAACCCTCACGCAGTGGCCTTGCGTATCGGAGATTCTGCGACTTCGCGCAGAATGACGGCGGCATGGCTGTCATCCTGCGCGCGGTCGCGGGGTCTCATTGGCGGATCACTGCGTGGCGTCCTTTTCGCCGCGGCGCTTGCCGCCTGCACCGCCTCGCCGGTACAGGGGCCGTTATCCACCGACTCCCGGAACGCCGCCGCAAGGGATTATCTCGCCCTGGCCAAAGCCTGGCTTGACGCCGGTGATTTCGGCGTCGCCGAGCGTCATCTCGAGCATGCCCGAAGTCTTGGCGCCGATTCCGCGGAAAGTCACCATATCTCCGCCTTGCTTGCCGCGGCCAGCGCCGAGCCCGAACGGGCCGAGAACCATTACCGGCGCGCCCTGGCGCTGGCGCCGGGCGGCTCCGCCATCCGCAACAATTACGGCGTGCTGCTGTTCTCCCAGGGCCGCGCTGGCGAAGCCGCCGGCCAGTTCCGCGCCGCCGCCGCGGACCCCGCCTATGTTGGCCGGGCCTGGGCGCTGGAAAACCTCGGCCGTTCCCGCTTGCTGCTTGGGGACTGGCAAGGGGCGCGGGAAGCCTTTGACGCAGCCCTGGAAGCGCACGGCGAACTTCCCGTGGCGGCTCTGGAGCTGGCATTGCTGCATCGGCGTAGCGGCGATCTGGCCGCGGCCCGCAGGCTGTTTGCCGACTATCTCGCCATGATGGAGAACCAGGGTCTGGAGCCTGGCCCCAAAGCGCTTTTTGCCGGCGCCGAATTCGCCCTGCAGGCGGGGAATTGCGATCAGGTAGAGGAATTTGGTTCGATTCTCGGTACACTGTACCCTGAGACGGCGGAATATCGCGCTTATCGGAATTTGATTGATGGAGATTGACGAACCAGGCCCTGCGGAAGAAGGGCGGATAAAAGAGGCCGCTGCGGAAACTCCGCAACCATCGAACGCAGGTGCGTTGCTTGCCGAGGCGCGAAAGAAACTCGGGATGAGCATATTCGAGGTTTCTGATCGGCTGCACTTGACCGAATACTACGTCCGGGCGCTGGAAGCCAACGACTACAGCAATTTGCCCGGCGAGGTTTTCGTCAAGGGCTACCTGAAAAGTTATGCCCTGCTCGTGGGCCTTGATCCCGCCGAGGTCAGCGGTTCCTGGCACGCATATTCGGCGCCGGGCGAGGCCGTCCGGGAGCCGGCGCGAAAGCAACCGGCCAAATTCAGCCAGAACTGGTTCCTGTTGCTGATCATCCTGATTCTCATCGCGGTAATCGGCGCCGGCGGCTGGTGGGCCTGGCAGACCTTTGGCGCGTCCCTCGGCCTGGTCCCCGGCGCCCGCGCCAAAGACAGGCATGATGAAGCCCCGGAACCATGAAAACCACAAACGGAATCCAGCGCCGGCAGACCCGCCGCATCATGGTGGGGAACGTGCCCGTGGGCGGCGATGCGCCCATTAGCGTGCAGAGCATGACCAATACCGAAACCTGCGATGTGGAGGCGACCCTGGAGCAGATTCGGCGCCTGGAAGCCGTGGGCGCGGACATCGTGCGGGTATCGGTGCCCACCATGGACGCCGCCGGGGCGTTTCGCGAGATTCGCGCCAGCACCCGCCTGCCCCTGGTCGCGGATATCCATTTCGACTACCGCATCGCCCTGCGGGTGCTGGAGTATGGCGTGGATTGCCTGCGCATCAATCCGGGCAATATCGGCAGGGAGGAGCGGGTGCGCGCCGTGGTCAGCAGCGCCGGGGACAAGGGAATCCCCTTGCGCATCGGCGTCAATGCCGGCTCCCTGGGCAAGGCGTTGCTGCGAAAGTACCGGGAGCCGAGCGCCGAGGCCATGATCGAATCCGCCCTGGTGCAGATCGATATTCTCGACAAGCTCGATTTCCGGGATTTCAAGATCAGCCTCAAGGCTTCCGAAGTCTTCATGACCCTGGCCGCCTACCGTGGCCTTGCGGACCAGATCGACAATCCCTTCCATCTCGGCATTACCGAGGCGGGCGGCCAGCGCGGCGGCACGGTGAAATCCGCCATCGGCATGGGCGCCCTGCTGATGGAAGGCATCGGCGACACCATTCGCGTCTCCCTGGCGGCGGACCCGGTGGAAGAAATCAAGGTGGGTTTCGACATTCTCAAAAGCCTCGGCCTGCGGCACAAGGGCGTCAATCTGGTGGCCTGCCCGAGTTGTTCGCGGCAGAATTTCGATGTGATCGGCATCGTCAACGAGCTCGAGACGCGGCTGGAAGACATCACTACCCCCATCGACGTGGCCGTCATCGGCTGTATCGTCAATGGCCCCGGCGAAGCCCGGGAGGCCGAAGTCGGTCTCACCGGCGCGAGCCCCGCGAACATGGCCTATCTCGACGGTTCCCCGGACCACAAGGTCAGCAACGAGAATCTGCTCGACGAACTCGAGTCCATGGTCCGGCGCCGGGTGGCGGAAAAGCAGGCCGCCGCCAAAGACCTCATCGCCAGCGCCTGAGAGTTCGCCCGCATCATGGCCAGATTGCAGGCGATCCGGGGAATGAATGACATACTTCCCGAGCAGACCTCTCTCTGGCAACATCTCGAGGACAGTTTCCGCGCCACGGTGGACTCCTTCGGCTACCGGGAAATCCGCTTTCCCCTGATCGAACAGACCCGGCTTTTCCGCCGCTCCATCGGCGAGGTAACCGATATCGTCGAGAAGGAGATGTACAGTTTCGAGGACAGCGGCGGCGATCACATCAGCCTGCGCCCCGAAGGAACCGCGGGCTGTGTGCGGGCTGCGGAGCAGCATGGCCTGCTCTATAACCGGCAGCAGCGACTCTGGTACCAGGGCGCCATGTTTCGCCGGGAACGGCCCCAGAAGGGCCGCTATCGCCAGTTCCACCAGTTCGGCGTGGAAGCCTTTGGCATGGCGGGCCCGGATATCGACGCCGAAGTCATCGAATTGTCCGCCGCGTACTGGCGCCGGCTCGGGCTCGGCGGCAAGCTGAATCTGGAATTGAACAACATCGGCAGCGCCGAGGACCGCAAACGCTATGGCGAGGCGCTCGGCGAGTACCTGCTGTCCCGGGCCGATGAAATCGACGCCGCCGCCCGGGGCAGGATTCACAGCAATCCCTTTCGAGTGCTCGACAGCAAGCATCCCGGCACCCGCAAGGTGGCCGCCGAAGCCCCGGCCATGGCGGAGTATCTGAGCCCGGAAAGCGTCGCCCATTATGCGGCGCTCAAGGAACTGCTGCGGGCCGCGGGAATCCGCCATATCGAGAATCCCTCGCTGGTGCGCGGCCTGGATTACTACAATTACTGCGTGTTCGAATGGACCACCGATGCTCTCGGCGCCCAGGGCGCCGTGTGCGGCGGCGGCCGCTACGACGGGCTTGTGGCCCAGCTCGGTGGCCGGCCCACGCCGGCGGCGGGATTCGCCATCGGCATCGAAAGGCTGGCGCTGTTGCTGGAAACCCTGGGCCGGATTCCCCCTGAGGCGCAATTCCGCACGGACGTCTGCATTGTCGTTCTCGGCCCGGCATCCGCCGCCGCCCAGGATCTCGCCCGGCGCCTGCGGGATGCCTTTCCCGCCCGGCGCATCATCTGCCAGTGCGGCGGCGGCAAATACGCCCAGCAGGTCAAGCGCGCCTACGAGCTCCGGGCCGATGTGCTCGTGGTCATGGAAGCCGGGGAGGGCGGCCCACCGGCGGAAGTGAAATTGCGCTCGCTGGATGAACGTTTCGAGCCACGCATGGTCACAAGGGATCAATGCCTCGCCGCGGTGGGCGAATTGCTGTCGCTTTCACCGCCAGTGAAGCAGGATTTATAATGGGTCGTCTGGGCCGGCATACAGGAGCGGAACGTGGCAATCAGCGCCGCTGAAGAAGAGAATATAGAAGCGCTGCGGCGCTGGTGGGACGAATACGGCAAAACCCTGCTGCTTGTCGCTGTCCTTGCCGCCGCGGGTTATGGCGGCTGGAATTTCTGGCAGCAGTCTGGCAGCGCCGCCCGCGCCGCGGCGTCGGATCTGTACGAGGAAATTCTGCTTGCCGCCCAGCCCGAGGATCCGGTCGAAGAGCCCGACTCCGGGCGGATTATCGAACTTGCCGGGCAATTGCGCGCCGATCACGCCAACTCCATGTATGCGCGTTACGGAGCGCTGTACGGCGCCCAGCAGTCGGTTCGCCAAGGTGATCTCGCCGCCGCCGAGGAAATGCTGCAATGGGTGGTGGACAATCCCGGCACAAGCTTTCTCCAGCCCGCAGACGAAGGCCTTGTGCTTGCCGCGAGCCTGCGGCTTGGCCGGGTCATACTTGCCCGGGGCGAACCCGAGCGCGCGCTGGAACTCGTCAACAGCGTGGACCCGCGCAGTTTCGAGCCGGGTTTCCACGAGTTGCGCGGCGATATCCATTTTGCCCTGGACCGCCCCGAGGACGCCCGGGACTCCTGGCTCGCGGCCCGGGACGCCGGCTCCATCAGCGACGGCCTGCGCATGAAGCTGGAAAATCTCGGCGACCGGGAATGAGGGCGCTGCCATGAAACCTGCCTTGAAATCCGGACTCGCGCCTCTCGCGCTGCTGTTTCTTTCCGGCTGTTCCATCGTCAATCTGAATCCCGCCACCTGGTTTGACGACGAGGAAGTCAATCCGCCGGCGGAATTGCAGGATATTGAAACCGAAGTCGCCCTGCGCCGGATCTGGAGCGCGGGCATCGGCAACGGCCAGGGCAGCGACTATTTTGAACTGGCCCCGGCCATCGACGGCGAGCGCATTTTCGCCGCCAGCGAAGACGGCAACGTCTATGGACTGGAACTCGAATCCGGCGATGTGATCTGGCGTACCCGGCTCGACGATGAAGCCATCACCGGCGGCGTCGGCGCCGGCAATGGCCTCGTGCTCGTGGGCACCGCCAATGCCGAAGTCATCAGCTTCAACCAGTTCACCGGCGAGGAACTCTGGCGCGGCGCGGTTACCAGCGAGGTGCTGTCGCCGCCCCAGACCAATGGCGATGTGGTGGTCGCCCAGACCGTGGACGGCAAGCTCATCGCCCTGGACGCCGCCGACGGCTCGCGCCGCTGGATCTACGAAACCACCCTGCCGGCCCTGACCCTGCGGGGCACCAATCGACCCGTGATTACCCCCCAGGGATATGTCATCGCCGGTTTCAGCAACGGCACCCTGGTTTCCGTGGCCGCCGAAGACGGCATCTGGCGCTGGGAAGAGCGCATCGCAATCCCTGAAGGCCGCTATGACATCGAGCGCGTCATCGACGCCGACGGCGACCTGCAACTCGACGGCAACCGCGTGCTCGCCTCAAGCTACCAGGGCAATGTGATGGCTTTCGACACCGCCACCGGCCGCATCGTCTGGGGCATGGAGGCTTCCAGCTACCATGGCCTCGACCAGGGTTTCGGTAATATCTACTACAGTTCGGACGACAGTCATGTGGTCGCCGTGCGCGACAACAGCAACGAGATCGTCTGGACCAATGAGGACCTTTCCCACCGCGCCCTGACCGGCCCGCGGACCATCGGCAATTATCTCGCCGTGGCCGATTTCGAAGGCTATGTGCATGTCATTTCCCAAATCGACGGTCGTATCGTAGGCCGCAGCCGAATCGACAGCGACGGCGTCCGCGCCAATCTCCTCGCCGCCAACGGCCGCCTCATCGTCTACGGCAACAGCGGAACCCTCATGGCCCTGGCCATCGACTGACTCCCACCCACTCACCAATTTGCCGGCAAGAAGCCCCGGAATCTTGCGCAAGGGAGCGCGACGGGTTTTGGGAAAGGGGCCCGGCGCAAGCCGGGAAAGAGTTCCCAACGCGGCGGAAAGCGACCGATGCCAGCTACTACAAGACCCAGATGAAACCCGTAATCGCCATTGCCGGTCGCCCCAATGTCGGCAAATCCACTCTTTTCAATCGACTCACCGCAAGCCGGGACGCCCTGATGATCAATTTTCCCGGATTGACCCGGGACCGGCAGTACGGCGCGGGCGAACTCGACGGCAGGGAATTTCTCGCAGTGGACATGGGCGGCATCAGCAGTCATGCCGAAGGCATCGACCGGGAAGTCGTCGCCCAGGCCCTGTTGGCCATCGAGGAAGCCGACCTCGTGCTGTTTGTCCTCGACGCCAGGGACGGGCTGACCCCGGAAGACCGCCGCATTCACCAGCGGTTGCGCGAAAGGGGCAAGCGCTGCCTTGTGGTGGCGAACAAGACCGACGGCCTCGACCCGGACCAGGCCCGGGCGGAATTCCATGAACTCGGCGCCGCAGCCGTTTTTGCCATTGCCGCCAGCCAGGGAACCGGCGTCAAGGCCCTGCTCCGCGAAGCATTCGCCGCCATCGACATCGCTCAATCCCCGAACGCGCCAGCCCAGGACACCCACCCGTCCACACAGGACACCCACCCGCCCGTATCCACAAGGGACACCCATTCCACGCCGTCTCAGGACACCCACCTGTCATCCGCACAGGACATCCACCCGACCGGGGCGGAAGCCACCCGCATCAGCTTCATCGGTCGCCCCAATGTGGGCAAATCCACCCTGGTCAACCGAATGCTTGGCGAAGATCGGGTGCTGGTATTCGACGAACCCGGCACCACCCGGGACAGCATCGAAATCCCTTTCCGGCGCCAGGGTCGGGCCTACACCCTCATCGACACCGCCGGCATACGCCGCCGGGGCAAGACCCGGGGCGTGGTGGAGAAGTTTTCGGTCATCAAGTCGCTGCAGGCCATCGCCGAATCCGATGTGGTGGTTTTCCTCATCGACGCCAGCGAAGGCGTGGTGGATCAGGATCTGCACCTGCTCGGCCATATCGTGGAAACAGGCAAGGCCCTGGTATTGGCGTGCAACAAGTGGGACGGGCTCGAAGAACATCGCAGGCAATGGTTCAAGCGGGAAATCGACCGCCGCCTGGGATTTGTGGATTTTGCGCAGCGCCATTTCATTTCCGCGCTGCACGGCAGCGGCGTCGGCAAGCTCCGTGAAGCCGTGGACGCCGCTTCGCAATCCTCGCGCAAGGTCGTCTCCACGGCGGCGCTGACCAGAATGCTCGAGCAAATCGTCGCCGCAAGCCCGCCGCCGTTATCCCAGGGCCGCCGCATCAAATTGCGCTATGCCCACCTGGGAGGGCACAATCCCCTGCGCATCGTGATCCACGGCAAGCAACTCGACAAACTGCCGGGGCATTACCGGCGCTACCTGCAAAACAGTTTTCGCTGCGCCCTGGAGCTTGTCGGGCTCACGGTCCGGATCGAATTGCGTAACGATGACAATCCCTATGCCAGGGACGAACAACGATTGGACCCGCGTCAGATCGCTCGCAGGCGCCGCCTGCAAAAGCGCCAAAACAGGAATTGAAGGCGCCCGGGTGGAATAATTTCAGGGAGAATTACGTCATGAACAAGGGGACAGCCACCTCTTCCGTTTCCCTCCGGGATATCGAAGCCGCCGCCGAACGCCTGCGGGGCATCGCCCTGGTAACGCCCCTGCTGGGCAATGCCGTCCTCGACCGGGAACTCGGCGCCCGGGTGCTGGTCAAGGCGGAGTGCCTGCAACATATCGGCGCCTTCAAGTTTCGCGGCGCCTGCAACTTCCTCAGCCAGCTATCGCCGGAAGAGCGCGCCAGGGGGGTGGTCGCCTTTTCTTCCGGCAATCACGCCCAGGGCGTCGCCTATGCGGGCCACCTGCTTGGCGTCTCCGCCACCATTGTCATGCCCAGGGATGCCCCGCGGGCGAAGCGGGAAGGCACCCGCAGGTGGGGCGCCGCCATCCGCGCCTACGACCGCGCCAGCGAATCCAGGGAAGACATCGCCGAACAAATCGCCGGAGAAACCGGCGCCATCCTCGTGCGGCCTTTCGACGACCCGAAAGTCATTGCCGGCCAAGGCACGGCAGGGCTGGAAATCGCCCGGCAACTCCAGCAACTCGACCTCACGGCGGACATCCTGCTCGCGCCCTGCGGCGGCGGCGGCCTGCTTGCCGGCGTTTCAACGGCGGTGAGGGCGCTCAGCCCCGCAACCGCGATCTACGGCGTCGAGCCCGAACACTACGACGACCACCGCCAATCGCTGCGGGCCGGGCGTCGCCTCAAGCTCAGGACCCGAACCGCCACCCACTGCGACGCGCTCACCGCGCCGATCCCCGGCGAAGTCACCTGGCCCATCAACCAGGCCAATGTCGGCGGATTTCTGGCTGTTAGCGAAGTCGAAGTCCGCAACGCCATCCGTTATGCTTTCCATCACCTGAAGCTTGTACTCGAACCCGGCGGCGCCGTGGCCCTGGCCGCCATCCTCCACAACAAACTCCCGGTGCGGGGCAAAACCGTCGTAATCATCGCCTCCGGCGGAAACATCGACGGCAATTTGCTCATAAGCTGCCTGGGAGGCTACGCCGCAGGAATTCGCGAAAGCGGATTTGCAGCCGTGAATTCCTACGGCGCAGGCTCCTAGGAGAGACATCCGATTGAATTTCCGTCGTCGCCGTTGAGAGTCTCTCAACTCACTGCGATATTGCCTGTCGCAGGCTGTTCCTCCAGGCAATCGATGGCTTTGTGGACATCCCCGAGACTGGACCCAATCCGCCAAATTATGCAAGATAGATTCCATTCCGTTCCGGGATGCTGAATGTGCGATTTTCAGGCCGAAGAGTTTTGCTGCTGCTTGCGCCGCTGCTGGCGCTGGCGCAAGTCCCGCTTGCCGCCCAGGATGCCGGTATCGAGGAGGCCCTGCGTGATCTGGAACTGTATGAAGGGGACCTGAATCGCCTGGAAGCCCAGGGGATTTATCACGACCCGCAACTCGTGGAACCCCTGTCGCGCATGGCTGACCGCTACATGGAACTCGACCGCTTTCTCGAGGCCCATGCCACCCTCGACCGCGCCCAGCAGATCGTGCGCATCGAGGAGGGTCTCTACACCAAGACCCAGCTTCCCTTTCTCCACCGCAAGATCGAAAACCGCATCAATTCCGGCAACTGGCGCGAAGCCCGCAAGCTGCAGGACCATATCATCTGGTTCTACCTCAACAAGTATTCCCGGCCCGACCAGAACATGATGCGCGGCATGCTGGAACTGTCGCAAATGCATATGCGCGGCATTACCGAAGACGAGGAAGAGAATCAGGGCTACCATTACCTGCGGGCGGCGCTGAGCAGCCGGGTCGCCCTGGCGGTTGCCGACAATATCTGGCCGCGGCTGGAACAGCGCAAGGCAGGGCTGATCTACGAGCAGTTGCGGATCATGTATCTCCAGGCCAGCGCCATCAACAAGGGCGGCAGTACCGGCCAGACCCTGCGAACCCGGGGCGGGCGGGAGATTTCTTCCAGCGGATACGCCATGGAACGGGTTCTGCCGCCGGAGCGGGCGCTGAACCAGTTGCGGGTCAGCGGCATGCGCTACATCGAGCAGATGCGGCAGATTTACGCCGGCGAAGATGAGGAGGAGCTTTCCGAAGCCCTGGCCATGGTCAAGCTGTACCAGGCCGACTGGCGATTGCTCTTCGACCGCAAGCAGCAGGCTCTCGAAGCCTATCGTCAGGCGCACCGGATGCTGCTGGCGGCGGGCGTGCCGCGCGAACAGGTGGACGAGCTTTTCGCCTCGCCTTCATTGATCCCCGAGGCGCGCTTCCACGACAGCGTGGCCAAGGCCCTGGCCGCCAGGGAACGCGAGCCGACCGACGCGCCGGAAGCTTTCGAGGATGGCGTTCCGGTAAAGATTTTTTACGATCAGGACCTTTTGCAGCCGCTGGAGTCGCCTTTGCTTTCCGCCCGCGCCCTGGGTCTGCACGAGGCAAACGACTGGCAGGTGGTGGCGCTGTTTTCCTTCGACCTGCCCGCGGCGGAAGCCATCGAGACCCGCCCGGGATGGCGTCGCCAGAACGCCCTGGGAGTCGCCCAGAATCTGCAATTGATTGAACTCGATGAGTATCCGGTTTATCGGGAAACCGAACCGCTGGTGCGCAATCTGGGCAGGCT
Source organism: uncultured Pseudohongiella sp. (assembly GCA_965219645.1). Lineage (GTDB taxonomy): Bacteria > Pseudomonadota > Gammaproteobacteria > Pseudomonadales > Pseudohongiellaceae > UBA9145. Next base: position 1,335,382 of record OZ244788.1, on the reverse strand, counting down.
GCGGTTCCGCCCTGGCCTCACCGACGGCGAACCGCACGCGGCTTCCGGCATCATCAGCTATCTCGCCGCGGCGGAGCCGATTCCCTAGGAGCCTGCGCCACAGGAATTCACGGCTGCAAATCCGCTCTCATCCACGCCCCCGGCCGCTCGATTTCGTTGCATATCCACCAATATTCGCCTCAATCGACCGACCGGGGGCGCGGCGATAGCGAATTTTCGCTTTCGCGAATTCCTACGGCGCAGGCTCCTAGGGAGATGCTGACGCCGCGTCTCCCGCGGCTTCCCGGAAATGCTCGTCCACCAGTTCCAGAATGCGGGAAGCCGTCAACTGGGCCACGCGCCGGCCGTTGATGAACATCACCGGCGTCGAGCGCACGCCGGCGGAATTGCCGCCGCGCTGGTCGCCGCGAACCTTGGCGATGACCGCCTCGCTTTCCACATCGGCCCGCAGTTGTTCCAGGTCGAGTTCCAGAGTTTCCGCATAGCTTTCGAATTCGCTTTCCACATCCGGAAGGAAGGACCACACCGGCTGGTTGACGAACAGAAAATCGTGCATTTCCCAGAAACTTCCCTGGAGGCCGGCCGCCTCGGCGTAGAGCGCCGCGGTCCAGGCGTGCGGATTGCTCGCCGTTAGTGGGTAATGGCGGAAAATCAGGTGCGCCCGGTCTTCGATGCGCGACCACAGCCGCGCCATGAGCTGGTTTTCGGTGGCGCAGGCGGGGCATTGGAAATCGGCGTACACCACGATGCTCACCGGAGTCTCCGGGTCGCCGCGGATATGGTCATTGGGCGCCACCTCCACCGGGGAATAGGTGGGGCCCTGGGTTGCCAATACCCAGACCACGAGCAAACCCAGCGCCGGCAGCGCAACGAACAGGCCGAGCCTGCCGAGCACCTGCCGCCGCCGCTGTTTCTGTTTTGCCGCCTGTTGCTTGGCCTGACGGATTTGCCGCTGTTTTTCGCGTCGGTTCATGGAGTGTGATTTTCCCCCAGGAAAGGCTTCGGGTCCACCGGGTATTGCGCAAGAATTTTCATGTGGATTCGCTCTCCGTGACCGTGGAATGCAGACTGCCGTCCGCCAGGCGCGTGGTGATGCGGGCGCCGGGGCCGGCCTCGTCCACGCCGCGGATCACCCGGCCCGATTCATCCAGGGTGATGCTGTAGCCCCGGGCAAGGGTGTGGAGCGGGCTGGTGGCGTGGAGACTGCGGCTGAGGGATTCAAGCCGGGAATGGTCGCGCTGGATGCGGGATTGCAGCGCCCGCCACAGGCGTGGCGGAGCGTCCGCGAGCGCCGGCCGCAGTTGCCCGACCCGCCGCATGGGGGAGTTGTGTCTCAGCGCCTGCCCCAGCAGATTGAGCCGCTGGCGCTTGCCGCCCAGCAGCGCGCCGGCGGCGCGCTGGATCCGCTGGCTGAAATCATCCAGGGTCTGGCTGTGGTCCTGGAGTCTTCTGGCGGGGCTGCGCAGCCTTCTGGCGGTGAGTTCAAGACGGTCGCCCCGGTGTGCGAACTGCTGGCGCACGCGGTTTTGCAGCTTGTCGAGTTGTGCGCGGAGCAGGTCGGCGGTTTCCTGCTGCGAGGGGCTCATCAATTCGGCTGCCGCCGAGGGCGTCGGGGCGCGCAGGTCGGCCACAAAGTCGGCTATGCTGAAATCGATTTCGTGGCCCACCGCGCTGGTCACCGGCAATTCGCTGGCGAAGATGGCCCGGGCGACGCTTTCCTCATTGAAGGCTTGCAGGTCTTCCGCCGAGCCGCCGCCGCGACCGACGATCAAGGCCTGGAGCCCGAGCCTGTGGCGCAGGGCATTCGCGATCTCGATCGCCTGGCAGATCTGCTGCGGAGCCTGTTCGCCCTGGACGGCGACGGGAATCAGGGTGAGGCGGATGGCGGGAAAGCGGCGCCGGAAAACGCTGAGCATATCCCGCAGGGCGGCGCCGGATTCCGCGGTAATCAGCCCGATGTGGCGGAAGCCCGTCCCCACGGGTTTTTTCCGGTCGCTTTCGAACAGGCCCTCGGCCTGCAAGCGGGCCTTCAGGAGTTCGAAGGCCCGGCGCAGTTCGCCGGCGCCGGCGGCTTCCATGGCGGTTACATTGAGCTGGAATCTGCCCCTGCTCTCATAGATCGTCAAGTCACCCCGGACGGTTATCCGGTCCCCGTCGCCGGGGTGGAAGCGAACCCGGGAGGCGGCGCTGCGGAACATGACGCAGTCAAGCTGGGCGTTGCGGTCCTTGAGGGTGAAGTACCAGTGGCCCGGAACCGATTTCTTCAGCCCGGAGATTTCGCCTTCCACCCGAATCCCGGAAAAGCCCTCTTCCACAAGCTGCCGGGCCAGCCGGTTGATTTGGCTTACGGTCCAGACGTTTTGTTCCGCATCCAGTAGCGTCATTCAGGAAAAGTTATTTGGATCAGTTATTTAAGGTAAATACATACAGCGCATTATGACCATCGGGGCTGCGCAATTCCGGGGCGAGGAAATTGCCGATGCGCCAGGGGCTGCCGCCTTCGCGTCCGGCGGGAATCGCCACGTATTGCTTGCCGTCCACGGCATAACTCATGGGGAATCCCTGGGCCGAAGTCGCCAGGCGGCTGCGCCAGAGCGTCTTGCCGGTGGCCACGTCGATGGCATGGACGTAGCGGTCGAAATCGCCAATGAAAATCAGGCCGCCGGCGGTGGCCAGCGCCGCGGTGAGAAAGGGCGCCCGTTGTTCGATGCTCCACTGCTCGCGCATGGATTCCACGTCATAGGCCGCGAGCTTGCCGAATTGCCCGTCGGCGCCGGGCATTTCCATCCACATGCGGTCGCCCTGGGTGCCGCCGGAGCCGATTTCGAAAGTGATCTCCCTGGGGGACATTTCCATGCACGACTGGCTCAGGGGAATCACGAGTTGCCGACTGGGCGGATGATAGGCGCTGGCCTGCCAGTTGTGGCCGCCGGCGGTGGAAGGGCAGACCGAAAGCCATTCTCCCACCCGCATGTTGCGGATATCGTCGCGGTAGCGCACGTCGCCGGTCTCCAGATTGACTTCGGAAAAGACATTCTGGAATACCGTCTGCTGCAGGCCGAGAAACTCGCCGGTGCGGCGGTCGAGTTTCCACAGGATGCCGCTTTTGCCTATGGTGAGCAGCCAGGGTTCATCGAACAGGTCCACCAGCACCTGTTCAAAAGACTCGTCCATGTCCAGGGATTCTCCCGGCACGTGCTGGCGGTACCAGACCAGGCGACCGTCGCCGGGATCCAGGGCCAGAGTGGAATTGGTGTACAGCGCGGCATCTTCGGTGGTGAGGCCGCGGCTTACCGCCATCCAGGGCTTGGCCTGGGCGGTGCCGAAGAACACCAGGCCGAGTTCCGGGTCCCAGCTTCCCGTCATCCAGACATCGCCGCCGCCGCGGAATTCCAGCGGCAGGTCGCCCCAGCTATCGCCCCCGGGCTCTCCCGGCCTGGCAATGGTGTAGGTACGCCAGAGCTCGGCGCCGGTCGCCGCGTCATGGCCGCTGATGAAACAGCTATCCTCGAAGAAGCGCCCGCATCCGGTAATACCGTTGACCACCACGTCGTCGGCCACGATGGGTCCGCTGGTATTGGAGTAACCCAGCGCGTTGTCGGCGATTTCCACGTCCCAGACTTCGGCGCCGGTGCGCGCGTCCAGGGCCACCAGATGGGCGTCGGTGGTGGCGACATAGATCAGGTTGCGCCATAGCGCCAGGGTGCGCAGCAGATAGCCGGGGCGTTCGCCCTCGGGAAACTGGCGGCGGTACTCCCACAGCAGATTGCCGTTGCGGCCGTCGAGCGCCTGCACCACATTGCCGTAGTTGGGAAGATAGATAATGCCGTCGCGCACCAGTGGCGCCGGCTGGCTGCGCCCGGGCTCCATGCCCCAGACCCAGGCGAGGCTGAGTCTGGCAACATTTCCGGTATTGATTTCATCCAGCGGCGTAAAGCCCTGGCTTTGCGGCGTGCGCCGCCACCAGACCCAGTCTTCGGCAGCGGGTTCGGTCAGTTCCGCCGTGCTGACGTCGCGGTAGGCTTCGGCCTCGCTCCAGGTCCGGGTCAGCCCGCGTCCGGTGCGGTAGATGGTGGCGATTTCGGGAATGGTATTGCGCGAATCCGGCGAAGGCGCCGTGCCCGCCAGCCCGGGAACCGGCGTTCGCGAGGGCAGGGATTCACCGCTTTCTCCGCCGGGGAAAAGCACCCCGGAGGAATTCTCCGCCAGGGCATCGGCGCTGGCGTCAACGCCATTGGCCCGCAGCAGGAAGGCGATCAGTTCGACGTACTCATCATCGCTCAGCGAGCCCGGCGCCTGGGTGGGCATGGTGCGCCGCAGCAGGTCGAGCATCTGCTCCGGTGTGCGATTGCGCCAGTTGTCGACAAAATTGCCGCCACGCAGGGCGGCGGCTTCGAATGAGCCTTGCAGGTCGGGCAGGTGGCAGGCGGCGCAGTGCCGCCGGTACAAGTCCGCGCCGCGCTCGGCCTGTTCGGCCCGGTAGCTGGTCTGGTTCAACTGCTGGGCGTGCGCGGACACCACGCCGAGCAAGAAGACCAATGCCAAAGCAGGAGCCCAGGAGCCCTGACGCCGCATGGTTTTCGATTCCGTGGTTTAGTTGGCGAAACTTACTCTTCCAGGCTCAGGGTTTCCTGCTGCGCCCGCCGTTGGGCCAGCGCCTGGGCAAACTCTTCTTCATTGACATAGGTAATGCCAACCCAGGCGTGGCTCATTTCATCGACGCCACGGCGGCCGAATACCACCCACTGCTCCGGGTCGGGATTGATCGGGTTGTTGGCGGTATTGTCGAACACCGAAGTGAATTGCAGCACCGTGCCCGTGGGCAGCAGGGGCTTGGCGTGATCGTCGTAAATATAGGCGATCTGCCAGTTGTGGTCGTACTTGTTGACCTGGCTCAGCACTTCGCGCTGGCCATCGGGGTAGATGGCTTCCATGGTCATGACCTTGCCGCGCATGTGCAGGTGGGGCCGGTAGCTGTGGATGATCGCCGGCCCGTCCAGCACATGGGTGCCTTGCAGCACCTGATACCCATGGGGTGGAATCACAATGTCCTGGCCCCGGGCCATGCCGTTGAGGCCGTCCACCCGGAACAGCACTTCGCCCACGGTTTCGAGTTCCGGGGTTACGCCGTCGGGATAGAACCACAGGCCGACTTCAACCACGTCCTGCGGTGCTTCGGCGCCGATGGGGAAATAGTGCAGGTTCCAGGCGATGGTGCCATTGGGCGGGACCCGCATGCCGGTACCTTCGGGATAGACTTCCCAGGACTTGCCCACCCCATAGCGCGCCAGGCCCACGGAACGCTGTTCGCCTTCCGGGATCAGGACCGCGTGGCCGTGGTGTACGACTTTCTTGCCCAGGGGATAGGAAGGCTTGAACTCGGCGGCGCGCAGCCAGCGCTCCTTGTCGAGTCCGGTGAACTCAACCCGGGGCTCCCACCATTGATCCTGGCCGTTGGCGATCACATCGTATGGAAGGGAGCGCACGATGACGTCGGGCGGGCCGAGTTGTTCGGCGAGCTGCCAGTCCCCGCCGGAAGGCAACTCCAGCGGGGGAGGCATGTCCGCCGGGTCTCCCTCGGGGGCGCCGGCGTCCACCCAGGCGGAAATCATGGCGATCTGTTCGTCGCCGAGGGAAGCGTCATTCTTGAAATCCTGGATGCCGATGCCGGTATCCACATGCCAGGGCGGCATGATGCGCTTGCTCGTGCGGTCCTTGATCAGGAAAGCGAAGGGCTGGACCTGCTGATAATTCATCAGCGGCATGGGGCCGATGCCTTCGGGGTTGTGACAGCTTGCGCACTTCTCCTGCAGGATCGGCGCGATGTCACGGGAATAGGTCAGGCCATCCTGGGCAGAGGCGATACCGGAAACTCCGGCGCCCACGCTGGCGAGCAGCGCGAGCCGGATGCCGATTTTCGTGGTTCTGTTCATGGTCTGGTCCCGCGGGTTGTTGGGGGAAGGAACGCCTGATCGCTCACTGTAACATGGAACCAGGCGTTGGTGTGACAGCAATAGAACTCGAACGCGGCGATGTCGTCGATGGTCTGCATGCGGATGACGTACTCGCCGGGGTCGCTGAACGTGGCCCGCACCGTGGCCGGCCCCGAACCCGTCGCGAAATCGTATTCGCGATTGTCGAAATCGACGCTGCCGGCGCCGCTGTGGTGAGCCCAGCCGACCCAGATTTCCGGTTCCTCGTGTTCGATCCAGGCGCGCAGGGCAAGCGGCTCGCCGACCCGGGCCTCAAGCCCGTGAAGCTCGATGCCGCGCCGGCCGCGGACGGCCTCGCCGTCCTCCTCCAGCGCCACCAGCGGCGCGATATCGCCGCGACCGCCCGAAGCGGGTTCATCCATGACATAGGGCGGAATGATCTTGCCCGGGACTTCCAGGGTCTGGCCATTGCTCGTCAGCCGCCAGACGATACGGTCGTCGGCGCTGAAATCCGCCGGCACATCGACGGTGAAAGCGCAGAACACATGGCGGTAGGCCGGCGGCAGCGGATCGAAATGGGTGGGCACCAGGGCGTCGGGAAAACGCTCGTCGAACTCGTTCAGCTCGCCCCTGGGCAAATCGAAGGATTGCTCGGTATTGAGGGTGAAATAGCTGAAGCAGAGCGTATGGGCGCCGTCGGGGTTGGTCCACCAGCCGTCGAACAGGGGAATCAGTGGCTGGCCCGCGGGCCGCACCAGGTCGGCGGACCAGGTCTGGTTCGATTGCAGGATCTGCTGCCCCCCGGCGGGCAGGGCCAGGACGCAGCAGAGCATGGCAAGAGCGGACTTGAAGCGGCGCATTGGCTGTCCCTCGTTCACCAGACTGAAATCACTCGCTCACCACATTCAGAAATTGCAGTTCACTCTTGCACAGAATACCCGACCCAATGGATACTGCAAAGAGGCAGAGGCTGTCATGCCCGCGATCATGCCGGCACTGGGAGATACAGCCAATTGCATCTCCTGATAGCCAATCGACTGGCCGTTGGCCATATTGCCGGCTGCGCATTGTCCCTGTGTTCGTCCCTGGCGCTGCGCAGCGCGGAATCGCTGTGCTAGACTGGCCGGAATGGTAACTTTCCATCCCGGGGCATCATATATGACACCCAGTCCAAAATTTCTGCCTGCATTGGCTTTCTCGGCGGCATCGCTGTTTGCTGGAGCGGTTCAGGCCCAGTACGGCGCCCCGGACGGCGAATGGCCCACCTATGGCGGCGACCTCGGCCACACCCGCTATGCCGCGCTGGATGGCATTGACGCCTCCAATTTCGCCGAACTTGAAGTGGCCTGGCGCTTCAAGACCGACAATCTCGGCCCGAGCCCGGAGTACCGCCTGCAATCGACGCCGCTGATGGTGGATGGCGTGCTTTATTCCACCGGCGGCACCCGGCGGGCGGTGGTGGCTCTCGATGCGGGAACGGGTGAATTACTGTGGACTTTCAGCCTGCGCGAAGGCGAGCGGGGTGAAGTGGCGCCGCGGCAATTGTCCGGCCGGGGCCTTGCCTTCTGGCGGGAAGGTGACGAGGCCAGGGTGGTTTACGTCACTCCCGGCTACCAGATGGTGGCGCTCGATGCGGAAACCGGCAGGCCCGACGAGAATTTTGGTGAAAACGGCGTGGTTGACCTGATGCGGCAACTCGACCAGCCGCTCGACCTCGCCCTGGGCCAGATCGGCCTCCACGCCACTCCCATCATTGCGAAGGACGTCATCATCGTCGGCGCCGCCCACCGCACCGGCGGCAATCCGCCAAGCCGGGAAAACGTCAAGGGCTTTGTGCGCGGCTATGATATCCGCACCGGGGAAAGGCTGTGGATATTCCACACCGTCCCCATGCCCGGAGAATACGGCTACGAGACCTGGGAAGGCGATTCCGCCTCCTACACCGGCAATACCGGCGTGTGGGCGCAGATTTCCGTGGACCCGGAACTCAACATGGTCTATCTGCCCGTGGAAGCCGCCACCGGCGACTACTACGGCGCCTATCGCCCCGGCGACAACCTGTTCGCCGAAACCCTGCTCGCGGTGGATCTGCACAGCGGCGAGCGGCAATGGCACTTCCAGTTGGTACACCACGGCATCTGGGACCAGGACATTCCCTGCGCTCCCATCCTGCTGGACATCAATGTGGATGGCCGCCTGATCAAGGCAGTGGCCCAGCCCACCAAGCAGGCCTTCCTCTATGTGTTCGACCGGAAAACCGGCGAGCCGGTTTGGCCCATCGTCGAGCAGCCCGTTCCCGGCGGCGACGTGCCGGGGGAATGGTATTCGCCCACCCAGCCCATTCCCACCAGGCCGCCCGCCTATGACCGCCAGGGCGTTACTGAGGAAGACCTGATCGACTTCACTCCGGAATTGCGCGCCCAGGCGCTGGAAATCGCTTCCTGGTATCAGCTGGGGCCATTGTTTACGCCGCCTGTGGTAAGCAACATCGACGGTCCGCTCGGCGTGTTGATGGCGCCGTCCACCGGCGGCGGCACCAATTGGCCCGGCGGCTCCTATGATCCGGAAACGAACATGTTGTATGTGTCCTCCAACAGTTCAGTCGGCAGTCTCGCCGTGGTGCCGCCGTATCCCGGGCAATCCGACATGGCCTACATCCAGGGCAATGCCGCCACCGGGCCGCGCACTTCCGGCGGCGCCGGTTCCTCGGCCGGCGGCGGCCGCACCGAATTCAACGTCGCCCAGCGCGAGCGGCCCACCTCCAGCCGCGGCCGCCCGCCGGTCGGCCTGCTCGTCAATGGCCTGCCATTGCTCAAGCCGCCCTATGGCGTCATTACCGCGGTGGACATGAACCGCGGCGAAATCGCCTGGAAAATCCCCCATGGACAGACTCCGGACCGCATCCGGGCCAATCCCGCCCTCGAAGGCATCGACCTGCCCCGCACCGGCCAGGGCGCATCCGTGGGCACCCTGGTCACCAAAACCCTGCTGATCGCGGGCGAAGCCGAAATGACCACCGGCGAAGACGGCGCGAGCCGCGCCATGCTTCGCGCCTACGACAAGGCCACCGGCGCGGAACTCGCCGCCCTCCCGCTCCCCGCCCCCCAGACAGGCTCCCCCATGACCTACGAGCTTGACGGCGAGCAGTATCTGGTCATCGCGGTAAGCGGCCGCGGCTACTCCGGAGAACTCATCGCCTTCCGCGAGCCTTGATTTTGGGAGGGGAATCTTGCCTCGACATCCTTTCCAGATGTGTCTGTTTCCCGGCTTCGGCCAGGAAATCGAAACAACCCGGCACAGCAAGGGAAGCTCTGATTAAGTCAGAGCTTCCCTGCGGCACATGGAAGTGCCGCCGAATTCGATGGCGTAAGCCATTGAATTCGCGAGCAAAACAAAACCACGCTTTTGTTTTGCGATAATGAAAAACTCCACGGATGGAGTTTTTCAGAGAATACCAAGCCCTGTTCGGGCCAGGGGCGTGGATGAGAGCGGATTTGCAGCCGTGAATTCCTACGGCGCAGGCTCCTGGTTCAGAAGGTATTCGATGAGGGCTTTTTGGGTATGCAGCCGGTTTTCGGCTTCGTCCCAGACCACCGAATCTTCCCGTTCCAGCAACTCGGCGCTGACTTCCTCGCCGCGGTGGGCGGGCAGGCAATGCATGAACAGCGCATCCGGCGCCGCGCCCGACAGCAACTCGCTGTTGACCTGGAATCCGGCGAAAGTCTCAAGGCGCCCCGCGCTTTCTTTCTCCTTTCCCATACTGGCCCAGACATCGGTAACCACAAGTTCGGCGTCGCGAACCGCCGCCGCCGGTTCGCGGCTGAGGGAAACACGATCGCCACGGGCCTTGAGCAGGTCCGCCCTGGGCTCGAAACCCGGCGGGCAGCAGATGCGCAACCGGAAATCAAAGGCCGCCGCAGCGTTGATGTAGGACTGGCAGACATTGTTGCCATCGCCAATCCAGGCGACGGTCTTGCCGGCGATGGCGCCGCGGTGTTCCACGAAGGTCTGTATGTCGGCAAGCAACTGGCAGGGATGGAAATCGTTGCTGAGGGCATTGATCACCGGCGCCCGGGAATGCGCCGCGAAGCGTTCGAGCAGGGTGTGGTCAAAAGTGCGGATCGCCACACAGTCCACCATGCGGGAGATCACCCTGGCGGTGTCTTCCATGGGTTCGCCGCGGCCGAGCTGGCTGTCTCCGGTGGTCATGAAGATGCTGGCGCCGTCCATCTGCGCCATGGCGGTTTCAAAGGCGATGCGGGTGCGGGTGGAAGCCTTCTCAAAGATCAGCCCAAGGGTCTTGCGGCGAAGGTTCCCAGCCAGCCCGGGCTCGGCCTTGAGCGCGATGGCCCGCCGCACGATGGCTTCGAGGTCCGCCGGGGGCAAATCATTCAGGGTCAGGAAATGGCGCACGCCGCGACCTGTGACTTCATCGGTTGAAACAAGCGGCGGATTCTATCGGCAATTGCCAAAACCCGCAATGAATGGAAGCATCCACCAGCAATTCTCATTTTGGCGCTCCAACCTTCATGTCATTCTGCGCGAAGCGAAGCGAAGCGCAGTCGCAGAATCTCCCGCAGTGGCCACCCAATGAGATACTGCGACTGCGCGCGGGATGACTGATATGAGCGCGCCCGCTACCATAATGAGAATAGCTGGGCATCCACCTGAACCAGAGCAATTGCGTCATGAAAAAATCCATTACAAGAACCCTGATCGCCTCGTCTTCGCTGTTGTTCTACCAAGCTCAGGCCCAGATCGAAGTCATCGAAGTCACCGCCACCCGGCGTCCGGAAGTGGCCCAGGACGTTCCCATCGCCCTGCGGGCGCTGAGCACGGAAACCCTGGAGCGGCTCAATATCCGCAATTTCAGCGACTATCTCGCCCACATGCCGGGGCTGACCGCCGGCGGCAGCGGGCCGGGCCAGGGCACGATCTATATCCGCGGCGTGGCCTCCACCACGCCGACGATTTCCGTTGCCGCCGTGGCGGGGCTAACCCCCAATGTGGCCCTGTATCTCGACGAACAGCCGGTTACCCAGCCCGGCCGCAATCTCGACGTCTACGCCGCGGACCTGGAAAGGGTGGAAGTGCTTTCCGGCCCCCAGGGCACCCTGTTCGGCGCCAGTTCCCAGGCGGGCAACGTCAGATTGATCACCGCCAAACCCGATCTCGAAGCCTTTTCCTCCCGGGTTTCCATGGGCGCTTCGGCCACCGCCAATGGCGCTCCCGGCGCCAGGGCGGAAGCCGTGCTCAACTTGCCGGTGAACCATGATTTCGCCCTGCGGGGAGTTGTCTATTCGGACTATCAGGGCGGCTACATCGACAATGTGCCGGGGGAAATCGACGTTTCCCGCTCGCGCCGCTTCGAACCCGCCGAACTCGTGCGCAGCAATGGCGTTCCACTCGGCGTCGCCGGGGAAGGCTTTCAGGCCGGGGCGGACCTTGCGGCGGTCAATTTCGTCCGCACGGACAACGCCGAATTCGTGGGAGAGGACATCAATCCCGTGCGCTATGAAGGCTTCCGCGCGTCCGGCCTGTACGAATTCAATCTCGACTGGCGCCTGACCCTCAGCCACATGCGGCAGCGCATCGACGCCGACGGCGTATTCCTGATCGACCCCAATCTCGATGACGCCGATGCGTTGTCGGCGCAGCGATTCATCGACGAAGGCGCCGACGACCGATTCGACAATAGCGCCCTGACCCTGGAAGGGCGCCTCGGCGAACTTGAAGCCGTGCTCGCCACGGCCTGGCTCGACCGCGAAGTCGACAGCGTCATCGATTACACCGACTACCTCTTCATAGGCCAGTACCTCCCGTACTACATCTGCGACGCTTCGGTAACCTATCCCTCCGAGGCGCCCGCGGGGACCTGCCACGACGCCCGCACTCTGGTGAGTGGTAACACCAGGTCCACCGTCTTTTCCCGGGAACTGCGCTTCAGCACGCCCCGGGACAGTCGCCTGCGCTCCACCTTCGGCGTCTTTTTCAGCGATACCGAAATCCTGGAACTCAATGACTTCACCTACCCCTCATCAGTGAACGCCGAAAGCTTCACCCCCGGCGCATTCGGTTTCGCGCCCAATTACCCCCTGCCGGGCGCCTGGCGGCAGGACCCGGGGCCATTCCCCGAAGGCGTGGTCTTCCGCAACGATATTCGCCGCACCGATGAGCAATACGGGGCTTTCGCCGAAGCAAGCTGGGAACTGATACCCGATACCCTCAGGCTCACCGCCGGCATCCGCAACTACGAAATCGATGTGGACCTGGAAGGCAGCGCCAACGCTTCCTTTGGCAATTTCGGCCAGGCCGGGGACCAGCAGCGTTTCGGCGTCAACCTCTCCACGCTCTACGACGGCACGGGTACGGCCCTGGTGGGAGGGAAAACCGTCGCGCTGCCGGACACCGGCAATGCCAGGGGCAATATCCACAAGCTCAACCTGGCCTGGACGCCGCGACCGGGCCAGCTTTTCTACGCCACGTATTCCGAAGGTTTTCGGCCGCCCCTGCTGAACCGGCCCGTGGGGGCGGGGGGCGTGGTGCCGGGGCTGGTGCGCACCGACAGACTGGTGAATCGGGAAATCGGCGGCAAGACCCTGAGCGCGGACCGCAGATTGCAACTGAACTGGTCGACCTTTGTGGAGACCATCGATGACCTCCAGTCCACGATCTTCGATTCCAATATCGTGAACCTGTATTTTTCCGACAACGCCGCCAATGCCCGGGTGCGGGGCATCGAAGGCGATTTCACCTGGCTTCCCGAATCCATCGAGGGCCTGAGTTTCGGCGGGGCCCTGTCCATCCTCGACAGCGAGATTCTGGAAACGATTTCCACCACTTCGGCCATCGCCCCCGCCGGCAGCGAACTCGCCAATGCGCCGGGCTTCCAGGCGAGCCTGCGGCTGCGCTATGAATGGCGCCTGGACAATGGCCGGGAGGCCTGGATCATGTCCCAGTTCAGCCATTCCGGGTCGTCCTGGAGCGATATCGTGCTGATCAACCGCATCGAACAGGAGGCCTGGACACTGATCGGTCTCAGCGCCGGACTCAGCCGCGGCAACTGGCGGCTTGGCGCCCGCATCGACAATCTGACCGACGAACGCGCCGTTCTTTCGTCCTTTTACGGCAATGACCGCGAAAGGCTCACCATCGCCCGCCCGCGCAGCCTCGGCATCGAACTCAGCTATGAAATCTAGGAGCCTGCGCCGTAGGAATTCACGGCTGCAAATCCGCTCTCATCCACGCCCCTGGCCGCTCGATTTCGTTGCATATCCACCAATATTCGCCTCAATCGACCGGCCAGGGGCGCGGCGATAGCGAATTTTCGCTTTCGCGAATTCCTACGGCGCAGACTCCCGGGGAAGCTCTGACTTGATCAGAGCTTCCCCGGGAGCCTGCGCGGAACGACGGAAGAAGGGAAATTCGCGCTCTTCTTCTGGAACTCGCTCGGAAGCGCAAGATATACTGGCGGTCGAACGCCAACCGGTTTTCAAAGACAACAATACGGAGGGAACATGGAAGCGGAACCCGAAGCCCGGCGCAGCGGCATACGCTACGAACCCGATGAAAACCCGGCGCCGGAGCTGGCCACCGGGCTGGGCATACAGCTTGCGCTGCTTTGCGTTGCCGGCATTGTGCTGACGCCGGCCATTGTTATCCGCGCCGCCGGCGGCAGCGAAAGCTATCTCAACTGGGCGGTATTCGCCGCAGTGATCGTCAGCGGCCTGAGCACCATCATCCAGGCCCTGCGCATCGGTCGCATCGGCGCCGGCTATGTGCTCGCCATGGGCACTTCGGGGGCCTTTATCGCGGTTTGCGTCACCGCCCTGGTCCAGGGAGGCCCCGGCGTGCTCGCCGCCCTGGTGATTGTTTCCTCGCTGTTCCAGTTCCTGCTTTCCGCGCGCCTTTCGCTGCTGCGGCATGTACTCACGCCCATAGTCTCGGGAACGGTGATCATGCTGATACCGGTTACCGTGATGCCGATCGTATTCGACCTGCTGCTCGATGTTCCCGAAACCGGCGATCCCGCCGCGGCGCCCATCAGCGCGCTGGCGACGCTGCTCGTGGTGGTGGTCATCGCGCTCAAGGCCACTGGCGTGTTGCGCCTCTGGGCCCTGGTGATCGGCGTGGCGGCGGGTTCGCTGATTTCCGCCCTGTTCGGCCTGTATGACGCACAGCGGGTAATTGACGCCGGCTGGATCGGCCCCCCCGCCGCGGGCTGGCCCGGCGTCAGCTTTGCCTTCGGCCCGGTTTTCTGGACCCTGCTGCCGGGCTTCATCTTTGTCACCCTGATCGGAGCCATAGAAACCATTGGCGATTCGGTTGCGATCCAGCGGGTTTCCTGGCGCAAGCCCCGGGCGGTGGATTTCCGCGCCGTGCAGGGCGCCGTGGGCGCCGATGGACTCGGCAATCTGCTTTCCGGCCTGCTGGGAACCGTGCCGAACACGACCTATTCCTCAAGCGTTGCCGTTACCGAGCTGACCGGCGTGGCTTCGCGCCGGGTGGGTATCGCCCTGGGCCTGACTTTCCTTGTGGTGGCGTTTTCCCCGAAGTTTCTCGCCATCATTCTCGCCGTGCCGGGTCCGGTGGTAGCGGCCTACACCTCGGTGTTGCTGGCGATGCTCTTCGTGCTGGGCATGAAAATCGTGATCCAGCATGGGGTGGATTACCGGGGCAGCGTGATTGTGGGGGTGTCGTTCTGGATCGGCGTCGGTTGCCAGAACAATCTGATATTCCCCGAAATCCTTTCCGGTTTTGCCGGCGGCCTGTTGCAGAACGGCATGACGGCGGGCGGGCTCAGCGCGATCCTCATGAACGGCTTCGTGCTGGCGGCTTCCCCGCGCCGCCGGCAGCTTGAATTGCCCCTGGCCACGGCTTCGCTGCCCCAGGTGCGCGAATTCCTGGCGCTTTTCATTGCCCGCAACGGCATGGGGGAACCGCTTTCCAGCCGGCTCGAACTTGCCAGCGAGGAAACCCTGCTGACGCTGATGGATGAAAGCGCCGCCGCCGGGCCGCCCCGCAGCCTGCGCATCGCCATCTGGCGCGATGGCGGCGAAGCCGTGCTGGAATTCATCGCCTCTCCGGGCGGGGAAAACATCGAAAACCTGCTCACGGTCATCAAGGACGGCCCCTCGGAGTCCTCGGTGGACCGGGAAGTATCCCTGCGCCTGCTGCGGCACGCCGCTTCTTCGGTCAATCACCAGCAATATCACAATGTCGATATCGTCACGGTGCGGGTGCGGGGTAATTAGGGAAGCTCTGATCAAGTCAGAGTTTCCCTGCGGCACATGGAAGTGCCGCCGAATTCGATGGGTGAAGGCAAGCGTTTTCGAAGCGCAGCTTCGAGCGCGGCCGCAACGGTACGGAGCTATGCTCCGTGACTGGAGTAAGCCATTGAATTCTTAAGCAAAACAAAACCACGCTTTTGTTTTGCGATAATGAAAAATTCCAGGGAGGGAATTTTTCAGAGGATACTTGGTTTATCGCGGTCGATCAAAGGCCAGGGAGAAAAACAGGCTGTTCATGAACAGTTTGTTGGTGCCGAAGAACCAGGCGCGGAAATTCGGGTTGTCGGCAAACACGATTACGCTGCCGCCGCCGTGCCGCTCGGCCACGGCCATCGCTTTCCCCGCCAGCGCCGCCTGATTTTTGGTCGAGGCGAACCCGGACAGCAGGGCGTTATCGGGAATCCGGATCAGGCTCGCCCACGGATTTTCCGGCGGGTCGAAGGCGATCAGGGAATTGCGGTGGCTGGCGATGGCGCGATCGTGAATGCCGAAGCCGATGGGATGGGTGTTGTCCAGATCGCCCAGCATGATGGCGCCGCCGATGATGTCCTGCGCCTCGATATCGTCCTTGTCGGCATAATCGAATCGTTCGGTTTCGGCCTCCGCTTCGCTTTCGTCCTGCGAACCGTCCGGATAAAGAATATTGTCGAAGGCCCAGCGCGCGCCCTGGCGGATGCCCACCAGCGTCCCTCCCTGCCTGACCCAGCGGTCGATTTCGTCCTTTTGCTCCGACAAATCGCCGTGATTGCCGCCGACCAGCACGATATGGCTGTAATCGCGCAAGTCGGTACTCCCGAGATGCCTCTTTTCCACCATGTGGACCGGCATCTTCATGCGCGCGTCGAGCTGGTGCCAGACTTCGCCAGCGTCATAGGCCTGAATGCCTTCGCCCACCAGCAACAGCACCTTCGGCAGGGGAATGTCGGCGAAGCTGGGGCTGCCGAGATCCATGCCGGCGACGGGCGTATGGGCGCTGTCCACCGCATGCACGGTGATGCCGTCCTCCATTGCGATCACGCTAACCAACTCGTGAATTTCCGCATCTTCCAGATCGCCGCCTTGCCAGCCGAGCGGGACGAGAATCGCGCCCGCTTCGAGGCTGACCGCTTCTCCGCCGCTGTCGGTGACTGTCAAGGGTCTCGTCGCCGCCTTGGGACGTACGCCGGCATCGAGCAATCGGTACAGCGCCCGCGGAGCATAATAGTTCGACCAGGAAAACAGATAGGCGAAGCGTGCCTCGGGAGGTTCGGGAGCGCTCGGGAATTCGGCGCGCACTTCGTCGCCGATCACATTCCCGCGAATGTCTCCCGCATCGAGTGGCGCATAGTCGAAATCGAAAGCCAGGGGCATTGTCCAGGCGGACACATCGTAGAAGGTTTCGTCCTCGAACTCGGTGATCAACTCGAACAGGGCCTTGATCATGCGATATTGCGCCTGATCGGTTTGCACGACATAGGAATCCTGCGCGGAAAAGCTCATTCCGGCTGCTTCAATATCCTGGTTCAAGCGCTGCACGCTGATCTGGTGCCGATTCAGCAGATCGATCGCGTGGTAAGCCCTGGCGGGATCCCCAGGCGAGGAAAAAACATAGGCTTTGACATCATCGTCAGCCGCAAGCCCGGGTGTTTCCCGGGAGAAATCGCGCTGGAATTGCAGCAACTCGCCGCGCATTTCCACACCCGCGCGGATCATTTCCAGCGACGTGCGGTATTGCGTGCGGACGTTATCCCGAAACGACAGGACGCCGTGCGGAGTCTCCAGCAGCCCTTCGGAGCCGGCCTGTTCGAACAGCATGCCCATGCTGGCGTGCATGTGGGGATAGGTCGATCCCTTGCCGATGTAATAGTTGTCGAAACCCTCTTCGTTGTAGTAGAGCCGCTGCTCGCTGTCGAGCCAGGAACGGGGCCGGTCGGCAACCTCGTCGAGCAACTCCATGGATCTCCGGGGGATGTAGGGAAAGGTGCGCTCGGGCACTCCCGGATGGAAGTAATACGTGCTGTTTTCCCCCATCTCGTGATAATCCACGTTGATGTTGGGCCTCCATTCGTGAAATTTCGCCACCCACCCCCGGGGCTCGGGATGCTGGAGAATCAGCCACTGCCGGTTAAGGTCGAACCAGTAGTGATTGGTGCGACCGTCGGGCCAGAAAGTGTTGTGCAACTGGTGTTGCGGGTCCGTCACCGGCACATTGCCGCCGTACATGTGGTTCCATGCCGACATGCGGCTGTTGCCGTCGGGATTGAACACGGCGATGAGAATAATCACGCTTTGCTCGAGAGTGGCTTCAATTTCCGCTCCCCGGGCCGCCGCCAGATGGTAGGCCACCGCCATGGAGGAATCGGTGGAACTCACCTCGGCGCCATGCACGCCATAATTGAGCCAGGTGACCACGGGCATGTCCGGGTCCACTTCCTGGTTGCTGCCGGGGTCGCTTAGCGCCACATGGGCGGCCCTGATTTCATCCAGGCGCTGGTGGTTGGCGGGACTGGTAATGGTGAGGCCGAGGATGGGGCGTCCCTCGTGGGTGTGGGCGATATCCTCCACGGTGATTCTTGGCGACAGTTCCGCCAGGGTTCGCAGGTACCGCACCAGCAGATCGTTGCGGGCGATACGGTGGCCGAGCGGGTGGCCGATGACCGACTCGGGCTGCGGAATATCCGGATCGTAGTCCGTTTCGGGCGGGTAGAAGGGAGCCGCCCTCGCGGGAGTCTGCGCCATGACCGCAGGGCACCACAGCAGAACCAGAAACAGTATCGAGATCACGTTTTTCATCAGCATCATCCTATAATTCCTTCACCGCCTGGATCAGTTCGCTGGCGGCCTTTTGGCCGTCGCCGAAAAGCATTCTGGCGTTGTCGGCGAAGAACAGCGGGTTTTCCACGCCGGAAAAGCCCGCGCCGCGGCCACGCTTGATGACGATGACATTGTCGGCGTCCATGGCGTCGAGAATCGGCATGCCGTAGAGCGGGCTGGCCGTGTCGGTCTTCGCGGAAGGGTTTACCACGTCATTGGCGCCGATCACCAGCGCCACGGTGGTGTTGCCGAAATCGGCATTGATGTCTTCCATGTCGTAAATCATGTCGTAGGGAACCCCGGCCTCGGCCAACAGCACGTTCATGTGGCCAGGCATGCGTCCGGCCACCGGATGAATGGCGAACTTGACCGTGACGCCGCGCTCGCCGAGCAACTGCGCGAGTTCCCATATCTTGTGCTGGGCCTGGGCCACCGCCATGCCATAGCCGGGGATGATGATGGCCTGATTGGCGAATGCCATGAGGATGCCGGCGTCCTGGGCCTGGATTTCCTTCATTTCCCCAGGCCCGGAGTCGGCGCTGGCCGGCCCGCTGCCCACCCCGGCGAAGAACACATTGGCCACCGAGCGATTCATGGCCACCGCCATCAGATGGGTCAGCAGCGAACCCGCCGAACCCACCACGATGCCGGCGATAATCATGGCGGCATTGCCGAGCACATAGCCTTCAAAACCCACCGCAAGCCCGGTGAGGGCGTTGAACAGGGAAATGATCACCGGCATGTCGGCGCCGCCCACGGGCACTGTGATGAAGACGCCAAGCACCAGGGCCAGGCCGAAGAATACCGAGATGGTGGTCAAATCGGTGGTGAAATACAGCATTACCGAGAACAGCAGCAGCACGATGGCCAGCAGGGCGTTGACGATATGCTGCCCGGGCAGGAGCCGGCTCAGGTGCAGTCTGCCGTCGAGTTTGGCCCAGGCGATGATGCTGCCGCTGAAGGAGATGGCGCCGATCAGGGCGCCGAGAATCGCGAGAATCGCCACATCCGGCCCGAGATAGGCTTCCGCGCCGCCGCCCGCCTCGCTGGCCTTGAGCAATTCCACGGCGGCGATGGTGGCCGCGGCGCCGCCGCCCATGCCGTTGTACATGGCGATCATCTGGGGCATGTCGGTCATGGCAACGCGTTTGCCGCTGATCCAGGCATAGCCGCCGCCCACGGCGATGCCGGCCAGAATGAGCGAGAGGTTGGTGACGAAATGCTCGCTTTCCAGCAGTTCCGGCGTGCCGAAGGTCACCAGGGTGGCGAGCAGCATGCCGAGCCCCGCCCAGACGATGCCGCGCCGGGCGGTCACCGGCGAACTCATCCGCTTGAGGCCGACAATGAAAAGTATCGCGGCGGCGAGATAGCTGGCGTCGATGACAAGTCCCATGGCTCAGCCTCCCGCCGATTCGCCGGGCTTGTTGCTGGACTTGAACATCTCCAGCATGCGCTCGGTGACCACATAGCCGCCCACCGCATTGCCCGCCGCGAGCAGCACGGCGAAAAAGCCGATCGTCTGCTCGGTGGTGGTTTCGGCAATGCCCAGGGCGTACATCGCGCCCACAAGCACAATGCCATGGACGAAGTTGGAGCCCGACATCAGCGGGGTGTGCAGAATCACCGGCACCCGGGCGATGATTTCATACCCGGTGAAGCCGGCCAGCAGAAAGATATAGATCGCCGCGAGCCCTTCAATCATGTGTCTGCTCCAATGCAATTACCTGCGGGAGGCTTGCAGCCGGTCCCGGATTCCCGCGTGGTGTATGGCGCCGGCATGGGTGACGAGGCTTTCGTTGATGATCTCGTCCTCGAGGTTGATGTTGATTTCCCCATTCACCACCAGCAGGTCGAGGAAGGCCATGAGGTTCTTGGCGTAGAGTTCGCTGCCGTGGTTGCCCATCCGCCCCGGCAGGTTGACCGGTCCGTCGATGATCACGCCGCCGCGGTTTACCACTTCGCCCGCCCGGGTCAGTTCGCAGTTGCCGCCGCCTTCGGCCGCGAGGTCGATAATCACCGAGCCGCCGCGCATGTTTTCCACGAGATCGCCACTGATGATTCGCGGCGATGGCCTGCCGGGAATCGCGGCGGTGGTGATGATGACGTCGGCGCCGGTGATATGCCTGCCGAGCACTTCCTGCTGTTTGGCCTTTTCCTCTTCGGTCAGTTCCCGGGCATAGCCGCCGCTGCCTTCCGCCGTCACCCGGGTATCGACGAATTTCGCTCCCAGCGATTCCACCTGTTCCTTCACCGCGGCGCGCACGTCATAGCCTTCCACCACGGCGCCGAGCCTCCTCGCGGTGGCTATGGCCTGCAGTCCGGCGACCCCGGCGCCGATAACAAGCACTTTGGAAGGCCGGATGGCGCCGGCGGCGGTGGTGAGCATGGGAAAGAACTTGCCGAGATGGCCCGCCCCGAGCAGCACCGCCTTGTAGCCCGCGATGCTCGCCTGGGAGGAAAGCGCGTCCATGGCCTGGGCCCGGGAAATTCGCGGGATGAGTTCCACGCTGAAGGCGCTGATATTGCGCTGCGCCAATTTTTCGAATCGCTCGAGCTCGCCGTGCGGGTTGAGAAAACCCACCAGCACCGAGCCTTCGCGCAGGCTGGCGATCTGTTCGCCGGCGGGCGGATTGACGACCAGGCTGATGTCAGCCCTGCCGAGAAGTTCGCCGGCGCCCGCGACGATTTCCGCCCCGCTGAAGCTGTCATCGGCAAACCCGGTTTTTTCGCCGGCGCCCGCTTCAATGCCGACCTGCATTCCCTTGCCCACAAGCCGCTTCACGGCATCCGGAGCCAGCGCCACCCGCTGCTCCCCTTCCCGCGTTTCCTTCGGAACACAAATCTGAACCGCCATACCCTTTCCCAGGCCACACCGCAATGTGGGCACGAAGTATAGCGGCAAGCCGCTTCGATGCAAGCGAGCCCGGAAATGCTGGCGTCCAATGCGGACTTGATGGGTGTCCCGGGAATCCACAGGTACTCCAATGGCGGCCATGCCGGGATTTGCTAGAATTGTGTGCTGGCCTGTAGCGGCACAGAAGCGCCTGACCGGGAATTTTCATGAATCAGCCTGCCAGCCGACGTCATATCGTCCTGATGGACACCACCCTGCGCGATGGGGAGCAAACCCAGGGGGTTTCCTTCTCAGTCAATGAGAAGACGAGCATCGCCCGGGCGCTGTTGCAGACCCTGGGGGTGGACCGCATCGAGGTGGCTTCCGCCTGCGTGTCCGAAGGCGAGCGCGAGGCCGTGGCGCGGATTTGCGCCTGGGCGGCGGAGAACGGCTGCGCCGGGCGGGTGGAAGTACTTGGCTTCGTTGACTACAAGCGCAGCACCGACTGGATTTGCAGCGCAGGGGGCAAGGTCATCAACCTGCTCACCAAGGGCAGCGAAAAACACTGCCGCAAGCAACTCGGCAAAACCCTGGCCCAGCACCTGGCCGACATAGAACGAACGGTGGAATACGCCCACAACCAGGGTCTTGCGGTCAATGCTTATCTCGAGGACTGGTCCAATGGCTATCGCGACAGCCGCGACCATGTCTTCGAACTCGTTCGGGGCATGTCGGGGCTCGGTCTCGGCCACTTCATGCTTCCCGACACTCTCGGCATGCTCTCCCCCCGGGAAGTCGCCGACTATCTCGGGGATATGCGGGAAGGCTTCCCCGAACTCCGGTTCGACTTCCACCCGCATAACGATTACGGCCTCGCCACCGCCAATGTGCTCGCCGCGGTGGAAGCGGGAATCGACTGCATCCACTGCACGGTCAACTGCCTCGGCGAGCGGGCGGGCAATGTGTCCCTGGCGGAAATCGCCGTGGTGCTGCGGGACATGGCCGGCGTCGAACTTTCCATCGATGAATCGCGCATCGCCTCGCTCAGCGCCATGGTGGAGAACTTTTCGGGCAAGCGCATCGCCGCCAATACGCCGGTGACCGGCGCCGATGTCTTCACCCAGACCGCCGGCATCCATGCCGACGGCGACCTCAAGGGCAACCTCTATGTTTCCCGTCTCGGCCCGGAGCGTTTCAACCGCAAGCGCAGCTACGCCCTGGGCAAGATGAGCGGCAAGGCCTCGCTGATCAACAATCTCGATGAACTCGGCATCAGCCTCACCGCGGAAGAACAGGCCGCGGTGCTGAAGCGCATCGTCGAGCTTGGCGATTCCAAACACGTCATCACCACCGACGACCTGCCGGTGATCATCGCCGATGTGCTCGAAGACCGGGAGCAGCAGGAGCAGCAAGACGCCCGGCACGTGCGTCTGCTTAACTGCTACATCAATACCGGCCTTGATGTGGACAGCACCGCCAGCGTGCGGCTCGCCATCGGCGACGCCATCAGCCAGAGTTCCGGCGTGGGCAATGGAGGTTTCGACGCCTTCATGGATGCGGCAGGCAAGATTTTCGCCGAATACGACTTCAGCCTGCCCGAACTCGTGGACTACGAGATACACATTCCCCGGGGCGGTCAGACCGACGCCCTCACCGAGTGTTTCATCACCTGGCAGCTTCCCGGACGCAAGCTCAAGACCCGGGGGGTGGACGCCAATCAGGTGCTTGCGGCGGTAAAAGCCACCCTGCGCATGGTCAATCTGCAGCTACCGGCGCGGCGGCATAATGCTCCGCCACAAGATCGCCAAAAGACCGCGTAGAAATCGTTTGTGAATCCGACCCGGGCCTGACAAGGTCGGGGGTGGCGTAGCCCTGGTCGAAAACCGATTGCATCGCCTTCCACACATGGCCCGCCTCGCTCTTGAGGCCAAGGCTCATTTCCAGCAGCATGGCCACCGAGCCGATCATGGAATAGGGGTTGGCCACATTCTTGCCGGCAATATCCGGCGCCGAGCCGTGGGATGGCTCGTAATAGGCTTTTTCCGGCCCGAGACAGGCCGAAGGCATCAGCCCGAGCGAACCGAGAATGCCGCCAGCCTGGTCGCTGAGAATATCGCCGAACATGTTCTCCATCACCATCACGTCGAACTGCCGCGGATTGAGGCAGAGACAGGTCGCCGCAGCGTCCACCAGGATATGCCGCAACTCCACCTCGGGGAACTCCCGCCCCACCTCGCCAAGCACTTCATTCCACAGCACGCTGGACTTGAGCACATTGCTCTTGTGGATATTGTGCAGCGTCTTTTTCCTGCTCCGGGCCGTCTCGAAAGCGACCCGGGCAATGCGCTCGATCTGCCCCTCGTCATAGTCGAGACTTTCCTTGACATATCTCTTGCCCGCGGCGTTGCGGCCACTCTCCTTGGCGCCGAAGTACAGTCCCCCGACAAGCTCCCGGATCATCATGATATCGATGCCGCCGGCGATGATTTCCGGTTTCAGCGGCGAGAAATGCGTCAGCCCCCCGGCCAGCCGCACCGGGCGGAAATTGGCAAAGGTGTCGAAGCGCCGCCGCAGGGGCAGCAGGGCGCCGCGTTCGGGACGCATGTCCACGGGGATTTTTTCGGTCTGCTCGTGGTTGAGCCCGACAGGACCCTTGAGGATTGCTTCGGCCTGGTCGCACAGGTTCCGTGTTGCATCGGGAAAGGAGTCGCCATGGCTGAACCAGGCCCCGGCGCCGAATGCGCCATGGACGAGTTCGAGCCGCAGTTCATTGCGGGATTCCGCAATCCGCAGAACCTTGACGGCCTCGGCCATGATTTCCGGCCCGATGCCGTCCCCGTCGAGCAGGGCGATGGTGTATGAAGACATGTGTTTTCCTGATGGTGGCGGGTGGAGCGGGGCGGATTATGCACCAGCGGAAGGCCGGGCGGTAGCGATGGAAATCCTGCGCTCATCCCCTGGCGCCGTTTTGCCGGACAATCCATAACGGCTATCATGCCGGCAAGCGGGAGCGGATTTCGTGAAGCAGATTGAAAGGATCGCGGTGATGGGCGGCGGCAGCTTTGGTACTGTGATCGCCAACATCACCGCCAGAAACGGCTGCGACGTCAGTTTCTGGATGCGCAGCGACGAACTCGTCCGGAATGTCAATCACCGGCGCGAAAATCCGCAGTATCTGCCCGGTTATGAAATCAGTCCCAGGGTTATCGCCTCGGACGACATGACTTCGGCAGTGGCCGATGCGGAGTTGATTTTCGTCGCGGTGCCGAGTTCGAGTTTCCGCCTGGTGGTGCGGGAAATGCTCCTCCACGCCAGGCCGGACGCTATGCTCGTCAGCGGCACCAAGGGCATCGAGGCGGACAGCTTCCTGCTCATGAGCCAGATTTTGCGCCAGGAGGCTCCGACTGCCCGGGTGGGCGTGCTCAGCGGACCCAACCTCGCCCGGGAAATCGCAGCCGGGCATCTCACCGGTACGGTCATCGCCAGCGAAGACGAGGCCGTGCGCGAGAATGTGCGCAGCCTGCTGCGCTCGGAATCCTTCCGGGTCTATACCAATGACGACATGCTCGGAGTGGAGCTCGGCGGTTCGCTGAAGAACATTTACGCCATTATCGCCGGCATCGCCGCCGCCCTGGGCATGGGCCATAACACCAACAGCATGCTGGTAACCCGGGCATTGACCGAAATGGCCCGCTTCGGCCGCGAACTCGGCGCCGACCCCATGACCTTCCTCGGCCTGTCCGGCGTGGGCGACCTCGTGGTAACGAGTTCGACTCCGCTCAGCCGCAACTACCGTATCGGCTTCGCCCTTGGCAAGGGCAGGAACGTGGAACAGGCAATCAGGGAAGTGGGGCAGGTTGCGGAAGGCGTCAACACCGTTAAACTGGTAAGCCGCAAAGCCGAAGAACTCGGTGTATACATGCCGCTGGTCCAGGGCCTGTACCGGATCGTCCACGAACGGGAATCCATCGGCAGCATACTCTCCTCGCTGATGCTCAGCGAACAGACCCTGGACGTGGAATTCGCCGCCAGCGAAGACAAGAGAGCAAGGTAGATTTGCCTTGGAAATCGAAGCGGGGATTTGAGAAGGCGTATGGAATGGGTTAGAAATACCGCGCTCAATTTGCGAACTGGAGTGGAAAAATGACGGACAATCCGAATGCGAGTGCCTGGAAGGATCCGGCGATCTGGGGGAGGGTGGTTTTCGCCCTGCTGTACATTTTGATACTCGCCCTGGTGGTGGGGCCGCTGGTGATCATGCTCGGCCTGGTGCAGGGAGGGTTCACGATCGCCACGGGGGAGGACAACCGCAATCTGCGGGACCTCGGCGCGGCGTTGGCGGAATATGTTCACGAGATGCTGCTGTTCGCCACCTGGAACCGGGAGCAGAAACCATTCCCCTTCAGCGAATTTCCCCGGGTCGATAGCGAGGCCGCCGGGGAACAGGGCGAATCCGGCGCAGTCGTTGATAGCTCTCCAGAAAGCGGGGATGCGGAAGAAGAGGCATCCACTGCAGCGGCCGAAACCGGCAAGCCCGCCAGGAAAAGCGTCCGCAGGAAGAAGTCCGGCTCCAGCAAAGCCTCCGCGGACGATTCCGCCAGCGAGGATTGAGCCGCCCGATAGAGTAAGCTTGCCCGTCGGGGAAGGTCGAGATGCCGGTCAAATTTCTGTTACAGGCGGTTCGCTTGCAGGCTTTCTGGCTATTGCTGCCAGCGGCCGGGACCGCGCTCGCCCAGCAGTCCGACCACCCGCTGCTCAGCGGATTTCCCGATTCCACCATCAGCGATTACCAGGCCGAGTCCGACGTCAATTACCGGGTGGTGCTCGGCAGCCTGCAAAGCGTCCGCGGCCAGGTCACGCCGGAAGCATCCGAGCGCTTGCGGGGCAGGCTGACGCGGATTCTTTATGAAGTCGCGGACGGTTTTGGCGGCCAGGATGTGATGGATTTTTTTCTGGAGCAGATGCGGTACCGGGGCTACAGCGAGTTGTTTTCCTGCGCCGGGCGCGCCTGTGGCAGCAGCGAATACTGGGCCAATGACATCTTCGGCAACCGGATTCTCTATGGCCCGGTGCGCAATCAGTTCTATCTCGCAATGGGTTCCGAGCCGCCCGGGCAGTTCTTTATCTCCGTTTACGTCATCACCCGCATCAATCGCCAATTGCTCGCCTGGGTGGAAATCATTGAGCCCGAAGGAGGCCGCGCTGCTGCGGTCTCCGGCGCCACGCCGCAAGCCATGCGCGATCAATTGCGAAGCAATGGCGGCCTGATCGTCCCCGGCCTGTCATTCACCGCCGCTGACGAACTGGAATCCGGCGCCGACCTCGACCACATCGTTGCGCTGCTGAACCTCGATCCGCAACTGCGACTTTACCTGGTCTCCCACCTGCGGGGGGAGGCTGGCCTCGAACAACTGCTTTCCCGCAGCCAGACCCGGGCTGAATCCATCCGCCGGCGCCTGGTGGCGGCGGGCATCGACCCGTCACGCCTGTCCGCAAGAGGCCTGGGCCCGCTTTCCCCGCTGTGCGCGGCGGACGATTGTTCAGAAAGGGTGGAGCTGGTCGCGCAGGCAATGCCCTGAGTCGCCGCTGCGCCGCAATCGGCAAACGGAACGGATTCAGGGCGGGCTACTTCAACAGCGACAATAATTCGGCCCGGGTGGAAGCGCGGTTGCGGAAGACCCCCAGCATGCACGATGTGGTCATGACCGAATTCTGCTTTTCCACTCCCCGCATCATCATGCACATGTGCTGGGCCTCAGCGATGACCGCCACCCCCTTGGCGCCGGTAATCTCGAGTATGCAGTTGGCGATTTGCTGGGTGAGATTTTCCTGAATCTGCAAACGGCGGGCGTAAACATCGACAATGCGGGCGACCTTCGACAGGCCAAGCACCTGGCCATCGGGCACATAGGCCACGTGGCACTTGCCGATAAATGGCAGCAGGTGATGCTCGCACATGCTGTACATCTCGATATTCCTGACGATCACCATCTCATCGGAATCAGAGGGATACAGCGCCTTGTTGACGATTTCTTCGATGTCCTGCCGGTAACCCCGGGTGAGAAATTCAAAGGCGGTGGCGGCGCGCTCGGGGGTTTTTTTCAGCCCGTCCCGGTCTGGATCCTCACCGATCCCGGATATGATGGAAGCAAAAGCCTGGGCAAGTTCCCGCATGTCGTACACTCCTGTTTTCAGCAGGCCCCCGGCCTGCCCGGTCAGATTTCTGGCGCGGAAGCATACCACCATGGCGCATGATCATGCCGCGCTTCCCCTTCCGGCATGATGGGCGCAGTCGCAGGTAAATCATGTTCCTGGCTGACTTCATCGAACAACTCGCCACGCGCTTCGGCTGCGCCAACATACATTGCGGGCATGGCGTTGACAATCTATACGACGAAGCGGTGTATCTGGTTTTCGGCGCCCTGGGATTTGACTTCCAGCGCTCGGTTGCGGAACAGGACCGGGAACTGCTTCCTGATGAGATAGCCAGCCTGGAGCGCCTCGCCCTTGCCCGGGTGGAGCAGCGGATTCCCGTGGCCTATCTGCTCAAAAGGGCCTGGTTTGCTGGATATGAGTTTCACTGCGACCCCCGGGCGCTGATTCCCAGGTCGCCCATGGCGGAATTGATAAACAATCGATTCGAAGCCTTGCTGGATTCCGAGCCGGGCAGGGTGCTTGACCTGTGTTGTGGCGGCGGCTGCATTGGAATCGCCTGCGCCCTGCAATTTTCCGGCTGCCAGGTGGACCTGGCGGATATCTCTGCCGAAGCGCTGGCCCTGGCCCGGAAAAACATCGTCCTGCACAAGCTGGAATCCCGGGTGGAAACGCGACAAAGCGACCTGTTCGCCGATCTTGACGGCAGATACGACCTGATTCTTGCCAATCCGCCCTATGTTTCCCGGGTGGAAATCGAACGGCTGCCTCCCGAGTACCATCACGAACCCCGGCTTGGACTCCACGGCGGCGGAACCCATGGCATCGAAATCCCCGCCCGTCTGCTCGGCGAAGCCACCGGCCGCCTTAACCCGAATGGCCTGTTGATCCTCGAAACAGGCTACAGCGCCGAAGCGTTCCAGGCCCGATTCCCCGCCACCCCGTTCCTCTGGCTTGATTTCGAAAACGGTGGCCAGGGCGTCTGTGCGGTTTCAGCCGAACAGTTGGAGGAAAATCAGGAGCCTGCGCCGTAGGAATTCACGGCTGCAAATCCGCTCTCATCCACGCCCCTGGCCGCCCGATTTCGTTGCATATTCACCAATATTCGCCTCAATCGATCAGCCAGGGGCGCGGCGATAGCGAATTTTCGCTTTCGCGAATTCCTGCGGCGCAGGCTCCTGGCTATTGACCCCGACCGGGATGTTTATTTAGAATCCGCGTCTTTCCGGGGCGGGCGCCTGCCCACCGGACTTGTCCCCTTCGTCTAGAGGCCTAGGACACCGGGTTTTCATCCCGGCAACAGGGGTTCGAAACCCCTAGGGGACGCCAACTGCGAAAACCCGGCGCAAGCCGGGTTTTTTGCGAAAGGATCCCGCGCCGCGTTCTCCGGATAATCCTGAACCGCCGCAGCGAAAGCGATTCATGACTGTAGCCATATCCGTCAGCAATCTGCAGAAACGCTACGCCAGTGGCGCCATGGCCTTGAAAGGCATCTCGCTGGAAGTGGAACAGGGCGATTTCTTTGCGCTGCTAGGGCCCAATGGCGCAGGCAAATCGACCTTCATCGGCATCGTTTCGACCCTGGTGACCCGTAGCGGCGGCAAGGTGCGCGTGTTTGGCCGCGATGTGGATACCCACGTGTACCAGACCAAGCTCGATCTTGGCGTGGTGCCCCAGGAAATCAACTTCAGCCAGTTCGAGAAAGTCGGCGATGTGGTCCGGACCCAGGCGGGCTACTACGGCTTGCCGCGCAAACTCGCCGCCGAGCGCAGCGAAAAGTATCTCAGGCAACTCGGCCTGTGGGAAAAGCGCAATGATCGCTCGCGCGCGCTTTCCGGCGGCATGAAGCGGCGCATGATGATCGCCCGGGCGCTTGTGCATGAGCCGCGGCTGCTGATTCTCGACGAGCCCACCGCCGGCGTCGACATCGAACTGCGGCGCTCCATGTGGGATTTCCTGCTCGAAATCAACCGCGCCGGCACCACCATCATTCTGACCACGCACTATCTCGAGGAAGCCGAGCAGCTTTGCCGCAATATCGCCATTATCGACGAGGGCCGCATCATCGAGAATACGAGCATGAAAAAGCTGCTGCTCGAACTCGATACCCACGCGTTCATTCTCGATTCCGACGCCATGCTTGAGGACGAGGTGAACATTGATGAGCCCGGGCTCTCCCTGCGCAAGATCGATTCCCACAGTATCGAGGCCGTGCTTTCCGGCGGTCGCGATATCAACAGCGCCATCGCCGCCCTCGACCGCCTCGGCATCCGCATTATCAGCATGCGCAACAAGGCCAATCGGCTGGAACAGTTGTTCCTGTCCCGCCTGCGCGGGAACGGGGAGGAGGGGGGCTGATGTTTTCCGATCACCGGCTGGTGGCTTTTGAAACCATCGTCATCAAGGAAGTGCGGCGATTCACCAGAATCTGGCTGCAGACCCTGCTGCCGCCGGTGATCACGATTTCGCTGTATTTCGTGATTTTCGGCAATCTGGTGGGTAGCAGAATCGGGGAAATGGGCGGTTACCGCTACATGGAGTTCATCGTGCCGGGGCTCATCATGATGGCGGTCATCCAGAATTCCTATTCCAATGTGGTGTCGTCGTTTTTCAGCCAGAAGTTCCAGCGCAGCGTGGAAGAGCTGCTTGTGGCGCCGATCCCCAATTACGTCATTCTCTCGGGGTACATCGCCGGAGGCATGGTCCGGGGGCTTTGCGTGGGCCTGATCGTCACGCTCATGTCGCTGTTCTTCGCCGACCTGGGCATCCACAGCCTCCCGATCACCATCAGCGTGGTGCTGCTGACCTCGCTGGTGTTTTCCCTGGGCGGCTTCATCAATGCCGTATTCGCCAACAATTTTGATGACATCTCCATCATTCCCACCTTCGTGCTGACGCCGCTGATCTATCTTGGCGGCGTGTTCTACTCCATCGAGCTGCTGCCGCCGTTCTGGCGGGTGGCGTCCCAGCTCAACCCGATTTTCTACATGGTCAACACCTTCCGCTACGGCATTCTCGGCACATCAGATATCGATGTGGCCTGGGCGTTCACCATGCTTTGTCTGTTCATCATCGTGCTCTACGGCGGCTGTATCTGGTTGCTGCGCAAGGGCACCGGCGTGCGGAGCTGAACATGGGCGGCAATCCACTCGGCAAGCGGACCGGCATTCCCGTTCGGTACAGCCCCGAGGTGCTGCACCCGATACCCCGGGAAAGCATCCCCGTGGATGGCGCCGTCATGCACGGCCTCGATCACTGGCGCGCCTATGAATTGTCCTGGCTGGGCCGCGATGGCGGACCCGGGGTATTCGTCGGGGAATTCCTGTTTCCGGCGGATTCGCCTTTTCTGGTGGAATCCAAATCCCTCAAGCTCTATCTCGCCGGGCTCAATAACGAGCGAATCGACGACACCGCGTCCGCGGCGGAGCGGATAGCGCGGGATCTGTCCGCCTGCTGCGGCGCCGAGGTAGAAACGCGCATCTGGGGCCTGACCGCCTACCCCGACAATTGCCTGTTGGCCGATTACGCCCTCATCGACGCGCATCCCATCGCGCGATTCGGGAATGGCCCCGACGCGGGCCTGCTGGAAACCGGAGACGGGCCCGTCGTCGACCGAAAACTGCGCACCGAACTGTTCCGCTCCATCTGCCCGGTAACCGGACAGCCCGACTGGGCAAGCGCGGCCCTGGCCTACAGCGGCAGGGAAATCACCGAGCCGAGCCTGCTGCGCTATTTCTGCGCCTACCGTTCACACGCCGCCTGGCACGAAAGCTGCGCCGGGCAGGCCTTCCACGACATCCTGAGCGCCTGCCGGCCCGAACAACTCAGCCTCTCCCTGCACTTCCTCCGCCGCGGCGGCCTCGAAATCAACGTCTACCGCAGCACCACCCCCATCAACCCCGACCGGCTACTCGGCCGCGACGCCAGACAATGAAAGACCGGCCAGGGGCGTGGATGAGAGCGGATTTGCAGCCGTGAATTCCTACGGCGCAGGCTCCGAGGTCGCGGAATCCCCCCCTCGTTTGTGCATGCCATCCTCAATGGCATGTACAATAAAAACAGTCGCAGGATCTCATCGCGAGGCCACTGCAAGAGATTCTGCGACTGCGCTTCGCTTCGCGCAGAATGACAAGGTTGGAGCGCCAAAATGAGCATTGCCGGTCGCAAAACACAAACCGGAAACCGGTGAGATGTCCGAGTGGTCGAAGGAGCACGCCTGGAAAGTGTGTATGTCGAAAGGCATCGAGGGTTCGAATCCCTCTCTCACCGCCACTTTGCAAGGGAAGCTCTGATCAAGTCAGAGCTTCGGGAGAATACCAAGAGTCTTTACTGTTCTGCCGCCTGATCCCGGGTTACCGGCTCCAGCCGCAGCAGGGCGCCGTTTTCTTCGTCGAGGAGAACATATAGATAGCCATCCGGCCCCTGGGTCACGCCGGTGACTCTTGCGCCGAGTTCCCGCAAGAGGCTTTCGCGCCGGATTTCCTGGCCGCGGCTGTTGAACACCACCCGCTCGATATGCCCGGTGCCGGGAATCCTGCCTTCCATCATCGAGCCGACGATCATGTTGCCCTGCCATTGCGGCAGCTTGTCGCCGCTGTAGAAGATCATTCCCGCCGGCGCGATGGAAGGCCACCAGATGATTTCCGGGTCGATGAATTCGCGGCTCCAGGGGCTTTCCGAAACCCGCTCCCCCCGGTACTGGCGGCTGTAGGAAACCACCGGCCAGCCATAGTTCGCTCCCGGTCGGATGATATTGGCCTCATCTCCGCCCTGGGGGCCATTTTCCGTTGCCCAGAGTTCGCCGGTTTCAGGATGAAAGTCGAGGCCGATGATATTGCGATGCCCCACCGACCAGACTTCCGGCAGGTACTCGCCACTGTCCAGAAACGGATTGCCCGGCGCCGGCGCGCCATCATCGGTCAGGCGCAGCAGCTTGCCGTAATGAAGCGAAGCGTCCTGGGCATAATCGCCGATCCCCGCATACATGTAGGCGCCGCCGATGGACATCAGCAAGTGCCCTTCCGGGGTGAACAGCAGTTGAGAAGCGGCAATTCCCCGATCAAGCCCCCGGGCAAGGAAAATATCCTCAACGCCAGTGAGCGAATCGCCGTCAATCCGCCCCCACGCCAGCGCCACGGTCCGCTCCGGATCGCCATCCACGACGATGGGCTTGGTGTAGGTCAGATACACGATCGAATCGTTTTCCGGGTGTAATGCCACCGCCATCAATCCCGCCCGGAATTCCCCGGCATACACCTCGGGGACGCCGTCAAGATCCGTCTCAAGCAGGCGCCCGTCGCGAATCACCCTGAGCTTGCCCGCATAGCGCTCGGTAACCAGAATGTCGCCATTGCCGCGAAAAGCCAGATCAAAGGGATTCGCCAGCCCCGTGGCCACTGGCGTCACCAGCACCTCGTCAATCTCGAAAGTCTGAATCACAAACGGTTCCGGGGGCGCCTCCATGGCAGGCTGAGCCCACGCGACCGGAAGCAAGCCGCACAACAAACCAATGGTTACCGGGAACTTCCCAGGCATCAAAATTCCTCCCGTTTCGCCCGACGATTGTAAGCCTCATCCTGAATGCAAGTCCATGCAAGCGATGTAGCGCCCCAACTCATGTAGAATACCCGGACTATGGATGCGACAATTGTACAGACCCGGCAGCCAGTCAAGCTCAGTCTGGCAAACCCCCGGGGGTTTTGCGCCGGGGTGGACCGGGCTATCGAGGTGGTCGAGCGCGCCCTGGAGTTGTATGGGGCGCCGATTTATGTGCGCCATGAAATCGTGCATAACCGGCATGTGGTTGAGGATCTGCGCGGCAAGGGAGCGGTTTTTGTCGAGGAACTCGAGGAAATTCCCGATATTGACGCCGCCGGCCGCAGCCCGGTAGTGATTTTCAGCGCCCACGGCGTCGCCCACAAGATTCGCAAAGAAGCCTCCAGCCGCGGTTTCCAGGTTTTCGACGCCACCTGCCCCCTGGTCACCAAAGTCCACATGGAAGTTGCCCGGTCCGCCCGCAAGGGTGAGGAGTGCTTGCTCATCGGCCACGCCAATCATCCGGAAGTGCAGGGCACTCTCGGCAATTTCGACACCAGCGCCGGCGGCGAGATTTATCTTGTGGAGTCCGTGGAGGACGCCCGCAAGATCGAAATCCGGGATCCGGCCCGGCTGTCGTATTTCAGCCAGACCACGCTTTCCGTGGATGACTGCGCTGAAATCATCGAAGTGCTCAAACAGCGCTTTCCCAACATCAAGGGGCCCCGCCGCAGCGACATCTGCTACGCCACCCAGAACCGCCAGGACGCCGTCAAGCAACTCGCCATCGAGTGTGACCTGCTGCTTGTGGTGGGCGCCGGCAACAGCTCCAATTCCAATCGTCTGCGAGAGCTTGCCGAGCGGCTGGGCTGCGAATCCCATTTAATCGAAAGCGCCGGCGCCATCCGGGGCCACTGGCTTGAAGACAAGACCCGCATCGGCGTCACCGCCGGCGCCTCGGCCCCGGAATCACTGGTGCGGGAAGTCGTTGCCCGGCTCCGGGATCACGCCCCATGCGAAGTCGCCGAAATCAGCGGCGTCAGCGAAGATATCAGCTTCAGCATGCCCTTGGGGCTGCGGAATTGAAATGGATTCCAGGCCTCATCCGTCATCCTGCGCGGAGTGAAGCGGAGTCGCAGTATCTTGCGCAGAGGGCAGCGGTCTCCCAGGGAGATTCTGCGACTCCGCGCAGAATGACGGAGGCGCGGCCCTAGCCGGTTGATTCTTCCAGGCTCTGCCGCCTTGCCTGCAGGGCCGCCACTGAAGTCGACAGTTGCGACTCGCGTTCGCGCACTTCCGCCACGACTTTTTCCGGCGCATTGGCTACAAAGCGGGGGTTGCCGAGTTTGCTCCGCAGCGACTGCAACGCCTTCTCCAGCTTGCTGATTTCCCGGTCGAGGCGGGCGAGTTCAGCGGCCACGTCGATCAGGCCCGCCAGGGGCACGAGCACTTCGGTTCCCGCTTCGATTGCCGTCGCCGCCGGCGGCGCCTCTTCTTCCAGCCAGTCGATGGATTCGAGTTTGCCGAGCTGGATCAGGTAGCGGCGGTACTGTTCCAGCCGCAGCTTGCCGGCGTTTGCGTCACCGGATTCGCCGGTGCGAAGCAATACCGGCAGCTTCCGCCCGGGAGAGATGTCCATTTTGCTGCGGATCGTGCGTACCGCGGTGACGACTTGCCGCAGCCATGCGATATCCGCCGCCGCTGCGGAATCCGCTCCGGCGCTGGAGGCTTCCGGCCAGGCTTGCAGCATGATGCTCTCGCCTTCGATGGCGAGCAGGGGAGCGATTCGCTGCCAGATTTCCTCGCTGATGAATGGCATGAAGGGGTGCAGCAGGCGCAGGGAACGCTCCAGGGTTTCGAGCAGCACCCGGCGGCTTGCGGCCGCCGCCGCCGGGTTTTCTTCCTCACTCCACAGGACCGGTTTGGAAAGCTCCACATACCAGTCGCAAAACTCGCTCCAGAAGAACTCGTACAGGCAGCGCGAGGCCCGGTCGAAGCGGTATTCCGCCATGGCCTGCCGGACTTCGGCCGCAGCGGTTTCAAAACGGTCCCCGATCCAGCGGTCCGCCACGGTGCAATCCGCCTCGATGATGGCTGGCGCCACCGCTTTGCCCTCGCAGTTTATCAGGACATAACGGGCAGCGTTCCAGATCTTGTTGCAGAAATTGCGGAAACCCGCCATGCGGCCCATGTCGAACTTGATGTCGCGGCCGGTGGACGCAAGGGAATAGAAAGTGAAGCGCAGGGCGTCCACGCCATGGCCGGGAATGCCGTCGGGGAAGGATTCCCGGGTAAAGCGCTCCACCTGATCCCGCAGTTGCGGCTGCATCATGCCTTCGGTGCGCTTGGCGATGAGGTCGGGCAGGGAAATGCCGTCGATCAGGTCGATGGGGTCGAGAATATTGCCCTTGGACTTGGACATTTTCTGACCGTGCTCGTCGCGCACAAGGCCGGTGATGTAAACCTGACGAAAAGGGATCTCGCCGGTGAACTTCAGCGTCATCATGATCATCCGGGCCACCCAGAAGAAAATGATGTCAAAACCCGTCACCAGCACGCTGGTGGGATGGAAGCGCTCGAAGTATTCGCTTTGAGCGCCAGATTCCCGGGTTGCGCCGGGTTTCCAGCCCAGGGTGGAGAAAGTCCACAGCGCCGAGGAAAACCAGGTGTCGAGGACATCCTCATCCTGGCGCAGGGCGATATCGTCCCCGAGGCCATGCTCCCGGCGCACCTGCGCCTCGCTTGCGCCCACATAGACATTGTCCCGCCCGTCGTACCAGGCGGGGATGCGGTGCCCCCACCAGAGCTGGCGGCTGATGCACCAGTCCTGGATGTTGCGCATCCAGGAGAAATAGGTGTTTTCCCAGTTGCGCGGCACGAATTCGATCTCGCCGTTTTCCACCGCCGCAATGGCGGGTTTGGCGAGCTCGCCGGTGGCCACATACCACTGCGGGGTCAGAAACGGCTCGATGACGACGCCGCTGCGGTCGCCCCTGGGCACCTTGAGCCGGTGGTCTTCGATATCCGCCACGAGCCCCGCCTGTTCGAGATCGGCCACCACCCGCTTGCGCGCCTCGAAGCGGTCGAGGCCGCGATAGGTCTCGGGAGCCGCATCGCTGATGCGGGCGTCCCGGGTGAGGATATTGATCATGGGCAGTTCATGGCGCAGGCCGATTTCGTAATCGTTAAAATCGTGGGCCGGGGTGATCTTGACGCAGCCGCTGCCGAATTCCGGGTCCACATATTCATCGGCGATCACGGGAATCCGCCGCCGGCAAAGCGGCAAATCCACCATTTTTCCAACCAGATCCCGGTAGCGCGGGTCTTCGGGATGCACTGCGACCGCGGTGTCGCCGAGCATGGTTTCCGGTCGCGTGGTGGCGACGGTGACATGGCTTGCGCCGGCGCCGTCCGCATCCGCCAGGGGATAGCGCAGATGCCACAGCGAGCCGGATTCCTCCTCGGCGATGACTTCGAGATCGGAAATCGCCGTAAGCAGTTGCGGGTCCCAGTTCACCAGCCGCAGCCCGCGATAAATCAGCCCTTCCCGGTACAGGGAAATGAACACGTGCTCCACCAGGGCCGACAGTTCCGGGTCCATGGTGAAGCGCTCCCGGGACCAGTCCAGGGAAGATCCCATGCGCCGCAGTTGCCGGGTGATGATGCCGCCGTATTCCTCCTTCCATTGCCAGACCCGCTCCACAAAGCGCTCGCGGCCAATGGCTTCCCGGCTGCCGCCCCCGGCATTGAGTTGCCGCTCCACCACCATCTGGGTGGCGATGCCGGCGTGGTCGGTGCCCACCTGCCACAGGGTGTCCCTGCCGCTCATGCGCTGATAGCGGATCAGGGCGTCCATGATGGCGAGCTGGAAGCCGTGGCCCATGTGCAGCCGCCCGGTGACATTGGGCGGCGGAATGGCAATGCTGTAGCTTGCGCCGCCGGTTCCTGGCGCGTAGTAGCCGCGGTCTTCCCAAATGCGGTTCCAGCGGTCCTCGATCTCCCGCGGCTTGAAGGTCTTGTCCATTTCAGTTCTGGTCCGCTCGCGCCAGCAGGAATTCCATCAGCAGGGGAACGGGGCGGCCGGTGGCGCCCTTTCTCGCGCCGTTGGCAAGCCAGGCGCTGCCGGCGATATCGAGATGGGCCCAGGGGAAGGCTCCGGCGTAACGCGACAGAAAGCAGGCGGCGGTGATTGTCCCCGCCAGCTTGCCGCCGATGTTGGCCATGTCGGCGAAATTGCTGTCGAGCTGTTTTTGGTACTCGTCCCACAGGGGAAGCTGCCAGGCCCGGTCGAGGCAATCCCGACCGCATTGCAGCAACTCGTCCAGCAACTGTTGATCATTGCCGAGCAGGGCATTGGCTTCGTGGCCGAAAGTCGCCACCGCGGCCCCGGTGAGGGTGGCGATGTCGATGACGCAGGCCGGATTGAAACGCTCGGCATAGGTCAGGGCGTCGCAGAGCACAAGACGGCCTTCGGCGTCGGTATTGAGGATTTCCACGGTCTTGCCCGCCATGCTGGTGACGATATCGCCGGGCTTGGTGGCCCTGCCGCCGGGCATGTTCTCCGCCGCCGCCGCCATGCCGATGAGATTGACGGGCAATTGCAACTCCGCCGCGGCGGCCATGGCGCCCATCACGCTGGCGGCGCCGCACATGTCGAATTTCATTTCGTCCATCGCCAGGCCCGGCTTGAGGCTGATGCCGCCAGTATCGAAAGTAATTCCTTTACCAAGCAATACCACGGGTTTTTCTTCGGCGCTCCCGCCTTGATGACGCAGCACGATCAGGCGGGCTTCCTCCACCGAACCCGCCGCCACCGAAAGCAGGCAACCCATGCCGAGTTCGCGCATTTGCGCCTCATCGAGGACATCGACTTCCAGGGAGTCGTGCTCCCCGGCAAGTTTCTTCGCGTGAGTGGCGAGATATTCCGGAGTGCAGATATTGCCCGGCAGATTGCCGAGTTCCCGGGCGCGATTCATGCCCCTGCCGATGGCTTTGCCCCGGGCCAGGGCTGCGGCGGAATCGTCTCCGAGTGGCGGTGCGGAAAGGCTTTCCAGCATGGGTTCCGGCCCGGCGCCGGCTTTTGTGGTTGTATAGCGATAAGCTGCGGTTTCCGCTTCCCGGGCGAGCCGGGCGGCAAGCCAGCCGCCGTCGCCGAATACGGCTTCGATATCCTCCAGGGCGAAATGGGCGTGGCGGATATTGCCGTCGAGCAGCTTGCGGACGCCGCAGGCGAGAACCTTCGCCGCCGCGGCGGCGTCGAACTCCGCCGGATCCCCCGCGCCCACGAGCAGAATCCGCTTCGCGGCACAGCCGGCCGGCTCGTGCAGCAAATGGGATTCGCCCGCTTTCCAGCGAAAGTCGCCGCTGCCGGCAACCTGTTTCAGCGCGCCTCCACTGGCCTCGTCAAGCGCCTCGGCGTCGTCGCCGGGTTCGCCGTCTTTCCAGAACGGCACGACCAGACAGTCCGCCGCGATGTTGGTAATGGATTCCTGGTTCAGGGTGTATTGCATGATGTGCCTTGCTCCTGTTCCGCAGTCAAGACGCGGAATTGACGAAAGGGCGTAATGCTAAGTACATTGCCGGTGTCAGGCAACCGGCGGCTCGACAATCGGCGGCATTCGATTGAACCAATTCGAGTGCTTCCTGTCTCAGAACAGGCGGTTTGGAAAACAACAACCACGGGAGTGCTCGCCATGCCTCGAATCAAGCTTGACCCGCCGGAAGAATTCACCTTCAGGACCGAAAAAAGCGTGGGCCTGAGCGACCTCAACTACGCCCGGCACCTCGACAGCCAGTCGATGCTGCAAATACTCCACGAGGCACGCCTGCAATATCTCGCAAACCTCGGATTTACCGAAGAAAATATCTATGGGCTCGGCATGGTGGTCACCGATCTTTCGGTGGATTTCCGGTCCGAATCCTTCGCCAGTGACGTGCTGATCATCGACGTGGGCGTGGGCAAGGTGAACCGCTACGGCATCGACATCTGCATGAAGGTCACCAACAGCGCCCTCGATTCGGTGGTCTGCATGGCGAAGATGGGCGTGGTCCTGTTCGATTTCGACAAACACCAGATGGTGGCCGTCCCCCATCAGTTCAGGCAATTGCTGCAGCCTGAAGCCGCCAAAGTCGCTTGAGCCCCTCCTGCTTTGCCATTTGATTCGCCATTGCCGAAAACCGGCATCTGCGATACACGGGAATGTGATCTTCCATATCATGATGGAAGCCACCCGGCTGGGTTCACGCCAGGAGTTTGGCGTTTCCTGTCATTCCCCGGTCGGGGGATGATAGCTGTCGCCGATGGTGCGGCCGCCGTTGCCGTTGGCGCGGTTGAGCTTGCCGGCGAAGGCGTCCCTGGCCAGGGCGTTGGCGCTCATCAATGAAGTCAGCGAAAGCGCGCCGATATAGTCGGAGAAAGCCTGGAGGCGTCCGGCATCCGCTCTTTCCAGCGCGTCAATGTAATCCGGCTTGCCCTGGGCGGTGATTACCGGCGGCGGCAGCGAGCGCTTGATGTAGGCCCAGGCCATGAGCAGGCGCGAGCTGCGGCCGTTGCCGTCCTGGAAAGGATGGGTGCGGACGAAGCGGTGATGCAGCCAGGCCGCTTCCACGTTCACTGGATAGTTGCGCTGCCGAACTTCCCGATACAGGGCGAAGAAGCGGTCCATCTCGGCCTGCACGTGTTCCGGCGGGCAGTACTGGTGCACATTGCCATCGAGCCGGCGCGGATTGTTCGGCTGAATCTTCCACTGGCCCCTGGTGCGGAAAGGCACCGCAATCCTGCGCCCCTGCATGTCGAGTCCGGTCACCGTGGCCTGATGCCGGGTCAGCAACTGGTGCCAACTCTTGACCATGGACTGGGACAGCGGCCTGCCGCTGGCGACATCCTCGAACATCATGTCGTAGGCGGCTTCCTGGTCATGCAACAGGCCGCGGATTGTCTCGTCCTCGACGGATTCGAAGGTATGGGCGCCCACAACACCGGCGAAACCTTCGGCCACGAGTTGCTCGGTGACGCCCCGGCGCAGGGTGTACAAGCCTTCAATCTGCCCGGTTTCGATGGCGAACGCGCGCACCCGCTCCCGCAGCCAGCCCTGCATGAAGCGTTCCTTTGCCGGGTCGCCCCTGAGGGATTCGCGGCAACGGGCCCAGGTCGCCTCCTGTTCCGCCTGCCCCGGAAGCGCCCAGCCCTCAGCCCCCGCGGGCATTTCCCGCAACGGCCGCCAGACCCATGGATCATCAATCATCATGTCCTGATTGTAACAGCAAACCATCGACAAGACCCACGAAAGAGCAGATGAAATTCCGTGGTGCGGGCTTTTCGCGGATGCCGGCGCAAGCCATGGAAACCAACGCCCGGAGGTCGTTCCGGCCGGGTGTTTTGCCGTTGGCGCGTGCATTCACCGTCCGGTCCATCCCGCCGGAAAATTGTGGGCGGGAAGTTTGTGAACGGAGAGATTGTGGGGAGTCGGGGAAGGTGGTAAAGTCCGTGCGTTTCTGGCCGAGACAGCCGGAAGTGAACAAAAGAACACCCAGGGGGTTGCTTGACAATGAAAATAACCGAGACGCATCATACTGTAAGCCAAGCCAAGCCAAGCCAAGCCAAGCCAAGCCAAGCCAAGCCAAGCCAAGCCAAGCCA
Organism: uncultured Pseudohongiella sp.; assembly: GCA_965219645.1. Lineage (GTDB taxonomy): Bacteria > Pseudomonadota > Gammaproteobacteria > Pseudomonadales > Pseudohongiellaceae > UBA9145. The sequence goes on along the minus strand of OZ244788.1, from coordinate 1,295,208 downwards.
AGCCAAGCCAAGCCAAGCCAAGCCAAGCCCTGGCCGGGTGTCTGTCTTGAGCGTGCTCCTGCGGCGCCGGGCGGGGCTTTCGGCGTGCGAACCTGAAACCCGGTCTTCCGCCCCCCGTGCCGCCTTCGGTCGGGAAGGCGGCGGTCAGGCCCCCGATCTTTTCAAACGCCCCGCCTTCCGCCGGTTGCGCCGGGCGGCCCGCGCCGGTGCGGGGGGCGGCCTGGCCCGATCCCTCGCGACGCTCCTTCCGTTCCTGCCGCTGCTGCTCGGCCTCGCCGCCGGGGCGCAGGCGCAGACCGCAAGCCTGATTCCGTCCACCGGGGCCACCACGCTGCCGGAGGGCGCGAAAGTGGCTATCAATATTACTCTGTCGAGAGCCCTGACCACGGACGAGACGGTGACGCTGCCGCTGACCGTCGGGGGCACCGCCATCCGCGGGACGGACTACCGGCTGGTCTGCGTCGGCCATCCAGCCGCCACCTGCAACGGACTGGACGGCGCCAGTCCTTCGATCACCATCCGCGGCGAACTTTGGGCGCCTCGCTTCCGTTTGACCGGTCCGCTGGGGATCCAGGTCATCGAGGACAATGTGGCCGAATCGGCCGAGACGGTCACCCTGGCGCTCGGGGGCGGGTCTGTGAGAACGCTGACCCTCAAGGATGCGCCGTCGTCGGTTTCCCTGTCCTTCGTTATACCGTATGTCAGTGTGAACGAGGAAACGGTTGCCGTAGCACAACCGACGCTGGTGGTGGATGCCGCGCCGGGCCGTGAAATCGAGGTGCCGCTGGTCTTCACGGACATCACGGCCACGGAGGGGGAGGATTACGAGGCCGTGGCCACAATGAAGTTCCTGGCGAACGGCAGGGCCAGGAACTCCTTCGACGTTCCGATCCTGGACGACAGCGCGTGCGAAGGCCCCGAGACCTTCCGGGTGGCGATCGACGCCTCGAGGCTGCCGGGCTGGGTCCGGGTGGGCGCCCGGCGCTCGATGGTGATAAACATCCAGGATGGCGACACCTGCACGGTCGGTTTCGACAGCGATGCCTACAGCGTGGTGGAAGGCGATTCGGTGAGCGTGACGATAAACATGGACCCGCCGCGGGATGTGCCCGTGGAGGTGGGCATCGTGTACAGCGACGCCGATGATGGCGGCGGCACGGCCGACAGACGGAACACCAGCTTCCACAGCCAGAAGCGCGTCGCTTTCGGCAAGGACTACGAGGCGTCCCCCGAAAGCGTCACCGTGCCGGCCAACGCGGCCTCGCACACCTTCACCATCCAGACCTTGCGGGACAACCCCGCGGTCCCGAGGGCCGCCCCGGAAAGCGACGAGACCTTCCAGATCGCCATCGACGCGGACGCGCTGCCGCGGGGGACCTCCGCGGGCAGTCCGTCCGGGGCGACGGTGACCATCAAGGAGGGCGGCGGGCCCTCGGTGACGATCGCGACGGACGCGGCCCGGCTGGACGAGGGCGGCGTGGCGACCTTCACGGTGACCGCCGACCCGCCCCCGGCGAAGCCCCTCGAGGTGAACGTGGAAGTTGTCGAGGACGGGTGGGACCGCTACTCGGTCGCCGGCGGGGGTCTGGGCCGGAGGAAGGTGGCCATCGGCGCGGACGGCGCGGGGAGTTTTTCGATCACGACCGTGGACGACGGCACGCAGGAGGTGCACGGGAGGCTGACCGCCCGGGTGCTGATCGGCCCGGGCTACACCGCGGGCGCCGCGTCGGAGGCCGCGGTGAACGTGAGCGACAACGACCAGAAAGGCGAATTCATTCCCTATTCCCTTAGAGACCTTGAGCGTACCCTGCCCGAGGGCGCCGGCGTGGTTTTCAATCACGTGCTGCGGTCCCAGGACAGGGGTCCCCGGGACAAGGGATCCGAAACGCCGCAACCCGGCCAGACGCTGACCCTGCCGCTGGAGGTGGGCGGAACCGCGACGCCGGGGATCGACTACCGTCTGGTCTGTATCGAGGTCCTGCCACCGGGCATCGCCACCTGCAACCGGGACGGGAATGGAAATATTGTCTCGCTCACCTTCGACGGCGCACTGTTCAAGGAAACCCAAACCCGCACCACCGGCCCGCTGCGGCTGGAAGCCATCGCGGACGATGACGCGACCGAACCCGGCGAGACCGTGGTGCTGACCCTCGGCGGCGGACCCCCGCTGACACTGACCCTCGTCGAGGCGCCCGCGTCGGTGAGTCTTTCCTTCACGCGGAGCAGCTACGGCTGGACCGAAGACGGTGGAGGCATTGACGCGATTATCGAGATCTCCCCCCCGACCGGCAGCCTCATTCCGCTGCCGCTGGTCTTCACCGACCTCACCGCCACGGCCGGCGTCGACTACACGATTCCCCAAGATCTGGTCATTCCCGCGGATGGCAGTTCGACGTCCACCCTGTTTGTCGGCTTTGTGGACGATGACGTGGCGGAGGGCCCCGAGGCTTTCAGGGTGGAAATCGACGCGGCGCGGCTTCCTGCCGGGGTGACCCTGGGCGACAACCCTTCGGCGCTGTTTTTCATCAGGGAAGACAACGAGCCGGGACTGATGCTCTCCCGCCGCACCCTGGCGGTGGACGAGGGCGGGTCGGCCGAGTACGCCGTCCAGCCCGCCACGCGGCCTTCCCACAACTTCTCGGTGCGCATCGCCTCCGACAATCCCGACGTGACGGTGAGTCCGGCGCAACTGGACTTCTCCAGAAATTCCTCGGGGGCCAATTCCTGGCTCAAGGCGCGGACGGTGACCGTGACGGCGGCCCAGGACAGCGGTGACGGCGACGCCGACGACAGCGCGGTGCTGACCCACACCGCCTCGGGCGGCAACTACGAGGGGCTGACCGCCACGCTGGACGTCTCCGTCGATGACGACGACGCCGCCCCGGACCCGCCGGGCGTGACGGTCTCGCAAGCCGCGCTCAGCCTGACCGAGGGCGGAGCGGCGGGAAGCTACACCGTGGCGCTCGACGCGGCGCCAAGCGCCAACGTGACGGTGACCGCCACCAGCGGCAACGGCGCCAAGGTGCGCGTCGGCCGCTCCGGGGACACCCCGTCGGCGAGCGTCACACTGACCTTCACCCCGACCGACTGGAACCAGGCGCAGACCGTCCTGGTGACGCCCGTGGACGACGCCGACACCAACGACGAGACGGTGACGGTCAGCCACGGCGTGAGCGCCACCGGCGGCTACGGCGGCGTTACCGCCGTGCCGGTGTCGGTGTCGGTGGACGACGACGACACCACCGTCATGCCATCGCCCCCGCCGCCCGGCTGCGTTCCGGCGCAGGTGGAGGCGGACGTGCGCGGCTACGCCCTGGAAACGCACCACGGCCAGGCTCACGTGGACCGCTGGATGAAGGTGCTCGCGGCCTTCGGGGACAACAACGGCCATGCGCCCATGACCGCCGCCGAGGCGCGGCAGATGCGGGACCAGTTCTCGGCGGGCCGCTGGAACCCGGTGGTGCAGGCCATCGAATGCATCGAGGGAGTCTCCAGCGACCCCTTGGTCTCCGTGACCGGCGGCGGCGCCGTCACCGAGGGCGGGAACGCGGTGTTCACGGTCACCGCCGATCCGGCCCCGACGGCCAGCCTGACGGTGACGCTGGGTGTCGCGGACGCCCCGGGGAGCGACTTCCTCGCCTCGGGCAACGAAGGCGCGACGGACGTGACCATTCCGGCGAACCAGGCCTCGGCGCAACTGACGATCGCCACCCGGGACGACAGCGTGTACGAACAGGACGGCGCGGTCACCGCGACGCTGGCGGCTGGCGCCGGCTACCGGGTCGGGAGCCCGTCGTCGGCCACGGTGTCGGTGAGCGACAACGATCCGGTCCCGGCGGGCCTGCCGGCGCTGACGGTGGGCGACGCCGAAGCGAACGAGGCCGGCCAGGGCATCTCCTTCCTGGTGACGCTCAGCCGGCCCCTTGGGGACGGCGAGCATGTCAGTTTCGTCTACCGGCTGCGGGAGTCGGATCCGGTGTCGGCGCGGGAGGGCGGAGACTTCTCGGCCAGCATGGGGACGGCGAACTTCCGGCGCGGGGGAACCAGCATCCGGCTAAGGTTTTTCCTGCGCTGCGACAGCGTGGCGGAGGGCGACGAGACGTTCGAGCTGGTTCTTTCGGGCGTGCAGGGGGCGACGCTGGCGGACGGGGTGGGCGTCGGCACGATCCGGGACCGGGGCGCGAGGCCCTGCCGGTTCGACCCGAACGCGGCCTCTGCGGGGGTTCCGCCCGCGGGCCTGTCCGGCGAGACGGCCGGGACAGGCGGTCCGGACCCGGCAAGGGAACGGGACCGCTGGAATCCGCGAGACGGCACGGCGGGATTCGAGCCGGAGGCGGTGACGGATTTCGCGGGGGCCTGCGTATCCCCGCAACTGCGAAGCGGGGCGGCGGCGAGGGCGAGGGAGACCTGGCGCGGGCCGGCCCACGTGGAGCGCTGGCTGCGGGTGGGGCGGACCTTTGCCGGCGGCGCCAACGATGCCACGGTCGTGACGCCCGCCGAGGCGCGGTTCCACGCCGCGACCGGTCGGCCCGGCTGGCTGCCGGTGGCCGACGCGCTGGAGTGCCTGGAACGGCAGGCGATGGACCGGGCGCTGTCCAGATAGGACTTTTCGGGGACCGCATGCCGGTGTATCGGCGGGCAAGGATGCCTCCCGCCCGGGGAGGGATCGGGGAGCCGGCCCACAACGTCCCAGGCGGCGTGGTCCGGCTGGATGCCGGTTCGACGGGTGCCGGACTTTGAGGCGCCCACCGGCTGCGTGGCAGGCGCGCGACCCCCGGATGAAATGGGAAAACCCGCCATCAGGTCTTGCGGCGTGGCAGGCGCAGCACCCGGGTGCCGCTGAGACGGTCGTGGGCGGTGTCGCCCTGGCTGTCGAAAAACAGCCAGAAGTAACCCAACCCGAACAGAAAGAAGGCGGGCCAGGCGCAGAGGAAGCGGAGCAGGGCCTGTGTGACGCTCATCAGCCCACCGCTCCTGGACTCCGCCCGGATGCCCCAGGCGAGCATACCCAGAGTCTGGCCGCCCCGGGTCCAGAACCAGACATAAAACCCCGCCGCGCTGGCGCACATCAGCGCAAACAGCAGCAACCCGAAAGCCGGGTCAGTCTGTAATCTCCCGTCAATAATCCGATTGGTTTCCGCACCGGCCAGCAACTGCGCCACAAAGCCAAGCCCCATCCAGATCGCGAGCACCAGAAAAGCATCGTAGAGCAGGGCGGCCAGCCGCCGGGCAAGCCCCGCCCGGGGAAGCGCGATATTCTTTTCCGGGCGGGTTCGCATCATGATTTTCCCGAAAATTCCGAGTGGCCAACGCAGATTGGAGTCCAGGAGCCTGCGGCGCAGGCTCCCAGGCTTTCATGATACCCGCCTCAATGACATGAAGCTTGGAGCGCCAAAATGAGAATTGCTGGATGGCAGGGTTCAGGGTGTAGCGACACTGAGGACATGGTGTACAATCCGTCGGTTTTGGTCAGCGGGCCCGGAGCGGGCAATGTCCGGCAACAGTATTGGGAAACTGTTCACTGTCACCAGTTTCGGCGAAAGTCACGGGCCGGCGCTGGGCTGTATCGTGGACGGCTGCCCCCCGGGAATGGCGCTTTGCGAAGCCGACATGCAGCGCGAGCTCGACCGGCGCAAACCCGGCAAGTCACGCCACACCACCCAGCGCAGGGAAGCCGACGCCGTGCAAATCCTGTCCGGCGTATTCGAGGGCAAGACCACCGGAACTCCCATCGGCCTGCTTATAGAAAACACTGATCAGCGCCCGAGGGATTACAGTAAAATCAAGGACCTGTACCGCCCATCTCATGCGGATTATAGCTATGATCGGAAATACGGGAGGCGTGATTACCGCGGCGGCGGGCGCGCTTCCGCCCGGGAAACCGCCATGCGCGTGGCGGCTGGCGCCATTGCCGGAAAGTATCTTGCGGAAAACTGCGGCATCGCGATCCGGGGCTATCTGAGCCAACTCGGCCCCATCGCCATCGACAAGGTGGATTATGGGGAAATCGACAACAATCCCTTTTTCTGCCCGGACGCCGGCAAGGTGGCTGAGATGGAGGCGTACATGATCGCCCTGCGGGAAGCCGGCGATTCGGTGGGCGCCGCGGTCTGCGTATCCGCCAGCGGAGTGCCCGCCGGGCTTGGCGAGCCCGTATTCGACCGGCTCGACGCAGACCTCGCCGGAGCCCTGATGAGCATCAATGCCGTCAAGGGCGTTGAAATCGGGGCGGGTTTTGCCGCTGTTTCGCAGAAAGGCAGCGAGCATCGCGATGAAATCACTCCCGGGGGCTTTCTCGGCAACAACGCCGGCGGAATCCTGGGCGGCATATCCACCGGCCAGGAAATCACCGCGCGAATCGCCCTGAAACCCACTTCAAGCATTCGCATTCCCGGCCGTACCATCAACACATCGGGCGAGGCCGCGGAAGTGGTGACCACCGGTCGCCACGACCCCTGCGTGGGCATTCGCGCAACTCCCATTGCCGAGGCGATGATGGCCATTGTGCTGATGGATCATCTGCTGCGCGACCGCGCCCAATGCGCCGGCGTGCGGCGCTGAACGGCAAAACTGACGGAAACCGGAAACCATGAGCGGCAAGACACTGTACGACAAGATCTGGGATGCGCATCTGGTCAGGCGGCGCGATGACGGCACTGCGCTGATCTATATCGACCGGCATCTCATCCATGAAGTCACTTCGCCACAGGCTTTTGAAGGGCTGCGCCTTGCCGGGCGCAAACCCTGGCGCAGCGGCGCCAACCTGGCGACCCCGGACCACAATATTCCCACCACGGCGGCGGAACGCCGGCAGGGGCTCTCCGGCATCAAGGACCCGGTCTCCAGGCTGCAGGTCGCCACGCTCAACGAAAACTGCCGCGAATTCGGCATTACCGAACTCGGCATGGAGGACCGCCGCCAGGGCATAGTCCACGTGGTCGGGCCCGAACAGGGCGCAACCCTGCCGGGAATGACCATCGTCTGCGGCGATTCCCACACCTCGACTCATGGCGCCCTCGGCGCCCTGGCCCACGGCATAGGCACTTCCGAGGTGGAGCATGTGCTGGCGACCCAGTGCCTGTTGCAAAAGAAGATGAAGAACATGCTGGTGCGGGTCGATGGCGAACTGGGCGCCGGCGTCACCGCCAAGGATGTGGTGCTGGCGATTATCGGCAGGATCGGCACCGCCGGCGGCACCGGCTTCACCATCGAATACGCCGGCGAGGTCATCCGCAATCTCAGTATCGAAGGCCGCATGACGGTATGCAACATGACCATCGAAGCGGGCGCCCGGGCCGGCCTGATCGCGGTGGATGACAAGACCCTGGACTACATCCGGGGCCGGCCTTTTGCTCCCGCCGGCGAATTGTGGGAGCAGGCGGAAAAGGCCTGGCGCGAATTGCGCAGCGACGCGGACGCGAGCTTCGACAAGATCGTGGAATTGAGCGGCGAAGACATCGAGCCCCAGGTGACCTGGGGCACCTCGCCGGAAATGGTGGCGCCGGTGAACTCCGCCGTGCCCAGGCCCGAAGCCGAGCCGGACAGCATCCGCCGCGGCAATATGGAACAGGCTCTGGCGTACATGGGACTGGAAGGCGGTACGCCCATCAGCGACATCCGGCTCGATTACGTCTTTATCGGCTCCTGCACCAATTCCAGAATCGAGGACCTGCGGGAAGCGGCCCGGGTGGTGGAAGGCAGGCGCGTTGCCGACAACATCGAATGCGCCCTGGTGGTGCCTGGTTCGGGCCTGGTCAAGGAGCAGGCGGAAGCGGAAGGACTGCATCGCATTTTCAGTGAAGCCGGCATGGAATGGCGCGAGCCCGGCTGTTCCATGTGTCTGGCGATGAACGCCGACCAGTTGCCTCCCGGCAAGCATTGCGCCTCCACCTCCAATCGCAACTTCGAAGGACGCCAGGGGCGGGGCGGGCGCACCCATCTCGTCAGCCCCGCCATGGCGGCGGCGGCGGCGGTGCATGGCCGCTTCGTCGATGTGCGCAGCCTCTGAGGAAAAGATCATGAAGGCATTTTCGACCGTGGAAGGATTGGTCATGCCCCTGGACCGGGCCAATGTGGATACCGATTTCATCATTCCCAAGCAGTTTCTCAAGTCGGTCCGCCGCAGCGGATTCGGCGTCAATCTGTTCGATGAGCATCGCTATCTCGACAAGGGCGAGCCCGACAGCGACAACAGCAATCGCCCGCTGAACCCGGAATTCGTGCTCAACCAGCCACGCTACCAGGACGCATCGATCTTGCTTGCCCGGGACAATTTCGGCTGTGGTTCGAGCCGGGAACACGCTCCCTGGGCGCTGGACGACTATGGTTTCCGGGTCATCATCGCCCCGAGTTTTGCCGACATATTTTTTAATAATTGCTTTAAAAATGGAATATTACCTATTGTTTTAGAAAGAGATACTGTAGAAATACTATTCCGGGAAGTGGACGCGGCGCCAGGCTACCGCCTCAAAGTGGACCTGCCGCAACAGGAAATCGTCAAATCAGATGAAGAAAAAATCGTTTTTTCAGTTGATGAATTTCGCCGGCATTGCCTGCTCAATGGCCTGGACGACATCGGCCTGACGCTTGAGGATGCGCCGGCGATTCGCGAATTCGAACAGCGCTGGCGGGAACAGTCGTCCTGGTACTTCCAAGCATGAACGCCTGCAATGTGGCCATAGTCGGCGCGACCGGCGCTGTGGGAGAGTGCCTGCTCGAAATACTCGCCGAGCGGGAGTTCCCGGTGAAGCAACTGCATGCCCTGGCGAGCGAGCGTTCCGCCGGGACTTCGGTGATGTTCGGCAAGCGTTCCATTAGCGTGGAAAATCTTGCGGAGTTCGACTTCGGCCAGGTCGAGATCGCCCTGTTTTCCGCCGGCGGATCGATTTCGGCGGAGTTCGCCCCCAAAGCCGCGGAGGCGGGCTGCGTGGTGGTCGACAACACCTCGCAGTTTCGGAACGATGTTGATATTCCACTTGTCGTAACCGAGGTAAACCCTGAAAATATCGGGGATTTTCGAAATAAAAACCTGATTGCCAACCCCAACTGCTCCACCATGCAGATGGTGGTGGCGCTGAAGCCCATTCACGATGCCGCCGGCATTCGCCGGATCAGCGTGGCCACCTATCAGGCAGTGTCCGGAGCCGGTCGTTCGGCGGTGGGGGAGTTGGCGTCCCAGACCGCCGGGTTACTTAATGGACGGCCCGTCCAGGCCGATGTGTTCCCGAGCCAGATCGCGTTCAATGCCTTGCCCCATATCGATCGCTTCATGGATAACGGCTACACCCGGGAAGAGATGAAAATGCACTGGGAGACCCGCAAGATACTTGGCGATGAAAGCATTGACGTCAGCGCGACCTGCGTCCGCATCCCGGTTTTTTACGGACATTCCGAAGCAGTGCAGGTGGAAACCCGGCAAGCGATTTCGGCGGCGGAAGTGCGGGAGTTGCTGCTCGATGCGCCCGGGGTGCGGCTTGTGGATGAGCCTGAATCCAACGGCTATCCCACTCCGGTGGAGCATGCCGCGGGCGCCGACCCGGTCTTTGTGGGCAGGATTCGGGATGATTTTTCTTTGGAAAATGGCGTAAATCTCTGGATAGTGGCCGATAATATCCGCAAGGGCGCCGCCTTGAACACGGTGCAAATCGCGGAAATCTTGCTTGCCGAGTACTTATCGTAAATACTGGCAGGCACGAAAAGCCGCAACCGGAAAATGCATTCGGCTATCGGCGCGAGACGGAATCCAACGATTTTGTGGCACAGGAAAACATACTGGAGACTACTGTTTACAGGCTTGCTGCTGGGTTTTGCGGCAAGTCTGGCGCAGGCCAATGCCCCTGTACCGCAACCCGGCAACGCCGGAACTAGTTTATCGGGCAGCACCGCTGCCGCCGGTGGGGAAAGCCTGGATTCGCTGGACCAGCGTATTCTGGAGTTGCAAAACCAGATGGCCCGGGTCGAGGAGGAGGTGGCGCGGGTAAACCGGGAACGCACGGAATTGCTCGCCCGGCTTGATGACCTCGACGCCCAGATCATTCTCGCCAGACAACTCGTTTCTTCCCGATCACAACAGCTCGCCCTGTTGCAGGCCAATCTTGCCGCGGAAGCCAGGCGGCAAGCGCAACTCGAAGCCGGGCAGGAAGCGGTTGCCGCCGCCGCGGCGGAAGCGGAGGCGGAAGCCGCCGCCCGGGCAGAACGGGAAGCCGCGGCTGACGATCCCCTGCTCAATCCCGTGATTGTTGTGATTGGCGCGGTATTGCTGCTGCTTACCCTGGCTGTGGTGCGAATGCTGCGCGCAAGCCGGCAACAGGCTTCTGCCGAAAAAGCGATAACAGGGACCCCGGCTTATACGGAAACAAAAACAGCAGAAAATACGGAAAAAGATACAGCGTTTGAAGCGGAAACTGAAACAACCGAGGCTCCAGTACACGGGAAAGTCGAAGAAGACAGTGAAGATTTCGATGGCGAAATTTTCCGGATCGAGCCGAACGGGGGGACGGGCGAGGCTGCCGAAAACCCGATCCCGGAAGCCGGATACCTTGACGACCCGGGAGAAATTCCGGACGGCGGGAATGACTCCGGCGCGGACGACGATTACGTCATTGAACTCGACAACGGCGACGAGGAGGAAATCGCCGAGCGGCTCAATCTTGCCTATTCCTTCCATCGGATGGGGGACAGCGAGCAGGCGCGCAGAATTCTCGAACAGGTCATCCGGGTCGGCAATGAAGCACAGGTCAGTGAAGCCAGACAATTGCTGGCAATCATTCATGACCTGAACTGATCCATGACCGCCGTGGCCCTGCCTCCCAGCGGTAATCGTATCGCCTTGCGCATCGAATACGATGGCGCCGCATTCGGCGGCTGGCAAAAGCAGTTATCGCCGGAAATCCCCACGGTGCAGGGCATACTGGAACCCGCAATCAGCCAGGTCGCCAATGCACCGGTAAAACTCGTCTGTGCCGGCAGAACCGATACCGGCGTCCACGCCACCTGCCAGATTGCCCACTTCGACTGCATTGCCGAACGCAGCCCGCGCGCCTGGACCGCTGGCGTCAACAGCCTGCTGCCCGGTTCTGTGAAAATACAGGAAGTGTTCAATGCAGGCAGCAAATTCAATGCCAGATTTTCCGCGATTCACCGGCGATATGCTTACTTGCTTTATCCATCCGGGATCGATTCTCCCCAGTTGGCGGGAAGAGCCCTGCGCGTGACTGAGACGCCGGATCTCGAAGCCATGCAGGCGGCGGCCCGCCACCTGGAGGGAGAGAAGGACTTCCGCAGCTTTCAGGCGGCGGGTTGCCAGTCGATGTCTTCTCTGCGCAATGTGCGGCACCTGCGAATCTATCGGCAGCGCGGTTTCATCGTAGTCGACATTCGCGCCAACGCCTTCCTGCAGCACATGGTGCGCAATATCGCCGGTTCGCTGCTCGAAGTGGGCAGGGGCAGGCATGAGCCGGACTGGATGGCTGAAGTGCTTGCCGCCAGGGACCGAAAGCTGGCCGGCGCAACCGCGCCCGCCGCCGGGCTGTACCTGACCGGCGTGGCTTACCCCGCATCCTGTGGCGTACCATCGCGAACCGTGGCGCCGCCCCTGCTGGACCGGCTGCCGGAATTCGCCTGAACAAAGTTTGCTACAATGCTCGGTTTTTCCGGCAGCAGCCCATGGCTGAAATCTGGATCAAGATCTGCGGCGTCACCCGGGCCCGGGATGCCCGGGCAATATCCGAATCGGGCGCCGACGCGATCGGTCTGGTCTGTTATCCCCCAAGCCGCCGTCATGTGCCGCCGGAACGCTTTGCGGAGGTTCTGGAAAAGGCCAGTGGCACAGTCGAGATCTTTGCGCTTTTTGTCGATTCCGACGCCGCCGCCGTGGAGGCCGTGGTGAAGACCGGGCTGGTCACCGGCCTGCAGTTCCATGGCGGGGAAAGTCCTGGATTCTGCGAATCTTTCGGCCTGCCGTACATGAAAGCCCTTCGCGTACGCGGCGATGAAAATCTGTTGCCCCTGGTCAACCGTTACGACTCGGCGCAAAGCATCCTGCTCGACACCTGGGACAACTCGGCCCCGGGAGGCACCGGCAAAACCTTTCCCTGGGAGGTCGCCGCAGAACTGGTAGCTGCGGGAAAGGACAATATCGTTCTTGCCGGCGGCTTGCAGGCAGGGAATGTGGCCGCGGCCATTCGCAAGGTGCGGCCCTGGGGCATCGATGCCAGTTCTGGTGTGGAAATCGGGCCCGGCGTCAAGGAACTATCCAAAGTGACTGATTTTATTAAGGAAGCCAGAAATGCATGAACCTGCGCCGGAATTGCGCCGGGAATTTTCGGGCCCCGATGAAAGCGGCCATTTCGGGCCGTACGGGGGCGCCTTTGTCGGTGAAACCCTGGCCCGGGCGGTGACGGAACTTGCGGAAGCCTACGCCTCGCTGTCGGCGAAGCCGGAATTCTGGCGGGAGTTTGACGCCGACCTGGCGGACTATGTGGGCCGTCCCTCTCCCCTGTACCTTGCCGAACGCCTGGGCGAAGCCTGGGGCGGCGCGCGAATCTGGCTCAAACGCGAGGACCTGAACCATACCGGCGCCCACAAGATCAACAACACCATCGGTCAGGCGCTGCTTGCGAAGTACATGGGCAAGACCCGCCTCATCGCCGAAACCGGCGCCGGCCAGCACGGCGTCGCCAGCGCCACCGTGGCGGCGCGGATGGGCCTGGAATGCCATGTCTACATGGGAGCCGAGGACATCGTTCGCCAGGCGCCCAATGTGTACCGCATGAAGTTGCTGGGCGCCCGGGTGATTGCCGTGGAGTCGGGCTCGCGCACCCTCAAGGACGCCATGAATGAAGCCCTGCGCGACTGGGCCACCCATGTGGATGACACTTATTACATTATCGGCACCGTCGCCGGCCCTCATCCCTATCCGCGGATGGTGCGGGATTTCCAGAGCGTGATCGGGCGCGAAGCCCGCAGGCAATTTCTCGAACGCACAGGGGCCCTGCCCGATGCCCTGGTGGCCTGCGTCGGCGGCGGCTCCAACGCCATCGGCCTGTTCCATCCTTTTCTCGGCGACAGCGACGTGGCGATGTACGGCGTCGAAGCCGCCGGGCGGGGGCTCGATACCCCGGATCATGCCGCCCCCCTGTGCGCCGGCAGGCCCGGGGTGCTGCACGGCAACCGCACCTATCTGATGACCGACGGGCACGGCCAGATTCTCGACACCCATTCGGTGTCCGCCGGGCTCGACTATCCCGGCGTGGGGCCGGAACACGCCTGGCTAAAGGATCTCGAGCGGGTGCAATATGTTGGCGCCACCGACAGGGAAACCCTGGAGGCCTTTCACCAGCTTACCCGTCTTGAGGGCATCATCCCGGCATTGGAATCGAGCCATGCCCTGGCCTGGGCCGGCAGACTTGCCGCGGAGATGAAAAGCGGACAAAACCTGCTGGTCAACCTTTCCGGGCGCGGCGACAAGGATATCGAGGCTGTCGCCAGGCTGGAAGGCGCGGATTTCGGAACCGCCTGATGAGCCGGATTGCGCCATGCGCCGCCCGCGCCAGGGAACAGGGGCGGGGACTGCTGATTCCCTATCTGGTGGCGGGAGACCCGGACTTTGCAACCACTCTCGCGCTCATGCGCGAACTCGTGGCCCGGGGCGCGGACATGATCGAACTCGGCATTCCCTTCAGCGACCCGTCCTCCGATGGACCGGTAATCCAGCGCGGCGCAGAGCGCGCGCTTGCCGGCGGGGCCACGCTCGCGGGAGTCCTCGAACTCGCCCGCCGCTTCCGGGACCAGGACGGGCAGACGCCGGTGATCCTGATGGGTTATCTCAATCCCATCGAAATCATGGGTTATGGGGAATTCACCGCGGGCTGCGCCAGGGCGGGGGTTGACGGCGTGCTCGTGGTGGACATGCCGCCAGCCGAAGCCGGCGACCTGCCCACGCTGCTGGCCGGACAGGATATCGACCGCATTTTTCTCGTTTCACCCACCACAACCCCTGGGCGCGCCAGGGAAATTATCGAATATACAAGTGGTTACCTGTATTATGTCTCGCTCAAGGGAGTAACCGGCGCAGCATTGGAAGATCGTGAATCCGTGGCCGGGAACATCGCCGGGCTGCGGAAACTGACCGATCTGCCCATCGTCATCGGCTTTGGCATCCGGGATGAGGAAACCGCCCTGGCCATGGATGCCCTGGGCGACGGCGTCATTATCGGCAGCGCGCTGGTGGAGAAAATCGAACAATTGCCGCCGGAGGCGACAGGACATCCGGAAGCCATCGGCGAAGCCGCGGAGTTGATTGGCAAGGTGCGGCGGGCGCTGGACCACGACAAACTCCATGGCGGAAATTTGTCAGGGAACCACGACGGGAAACGAGTTTCATGAGTTGGCTGGACAACATACTGCCGTCGATTTCAACGGCGAAGAAAACCGGGGCCGGCAAGTCCACGGTGCCTGAAGGCGTCTGGAAAAAATGCCCCCGTTGCGACGCCACGCTCTATGGCAAAAGCCTGGAGGACAATCTCGACGTCTGCCCGAAATGCGATCATCACCTGCGCATTTCCGCCCGCCGCCGCATCGCCCTGTTTCTCGACGAGGACGAACAGCGGGAACTGCTGGCGGATCTGGCGCCGGTGGACCTGCTCCGCTTCAAGGACCGCAAGCGCTACCGGGACCGTCTCGGCGCCGCCGAGAAAGTTACCGGCGAAAAAGACGCCCTGGTCATCGTCAAGGGCAAGCTGCACGGCAAGCCCCTGTTGCTGGCGGTATTCGAATTCGGCTTTATCGGCGGCTCCATGGGCGCCGTGGTGGGGGAGAAATTCGCCCAGGCGGTAAACATCTGCATTGAGGAGGACTTGCCCCTGGTGTGTTTTTCCACCAGCGGCGGCGCCCGCATGCAGGAGGCGCTGATTTCGCTCATGCAAATGGCCAAGACCGCCGCCGCCCTGGAGCGCCTGCGGCGGTACAGCCTGCCCTATATCTCGGTGCTGGTGGACCCGGTGTACGGCGGCGTATCCGCGAGTCTGGCCATGCTGGGCGATGTCAATATCGCCGAGCCCAATGCGCTGGTGGGGTTTACCGGCCCCGACGTCATTCGCCAGACGGTCAAGGTCAAGCTGCCGGAAGGTTTTCAGCGCAGCGAGTTTCTGCTCGAGCATGGCGCCGTGGACATGATCGTGCATCGCCGGGATCTGCGCGAGCGCATCGCGTCACTGCTGGACAAACTCTGCTGGTTCCGGCGGGCGGTGAACTGAATTCCAACCGGGTCGTGCCGTGAATCTGGCCAGTTGGCTATCCCATATCGCCGCCGTGCATCCCCGGGAGATCGAACTCGGCCTTGACCGCGTCCGTCTGGTTGCGCAAAGGATGGAACTGCGCCTGACTCCCGGGCGGCGCTTGCCGGTGGTGTTCACCATTGCCGGCACCAATGGCAAGGGCTCCGCGGCCGCCGCGCTGGAAGCGATTCTGCTGGCCTCGGGCTTGCGCGCCGGTTGCTATCTTTCCCCCCATATCGAGCGATTCAATGAACGATTCCGCGTTGCTGGCGGCGATTGCGACGACGCCCGGATCTGCGCCTCCCTGGAAGCGGTGGAGCAGGCCCGCCAGGGCGTATCCCTGAGCTATTTCGAATTCGCCACCCTGGCTGCCCTGCAGATTTTTGCCGGCAGCAGGCTGGATGCACTCATACTCGAAGTGGGGCTTGGCGGCCGGCTCGACGCGGTAAACCTCATTGACGCGGATATCATGCTGATTACCAATATCGATCTGGACCATCAGCACTGGCTTGGCGAAAACCGGGAGGCCATCGGCGCCGAAAAGGCCGGTATCCTGCGCCCCGGCAAGCCCCTGGTCTACGGCGGAACAAGGCCCACCCTGAGCATCATCGAGCGCGCGGCGGAATTGCGGGCGCCGGTTTATCGTCATGGCAAGGATTATGGCGTGGATGTCCGCGCCGGTGGCTGGCGCTGGTGGGGGAGGGGAACCCGCGGCCCGCTTCGCCTCGATGGGCTCAAGCCGCCGCGGATATCCCTGGCCGCCATGGCCGCCGCGCTCCAGGCGGTGCATTTGTCTCCACTGGCGGTCACCCGGGAGGGAATCCGCGCCGCCCAGGGGCAGGCGGCATTGCCCGGCAGGCTGGAACTGCGCCGCTGCACTGCAAGCGGAATGCCCGTGGTGCTGGATGTGGCGCATAATCCGGCGGCGGGGCGAATGCTTGCCGGGGAAATTTCGCGGCTGCGCCGGGATTCGGTTTTTTCCGGCAAACCCGCCGTGGTGCTCGCCATGCTGGCGGACAAGGATGTTGAGGGTTTTGCGGCGGCTCTGGGGGGGCAGGTGGATGTCTGGTATATTGCCGGAATCGACGATTCCCGCGCCATGCCCGTTGCCGAGCAGCGCCGGCGGCTGGAGGCCTGTCTGCCGGGGGCCGCCATCTTCACCGCGGATTCCGTGCCCGAAGCCTGGCGTGCGGCGCGGGAATGCGGAGCGCCAGGGGTGGTGGTAACCGGCTCCTTCCGCACAGTCGCCGCGGTGCGTCCCGGGACCGAGGCGCTTTCGAGGTAGGGTGCTTGAAGCAATTTTTCAGACGGATTGTGATTCCCGCCGTGTTCCTGCTGGCTCTCGGGCTGATTTTCCTGCCCATGATCTTTGACGGTGAAGAGCCCGCCCAGGCGCCATTGACGAGTCGCATCCCCGTGCCGCCGGCGGTTCCCGAACTTGCGGAACCCGTGCAAACCCGACCGGTGATTCTGGCCGATACGCCAGCCATCAATGTGCCCGAAGAACAGCGCGCGGTGGCGGATCCGGCGCAGCCCTGGCGCGAGATTCCGCGGCTCGATGAACAGGGCCTGCCCAGGGGATGGGGCCTGCGGCTCGGGCAATTCAGCGATGCGGAGCAGGCGGAGCAGATGCTGGAGCGTCTGCTGGCGGCGGGCTACCGCGCCTATATCCGCCGGCAGCAAGCGGAATCGGGAGCATTGAGCCTGGTATTGGCTGGCCCCTGGCTGGCGCGGGAAACCGCGCTGGGTTACCAGGCCGCACTGGCGGAGGAATTGGGCATTTCCGGCGCCATCGTTCCCTATGAGTTGCCGGGATTCTGAGCCATGTCGTTCCAGGAACTGAATGCGGCGGACCTGGCGATCCTGATCATCATCGGGCTGGCCTGCCTGCGTGGATTGTTCCGGGGGCTGGTGCGCTCGGTATTGTCCCTGGCGACCCTGGCCGCGGCGGTGGCGCTGGTCTGGCTCTATGCCGGCGGTCTCGCCGACGCCATGGCGGGAATGATAGAAAACGCGGCCCTGCGCGGCGCGCTGGCGTTTCTGGGCCTGTTTCTCGGGGTGATACTGCTGGGCAATGTGGTGCTGGCCAATCTGTTGACCGGCATGGTCTCGCTTGCCGGGCTGACCCTGGTGGACCGGGCGCTTGGCGGCATATTCGGCATCCTCTGGGGAACGCTGCTGGTCTGTCTGGTCCTGTCCCTGCTGCGGATATTCTTCAACGAGGCGGATTTCTGGGTAGAGTCCCTGCTGATTCCCATGGGTCTTGCCCTGATCGAATGGGCGGCGGCGATTTTTCCCGAATCTTCCAATCCAGTAGCCTGCGCCGCAGGAATTCACGGCTGCAAATCCGCTCTCATCCGTGCCCCTGGCCGCTCGATTTTGTTGCATATCCACCAATATTCGCCTCAATCGAGCGGTCAGGGGCGCGACGATAGCGAATTTTCGCTTTCGCGAATTCCTGCGGCGCAGGCTCCTGGTTGGCGTATAATGGCGGCCCCGACCTGGCAGGAGAGTTGACCGTGTGTGGTCTGGTTGGCGTGGTCGCCGGCAAGGATGTGGGCCTGTGCCTGTACGACACCCTGACGGTGCTGCAGCATCGCGGTCAGGATGCCGCCGGCATCATGACCAGCGATCATGGCAAGCTCAATCTGCGCAAGGACAATGGCCTGGTCAAGGATGTCTTCCGCAGCCGCCACATGCGGCGGCTCACCGGGCAGATGGGCATCGCCCATGTCCGCTATCCCACCGCCGGCAGCAGCAGCCCGGCCCTGGCCCAGCCGCTGTATGTCAACTCTCCCTACGGTCTGGCCCTGGCCCACAACGGCAATCTCACCAACAACCGCGAACTGAGCCGCGGGCTTTTCCGCGACGACCTGCGGCATATCAATACCGATTCGGATTCCGAAGTGCTGCTCAATGTATTCGCCCACGAGCTGCAGCGCCGGGGCAAGATGTCACCCACCCCGGAAGACGTTTTCGCCGCGATCACCGGCGTTCACATGCGTTGCCGCGGGGCCTATGCGGTCATCGTGATGATCGCCGGCTATGGCATTGCCGGCTTCCGCGACCCCCACGGCATCCGCCCGCTGGTTTTCGGCAGCCGCAGCCGCGAGGGCAGGCGCGAGTACATGGTGGCCTCGGAGTCGGTGGCCCTGGATTCCCAGGGTTTTGAGATCGAACGCGACCTTGCTCCCGGCGAAGCGGTATATCTCGATTTCGCCGGCAAACTGCACACCCGGGTCTGCGTGGAACCGGGAATCCATACCCCCTGTATCTTCGAACACGTCTATTTCGCCCGGCCCGATTCGCTGATGGACGGCATTTCGGTGTACAAGGCCCGGCTCCGCATGGGCGAAAAACTGGCCGACAAGCTCAAGCGCCTGCGCGCGAAGCAGGATATCGACGTGGCCATCCCGATCCCGGAAACGAGCCGCCCCATCGCCCTGGAACTCGCCAACCGGCTGGGCGTCAAGTTCCGCGAGGGATTCGTCAAGAACCGCTACATCGGCCGGACTTTCATCATGCCGGGCCAGGTCCAGCGCAGGAAATCCGTGCGCCAGAAGCTCAATGTCATCGATCTCGAATTCCGCGGCAAGAATGTCCTGCTGGTGGACGATTCCATCGTCCGCGGCACGACTTCCAGGCAGATCATCCAGATGGCCCGGGATGCGGGCGCCCGCAAGGTCTACTTCGCCTCGGCGGCGCCGCCCATCCGCTTTCCCAATGTCTATGGCATCGACATGCCAGCCGCCTCGGAACTCATCGCCGCGGGGCGCAGCATCGAAGAGGTGCAGGAGACCATCGGCGCCGACTGGCTCATCTACCAGGACCTCGAAGACCTCATCGACGCCTGCCGTGAAGGCAATCGCGACATTACCCGCTTCGAATGCTCGGTCTTCGACGGCGACTACATCACCTCGGATGTGGACGAAATCTACCTCCGCCGCCTCGAAAACACCCGCAACGACTCCGCCAAGCAGGCTTCCATCAAGGCCGCCCGCCTCCACGAACAAACCCTCATGGCGGATGTGTACAGCCAGGAGTAGGGGGGGGGGGGCAGACTCCCGGGAGCCTGCGCCACAGAAATTCATGGCTGCAAATCCGTTCTCATCCACGCCCCTGGCCGCTTGTTCCCTCCTGGCGGCGGCGCGCCGCCCGGGATTCGAGCTTTCGACACGGGCGGCCGTGCTAGAATTCCCGGCTTGTCCAGAGGCCGGATATGACAGAAACGCTTGCAGATTCCGGTGTGGCGGTAGTCGATGAAGATCGGCTGATTGCCGACACCTTGCTGGTGAAACGGTATCTCGACCGGGCGGTTCCGCCCGAGGCGCCGAGCGTGCGGCAGCGGGCCGAATACCGCGATGCGATCATGGGCTTGCTCGAGCGCAGGAAGGCGGCCATCGTCGCCCACTACTATGTCGATGCGGAACTGCAGGAGTTGGCCGAGGAGAGTGGGGGATTCGTGGGCGACAGCCTGGAAATGGCGCGCTTCGGTCGGGATTGCGACGCCGAGGCGCTCGTGGTGGCCGGGGTTCGCTTCATGGGGGAAACCGCCAAGATTCTGAGCCCGGGCAAGACCGTGCTGATGCCCACCCTGGAGGCCACCTGTTCCCTCGATCTGGCCTGCCCGGCGGATGACTTTTCCCGATTCTGCGATAACCACCCTGACCATACCGTGGTGGTGTACGCCAATACTTCCGCCGCGGTGAAAGCCAGGGCGGACTGGGTGGTGACTTCAAGCATCGCCGTGGATCTGGTGGATCACCTGTCCGCCGGGGGCGAGCGGATACTGTGGGCGCCGGATCGTCATCTTGGCGCCTATATCCAGCGCGTCACCGGCGCCGACATGCTGCTTTGGGACGCCGCCTGCATCGTACACGAGGAATTCAAGGCCCGGGGCCTGAAGGACCTGATCCAGGTCCATCCCGAAGCCGCGGTGCTGGCCCATCCGGAATCTCCCGCCGGGGTGCTGGAGCTTGCCGATTTCGTCGGCTCCACCACGCAGATCATCCGGGCGGCGAGCGACTTGCCCAATCGTCAGTTCATCGTCGCCACCGACCAGGGAATTTTCCACAAGTTGCAAATGCGCGCGCCGGACAAGGAATTCATCGTGGCGCCGACAGCGGGCAAGGGCGCCGAATGCCGCAGTTGCGCGAGTTGCCCCTGGATGGGGCTGAATTCACTCCACGAGATGCGGGAGACGCTGGAAAACGGCGATAACGAAGTGCTGGTGAATGCGGAGCTTGCCCGGCAGGCGATGATTCCCCTGCGGCGCATGCTCGATTTCGGCAAGCAGATGGCGGGCGATAGCGAATTTTCGGTTTCGCGAATTCCTGCGGCGCAGGCTCCTAGCCGCTCATCTCCGCGATAATCCGTTCGACTTCCCGGATTTTCTGCTGCAGTCCGGCCTGCTCCGCGGGCGATGCGCCAGCGTCCTGCTCGAGCCGCAAAGCGTACTGCAACTGGTTCCGCGCCGCCGGGAAATCCCCCACCAGGCTGAAATACTCTGCCCGGGCCTGATGCACTTCACTGATGTTTCCCGCCTGACCCTGCACTTCCGCAAGCTGATACCAGATGTGGTGGTCGTCCGGGCGGCGCCGGGTATGGGCATCGAGGGTCATGGCGGCGGCCTCGTAGGCCCGGGCCTGGATCAGCGCATCCGCCAGGGTCATGGTCAGGGCATGATTGCCGGGATTGATTTCCAGATGCCGGCGCAGGAAGGGAATCGCCTGGCCCTCCTCGTTCCGGCGAATCAGTATTTCGGCCTGGGTCACCACGTAGCTGATGCGGTTGGGGTCCCTGGCGAGCAGCCGCGCCAGGGTCTCCGAAGCCAGCGCGTATTGTTCATTTTCCCAATAGGCCACTGCCAGACCGTAAATGAAGGCGTCTTCCTCGACGTCGCTGCGCGGCTCTTCCCTGCGGCGCTCATAATCCGCCACCAGGGCGCGCTTGTCCGGGGCGTAATGATTCACCACCCGGGCCCGCATGAGCCGGTATTCCAGGTTGTCGAAATAATCCCGTCCGGGATAGCGCACCGCCCGGCTGCGGGCGTCGGCCACCCGGGATTCGGTGAGCGGGTGGGACAGCAGGAACTCCGGGGGCCTGCTGCCAAGCCGGTTCAGGGACATGAGCCGCTCGAACAGCGAGCCCATGGCGGCAGGGTCGATGCCGGCGTTGAACATGGTGTTCTGGCCCACCCGGTCCGCCTCGGCTTCATTACTGCGGCTGTGGCGAAGCTGATTGCTTACCGCCATGCCCTGGGCCGCGGTGATCGCCGCCGTGCCATGCTGGGCGTCGGAAGTCGCCATGACGATCACGCTGGCGAGCAGGCTGGCAAGATACGGAATTCGGCCCGCCTGGGCTTCATCCACGCCCCGGGCGAAATGCCGCTGGCTCACATGGGCGATTTCATGGGCCATGACCGAAGCGAATTCGGCTTCGTTCACCGCATGGAGAAACAGCCCGGTATTGACCCCGATAATCCCGCCCGGCGCCGCAAAGGCATTGAGTTCGTCGCTGTCGATGATCACGAAGGACAGGCGATGGTCCTTGAGTTCGGAACGCGAGGCCAGCCGGTAGGTGATGTTTTCCAGATAGCTGTTGAGCAGGGCGTCCGGAATCGTCGGTGCGCCGCGGCGAATCTGGGCCAGAAACTGCTGGCCCATGCGGTACTCTTCTTCCAGCGAAACCGTCCCTGAAATCCTGTCCCCGAGCGTGGGCAGCCGCGACTGCCCGACCGTTTCGCCCGGAACCAGAATTGCACCCACCACCAATGCAACAGTCGGCAAGATCAACCAGCGCATGAAAGCAGCCCGAAACCGCATCCCGAAGAGGGTACCACAGAATTTCATGCAGCGGCCCCGGCAGGGAGATTCTGCAGGATGACTGATGTGGGCGCGCCCATTGCCATAATGGGAATTGCTCCTGGAACGTCCGGTGCAGACAGTCGAGCGGGCGAGTTGCTAGAATGCGGGGATGAATCCGGCGGCCGATATTGAACTTGACCTCAGGGGCCTGCAGTGTCCCATGCCCCTGCTGAAGGCGAAACTCGCCCTCAATGGCATGGCGGCCAGCCAGGTGCTGAAAGTGGTTGCCACCGACCCCGGCTCGGAAAGGGATTTCCACATGTTCGCCGAACACAGCGACCACCAGATTCTCCATTTCAGCAAGGACGAAACCGCCTATTACTACTGGATCAGAAAAGCGTGAAAACTTCGATCGCCGGCAGCATTGTCGCCATGGTCACGCCCATGGCCGCGGTCGGTTCCCTGGACGAGCCGGGCTTCGACCGCCTCCTCGAATGGCATATCGCGGCGGGCACCCATGCCATCGTGATTGCCGGCACCACCGGTGAATCGGCGACCCTGTCCCATGCCGAACACTGCGATCTCGTCGCGCGCGCCGTGGACCGGGCCGCGGGTCGCATCCCCATCATCGCCGGCACCGGCTCCAACAATACCGCCGAAGCCCTGCAGCTTACCCGGGCCGCCGCCGACTGCGGCGCCGCCGCCGCCCTGCTCGTGACGCCGTACTACAACAAGCCTTCCCAGCAGGGTCTGTACCGGCATTACGCCATCATTGCGGAAACCATCGACATTCCCCAGATTCTCTACAACGTTCCCGGCAGAACCGCCTGCGACCTGGAACTCGAGACCGTGCTGCGCCTGGCCGAGTTCGACAACATCGTCGCAATCAAGGACGCCACCGGCGACCCGGAACGGGGCGGGGAACTTGTGGAAGCATGCAAGGTCGCAGAAGTTGCGGTCTACAGCGGCGAAGACGCCGTCACCCTGCCCTTGATGCGGGCCGGCGCCCGGGGAACCGTCTCGGTGACCGCCAATGTGGCGCCCGGGAAAATGGCGAAGATGTGCGAACTCGCCCTCGCTGGAGATTTTGCCCGGGCCGCCGCTGTGAATGATGAACTCATGCCCTTGCACCAGGGGCTGTTTGTGGAAGGAAACCCGGCGCCGGTGAAATGGGCCCTGCGGCGAATGGGCCGGGTTGCATCGGGAATCCGGCTGCCGCTGGTGGAACTCCACCCGCGGTTCCACGAGCAGTTGGAACAGGCCCTGATTCACGGCGGAGTCAGTATCGAAGATTCGGCCCCGGAAAATGATTGACGGCATGACCAGATTCCGAACCATTTTCTGTCTCGTCCTGCTTGCCCTGGTCACGGGCTGCTCGGTCATCGGCGGAGAAGATGGGCTGTTCGGCGGCGAAGACGAGTCCGGCGAGGACGAGGGCTTTCTCGGTATCGGCGAAGACGGCATCTTCGGCATCGGCGGCAACCCGGAAACCTACCGCGATGCGCGCATCATGCCCCCCATGGAAATCCCGCCGGAACTGGACAGCTACACCATCGACGCGCTCTATGTCATTCCCGAAACCCCGCTGATTTCCGGCGTGACCTTCGCCGACGACATTCCCCTGCCCAAACCCATTGAAACCCGGCGCCGGGAAGGCGTTGTCATCCAGGCCCTTGGCGACCGCCGCTGGATCGTGATCGACGCCACCCCGGCCCAGGTCTGGCCGCTGGTGCGGGATTTCTGGAGCCAGCTCAATCTGGAACTCGACATGGCCGACCCGGGCGCCGGCGTCATGGAGACTACCTGGCTTGAATCCGGCAATGCGCCGGAGTTGCGGCAAAAATACCGCGTCGTGATCGAGCCGGGCCTGCATTCGAGTTCCTCGGAAATCACCCTGCGGCACCAGCAGAACCTGCGCACACAGCCGCCTCCCCTCACCGTGGAATGGCCCGAAGTTTCCGACGATCCGGACCTGGAACGGCAGATTCTCGACGCCATTTCCCAGTATCTCGCCGACCGCAACGACATCTATCAGGCCTCCACCGCCAGCCTGCTCGCCGGCACCATCGAAGGCGCCCGCAAGGCGAATATCGTGGACGCCGCCGGCAACCCGCCTTTCCTCGCCCTGCGAATCGATTACGACCGGGCCTGGGTGCAGGTGCGCCAGGCCCTGGACAACGCCGAAGTGGAAATCCTCGATTCCAGCCGGGAAGACTCGGTGTTCAATGTGCGCTTCGCCGGCATCGTCCAGCAAGCCCCGGAACCCGGCTTCTTCCGTCGCCTGATCGGCGGGTCGAATGACGCGCCGGAACTGATCTACCGGGATTTCACACTGCATCTCGAAGACACCGGCGGCAGCGTCAACGTCACCTCGGAAGCACTGGAAGAAGCCGAAGACAGCGCCCGGCTCAACCGCGAACTGCTGCAGGTCATCATCGAAAATCTGGTCTGAATTCCAGATATTCCGGATTTATTCGCAACTCTCCGGCGCCTGCAAGTTTGAGCGGAGCCTCTCCCGCAAGGCTTCGATTTGGGCGCAGGGGATGCCGAGGTTGCCTTGCAGATTGAGGGAAATCAGGTTTTCCAGATTGAGCAGGGGGGAGACATCGGTCAGGGCGTTATCCGACAGGTTCAGGGCGCTCAGCAGGGGCAAATCCTCCAGGGGTGTCACATTGCTGATGTTGTTGCCGCCCAGATCGAGAAAGCGCAGCCGTTCCAGCACCGATACCTGCTCCAGCGAGGCGATCGCCGAAGCCGGGCAGGAAAGCGCCGCAAGCTCGGCGGCCCCCACTCCCTGCTGTTCCATGGCGAAATTGACGCAGCCCTGCAAATCCGCATCGGCAACCTCCCCCACAGGCAGCCGCCCCTGGGGATCATAAATCGCCCGGTCATTCACCGAAACCGCCAGGTTCCGCCCGCAGCCCGCCAGAACAGCCGCCAGCACCGCCACGGTCAGGATCGATCTGCTCATGGTTTTCACAGTTCCATTCTGGCATTTGGGGACCAATATGGATAGCATGCGCATCTCGGGAGATGGCGTGTTCCGCTGGTAACCGGCTCCGGATTTCACCCTGCCTTCTGATCCAGCCAAATAATGAGGAAGCAAGCATGAGAATTCTACCGGCCACACTGCTGTTCAGCGTGACACAGGCGATTTCATTTTCCGCCGCCCCGGCCCAGGATACAACCAGCCTCGAAAGCGAAGACGCCCGGATCGCCTATGCCATCGGCATGAACGTGGGCATGAACGTCATGTCCCAGGGTTTGCTCGAAGGGCTGGACGCCGAGCTGTTTGTGGCTGGAATCACCGATTCCATGGATGGCGAATTCAGCCTGAGCATGGAGGAGATGTCCGCCGCGCTGGATACTTTCCAGCAACGCCAGCAGGAACTGATGGAGCGGCAGATGGAGGAAACCCGCGCTGCCGCCGCCGAAACCCTTGCCGCCGGGGAGGAATTCCTGGCCCGGAACGGCGAGCGCGGCGAAGTCGTCACCCTGGATTCCGGCCTGCAATACGAAGTGCTCGAAGCCGGCCCGGGCGGCGCATCGCCGGGCGCCGGAGATGCGGTACTCGCCCATTACCACGGCACCCTGACCGACGGCTCGGTTTTCGACAGTTCCGTGGACCGGGGAGAGCCGGCGCAATTCGCCCTGTCCCAGGTGATTCCCGGCTGGACCGAGGCGCTGCAACTGATGAGCGTGGGCGATCGCTGGCGGCTCTTCATTCCCGCGGAAATGGCCTATGGCGAATCCTCGCCCACCCCGGCGATTCCACCCAATTCGGTATTGATCTTTGATGTGGAGTTGCTGGAAATCGTCGACTGAACGCCGGCAGCGCGGCCCCGCTTCGCCCCATGACTGACCCGGCCCTGCCCGAAGATCTGCTGGATTTCATCCAGCGCTCGCCCACGCCCTACCATGCGGTGGACAATGCCTGCCGCATGCTGCGGGATGCGGGCTTCCGGCAATTGGCGGAAACGGAACGCTGGCCCGACGTTCCCGGCGCCGGATTCGTCACTCGCGATGACGGCGCCCTGATCGCCTTTCGCAGGGGCCGCAAGCCCTGGCTTGATGCGGGTCTGCGTCTGGCGGGCGTCCACACCGACAGCCCCTGCCTTCGATTGCGGCCAGACCCGACCCGGGAAAGCCAGGGATACGGCCAGTTCAGCGTGGAAACCTATGGCGGCGTGCTGTTGCATCCCTGGTACGACCGTGACCTGTCGCTGGCCGGCCGTATCAGCGGGGTGGACGAAGCGGGCGCCCTGGTCTCCTCGCTGATCGATTTCCGCGAAGCGGTCGCCTTCATTCCCAGCCTGGCGATCCATCTCGACCGGGAAGCCAACAAGGGCCGCAATATCAATCCCCAGACGGAATTGTCGCCGGTGGTTTTGCGACTCGGAGAAGGCGAGTCCTTCACCCTGGAGGAAATCCTGCTCGAACGCATCCGGCGCGACCGGCCCGAAGCCGGCTTTGCCAGGGTGCTGTCCTGGGATCTGCTGTTGTACGATACCCAGCCGCCGGCCCGGTTGGGCCTGCGCGGCGAATTTATCGCGTCCGCCCGGCTGGACAATCTGCTGAGCACTTTTGTGGCCCTGCGGGCCCTGCTCGATGCGGAGGATGACTACGCTTCGCTGATCGTCTGCAACGATCACGAGGAAGTCGGCAGCGTTTCGGCTTCCGGCGCCCAGGGCGTCTTTCTCAGCGCCGTGCTGGAACGCCTGATTTCGGGGGAAGACCAGGACGCCGGCGGTTTCAGCCGGGTCATGCAAAATTCCCTGATGCTTTCGGTGGACAATGCCCACGGCGTCCATCCCAATTTCGCGGCTCGCCACGACGGTGGCCACCGCCCCATGCTCAATGGCGGCCCGGTAATCAAGACCAACGCCAACCAGCGTTATGCCGGCAGCAGCCGGTTCGTGGCGCTGTTCAAGGCGCTTTGCGAGGAGACCGGCGTGCCCTGGCAGTCTTTCGCCAATCGCGCCGACCTCGCCTGCGGCAGCACCATCGGCCCGCTTACCGCTGCGGAGATTGGCATTCCGGTGCTCGACATCGGCGTTCCCCAGTTCGCCATGCATTCGATTCGGGAGCTTGCGGGAAGCGAAGACCCGGGCCACCTGCTGCGCTGCATCACCGCATTCTACAACCGGCTTGTCTGAATCAGACGTCTTGCCGCCGCAGACTGCTGCTGCCTGTTCGATTTTCAATGGGACGGCGCAGCCTCCTGGACATACATTGCCGCTTCTCTGCAAATCCACCGATTTCAGGTGCGAGGGCGGCAGTGACAGGCAAGGCCAAGGCCGGCATGATAGGATTCGCCACGGCAGAAGGAGTCAGACTACAGTGAACGCATTTCGTTACTTCCTCTGGGTATTCCTCGCGGTGCTGCTGATCTACACCGCCGTGGTGATCCTCAATCACGGCGCCAACCTGTTTCCGGTATTTTTCGGCGAGTTGGCGCGGATGACCTGGGCCGGCCAGTTCAATCTGGATTTTGCCGGTTTCCTGCTGCTTTCCGGCGCCTGGACCGTATGGCGCAACGGCTTCACCCCGGGCGCCTGGGGGCTTGGCGTTCTCGCCGTCTTCTTCGGCATGCTGTTTCTGACGATATACCTGCTCTACCTGATTTCCCGGGAGCGGGGCGATCTGAAGCGCATATTGCTGGGGCCCGCGCAGGCTCCTGAAGCCCGTTTGCGATAGAATCCACCGGTGATGGAACCGGACGAATCCGCCATGCTCGAAGTCAGCAGCCAACTCAACAAACTCAAGGAAATCTCCGAGCGAACCGAAAGCCTCAGGGGGTATCTTTGACTATGCCGCCAAACGCGAGCGCCTGACCGAGGTCGAGCTCGAACTCGCCGAGCCTTCGGTGTGGGAAAAGCCCGAACGCGCCCAGGCTTTGGGCCGTGAGCAATCCGGGCTTGCCGGGGCGGTCGGCGCAATCGACGAACTCGAATCCGGCGCGGCGGATTTGCGCGAGTGGTTTGCACTCGCCCGGGAAGCCGAAGACGGCGAACTGCTGCGGGAAGCCGACGCCGAACTGGAGAAGCTGCTGGGCAAGCTCGAGACGCTGGAATTCCGCCGCATGTTCGCCGGAGAAAGGGATCCGGCCAATGCCTGGCTCGAGATTCAGGCCGGCTCCGGCGGCACCGAAGCCCAGGACTGGGCGGAAATGATGTTGCGGATGTACCTGCGCTGGGCGGAAGACAAGGGTTTCGACACCGAACTCACCGAGGCCTCCGGCGGCGATGTGGCGGGAATCAAGAGCGCCACGGTGCATGTGCGGGGAGACTACGCCTTTGGTTGGCTGCGCACCGAGACCGGCGTACACCGGCTGGTGCGAAAGTCACCCTTTGATTCCGGCAACCGGCGCCATACTTCCTTCGCTGCGGTGTTCGTCTCGCCGGAAATCGAGGACGATATCGAGGTGAATCTCGATATGAGCGAAGTCCGGGTGGACACCTATCGCTCCAGCGGCGCCGGCGGCCAGCACGTCAACAAGACCGATTCCGCCGTGCGGCTGACCCATGAACCCTCGGGCATCGTGGTGCAATGCCAGAACCAGCGCTCCCAGCACAAGAACAGGGAAATGGCGATCAGGCAACTCAAGGCGAAACTCTACGAAATGGAGGAACTGCGCCGCAAGGAGCAGTCCCGGAACATCGAGGAATCCAAGGACGATATCGGCTGGGGCAGCCAGATTCGCTCCTATGTGCTCGATGCCTCCCGCATCAAGGATTTGCGCACCGGCGCCGAAACCAGCAATACCGGCGCCGTGCTCGACGGCAAGCTCGACCCCTTCATCGAAGCCAGCCTCAAGTCGGGGCTGTAGGAACACTCCATGTCGGCACAGGACGGCGATTCCGAACACCGGCTCACCGCCGAGCGGCGGCGCAAGCTCGCGCTGCTGCGGAAGATGGGCGGGGCCTATCCCAATGATTTCCGGCCATCAGGCGGCACGGGCGAAGTCAGCAAAAATTATGCCGAACACGACGCCGCCTCGCTCAGGACGGAGATGCAACAGGCCAGCCTTGCCGGGCGCATCATCCGCATGCGCGGGCCTTTTGTGGTGATCGACGACGGCAGCGGCCCGATACAGTTGTATCTCAACAAGCGGCAATTGCCGCCGGAGCTGGCGGCATTGCACAAGCTGCTCGATCTTGGCGACATCATCGGCGCCACCGGGGAGCTGTTCCGCACCGGCAAGGACGAATTGACCCTGCGGGTGGCGGAGTTCAGCCTGCTGGGCAAATCCCTGCGGCCATTGCCCGACAAGTACCGCGGCCTCAGCGATACCGAACTGCGCTACCGCCGCCGCTATGTGGACCTGATCGCCAACCCGGAGACGAGGCGGCGTTTCGCCCTGCGCTCGCGCATCCTGCGCGCCATCCGCAGCTATTTCGAGGGCCGGGGTTTCATGGAAGCGGAAACGCCGATGCTGCAGCTCATTCCCGGCGGGGCGGCGGCGCGTCCCTTTGCCACCCATCACAATTCCCTGGACCTGCCCATGTACCTGCGGGTGGCGCCGGAACTCTATCTCAAGCGCCTGCTCGTGGGCGGCTACGGCAAGGTGTTCGAACTGAATCGCAATTTCCGCAATGAAGGGCTTTCTCCCCGTCACAACCCCGAATTCACCATGCTGGAGTTTTATCAGGCTCATGCGGACTACAGCGACTTCATGGACCTCACCGAAGACCTGTTGCGAACCGTGGCCAGGGAAGCCCTGGGCCGGACCCGCATCCACTGGCAGGGCAGCAAGATTGATCTGGCCGGGGAATTTCGCCGCCTGAGCCTGCGCGAGTCCGTTCTGGAGTATTGCCAGAAGAAGCATTGCGCCATTTCCGATCCGTCGCAGCTTGCCGGACTGGCCAATTTGCGGTCCGCAGCCACCGAACTTGAAGTTTCCTTCGATCCGGCCTGGAGCGAAGGCAAGCTGCTGCTGGAGATTTTCGAGCAAAAGGTGGAGCCGGAACTTTTCGACCCGACATTCATCACCGGTTACCCCACCGAAGTATCGCCCCTGTCCCGGCGCAACGACGGGAACCCGGAGATCGCCGACCGCTTCGAATTGTTCGTCGCCGGACAGGAACTCGCGAACGGCTTTTCCGAACTCAACGACCCGGAAGACCAGGCGGAACGCTTCCGCGCCCAGGTCGCCAAACGCGAATCCGGCGACCGGGAAGCCATGTATTTTGACGGGGACTACATCACCGCCCTGGAATACGGCATGCCGCCCGCCGCCGGCGAGGGGCTTGGCGTCGACCGGCTGGTCATGCTGCTCACCGACTCGCCCTCCATCAAGGATGTACTGCTGTTTCCCCACATGCGGCCGGAACATGCCGGCTGAGCCGGCCCGCCAGGTCAGGCTCGAAGCATCCTGGCTGGAACAGCTCGGCGGTGAATTCGAACAATCCTACATGCGCGGTCTCAGCGCCTTTCTGCGCCAGCAGAAAGCCGCCGGCAAAAGGATTTTCCCGCCGGGAGAGCGGATCTTTCATGCCCTGGATGCAACGCCATTCCATGCGGTCAAGGCGGTGATTCTGGGCCAGGACCCGTACCACGGCCCGGGTCAGGCGCACGGGCTGTGTTTTTCGGTGCCGCCGGGGGTGGCGCCGCCGCCATCGCTCAGGAACATCTTTCAGGAATTGCAAAATGACCTGGGTTTCGAGGCGCCGCCACATGGCTGCCTGGAACACTGGGCGCGGCAAGGCGTGCTTCTGCTCAATGCCGTGCTCACGGTGGAAGCGCGCAAGGCGGCGTCCCATCAGGGCAAGGGCTGGGAGCGGTTCACCGACCGCATCGTGGAAGCGCTCAATGCCAGGCGCGAAGGGCTGGTGTTTCTGCTCTGGGGCGCCCATGCCCAGCGCAAGGGGGCGATCATCGACCGGGCAAGACACCAGGTATTGAGCGCCCCCCATCCCTCGCCTTTCTCCGCCGATCGGGGCTTCTTCGGCTGCCGCCATTTCTCCCTCGCCAACGAGTATCTTCAGGCTAGGGAAATCGAGGGAATCGACTGGCAATTGCCGTCGCGGCCCTGATCGGGAAAGCCGGGCGGCCTCAGAATCCGTCCGATTCCGAGGTCGAGTCGTAAAAGGCGAAATCCCCGGCGTCAACTTCGCTGGCGTCGACGCCCGCAAGCTGGATCTTGCCGCCGCCCTGGCTGCTGAGGTCGATGATGGCGCCAGCCACATGATTGTCGATTTTCAGGTCGCTGAAATCGGCGACTCCTTCGTGCCCGGCGGTGTCGATGTAGATCTTGTCGCCCTCGGAGAAGGTGAAGATGACGTCGTTGCCGTCCCCGCCCTTGTAAAAGAACCGGTCATTGCCGGCGCCGCCGAAGAGATAATCCGTGCCGGCGCCGCCGTACAGCGAATCATTGCCTTCGTCGCCCATCAATATGTCGATTCCCTTGCCGCCGGCGATCCGGTCGTTGCCTTCGCCGCCGAGCACGATGTCGTTGTTGGCTCCCGCGCGAATGGTTTCATCGCCATCGGCGCCGATGATGAAATCGTCCTCGCCGGTGCCTTCGACTTCACTCCCGGTAGCCGTCAGCACGCCAAGCCCCCCGGCGGACTCCACCGCGGAAAACGAAGAACTCCGGGGCAGGATGAACTGATCCTCGGTCAGCTCATCCGCATGGACGCCGCTCAGGAAAATGGTTCCGAAGGCGTTGTGGCTGACGCTGGCGCCGGGATTGCCATAGTCATCCCTGCTATCGGTAATGGTCAGATCGTCAAAGCTGATGGAGCCTCCCAGCGTGCTCAGGTCGATGAAATCTTCGTCGGGGCTGAAATCGGTGATCGTGTCGGTGCCCGTGGGACCCAGGGATTCGAGGAAGATGAAGTGATCCCTGCCCGCGCCGCCGGTGAGAATATCGTCTCCGGAGCCGCCGGCGATGTCGTCGTCGCCTTCGCCGCCGCTGATGATATCGTCGCCGGTATCGCCGAACAGGGCATCGTCCCCTCCGCCGCCGGAAATCTGGTCATCGCCGCTGCCGCCGCGAATGATGTCGGCGCTGCGGCCGCCTTCTATCGTGTCGTCGCCGCCGCCGGCGCTGACGATGCCGCCCTCATTCGATACTGACGTGCCCCTGCCCTCGTCGTCGAATTCCGCGTACAGATAGGTGTAGGTGGCCATGGTCGGGTTCTCCTTCTGGTTATGGACCGGGTCGGAGACAACACTAGACCCGCGGGCAGAGAAAATCCACAACCGAATTCTTATTGGGGCAATAAGATTTTTATGCGGTCGCGGATTCCCGCGACTCAGGCTTCGCTCGCGGTAAATGCGAGCAGCAGGAGCAGCAGCAGCCCCGCAGGGATCAGCGAGAGGGCGTCCTGGGACTCGGCAAGCGGCGCAAGCGTCTCCGGCAGCCTTGGCGCAAGCGCGCCGAGCTGAATCCACAATTCCCCCAGCGAGGGCGAAAATCGGGCAAGCAGCAGGCCCAGCCCCGCGGCGCCAAACCATTGTCCGGCCCTGAGCGGCAGCATGGCGCGACCGGCTGTTCGCGAGCGCCGCCGGATTCCGGCCTTGAGCCAGATCAGCCTGGCCTCGGACGGAGAGGGCGCCCCGGAATCCGCGGCCGCGGCGAGTTTTCCCATCCAGCGCACCAGGCGGCAGGATTTGCAGGCGGCGACGTGAACCAGCAACTCCTCGCTCCAGTCGCCGCTGCGGATGGCTTCAATGGTTCTGCCGGTCAACTCGCAGACTTCGGGCTTCATGTGGCCGCTCCTTCATTCATTCCAGCCATGTTGATCGAGAATGTTCGACATCTTGCCGCGGGCCCGGAACAGCGCCACCCGCACGCCAGCTTCGCGCATGTCGAGGGCGGCGGCGATTTCCCGGTGGCTGGCGCCTTCCACATAGGCGAGCCACAACAGGGCGCGCTGTTTCGGCGCCAGTTTATCGAACAGCCGCTGCATGTCGATACCGATATCGTGTTGCGGCCTGTCCGCTTCCGGCTCGGGCAGCGCCTCATGCAGCTTTCGTTGCCGGCCCATCTTCCGACCGTGATCGGCAATCAGGCTTTGCGCGGTCTTGTACAGATAGGAACGCATCTGATGGAAGTTCGCATCCACAATGTCCGCCCGGAGAAACCGGATGTAGGCTTCCTGCAATACGTCATCCGCCAGCGCCGGTTCTTTCAGGGCATGAATCAGATAGGCGCGAAGCCGCCGGGCCGTTTGCGCGTAAAACCCATGGAAAGCGGCTTCGTCCACAGCGCCGGATCAATGGTTTCCGCGGTCGTCCTGCTGCCATTGCACCGAAAGACGCCGGGAAACCGCGGCGGCGGCCGCAAAGCCGAGCCCGAGCACAAGCAGGATGACGCCGGGATACACGAAATCCACATTGCTGAACAGGCTCAGCAGCAGGAACCCGAGGCCGAGAAACGTCGATACGATGCCCAGGGAAAGCATCAGCAGAATCATCCGGTGCGGATTCGATTCAAACTGCCGCATGAACTGTTGTCCGCTCTCGGTATCGAGAAAATCCGACAACTCTCCCGCCGACTCGAACTTGGTCAGCAACTGCTGCTGGATTTCCGCCTGCTTCTCCACGCGGTGCTGGCGAAACTTCAGAATCAGCCAGACGACGGCAACGCAGGCGCCGAAAACGATGGCGGGGGCAAAAATGGGCACAAGCACGTCTTCCATAGTGGTTCTCCTGATCGCGGCGGGAAAGACGGATTTCTTCCCGCGTCCTGTTACCTGCACCTATAACGCCAGCCAGGC
Organism: uncultured Pseudohongiella sp.; assembly: GCA_965219645.1. Taxonomy (GTDB): domain Bacteria; phylum Pseudomonadota; class Gammaproteobacteria; order Pseudomonadales; family Pseudohongiellaceae; genus UBA9145. The sequence goes on along the minus strand of OZ244788.1, from coordinate 1,261,401 downwards.
GGAATGGTTAACAGGAGCGGAAGCTCTGCCGGAGAATGCTCAGCCGGGGCGATAGCGGCAGCCGCTGGTGCAGGTTTCGCGTACTTCGACCTCCACCAGGTCCGGCAGGGAAGGCCGCAACCGCTCCCAGATCCAGATGGCAAGATTCTCGCTGGTGGGGTTGTCCAGGCCTTCGATTTCATTCAGATAGCTATGGTCAAGAAGATCGAACAGCGGCTGGAACGCGGCGCCGATGTCGGCGAAATCCCGCACCCAGCCTTCCGGCTCGATGAGGGGCCCCCGCACCGTGATCCGGACCCGAAAGGAATGGCCGTGCAGACGCGAGCACTTGTGCCCGGGCGGCAAACCGGGCAGGCGATGCGCCGCCTCAATGCGGAACTCCTTGAAAATTTCCATCGGTCAATAGCGCCTTGCTCCGGGAACGGGAAGCAGGCATTTTGCCACAAGGCCCGCACTTTGGCCTGAGCCACTCTCATTATGGCGCCGGGCGCGCTCACATGGGTCATTCTGCGCACAGTCGCAGGATCTCATTGCGTGGCCATTGAAAGAGACTCTGCGACTAAGTATTCTCTGAAAAATTCCCTCCCTGGAATTTTTCATTATCGCAAAACCAAAGCGTGGTTTTGTTTTGCTTCCGAATTCAATGGCTTACTCCAGTCACGGAGCATAGCTCCGTGCCGTTGCGGCCGCGCTCGAAGCTGCGCTTCGAAAACGCTTGCCTTCACCCATGGAATTCGGCGGCACTTCCATGTGCCGCAGGGAAGCCCTGACTTGATCAGAGCTTCCCTAAGCTACGCTTCGCGCAGAATGACAAGGGTGCTGGAGCGCCAAAAAGAGAATTTCTGGTTGTCTGTTGCGTGTTGACAGCGAACCTCAAGTGAGTACAATGCGCCTTCGCCTGGGAGCCTGCGCCGTAGGAATTCGCGAAAGCGAAAATTCGCTATCGCCACGCCCCTGACCGGTCGATTGAGGCGAATATTGGTGGATATGCAACGAAATCGAACGGTCAGGGGCGTGGATGAGAGCGGATTTGCAGCCGTGAATTCCTACGGCGCAGGCTCTTGGGCTCGGGTGGTTAGCTCAGTTGGGAGAGCGTCGCCCTTACAAGGCGAATGTCGGGGGTTCAAATCCCTCACCACCCACCAAAGTCATCCTGGCGGCCTGCGCGACGCAGGCTACCTGGCCAGGGTGGCTTGCAGCAAGACGGACCGGTAGTTCAGTCGGTTAGAATGCCGGCCTGTCACGCCGGAGGTCGCGGGTTCGAGTCCCGTCCGGTCCGCCATTTTGCTATTCAAAACAATAACTTGCCGTCACTTTTCGGCCTTTCAACGATCTCTTCCGCAATGGCGGCGTCAAGCCATCTGGCCGTGGCGGCCCGCTCCTCGATGTCATCGAGATACTCCAGGATAGCCTGGCGGATATGGAACTGGATCGAGTTGCCGGTGAGCACGGCAAGCAGTGCGAGTTCATTCTCCAGTTCCCGGGGCAAGTTCATTCTTACCATGGGACGATCCCTCCAGAGGGTTTTTGATTTTGGCGAAGTGAGTGATGTTCCCTCTGGTTGGAACTCGCTGTCCGTGCGTGGGGGATTATATGCGAGAGTTTCGGCCAGTCATCCGCGCCCGGTATGACATCGGGTTGACAATGATGCGACAAATTGAGGCGGACGCATTGTGGCGAGGGGCTGGGAAATTCAGCTACACTCCCCGTCGCGGCCATGGCGAAGGAGAGCCGCAGTTGCGGCCTGACAATCCGGCGCAAGCGAACACAGACTGAATGATCCATGCGATTGAAATGCATCAAGCTGGCCGGTTTCAAGTCATTTGTTAACCCAACCACGATCAACTTTCCCTCCAACATTTGCGCTATTGTCGGCCCCAATGGCTGCGGCAAATCCAATGTGATCGACGCGGTGCGCTGGGTCATGGGGGAAAGTTCGGCGCACAACCTGCGCAGCAGCCAGATGGCCGACGTCATTTTCGAAGGCACCAGCGAGCGCAGCGCAGTGGGGCTCGCCTCGGTGGAACTCATTTTCGACAACTCGGACAAGAGATTGCAGGGCGAGTTTGCCGGCTATGCGGAAATCTCCATCAAGCGCAAGGTCGAGCGCGGCGGCGAATCGCAATACCTGCTGAACAACGCCAGATGCCGGCGGCGCGACATTACCGGCTTGTTTCTTGGCACCGGCCTTGGCCCCCGCAGCTATTCCATCGTCGAACAGGGCATGGTGAGCCGGCTCATCGAATCGCGACCGGAAGAACTGCGGGTTTTCATTGAGGAGGCCGCGGGAATTTCCAGGTATCGCGAACGCCGCAAGGAAACCGCCTCGCGTATCGCCAGAACCCGGGACAATCTGGACCGTCTCGCCGACCGCCGCAACGAATTGCGGAAACAATTGCAGCATCTCGAACGACAATCCCGCGCCGCTGACCGCTACCGCAAGCTGATGGAGCAGCAACGTCTCACCGAGGCCTGGGTCAATGCCCTGGACTGGCAGGCCCTGACCGGGGAAGTGGCCGAATCCGCCCGCAAGCTGTCCGGACTCGAAACCCGCAAGGAAGCCATCATCGCCCGGCAGCGGGAAGAAGAGACCGCCATCGAGCAGGGCCGGGGAAAAAATGAGGAACTGCGCAGCGGCGTTTCCGAAATCCAGAATCGGAGTATTGCAATCGGCAACGACATCGCCCGCATCGAGCAGGACATCAAGCACCATGACGAAAGCCTGGAAAAACTCGGACAGGATCTGGAAAACACCCGCAGCGACTGGCGGCAGACCCGGGAAGAACTCGATTCGGACCTGGGCGAGATCGCCCGGCTTGAAGCGGAACTCGGGCAAATCAGGCTGTCCATCAAAATCGCCACCGGGCAGGAACAGGAATCCTCCCGTTTGGCTGCGGAAGCCGAGAATCGCCGGCAGCAAAGCGAACAGCGCTGGAGCGAATTCGCCCTGGCGGCGGAGCAGCCAAGGCAGGCCGAGCAAGTCGAACAGAACAGAATCAGTCAGTTGCAAAGCAATCTGGAGCGCACCCGCAAGAGACAGGAAACCCTGCAAGTCGAACTCGCGGGGCTGGAAACCGGCCCTGTTGATTTCACGGCGGAAGAAGATCGCGCCGCAGGGCTGGAGAAGGAACTCGGGGACTTGCGCGAACGTCTCGGCAAGGCGGCGCAGGCGCTTGCCAGTTCCAGAAAACTGCTGGAAGCCAGTGGCGAGGAACTCGACCGGATCCGGGCCGAAGCCCGGCGGGCGAGTGGCCGCAAGGCCTCCCTCGACGCCCTGCAGCAGGCCGCCCTCGGCGATGACGACGCAGCGCTTGCCGAATGGCGCAAACGGCATGGACTGGAAGGCCGCGCCCGGCTTGGGGAAACCCTGGAAATCGCCGCAGGCTGGGAGACCGCGGTGGAACTCGTTCTCGGCGACCGCTTGCGCGGCATACCGGTGGAAAGTCTGTCTGCGGACTTGATCGGGGACTTGCCGGGCGCCGACCTGACCTTGCTGGATCTTGCCGGGAACAGCTCTCACGGCAGGCAGACAGACTTGCCTGAACTTGCCGGTAAACTCAATCGGCAAACTGCCCTGGGAAGCCTGTTGTGGGGCGTGTACATTGCGGAAAGCCTGGATGCCGCATTGGCTGCCCGTTCCGGCCTGGCCCCGGGCGAGTCGGTGATTACCGCTGAAGGTGTCTGGGCAGGCGCCGACTGGGTGCAGATCAGCAAAGCTGATAGTGAGCAATCGGTGATTTTACGGCAGTCCGCGCTGGATACCCTTCGCGCCGAAATCGCCAGCCTCGATGAAAAATCACAATCCCTGAGCCGAAAACGCGATGGCTTTCGCGAATCGCAGGCGAAAGCGGAGCAGGAGCGCGAAGACTGTCTCGAACAGATCCAGCAAAAGTCCGGCGAGTTGAACCGGGTGCGCGCCGGAATTGATTCCCGGAAGTCGCAGATTGAAAATGACATCGAACGAAGCCGGCGCATTGCCGGGGAACTCAAGGAATTGCAGGATCTCATGGAACAGGATCAGGCCGGTCTTGCGCAGGCTGAGCAAGGTCTTGAGTCCGCCAGGGAACAGATTTCCGCCGACGCCAGCCGCCGCGAGCGGCACCGGCAGGACCGGGACCGGGACCGGGAGCAACTCGTGGCATTGCGCAACAAGGCCGTTGGGGACAGGCAGGTACTGCACGATCTTGCCTTGAAGCAGAGTCAGCTTGCTACCCAAAGGGATTCCACCCGGCAAAACATGGACCGGATGGCGGTGCAGGCGCAACGCGCCGCCGAGCGGATCAAAAGCATCGAGAACCAGCTTGACGAAGCGACCGCCCCTGGCGAGGAACTGCAGCTGCAATTGCAGGAGAAACTCGGAGCGCATCAGGTGGTGGAGCGGGAGTTGCAACAGGCCCGGGCTGTTTACAATACGGCGGAAGAGAAGCTCCAGAAACGGGAAAGGAATCGCCGGCAATTGCAGCAGGAATTGAATGAGGTCAACGAGAAAATCACCGAATGCCGGCTGGAAAGCAACAGTGCGGCAACCATGAGCGGGGAAAGGCGCGAATGGCTGGAACAGGCCGGACTGCAACCGGAACAGGTGCTGCGGGATATCCCAGGGGAGCAGACGATTGCAAGCTGCAAGGAGGAACTGGGGAAAATCAAGTCCCGTATAGAGCGCATTGGCGCAGTCAATCTTGCGGCGGCCGAGGAATTCGAGCAGCAGTCGGAGAAAAAATCCTACCTGGACAAACAGAATGACGAGCTTGAAAAAGCGCTGGCCACCCTGGAAAACGCCATGGGCAAGATCGACGGAGAAACCCGCGCCCGTTTTGGGGATACCCTGGAAAATATCAATCAGGGCCTGAAGAATCTGTTCGCCAGACTGTTTCGCGGCGGCCAGGCCTGGCTTGAGTTGACCGGTGAGGATTTGCTCAATGCCGGGGTATCGATCATGGCGCGGCCACCGGGGAAAAAGATCCAGGGCATCATGCAGTTGTCAGGCGGCGAAAAGGCGATGACCGCCATCGCCCTGGTCTTTACGATTTTCCAACTCAACCCTTCGCCTTTTTGCATGCTTGACGAGGTTGACGCGCCACTCGATGTGGACAATAACAACCGCTTTATCACCCTGCTGCGGGAAATGTCTGCGAACGTGCAGTTCATCCTGGTGACCCACAAGACGATCACGATGGAATCCGCCAACCAACTGCTCGGCATTACCATGCAGGAAGCTGGCATTTCCCGGCTGGTGAGTGTCGATATCGATGAGGCGGTGGAACTGGTTGAGGCGTAAATCAGGAGAATTTGCGGGAGGGTCAAAATCCAGGGAAGTTCTTGCCAAGAGCCTGCGCCGCCGAATTCGATAACGCAAGTGATTGAATTAATTAGGAAAATAAACCGCGCTTTTGTTTTTCGGTAAGGAAAAATTCCATGGAGGGAATTTTTCAGGGAATACATGGAGTAAAAAGTCGGATTTTTTGTTAAAGAATTTGGCCTTGCTGGTGGATATAGCTAATGATTCCAACAAGAGTCGGAAACCGCGTGGTTAACAGATGATGGCGGACTTGCGTGAACTTTTCATCCTCGTCCTCGCGCTGCTGATCGGTTTTTCCCTGCTGCGCGCTTTTTTTGTCATTCTCCGTCGCAGAAAAGGGCAGGTCCGGCTGTCCATCGACAAGAGTATTGCCCAATCGATGGAGATCGAAGAACCGGAAGCGGAGGAATTCGACGAGCTTCCCAATGGTGGCGCCCGGGTGGTTTCCGCTGCGGGATCCGGTCAGGGCGGCCACTCCGAACACCCTGACGGTGGAGTTGACGAAGAACACATTCCGGTGCTGACCGATACCGTGGTTCTTTCCGCTTCATCCGTCGCTGGAGAACCCTCCCGGTTTGAAACGGCAGGAGCCGGAGAGCTGGCAAGCCATCCGGAAACCCCGGAGGCGAAACCACAGTCGCAGCGCGCCCCGGTTCCCACCCCGAAGAAACAGAAACAGAACTGGAAGGCGGAAATCCATGCCGCCACTAGCGCCGCCAGGTCCCATGGCGATGACGCCGACCTTGATCTTGGCGCGGTTTCCATGACCGCTGGCGAACGCATCGGACAGACGCCAAAATCATCGGCAACTCTTCCTCCATCCCGGCTCGCTCCCGCTCCGGCCACTTCCGGGCCCGACAAGCCATCCACGGCAACCACCGGACCTCTGGCTCATCCGGCGCAGGAACTCCGGCAGGCGGCGCCGGCAAGCGCCAGGGCGCCCGAAACCCGGACTCAAGCGGAAACACGGCCACGGGATGACAGTCCCGAGCAAATCATTGCCATTCATGTGCTTGCCCGGGAAGGCAAGGCATTCAATGGGCTTGAGTTGTGGCAGTACCTGCTTGCGGCAAACCTGCGTTTTGATGAGATGAAAATCTTCAGCAAGCTTGAAAACCACCGGGAAAACGCCAGGCCCGTGTTCCGGGTGGCCAATGTGGTGAACCCGGGGACTTTTGACGCGGACAACATTGAAGAGTTCACCACGCCAGGCGTCAGTATGTTCATGGTCTTGCCGGCGCCCATCGACAATATGCGCGCCTTTGAGCAAATGCTCACCGCGGCCCGGGGCATAGCGCGAACCTTTGATGGCCGCCTGCTCGATTCCGCACGCCAGGAATTGACCCGGCAATCCATCGAACAGGCCCGTGGCAGCATCCGGGAATTCGAAATCAGCACCTACGGCCCTTCTTCGGTAAACGGTCGAATCTAGTGCGCCGTGGATGAGAGCGGATTTGCAGCCGTGAATTCCTGTGGCGCGCAGGTTCCTGGACCGTGAGTATCCATTCTGACGCACCTGCCGTCATCAGGCAGGAAGTCGAGTCCCTCCGCAGGCGGATCGAACACCACAATCGCCAGTATCACAGTCTCGACCGCCCGGAAGTCAGTGATGCGGAATTCGATGCCCTGCTTGCCCGGCTCGAAGCATTGGAATCGCGTTATGGCCTGCAAAGCCCGGATTCCCCCACCCGACGGGTCGGCAGCGCGCCCTTGCCGGGATTTGTCACGGTACGGCACGAATTGCCCATGCTGTCGCTCGACAAGGCTTTTGACGAGGAGGAATTACGCCAGTTTGAAGCCCGGGTAATCCGCTGGTCGGAAAGCGAAGACGATCTCGAATATTGCTGCGAACCCAAGGTGGACGGGGTCGCGGTAAGCCTGCTGTACCGGGACGGCGCGCTCGAACGTGGCGCCACCCGGGGCGACGGCGTCAATGGCGAGGACATTACCCACAATATCCGCACCATTCATGACATCCCCCTGCGCCTTGCGGGCGAGCGGCTCGCCGGCACGAGTATCGAAGTGCGCGGCGAGATCTTTCTTGGCAAACAGGGCTTTGCCGCAATCAACGCCCGCGCCCGGGAAGCCGAGGGCAGGACCTATATCAATCCCCGCAATACCGCCGCGGGGGCCATCCGGCAACTCGATTCGCGCAATACCGCGCGCCTGCCGCTGCAGATGCTTTGCTACAGTCTCGGGCAGGTGGAAGGGATGACATTGCCGAATACCCTATTCGAGACCTTCGACCTGCTGGATCAATGGGGGCTGAACACCAATGCGGACCGGGCGCTTTGCGCTGGCGCCGACCAGTGCCTTTCCTATTGCGGGAAGCTTCTGCAAAAACGCGAATCCCTCGATTACGAAATCGATGGCGCCGTGATCAAGCTGAACCGGCGGGATTTGCAGCAAAAACTCGGCCAGACTACCCGCAGCCCGCGCTGGGCCATCGCCTGGAAGTTTCCCGCCGAGGAAAAAAGCGCCAAAGTGCTGGCAGTGGACTTTCAGGTGGGCCGCACGGGAACGATTACCCCGGTGGCGAGGCTCGAGCCGGTTTTTGTCGGCGGCGTTACCGTGAGCAATGCCACCCTGCATAACATGGAAGAAATCCGCAAGCTCGGGCTTTGCGCCGGGGATACGGTGATCGTGCGCCGCGCCGGCGATGTGATTCCCAAGATCGTTCAGGTGAGCAAAGAGGGCGCCGGGCGGGAAGCGGTTGTGATGCCGGGGGAATGTCCGGCCTGCGGTTCTCCCGTGGAAGCGGACGGTGGAGTGCATTTCCGCTGCCATGCGGGCCTGGTTTGCCCGGCCCAGCGCCGGCAGGCGGTGGAACATTTCGCCTCGCGCCAGGCAATGGATATTGAAGGGCTGGGCGTGAAACTCATCGAACAACTCGTGGGCAGCGAAAAGGTACGCAATGTGGCGGACCTCTATCGCCTGACGGTGGAGGATCTGGCGGGTTTCGAGCGCATGGGCGAAAAATCCGCCGCCAAGCTCGCCGCGGCCATTGAACAGAGCAAGCAGACGACCCTGGGCCGTTTCCTCACCGCACTGGGCATTCGCGAAGTGGGCGACGCCACGGCGGCGGCGCTGGCGGATCATTTTGGCGATATCGAGCCCCTGCTTGGGGCGAGTATCGAATCCCTCCAGGAAGTGCCCGATGTGGGCGAAATAGTGGCGAGGCATATTCACGGATTTTTCTCCCGTAGCGACAATCTGGCATTGATTGCCGCCCTCCGCGAAACCGGCGTGCACTGGCCGGTGGGGCAGCCGAGGAAGCCGGGCGAAAAGCCGCTGGCCGGACAAACCTTCGTCCTCACGGGCACACTTGCCCGCATGACCCGCAATGACGCAAAGGCCAAGCTCATCGCCCTGGGCGCAAAAGTGGCGGGCAGCGTTTCAACGCGCACCCATTGCGTGATCGCGGGTGAGAATGCGGGCTCCAAACTGGCCAGGGCGCGGGAGTTTGAACTTCGCATTCTCGATGAGGAGGCCTTTCTGGCATTCCTCGAAGAACACGGCGGCGCGGCCTGATGAGCTGGTGGGGGAGGCTTGTTGGCGGCGCCTTCGGTTTCATGCTCGGCGGCCCGCTCGGCGCCTTGCTCGGCGCGGCCCTGGGCAATTACTTCGACAGCGGCCTCAATGGCATCGGCAATGCGGAATCCCTGGGCCGCGGCAATACCGAACGCGTCCAGACCGCGTTCTTCACCGCGACCTTTTCGGTCATGGGCTATATCGCCAAGGCGGATGGCCATGTCAGCAAGGAAGAGATTGAACTCGCCGAGCGGGTCATGGGCCAGATGCGGCTGTCGCCCCGGCAACGGCAAGTGGCCATCGACCTGTTCAATGAAGGCAGGAAAGACAGCTTCCCCCTGCGGCAAGTACTCGATCAGTTCCGGCGGGAGGCCGCCCGTCGCAGCACCCTGCTGCAGATGTTCCTGGAAATCATTGTCGCCACGGCCTTCGCCGACGGTGAAATCGACGTTGACGAGCGGCGGCTGTTACAAACCATTGCATCCCGGCTCGGTTTCGCCGCCGCGCAACTCGATGAGCTGCTCGACCGCATTGCCGGCCAGGCGCGATTTGGCCGCAGCGAATCGAGTCAGGAGCAGTTGCGCGCGGCGTATCAGTTGCTCGGCGTCAGCAGCGGGGCAAGCGATGGGGAAGTGAAGAAGGCTTATCGCCGGCAAATGAACCAGCACCATCCGGACAAGCTCGTGGCAAAGGGGCTGCCCGATGAAATGATGGAAATCGCCACCCGCAAGACCCGGGAAATCAAGGCCGCCTACGAACTGATCAAGTCACAGCGGTCAACATCCTGATTTCTGAAACTCCCTTCCCGTCATTCCGCCATTCTGCGCGAAGTCGCAGAATCTCATTGGGAGGCCACTGAAAGAGATTCTGCGACTACGCTTCGCTCCGCGCAGAATGACGGGAAGGGGCGCTTCGCTCCGCGCAGAATGACGGGAAGGGGCGCTTCGCTCCGCGCAGAATGACGGGAAGGTGGGTTTCGCTCCGCGCGGAATGACGGGAAGGTGGGTTTCGCTCCGCGCGGAATGACGGGAAGGTGGGTTTCGCTCCGCGCGGAATGACGGGGAGGGAGAGCGCAGGGTGCCGGGGGCGCTGGAAAACGGCTGGCTACATGAAGGTTTCGTTGATGTCGGCGAGCACTTCGCCGCCGGGACAGAGATCGTGCTCATTGAGGCGGTTGAAAGGCTTGTTGACGGTGTCGGCGAGCTCGTGGAAATCCGACTGGTCCTGATTGATGTACAGTAACCCCGTGGCGATCTTGCCCTGCTTCTTGTATTCATTCACGTGAAGCAGGGCATTCTCCCGATTGCCCGGGTCATGGCCCGACCCGGTCTTGTGCAGGTGGATCACCGAACCGTCATGCAAGGTGATTTCCTTGTCCTTGCCTGCTGAATATCTCGCGGTGATCTCCTTGCGCATGGGTACGAAATCGATCTCGCTCAGGACGACATTGTTCTCCCAGGTGTTTTTGTAGCCATGGGCCGACAGCGGCGTATTGTTGAAGGTGACACAGGGCGAAATCACGTCGATCAGGGCGAATCCCCGGTGGCTGAGGCCCGCCTGAATCAGGGGCACGAGCTGTTCCTTGTCGCCGGAAAAACTCCGGGCGACGAAACTCGCGCCAAGATCGATGGCCAGGCTGACCAGATCGATATTGTCATACTGGCTTTCCTCTCCGGACTTGGTTTTCGAGCCAAGGTCGGCGGTGGCGGAAAGCTGACCCTTGGTGAGGCCATAGGTGCCGTTATTGGCCACGATATAAAGCATGTTGATGCGGCGGCGCACGATGTGGCAGAACTGGCCAAGGCCGATGGAGGCCGTATCGCCGTCGCCGGAAATTCCCAGGTAATACAGCTCCCGGTTTGCCAGATTGGCGCCGGTCGCAATGGAAGGCATACGCCCGTGAACCGAGTTGAACCCATGGGATCTTTCGAGGAAATACGAAGGAATCTTTGACGAACAGCCAATGCCGGAAACCTTGGCGAGTTGATGCGGCGCCAGGGACATTTCGTGGACCGCATGAATGATCGCGGCGCTGATGGAATCATGGCCGCAGCCGCCGCAAAGCGTTGTCAGGGTGCCTTCATAATCCCGCCGGGTGTATCCCAGATCGTTCTTCTGCAACTGTGGATGGTGAAATTTGGGTTTGACGATATAACTCATGATGGAATCGCTCTTCAGGCCGAAGCTTGTTCCGGTATTTCCGGCAGGTCCGCAAGTATCGCCGCCTGGATTTGATCGGCGCTGATGACAACGCCGTTGTAGCTCAGCACCGAGCGCATCTTCTCATCATTGGCGCCGCAGTCGATCTTGAGCAGGCTCTTGAGCTGGGCGTCGCGGTTCTGTTCGATGACGTAGACGACTTCATGCTCTTCGATAAAGCGGGAAACCGCATCGTGGAACGGGTACGAGCGGATTCGCAGCGTATCGAGCCTGACGCCCCGCTTGCCGAACTTGTGCTGCACTTCGGGTATGGCGCCAGCCGTGGTGCCAAAATAGATCATGCCCCGGGAAGCCCCGCCGGCGTGAACTTCGGGCTCCGGCAATACCTTGCCCGCCCCGGCGAATTTTCTGGCGAGGCGGTCCATGACTTCGGCGTAGACATTGCCGTCTTCGGTATAGGCCGCCATGGCGTCGTGGGAACTGCCCCGGGTAAAGTAACTGCCCCGTTCGGGATGGGCGCCTGGCAGGGTGCGCCAGGGCACGCCATCGCCATCCACATCGAGATAGCGACCGTATTCCTCCAACTGTTCGAGCTGTTCGCCGTTCAGCACCTTGCCGCGATCGTACTTGCGGGCGTCCTCCCATTCCAGCGGTTCGCAAACATGTTCATTCATGCCCAGCTCAAGATCGCTCATGACGATCACCGGCGTTTGCAGCCGGTCGGCGATATCGAAGGAACCGGCGGCGAATTCAAAACATTCCTTCGGCGTGGAGGGAAAAAGCAATACCTGGCGGGTGTCGCCGTGGGAAGCGAAGGCGCAGGAGAGCAGATCTCCCTGCTGGGTTCGCGTGGGCATGCCGGTAGATGGCCCCACTCGCTGGATATTGAACAGCACCACCGGCACTTCGGCAAAATAGGCAAGGCCGAGAAATTCCTGCATCAGGGAAACCCCGGGGCCGCTGGATGCCGTAAAGGCCCTGGCGCCATTCCAGCCGGCGCCTATGGCGATGCCGATGGCGGCGAGTTCGTCTTCGGCCTGCACGATGGCGAATTTCCGCTTCCCCGTGCCCGGGTCGATCCGCAGCCGCTTGCAATACTTGCCATAGGCTTCCACCACGGAAGTCGAAGGCGTCAGCGGATACCAGGAAGCCACCGTGGCGCCGCCGTAGACACAGCCAAGGCCAATGGCGGTATTGCCGTCCATCAGAATCTTGCCCCTGGCCTTGCGCGACGGTCGCAGACGGATGGGTAAAGGGCAGTCGAAATACTCCCTGGCGTAGTGGTAGCCGAGTTCCAGGGCGTGAACATTGGGCAGAATCAGTTTTTCCTTGCCGCGGAACTGCTCGCTGATCATGCCGGTGAGAATTTCAAAATCGATGTCCAGGAGGGCGGCAAGGGCGCCCACATAGACGATATTCTGGAACAACTGGCGCTGGCCGGGGTGCTGGAACTCCCGCAGGCAGATGTCCTTGAGCGGAATCGGCAGGAAATTCACGTCCTTGCGGATGGGCCGCAGGGCCTTGGACGAGTCGTACAGCACAAAGCCATCGGGTACCACCGATTCGATATCGCGGACGATGGTCTGCTCGTTCACCGCCACCATCAGGTCGACGCCTTCCCGGCGGCCGAGAAAACCCTTGTCGTTGACCCGCACTTCGTACCAGGTGGGGAGGCCCTGGATATTGGACGGAAAGATATTGTGCGGACTCACCGGAATGCCCATGCGGAAGATCGCCTTGGCGAACAGGTTGTTGGCGCTGGCCGAACCGGAGCCATTGACATTGGCGAACTTGACGACGAAGTTGTTGACTCCCGCAGTCTTTCGCGTCTTGCCCGTTTTCCGGCTGGCTGCCTGCCTGCGGGAGCTCATGCGTTGACGGCCTTGGCGGTATTGAAAAGATACTTCTGCATGTCCCAGGCCGCCGTGGGGCAGCGCTCGGCGCATAATCCGCAATGCAGGCAGAGGTCCTCGTTCTTGGCCATGATGCGCCCGGTGCCCAGGGTGTCGGACACATAGAGATCCTGCTCCTCATTCTCCGCCGGCGCCAGCAACCGCTGGCGTAATTCCCCCTCTTCGCCGTTGGCGGTGAAGGTGATGCAGTCGGTGGGGCAGATATCCACGCAGGCGTCGCATTCAATGCAGGACCTGGTGGTGAAAACCGTTTGCACGTCGCAATTCAGGCAGCGCTGGGTTTCGGCATGGCCAAGATCCTCGTCAAAACCGAGTTCGACTTCGATATTGATGTCGTTGAGGGTCTTTTCCTTGGCGGCATGGGGCACGACATAGCGGACGTCATTACTGATGTCGTTATCGTAGGACCACTGGTGAATGCCCATTTTCTGGCTTGCCAGGGTAGTGAGGTCCGCCGGTCGGTCCTTGACGTCGTGTCCTTCGCAAAGCAGGTGGATCGACAGCGCGGCGGCGTGGCCGTGGGCCACCGCGGTAATGATATTGTCGGGCCCGAGGGCGGCGTCGCCGCCAAAAAACACCTTTTCGTGGGTGGACTGGAAAGTGGTCTTGTCGAGTACCGGCAATTCCCAGCGGTCGAATTCGATGCCAAGGTCGCGCTCGATCCAGGGGAAGGCGTTGTCCTGGCCGATGGCGCAAAGCACGTCGTCACAAGGCAGGACCAGCGGCTCTTCGCCCGTGGGAATCAGCAGGCGCCGGCCATTGCCGTCATATTCCCGGCGCACTTTCTCGAACTCCATGCCGCAGAGCTTGCCGTCCTTGAGCAGATAGCGCTTGGGCACGCAGAAATTGAGAATGGGGATATCCTCGTTCATGGCGTCTTCGATTTCCCAGGGTGAGGCCTTCATTTCATCGAAACCGCTGCGCACAACCACCTTGACGTCCTTGCCGCCAAGCCGTTTGGAGCTGCGGCAGCAGTCCATGGCGGTATTGCCTCCGCCGAGCACGATGACCGTCTCGCCGATGGAATCGATATGCTCGAAGGCCACATTGGCCAGCCATTCGATGCCGGTGTGGATATTGGGTCTGGCCTCGGCAAGGCCGGGCAAGTCCAGCGTCTTGCCCAGCGGCGCTCCGGTACCGACGAATACCGCATCGAAGTCTTCGGCGAGCAGTTCTTTCATGCTGGTGATTTCCGTGCCGAAGCGGCGATTCACCCCCATGTGCAGCACGTAGCCCAGTTCTTCCTCAAGCACTTCCACCGGCAGGCGGAAGCGGGGGATCTGGGTGCGCATGGCGCCACCGGCCGCAGCGTCGCGGTCGAACACGGTAATTTCATAACCCAGCGGCAGCAGGTCCCGGGCCACGGTGAGGGAAGCGGGTCCGGCGCCCACCAGAGCGATATGGCGGCCGTTCTTGCGTTTGGGAACGCCGGGCAGGCGATCCTTGATGTCCGACTTGTAATCCGCCGCCACCCGTTTCAGGCGGCAAATCGCCACGGGCTGCTCTTCCACCCTGCCGCGCCGGCAGGCGGGCTCGCAGGGCCTGTCGCAGGTGCGCCCGAGAATGCCCGGAAACACATTCGACTCCCAGTTGATCATATAGGCGTCGGTGTAGCGTTTCCCGGCAATCAAGCGGATGTATTCCGGCACAGGCGTATGGGCGGGGCAGGCCCACTGGCAATCGACCACCTTGTGAAAGTAGTCGGGATCGCTGATATCGGTCGGTTTCATCAGGTCTGGTTGCCTAGGAGCCTGCGCCGCAGGCTCCTAGCCGGTTTTGCGACGCAACGATGATGGGACAAGACCGGAGAGTATAGAAAATTTTCGCCGCCACTGTAAGCGGTTAGCGGCAACAGCGCCATGATACTGAGAAATTTCCGGGTTTCAGCGCAAAAAAAGGCCCGGTACTCGCGTACCGGGCCAAACGTACTATCAAGGGAGAGATAAATGAATCAAGTTCCGGCGAACCGGAAAAAATCCATCTACGCATGATGAGACTAACCCCCCGCAAAAAAGTTCCGGGGCTGTGAAATATTTTCTGTATCTGCGGATTGGTTGCCAATGCGCTCTCCGTCATTCCGCGCGTAACCATCCGCGTATTACGAATCAGACAATATGCCCCACCCATCTCCCCGCCAGCACCACTCCTGACCATAGCGCCAGCGACAGGGCGCCGATGACTTTCAGTTGTAGATTTGACGCTGCTGACTGTGCCTGCTCGTCCAGGTGCCGGTAGATGCGGAGATGGAACCAGGCCATGTTGGCCCCGGCGAGAATGAGGAGGACCATCTTCCACTGGAATGCGGGGTTCAGCACGTGCGAGGCGGCGCGGGTGATGAACATGCCGAGACCGGTAATGGCGGCGAAGACGAATGCTCCCCAGGTCCAGGGGATAAGCTCCCGGGTCAGTTCGCGGATGGAATAGCGCATGGCGGCGAGCCCGAGCAGGCGCAGGTCGACGAAAAGGATCGAGCCGACTACCATGGCGATAGCGATGACGTGGATCGATTCGATGAAGGGAAACAGCCAGGTGCCGCCGATTTCCCAGCTTATCGGCCAGTTTTCGATTTCGATCCAGAATGGCGCTCCAAGCCAGTCGGAAAACATGGTGTTCATCCTTGCGCCAGGAGCCTGGCGTGCCGGTTGGAGATCATCGCATCAGGCCGGGTAGTAGAGGTATTCCACATAGGCGATCCAGCGCCCCCCCATGGCTACCATGATCCACAGGCCGAGCGAAAGCAGGGCGGCCGCCTTGACCTTGATTGCCGCGCGCCCGTGGTTGGCGAAATCCGGCTGGCGGCTCCAGAAATGGATCAGCAGCGTCACCGCAATGGCGCTGAGCAGAAAAACCGCCTTCCAGCCGAAAATCGGGTTGTTGAAGTAGCGCAAGGGCCGGGCGAAGACGAAAAAGGAACCCGATACCAGATTCGAGGCCAGCGCCCACCAGAGCCAGGGCATGAGCCGGTTCGCCATTTCCGGCAGTTGCTGGGAGGGAACCGCAAGCCCGAGTATGCGCAGGTCGAGCATGACAATGGAGCCCATGACCACCGCGATGCCGAGAATGTGCATACTCTGGATAATGGGCGGAAAGCCGGGAATATTGCTCAGGGCCCAGAGCGCCATGGATTGGCTCATGGCGCCGTCGAGGAACTGTCCCATGGCAGTCATGAAATCGGGCAAGATTGAGGTCCTTGATGTTCCGGCATTCCCGATATGTCATCCTGCGCGAAGTCGCGGGATCTCATGGAGTGGCCACAACGTCACAACGATTCCATCGCCTGGTCGGTCACCGCGCCTGTGGACGCCGAGGACACCGTGGCGGCGTATTTCGCGAGCACGCCGCGGGTATAGCGCGGGGCCGGCGGTCGCCAGTTGGCCAGGCGCGAGTCGATTTCCTTCCCGTCGAGATCGAGAGTCACGCTGCGGGCGCCGGCGTCGATGCTGATGGGGTCGCCGTCCCTGATGATGGCAATCAATCCGCCATTGATCGCTTCCGGCGTGATATGTCCCACCACAAAGCCGTGGGAGCCGCCGGAGAATCGGCCATCGGTGATCAACGCCACATCGGCGCCGAGCCCCTTGCCCATGATGGCCGAAGTCGGCGACAGCATCTCGCGCATGCCCGGGGCGCCCCGGGGGCCTTCGTAGCGGATGACGATCACATCGCCCCTGGCGATTTGCCCGGAGAGAACGCCCTTGAGGCATTCTTCCTCCGAATCGAACACCCGCGCCCGGCCCGAGAAGCGGTCGCCTTCCTTGCCGGTCAGCTTGGCCACCGCGCCTTCCGGGGCGAGATTGCCGCGCAGTATCACCAGATGGGATTCGGCCTTGATGGGATTGTCCAGGTCCCGCACGATGCGCTGCCCGGGAGGATAATCCGCCACATCCGCCAGGTTTTCCGCCAAAGTGCGGCCGGTGACCGTGAGACAGGAACCATCGAGCATTCCCGCATCGAGCATGCGCTTCATCAGGGGCTGGATACCGCCGATCGCGATCAGTTCCGACATCAGATAGTTGCCGCTCGGACGCAGGTCGGCGAGCACCGGGGCGTCCTTTCCGATGTGGCTGAAATCATCGAGTTTCAGCACAACGCCCATGGTATGCGCCATGCCGAGCAGGTGCAGCACGGCATTGGTGGAGCCGCCGAGGGCGATGACTACCCGGATGGCATTCTCGAATGCCGCCCGGGTCATGATGTCGGAAGGCTTGATGTCCCCGGCGACGAGTTTCACGATGGCCGCTCCGGCGCGCTCGCAGTCCGCCTGCTTGGCGCCGGACACCGCATCCTGGGCCGAGCTGTTGGGCAGGCTCATGCCCAGCGCTTCGATGGCCGAGGCCATGGTATTGGCGGTGTACATGCCGCCGCAGGAGCCGGGGCCGGGGATTGCGGTATCCTCGATCTGCTTCAGTTCGATGTCGGAAACCTTGCCGGCGGAATGTCCGCCCACGGCTTCGAACACCGAAATCACGTCGGTGCGTCCGGGGCCGGGCTGAATCGTGCCGCCGTAGATGAATATCGAGGGCCGGTCGAGCCGCGCCAGGCCCATGACGAGCCCCGGCATGTTCTTGTCGCAGCCGCCGATGGCGACGATGCCGTCGTGTCCCATGCAGCCGGAGACGGTCTCCACGCTATCGGCGATGACTTCCCGGGACACCAGCGAATACTTCATTCCCTCGGTGCCCATGGAGATGCCGTCGGAGACGGTGATCACGTTGTAGATCACGCCCTTGCCGCCGGCGGCGTCGGCGGCGCGGTTGACGGTTTCCGCCAGCCTGTCGATGTGCATGTTGCAGGGCGTGACCATGCTCCAGGTCGATGCGATACCGATCTGTGGCTTGGCGAAATCCTCGTCGGCGAATCCGGCGGCGCGCAGCATGGCCCGGCTCGGCGCCTGCTCGACGCCATCGACCACCCGCCGGGAGTGCTTGCGCAGATCCTTGTCAGTCATGGAGATTCCTCATCTTCGAATGGCTCGGGCGACAAGCCCGAAATATACAACAGCCAGCGGCTGGCCGCATTGACGGGCCCAGGAGGCTGCGCCGCAGCCTCCTGGACGCGAAAAAGTAGTCACAAAGTAGCGGGAATGCCCCGTGCGCGGAATCGGGATATACTTTCCCCGTACCGACTCGCCAGTTTGCTGAACAAGCGGTCACCGGCATCAAGGAGCCCTCGACATGAATCATCTGAATCTGTTCCGCCCGCTCTTGCTCGGGCTGCTGTTTGCCTTGACGCTGCTGCCCGCAAGCGCCCAGGACATGGACGCCGCGGCAGTGGACTATGCCGATATCGACAACTGGCTTTGTCATCCGGATAACGAGTTGGATGTTTGCGCCCATGATCTGAGCGCCAGCATTGTTCATGCCGATGGTTCGGTGGAGATTGAAGACTGGAGCGGGAATGCCGACCCGGCCATCGACTGTTTTTATGTCTATCCCACCACTTCACTCGATGAAGCGACTTATGCCGACCTCAGGCCCGGTCGCCACGAGGAAATCATTACCACTTTCACCCAGTTTGCGCGTTTTCGGTCGGTGTGCCGAACGTTCGCGCCGATCTACCGGCAGGTCACCATTGCCGGCCTGATGGCCAATGCCGGCAATCTCGCCAGAAACGAGCAGCCCAACTATCAGGATGTGGCCGGGGCCTTCGATTACTACCTGGAAAACCACAACGAGGGCCGCGGCTTTGTACTCGTCGGTCATTCCCAGGGCACCGGTCTGCTGACGGAACTGATTCGCAACGAGATCGACGGCACGCCACTGCGGGAGCGGCTGGTTTCGGCGGTTCTCGCCGGATTCTCGGTGGTTGTGCCCAGGGGCGAAATCGTCGGCGGCAGCTTTGACCATGTGCCGCTTTGCGAATCCGCCGATCAGGTGGGCTGCGTCATCAGCTACGCCAGCTACCGTGAAGACGTGCCGCCTGGCAGCGAGGGCCTGTACCTGTTCGGCCGTGCGCCGGACGCCGAATCCGAGGTGGCCTGCTTCAATCCGGCCAATCCTGGCGGCGAAGGCGAACTGGACGCCTACATGTCCAATATTGGCGAGATATTTCAGGGGGTGGACCCCATGCCGGCGTGGAGCGCCGCCGCGCCTGAAATCACCACGCCTTTCGTCAAGCTGCCCGGCCTGCTCAGCGCCCGCTGCGTGAACGAAGGCGATTTCCATTATCTGGAAATCAGCATCCATGCCGACCCATCCGACCCCCGCACCGATGAAATCCGCGGCGATGTGCTGGCCGAAGGACAAATGGTTCCGTCCTGGGGCCTGCATCTCATCGACATGACCCTGGCCATGGGCAATCTGGTGGATATCGTCGGTCGTCAGGCGGAAGCCTACGCAAGGCGCTGATTCAGTCCACCTGCAGGACCTTCAGGGTGTTGGTCCCGCCCTGGACGTGCTGCAGGTCGCCCTTCGAAAGTATGACCACATCTCCTTTGGAGACGGCGCCGGAATGCGCCAGATATTCCACCACCGCATCGTTGATGAGAGCGTAGTCTATGCTTTCCGTTTCCAGCAGGCGAGGGTGTACGCCCCGGTACAGCGCGGTTCTCGACAGGGTTTGGGAGTTGTTGCCAAGCGCGTAGATCGGCAGCCGCGAGCGGCTTCGCGACATTAGCCTGGGGGTGTTGCCGGAAGAGGTCAGACAGGCCACGGCGCGCACTTCGGCGAGATGTTCGGCTGCGGTCATTGCCGCCAGGGCAATGGCTTCATCGATGGCGTCGCAGTCATGAGCGAGGCTGGCCTGGGGCGCAGCGAAAGGCGTCGATTCGGCGCCCCGGATTACCCGGGCCATGGCTTCGACAGTTTCCACGGGATACTTGCCGGTTGCGGTTTCCGCCGACAGCATCACCGCATCGGTGCCGTCGAGCACCGCATTGGACACATCCATGATTTCCGCCCGGGTGGGGTGTGCATTGTGCACCATGGATTCCATCATCTGGGTTGCGGTGATCACGCAGCGGTTCAATTCCCGTGAGCGCCGGATAATGTGTTTTTGCATGCCCATCAGGGCCGCTTCGCCAATCTCGATGGCAAGGTCGCCCCGGGCCACCATTACCGCGTCGCTGGCGCGGATGATGGCGTCCATATTGGCGTCGGAGGCGACAGCTTCAGCCTTTTCGATCTTGGCGACGAGGGCGCAGGAAGCGCCCCGCTCCCGAACGAGCTTGCGGGCCCTGCCGAGATCGTCGGCGGAACTTGTGAAGGAAATGGCGAGATAGTCCACTCCCTGATCGCAGGCGAATTCCAGGTCCCTGATATCCTGCTCGGTGGGCGTCGGCGCCGACAGTCCGCCGCCGCGCAGATTGATCCCCTTGCCGGCGCGCAACTCACCGCCCGCGGTAACCACGCAGTTCACCCGCGCCCCTTCAATGCCGCTGACCTCCAGCTCGAGTGATTCATCGCCGAGTACCAGAAAATCTCCGGGTTTGACCTGTTCGGCAAGCGTTGGGAAGCGCGTGGAAACTTCGCGTTCATTGCCGCCGCTGTCCGGGATAACCGGGTCGATGGAAAACTTCGCGTCAGGCCTGAGTGAAATCGGCGTCTTGCAGGCAAAGCCGCCAATGCGGATCTTGGGCCCCTGAAGATCGGCGAGAATGGCGACATGGCGACCGGTTCTGCCGGCAGCCGCTCGCACTTCCCGGATTCTCGAAGCGTGTTCGGAATGGGCGCCGTAGGAGAAATTGAGCCGGAAGACATCGACGCCGGCCAGGATCAATGACTCTATCCTTGGGTCGCTGGCAGGCCCGAGAGTCGCCACGATCTTGGTTGCGCGGAGAGTGGAACGCTTGTTCGCCCCAGGTTTCACCAATCGTTCCTGCAGGGTTGCCACCGGAATCCCGGGCGATTTCCCGAGGCGCGCATGATACCAGCAGAGCCCGCCGGATTTCCTGTGGCGCAGGCGCCTTCCCGTCAATCCGCGACATTGCTTCGCCTTGCCGGGAATGATGGAAAGCCGTAGTCGCGATTGGCATGGCAATCAGGATGATGTTATTTTGTCCGCACCGATTCGGCTCACTCTGACGGACATCAGCACATGACTATTTATTACACCCGCATGGACAGCCCCATCGGCAGCTTGTTACTCGCAGGAGATGGAGAACGCTTGCACATGCTGCGATTTCCAGAGGGTAAGCGTCTCCAGGAAATCGAACCGGGCTGGATCGAGGATTCCGGGAAATTCAAGAAAGAAATCAATCAGCTGCGTGCTTATTTCGCCGGGGAATCAAAACATTTTGACCTGTCGCTGGCGCCGCAAGGCACCGAGTTTCAGCGCAAGGTCTGGTCCGCCCTGCAATCCATTCCCTACGGCGAAACCCGCAGCTACGGCGAACTTGCCAGCCAGGTCGGCAACGGCAAGGCCTCCAGGGCCGTGGGCGCCGCCAATGGCCAGAACCCCATCCCCGTCATCATCCCCTGCCATCGCGTCATCGGCAGCGACGGTAGCCTCACCGGTTTCGGCGGCGGCCTCGAAACCAAACAGCAACTGCTTGCGCTGGAACAAGACCATTCAGCCGTGAATTCCTGTGGCGCAGGCTCCCAGGCTTCATGTCATTCTGCGCGAAGCGAAGCGTAGTCGCAGAATCTCCCGCAGTGGCCACGCGATAAGCGCACCCATTGCCGTAATGCGAATTGCGGCACAACTGCAACATTGTTTGGCGAGCCCTTGCCGGAAGAGTAGAATCGCCCGGTCATGCTAAGCAGTCAGCAAAACATCATCTCCCGGGTTGCGGCCTGGCTTGGCGGGGACAAGCCGGTCTGGCTCGCCACGATACTCAAGACCTGGGGTTCCTCGCCGCGGCCGGTGGGCTCCATGTTCGCCTGTACCCTGGACGGGGAACTGGCGGGCTCGATCTCCGGCGGCTGCGTAGAAGAGGATTTTCTCGAACAACTCCAGAACGGCAGCCTGAAGGCGCAGTACGACGCCGAGGGCAAGCCTTTCCGCATCGTGTATGGCGTCAGCGCCGAGGAGCAGGCGCGGCTCAAGCTGCCCTGTGGCGGCCAGTTGCATGTCCTGCTCGAGTATCTCGATGCGGACCGCGGCAACCGGGAAGTTTTCTCCCGGCTCGCGGCGGACCTTGACGCCCATCAGAAGATCAGCCGGGTGGTGGACCTGCAAAGCGGCGGGGTCAGCGCCCGCCCCGGCAGCGACGAGGTCGCGCTGCAGATGGACGAGAAGCACATGGTGCACAGCCTCAGCCCCATGTACCGGCTGCTGCTGCTTGGCGCGGGCGATGTGGCGCGCTACGTTGCCGAAATGGCCCTGGCCCTGGGATACGACGTGACCCTGTGTGACCCGCGGCCCCGGTATCTCGACAACTGGCATGTGGACGGGGTGGAGACCACCTCGCGTCTGCCCGATGATGTGGTGCGGGAAAAATTCAGCAACGGTTATAGCGGCATCATCGCCTTGGCCCATGATCCGCGGGTGGATGACATGGCCCTGATGGAGGCGCTGAAGACCAATGCATTCTATGTGGGCGCCATGGGATCGGACCGCACCTCGGCGGCGCGCCGGGAGCGCCTGCCGGAACTGGGTCTATCGGAAGGGGAAATCAGCCGCCTGCACGCGCCCATCGGTTTCCGGATTCATTCCAGGACGCCGGCGGAGATCGCCATTTCCATCATGGCCGAAGTCACCGCCGTGCGTCATTCTCCGAAGTCCGCCTCCCGGGCGGGCGGCTGAAGGCCGGACGAGTTCCCTCTCGTTCAGGCCAGCACTTTCCGGAACACGTCCATCGCCACCGCCATTTCCTCCCTGCTGCCGAGTGAAATGCGGCAATGGGATTGCTCCAGCGGCGGAAAATCCCGGCCCACCAGCACATTGTGTTCGAGGCAGGCAGAGCGGAATTGCGCTGCGGGCATGCGCAGGTTGACGAAAATGTGATTGGTGTTGGAGTCGGGCGCCTCGTAGCCGAGATCGCGGAAGAAGCCGACAACCTCCGCCCGGATTTCAGCGTTTTCCCGGATTTCCCAGGCCATGTGCTCCTTGTCCTGGAGGGCGGTCAGCGCGGCGACGGCGCCGAGCATGTTGACGTCGCCCATGCCCCAGGCATCGCGAATCCTGCGCAGGGTTTGCGGCTGCCCCAGGGCAAAGCCGATCCGCATGCCGGCCAGACCGTGGGCCTTGGAGAAGGAGCGGGTGATGAAGACGTTTTCATATTCCAGCGCCAGAGGCAGCGCGGTTTCCATGGCGCCTTCCGCGGCATAGTAGATGTAGGCTTCATCGATGTGGACAAAGGTATCGGGATTTTCGTCCATTACCCGGCGTACGAAAGCTTCCACCGCCGCGGGGCCATGCACCGTGCCGGTGGGGTTGTTCGGATTGCAGAAATAGAGCATTCCGGCACCTTCGGCATTGGCGGCAAGCTGGTCGAGATCGATGCCGAGGTCGCGGCCAAGGGGCAATTCCACGATGCCGGCGCCGATGGTGCGCGCGGTGGCCAGACTCGTGGAATAGGTGGGCATGGGAGTCACCAGGCCTTTTTCCGCATTGCAGAAGGCGCGCACCGCGCCCTGCAGTAGCGGCGTTGAGCCAGTGGCGAGCTGAACATTGCCCCGCTCGACGCCGTAATGGTCGGCAAGCCCCTGCTTGAGTTCATTCACATGGTCCGGCGCGTAGCCCCGGCCGACGCGCTTGCTGGTGTGGGCGCGAATGGCGTCCATGGTTTTCGGGCCGGGGCCGCGCGCGCTTTCATTCTGGTTCAACTGGATGATGCCGTTGTCATACACGCCCGCCGAATGGTCGGCCCGGGTCTGGGCATGGGCCTTGCGGCCAAGCAGGGCGGGGCCCGACAGCGCCCCCACGGCGGCGCCGATGGCAATGGTTCCAAATCCACGTCGTGTCGTTTTCATTCATTCCTCCCGGGGCCCGGTCAGGGGCTGTCTGGTGAGTTCAGGTGGCTGCAAGGTCCGCATCATAACCCCGGGGCGAAATCTCGCCAAGCCATTTCCCGCCAATCCGGCAATTCTCATTATGGCGCTCCAACCTTCATGTCATTCTGCGCGAAGCGAAGCGTAGTCGCAGAATCTCCTGCAGTAGCCACCCAATGAGATACTGCGACTGCGCGCAGGATGACTGATGCGAGCGCGCCCATTGCCAAAATGAGAATTGCTGCCGCCAATCCGGTCGATGGGTTATTGATTTACACTGGCGCCTGATTTATAAGGATTCACGGCGAACAGCAAACCCGAGGGAGACCCATGAGCTACCAATACAAGATTGACCGTCGCGCTTTTCTGAAACAGGCTGGCGTTGCCGCGGTCGCAGGTTCCATGGCCGGCGCAGGCAGCCTCAAGGCCCAGCAAGGCGCTTCCCGCGGCGCCTCCGCCGCAGCTTATGACTTCGACGAAATCTATAATCGCATCGGCACCGATTGCAGCAAATGGGATGGCCAGATCGAGCGCTGGGGCGAGCAACTGAAAATCCCCATGGGAGTCGCCGACATGGATTTTCGCGTGGCGCCCTGCATTACCGAAGCCTTGCGGGAGCGAATCTCGCACGAGGTCTACGGCTATATGGCGACGCCGGATTCCTACCACGACTCCATCGTCAACTGGAACGAGCGCCGCTATGGCACGGTGGTCGAGCGCGGCATGCTGCTTGATTCTCCCGCACTGCTGCCGGGTCTGCTCGCAGCCCTGCGGGCTTTCAATCCTCCCGGCGCCAGGGTGGTCATGCAAACCCCGGGTTACAACGGCTTCTTCTCAACCATCCGCAAGGGCTTCGTGATCGAGGAGAACCGCCTGCGGGAAGTGAACGGCGTTTACGAAATGGATTTTGACGATCTCGACCGCAAGCTGGCCCGGGATGACGTGCATACGTTCATTCTCTGCAATCCGCACAATCCCGTGGGCAATTGCTGGGACCGCGCCACCCTCACCGAACTCGGCGAGCTTTGCAACCGGCACAATGTCATCGTGCTGGCGGACGAAATTCACTGTGACTTCGTGAATGAGGGCCGGGAATACGTGCCCTACGCCAATCTCGCCGATGAACTCGTCATGAACAGCGTGACTTTCAAGTCCGCCAGCAAGTCCTTCAATCTCGCCGCCTTCAAGGACGCCTACCTGTTTTCCCACAATCCGGACTTGATGTCCCGCATCCGCGCCGTGGGCGACAACGCCACGATCAACTCCCTCGGCATCATCGCTTCCCAGGCCGCCCTGGAAGAAGGCGACGACTGGCTCGACGCGGTGCGGGTCTACCTGTCCGACAATGCAAGATATGCGTCGAATTTCATCAATGAGCAGGTTCCCCACATCAGCGCCAACGAGCCCGAAGGAACTTATCTGTCCTGGCTCAATGTGGAGCCCCTGATCGAGCGCCTCGGCGCCGTGGAAACCGCCGCCGCCGAGACTGCGGCGCAAAGCCCCGATGCCGACGAGGTCACGCCGGAAGCCATTGTCGAGCGCTATTTCGTCGAAAACGCCGGCGTCAAGATCAATCCGGGTTCATCGTACTGGGGGCCCGGCCGCATGAGGATGAACCTCGGCCTCGCCCGCCCCCTCCTTGAGGAAGCCCTGAGCCGAATCGAGCAAGCCGCCCGGCAAGCCTGATCCGTTCGCCAGGAACCTGCGCCGCAGGCTTCTGGGGCCACCACAGGCAAGACCCCGCTCCGGCGGGGTCTTGCCGTTTGCGGATTCGTCAAGCCGTGACGGATAGAGCCGGTTCTGGCCGGGGTTCGTGGACAGCGGGTGGCCGTTTGGTCCACCAGAGGCTGCCGAGCTGGAATGGCGTGGCGCTGAAGGGCGGCGGCGCAACTTCGGTTTCGCCGGTGGCGGTCTGAAACAGGGTCCAATGGCCATCGCGCAGTTCGAAGACTTCGAGCGTTTTTGTTACCGGATCCACGAACCACAAGTGGGCAATGCCTTCACGGGCATATATGTCCCGTTTGGCGCCCTGGTCCAGCGCCCGGGTTGCAGGCGACAGAATCTCGCAGACCCAGTCCGGGGCTACCGTGAAGTAGGCGGTAGCCGGCGGTTCGTGCATGCGCTCCAGCCGCCAGGCCGCCACATCGGGTACGAGGATGTCCTCTCCCAGGTGCAGTTCCGGTTCCAGCAGCACGAGCCAGCCGCCATCGCCGTTGTCGCTCCGGTAATTCAGCAGATTTTCCAGCCTGGCGCCCAGCTTCACATAAGCGTACGCATGCAGCGGCGCGGGCCGTGGCTGTGTGTAGAGCGCGCCATCAACGATTTCAGCGACCTTGTTCTCCGGCGCATCAAGCACATCCTGGTAGCCGGCCCGGCGGCGAGAATCCGCTTGTGGGGGCTCCGTCGCTTTCGCGCTCCTGGTCTTGACCTTGGCCATATCCCCGTCACCCTGGTGGTTGCCATGTTTTTCATGGTAACTGATCGATCGACACGAATCCAGCAAGCCTTTTACGGTCCAGGAGTTCCCACTGGAATGACGGATACGCCATCCGGGCGACGGTAGCCGTAGCCCCGCTCGACGATGACTCCGAGCACAGCGGGTTTGCCACAGCGGCTGCTTTCAGGCACAGAACCCACTCCTCGTCGGCAACCCTTTTCCGATAATACCTTGCACTGGCATGAGACGATGTATTTTTCATGACAAAACAGGGAGTTCGGTAAGTCACGGGGGGGCATGGCAAACGCAAGACAGATATTCAATGCTTTTGCAGACGTAAATTTGGTGATTTCGCAGACATATATTTGATGAATCTGGAGACAGATTTTTGGTGGCATGGCCAGGACGGGAAATGCCGGGGCCTGACCCGCGGGCACGCGGAATCGTGCAGGGGCGCCTGACCTCGCGCCTTCAGGGGGCGATTTGGGGCCAGGGGGCGGCTTGTTCCAGTTGACTGGCAAGTTGCAGCAGGCGCAGGTCCTCGCCCCAGGCGGCGGTGAACATGACGCCGGTGGGCAAGCCCTGTGCGGTCCGGTGCAGCGGGACCGACATCGAGGGCTGGCCGGTGCCGTTATAGACTGCGGTAAAGCCGCTGTATTTGCGGAAGCGGCTGATGTATTCACGCTGGTCCTCGCTGTTCATGTCGAGCCAGCCGAGTTTGGCGGTGGTGCGGGCAAGCACCGGCGAAATGATGACATCGACCTTCTGGTGGACCCGCGCCATCACGAGTTCGGCAAGGCGCAACTGGTCCCGGGCGGCGAGATAATCGGCTGCGCCGACTTCGCTGCCGCGTCCCGCCATGAATCGGGTTGATCGTTCCACGGGAACCTCGTCGAGTTCCATGCCGAAATGCCGCATGCCCCGGCTTATGGCCTGCCACACGTGTACGCAGACAATCCGCCCCATGGCCACGCCGAGCGATTCATGGTCCAGTGGATGCGCGAAGGGCTCGACTTCATGGCCGAGGCTTTGGCAAAGCTCCGCTGCGCCATGCACCGCCGCGATGCAGTCTTCATCAAGCCTTTCACTCATGGGGTGGCTGTCCTGGATGCCGATGCGAAGTCTTGGGCAGGGTTCCTGGTGCGAGGAGAGAAAGGAGGCCGGCGCATCGGGGCGGGGAAACAGATGCTGTCCCGGCGGCAGGGTGATCAGGTCGAGAAAGGCGGCACTATCCCGGACGCTGCGCGATACCACGTGCTCCACCGCCATGCCGCTCCAGTTTTCCGATTGCACGGACCCCACCTCGGTGAGGCCGCGGCTTGGTTTGAGCCCGAAAAGTCCGCAGCAGCCTGCGGGAATCCGTATCGAGCCGCCACCATCGGAGGCCTGGGCGACGGGAACGATACCGGCGGCTACCGCGGCCGCCGCGCCGCCGCTGGAGCCACCGGTGGAATACTCCCGGTTCCAGGGATTGCGCGCGGGGCCGAGCGCCACGGGTTCGGTGGTCAGGGTCAGGCCGAACTCCGGGGTATTGGTCTTGCCGAGCATGGTCAGGCCGGCGGTTTCGTAGCGTTTGACGATGGGCGAACTCGCCCTGGCGCGATAGTCCTTGAACAATTCGCTGCCAAAACTGGTCCCCGCGCCCTGGAGATTGTCCAGATCCTTGATCAGAAAGGGAATCCCGGCAAGTTCTCCTGGAGTCCCGGCGGCTTCATCCAGCGCCTTCGCCTGCGCAAGAGCCTGCTCGTACAGCGGCAGGTTGATGGCATTGCAATCCGGATTGCGCTGCTCCGCCCGGGCGATGGCGGCCTCGCTCAGTTCGGCCCGGCTGAAATCGCCGCGTTGCAGCCCGGCGGCGCAGTCGAGGGCATCCATGGCAAGATAGTCATTTTCCCCAAGCATTTCATATTCTCCGCTGGATTTTCATTCGAAGCGGCGACCGGTGTACCAGGCGGCCGCCCGCACTTGCTCCGTTACCCTGTCCACCACATCGAGTACGAGGGCGAACAGCGCCATGCGCACGAGCACGCCATTGTCGGTCTGGCGAAAAATCGCGAGATTGGGATGCTGGTTCAGATCCTCGTCGAGTTCGTTGGCTTCGGCCCGGGTGTCCCGGGGCAGGGGATGCATGATGACGGTATTGGGCTGGCAATGTCTGGTGTAAATCGCCTGATTGAGGCGGAAACGGCCGCGGTAGATGTCGGCTTCAAGCCGGCTGTCGAAGCGTTCTTCCTGGATCCGGGTCAGATAGACGGTGTCGTTGTCGTGCAGGCCGTCCGCCATGTCTTCGGTTTCGCTCACGCTATGACCCGCGGCACGAAGCTCGGCCACGATTTCCCCCGGCATCCGCAATTGCCTTGGCGAGATCAGGTTGAAACTGATATCGCGATAGAGCATCAGCAATCTCGACAGCGAATGCACCGTGCGACCGTGCTTGAGGTCTCCCACCATGCCGATTCTCATGCCGTCGATCAGGCGCTGCCTTGATTCGAGTTCCTTGCGAATGGTGTACAGGTCGAGCAGGGCCTGGGAAGGATGTTCATTGACGCCGTCGCCGCCATTGATCACCGGCACCCGGCTGGCCTCGGCGAATTCCGCCACCGAGCCCGCCCGGGGATGACGCATGACGATGAGGTCGCTGTAGCCGCTGATGACCCGCGCCGTATCGTAAAGCGATTCCCCCTTGGTAATCGAGGAAGCCCCGATTTCCGCGGTTTCCCGCACATGGCCGCCGAGCATGTTGAAGGCGCAACCGAAGCTGACCCGGGTGCGGGTGCTCGGTTCAAAAAACATGTTGCCGAGGATGGCGCCGTCGAGCGCCTTGCTCACTTGTTTTCGCTGCGCGAAAGGCTCCATACTGTCGGCCACGTCAAAAATCCGCTCGACATCGGGCCGCTGGAACTGTTGTACGCTGATGATGTGGGCGCCGCGAAAATCCATGGAAATCTTCCGGAAAGGAGGCCGGCGGGCTGTTTCCGGCTGTCCGAATACTACAACATATCGCCAGACATGAGCATCGAACGAGAGTGCGCGAAACACCCTAACCCGGCGGCGACGGGTCGAAACCACAATCTCCGAACCGACAATTCGATCTACTGGTACGACTTTGAAAGCTTTGGCAGCGATGCGCGCCGGGGCCGGGCGTCCCAGTTCGCCGGGCTTCGGACCGATGAGAACCTCCAGCCCATCGGCGAGCCGCTCGTGTTCTATTGCCGGCCCGCGCCGGATTTTCTGCCGGACCCCATGGCCTGCCTGATCACCGGGATCACGCCCCGGACCGCCCTGGAAAAGGGCGTGGGAGAGGCCGAGTTCATCGGTCGTATCCGCGAGGAATTCAGCAAGCCGGGAACCTGTATCGCCGGCTACAACAATATCCGCTTCGACGATGAGCTTGCCCGGCAGTTGCTTTACCGCAATTTCTTCGACGCCTACGAGCACGAGTGGCGCAATGGCAACTCACGCTGGGACATTATCGACATGGGCAGGCTTTGCGCCGCCACCCGGCCCGAAGGAATCAACTGGCCGAAAACCGAAGAAGGCGCGGTGATTTTCAGTCTCGAATCGCTATGCGCGGCCAATGGGCTGGAACACGAGCACGCCCACGACGCCTTGTCGGACGTCAAGGCGACCATCGCCTTCGCGGGGTTGATCCGGGAGCGGCAGCCGCGCCTGTTTGACTATGTCTACCGATTGCGACACAAGTCCCGGGTTGCCGCCGCGATGGATCTGTCCAGCCACAAGCCGGTATTGCATGTATCCGGCAGATACCCGGCGCGGCAGGGCTGTCTGGCGCTGGTGATACCCCTGGGGGCGCATCCGGTGAACAGCAATGGCGTGGTGGCGTACGATTTGCGCGTGGACCCCCGGCAGTGGGCGGAGTTGAGCCCGAAACAACTTGGCGAGCGCCTGTTTGCGCCCCGGGACCAGGGCGGCGGCGAGCGCCTTCCGCTGAAAGTCATCAGCCGCAATCATTGCCCGGTGGTGGCCTCCCCGGCGGTGTTGCCGGTCGAGCGGGCCGCGGAGTTTGACATCGATCACGAGGCCTGCCGTGAACATTGGGAATTTCTCACCGCCAGGCCGGAATTGATGGAGCGTTTTTGCCAGTTGTATCAGGGGGATGGATTCCGCGGCCGGGAGGAAGACCCGGACTTCATGATTTACAGCGGCTTTTTCAGCGACAGCGACCGGACCCACATGGAAACGCTGCGCGGTATCGAACCCCGGGACCTGGGTCGGATGGACCTGCCGTTCCGCGACCCGCGCCTGCCGGAAATGCTGTTCCGCTACCGGGCGCGCAATTATCCCGAAACGCTTTCCCCGGAGGAAACCGGCAAATGGCGGGATTTCCGTCGCGAGCGCCTGAGCGATCCCAAAGCCCAGGCGGACTACGAGCGATCCCTGGCCCAGGCCGAAACCAGTGAATTGCCCAACCGGGATGCGATTCTTGGCGAAGTGACCGGCTATGTGGCCGAAATTCGCGCCGCGGTTGCATAGCCCGCCACAAGCGCCATACTATCTCCGCTTCCGGGATTGATGCTCCCCCGTCCTCCCCATGGAATCAATACAAACCGATAGCAGGAAGCAACAGGATCCGTTTTCCGCCATCCGGCCCTACCGCGATCACGAGATCCGACCGGTGCTGGATCGTCTGCTGGAAGATCGGGAATTTCTCGACACCATGGCGGCGTTTCACAGCCCCCGCCTCTCGCGCTGGCTGCCCGGATTGCTGCGCACCCTGGTCACCCGCCGGCTGCGCGGTTTCATCAGGCCGGTATGCGATGTGGACAGCATGCAGCAGGTGGTTGCGGTATACATGGACCGCGCAGTCGCTTCCAGCGCCTGGGGCCTGAGCCAGCAGGGCCTGGAAAAGCTCGATCCGGCAAAGTCCTACCTGTTCCTGAGCAATCATCGCGATATCGTCATGGACCCGGCATTCACCAATCTGCTGTTGCATCGCGCCGGATTCACCACCCTGCAGATCGGCGTGGGCGACAACCTGCTCAAGCGGCCCTGGGTTGCCGATCTCATGCGGGCGAACAAGAGTTTTATCGTGCATCGCTCGCTGAAGGGAAGGGAGCGGTTGCTGGCGCTGAAACTGTTATCGGAGTACATCCATCACTGCGTGGCCGGCGGCGAGAATGTATGGCTTGCCCAGCGCGAAGGACGCGCCAAGAATGGTATCGACCGCACCGACCCGGCCCTGCTCAAGATGCTCGCCATGGGCGCGAGAAAACTTGCTCTCGGAGAAAGTCTCGCCCGGCTGCGTATCGTTCCCGTGGCGATTTCCTATGAGTTTGACCCATGCGACGCCCTGAAAGCCCGGGAATTGCGGGAAGTGGAAACCACGGGAGAATTCACCCGCACCGAGGCTGGCGACCTGCACAGCATCGCCGCCGGCATGACCGGCTTCAAGGGCAGGGTGCATGTGGCTTTCGGCAAAGAACTGTCTTGTGAGTGCGATGATGCCGAAGAGTGGGCTGCGGCCATAGATCGGCAAATCGTTCACAACTACCGGCTCCACCCGACCAACTACCGGGCGCTGGAAATCCTGCTGCGGGAAGGTGAGAACCTGGCGCCGGAGTTGGCGGAAGTGGCAAGCGGACACCAGGGGGACGGTCGTTCCCGGGAACGTTTCGACCGGCGCCTGGCCAGGGTGGACAGGGACTTGCGCAAGACCTGGCTTTACGGTTACGCCAATCCCGTGATCAGCCGGTTTGCGAACGGGGCGGGCGCGAACTGAGCCGCTGGCGCAGCTTTTGCAGTCGCTGGCCAAGCGACTTGCGGGCTTGGGGGCTTAGTGGGCCGGAGCAGGCGAGGGCGATTTCCGCATCCCGCAGGCTGGCCGCGAGTTGCTTGTTGTCCGGTCCGCGTTTGCCAAAGCCGCTGGCGAGTTGCTGCAATTGCAATTCCATGCGCAGGGACTGGTCTTCCCGCGGCGAATTGAGCCCGGCGTCGATTTCGAACCGGACCAGCGTTTGGCGCTGCTGCCGCTCGCAGGCCTCGGCCTGGGCGCCGAGTTCGGTCAATGAGCCCACGGCAAGCAAAGCCTGCAGGCGGTCGGCGAGCGTCTTCTCGCAGGAATCATCAGTTGCGGGCAGTTGCTCCCAGTCCCCGGTTTCGATGCCCTGATGCAACTCGCTGAAGCGCTCGGCGTTGCCGGCGCTGAACAGACTGGCTTCGATCTTTTCCAGAAAACCGGTGCGCGGCCCAAGGCCGGCAAGCCTTTCATCATGGCGTCGCTCGGCCGGCGGCCTGGCAAGTTCCCGGCGTTTTTCCCGCTCTTCCCGCTGCTGCTTGAAAAGCCCGTCGCAGGCTTGCTGGAAGGATTCCCGCAGGCGTTTTTCCTCGCGAAAATCCGCCGGGCCAATCCTTTTCCATTCGGATTGCAGCCGCTTCGCTTCATTCGCCGCGCCGGACTTGTCATCCTGCCCGGCAAGCTGCTGCGCCAGCTCAAGCAGCGAGCGCTTGCGCTGCGCATTTTTTGCCACGGCGTCCTTGCGCAGGCTCGTGAGCTGTTTCAGGGCCGCGTAGTAGCGCTTCTGCAAGGGCTTGATTTTTGACCGTTCCACCGGGGCGTGCTGCTTCCAGGAAGCATTGCACTCGGAAATCAACTGATTCAGTTTGAGAATGTGAATCGGCTGGTCGCCGAGTTCGGCCAGTTTCTGCTCAAGACGCTCGCAGAGTTCCTCGCGGACCTCCAGGTTCTGCGCCATGAGTTGCTTGCGTTCGCGAAAGTACGCCTTGCAGGGCGCATGGGCCTGATCGGACAGTTTCTTGAATTCACGCCAGAGCTTTTCGTTCTGCTCGGACCTGCCAAGGGCTTTCCACTGGTCGTGCATGAGTTGGATCTGCCTGCCCAGGTCGCGGGGCGCGAGCCCTGCCTCGGGCAACGCTTTCATTTCGGCAATCAGTTCCTGCTTTTTTTGCGTGGCGGCGTAGCTGCGCCATTTGCGGAGTTCCAGCACCTGCCCCTTGCTGGCGTTGGCTTCTTTCTGCATGGCAATGCGCAGCTTGCCGGTGCATTGCTGGATATTGCCCTGGATACGGTCCCACAAGGCCAGGGCTTCTTTGGACTGGCCGGCTTCCAGCGCTTCGGCCAGTTTTCCGAGTTGCTCCTGCAGCCGCTCCCGCAGTTGTTGCTGAAATTGATGGTTTTTTTCCAACAGTTGCAGCAGGGCCTGCCAGTGTTCGTTGCCGGGGTTCGGTCTGCCGACTTTTTCGAAGCCGCGCCGCAGATTGGCAAGATCCTGGCTCTGCTTGTGGCTGATTTTGGCCAGTTTCGCGATCAACTCGGGCGGGAAATCCGCAGCGGAAACTGCCTCGACGGGCCCGGAATCGGCAGGGCCCGGCTGCGCGGCCAGGGGTTCTGATTCGGTGGTTTCGGTCGCCTGCATGGCTCTGCCCGTGGTCAGCTATGGCGAACGGTGGCCAGTGTAACAGAACCCGAAGCTTGCGGCGTATGCGTCCAGGAGCCTGCGCCGTAGGAATTCACGGCTGCAAATCCGCTCTCATCCACGCCCCTGGCCGCTCGATTTCGTTGAATATCCATCAATATTCGCCTCAATCGACCGGCCAGGGGCGCGGCGATAGCGAATTTTCGCTTTCGCGAATTCCTACGGCGCAGGCTCCTAGGCGGGCTCGCCTTCTTTCCGTCGTTCTGCTCGTAGTCGCAGAATCTCCTTGAGAGGGCACTGCATGAGATTCTGCGACTGCGCTTCGCTCCGCGCAGAATGACGGGAAGAGAGACTCCGCGCAGAATGACGGGAAGAGAGACTCCGCGCAGAATGACGGGAAGAGAGGCTTCGCGCGGAATGACGGAAAGGGGAACTCCGTGCAAAATACCGGGAATGAGAGTTTCCGGGGCGCGGTGCTATACTTTGCCGCCGCTTTTTCTGACCGGCAAGGCAAACGTCCGTGGACTCCCTCAAACAGCAGATCCAGTCGGAATACCGGCGGATTCTTGCCGCCCGGGATTTTCGCCCGCGGTCCGGGCAGCGGCAAATGATCGCCGGGATATTCAATACCCTGTGCCGGCAAGGCGAAGAGGGCGAAGGCCCCATCTGCGTGGTGGAAGCCGGCACCGGAACCGGCAAGACCCTGGCCTATCTGCTCGGCGCCCTGCCGCTGGCCATGGAATCCGAACGCAAGCTGATTGTCGCAACGGCGACCATTTCCCTCCAGGAACAACTCGTCCACAAGGATATTCCGCAACTGCTGGAATCCTCTGACCTGCGCTTCCACTTTACCCTGGCCAAGGGGAGGGGACGCTATCTGTGTCGCCTGAAACTGGAAAATCTGCTCCACGGCGACGACAGCCGCGCCGCCCTGCGGGACCTGTTCGCGGAAAACCTGCCGGATGAAGACAGCGCCGACCTTGAGCTCTGGGAAGAGATGCAGGAGGAACTGGATAGCGGCCATTGGCGCGGCGACCGAGATGAATGGCGCGAGCCCCTGGCCAATGAGCGCTGGCTTCCCCTCACCGCCCAGCGCGGCGAGTGTTCCGGGCCGCGCTGCCGGCTATACCGCAAATGCTGCTTCTACAACGCCAGATTCGATCTCGACAAGGCCGATTGCATCGTCGCCAACCAGGACCTGGTGCTGACCGATCTGGCCCTTGGCGGCGGCGTGGTGCTGCCGGCGCCGGAAAAAAGCATTTACGTATTCGATGAAGCCCACCACCTGCCGGAAAAGAGCAATCGCCATTTTGCCCACAGCATCCGCGTCAAGGCGGAAAGCGCCTGGCTGGAACGCTGCGGGAAAATGCTGGAGAAAATGCGGGATCAGCAGGTTTTGGAAAGCAGTGATGCTAATGAATTCAACAAATTGCTGGCGGAACTTGGCAATCGTCTGCAAATGGCGTACTTGCTGTTGCAGGAGTTGCGGCACAGCGAAGGCGACAGCTATCGCGACCGTATTACCCAAAGCTTTCCCCGGGGTGAGGCCCCTGCGGAATTGCGCGATCTTGCCGGCGGGCTCGCGGCATTGTTCGGCGAACTCGAAAGCGGGCTTGACCGGCTCCGGGAGCACCTCCGGCAGCAGCTTGAGGACGAGGACGACCCGGACGCGGCAAAGGCGGAAACCTGGTTTCCCGCCGTTGGCAGGCTGCTCGACCGCGCCATGACCAACCGCGCCCTGTGGGAGAGCTATGCTGGCGCGGATGAAAGCGGCAAGGCACCTTGGGCGCGATGGCTCAGTTTCGACCGGGAGCGGGAAAATACGGAAGCGGATATCGGGATATCTTCCAGTCCTGTGCTGGCGGCGGACAATCTGGAGAACAATCTCTGGCAACGCTGCGCCGGCGCGGTGCTGACCTCGGCCACCTTGTCGGCCCTGGGTGAGTTCGCCATGCTGCAGATGCGCGCGGGCCTGCCCGAACACACGAATTTCCTGAGCATTCCAAGCCCCTTTCCCTTTGCCAAAGCGGCGAGCCTGGAAGTGCCGAAAATGGGCTGCGAGCCTTCCGAGCAGCAGCGGCATACCGACTGCATCATTCACTCCCTGCCGCGCATGCTCGATGCCGACGGCAGCGCCCTGGTGCTGTTTTCCAGTCGCATGCAGATGCGTGAGGTGCTCGATGGCCTTCCGGAAGAATGGCGGCGCCGGGTGCTGTGCCAGGATGATCATCAGAAGTATGATCTGCTGCGCAGGCACCGGAAGCGGATCGACGAAGGCAAGGCCAGCGTGATTTTCGGCCTTGCCAGCTTTGCCGAGGGCGTGGACTTGCCGGGAAAGTACCTGGACCATGTAGCGATTGCGAAAATCCCTTTTTCAGTGCCTACAGATCCGGTGGAAGCCACCTTGGCCCAATGGTTTGAAAGCGAACAGCGCAATCCCTTCATGGAGCTGTCGCTGCCCCAGGCGGTGTTCCGGCTGAAACAGGCCTGCGGCAGGCTGCTGCGCAGCGAAACCGACTGCGGCAGAATCACCGTGTTCGACGAGCGCCTCGTGCGCAAGTTCTACGGCAAGCGAATCCTCGATTCGCTGCCGCCCTACCGGCGCGAACTGCTGCAGCGGGATGTTTCGCTTTCGTGAATTCCTGCGGCGCAAGCCCTGAGTATTCTCTGAAAAACTCCATCCGTGGAGTTTTTCATTATCGCAAAACAAAAGCGTGGTTTTGTCTTGCTCCCGAATTCAATGGCTTACTCCAGTTACGGAGCATAGCTCCGTACCGTTGCGGCCACGCTCGAAGCTGCGCTTCGAAAACGCTTGCCTTCACCCATCGAGTTCGGCGGCACTTCCATGTGCCGCAGGGAAGCTCAGTTGATTCTGCGGACAGAATGTATCAGATGCCCGGAAGAGGTAAGGTTCAGGGGGTCGATGGCGCTGGTTCCGATGCGGTTGGCGGTGGCCATGCCTTCCACTACCTGGCCGATCACGGTGTATCTGCCATCGAGATGGGGAGCATCGGCCAGGAGGATGAAGAATTCCGGGCCGTTGTCGTCGGGTCCGCGGTTGGCCAAGGCGAGAATGCCCCGGCGCAAGGCTCGCGTTGCGGTTCCGTTCCGATAGCGGTAGCCGAGCTGGGCGTAGGCGTCCAGCAGGCTCATTTCCGTCAGGGCCGAGAGGATTTCGTCCTGACGTGAGGCGACTTCGGCATTGCTGGCGATGCCCAGCCGGCGGTATAGCGGACGCAGCAGGATTTTATCGAGGTCGTCCTTGTCGCGAATGCCGAGCAGGGAGTTGAATTCGCCGTTGTCGAACAGCACCGCCTGCTCATCAAGGCCGAGGGATGCGGCGTTGATTTCATCATCCAGGGTGGCGAACTCCCTGCCGCCTTCGTGCAGCGCCGGACTTCCCGCCTGAATCAGCAAACCGGGAATCACCCGGTGAAAGCGCATGCCGTCGTAGTAGCCCCGGGCGCCGGGGGTTGTTCCGGGCAGGACGGCTTCCCGGGCTTCCATCAGGGAAAGGAAATTCGCCACATTGGCCGGCGCTTCGTTGGCAAGCAGCTCGAGATAGACAGGGCCGGTCTCGGTATTGATCAGCACCAGGGGATTGGCCGGATTCTCCATGGCCGCTGCGGCGGAAACCGCGTCGGCGGCGGCGCTGGCCGGCAACAGCAGCAGGATTGCGGCAAGGATCAGATGGCGCATGACGGCTCCGGCATTCAGCGTATTGTAGCGAAACATGGCGGCAACCACAGTACAGCGTGAGTTGGTCATCCCGGGCGTGTTGTATTCCGTCATACTGTGCGAAGCGAAGTGCAGTCGCAGTATCTCTTCGGGAGGGCCCTGCATGGGATTCTGCGACTGCGCTTCGCTCCGCGCAGAATGACGGGGTGGAGCTTCGCTCCGCGCAGAATGACGGGGTGGGGCTTCGTTTCGCAGAATGACGTGATGAGAAGGAGGGCAGTTGCACCAGGATGAGAATGGTTGGGGCTATGACGCTGGCTGGCGGAGTTTGCGCAAGTCTCCGGGAGTGTCGACATCTTGCAGGACGGCGGGGTCGTTTACCGTGATTTGGCGCAGGGCATGCTTGTTGGCCTCGATGATGCGGCGGCCTCCGACTTCGTTGTCGAGTTTGGCGAGTTCCGGGAAAAACTGGCTGCCGAATCCCACGGGATGGCCGCGGCGACCGTCGTGGAGGGGGACAAGGATATTGCCGGGAGTGATTTGTCCGGCAAGCAGGGCGTAGGTTCGGGGCTGGATGAAGGGCATGTCGGCAAGACAGATCAGGCAGCCGTTCCAGTCGGGCAGCCGGGAAACGCCGAAGGCGACGCTGGCGCCCATGCCCAGTTCCGCGCCGTCGAAAAGCGCCAGGGACTGATTCCCGGGGTTCCAGTCATCCAGGGCGCCGGGGCGCGACACGATCAGAATATGGTCCAGGGCGGCTTCGATATTGGCCAGGGTATGTTCGATGAGCAGTCTGCCGTCTGGCATTCCGGCGGTGAGCTTGCGACCGCCGAAGCGGCGGCTGAATCCCGCCGCCAGTAGTAAAGCGCCAACTTTATATTGCATGGATGGGATGAGACGGTACAGACACAACAGGGCAACAGCGCATAGTGTGAACAGGCCCTAATGCAGGATCCGGCTCTGGCGGCGAAGGGACGGACGCCGGGGATCGATTTTGATTCCGGATGTTTCCAGGTCAGACCCGGCGGGGCGGGAATCCGGCGTTTTGCCAGGACTTCCGCTTTCCGATCCCGGCGCAAGTTGCTCATTCTGGCCATACTGGCGCAGTTGCCGGCTCATCTGCCTTCTCAGCCGGGAAATCACCTCGGACATCACATCGATGGTCTGGCTGAGTTGGTCCAGCGTCTTGAGGGTCTGCTCCGGGTCGAGTACCGCCCGCTTTTCCTTGCTCATGCCTCAATCAATCCCAGTTCAGGGCGCCGCCGGTCTGATATTCGATCACCCGGGTTTCGAAAAAGTTCTTTTCCTTGCGCAGGTCCATGATTTCGGACATCCAGGGAAAGGGGTTGCCCACGCCGCGGAACTGTTCCTTCAGGCCGATCTGGACCAGGCGCCGGTTGGCGATGAATTGCAGATATTCCTCCATCATGACGGCGTTCATGCCGAGAATGCCCCGGGGCATGGTGTCCCTGGCGTATTCGATTTCCAGCTGGGTCGCCTGGAGGATCATCTGGGTGGCTTCCTCGCGCATGGTTTCGGTCCATAGATGGGGGTTTTCCAGCTTGATCTGGTTGATCATGTCGATGCCGAAATTCAGATGCATCGACTCGTCCCGCAGAATGTACTGGAATTGCTCCGAAGTGCCCGTCATCTTGTTGCGACGGCCCATGGAAAGGATCTGGGTGAAGCCGCAGTAGAAAAAGATGCCTTCCAGGCAGCAATAGAATGCGATCAGGTTTTTCAGCAGTTCCTGGTCGCTTGTCACGGTGCCGGTGCGGAACTGCGGGTCCGACAGGGCCTGGGTGTACATCAGGCCCCAGGAGGCCTTCTTCGCCACCGAGGGCACCTCTTGGTACATGTTGAAAATCTCGCCCTCGTCCATGCCCAGCGACTCGATGCAGTACTGGTAGGCGTGGGTGTGGATTGCTTCCTCGAAAGCCTGGCGCAGGATGTACTGGCGACATTCCGGATTGGTGATGAGCCGGTAGATCGCCAGCACCAGATTGTTGGCCACCAGCGAGTCGGCGGTGGAGAAGAAACCCAGGTTGCGCTTGACGATGAGGCGTTCATCGGCGGTGAGCCCGGTGGGATTCTTCCACAGGGCGATATCCGCATTCATGTTGATTTCCTGGGGCATCCAGTGGTTGGCGCAGCCATCGAGGTACTTCTGCCAGGCCCAGTCGTACTTGAAGGGGACCAATTGATTGAGGTCGGCCCGGCAATTGATCATGCGCTTGTCGTCCACGGCCACCCGGGACGCGGTGCCTTCGAGTTCCTGCAGGCCGGCGCTGACATCGAGATCCTCCAGATCGCGGATAGCCTGTTCCAGGGCGTCGTCATTGCTGCTGCGGGTTGCCGCGTCGAGCGCCGACGGCTGTGGCTCGGGCGCGGCCTGCGGTTCCGGCGCAGATGGTTCGGAATACGGCTCCGGCGGCAATTCCGAAATGGGCGGCTTGACCGCCGGCGCCGGTTTTTCCTCGTGATTGAACTCTTCCCAGGACAGCATGTTTACTCCTCCATTCAATTGTTCGTGAACTGCGACCCCGCCCTACTGGCAGGACTCGCAATCCGGGTCGTCCAGCGAACACGCCGTTGGCGTTTCGGCGGGGCCGCTGGCGACCTTGTTGAGACTGTTGTCGGCGACGGTGGATTTTTCCGTGCTCGTGGCCGCCAGCGCCCGCAGGTAATAGGTGGTTTTCAGGCCCCGCAACCAGGCCATGCGGTAGGTGATGTCGAGCTTCTTGCCGCTGGCATTGGCGATGTACAGATTGAGCGACTGGGCCTGGTCGATCCATTTCTGGCGGCGGCTGGCGGCGTCCACGAGCCAGCGCGGCTCGATCTCGAAGGCGGTGGCGTACACCTGTTTGATCTCCTCGGGAATCCGGTCGATCTTGCGTACGCTGCCTTCGTAGTATTTCAGGTCGTTCACCATGACGCCGTCCCACAGGCCGAGACGCTTCAGGTCCCGCACCAGCCAGGGATTGACCACGGTGAACTCGCCGGAAAGATTCGATTTGACGTACAGGTTCTGGTAAGTCGGCTCGATGGATTGGGAAACGCCGCAGATATTGGCGATGGTCGCCGTGGGCGCAATCGCCAGCACATTGGAATTGCGCATGCCGGTTTGCCGGATGCGCTCGCGCAGGCTGTCCCAATCCAGCCGCTGGCCGAAATCGGCGTCGAGGAACTCGGCGCCACGCTCTTCCCGCAACAGGCCCAGGGAGTCGATGGGCAGTATTCCCCGGTCCCATAGCGACCCTTCGTAGGATTCGTAGCGGCCCCTTTCCCCGGCGAGCAGGGTGGAGGCGTGAATCGCCTGGTAGCTGATCATTTCCATGGCGGTATCGGCGAATTCCACCGCCGCCTCCGAGCCATAGGCGATGCGCTGCCGGTAGAGCGCGTCCTGGAATCCCATGATCCCCATGCCCACCGGACGGTGGCGCAGGTTGGAATTGCGCGCCTGGTCCACCGAGTAGTAGTTGATGTCGATGACATTGTCGAGCATGCGCACGGCGGTGGTGACGGTGCTGCCGAGCTTGTCGGCGTCGAGGCCGCTTTCATCCACGTGGTTGACCAGGTTCACCGAGCCCAGGTTGCATACCGCGATCTCGTCCGCCGAGGTATTGAGGGTGATTTCGGTACAGAGATTGGATGAATGCACCGTGCCCACGTGCTGCTGGGGCGAGCGGATGTTGCAACTGTCCTTGAAGGTCATCCAGGGATGGCCGGTTTCAAACAGCATCGAAAGCATCTTGCGCCAGAGATCGGTGGCCTTGACGGTCTTGTGGATTTCCATTTCGCCGGCCTCGGCCCTGCGCTCGTATTCGAGATAGGCCGTCTCGAACTCCCGACCGTATTTTTCGTGCAGGTCGGGCACGTTGTTGGGCGAGAACAGGGTCCATTTCTCGTCGTTGAACACGCGCTTCATGAACAGGTCGGGAATCCAGTTGGCGGTGTTCATGTCGTGGGCGCGGCGGCGGTCGTCGCCGGTGTTCTTGCGCAATTCGAGGAATTCCTCGATATCGAGATGCCAGGTCTCCAGGTAGGAACAGACCGCCCCTTTGCGCTTGCCGCCCTGGTTTACCGCCACGGCGGTGTCGTTGACCACCTTGAGGAAGGGCACCACGCCCTGGGACTTGCCGTTGGTGCCCTTGATGTGGGCGCCCATGGCGCGCACCGGAGTCCAGTCGTTGCCGAGGCCGCCGGCCCACTTCGACAGCATGGCATTGTCCTTGATGGCGGAATAGATGCCGTGCAGGTCGTCCGCCACGGTGGTCAGGAAGCACGAGGAAAGCTGGGGCTTGAGGGTGCCCGAATTGAACAACTGGGGCGTCGAGACCATGTAGTCGAAGCTGGAAATCAGATTGTAGAACTCGATGGCCCGGGCTTCCCGGTCGTCCTCCCGCAGCGCAAGCCCCATGGCCACCCGCATGAAGAACACCTGGGGCAATTCGAAGCGGATTTCCTGGCTGTGGATGAAATAGCGGTCGTACAGCGTTTGCAGGCCGAGATAGGTGAACTGCAGATCCCGCTCGGCTTGCAGCGCCTGACCAAGCCGCTGCAGGTCGAATTCCAGCAGTTCCGGCGCAAGCAGGCCGAGTTCGACGCCCTTGTCGATGTAGGCGCTGAGGGCGGCGGGATAGCGGTAGTGCATCTCCGCCTGGGTGGCGCTGTCGGCAACGCCGAGAAAACCCAGGGCTTCCGAGCGCACCGCATCGAGCAGCAGCCGCGCGGTAACGAAGGAATAGTTAGGATCCTTTTCCACCATGGCCCGGGCGGTCATCACGAGGGAGGTGCGGAGGTCGTCGATTTTCACGCCGGGATACAGATTGCGCAGGGTTTCCTCGTAGATATGTTCGGCGGAAACATCGGTCAGGCCCTCGCAGGCCTCGTCTATGATGGTGCGCAGGCGGTCGGTGTCCAGCGGCGCGAGTTCGCCATCTTCCATGGTGACCGAGATGCCCGGGGTGTCCGGCTGCTCTTCCTTGCGTTGCCGTTCCCGGGCCCGGGAACGCTCTTCCCGGTAGATCACATAGCTGCGGGCGACCTTGTGTACGCCCTCGCGCATGAGCACGAGTTCGACCTGGTCCTGGATGTCCTCGATATGAATCGTACCCCCGGAAGGCATGCGGCGGCTGAAGGTGGCGCTGATCCTGGCGGACATTTCCGCCACCAGTTCGTGAATCCGCGTCGAGCCCGCGGCCTGGGCGCCTTCCACGGCGAGACAGGCCTTGGTGATGGCTACCGCGATCTTGGACTGGTCATAGGGAACCACCGCGCCATTGCGCTTGATCACGCGCAACTGGCCCGGGGCCGTGCTGCTCAGGGCGGCTTGCGCCAGGGCGCCGGCGTCTTCTTTCGGACCTTGCGGCGCCGCGGTCGTAGCGGGCTGGTCCGCCATGCGGGCTTGTTCAAAATTCACGATCCACTCCTGTAATGAACCACACCATATAGTGGTATTACGGCGACGAAAACCATATTTGCAGTATTTTTTCGTTCTGCAGCCGGCAACTGCGTCTGTGGCTTGCCACTTGCCGGCCAATCATGGAATATCGTCGCAGAACTGCCACTGAAACACCATATATTGATATTTACGGCTGATTAAACCACAACATGATGTAATTGCAAGGGGCAAGATGTGCGATTTTTGGGGAAATCCTGTGGAAAACGCAAATTGAGCGTTCCGGGAAGGGAAAGGAGAAAAATCCCGTACCATATGGATTTGCCCTGAAATATGCGAAAGCAACATAATGCATCGGGACAAATATTGTTCGAACGAAGGCGATACCGCCAGCGGGAGCGCGGGTGTCATATACCATTGTTGACGGTGTCCTCGGCGGCTGCGAACAAATCGCCTCGCCCAATTGCAGTTCCCGGGACGGGATGGAGATTGAATTGCTGGTGATTCACAACATCAGTTTGCCGGCGGGGGAGTTCGGGACGGGTTGCATTGCGGAATTGTTCACCAATTGCCTGCCGCCGGATGGCCATCCCTCGTTTGCGGAGATTGCAAGGCTGCGGGTGTCGAGCCACTTGTTGATAGACAGGGAAGGCGGGGTGACGCAATTCGTGCCATTCCACATGCAGGCCTGGCATGCGGGGCAGTCAAGCTTTCGGGGGCGGGAGCGCTGCAACGGGTTTTCCATCGGCATTGAGGTCGAAGGCACCGACTTCATGCCATTTACCGATGCCCAGTATGACGCGCTTGCCGGAGTTACCCGGATCCTGTTCCGCGCCTATCCAGGCTTGAATGTGGACCGGATTGCGGGACATAGCGATATCGCGCCGGGCCGCAAGACCGACCCGGGCCCGTATTTCGACTGGCGGCGTTACCGGTCCGCGCTTGCTGAAGTCACCGGAAAGGCCAAAGCATGAAATTTCTTGTCATCCTGATCTGCCTGGCGCTGAACTACTTCTGGCTCAGGGACTACGACCGTTTCGACGACCGCTGGTTTTTCCGCTTCCGGGAAAATATCGAATCCGCCGCCCGGAATCTGACGGGCAATACCGCGGTGTGGCAGCCCGCGCTTGCGCTCATCTACGCCTTGCCATTGCTTGTGCTTTTCCTCGTGCTTGAGTTGGCCGCCGGTCGCGGCTTCGGCCTGCTGACCATGCTGGTTCACGTGCTGGTGCTGCTGGTGGCGTTCGACCGCACCCAGCCCGGCAAACTGGCCCGGGAATTTCTCGCGGTCTGGAGCGAAGGCGATCGGGAAGCCGCGGTCGAATTCCTGCGGGCCAACTTTCATGGCGCCCGGGAGCATGAATTCGCCAGTAATGAGGAAGTCGCCCGGTTTTTCCGCAAGCGTCTGGCGTATCGCTCCTTCGAACGGATGTTCGTGCAATTTTTCTGGTACCTCGCGGCAGGCCCCTTCGGCGTGATCGTCAGCTATGTCAGCTACCAGTTGCGCGACAGCCACGATACGGAAGCCCACCCGCGCGTGGTGGAAACCGTCCACATGATCGTGCATCTGCTCGAATGGATTCCCCTGCGGCTTGTGGCCCTGAGCTTTTCCCTTGCCGGGAATTTCGTCCATTGCTTCGCCCAATTGCGCAAGTCCTTCTGGGAATTCGGCCGGGAGGTGGACAATGCCGGCCTGCTCTACGGTTTCGCCGGCTTCGCCCTGTTCGGCGGCATCCCCCGGGAGGAAAGCGAAACCGAAGAACCTGGCCAGGACGAAGGCGAATCCCGTCAGGCCCGTGAAATCGAATCCCTGCAAGCCCTTCTCGAACGCTGCCAACTGCTCTGGCT
Source organism: uncultured Pseudohongiella sp. (assembly GCA_965219645.1). Taxonomy (GTDB): domain Bacteria; phylum Pseudomonadota; class Gammaproteobacteria; order Pseudomonadales; family Pseudohongiellaceae; genus UBA9145. The sequence goes on along the minus strand of OZ244788.1, from coordinate 1,216,869 downwards.
GGGCCTCCTGGCACTGTTCACGATCCTTGGCCCGGCATTCTAGGAGTCTGCGCCGTAGGAATTCACGGCTGCAAATCCGCTCTCATCCGCGCCCCTGGCCGCTCGATTTCGTTGCATATCCACCAATATTCGCCTCAATCGATCAGCCAGGGGCGCGGCGATAGCGAATTTTCGCTTTCGCGAATTCCTACGGCGCAGGCTCCCTGGCTTCGATCATGATGCCGTGGAAAATGGCGAGATGCAGCCACGCCATCGTTGTAGTATCGGCCCGATTTGGCTCATGTTTTTGCCGGGTTGTCGCCACATTTCATGGCCGCGCCCCTGCAACTGTTTGAAATGAAACAATTTGAAGCCTGAAATTCGGAATCCGGACCGGGCGGCAATATGTAATAAAACTACAAAAAGTGTAAGGTGAAAGTTTCGCCCGGCTTCATTCTCGCCCTCTGATGGGGTATAGTCTGTCCGTCTTGTAATTTGCCTACAGAAAACTCCAGCAGGTGGAGCGGAACGGGAATACTTCATGATTCAGGAGCATGACGCGAATCCGGAAGAAACAAGGGAATGGCTCGACGCATTGCGGGCCGTGACCGACGAGTGGGGAAGCGATCGGGCAAACTATCTCATCCAGCAGCTTTCCAACTGGCTTTCGATCCGCGATGGCAACGGCCACACGGCAACGCTCACCACTCCCTACCGCAACACCATCCCGGTTCAGGATGAAGACCGCCTTCCCGGCGACCTGTTCATGGAGCGGCGCATCCGCGGCATCGTGCGCTGGAATGCGCTGGCCATGGTCATGCGCGCCAATATGCGCGATGGCAGCCTTGGCGGCCATTTGTCCACTTTTGCCAGCGCCGCGACCCTCTATGAAGTCGGCTTCAACTACTTCTTCCGGGGTTCCACCGACGACCATCCCGGCGACCTGATTTACTACCAGGGCCATTCCTCACCGGGAATCTACGCCCGCTCCTTCCTTGAAGGACGTTTCAGCGAAGCGCAACTCGACAATTTCCGCCGGGAAGTCGACGGCAATGGCCTTTCCTCCTACCCCCACCCCTGGCTGATGCCCGATTACTGGCAGTTCCCCACGGTATCCATGGGGCTTGGCCCGATCCAGGCGATCTATCAGGCCCATATCATCAAGTATCTGGACAGCCGGGGATTGCTCGAAGCCCGGGATCGCAAGATCTGGGCCTTTCTCGGCGATGGCGAAATGGACGAGCCCGAATCGCTCGGCGCCATCAGCAAGGCGGGCAGGGAGAAACTCGACAATCTGATTTTCGTCATCAATTGCAATCTGCAGCGGCTTGACGGCCCGGTGCGGGGCAATGGCAAGATCATCCAGGAACTCGAATCGGTGTTTCGAGGCGCAGGCTGGCAGGTCATCAAGGTCGTCTGGGGCCGCCACTGGGACGCATTGCTCCAGGCCGACCACAACGGTCTCCTGCAGCGGCGCATGGATGAAGTCGTCGATGGCGAGTTCCAGAATTACGCCAGCCGCGGCGGCGAATACACCAGGGAACACTTTTTCGGCAAGGACCCGCGACTGCTGGAAATGGTCAGTCACCTGTCCGACGAGGACATCATGAACCTCAACCGGGGCGGGCACGATCCGTTCAAGGTTTACGCCGCTTACTCCCGGGCGGTGCAGGCCAGGGGCAAACCCACGGTGATTCTCGCCAAGACAGTGAAAGGCTACGCTTTTGGCGCCGCCGCCGAGGCCCAGAACGCCACTCATTCGGTGAAAAAGCTCGACCTCGATTCCCTGCGCAAATTCCGCGACCGCTTCGGCATCCCCATCAGCGATGCGGAACTCGAGAATGTGCCTTATTACCGCCCCGAGGAAAACAGCCCCGAACTCGCCTACACCCGCAAGATGCGCAAGAACCTCGGCGGCCCGGTGCCCCAGCGCAGAACCGAAGCCAGGGCCATGGCGGTTCCCGGGCTGGACATCTTCGCCACCCAGCTCAAGAGCAGCGGCAAGCGGGAACTTTCCACCACCATGGCTTTTGTCCGCATGCTGAGCGCGCTCTGCAAGGACAAACAGATCGGCGAGCGCGTGGTTCCCATTATCCCCGATGAGGCGCGCACCTTCGGCATGGAAGGCATGTTCCGCCAGTTGGGGATTTATTCCTCGGTGGGCCAGCTTTACGATCCGGCGGATTCCCAGCAGGTGATGTTCTACCATGAAGACAAGAAGGGGCAGATGCTCGAGGAAGGCATTACCGAAGCCGGCTCCTTCTCGGCCTGGCTTGCCGCCGCAACCTCTTACAGCACCAACGACTTCCCCCTGATTCCCTTCTATATCTATTATTCCATGTTCGGCTTCCAGCGCGTGGGGGACCTGTGCTGGGCGGCAGGGGACAGCCAGGCCCGGGGTTTTCTCATCGGCGCCACCGCCGGCCGCACCACCCTCAATGGCGAGGGATTGCAGCACCAGGACGGCCACAGCCATCTGCTCGCCGGCACGATTCCCAATTGCGTCAGTTACGACCCGGCCTACGCCTGCGAACTCGCCGTCATCATCCAGGATGGCCTGCGCCGTATGTACCAGGACCGCGAGCATATCTACTACTACATCACCGCGATGAACGAAAACTACCAGCAGCCCGCGCTCATCAAAGGCAGCGAGGAAGGCATCATCCGCGGCATGTACCTGCTTGAGGACAGCGAGGCGCCAGACTACCGGCTTTCCGGCAAGGTCGCCGCGGATTTCCGCCTGCGCCTGCTGGGCAGCGGCGCGATATTGCGCGAAGTACGCAAGGCGGCGGCAATCCTGCGCAAGAATTACCGGATTCCGGTGGATGTCTGGAGCGTCACCAGTTTTGGCGAACTGCGCCGGAACGCCCTGGCGGTAAATCGCCGTAATCTGCTAGGGACCGAAGGCGGGGCGGAACAGGCCTGGGTCACCAGCCAGCTTGCTGGTCGGAAAGGCCCGGTGATTGCCGCCACCGATCACATGAAGCTGCATTCCGATCAGATTCGTGAATTCGTTCCCGACCGTTTCCGGGTGCTGGGAACCGACGGTTTCGGTCGCAGCGACAGTCGTGAGAAACTGCGGGAACATTTCGAGGTGGACCATGGCTGGATCGTGCTCGCGGCGCTGACCGAATTGCGCGATAAAGACATCGTTGACAATGCCGAAATCAGGAAGTGGATGAAGAACGCCGGCATCGATCCGGACAAACCGAATCCACTGGATCATTGACTACCCAATCAGACAGACAGCAGACGAGGCGCGACAAAATTGGCCACGGAAATCATCAAGGTACCCGAACTCGGCGACGCGGGCGATGTGGAAGTCATCGAGATTCCCGTTTCCCTGGGCCAGGAAGTGGCTGAGAACGATTCGCTGCTCGTGCTCGAAAGCGACAAGGCCGCCATGGAAATCCCCGCCCCCAGGGCCGGCGTGGTCAAGAGTATCGTCGTCAATCTCGGTGATCAGGTGACTACCGGCGCCGAAATTCTGACGCTTGAAGTCAGCGAGGAAGACTTCCCTGCCGGGGAGGACACAGCCCCGCCAGCAGCGGCTTTGCCGGAGGCGGCGCCTGAGCCTGAGCCATCCGCCCCTGAAGCACCAGATTCGAAACCAGGTGAAGCCGCCCGGATAGCGAAGCCGGGCGCTGGTGTCGAATCCGAAACCGGCGCTCCCCGCCAGGTCATCGAAGTCGCCATTCCCGACATCGGTACCGGGGATGAGGTCGATATCATTGAAATCCATGTCCAGCCAGGCGCTGCGGTTGCCGTGGACGAACCCCTGCTTACCCTGGAATCCGACAAAGCCGCCATGGACGTGCCGTCGCCCCGGGCCGGCATCGTCGAAGCCCTGCTCGTGGACGTGGGCGCGAAAGTCAGGATCGGATCGCCCATCCTGCGATTGCAAGTCGAAGCGGAAGCGGCGCCGGAACCTGAACCGGAGCCAGAAGCTCAATCCGCACCGTCGGCCACAACCGAACGGCAAGCAACCACATCTGCGACTGCTCACCGTTCCCCCGCAGCGGAAACCGCCGGCAAAGCCGCCGCGCCAGACGCCAATGTCTACGCCGGCCCGGCAGTGCGCAAGCTCGCCCGGGAACTCGGCGTCGATCTGACCCGCATCGAGGGCAGCGGCGCCCGGGGCCGGGTCGTCAAGGAAGACATCCACGAATTCGTCAAGCGCAGCCTGCGGGAACCCGCCCCGGACGCCGTTCCCGCCGCCACAATGCCCGATGTGGATTTTTCCCGTTTCGGCGAAATCGAACAGGCGCCGCGCTCCAAACTCGCCAGGGTCACTGCCACCAACATGCACCGGAGCTGGCTCGCCGTGCCGCATGTGGCGCAGTTCGAGGAAGCCGACGTTACCGAACTCGAACAATTCCGCGCCGGCCTCAAACCCGAAGCCGAACGCCGCAGCCTGAAACTCACGCCGCTGCCATTCCTGCTCAAGGCTTGCGCCCGCTGCCTGATCGAGTTCCCGCAGTTCAATGTTTCCCTGCATTCTTCCGGCGAATACGTCATTCAGAAGAAGTACGTCCATATCGGCGTTGCCGTGGCCACCGAGGCCGGACTCGTGGTGCCCGTCATCCGCGATGTGGACCGCAAGAACATCTGGCAACTCGCCGAAGAAGTCGCTACCGCCTCCGCCAGGGCCCGGGACCGCAAACTCACCCCGGAAGACATGCAAGGCGCCTGTTTTACCCTCTCCAGCCTCGGCGCCATCGGCGGCACGGGTTTCATCCCCATCGTCAACGCCCCGGAAGTAGCCATCCTCGGCGTCGCCCGCACCGCCGTCAAACCCGTATGGGACGGCGCGGAATTCACCCCCCGCACCATGCTCCCGCTCACCCTCAGCTACGACCACAAGGCCGTCAACGGAGTGGACGGCGCCCGATTCATCACCCGCCTCTCCGCCCTCCTCACAGACATCAGAAACCTGCTTCTGTAGTTCTCGGTACCAACCAGCTATCGTGACTGCCGCCCCGGATTGCCGTAAGCCGCTGGATGGACAACACAATCAAGGAATGGAAAAAGCCAACCAACTGACAATAGTTCACTCCGATTTGCTAGACTTCCAGCCTGTAACAACTATCCGGAACCACCGATGCCTTCATTCGATATCGTTTCTGAAGTCGACATGCACGAAGTCGGCAATGCCCTCGACCAGGCCAACCGCGAAACCGGCAACCGTTTCGACTTCAAGGGCGTCAACGCCAGTTTTGAACTCGCCGGCAAGGACGCCATCGAAGTCAGGGCCGAAGCCGAATTCCAGATTCACCAGATGCTCGATATCCTCCGCGGCAAGCTCGTCAAGCGCGGCTTGGACACCCGCAGCTTCAGCGAGGGCAGCGTCGAAATCAGCGGTAATACCGCCAGCATGACGCTGGCCATCCGCCAGGGCATCGAGTCCGATCTTGCCCGGGAAATCATCAAACTCGTCAAAACCGCCAAACTCAAGGTGCAGGCATCGATCCAGGGCGGCCAGGTGCGGGTTTCGGGCAAAAAGCGCGATGACTTGCAGAGCGTGATCGCCCTGATCAAGGAGGCAAAGCCCGACCTGCCCCTGCAATACGTCAATTTCAGAGACTGATTCCCTGTTTCCGGGGCGCGAAGGGAATGCAATGCGGCCCCAGCCTGTAAACTTTCTCAAGTCGCTTTCCGACCGCCGCCTGCTGGTGGCCTTTCTCATCGGCATTTCCAGCGGCTTTCCCTGGGTGCTGCACGGGTCGGTGCTGACCCTGTGGATGCAGGCGGAAGGGCTTTCCCGCAGCGCCATTGGCTATATCGGCATCGTTACGACGATTTACGCCTTCAACTGGATCTGGGCGCCGCTTATCGACCAGTTCCGGATTCCCCTGCTGCACCGGCTATTCGGCCAGTACCGTTCCTGGATACTGTTTTGCCAGGCTCTGCTGATCGCATTCATGTGGCTGATCAGCGGCACGGACCCGGCGGACAATCTGCTCCTCGTCGGCCTTTACGCCCTGGGAATCTCCTCGGTTTCCGCGACCCAGGACGTGGCCATCGACGCCTACCGGGTCAAGCTGTTTTCCCGGGAAGAGATGGACGAGAAAATCCCCTGGGCCTCGGCCCTGGCCGGGGCAGGCTGGCAAACCGGATTCACCTTTCTCGGCGGCACCCTGGCGCTGCTGCTCGGCGGCGAAACTTTCGGTTTCGGTTGGCCCGAAGTGTACCGGCTGCTGATCGGGTTCATGTTGGCGCTGATGCTGATCGTCGCGCTGTCGCCGCCCACCCGGGAGGCTCCGCAGCGGCAACCTGCGGAGCCGGGTGGCCGGGCAGGGGGAATGCCGGGCCGGCCGGCCCGGTGGCTGCATGAAACCGTGGTGGTCCCCTTCGCCGAATTCTTCCAGCGCTGCGGCCTGCAGCTCGCTGCGGGAATCCTGCTGTTCCTGTTCAGTTTTCGCCTCGGCGAGGCCATGCTCGGGCGCATGTCGCTGGTGTTTTACGTGGAACTGGGATTCAGCAATGATGAAATCGCCCTGTACCGCAATTTGCTTGGCGGTGGGGCCACCATCGTTTTTTCCCTCATCGGCGCGTTCATCAATACCCGGTTCGGCATCATCCGGGGCATGCTGGTGGGCGGCATCGCCATGGCTTCGAGCAATCTGCTCTATGCCGCCATGGCGCAAACCGGCCCCGAACCCTGGCTGTTCGTGCTGACCCTGATCGTGGACAATTTCACCACGGCCTTCGCCACGGTCTGCGCGATCTCCTTCATTTCCTATTTCGCCAGCCGCACCTACACTGGTACCCAGTTCGCCCTGATGACTTCGATTTCCAATTTCGGGCGCACCACCCTGGCGGCGGGAAGCGGAGCGATTGTCGACGGCCTCGGCGGTAACTGGGCGCTGTTCTTCGTGATGACTGCCCTGATGGTGATTCCGGCGCTGCTGATCCTGTTGTGGATGTCCAGAATGCTGGAAAATCACAAGACCGGGGAGGGCGCAAGGTCCTGCCATGCCACGTACCGTTGAAGACACCGCCGCCCACATCTCGCGCCAGTTCAGCCATGAACTGGAAAAGGTGCGCACGCACATGCTGCGCATGGGCGGGCAAGTGGAAAAACAGCTTGGCGACGCCCTGCGTTCGGTGGCCGAGCACGACAGCCAACTTGCCCAGCAGGTAATCGACGACGATGTGCTGATCGACCGGCTCGAACGCGAAATCGACATCGAGTGCAGCCTGATCATTGCCCGCCGCCAGCCCGCCGCCGGTGACCTGCGCCTTGTGCTTGCCATCATCAAGGCGGTGCGCGATCTCGAGCGCATCGGCGACGAAGCGGCCCGGATTGCCCGCAGCGCGCTGGCGCTTGCGGAAGAAGGCGAAGACCCAGTGGATCTCGGCGAGTTTCACCGCATGGGGGAGCGGGTTCTCGCCATGGTAAAACAGGTGCTCGACGCCTTTGCCCGCATGGATACCGATGCTGCCACGGCGATCGCCGACGAGGACGCGGAAGTGGACAATGACTACCACGGCGCTATCCGCTCCATGGTCACCCATATGACCAGGAATCCCGAAAGCGTCAGCGTGGTGCTCATCGTGCTGTGGGCATTTCGTTCCCTGGAACGCATCGGAGATCACACCAACAATATCTCCGAGCATGTGTCCTACATGGTAATCGGCGTGAACCTGGGCATGGGGCGATCCTTACCGAAGAAGTGATGCGCCCTGGGAGCCTGCGCCGCAGGAATTCGCGAAAGCGAAAATTCGCTATCGTCGCGCCCCTGGCTGATCGATTGAGGCGAATATTGGTGGATATTCAACGAAATCGAGCGGCCAGGGGCGTGGATGAGAGCGGATTTGCAGCCGTGAATTCCTGTGGCGCAGGCTCCTGGTGCACATTGATTTGCGGAGGCTGATCGGGGAAGGGCGCCTGGGGAGTGACCCGGGGCTCGCCGTCGCGGATGCGTTCGGCGGGAAATCGGCAAACAAAGGCGCTGCCCTTGCCCGATTCGCTTTCGATCCGCAGATCGGCGTCGTGGCGCAGAAGAATATGCTTGACAATGGCAAGACCAAGACCGGTGCCGCCGGTTTCCGATGAGCGGCTTACATCGACCCGGTAAAAACGTTCGGTGAGGCGCGACAGATGCTGGGTTTCGATGCCGATGCCATTGTCGATCACGCGGACTTCAAAACCCTTGCCGTTTCCGATAAATGCCGCCTCAATACGGATTTCTCCGCCGTCCGGTGTGTACTTGGCGGCATTCTGGGCAAGATTGGACAGGGCGCTGTACAACTCCGCCCGGTCACCGACGATCTGGATGTCTTCTTCGCATTCCGCCTGATAGCTGTGGCCGTGATTTCGGTATACCTGCGCAGTATCGCTTTCCACTTCGCGGATCAGCGGGGCCAGCCGGAATGGCTTCTGCTGGCGTTTTACCGCCTTGGTTTCCAGCGCGGTGAGCATGAGCAGGTCGCGCACGATGTTTTCCATGCGCGCCGACTGTTGCAGCATCTGGCCAAGCGGTTTGCGCCACTTGCCGTCGAGTTCGTGGACATGTTCCATGATGGTTTCGAGGTAGCCCTTGATCACGGTGATCGGTGTGCCGAGTTCGTGGGAAACATTGCCTACAAAATCCTCCCGCATCAGTTCCATGCGATGCAGGCGGGTCACGTCGCGCACGATCATGAGCCTTTCCCGTTCGCCGAACAGTGCGGTCTCGAATTCCAGGGTGCGCGAGCCGTCGCCGGGCGCCGGCAGTTTCAGCGGCTCGCTGTAATCCGCCTCGTGAAAATACTGGGCGAAACGCGGGTCGCGCACGAGATTGGTGACCGGATGCCCCTGGTCCCGGGGATACTGGAAGCCGAGCAGTCTGGCGGCGGCCTGGTTCCACCATTCGAGGCTGCCCCGCCGGTCGATCATGGAGACTGCGATTTCCAGCGCCGATGAGGATTCCTGGGCCTTGCGGATGATGCTTTCGAGATAATCCCGGGACTTCTGCTCCTGTCTTCCAAGCTGGTAGATGGCGTCGAAGACTTCGCCCCACAGCCCGAAAGATTCCGGCGGCTCTGTCTGGGTGGCGGAAGGATTGCCCCGCAGCCAGCGGCGCAGGCGCCAGAGTTGCCAGTAATTGAACCCGAGATACGCCGCAACTCCGGCAAACAGCGTCAGCGCCACACTGCCAGCCAGCCAGCCGGTCAGGGCGGCGATGGCAAGCACTGCAAGCAGCCGCAGGATTTCCGCGCGCCAATATTTCAAGAGCCGAAGTTCCAATTGGGAAACAGGCGCTATTTTATGCTTCCAGGCAGTCTCCTGACCAGATGTTTGCCTGTTCCGTCATTCTGCGCGTAATCACGGAATCCCACTGGGAATCCTCTGCATGAGATTCTGCAACTTCGCTTTGCCAGGCACGGAATGATGGAAAAGGAGGGCACTAGGAGCCTGCGCCACAGGAATTCGCGAAAGCGAATTTGCAGCCGTGAATTCCTGTGGCGCAGGCTCCTGGGCAACAGGCAAATTTTCCCGTGTCAATTTCATGGCAGAAATTTTCGGGCTGACTATACTTCTGTCGCCGGCTCGCAGAAGCCGGGTTCATAAAGCAATCCATTGGTTAACCCTGATACCCCGTGGCATCAATTCGCTGCGGGAAGGACTGTTTTGCATGCAGGAATTCATTTTGCCCACGAAGGAGCCCCGGCAGGACCATGATCTGGACCCGTCCGTTCAGGAGGCTTCCGGTGCTGCCCCGGGAGAACCGCCGGAAGTCGAGTACCCGCAGCAGGCGCCAGCCCGGCCGGATGCGGATCCGACCCAGCTCTACCTGTCGGAAATCGGCTACAAACCGTTGTTGACCGCCGAGCAGGAAGTGCAATACGCCCGGGAAGCCCGGCAGGGCGAGCAGGCGGGCTGGCAGCGCATGGTGGAAGGCAATCTTCGTCTGGTGGTGAAAATTGCCGCGCGCTACCGCAGCCGGGGTTTGGCTTTTGGCGATCTCATTGAAGAGGGTAACCTCGGTCTGATGCACGCAGTGGAGAAATTCGACCCGGAACGGGGCTTCCGTTTTTCCACCTACGCCACCTGGTGGATTCGCCAGAATATCGAGACCGGGCTCAACCGCCATGGCCGGGCGATTCGGCTGCCGGTGCATATCATCCGGGAAATCGGCCGCTGCCGGTATGCCGAAGCCAGACTCATGTCGAAAAATTTCTGCGAGCCCTCGGCCGAGGAGATCGCCGAATTCACCGGCAAGCCGTTACGGCGGGTCAAGATGCTGCTGGCGCTGCGCTGTGGCATTTTTTCCGTGGACGCTCCCATTGCCGAGGATGTGAACGTCCCTTTGCGGGAAGTGCTGCCGGATCAGGAAACCGCCGAGCCCGTTACGTTATGCGGCAAGGACCGCCTGCGTAGTCTGGTGGCGGAGTGGTTGCGGGAACTCACCCCCCGGCAGCGGGAAGTATTGCAGCGGCGTTTTGGACTTGACGGCTACGAGAGCGCCACCCTGGAGCGAATCGGCAAGGAAATCGGCCTTACCCGGGAACGCACCCGGCAGGTGCAGTTGGAAGCGCTGCGCAAGCTCCGCCACATCGCCGCCCGATGTGGCATCGACGCCGATGTGCTCGATGAATACGGTTAAGACAGTCGTGTACACTGGCGCCTCTTTTTTGGCAGGCGGCAGGATTCATGGATACCAGACAGCCGGGGGCTCTTGCGGGCAAGCTCATTATCGACCTCTCCAGGGTGCTTGGCGGTCCCTATTGCACCCAGATTCTTGCCGACCATGGCGCCAGGGTCATCAAGGTCGAACCGCCCCGGGGCGATGAGACCCGGGATTGGGGACCGCCTTTCCACGAAGGCGACGCCGCCTATTTTCTCGGCCTGAACCGCAACAAGCGCTCGCTGGGGCTGGATCTGTCCATCCCCGCGGGAAGGGATGTGCTGCTGCGCCTGTTGCGCGACGCCGATGTGCTGGTGGAAAACTTCAGGCCAGGCACCATGGAGCGCTGGGGGCTTGGTTTCGAGGAAGTGCTCGGCGAGCGCTTTCCCCGCCTGGTTCACTGCCGCATCAGCGGCTTCGGCAATGACGGCCCCTGGGGCGGATTCCCCGGCTATGACGCCATCATCCAGGCCATGGCCGGCTGGTTCAGCATCAATGGCGAGACCGGCAGCAGGCCCACCCGGCACGGGCTGGCCATGGTGGACATGGGCGCCGGCCTGTACTGCGCCATTGCAATACTCATGGCGCTCAGCGAAAGGGAGAACTCGGGCCGCGGGCAGTATCTCGACATGACCCTGTACGACTGCGCCGTGTCCCTGATGCATCCCCATATCGTCAACTACCAATTGTCCGGGGAGATTCCCGGACCCACTGGCAACGCCCATCCCAATATCAGCCCATACGACACTTTCCGCACCCGCACCGCGGACATTTTCATCGGCGCCGGCAACAACCGCGCCTTCGCCAAACTCTGCCGCGAACTCGGCCGCCCCGAACTCGCCGGCGATACCCGCTTCCGCGACAATATCGACCGGGTCAACAACCGCGGCGAACTCAAGGTGGAGATCGAGTCCTGCCTGATCCGCCTGGACGGCGAGGAGATCAGCGACCGCCTCGCCCGGGCCGGTCTCGCCGCGGGCCCGATCCATGATACCGCCCAGGTGGTCGGGCATCCCCACACCCGGCATCGCCAGATGAACCTGGAGCGGGACTGGTACCGGATGACGGGCACTCCCATCAAGCTGTCGCGGACCCCCGGGGCCCTGCGCAGCCTGCCGCCGCGCTATGGCGAGCACGGCCGGGAAATCCTCCGGGAATTCGATTTCGACGAGGCCGCCATCAAAGACCTCGTCAAGACTGGCGCCGTGCTTCTTGAACGCCGCGCCTGATCCGATTCCGCGCCCGAGGCGTATGGAATTTGCAGATCAGGGAGTTGCGCCTATAATCGCGGTCTGGCAGTGCACAAGACCAAAACCACTGCATTCAATTTGATGCTACAGGGGGGAGCAAATGAAAACCCGTATTCCATTTCGCCGCAGGCACGGCGCCGCCGTGCTTGCCGCCGCAACCGCCGCTTTCGCCCAGCAGGCGCTGGCCCAGCAGGAGAACATCGAGGAAGTCGTCGTCACCGGTTCGCGAATCGCCCGGGACGCCAATCTTGTGGGCGCCCTGCCGGTGCAGTCGCTCACGGCGGAAGACATTGCCGCTTCCGGCGAATTCTCGCTGTCGGATATCGTCAACGACGTGCCCGCCTTGCTGTCGTCCCTGACTCAGGAAAGTTCCGTGGACCGGGGCGCCGCCGGGGGTAACCGGCTCAATTTGCGTGGCCTGGGCCAGAACCGCACCCTTGTGCTGGTTGACGGTCGCCGCCATGTTGGGGGGGCGCAAGGATCTTCTGCGGTTGATATCGGCTCGATTCCCGCTGCGCTCGTTGAGCGGGTGGAAGTACTTACCGGCGGCGCTTCGGCGGTGTATGGCGCCGACGCGGTGTCAGGGGTGGTCAACTTCATCCTGCGCGATGACTTTGAAGGACTTGAAATCGACGCCCGCTACGCCTCATCTGAGTATGGCGACGCCCAGCAGGGGGTCTTCTCCCTCGTCTATGGCGAAAACTTTGCCGATGGCCGCGGCAACATCACCTTCGCGGCCGATGTGCGCCAGGACGCGGGTTTGAAAGTGAACGAACGCGGCGACGGTCTGTACGCCGGTTCCTCAAGCAACTGGCCTAATCCCGACCTGCGATTCCAGCAAGGCGACATCGGCCCGAATACGCCCAATTTCGCGACTTTCTACGACTATGCAACTACAGGGCTGTACCATTACGGTCTGAATATTCCCACTACAGCCAGCGACTTCATAGCGGACTACACCGACGAGTTCGGAGTGGCGCCCAACCTTACTGCGGTCGAGACTGCGCTTATCGACCGTGCGGCGAACGCTTTTCCGCGAGCGGAAAGGCCGTTGAGCACTTTCGGACTGACCTCGGGCTACGGCAAAATAATCCCCGGCAACGCATCCAACTTCAGCGGCTTCAGCGCCGAAACGCCCATCGATCTCAACGGTAACGGCGTCCCGGATTGCCTCGATTCCTATCAGGGCTTCAGTTCCTCTTTCTCCAGCCCGGAATCTCCGGGCGGCGTGATCGGCGGCTGCTGGACCATACAGGAAGACGGCACGGTCCTGCCGGTTCGGGACGGCATCATAGCCAACAATGTGAACAGCTTCGGTGGAGACGGCTACAACGCGACCCAGGAAGGCCTGGACGATATCGTGCTCCCCGATGAAAAAATTTCGCTCAACCTTCTGGGACATTACGATCTGACCGATTCCGACACGGCCTTCCTTGAGCTAAAGTACGTGACCCAGGAAACCTCCGCCGAACTGCGCCCCACCTCATTCTGGGACATTCTTCCCGGATTGTCCGATAACCCCTTCCTGCCGGAATTCATTCGTGGCGTGGCGGAGGAAACCGGCGGCGTCGGCCTTACGGTGGATCCCTTGCATTTCGATTCCACCGGCACATACAAACGCGACACCTGGCGCGTGGTAGGCGGACTCGAAGGCGAGTTCGACAACGGCTGGCAGTATGAGACCAGTATCAATTATGGTCGTTACGACTATGAATTCACCCGCTTTGGAGATGTGATCCTTGATCGTTTCCTCGCAGCCTTCGACGCGGTCATCGATCCTGATACGGGCCAGCCCGCCTGCCGCGCCGATGTGTACCCCGATGCGCCAGCGACGAAAACGCCTTTCGACATTCCCCGCTGGAATCCCGGCTACTACTCGTACACGCCAGGGAGCGGCGACTGCGCACCGCTGAACCTGTGGGCCGGCAAGGACGGAGTGAGCCAGGAAGCCATAGATTTTGTGACTTACGACGCATGGGATGAACTTTCAATCGATCAGTTTGTGCTGTCGGGCACGGTGATCGGTGATAGCGCCGATTGGTTTGAGTTGCCCGGTGGGCCGTTGGGCTTCGCCGCAGGCCTTGAATACCGCGAGGAATCTTCCGAAGCGAAGGTAGATCCATGGCAGCGCGGTGTGATTCCCCCGGGTTCGCCCTATCCCGCCGGCACGCTCATAAGCACTGTGCAAGGCAGCAGTGAGAGCCTTCCAATGAATGGCTCGCTGGTGTTCGACCCCACGGTGATTCGTGACAACGAAACCGGCGAATACGACGCCACCGATGTCTTTGTCGAAGTTTCCCTTCCCATCTTGGCGAACCAGCCGGGCTTTGAGGAATTTACGGTCGACGTGGCCGCCCGGGCTTCGGATTATTCAACCATCGGCAACACCGAATCCTGGAAACTCAATCTGATTTGGGCGCCGATCGAGGATATCTCCTTCCGCGGCGGCGTTTCCCAAGCGGTGAGGGCACCGAATATCACCGAGTTGTTCGGCCCCGTCGTCGGCACCACATCGCGACCGACAGACCCTTGCGACATCAAAACCATCGAGGGGCTGCGGGATGATGGTTTCAATGACAAGGCCGAGGCAAGTCTGGCCAACTGCAGCGGGGAGTTTGATCGTATCGGTGTCATTTATACGGGTGACGACGGCGGATACAACTGGACCGATCCACTGACAGCCCGATTCTCGGGCCAGACCAGCGGCAACCGCGATCTGACAGAAGAAACCGCAGATACGATAACCTACGGTTTCGTGTTCTCGCCCTCCTTCCTGCCGGGATTCACCCTGACGCTGGACTACTGGGACATCACTATCGAGGACGCGATTTCGGCGGTCTCCGTCCAGAACATCGTCGATGGCTGCTATCAGAGCGCCACGCCCAACCAGGAATTCTGTGATCGGATCGAACGAAACCCGGACCCGAGTTCTCTTCAGGCTGGCGGTTTCGTATTTTTCCGCCAATCCAGCATCAACTTCGCCAAGTTCGAAACCGATGGTTTCGACCTGACGGCTTCGTACAACTTCGATATCGGTGCCCACGGCTTTGATATCTCGGTCACCGGCACCGAAGTAAAGTCGAATAACGACTTTACCAACCCGAACGACCTGACTGAGATAGACCCGGCGCTGGGCGAGTTGTACCTCCCGGAACTGGCGGGCAACATCTTCCTCGGCTGGACCTGGGGTGACCTCAGCGTCGGCTGGCAATCCCAGTATCTCGGCGAAATGTTGCCGGGTTCGCCCAGGATGGAAGTCGAAACTTATCTCACCCAGTTCGGCCCCTCGGTGTTGATGGACGAAACCTGGATTCACGACATTAATGCTCGCTACGTCGTTAATGAAGAGTTGACCGTGTACGGCGGCATCAATAACCTGACCCACACTGATCCCTTCATGTCCGAGAATGCATATCCGGTAACACCGCGCGGCCGCATGATCTTCCTTGGGGGAACGTATCGCCTGTAAGGGAAGCGAGACCCGGGAGCGGAGCCATGCCCAGATTGTCCCGAACCAGTGTGGAGAGACTCGTCTTCGCCTGTTTCCTCGCCGTGCCGATTCTTTTCGTTGTCGCCCAGGACTTCACCCCGAGCATATTCGAGCGCGACGATGGGGCGATTCCGCTCAACACCGAAGAACCGGGTTTCGACCTTTGGAGCCAGCTTCGCGACGGCGAGGACGATCCCGAGCGCGAGCCCGGCCCCATCTATCCGGGCCGGCTCAATAACATGGGCGTGCTTACCTTCTTCCAGTTGCCCGTGGCGGTCACCCCGCAGGACCTGGTCGCGGGCGAGGTTGACGTGGCCATCATGGGCGCCGAGATCGACATGGGGGTCGGCTTTCGCGGCGCCGGACAGGGGCCCAGCGCCCTGCGCCACAGTTGGGGCCGGTTCGGCGGTGGCGACCTGCCCCACATGCACACCGGCATCGCCTGGAAGGATGAACTCGTTGCCGTGGATTACGGCAATGCGCCCATAGACCGCTTCAGCATCGAACGCAGCATGCCCTACGTCCGCGCCATGGTAAGGGAAATCGCCGAAACCGGCGCGATTCCCATCGTCATCGGCGGCGATCATTCGCTGGAGTATCCCGACGTGGCGGGCGTTGCCGATGTCTATGGCAAGGAGAACGTGGGCGTGATTCACTTCGACGCCCACTACGACGCCGCCGGTGGCGGCTACTCCGGCCATCTCATCTCACACGCCCAGCCCATTTACCAACTGATCGAGGAAGGCCACATCCTCGGCCGGAACTATATCCAGGTGGGTCTGCGCGGCTACTGGCCCGGGCCGGAAGGTTTCGAATGGATGCGCGAAAACAACATGCGCTACCACACCATGGTGGAAATCGAGCGCGACGGCTGGCCCGCAGTGATGGAGCGCATCATTGCCGAGGCCAACGATGGCCCCGAGCACCTTTATGTATCCTTCGACATCGACGTGCTCGACCCGGCCTACACCCCCGGCACCGGCACGCCGGAACCCGCGGGCCTGACAACCCGGGAAGTCTTTCCCCTCGTGCGCGCCCTGTGCATCGAAAAGAATCTGGTGGGATTCGAACTCGTCGAACTCAACCCCCTGGTGGACCCGGGTTACACCACAGTGATGAATTCCGGCCGTATCGTCCAGGAATGCCTCACCGGCATCGCCATGCGCAAGGCCGGCATCACCGACGGCGCCTATCTCAACCCCCTCACCGTCGACGACGGCAGATCCGACCCCTCGGATTGAATCAAAAAATTGAAAAAAGCGCTTGCATCTCCGTGATATGGTGTTATAGTCATGTATAACACTACAGCGGAGGCATGGCCTTGCAGGGGAACTGGAACAGCAGGGAACCGATTTACCGGCAATTGCGGGACCGCGCTGCCGAGCGGATTCTCGATGGCGACTGGCCGGAAGGCGAGGCGGCGCCTTCGGTGCGCAAGATCGCCAATGATCTGCGCGTCAATCCGATTACGGTATCCCGGGCCTGGCAGATGCTGGTGGACGAACAACTGCTCGAGGTGCGGCGTGGGCTCGGCATGTATGTGGCCATCGGCGCCAGGGAACGCCTGCGCGAAGCTGAACGAAAACGATTTCTGGAACGGGAGTGGCCGGCGATGGTCGAGCGGATCGACCGCCTCGGGCTCAGGCTTGAGGATTTGCCACAAGCTTCCCGCTCCGGAAAAACCGAGGGGTAAAGATTCATGGAAAACAGCTTGCTGGATCGGCGGACGGCGCCTGGCGCCGCGGTCGGGGAGGGGGTGGGAGAAGAGGGAAGGGAAAGTATCGTCAAGGCCCGGGGACTGCGCAAGTCCTATGGCAGGCTCAGGGCGCTTGACGGTGTGGAGTTGAACATTGCGACGGGCTCCATCAGCGGACTGATTGGTCCCAATGGCGCTGGCAAGACCACGGCGCTCAAGGCCCTGCTCGGCCTGATCGATGTCCAGGGCGATCTAGAAGTCGCCGGCATGGATCCAAGGGCCGCGCGGCACCGCCTGATGGATGAGGTCTGCTTCATCGCCGACGTGGGCATTCTGCCGGGCTGGATGACGAGCCGGCAATTGCTCGACCATGTGGAGAAAGTGCATTTCCGCTTCGACCGGCGCCGGGCGGAAAAACTGCTGTCCACCACTGAAATTCCCGCGGACAAGCGCATCCGGAGCCTGTCCAAGGGCATGGTGACCCAGTTGCATCTTTCGGTGGTCATGGCCATCGACGCCAGCCTGCTCGTGCTCGACGAGCCCACCCTCGGCCTCGACATCATGTATCGCAAGACTTTTTACGACCGTCTGCTCAACGACTATTACGACGGCCGCCGCACCATCATCATCAGCACCCACCAGGTGGAGGAAATCGAACACCTGCTGACCCATCTGCTGTTCATCGACAAGGGTCGGATCGTGCTCGACCAGTCGCTGCAGGCAATGGCCGAACACTATGTGGAAGTCGCGGTGGACCCGGAACAGCGCGAAGCCGCCCGGCGGCTCGGGCCCATGCACAGCCGGGAGTTGCTCGGCCAGCTTGTGTGCCTCTACGGCGGCGTGGCCAGGCAGCAACTCGAAACCCTGGGTGAAGTGCGAACGCCGGCGGTGGCCGACCTGTTTGTCGCCAGACTGACGGGGGAGAAGGGCAGACAGACGGAGGGAAACCAGAATGAAAACTGAAATGACGCGCTTTGGCGCCCTGCTGCAGAAAGAAGTGCGGGAGCACCGCAATCTGTTGTGGATCACCCCCACGGTGGTCAGCCTGCTGCTGTTGCTGATCTTCTTCCTGCTCGTGCTCGGGCCCCTGCAAAACCTGGGCCACTCCGCCCTGCTCTGGGCCGGCAGCCTGCTGGGCAATCCGCCCCTGCGCTCCGCGGTGGCGGTACCCCTGTTCGCGGCCATGCCCTTCGCCCCGGCGATATTTCTGACCTCGATCATTTACCTGACGGTCTGCCTCTATCAGGACCGCAAGGACCGCAGCTTCCTGTTCTGGCAATCGATGCCGGTTTCCGACTGGCAGGCGGTCATGGCCCGGGCGGTTACCGCGGTTTTCGTGATTCCCGCGGTTTTCGCGCCTTTTGTGCTGGTCTGCCTGCTGTGCCCGCTGCTCTACCTCGCCCCCGCCATGGCCGATGCCGGCACGGGCTTTGCCGCGGGCAGGGCGCTGCTGCTGGCCCTGGACGCCTCGGTGCTGTTCTGGTGCTTCACCTGGCTCAACGGCTTGCTGATGCTGCCGGTAATCGGCTGGTTCCTGCTGTTTTCGGCCTATTCGAAGCGGGTGCCATTCCTCTGGGCCCTGGGCAGCATTTTTCTCCTGGCCCTGCTGGAAGTCTGGCTGCTCGACAGCATCTGGTTCGTCTACTGGATGAACTGGACCACCCGGGCGCTGGTTTTCGGCTACCGCGACGTACCGTCAACCCTGTTCAGCTACGACATGCTCGTGGCGCTGATTCTCGGCGGCGTACTGCTCGCCGGCGCCGCATTCATGCGCCGCTTCAACGACTGAGGGGAGGATTGATCATGAAAAAACACATTCTGCGCAATCGGCACAGCCTGCTGCTGACCACCATAGCCATATTCTGCGCACTCATACTGCTGGAAGCCGCCCTGAGCGACCGCAGCCTGTTCAGTCTCGAAGTCGACAACAGCTTCTTCCAGTTCCGCGTGGGAGACTCGCTAATCCTCGACGACCTCGAATTCCTGGAGGATTTCCCCATCGATTTCTGACCCCCTGGACAGCGGCGATGCCCCTCCCTCCCCAACAATACTTCACCATGTGCTAGCATTCGCTCCCCATCCGGAGCGAAGATGAGCCAGAACCTGTCCATATCCAGGGGCCATCGCGATTACCGCAATCCGATCCAACCGCAACCAATGAGACAAACCCATGAGCTTGTTTGACCTGACCGGCAAAGTCGCCTTGATTACCGGCTCCAGCCGGGGCATCGGCGAGGCCATCGCCCGGCGTTACGCCGAGCATGGCGCGAAAGTGGTGGTTTCCAGCCGCAGCCTCGAATCCTGCGAGCCGGTGGCGGCCACCATCCGCGACCAGGGGGGAGATGCCCTGGCCATTGCCTGCAATATCAACTACACAGAGCAGTTGCAGGCCCTTGTCGACGGCGCCCGGGAACATTATGGCCGCATCGACGTGCTCGTCTGCAATGCGGCGCTGAACCCGCATTTCGGGCCTTCCCAGGATATCCCCGACGCCGCCTTTGACAAGGTCATGCACGCCAATATCGGCAGCATCCACCGGCTTTGCCGCATGGTGATTCCCGGCATGGCGGAAAACGGCGGGGGGTCGGTGGTTATCGTGTCGTCGATTGCCGGCCTGAAGGGCTCGGAAGTGCTCGGCGCCTATGCCATCTCCAAGGCTGCCGACATGCAGATCGCCCGCAATCTAGCGGTGGAGTGGGGGCCGCGCAATGTACGGGTCAACTGCATCGCTCCGGGCCTGGTGAAAACCGAGTTCGCCCGGGCCCTGTGGGACAATCCGGAAATCTACCGGTCCACCGTGGCGCAGTACCCCCTGCGGCGCATCGGCGAACCCGACGAAATCGCCGGCGCCGCAGTCTATTTCGCTTCCGCCGCGGGCAATTTCACCACCGGACAGACCCTCGTCGTGGACGGTGGCGGCGTCATTGGCTGAGTCGCAAAGCTCCCAGGAGACAGCAAGATGAATCTCGGACTTTCCGAAGAACTGATCGAAATCCGCGAAAAGATCCGCCGCTTTGTGGAAGACAAGGTGGCGCCGGCGGAGCCGGAATACCTGGCGGAAATCGATAAGGGCGATCGCTGGTCCCATACCCCGCGGCAGGATGAAATCCTCAACGGGCTCAAGCGGGAGGCCCGGAATCAGGGCCTGTGGAATTTCTTTCTGCCGGAAAGCCAGGGCGGGGCCGGCATCAGCAATCTGGAATACGCCCATCTCGCTGAAATCATGGGCCGCAGCCGGCTAGCTTCGGAGTCGATGAATTGCAGCGCCCCGGACACTGGCAATATGGAAGTACTCGAACGATTCGGTTCGGAGGAGCAGAAAAAGGAGTGGCTCGAACCTTTGCTCGCCGGGGAAATCCGTTCGGCATTCGCCATGACCGAACCCCATGTGGCCTCTTCCGACGCCACCAATATTTCCACCCGGGCGGTGCTCGATGGTGATGAGTGGGTAATCAACGGCGAGAAATTCTATATTTCCGGCGCCGGCGACGAACGTTGCAAGATCATGATCGTCATGGTGGTCACCGACACCGACGCGCCCCGTCACAATCGCCAGTCCCAGATTTTGGTGCCGAAGAACACCCCCGGCGTCGAAATCGTGCGGCCCATGTGCGTTTTCGGCCACGACGACGCGCCACATGGCCATATGCACATCAAATTTCACAATGTGCGGGTTCCCGAAAGCAATATCATTCTCGGCCGCGGCCGCGGTTTCGAGATTTCCCAGGGGAGGCTCGGGCCGGGACGCATCCACCATTGCATGCGTTCCATCGGCGCGGCGGAGCGGGCGCTGGACCTGATGTGCGAGCGCGCGGTCAGCCGGGAAGCATTCGGCAAGCCGCTCGCCGAATTGGGCGGCAACTACGACATCATCGCCGACAGCCGTATCGAAATCGAGATGTGCCGCCTGCTCGTGCTGCGCACCGCCCACTTGATGGACAGCCTGGGCAACAAGGCGGCCAGGGATGCGATTTCCCAGATCAAGGTGGCGGTGCCCAACATGGCCCTGCGGGTAATCGACCGCGCTATCCAGATACATGGCGCCGCCGGGGTATCCCAGGATTTCCCGCTGGCCTCGCTGTGGACGGCCCAGCGCACCCTGCGCCTCGCCGACGGTCCGGACGAGGTCCACCGCCGCGTCATCGCGAGAAAGGAGCTGGCGAGATATCGCTGAGGGTGGTGGCTTCGGGCTCGGCATTGTGCCTCGCATGCCCGCTGCATACAGCCCACCAGACGGCGACTCGCGTGGTGCGGGCCTGCGGGATCTCTTCAGGAAAACAGGGGTGAGGGAGCATGCCAATATCGCTGGGAGTGGTTATTCCGACTTTCAATCGTGCGCATACGCTGGGCCGGGCGCTTGATTCGGTGTTTGCCCAGACCTTGCCGCCCCGGCAGGTCATCGTCGTTGACGATGGTTCGAGCGACGCCACCGCCGATCTGGTGGCGGGCTACCCCGGAGTCAGCTACCTGCGGCAGGAAAATCGTGGCGTCAGCACGGCGCGCAATCTCGGGATTCGCCATTGCGGCTGTGACTGGATCGCCTTGCTCGACTCCGACGACGAATGGCTGCCCGACAAGCTCCGGGTGCAGTTCGAGGCGCTGGCGGAAAATCCCGGACATCGTCTGATCCATGGCGACGAGATCTGGATTCGCAACGGCCGCAGGGTGAATCCGGCGGACCGGCATCGCAAGCGGGGCGGGTGGATATTCGAGCATTGCCTGTCGCTATGCGTGATTTCCCCGTCCGCGGCGGTGATCGAGAAGAACCTGCTTGAAGAGGTGGGCGGTTTCAACGAAGGGTTTCCGGCCTGTGAGGATTATGATCTCTGGTTGCGCATATGCAGCCGATACCCGGTGCTCCATGTTGATGAACCGCTGTTGCGCAAGTACGGGGGGCATGATGACCAGCTTTCCCGACAGCATTGGGGGATGGACCGGTTCCGGGTGCGGGCCCTGCGTGACTTGCTGGCGGGAGATGGACTGAGTGCCGAGCAGCGGGGAGCGGCGGAGGCGACTTTGCGGGAGAAATGCCGGATCTTGATCAACGGCGCCAGAAAGCGCGGCAATCCGGAGCTTATCGAGGAGTTTGGAGCTTTATTGTATGAGTAGCGGCCACTTGTCATTCTGCGCGGAGCGAAGCCCTCCACCCGTCATTCTGCGCGGAGCGAAGCGGAGTCGCAGAATCTTGCTGGGGATGACTGTCCCATGACAAATGAGCGCCATGTCTGAACACCGGTCGCTTGCTGCCGCGAAGGAAAATAAAGCCACTGTCAATCTCGTAGTGGCCCACCGCCTTGAGGCGGAGAGATTGATGCAGTGGTTCGGGCTTTTGGAGATTTTGCCGCGGGGGGAGTTTCCCTGTTTTGGGGATGGGAGGGAATTGTCGCTGGTGGTGACCGGTTCAGGGGGCGAACGGGCGGCGGCCGGGGTGCGCTACCTGCACGGGCGGCGGCCTGGGGGCGCCTGGCTGAACATCGGGATAGCGGGGCATGGCAGCGCTTCGGTGGGTACGGGGCTGCTGATTCAGCGGATTGAGAATCGGGCAACCGGGGAGCGATTCTGGCCGCCGGCGCCCGGTCTGAAATTGCCGGGCGGCAATCTGGTCACTGTCAGCGAAGCGGAAACCGGGTACGCCCGAGATACCGCCTTTGACATGGAAGCGGCCGGTTTCTTTGCCGCGGCAAGTCGCCTGGTCACCTCGGACATGGTTTTTGTCTACAAGATCGTCTCGGACAACCCGGCACATCCGCTTGCCGACTTCAGGCGCGGGCGGGTTCCCTCGCTAATCGGCGCCCGGGAATCCGAAATTCGTATGCTGGTGGCCCATTTGCGTGAGCGCGGCGTCAGGCTTGCCCGCTGGCACAGCCTGCCCGCCGAGTATTGGGAGTTGCTGGGCAAGCACCATTTCAGCGCCACCCGCAAGGCCGCCCTGGCAAAGCTTTGCCGGCGCTTCCGCGCCCTGGGCATGGAGCGGCGGCTCGCGGTGGTGGCGAGCAAGCGCTACCACAATACCGGTGCGCTGATGGCGGCGTTGGAAGCTGAACTTGCCGGAGCGATGACGTCTGGCGAGGCGGACTCGAACGAGCCGGTTACCTGAAGGCGGCACCCCATGTTTTCGGTCGTTTATTTTGAATCGGCGGTGCGGGATCACCCGAGAACCCGTGCGATTCTCCGCCGCTACCGGGACCTGCCGCAGATCGAATGTGAACGCTATAGCGAAATATTCAATCGCAAGTCCCAGAATTTCCGCCTGCAAAAGGAAAATTCCGCCCTGATTCTCGCCCGCAAGCACGGCCGCAAGGTACTGCCCGCACCGGGAGGCTATGGCTTTGACGCCGCCGGCAGCCATTACTTCTCCCACATGCTCAATTGCATTTACGACTGCCGTTACTGTTTCCTGCAAGGCATGTACCGCAGCGCCCACTGCGTGCTGTTCGTCAACTATGAAGATTACGCCGCCGCAATCGAGCAGACGCTTTCCGACCCGCCCCTCCCAAAAGAGGACATCCATCGGAATAGCTGTCATTCTGCGCGCAGTCGCAGAATCTCAAGCAGTACTCTCCCAACGAGATCCTGCGACTCCGCGCAGGATGACGGGGTAGGACCACCTCAGGATGACGGGGTAGGACGACGGGCGCAGGATGACGGGGTGGTACATCTGCCCACTGGCGCCGGAGAGGTCGCGCCCGGCGCTGGGCAGGTCTTCTACAGCGGCTATGACTGCGACAGTCTTGCATTCGAGCCCGTCAGCGGTTTTGCCGAATTCTTTGTCCCCTGGTTCGCGGCGCGGCCCCGGGCGATCCTCGAATTGCGCACCAAGAGCACCCAGATAGGCGGCTTGCTCAAGCAGGAGCCGATTCCGAATTGCATCATCGCCATGAGCTTCACCACCCATACCGCGGCGGCGCGCTGGGAGCACGGCGTCCCGGCGATCAACAAGCGGCTGGCCGCTCTCCGGCGGCTGCAGGAAGCCGGCTGGCCGGTTGCCCTGCGCTTCGAGCCGCTGCTGCCGGATATGAAGCCGGACGCCTGCGGGGAACTGTTCGAGCAGGTGTTCCACCGCCTCGACCCCCGACGACTTCATTCCGTGAGTAGCGGCCTGTTCCGTATGCCCGCGGACTATTTCCGCAATACCCTCAAGCTCTATCCCGACGAAGCCCTTTTTGCCCGGGAAACCCGAACCCGAAACGGCGTGGTGGCGCTACAGCATCCAAATGAGGAAGCCTGGCTCCGACAAATCGAAACCGCGCTGTTTCGTCATATAGACCCGACGAATTATTATCGTTGCGCGGATGAGAATACCGATAGTGAAAATTGACGAAAGACGAATGAACGTAGTCGAACTGAACCTGTTTGCCCGCCGGGTTGCCGCCATCTGTGACGAGATGGGGGTGGTGCTGCGGCGGGCGGCGTTTTCTCCCAATATCAAGGACCGTCTCGATTTTTCCTGTGCGCTGTTCGATGCGGATGGCAGACTATTTGCCCAGGCAGCCCATATTCCCGTGCATCTCGGCAGCATGGCCTACGCCATGGGCGATGTGGTGGGGCGCTTCGACTGGGCCGAAGGCGACATGCTGGTATTCAATGACCCCTATCTCGGCGGCACCCACTTGCCCGATGTGACCCTGGTGGCGCCGGTTTTCCATCAGGGCCGGCTTGCCGGATTCGCCGCCAATCGCGCCCATCACGCCAATATCGGCTGCGATACCCCGGGCTCGATGCCGCTTTCGCAGACCCTTGCCGAGGAAGGCCAGATCATTCCTCCCACGCTGTTGTACCGGGCCGGGGAACTGCGGCGGGAAGTGGTTTTGCCGGGCTCGAACCAGGGTCCCGGAGGCGATTTCGCCGCCCAGGCAGGCGCCAATGAAGTGGGCGCGCAACGGCTCGGGGAATTGCTGGAATCACTCGGCGGCGAACGGTACCTGGCGGGCATCGCCGAACTCAATGACTATGCCGGGCGAATCTCCCGCAGGGCGCTGGCAGAGCTGGCCTCCGGTGAATACAGGTTTCGCGATTATCTCGACGATGACGGATTCAGCGACAGCCCGGTGCCGTTGGAAGTCACGCTGCGCCTCGGCGACGATAGCGCCGAACTCGATTTTTCCGCCAGCGCGGACCAGGTGCGCGGTAATCTCAATTGCCCCGAACCGGTGGTCGCGGCGGCGGCCTACTATTGTTTCCGCTGCCTGTTTCCGCCCCGGGTTCCGGTTTGTGACGGCCTGTTCCGGCCCTTGCGCCTGATCACGCGCAAGGGTTCGGTGCTCAACGCCAATTCGCCCGCGGCGGTGGCGGCGGGCAACGTCGAAACCTCGATGCGCCTGGTGGACCTGATCTTCGGCGCCCTGGCCCAGGCTCTGCCCCAGAGGATTCCCGCCGCCAGCCAAGGCACCATGAATAATGTGGCCATGGGCCATGCCGGGTCCTCCACGACCCCCCGCTGGGATTATTATGAAACCCTCGCCGGCGGCATGGGCGCGGGCCCCAATGGGCCGGGGTCTGATGCCCGCCACAGCCATATGACCAATACCCTCAACACCCCGGTGGAAAGCGTCGAGATGCACTACCCCCTGCGGGTATTGCGTTATGCCCTGCGCCCGGACAGTGGGGGAGAGGGCCGCCATCGCGGCGGCAACGGCCTGGTGCGCGAATACGAGTTTCTGGCAACCGCGTCCCTGAGCCTGCTCAGCGAACGCCGCAGGATTCCCCCCTGGGGCCTGCACGGCGGCAAGCCGGGCCGGACGGGAGAAAACCATCTCAACGGCAAGCCGATACCCGCCAAATGCACGCTCAAGGTAGCTCCGGGCGACCGCCTCCGCCTCGCTACCCCTGGTGGGGGAGGATTTGGCCAGGAGCCTGCGCCGCAGGAATTCGCGAAAGCGAAAATTCGCTATCGCCGCGCCCCTGGCTGAGGCGATGCGGACCGAATCTGCAAGTTCGCGGATATCGTCGGCTGAGAGCGGGTGCTGGCGGGAACGGACTGTGGATTTTCCACCTTCGCCGGATTTGGCGCGGTGGATGAGAAAATCGTGTATGCCAAGCTGGCGTCCCTCGCGGAGGGAGCGCGAATTGCGAGCGAGAAACTTTGGCGTCATTGACGCGGCGCCTCGTGACCAGGCACGGTCGATGCGATGACAAAAAAGGGCGCAGCGAGTAGACTTGGCTTTTGCCCCAGGCCGGAGTGGACCCATCCATGAGCATCGAGCAGACCATCAAGGACCAGATCAGCGACAACAACATCCTGCTGTACATGAAAGGCAGCCCGCAGATGCCGCAATGCGGCTTCTCGGCCCAGGTCATCCAGGTACTGATGCAATGCGGCAAGCGCTTTGCCTATGTCGACGTGCTCGGCAATCCGGAAATCAGGGCAAACCTTCCCAAGGTCTCCAACTGGCCGACATTCCCGCAACTCTTCATCGAAGGCGAACTCGTCGGCGGCTGCGACATCATCACCGAGATGCACGAGAAGGGCGAACTGCAACCCATGCTCGACAAGGTTGCCGAAGAATCCGGGTAGTTGCCCGGTAACGAATCATGAAAATCAAGATTGTTGTGCATGAAGCGGAAGAGGGCGGATACTGGGCCGAAGTTCCTTCCATTCCCGGTTGCGTCACCGAAGGCGATTCCTTTGAGGAATTGCTTTCAAACCTGTATGAAGCAATAGAAGGATGCTTGTCGGTCGATGTCGAGGCGGCTGCCGATTCCGCTAATGCCAGAGTGCTTGAAATAGCCGTATGAAATCGGTTAGCGGCAAAAGGTTTTGCCGGTTACTCGAATCCAGGGGCTGGCTATTGAGGAGAATCAACGGAAGTCACCATATTTTTACCTGAACGGGTGAAAATGTACGGCTCTCCGTGCCTGTACACGGAAACAGGGCATTGAAACGCGGAACGCAGGCGCATCTGATGAAGCTTGCGCAAATCAGCGAATCCGACTTGTAGCGCTAGAAGAAGAGTTTCGATATGGCGCTGATTCATAGCGAAAGACCAAGTGATAATAGCGCGGAAGCGCGGATATACGATCTCTTGGCCAGTTCGCTCGATGACAAATGGCAGGTCTGGCACGAGCCCGAAATTCGCCGCGCCGAAGACGGGGAACGCCCTTGCCGCCCCGACTTTATCCTGCTGAATCCCAGCCGTGGCTTGTTCGTACTAGAGGTCAAGGGCTGGACGCTGAACCGGATCGAGGAAATTCGACCGGCTGGCAAAGGTAAGGGCGGGGATGTCCGAAGCATCGTGGTGTACCGGTTCAGTGCGGGGCCAGCAGAAGTTGAGGCGCCATTCGAACAACTGGGCAAGTACATTCGTGAGATTCGCCGGCAACTCAAGAGGCGGCATGCCGCTCTGGGGATACCGGCGAAAAAAGTTGGCGCGCTGTTCGATGGCGCTGTGGCGTTTACCAACATCGGGAGAAGCGAGGCGGAAACCGCCGGGGACGACTCCTTCGAGCAGCAGCGCAAGAAAGTCCTGACGAACAAAAACCGCCGGGTCGTCTATAAATCCGAAATAGATCGCTGGGAAGTCGATCCTGAGCTTCTGGAGCGGACGCTCTCGGTCGACGAGGAAGCGAGCCTCGCGCTGACTGCCGGAAAAATGGACCTGATACGGGGCATCGTCCACCCGGAATCGTGCCTCGCTCCTGCGCCCCGCCCGCGCGCCGGGGAACCGCCGGCCGGAATTGCACCGGTGGACGCTCTCGATGAACTGCGCGTACTAAGCCAAGCGCAGGAGAATGTCGCACGGCATCATATCGGTGCTGGCCACCGTATTCTTTTCGGCGTAGCCGGCTCGGGCAAAACGATGATCCTGATCGCCCGGGCGCGCTGGCTGGCGATGCTCAATCCGGCGCAGGCGATCCTGGTGCTTTGTTTCAATCGCGCGCTCAGCCTGTATATGGCCAAAGTGCTTGAGGACCATGAAAACATTGACGTGCTGACCTTTCACGCCTGGGTCAGGGAGCGGCTCGGTTTCGCTGCCGAGTTCAACGACGGGGCATACGGCGCGAAACTTCTCGCGCATCTGGAGGAGTTCGGCGCCGACAAGTACGACAGCATCCTCATCGACGAATGCCAGGACTGGGAACCCGAGTGGTTCAAGGCCGTGCTGCACGCGGCCAGAGATCCGAAAAACGGCGATCTGCTGATCGTCGGCGACGGCAGCCAGTCGATCTATAGACATCACGGCAATTTCGATTGGCGGGATTGCGGCATCGAGCCGCAGCCCTGGCGGGGAAACGACGGCAGGGTCAGCATTGTTTTCGATCGCAATTACCGTAGTACACGGCAAATCGTCGCTCTTGCGTCGGCCTTCGCCCGCAGCGGCGCAACGCAATGCGCAGGTGCGAACAAGGGCATTCTCTCGCTGCTGCCGGATCCTGCCGAATGTGAGCGTGGAAATGGAGTGAAGCCGAAGTTGGCCCGCTTTTTGGACAGGGGCGCGGAGATGGCTTTCGTGGCTAAGCATATCCAGGGTTTGATTCAGCGCAACAATAGCCTCGACCCCTGCGATTTCGCCGTCGTTTATCCCGGCCACCTCGGTCCGGCAAAAGCCGTCGAGCGATACGGCGAATTGTTCGAAGCGCTCTCGATGTTCGGTATCTGCCACGTTCACGTGCAGGGCGGCGAAAACCGCAACCAGGAAATGCTTCTCGCCGGCAATTCCGTCAAGGTTCTCAACGTCAAGCAGATGAAAGGGCTGGAGCAGCGAGTCTGTTTTGTCATTGGTGTGGATGATTATTGGGACAGCGAAGAAGAGCTGTTGTACGTCGCCATGACCCGGGCCACGGACTGGCTGTTCCTGACCTGGTCGGGCGGGGAGGAAACAGGAATCATCAATCGCCTGACAGCAGAACCATCACTGTATTCCCGCCATGGAGACCCGCAACCGATGGCAGTATCTGATTCCAGGCGATCCAATGGAGCCGCCAAGCTTACGATCAATAAAATTCTGGAATGCCTGAATGGCCAGAAGATTCGCTGTACGTACACCGCGTTAGCCGAATACCTGGGGATTGAAGCCAAAGATGTTGGTCAAGAGTTAGGCTCTCGACGCCCGGAAGCATCCTGGATAGTTGGTGCCAAGTCGCATAGGCCGACTGGCTACAACAAGGACGAACTCGCACCTGATCTTTTCTCCAATAAGATCGTCATTTCTACCGGGGCGGAATTGAGACAGCTGCTTGATAACTATTGTAGTGATTAAAACTGAGAAATCCGTACACGCGAACTGTTATTTCCAGCCTCCTGGGAGCCTGCGCCACAGGAATTCACGGCTGCAAATCGGCTCTCATCCGCGCCCCCGGCCGCTCGATTTCGTTGCATATCCACCAATATTCGCCTCAATCGATCAACCAGGGGCGCTACGATAGCGAATTTTCGCTTTCGCGAATTCCTGCGGCGCAGCCCCCCAGCTCGCACCAGCGGTTGACGATCCGGCAGAACAGTTCGGCGGTTTTGGCGGCGTCGTAGCTGGCGCTGTGGGCTTTGGCGCAGGTGAATTCCAGGCCAGCTTCTTCGCAGGCTCGCCGTAGCACCGTCTGGCCGTATGCCAGGCCGCCGAGGGTGACGGTGTCGAAGACGCTGAAAGGGTGGAAGGGATTGCGTTTGAGATTGTGGCGTTCGCTGGCGGCGTAGACGAAGCCATGGTCGAAATGCGCATTATGGCCGACGAGGATGGCGCGGGTGCAGCCCTGGGTCTTGACGGCCTTTCTCACCAGTTTGAATACGTCGCGGAAGGCTTCTTTTTCCGGGATGGCTTGCCGGGCCGGGTCGTTTGGGTCGATGCCGGTGAACTCGAGGGCGGAGGCTTCGATATTGCTGCCGGCAAAGGGGATGATGGAATGAAAGCAGTGCTCGTCGATTTGCAGCACGCCCTCCGCGTCCATGCGCAGCGTAACCGCGGCGATTTCGAGTATGGCGTCTTTCCTTGCGTGGAAGCCGCCGGTTTCCACATCCACGACCACCGGCAGAAATCCGCGGAACCGGTTTTTCATGCGCCGCCCGCCAGCTTCCAGCGCACGGCTTCTCCCGCGCGCAACGGAACGACTTCCGCTGCGCCAAAGGTATAGCGCCCGGGGACCGTCCAGTCATTCCGCACGAGTTCCAGGCGGGAGGTGTTGCGTTCCAGGCCGTAGAAATCCGGCCCGTGGAAGGCGGCGAAGGCTTCGAGCCGGTCCAGCGCCTGTTCCTCCTCGAATACTTCTGCGTACAGTTCAAGAGCCGCTGGCGCGGTATACACGCCGGCACAGCCGCAGGCGCTTTCCTTTTCGCCCATCGGGTGGGGTGCCGAGTCGGTGCCGAGAAAAAAGCGCGGGTTGCCGCTGGTGGCGGCTGCCCGCAATGCCTCGCGATGCACATCGCGCTTGAGAATCGGCAGGCAATACAGATGCGGACGAATGCCGCCTGCGAGCATATGGCTGCGGTGGTACAGGAGATGATGCACGGTAATCGTGGCGCCGATTCTGGCATCGGCTTCCGCCACGAACTCGGCGGCTTCACGGGTGGTGATATGTTCGAGCACGATGCGCAAGCCCGGAAAGCGCTGGATCAGCGGCTGCAGGATCTGCTCGATGAACACCGCTTCCCGGTCGAAGATATCCACATCGCCATGATTGACTTCGCCGTGCATCAGCAGCGGCAGGTCGAGTTCCTGCATGCGTTCGAGCACCGGCCAGGTTTTTTCGATAGTCGTCACGCCGGATTCGGAGTTGGTGGTCGCGCCGGCGGGATAGTACTTTACGGCGGCTAGCCAAGGCGTTGCCGCGGCCCGGTCGATTTCCGCCGGCGCCAGACGATCCGTCAGATACAGCGTCATCAGCGGCTCGAATCGGGCGCCGGGAGGGATTGCCGCCAGGATTCTGTCGCGATACTCGCCCGCCGCGGCCACCGTCGTCACCGGCGGGCTCAGATTGGGCATGACGATGGCCCGGTGAAAGCAGCGGACCGTGTGGGGAACGGTGGTCTCCAGCGCGGCATGATCGCGCAAATGCAGATGCCAGTCGTCGGGGCGCGTCAGGCTGATCCGGTCGCTACTCACAAGGTCGCATCCATTCCACAAATCCAGCTTTGCGATGTTACCCCATCATGCCCATTCACGCTGGCAAAGGAGAGTTCGGGCTCAGCTCAGCCGGAAGCCGCGGAGCCACTGGTATGCTTCCGCGGAACGCTGGCGCAGGCGCCGGTGCTTTTCGGGCAGATTCACGGTTCCGGGACGATACTCCCGAAAGCCGGTGGACCGGGCCACTTCGCCGTACCAGTGCGGCGCCCAGACGCCATCGGAGTCACGGTATCCGGACGGCCAGGCGAGCATGAATTCCGGCAGATATTCAACCCCCAGCGCCTCGCACAGGGCGGCGAGGACCTGGCCGGGGTCGCGCAATACGTCCGCCGCATCGATTACGGCAGGCGGCTCGCCGGTGGCGGCGGCGATCTCCCGGAACAGGCTGGCCTGCCTGGCCATGCCGATATCGTGCTCGTCCACCGAGGGCATCATTCGCAGGTAGGAGGCGATCACCTCGGCCGGGTCGCGAATCAGAAAACAGTGCTTCAGCCCCGCGCACCAGGCCATGTCCATGCCCTCCGGCATGTGCTTGGTCATGTGCTTCTGGTACTGCAGCGGCGAGTCGGGCGATGGCCCGGTCAACTGCCTGACCACCTCGGCGCGGTCGGCGCTTTGCGAGGCGAGCACGGCATCCCGCGCCGGATGCGGCAACCCGGTCTCCTTGAGATAACAGGCATAGAAGGGCTCATCGACTACCTCGCAATCGGGCCGGTTTTCCCAGCTCCGCATCATTGCGGTGGAGATATTGCGCGGTCCCGACCACATGGCGATATGTATCGTCATGATCTGCCGTGGTCACACTCTTCCGCGATCAAATCCTGGTACAGATCCCGCAATCGCCTCATGATCGGCCCCGGCTCGCCGTCGGCGATGGGGCGGCCGTCGATCTCGGCAACCGGAGCAAGGCCGGCAAACGTACCGGTGACGAAGGCTTCGTCGGCGCTATAAGTCTGCATCACCGAGAAATTTCGCTCGAACACCGGCACGCCGTTCGCCTTGCACAGTTGGATGACATTACGCCGGGTGATGCCATCAAGGCAGTAGTCTCCGGTGGATGTCCAGACCTCGCCATCCCGGACGATGAAGAAGTGGGTGGAGTTGCAAGTGGCCACGTGGCCGTGGGGGTCGAGCATCAACGCCTCGTCAAAACCCGCCTTGGCGGCCTGGATGCAGCCGAAGATGCAATTCAGTTTCGAGTGGCTGTTGATTCGCGGGTCCTGCACGTCGGCGTAACCCCGGCGCACATACACCGTGTAGAGCCGGATGCCGCAGTCGAACAGCGCCGGGTCCGGCGTCTTGTACTCCGGGATGATGACGATGGTGGGCGGGCCGATGGTCATGGCCGGGTCCTGGTACGGCGTGGATTTTGTGCCCCGGCTCAGCATCAGGCGGATATGCACTCCGGATTCCATGCCATTGGCGTCCACGGTGTCGTACAGCCTCTGCCTGAGTGCGGCAGGCGGGATTCCCGGGTCGATATCCAGCGCCTTGGCACCTTCCCAAAGGCGTTTCAGGTGGCGGTCCAGGAAGGGAATCACGCCCCGGTGCAGGCGCAGGCCCTCCCAGATGCCGTCGCCGAGGATGAAACCACTGTCGAAGACCGAAACCACGGCCTGCTCCCGGGGGAACAGTTCCCCATTGATATTGATCTGAATATGCCGGTTGCGTTCATCCGGCGCGATGGCGTGGGTGCCGGTATTCATCCGGGAGTTCCCCAAAAAAATTCCGAAATTGCCGCGGGTTTCTGCGGAGCAGGCTCCCCGGTGGCCCGGAATGATCGTACGACATCGGCCAAAAGTCCATTTCGATAAGCGCCGCCGCGCTCTGCTAGAATGCGCAGCCTTTGTATTGCCGGAATTTCTCCATGTCGAAGATCAGCAAGGTGGTGCTTGCCTACTCGGGCGGGCTCGATACTTCGGTTATCGCCAAATGGCTGCAACAAACCTACGATTGCGAAGTCGTCACTTTTACCGCCGATATCGGCCAGGGCGAGGAGGTCGAGCCGGCCCGGGCCAAGGCCGAGGCCATGGGCATCCGGGAGATCTTCATCGAGGACTTGCGCGAGGAGTTCGTCGCCGAATACGTCAATCCCATGTTCCGGGCCAATGCCCTGTACGAGGGCGAGTATCTTCTCGGCACATCCATCGCCCGCCCCCTGATCGCCAAACGGCTGGTGGAAATCGCCCGGGAAACCGGCGCCGACGCCATTTCCCACGGCGCCACGGGCAAGGGCAACGACCAGGTTCGCTTTGAACTTGGCGCATACGCCCTGAGCCCGGGCATCCGGATCATCGCTCCCTGGCGCGAATGGGACCTGAATTCCCGGGAGCGCCTGCTTGCCTATTGCGAACGCCACGGCATCGCGGTGGAAATGAAGCGCGGCAAGGGATCGCCTTATTCCATGGACGCCAACCTGTTGCACATTTCCTACGAGGGCGGCGTGCTCGAAGATCCCTGGGCGGCGCCGGACGAATCCATGTGGATGCGAAGCGTATCCCCCGAGGCGGCGCCGGAGGAAGCCGCCGAGCTGGAACTCGAGTATCGCAACGGCGATATCGCCGCCATCAACGGCGCCGCCATGAGCCCGGCCAAAGTGCTGGAAAGCCTGAACCGGATTGCCGGCGCCCATGGCGTGGGCCGGGCGGATATCGTTGAAAACCGCTACGTGGGAATGAAATCCCGGGGCTGCTATGAAACCCCTGGCGGCGCCGTCATGCTCAAGGCCCACCGGGCCATGGAATCGATCACCCTGGACCGGGAGCTTGCCCACCTGAAGGACGAATTGATGCCGCGCTATGCCAGCCTGGTCTACAACGGCTACTGGTTCTCCCCGGAACGGCGAGCCCTGCAGGCGTTGATCGATGATTCACAGCGCCATGTCAATGGGAAAGTAAGAGTTAAGCTTTACAAGGGCAACGTCATTATCGCCGGGCGCCAGTCCGACGATTCGCTGTTCGACGAAGACATCGCCACCTTTGAAGATGACGCCGGCGCCTACGACCAGGCTGACGCCGGTGGCTTCATCCGCCTCAACGCCCTGCGCCTGCGAATCGCGGCGGGCAAGGGTCGAGCTTGATCTATTGCATTTTTTTTGAATTTGGATCAGTATGACAGCCAACACCTTCGAAAATCCGTTGAACGTGAAGCCTGTTTGATAGCACGGTTCGGAACTTTTGACCATTGAATCAACAAGTCCACACAGTATTCTCTCTTTTTATCATGAGCAATGACCACGAATTCAATAAACATTATGACATAAATGTTCTCAATGATGAGCAAAAACCCTATTCTATTCAAAAAGTACCGTCAGCCTATCCCAATAGATCTGTGAAAGCGTGGTTCGCCATTATGTGAATTGAAAAACATTGTCTACCTAACAGATTGGTCCTGAATCTTGGCGGGATACTCGCAGAGGTCGGTGATGGCGCAGTCGCCGCAGCGGGGCTTGCGGGCGAGGCAGGTGTATCGCCCGTGCAGGATCAGCCAGTGGTGGGCGTCGAGCAGGTACTCTTCGGGCACCAGGCGCAGCAATTCCTCCTCCACTTCCAGTACATTGCGGCCCGGCGCAATGCCGGTGCGGTTGGAAACGCGGAAGATATGCGTATCCACCGCCATGGCCACTTGCCGAAAAGCGGTATTGAGCACCACATTGGCGGTTTTCCTGCCGACTCCCGGCAACGCCTGCAATGCTTCCCGGGTGGAGGGCACCCGGGAGCCGTGCTTTCCCACGAGTATGCGGCAGGCGGCGATGACGTTCTTCGCTTTGGTATTGAACAGGCCGATGGTGCGGATGTAATGCTTGAGCCCTTCCTCGCCGAGGGCGAGCATGGTTTCGGGCGTGTTCGCCACAGGGTAGAGCTTTTCCGTTGCCGCATTGACGCTGACATCGGTGGCCTGGGCCGACAGAATCACCGATACCAGCAGTTCAAAATGGGAGTTATAGCGCAATTCGGTTCGTGGCGCCGGATTGGCCGCCTTGAGGCGCTCGAAGATTTCCCGTCTGGCGGCGGCTTTCATGTCTGCTTGCGGCGGGCCGCAACCCGCGCCACGGCGGCGGCGATTTCGCGCCGGGCGGCTTCCCGGGAAAATCCGCTCGCGCGGGCCCTGGGGTAGAGTCTGGGGTCGGGATTGGCCAGCCGGAAGTCGTGATACTCCTCGCGCTGGCGGCGATGCCGCAGGAGTTCGTCATCGGGCTCGATGGCGACAGGCAGCGCGCGCATTTCAATGCAATCGACGGGGCAAGGCGCGACACAGAGCTCGCAGCCGGTGCATTCTTCGGCGACCACGGTGTGCATCATCCCCGGCGCGCCGATGATGGCGTCAACCGGGCACGCCGGCAGGCATCTGGCGCAGCCGATACATTCGGTTTCCCGAATGAAGGCGAGCGCCCTCTGCGGCTCAGGGTTGCCGGGAGAGATACTGCTCATTCGGCAGGCCGCTGGAATGAGCGGAGGGAATCCGGTAGCGCGCGAGAATCTGTTCCTCGGAGGCCAGCGCTTCCTCGTGATCGATCACCATCTGATAGCCGTTGTCATTGTGAAAGACGACGAAAGGCTCGGTGTTTTCCCGCAACATGGCGACGAAATGGTCAAAGTCCCGGATGGGCTCGTCGTTAACGGTTTCCACCACCCAGTTGCGCCAGTCGTGGTAGCCCAGATTGACATCGGCCGCCATGACCTGCAGGGCCACCACGAGTTCCTGGCGCTCGGGGGAGGCCCATTCGTTGCGGGCTTCGAGCAGGGAAATTGGCGCCGAGCGGCTCCAGTCGTTGCCCCAGCGCTTGATCAGATTCATGTTCAGTGGCACGAACAGGACGCCGCCGTACAGGTAATACTCGGGAATCTCGTCGAATTTCTCGCCATTGACGAGGCTGTAGTTTTCCCGCTCGCCGCCGGCCACAAGCACGGCCTCGCGTTCCTTGCCCTGGCGGGAATAGCGCAGGGGGATGGCGTCGCCCACGTGGAACTGGTCCATGGCGTACTTGTAGTTGGTGAGAATGTCGGAATCCAGCCGGATGCTGCCGTCGTCGGCAATGGCAAGGCCGTTGACCTCGGTAATGACGTCGTTGACTTCCAGAATGCCGGCGGCGGGGGAGTCATCAAAAACCTTGATGACGATCACGCCGCGCTGGTCTTCGCTCAGCCCCCGGGCGGATTTGGCCGCAGGGCTTTCCAGGGTCTGGGTGCGGAAGCCGAGATCGGGAAATCCGTCGTGGACGCCGTCCTCACTGTCCCTGAGCACATGGCGGATCACGCTGGGCGGGATGAAGTAGCCGAGGTTTTCCGAGCGCCCGCCGGTATTGGCCTGCATGACGATGCCGACGATCTGCCGATTGACGATGACCGGCCCGCCGCTGTTGCCGGGATTGATGGCGGCGTCGAGCTGGCCGGCGAGCAGGTAGCTGGAGGCGTGGGAGTAGATCTGGTGCTCCACCCGGGACAGCACACCCTTGGTGATACTCAGGCTCTGCCCACCCATGGGGTAGCCGAAAACCGAAACCTCGTCCCGCAGATCAGGCAAATCACCGATGGTGAGCGGCTTGAGTCCGGCGTAAAAATCCTCGTCCTCCACTTCGATCAGGGCCAGGTCCGCCTCGTGGGAGACAAACAGCACCCGGGCCTGGAAACGCTGGGGGTCGTTGTGTTTTTGCGCCTGCACGTAGCTGGCGTCGGCGATCACATGGGCATTGGTGAGAATGCGGTTGGCGTCGATCAGCACTCCGGAGCCGGAGGATTGCCGCGGATTGAGCAGGCGCCAGGGAACGAAGTAATCCGGCGCCGCCTGGGTGGTGTAGATCTTTATGACCGAGTCTTCAATTTCCTGGATGTCGCTGTCCTGGGCGCCGGCGCCGCCGGTTATCCCGATGGCCAGCAGGAGGCCGAAAAAAGTCTTGCCCGAAAGATTCCGCATGGCGCAGGGCTGCCGCAAGGGTAGGCGGGCAGTATCGTGCCAGGGGCCATGTACTGTCAAACACAGCGGACTTCAAGCGGCAATTCCCATTCAGGCGCTTCACCCATCATGTCATTCTGCGCGCAGTCGCAGGATCTCCATGGGCGACCATTGTGCAAGATACCGCTACTCTGTCCAGCGGAACAGGCCCCAAGTATCCTCTGAAAAATTCCCTCCCTGGAATTTTTCATTATCGCAAAACAAAAGCGTGGTTTTGTTTTGCTTACGAATTCAATGGCTTAAGCCATCGAATTCGGCGGCACTTCCATGTGCCGCAGGGAAACTCTGACTTGATCAGAGCTTCCCCAGGAGCCTGCGCCGCAGGAATTCACGGCTGCAAATCCGCTCTCATCCACGCCCTCGACCGCTCAATTTCGTTGAATATCCACCAATATTCGCCTCAATTGATCGGCCAAGGGCGCGGCGATAGCAAATTTTCGCTTTCGCGAATTCCTACGGCACAGGCTCCTAGCTTATGCGCATCCCAGGCCTGGCGCCCGAGTCGGGGGACAGCAGCCAGATTTCCCTGCCGCCGGGGCCGGCGGCGAGGATCATGCCCTCGGAGATGCCGAATTTCATCTTGCGGGGTTTGAGATTGGCGACCACGACCACGAGCCGGTTTTTCAGATCAGCGGGGTCATAGGCGCTGCGGATGCCGGCGAAAACCGTGCGCTCGACGGGATTGCCGGTTTCGTCGTGGCCGAGGTCGAGTTTCAGGCGCAGCAGCTTGTCCGCGCCTTCCACGAAATCGGCTTCAGCGACCCGGGCCGCGCGCAGGTCAACCCTGGCGAAAGCGTCAATGTCGATTTCCCCGGCGAAGGCTTCGGTGGGCGCTGCTGGCGCTTGTTGCCCGGTCTTGCCGCCTGCGTTTTGCTGGGCCTCCCATTCCTCGCGAGTTTCATCCACCATGGCCCGTACCTTGTCCGGCTCGACCCGGGTCAGCAGCGGGTGAAAGCGGTTGATGCGATGGTTCAGCAGCAATGTGTCGAGATCGGCCCAGGCGAGTGGGTCGATGGCGAGAAACTCTTCGGCCTTTGCCGCCAGGTCCGGCAGTACGGGTTTCAGATAGCCCGCAAGCAGGCGGAAGGCATTGATTCCCGTGGTGCAAACGGCCTGCAATTCCGGGGCTCGCCGGTCGGTCCTGGCGATTTCCCAGGGTTTGCGTTCGTTGAGATACTGGTTGGCCTTGTCGGCGAAGGCCATGATCTGGCGAATGGCCTTGCCGTATTCCCGGGCCTCGTAGAATTCGGCGATCACGCCGGACGCTTGCCGGATTTCCCCGATCAGGGCTTCGTTGTCAACGGCGCCGGCGAGTCTTCCGTCGAAATTCCTGCCGATAAATCCGGCGCAGCGGCTGGCGATATTGACCAGCTTGCCCACCAGGTCGGCATTGACCCGCTGCACGAAGTCTTCCAGGTTCAGGTCGAGATCATCCACGCCGGGGCCCAGCTTGGCCGCGAGGTAGTAACGCAGGTACTCGGGATTCAGGTGTTTCAGATAGGTGCCGGCGTTGATGAAGGTGCCCCGGGATTTGGACATCTTGGTGCCATCCACGGTGACGAAGCCGTGGACAAAGACCGCATCGGGTTTCTTGTAGCCCGCGCTGTCCAGCATGGCCGGCCAGAAGAAAGTATGGAAATTGACGATGTCCTTGCCGATGAAGTGGTAGATTTCGCTGTCGCCGCCGGGCCGCCACCAGGCGTCGAAATCGAGCCCCTCGCGCTTGCAGTAGTCGAGAAAGCTCGCCATGTAGCCGATGGGCGCATCGAGCCAGACATAGAAGTACTTGCCCGATTGGCCGGGAATCTCAAAACCGAAGTAGGGCGCGTCCCGGCTGATGTCCCAGTCCTGGAGGCCTTCTCCCAGCCATTCGCCGAGCTTGTTGGCCACCGCTTGATGAACCGCCCCGCCCTGGATCCATTGCCGCAGCATTTCGCTGAAGGCGGGTACGGTGAAGAAGAAATGCTCGGACTCCTTTTCCACCGGCGTGGCGCCGGACAGCGCGGATTTGGGATTGATCAACTCCGCCGGGCTGTGGGTGGAGCCGCAGACCTCGCAGTTGTCGCCGTATTGCCCTTCGGCCTTGCAGCGCGGGCAGGCGCCGCTAATATAGCGGTCGGCGAGGAACAGCTTCTTTTCCGGGTCGAACAGCTGGCGAATCTTGCGCCGGGCGATATGGCCGTTGCTTTCCAGCGCGAGATAGATCGATTCCGCGAGTTCGCGGTTTTCTTCGGAGTGGGTGCTGTGAAAATTGTCGAACCCGATGAGAAAACCGGCATAGTCGCGCTCGTGCTCGCGCTGGACCCGGCCGATCAATTCCTCGGCTGTGATCCCCTGGCTTTCGGCGCTGAGCATGATGGCGGTGCCGTGGGCGTCGTCGGCGCAGACGTAGATGCACCGGTGGCCGCGCATTTTCTGCAGGCGCACCCAGATATCGGTCTGGATCGCCTCCATGATGTGACCGAGATGGATATCGCCATTGGCATAGGGCAGGGCGCTGGTAACTAGAATCTGGCGCTGGCTCACCGAAAAGTCCTCGATTCAGGGGACAACTCGCTAGAGTTCGATCATCTCGAAGTCGTGCTTGCCCGCGCCGCAGTCCGGGCAGCACCAGTCGCCGGGAACATCATCCCAGGCTGTGCCCGGCGCAATGCCTTCATCCGGCAGCCCGTGCTTCTCTTCATAAATGAATCCGCAAATCTGGCATTCCCACTTTCTCATGGGCCTTTCTCCCGCCGCGAAGCTTCACAAACCGCGCGGCATCATACCGGAACAACCCTCCGAAATCACCCGAAGGCAGGGATTTGCGACAGGCAGAGATGCAGCACTGGCGGGAAGGTTTTATCATGCGGCAGCTGCGGGGCCTGCATGGCCTGGAGAACTGGCATGACAATCAAATCTGACCGGTGGATCAGGAGGATGGCTGCGGAGCGGGGAATGATCGAGCCTTTTGCGCCAGGTCAGGTGCGGGAGGCGGGGGGCGGTCGGGTGATTTCTTATGGCACTTCGAGTTATGGCTATGACGTGCGCTGCGCCGATGAGTTCAAGATCTTCACCAATGTGCATACCACCGCGGTGGTGGACCCGAAGAACTTCGACGAGACAAGCTTTGTCAGCATCGAGGAGCCATCGTGCATCATCCCGCCGAATTCCTTTGCCCTGGCCCGCACCGTGGAGTATTTCCGCATTCCTGCCAATGTGCTGACGGTGTGCCTCGGCAAGTCCACCTATGCCCGCTGCGGCATCATCGTCAATGTCACGCCGCTTGAGCCCGAATGGGAAGGCCACGTGACCCTTGAATTCTCCAACACCACTCCCTTGCCCGCCAAGATCTATGCTGGCGAAGGCGCAGCCCAGATGCTCTTCTTCGAAAGCGATGAGCGTTGCGAGACCACCTATCGGGAACGTGGCGGCAAGTATCAGGGTCAGCGGGGCGTCACCCTGCCCAAGGCCTGAATCGCGCCAGAAAACCGGCAAATAGGCAAAAAATTGACGGCATAATCAATAACGTCAAGAAATTGTCGCCTCGCGATTCGCGGCGTGACGACACAACCAATCCCTAACTAACTGATTTTTCGGCTATTTCTAAAGAATAGCCGTCGTGGCCCATGTTGGAACGAATCTTGCTGAGCACTTCCTACCCGCATTGATTTTGCGGTGCGGCAGAAGGTCCGGCAAGCAATAGCAGGCAGCTAACCCATACATCGACAGGAAGTTGCAGAAGTTTAGCGGGAATTGCGACCAAGGGATTCGAGGCGGAAATGGAGGCGGGCCGACGCCGGAACAACAGGACAGGAAACAGGAATCAAGGGAATCATGAGTTCGGCAATCGACTACCTGGCGGAGAGAGGGAAGAGCTGGGACTGGGCTCGCCAGACAGTGGAGAAGCACGCGCCACTGGTGAATCGTATTGCGCGGCATTTGCTGGCCCGGATGCCGGCCAATGTGCAGATTGATGATCTCGTGCAATCCGGCATGATCGGCCTGCTCGACGCGGCAAAAAAATACGATCACAAAAAGGGCGCCAGTTTCGAGACCTATGCCGGCATCCGCATTCAGGGCGCCATGCTCGATGAGGTGCGCAAGGGTGACTGGACGCCGCGCTCGGTGCATCGCAAGTCCCGCGATGTGGCAAAGGCCATCCAGAAGGTGGAAGCCCGCACCGGGCGCAATGCCAGTGATCAGGAAATTGCCGGCGAAATGAATATCGACCTCAACGCCTATTTCAATATCCTGCAGGATTCCAGCGGCACCCGCCTGTTCAGCTTCGACGAAATCAGTGAAAACGCCGACCCGGCGCTGGAAATGGTGGACGGCGATCTGCCCGACCCGTTGGACAACATGCAGCACCGCCGTTTTCGCGAGGATCTGGGCAATGCCATTGACGATCTCCCCGACCGGGAGAAGCTGGTGCTGTCGCTGTATTACGATGAAGAACTCAACCTGAAGGAAATTGGCGAAATCATTGGCGTCAGCGAATCCCGGGTAAGCCAGATCCACAGCCAGGCCGCCCTGCGGCTGCGATCAAAACTGCTGGTCTGGCGTCAGTAGCCCAATACGGCCCCGGAGCCTGCGGTGTGGGAATTCGCGAGAGCGAAATTCGCTTTCGCCGCGCCCCTGGCTGATGGGTTGAGGCGGATACTGGTGGGTATGCAACGAAATCGAGCGGCCAGGGGCGTGGAAGGGAGCGGATTTGCGGTCGTGAATTGCCATGGCGCAGGCTCCTCACTCATGGTCCATCGCCGGGTTTGCTATAATCCGCCCGGATCCTTTCACCGGCACGACAAGCAGTGAGCGTTGAAGCCCAGGACTCCCACCCCATGCTTGAAGTCCGCGCACTGAACTGTGAGCGGAATAACCGGCTGCTGTTCCGCGATCTCGCCTTCACCCTCGAAGCCGGCCAGGTGCTGCAGGTCAAGGGGGGCAACGGCTCGGGCAAGACCACCCTGCTGCGAATCATCTGCGGCCTCAACGACAGTTACGGCGGCGAATTGTTCTGGCATGGCGCCCCGCTTGGGGAGCAGCGCGACGCGTTTTGCGCCGGACTGCTCTATATCGGCCACCGGGTGGCGGTGAATCGGGTGTTGACGCCGCTGGAAAACCTGCGCTGGAGCAGCCGCCTGCACCACCCGGCGGACGATGGACGAATCCGCGAGGCTCTGGGGCAAATCGGCCTTGCCGGCTATGAGGACTCGCCCTGCCATTCGCTTTCGGCGGGGCAGTACCAGCGGGTTTCCCTGGCCCGGCTGCTCCTGCACGGCGGCGGGCTGTGGGTGCTCGATGAACCCTTCACCACCCTGGACACCCACGGCGTGACCCTGCTGGAAAATCTCGTGAGGCGACACGCCGAAAGCGGCGGCGCGGTGCTGATCACTACTCATCACAAACTCGCCCTGCCCAGCCTGCGCATCCTCACCCTGGGAGTCGCCGGATGAGCCAGGCAAGCGCCGGCGTCGCATTTCTCGCCACCCTCAAGCGCGATCTGCTGATCAGCCTGAAGCGGCGCAACGATATTCTCAACCCTTTCATGTTTTTCATCATCGTGGTATCGCTGTTTCCCATCGGCGTCAGCCCGGAAAGCGCCATGTTGCGGCAGATCGCGGCGGGGGTGATCTGGATCGCCGTGCTGCTCGCCTCGATGTTGTCCATGGACAGCCTGTACCGCTCGGATTATGAAGACGGCACCCTGGAGCAGCTCCTGCTCAGCTCGATGCCCCTGTATCTGCTGGTGTTCGCCAAGAATATCGCCCACTGGCTGGTGAGCGGACTGCCGGTCATCCTGGTTTCGCCCCTGCTCGCCTACATGCTGGCCCTGCCGGCGGAAGGCTATCCGGCCCTGGTGGCCTCGCTGCTGCTCGGCACGCCGGTGGTGGGCATGCTGGGCTCGATTGCGGTAGCGCTGACCGTGGGCCTCGGCAGCCGCGGTCTGATACTCGCCGTAATCACCGTACCCATGAGCGTGCCGGTATTGATTTTCGGCACACTGGCGGTGCAGAACGCCCTTGCCGGCGGCTCGCCGCTGGGCTATCTCGCCCTGCTCGGCGCCATGCTGGCGCTCACCATCAGCCTTGCGCCGGTGGCGACGGCGGCGGCACTGAGAATTTCGGTGAATTGAGCGTTCCCGGGAATCTGCGGCGCAGGCTCCCGGGCCAGCCGCGGCGAAGTCGACGATATCGGTAACAGATTGTAGCCCGCCACCGGCGCGGCGGTGGCTTCGGGTACAATGGCGGCGGACGCGGCTGGGGCTGCGCCATTGATTCATGAGGTAGCTATGGCTGGCAGATGGCAATGGTTTCACCGGCTTGGGTCGCCGAAGTGGTTTTATGAGAAAACTACCCGCTGGCTGCCCTGGCTGTGGGGCGCCATGGCGCTGTTTCTCACCGTGGGCCTGGTCTGGGCCTTGCTGTTTCTGCCCGAGGATTACCAGCAGGGGCACACTTCCCGCATTCTCGTGGTGCATGTGGCGGTTGCCGGCGCCTCCCTGTCCTTTTTCCCGCTGATGGCGGTGGCCGGCGCCGTCACCCTGGTGTGGCGCATGAAGCTGGCCGACATGGTGGCCAGGAATGCGGCGCCGCTCGGGGCCTGGTTTTCCTTCCTGACCCTGGCCACGGGTTCCATCTGGGGCAGCGTGAGTTGGGGCACCTGGTGGGAATGGACCGACAGCCGATTGGTGTCGATGCTGTTCCAGTTCTTCCTGCTGCTGGGGGTCATTTCCCTGCGCGCGGCCATCGAAAACACCGAAACCGCCGCCCGGGCCTGCGCCCTGCTGTCCATTGTGGGCTGCATCAATGTGGTGGTGATCAAGTATTCGGTGGACTGGTGGAATACCCTGCACCAGCCATCGAGTCCGATTTCCATGGAAGTGGGCAGCCCCAATGGCCCCGAGTTCTGGGTCGCCACGGTGGTGATGATCGTGGCGGTGTACCTGTTTCTGGCGGTCAGCCTGATTCTGGCGACCCGTAATGAAATCCTCCAGCGGGAAAGCAAGGCCCAGTGGGTGCGGGAGCTTGCCCTGGAGGCGCGCTGATGTGGAGGAGACAGGTTCCTTGATCAGACGCAGCGGCCGTCCAGGAGCCTGCGCCGTAGGAATTCGCGAAAGCGAAAATTCGCTATCGCCACGCCCTTGGCTGATCGATTGAGGCGAATATTGGTGGATATGCAACGAAATCGAGCGGCCAAGGGCGTGGATGAGAGCGGATTTGCAGCCGTGAATTCCTACGGTACAGGCTCCTAGGGAGATCCTGCGACTTCGCTTCGCGCAGGATGACGGGATGAGTGTGCGTGGAGTGACGGGAGGAGGTCGTGCGGGATGACGGAGCAACGATAGGACAGCCATGCTTGATGGTATACAATTCAACAGCCTGGGCGAGTTTCTGTCCATGGGAGGCTATGCCTTCAATGTGTGGTCTGTATACGCCCTGTTTGCGA
The DNA here is from genome assembly GCA_965219645.1 of uncultured Pseudohongiella sp. Lineage (GTDB taxonomy): Bacteria > Pseudomonadota > Gammaproteobacteria > Pseudomonadales > Pseudohongiellaceae > UBA9145. Next base: position 1,172,410 of record OZ244788.1, on the reverse strand, counting down.
TTTTCCTGATAGCGAATCTGGCCCTGCCTTTGCGCAAACGCCGCCGGATTCTGCGGGAACAGCAGCACAGGCTCGCGGCTGGCGCGGGGCAAGAAAAGGCTGGCGCCACGGACCGCGCCGGCTGGGAAGTGAGCTAGGAGTCTGCGCCACAGGAATTCGCTGTCGCCCTGGCCGCTCGATTGAGGCGAATATTTGTTGAATATGCAACGAAATCGAGCGGCCAGGGGCGTGAATGAGAGCGGATTTGCAGCGATGAATTCCTGTGGCACAGGCTCCTGGACTGGAGAAGAGAAATGATGAAGCCGCATCGGCGCAAAAGGCTCGGCATTATCCTGTTCATTGCCGCGGGCCTGAGCGTGGCTATCGGGCTGACCCTGTTCGCCCTGAGCCAGAACATCAACATGTTCTACTCCCCAACCTCGGTAGCCAATGGCGAAGTGGAGGCGGGCACAATGTTCCGCATCGGCGGCATGGTGAAGGACGGTTCGGTGGACCAGCGGCAGGACAGCCTCGCGGTGCGCTTCGTCACTACCGATTATGTCCATGATGTGCCCATTGAGTACGAGGGCATTCTTCCCGACCTGTTTCGCGAAGGGCAGGGCATCGTCGCCGAGGGGCGGCTTGATTCCGCTGGCGTCTTCCAGGCCAGCCGGGTGCTTGCCAAGCACGACGAAAACTACATGTCGCCCGAGGTCAGGGCCGCCATGGAACAGGCTGGCGCCAGCCCGGAGAATCATCCGTTCAGGGAATCCCCGGAGGACTGAATGATCCCTGAACTGGGCCAGTTCTCGCTGATTCTGGCTTTTTGCCTCAGTGTATTGCTTGGAACGCTGCCCCTTGCCGGGGCAGCCACGGGCAATGGCCTGTGGATGGGCCTCGGCCGGCCCCTGAGCGCCGGCCTTTTCGTCTTTCTCGGCATCTGTCTTTTCATCTTGGGCCACGCCTTCGTCACCGACGATTTTTCCGTTCGGGTCGTCGCCGCCCAGTCCAATTCCCTGTTGCCCATGCAATACAAGATGACTGCCCTGTGGGGCGGCCACGAGGGCTCCTTCCTGCTATGGACCTTCATGCTTTCCGGCTGGATTTTTGCCGTGAGCGTGTTCAGCGGCAGCATGCCTCGGGAGTTCGTCGCCCGAGTGCTTGGCGTGCTTGGCCTGTTGTGCGCCAGCTACATCCTGTTCATGCTCGCAACCTCCAATCCCTTCGACCGCATGGCGCCGGTGCCTCCCGCCGATGGCGCGGACCTCAACACCGCCCTGCAGGACATCGGCTTCATCCTGCATCCGCCGACCCTGTACATGGGCTATGTGGGCTACTCTGTGGTGTTCGCCTTTGCCATCGCCGCCTTGCTCAGCGGCCGCCTCGACGCCGCCTGGGCGCGCTGGTCGCGGCCCTGGGCCAATGTTTCCTGGGCGATCCTCACCATCGGCATCGCCCTGGGAAGCTGGTGGGCCTACTACGAACTCGGCTGGGGCGGATGGTGGGCCTGGGATCCGGTGGAGAATCCGCCCCTGATCACCTGGCTGTTCGGCGCGGCGCTGATTCATTCCCTGGCGGTTACCGAAAAGCGCCGGGTATTCAAGAGCTGGACGGTGTTGCTGGCAATTCTGGCCTTTGCCGGCAGCCTGCTCGGCACCTTCATTACCCGCTCCGGCCTGCTGACTTCAGTACACGCCTTCGCCAGCGACCCCTCCCGGGGCGTGTTCATTCTCGGCATTCTCGGCATATCCGTTGGCGGCGCCCTGCTGCTCTACGCCTTCCGCGCCCCGCTGATCAAGAGCGAATTCGGCTTTGACTCGCTGTCCCGGGAAGTTTTCCTGCTGGCCAACAACATCATTCTGGTGGTGGCTGCCGCTTCGGTGTTTCTGGGTACGCTGTTTCCCATGTTTTATCAGGCGCTGACCGGCGACCTGATTTCCATTGGCCCGCCTTATTTCAATCTGATTTTCGTGCCCCTGATGATCGTGCTCGTGATGCTGCTCGGCATCGGGCCCATGAGCCGCTGGAAAAGGACTTCGGGCAAATATCTGAGGCAGCAACTCGGCAAGCTGGCGCTGGCGAGTCTGGCGCTTGGCGTGGCATTGCCCCTGATCGTGCTGCTTGAGATTTCACTGCCTGCCACCACTGCCGTGGCCCTGGCGCTGTGGATCGCCCTGACCATAGGCCGGGACCTGCTGGCGAAGACCGCCAACAAGCCGGATCGCTGGCAGGGACTGCGCTCGCTGACTTATGGCTATTATGGCATGCAGGGGGCGCATTTCGGCGTTGCCGTCATGCTTGTGGGCGTGGCCCTGACGAGCTGGTTCAGCACGGAAACCAGCGTGCTGCTGCGACCGGGAGAAACCGTGGCCCTCGGCAGTTACGAGTTTCGTTTTGACGGCAGCGAGCGCATTGCCGGCCCCAATTACCAGGCCCACCGGGCCACGGTGCTCGTGACCCGGGACGGCGCCCCGGTAGCGGACCTGTATCCGGAATTGCGTGTGTATCTCGCCAGTGGAACGCCTTCCACCGAAATGGCCATTGACGCGGGATTGATGCGGGACCTCTTCGTCACGCCGGGAGAGATACGCGACAACGGCGCCTGGACCATGACGGTGTACGTCAAGCCCTTTGTGCGCTGGATCTGGCTCGGCGCGATCATCATGTCCCTTGGCGCCACCCTGGCGGCGACGGACCGCCGCTATCGCAAGTTGGCCAGTCGGCGCCGGGGATCAGTTGTCGGCGACATTACGGACGGGCAGGGCAGTCTGCAACCGGCGCCGGGAGTCAGCCCTTGAGCAAGTCAGTGCAGAAGCGGATTTTCTTTGTTCCGGTCGCGGCCTTTCTGCTGCTGGCGGTATTTCTCTGGCGGGGCCTGTATCTCGACCCCACGGAATTGCCCTCGGTTCTCATCGACAAGCCCATGCCGGAGTTCGCCATGACCACGGTGGAGAACCAGCCGGTGGGCAATGTCAACCTGCCGGAGCAGGTGTTCCTGCTCAATGTCTGGGGCAGTTACTGCCTGCCCTGTCTGGTGGAGCATCCCACCCTGATGCGGCTTTCGGAAGAAGGCGAATTCCCCGTGGTGGGGGTGAATTACAAGGACCGCCGGCAACTGGCGCTGGACTGGCTCGAACGCAATGGCAATCCCTTCGCCTACAGCATTCTCGATGAAGAAGGCCGTTTCGGCATTGATCTGGGCGTCTACGGCGCGCCGGAAACTTTTCTCGTGGACGGCGAGGGAGTGATTCGCTATCGCCATGTGGGGGTTCTCGATGAGTCGGTCTGGCGCGATGTCTTTGCGCCAGCCATCGATGAATTGCGCGATCCTGATCCCAGGCCTTGAGCGGCGCAGACATTGCGCCCGGACTGACATGATTTTCCCGCGAATCCTGCTACTGCCCGTCCTTCTGTTGCTTGTGACGCCAGCGGGTCTTGCCCAGGTGGATACCTTCGCCTTCGAGAACGACGAGCAACAGCAGCGATTCCGCCGCCTGTCCAACGAATTCCGCTGCCCCATGTGCCAGAACGCCAATCTCACCGGCTCCACAGGCGGCGTTGCAGAAGACTTGCGCCGGGAGATCCACCGCATGATCCTGGCGGGCAATACCGACACCGAAATCGAACAGTTCATGTTCGAACGCTACGGCGACTTCATCTTCTATCGTCCGCGCCTGCGGCCCGACACCATGCTGCTCTGGTTCGGGCCAATGCTGTTTCTGCTGCTCGGGGGCTGGGTCGGTTGGCGCATTCTGCGGCAGGCGGGCAGCCGCGAGAAGAAAGCGCTTGCGGCGGAGCCGGACGCCGGTAGACAGGAAAAGCTGCGGCGGTTGCTCGATGATGAATGAGTTCACCGGCGCGTTCTGGCTGGTCTGCCTGGCGCTTGTGGCATTGGCTGCAAGTTTCATTGCCATTCCCCTGTGGCGCGCCCGGCGTGACGAGTGGGATGGCGACGAAACCGCCCGCGTCCAGGCCAATATCGCCCTGTTCCGCGGGCGCAAGCAAGAACTGGAGACAGATTTTGCCGCCGGCGAGCTTGATCGGGAGCAGCTTGACGCCTTGCTGTTCGAATTGCAGGCAAGCCTGCTCACCGATGCAGGTGAGAAGGAAGCCGCGTCAGACGCCGCGACGGAAGCCTTTTCATGGCGTGCTCCGACGTTCCTCGCACCGCTGATACTGATGGCGCTATTGCCGCTGGCGGCCTGGCTGATGTACCAGCAATGGGGCCAACTCGACGATGTGGAACTGATGGACCAGTTCCAGCGCAGCGTGGCGGCGAGCGGCGACCCGGAAGTGGCCGGGGAGCTTGTGCTCAGCCTCGGGCAGGCGGTGCAGGATGATCCGGAACGCCCCTGGGCCTGGTATTTCCTCGGTGAAAACCTGTCCACCCTGGGCATGTTCGATGTGGCCAATTCGGCCTTTCGCCAGGCCGCCGGACAAATGATCGAAGACGAGGAAAAGGCCCTGGCGCTTGGCCGGGTTGCGCTTACCGCCTATATCCTCGCGCAGTTCGAAATCACGCCCGAAGTGCGGGGCGTCATCGACGAGGCCCTGGCGCTCAATCCCGATGAGCCCAATATTCTGCAACTGCTTGCCAGTGAGGCGGAGGAAAACGGCGATTACGATACCGCTATCGGCTACTGGCGCCGTCTCTCCCAACTGAATCCCGATTCACAGTCGGCGCGGGAGAATATCGCCAACCTGCAAAGACTGCGCGATGGCGGGGGGGAGGCCGTCGGCCCGACCATTGAAGTCGCAGTGGCCATCGCCGAAGAGCTGCAGCTCGATTCCCGGCTGCGGGTGTTTGTCGCCGCTCGCAATGCGGAAGTCCAGGGCATACCGCCGCTGGCGGTGGCCGACCTTGTCGTGGCCGACTTGCCCGCCCGTATCCGCCTTGACGACAGCATGGCGGTGGGCCCTTTCAATCTGTCCTCCGCCAGCAGGGCCTTTGTCGGCGTGCTGGTATCACAATCCGGCTCGGCCAATCGCGGCGCCGGCGATTATTTTGTCGAATCCGAACCCTTCCCGGTGGAAAATCCGCCGCCCTTGCTGGAACTGGTCGTGTCCGAGCTCGTTCCCTGAGCGCGGTCGTCGCTGTCTGTCTGCCCTTGCCCAATGGAACAGTTTCTCACCATAGCCATCGCCCATCTGCTGGCGGTCGCATCGCCGGGACCGGATTTTGCCGTGGTGCTCAAGCAAAGCGTGAATGGCGGTACCCGGGCGGGAGTCTGGACCAGCGCCGGCGTGGGTTCCGGCATTTTTCTGCATGTCGCCTATTGCGTGCTCGGGGTGGCCTTGCTGCTGGCCCGGCTGGACTGGCTGTTCGACCTGGTGAAATGGATTGCCGCGGCCTATCTCGCCTGGCTCGGCGCCCAGGCGCTGCACAGCGCCTGGCAGTCCGGCGCCACTACAGAGGCCGGCAATTCCGGCGCCGTGCTCGCTCCGGGGAGGGCATTTGCCACGGGTTTTCTCACCAATGGACTCAATCCAAAGGCCACCCTGTTCTTTCTGGCCTTGTGGACCGTGGTCATCAGCCCGGAAACGCCGCTGCAGGTGCAGATGCTGTATGGCGTCTATCTGGCCCTGGCAACTTTCGCCTGGTTCGCCCTGCTTTCCCGGTTGCTTGGGCGGCAGGGCGTGCGGGGTTTTCTGCTTCGTTCCGGCCGCTGGTTCGAAACCGGCATGGGCGTCGTGCTGCTACTGCTTGCGACCCAGATCGCCCTGACTGCCTGATTTGCCGCGCACGTCCCATCTCGTCATTCCGAACGCGGCAAGGCATCCCACCCGGTCATTCTGCGCGGAGCGAAGCGCAGTCGCAGAATGGCATCAGGAACCAACAGCGGCGGCGAAGTGCATAAACCGCTCACTTGTAGTAGCTTCTGTTGCCGATAACGGGATTCCACCTTGAACGCCATCGACTGGATCGTCATTGCCGTGTATTTCAGCATTTTGCTGGGGTTGGTCGCTTCGGTCACCCGCCGGCGGCAAACCTCCGCCGATTACTTTCTGGCCGGGCGCAACGTGGGATTTTTCGCCATCGGGGCTTCGATTTTTGCCTCGAATATCGGCTCGGAGCACATCGTCGGCCTTGCCGGGCAGGGCGCTTCCACCGGGCTTGCCATGGCCCATTACGAACTGCACGCCTGGATCGTGGTGCTGCTCGCCTGGGTTTTTGTGCCTTTCTACTACCAATCCGGCGTGTTCACCATGCCCGAGTTTCTCGAGCGCCGTTTCGGGCCCAGGCCGCGCTGGCTGCTGTCGCTGGTTTCCCTGGCCGCCTATGTGCTGACCAAGGTTTCAGTCACGGTGTACGCCGGCGCGGTGATTTTCCGCACCCTGCTGCCGGATACCTTCGGCAGCCCCGACGCCGCATTCTGGGTGGGTGCGGTCTCCACGGTGCTGCTCACGGGCCTGTACACCGTGGCCGGCGGCCTGCGCGCCGTGCTGTACACCGATTCGGTCCAGGCCCTGGTGCTGATCCTGGGTTCCGCCGCGATCACCTGGTTCGGGCTCGGGCAGTTGGGCGGCTGGAGCGAATTGCGGGAATTCGCCGCCACCAGCGTCGCCGACTATGCCCTGTGGCGTCCCCTTTCGGACCCGGAATTCCCCTGGCTCGGCATTCTGATCGCCTCTCCCATTGTGGGCGTCTGGTACTGGTGCACCGATCAGTACATCGTTCAGCGGACCCTGGCGGCGAAAAACCTCCAGGCGGCGCGCCGGGGCGCCTTGTGGGGGGCTTTTCTCAAGGTCTGGCCGGTATTCATTTTCCTGATTCCAGGCCTGATCGGCGCCGCGTTGCATGAGCGGGGCCTGCTGCAGATACCACTCGACGCCGCGGGCGGCCTCGCCGGTGATCAGGTATTCCCGGCCATGGTCGTCTCCCTGCTCCCTGCCGGCCTGCGCGGGCTGGTGGTGGCGGGCTTGCTGGCGGCGCTGATGAGTTCCCTGTCTTCCCTGTTCAATTCCACCGCCACGCTGTTCACCGTCGATATCTATGAAAAACTGCGTCCGGGCGCATCCGAACAACAGATCGTGACCACCGGCCGGGTCGCCACCGGCGTGGTGATCGTGCTCGGCCTGCTCTGGATTCCCGTGATGCCGGCGATTTCCGAGGGAGGGCTGTACCAGTACCTGCAAAATGTGCAGAGTTATCTGGCGCCGCCGATCACGGCGGTGTTCCTGCTGGGCATCTTCAATTCCCGGGTCAACGCCCGGGGCGCGCTCTGGGGAATGACCGCGGGATTCGTCCTCGGCATGACCAAACTCGGCTCCCAGGCAATCTTCGGCAGCGGCAAGATCGAGAGCCCGACCCTGCTCGCGGCCATCGCCGATTTCAATTTCCTCTATTTCTCCGGCGTGCTGTTCCTCATTTGCCTCGCCATCATGATCGGCGTGTCCCGTGCGGGCCCGCCACCCCCGCCGGAACAAATACGCGGCCTCACCCTGGCCAGCATCGACCGGCAAGCCGTCCGCCAAAGCTGGAACCGAACCGACATCATCGCCACCGTCACAGTCCTCGGCCTGGTAGCCGCCATCTACCTCTACTTCTCCTTCTGGATTTGAGGGGATTCATTCCTTCGTCGAAAGTCTGGCGTTCCCATCCGGAGTGCCCGACCATAAGGCTTGCACATTTCAGTGCCATGGTTGTCTTTCCGTGATCCTGATCCTTTCCTGCTCAACGACGAAGGATACGAAGCTGGGCAGCGCCGGCAACATTTTCGCTTGTCCCTTGGGTCTCCAGAGAAAATCTGATTCCACCATCTGGCTTACTATTTTTTCGCATTCCCGCCTGTCTCTTCCCTGATTCTCAAGGGCTTCTTGCACCATTCCCTCCAGCGCAGGCTGTCCAACCCATCCCTTCTGAAGCAGTTGCTTCGCGATGACCGTCAGGAGTTCCCTGTTTTCAGCCTTCCAGGCTGCGAACCTGCCAAGATAAACTTCTTCGCGTACGTTTCTCATTTCGCCGTCCAGGCAGTCTACGTCCGTCTCGGTCAACTCACTACGACGTTGCTCACTGGCAAGTTTCCATAAACCGCTGCCCCACAGTTGGAGAAATTGCGGATAGCCCTGAGTGTCCCTGGCAATCTTCACCAGTGCGTTACTGCTGATCTTGATTCCAGCACGTTCAAGAGGTATGCGGACTGCATCTCCCGCACTCTGTTCGTCGAGCAGGTCCAGACTCATGACCTCGCCACGCTCAAGAAATGAGACCTGAGCAATATCACCAAGTTCAGCGAGCTGCGGTTTGCCTGCCAGGACCACAATGGCTGGACCGCCCCGGCCCCGGATGGTGAGTACTTCATTCAGCAATTCACGGCATGCCGAAGGCGCCATCAGGTGGGCTTCGTCAATCAGGAGAATCAGCGGGCTCGATTTGCACTTGGCCACCAGGCCCTTGCGAATCTCGCTTCTGGAAATTTCCCCCCGCTGCCATTTGGCTTGCATCCCGCGCCAATCCAGTCCCCATTCGCTCGGTTTCAGCGCCTCCCACAGGGATTGACCCAATACGCCGATCAGTTCCCTGCGAGCGTCTTCGGCGCTCTTCAGGTCGGTTGCGGTCATGAGTTCCAGTGTTACATTGAAATCCAGATTGGATAGCGTCTCTTCAATAGCTCTCAGCAAACTCGTTTTTCCGGAACCTCTTGGACCATATATAACCACATCTCGAGACACAATTTCGTTATTGGCGGTTGCTCCTACCTGTTCGAAAATCCGGTATCTCTCTTCTTTTCTGCCGGCGAGATAAGGCGGTTGGCTTCCGTACCCGGGACTGAACGGGTTATCGAATAGCCCGGCAACTTTTCCGCGAGTCATGACTTTTCCCTGGGAATGAAATTGACCACTACACTCTCCGGTTGTTCGGAGAACGGCGGTCCGGCTGCCTTGATGGCGCAAGGATCATCCACTGCCGGAAGCCAGAGTTCATGATAACCGCAATTCGGCCGTGTTTTCGTGATCATTCGGCAAATTCCGCTACTGACAGCGGTGGGGGAGGGTTGTACAATCCCGGGCTTGGATCACATTACCGAAGCTTAGCAGGTGAACCGATATGCCACAGATCAACAAGTTAGCAGCAGTTCCCTTCTCTTTGGCTCTGGCGGTTTCCGGTGGCTCGGCGCTGGCCCAGGAAGGCGCAAGGCCTGATCTGGAAGGAGTCTGGACCAATGCCTCGCGGACGCCGCTGTCCCGGCCCCAGGGGATCGACCGGCTCGTGGTCGGCGCCGAGGAAGCGGCCCGGATTGTCGAGCAGATGGCCATTGCCGGCATATCCGCCGAGAACATCGAGGCCGGTCCGGCAATCGACCCGGAAACCGGCGCGCCGCCGGAAGGGGCCCATGATTTTGGCCTGCGGGGCTACAACCTGTTCTGGGTTGATCCCGGCTCCACCCTGGCCCATGTCAAGGGGGAGTACCGCACATCGCTGATTGTTGACCCGCCCAGCGGGCGCGTACCCAGGCTCGAAACTCCGCGGCTGGATTTCGAGCGCGCCAGTTACGGTGCCCGCTACCTAACCGGGGTTGGCGATGCCAGCGGTCCGGAAGCCATCCCCATTTCCGAGCGCTGCCTGATCGGTTTCGGCAATACCGCCGGCCCCGGCATGATGGGAACGCTGTACAACAGCAGCTACCAGTTCGTGCAGACGGACGACTATGTGGTCATTTCGGTGGAAATGGCCCACGATGCCCGCATCGTTCCCCTGTTCGATTCCCCCGGGGAAGCGAGGGCCAGTTTGCGGCCGGCGTCGCACCAGCCCTGGTTCGGCGATTCCCGCGGCTGGTACGAGGGCGGCGCACTCGTGGTGGAGACCGTCAATATCAACGAGCTGCAGTTGTCCGAAAGCTCGGTGCCCATCACTCGGGGCGGGCGCATCATCGAGCGCTTCGAGCGTTATTCCGATACCGAGATCGTCTACACCTTCACCGTGGAGGACGACAATCTCTACAGCCAGCCCTGGACCGCCGAGTTGAGTTATCACGCCATGGACGGAAACCTCTACGAGTACGCCTGCCACGAGGGCAATTACTCCATGGCGGGCATTCTTGCCGGCGCCCGCATTCAGGAAGTCGAAACCGAACTCGGCGCCGGTTCGGAAGAGTAGCAGCGACCGGACGCGAACCCCATGGCCGGGCCAGTGGCAAAGATGCGGGAGCTGATCGACAGGTTCGGTCGGCGGGTGGACTATATCCGCCTGTCGGTCACCGACCGTTGCGATTTCCGTTGCGTCTATTGCATGACCGAGGAAATGCAGTTCGTCCCGCGCCATCAGGTGCTGACCCTGGAAGAACTGTATGCCGTCGCCCGGGCGTTTACCGAACTCGGCGTTCGGCGCATCCGCCTCACCGGCGGAGAGCCGCTGGTGCGCTCCAATGTCATGCATCTTATCGAACGCCTCGGCAAATTGCCCGGGCTCGATGAACTGCTGCTCACCACCAATGGCAATCAGCTTGTAAAGTACGCCGGGCCCTTGCGGACCGCAGGGGTGAACCGCATCAATATCAGCCTCGACAGTCTTGACGCCGGGCGCTTCCGCCGCATTTCCCGGGTGGGCAGACTCGAACGGGTGCTTGCCGGAATCGACGCAGCCGTGAATGCGGGCTTTGACCGCCTGCGACTCAACTCGGTGATCATGCGGGGCTATAACGAGGACGAAGTGCTGCCGCTGGTGGAATACGCTCTTGCGCGCGACGTCGATATCGCCTTTATCGAGGAAATGCCGCTCGGCGAAGCCTCGGATCATGCCCGGGAAGACACCACCTGCAGCAACGCCTGGGTGCGGGAGCAGATCGAAAGCCGCTATCCGCTGCTCGACAGCGCGGTCAAGACTGCCGGGCCTTCGCGCTATGCCCAGGTCATCGGCAGAAAATCCCGCATCGGATTCATCTCTCCGGTGACCCACAATTTCTGCGCCGATTGCAACCGGGTGCGAGTAACCGTGGAAGGCCGCCTGCTGCTCTGCCTCGGCAATGAGCACTCCATGGATCTGCGGGCGATCCTGCGGGACTCCGGCAAGAGTCACGAAGACCTCAAGGACGCCATGGTTGCCGCCATGGAACTCAAGCCCGAGCGCCATTATTTCTACGAGAAGGATCATGCCCAGCCGGTGCGGCTGATGAACATGACCGGCGGATAGGATTGATGGCGGCGCAAACTCCACTGAATATCGCCGTGGTGACGGTTTCCGACACCCGCAACCGGGAGACCGACACTTCCGGCGCCTTCCTTGCCGACCGGCTCGTGGAAGAGGGACACCGCCTGCATTCGCGCCATATCGTCAGGGACGATGTCTACCAGTTGCGCGCCCTGGTCTCGAATCTCATTGCCGACCCGAAAGCCCAGGCCATTCTCACCACCGGCGGCACCGGATTCACCGCCCGGGACAATACCCGCAAGGCCATCATGCCACTGCTCGACGTGGAAATCGAAGGATTCGGCGAATTGTTCAGGCAAATTTCATTTACCGAAATCGGCACATCCACAGTGCAGTCCCGAACCTTCGGCGGGCTCGCAAACGGCACCGCGATTTTCTGTCTGCCTGGTTCGACCGGGGCCTGCCGCACCGGATGGGACCACATCATCCGCGAACAACTCGACAGCGGCCACAAGCCCTGCAATTTCGCGGAAAGAATCCAGAAGCTCTGATTCGCATAAAGTAAGGCAAAAAAATGCCGGGCCGCGATTGGCCCGGCAAACGGACAAAAGGAAGGACTTGGGGAAAGCCCTTCCAGAGGAGAATCAGACCGCAGCAAGAACGATCGGCGCCGGAAGGGCCAGGGCGGCCGCGACCTGCGCCGAACTGACTACGGCAGATTCCAGAACTGGCAGGAGTTGGCGAGCCACATAGGACATTCTTGTTCTCCCGTATCGGTCCCCCAAACTGAGAATGCTGGATGCTTCCTCAAAACGTTCCGAATAGTAACACATATTTGGAAAAGGTAACACTACTTCAGCTTTTGGTAACATTTTTTCGGAGCAGCCATGCGAATCACGACGTTCAACTGCAACGGCGTCCGCGCCGCCGAGCGCAAGGGCTTTTTCGGCTGGCTTGCGCGGCAGGATGTGGACCTCGTCTGCCTGCAGGAAACCAAGGCCCAGGAATCGCAACTGATTGCGCTGGAAGACAAGACCGGCGAGCCGGTCTTCCATCCCGCCGGCTTCCATTGCCATTATTTCGACGCGGAAAAGAAAGGCTATTCCGGCACCGCGATTTTCAGCCGCCGGAAGCCGCTGGCGGTGCGGCGGGGTTTTGGCTTTGCCATGGCCGACAGCGAAGGGCGCTACCTGCAGGCCGACTTTGCCGGCCTCAGCGTCATTTCGCTGTATCTACCATCAGGCTCCGCCGGCGAGGAGCGGCAGCAGCGCAAGTTCGCCTTCATGGACGCTTTCATGGACCATTTGCGGGAGTTGCGAAGCCGCGACCGGGAATACATCATCTGCGGCGACTGGAATATCTGCCACCGGGAGATCGATCTGAAAAACTGGCGCTCGAACCAGAAAAACTCGGGCTTTCTGCCGGAAGAGCGCGCCTGGCTCGATGAACTCTACGATGAGGTGGGCTATGCCGACGCCTTCCGCCTGGTGAACCAGAACGCGGAGCAATACACCTGGTGGTCCCAGCGCGGCGCCGCCAGGGCGAAGAATGTGGGCTGGCGGCTGGACTTGCAGGTCATCACCCCGGGCCTTGCGCAAAGCGTGCAATCCGCCGAAATTGTTGACGGCATTGCCAACCCGGGAGAAAATTTTTCCGATCACGCTCCCCTGACCCTGGAATACGACCTGGGAGCCTGCGCCGTAGGAATTCGCGAAAGCGAAAATTCGCTATCGCACGGGCTCCTTGCTGCTGCCGGTTCCGGTTCGAGTTATTCGGATTCGCCGCCGGCGGCAGCCTCGGCCTGCTCCGGAGCTTCCATATGCTTTGCTAGAAAAGGCATTTGACCGAAAATGAAGACTGCGGTAATGATCAGATTGCCAAAGACCTTGAACTGGATCCACGCAGCTTCGCTGAGGCCGAAAGCCACCGCAAGATTGATTGCCCCAAGCAATACGAAATACACGATCCAGACATTGTTGAGCTTGAGCCACAACTCCCGCGGCATGTTTACCGCATGGCCGAGCATGTGCTGCAGCGCCGGCCTGGCGCCGATATGGCGCGAGCCCAGGAAAATCGCCGCGAAAATCCAGTTGACCAGCGGCGCCTTCCATTTGAGGAAATTCACGTCGCGCAGGAGGAACGTGGGAATGCAGAACACCACCACGGCGGCCAGGGTGATCCATTCGAACTTGTCGAGGCGCTTGTAGGCCAGAAACAGCCCGCCGTAGATGAGCACCGAAGTCAGCAGCAGCACTTCGGCGGCGCTGTAGATACCGCCCACGCTGTGCTCGAAGCCGGCGATGCTCACCGGCCTCTCACCCATGGCCCAGACAAGAAAGAAGGCCAGCAGGGGAAAATAACCCACTACTTGTTTCATGGTCCTTGTTGCTTCATGGTTCCTGGCTCAGGAATCTGGACTCTTGCTCCGGGGCGCCTGGGGCGGCGGCAGGCGGCTGAGTATATCGCGTATGTTGCCGTCAACGCGCGTCATGAATTCACGAAACTGCTCCCGGTCGCTGTTCACATTGGCGTACCACTTCACCAGATGGATCGCAAAGCCGATGCCTGCAACCCACAACACAGCCTGCCCACTATTGATCAAGGCAGTAATCACGTCCATGTCCCTCTCCTGGTAACCAGGGAAAAGCGTGCCACCATCGCGACGCAATTTTCCCACCAATTTCACATGCCAAGGCTGCCAGTCTAAACCTGCATCCAACCCGCTGTCAACAAGCAGGGCATGGCCCCGCGCCGGGTTCTCCCGTCATTCTGCGCGCAGTCGCAGAATCTCATCGCAAGGCCACTGCTTGGGATTCTGCGACTGCGCTTCGCTTTGCGCAGAATGTCATCAGGAAAGCTGGAGCGACAAAATGAAAATTTCCAGTTCAATGTATTTGTATCCACAATGCCCGATGTGTACAGTATCCACACAGGACATCCGCGGGATGCTCCGTGGAGGGCCGATGATTCCAAATTCCTGGAGGCATGCCATGTTCCGCTGTTCGCACCGCCCCGGCTTCCTGCTGTTCATTACATTAGCCGCCGCCACGCCTCTGGCGCTGGCTCAGGGCAAATTTCCCCGCCTTGCCGACGGCATGCCAAACCTGCAGGGCACCTGGGATTTTCGCACCATCACGCCGCTGCAGCGGCCACTGGAATTCGGCGACCGGGAAGTGCTCACGGCGGAGGAAGCCGCCGCCTTTGAAGCCGCCCGGCAGGAACAGCTCGACCGGGACAATTTCACCGACACCAGCACCACCGGCGACTATAACCAGTTCTGGTACGACCGGGGCAGCGAAATCCTCGATTCCAACCGGACTTCGCTGATCACGTATCCAGCCGACGGGCGCATCCCGAAACTCACCGAACAGGCCGAGCGGCGCAACGCCGACCGGCGCGAAGCCGCCGCGCGCAATGCGGGAATCGAAGCGCGGCCCCTGTCGGAACGCTGCATCATGGGTTTCAACTCCGGCCCGCCCATGCTGCCCAGCGCCTACAACAACAATGTGCAGCTTGTCCAGGCCGGAGACCATTTCGTCATCCACAATGAAATGGTCCACAACGCCCGCATCGTCAAGATGGGCGCCGGCGGTTATCGCGAGACGCCCCGGGACTGGGAAGGCGATTCCATCGGCCATTGGGACGGCGACACCCTGGTGGTGGAAACCCGATATTTCGCCAGGGCGACATCTTTTGGCAATTCCAGCGCCAATATGGAACTGACCGAGAAGTTCTGGCTCATCGACTCCGACACCCTGGGCTACGAATTCACCATCAGCGACCCGACCACCTGGACCGACTCCTGGACCGTCATGTTCCCCATGCGCCGGGCCGCCGGGCCGATCTACGAATACGCCTGCCACGAAGGCAATTACAGCATGGCCGGCTGGCGCACCCGGGAAGTCATCACGGAATTCGAACAGGCGGACCCTGCTGGAGATGATGCGAGATAATCCCGGAGACAGGGATTGAAAGAAGAACTTCATGGGATCGTGAGGAGAGCAGCGATGATATTGCGATTATTGGTGCTGCTTGTATAATGCCGGCAACCTGGGAGCCTGCGCCGGGGAAATCCGGAAAAACCCAAGAGAGGACTTGACAATGCGAGATCACGATCAACATCATTTTATGAACCGAACCGAACCGAACCGAACCGAACCGAACCGAACCGAACCGAACCGAACCGAACCGAACCGAACCGAACCTGACTCCTGCTTCCCGGGGGAGCAGCCGAGAGCTTCCCGCCCCGCCATCCGAACCTCGATGCGCCGCCGGGGGTAACGTGTCTTTCAGCAGGACACTTCCGTTCCGTTCCATTTCTTCTTCCGCCCGCGTTGCCGCGAGCACCCCGCGTGTTGCCAGCGGTTTTGGACGCAGCCTGACACTCGCCCTGTCAGGCCTGCCGTTGCTGTTCGCGTTCGCCGCCCCGGCCGCCGCGCAGTACAGCACCAGCGACTTCATCACTTTGTCGGCGGACGCCGATCGTGCCGGTCCCGAGGGAACCCGGCACGTCTTTACGGTTGTGCGCAATGTCGTGAGGAATGAAGGTATCGTCTCGCCTTCCAACGCCTGGGGTTTCCAACTCTGTTTCGGCGGCACAGCCACGCCGAATGTGGACTACACAATCCGCAACCATCGCAATCTGCCCCTGGAGCTCGACCTGAATAACTGCTCAAGGACCAACGACAAGGAACAAAGCACCGGCTGGTCCGCAGGCAGGGACCGGGCGCACTTCTACATTCGCTCTGTCAGCGACGACCAGTCCGAAGAAGGGAGCGAGTCGATCATCGTCACACTGGGCAACGCGACTGGCACGAGCCTCTACGGCGCCAATGGCGTGCCCTACGTCAAGCCGCTCGTCTACACCATCAAGGAAACGCCAAGGGCAATGGAGTCATCCTTCAACGATTTCGCTTCGGCCACGATGCACGACAACGACGACCCAAATGACAAGTACAGCGAATTGAAAGCCCAGGTGAGGACCTGGGCCGAACAGACCCAGCATGGACAGGCCCATGTGGATCGCTGGATGCGCGTGCTGGCGGCTTTCGGTGAACAGGATGCCATCCAGCAAGGCTATACCGCCATGACAGCCGCCGAAGCCCAGAACATGGCGGACACCTATACCGCCAGCCGCTGGAATCCGATCGTGGAAGCCCTGACCGATCTGGAATCCAGGGCAACCGCGGAATCCAGATCCGAGACAGAGCCTGAACCCGAGCCCGAGCCCGAGCCCGAACCCGAACCGGTGGCCTGTGTTTCC
The DNA here is from genome assembly GCA_965219645.1 of uncultured Pseudohongiella sp. GTDB lineage: Bacteria > Pseudomonadota > Gammaproteobacteria > Pseudomonadales > Pseudohongiellaceae > UBA9145. The sequence continues at coordinate 1,156,079 of OZ244788.1, read as the reverse complement.
CAGGAACTGGAGGACGACGTGGAGGACTACAGCGAGGAGACCCACTACGGCGAGGCCCATGTGGAACGCTGGCTGCGGGTGCTGCACACCTTCCGCGGCACGGCCAACGATGCGACGGTCATGACCGCCGCCGGGGCCCGGGAGATGGCAAACACCTACTCCCCCGGTCGCTGGAATCCGGTGGTTACGGCCATCCAGTGCCTTGAGGATCAGGCCCTGCAACAGGCGATGAATTAGCCGGTTCCGGACTTGCGGTGTCCTGATTTGCCGGGGCGCCGCAAGCCAGTAAAGGTCGTGGCCTGACCGTCATCAGGTATCAGGTGGCACGGGTTCGAGGCGGATCGCCTTCTCGTGGATACAATGCCGTGCGGGAGATTGCCAGCGGAATGACAGGACTGTGTCCTGAAGGCAATGCTGGTTCGCGGAGGAGGGATTGGCGCGCATCGCAGATGCGTGGAATGTGCGTGGACGAAAGGCCCCGGGTCGCTTGCCTTGTATTGGCGTTCCGTGTACATTCCCCAACCAGTTTTTGGTGTTGCCAATTCTGAATTCCCGATATCCGCCACCCATTCCAAACCATGAGCGATCTGGCGCCTTTTTTCATATATTCCGCCGCCGTGCTGGCGATTGTCGGCGTCATGCTCGGCCTGTCGTTCGTTCTGGGCCAGAGCGCGGCCGGAAAATACACCGGAACGCCTTTTGAGTCTGGCATCGTTTCGGTGGGCTCGGCCCAGTTCCGCAGCTCGGTGCATTTCTATCTGCCGGCGATCCTGTTCATCATCTTCGATCTCGAAGTGGTGTTCCTTTTCGCCTGGGCAGTGGGAGTGCGGGAAACCGGCTGGGTGGGTTTTGTCGAGATCACGGTATTTATCGGGATTCTGCTTGCGGCGCTGTTCTATCTCTGGCGCGTGGGCGCGCTGGACTGGCGCACGGATATCCAGCGGCGCGGACTGCGCGAGTTACGCGGCAGCGGCGGCGTGGTGAACCGCAAGGAGTTCGAGCTTTGAGCTGGCAGTTGCAGAAAGCCGAAGAGGCGGCCTCGGGTCAGCCCGGCGGGTCCAGTATCGACGAATTCCTGCGCCGTAATGTGGTCATGGCCAATCTGGAGGACATGGTCGCCTGGGGCCGCAAGAATTCCATCTGGCCATTCAATTTCGGCCTTTCCTGCTGTTATGTGGAAATGGCCACCGCGTTCACCGCCCGCCACGACCTTGCCCGCTTCGGCGCCGAAGTCATCCGCGGCACGCCGCGGCAGGCGGACCTGATCGTCATTGCCGGTACGGTGTTTCGCAAGATGGCGCCGGTGGTGCGCCTGCTTCATGACCAGATGCTCGAACCCAAATGGGTGATCAGCATGGGCTCCTGCGCCAATTCCGGAGGAATGTACGATATCTATTCGGTGGTGCAGGGGGTGGACAAGTTTCTGCCCGTGGATGTGTATGTTTCCGGCTGCCCGCCGCGCCCGGAGGCCCTGCTGCAGGGGCTGATCCTGTTGCAGGAACAGGTGGGCAGGCAACGTCGTCCCCTGAGTTGGGTCATCGACGACCAGGGCGTCATCCAGAAGAAGCCGAGAACCGTACAGCGCGAATTCCGTCAGGCCGAGCGTATCGCGGCCACGGAACTGCGCTCGCCGGATCGCGTCTGAAACGGCTAGGGGAACCTGCATCCACATGTCAGTCGCAGTTGCCGCCAGCCCGAAGCAAGACCTTGCCAGCCGTATTCCGCCCGGATTGCAGGCAAAATTCGCCGGTCGCATCGTTGCGGAACAGTTCACTTGCGACGGCATCCCGACAGTCTGGGTTGACCGGGCCGATGTGGTGGAGTTTCTGCGCGAACTGCGCGATGGCGAAAGACCCCGCTTCGAGATGCTGTTCGACCTGAGCGCAATCGACGAGCGGCTGCGAACCCGCCGGGAAGGGCAGCCAGCCAGCGAATTCACTGTGGTCTACCACCTGATGTCCTTTTCCGGCAACTGCGATTTTCGCGTCAAGGTGGCGCTGTTCGATGCGGACCTCAGCGTACCCACGGCAACCGGTCTGTGGCCCGCGGCCAACTGGTACGAACGGGAAGCCTGGGACATGTTCGGTATTGACTTCTCCGGCCACCCCAACCTGTTCCGGCTGATCCTGCCGCCCACCTGGGAAGGACATCCCCTGCGCAAGGAACATCCCGCCCGGGCCACGGAAATGGATCCGTATTCCCTGGATGACGATCAGGCCGCCTGCGAGCAGGGCGCACTGCTGTTCAATCCCGAGCAATGGGGCATGCGGCGCAAGTCGGAAAACTCCGAGTTCATGTTCCTCAATCTCGGCCCCAATCATCCCAGCGTACACGGCGCCTTCCGCATCGCCCTGCAACTCGATGGCGAGATTCTTGTCGATGCCGTGCCCGACATCGGCTACCACCACCGCGGCGCGGAGAAAATGGCGGAACGCCAGTCCTGGCACACCTTCATTCCCTACACCGACCGCATCGACTATCTCGGCGGGGTGATGAACAACCTGCCCTATGTCATGGCGGTAGAGAAAATGGCGGGCATCGAGGCGCCCGAGCGGGCGAAGGTGATCCGCATCATGCTCGCCGAGATGTTTCGGCTCTGCAGCCACCTGCTGTTCTACGGCACCTTCGCCCAGGACGTGGGCCAGCTTTCGCCGATCTTCTACATGTTCGTGGAGCGCGAGCGCATCTTCAATATCATCGAATCGATCTGCGGCGCGCGGATGCATCCGGGCTGGTTCCGCATTGGCGGCGTGGCCCAGGACCTACCCGAAGGCTGGGACATGAGAGTGCGCGAACTGCTGGAATTCATGCCGCCGCGCATAGACGAATATGACGCCATGGTGCTCAACAATGGCGTGCTCAAGCGCCGCACCCAGGGCATTGGCGCCTACGATACCCGGGAAGCCTTTGACTGGGGCGTCACCGGTGCTGGCCTGCGGGCCACAGGACTGGAATGGGACTTCCGCAAGCAGCGCCCCTACGCCGGTTACGACAATTTTGAATTCGACGTGCCCATCGCGGTCAATGGCGACTGTTACGACCGTTGCGCCGTGCGGGTGGAGGAAATGCGGCAAAGCCTGAAGATAATCAAGCAGTGTCTTGACAATATGCCCGGCGGCCCATACAAGTCCGAACATCCCCTGACCACCCCGCCGCGCAGGAAGGAGACCCTGCGCGATATCGAAACCCTGATCAACCACTTTCTCAGCGTGAGCTGGGGGCCCGTGGTGCCGCCGGACGAGGCCACCGTGGCCATCGAGGCGACCAAGGGCATCAACAGTTACTACCTGGTAAGCGACGGCAGCGGCGGTTCCTATCGCACCCGCATCCGCACCCCGTCCTTCGCCCACTTGCAGATGATTCCCCATATCAGCAACGGCTTCATGGTGGCGGACCTGATCGCGATCATCGCCAGCATCGATTTTGTCATGGCCGATGTGGACAGGTAAGGGACAAGCGTGAATACAGTGGAAAATCAGCTTATCGCCTCCACCACCGTAGCGGCGGACTATCTGCGGGAAACGGAAATCGCCGAAATCGAGCACGAGCGGACGCTGTATCCGGATGCCCGGGCCGTGGGACTGGAAGCACTCAAGATCGTGCAAAAGCACCGGGGCTGGGTTTCCGACGAATCCCTGCGGGCGGTGGCGGAATACCTGCAATTGCCCATCGCCGAACTCGAAGGGGTGGCGACCTTTTTCAATCTGATCTATCGCCGGCCCGTGGGCAGGAACGTCATTCTGTATTGCAACAGCGTCAGTTGCTGGATCATGGGCTGCGAACAGGTGAAGGACAAAATCGCTGGCGAACTGGGTATCGATTTTGGCGAAACCACCACGGACGGAAATTTCACCCTGATCCCCGTGCCCTGTCTCGGCGACTGCGACCGGGCGCCGGTGATGATGGTGGGTCCCGATCAGCACCGCAATCTCGACCGGGCCGACCTCGGCGCGATTTTCGCCCAATACCGGAAAGGGGCGGAATAGGGTGGTCAGCAATCCACTTACCCGGAACATCGACCTGTCGCGGCCGCCTTTCGGCCTCGCCGCCTATGAGGCCGTGGACGGCTATCGCGGCCTGCGCGAAATCGCCCGGGGGCTCGAGCCTTCGGACGTGCTCGACAGGGTCAAGGATTCGGGCCTCAAGGGCCGCGGCGGCGCCGGCTTCCCCACCGGGCTGAAATGGAGTTTCGTCCCCATGGGTGACGATGCGCCAAAACAGAAATATTTCGTGGTCAATGCGGACGAAATGGAACCGGGAACTTTCAAGGACCGCCTGCTCATGGAAGGCGACCCGCACCTGCTCATCGACGGCATGATCATCGCCTCCTACGCCATCCAGGCGAATACCGCCTATATCTTCCTGCGGGGCGAATACACCGAATCCGAACGCATCCTGCGCAAGGCCCTGGCGGAAGCCCGTGAGCGCGGCTATCTCGGAAACAACATTCTCGATACCGGCTTCGATCTCGAAATCATTCTCCACACCAGCGCCGGCCGCTATATCTGCGGCGAGGAAACCGCCCTGCTCAATGCCCTGGAAGGCAAGCGCGCCAATCCCCGGGCCAAGCCGCCCTTTCCCCAGGTCAGCGGGCTGTGGGGCAAGCCCACCATCGTCAACAATGTGGAAACCGTGTGCAATTTGCCGGGGATCATGGCCTGGGGCATCGACTGGTACCGCAGTCTGACAAAGGGCAATGACCACGGCACCAAGCTGTTCGGCGTCAGCGGCAAGGTGCGCAGCCCGGGCTGCTGGGAGTTACCCCTGGGCACGCCGATCCGGGAACTGATGGAAGTCTATGCCGGCGGCATGCGCGATGGTCTCGAACTCAAGGGCTTTCTGCCCGGCGGCGGTTCCACCGATTTCATGCTGCCCGAGCATCTCGACCTCAATCTGGATTATGACGACATCGCCGGCGCAGGCAGCAGGCTCGCCACCGGCACCATGATCGTGCTCGACAGCCAGACCTGCCCGGTGGGAATGATCGGTAATCTGATGACCTTTTTTTCCCACGAGTCCTGCGGCTACTGCACGCCCTGCCGCGACGGCCTGCCCTGGGTCGATGAAATCTTCCGGGCGTTCGAGGCGGGGAAGGGCCGCCACCGGGATCTGGCGATTCTGGAGGAACATGTGGATTATCTGGGCCCGGGCAAGACCTTCTGCGCCCTGGCCCCCGGCGCCACCGCGCCACTGGGCAGCGGCCTGCGCTATTTTCGCGAGGATTTTGAACGCCATATCAGCGAGCAACGCTGCCCCTATCGGTAATGACGACAATGACCGAAAAGACGAAAGTGAAACTCTTCATTGACGACGTTGCCTACGAGGTGAACGCCGGCAGCAACCTGTTGCAGGAATGCCTGTCCCTGGGTCTGGACCTGCCGTATTTCTGCTGGCACCCCTGCATGGGTTCCGTGGGCGCCTGCCGCCAGTGCGCGGTGAAGCAATATCGCAACGAAGAAGACCAGGACGGCCTGCTCACCATGGCCTGCATGACGCCGGTGCAGGCCGGCGCGAGAATTTCCATTGCCGACCCGCAAGCGGTGGATTTCCGCGCGGGAGTCATCGAAAGCCTAATGATCAGTCATCCACACGACTGCCCGGTCTGCGAAGAAGGCGGCGAATGCCATCTGCAGGACATGACCTTGATGTCGGGCCACAATTACCGCCGCTACGACAAGAAGAAAGTCACCCACCGCAACCAGTATCTCGGCCCCTTCATCAATCACGAGATGAACCGCTGCATCACCTGCTACCGTTGCGTGCGCTTCTATTCCGAATACGCTGGCGGAGTGGACCTTGCGGCCCAGGCGGCGCACCACCACACCTATTTCGGCCGCCATGAGGAAGGCGCCCTGGAAAGCGAATTCAGCGGCAATCTCGTGGAAGTCTGCCCCACGGGGGTCTTTACCGACAAGGTTTTCAGCGAGCGCTACAGCCGAAAATGGGACTTGCAGACTGCGCCTTCGATCTGCACCGGCTGCGGCGTGGGCTGCAATACCGCACCCGGCGAGCGCTATGGCGAACTGCGCAGGATTGTCAATCGCTACCACAGCGAATTGAACGGCTACTTCATCTGTGACCGGGGACGGTTCGGCACGGGCTACGTGAACCATGCCGAGCGCCTGCAGCAGCCGCAAGACGCCGGAGGCAATACGCTTGACGCCGAAACGGCGATGTCGCGGCTGCGGGAAATCGCCGGCAAGGCCATTGCCATCGGCTCGCCCCGGGCGGGCAATGAGGCCAATCATGCGCTGCGCAAACTCGTGGGCGAGGCGAATTTTCATGGGGGATTTTCCGCCGCGGAGCAGGCCTGCATGGATGAGATCGCCGCATTCGCCGGGGATCCGGCCTTTCACAACCCTTCGATCCGGGAAATCGAACAGGCCGACGCCGTACTCGTACTCGGCGAGGACATAACCAATACCGCGCCGAGGATCGCCCTGGCCCTGCGCCAGTCGGTTCGCAACCGGGCCTGTGAACTGGCGGATTCGGCGAGAATTCCCCACTGGCAGGATGCCGCCGTGCGTGAAATCGCCCAGCACGAGCGCAGCCCCCTGTACCTGTTCGCCACCGGCGCCACCCGGCTTGACGACGTGGCGGAAGCAAGCGTCATCGATACGCCTTCCGGTCTGGCGCGGCAAGCCTTCGCCCTGGCCCACCGGATTCATGCCGATGCGCCGGCGGCGAGTGGCGATGGCGGGGAGAATTCGACGCAGCTTGACCAGATCGCCGAACGACTGGCTGCGGCGAAAAGGCCATTGATCGTTGCCGGCGCGGGCAATGGCCAGGTCGAGTTGATCCGGGCTGCGGGCAATATCGCCCGGGCGCTGCACAAGCGTCGCGGCAATGGCGAACAGAAGCCACTGGACCTGTGCCTGCTCACCGGGGAAGTCAACAGCATGGGGCTGCATCTGCTCACCAGGCCGGAAAACAGCCTCGAAGCCGCGCTGGACAAACTCGCCAGTGGCGAGGCGGAAAACCTCATCGTGCTGGAAAACGATCTCTACCGCCGCGCCCCCCATGCCCGGGTGGACGCCGCCCTGAACGCCGCCAGAACCACCGTGGCGCTGGATCTGCTGCCCAATCGCACCACCGCCAGGGCCGACCTCGTCCTGCCGGTTACCGCCTTCTCCGAACAGCAGGCGACGTATGTGAATTATGAGGGCAGGGCGCAACTCGCCTGGCAGGTGCACCGCAATCACGGCGCGGCGCGACCGGCATGGCAATGGACCGGGGAATTCGCCCATTTCCGCGAAGCCCTGCATGACTGCGCCGCCAGCGCGCCCGCCATGACGACCCTGGGGGAAGTCTTGCCGGATACCACCCATTTGCCCGGCGGCGGCAAGCTGCCGCGGCAGCCGGAACGCTACAGCGGCAGAACCGCCATGAAGGCCAATCTGAATGTGCACGAGCCAAAACAGGCCCAGGACCCGGATTCGGCGCTGGCCTTTTCCATGGAAGGCGTTCCCGCGCGGCGCGACGCGACTCTGCTTGCCTCGCCCTGGGCGCCCCAGTGGAATTCCAATCAGAGCATCAGCAAGTTTCAGGACGAGATCAATGGGCCCCTGCGCCAGGGCCACGGTGGAACGCTGTTGCTGAAGCGTGAAGCGGACGGCGCCGGATTCCATCCGGTACCCGAAGCGGACGAGGCCACCGGAATTGAACTGATGCCGGCGCGGCAGATCTTTGGCAGCGAGGAACTCAGCGCCCGCAGCGAAGCGATTCGCAAGCGCATGAGCGACGCCTATGTGGCGATTTCCCCCGGGCTTGCCGCGGGGCATGGCCTTACCCACGGCGCCGCCGTGAGCGTACGGGGGGAAGAGGCCAGCGTCACCGTGCTCGCCTGTGTCCGCGGCAGCATGCCGTCCGGCGTCGCCGCCCTGCATGCCAGCGACCGGGATATCGACTTTCACGGGCTTGGCGCCCGGGTCAGTCTGGCGCCGGCCACCGGGGACGCTGCCGTGGCGCTTGACCGCGGCCTCGGCGAATTGATCGTTTCCGACCTGGCGCGGGGGAGCTAGGGCATGTTTACTTTCGCAGTGGGTTCCGGCCTCAGTATCGCCAGCATTCTGCTGGCGGTGATCGTGCTTGCCGCCATGCTGATCTGGGTCGAAAGGCGCCTGCTCAGCTTCTGGCAGGAACGGCTCGGCCCCAACCGGGTGGGCTGGTTCGGCATCCTCCAGGTGGTGGCGGACATGATCAAGATATTCACCAAGGAAGACTGGGTGCCGCCATTCGCCGACCGGCTCAGTTTCGTGCTCGCCCCGGCCATCATCATGGTGGTGGTGCTGATGAGCTTTGCGGTGATTCCCTTCACGCCGGAAATCGGCGTCATCGATTCCAATATCGGCGTGCTGTTCGTACTCGCCATGGCTTCCCTCGGCGCCTACAGCGTCATGCTGGGGGGGCTTTCCTCGAACAACAAGTACGCCCTGCTCGGCAGCCTGCGGGCGGCGGCCCAGATGGTGAGCTACGAAGTCTTCATGGGCATTTCCCTGCTGGGCGTCATCGTACTCGCCGGCAGTTTCAACCTGCGGGAGATCGTGGAATCCCAGGCCGGCGGCTGGTACATCATTCCCCAGTGCGTCGGATTCCTGATTTTCCTGATCGCCGGCGTGGCGGAAAGCCACCGGCTTCCCTTCGATATTCCCGAGGCGGAGCAGGAAATCTGCGCCGGCTACCACACCGAGTATTCGGGCATGAAATTCGGCATGTTTTTCGTCGGCGAGTATCTTGGCCTCGTGCTGATTTCCTCGCTGATCACGGTGCTGTTTTTCGGCGGTTGGCTCGGGCCTTCGTTTCTGCCGCCGATTGTCTGGTTTGCCCTCAAGGCGGGATTTTTCATCGCCTTTTTCATTCTCATGCGCGCGGCGCTGCCGCGGCCACGCTATGACCAGCTCATGAGCTATGGCTGGCTGTTCCTCTTGCCATTGTCGCTGCTCAATCTGCTGATTACCGGCGTGGTGGTGCTGAGTACCCTGTAGGAGGAGGCGATGCGCAAGCAGCCGGAAAAACATTGCGGGAGACCGATATGTTCAGCCTGATCCGGGACACCCTGCTCAGTCAGGCGGTGACCCTGTGGCGCGTGTTCCGCAAGCTGTTCGTCAAGGCGGACACGGTGCAGTATCCCGACGAGCAGCCCTACATGTTTCCCCGCTGGCGCGGCCGCATCATTCTCAGCCGGGATCCGGACGGCGAAGAGCGCTGCGTGGCCTGCAATCTTTGCGCCGTCGCCTGCCCGGTGGATTGCATCGCCCTGCAGAAAACCGAAACCGAAGACGGTCGCTGGTATCCGGAGTTCTTCCGCATCAATTTCTCCCGCTGCATCATGTGCGGTTTTTGCGAGGAAGCCTGTCCCACCAATGCCATTCAATTGACGCCGGATTTCGAAATGGCGGAATACGTGCGTCAGGACATGGTCTGGGAAAAGGAGGATCTGCTCATCGACGGCACCGGCAAGTACCACGATTACAACTTCTACCGGGTTGCCGGCAAGCAGGTCGCCGGAAAGGACAAGGGCGAGGCGCTCAATGAAGCCGAGCCGGTGGACGTGCGGAGCCTGCTGCCATGATGCTGCTGTTCTATCTTGCCGCCGCAGTGGCGGTGATCGCCACCATCGGCGTGATCGTCCAGAGCAATATCGTCCATGGGCTGCTGTACCTGATTCTGTCGCTGCTGGCGGTGGCGGTGATTTTCTATGTGCTCGGGGCGCCGCTGGCGGCCATGCTCGAAGCCATTGTCTACGCCGGGGCGATCATGGTGCTGTTCCTGTTCGTGATCATGATGCTCAATCTCGGCCAGAACACCCGGGATCAGGAGCGGCAGTGGCTGCGGGCCGGCGGCTGGCTGCTGCCGGCCCTGCTTGCCGCGGTATTGCTGGGCCAGTTGCTCTATGTCATGAGCGGCGTGGAAGGCCTGTCGGCGGCGGAGCAGGTGGGGGTGCTGGCGGTGGGCTCGCGGCTGTTCGGGCCTTATGTGCTGGCGGTGGAACTCGCTTCCATCCTGCTGCTGGCGGGGCTGGTGTCGGCCTATCACCTGGCCCGGCAGATCCGCCCGGGAGACGAATGATGGGAAGCATACCCATTGCCCATGGCCTGGTCCTGGCGGGAATCCTGTTCAGCCTGGGACTCATCGGCGTGCTGACCCGGCGCAATATCGTGTTTGTGCTGATGTCGCTGGAAATCATGCTCAATGCCTGCGGGCTGGCCTTCATCGTCGCCGGCTCGCGCTGGGGTCATCCCGACGGGCAGATCATGTTCATTCTGATTCTGACCCTGGCCGCGGCGGAAGTGGCGGTGGGCCTGAGCCTGATCATCCAGTTGTACCGGCGTTACCAGACCGTGGACATCAATGTGCTCAGTGAATTGAAGGGATAGGGAAGTGCTTGACCTGATCTGGCTGCTGCCGACTTTTCCGCTGCTGGGATTCTTGATCCTGGCGCTGAGCGAAGGCCGCCTCAACAAGAACATCGCCGGCTGGGTTGGCGCCGGCAGCGTGGGTCTGTCCTTCGCGGTGGCCGCCCTGGCGGCGATAGCCTTTCTTCAGTCCGGGCTGGAAAGCCATACCATGCCATTGTGGACCTGGATGTCCGTGGCCGGTTTTGACCCGGGCTGGAATCTCTACCTCGACGGCCTGTCGCTGGTGATGATGCTGGTGATTACCGGCGTTGGCTTCCTGATCCATGTCTATTCCACCGGCTATATGGCCGACGACCCGGACTTCGCGCGCTTTTTCTGTTACATGAACCTGTTCGTCTTCGCCATGCTCCTGCTGGTGCTGGGGGACAATCTGCTGCTGCTTTATCTGGGCTGGGAAGGCGTTGGCCTTTGCAGTTACCTGCTGATCGGTTTCTGGTACGACAATCCCGAAAACGGTTATGCCGCCCGCAAGGCCTTCGTGGTTACCCGGGTGGGCGATACCGCCATGGCCATCGGCCTGTTTCTGCTGTTCGCCCAGCTCGGCACCCTGAATATCCAGGAACTGCTCCACGCCGCCGAGCTGGAATGGGCCACGGGTTCGACCCTGCCGGCGATTACCGCCCTGCTGCTGCTTGGCGGGGCCGTGGGCAAGTCCGCCCAGTTGCCATTGCAGACCTGGCTGCCGGACGCCATGGCGGGCCCGACTCCCATCAGCGCCCTGATCCACGCCGCCACCATGGTTACCGCCGGGGTCTATCTCATCGCCCGCACCCATGTGCTGTTCGAGCTTGCGCCCGATGTGCAGATGCTGGTGGCCTGGGTGGGCCTGATTACCCTGCTCATGGCCGGCTTCACCGCCATGACCCAGAGCGACATCAAACGCATTCTGGCTTTCTCCACGGTTTCCCAGATCGGCTACATGTTTCTCGGCCTCGGCGTGGGCGCCTGGTCCGGAGCGATTTTCCATCTGATGACCCATGCCTTCTTCAAGGCGCTGCTGTTCCTCGGCGCCGGCGCGGTCATTCTCAGCCTGCACCACGAGCAGGACATTTTCCGCATGGGAGGCAAGCGCAGGCAGTTGCCGGTGGGATTTTTCTGCTTTCTCATCGGCGGGCTGGCCCTGACGGCCTTTCCCTATACTTCGGGCTATTTCAGCAAGGATGAAATCCTGCTGGCGGCGCTGGAGTTGGAAGGGACCGGATTCTGGCTCTGGCTGGGCGGCGTGGTGGGCGCCTTCTTCACCGGCATCTATACCTTCCGCCTGTTCTTCGTGGTGTTCTTCGGGCAAAGCAAGGACCATCACAACGCCACGGAAGTCAAGGGAATGAATATCGTCCTGCCGCTGGGCATCCTGATGGCCCTGTCCCTGCTCGGAGGCTGGATTCCGGTGCCTCTCGATGCGGTATTCGGTCATCACGCCGGGGAGCATCACGTCAGCGCGCTGCTCCATGGCGTCATGATCGCCGCGCCCCTGGCGGGAATCGCCATCAGCTATCTGATTTATGGGACCGGGGCCTTGCCGGCGGAGCGGATCATGGCCCTGCCCGGGGCGAAAGCCCTGCATCGCTTCTGGCACAGCGGCTGGGGCATGGACCGCCTGTACGATGCGCTGTTCGTCCATCCCTTCCTGTGGTTGGCGCGAATCAATGCAAGGGATGTGATCGACGCCTTCTACCATGGCCTGGCTTCCCTGAGCCGTGCCGGACATCTGCTGATCGTCCGCAGCCAGACCGGTTATCTACGCTGGTACGCCCTGTCCATGGCTGCGGGACTGGTGCTGCTGGTGGCGGTGGGAGTGCTGCTGTGATCCTGACCCTGCTCATCGCCCTGTTGTTCCTCGGCGGCTTGCTCGCCTGGTTCAGCGAGCGCATCAACCCCGCCTGGCCGCGCTGGGTGGCCCTGGGGGCGCTCACCCTGGAACTGCTGCTGATGCTGGGCCTGCTGGGGGCAACGCCGGAAAACGGCTGGCTGGCGGAATACAACCGGGCCTGGCTGCCTCGCTTCGGCATCTCCCTGCATTTCGCCGCCGACGGCCTGTCGCTGCTCCTGCTCCTGCTTACCGCCTTTCTTGGCATCATCGCGGTGGGTTCGGCCTGGAACGAGATTACCGAGCGCACGGGTTTCTTCTATTTCAACCTGCTCTGGACCCTGGCCGGCGTGGTGGGCATCTTTACCGCCCTGGACCTGTTCCTGTTCTTCTTTTTCTGGGAAGTCATGCTGATTCCGATGTATTTCATCATCGCGATCTGGGGCCATGAGAACAAGTTCTACGCCGCCAAGAAATTCTTCATCTTCACCCAGGTGAGTGGCCTGCTGATGCTGGTGGCCATTGCCGTGCTGGCCTGGTTCCACTACCTGCAACTCGGTTTTTTCAGTTTCGACTATTTCGACCTGCTCAACGTGCGCATGAACCGCGGCATGGAAATGTGGGTCATGCTCGGATTCTTCATCGGCTTCGCCACCAAGCTGCCCAGCGCGCCCTTTCACAACTGGCTGCCCGACGCCCACAGCCAGGCGCCGAGCGCCGGCAGCATCATTCTGGCCGGCGTCCTGCTCAAGACCGGCGCCTATGGCCTGATCCGCTTTGCCGTGCCGCTGTTCCCCAATGCGGCGGCGGAATTCGCCCCGGTGGCCATGACCCTGGCCGCCATCAGCATTCTGTATTGCGCCAAGGTGGCTTTCGCCCAGGCGGACCTGAAACGGCTGATCGCCTACACCAGCGTCAGCCACATGGGCTTTGTCACCCTGGGCGTGTACGCCTGGAATGAACTTGCCCTGCAGGGGGCGGTCATGACCATGCTCGCCCACGGATTGAGTTCCGCGGCGCTGTTCATGCTCGCCGGGGGTTTGCAGCACCGGATACATACCCGCAACATGCACGAGATGGGCGGCTTCTGGGGCCACGTGCCGCGCATGTCGGCGGTGGCGATGTTCTTTTCCATTGCCGCGCTGGGCATGCCGGGGCTGGGCAACTTCATCGGCGAATTCCTGTCCCTGCTGGGCGCTTTCCAGGTCAATCCGCTGCTGACGATCGTTTCCGCCTTTGGCCTGATTTTCGCTTCGGTGTATTCGCTGTGGGTGATGCAGAAAGTGTTTCAGGGCGAATATGCCGGCGATGCCTTCGACGGCAGCGGCTTGCGCGACCTGGACAATCGCGAGATGGCCTTCTATGCCGCCATGATGCTGGGCCTGCTGTGGATGGGGGTGTATCCCCAGTCTTTCCTCGATCTTTCGGCGCCGACGCTGCAGGCCCTGCTTGACGGACAGTTGGGGCAGTCCCTGACGGGAGTGGCGCGGCCATGAGATTTGTCAGCATGGATTTCGCCGGTTACTCCATGAGCGCTGGGGACCTGATTCCCCTGCTGCCCCTGATCGTGCTGACCGCCGCTTCGGTCTGGGTGATGATGGCCATTGGCGTCAAGCGCAACTATGCCTTTGCGCTGTATTCCACAGTCATCGGGCTGCTGCTTGCCCTGCTGCTGGCCCATGGCCTGATGCTGGAGCCCGATACTGCGGTACCCCTGCTCGGCATGGACAGCTATGCCCATTTTTTCACTGTGCTGATTTGCGCCGCGGCCATCGGAGTGTCTCTGCTCGGACACAACTACTGGTCCGGGTTCGACGACCAACGGGAAGAATTCCTGCTGCTATTGCTGCTGGCCACCCTCGGCGCCGTGGTGCTGGCCGGCGCCAACCATTTTGCGAGTTTGCTGCTGGGACTGGAAATTCTCAGCATGTCGTTGTACGGCATGCTCGCCTATCCCGTGCAGAGCCGGCAGCACAAGGGCCATGCGCTGGAAGCCACCATCAAGTACCTGATTCTGTCGGCGGTATCCACCGCCATGATCCTGTTCGGCGTCGCCCTGGTCTTCGCCGAGACCGGCAGTCTCGCGTTCAGCGGACTGGAAAATCTGCCTGCCGGCCCCGGCATTGCCTTTTCCACGGTGGCGCTGCTGCTGATTTCCGCCGGCATCGCCTTCAAGCTGTCGCTGTTCCCCTTTCATATCTGGACCCCGGATGTCTATGAAGGCGCACCGGCGCCGGCCACCGCCTTTCTGGCCACCATAGGCAAGCTCGCGGTGTTTATCGTGCTGCTGCGCATCGTGGTGGAAACCCGGGCCCTGGGCATGGCGCCGGTGGTCATCGTGTTTTCCCTGCTTGCCCTGCTGTCCATCATCGCCGGTAATCTGCTTGCGCTGTTGCAGGATAATCTCAAGCGGATACTTGCCTACTCCTCCATCGCCCACATGGGCTATCTGCTGATCGCAATCATTGCCAGTTTCTACAGCGACGGACCCATCGGCATTGAAGCGGTGAGTTTTTACCTGCTGGCCTACGTCGTCATGACCCTGGGGGCTTTTGGCGTGGTGACGCTGGTTTCCAGTCATGCCGGGGAAAGGGACGGCATTGCCGATTATCAGGGCCTGTTCTGGCACCGGCCCTGGCTGGCCGCCTCCTTCACCGGCATGTTGCTGTCACTGGCGGGAATTCCGCTCACCGCGGGTTTTATCGGCAAGTTCTACCTCATTCTGGCAGGCGTCGAATCCGGGCTCTGGCTGCTGCTTGGCGCGCTGGTGGCCGGCAGTGGCATCGGGCTCTACTACTACCTGCGAATCGTCTACCGCATGTTGCTGCCACAGCCCGAAAGCGCCCCTGCCCTGGAGCAGGGCAGTGCGGGATTCGCCGTGGTGCTGGCGCTATTCGCCCTGCTGATCGTGTTCGGCGTGTACCCCGCATCCCTGATGAGCCTGATCGAAGCCATCGCTCTTTGAGAAGTGGCGGCTTCACTTTTCCCATGACGAATAAAACTAGCGAAGCTGGTAAGATTCGGGGTCGATTCGGAATTCTTTTGCGGAGCCTGTTCATGACTGATTTGTTTTCTGGATTGCGCTATTTCATTGCCTGCCTGGGAATGTTGCTGCTTGCTGCCTGTGGCGAGCCCGGAGCCAGGCCTGACGGCGGGGTTGACGGAGATGCGGCCGCAATGGAAGGCGCCCAGCTTGCGGAAGCCGGGGCGGGGCCGGGGTATATCCGAGTCAATGCGCCCAATCCGCTCGACCAGATGGATACCCATATCTACCGGCTCGACAATGGCTTGCTGGTCTATCTGACGGAAAATCACGAGGAGCCGCGGTTCTACGCGGAAATCGCCGTGCGGGCGGGCAGCAAGCACGACCCGGCCGACGCCACCGGGCTGGCCCATTATCTCGAGCATCTGCTGTTCAAGGGCAACCGCAATCTCGGCAGTCTCGACTACGAAGCCGAAGCGCCGTATCTCGACCGCATCGTCGAATTGTACGAGGCGCATTTCGCCAGCGAAGACCCGACCGAGCGCGCCGCGATTTACGCCGAAATCAACGCCACCGCCCAGCAGGCGGCGCAGTACGCCATCCCCAATGAAATCGACAAGCTCTACAACAGCATGGGCGCCAGCGGCCTGAACGCCCATACTTCCAACGAGGAAACCGTGTATCGGGTGGGACTGCCTTCCAATCGCCTGCGGCAATGGGCGGAAATCGAATCGGACCGTTTCGTCAATCCGGTTTTCCGCCTGTTCCATACCGAACTCGAAACCGTTTACGAGGAAAAGAACCGCTCCCTGGACAATCGTGGTTTCATCATCTACCAGACGCTGAATGACCTGCTGTTTCCCGAACATCCCTACGGCCAGCAGTCCACCATCGGTACCGTGGACCATCTCAAGAATCCGTCCCTGGTCTATATCCAGAACTACTTTGACACCTGGTATGTCCCCAACAACATGGCGGTGCTCATCAGCGGCGATATCGACATTCCCGAAACGATAGCCCTGATCGCCGAAAAATTCGGCCATTGGCAGCCGGGCGAACTGCCGAGGATCGGCCCCTGGAACGATCCGCCCGTCGAAGGCGTGCGCAGGGCCACAGTGCAATACCCCGGCGAGGAACAGGTGCAGATCGCCTTTCCCACGGCGCCCTATGCCCATCCCGATATGGAAGCCCTCATCCTGCTCGACATGATTCTCGACAATCGCACCGCCGGGCTGATCAATCTCAATCTCAACCAGCAGCAGCGGGTGGCCCAGGCCGGCTCCTCGCCCGCTTTCCTTGTGGACGCCGGCTACCAGTTGCTCTACGGCGTGCCCAAGCAGGATCAGACGCTCGCCGAAGTCGAGCGGTTGCTGCTCGAGCAGATTGAAATCATCAAGGCGGGGGAGTTCGAGGACTGGATCATTCCCGCCATCATCAATGACTTCGCCAGGAATGAAAAGGCCGGGCTGGAATCCAATACCGCCCGGGTCGTGCGCATGCGCGACGCCTTCATTCGCGGCGTGGACTGGGATTACCGCGTCGCCGAACTCGAGCGCATGGGCGAGTTGACCCGGAACGATGTGGTCGCCGTGGCCAACCGCTATTTTGGCGGCAACTATGTGGCGGTGGAGCAGGTCAATGGCCAGCATGAAGTGCCGCCGGTGGAAAAACCCGTGATCGACCCGGTGGAAATCGATCCCACCCGGCAGTCGGCGTTCGCCGCCCGGGTGCTCGCCATGGACCATGATCCCATCGAGCCGGTTTTTGTCGAGGCCGACCGGGACTACCGCATCCTCGACCTTGCCGAGGGCGTGCAACTGTATTATGCCCCCAATCCGCTCAATGACCTGTTCACCCTGTCCATCAATGTGGACACCGGTTCGGAGGAAATGGGCAAGCTGAGCCTGTCCGCCGCCCTGATGGACGTGGCCGGCAGCGCTTCCCTGAGCAATGAGGACTTGCAGAAACAGTGGTACCGAATGGGCTCGGAGTTCGGCTTCCGGGTGGCGGAGAATGCATCGAGTTTCAACCTCTCGGGCCTCGACGAGCAATTCGAGGACAGCCTCGCCCTGATGCTCGAACTGGTACGGGAGCCGGTATCGGACGAAAACACTCTGGAGCAACTGAAAGGCATCATTCTCAAGTCCCGGGAGGAGCAGAAGCAGTCGCCGCCGGCCATCGCCCGGGCGCTGTATCTCTACAACCGCTATGGCGAGGAATCGCCGATGCTCGAATCGCTGACCAGCGAGGAAATCATGCAGTCCGGGCTCGAGGAATTGCTTGACCTGCCCGCCAGCCTGCTCGGTTACGAACAGACCATCGCCTACACCGGTTCGCTGCCGCTGGAAGACGTGGCGGCCATCCTGCGCCGCCACCTGCCCAACGACGGCGAACTCCAGGCGCCGCCTGAGTACCGCTTCCGTCAGGCGCGGGACATTGGGGAAACCGAACTCTACGTGGTCGATCAGCAAACCGCCCAGGCCCAAGTGCGGATCGAATTCGCAGACGGCGTGTATGACGAGGACGACAGCATGCTGTCTTCGTTATACACCAGCTATTTCGGCAGCGGCATGTCCAGCGTGGTTTTCCAGGAACTGCGGGAAGCCCGGGCGCTGGCCTATTCGGCATCGGCGCGCTATGCCCAGGGCGGGCGGCGCAATGACCAGAACCTGATGCTTGGCGCCATCGGCACCCAGACCGACAAGACCGCCGAGGCCCTCACCGCCTTTATCGACCTCATCGACAATATGCCGGTCTCCACCGAACGATTCGAGGAAACCGTCAATGCGTCTCTCAACCGCTACCGCACTTCCAAGCTCAGTTTTCGGGAAGTGCTGCGGGCGGTGCGGGGATGGGAGCGGCTCGGCCTCGAAGGCGACCCGCGGCGCCGGCGCTATGCCGAATTGCAGCAGGCGAGCATGGACGATCTCGTGGAATTCCAGCGGCAGCACGTCAAGGACCGGGCCAAGCTGATTTCCATCGTCGGCGACCTGTCGGTGATCGACCTGGCGGAACTCGAACCCTTCGGTCGGGTCCAACAGGTCCAGGTGGATGAATTGTTCGCGGACTGACAGGGAATCGGGTGCGACGCTTTGCGCCAAGCCCGGCTTATGAATGAAACCGGTTCTGTACTGCGGGTAAGCGGACTGCGCAAAAGCTATGGCGATGTGCCGGTACTGCACGGCGTGGACCTGGAGTTGCCCACCGCCGCCGTGCTCGGCCTCGTGGGGCTTAATGGCTCGGGCAAGACCACCACCATCGAGTGCATTCTCGGCCTGCAGCATTTTCAGCAGGGTGAAATTTCGGTGCTGGGCTTTGCTCCCGATGCCCTGTTTCGCCTGCGGGGCGAGGTCGTGGCGATTTTCGACAGCCCCAGCGTACCTCCCCATCTGACCGTGCGCCAGTGTCTCGAACACGCTCGCCGGCTGTGTGCGCGACCGTTGCGAAGCTGCGCCGAAGTCGAGCGGATGCTTGGGGTGGAAGCCTACAGCCGCTACCGCATCCGCCAGCTCTCCCTCGGCAACCGGCGGCGGGTGTCGATTGCCCAGGCCCTGCTCGGCGAACCCCGGCTGATCCTCCTCGATGAACCTTTCAATGGGCTCGACGCCGGCGGCGTGGATCAGGTGCTCGCCCTGATTGCGGACCTGAATCGCGCCAGCGGCACGAGCTTTTTGCTTTCGAGCCACCAGTTGCCCTATCTGGAACAGGTCTGCAGTCATATTGCGATTCTTCATGACGGCAGGATTGTCGCGAGTGGCGAACTGGCGGGCCTGCTGGCGGACGCCGGCTCGCGGGTGGTCCTGGAAAGCAGCGACTCCGCCGCTGCCAGAAAACTGCTGGCGGATGACGAGCGGGTCGAAATTATCGAGGTCGGCCCGGACGACCGTCTGAGCCTGCGGCTTGGGGACTGGCGCAGCGACGAACTTGCCGCGCATCTGGTGCGTCACGGAGTGCCGGTGTGCGAACTGGTGAGGCAACGCGCTTCTCTCGATGGCGTGTTCCGCGAACTGACGGCGGGGGAGGCGGCATGAACTCTCTGCTGGCGGCCCTGGGTCTGGAACTCTTCCTCGCCCGCTATTCGCTGGCGGCGAAAATCACCGTGCTGGCGCCGGCGCTGGTTTGTCTGGCGCGCTATGTGCTGGTCTGGCTCAATCAGGCGGGGGAGCAGGCCCGGGCGGGCCTGATCGGCGCCGATGATTTTGCCCTGACCCAGTCTCAGAACGCATACGGGCATTTCGTCGATGGTGTCAACACCGGGCTGATGATTCTGGCGCTGCTGCTGGTGGCGGTGGCCGCCCATGATTTCAGCAGCGAACGCGACAATGGCTCGATTCGCCATGTGCTGATTCGCCGCGCCGGTCGCGCCAGCATCGTGTTGGCGAAACTGCTGCGGTTGCATCTGCTCGGATTGCTGGCGCTGGCCTTGCTGGGGCTCGCGGCCTGGACGGGCGCGGCGCTATTCTGGGATTTCGGACCGGTGATCGAGGATGGATTCGAGTTGATCGGCGAGGATGAAATCCTCCATGAAATCCATCTGGGCCTGCTGATGGCGGTCATCCCCCTGCCCGCCGTGATCGCCTTCGGCATGCTGGTTTCAGTTGCGGCCCAGTCGGCGACCCAGGCGGTAACGCTTGCCCTGGGCGCGACCCTGGCCATGGATATCTTCAAGGCGCTGCTCGGCGAGCGCGCCTGGTACCTGTACGCGACTTTTCATCCATCGCTGCTGGATCAGTCGTATTTGCGCGAAGTGGCGAGGCTGGTACGGGGATTTTCCGATGTGCTCGTGGCCGACCGCTTTTTTGTGTTCAATACCTGGGCGCCCGCCATTACGGCCCTGATGCTGGCCGCGGCCGCGGTGCTGCTGGCCCTGCGGCGCAGGTTGTAGGCCGATGTTGCGACTGTTATCGCTTGCCCTGTGCGGCTTGATGGCTTCCTGTGCGGTATATGAGCCGGCGCGGCTGGCGCCCGCCATCAATCTTTCGCCGGAACAGCTCAGCCTGGGGCGGGGCAATGCCGGTTTGCTGGTGGATTTCGGCCTTGGGCTGGCGCTGAACGAAAGCGATTCCCTGGCTGCGGTGGAGATTTTGCCCGGGGTTCGGGTGGTGGAAGTCGCCGCCAATGGCCCGGCGGATGCGGCTGGAATCCAGGTGGGTGACGTGATTCTCGCTATCGACGAAATGGAAACCAACAGCCCGGACGCCGTGCTCGCCATCCAGCGGACGAACTATCGCCAAACGCCCTATGCATTCACCTTGCGGCGCGATACCGTCGTGCTTTCGGCCAGCGTGACGGGCCGGGAAATCGCCTTGAATGCCGGCCCGACAGAGTTGTACCGGGTCGATCCCGTGGCCACCCGGGCGGGTTATCGCAGTGGCGTGATCGAAGTAACCGGCCAGGCCCCAAGAGGCGGAGCGCAGGTGATGGCGCTGTTTCCCGGCAGCCCCCTGCCGGCGGCTGGCATCGGCGTGGGAGACTGGATACTTGCCCTGGACGGCGCGGGTTTCGGCTCGGCCCAGGAACTCGTCAACCGGCTCAGCCGGGAGCATGCACTTGGCGGTGAAGTGCTGTTCGATGTCTGGGACGGCAGCAGTTTGCGGCGGGCGGAAGTCGAATTGTGGGATCCGGGCCGGCGCCTCAGCGAAATATCTCTCGGCCCGGTGCTGCAATACCGATCAAGCCTGGACCCGGATTCCGCCAGCCTCGATGTGCTGGATTTCTGGCTGTTTTCGATGTACTCCTATGCCCGCAACGAAGGCGAGCGCTCCCATTCCATCCTCGGCCTGATCCATTTCAGTACTGGTTATGGCGAGTTGATCGAAGAGGTCCAATGAAGACTTTTTCCCTGCAATTTGTTCTGCTGCTGGCGACTGTGGCTACGGCTACTGACGCCGCCGCCCAGAACTACACCGCATTTGACTTGCAGCGCGGCGACAACTGGGACGAACTGATCGCCGAGGACGTCAACGGCGATGGCCGCGCCGACCTGTTGTTCGCGGAATACCGCCCTGGCGTGGGCCGGGAACTGCTGATCCACCATCAGCAGACCGATGGCGGGTTTGCCGCGGAACCCGTCCGGGTGGAAATCAAGAGCGAAATCATCGCCATCGGTTTTGCCGACCTGCGCCCCGAGCCGGGCAAGGAATTGCTCCTGTTTGCCGGAGACGGGGTGTACAGCCTCGCCAGCGGCACGCCGGGCTATGCCGGCAATATCCGCCAGCTATTCGCCTGGGAGCTGATCGCCGCCTTGCCGGACAGGGAAGGCGTGCAGTTCGTGCGCGACATCGCCGATCTTGACGGCGATGGTCACGTTGACCTGCTTGTGCCGGGAACTGAAGGCTACGGTTATTTTCGCGGGCTCGGCGATGAGCGCTTTGCACTGGCGGCGATGATTGCGACCGAAAATCCCGAAGTGCCGAGGTTGGTTCGCGAGAATTTTGAAACCGACCTGGATGCCCGGGCAAGCATCGACGCGGAGCAGGGCATAGTGATCGAATTCCGCGCGGAAACGCCCACGGCTTTCGGCGACTTCATCGAGCAATGGGATGGCAAGACCGGACGGGCGCTGTTCGAAGCCCAAAGCTGGATGCCCGGCGCCCTGTTCGCTGAATTCGATGGCGACGGACTGCCCGACCTGGTCTATGTAAACCAGGGAGTCGACGGCCTGGGTCGGCTCAACGTGCATTTCCAGCAAGCCGGCAACTTCGCCGAAAAACCCGACTGGTCCGGCCCACTCGAAGCCAGGGGCGACTGGCGACTGGCCCATCTCGACGGCGATGAACAAATCGATCTCATCCAGGTAGTCGAGCAGGGCGATGATCGGGACGCCAGACTGTATCCGAACCAGGGCGGCGAATTCGATCTGGAAAGCCCGGCCCAGGTATTGCGCTTCGGCGGATACGATCCGGGGCTGGAAGCGGTCCGGATTCATGGCGAGCCCGTGCTGGCGGCGACCTGGTACGCTGTGCCCGCCATGGAGGCGATCCGCAATACCGGCGTGCAGCGGGTGAGCCTGCTCTATCGCGGCGCCGAAGGAGCCGATGCGGCGGGCGGCCAGTTATTCAACCGCCGTCCCGCCATGCGCCTGGAGGAGGCTTTTTCGGTGGACAATGTGCGGGGGCTGGCCGAGCCCATCCAGTTCGGCCATGACCTCGACGGCGATGGCCGCTCCGACGCGCTCTACGTAACCGGGCGGGGCACGCTGGCGGCGCGGCGCATCAATGGGGATTTGCAGATTGAAAGCGAGGATTTCTGGGAATATGTCACGCCGCGTTCGGTATTCCAGATTGCCGTGGAGCGCCTGAACGCCGATGAGTTGCCCGATTTCGTGCTGCGGCATGGAACATCCACCACGGTACTGGTGTCGAGCCCATGAAACGCTGCCTGATTGCCGTGCTGGCCTGCCTGCCTTGCCTGGCGGGCGCCGATGACTGGGGATTCCGCTCCCAGCCCCTGAGCCTGCCCGCCGAAACCGGAAATCTGGTGCTCGCCGACCTTGACGGCGACGCCAGACAGGAAATCATCGCGGTCATCGACGAGGAACTGCGGATTTACCCGCAGGGCGAGCAGGGCTTTGACTTCGACCAGGGCTTTATCAGCCTGGGCTTTGATGCGCGCTCGGTGGGTTGGGATATTGCCCGGGGCTTCGATTCCGGGGAGGCGGCGACGCTCCTCGCCCTGCTCGATGGCAAGCGGGTTCTCGCCTGGCGTTTGCGGGACGGCGCCCTGAGCGAATCGGAAACCCTGCTCAGTGGCGTGAACGGCTTTCTCAGCCCCGGGCTCAACCGCCTGCATTTCGCCCGGGACATCAATGCCGACGGCCTGATGGACCTGGTAACCCCGGCCCCCGGCGCATTGCATATCCATTTGCGCAAGGCAGATGGCGCTTTCCGGTCGCCGCTGCCGGTGCAGTCGGATACCCGCCTGCGAACCAATCTCAATTCCCGCAGTCTGTTCTGGCGCACGGGTCAGGCGGTGACGATTCCCTCCCTGAGCCTGCGCGACCTCAACGCCGACGGGGATCCGGACCTGATTTCGGAAACCGATGAATTGCTCGCGGTCTTCCTCGCCGACCCGGAAGCGCCGGGTTACTTCCCGCTCGCGCCAAGCTACAGTATCGACCTTGCGGAAATCGGGGAGCGTCTCGGCGAATTTGACTTGGACAATCTCGATTTCTCCAACCTCACCGGCATTCTCGCCCTGACCCACGAGGAGTTGCTGGAAGACGTGGACGGCGACGGTATCGACGATCTGCTGCTGCGGGAGGGCGGCAAGATTTCCCTGTTCGCGGGAACCGCCACCGGCATGGAGCTGGCGACCCCCCGGCAGGTGCTGCGTTCCGGGGGCAATGTACTCGGCAGTTTTCTCCACGACGAAGACGGCGATGGTCTCAAGGACCTGTGGCTCTGGCGGGTGGAATCGATTTCCCTCGGCGATATCTTCCTCTGGCTGGTGCTGTCCAGCGATATTGCGGTGGAAGCGCTGATCTATCCCAACGACGGCGAGCGATTCGCCCGCCGCCCGAGCCGCAGAATCACCGTGTCGCTGCAAATTCCCTCCCTGGTGGGGCTTGCCGGCGACTACAGCGAACTGGCCGAAGCCGCCGAGGCGACCCGCAGCGCCGACCTGGTTTCATCGGCCACGGCCCGGCTCGACAATGAAGCCGGCCCGCTGGACTTGCTGGTCCTGATGGACCGGCAGTTGCAGGTGTTCTACAACAGCATCGAACCGGAGCCCGGACAGCGGGAGTTTCTCGGCTCGCTGGATTACAGCCGCGAACGCGACGACTACCGCATCGACCTGCGGGCGATGATCAACGACATCAGCATCGGCGAGAACCGGCATCTGCGGGAAGTGGCTGGCCGGGAGCCGGATATCCGCCTTGACGCCGGCCCCGCGGCGGAGGCTGGCGAAGTGCTCAGCGCCCATCTCAACGACGACGACATCCACGACATTTTCCTCCTGTCTCGCGATGAAATTGGGAACATAGAGGGATTGCTGCTACTCTCGGGTGGCGTGGGCTCCGACTGAGCCCGGAGTTCATCCCGGAGTAACGGCAATTCCGTGAAAAAAGCCGTCTGGATTATTTTTTTTACCGCCCTGATTCTTGTCAATGCGCTTGCCGAGGCGGCGTACTATTTCGGCGGCGTGCAAATCGCCATGTTCTACCGCCTGACCATGGTGCTCAGCATTACCCTTGCCGCCACGGTATTCGCCGGAACCGCCCTGCTGGTAGGCAAGATGAGCGGCGAGCGCCCGCTATCCGACCGCTTCAGCCCCCGGGAAGTGCTTTCCTGCCTGAACCAGCGCAGGATCCGGGCCACCGATGTGGCGGTAGCCGGCCTGCTGGGAATCCCTCCGCAAAACCTCGAGCGTATTCTCGGCGCGAAACGCCCTGCGGCGTCCTGGGTCGTCGCAGCGGCCACCCGGCGTCCGGCGGGTTACAGCAAGGGTGAAATCCATCCTGAGTTGTTCCAAAACGAACAGGTCATCCAGACCCCGGAAGATCTCAGGCAATTCATTTATGATTGCCGCAGGACAAGAGGGGCTCGCTCTTGATCGGACGCGCAGTTCTCATCACCGCTTTGACGGCGGCTTTGACCGGCTGCAGCGACGAGCTGAGCCGGGCGCGGCCCTATGTGCTCACCACCGCCACCACCGGCGGCGTGTTTTATCCCGTGGGGGTCGCCATCGCCACCATCGCCCATGCCGAGTTGTCCGAAACCGAAAATGTTTCCCTGACGGCAATCAGCTCCGCCGGCTCCATGGAGAATCTCAAGCTGTTGCGGGACAACCAGGCCCAGTTCGCGATTCTGCAGGGGCCTTTCGGCGCCTGGTCCTGGGCCGGGGAAGGTCCGGTACGGGAGCCCCAGACCCATATCCGCTCGGTGAGCGCGCTATGGAAGAACGTCGAGCATTTCGTATTGCTGAGCGAACTCGCGACCTCCGGCGACATCATGGACCTGAACAATCTCGACGGGGAACGCTATGTGCTTGGCGCGCGCAATTCCGGCGCCGAGCAGACCGGGCGCTTCATTCTGGAAACCCTGGGCGTGGACTACGAGAACAGGTTCACCCTGGGCTACATGGGCTACGGCCCCACCGTGGGCGCCATCCAGGACGGCAATATCGTCGGCATGAACATTCCCGCCGGCGCGCCGGTAAGTTCCATCACCCAGGCCTACGCCATCATGGGCGAGCGCATGCGGATTCTGAACTGGTCCCAGCAGGCACTGGACCGGATCAATGCGCGCTATCCCCTGTGGGACTGGTACGATTTTCCGCCGCTGACCTATCCCAATCAGACCGAGCCCGTGCGCACGGTGGCCTCGCCCAATGTGCTGGTGACCCGGGTCGATATTCCCGAAGCGGCGGTGTATCACATCACCCGGGTAATCTGGGAAAACCTTGCCACCCTGCAGGAAATCCACGGCGCCACCCGGGACATGAGGCCCGAAATCGCCATCGCCGGCCTTGGCGCCCCGCTGCACGCCGGCGCCCTGCGCTACTACCGGGAGGTGGGCCTAGAAATTCCGGAGCGGTTGCTGCTGGAAGAATCCTCCGCCATGGCGGCGCCCGGCCCCGGCAAGGAGCCTGACGCCAACCCATGAACTCCACTCCACTGCGCTGGGCCGCGTTCGCTTTCGCCCTGTTCCATATCTATTGCAATGTGTTCGCAAGCATTTCCGAACTGTGGTTGTCGGCGATTCATTTTGGCGGTTTTGTCGCCATCTGCGCCCTGCTCGGCAATGAAGATCCTGGGCTGACGCGACGCTCGCCGGCTTATTGGGCCAATATCGGCCTGGCGCTGCTTGCGGTGTCCGTAGCTGCTTATCTCATCCTGTTCGAAAACGCGCTGTACGCCCGGGAGACTGAATTCATCCTCAGCGATTTTGTGTTCGCATTGATCGCCATCGCCCTGGCCATCGAGTTTACCCGCCGCACCACGGGCTGGTTCATGCCGGTCCTGATCGCCGTCAGCCTCTCCTACATCCTCTTTCTCGGGCGCTACATCGGCGGGGTATTCGCCTTTCCCGGTCTCAACCTGGAAACCGTGCTCTATCGCAGCTATTTCACCAGCGAAGGCATGTTCGGGCTGACCGCGCAAATTTCTTCCACCTTCGTATTCATGTTCATCATCTTCGGCTCCTTCCTGCTCAAGTCCGGCGCCGGGGATTTCATCGTGCGGCTGGCCCAGTGCCTGGCGGGGCGTTTTACCGGCGGGGCGGGGCTTGTGGCGGTGGTGGGTTCCGGGCTGATGGGCTCGGTGTCGGGTTCGGCGGTGGCGAATACGGTTTCCACCGGAGTCATCACGATTCCCATGATGCGCAAGTCGGGTTTTCAGCCGCGCTTTGCCGCAGGGGTCGAGGCGGCTTCTTCCACCGGCGGCGCGCTGATGCCGCCGGTGATGGGGGCCGGCGCCTTTGTCCTGGCCAGCTATACCCAGATTCCCTATCTCACGGTAATCGGCGCCTCCATGCTGCCTGCGATGCTGTATTTTCTGACCGTATCTTTCTTTATCCGCATCGAGGCGAAACGGCTGGGGCTCGCGCCGCAGCTTGCCGCCGACGCCGAAAAGGTTTCCGCGGTGCTGCGGGAAGGCTGGCATTTCATCATTCCCATCGTCACCCTGGTGGCCTTTCTGGTCAGCGGGCGCACCCCCACGGCTTCGGCCGCTTTCGCCATCTTCAGCGTGATTGCGGCCTCGTGGATTTCGCCGCGCCCCATGGGTCTCAACGACATCTTCGACGCCGTGGTCAATGGGGTGAAAACCATGGTTTCCACGGCCCTGCTGCTGGTGGCGGTGGGCATCATCATCAATGTGGTTACCACCACGGGGGTTGGCAACGCCTTTTCGCTGATGATCGCCGACTGGGCCGGCGGTTCGCTGCTGATCACCCTGTTGCTGGTGGCCCTCGCCTCCCTGGTGCTCGGCATGGGACTGCCGGTGACCGCCTCTTACATCGTGCTTGCCACGCTTTCGGCGCCGCTGATCTTCGACCTGATCAGCCAGTCGCAACTGCTGGAAGCCCTGCGGGCCGCCGACCTGCCTTCCAGCGTGGCCGCCACCATCGGCCTGTTCGGCGGCGACGCGGCGCTCGCCCTGCAACAGATGCCATTGGAAATGAAGCAATTGATCCGCGCCGAAATGCTGCCGGCGGAACTGCTCATGGGCATGCTGCTCAGTGCCCATTTGATCATATTCTGGCTATCCCAGGACAGTAATGTCACGCCACCGGTATGTCTGGTATCCTTCGCCGCCGCGGGCATTGCCGGCACCCGGCCCATGGCCACGGGGTTCACGAGTTGGAAAATCGCCAAGGGGCTGTATCTGATACCCGTGCTGTTCGCCTATTCGCCACTGATTTCCGGAAGCTGGGCCGAGCGGCTGGAAGTATTCCTCTGGGCCTGCCCGGGGCTGTATGCCCTGGCGGGACTATTGCAATGGCACCTGGAGAAGCCCATCAATGCCATCATCGCCGTATTGCTCGCGCTCAGCGCGGCCCTGCTGATGTGGATGCCGCTGCCGATCTATTTCCATGCCGCCGGCGCCGCCCTGCTTGCCGGCGTCATCATCTGGCAACACCAATTCGCCAAAACGACCCACTGAGGAGTGACCATGACTTCCCGCACCGCAAAACAGATTCACCTGATTGAACGACCCGCCGGCATGCCGGGTCACGAACACTTCCAGCTTGTGGAAGTGGACTTGCCCGTGCCCGGCGAGGGCGAGGCCCTGGTGGAAAACCGCTATATGTCGGTTGATCCCTACATGCGCGGCCGGATGCGCGCCGATGCCGTGTACGCCGCGCCGTTTCAACTCAATGCGCCCATGTACGGCGGGGCCGTGGGCGAGGTGGTGGAATCCAGGGACCCGAACCTGAAGCCGGGAGACATCGTCCTCAATTTCGCCGCCTGGCAGGACCGGTTCGTGGCCAAGGCTTCCCACCTGCAGCGACTTGAGCCTTTCGACCGCGAACGCATCTCGCTCTATCTCGGCGCCCTGGGCATGCCGGGAATGACGGCCTACGTGGGCCTGCGCAAGTTCGGCGAGCCGAAGGAGGGCGAGACGGTGTTTGTCTCCGCCGCATCCGGAGCGGTGGGCGCCAATGTCTGCCAGATCGCCAAACAGCAGGGCTGCCGGGTGGTGGGCAGCGTCGGCAGCGACGCCAAGGCCGAGTGGCTCAGGGACGAATGCGGCGTGGACGCCACCATCAACTACCGCAACTGCGGCAGCCTGACCCGGGCGCTGCACGCCGCGGCGCCCGATGGCGTCGACGTCTACTTCGAAAACGTCGGCGGCGATCATCTCCAGGCCGCCATCAATGTCATGAACCCATTCGGCCGTATCGTCGCCTGCGGCATGATTTCCGGCTACAACAACTCTGAACCCGTCCCGGGCCCCAACAACCTGATGTACATCGTCGGCAAGAAACTGCGTATCCAAGGCTTCATCATCTCCGACCACGAAGACATGCGCCCGGACTTCGAAAAAAACATGAGCCAATGGATCATCGACGGCAAGATCCGCACCCGGGAAACCATCTACGAAGGCGTGGAAAACGCCGTAGACGCCTTCCTCGCCCTGTTCTCAGGCGAAAACTTCGGCAAAATGGTGGTGCGGTTCTGAATGTGGACAGACACAAATTGAAGCGGCGGAATACCGCGCCCCACTCAGGGAGAGATCCGGAAGCAATACGATAGAATGACTCGCAATCACGGGTCCTCTGAATTCGGAAACCACGAAGAACAAAACACAGCAACGGCTGGATACATGGCCGATACAATATCGAAGGAGCGGCGCAGCGAGCTGATGAGCCGCGTCCGCTCCAGAAACAGCAAAATCGAATTGCTCGTCCGCAGCCTTGTGCACAGGATGGGTTACAGATTCCGCTTGCACAGGAAGGAATTGCCGGGGAAACCGGACTTGGTGTTTTCCAGCCGGAGAAAGGTGATTTTCGTCCACGGGTGTTTCTGGCATTGGCATCCGGACCCGAACTGCAAGCACGCTCGCATGCCCAAGTCCCGAAAGGACTTCTGGCGACCCAAGCTGGAGGGGAACCGCCGCCGGGACCGTGAAAACAGGAAAAAGCTGAAGGAACTCGGCTGGGATGTGCTGGAAATCTGGGAATGCGAGATTGGCGACCTGGAATCGGTCCAGTCCAGAATCAGGGACTTCCTGAAACCGGCCCAAGCGGGATACTGAACGGGCTCAAACCGCGAGTTGCCCTCCGCCGTCATTGCGCACGAAGCAAAACCCTCCCCCCGTCATTCCGTGCGAGGCAAAACCCTCCCCCGTCATTCTGCGCGAAGCGAAGCGGAGTCGCAGAATCTCACGCAAGTGGCAGTGTATTGAGTTGTGCCAGCCATCCTTGGCCCGGCACTTTTGGCTTCACCGACCGATTCTGACCCGGGGCATGGCGCGTCGCAAAAATGGGAATTACTGGATCAATACAATATATAGTGCTTTCAGTCCGAAAAACGACTATATTTGCACTTTGGGCATTGACTATAGTGAGCGGCGGTTTTCGGGTCGCGCCCAGGATTTCGCTGATTGAGTATGCGGACAGTTGAATTGTTTACCGGTGCGGGCGGGCTCGGAATGGGTGTGTGCCGCGCCGGCTTTGAGGCGGTCGTTGTCGTCGAGCGCGACCGCTACTGCTGTGACACGATCCGGGAAAACCAGGGAAGAAACCTCAAGCCTCTGGTCAACTGGCCCCTGATGCAGGGAGATGTCAGGGATATTGACTATGGCGAGATCGACGGGAAGATGGACCTGGTGTCAGGCGGCCCACCCTGCCAGCCTTTTTCGTTGGGCGGCAAGCACAAGGGGTATCTTGACAGGCGCGACATGTTTCCCGAGGCGATTCGCGCGGTGCGCGAGCTTAGGCCTCGCGCTTTCCTGTTCGAGAACGTCAAGGGGCTGACCCGTCCCTCGTTCGCCAACTATTTTGAATACATGCGCCTGCAGTTGGCTTATCCGGATATCGTGGGCCACGCCGATGAGGCCTGGACCGACCACTTGTCGCGCCTTGAGCGGCATCACACCGAAGGGCGGGGCAGCAACACTCCGTCTTATCGAGTGGTTACACGCATCCTCAATGCTGCGGACTATGGTGTCCCCCAGCGCCGGGAGCGCGTCTTCATCGTGGGATTTCGCAGCGACCTCGGAATCGAATGGAATTTCCCCGCACCCACCCATTCAAGGGAAGCGCTGCTGTGGGACCAGTGGCGCTCCGAAGACTATTGGGAGCTTGCGGATACAAGGAAACCGGATGACGAATCCGCCAGGCGGGCACAAAAATCGGCGCAGAGATTACGCGAGCGGCCCACAAACAGCCCTTGGCGCACAGTACGTCAAGCATTGGCGGATTTGCCCGACCCGGAATTTGACGCGGAAGCCGCCGATGATTACCTCAATCACAAATTCCAGCCAGGCGCCCGAAGCTACCCCGGGCACACCGGCAGCCCCAGCGACGAACCCGCCAAGACTCTCAAGGCCGGTGACCACGGCGTTCCGGGCGGGGAAAACATGCTGAGACGGGCGGATGGCAGCATTCGATACTTCTCAATTCGCGAATGCGCCCGGCTACAGACCTTCCCCGATGATTATGTGTTTCACGGCACCTGGACAGAAAGCATGCGCCAACTCGGCAACGCGGTACCGGTGACTCTGGCTGCAGTGGTGGCCAACAGCATCAGAGAGCAGTTGGAGCAAGAGAGGAATCAGCGATGAGCATTGACAGGAAAGCCACGAAGCAAGTTGTCGAAGATCTTGATGCAAAGCTGGAAAATTTGAGCGACATTGCAAGTTCAGGCGAGCTATCAAAACTGGCCCGCCTTCGCCTGGATGTCAAATTGCGGTCCTTTGTTGAACGGGCGGAAGCCCTGGCCAGAAAATTGGACCCTATCCATTGGCCGCGCTTCGTTTTCGATCCAGGCGATCCGGCAGTGGTTGGAAGATTCATTGCACTTGCATTGATCGCGCAGCCGCGTGTGCCTCTGACTAAAATAGACAGATTTCATGGATCTGGAGTCTATGCGCTCTATTACGACGGAGATTTTCCACCTTATGCTCCAATCTCTGGCATGGAAACCCCAATCTATGTTGGTAAAGCGGACCCGGCGCAAGACAGTGCCAGAAACCCAAAAGAGCAAGGAGATCGAATTTCAAGACGATTGAAGGATCACCTCCGCACCATAAGACAGGCTGAATCAACTCTGAACCCAGAAAAGTTTGATTGTAGATACCTTGTAGTGCAGACCGGGTGGCAAGTAGCGGCGGAGGATTATCTGATTGAAATATTTCGTCCTGTCTGGAATAACGAGACTGGCATCTGTTATGGATTCGGGAAACATGGGGACTCACCGTCAACGCGCTCAAACAAAAGGTCGCCATGGGATACGCTACATCCAGGCCGAGATTGGGCTTGGGGCGATCCTAATATGATCGATGCGCGTAGCAAAGAAAGAATACTTGGCGACCTTCGCTCACATTTTAACTCAACAACGATTAGTCGAAGCGTAGATCAGGTAATCCAGAGATTTTTAAATGAATTGACTCAACAATCAGTCGCTTGATTTGAGAGAAGATGCCAGAATAATAGGGATTCAGATCGCAAAAAAGATAAATTCACAAGGATTTTGGGTAGGAGCTGACCCGGGCGGAGAATGCAAGTTTAGCCTTGCGATTCTTAATGAATATAATCAAATTCAGTGTGTAACTTTATCATCAGTGGATGAAGCTTTGCAGCGAATTGCGCTAAGAAAGGGAAATTTTCTTGGTCTAGGAATAGATGCGCCGATGTGGTGGTCATCAGGAAAAGGGGGAAGGCGTAAAGCAGATCAACTTTTGCGGGATGCATATGGAATTCCGTCAGGTACTGTGCAATCGGTAAACTCGTTGAGAGGTGCCGCATTGATTGGTGGAGCACTGCTAGCGTATAAGGTTAGGGAAATGTATCCTACCATCAAAATTACAGAATCCCACCCAAAAGCACTGCTCATGGCTCTATTTGAAAGCAACTGGAAAAATTTTGCAATGAAATTCAATATAGCCACCAATAGCTTCAACAATGAGCATGAAAGAGATGCCATCATAGCAGCAGTATGCGCCAGAGAAGGATGCCAAGGTCAATGGAAATATGACCTTTCAAAAGATCGATATTCACCTGAACAAGACCCTGGAGGCTAGTGGTTATCTCCTATGCATTATTTTTGGCCAGAGGCTCCGCTCCCTAACGGTGAATTCGTGCACGTTGAAGCCGCATCGACCAACGTCAAGGCAATGTGCTGTCCGTCCGGCTGTGGTTTGCGGCGGCCCTGAAGCCGCCGGCACCTACAGGAGTTCGACTATCAGCAGGAAGGCTGCCAGCAATCCCACGCTGCAGTGAATTACGCCCTTGACACTGGTCATCGGGCCGGTCTTGCCCTTGATGGCGTTGAATTCGAGCAGGACCACGATCAACAGGGTCAGGGCGATGGCGATCATGCTGGCGCTGCCTTCGAGGCGCAGGCTCAGGCGGCCGACGCCTTCGAAAAGATGCGCCGAGGCGCCCATGAAAAAGAGCATCGGCAATGAGAAAAGCGTATTGGTGCGCGAGGCAAGGCCGGCTTTCCCCTGGGCCGCGGCGGCTTCCGGCAATGGTTCGCCACCGTTGAGAACCTGTCGGTTGGAGGCGATTACGATACGCTGGTTGGGCCAGATGATCAGCCATACGTTGAGGAACATGATCGTGCCGAGAATCATGCCGAGCAGCAGATAGTAGCCGACGCCCCCCCGGCTGGCTTCAATGAAATACGCCAGTCCCAGACCCGAAAGGAAGGTGAACATGGCGCCCCAGCGGAACCACCACAGGGCCCTGGGCACGAGCTTGTCGATGGCGTTGGCCTTGGCTTCGCCAGCCTCCTTGAAGTACTCGGTTTGCACGAAATTGAAGTAGTACAGCAGTCCGATCCAGGTTACACCCGCGAAGAAGTGTATCCAGCGAAACAGATAGTCGATCAGGTTGGCGAATTCCATGGATGATTCCCTCCAGTTGGCATTGTGGGCTTGGGTTGGGAAATAGTAGCACCTCGCCGGTGAATCAGTCATGCCCCTTTGATCTTCCCTTTTTGTTACTCGTCCGGGGCGCTCTTGCCGGAATTTTTCCGGCCATACAGCCAGGGGCTGCGGGTCCGGTCCCGGTCGCGGAATTCCCTGGCGCTGGCGCGGTGCCGCATCTGTTCGTCGAGATTATCCATGCCGTGAAGCAATCGGGTTCGCAGCCAGGGGTGGGTTTCGAACGGGATGAGTTCGCTGCCGGGGCATTGGATGTGCTGTTCGTGCAAGTCAACGGTGAGTTCGGCTGCCGGGCGCCCGGCCAGATTCTCACCGAGGGCGGCAATGGTCTCCCTGGGTAGCGGCATGAGCAGTATGCCATGGCGCACGGCTTCGGAGACCAGGGCGGGACCGAAAAATGGCGCGATCACCACGCGGAGTTCCGCGTCCACCAGGGTCTGAAAATGAAAGTCCACCGATTCGCTCAGACCGAAACTGCATTCGGACAGCAGAACGGTCGGCGGATTTTCAGGAGTTCCCCCGCCGGATTCAAGCAGATGCAGCCAAGGGGCGGCGAACAGGGCTTCCCGGGCTACATCGCAATCAGTCGCGGCATGGGGCAAGTTCTGGCGCCGCAGGATCGTTGCCGTCCCGGAATGCCGCGCAAGCCCGCTGGCCGGCGCCTGGGCGAGTACCGCCGGAATCGCTTTCGGATTACTTCCGGTAAATCCAGGGCCAGCTTTGCCGGTAGCTTTGGGCGAAGACATGGATCTCCTCGTCGAGCCTGCTCAACTCTTCCCGTACGGTAAAGCCGCCAAGCAGCTTCTCCCGCACCCGCGGCTCGATACGAAACGCAAAGGTATCGAGCCCCGGCACTTCGATCACCTGTCGCTGCAGGTCAACAAGAATCGTCTGGCCGCGATTGGCGAAGGCCCATTCGGCGATGCGCTCGATCTTGTCTCCTTCCAGGGGCACCGCGAGCAGGCCCTGGCGTACGCTATTGTCATAAAACAGCGGGCCGAAGCTTTCGGCGATGACCACATTGATGCCCCCGGCAAGGGGCCGGCTCACCGCCACGGAGCGTGAACTGCCGGTACCGAAATTCTTGCCGGCAAGAATGATCGACGAGCGGCGAAATCCTTCCTGATTGAGGATGAAGTCGGGTTTCTCCCGGCCGTCGGCAAAAAAGCGGATCGGCTCAAAAGCCCGGGTTTCCGGCGTGGCGCCGGGATTGGGGGGTTTGCCGATGGGGGAGATGATGTCGGTATCGACATTGTCCATCATCAGCGGCGCCGCAATTCCTTCCTGGCGGATGAATTGCGGCCCGCTGCCGAGGGCTGCCGGTTCATCCGCCATTACACAATTTCCCCGGCCATCAGCCGCCGCACGTCCACAATGCGGCCGGCAATCGCCGCCGCCGCAGCCATGGGCGTGCTGACCAGATGGGTGATGGCGTCAATGCCCTGGCGGCCCACATAGTTGCGGTTGGAATTGGAAACGCAGCGCTTGCCCTGGGCGACAAGGTCGCCATTGGAGCCGTAGCACTTCGAGCAGCCCGGCTCGCGCCAGTCGAAACCGGCGTCCCGGAAAATCCGGTCGAGCCCTTCGGCTTCCGCCTGACGCTTGACGGGCTGGGAACCGGCAATGACCCAGGCCAGCACATTCGGCGCCACCCGGCGGCCGCGCACGACTTCCGCCGCGGCGCGCAGGTCGCTGATGCGGCTTTCGGCGCAGGAGCCGATGAAAACTTCGTCGATGGGGGTATCGGCGATGGTGTCCCCCGGGGTCAGCCTGGTGTACTCCAGCGCCCGGCGCCAGGCGTCGCGCTTCTCGAACGGCGCATCGTCGGGGGCGGGAATCCGCTCGCTGATGCCGATGACATGTTCCGGGCTGATGCCCCAGGTCACCTGGGGTTCAACGCCGGTCATGTCGATGGTTTCATCGCGATAGAAGGCGGCGTCATCGTCCGAGGGCAGGCTGCGCCAGTAGGCCAGGGCCTGATCCCATAATTCGCCGCGAGGGGCGAATTCCCGGGAGGCCACATACTCGTAGGTGGTGTCGTCCGGGGCCACCATGCCCGTGGCGGCGCCCATTTCAATCGACAGATTGCAGATGGTCATGCGGCCCTCGACACTCAGGGAGCGCACCAGCGGCCCGGCGTACTCGATTGCGCAGCGGTTGCCGGCGTCTGCGCCCAGGGCGCCGATGGCGTGCAGGATCATGTCCTTGCCCCGGACCCAGGGGCCCAGGGTGCCGGTGTAGTTCACCCGCAGATTGCGCGCCCGCTCGCGGATGACGGTTCCGGTGAGCAATACGTTCTGGGCGGTTTCGCCGCCCCAGGAAACGCAGCCCACCGCGCCATGGGTGCAGGTATGGCTGTCGCCGGCCACCATGAGCATGCCCGGCAAGGTGAGGCCGGTTTCGGGTCCCACCACGTGCTGGATGCCTTGCTCGGGGTCGTCAATGCCATAAGCCTGAATTCCCATGGCGGCAAGTTCTTCCTTCATTTCCGGGAAATCGTCGGCCACGCTGCCGAGATTGAGCGAACGGTTGGTATAACGCTCGGGGGAAGTGGAAACCTGATGGTCGGCCACGGACCAGACAAGTTCCGGATTGCGGATCGTTTCGCCGGCATCGAGCAGACGCTTGATCGCCGCCGGTCCATTGTCGGGAAGCATCATCCGGTCCACGTGCAGCACCGAGGTGATGCCGCCGAGATAGCTGATCTCGTGGGCTTCCCAGATCTTGTCGTACATCGTAATGCCTGCCGCCTGCCGGGCGAACAGCGGCTGCATGGGAATGAAACCACAGCCGACGCTGGCGCCGACCGTGGTCTTGATAAAGTCTCGTCGTTTCATCTCTGGTCTCCGGTGGAGCGATAAATCCAGGGTTGCCGCAACTCGTGGTCGCGCTGGAAGGCTTCCGCCTCGCGCTGAAAGGGGGTCGTTTCGTCGATGTCGCTGAGCCCCTCCATGAACCTTGCCCGCAGCCTTGGACTCATCTGGAATGTGATGAGGCCGATGTCCGGCCTGCTGATGGTCTGCCACCGCAGATCAATCGTCAATTCGCGCCGGGGCGCCGCCACGGCGGCGGCTGCGATTGTCTCTACCTGTTCCTGCCCAAGAATAACGGGAAGCAGCCCCGCTTGTATACAGTCATCGAAAAATACCTGGCCGAAGCTCGGAGCGATCACCGCCCGTATGCCATCGCCGAGCAGGCGCGCCGCGGCGGGAGTCCGGGTACCGCCGATTCCGAAATTCCTGCCGGCAAGCAGAATGGAGGCATTCCGCCAGGGCGTCCGGTTGAGGATGAATTCGGGATTTTCGCTGCCATCCGCCAGGTAGCGATCAAGGGGAAACGCTTGCCGGAGATCCTGGCCTGAAGCATTCCCCGCTACCCCGGCGGGGGCGATTACAGCCGAACCATGCGCATGCACGCTCCCGATGGGCGGCGCGATGTAGTCGATCAGCACGTCATGCCGCATAAAGGGCGCCGCGATTCCGGTCAATTGCACGAGGCCATCTGGCTTCAAGTTGTTCATGCGGCTTGCCGATAGCTATTCCCCGAATATACGCGAAATTCGCCCTTCCTTGCACCTCCGGGAGCCTGCGCCACAGGAATTCGCGAAAGCGAAAATTCGCTATCGCCGCGCCCCGGGCCGGTCGATTGAGGCGAATATTGGTGAATATGCAACGAAATCGAGCGGCCAGGGGCGTGGATGAGAGCGGATTTGCAGCCGTGAATTCCTGTGGCGCAGGCTCCTGGCTTGTCGAAAGCGGTTGCTTTCCAGGATAATGTACGCCATGAACGAGCCGGATGATCTGAATGAAATTCCTTCCATGGTTCCCGATCGGGACCATGTGGACACCCATCGTGGCAACCAGCGCGCCCGGGAGCAGGAAATCGCGGCTTCCGGTTACTATCGAGCCCGGGTCGAGCGCGCCAGTACCTGGCCTGTGCGGATCATGCTGGCCCTGTTGACCCTGGCAGTGGGTGGTGGCGGCTATGGAGCCTGGCGCTTTTACAACGAAACGTACAGCGACAACCAGCGCCAGACAGACTTGCGCCTTGGCGATCTCGAGCTGCAACTGAATGTCACCGGCCAGGACGCCGCCGAAGAGGCCGCCAATCTGCGGGACGGCATTGCCCGCACCATCGAGCAATATGACCTGCTCTGGGCCAACTGGCGCGCCAACAACCAGAAATTCGAGGATATCGAAGGTGAGATCGCAAGGCTGGGGCTGATCAATGAAGGTCAGGACGAGGCCACGGCCAACAACGCCCGCCAGATCGCCGACGCCAATGAATCCCTTTCCGCGGTGCAGCGGAATGTGAACGGAATCAACAATGATCTGCAGATATTGCGCGAAAGTTTTGCCGGGCTGGAACGGGAAATGCAGAATCTGGCCGGCATGCAGGGCGATCTCGACTCGATTCGAGAAGCATTGAACAGCGGCGACAGTACTGTGCTCGGGCTTGTGGGGCGTCTCGAATATGTGGAGCAGTCCATGGAGTCGGTGAATGCCCATCGGCTCCAGATCAACCAGACGCTATTCAGCCTCCAGGGACAGATCGAATCCCTGCAAACCCAGGTGGGGGATCCCTAGGAGCCTGCGCCGTAGGAATTCGCGAAAGCGAAAATTCGCTATCGCCGCGCCCCTGGCTGATCGATTGAGGCGAATATTGGTGGATATGCAACGAAATCGAGCGGCCAGGGGCGCGGATGAGAGCGGATTTGCAGCCGTGAATTCCTACGGCGCAGGCTCCTAGTTTCCCCTAAACACCGGCTTGCGTTTTTCGGCGAATGCCGTCACGCCTTCGCGGAAATCCGCTCGGCTGGCGCAATCGGCGAAGTATTCCGCCTCGGCCTGCAATTGCGCCTCGAACTCGCTTTCCAGTGAACGATAGAACAGGGCCTTGGTATTGCCGTAGACGCGGGTTGGCCCGTTTGCCAGCCGGCGGGCGAGCTTTCCGGTTTCCGCGGCAAGTTCTTCGGTCTTCACCACATAGTTGATCATGCCAATATCTTTTGCCTCCCGGGCGTCAAAACGATCGCCTAGCAGGGCGATTTCCATGGCTTTCTTGATGCCCACGGCCCGGGGCAGGTGAAAGGAGGAGGAACCGTCGGGGCTCGTGCCGATGTGACAATAGGCCAGGGTGAAGAAAGCGTCTTCGGCGGCAATGATCAGATCACAGGCCAGCGCCATGCTGACCCCCGCCCCGGCTGCGGCGCCGCGGCAGCTTGCGATCACCGGCTTGGGCATCCGGCGCATGGCGAACATGATGGGATGCAGGTCGTGAATGCGATACAGAAAGGACTTGCGAATCTCTTCCGGAGGCAGTTCCGCAAGCGTGGCGGCCATGTTCTTCACGTCGCCGCCGGCCATGAAATGCTCGCCGGCGCCAGTGAGCACCACACAGCGCACCGCCGGATCCTGCTCCACATCGTGCAGGGCGTCGGCAAGATCGGAACGCATCTCGTTGCTCAGGGCATTGCGCGCTTCCGGACGGTTCATGGTGAGGGTGGCGACGCCCTCGTCAACGCTCAGTACCAGATCAGGCATGATAGACTCCCGCTGTCGGCAAAGGCGCGGAGTATAACCCGCAACCCGGTTTTCACAAGTTCCGTGTCATTCCGCGTGGAGCGAAGCGCAGTCGCAAAATGACAGCGGGCGCTCTGCGCCAGAATGAGAATTGTTGCCGGACAGTCAAGGCGGACGTGGCGGAATTGGCAGACGCGCCAGATTTAGGTTCTGGTATCGAAAGATGTGAGAGTTCAAGTCTCTCCGTCCGCACCACTTCATTTTGGGGACTTCCCGTTATTTTCGCGCCATGCCGGGCTCCCAACGACTATACTTGAGGCCATGAAGGAACTGTTTCGCCCAGGCCGCAAGCAGCAGCCCGCCCGCGCCGGCGCCGGAAAACCCGCGCCCGCCGCGGGCAATCAGGATGTGCAGGCCTTTCTCGCCAAACTCGCCGCAGCGCCGAAAACCACCGGCGACGCGCGGCTGATCTTTGCCCTCGATGCCACCGCAAGCCGGGAACACACCTGGAATATTGCCTCAAGGCAGCAATCGGAAATGTTCCGGGCCACCCGGGATCTTGGCGGCCTGAATGTGCAATTGTGCTATTTCCGGGGGTTTGGCGAATTCCACGCCAGCCGCTGGCATCACGATAGCGGGCCGCTACTCGACTTGATGGCCGGTATCCGCTGCCGCGCCGGCGCCACTCAGATTGGTCGCCTGCTCAAGCATGTGCAGAAGGAAAACCGGCGCCGGCGCGTCAAGGCCATGGTCTATGTGGGCGACGCCATGGAAGAGAATATCGATCCACTCGCCCAACTTGCCGGCCAGCTTGGCGTACTGCAGGTGCCATTGTTCATGTTCCACGAAGGCCATGACCATATCGCCCGGCGCGCCTTTGAAGACTTCGCCCGCTTATCCGGCGGCGCCTGCTGCGCCTTTGACGCTGGCAGCGCCAGCCAGTTGCGGGAACTGCTGAAGGCCGTGGCGGTTTACGCCGCAGGCGGGCTTGCCGCATTGCAGGACATGAGCAAGCGCTCCGGCGAAGGCATCAGGCTGCTGGAACGGCAACTGCGTTAGGCCGACATATCCATGATTGTTCGACTGCTATTGCTGATCGTGCTGCCGATTCTGGCCTGGTATGCCGCCAAGTCCATCAGCCAGAAGTATTCGCTCACCGCAAGGCAGAACCGCTACCTGTTCCTGACCACCGCGGCGCTGCTGCTCATTGTGCTGCTGATCATGCTGGGCCGGCTGCCGGTACAATGGCTGCTCGCGCCACTCGGCGCCGCTGGCGCATTCCTGCTGCGCATGTTGCCCGCAGCCCTGCGTCTGCTGCCATTCTGGCAAATGCTCGGCAGCCGCATTTCCACCGCCTCGGCATCCGCAAGCCAGAACCAGACTTCCACTCTGCGCACCGAGTATCTGGAAATGGAGCTTGTGTACGACTCCGGTGAACTCGACGGCAATATCCTGTGCGGCGAGTTTGCCGGATGTCGCCTGAGCAGCCTGGGCAGGGAAGAACTGCTGCGGCTGCACACCGAATGTCGCGCCGATGTCGATTCCTGCCAGGTTCTCGAAGCCTATCTCGACCGCAACCACAGTGGCTGGCGCAGCGACACGCAGTCCAACGAAGAAAACGCAGACGGCGGCGCCAACGTCAATGTGGAAATCACCATGAACCGTCAACTCGCCTTCGAAATCCTTGGCCTCAACGAAGGCGCCAACCGTGAAGACATCATCCGCGCCCACCGCAAGCTCATGCAAAAATTCCACCCCGACCGCGGCGGATCCGACTACTTCTCCAAAAAAATCAATGCAGCCAAGGAGTTGCTGTTACATAGCGAATCCAGATAGCACACCAGGAGCCTGTGCCGCAGGAATTCGCGAAAGCGGATTTGCAGCCGTGAATTCCTGTGGCGCAGGCTCCCGGGGGCCTGTGCCTCACCACTTCAGCGATAAGGTCTGGCGATACGTTACAATCCGGCAACGCGCCCGTTATCCGTCACCATGAAAGACCTCAGAACCCCTTGCATCGGTATCTGCTCCACCACTTCCCTGGGAGACCGCGTCTGCCGCGGCTGCAAACGCTATGCGGCGGAGGTCATCGACTGGAACAGCTACGACGAGGCCGCCAAGGGCGCGGTGCTTGCACGCATCGAACACTTGATCGTGCAATTGCTCGACTCCCGCTTCCAGATTACCGCGCCGGATCGGCTGCGGGCGGAACTGCGCCGCCAGAAAATCCCCTTCAACCCGGAATTGTCAGCCTTTTGCTGGTTGCACAATCTGCTGAAAAAAGGTCTTGACGACATCGACCGTCTCGAAAGCTGCGGCGTGCGCCTGCAGCCGGCCTACGCCGCCAGCGACCTCGCTTCCCTGAGCGCCCGGGTCGACGAAGAACTCCTGCGCCTGTCCGAAGCCCATTTTGATCGCTATATCGCTCCCATCAAGTCGGCGCCTGGAAAGCGAAATTTTCCAGCCTGAACTCTTCACCGGAAATCGCGGCGTACCAGCCCTGGCTGTCCCAATCACCAAGGACGACCCGGGTGGCTGGTTCTGGCGATCGGCCTGCCTCGGGTAACCGGTGCACCGCGGGGCGGTGGGTATGACCGTGGAGTATGCGACGACAGCCGCTTATGCGAATCAACTCCAGCACCGCGTCCTGATTCACGTCCATGATTGCGGCAGCCTTGCCGGCGGTAGCTTTCTTGCTTGCCTGCCGCGCCCGCTCGGCCCAGGCCCGGCGTTCGGCAAGCGGCTGCGAAAGAAACTCCCGCTGCCATGTGGGATCGCGCACCATGGCGCGGAATTCGAGATAGGCCGTATCGTCGGTGCAAAGCACATCGCCGTGAAGCAAAAGCCACCGGGTATCGCCCGTATTCAGCGCATAAGGCTCCTCTATCAGCCTTGCGCCACAGCGCGCCGCAAAACCGGCGCCCATCAGGAAATCCCGATTGCCATGCATCAGATACACGTTGACACCGCGTCGGACAAGCTCGCCCAGGGCATCGGCCACCGTGCCGGCAAGCGGGGACTCCGCATCATCGCCGAGCCACAACTCGAACAGGTCGCCGAGCACAAAGAAGTCACGACAGGAAGCGGGCAGCCTGACGGTGAAATCGACAAAGGCGCGGGTAATATCAGGCCGCGATTCCTGCAGGTGCAGGTCGGAAATCAGAATGACCGGCGCTTCCAACACGACTGCCGCAATGCTCAACCGATCAGCCAGGGGCGTTGCGATAGCGAATTTTCGCTTTTGCGAATTCCTGCGGCGCGGGCTCCTGCCGCATCATTCGCCAGTCTCGACCACAGCTGATTCAATCATCACTTCCTCCACCGGCACATCCCGGTGGCCGCCCGCGACCGTGGTGGCACAGGCCTTGATCCGGTTCACCGCCTCCATGCCTTCGATGACCTTGCCAAAGACCGCATAGCCCCAGCCGCTGGGAGATTTGCCGCGGTGGTCGAGAAAGCTGTTGTCGGCAACATTGATAAAAAACTGGGAAGTGGCGGAGTGTGGGTCGGAAGTGCGCGCCATGGCCAGTGTGCCGGTGAGGTTCTTCAAGCCGTTGCCGGCTTCATTTTGAATCGGTGCTCCGCCGCGTTTTTCACGCATCCCCGAGGTCAGCCCGCCACCCTGGATCATGAAGCCGTCGATCACCCGATGGAATAGCGTTCCGTCATAAAAACCCTGCTCCACATAATCCTGGAAATTCCGCGCCGATACGGGCGCCTTGTCAAAATCCAGTTCTATGCGGATAAGGCCATGGTTGGTTGTAATCGCTATCATGAGACATTCCTTGCAGTCAGACTCCAGAGTGAAAGCGGCGAGATGAAGCCACCCCGGTAAGCCCGCTATAATAAACACTTTCCAGTCTGGGAAAAAGTTGAAAACAAGTTTCAGGGTTGCCGCAAGTTGCTGCCCTCTAGGAGCCTGCGCCGTAGGAATTCGCGAAAGCGAAAATTCGCTATCGCCGCGCCCCTGGCCGGTCGATTGAGGAGAATATTGGTGGATATGCAACGAAATCGAGCGGCCAGGGGCGTGGATGAGAGCGGATTTGCAGCCGTGAATTCCTATGGCGCAGGCTCCTAGGTTGCCAGTCAATCAGGATTCATGAACAGATCAGAGCCACTGCCGCCTTCCGGCTTCATTAGCCAGATGATTGCCCGGGATATCGCCTCGGGCAAGCACGGCGGTCGCGTGCATACCCGTTTTCCGCCGGAACCCAATGGCTATCTGCACATTGGCC
Source organism: uncultured Pseudohongiella sp. (assembly GCA_965219645.1). Lineage (GTDB taxonomy): Bacteria > Pseudomonadota > Gammaproteobacteria > Pseudomonadales > Pseudohongiellaceae > UBA9145. The sequence continues at coordinate 1,113,059 of OZ244788.1, read as the reverse complement.
ACGCCAAGTCGATCTGCCTCAATTTTTCACTCGCAGAAGAATACGGAGGCCATTGCAATCTTCGATTTGACGATACCAATCCACTCAGGGAAAACCAGGATTTCGTCGACGCCATCAAGGAAAATATCCGTTGGCTCGGCTTTCGCTGGCATGGCGAGGTGCGCTATTCCTCATCGTATTTCGAGCAGTTGTACGAATTTGCCAGACATTTGATCCGCAAGGGCAGGGCCTATGTCTGCGCTTTGAGTCCGGAGCAGGCGCGTGAGTATCGAGGCGCTCTCACCGCGCCCGGCAGGGACAGCCCCTGGCGCGAACGCGACCCGGAAGAAAGCCTCGACCTGTTCGCGAGAATGCGCCAGGGGGAGTTTGCCGACGGCGAACTGTGCCTGCGGGCGAAAATCGACATGGCCGCGCCGAACATGAACCTGCGTGACCCGATTCTGTACCGCATCCGCCACGCCGCCCATCACCAGACCGGCGCCAACTGGTGCATTTATCCGACTTACGACTACACCCACTGCATCTCCGACGCCCTGGAAAATATCACCCATTCCCTGTGTACCCTGGAATTCGAGGACCATCGCCCGCTGTACAACTGGATTCTGCAACAGCTCGATCGCGATTCCCTGTGCGCCGCCAGCGACCTGGGCGATGCGGCCGCCCCCTGGGTGCTGCCCGAACAGACCGAATTCGCCAAGTTGCGCATCAGCTACACCATGCTGGGAAAAAGGTTCCTGCGAGCGCTGGTGGAAGAGGGCAGGGTGGCCGGCTGGGACGACCCGCGCATGCCCACGCTCGCAGGCATGCGACGGCGGGGTTACACGCCCACCTCCATTCGCAATTTCTGCGAGGCGGTGGGCGTGGCCCGCAGTGAAAGCCTGGTGGATATCGCCATGCTGGAACACGCGGTGCGGGAAGACCTGGACCGCAATGCCCCCCGGGCCATGTGCGTGCTGCGACCGTTGAAGGTGGTGCTGCGCAATTTCGACGAAGGCCGCCGGGACATTCTGCAAATCCCCTGTCATCCCAAGCGTGAAGAACTCGGTCGCAGGGAAGTGCCCCTGAGCCGGGAAATCTGCATCGAACGGGAAGATTTTGCCGCCGATCCGCCGCCCGGCTTCAAGCGTCTGATCGCCGGCGGCGAAGTGCGCCTGCGGGGGGCTTATGTGATTCGCTGCGAGGAAGTGTTTCGCGACGCCGCCGGGGAAATCACCGAATTGCGCTGCAGCGTCGATTTCGACACCCTGGGCAAGCGCCCGCAAGGCCGCAAGGTCAAGGGGGTCATTCACTGGGTCTCTCTCGCCACGGCGGAAAAAGCCACCCTGCGCCTGTATGACCGACTGTTCCTCGAGGAAAATCCGACGCCGAAGAGTATCGGGGAAGTCATGGCGGGTCTCAACCCGGATTCACTGGAGCAAGTCGAGGGCTGCCTGCTGGAGCCCGCCGCGCTGGCCGCCGGGGTGGGCGACCATTTTCAGTTCGAGCGCGTGGGATACTTTCATCGAGATCGGGAAGCCGAATCCGGCGCGCCGATTTTCAATCGGACCATTGGATTGCGTGGTTCTTTTCCACCGGTCGAGTGGAGTGTTGGCGTTCCGAATACGGAAGGCGGGAAGATTCCGGGGCCGCAAGGATCTTGAAGTTGCGAGCCAAGGTTCCCGGGGAAGTTCATTCCATGCTCTCGATCTACAACACCCTCACCCGGCGCAAGGAGACATTCCGGCCCATTGAAGCCGGCAAGGCGCGAATCTACGTCTGCGGCATTACCACCTACGATTACTGCCATCTCGGCCACGCCCGCTGTCTGGCGGCCTTTGATGTCGTGGTGCGCTATCTGCGAGCCCGGGGGTTCGAGGTGACCTATGTGCGCAATATCACCGATATCGACGACAAGATTCTCGCCCGGGCAGAGGAAAACGGCGAACTTTTCTCCGACCTGACCGAGCGCTTCATCGCCGCCATGCACGAGGATGAACGCGCCCTGGGCATCCTGCCACCCGACGCGGAACCCCGGGCGACGGCGCACATGGACGAGATCATCGCCATGATCGAAATCCTGGTGCATCGGGAGTTCGCCTACCGGACGGAAACCGGCGACGTGTATTTTTCCGTCTTGCGTTTCCCCGCATACGGCAGACTTTCCAGGAAGAATCTGGATGAGTTGCTCAGCGGCGCCCGGGTGGAACCCGGCGAACTCAAGCGCGACCCGCGGGATTTCGCCCTGTGGAAGTCGTCACCCGATGAAGGCGTGGGCTGGGATTCGCCCTGGGGCTACGGTCGGCCGGGCTGGCATATCGAATGTTCCGCCATGTCGTGCAAGACCCTGGGAGAGCATTTCGATATTCACGGTGGCGGCGCCGACCTGGTTTTTCCCCATCACGAGAATGAAATCGCCCAGTCCGTAGCCGCCACCGACCAGCCTTTCGCCAATGTGTGGATGCATAACGGGCCCCTGCGCATCGACAATGAAAAGATGTCCAAATCCCTGGGCAATTTCCTCACCGTGCGCGATATCCTCTCCCGGCATGAGGCAGAGGTCGTGCGGCTGTTTCTGATTTCCAGCCACTACCGCAGTCCGCTGAACTGGTCGGAGCAGGCCATGGCACAGTCCGCCAGTGCGCTGCGACGTCTGTACACCGCGCTTCAGGGGCTCGATTTGCCGGCGGCGAGAATGCGGGTCAACAGCGCTTACGAGCGCGCGTTCAACGCCGCCATGGACGATGATTTCAATACCCCGGTGGCGATTCGCACGCTGTTCGACCTCGCTCGGGAAATCAACCGGATCAAGGGGGAGAATCTGCCCGCCGCGGCCGAACTCGGGCGCCTGCTCGTACGACTTGGGGATGTTCTCGGCATCCTCCAGGCCGAGCCGGAAGCCTGGCTGCGGGGCGCCGATTCGGAACAGCTCGACACTGCCCGCATCGAATCCCTGGTGGCCGCCAGAAACCGCGCCCGGGCCGAGAAAAACTGGCCCGAAGCCGACCGCATCCGCGACCAGCTCAGCGCCATGAATATCGTTGTGGAAGACGGCGCCGGGAAAACAGCCTGGCGCCTGGAGAAGGCGTCTTCCTGAACCTGGGAGCCTGCGCCGCAGGAATTCGCGAAAGCGAAAATTCGCTATCGCCGCGCCCCTGGCTGATCGATTGAGGCGAATATTGGTGAATATGCAACGAAATCGAGCGGCCAGGGGCGTGGATGAGAGCGGATTTGCAGCCGTGAATTCCTGTGGCGCAGGCTCCTGGCAAGCAGCGTCGGGATTTACTTGTAAGGCTCCGGAATAAAGCGCTGTTCGGATACCGGCGGGCGCGGATGGTGGTCGCTTTCCCTGCGGAGAGGCAGTTCCGGAATTTCCGGCGTCAGGTCCTGGTAGGGAATCAGACCCAGCAGGTGATGGATGCAGTTCAGTCTGGCGGTCTTCTTTCTTTCGGCATTGACCACATGCCAGGGCGCCTCCTCGATATCGCAGTGGGCGAACATTTCGTCCTTGGCCCGTGAATAATCGTCCCAGCGCTGCCGCGCCTCGAGATCGATGGGGGACAGTTTCCAGCGCTTGTGCGGATTGCGGACCCGGGAGCGGAAGCGGCGTTCCTGCTCGGCTTCCGAAATCGAAAACCAGTACTTGATCAGGATAATTCCCGAGCGGACGAGCATGCGCTCGAATATCGGACAGTCCCGCAGAAAACCGCGATACTCCGCCTCGTTGCAAAAGCCCATCACATGCTCCACGCCGGCGCGGTTGTACCAGCTCCGGTCCATCAGCACCATTTCGCCGGCGGCAGGCAAGTGATACACATAGCGCTGAAAGTACCACTGGGTGCTTTCCCGGGGATTCGGCGCGGGCAGGGCCACCACGCGGCATATTCTCGGGTTCAGGTATTCGGTGATCCGCTGGATGACGCCGCCCTTGCCGGCGGCGTCGCGGCCTTCAAAAACAATCACCACTTTCAGGCCCTTGTGCTTGACCCAGGCCTGCAGCTTCACCAGTTCGACCTGCATGCGAAACAGTTCGGCGAGGTAGGACTTGTGATTTGCAGGCCCTGATTTCTTCTGCTTGCTGGACTTGCTCATTATTCTTTCCGGCAGGAGTCTGCGGCGCAGGTTCCTGGTGCTGTCCCGTAAGTTCGCTGCATTTCAGTGTGTCCCTCATGGCCTGTGACAGACTCGGCGCATGCTTATTCGATTCCGCCTTCGGCAGGGCTGAATCCCCAGTGGGACGGCGGCGTCTGGCGCACCAGCCGCTCCACCCGGCCGAGAAATTTGGCCCGGGGCATTTTCCGGGCGCCCAGGGAGATCATGTGGTCGGTAACCTCCTGGCAGTCGATCAACTCGAACTCCCACTCGCGCAATTGTCGCACAAGCCTCTCCAGCGCGAGCTTGGAGGCGTTGCTTGCCAGACTGAACATGGACTCGCCAAAAAACATCCTGCCGATACCGACGCCGTACAGGCCGCCAATCAGGCTGTCGTCTTCCCAGACTTCAACCGAATGGGCGTGGCCCAGGGCGTGCAGCCGGCAATAGGCCACATACATGTCATCGGTGATCCAGGTGCCGGGCCATCTGAGCCCGGCGCAATTGCCAATCACTTCGGCAAATGCCTGGTTCATGGTAATGCGGAAGCGCTGCCCGCGAATCAGTTTGCGCAAGGAGCGCGATATTCGCAGATCCCCGAGCTGCAGCACCATGCGCGGGTCGGGCGAGTACCAGTGTATCGCCATGCCTTCACTGTACCAGGGAAAAATTCCCCGGCGGTAGGCGTTGAGCAGCCGCTCGGGGCGAAGGTCGCCGCCCACGGCAAGCAGGCCATTATGCCCGGCTTCGGCCTTGCAGGCGGGAGGAAAGGACAGGTCCGCTTGATGCAGGCGATACACAGGCACGGGAGAAGGCTCAGGCCGTGAGGAACTTTTCCGCGTCCAACGCCGCCATGCAACCAAAACCGGCGCTGGTCACCGCCTGACGGTACACCTGGTCGGCGATATCGCCGGCGGCGAACACCCCCGGCACCGAGGTTTTCGTGACATTGCCGTCGATTCCCGAGTGAATCTTCACATAGCCGTTTTTCATTTCGAGCTGGCCCTTGAAAATGCCGGAATTGGGATCATGGCCGATGGCGATGAAAACGCCGTCCACATCGAGTTTGCGCTCGTCGCCCGAGTGGGTATTGCGGATGCGGATTCCGGTCACTCCCATGCCATCGCCAAGCACTTCTTCGAGCACATGATCCCAGGTCATGGCGACCTTGCCTTCATCCACCAGGGAGAACAGCCTCTTTTGCAGAATCTTTTCCGCCCGCAAGGCGTTGCGCCGGTGTACCACGGTGACATGGGAACAGATATTGGCGAGATACAGCGCCTCTTCCACGGCGGTATTGCCGCCGCCGATTACCGCCACGGGCTTGCCGCGGTAGAAGAAACCATCGCAGGTGGCGCAGGCGCTGACGCCCTTGCCGAGATATTCACTTTCCGAGGGCAGGCCGAGATAGCGTGCCGAGGCGCCGGTGGCGATGATCAGGGCGTCGCAGGCGTAGGCGCCGCTTTCTCCCTGCAATGTGAATGGACGCTTGCCCAGGTCAACGGCATTGATGTGGTCGAAAATGATCCGGGCGTCGAATCGTTCCACATGCCGCCGCATGCGGTCCATCAGGTCCGGACCCTGCAGGCCTTCCACATCGCCTGGCCAATTGTCCACATCGGTGGTGGTGGTCAGTTGTCCGCCCTGTTCCATGCCGGTAATGACCACCGGGTCGAGATTCGCCCTGGCGGCATAGAGCGCGGCGGTGTATCCCGCGGGGCCCGAGCCCATGATGATGAGACGATGATGCTGAACTGCCAACATGCCCGATTCCTGTAATTGCGGCGGGCGCTATTATGCTGGTTTTTGACTTGGCAATCCTCATCTGCCGGGGCGGATTGACGATAAATGAACAAGGATTCCTGGAATCTGTTCAGGGGCTGTTCTTTGCCTGAATTAAGGCATTGCTTTAGTATTACATCCTAACATTTTGAATTAATGGTAATTCCGGTGGATGGAGAAAGCGAAGGCAATATCGCCATGCCGCGCATGCTGCGGGATGGTTTGCTCGTGCTCAATTTTCTCGCTGCGGTTTTTCTGCTGGTGGCGCTGCTCAGCTATTCTCCGGCGGACCCGGGATTCAGCAGTTCCGGCGCGGGCGGGGAGATCGTCAATGTCGCCGGCCCCGCTGGCGCCTGGCTGGCGGATGTACTGTATCTGACTTTGGGCTATCTGGCCTACGTGGCGCCGGCCTGGATGTTGTACTACTGTTATGCCGCCATCGCCGGTCGGGAGAGCAGGCGTGGCCTGCTGGCCTTGCGTATTGCGGGGCTTTTGCTGGTGCTCGTAGCCTGTGCGAGTCTGACGAGCCTGCATCTGGATTCCGCGGGCGCCCTCAGCCATGGTCCGGGCGGGGTGATCGGCGAACAGCTTGCCGGGCTGAGCGAGCCGGCCCTGGCGCGATTCGGCAGCAGCCTGCTGTTTCTGGGATTGTTGCTGATCGGCCTGACGCTTTCCTTCAGTATCTTCTGGGCCAGCGCCGTGGTGCGGGGCTACCGCTGGTTGTTGGGCATCCTGGGCTGGTTTCCGGCGCTGCTCCGCCGGCTGGGGAAGCGCAAACGCAGTGAACCGATGGTGGCAAGGGCAGCGCCACCGAAGGAGCGCAAAATGTCAGGCATCGTCAGGGCATCGCGCGGGACCAGGGAGAAAGACCAGCGAATCACTCCCGTCATGCCGGCAAGCATCGACAGGACGCCGCCCCGTTCCGGCGGCAAATCAGCCGGCGCTGCCGGCGGAAAGGTCCGGGTCAGACCCGCCGGTAACAAGCTGCCTTCCATCAAGCTGCTCGACCCTGGCTCGCTGGAAGAACATGGCGCCCAGTCCCGGGAAGCGCTCAAGGACATGTCCGCCCAACTGATGGAAAAACTCCGGGACTTCGGCATCGAAGTGGAAGTCACCGCCATCAAGCCGGGGCCGGTCATTACCCGTTTTGAAGTACAGCCCGCGGCGGGAGTCAAGGGCAACCGGATTACCGGCCTGGTGCGTGATCTGGCCCGTTCCCTGGCGGTGGCCTCGGTGCGGGTGGTGGAACATATTCCCGGTCGCGATGTGATCGGCATCGAAATTCCCAATGAAAACCGGGAACTGATCCGGCTCAGCCAGGTGCTGGAAAGCACCGAGTTCGCCCGGGCGGACGCCCGGCTCAGCCTCGCCCTTGGCCATGACATTCTCGGCAAACCGATCATTGTCGATCTGGGCAGGATGCCCCATCTGCTGGTGGCGGGCACCACGGGCTCGGGCAAGTCCGTGGGTATCAACGCCATGATCCTGAGTCTGCTGTTCAAGTCGTCGCCGCAACAGGTGCGGCTGATCATGATCGACCCCAAGATGCTGGAACTGTCGGTGTATGAGGGAATTCCCCATTTGCTCACGCCGGTGATCACCGACATGAAGGACGCCGCCAATGGCCTGCGCTGGTGCGTATCGGAAATGGATCGCCGCTATGCCTTGCTGTCGGCCCTGGGCGTAAGAAATCTCGCGGGATTCAACAGGAAAGTCGCTGCGGCGCGCCGGGAAGGCAAGCCCCTTTTCGACCCCACCTGGCAGCCGGACCCGGCGCTGCTTGCCCTGGAACAGAAAGCCCCGGAACTCGAGCCCCTGCCCAATATCGTGGTTATTGTGGATGAACTCGCCGACATGATGATGGTGGTGGGCAAGAAGGTCGAGGAACTGGTCGCCCGCATCGCCCAGAAAGCCAGGGCCGCCGGCATCCACCTGATTCTCGCCACCCAACGGCCTTCGGTGGATGTCTTGACGGGCCTGATCAAGGCCAATATTCCCACCCGGCTTTCCTTCATGGTGCAGTCCAAGGTGGATTCCCGCACGATTCTCGGCGAAGGCGGCGCTGAGCAGTTGCTCGGTAACGGCGACATGCTTTTCCTGCCTCCCGGCGGCGGCGTCGCCACCCGGGTTCACGGCGCCTTTGTCAGCGACGAGGAAGTGCACCGAGTGGTGGCGGACTGGAAACAGCGGGGGAGACCGGAATACATCGACGCGGTTACCGTGGACCGCAACGACCGGGATTTCCAGCCCGAAGCCGAAGAAGGCGAGGGGGGCGAAGTCGATGAGTTGTACGATCAGGCGGTACATTTTGTCACCGAATCGCGCAAGGCTTCCATCTCGGCGGTCCAGCGCAAGCTCCGCATCGGCTACAATCGCGCGGCGCGAATGATTGAAACCATGGAACAGCAGGGAGTAGTATCCGCCATGAACAGCAATGGCGGCAGGGATGTGCTTGCGCAGCCCGCTCCCGGCGACTGAACGGTTTGGCATGATTCCCACACTTCCACGGCTGGCCTGGCCTGCCGCAGCAGCCTTGCTGCTGCCTTCTGGCGCGGTACAGGCGCAACAGGACGCCATTGCCGAACTTGACGCGCTGCTTGGCGGCATGACGACCCTGACGGCGGATGTGACCCAGTTGATCGTCGAGCGCGGTGGCGGCTTGCTTGAGGAAAGCGGGATTCTCCTGCGCCTGCGCAGGCCGGACGGTTTCTACTGGGAAACCGTCGAACCGTTTCCCGAGTTGATCGTCACCGATGGAGAGACCCTGTGGAATTACCAGCCGGACCTGGAGCAGGTGGTGATTGAAGACTGGGACCCGAACCGGGCGGAACTCGCGGCGCAATTGCTCAATGGCGAAACCGGAGGGCTGGAAGAGGAATACCGGCTAAGCCTGGTTTCGGCGCCGGATATGCTGCGATTCGAGCTGTCGCCCCTGGCCCCGGACAGTCCTTATGAACTGATCAGCATTGAATTCGTCAAGAACGCACTCGAACTCATTCGCCTCAACAACCGCAATGGCCAGCAGACCGTGTGGCGCTTTACCAATCTGCGGCAGAATGTCTTCCTGGAGAATACGCTGTTTCGTTTTACGCCGCCGCCGGGTATCGAGATCGTCGACAGCCGCTCCGCCAACTGATTCGTATCAGGAGGAAATCCCATGCTCGATCCCAAAAGGATCCGGTCCGAGCCTGAATTGCTGGCCGGCAAGCTGGAAAAAAGAAACTTTCGGCTCGATGTGGCCTGGCTAGGTAAACTCGACGCCAGACGCAAGGAAATTCAGCTTGCCGCGGAAGCCCTGCGCAATGAGCGCAATGTGCGCTCCCGGGAAATCGGCAAGGCCAGGCGTGAAGGCCGGGATGCGGCCGCGATTCTCAAGTCCGTGTCCGACATCAAGTCCCGGCTTGAGCGGACGGACGAGGAATTGCAGTCCCTGCAGGATGAATTGCGCGGCTATCTGCTCGGAGTTCCCAATGTTCCCGCAGATGAAGTCCCCCCGGGCAATGACGACTCGGCGAACCGGCTGGTATTGCAATGGGGCAGCCCCCCGGAATTTGATTTCCCGCCGCGGGATCATGTGGCCATTGGATCGGGGCTCGCTTCCGGCGCCGGGGAAGCACTGGATTTTGCCGCCGCCAGCCGCATGACCGGGGCCCGTTTCGTGGTGATGCAGGGCGCTCTTGCCAGGCTGCACAGGGCGCTGGGTCAATTCATGCTCGACCTGCATACCTCGCGGCATGGCTATAGCGAAATCAATGTGCCCTTTCTGGTCAATGCCGATGCCCTCACCGGCACCGGCCAGCTCCCCAAATTCGCCGAGGATCTGTTTCACTTGCAGGGCAGGCAGGGCTACTATCTTATTCCCACCGCCGAGGTGCCGGTGAGCAACATGGTGCGGGAACAGATTCTCGATGCCACCGCCCTGCCGGCGCGCTGGGTCTGCCACAGCCCCTGTTTCCGCCAGGAAGCCGGCGGCTATGGCGCCGATACCCGGGGCATGATTCGCCAGCATCAATTCGAAAAGGTGGAACTCGTGCAGATTGTCCGGCCGGAAGCCTCGCAGCAGGCGCTGGAGGAATTGACGGGCCACGCCGAAGCGGTATTACAAGCCCTGGAGCTGCCCTACCGCAAGGTGACGCTTTGTGGAGGCGACCTGGGCTTCAGCGCCAGTTTCACTTATGACCTGGAAGTCTGGATTCCTTCCCAGCAGTGTTATCGGGAAATTTCCTCCTGCAGTAACTTTGGCGATTTCCAGGCGCGTCGCATGCAGGCCAGATGGCGCAATCCGGCAACAGGCAAACCTGAATTCGTGCATACCCTGAACGGTTCCGGGCTGGCCATTGGCAGGTCCCTGGTAGCGGTGCTGGAAAACTGCCAGGACGCCGATGGCGGCGTCATGGTGCCGGAAGTGCTGCGACCGTACATGAATGACGTCGAGAGGCTGGAATAGTGGAAGCGCTACCGGTATTTCTGAACGTTCGCGGCGTCAGATGCCTGGTGGCGGGAGGAGGGGAAGTCGCCCTGCGCAAGGCGCGGCTGTTGGTCCGGGCGGGAGCCGGCTTGCAGGTGGTCTCGCCGGAAATCAGCGAGCCTCTGGGTGAGTTGGCCCGGGCTCATGACGGAGTCTGCGAACGACGCAGCATAGCTGAAGAGGATGTGGCCGGAGCGTGTCTCGTCATCGCCGCCACGGACGATCCGGCGGTCAATGAAAATGTCAGCCGCTGGGCCCGGCAGCGGGGGATTCCGGTCAATGTGGTGGATCAGCCCGCGCTCTGTTCCTTCTTCATGCCCGCAATCGTCGATCGCTCGCCCATAGTGGTCGCCATTTCCAGCTCAGGCGCCTCTCCGGTGCTGACCCGCAACATCAAGGAACTCAACGAAGTCATGCTGCCGGCGCGAATCGACCGGCTGGCGCGGCTGCTGGGTTCGAAGCGGGGTAGGGTCAAGCGGCGAATTGACGATTTTGCCGGGCGGACGGCATTTTGGGAAAGCGTACTCGACAGCGGGATTCCGGAACTCGTCTATGCCGGCCAGGAAGCGGAGGCCGCCGGAGAATTCGATCGCCTGCTGGAAGAGGCGAAGCCGCCACGGGGTGAAGTCTGGCTTGTGGGCGCCGGCCCCGGCGACCCGGACCTGCTCAGCCTGCGGGCATTGCGGCTCATGTATCGCGCCGATGTAGTGCTGTACGACCGGCTGGTAAGCGCGGAAATTCTTGCCCGGGTCCGGCCCGATGCGGAATTGATTCATGTGGGCAAAGGACCGGAAATGCACTCGGCGGACCAGTACGCCATCAATGAGCTACTGTTGCAGCATGCCGGCAAGGGACGCAAGGTGATGCGGCTCAAGGGCGGCGATCCCTTCATCTTCGGCCGCGGTGGCGAAGAACTCATTACCCTGGCCGAGGCCGGGGTCAATTTCCAGATCGTGCCGGGCATCACCGCGGCCTTGGGCTGCGCCGCCTATGCCGGCATCCCCCTGACCCACCGCGATCATGCGCATTCCGTGGAGTTTCTTACCGGGCATCTCAAGAATGGCAACCTCGACCTCGACTGGCCCGCTCTCATCCGCCACAAGCACACCCTGGTTTTCTATATGGGCCTGAAAAGCCTGCCGGTGGTTTGTGGACAGTTGCGGCGCCACGGCATGGCCGGGACCATGCCGGCGGCGGTGGTTGCAAGCGGGACCACCGCCGGACAGCAGATCGTTGCGGGCACCCTGGCAAGTCTGCCGGGACTTGTGGAGAAGGGGGAAATCAAGCCTCCCGCGATTATCATCGTGGGCGAAGTGGTCAAGCTTCGCGGAAGGCTTGAATGGTTCCGCTCATCGAAATCCGGCGAACTCAGCCGCCACAAAAACTGAAATCGTCTCACAGGCAATTGTCAGGTTTGGGCAGGCCGGCGATGCGGCTGGCGGTTTTGGCGAAAGATCCGCTGAACAGGCGCATCAGGTAAATACTGCGGCCTTTTTCCGGACCAAGCTTCTTTTTGACCAGGCTCACCAACGCACGGGAAGCTGGCGACATTTCGTGATGGTGATGGAAATCCCGCAGCAGATCGATGATTTCCCAATGGGAGGCCTTGAGCGTGATTTCCTGTTGCCGGGCGAGGGCTTCGGCAACATTCCGATTCCAGTCACTCAGCCTGCGGAGATAGCCTTCCTTGTCTACCGCGATCTGCTTGTCGTCTACGACAATTTTCCGGGCCATGGCATCAGACATTCAGACTAGGGCCTGCGCCACAGGAATTCACGGCTGCAAATCCGCTCTCATTCACGCCCCTGGCCGCTCGATTTCGTTGCATATTCACCAATATTCGCCTCAATTGATCGGCCAGGGGCGCGGCGATAGCGAATTTTCGCTTTCGCGAATTCCTGTGGCGCAGGCTCCTAGAACCAGCTCAAGGTCTTGTCGTGGCGGGTGCACAGGTCTACAAAGTCGTCCATATCCAGGCTTTCGGCGCTTGCCGGCAGATCGTTGCCGAGCCCCCGAGCCCGCAGGTCTTCGGCGAGAAACCAGACGGCCACGCCTTCGGGCAAAGCGGCGAGTTCCCCGGGTTGGCGCAAGTGGAAAACACCGTCTTCAAGCAACAGCAGGGCGTCTCCAGATGACATGGTTTCCCGGGCTGTGGACAACAGGCCGGCGGCGGGGCTGCGATTGAGTATGTGGAGACAGCTCACAGGTTGAATACCACCTGGGCATCGGTGATTCGTTGGCGAATTTCCGCAAGGGGAAGCGGCTCGGCAGCAATCGCCAGGTCTTCCGCCCCAAGGCCGCGCTTTGCCAATGCGGCGGCGGACACGCCGGGCCGTTCAATTCCATACAACTCCAGTGCTTCGAGCGCATTGCCCAGGGTTTTGGCGCCGATGGCGCTGCCGTCCTGGCCGCGCAGCAACTGGTATACGCCGTCATCGAGAAAAAGCATTGCGATGTTCTGCTCGAATACCGCCGCCGCCAGGGACATGTCGAGCAGGGAACGGGCCCGGTCCGAGCCATACGGCGGGCTTCGGGAAATGAACAGCAGCTTCTTGCGCTTGCCCATGATCGCGGCTCTCAGCCAAAAGACACCGTGCGACCGGATTGCAGGCAGGCGTCGATTAACTGCCCGAGGCCGGCAATGTTGAATTCGGAATGAAGGGAAAACGCCGGCAATTCATGGCGCGTCGCCTGTTCCTCGTCCACAAGGCCGCGATAAATCGCTGAACTGACACAGACCGTGGCGTCCAGATCATGCTCGCGAATCAGTTGGCCCCATAGTTTCTGCAGGTTCGCCTCGTCCCGGGATACCACGGTCAAGCGGCTGGCGTTGTGGACGCCGTCGGCAAAAAAGAAAATCCGGTGAATCCTGTGCCCGCCCCGCAAAACCGCTTCGGCAAAACGCAGCGCCGTACCGGCAGCCTGGCGGGAATAGGGCGGGGCATGGATCACGATGGAGAAAATCACGCTGACGGTTTCCCGGGCTGAAACAAAAAAGCCCCAGTAAAACCGGGGCTTCCCTGTTCCTGGCGGTTCTGGTCAATCGTTGCTGGAGAATGCGGAAAGCAGGCTCAGCAAACTCATGAACAGGTTGTAGATCGACACATACAACGTGATTGTGGCGAGAATGTAATTGCGTTCCCCGCCATGGATGATGGCGCTGGTCTGCCAGAGAATCATGGCGCTGGAGAACAGCATGAAGGCGGCGGAAATCGCCAGTTGCAGCGCTGGCATGGGCCAGAAAATACTGATTATCATGGCTGCGACGAGTACCAGGAAACCGGCGAACAGAAAGCCCTGCAGGAAGGAGAAATCCCGTCGCGAGGTCAGTGCCCAGCCAGAAAGGCCGAAGAAAATGAAGGCGGTGCCGCCAAGGGCCTTGACCACAATGTCGGTACCCCCGGCCGTGGCCAGGTAATAGCCCAGAATCGGCCCGATGGTGTAACCCATGAAGCCGGTAAAGGCAAATACCGACAGCAGGCCCCAGGCGCTGTTGGCCAGGGCATGGGTCAGAAACAGCAGGCCGTAGGCGCCGACCAGGAACAGGAAGATGTTCACCGGCGGCGCATTGGTGCTCAGCATGGCGGTGAATGCGCTGAAGGCCAGGGTCAGCGCCAGCAGGGAATAGGTATTGCGCAATACCTTGTTGACGGCCAGGATCGACTCCCTGCCGCGTACGACTTCAATTCCAGCGCCAACTCTTTGGTTCATCGTTACCTCCGTCTGGTGGGAAAACACGGTGCCGCCACAGATACGTATAGTGCCAAAACGGCGAATTTCAAGCTCGCCGCAACTTGGCCCGGTACCGCAATATCATACGCAACGGCGCACAAAAAGCAATGCGGGAGGCCCGATCATCGGCGCGGCCGGCAAGAAGCGCAGCTTGTTGAGTGCCGAACGGCTTGCCATGTATGGCAAGACTGGAGTTTGGCGGAGCCACCGCAACTGCGCCAGGGATAGCAGGCACAACCCCACAAATTTCCCACCCCGAAGAGATTCTGCGACTGCGCTTCGCTTCGCGCAGAATGACATGAAGATTGGAGCGCCAGAATGAGAATTGCCGGCGAAACACCCAAGAGATTTGCCCGATGGTGAAATTGTTGTAAGATTTCCCGCCTCCTGCGGAGGGGTGGCAGAGCGGTTTAATGCACTGGTCTTGAAAACCAGCGAGGGTGAAAGTCCTCCGAGAGTTCGAATCTCTCCTCCTCCGCCAATTCTTGCCAAATCGGTTAAAAGCCGCCAACCGCGCTGATCTGGCGTTCGCTGAGGCTGATATAGTCGGCGAGTACCCGGGCGCTTTCCTCAAGCAGCGGGTCGAGTTCTTCACTGGATTCCCCGGCGTCCGAATCGGTCGCAGGCTCGACTTCCGGCTCGTTTGCCGCATCTTCGGCGGCGAGTTCGGCATTGGCCTCATCCGGCATTGCTTCGGGTTCCGCAGCGGCGGTTTCCACAGGGTCTGCTTCTTCCTCATCGCCTTCGAGAATATCGAGCAGTGGCAGGCCCTTGAGGAAACGGCGCATGTTCTCGGTTTCGATATTGCGGCGCCGTTCGGCTTCGTTCTGGGCATTGAGGCTTGCTTCATTGAGAGGCCAGGTTTCCCGTTCCTGCTGTTCGCGGGCGATGGCGATCTGCGCATTGAGGTAGATGAAGTCCGGCGAGCGCGCCGCGCGATGCCGGTGCAGTCGGGTCAATTGGGGAATGTACTCCCGTACCGGTCGATAGGCGCGGTATTCCACAGGCCGCACGGTATCCCAGGGCAGGGCGCCGTCAAGGCTGCTTTCGCCGATCTGCTCATAGGCTTCGAACATGTCGGGGAAGCTGATGTCCGGCTCCACGCCGCGATGTTGGGTGCTGCCGCCGGAAACGCGGTAGAACTTGGAGCGGGTCAGCTTGGCCTGGCCATATTCCATGGGGATGATTTCCTGCACCGTGCCCTTGCCAAAGGTCTGACCGCCGAGGACGAGGCCCCGCTGGTAGTCCTGGATGGCGCCGGCAAAGATTTCCGAAGCCGAGGCGCTGTTGCGATTGACGAGTACCGCCATGGGGCCGGCCCAGGCGACTTCCGGGTCGTTGTCGCCGAAGGAGCGGGTATAGCCGTTGCCGAGGCCGGAATAGCGCACCTGCACCGTGGCGCCGGTTTCAATGAACAGGCCCACAAGCTGGTTGGCTTCGCCAAGGCTGCCGCCGCCGTTGTTGCGCAGGTCCACCACCACGGCGTCCACATTGTCCTGCTGGAGTTCCCCGAGCAGATTGCGCACGTCCCTGGTGGAGCTCTTGAAATCTTCCTCGCCCCGGGACGCCGCTTCAAAATCCATATAGAAGGTGGGCAAATGGATAATGCCCACCTTGTAGTCGCGCCCGTTGTGGGGCACTTCGATGGTTTCGGCCCGGGCCGACTGGTCCTCAAGCCGCACCGTGTCCCGGGTGATATTGACGATGGTGGCGCTGGATTCATTGACGGCATTGGCGGGAATGACATTAAGTCGCACCACGGTGCCTTTTTCGCCTCGGATCTGGGCCACCACATCATCAAGACGCATGCCCACCACATCCTGTATCTCGCCTTCGGGGCCCTGGCCGATGCCGATGATACGGTCGCCTTCCCGCAGTTCATCGCCGCGCTCGGCGGGGCCGCCCTTGATCAGTTCGACAATGGTGGTGAATTCGTCTTCCGTGGTGAGTTGGGCGCCGATTCCCTGCAGGGAAAGCGACAGGCCCATGTTGAAGGTTTCCGAATCCTGGGGTGAAAAGTACGCGGTGTGCGGGTCGGCAACCCGGGCAATGGTGGTCAGGTACGCCTGAAAAGCGTCCTTGGCATTGGTCTGCAACATGCGGTTGAGCCGACCGCGGTAGCGTTTGGAGAGCTTTTCGCGGATTTCCTCGTTGCTGTCGCCGGCGAGTTTCAGGGTCAATACGCTGTTCTTGGCCCGCAGGCGCCAGATTTCATCGAGTTCCGCCACGGTTTCGGCGTAGGGCGCGTCTTCCCGATCGATGACCAGGTATTCATCGAGGGTGAAATCCATTTCCGGGATATGGTTCTCGACCCGGTTGATGGCGTAGACCAGGCGCTCGAGCAGGCGCTGGTAATACAGGTTGTAGATTTCATAACCCGGCGTGAGGCTGCCTTCACGCAGGTGATCGTCGATGCTGTAGCGCCAGGTGCTGAGGTAGTCGATATCCTCGCGCAGGAAGTAGAGATGGTCGCCGTCGAGCGCATCGAGGAAGTTGTCGAACACCAGGGACGAGTAATCGTCATCGATTTCGATGGGAAGGTAGTGCCTGGACTGCAATACCTCGACCAGTTCGATGGCCGTGGGGCCGTAGATCGGCTCCGGGCTGAGCGGGGCGTACAACTCATCGATATCGAGCACCAGGGGCAGGGCGTCATCATCGACGATTGCCGGCCCATCCGCATCGGCGCGGACTTCGCTGGTGGCGGGATTCTGGCCGAGGCAAAAACCTGCGAACAGGGCGGACACGGCAAACGCCGGCAGGCGCAATCTGTCTGGGCTCATGCGATGGGTTTCCTCGCTGATCATTGTCTCGACCGACCGCATCAGACTCCCGTCAGGGGAGATCCACGCCGATGCGGACGACAGCTTCGTAGCTTAAGCCGGAAATCACTGCCAAATCCAGCGTTTTGGTGAAGAAACTGTATCCAGGTCTTAAAAATCCGCAGTGAAGTCGTTTCTTGCCAGAGTTTTGACAGATTTGCCCAGGAGCTTGCGCCGCAGGAATTCGCGAAAGCGAAAATTCGCTATCGCCGCGCCCTTGGCCGATCAATTGAGGCGAATATTGGTGGATATTCAACGAAATTGAGCGGCCAAGGGCGTGGATGAGAGCGGATTTGCAGCCGTGAATTCCTGTGGCGCAGGTTCCCAGGAGCTTGCAACCATGCTTCGCTCCACGCTGAGTGGCGAGGGGCGGCCTTGCGGCTTCGCTCAGCGAATTCGCTTGTGCCTTGCGCTGGCATGGCGTTCAGTGCGTTCCACATCGATGTAACGGTCGGTAATGGCGCTGGAGCCATGGCCGGCGTCGTCGCGCACGTGTTCCCGGGGGCGATGCTTGACGTCCTCGGATATGCCGGTATGGCGCAGCCAGTGCACGGTGGCTTCGGCGAGCCGGTCGGCTTCGTCGGTAAATCCTTCCTCGCGCATGCCCGCCACGGCCCTGTCAAAGCATTGTTGCACGATGCGGCGGATATGGCGGGTGCTGCTGATTCCGCCGCCGCCGCGATTCTTGCGCAGCAGCGGCGTGGCTTCCCCGGGGACGGGCAGGGGGGGCAGGCCCCGGGCGCGGCGATAGCGTTTCAATGCTCCAAGCATGGCGTTGCTGACTGAAATCTCGCGCTCCTTGTTACCCTTGCCCACGGTGAGAAACCACCAGTTGCCTTCCTGGTCGAGCTGGAAATGCCCCATCTGGGGTTGCCAGCGTTCGGTTTCCGCGAGTTCGGAAATTCGCAGATACAGGGCAAAGAGTGCGTTCATGATAAACAGGGTGCGTTCGTGGACCGCAGGGTTCTCGTCGGCCATTTTGCCGGCGGTCTCGACCACGAATTCCCATTGCAGGGGGGAAAGCCGCCGGATACTGGCTGCGCCCTGGCGTCCGCGCAGGTATTTGCTTTTCTGGCGCATGCGGGAAACCGGATTGGTGGCGGCGTAGCCCTCCTGAATGAGAAAGTTGTAAAAGCTGCTGAGTACGCTGAACAGCGATTGCAGGGCGGACTGGGAGAGGGCGTATTCGCTGCCGCTGCTGACATAGGGTCGCCACCGGGGATTGGGGACGCGGCGACCTTCCTTGTCGATGAAGCGGGCGACGGTGCTGCCGCCAATCCAGTTCGCCGGCGGATTGCGGGCGAAATCCACGTAGTCTTCGAAATCTTCCCGAGCGATGCTCTTGAGCGATTTCCTGCATATGAGCCAGCACCAGTGGAGAAAGTGTTCGATTTCCCGGCGGTAGGTGCTGAAGGTGTCGCTGCTGCCGCGGTAGCTGAAGATGAATTCGCTGGCGTACTGGTAGTCGCTGATGGCGTCCTCCGGAGGATTGCGGAGGAGGTGGGAGATGTCGCGGACGGGGGATTTGTAGGGATTGGGGAGTTCTTCGAGGGTATCGAAGAAGGGTTTGGGGCATTTCCTTGCTGGCATTTTGGGACACTCCATTGGGGCTGGCGGTTTGGTTTTGCTGGTAGTTGGTAGTTTACATCTCGCCGCAGTCTGGCCGGAATGTATGGCGGACGCCGTCAATACATCCCTGTAGGCTTCGGGCTCGAACCACCACATACCGCACGAAGCCTGTGACTACCTGAATAAATTAATAAAAAATAGCTACTGACAGTTCGTGACAGTGCATGATAGGCCCACTCTATAAGTAGATTGAACGTAATCAAATTGTAAGCAACCCAGAGGATAGCATCATGAGACTGGACAACCAGAAAAAAAATCAAGACAGCAAAGGCGAAGGCCGAGGCCAAGCCGTACCGACTGAGCGACGGCTGCAACCTGTACCTCGAAGTCCGGTCAGGCAAGGGCACGGCTCACAAGCATTCCGTGTATCGCGGAATGCTGAAAGGACAGATCATCGAGATCAGGCTGGGCAAATTGCCGGAACTGAAAATCGAAGAAGCCAGGAACCTGGCTCGACACTACAAGGCATGTCGGTCAAGGGACAAGACCCACGACCGGCAGCCGTTGAACACAAGTACGGAACGGACCTGGTAATGCCATTCGCGCAAAGCGGGGACGCGCCGAGCTTGAGAGACTGCATAGCCGAATCATTCAAAATCCGGATGGAATCGGCGAAAGACGGCGGGCGAAATCTGACGAAGCAACAACGGTTCATCGAACGCAATGGCGGGACGCTACCGGACCAGCCGGTCAACCAGATCACACCGAACGACATCGGCGAAGCACTCAAGCCGAGGCCGGGGCACGAATACCCGGCCAGGGAGATCGGCGAGCAGAGAGGCGTAAAGAACGCCAAACGGCGACCGGGACAACGGACGCTGGTAGCGCCGGAAGGCTGGCGGGCGAGAACGAGGCGCAGGGAACGCCATGGAGCGATCAGGAAGACAGGCCGGGACAGATGCCGGCCAGAATGAGATCGGCAAGCAGGAAGGCGCAGGAAGCGTCAGACGGCAATCAGGAAATCGAAGCGGCCACCTTATCACGCGGTGGGCGAATGCCGGGCAACGTTGCGCCGCTCCCGAAAAGAGACGGAGAAACCGAAGCTTCCCCGCATCATCGACGACAACAAACGCGAAGCAGCAGCCGCCAACGAACGGGCGGCCATGCCGCTAAATGAGCTACGGCGCATAAGCGTTTGAAATTACTGGAAAGATTAGATCGGGATTTAGAACAAGTGCACGGATACCACAGCAGGGTACCGACGGTCAACTAATCATAGTGCCGAATCGGAAACGGACAGGAAAGCATTTTAGCGCCCTGACAGCCATCCTAAGCGGAGTTTTCTCAGGGAAGGACCAGAAGAGAGACGACCAGCAGGAAGCAGGGACGAAGCCAGAGCCGTCAAAGCGGCATTTCTTCCACCTCCGTGGAACGCTGCCGCAGTTGCCGCCGGTATTGTTTCAGCATGGACCGTGGAAAGATACTACAGTGCCCAAAGAGCAGGATACCGACAAGCTTACAATACACGGATGTCGGAACTTTATGCTGTCGCAGAGAGTGCTGCCGTAGGTTGCGAAAATCTCTATATGAATGGCGGAGATCCCGAGAACGAAACGGACGAACCGGAAATGGAAAACAACGGAAACGGCATTAACGTTGTTGGCGGAACCCAGAGCACCGGAAACCGAGGCCGGGTAACTGTATCGCCAGCAAACTGAGGAACGAGGCCATGAAAAAACTGATCCTTGCAATCTTCGGCTTTCTTGCCGTCATCAACATCGGCAAACTGACGACGATCTTTGAAAGGAAAGAATCTGATGTTTCCACAGAAATGGCAACATCTTTAATCAGCGGGACCGCGCAGAACTTGCGCGGTCCCCGCTCCAGCACATCATCAAACGTTAGCGAAGAAATCGAGCTATCACTATTTGATTTTAACGAGGCATCCGAAAACCTTTCAGGTGTTCCTCGCGATGAACTTATCGAATTTTTCAATCCTGAACCGATACAATCACAAGGCTTATTCGAAGCTTTGGCCAACCGGCATCCAATTGATCGCGCAGCGGCAATATACGAATCAAGATGGGAAAGTTTTGTAAATTCCCTTGATCTATCCGATTCAGATAAAGGGAGACTCAAGAACATGTTAGTTGACTATGATGCATATAACATTGAACTTCGAGATTTATTCATGAGTGGCGAAATCAGCCAAGAAGAACAAATAGCGGCCAGACGTTCACTTGAACAGCTTGCGGGCGCGCTGTCACCCATTCTTTCCGATGATCAAATGGAGATGTTCTGGAATACAATCGAAAGACAAAAAAATCAGCTAAATCAGCAATTCGCCGAATGGGACGCGCAGTACCTTGAAAGCGGTCTTGTCGGAATTTTGGATGCTGCCAACCGTAACGATACGGCAACTGTCGCGGCTTACATTAGTTCCGGTGCAGACGTAAACGCAATGACACTAGACGGTAGCCACACGCCGCTAATTGATGCCGCATATAATGGCAATGTCGAAATAACGAGAATGCTTCTTGAAGCAGGAGCCAATCCAAACATGACCAGCACCGACGGCTACGATACATCACCTCTGGCGGCAGCCGTAAGACGGGGAAACATTGAAGTAATCCACGCATTGGCCGCCGCTGGCGCGGACTTAAATCTTGCGGCGCAAACTGCACCAGGGTCAACACCGCTAGCAACCGCAGCGCTATTTGGGCAAACTGAGGCCGCATTAACACTTATAAACCTAGGCGCAGATGTCACAGGTGAGGCAGGAGCACTAGCGCTCACAAACGCGATTCGATATGGTGGCCATGAAATAGAACAAGCACTACTCGAAGCGGGCGCCGATTCAGAGCATATTCTTGTCATTTCTGCGCGTGAAAGTAGGGAAATTGGCCGCAATTTGGGAGTAGTCAACGACTAAGTATTCTCTGAAAAATTCCATCCGTGGAGTTTTTCATTATCGCAAAACAAAAGCGTGGTTTTTTTTGCTTACGAAACTCTGACTTGATCAGAGCTTCTCTAACAGTAAGACACCGAGAAAAATTGAGATTTATCAATCGACGGACTCCGTTCTATGGTAGCAAGGAAGCTACCCTTCTTTACAAAAAAATGAAGCGCTACACACAACTGGTCCGTAAGTGCATCCATGTACTTGTAACACGGGACATCCCTGGTCCCGGTAATTGTCCGCGAACAACCATCACCGTAAGCGTGAAAGAGCATAGCCATGAGACAAATGGGAAAGCGAACTACTGAACGGAGTCAGCAATCAGGTAAGAATGGAGTAGGAGCCATACCAACGGCAAAACAATCAGGAAAATTATCCCAAATCATCGACGATTGGATAGCACAAAACCAAAGAAATGGCAAACTAAAATTTTCCGGGATAATAAACAAGGGAACTGCAGTTAGGTAGGTGGTGCCACGGATGACGGACGCGAACCTAACACGGATTTCAAGAACCGTCAGAACATTCTTTCAGACAGGTCGGGACGAGTACCCGACCAGAGTGAGATCGACGAACAACGAGGCGCGGGGACAGCGAGAAAGGCAACCATAAACACCACGCAAACGACAGCGGCAAGCAGTACCAACGGCATGGCAAAGCTAATCCGCTTGTCATTCGCCGCACCAGGACGAAGATGGCATTCCAACCGGTCTCCGGAAATGGCATGGCGACAGTAAGTTTCATCGGAAGGGTGGGTGCGCATCTTGAATTGGGCATGGCCGACGTTCGGTGAGTATAACTCTTTTATGTCCGGTAATCTTTATTACCGGACATAACGGGCTGGGAGCCTGCGCCGCAGGAATTCGCGAAAGCGAAAATTCGCTATCGCCGCGCCCCTGGCCGGTCGATTGAGGCGAATATTGGTGGATATGCAACGAAATCGAGCGGCCAGAGGCGTGGACGGGAGCGGATTTGCAGCCGTGAATTCCTGTGGCGCAGGCTCCTGGGCGTGGATTGCAAGGGAATGCCCTTTTTGTGGTTGGATGGGCATGCAGAAGGCTGTCGATCAGCGTGGGTTTCGGAGGGTGACGAGTTCTTCGGCGAGGGTTGGATGGATGCCTATGGTCTGGTCGAAGTGGGCCTTGGTGGCGCCGCAGTTCATGGCTACGGCGAATCCCTGGGCGAGTTCGCCGGCGTCGGGGGCTGCAAGGTGAAGTCCGATGACTCGCCGGGATTCGCTGTGGACGATGAGCTTGATGAAGGCCTGTTCGTCCCTGCCGCTGAGACTGTGTTTCATGGGACGGGTTTGGGACTGGTAAACCTCGTATGCTTCGCCGCTGGCTTGGGCCTCGACTTCGGTGCGGCCTACGGTGGCGATGTTCGGGTGGCAGAATACGGCGCTTGGGATGTACCGGTAGTCCATTTGGCGGTCCTGTTCGCCGAACAGGCGGCGAGCGACGAGCTGGCCTTCGGCGAGCGCCACCGGGGTCAGGGTGACACGGTCGATCACGTCACCCACCGCGAATATGCCCGGCTCCGCGGTTTCAAAACGGCCATCGACCTGAATGGCGCCCCTGGAACTGGTCCGGATGGCGGTGTGCTCTAGGCCGAGGTCTTGGGTCATGGGCCTGCGACCTGTTGCGCAGAGGGTTTCTCCGACACGGTATTCCTTGCCGGAATCGAGGATTACCCGCAACTGTCCGGTGTCGATACGCTCGATTTTTGCGATCTGTCGATTCAGTTCCAATCGAAACTTGCTGGCCAGGGTTCGAGTAATGAAGGCTCGCAGATCTTCGTCGAATCCTCTCAGCAGTTTGTCGCCACGATACACGAGCGTGACTTCCACGCCGAGGCCGTGGAGGATACTGGCGAACTCGGTGGCGATATAACCGCCGCCGTAGATGAGCATTGCCCGTGGCAGCTTCGAAAGGTGAAATACTTCATTAGAAGTAATGGCCAACTCATTGCCTGGAAAAGGATTTTTCCAGGGCCAACCGCCTGTGGCAAGGAGAATGCAGCGGGCGCTGTGGCGCTTGCCGCCCACTTCCACGAGGTTGGGCCCGGCGAGTCTTGCGCGTTCGCTGAAGATCCGGATTCCCCGGCTTGCGAGGATTTCCCGATACATGCCATTAAGGCGGCTGATTTCCCGGTTCTTGTTGGCGAGCAGCGTTTCCCAGTGGAACTCGGGGGCTCCCGGGTTCCAGCCAAAACCGCGGCTGTCCTGCCAGTCCTCGGCATAATGGGCGGCATAGCTGAACAGTTTCTTGGGCACGCAGCCCACATTGACGCAGGTGCCGCCAAAATCGCGCTCTTCCGCCACCGCGACCCGGGCGCCGAGATCGGCGGCAATCCGGCTCGCACGCACGCCGCCGGAGCCGGCGCCAATGACAAAAAAGTCAAAATCGAATGATTTCAAGGGTTTTCCCGGCAGTATAGCGGCTGTTGGCCAGGCAGGGCGCCGGTCAGGCAATGTTCGATGGCCTTTCTGGCCGCGCCGTCGTTTTCGAGCAATCGAACGCCGATTCCCGGTAGCGGAGCGCCGGAGACGGTTCCCGCGGGATTGATCCAGACCACTTCGCCGCCCACGGCGATTCGTTCCTCCATCCCCGGCAGCAAAAGCAGCAGAAAGATTTTTTCCCGCAGTTCGCCGGCTTCCGCCCCGGGGATGAACAGCCCGCCGGAGAGGATGAAAGGCATCCACATGGCCTGCAAACTGTCGGGACTGTCGATATGCAGGGGAAGCACCCTGCCCTGCTGTTGCCGCATGATTCCGCTCCTTCTGCTGTCTGTTGCCCGCTCAGGTCGCCTGCTCTGCGCCTTGCCGTTGCCAGCAAAGCAGAACGCTTTCCAGCAGCAACTGCGGATTGGGGTTTCCCGGCCCCGCCAGCAGTTTTCTGGCCTCGGTGACTTGCCGGTGAAATTCGAGCAGGGCGGCAAGCCTTGCTGCGCGATCCTCTCCCGGCAGGGCCTCGGCAAAGCTGCGGTTTTCCGGGTTTTGCCAAGCATCCTCGATGAGGCCCCGGATAACTATAGTCGAGATGATGGAAAGCTGCTCGAAAACCGCGGCTTCGCCGATTTTCCCCGCATCAGTGACCACTTTATGGATACCGGTTTCGCCGCTGAGCAATCCATGCAAGCATCGTCGCATGGCGGCAAGTCCTTCCTGCTTGCCCGAGCGCAATGCGGCCAGCGCTTCCAGGGGGCGGTTGCCGCAGGCTTCCAGCAGTTCATCCAGCGCCTTCTCGGAAAGTTGCGCCTGTTGCCGGCCAGCCTGTTGTCGCAGCCAGTCCGCGGCGCCTGCGGGGTCGGGGCCCGGCAAGGGCAGAATCTGGCAGCGGCTGCGGATAGTGGGCAAGAGACGGCCCGGGCTGACCGCGGCGAGTAACAGGAAGGTTCGGCCGGCGGGTTCTTCCAAGGTTTTCAATAACGCATTGGCGGCGGCAAGCGTGAGTCTTTCGGCCTGGGGAATCATGGCGACCCGGGCAAGCCCGGAAAATCCGCTGCGGCTGAGGAATTCGGTGAGTTCGCGAATCTGGCCGATGCCGATATCCTTCTTGCCTTCTTCCGGCGCCACCTGCAACAGGTCGGGATGATGTTCGGCGCCGCCGGCGTGGCAACTGCGGCACTGGCGGCAGGCCCGCTGGTCCAGGGGTTTTTCGCAGAGCAGCAGATTGGCGAATTCGTGGAGGAATCCCGCGCTACCGGCTCCGCTGTCGCCGCAGAACAGATAGGCATGGGCCAGGCTTTGTTGCCGCCACTGCCTGTTCAGGCGCTGCCAGACGGCTTCCTGCCAGGGCCAGGGCGGCCGGTCGCCGGCATCGAGGAGGCTCATTGCAATTCCGGCAAACGCTGTCTCGCGGCGTCGCGCAATCTGCGCCCTACTTCGTCCGGATTGCCCGCGGCGTCAATGAGTACGCAGCGCCCGGGTTCCCGCCGGGCGATGTCGAGATAATGCCGCCTGACCCGGTGATGGAATTCGATCGCCTCCCGCTCGAAACGATCAAGGTCGCCGCGCCGGCCGACCCGACCGAGACCGATTTCCGGATCGAGGTCGAGGATCAATGTCAGATCGGGTCGCAGCTCGCCTTGCACAAGGGTTTGCAGGGTGGCGATGGATTCTTCGGAAAGGCCGCGGCCGCCTCCCTGATAGGCGAAAGTGGCGTCGGTAAAGCGGTCGCATAGCACCCATTTGCCGCTGGCCAGGGCGGGTTGGATGCGTTTGGCGAGGTGTTCGGCCCGGGCGGCGAAGATCAGCAACAGTTCGGTGAGGTCGGCAGGTTTTTCTTCCTCGTTGCGCAGCAGCAGGCCGCGGATCTTCTCGGCAATGACGGAGCCGCCCGGCTCCCGGGTGCGGAGACAGTCGGTGCCGTTTTTCCTGAGCATGGCTTCGAGCACGGCGATGTTGGTGCTTTTACCCGTGCCTTCGGTGCCTTCGATGGTGATGAATTTTCCTGTCATGCCGCTCACCGGCTATTGAGTTGTTCGCAACTGCCATTGTCCCGATTGCGCTGGTAACAGTCCACGGCGGCATTGTGCTCTTCCAGGGTTTCGGAAAAATAGTGGCCGCCCTGGTCATCGGCGACGAAATACAGGTATTCCGATGGCGTCGGGCGCAATGTGGCGCGAATGGAATCAAGGCTTGCCAGGGCAATGGGCGTGGGCGGCAGGCCGTCGATTCGATAGGTGTTGAAGGCTGTCTCCCGCTCGAGATCGGCGCTGCGCAGGTCTCCGTCGAACGCATCGCCAAGTCCGTAGATGACCGTGGGGTCCGATTGCAGTCTCATGTTCTGTCCCAGGCGTCGCTGGAAGACTCCCGCGATCAGGCCGCGCTGATCCGGGCCGGCGGCTTCCTTTTCCACGATGGACGCGAGGATCAGCGCCTCATACGCCGAGGCGAGCGGCAGGTCCGGCTCCCGTAATGGCCATTCTTCCCCAAGCACCTGTTGCAGTCTTGCGCTGGCGCGCAGCAGCAGGTCGAGATCGGAATCGCCGGCGGCGTAAAAATAGGTATCGGGGAAAATCATTCCTTCCAGGGCATCGCCAGCGAGGCCCATGGCCTCGGCGATCTGCTTCCTGCTCGCGCCGGCCAGTGTCACTTTGACGCCTTCGCTGCCCTGGATTGCGGCCAGCGCCTCGGCGAAAGTCCAGCCTTCGATAAGGGCAAGTCGGCGCTGCAGGGTTTCTCCGGAAACGAACAGCACCAGCAGATCCACCGATGTGGCGCCGGCGGGCAATGCGT
The DNA here is from genome assembly GCA_965219645.1 of uncultured Pseudohongiella sp. Classification (GTDB taxonomy): domain Bacteria; phylum Pseudomonadota; class Gammaproteobacteria; order Pseudomonadales; family Pseudohongiellaceae; genus UBA9145. The sequence continues at coordinate 1,086,420 of OZ244788.1, read as the reverse complement.
ATTCTCCTTCCCGGACGGCGTTTTCCAGGCCCCGGAAGCGGGCCAGGGCATTGAACAGCCAGGGTTGCTCGATAATGCCCTGCTCGTGCAGGTTTCGGCTCAGCTCGGTGAGTGAGGCGCCGGGGGCGATGGTGAATACCCGGGTTTCCGTGAGTCCCGGCAAGGGGCGGTTGAACTGGACTTCGATGGAGACAAGAACGAAGAGCGCGATTACCGGCAACAGGGCGGCGGCGAACACGAGCCGGAACTGGAATGATTGACTGGGTGCTTCCTCTTCCTTCATGGCGTTCCGGGATGGCGGGAATCAACCGTGGCGGGCGAAAATCAGCGAAGCATTGGTGCCGCCAAAACCGAATGAATTGCTCAGGGCCACGCGGATGTCCTGCTCGCGGCTTTCGCGGGGCACATAGTCGAGATCGCAGCCTTCGTCGGGATCGTCAAGATTGATGGTGGGGGGAATCACGCCTTCGTCGAGAGCAAGTATCGAGATGATCGCTTCCACCGAACCCGCCGCGCCGAGCAGATGGCCGATCATGGACTTGCTCGAACTGATGGCAAGCTTGCCTGCGTGATCGCGGAATACGCTCTTGATGGCCTGGGTTTCGGCAATATCGCCTGCCTGGGTGGAGGTGCCGTGGGCGTTGATATAGTCCACCTGCTCCGGGTTCAGGCCGGCATCATCGAGGGCATTGCCCATGCACATTGCCGCGCCCGCGCCTTGCGGGGCCGGCGCGGTGGCGTGATAGGCGTCGCCGCTCATGCCGAATCCCAGCAGTTCGGCGTGGATCCGGGCGCCCCGGGCCCTGGCGTGCTCCATCTCTTCGAGCACCAGAATGCCGGCGCCGTCGCCGAGAACAAAACCATCCCGGTCCCGGTCCCAGGGGCGGCTGGCCCTCTCCGGATCCTCATTGCGGGTGGAAAGCGCCCGGGCGGCGCAAAATCCGCCAAGACCCACCGGGCAAGTGGCCATTTCGGCGCCGCCGGTGAGCATGACGTCGGCCTGGCCGAAACGGATCATGTTGGCCGCAAGGCCGATATTGTGGGTGCCGGTGGCGCAGGCGGTCACTGCGGCGATATTGGGGCCTTTCAGGCCGAACTGCATCGACAGGTTGCCGGCGATCATGTTGATGATCGAGCCGGGCACAAAGAATGGGCTGGTCTTGCGCGGGCCGGTGTCGCGGATTTGCAGCGAGGTTTTCTCGATGGCGAAAATGCCGCCGATTCCGGAACCGATGGCTGCGCCGGCGCGGTCGGGATTCCATTCACAGTCCCTGAGTCCGGCTTCGTCCATGGCCTGGATGCCCGCAGCAATGCCGTAGTGGATAAAGGTATCCATCCGGCGGGCGTCCCTGGGGGGCAGGTATTGCGCGCAGTCAAAATCCCTGATCAGGCCGCCAAAGCGGGTGGAAAAACCGGATACGTCGAAACTGTCGATGGGCCCGATACCGCTGCGGCCATTGCGAATGGCGTCCCAGCTTGCAGCGACCGAGTTGCCGGCGGGGCTGATCATGCCCATGCCGGTGACAGCGACCCGTCTGCGGTTCAATGGGCTATCCTCGGTTCGCGGTGAAGCAGGAAGGCCACCCGATATCGAAGACCGGGCGGCCTGGCGTGCTGTTCCACAAGTTCACTGAAATGCGGCGAGCCTGTGGGCGGCACACGGGATTCCGGTTGCAGAATGTCTTACAGATGATTGCGTATGTAGTCACATGCGGATTGGACGGTTGTGATCTTCTCCGCGTCGTCGTCGGGAATTTCGGTTTCGAATTCCTCTTCCAGGGCCATGACCAGCTCGACCGTGTCCAGTGAGTCGGCTCCGAGATCTTCCACGAAGGAAGATGAAGGTTTCACGTCTTCCGCCTTGACGCCGAGTTGATCGCAGACAATTTCCTTGACCCGATCGTCAATTCGCTTATCGCGTTCTTCAGTGTTAGCCATATCTGTTCAAGCTCCTGATACCGTCACTTTATCATCAATCTGGCAGCGGCAATTGCGTTCTTCCCTGAACCTGAACCGGGCGGCATCGATCCACCTGTCTGCACAGAGCGCAAGTTTACCCTTATTTGTGATTGATGTAATGTGCAAATGCAAAATTTTGCCCTGAGGGGCGTTTCCGGGATGGCGCCGCCTGTTGCTCAGGCGAGGTACATCCCCCCATTGACATGCACGGTTTCACCCGTGATGTACGCGCCGCCGTCAAGGGCGAGGAATCTCACCACGGCGGCGACCTCTTCCGCGCGGCCAAGCCGCTGCAGAGGGATCTGTTGCAGCAGTTCCCGGGCCTGGGCTTCGGGCAGGCTGCCAGTCATGTCGGTTTCGATAAAGCCCGGCGCCACGGCGTTCACGGTAATGCCCCGGGAGCCGATTTCCCTGGCCAGGGAGCGGGTAAAGCCCTCGATACCGGCCTTGGAGGCGCAATAATTGCTTTGCCCCGGATTGCCGCTGGAACCCACCACCGAACTGATATTGATGATGCGCCCCCAGCGCGCCCGGGTCATGGATTTGAGGCAGGCCCGGGTCATGCGGAAAATGGAGTTGAGGTTGGTGTTGATGACCTCGCTCCACTCCTCTTCCTTCATGCGCAGCAAAAGATTGTCCCGGGTAATGCCGGCATTGTTCACGAGCACCGCCGGCGGGCCGAGGCTACCCTGAAGGTTTTCCATGAGTACGGCGACGGATTCGCTGGAACCCACATCGACGCAAAAACCGGCGCCTTCGATCTGTCGCTCGGCAAGCCAGGCGGAAATGCCCTTCGCGCCATCGCCGGTGGTTGCGGTGCCGGCAACGATGAAACCCGCTTCGCCGAGAGCCCGGGCAATGGCCTTGCCGATACCGCGGCTCGCGCCGGTGACCAGCGCCAGTCTGGGACTGCTGTCTTGCATGTTCAAATCAGGGCCTGCTCCGCGTCGCCATGGCCGATTGGCGCGCAAGTATACATGATTCGTTCCCCCTCAGGCGATTTCGGCCAGGGCCCGGGAAAAGCTGTCGGGATCGTCGCAGTTCCATGTGGTGGCAGCGGGGACGATGCGTTTGATGAGGCCGCTCAGGACCTTGCCGGGGCCACATTCGAGGAAGCTGTCGATGCCGGCGCTGTGGATGGTTTCCACACAATCTATCCAGCGTACCGGGCTGCATAGCTGGGCTACCAGATTTTGGCGGATTTGCTCCGGGTCGCTGCAGATATCGCCTGTAACATTTTGTACTATCGGGATTTTTGCGGGCTGGAATGTGAGCCCGGCGAGTTCCTGTTCGAGTTGCTTGCGCGCCGGTTCCATAAGGGCGCAGTGGGATGGTACCGACATCTTCAGGGGCAGCGCCCGTTTTGCTCCGGCCTCCTTGCAAAGATTCATGCCGCGAGTCACCGCCCCGGCATTGCCGGCGATTACGGTCTGGCCGGGGGAGTTGTAGTTGGCCGGGCTGACGGCGCCCTCCCCTGCCGCGGTAGCCTCGTGGCAGGCCTGTTCCAGTGCGTCGGCTTCGAGGCCGATAATGGCTGCGATGGCGCCGGCGCCCCGGGGTACGGCCTGCTGCATGAATTGTCCGCGCTTGCGCACCGCTCTTGCGGCATCGCCGAAAGTGAGCGCTTCGGCGGCCACCAGGGCGGTGTATTCGCCGAGGCTGTGGCCTGCCAGCAGTTCGGGCTTCGCGCCGCCCTGCTCCTGCCACAGCCGCCACAGGGCCACGCCGGCGGCGAGCAGCGCGGGCTGGGTGAACTGCGTCTGGTCGAGCAGTCCATCGGGATTGTTTTGGGAAATGTCCCAGAGGTCCTCGCCAATGGCTTCGGAAGCCTCAAGGAAGCTGGCCCGGATGACGCCGTGTTCCCCGGCGAGCGCGGCGAGCATGCCGGATTTCTGGGAACCCTGTCCGGGAAATACGATTGCGGTTCTGGTCATGGCCAGGAATGGTTACCTCTAGGAGCCTGCGCCGTAGGAATTCACGGCTGCAAATCCGTTCTCATCCACGCCCCTGGCCGCTCGATTTCGTTGCATATCCACCAATATTCGCCTCAATCGATCGGCCAGGGGCGCGGCGATAACGAATTTTCGCTTTCGCGAATTCCCACGGCACAGACTCCTAGGCTCCGGTCGCTTTTCGCCGGTAACGGAATCCTTCCCGGCTTGCGCCGGCCCCCCCTTCCGTTACCGCCACGCTCCCTCGGAGCCATGTTCAGAATTGCTGCTGGCCATGATGGCCGCTACCTTGTCGCCGATCAAGCGCGGCACCTGGTGGTCGATTTCGCTGGCCGCGGCGAGAATCGCATGGCTGAAGCCGAGCACCGAGGCATTGCCGTGGCTTTTGACGATATTGCCCTGCAGGCCGAGCAGGCAGGCGCCGTTGAACCGCTCGGGATTGATCTGCATGGTCAGGCTATGGACGATGGAGGCCGAAAAAAAGCGCGACAGCCGGGTAATCCATCCCGCCGCCGGTTTGTGGTACAGCACGTTGCGGATGACATTGGCGACGCCTTCCGAGGCCTTGATGGTGACATTGCCGACAAAGCCGTCGCATACCACCACATCGGCCTGTCCCCGGTAGACTTCATTGGCTTCGATGAATCCCGCGTACTGGATTGCGGGGCAATTCTCCAGTCTTTCGGCGGCTTCCCGCACGGCTTCGGTGCCCTTGTAAATTTCCGCGCCGATATTGAGCAGCCCCACATTGGCGGGGGCGCCGTTGAGGCTTTCCGCAAGCACGGAGCCCATTACGGCGAATTCGAACAGTTGTCCGGCGTCACATTCCGGATTGGCGCCCACATCGAGCAGCAGGCATTGCCGGGCGGCGCCGGGAATGGTGGCGACCATGGCGGGTTTCTGGATGCCGGGGATGGTTTTCAGCAGATGCCGCCCCGCCATGAGCAGGGCGCCGGAATTGCCTGCGCTCACCATGGCCTGGGCGTCGCCGCTCTTGACAAGTTCGGCGGCGAGAAACATGGAGCTTTCCCTGGCGGTGCGCAGAATCGATTCGGGCCTCTCCCCGTCGCTGATGGCGAGATCGGTGTGCAACACCTGTAATCGGTCCCGCTCGGCCTTGTTGAGCTGGGCGAGACGGGGCTTGATCCGGTCGCGGTCACCTACCAGGGTAAGTGCGAGGTCCTTGCGGCGGTTGAGTACGCGGACTGCGGCGGGAACGGTAACCTCCACGCCCCGGTCGCCACCCATAGCGTCGATGGCTATGCGTTGCGGGTAACTCAATCTGTTTCGGTCTCGACGACTTTGCGGCCCTTGAAGAAGCCATCGGGGGTTACGTGATGCCTGCGGTGGATTTCGCCGGAAACCTGATCGGTGGAGAGGGTGGGTTCGCGCAGGGAGTCGTGGGTGCGACGCTTGTTGCGCCGCGAACGGGTCACCTTGTTTTGCTGGACGGCCATGATAGCTCCTGGGCTTGGGCGATTGGCGCGCAATGATAGAGATGTGATGGGTCGGTGTCAAAATTGAGGTTATTTGATTGATGACGGGTGGGAAATGCGGGTCGCTGTAGCCGAGGGATTGTGGTGGTCTGGCTACTATTCCTGATTTTTGCCCAGAACTTTCAGAAGTTGCGTGATGTGGGATGGAATGGGGGCTTCAAAGGATACCTGAGGGGCGTTGGGGGTGGGGTGGAAGGAGATTTTTTGGGCGTGGAGGGTCAGGTGTTTATGAGGAATGGCGGGGGTGGCGAGATGGTATTTCCGGTCGCCGATGATGGGGTGGCCGGCGTGTTGGCAGTGGACGCGGATCTGGTGGGTGCGACCGGTTTCGAGCTGGATTTCGAGCAGGGTTGCGTCAGCGAATTGTTGTTTGATCCGGAAGCGGGTTTTGGCGGCTTTGCCGTCCGGGTCGGGTCTTACCATACGTTCGCCGGAGGAAAGCCGGTTTTTGCGCAGGGGGTGGTCGATCAGGTGGAGAGCTTGCGGCCAGTGGCCCTGGACGAGGGCGAGATAGCGTTTGTCCACGGCGCCGGTGCGGAGTTGGCGCTGCAGGTGACGGAGAAAACCGGCCTGTTTGGCGATGACGAGGCAGCCCGAGGTTTCCCGGTCGAGACGATGGACGAGTTCGGCTTCGAGCCATTCGGGGCGAGTCTGGCGCAGGGCTTCGATCAGGCCGATGCGGATGCCACTGCCGCCGTGGACCGGCAAACCGGCAGGTTTGTCAAGGACAAGCATGGCTTCGTCTTCGAACAGGACGCACTCGATGAGGCTTTGCTTGAGCTTTTCGCTGGCCGTGGCGGGGGCGGCGCCCTGGTGGCCGGCATGGGGTGGAATCCGCACCTGGTCGCCTTCTTCAAGACGGGTTTCGGGCTTGCAGCGGCCGCGGTTGACGCGCACTTCACCGCGCCGGATCAGGCGGTAGATTCGCGATCTGGGCAGGCCCCTGAGTTCGCGCAGCAGGAAATTGTCCAGCCGCTGGCCTGACTGGCGTCCGGGGACTTGCACATGCTGTACCTTGCCAGATGGGTTCATGGGTACAGATTGTACTTTTCCGGGCTTGCGACGTGCGAATTTACCAGATCAGGTCTCCCTGAGGTTCCGCGGGATGGAATACAGCCAGTGAATGCGCGGCGAAATCGGCATCTTCTGCGGCAACGGGAGATTCATTGCTTTGCAGGTACAGGGGTTCGTGCCGTCCGGCGAAGGCGGCGGTCTGGAATTGCGCCGATGTGACGGCCGATGCCTGGGAATTGCCGACGATCAAGAACTGCGATGCATCAAGGTCGGAAATTCGCGCGTCCAGCAGGGTCAGGCTTTGGTCCTCGCGGCTTGAGCCGGCATAGATGACCACATCATCCCCGTCCTGTTCGGTGTGGCTCTCCAGCATCTGACCGAAGCTGGAGAAGTTGGCGCCCACCAAGAAAACGGAGTCGCCTTCATCCGGGTTGAAGTCGGTGATGACGTCGTGACCGCTACGGCCGGAGAACACGAATCTGTCCGCGCCGCCGCCTCCGGTTATCCGGTCATCGCCAAAGCCGCCCTGGATTTCATCCGGGCCGCCGCGTCCGTCGATCAGGTCGTTCAGGTTTGACCCTCTGAGAAAATCGAAACCGTTGGTGCCTGTCAGGGTCAGGCCGTTGTGGTCCCACTGGCCGGGGTCGGGGTCGGGGTCGGGGTCGGGGTCGGGAGTGTCATCGTTGTCTTCAATGGTGGCCTCGCCGGTATCATCGCCAAGTGTCGCATCGGTGGGATTACCCAGGGTGACGGTAAAGGTCTCGTCATTCTCGTCGTCGGAATCGTCGGTGGTCTGCACGGCGAGCATCGCGCTCTGCTGGCCTGCGGCGATGGTGAGTGTCTGGCCGCTCTGACCAGTGTAGTCACTGCCATCTGTCGCGGTGCCGTCAGATGTGTTCCAGGTCAGGGTGACATCGCTGGTCCAGGTTTTGTCCAGATTTACAGTGAACTGCGCCTGCCCGCCCTCGGTGACAGTCACATCGTCGATGGATGCGACCGGCAGGACGGGCGGCGGCAGCGGTGGCGGCGCATCGTCGTTGTCGGTGATGGTGGCCACGCCGCTGGCGTCGGCAATCGTGGCATTGGTCACGCCGCTGAGTTCGACAGTGAAGGTCTCGTTGGCTTCGCCGTCGTCATCGTCCGTGGTCTGCACGCTCAGAGTCGCGCTTTGCTGGCCCGCGGCAATGGTGAGTGATTGACCGCTTTGACCGGTATAATCACTACCGTCTGTCGCGGTGCCGTCAGACGTGCCCCAGGTCAGGGTGACATCATCTGTCCAGGTCTTGTCTAGGCTCACGGTGAACCGCGCCTGACCACCCTCGGTTACGGTCACATCGTCGATGGAGGCGACGGGTAGTGCGCTCGCCGTCTGCTCCGCTTTGCGCGCCGCCTCGATCTCCTTCAGCGCCTCCACTACCGGGTTCCAGCGGCTGGCGGTATAGGTGTCCGCCATGTCCTCGGCCTCGTCGGCGGTCATGGGATCGTAGCCGTTGTCCTCGCCCAGACCCGCCAGCGCCTCCATCCAGCGGTCCACGTGGTCCTGGCCGTGCCAGGTTTCGCCGGCGTAGCCTTCCAGGGTGGCGATCAGCGTGGCGTACTTGCTGTTGGATGGCGGCGCATCGTCGTTGTCGGTGATGGTGGCCTCGCCGCTCGCGTCGCTGATCGTGGCATGGGTCGCGCCGCTGAGTTCAACGGTAAACGTCTCGTTGGCTTCATCATCGCCATCGTCCGTGGTCTGCACGCTCACGGTCGCGCTTTGCTGGCCCGCCGCTATGGTGAGGGACTGACTCGCTTGCGCCGTATAGTCACTGCCCGAGACTGCCGTGCCGTCCGAAGTCGCCCAGTTCACGGAAACATCCTTGCCTGATAACGCATCGAGTTCGATGGTGAACTGCGCCACGCCGCCCTCGGTCACGGCGATATCGTCGATGGACAACGCGGGCGCGGCGTCATCGTCGGCAATCGTGGCCTCGCCGGCGCCATCGCCGATGGTGGCGTTGGCGGGGCTGCTCAAGGTGACGGTGAAGCTCTCGTCGTCCTCATCCAGGCTGTCGCCTGTTGTCTGCACGTTGAACGTGGCGCTTTGCTGGCCCGCGGCAATGGTGAGTGGTTGACCGCTTTGACCGGTATAATCACTACCGTCTGCCGCGGTACCGTCAGACGTGTCCCAGGTCAGGGTGACATCGTCACTCCAGGTCTTGTCCAGATTCACCGTGAACCGCGCCTGTCCGCCCTCGGTTACGGTCACATCGTCGATGGAGGCGACCGGCAATGTGTTCGCCGTCCGCTCCGCCGCTCTTTCCGCCTCGATCTCCCTCAGCGCCTCCAACACCGGGTTCCAGCGGCTGGCGCTATAGGTGCCCGCCATGACATTGGCTTCGGCGACAGTCATGGGATCGTAGCCGTTGTCCTCGCCCAGACCCGCCAGCGCCTCCATCCAGCGGTCCACGTGGTCCTGACCGTAATGCGTCTCGCCGGCGTAGCCTTTCAGGGTGGCGATCAGCGCGGCGTACTTGTTGTCGGGCGCGTCATCGTTGTCGGTGATGGTTGCCTTGCCGTTGGCGTCACCGAGGGTGGCATTGACGGGACTGCCGAGTTCCACGGTGAAGGTTTCATCCCTTTCGCCCTCACCGTCATTAATGGTCTGCACCGTCACGTTGGCGCTGTACCTGCCCGCAGGAATGGTCGCTGTTTGACCGCTTTGGCCGGTGTAGTCGCTGCCGTCTTTCGCAGCGCCATCCGAGGTCGCCCAGTTGAAGGTGACATCCTCGGCCGAAGTTCTCTCCAGGCTGACGGTGAACCGCGCCTCGCCACCTTCAACGACCGTCACGTCATCGATGGAAAGTTGCGGCAGGGTCGGCCCATCGACAATGGTGACCGTGGCGGTGGCGTCTTTCAGGGCGCCCCTGCCATGCGGATTGCTCAAGGTGACGGTAAAGGTCTCACTCCCCTCCAGCAGGTTATCGGCATTCGTGGCTATGGCGATGCGCGCCGATGTCTGGAACGTCGGGATGACTACCTGCCCCTCGCTGACGGCGACATAGTCATCTCCCTGACTGGCCGTGCCATCGGACATGCTCCAGTCAATGACGACACCTTGCGACGGATGGCGCAGCGTGACGAACAGGTGTGCTGTACCACCCTCGGTCACTGTCACGTCACTGATGCTTATGCCGGGATGAAATATCCCATCATCGTGGATTTCGGCCTGGCTATGACGCAGGGCCGGGTGCGGCAACGCCCCGGAGACCGATGTCAGGCTGAAGGAAAATGTTTCCTTACCCTCGGTTTCATTGTCGGCATAGGTTTCCACAATGACCGGCACGACAAGCTTTCCCGCCGGTATGATGACAGTGCCGCTCGCGGGGCTGTTGTCGTAGTCTTCGCCGCCTGTCGCACTACCAGATCCACCAAGCGACCAATTGACGGTGACGTCCTGCGGCATCCGATGCCCCAATTTCAACATGAACACTGCGTGATCGCCTTCGGTTGCCGAAGGGTTCGTGGAAATGGAGACGTAAGGCTGGATCCTGGGAGCATCGTCATCAAGGATGGTGATGGTGCTGGTTCCATCGGCGAGGAAGGCGCCGTCAACGTTGAATATCTCAAGCACAAATTGCTCATTGCCTTCCGGATATTCGTCATTGACCAAACGATGGGAAACAAACGCCCGATCCGTTCCGTTGCCTTCAACGACCTTCAACTCGGTGGCCTGGGCCGAGCCCATGTGCCAGAAATCGCGCGCACTCTCGGCACTGCCGTCGAGCAGGCGCATCCTGAAAGTGATTCGCTCGCCCGGTTCAACCAGCCTGTCGAAATGAATCGGAACCCGCACCGTGCCATCGGACTCCGTGACAGAGACATCCGCGAGAGAAATGCTTGGCGGCGTGGGCAATTGCGACGCGTCGACGTTTTGTATGGTTCCCGTCGCGGCGGATCGATCAAGAGGATACGCATCGTCCGGAGAATGCAAGCGCACCGAGAAGGTCTCATCGGGTTCGGCATATTTGTCGTAAAAGGTCTGCACCTTGAATTCGGCGCTTCGTTGACCGGCTGGGATGGTGATGTCGCTCCCGGCGGGAAGCTTGAAGTCGACATGGTTCTCGGCGCCTTCCTCCGCGCTGTCATTGCCTGCGGCGACATTCACGGTAACGTCTGCTTGCGAGATCTTGTCAAGGCTGACCCGGAACGTTACAAAGCCGCCTTCGCTACCCATGCCATCGCTGATGGATACGGTGGGGTTTTCGTTCTCGACGATCACCGCGTTGCCCGTGTCATCACTGATTGTCGCGCCCACCGGATTGCCGAGTTGAATGCTGAAGGTCTCATCGGGCTCGAACACATCATCGTTGAATGTCTGCACCGCAATGCGCTTGGCAAGCTGACCCGGCGCGAAGGTAACAGTCCGCCATGCGCTGACGCCAGTGAAATCCTCGCCAGCGACGGCAGTGCCATCCTGCGTGCGCCAGTCCACGCTGACAGCTGTGTGGGACAGCTCCGACAGGCGCAGGACAAAGCTCGCGACGCCGCCTTCCGCGATGCTTGCATCTTCAATGGAAACCTGAAGCGTCCCGCCGGTAAAGGAGAAGTCGGCCGCATCAATGGTGGCGCCCGCCCGCCCGGTAAGGGTGATGGTATTGCCGGAGCCCGCATCGATGATCTTGTCCAGGGCGCGATCGCTGATGGTCAGGTCGGTGAATTGCAGTCCTGCAGCGCCAAGATCGATGATGTCCGAGCCATCTTCAAAGTCCGCAATCGTGTCGGCGCCGAAAGTGCCGGATGTATAGCGGAAAGTGTCCGAACCGCCTCCACCGGTGAGCGTGTCGGCGCCAATCCCGCCGATCAGGATGTCGTCGCCGGCGCCGCCATCAAGCGTGTCGTCACCGGCGCCGCCGAAGAGCATGTTGTTCGCATCGTTTCCGGTGACATTGTCCGTGCCGCCGCCGCCGATAAAATGCTCAATGACGGTGTCCTTGTAGATGACCATGTTGCCCTTGCGGCCAAAGACGTCGGAGACGGCGCCGGGATTGAAGTCCACCCGGCTGCCCTGTGATGCGCCGGAGTAGTCGAAGGAGTCGTTGCCACCATCATCGATCAGCGTGAAGCCAAAGATTTTGCCGGCGTTCATGTGCCCGGCAAGGTCATCGAGAAAGCCGCCCGCGGTCGAATTAAAGCCGTAGACCGTGTCGCCGGTACGCATCGCGTTACTATCGCCGTAGAGTTTTTCAATGGCGAGAATGTCGGCGCTCATCGGAGTGGCGGGAAGCGCAAGGCTAGCTTTCAGCGTCGGGTTTTCCGTCGGCCCGAAGTAGGACATGGCCGAAATTTGTATACTGTCGTTGGCAAACTTGGCATCGCCCTGGTAGCTGACGCTACCGTTGTAGTTGCCTGGATGCCCTAGCCCCAACGCGTGGCCGATCTCATGAATGAAGTGATACAGCGCCCTTGGCCCGATGACCGTATATTCGCCCGATTCGTTCGTGCCCACGGCATTGGATTGCGTGGATTTGCGCAGCTCGACGTTCCAGGAAATCCATCCCTCCGAATCGGATTGTAGCCACGTCGCCCTTGTCGCGGAGCCATATTGAAAGAGAATGCCACGATCATTGTCGCCTCGGCCATCGTCACGGTCGATGCTCACCTCCCTGAAGGCGAGCCCCGTGGCGCTTGACCACATGTCGAGCGCGGTGCGGGCGAGGAACTGGCCTTTGGCGTCGAGGCGGGAAAGATCGACCCGAATCTCCGAATCAGACCATTTGGTGGAAGTGGCGTTCGGGCCGGAAGCGTCCCTGAAGTAGCCGAGGATCAGGTACTCGGCGATTTGGTCAAGCGTCCCCTCGGGCTTGCTCATAAAACGTCCTTCTCCTGTTTGTTGATACTGCTTTCGATTACAGCGGCCAGTCCTTCCCCCGGATGCCACTGCTTCCATTCTGCTTCATTGAGCAGCAGTATAATACGGTGATTTTCTGATAAGTGAAAGGATTTTCAAAGGCGAAAACGATGAGAAACTGCAAGGGACAATTGACGCGAATGCTGGGCGCGGCCCTGAGCGAAGCCTGTGGCATGGCGGATTGCGACCCCAATGTGATCACCGCTTCGCGACCGGAGTTCGGCGATTATCAGGCCAATGGCGTCATGGCCGCGGCGGGGCGCGCCGGGCGCAAGCCCCGGGATGTGGCCGCAGCCACCATTGCAGGCCTGAGGGATAACGAAGGCCTGATCGCCTCGGCGGAAGTTGCCGGCCCCGGTTACATCAATATCCGGATTGCCGACAGCGCCCTGCTTGAGCGCGGCAATCAGGTGCTCGATGCGCCCCATAGGCTGATCCCGGATGCTCCCGAGCCACAGAAAATCGTCGTCGATTACTCATCGCCCAATCTCGCCAAGGAAATGCACGTGGGGCATTTGCGCGGCACGGTCATCGGCGACAGTCTGGTTCGGGTGCTTGAGCGCCTCGGCCACGAGGTGATTCGCCAGAATCATGTGGGCGACTGGGGAACCCAGTTCGGCATGCTGATTGCGTACCTGCGCGAACTCGGCGAGGACACAAACGTTCTGGATGCCGAACTGGCGGACCTGGAATCCTTTTACCGCGCCGCCAAGAACCGTTTTGACGCCGACCCGGACTTCGCCGGCCGGGCCCGCCTGAACGTGGTCAAGCTGCAAGGCGGAGACCCGGAAACCCTGGCCGCCTGGCGGCGCTTCATCGACGAATCCCTGAACCACTGCCAAGGCATCTATGACCGGCTCAATGTCAGCCTGCGCCTCGCCGACCTCGACGCCGAAAGCCGCTACAACGAGGATCTGGCGGGCGTTATCCGCCAGCTCGACGAGGCGGGGCTGTTACAGGAAAACGATGGCGCCCACTGTGTCTTCCTGCCGGAATTCAAACGCAAGGACGGCGAAACCCTGCCCGTCATCGTGCAGAAATCGGACGGCGGCTATCTCTATTCCACCACCGACCTCGCCGCGGTCAAACTGCGCGCCGGCGAACTCAGGGCGGACCGCTCGCTATACGTGGTGGACGCCCGCCAGTCCCTCCACTTCCAGCAAGTATTCGCCGTGGCCCGGGCGGCGGGAATGGCGGGCGAAAGGCTGTCGCTGGAGCATATCGCCTACGGAACCATCATGGGCAGGGACAACAAGCCCTACAAGACCCGCTCTGGGGATGCGGTAAAACTCGCCGATTTGCTCGATGAGGCGGTGGCGCGGGCTTACGGTCTGGTTTCGGAAAAGAACCCGGGACTGGACGAGGAACAGCGGCGGCAGATTGCCGAAACCGTGGGCATCGCCGCGGTCAAATACGCCGACCTGAGCAAGAACCGCATGAGCGACTACGTCTTCGACTGGTCAAGCATGCTTTCCTTTGAAGGCAACACCGCACCCTATCTACTCTACGCCTGTGCCCGAATCAAGAATCTGTTGCGCAAGCAACCCGCCGGGGCTTCCGCAACCAGGATTTTGCAAATGACAGCCGCCGAAGAACGCACCCTGCTCCTGAAAATTCTGCAACTGCCCGAAGTGATCCATCTCATAGTGAAGGAATGCTATCCCAATCAACTTTGCAGTTACTTGTATGAACTATCGAGCAACTTCATGAGTTTTTACGAAGCCTGCCCCATACACCAGGCAGAACCAGAAATCAGAAACTCCCGGCTCGCCCTGGCCCGGCTCACCGAACAGGCACTGGAACAGGGACTGGATTTGCTGGGAATCCAGACCCTGGAGAGGATGTGAATTTTCCAAGAAACTCTGCAACTCATTCCTACTCCCCGGTCAATTCCAGCAACAACTTGTTTAATCGACTGGAAAACCGGGCCGGGTCGTCAAGTCCCCTGCCCTCGGCGAGGCTGGCCTGGCCGAAGAGGATGGTTGCCAAATCGGTGAAGCGGGATTCGTCGTTTTCCCGATTGAGACGCTGCAAGAGGGCATGGTCGGGATTGATTTCGAAGATCGGTTTTGATTCCGGCGCCTTTTGCCCCGAGGCTTCCATGATGCGCCGCATCTGCATGCCCATGTCGTGTTCGTCGACGATCAGGCAGGCGGGGGAATCGGTAAGCCGCCGGGTGATCCGCGCTTCCTTGATCTGTTCGCCGAGGCTGTCCTTGATGCGCTTGAGCAGGTCGGCGTGCTCGCCGTCGTCTTCCGGTTCGGGCTCGTCCTCGAGTTTGCCGAGGTCGAGCTTGCCCCGGGCGATGTCCTGGAATGACTTGCCGTCGAATTCATGGAGATGCCCCATCAGCCATTCGTCGATGCGGTCGTGCATGAGCAGCACTTCGATGCCCTTGCGGCGGAACACTTCGAGCTGGGGACTGCTGCGGGCGGCCTTGAGGGAATCGCTCACCAGATAGTAGATCTTGTCCTGCCCATCCTTCATGCGGGCGACATAGTCCTCAAGCCCCTGGTCCTGCTCTTCGCCGGCGGATTCGGTGCTGCTGAACAGAAACAGCGAGGCGATTTTCTCGCGATTGCCGAAATCTTCCGCCGGGCCTTCCTTGAGCGCCTGGCCGAATTCCTTCCAGAAGCCGGCGTAGGCTTCCGTGTCCTTTTTCCTGAGCCGCCCGATCAGGTCGAGCACGCGTTTGGTGAGTGCGCCGCGGACCTTTTCCACCTTGGGATCCTTTTGCAGAATCTCCCGGGAAACATTGAGGGGGAAGTCGTTGGAATCGAGTATGCCCTTGACGAAGCGCAGATACAGCGGCAGGAACTGTTCCGCCTCGTCCATGATGAAAACCCGTTGCACGTAGAGCTTGAGACCCCGGGCGCCGTCGCGATTCCAGAGGTCAAAAGGCGCACTCTTGGGCAGGAACAGCAGGCTGGTGTATTCCAGCTTGCCTTCCACGTGGTTGTGGCTCCAGTCGAGGGGTTCGTCGAAGGCATGACCGATGTGCCTGTAGAATTCCTGGTATTCCTTCTTCTTGATTTCCCGGCGCGAGCGGGTCCACAGCGCCTTGCCCTCGTTCACCGGTTCAAGGGCGGGCTCTGTTTTGCCGTCCTTGTCGTCGCCCTCTTCGTCATCGCCGAATTTCTGCTCCGCCATCAGCACGGGGATGGAAATGTGGTCGGCGTATTTCTTGACGATGCTGCGCAGGCGATAGTTTTCGAGAAACTCTTCGGCATCGTCCCGCAAATGGAGGATGACGATGGTGCCGCGTTCGGATTTTTCGGCGTCGGCAATCGAGTATTCGGATTCACCGCTGGACTTCCACAGTACGGCGTCGCCGGCTTGGGCGCCAGCCTTGCGGGTGAGCACCTCAACTTCCCTGGCGACGATAAAGGAAGAGTAAAAGCCGACGCCGAACTGGCCAATGAGCTGGGAGTCTTTCTGCTGGTCGCCGGTAAGCGACTCGAGAAAGTGAGCGGTGCCCGAGCGGGCGATGGTGCCGAGATTGCTGATAACCTCTTCCCGGCTCATGCCGATTCCGTTGTCGGCAACGCTGATCGTCCTGTTGTCGGCGTCAAGTTCGATTTTGACCTGGATGTCCGGGTCTTCCTCGATCAGTTCCGGATTGGAAAGAGCTTCGAAACGAAGCTTGTCGGCGGCATCCGAGGCATTGGAAATGAGCTCGCGCAAAAACACTTCCCGTTTGCTGTACAGGGAGTGGATCATCAGGTGCAGGAGCTGTTTGGCTTCGGTTTCGAATCCTCTGGTTTCGGTGTTGGCGGCGGTTTCGGCCATTTTTGGTCCCCATTACACAAAAAACCCAGCCGCTTCTGCGGCTGGGTTTTCAGATGGGGGTTAGCGCGGAGATTTCAAGCCTTGCCCTCGCCCCGTCATTCTGCGCGCGCAGAATGGCAGTGGGTGGACGCTTTGCCGCACGCAGGATGACAGTCAATCGATTAATGATGGATAGGTTTCGTAGAAGTCCATGGCATCGTTGCGGCGTTCGGCGAGCACGTTGTATCGCTGCCGGGTCGATTCGATGAACTGCCGGTAGCTGCCGGCCGCCTGCCGTTCCTGCTCCCCGCCGGCTTCGGCGGAATCGCTGGTGGCTTCGAGGGCCGCACCGAACCGATCCAGTTCCACCAGTGCCCGGGCAAGGAAAAGCAGGGTGTCGGCCCGATCTTCGAGTCCGCCCCGGTCCAGCGCTTCCTGGAAAGCTTCCGCGGCTTCCTCATAACGGTTGAGTACGTAGTACAGGTAGCCCAGGGTGTCGTGGGAGTTGCCGGTATTGTCGAGTTCCGCAGCGCGCAGGGCGGGCTCCAGGGCTTCGCCGTATTCGGCGCCGAGCATGGACATCTGGGCCAGGGTGGTGTTGTTTTCAAGATCGTCGGGAATCAGGCCCCGGGCAAAACCGTCGTCGAGAATCTTGCGTCCGGAAAGCGGAATCTCCATGCCCGCCAGGGACTGGCCGAGATTGAGGAAACGGGTGTCGTCATCCACGAGGCCGCGCAGATAGGTCAGATTCAGGGATTGCACCCGTTCGTCTTCCCGGTCGAGGCTGGCGTAGATCGCGCTCAGGTTCTGCCAGTCGATGGGGTCGTCGAACTTCATGATCATGGTCTTGGTGAGATCGAGGGCATCGTCGAAACTTTCCAGGGTGAAATAGACGCCATTGAGATAGGCGTAGTCATCCCGGCCAAGCTCCAGGCCATTGGTGAGGGACAGCTTCATGTAATCGAGCCAGTAATCCCTGGCCGGCAGCATGTCGTCGAGCTGGTAATGGGCGTAGGAAAGACCCTTGAACACGATTTCGTCTTCCTCGACGGTCATGTTCCGCCAGGCTTCATAGTTGGCAATGGACTGTTCCCAGTTCTCCTCGGCGGCGTAAAGCTGACCAAGCGAGCGGTGGGTGCGGCGGCGGGTGTCTTCGCGCAGGTCCTCGATGGTGAGCATTTCCTCAAAGGTGCGCAGGGCGCCGGCGAAGTCCTCCATGGCGAGATAGTAGTTGGTGTAGAAGTTCAGGGTGGTGGATTTCTCAAAATCGTTCATGCGCTCCCAGCGGCGCTCGCGAAGCTCGTCGAGGGCTTCCTTGGCGCCTGCCAGGTCCACCGGGTCTTCCGGATCTTCCGGCGACATCATTTCCTGGATTTCGGAAATGGCCCGCATGACCTGGGGGCCGAGAGTTCCCGCGGTGCGCGCCTCCGGCGGCGGCCGCGATTCTTCCCCCGCCAGCGCCGGGGCGCCGGGCTGGGCCAGCATCAGTACAAAACCCGACAGCAAGGCGGGCATCAGACCATAGATTCTCTTCATGTCGCCGGCTCCTGTTGCCCTGGCCGCTATTCTTCGAGCTCGTAGCGGAACACGTACTGTACGCCTTCCACTTCAACGCCCTGGCCGTCGACAACCCGGGGCTGGAATTTGAAGCGCGCCGCGGCGCGAACCGATGAGCGGTCAAATATGTTCGGCGGCTCAGCATCGACCACCACAATACTGTCTTCCATCACATTGCCGAGGCCGTCCACAGTAAAACTCACCAGGCACCAGCCTTCAATGCCGCGCTGGGCGGCCCGGGTGGGATACTGGGGCGCAATCGCCACCAGGGGCAGATAGTCGCCGTCTGTGCTGCTGATGGTGGCCGGGGTCAGGTCGAGGCCGTCGCCGATATCCAGGTCGCCCCGGGCGATGGCGATGGAGGGGCCGCTATCCAGGGTAATCTGCTTGTCGGGCACATCGACTTCCTGCTCGACGATTTCCTCGATGGGTTCGGGACGCTCGATTTCCTCCACCACGTCGAGTTCAATCTCGGGCATGGTGGCGTCCACGATCCGCACCACGGAAATCGCTTCGTCGAGCTGCTCGCCGGTGGCGATGAGAAATTGCATGAAATAGAACAGGCCGCCGGTGATGCCCACGGCCAGGGCGAAGGAAATGCCCCATCTGACGAATATCATCTGTCAAGCCTCCGTTGAAATGGAAACGTTTTCGATGTTGGCTTCCCGGGCCGCCTCCAGAATCTGCAATACCTGCTCGTTATTGGAGTTCTGGTCCGCCTGGATGACCACCGAGGAATTCGGCGCGTCGGCAAGCCGCAGTTCAAAACGGGAGCGGATGAAACGCGGATCGATCTGGTCGCCGTCGATCCAGATATCGCCCTGGGCGCCCACGGCAATGAGGATCAGGTCGCCGGACTGGCTGAGGCCGGTGGAAGCCTCGGGTTTGGCAACGTCAATGCCGGCTTCGCGGACGAAGACCGAGGTGACGATAAAGAAAATGAGCAGGATGAAAACGACGTCAAGCATGGGGGTGAGATCGATCTCGCCCGCTTCCTCGTTTTCCGCCCGTTTCATCAATCCGCTTTTCATTGCTGCTGTCCCGTATTCGTGATCCGCGCTTCAGGCGGCGCGTCAGACTCAGTGGCTCAATGGCAAATGGTCCTCAAGCAGTTCGAGGTCCCGGTCCACCTGGCCTTTCAGGTAATTGTAGGCAAAGATGCCGGAGATGGCGCCCACCATTCCCGCCATGGTGGGAATCGTCGCCTTGGATACGCCTCCCGCCATGGATTTGGCGTCGCCGCCGCCGGTGACCGCCATGACGAAGAAGACTTCGATCATGCCGGTTACCGTGCCGATCAGCCCGAGTAGCGGGCAGATCGTCACCAGCACTTCGATAATCGGCAGGGTACTGCGCACGTCGAGGGAGATTCGGGAAATCATCATTTCCCGAATCCGGCGCGCAGCCCAGGAGTCGGTGTCCTGGCGGGCGTTCCATTCCGCCAGGGTGTTCTTGACGTTGCGCTTGTGGGTGGTATTGAGATACCAGACCCGCTCGAACACCAGGGACCACTTCAGGAACAGCAGCATGGCGATCACGTTGAGCACGGGACCGCCCCGCTGCATGAAGCTGCTGATGGCGTCCATGATGTCGAGCAAGAAAAAGTACATTTACGTCATCTCCCGCTGCGTTCGGTGGTCATTCTCAGCTGGCGGCCCGGGCCTCGCGCTCGGCTTTCTGGGCAATCATGCCCGTGGCCTGCTGTTCGAGGATGTGGGTGATATTGTCGGCGCGGCTCTTTACCACGGTGTGCATGAAGATCGTCGGAATGGCGACGACAATACCGAGCACCGTGGTCATCAGGGCCTGGGAGATACCGCCGGCCATGATGGTCGGGTCGCCGGCGCCGTAGACCGTGATCTGCTGGAACACCTGGATCATGCCCGTTACCGTGCCAAGCAGCCCGCCCAGCGGCGCGATGGTGGCGATCATCTTGATCAGGGTGAGCATGCTTTCCAGGGAAGGCGTTTCCTGCAGGATGGCCTCGCCGAGCTTGAGTTCGAGGGTTTCGGTATCCACGTCGGGGTTGGATTCACCCACGAGCAGCACCCTGCCCAGGGGATTCTTCTTGCTCAGGCGGTCGGCGTTGCGCAATTGCGCCCGTACCTTGAGCGACACCAGGGAAAGGATCAGCAGCCGCAGGAAGGCGATCAGGATGCCGACAATGCCCACGCCGATAATGATGAAGCCGATAATGCCCGAGTTGTTGCGCACCTGCTCTTCCACGGTGGGAAAGTTGACGAGATTGGCAAGCACCTGGCCGCCCACGCCGCCGGTGGGATCGATGCCCACACGGACGAAACCGTCGCTGGCGTTCTCCAGGGCCCTGGCCGAGGCGAGGGTGGCGGAATCGGGCTGGCGCGGCAGCACCTGAAGGTGGCCGATGTCGCCGGAATAGCGCAGGTACTGGCCGTCCGACACCGCGTTGAAGGCCCCGATGCGGGTCACCGACTGGCTGACGGTATCGCCATTGGGCATGGCCACATCGCCGTTGTAGGTGACGACCCGGGCGGATTCGGTCAACTCCTGGTGCATGTAGAACCAGAAGCGCTCCATTTCCTCGATTTCAAGCTGGGCGATAGTGCTGCCCGCTTTCTCGATGAAGCCTTCCACGGCTTCCGAGCGGCCCTGGTACTGGGCGCTGACCAGGGAATTCTCGAATGTGCTGAGGAAGTCGCCCGCCACGCCCTGCAAGGTGCCGAACAACTCGTTCAGGTCGCCCCGGCGATCGCGGAGGACTTCGCGCTTGTCGGCGATGGTGATCTCGTTCTGCTCGAACTGGTCGCTCAACTCGGTTTGCAGGGTTTCCTGCTCGACGATGCGATTGTTGGTGGTATCCAGGATTTCTTCCTGGCGGGCGGCGTTCTGTTCGAACTCATTGAGGCGCTGCCGGTATTCCTCGGATTCGGCTACCCGATCCTCGGCCACGAGGTCGAGCAGTTCGGCCAGATTGCCGGCGGATTCCTGGGCCGCGAGCGGCGTGGCGAAGCCCAGCAGGGCGCCGGAAACGAATAGGGCTTTCAGGTTTGGACGGTTCACTGTGCAATCTCCGGAGCCAGTACAGGCAGTTCGATGACTCTTGGGGCGTCAAGCTGGGCGGCGACGCGGATGGCGTTCTGCACCGCGGTGCGGTATTCGCCCGGCGGCAATTCCACCCATTCCCTGTTGCGGTTGTCCCAGGCGCGGGTCTCCTGGCGGTCGGTGGTCTGGTAGATCAGCGCCACCCGACCGATGCGAACAATGCTGACGTCCCGGTCCACGCCCTCGATCTCGATGGTATCGCCATAGGTTTCGATGGTGCGGCCATAGGCGGTCTCGTTCTGGTACATCACCAGCACCTGGCGGAACTTCTCGGCGATGGACACATCGGGATTGTCGATGGCGTTGCGGGCGAACTCGACCCGGGCCCGTCTTTCCTCAAGCTGGAAGGGATAGTCCAGTTCGATGAATTCCTCGATTGCCGCCAGCATCTTCTCCATCAGCAGGGGAATGTTGCGGGTCACCTCTTCCACCGAGGCGATGGATTCGTCGAGGGTGGCGATATTGTCTTCCTGGATGGAAATCGACTTGCGGAATCCGGCATTGAGAACCAGCAGGGATTCCAGGGCGTCATTGGCGCGCTTGAATTCCTCGAAGGTGGAACTGGCTGAATCCGCCAGCCGGGTCAGTTCCTGCTGAACTTCCGCCGACTCGCGGTACTTTTCGCCAATGGCGCTCATTGCCCGATCCAGCACGCTGCTGTCCACGAGTATCTCGGGTTCCGGGACGTTCTGGGCCGGCGCGGCGTCCTGGGCCAGGGTCGGGCCCGCAAAAACCGTGAGCAGCAGCGCAATCGAGACCTTACCGATATTGCGAATTTTCATGTGCCATCCTAATCGTTCGTCAAAAACCAAGTTCGGGCAGGGTTGGCATTTTCAGCCGTTTGCGCCCGGACAGTGAGTTCAGTTCGGCGAGTCCCAGACATCTGGTCGCCAGGCTCTTTTTCTCGCTTTTTTCCAGCTTCTGGCCGATTGCGCCCAAGCCTAACACAAGTTCTCAAGAGTGTTGAACCCCTTTTCCGGCGTAACGGCAACTCCATTTTCGACACCGCCTTCCGCTGTCATTCCATGACTTTGCACAGATATGGCAGGGAAGCGACACGCATCCGTCCAAACCAGATTCGACTACCTGCCACCAGCCAGAACAGATTTCCACCCTGTAGCCCGGGACAATCCCGCGCCGATGTCGGCAAGGCTGCGAACGGTATGGACGCCGGCGGCCTCCAGCGCCGCGAACTTCTCGGTGGCGGTGCCCTTGCCGCCGGCGATAATCGCCCCGGCGTGGCCCATGCGCTTGCCCGGCGGCGCCGTGACGCCGGCAATATAGGCAACCACCGGCTTGCAGACCTTTTCCGCAATGAAAGCTGCGGCCTCTTCCTCGGCGTTGCCGCCGATTTCGCCGATCATGACGATGGCTTCGGTGGCGGGGTCTTCTTCAAACAGCCCGAGAATGTCCACAAAACTCGAGCCTGGAATCGGGTCGCCGCCGATGCCGACGCAGGAGGACTGGCCAAAGCCGTGATCCGTGGTCTGTTGCACCGCCTCGTAAGTGAGGGTTCCGGAGCGGGAAACGATACCCACCTTGCCGGGCAGATGGATATCGCCGGGCATGATGCCGATCTTGCTCTCCCCGGGGGTGATCACGCCAGGGCAGTTGGGGCCGATGAGGCGTGCCCCAGCGGCGTCACAGCTCGCCTTGGCGAGGAGCATGTCAAGAGTGGGAATGCCCTCGGTGATGCAGACCACGAGGCGGATGCCGGCGGCAACGGCTTCCAGAATCGAATCGAGACAGAATGGCGCGGGTACATAAATGGATGTCGCATCCGCGCCGGTCTGTTCGGCGGCTTCGCGAACCGTATCGAACACCGGCACGCCAAGATGCTTCTGGCCACCCTTGCCCGGCGTGACGCCGCCCACAATCCGGGTGCCGTAGGCAATCGCCTGCTCGGTGTGGAAGCTGCCCTGGGAGCCGGTAATTCCCTGGCAGATTACCCGGGTTTCGGCTTTGATGAGGATGCTCATTGCGCGCCTCCCGCAGCTTCAACGACTTTTTGCGCGGCGTCCTCAAGACTGTTGGCGGCGATGATGCGCAGTCCGCTGGCGGCAAGCCGCTGCCGCCCCTCGGCGGCGCTGTTGCCTTCGAGGCGCACCACCACGGGCTGGGTGACGCCGACTTCCCGCACCGCCTGGATGATGCCGTCGGCGATCAGGTCACAGCGCACGATGCCACCGAAGATATTGACGAGTACCGCGCGAACCTTGTCGTCGGAAAGTATGATCTTGAAGGCCTCAGCCACCCGCTCGGCGGTGGCGCTGCCGCCCACATCGAGGAAATTGGCGGGGTTGCCGCCGTGCAACTGGACGATATCCATGGTGCCCATGGCGAGCCCGGCGCCATTGACCATGCAGCCGATATTGCCGTCGAGGGCCACATAACTGAGTTGCCATTGGGCGGCATGGGATTCGCGCTCGTCGTCCTGGCTGGGGTCGTGCATTTCCCGGATGCGGGGTTGGCGGTAGAGGGCATTGCCGTCGATATTGATCTTGCCGTCGAGGCAATTGAGTTCGCCCTGGCGGGTGATCACCAAGGGATTGATTTCGAGCAGGGAGAGGTCGAGTTCCTGAAACAGTCTGGCGAGGCCGAGAAAGATTTCGGTGAATTGCCTGACCTGCTTGCCGGTGAGCCCGAGCCGGAAAGCGAGTTCCCGGCCCTGGAAAGCCTGGGGGCCGGCGAACGGGTCGATACTGGCGCGAAGAATTTTTTCCGGCGTTTCCCGGGCCACCTTTTCGATATCGACGCCGCCTTCGGTGGAAGCCATGAACACGATGCGGCGCGAGGAACGGTCGATCACCGAGCCGAGATACAACTCGCTTTCGATATCGACACATTCCTCGATCAGTATCTTGTGGACCGGCTGGCCTTCCGAGTCGGTCTGGTAGGTAACCAGATTGCGCCCCAGCCAGTGCCGGGCATACTCCTCGGCCTCGGCTGCGCTTTGCACGAGTTTGACTCCGCCCGCCTTGCCGCGGCCGCCGGCATGAACCTGGGCCTTGACTACCCAGCGTTCGCCGCCGAGTTGCGCGGTGGCGGCCGCGGCATCTGCGGCGGTGTTCACGGTCATCGACCGCGACACCGGCAGGCCGTACTCGGCAAACAACTGCTTGGCCTGGTATTCGTGGAGATTCATTTGTGCCTTCCTTAATGGGGAACTACCCGTCAGGCTGGGAGGCTGCGCCACAGGAATTCACGGCTGCAAATCCGCTCTCATCCACGCCCCTGGCCGCTCGATTTCGTTGCATATCCACCAATATTCGCCTCAATCGACCGACCAGGGGCGCGGCGATAGCGAATTTTCGCTTTCGCGAATTCCTGTGGCGCAGCCTCCTAGCATTTGCGATTGGCCTTGTGGATGGCATGGCCGTGCACCGCGAGCGCCGACTCGTGAACGACTTCCGACAGCGCCGGATGGGGGAACATGGTCAGGGCGATATCTTCCGCGCTGGCGCCGAATTCCATGGCGATAACCATCTGCTGCAACAGGTCGGCGGCGCTGGCGCCGATCACCTGGCAACCGACGATGCGGTCGCTGGCTTTTTCAACCACGAGCTTTACCATGCCGTCGGTGTCATGGGCGGCCAGGGCGCGGCCGCTGGCGGCAAAGGCGAAATTGCCGGTGATCGTTTCCACGCCCGCCTGTTTCATTTCGTCTTCGGTCTTGCCGGCCCAGGCGATTTCCGGATGGGTGTAAATGACGGATGGCACCAGATCGTAATTGACCTGGGTTTTCTTGCCCGCCAGGCGTTCCGCCACCATTACGCCCTCTTCCATGCCCTTGTGGGCGAGCATGGGCCCCCGCACCAGATCGCCCACGGCGTACACATCCGCGAGATTGGCGGCGCAGAATTCATCGACTTCGACAAAGCCCCGCTCGTCGACGGCAAGCCCGGCGGCCGGGTCGGCGAGGTCGCCGCTTACCGGCCTTCGGCCCACTGCAACGACAAGCTTGTCGAAAGAAGCTTCCCGGTCGCCTTCGGCATTCCGGTAGCTGACCGTGACCGGATGCTTGCGGCGCCGGTTGATCCTGCTGCCGGCGACTCTTGCGCCCAACTGGATGTCGAGCCCCTGCCTGCCGAAGATTTTCAGTGATTCCCTGGCCATTTGCCGGTCGAGCGCGGGAAGGAAATCATCCAGCGCTTCGAGAATGGTGACTTTGCTGCCAAGGCGACTCCAGACGCTGCCGAGTTCCAGCCCGATGACGCCGGCGCCGATGACACCGAGTTTTTCCGGCACGGCATCGAATTCCAGGGCGCCGCTGGAATCGACGATGAGATCGTTGTCCACCGGCGTGGGCGGAATCGTCATCGGCTCGGAACCGCTGGCAAGAATCACATGGGCGGCATTGAACTCCTGCCGTTCACCGCCAGCCGCGGTGACTTCCACCCGGCCCCGGCCGAGCAGCCTGCCCCGGCCGGAAATGCCGGTGACCTTGTTGCTGCGGAACAGCCCGGCCACCCCCCTGGTCAACTGCCCCACCACCTGGTTCTTGCGCGCCATCATGGCGGCCACATCGATTGCGCCCCGCTCCACGCGAATGCCGTGGGCGTCAAAGCGGTGCTGCATTTCATGGAACTTGTGGGAGGTATCGAGCAGGGCCTTGGAGGGAATACAGCCCACATTGAGACAGGTGCCGCCGTACACGGGCTTGTGCTCCGGGGACAGCCACTGCTCCACGCAGGCGGTGTTGAAACCAAGCTGGGCGCAGCGAATCGCCGCCACGTATCCCGCGGGGCCGGAGCCGATTACGACTACATCAAACTGTTGCGACATGAATGGTTCCTTGACAGGTGGCGGCGCTCATATCTCCAGCACGAGCCGCACCGGGTCCTCAAGCAGATCCTTGATGGCCACGAGAAATTGCACCGCTTCCTTGCCGTCGATCAGGCGGTGGTCATAGGAGAGCGCAAGATACATCATCGGCAGGATCTTCACTTCCCCAGCCACCGCCATGGGGCGCTCCTGGATCTTGTGCATGCCGAGAATCGCGGTCTGGGGCGGATTGAGAATCGGGGTGGAAAGCAGGGAGCCGAAAATGCCGCCATTGGAGATGGTGAAGGTGCCGCCTGCAAGTTCTTCAATGGCGAGCTTGCCGTCCCGGGCTTTTTCGCCGAATTCGAGAATTTCCTTCTCGATGCGGGCAAAGCCCATGTTATCGGCGTCGCGCAGCACCGGCACCACGAGGCCCCGGGGCGAGGAAACCGCGACGCCGATATCCTGATAGCCGTGGTAGACGATATCGTTGCCGTCGATGGAGGCGTTTACCGCCGGAAAACGCTTCAGCGCCTCGATGGATGCCCGCACGAAGAAGGACATGTAACCGAGGCGGACTCCGTCGTGGGTTTCCTGGAAACGTTGCTGATGGCGCTTGCGGAGCGCCATGACCGGTTGCATGTTGACCTCGTTGAAGGTGGTCAGCATGGCCGTGGTGGTGGTGGCTTCAAGCAGGCGCTGGGCGACCCGGGCCCGCAGCCGGCTCATGGGAACCCGCTCTTCCTTGCGGTTTTCCATGGATTGCAGGTTTCCACCGGCGGGCTGCCCGGCAGGCCTGGGCGCGACGGGCGCCGGTTCCGCCGGAGGAGGTTTGGCTTCGGTTTCATCGGCGGCGATCTTGTCGAGCACGTCCTGGCGGGTAATGCGGCCGCCCTTGCCGCTGCCGCTGATTTCCTCCGCCGCAATGCCGTGTTCTTCCAGCAGGCGGCGTACTGCGGGGCCTGCGGCCGGCGGCGCCGCGGTTTCGCTGGCTTCCGATTCCGAATCGGGAGCTTGCGGCCCGTCGCCTGCGGCCCGGGGTTCCAGCCTGCCGATGGCTTCATTGCTGGTAATGGTCTCGCCGGCCTGCTTGTAGATTTCCTTGAGTACGCCATCGGCGGGCGCCACCACCTCGATCACCACCTTGTCGGTTTCGATATCCACCAGCGCTTCGTCGCGCTGCACGCTTTCGCCGGCTTTCCGGCGCCAGGCCGCGATCGTGCCGTCAGGCACCGATTCCGGCAGTGTGGGCGCTTTCAGTTCAATGGTCATTTCTGCTTTCTTCCCGATTTGCCCGCCCTGCCCTCGCCCGGTGGCGGTTTCAGATCCAGGGCTTCGCGGAGAAAATCCTCCTGCTGCTGCAAATGCAGGGCCAGATAG
This sequence comes from uncultured Pseudohongiella sp., assembly GCA_965219645.1. Lineage (GTDB taxonomy): Bacteria > Pseudomonadota > Gammaproteobacteria > Pseudomonadales > Pseudohongiellaceae > UBA9145. Next base: position 1,059,559 of record OZ244788.1, on the reverse strand, counting down.
CCGGCGGAGGCCGCGGCGGAAGGCTCCCTGCCCGCGTATCCCAGCCAGATTTCCGGGTACAGGGCGGTGATGTCCCGGCGCATATGATGCTGGCTGGAATACCAGGCGCCCTGGTTCATGGGCTCTTCCTGGCACCAGATGATGGATTCCACATTGCGGTAACGGCGGATGCAGCGCTTGAAGTTTTCGTGTGGAAAGGGATACAGCTGCTCCAGCCGGATAATGGCGATATCTTCAATGCCCCGGGCGCGGCGCATCTCATCGAGGTCGTAGTACACCTTGCCGCTGCAGAGCACGAGCTTGCGAACGGTTTTGGGAGCGGGTTTCGCCGGGTCGTCAAGCACCACCTGAAATGCGCCGCCGGCGAGTTCCTCGAGGCTGCTGGCGCACTCGCGCCGGCGCAACAGGCTCTTGGGCGACATCACCACCAGCGGCTTGCGCAGGGGGCACAGCACCTGCTTGCGCAGCATGTGAAAAACCTGGGCCGAGTTGGTGGGCAGACAGACCTGGATATTGTGCTCGGCGCATAGCTGCAGAAAGCGTTCGAGCCGGGCGGAGGAATGCTCCGGCCCCTGTCCTTCGTAGCCGTGTGGCAGCAGCATGGTCAACCCGCACAGCCGCTGCCACTTGTGTTCGCCGCTGGTGATAAACTGGTCGATCACCACCTGGGCGGAATTGGCGAAATCGCCGAACTGGGCTTCCCAGATCACCAGGGCATTGGGGGTGGTGGTGGCGTAGCCGTATTCGAAAGCGAGCACCGCCTCTTCCGACAGCAGGGAATCGTAGATCGTGAACGAGCCCTGATCCTTGGCCAACTGCTGCAGCGGCACATGCTCGGCCCCGCTTTGCTGGTCGAAAAGCACCGCATGGCGATGGGCGAAGGTTCCCCGGGCGCAGTCCTGGCCGGTAATCCGCACCTTGTTGCCGCTGACCAGGATACTGGCGTAGGCCAGGGATTCGGCGAATCCCCAGTCCAGGGGAATCTCGCCTTCCGCCATGCGCCGGCGGTCTTCCATCAGCTTTGCCACCTGGCGGTGCAACTGGAATCCTTCCGGGACCGCGACGAGCTTGCGCGCCAGACCCTGAAGGTTCTGCAAGGGTATCGAAGTCTGGTAGTGGGGACTCCAGTCGTGGCCGAGGTAGGGGCTCCAGTCGACGAACAGCTCCACCGAAGGCTCCTTGACCAGGCTCTTCACCACATGCTCGCCGATGTCGAGGGCGGCGCGGTAGCTGCTTTCCTGCTCCCGGGAATCGGCGGGAGAGACCACGTCCTCCCGCGCCAGACGCTCGGCGTACAGGGTTCTGACGGTCTTGTGGCGGCGGATGGCCTGATACATGCGGGGCTGGGTAATCGCGGGCTCGTCGGTTTCATTGTGGCCCTTGCGGCGGTAGCAGACGAGATCGATGACTACGTCCTTCTTGAACTGGTAGCGGTAGTCGAGGGCGAGCCGGGTGACGAACAGCACCGCTTCCGGGTCGTCGGCGTTGACGTGGAAAATCGGCGCCTGGACCATCTTCGCCACATCGGTGCAATACTCGGTGGAGCGGGCGTCGTCCTGGCGGCTGGTGGTAAAGCCGACCTGGTTATTGATGATGACGTGTACCGTGCCGCCGGTATGAAAGGCCCGGGTACGGGACATCTGGAAGGTTTCCATTACCACGCCCTGCCCGGCGAAAGCGGCGTCGCCGTGAACGATCACCGGCAGGACGAGATCGCCCTGGCGGTCTTCCCGGCGCGATTGCCTGGCCCGCACCGAACCTTCCACCACCGGGGCGACGATTTCGAGATGGGATGGATTGAACACCAGCGCCATGTGCACTTCGCCGCCGGGAGTCATGATGTTGGAGGAAAACCCCTGGTGATACTTGACGTCGCCGGAACTGCTGTATACCGCCTTGCCCTCGAATTCATCGAACAGGTCCGAGGGGTTCTTGCCCAGCAGATTGACGAGCACATTGAGCCGGCCGCGGTGGGCCATGCCGAGCACGACTTCCCGGGAGCCCTTGGCCCCGGCGCGCTGGACGACTTCGTCGAGCAGCGGAATCAGGCTTTCGCCGCCTTCGAGTCCAAAGCGCTTGGTGCCGGGATACTTGCCGTCCAGGTGTTTTTCCAGGCCCTCGGCGGCGGTCAGCCTTTCCAGCAGATGCTTCTTGTCTTTGTTGCCGAAGCGGAGATAACCGTCATTGCATTCGACTTCCTGCTCGATCCACTGTTTTTCCGCCAGATTGACGATGTGCATGTACTCGTAGCCGATGGAACCGCAGTAGATGCGCTCCAGCGTGTCGATCAGGCTCCGCAGGCTGTCCCTGGGCTTGCTGATGAACAGGGCGCCGGTCTGGAATATGGTGGAATAGTCGATGGGCGACAGCTCATGGAATTCGATTTCCAGGTCGGGTACGCGCTGGCGGGCCATGAGCCCGAGCGGGTCGAGGGCCGCCTTCTGATGGCCTCGTTCCCGGTAGCAGCTGATCAACTCGAGCACCTGAACCTGCTTTTGTTCGTGCTCGGAATTGACGACGGCGTCATTGCTCAGCACCTGGGCGTAGCGGCTGACCTTGCCGAGCTTGCGAAAATCCTCGCGGATGCGCAGATGGGAAACTTCCGCCGCGCCGCCGTTGCCTGCCGGCAGTTCATCGAAAAACCTGCGCCATTCCGGGGGCACCGAGGCGGAATTGGCGAGCCAGCTTTCGTACAGGCCATCGACATACTCGGCATTGGGCCCGGACAGGTGGCCCGTGCTCCAGAGCGTTTCCATGTCGTTTTGCTGCATGACCAGGAGTCCGGCGCCTTGTGGCTTCTCAAGTGCCCTGTTCGACAAGCATGTTGCGAATCTTGCCGATGGCGCGGGTGGGATTGAGCCCCTTGGGGCAGACCGAGACGCAGTTCATGATGCCCCGGCAGCGGAATACGCTGAACGGGTCGTCGAGTTCGGCGAGGCGCTCGGCGGTGGCCTCATCCCGGCTGTCGGCAAGAAAGCGGTAGGACTGCAACAGCCCCGCGGGGCCGACAAACTTGTCCGGATTCCACCAGAACGACGGGCAACTCGTGGTGCAGCAGGCGCAGAGAATGCACTCATACAGTCCATCGAGCTTTTCCCGTTCTTCCGGGGATTGCAGGCGCTCGATGGCGGGGGGCGGCTCGTCATTGATCAACCAGGGCTTGATCTTTTCAAACTGCTCGTAGAACTGCGACAAGTCCACCACCAGGTCCCGGATCACCGGCAAACCCGGCAGCGGCCGCAGTACGAGCTTGCGGGCGGGGCCGGCGGCTTTGGACAGCGGCGTGATGCAGGCAAGCCCGTTGACGCCATTGATGTTCATCCCGTCCGAGCCGCAGACGCCTTCCCGGCACGAGCGCCGGTAGGTGATCGACGGGTCTTTCGCCTTGGCGAGCTCAAGCACGTCGAGGACCATGAGATCGCGGTCCCCGGGTACTTCCACTTCAAGGTTCTGCATCCGGGGCTTGCTGTCCTGCTCCGGGTTGTACCGATATATTCTGATTGAGATCTGGCTCATTCCGGTTCAGTAAGTTCTTGCCTTGGGCTGAAAAGTATCGACCACATTGGGCCGGAAATTTACCTCGCGCTTGCCGATTTTCCGCTTTTCCGGGAAATACAGCGAGTGGCACAGCCAGTTGTCGTCGTCGCGCTCGCGGAAATCGTCCCTGGCGTGGGCGCCACGACTTTCGTCGCGGCCTTCGGCGGCGATCGCGGTGGCCTCGGCCACGGCAAACAGGTTTTCCAGTTCCAGCGCCTCAATGCGGGCGGTATTGAATGTCGCGCTCTTGTCGGCGAGATGAGAGTTTTCGATGCGCGGCTTGAGGGCTTCGAGCTTGGCGATACCTTCGCGCATGAACTCCCCGGTGCGAAACACGCCGAAATGCAATTGCATGATGCTTTGCAGTTCTTCGCGCAGCGCAGCGGTGTTTTCACCTTCGCTGGAGGTATCGAGCCGGCGCAATCGGCTCAGGGCCCGGTCCACGTCTTCCGGCGCCGCCTGGCGGGCCTGCATGCCCTGCTGCAGCAGCTCATCGATGTGCTTGCCCGCGGCGCGGCCAAACACCACAAGGTCGAGCAGGCTGTTGCCGCCGAGCCGGTTGGCGCCGTGGACAGAAACGCAGGCGGCCTCGCCGGCGGCGAACAGGCCGGGAACCGCCACATCTTCTCCGGCTTCGTTGCGGGTGAGGGCCTGACCGTGAATATTGGTGGGGATGCCCCCCATCATGTAATGACAGGTGGGCACCACGGGAATCGGCTCCCGGATGGGATCCACATGGGCAAAAGTGCGTGATAGCTCGAGAATGCCGGGGAGCTTGCTGTTGAGTACATCTGCGCCGAGATGGTCAAGCTTGAGCATGACGTGGTCGCCCTGCTCGCCGCAGCCCCGGCCTTCCAGCACTTCGAGCACCATGGCCCGGGCTACCACGTCGCGACCGGCAAGATCCTTGGCGTTGGGGGCGTAACGCTCCATGAAGCGCTCGCCGTCCCTGTTGATCAGATAGCCGCCCTCGCCGCGGCAGCCTTCGGTGACCAGGGTGCCCGCGCCGTGGATGCCGGTGGGATGGAATTGCCACATTTCCATGTCCTGCGCAGGGAAACCCGCCCGCAGGCACATGGCAACGCCATCGCCGGTATTGATCAGGGCATTGGTGGTGGAGGCATAAATGCGCCCGGCGCCGCCGGTAGCGAGCACCGTGGCGGCGGCGGCGGCGAAGCAGACTTCGCCGTCCTCGATATTGACGGCGGTAACACCGCTGACCGCGCCGTCCTGGTTTACCACCAGATCGATGACATACCATTCATTGAGGAAGACCGTGTCGTTTTTCAGATTGCCCTGGTACAGGGCGTGCAGCAGGGCATGGCCGGTGCGGTCCGCCGCGGCGCAGGTGCGCGCCGCCTGGCCACCCTTGCCGAAATTCTTCGACTGGCCGCCGAAGGGGCGCTGGTAGATGCGGCCATTGGCGGTGCGGGAAAAGGGCAGACCCATGTGTTCGAGTTCATACACGGTTTGCGGGCCTTCCATGCACATGTATTCGATGGCGTCCTGGTCGCCGATGTAGTCGGAGCCCTTGACGGTGTCGTACATGTGCCAGCGCCAGTCGTCTTCCGGGTCGGCGCTGGCAATGGCGCAGGTTATTCCGCCCTGGGCGGAAACCGTATGGGAGCGGGTGGGGAAAACCTTGGACAGCACAGCGGTGCGAAATCCCGACCGGGACAGTTGCAGGGCCGCGCGCATACCCGCGCCGCCGCCGCCGACGATGATGGCGTCAAAGGAAATCTGGCGGAATCCGCTCATCCGCTCCCCCAGAAAATCCGCGCCCCCCACAGCAGGCAGGTCAGGGTGAGCAGAAGGCAGGCGGCCTGGGTACCCAGGCGGATTGCCGTCCCTGCCCTGCCGAGATGGGCTTCGTTGAGATAATCGGTGGTAACCGTCCATACTCCCACCCAGGCGTGGGCGCAGAGTGACAGCACGGCAATCAGACTGAATATCTGCATGGGGGTGGCTGCGAACAGCGCGCGCCATTGCGGGTAGCCGAATTCCGGCATGGCGATCACACCGATGCAAACCCAGGCGATCCAGGCGAGCAGCACCAGGGCGCTGAAACGCTGCACCAGCCAGTCGAACAACCCCGAGCGGCCCAGGCTTGTGGCATTGGTCACCATAGCCAGATTCCCGCAAGGACCGCAGTCAGGGCGGAAAGCACAATCACCGCCCGGGCGCCCGCCTTGCCGCCGCGCCAGGTCTCGCCGAAACCGATATCCATGAGCAGATGCCGGCAGCCTGCGATCAGGTGATACAGCAGCGCCACGGCAAGCAGCCAGCAAAGCAGGCGAGGCATGGGCGAGGCAAGCATCGCACCGGCTTGACGAAAACCCGCTTCCGAGGAAAGCGACATCTCGAATACGTAGAGCAGCAGTGGCATGGCCAGGAACAGCAATACGCCGCTGATCCGGTGCGTAATGGAGACCAGCGCCGTCACCGGCCACTTGATGCTGAAAAGATTCAGATTGACGGGTCTGGCGGTTTTCACTTTCTCTGCGCTGCTGTCTGCGAAGCCAGCGAGAGTATATTCGCCGGGGGCTTGCGTGACAAACCGGTTCCTCGGCATTCCGCGCGCAGTCGCGGAATCTCACGCAAGGGCATCTCAGGAAGATTCTGCGACTCCGTTTCCCTCCGCTCCGCGCAGAATGACTCGAAAGAAGTTACGCGCAGATCGGCAGTATCGTTGTATTTCTTGTGTGAGTCGCTGCCTGCCCAAGCGGAGATTTGACAACAATGCGGGACTGTTTCTAGTATTGCGTCGCCGCGGCGCATCGGTCGCCGGCAAAATCCTGAAGCTTTACGGAACCACTTATTCGCGCAGCAGGCCAGCCGGGGTAGTTCATGACGGAAAGAAAGGCGCATCTGAAAGTCGAAGGTCATGGGGAGCCGGTGGAGCTTCCGGTTTATCCGAGCAGCCTCGGGCCTGACGTCATTGACGTTCGCAGCCTGATCAACAGCGGCTATTTCACCTACGACCCGGGCTTCCTGTCCACCGCCGCCTGCGATTCCGACATTACCTTCATCGATGGCAGCGACGGCGTCCTGCTGTATCGCGGCTATCCCATCGAACAGCTTGCCGAACATTCGAGTTATCTGGAAACCTGCTACCTGCTGCTCAATGGCGAATTGCCCAGCGCCGGGGAGCGGCGCGAATTCGAGAACAATATCCGCTACCACACCATGGTGGATCAGCAGATTCACCAGTTTTTCAATGGCTTTCCCCGTACTTCGCATCCCATGTCGATGCTCGCTAGCGTGGTGGGGGCCCTGTCGGCCTTTTACCACGATAATCTCGACATCGCCGATCCCGGGCAGCGCATGCTCGTGGCCCGGCGCATCATCGCCAAGATGCCGACGCTCGCCGCCATGTGTTACAAGCACGGCGTGGGCCAGCCATTCATGTATCCGCGCAATTCCCTGGGATTCGCCGAGAATTTCCTGCACATGATGTTCGGCACTCCCTGCGAGGAAAAGGAAATCAGCCCGGTGCTCGCCCGGGCCATGGACCTGATTTTCCTGCTCCATGCCGACCACGAACAGAATGCCTCGACTTCCACGGTACGGCTTGCCGGCTCCACTGGCGCCAATCCCTTCTCCTGCATTGCCGCCGGCATCGCGGCGCTGTGGGGCCCGGCCCATGGCGGCGCCAACGAAGCCGTGTTGCAGATGCTCGATGAAATCGGCTCGGAATCGCGCATCGATGATTTCATCCTCCGGGCCAAGGACCCGGAGGACCCGTACCGGCTGATGGGTTTTGGCCACCGGGTTTACAAGAATTTCGACCCGCGAGCCAGGGTCATGCGCGAGGTATGCAACCAGGTGCTTGAAGAAGTCGGCGAGACTGCGGACAACACTCTCTTCCGCATCGCCCGCAGGCTGGAGCAGATCGCTCTGGAAGACGAGTATTTCATCCGGCGAAAGCTCTATCCCAATGTGGATTTCTACTCCGGAATCATCCTCAAGGCGCTGGGGATACCCACCAGCATGTTTACCGTGATATTCGCCACCGGCCGTACGCCGGGCTGGATGGCCCACTGGAACGAAATGGTGAGCGGGCCGTACAAGATCGGGCGACCGCGGCAGTTGTATCGGGGGCCGGTGAGGCGGGATTATCCGGGGTGAAGTGTGGTGGATGTGTGTCGGTGTCCTGATGGGTGGGTGCTTGCCGTCCTGGCGGGACTTTTTAGACTTCGCCAAGCCCCAGTCTCGCCATCCGTGGCGAGCCGTTCGGCCCTTGAAAAGCGGTGCTTTTCATCGGCTGCGCCGACCGGGCCTCAACCTCAACGCTGCCAGCGTTGCGTTGTTGCTGGTGGGCTAAGAAGTGGATCGAAATGGTGGAGCCTACCGGGATCGAACCGGTGACCTCAACGCTGCCAGCGTTGCGCTCTCCCAGCTGAGCTAAGGCCCCATTTGGCACGGCAGGGGAATTCTAGGAGCGAGACAGTCTGCTGTCAATCATTCATTTGTTGCAGGCGCATGGTCTGTTGTGCCTTGCGAAAACTGCGTTGCAACAAAATTTACGCTTTGAACAGGTCCGTGTTGCTGCCTGTTCGTTCAAATCGTACTTCGAAGTCATCAATTACGAGCTACATTTCCGACCCTGCTTGCATCTCCGGTTTCTTCGCGACGATTCAGGCATGGCTGTGCTGCCGCCGGGTATAATCGCGGTTTTGTCGGCTTGCTGTCGCTTCGGGAAAATTCATGTCTTCGGTTCGCACTCGGATTGCGCCCTCGCCTACCGGCGACCCCCATCTGGGCACGGCCTACGTGGCCCTGTTCAATCGTTGCCTTGCCCGTCGCCGGGGCGGCAGTTTCATTTTGCGCATTGAGGATACCGACCGGGAGCGGTCGAGCGGACAGTCGGAGCGAAAGATACTGGATGCCTTGCGCTGGCTTGGGCTGGACTGGGACGAAGGTCCGGGTCGTGAGGGCGGCCAGGGTCCCTACCGGCAGAGCGAACGGACGGAAATTTATTCCGAACAGATTCGTGTTTTGCTGGAAAAAGGCGATGCATTTCATTGTTTTTGCGATGAAAATCGCTTGGCGTCATTGCGCCGGGAGCAGATGCGACAGAAGTTGCAGCCGGGCTATGACGGGCATTGCCTGGGCTTGTCCGCCGGGGAGGTTTCAAAGCGACTCGCCCGGGGCGAAAGTCATGTGATCCGGCTGCGGGTGCCCCGGGAGGGGGAATGCGTTTTCACCGATTTGCTGCGGGGCGAGATTCGCATCCAGTGGTCTCAGGTGGATATGCCGGTACTGATCAAGTCGGATGGCCTGCCTACCTATCACTTCGCCAATGTGGTAGACGACCGCCTGATGGAAATCAGCCATGTGATTCGCGGCGAGGAATGGATCAGTTCGATTCCGAAACACGTTCTGCTGTATGACTCCTTCGGCTGGGAGCGACCGGTATTCTGCCACTTGCCGCTGCTGCGCAACCCGGACAAGAGCAAGCTCAGCAAACGCAAGAACCCCACCAGCATCGGCTACTACCAGGCCATGGGCTATCTGCCCGAAGCCCTGGTCAACTATCTTGGCAATATGGGCTGGAGCATGCCCGGCGGCGAGGAAAAATTCAGCCTGGAGCAGATGGAGGCCAGCTTCGACCCGGAACGGATTTCCCTGGGCGGGCCGATTTTCGACCGGGAGAAACTCGACTGGCTTAATGGCCGCTACCTGCGCGAAGACCTGGATGACGCCGCATTCGCCCGGCAGTTCGCGGCCTGGGCGTTTCGCCCCGAACTGATCGAAACCATCACGCCGCTCCTGCGCCAGCGAGTCAGCCGATTCAGCCAGGTTTCCGGACTGGGGGCATACCTGCTGCAAGGCGAACTTGATCTCGAAGCGGAGGACTTTGCCCACAAGAAACTGGACCCGGAAGCCTGCCGCCGCATTCTCCAGTTCAGCCTCTGGGCGCTGGAAGGGATCCCCGAACTGAATCGCGACGCCGTCGAAGCCCGCCTGCAACAACTTGCCGGGGCCATGGAGCATAAGATTCGCGACTTCCTGTTTCCGCTCTTCGTCGCCATCAGCGGCAGGCCCGTTTCGCTTTCGGTGTACGAATCCATAACCACCCTTGGCTTCGACCTGACTCGCGCCCGGCTTCGAGACGCGGTAACGGCGCTTGGCGGAATTTCCAACAAGCAACTGAAGAAACTCGAGAAGGAATACGGTGAAGTTTTGTCGAAGGCGGCTCGGCCCGGTAGACTGCCATCTGCCTGAGATTCTGCGACTACCCTTCGCTGCGCACGGAATGACACAGATGCAGGGCTCGGCAATAATCAAGTGATGACTATTTCCACTGATACATCCCGGCTCAGCCATCGGTTTTGCGTGGCGCCGATGATGGACTGGACCGACCGCCATGACCGGGCCTTCTTGCGGCAGTTTACCCGGCATGCGCTGCTGTACAGCGAGATGCTGAGTACCGGCGCCCTGCTCCATGGCGATGCGGCGGGCTTGCTACGCCATTCGGCTCGCGAACAGCCGCTTGCCATCCAGCTTGGCGGCAGCGTGCCGGGAAAGCTTGCGGCGGCGGCGGTGTTGGCGCAGCAAGCGGGTTACCGGGAAGTCAATCTCAATGTGGGCTGCCCCAGCGACCGGGTGCAGGGAGGTAATTTCGGCGCCTGCCTGATGAAGGAACCGGCGCTCGTGGCCCGCTGCGTCGCGGCAATCTCGGCTGCCGTGGATGTTCCCGTGACGGTGAAATGCCGTATTGGGGTGGATGGCCGGGACAGCGAAAGCGAACTGCATGATTTCATTGAACAGGCAGCTCGCGCTGGCTGCGCCACTTTCATCATTCACGCCCGCATCGCCGTTCTCAAGGGCCTGACACCAAGGCAAAACCGGGAGATTCCGCCTTTGCGCCATGATCGGGTGATCCGCGTCAAGGAAACATTTCCCGAGTTGGAAATCGTTATCAACGGTGGTATCGAAACCCTCGATTTCGCGGAGGAACTGTTGCGGAAAGTCGATGGCGTCATGCTTGGCCGGGAGGCCTACGGCAATCCCTGGCTGTTGCACGAGGTGGACGAAAGATTCTTCGGCGCCCCGGCCAATGAACGAAGCCGGCTGGATTCCCTGCGGGAATTTCTGCCTTATGTGGAGCAGGAATTGCGCAAGGGCACTCCCCTGGGCCATATTAGCCGCCACATGCTCGGCCTGTTCAAGGGACAGCGCGGCGGCAGGCATTTCCGCCGCCACCTGAGCACCCATGGCAATCGGCGGGAAGCTTCCATCGACGTGCTGCTCGACGCCATGGCCCTGGTGGCCTGAGACAGGAAAGCCGAAAAGAGCGCCCATGCTTGATTCCCTGAAAAACCTGTTTGGCGGCGCAGCCACCCTGGAGGAAACAGACCCTGCCGAGGCAACGCGGCGGCTCGAACTCGCCAGCGCCGCCCTGCTGTTTGAAGTGCTCAAGGCCGATCACGAGCTCGACCCCCGGGAAATCGATTCGATTGCCGATGTGTTGCGGACCAGTGGCAAGCACACTGCCGAAGAAATCGATCAAGTCATCGACCTTGCGCGCAGGCAATCCTCTGAATCGACTTCGCTCTATGAGTTCACCAGTCTGGTCAACGAGCACGGCGCTTTTCGGGAAAAATGCGCATTGATCCGCAACATGTGGCGCATCGCCTACGCGGATGCCGAACTGAGCAAGTACGAGGATTATGTGATCCGCAAGGTTTGCGACCTGATTCATGTACCGCACAGCGAATTCATCCGCGCCAAGCTGGCGGAGAAAAGTCGCCTGGAAGAATCCGCTTGAAGGTTCAGAAATCGCCGAAGGGATCGTCGATTTCGCCGTCCCGCACCTGGTACTCCCGGTTCTGGAACTGGGCCTCGCGCACAAACAGGTAACTGTCGCCGGTAACCAGGGCTTCCGCCTGCATCAGGTCCATTCGCCAGTCCACCCTCTCCACGCCATAGGTGGAAACGCGGATTTTGTCGTCTTCGAGGTAATACACCGGATTGGCAAAGGAATCGATGACAAAGCCGAATGTGTCCCGCACCGAACTTGCGCCGAAAATCGGCAATACCACATAGGGGCCCGGTTCGACTCCCCAAACGCCGAGGGTCTGGCCGAAGTCTTCCTGGTGCTTTTCGAGCCCGAGTTCACTGGCCACATCGATCAGGCCGCCGATACCCACGGTGGAATTGATCAGAATCCGCCCGCAATCCGATATCGCATCGCCGATTTTCCCCTGCAGCAAGTTGTTCGCCATGGTGTTGAGATCATCGACATTGCCGAAGAAGTTATTCACGCCTGCGCGCATGGGCGGCGGTACGAAATTCACATAGGCAATGGCAACGGGCCGCAGCAGGAGATTGTCAAAATACTCGTTGAATCCGAACACGAAGCGGTTGATGTCGATGAAAGGGTCGCGATCTTCGATGGTCTCCAGGGCTTGTCCATAAGCTGGCGCGGTCGGGCCCGACAGACAAAACAACAGGGCCCCGCTCCACAGGAAAAGGCGAGGCAATCGACTCGAATGCAACGACTTCATGCCGGTTTATTCCATTAGTCTTGCCATTTGTTGATCCAGCCGTTTTGGAGAAACCGGAAAGGCGGTTCCCAAACGCTGGGCAAAAAGGGAAATTCGCAGCTCTTCGATAGACCAGCGAAAGGTCCGCAACGCACTGGAATCCCCCCGGGCGGAACGCAACTGCTCCAGCCTGTCCCGATAGTATGCCACCAACCGGGCGTTCTTTTCATCCGCCGGGCCGAAGTACGGCGATTTTTCCAGCCGCAGCAGGATACCGTCAAGGTAGCGCGGGTACTGCCGCAGCCAGGGAAAACCGGCATCGGCAAGAAAACCTTTGGGCAGCAGGGCGGCAAGCTGTGATTCCATGTCCTTGCGAGCTGGATTTGCGGCGGGGAGCACAGCAAGTTTTTTCTGGATACGGTGGAACTTGTCCAGCATGTCTTCCAGCAATTTTTCCAGTTCCATGCCAAGCCTGCCCAGCCTGGGAACTCCTGTTTCCAGCAATTCCATAAACGTCTGCCTGCTGCGGGGAATCGCGTCTTCCAAGGCAAATGCTTCCAGATAGCAGGCGGGCGCGGCGTACTGTTCGATGTCGGCAAAACCCGGCACCAGCACGATACGGGCGGCATTGGCGTTGCGGAAGCGCAGGAACTGCTTGTCCAGGGCCTTGCGTCGAGCCACGCCGCGCAGCATGAACAGACGCATGACGCCCTGCCGGCTGGCCTTTATCGCCTGCTGCCGGCTCTCCATCAGCACAACCGCCACCGAATCGGTTTCGTCCAGCAGGGCGGGATGACGCAGCAGCTTGACGCCTTCGCCGATGTGGACGCTTTCAGGCAGCTCCTCGAGTTCCCAGTCGGTCATGCCGCTGCGCTCCAGGAAATGCGGGCTGCGGCGTGGGGCGCGGCCGGCGAAACGCCGGCGCAGGGCCGCCAGATCGGCGCTTTCGGCGAGGACGCGGCCCTGCCGGTCAAGGACTTGCAGGCGAGTTTGCAGATGCGCCGGAGTTCCCGCTTCCTGCAATTGCCGGCGGTCAATGCTGCTGTCCACAGCCTGCATTTGTCTGAGCAGGGAATCGATCAGTTCGCCGTCGCCCCGTTGCATCCGCGGCAGCGCGCCATCGACGAAATCGGGAACCGGGATGAATTTGCGGCGCCGGCTTTTGGGCAGGCTCTTGATGAGGGCGATGCACTTGTCCCGCAGCAGCCCGGGAACCGCCCAGTCCAGGTCGGCGTGGCGCAGTTGGGCGAGCAGTTCCACCGGCGTTCCGATGCTCACGCCGTCCCGGGCGCTGCCGGGGGCAAAGACATAGTCCACCGGCAGCACATTGTTCTGCAGTTTCACCCGGTCCGGGTACTGTCGCCGCAGTTCCTTGAGGGCGTCGCCCCGGAACAGCCCGGCCCGGCGCATGTCCAGGGATTCGTTGCGCGTCTTGTGATCTTTCGCCAGCCAGCTTTCCAGGCTGCGGGTGGAAACCACCGAGTCGGGAATCCGCTTCTCGAAAAAGCCGTGGATTTCCCGCTCGTTGACGATCAGATCCGGACGGCGGAATTTCTCTTCCTGCTTGCGCAGTTCCCCGAGAAACTTGCGGTTGCGCGCGAGAAAAGGCGCCTTGCTGCGGATCTGGTCGGCCACCAGGGCTTCATTGAGGAAAATGTCCCGGGCGCCGGAGGCATCGAGCCTGGCGTAGTCCAGGGGATGATTTTCCTTCAGGGCAAGACCATAGAGCATGGTCTTCTCGTGGGTCATCACCTGCTGCCGGTCGCGGCTCCAGAACGGCTCGCCGTATTCCTTGCGCAGCAGGCTGCCGGCAAATTCCATGGCCCATTCCGGCTTGATTCTTGCCGCCATGGCGGCGAAAGTCCGTTCGGTGTCGATCCACTCGCTGGTGACGATCCAGGGGATGTTTTTCCGGGCCAGGGCGGAAACCGGCGCGAGACTGAACTTGCGGTTGCGGCTGCCGAGATAAACCCGGCCCTCATGGTGCCGTGCGATCTGGTTGAGCGAGCCGCTGATCAATGCCCGGTGGATTTCGGCATAGCCGGCCTCGCCCCGGTTCAGCTCGCAGCCGATCCGGCGGCAGGCATTCAGCAATTGGCGGTGAATTTCCCGCCATTCCCGCACCCGTTGAAAGGACAGCCCGCGTTTTGCGCAGAACTTGCGCAGCCGGGACTGGGATGCGCGTTCCGTCTCGCATCTTTGCCATAGCCTGAGCAGGCCGAGAAAATCGGAGTCGGGGTGGGAAAGTTCCGCCCGCTTTTCATCGATTTTGCCGCCGGGGGACGACTCCCAGAGGTCGCCCAGGCTCAGGGCGGAGGCGATAATCAGCACTTCCCGCAGACTGCCGAGCCTTGCCGCCGTGACCAGCATGCGACCGAGCCCGGGCTCAAGCGGCAGTTGGGCGAGCATGCGGCCAGTGCGGGTGAGCTTGCCAGCTTCGTTGAGGGCATCCAGTTCCCGCAATAAGCGGCGGCCGTCATTGATGGATTTCTGCTCCGGCGCATCGAGAAAGGGAAAGTCTTCGGGGCGACCGAGACCAAGGGAACTCATGCGCAGGATGACCTGGGCGAGATTCGAGCGGCGGATTTCCGGATCGGTGAATTCCGGCCTTGCCAGGAAATCCTTCTCGCTGTACAGGCGAATGCAGACGCCCGGGGCGAGGCGTCCGCAGCGCCCCTTGCGCTGGTCGGCGCTGGCCCGGGAGATGGCTTCAATGGGCAGCCGCAACAGTTTGCGCTGGAGGCTGTAGCGGCTGATCCGGGCCTGGCCGGTATCGATGACGAAATGGATGCCCGGCACCGTCAGGGAAGTCTCCGCCACATTGGTGGACAGGACGATGCGACGGCTCCGGTGGGGCGTAAAGATGCGCTGCTGCTCCGCGGCCCGCAGCCGCGAATACAGCGGCAGAATCCCGGTTTGCGGATGGCGGCGTTTGCGCAGGTAAGCGGCGGTTTCACGGATTTCCTTTTCGCTACTGAGAAAAACCAGGATATCTCCCCCGCCCTGCTCGCTCAGCCTGGCAATGGCTTCGCTGATGGCCGCCATTTGCCGCTCTTCCTCGGGCGCCTCGCTGGCGAGTTGTGCGACCGGGTGGTAATGGGTGGTGACCGGAAAGCTGCGGCCTTCCACGCGAACGACAGGTGTCCCAGTGTCGCCAACGAATGTCCCCCGATCACGGGAATCGCGCCGGGATGAATCAAAAAAGGCCGCGATGCGCTCCACGTCGAGGGTGGCCGAGGTGACGATCAGTTTCAGGTCCCGGCGCCGGGGCAGGATCAGCTTGAGATAGCCGAGCAGGAAATCGATATTGAGCGAGCGCTCGTGGGCTTCGTCAAGGATGATCGCCTGGTAGCGGCGCAGCAGGCGGTCATGCTGGATTTCCGCGAGCAGGATGCCGTCGGTCATCAGTTTTAGACAGGTGCTTTCGGAAACCCGCTGGTCGAAGCGCACCTGGACACCCACCCCGGTTCCCGGGGCAACGCCGAGTTCCTCGCTGATGCGATTGGCCACCGACATGGCGGCAAGCCGGCGCGGCTGGGTATGGCCGATCATGCCCTTGCGGCCGAAACCGGCGCGCAGCAGAATCCTGGGCAGTTGGGTGGTCTTGCCAGAACCGGTGTCGCCGGCAACGATGATGACCTGATGGCTGGCAAGGAGGGCTTCGATCTCCTTTGCGTGCTTGCTGATCGGCAATTCAGGCGACAGCTTCAAATCTTGCAAACCCTGGACATCCATTGCGTGCCCGCTGATCGGCGGTTCAGGTCTTACTCGCGCAGTTCTCGCCGCAGGATCTTGCCTATGTTGGATTTTGGCAGGTCTTCCACGCATTCGATGTGGCGGGGCCTCTTGTAGGCGGCAAGTCCCTGGCGGCACCAATCCTGGATCACGGTCGGGTCCGGCGCTTCGCCCCTGGCCACGATGAACAGTTTCACCGCCTCGCCGGTGCGCTCGTCGGCAACGCCAATGGCGGCGCTTTCCGCCACTTGCGAATGACGGTTGACCCAATCCTCGATCTCGTTGGGAAATACATTGAATCCCGAAACCAGGATCATGTCCTTCTTGCGGTCGACAATGCTGACATAGCCATCTTCGCTGATGGTGGCGTAATCGCCGGTGCTGAACCAGCCTTCGGAGTCGATACTTTCCGCAGTGGCCTCCTCGCGCCTGTAATAGCCCGTCATGACCTGGGGGCCGCGCACCTGGAGTTCGCCCACCGCGCCAGCGGGCAGGATATTGCCGAGATCATCGATAACCCGCAATTCGGTCTCGGGGACCGCCTGCCCCACGGTGCCCCGCCTCGCCTTGCCAGGCAGATTGACGGTCACTGTGGGCGAACATTCGGTCAGGCCATAGCCTTCGAGAATTTCGCAGCCGGTGCGTTCGAGCCATTCTTCGGCAACCGAGCTTGACATGGCCATGCCGCCAGCGCCGCAGAATTTCCAGCTCTTGAAGTTGATCCGATCAAGACCCGGATGCCTTAGCAGGGCGAGGTAGAGGGTATTGATGCCGGTAAAACCGTGGATCCGGTTGCGCCTGAGCAGCTTGACCAGGGCACCGATATCCCGGGGATTGGGTACGAGAATGCTGTGACTTCCGGCATAGGGCATTACCAGCAGGTGCAACTGGAAGGCATAAGTATGGTACAGCGGAAGCGGCGCCACCACGGTTGCCGACTGATCCTCCATGACCAGGGACGTGCGCGAGCGCAGTTGCATCATGTTGGCAATGAGATTGCGGTGGCTGAGCATGGCTCCCTTGGCGACGCCGGTGGTGCCGCCGGTGTAGAGGATCAGCGCGGTGTCCTCCCCTCTCCGACCGATCTCCCCGGTGAAGGGTTCCTCCCGGATCGCATTCCGGAAGTCATGAGCGCCCGGCAGTTCATATTCCGGAACCATCTTGCGCAGGCGCTTGGCGGCGAAATTCAGCAGCGCGCCCCGGGGCGCGGGGAGCAAGTCACCCGGGCGGGCAATGACGATGTGCTCGATCCGGCTCTTGCCGATGATCCCCTGGAGCTTGTCGCAGAAAGTTTCCAGAATGATCGCGGTCCTGGCGCCGGAATCCCGGAACTGGTGCAGCATTTCCGGCGCTGTGTACAGGGGATTGGTGGTGACGATGACAAGGTCGGCCTTGATGGCGGCGTAGGCGGCAACGGGAAATTGCGACACATTGGGCAGTTGCAGGGCAATCCTGTCGCCGGGCTGCAATTGCAGGCGATTGCGGAAGAATCCGGCGAGGCGGCTGCTGAGTTCGTCGAGCCTGCGGTAGCTCAGGCTGTGGCCAAAACCGGTGAAAGCCGGCAATTCGCCGTGGGCGGCGGCAATATGCTCGATCACTTCGTTCAGGGAAGCGTATTGCTCGGGACGCAGTTTCGCGGGGAGCTTTTCCATTGTTATGGGTATTCTCGTTATGCCTTATTGTGCTGTCCCATAAATTCGCCATATCTCAGCGCGTCCCCCGCGGTGTGTGCCAAGGCGCGGTCCGCTGGTAAATGTGGCGCCAGTGACTTTTCGTCCTAGGAGCCTGCGCCACAGGAATTCGTGGCTGCAAATCCGCTTTCGCGAATTCCTGCGGCGCAGGCTCCTAGCGAAACTTTTCCAGGCTTCCGCCGGGCTCTGTCGCACTCGGCGGCAAGTTCTTTAGTTCTTCTCCCGCTGATGCCTTTCGAAGGCTTGCATCTGCTCGGGAGTGGCTTCAGTCTGATGCCGTGCTTTCCAGTCGGCATAGGGCATGCCGTAAACCATTTCCCGAGCGTCTTCATATTCGACTTCCTGACCGCGGGCTTCGGCCTCGGCCTTGTACCACCTGGACAGGCAGTTGCGGCAGAAACCGGCAAGGTCCATCAATTCGATATTCTGCAGATCCTGCCGTCCCCGCAGATGCCGCACCAGGCGGCGGAAAGTGGCGGCCTCGATTTCAAGTTGCTGCTGCTGGTTCATGTGGTCTTTTCCCGGGGTTCAATACTGGACGCTCTTGTTGCGATGATTCTTGTCTACTGACTTGAGTTGCCGTTCGGCGGCGTTGAAGGCGTCCCGGATAGCCACATACAAGTCTTCGTGAGCATGGTTGTCGTGCTGCTCCTGGTTGACCCGCACTTCCCGCTGGGG
This sequence comes from uncultured Pseudohongiella sp., assembly GCA_965219645.1. Taxonomy (GTDB): domain Bacteria; phylum Pseudomonadota; class Gammaproteobacteria; order Pseudomonadales; family Pseudohongiellaceae; genus UBA9145. The sequence continues at coordinate 1,041,426 of OZ244788.1, read as the reverse complement.
CGTATGAATTTCCAGACCCACCGAGTACACCTTGCCTTTGTAGTGGTGGTTATGGGGCGAATCAAGCACCACCCTGCCCCGGATAATCCGCTCGCAATAGCGTTCGAGTTTGGCGATACGCTTGCGCACAGCTTCCTGCAAGGCTTCGGTTTGATCGATATTGTGAAAAAAGATCTGGAATTCATTATTCATGAATTACGCTCCCTGGTTGTCTGGGCAATGGCGGCCAGCGGCTGAAGCCGGATCGACTGCCGTTGCGGATTGAAAAATGGAGGTTGCGGGGTCGCTGTTTTCGATGGGAAGACCCGGCTGGTCCAGCGAGGCTCTTGTCTGATGTGGCGCTTGATCTTGCAGTGGCCTGATCAGATCTTGCGGGGAAAATAAAATCCAGCGCATCCCGGTTCCTTGCTAGCTACGGGGTCAGCATAACGCTTCCTCCCGACCTTGTGCAAGCCTGTCATCCGGCTTCGATCAGGGTGAGGGTGGGCTTGCGCTTTTCAGTGGTAGCACCAGTGCCAGGGTTCATAGGCGATGCCGAAGGGGTTGTTGCGGGGGTAGCTCATGCGGAAGCCGTGGGCCTGGGCGTGGCGCGACAGCCAGCGGAAGGCCGGGGTGTCTGCAAAGGCTTCGGTGAGCGCTTCACAATCAGGCGCGCCGATATCGAGAGCGCGTCCGGTGTGATGTTCGCTGTAACCCGGGGCGGCGTTGACCTTGAGAATTTGTTCGATGCCCTGCCCTCGGGCGAGTTTGCGGGCAATGAGGTCGTGCTGGTATTGGAGACTGCGCCAGGCCGAGACGAGAAACAATTCCACGGCATCGTCCGAGGCAGCCTGTTTCATGGCGCGCCAGGCGCAAAATGCGGCCTCGGTCAGTTGCTGGGGGCGGCCAAAACAGTCGGCTTCGGTGGCCACGAGTATTTTTGGAACTCGCTGCAATGGCAATGGGGATTGCCTGCGGTAACTTGCCGGAATACCCAGCGACTCATGCAACTGATCGATTTGCCGATCATACTCGGATTCGGGCATCGCTCAAGTACCCGGGAGTCTGCGCTGCTTATTGATAAATCCCTGACCCCAGGATGCATATTCGGGACCGGGACCTTCCGCGACGATTTCCCCGGGATTCATCTGCATTCTCCGGTTGCAAGACGGGTATTGCCGCCATTATACGCCGGGGCGGAAAATTTGGAGCGAAGGTCGTTCAATTCACTTTGATGGCGCGTTCTTCGGCGATGCGTCCGCGCCATAGCGCCGGGCCACTCTGGTGTACGGATTCTCCCTGACTGTCCACCGCTACGGTGACCGGCATGTCTTCCACTTCGAATTCATGGATGGCCTCCATGCCGAGGTCGGCGAAAGCCGCCACCCGGGCCGTGCGGATGGCCCTGGAGACCAGGAAGGCCGCACCGCCCACCGCGATCAGGTATACCGCGCCGTGACGACGTATGGCTGCGATGCCCGCGGGCCCGCGTTCGGCCTTGCCGATCATGCCGAGAATGCCGGTGCGGGCAAGCAGGCCATCGGTGAACTTGTCCATGCGGGTTGCCGTGGTCGGGCCCGCCGGGCCGATGACTTCGTCGCGAACCGGGTCCACCGGCCCGACGTAGTAAATGAACTTGTTGTCCAGATCGATACCCTGCGGCAATGCTTCGCCGGCTTCGAGCATGGCAAGCAGGCGCTTGTGGGCGGCGTCGCGACCGGTGAGCAGGGTTCCGGACAGCAGCAGGGTTTCTCCCGGGCGCCAGCCCGCGATGTCTTCCCGGGTGAGTTGGTCCAGGTTCACCCTGCGTGAGCCGGCGCCTGGGTCCCAATCAAGTTCGGGCCACTGGGCAAGGCTTGGCGGCATCAATTCCGTGGGGCCGCCGCCGTCGAGAGTGAAATGGGCATGGCGGGTGGCGGCACAGTTGGGAATCATCGCCACGGGCAGCGAGGCGGCATGGGTGGGATAATCGAGGATTTTAACGTCGAGCACCGTGGTCAGGCCGCCCAGACCCTGGGCGCCGATACCCAACTCGTTGGCCCGTTCGAAGATTTCCAGGCGCAATTCTTCCCTGCGATTCCGCGGTCCGCGTTCGCGCAGTTCATGCATGTCGATAGCGTCCATCAGGGATTCCTTGGCAAGCACCATGGCCTGCTCGGCGGTACCGCCGACGCCGATGCCGAGCATTCCCGGCGGACACCAGCCAGCGCCCATTCCCGGCAGGGTTTCCACAACCCAGTCGGCAAGACTGTCGCTTGGATTGAGCATGGCCAGCCGCGCCTTGTTTTCCGAGCCGCCGCCCTTTGCCGCAAGGCGCACATCCACCCGGTCTCCGGGAACGAGCCGGGTATGAATGACTGCCGGGGTATTGTCGCCGGTATTCCTGCGGGCGCCCAGTGGATCGTCGAGAATCGAGGGCCGCAGAACATTCTCTGGCAGTTGGTAGGCCCTTCGAACACCCTCATTGACCAGTTCCGCCAGCGGCTGACTACCTTCCCATCGCACTGCCATGCCGATATCGAGGAATACCGTAACGATACCGGTGTCCTGGCAAATGGGTCGCTTCCCTTCGGCGCAGAGCCTGGAATTGACCAGAATCTGGGCCATGGCGTCCCGGGCGGCGGGAGATTGCTCCCGGCGCCAGGCCGCATGGAGGGCGGCGATGAAATCCGGCGGATGGTAGTAGGAGATGAATTGCAGCGCGTCCGCCACGCTGGCAATCAGGTCCTCGTTTCGAATCAGCGTCATGGGAATGGGCTTGCCTTTTTCACAAGATTTTCCATCTGGATTTTCTGCGGCGCAAGCGCAACAGCAGAAACAGCCCAAATGAGGCCATGCAGCCAAGTACCATTCCCATGCTCAGGGCGGCAAGCGCTCTCGCGGCGGCGCCGGGGCCCGAGGCGATGCTGTCCAGGGCAACGGCCATCAAGGCGGGAACCGCGACTTCATTTTCGGATTGCGGTAGTACCGGAGTAAGAATCAGCACCGCCAGCAAGGTTCGCGACAGCCAGGCGGGAAGACGCCCGGCCAGACCGCTGAATTTCCAGAAAACCAGGTAGAACACCGCGCTGGAAGCCAGGTAAATGAACCAGATCAGCGCATAGTTCGTCTCACCGGTCATACCGGCGCATTCCCGCAAGCATTGTCATCATGGACTTGCACCCGCCACCGCCATAATGAGAATTGCTGCCACGCATCATATCACGTCGGATTTCGGGACCTTTTCCGCTGCCGGCGACTCCTGCGCCAGCACCGCCTCGAGTACGCGCCGGCGCCAGCCGCGCATTTCCCGGGGCCAGTCGAGTTTACCGGTGAGCGCGTGGGACTGCACCAGTTGCTGCACCTGCCTGCGGCGTGCGAGGAGTTCGGGGCAAACCCGGATGCGGCTGGCCTCCTGCCGGGCAAGATTGCGCCAGAGCTTGAGTTGTTCGCGCAGGGAGCGATCGAATTTTGGATATTGCCGACGACGGGGCAGCCGTGCCCCATCCGCATCCGGCTCATTGAGACAGCGGGCCAGCGATGCGGCGAAACGCGAAGCGAATTTCGGATTGACTCCGGCGGCGCCGCGGATATTCTCCGATGTGATGTTCCCGCAACTCTCCAGGCTCCCGGCAAGGGTGAGCAGGTCCCGGTCGGCCACCAGCCAGTTGCGGGGCAGGTCGCGGGCGCGAACCTCCCTCTCCCGCCAGTGGCAAAGCCGCTGCAAGAGCCCCAGGCCGCGATCGTCGAGCAGTTCGTGATCGTTGACTTGCCGCCAGGCATCCCACCAGTGCTCCGGGTCCTCGTTGCGGATTGCCGAGGCGATCAATTCCTGGCAGTCGGCAGCGAACCAGTCGTGTTTTTGTTCTTCGTTGAGCCGGTTCCCTAGCGCTTGCCACAGGGCTGGCAGGAATTGTACATCCGCCGCCGCATATTTCAATTGCGCAGGGCTCAGGGGTCGCTGCAGCCAGTTCGAGCGGGTTTCCGATTTCGGCAGATCAATATGACAGAACTCGTTGACCAGGTCCCGGTAACTCAGGCTGAAGCCGACGCCGAGAAAAGCCGCCGCCAGTTGGGTGTCAAACAACTTTGCGGGAACCGCGCCGACCAGGTGATGCAGCAGACCAAGATCCTCACCCGCCGCATGAATCACCACTGTCGTGCTTGCCAGCAACCGCCGGCAGGGTTCCCAGTCGCTGATTTTCAGTGGGTCCACCAGGAAGCAGCCGGATTCGACACAGAATTGCAGCAGACCGGTTTTGGGATAAAAAGTCCGGGTGCGGATGAATTCAGTGTCGAGGCCCACGGCTGGCAGTTCACGCCAGCCATCGCAGAGCTGGGCGAAGCGGCCCTGATCCGCGACATACTCAAAACCGGCATCGGTGGCATTCATCGGCATCAGGCTTGTTTCATGGCGGTGCGGCCGGCAAAAGCGTGGGACAGCGTGCCGCCGTCGGTGTATTCCAGTTCTCCGCCCACGGGAACGCCGTGGGCGATTCTCGACACCGCAACTTCGGCGCCGCGCAGCTGTTCGGCGATGTACCAGGCCGTGGCGTCTCCTTCCACGGTGGCGTTGCAGGCAAGAATGAGTTCCCGGAATCCGGCGGCGGCCACCCGTTCGAGCAGCAGGGGAATCCCGAGCTGTTCCGGCCCGATGCCATCAATGGGAGAGAGATGGCCCATGAGCACGAAATACACCCCGCGATAGGCGCCCGCCTGCTCAATGGCGAGGGCATCAGCCGGCGTTTCCACGACGCAGCACAATGTCTGGTCCCGGGCCGGGTTGGCGCAGATTCGGCAGCTTTGTTCCTCGGTGAGATTGCGGCAGTACCGGCAATTGCCGATTCTCTCCAGCGCCTTGGCGAGGCTTTCGCTGAGTTTGCGACCGCCCTGCCGGTTTCGTTCCAGCAGATGCAAACTCATGCGCTGGGCCGACTTCTGTCCGACTCCGGGCAAACAGCGGAATGCTTCGATCAACTCGTCGATCAGCGGACTGGAACTCACGATATGCCCCTGCGGCACAGGCTCCTAGAAGCCTGCGCCGCAGGAATTCACGGCTGCAAATCCGCTCTCATCCACGACCCTGGCCACTCGATTTCGTTGCATATTCACCAATATTCGCCTCAATCGATCGGCCAGGGGCGCGGCGATAGCGAATTTTCGCTTTCGCGAATTCCTGCGGCGCAGCCTCCTAGAACGGCAATTTGAAACCCGGAGGCAGCCCGGCAAAACCCGCCATGCCGCGCATGGCCTGCTGATTTTCCTGTTCGATCTTGCGAACGGCGTCGTTGATCGCTCCGCAAATCAGGTCTTCCAGAATTTCCCTGTCTTCCCGGGCAATCGTCTCGTCGATGCTGACTTTCATGGCGTCGTAGCGGCCATTCATGCGGATTCTGACCGCGCCGGCTCCGGCCTGACCCTCCACCACGGTGGCGGCAAGTTCCTCCTTCGCCTGTTCCATGCGCTCCTTGAACTGCTTTGCCTGCTTCATCAATTCGGTGAAATCCGTCATCGGCTCCCTCGGCTCTGTATTGTGGTCACGCTGTCCCGGAGCACGGTGCCGGAAAAGTTTCTGACCAGGGTCTGAACCACCGGGTCCTGTTCAAAGTCCGCCACCAGGGAATCGGCGACCGGGGCGGTTGCGGGTTTGCTTGCCTGATCGGGGGTCGGGACCGGACCGGTTGGGGAAGGTTCATCCCAGGGTGGCGCGGATTCGCTGGAAAAATCGGGCTCCGGCGGGGGAGCTTCGGGCATTTCGGGCGCCGGCTCCCGATTCCCGGGGGGCGGTGATTCGGACTGCGCGCTTGCCGCTGCTGCCGTGGGTTCCAGTTCGGCTTCGGAATCGGTTCCTTCGACATCTGTGGCGGCATCCACGGGTATCGGCCCGCTTTGGGCTACCGGTTTCGGAGAAAACACCAGCATGCGCAGCAGCAGCATTTCGAAGGCGGCCCGGGTGTCGCCGGACAGGGCAAGCTCTTCCCTGCCCCTGGCTCCGATCTGGTAATACAGTTGCAGGTCTTCGGCGCTGAACTTGCCGGCGAGTTCAAGTATTTCCCCGCGGTCCCCCTGGTGATTGTCGATGGCGTCGGCATGGGCCTGGGCGAGAGCGAGCCGGTGCAGGCTTGACAGCAGGCTGTCCAGGGTCTGGGCGTAATCGGAAATCTGCCCGGTCAATTCCCGGCTGACCCTGAGCACTTCCGGCAAGTCTCCGGCAGCCATGGCCCGCAACAGGGCGAAGACGTGCTGCCGGGGAGGAATGCCCAGCATTTCCACCACGGATTCCGTCCTGATCTTGCCCTGGCAATAGGGGATCGCCTGGTCGAGCAGGGTCAGGGCGTCGCGCATGCTGCCGGCGGCAGCGGCGGCGATTTGCCACAGGGCATCGGATTCACAATCGATCTGTTCCTGCTCAAGTACCGGGCCCAGATACTTGACGATGGTTTTGGGGCCGAGATTGCGCAGGTGGAACTGGAGGCAACGGGAGAGAATGGTCACCGGCAGTTTTTGGGGATCGGTGGTGGCGAACAGGAACTTGACGTGCGCCGGAGGCTCTTCCAGAGTCTTCAGCAGCGCATTGAAGCTGTGGGTTGAAAGCATGTGGACTTCGTCGATCAGATAGACCTTGAAGCGCGCCCGGGCTGGGGCAAACTGCACGTTTTCAAGGAGGTCCCGGGTATCTTCCACCTTGGTGCGCGAGGCGGCGTCAATCTCAAACAGGTCGAGATGGCGGCCTTCGCTGATTTCCGTGCAAACGCCGCAGGCATTGCAGGGTCTGGCGCTGACGCCCTGCTCGCAGTTGAAGCATTTGGCGAGGATACGGGCCAGGGTGGTCTTGCCGGTGCCCCGGGTGCCGGTGAACAGATAGGCGTGATGGAGGCGCTGCTTGTCGAGAGCGTTGATCAGCGTCTTGAGGACGTGTTCCTGGCCGGCAACCTCGCTGAAGTCTCCGGGGCGCCACTTTCTGGCAAGTACCTGGTAGCTCATGCCTGTCGCATACCCTGTTGCCGCCTGGACCTGCGCCAGGAGACTGCGCCATGGGAATTCACGGCTGCTAATCCGCTCTCATCCACGCCCCTGGCCGCTCGATTTCGTGGAATATCCACCAGCATTCGCCTCAACCGATCAGCCAGGGGCGCGACGATAGCGGATTCCCGCGGCGCAGGCTCCCGGGGAGGCGGGGAATCTCCGCTTGCCTGGTCGGGTTCGGTGGCAGCCCTTGCCAGCCACACCGCGGCACATGCATCAGCTACTACCGTTGCTCCCTTCCGGGCCTGGCGGGGTTCATAACCTGTCATTGCGCGGGGACCGGCAAGAGTTACCACGGCGGATGGTATCACGCCCGGGAACTATATGGCTTCAAGCCGTCGCTGTCGGGAGGGATTTGCGGCGGTTGCGCCATGGAATATCGGGTCAATCGGCTTCCTCAATCCAGGCCATCTGGATTGCTTCGAGGATTTTTTCGCCGCTGCGATTGGGATCGTCGTCGAAACCATCGAGTTCACAGACCCAGCGGTGCAGGTCTACAAAACCTACCCACTGGGGATCCACATCCGGGTGCCGTTCAGCCAGTTCGATGGCTATGTCGTTCACATCGGTCCACTTCATTTTCCCCTCCGTTCAATCATTTACCGGACAACCCAGGAGCCTGCGCCGTGGGAATTCACGGCTGCAAATCCGCTTTCGCGGATTTCTGTGGCGCAGCCTCCTAGTGATTTTCGGAAACCATGTTGATGGTGTATTTGGGAATCTCGACCACCAGATCCTCGTCGGCGACGATAGCCTGACAACTCAGTCTGGATTCGGGTTCCAGGCCCCAGGCCTTGTCGAGGTAGTCCTCCTCGTTTTCGTCGGGTTCCTCCAGCGAATCGAATCCTTCCCGCAAAATCACATGGCAGGTGGTGCAGGCGCAGGATTTCTCGCAGGCGTGCTCGATGCGCACCTTCTGCCGGAGGGCGGCATTGAGCACACTGACGCCGGGTTCGGCGTCGAATTCCGCGCCTTCCGGACAGATGGATTCGTGTGGCAGGATGGTGATCTTGGGCATTGGGGTTCTCTGGATATTACTCGGCTTCACAGCCGAGGGTATCGATGGATTCTCCGCGCAGGGCGGCGCCAGCCGCAAGGTCCATACGCCGCGCGGCAAAGGCTTCGCTGGCGCGATTGAGTTCCCGGGTCAGTTCTTCAATCCGGGTGGAATCTTCTCCCGCGAGGGCCTTGCGAAGTTCAGCCAGGGCCTGGTCGATGCCGTCTTGTTCCGCAACTGAAAGAATTGCTCCGTCTTCCTCGATAGCGCCCTTGATTGCGTCCATGAGCCGGGTGGCGTCAAGTCTCGCTTCGCCAAGGGCCCGGGCGTGCATGTCGTCCCGGGCATGGTCCCGGGAATCCCGCAGCATTTGCTCGATCTGGCCGGAGTCGAGCCCGAAGCTGGGTTTGACCTGCACCTCGGCCTTGCTGCCGGTACTCACTTCCTCCGCCGATACGTTGAGCAGGCCATCGGCGTCCACCTGGAAAGTCACTCTTACTTTCGCCGCTCCGGCAACCATGGGCGGGATGCCGCCCAGGGTGAAGCGCGCCAGGGAGCGGCATTCGCCGACGAGTTCCCGCTCGCCCTGGACCACATGCAGGGCCATGGCGGTCTGACCATCCTTGAAGGTGGTGAATTCCTGGGATTTGGCCACGGGAATCGCGGTATTGCGGCGAATGATCTTTTCCACAAGTTCGCCCATGGTTTCGATGCCAAGCGATAGCGGGTTGACGTCGAGCAGCAGGAAATCGCCGGTGGGCCGGTTGCCGATGAGCACTTCGGCCTGGATGCCCGCGCCCATGGCGACCACCCGGTCCGGGTCGATATCCGTCAGTGGCTCGCGGCCAAAGAACTTCGTCACCGCGCTGCGGATCACGGGCATTCTCGTGGCGCCGCCCACCAGTAGCACATTGTCGATGGCGCCGGCATCGATGCTGGCGTCCCGCATGACCCGGCGGCAACTGAGGATCGTGCGCCGCACCAGGGGCGCGACGGTCTCGGTAAACTGCGCCGCATCCAGGGTTCCGCGCCAGTCGCGCCAGACGACTTCCGCCTGGTCCGCATCGCTAAGCCGTTCCCGGGCCCGGTTGGCCACCTGCAATAGCGCCGGCCAGTCCGGGGCGGCCACGGTTCCCGCGCCGCTTTGGGCGATCAGCCAGTCGGCCACCGCCTGATCGAAATCATCACCGCCAAGCGCCGTGTCTCCGCCGGTGGCCAATACTTCGAATACGCCTTTTTGCAGGCTGAGCAGGGACACATCGAATGTGCCCCCACCGAGGTCGAATACGATAATATTGCCGTGTTCGCCACGGTCGAGACCATAGGCCACCGCCGCCGCCGTGGGTTCATTGAGCAGTCGCAGCACTTTGATGCCGGCGAGTTCGGCGGCATGACGGGTCTGCTGGCGCTGGGCGTCATTGAAGTACGCAGGCACCGTGATGACGGCGCCGGCGAGTTCCTCACCGGTCTCCTCCCGGCAGCGCCGGGCAAGAGCGCGGAGGATGACGGCGGAAACTTCCACCGGGTCCCTGGGGCCTGCCGCGGTTACAAAAGCCGGTGCGGCGTCGCCCTTGCCGGCGTCAAAACGGTATGGGCGAAAGTTGCCGCCGGCCTGCAATTCCCCGAGGCTCTTGCCGAGCGCGCGCTTGGCCGAGACCACGACATTGCCCGGGTCCGTGATGGCCCGAGCTTTTGCCGCAGCGCCCACGGCGAGTACGCCAGCAGCGCCATAATACACGGCGGACGGCAGCAAATGGGCGCCGTCGGCGTCGGCGAGGGTGCGCACCTCGCCCCCGACCGCCGTGGCGACAAGGGAATTGGTAGTGCCGAGATCAATGCCTGCCGCACGTCGATGGACCGCTTGCCGCGCAGCGCCGCCGCCGGGTTCAGAAATCTGCAACAGACTCAAGGGACTCTTCCTTCTTGTGAATTTCCATCTGGAATTTGTGCAGGAACTGCAATTCGTGGAACAGCTTTCTGGCCTCCTCCAACTGGTTTCCGGCGAGTGCCCGGACAAACTGCCCCTGACGTTCGGCAAGCCGGTTTGCCGTCTTGCGATTCAATTCATCGAGTTGGTCGAAAGCGGATTCGTTCTCCGGCAATTCCGCCAGACTTTCGCGCAATTCCATCTGCTCGAAGAGCAGTTCGGGAGCGAGATCGGACTGGACGACCCGTTCCACGTCGATACCCTGCAGCCGCAACAGATAACCCGCCCGGCGCAGGGGCGATTGCAACGTTTCATAGGCTTCGTTGAGGTAGCTGCTGAGCTGGATGGCTTGCAGGCGCCGGGCTTCGCCTGCGGCGGCGAAACGGTCCGGGTGGACCTGGGCCTGCAATTCGCGATACCGGGCATTGAGTTTGCCGGAATTGATCTCGAAACCCACCGGCAAGGCGAACTGGGCAAAAAAATTGTCGGCAATGGCGAGCACGGCAAAGCCTCAATCCGGCGGCGGGCTCAGATGCTGAAGCTTTCGCCGCAGCCGCACTCGCCTTTCACATTGGGATTGCGAAACTCGAAGCCTTCGTTAAGCCCTTGCTTGACAAAATCCATTTCGGTGCCGTCGATGTAGACGAGACTCTTCGGATCCACCACGATCTTGACGCCGTGGGCTTCGAATACCTGATCGCCTTCCTCGAGCTGGTCGGCGTATTCGAGCACATAGGCCATGCCCGAGCAGCCGGTGGTGGTAATGCCCACGCGAATGCCGAGGCCGCGACCGCGGTCGGCAAGCTGTCTGGCGACGTGGCCCGCGGCGGTTTCGGTGATGGAAATGGCCATGGCCTGTTATTCCGCCTGTTCCCGCTTCTTGCGCACATCGGCGATGGCCGCCTTGATGGCGTCCTCGGCAAGTACCGAACAGTGGATCTTCACCGGCGGCAGGCCGAGTTCGTCGGCGATGTCCTTGTTGCGGATCCGAGTGGCGTCTTCGAGCGACCTGCCCTTGACCCATTCGGTCAGCAGCGAACTCGACGCGATGGCCGAGCCGCAGCCATAGGTCTTGAACTTGGCGTCCTCGATCACGCCATCGCCATCGACCCTGATCTGCAGGCGCATGACATCTCCACAGGCCGGGGCGCCCACCATGCCGGTGCCCACATTGGCGTCGTCGTCATCGAGACGACCCACATTGCGCGGATTTTCGTAGTGGTCGAGTACCTTTTCTGAATATGCCATCTTGCTTTTGCTCCCCTGCGCCCTAGTGCGCAGCCCATTGAACCTGATCGAGGTCCACGCCGTCCTTGTACATGTCCCAGAGCGGGGAAAGCTCCCTCAGCTTGGCGACGGCATGGCGGATACGCCCGATCGCGTAGTCGATATCTTCGGTCGTGGTGAAACGGCCGATGGAAATTCGCAGCGAACTGTGGGCCAGTTCATCGTTGCGGCCAAGCGCCCGCAGCACATAGGAGGGCTCGAGGCTGGCCGAGGTGCAGGCGGAACCCGAAGACAGCGCAAGCTCCCGCAGGGCCATCATCAGGGATTCGCCTTCCACAAAATTGAAACTGATATTGAGATTGCCCGGCGCCCGATGGGTCAGGTCGCCATTGACGTAGACTTCCTCCACGTCTTCCAGCCCCCGCAGCAACTGTTCCCGCAGGGCGAGGGTGCGGCGGGCTTCCTCGTGCATTTCCTCCCTGGCGATGCGGTAGGCTTCGCCCATGCCGACGATCTGGTGGGTCGCCAGGGTGCCAGAGCGCATGCCGCGCTCGTGGCCGCCGCCGTGAATCTGGGGCTCGATGCGGACCCGGGGTTTGCGGCGCACGTAAAGCGCGCCAATGCCCTTGGGTCCGTACAGTTTATGGGCGGTAAAGGACATCAGGTCCACCTGCATCCGTTCCAGGTCGATTTCCAGCTTGCCGGCGCTCTGGGCGGCGTCCACATGAAAAACCACCTTGCGGCGGCGGGTGACTTCGCCGATGGCTTCGATATCGTTGATCACGCCGATTTCATTGTTGACGTGCATCAGCGAGACGAGAATGGTGTCGGGGCGCAGGGCCTGCTCCAAGGCTTCCGGGGAGATCAGGCCATTGCTGTCCGGGTCAAGATAGGCCACTTCATAACCTTCCCGCTCAAGCTGGCGGCAACTGTCGAGCACGGCCTTGTGTTCGATCCTGGAAGTGATGATGTGCTTGCCCTTGCGGTGGTAGAAATGGGCGGCGCCTTTCAGCGCGAGATTGTCGGCCTCGGTGGCGCCGGAAGTCCAGACGATCTCCCGGGGGTCGCAGTTCACCAGGTCGGCCACATTGCGGCGGGCATTTTCCACGGCCTCCTCGGCCTTCCAGCCGAACTGGTGGGAGCGCGAGGCGGGATTGCCGAAATTCGCTTCAATGGTCAGGCATTCCGCCATGGCCGAGGCGACTCTCGGGTCCACCGGCGTGGTTGCCGCGTAATCGAGATAGATGGGAAGTTGCATGTTTTTGCTCCATGAAGGCAAGCTATGGCGCGCTTGCCGAAATTCGTGTTTCTTCCAGTCCGGCGCCGCTCATCGCCAGGGGAATCCGGGGCGCCTTGCCGTGCTGTTTCCGGTCCTGTTCGCCGGCGATGCGGCGGACTTCTCGGCGGGCGATGAGGTCGGCGAGGCTGACGCCCTGCAGAAAACCGAGAATCTGTTCGCTCAGATCCTCCCAGAAGGAATGTGTCAGGCAGGTTTCGCCGCCCTGGCAGTCGCCGGCGCCCTGGCAGCGGGTGGTGTCCACGGACTCATCCACCGCGCCGATGATCTCGGCGACAAAGATCGCCGATGCGTTCCGGGCCAGACCATAACCGCCGCCCGGGCCGCGTACGCTGTTGACAACCCCCGCCCGGCGCAGCTTGCCGAACAGCTGCTCGAGATACGGCAGGGAAATGTCCTGCCGCCCGGAAATATCGGCCAGGCTCACCGGGTTTTCGCCGCCATGCAGCGCCAGATCCAGCATCGCGGTCACCGCATACCTGCCTTTGGTCGTCAATTGCACCGTAAAATCCGCCGTAAACCGGACTTGGGGCGATTATTCAATAACCTAGTAAATTAGTCAAGTATCGCCATGGGATACCGGCAATTCCCACTTTGGCGCTCAAGCTCTCATGTCATTCTCCGCAGAGCAAAGCGCAGTCGCAGAATCTTCCCGGGCGGCCCCTGCAAGAAATTCCACTATTCCGCAAGAATGGTGGAAGGCGCTTTACCGAGGTTTGGAGATACGGGATGGTCGCTTGCCCGGGCTAGCAGGGCGATGATGGCAAGATGGTGGATGCTGTGGGTAATGAGGCCCATGAGTTCCCGGTCGAGAGTGCTTGTGGCCCGGGTGGGCTCACCGTCGTAGTGGACGAGTTCCGAGATTACGATTTTCTCTCTGCTGGGTCCCGAGCGGAGTTGCCGGAAGCGTCCCTGAGCTTCGGCGATGGCGCCCGCGGCGATGCTGACTTCGGTTTCGACCCGAGTGCCGCGGCGGCGATCATCGTAATCGATGCAGCCGGACTCCAGGCCATTGAAGAAGCACTGGTAGCGGTCGATGATGTGCCGCATGTGGGCGCCGATGGAAGAATCGCTGCCAGGTCGGGCGGCAAAAACTTCGTCAGATATGCCGAGCAGCAACTGGTCGCACTGTTGCACGCAGGCCAGACAGCCTTCCACCAGCCGCGCTGTACTCTCCTGGCGTCCCACGCTTGCGCCAGCCCGGGATTCGGCGCGGTGGCCCATGGGAAGAATCCCTCAGCTACGTTTGACCAGGGCGACCAGTCCCCGGAACAGGTCCATCGGGGTCTCGTGCTTGTAGTCGGTGAACTCTCCGGCATCCATGAACATGCCATGTTCTTCGCAGACTTCGTAGGTGAGGTGTTTTTGTTTCGGGTCGGTAACGTGCTTCATGGGCTTGCCGCAGCGCGGGCAATTGATGTCGCGCACTTCGTCGTAAGCCTTGCCGGATTCCGGGTCGCCGGAGTCGACGAAATCCGCCATCCAGCGGCCCTTGAGCGCCTCGGCTTCGCCGTGATCGAACCACAGGCCCTGGCAGTTTTCGCATTGATCTATGACCACAGTCCCATGAAGAATCGAGATCTTGATTTCCTTCATGGAAGAATCACATTTGGGGCATTGCATTCGGCTCTCCTCAGGGTTCAATCCAGCTCTTGGCCCGTTCGGTCGGCGCCATTGTAATTTATTCTGGAAACAAATCCATCTTGAATTTTGTTGGAACGCTTCGATTGGGCGGGGCGCGCGTGCAGGTTCTCGGCGGGATTCCACCAATTCTCTTTTCAGTTGCTGTATGGATTCGAGCGCTCTTCCAGGGTGGCTGGGTCGATCGCGCCATTGGCGCACTGAAGGAGGTCGGACCGGGCGTAGGTGTGGATGAGGTCGGTGGCAGGTCTGGCGGGAGTCGGCTCGCCGAGACCGGTCAGGACGATGGTGATGTTTTCCCGCTCCGGGAGTTGGCGCAGCCTGGCGCCCTGATCGCACAGGGCGCTGGCGAGGCGCTGTTCGAGGGCGGCGACCTCGTTGCGCCAGTGCTCCGCGCGACTTGCCTGCGCGCTTTCGCTGCGCCGGCGCAGGTCGGCGGCAAGGTCCTGGGCCTGGCTGCGCAACCGGTTCATTTCCTCGGTGATTGTGTCGAGGGCGGTCTGGAAGCTTTCGTTTTCGGTAGTGGTGGTGCTGCGGCGGAGTTCTTCGGTGAGGTCGCGGAGGCGGTCGGAAACTGCGAGGTTCTGCCGGCGCAGGGTTTCGATTTCCTCCCGCAACTGTTCGAAATTTTCGCGGCCGACGCCATCTGCGTCGCGCAATATGCGGGCGTATTCACCCGCCTCTATGATGGCGGAATTGACGAGTTCGGCGGTATTGATTTCACTGGCCCGCAGCAGCAAATCCCGGTGGGGGCGCCGGGCGTCGAACGCTGTCAGGTCGGGTTCGGCGGCGGTCTGTTGCAGGTTGGTCGGCGCCAGCATTGCGGAGGGATTGCCGTCCTGGAGAGATGCGGCGCCCGGGGAATCGGGAATCGCCGGATTGAACCGATTGGCGGTGGCCAGATTGCTGCGGACTTCAAGGACGAGGCCGCGACCGGCCAGATAGCTACTGTGGATTCGTTCCGCCGTCAGGTTGAATGGGTCGGCGGCGGTTTCCAGCCCGAGCGCCTCAGCCAGCCTGCCGGCGAAATCGTCGGCATTGCGGCTGAGCGGATTGCCAAAACTGATTTCCAGGGTGCCGGCGCGGTACAGCACCGAGGTATTGAGCAACAGCAGGCCGAACATGAGGGCGCAGGCTGTGGCGGGAAGCCATTGCCAGAGGAATCGCCAGCCCTGGCTTGCATCGGCGCGTTCGCCGCGGAACAAGGCCAGATGCCGGTCCCAGCGGGGGGTGGGAAGTTCCCGCCATTGCCCAAGACTGTGGGCGGCGCCGTGCAAATGCCGCAATTCGGCGGCGCAGTCCGGGCAGTCCGCCACGTGCTGTTCGATTTCCGCCCGCATTACCGAGGGCAAATCGTCTGCAAAATACTCCCGCAGCAAGTGCTCAGTTCTCGAGCAGGGCATGCTCCTCCTCCGGCGCAAAACGCATTTTCTTCAGCGCGGCGTAGAACCTCGTCTTTGCCGTGTTGACCGAAATCTCCTGCATTTGCGCGATTTCCTCAAAAGTGAGGGACTGGTAGATCTTGAGTTCCACCACCAGTCGCTGCTCCAGTGGTACCCGGCTCAGCAACTCCAGGGCCTGCCGGTTTGATTGCAAGGCCGCCAGATCGTGATCCGGCTCGGTCTCGGGTCTGGCCCTGAGGCTGTCGTAGCCGCCGTTTTCGTCGAGCCCACCGGTCAGGATCAGCAGTTTCTTCTTGCGATTCAGGTCAACCGCCTTGTTGTGCGCGATGCGGAACAGCCAGGTACGGAAATTCGCCTCGCCACGAAAACGTTGCAGGCTGCGGAAGACACCCAGGAATACTTCCTGGGTCAGGTCCATGGCGTCTTCGCTATTGCCCATCAGGCGATAGCCGAGATTGTAGATTCGGCTTTCGTGACGCTCCACGAGTTGCCGCCAGGCCCGGGCTGACCCCGCCAGCGCCCCGGCAACCAGTTGTTCGTCGCTCTTGCTCACGTTTCTCTACCGTGTTGTCGGAAACGACCGGGAAAAAGTTTGCCCCGGAGGCTGCGCCTCAGGCGGCGCTTGCCTTGGGGCGACTATCGCTATCGGTGAGCAAGCGCCCCGCCGCCGACATCAGGGCATTGAGCGATGAACTGACGATGTCGTCGCTGATGGCGATGCCGGTATAGCGCCTGCCCGCGCTCTTGATCTGGATATAGGTGACCGCTTCCGCGTCGGCGCCCTGGCTAAGGGCATGCTCGCCGTATTCCATGACTTCGAAATCGAACTGGAACAGCTTGCGCAGGGATTGCACGAGGGCGTCGAGCACGCCATTGCCCCGGCCATGGAGCGGCAGGGTTTCGCCAAAACAATTGATGCTGCCGCTGAAGGCTTCGCCGGAGTCGCTGCGTTCAATGGAAAAGTTGTTCAGGCTGATGGGCTTTTCATTGTCGAGATAATGGCGATTGAACAACTCCCAGATCTGCTCCGGCTGGATTTCTCCGCCGCTGGCTTCGGCGGCGTCCTGCACCACCCGGCTGAATTCGATCTGCAGCCAGCGGGGAAGCTGAAAACCGAACTTGTTGGCTAGCACATAGGCAACGCCGCCCTTGCCCGACTGGCTGTTGACGCGAATCACGTCCTGATAAGTTCGGCCGAGGTCCCGGGGATCGATGGGCAGATAGGCGATTTCCCAGGGTTTGCCGTCCTGGTACAGGTCGAGACATTTCTTGATGGCGTCCTGGTGGGAGCCGGAAAATGCCGTGAAAACCAGGTCGCCGGCATAGGGCTGGCGGGGGTGCACATCGATCTGGGTGCATTCCCGCACCACCGAGACGATGCGGTCCATGTCGGCAAGATCGAGTTCCGGATCGATTCCCTGGCTGTACAGGTTCATTGCCATGACGACGATGTCCATATTGCCGGTGCGTTCGCCATTGCCGAGCAGGGTGCCCTCGACCCGCTGGGCGCCCGCCATGACGCCGAGTTCGGCGGCGGCCACGGCGCAGCCGCGGTCATTGTGGGTATGCAGGCTGACGATCACCGAATCCCGCCGGGAAACGTGGCGGCAGAACCATTCGATCTGGTCGGCGTAGATGTTCGGCGTCGCCATTTCCACCGTGGAAGGCAGATTGATGATGGCGGGGTTTTCCGGCGTGGGTTCCCATACCTCGATCACCCGGTCGCAGACTTCCACGGCGTAATCCACCTCGGTGCCGGTAAAGCTTTCGGGGGAATACTGGAAGGTCCATTCGGTTTCCGGGGCCGCTTCGGCGCAGCGCCGCACTTCTTCGGCGCCGGCCACGGCGATATCGATGATGCCTTCTCTGCCGGTGCGGAAAACCTTTTGCCGCTGGACGATGGAAGTCGAATTGTAGACGTGCATGATGGCCCGGCGCGCGCCACGCAGTGATTCGTAGCTGCGCCGGATCAACTCGGGCCTGGCCTGGGTAAGTACCTGAACGGTGACATCTTCCGGAATCGCGTCCTCTTCCACGAGGCTGCGCACAAAATCGAAATCCGGCTGGGAAGCCGCGGGAAAACCCACTTCGATCTGCCGGAAACCCACCGCCACGAGCAGATCGAACAGTTTCCTTTTCTGGCTCACCGACATCGGTTCGATGAGAGCCTGATTACCGTCGCGCAAATCCACGCTGCACCACTGGGGCGCACGGCGGATGACTCGGTCGGGCCATTGCCGGTCCTTGAGACCGACAGGCGGAAATGGCTGGTATCTGCTGTGATCGAACATGCTGTCACCTGCTTTGCCCGGACAGAATGCCTTGTGGGCGCCTGTCTTTCGAGTTATGCACTATAGCCCAGAATTTCGGGGGATTCTATTCCTATTTTCTACTGATTTGGCAAAATATTGAAAACTATTTGCAAGATTTTGCTTTTTTGTGGACATATTCACCAACTTTTGCGATGGTAATGGTTTTGTTACCCGGAACAATCTTTCATGCAACTGGACAATCTGGACCGGCGCATCCTGCGGCATTTGCAGCGGGACGGCGGCATGACCAATCTGGAACTTGCCCAGCGCGTGGGCCTTTCCGCCTCGCCCTGCGCCCGGCGGGTCAGGCAGCTTGAGGAAGCCGGCATTATCGAAGGCAAGGCGACCCTGCTCAATGCCAGCAAGCTGGACCTGAAGCTCACGGCGCTGATCCAGATCAGCATGGATCGCCACACGCCCGAGCGGTTCGAGGTGTTCGAAGAGGCGGTGCGCGCCTGTCCGGAAGTCATCGAGTGTCTGCTGATTACCGGCCAGGCGGCGGACTACCTGCTCAAGGTGGTGGCGACGGATATGGAGTACTACCAGGAATTCCTGCTCAACAAGATCACCCGCATTCCCGGGGTCAGCGACGTGCATTCGAGTTTTGTCCTGCGCCGGGTGGTGAGCACCACGGAACTGCCCCTGCACCACATCGGCAGGAAAAGCGAATGAGACGGCGGATCAGTCCGGCAAATGAAATGCGTACAGGCTAACGGCGCTACAACAACTCGGCAATGGCGTCGCGTTCCTGCCGCAGTTCCTGCTCGGTGGCGGCCATCATCTTGCGGCTGAATTCGCTGATTTCCAGCCCTTGCACAATCCGGTAGCCGCCGTTTTCGCAGATCACCGGAAAGGAATACACCAGCCCTTCCTCAATGCCATAACTGCCGTCGCTGCAGATTCCCATGCTGACAATGGCGCCGCCGCTGCCCACGGCCCAGTCGCGCATGTGCTCTATGGCCGCATTGGCGGCCGAGGCCGCGCTCGACAGGCCCCGGGCATTGATAATGGCGGCGCCGCGTTGCTGGACCCCGGGAATGAAGTCTCCGCCGATCCAGTCTTCGTCCACGAGTTCCCTGGCTGGTCGGCCGGCCACCCGGCAATGATGGATGTCGGGATACTGGGTCGCCGAATGATTGCCCCAGATAATCATGCCTTCCACCAGGGTACTGTGGCAGCCGGTTCGCGCCGCCAGGCGGGCGATGGCCCGGTTATGATCCAGACGGGTCATGGCGGTGAATCGGGAAGGGTCGAGATGGGGCGCATTGCGGTAGGCGATCAGGCAATTGGTATTGGCGGGATTGCCCACCACGAGCACCTTCACGTTCCGGGCGGCGCAGCGGTCGATGGCGGAGCCCTGGGCGGAAAAGATTTTGGCATTGGCCTCAAGCAAGTCCTTGCGTTCCATGCCCGGCCCCCGGGGACGCGCCCCGACGAGCAGGCAATAATCGGCATCGCGGAAAGCGATATCCGGATCATCGGTCTGCACGATGCCGGCAACAAGGGGGAAGGCGCAGTCCTCGATTTCCATCACGGCGCCGGCCAGGGCATCGAGCGCCGGCGTGATTTCCAGCAGCTGCAGAATGATCGGCTGATCCTTGCCGAGCATTTCCCCGGCGGCAATCCTGAACAGCAGGCCATAGCTTATCTGACCCGCCGCCCCGGTGACGGTAACCCGAACAGGCTTTTTCATGAGCGTTCCCTGGTTGATGTGATTGTCTTGAAAGTCCCGCGTGGCAGCCATGGCGCAGGCAGCGGAATTGTTTCCCATTCACGGTGCAAATTCAAATTGCCTGCTCCCGCGGCGGGTGGCCGCGTTGCGCTTCTTGGCAATGGGGCAAACCATTCTGCGGACCGCGCCCAGGAGTCTGCGCCGCAGGAATTCGCGAAAGCGAAAATTCGCTATCGCAGCGCCTCTGGCCGGTCGATTGAGGCGAATATTGGTGAATATGCAACGAAATCGGGCGGCCAGGGGCGTGGATGAGAGCGGATTTGTAGCCGTGAATTCCTGTGGCGCAGGCTCCTAGCCACACACCACGGGGGACGCGCTGAAATGCAGCGAACTTATGGGAAAGCACACCAGGTATTCCCTGAAAATTTCCGGTCCTGACCGGCGGGCGCCATACATTGAATCGCGACGGGCGCTTACTATACCATTCGCCGTGCGGCGCCCGTTCCAGCGCCCGCGTCCGCCTTGTACTGCCGGAGTGGTGGAATTGGTAGACACGATGGATTCAAAATCCATTGCTAGCGATAGCGTGCCGGTTCAAGTCCGGCCTCCGGTACCAGATCCATGGCCATGTCGAAACCAGGGAAGCTCTGACTTGATCAGGGCTCCCTGATATTGCCAGCGTCAGATTGCCACAAGGGTCATGTGTCGCTGTGTGGTTGCACACGAAATTGGCTCTGGACATTGCGAAAAGGGCTGAGCATTATTGTAGAACCGCACCAGGCAAGCGATCGAAAGCATGGCGATGCTCACCCGGAAACGAGTTATTCTCGGTATGGCAATGGTTCTGTTGCCGGGCCTTGGCTATGCCCACGTGCAATCGCCGCTGGATACTGCGCCGGAAAATCCGGATCTGGATGGCAGGATGATTGTTGAAATGGCGCAGGAGGCCGCCGGAGGCGAAACATTCCTTTCCCCCGGAACCCTGCTGCTATCCGGCTACAACGTCATTTACGACAATGGCGGCGAAAGTCAGATCTGGGACCCTTATGCCATGTGGCGGAAATTCGCGGATCAGAAGACCGATGCCCACTCCGCCAGCGGCAAGGTGAGGATTGAAGCCTGGAGCGAAACAAGGCTTGCCATGTTGCTAAGTTTCGACGGCGAGGCGACCTACAATGAATCCGGCCGGATGGCAGACCAGTCAGCCAATGCGATGTGGAGCAGCAATTTCGGATTTGGCGCGATTCGCAACGCCCTGGACGAAGGCTGGACGCAGCAGCGCCGGGCCGACCGGGCGGTTGACGGCAAGCCTGCCTATATGGTCGAACTGACCGATCCGAATGGCGGAAAGACGCTATTCGGCTTCGATCAAGAAAGTTTCGACATTCTGTATGTCGGCTTCGACACGCCACGCGGCTGGCACGAACGCCGCTACTCCGACTATTTCTCCAGGCCGGATATCAACTGGCGGCAAGCGGGCCGGGTCGGCCTTTTCTACAACGGCGTAAAGGCCAATGAGGCTGTGTGGACCGATTTCAAGATAGGCGAAGCTTTTCCGGATAGTATTTTTGTCATCGACAAAATCCCCGAAAACCCAACCTGCCGGTAAGCATCCCCGACCCACGCCCGAGTCACAGGCGCCAATCCCCCCTGGTGCCAAAGTCCATCTGCCATCGAAGTCGATGCCTTATGGTTTTGGTGGGCCGTATAGGATTCGAACCTATGACCAAAAGGTTAAAAGCCTTCTGCTCTACCAACTGAGCTAACGACCCGGAAAGCGGGCAATCTTACTAGTAATTGAGAAAAACTCAAGCCGTTCGATACTCCGTCGGATCAGCAAGCCCCGCGGAGGCAAATCCCTCTCGCCGCAAGCGGCAACTGTCGCAGCGGCCGCAGGCCCTGCCTTCGGCATCGGCCTGATAGCAGGAAACCGTTTTGGCGAAATCCACCCCGAGTCTGGCGCCAGTCTGAATGATTTCGGATTTACCCAGATGCAACAACGGCGCTTCGAGAGAAATCCTGCCTCCCTCGACACCGGTGCGGGTCGCCAGATGAATCAGCCGCTGGAAAGCCGCCACATACTCCGGGCGGCAATCGGGGTACCCGGAATAGTCCAGGGCGTTGACGCCGATGAAAATCGCGCCGGCTTCCAGCACTTCGGCCCAGGCCAATGCGTATGCGAGAAAAACCGTATTGCGCGCCGGCACATAGGTGGAGGGTATTCCCCGGGTTTCTTCCGTGGGAACAGTAATCCCGGTATCGGTGAGAGCCGACCCGCCGAATTCGCCAAGGGGCAAGGGAAGCACACGATGCTCGGTGACTCCTTGCGCCCTGGCCTGGGCTGCGGCCGCCTTGGTCTCCGCCTGTGAGCGCTGGCCATAATCAAAAGTCAGCCCGTGACACCGGAAGCCCGATTCCCTTGCCACCGCCAGCGAGGTGGCGGAATCAAGCCCGCCGGACAACAATACCACCGCGCGCCTGACGCCGGTCCCGGTCGCAATCGTCACCGCTAACGTCCCGGTTCCGAATTCCACAGCAGTTTGTGGAGCTGGATTTGCATTCGCACCGGCAGGCGGTCATCAAGTATCCACTGGGCGAGTATTGCGGGCTCAAGTTCGTCGTGGGAAGGTGAGAACAGGATTTCGTCGACTTTGTCGACCAATTGATGCTCCCCGATTTGCGCCAGGCTCCATTCGTAGTCTTTGCGATCGCAGATGACAAATTTGACCTGATCGGTCCGCCGCAGATGCCGCAGATTCCGGTATCGGTTGCGGTGTGATTCCCGGGAAGCCGGCGTCTTCAGGTCCATGACGATGCAAACCCGTTCATCCACTTCATCCACCGGTATGGCGCCGCTGGTTTCCAGGGAGACCCGGTAGCCCTGGCCGCACAATTCCCGCAACAGGTCGAAACATTCCTTCTGCGCCAGGGGCTCGCCCCCGGTCACCGTGACATAGCCGCAATTCCAGGCGGCGACCTGGCTGAGTATTTCGTCGATCTGCATCAGCTTGCCGCCGTGAAAAGCGTAGGCTGTGTCGCAATAGACGCAACGCAGTGGGCAACCCGTCAGGCGCACGAAAACCGTGGGGATTCCCATGCTGCGGGTCTCGCCCTGGAGCGAATGGAAAATTTCAGTAATTCTCAGGGACATGTGATGACACGATCCCGTGTCCGACTGGTGTGACCGATGCAGGGTCAGTCAAGCGACAGCAGGCGGGTATCGGCGAGATTCGCGACGCCGGTATTGGGATAGCGGCGCTTGATGCTGTTATAGAGGTCCCTGGCCCGGCGGCTGTCGCCAAGTCCCTGGAAAGCCTGTCCGAGACCATACATGGCATCGGGCAGTTTGGGCGAGTCGGCATATTCGTTGATGATGATCTCGTAAGCCTCCCGCGCTTCGTCGAAATGGTTGAGATAGAGGTATGACTGGCCTTTCCAGTAGTGGGCATTGCTGACGAAGCGGCCTTCCGGGTAGACGTTCAGATACTGGTCAAATTCAGCGATGGAGCGCTCGAAATCGGAATTGATCGCCGATTCATAAGCCATTTGGTAGAGCTGCTGCTCACTCAATACCGCTGGCTGCAGGGTGGCGGGACGATTGCGCAGGGGCGAGGCCGGCGCAGGCTCGGCCCCGGTGGTTTCCGCATTCCGCGCTGCGGAATGCGACACGGAGGAAATGTCTGGCTCGACGCTTGCCGGCCTGGTTAGCGCCGGCTCCGGCGTTTGCCGGGTGGTTTCAGCCGCATCCCCGGGACCGGTGGCGTCAGCAGGGATTGCCGGCGGGAGGCCGGGGAGTTCGGCGGGCGCCGGGGCGCGGTTTTCGAGATTCTGCAGCCGCTCGTCCATATTGGTGTAGCGGCTCAGGGAATCCCGCTGCAACCTGCGCAACGAGAAGCCCTGCTCCTCCACCAGGGCGCGCAGGGCCTGCAATTCGGTGCGTAACTGGTTGTTCTGGTCGAGCAGCAGGGACAGGGCGTCACTATTGGCGCCCTGGGCGGTATTCTGGCCCGGGAACAGGGGCCGATCCTGGGGGATGGCCGCTGTCGCCGCAAGCAACAGACAGCCCCCGGCCAGCGTCCTCGAGCCGCGCAGCAGCAGTTTCCCGTTCATGGATCCTTACTGGTCGACGATCTCTACGCGCCGGTTCATGGCATAGGCCGCTTCACTCTGACCTGCTTGTTCCGGTTCTTCCTCGCCGTAGCTCACCACCTCGATCTGCCCACGGGATGCGCCGTTGACGATGAGATAGTTGAGAATGCCATTCGCCCGCCGCTCGCCGAGCGCGAGATTGTATTCCCGCGTGCCGCGTTCGTCGGCATGACCTTCGAGGCGGATGCGAAGGTTCGCATTGGCCGCGAGATTCTGGGCATGAGTGGTCAGCGTTTCACGGTCTTCGGCCTTGAACTCGGCTACGTCAAAGTCGAAATAGAACACTCTTTGCGCCAGCTGTCTTTCCCTTTCCAACTCTTCCATCGTCGGGCCGGGATCGTCATCGGCGCCGCTGGTGTCAGCCGGGGCGGGCGTGTTGTCAACGACCTCCGCAGGCGGTTCCGCATCTTCGGTGGAACTGCATGCCGCGAACAGCGCCAGCGTGAACGCGAGCAAGCTCGCCTTGATAATCGTATTGCTTTGGGTTCCCACTCTCTGAGTCCTCCAACCACCATATGTTGTGTGTGTTCGGCTGCCACTCCTCAACTGAGTCGAATCAACCGGCCTCCACTATTCTTTTCGACCGGGTGAGAACAACATTTAGTCCAGGAATGGTGACCACGCGGGTTCTCGCACGTCACCCTCGGCTGATGGTAAACGGAACTTCACCAGACCGTCAATGGAAACCGCGTCCAAAACGCCTCTCCCCTGATGCTTTGTCGCGTACATGATCATGCTGCCGTTAGGCGCCAGGCTCGGCGATTCGTCGAGCGAGGTATCGGTCAGCGTGATGACCCGCAAAGTCTCGATATTGATGATGGCGATCTGGTAGCTCGGGCTTTGCCTGGTTTCCCGGCGGACATGAATGAGATTGACGCCATCGGGCAGAAATCTGGCCTTGGCGCATTGAAAGCAGTCATAGGTCAGCCGCTCCACATCGAAGGAGCTCGCGCCGAGTTCGATCTGGTAGATCTGGGGCTGGCCGGTGCGGTCCGACATGAACACGATGGAGCGACCGTCCGGGGTCCAGCTCGGTTCGGTGTCAATGGCGGGATGATCGGTGACCCGCATCAATTCATTGCTGCGCAGGTCCTGCACATAGATATCGGGGCTGCCGTCCCGGGACAGCACCATGGCGAGCCTGTCGCCATCGGGGGAAAACACCGGCGAGCTGTTGATTCCCGGATAATTGGTGATCTGGCGGCGCTGGCCCGAGGCGATGTCCTGGATATAGATTCGCGGCCGGTCGGTCTCAAAGGAGACGTAGGCGACCTCACTTCCGTCCGGCGACCAGTTCGGAGACATGATGGGCTCCCGGGAGCGCAGCAGCACCTGGGGCCTCTGGCCGTCGTAGTCGGCCTTCTCGAGGCGAAAGCGGGTTCCATCGGCAGTCGGCTCGGCGACCACATACAGGATCTGCGAGGTGAACGCGCCGCGAATGCCGGTTACCTGCTCATAGACCACATTGGCGATCTCATGGCCGATATCGCGCATCTGGGAAACATTGCCGGCAAGCACTTCGCCCACCAGCCGCAACTCCCGGTTGACGTCGAAAAACTCGTATTGCACCCGCACCACCTGACTGCCCTGGACGCCGCTGACCTTGCCCACGAGCAGATAGTCCTGGGCCAGCAACTGCCAGTCGCGGAAAAAGACCTCGCGTTCCTCGCTGGGCATGCTGAGCAGGTTTTCCCTCCCGAGAGCGAGGAATTCACCCACTTGCTCCAGATCACTGGAAACGATCCCGGCCACGTCTTCGGCGCCAAAGACCGCGCCATCGGTGGCAAAGGGCACCACGGCGATGGGGATGGGGTCATCCACGCCCTGGGTGATCTGGATACTGAGTTCCGCTGCTGCGGGTGCATGGACGGCAAGCAGCAGGACGGCGAGCAACAGGCGCTTTGGGTTCAATTGAGCAGGTCCTCCGGTTGGAAAATCAGGGTCAGGGTGCGGAAGTTCTCGTTAAAGACATGAATCGGCATCTGTTCGAGTTCGCTGAATGGCTGGGCGCGATACACGGCATTTTCCGCGGACCGGTCGAAGGCCGGGTCACCGCTGGATTCGGCTATGGCCACATCGGTTACTTCCCCGGTGGGCAGCAGGTTGATGCGCAATACCGCGCGCATGCCATTGCGGGCGCTGGGCGGCCGCGACCAGACTTCCTGCACATATTGCTGAATCAGCGCCACGCCGCTCTGCATGACTTCATACTCGGTGCGCGCCGCGGCCGCGGCGGCTTCCTCCTGGCGGCGGCGGCTTTCGGCCTCCTCTTGCTGCCGGCGGCGCTGCTGCTCGGCGAGTTCCCGCTGCCGCTGCTCTTCCTGTTCGCGTTCCCGCTGGCGCTGCAATTCAAGCAGGCGCCGGCGCTCTTCCTCATCGAGCAGGCGCTGCTGTTCGAGTTGCTGCTGGCGCAGCCTTTCGGCTTCGGCCTCGCGCTGCCTTTGTTCTTCCTCGATGCGCTGCTGCTCCTCGTCCCGCTGGCGCTGCAATTCCCGCTCACGCTGCTCCTGGTCGCGCTGGAGCTGGGCCTGCTGCCGCTCGATGCGCTCCCGGGTGAGGGGATTCTCGTCGATGAACAGGGACTTGATAATCGTTGGCTGGACCAGTTCCAGATCGCTGGAACTGCTGCTGCTGTTCCAGTAGAGAATGAAGCCCAGGGTGAAGCCATGCAGCAGGACGGCGATGACCGCCGACAGCGGATAGCCGTTGAACCTGACAAGAAAGCGGTAGGACGCGCTCATGGCCGAGGCCTCAGGGCAGCCCGGTAAGCGGCTGGGTGATGAAACTGGGATTGACCACACCGGCTCCCTGCAGCGCCGTGATCAGGGTGATCATGGACCCCCAGTCCGCGCCGGCGTCGCCTTCGATCAGCACCTGTATTTCCGGATTGGCGTTCAATATCTGCCCCACCTGGCGGGAAATGGTTTCCAGGTCAAAGGAATCCCGCTCCTCCTCGGTGGGGCCGGTGCTGAGAAAGTATTCGCCGGCGGCGGTAATGGTTACCACCAGGGTTTGCAGGTTTTGATCGATATCCAGCGGCTCGTTGTCGGCTTCCGGCAACTCCACTTCAATGCCCTGATTGAGCAGGGGTGCGGTGATCATGAACACGATCAGCAGCACCAGCATCACATCGATATACGGTACCACGTTGATCTCGCTCATGGGACGGCGTTTTTTGCGGGTCAGGATTTCCATGGCCGCGCCCGCGTCAACCCGTGGTGTGAATCTGCCGATGCAGAATGCTGGAAAACTCGTCCGTGAAGGTGATGTAGCTGCCGGTGACCGATTCCACCTTGGAAGCGTAGCGATTGTAGGCCACCACCGCGGGAATCGCCGCGAACAGGCCGATGGCGGTCACCACCAGCGCTTCGGCGATTCCCGGAGCCACCACCTGCAAGGTGGCCTGGGCCTGGCTGGCGAGGCCGAGAAAGGCGTTCATGATGCCGATGACCGTGCCGAACAGGCCGATGTATGGCGACACCGAACCCACCGTGGCGAGAAAAGCCAGGTGCCGTTCCAGCTTGTCTTCTTCCCGGGAATAGGCCACCCGCATGGCGCGCTGGGCGCCTTCCATGATCGCTTCCCGGTCGATATTCCCCTGCTGCCGCAGACGCATGAATTCCTTGAATCCCACCCGGAAAATGTTTTCCATGCCCGCCATGGCCATGCCTTCTTCCTGCATCTGGCTGCCTTCGCGATACAGCACGCCCAAATCGATTCCCGACCAGAAGCGCTCCTCGAAATTGAGTACGGCCTTTTCCGCCGCCGCCAGCACCAGATAGCGCTGGACGATAATGCACCAGGAAATCACCGATAGCGCAATCAGTATGAAGATGACGATCTGCACCTCGATACTGGCGCCGAAAATCAGTTGCAATGGTCCGAGCTCTTCACCCATTAGTGTGCTCCAATCGGTGGATTTGCTCCTGTGGCGCAGGTTCCTGACTGAACAGGTCTTCCGCCGCCTTCTTCGGCGACAGGCCAAAATAGCGCCAGGCGTGGGGAGTGGCCACCCGCCCCCGCGGCGTGCGCATGATCAGCCCCTGTTGAATCAGGAAAGGTTCGATAAGGTCTTCGATGGTATCACGCTCCTCGCCGATGGCCGCCGCCAGACTTTCCACTCCGACCGGCCCGCCATCGAACTTGTCGATCATGGTGCGCAGCAGCAGACGGTCCCAGCGATCGCAACCCCGGGGGTCAATATCGAGCATGTCCAGCGCCTTGCCGGCAGAAGTTTCGGTGATCTTTCCGTCTCCGGTCATTTCCGCGAAATCCCGCACCCGCCGCAGCAGGCGGTTGGCGACCCGGGGGGTGCCCCGGGAGCGGCCTGCGATTTCCCGGCTGCCGCCGGGGTTGATTTCCGCCTGCAAAATCCCAGCCGAGCGGGCGACAATCCGGCCAAGTTCTCCGGCGCTGTAGAACTCCAGGCGCTGCACAATGCCAAACCGGTCGCGCAATGGCGAGGTCAGCAAGCCAGCCCGGGTGGTGGCGCCCACCAGGGTAAATGGCGGCAGGTCCAGCTTGATCGAGCGGGCAGCCGGGCCTTCGCCGATCACGATATCAAGCTGGTTGTCCTCCATGGCGGGGTAGAGAATTTCCTCGATGGCCGGGCGCAGGCGGTGGATTTCATCAATGAAAAGTACATCGCCCCGGGCAAGATTGGTGAGAATCGCGGCCAGATCGCCGGACTTTTCCAGCACCGGGCCGGCCGTGCTGCGAATCGCAACCCCCATTTCATTGGCGATAATCCGCGCCAGGGTGGTCTTGCCAAGCCCCGGCGGGCCGAAAATCAGGGTATGGTCGAGTGATTCCCCCCGCTTGCGGGCGGCGCCGATGAAGATTTCCATCTGCTCCTTCATCTGCTGCTGGCCGATGTAATCCCGCAAGCGCAACGGTCGCAGGGAATCCTGCCGGTCTTCAGGCCCGGCGGCTTCCGGCGCGATAATACGTTGTTCCGGTGTCGACTCGCTCATGGACACCCTCTCTTGCCGGGCGCCATGCCCCGCAATGCCAGACGAATCAGTTCTTCGGTGCTTTGCGCCGCCGGATTTTCGCGTTCAATGCGGGCGATTACCCACGCCGCCTGCTGTGGCTTGTAGCCGAGGCTCACCAGGGCCGCGGCGGCTTCGCCGCTGCCGCCTGGGGCCGGCGCGGCAGCGCCCTGGGGCAGGGGAACCATGCCGCCCCACTCGTCGAGGCGGTCCCGCAATTCCACCACGATCCGCTCCGCGGTGCGCTTGCCGATTCCGGGCGCGGAACTGAGCCTGGCGGTATCCCCCGCCTGCACCGCGGCGGCAAGTTCGCCGGCGTTCATGCCGGAAAGCAATGCCAGGGCAAGCCGGGGGCCGACGCCATTGACCCGGATCAGATGCCGGAACAGCGTCTTGTCGGCGGAATCGGGAAAGCCGAAAAGCACCTGGGCGTCCTCGCGCACCACCAGATGGGTGTGCAGGACGACCTCGGCGCCGGCATCCGGCAACTTGTCGAAAGCGCTCAGGGGAAGCTGCACTTCGTAGCCCACGCCGCCAGCAAGGACCAGGGCTTCCGCCGGCTGCTTGCGGATCAATTTCCCGCGAAGCTGGCCTATCACGGCCGGTATCGCCCGCGGCTCCAGGAGCGCGCAATCGCCTCTCCCAATGGGCTGCCGCCACTGTGGGCATGACAGATCGCCACGGCGAGGGCATCGGCGGCGTCTTCGGCGATATCGTCGTCAAGCTGCAAGAGAACTTTCACCATGTGCTGCACCTGCTCCTTGCTGGCTGCGCCATTACCCGCCAGCGCCTGCTTCACCTTGCGCGCGGAATACTCAACCACCGGCATGCCGTTGAACCGGCAGGCAACCATCGCGCTGCCCCGGGCCTGGCCCAGCTTCAGCGCCGAGGCGGCGTTGCGGCCCATGAATACTTCTTCCACCGCCGCCTGGTTTGGTCCGTATTCCTCGACCACCCGGCGCAGATTGCTGAAGATTTCCCACAGCCGCTCGGGATGCCCGGGCTGCTCCAGCCGGATGCAGCCATGGCCCAGGTGCTCCAGCCGCTCCGGATACGATTTGACGATTCCCCAGCCGGTTACCCGGGAACCCGGATCAATGCCGATAATGATGTTCACGCTTCCAGATTATCGGCAGGAAGCGCGGGAAAAAAAGAATTTTTTCCCAAGAGCTTGTACCGCAGGAATTCACGGCTGCAAATGCGCAGAATCCTGCAACTGCCCGGCGACTTCCGGCGGGACTCTCGCATTCGACCAGACGCTTTGCACGTCGTCCAGATCTTCCAGATGTTCCAGCAGCCTCAGCAGGGTGCTTGCGGCGTCGAGGTCGAGTTCCACTTCGGTGGAGGGCAGCATGGCCATTTCCGCATGGACGAAATCGAGGCCCGCGGCGTGGAAGGCGTCCTGCACTGCGCCAAAGTCTTCCAGGCTGGTATGCACCTCGACGCCGCCGTCTTCGGTTTCAACTACATCATCCGCGCCGGCTTCCAGGGCGACTTCCATGATGCGCTCCTCATCCTTGCCGGCGGCAAAGACGATCACGCCGGTGCGGCTGAACAGATAGGCTACCGAGCCGCT
Organism: uncultured Pseudohongiella sp.; assembly: GCA_965219645.1. Lineage (GTDB taxonomy): Bacteria > Pseudomonadota > Gammaproteobacteria > Pseudomonadales > Pseudohongiellaceae > UBA9145. The sequence goes on along the minus strand of OZ244788.1, from coordinate 1,011,250 downwards.
GGTGCCGAGCGAACCGCCGAATTTGGCGAAACCGTGGCGAACTTCAGCGGCGGTGCGATTGCGATTGTCGCTGAGGCAGTCGAGAAAGATGGCCACGCCGCCGGGGCCGTAGCCCTCGTAGGCGAGTTCCTCCATATCCTCGCCGCCGGCAGCGCCGGAGCCCCGGGCAATCGCCCGGTCGATGGTATCCCGGGGCATATTCGCCCCAAGCGCCTTGTCCACCGCCGCCCGCAGCCGGGGATTGTCGTCCGGCGATTCGCCGCCAAGCCTAGCGGCGACGGTGAGTTCACGGATGATCTTGGTGAAAATCTTGCCGCGCCTGGCGTCCTGTCCCGCCTTGCGGTGCTTGATATTGGCCCATTTGCTATGACCCGCCATGCTGGAGGATTCCTGCTCAGGCCTGGGGCGGCCGCGGCCGGATGTGCAATTCGCGCAACTGGGCTGCGGATACCTCGCCCGGCGCCGCTGTCAGCGGGCAGGACGCCGACTGGGTCTTGGGGAAAGGAATCACATCGCGGATCGAATTCGCGCCGCAAAGCAGCATGGCCAGCCGGTCCAGGCCAAAGGCGATGCCGCCATGGGGCGGGCAGCCATAGCGCAGGGCGGAAAGCAGAAAGCCAAACTTGCGCTGGGCCTCTTCGACGCCGATGCCAAGCAGTTCGAACACCGCCTGTTGCATGTCGGACTGCGATATGCGGATGGAGCCGCCGCCGAGTTCCACGCCATTCAGCACCATGTCATAGGCCCTGGACAGGGCTTCCAGCGGTTTTTCCCGCAGTTCTCCGACGCTGCAAGATGGCGCCGTGAAGGGATGGTGCAAAGGCGTCAAGCTGTCGTCTCCGGCGGTTTCGAACATGGGAAAATCGACCACCCACAGGGGCTTCCAGCCTTCCTGCGCCAGACCCAGGTCCCGGGCTACCCGCAGCCGCAGGGCGCCGAGGGATTCATTGACCACTGCGGCCTTGTCGGCGCCAAAGAAGATAATGTCGCCGGATTCTGCGGCGCTGGCCTCAAGCAGCCCCTGGATCGTCTGGTCATCCATGAATTTCACGATGGGCGACTGCAGGCCTTCCCGACCCAGGGCCGCATTGTTCAGCTTGATCCAGGCGAGCCCGCCGGCGCCCCGTTTGCGAACGAAATCGGTGTAATCGTCGATCTGCTTGCGGCTCAATGCCGCGCCGCCGGGAACGCGCAGGGCTACCACCCGGCAGCCATTGCGCCGGGCGGGCTCGCGAAACACCTTGAAATCCACCTCGCGCATCAGTTCCGCCAGATCGACAAACTCGAGATCCACGCGCAGGTCGGGCTTGTCGGATCCATAACGTCGCAGGGATTCGGCATGGCTCAGACGGGCAAATGTGCCGAGTTCAACCCCGACCGTTTCGGCGAATACCTGGCGGACCAGCCCTTCCATGGCCGACATCACCTGCTCTTCGTCGACGAAAGACATTTCCACATCGATCTGGGTGAATTCCGGCTGGCGGTCGGCGCGCAGGTCTTCGTCGCGAAAGCAACGGGCGATCTGGTAATAGCGGTCGAGCCCCGCCACCATGAGAAGCTGCTTGAACAACTGGGGCGATTGCGGCAAGGCGAAGAACCGGGAGGGATGGGTGCGGCTGGGCACCAGATAGTCCCGGGCGCCTTCCGGGGTCGCCCGGGTCAGCAAGGGGGTCTCGGTTTCCAGAAAGCCGTGCTCGTCCAGATAGTGGCGCACAGCCCGGGTGAGCCGGGAGCGGAAGCGCATGCGCTCGGCCATTTCCGGCCGGCGCAGGTCGATATAGCGATAGCGCAGGCGAATGTCCTCGCCGGCCTCCACGTATTCATCGACGGGAATCGGCGTGGTGTCCGCCGCGTTGAGAATTTCGAGTTCCCTGCCGAGGACTTCAACCTTGCCCGTGGGCATGTCGGGGTTTACGGCACCTTCCGGCCGGGAGCGAACCCGCCCGGCAATCCGGATTACATACTCGTTGCGAACCTGCTCGGCAACGGCGAAGCTTTCCGGCGTGTCCGGGTCGAACACCACCTGGGCGATGCCTTCCCGATCCCGAAGATCAAGGAAAATCACCCCGCCATGGTCGCGCCGCCGGTGCACCCAGCCACAAAGCGCAAGCTCCGCGCCAACATGGGATTCGTTCAATTCTCCACAATAATGACTGCGCATCCCGCCATCCAACCTGCTGCTTGCACCGGGCGGCGCATTATAGCCTGTGCGGCAATTCCCGGTAACTCGGCCTGCAAGCGTCAGTATCCGCCGGATTCGCTGCCGGCTTCGGTGAGGCAACACCGGCAAGTGCCTTCCACTTCGACTACACGTCGTTGCACGCGGAACCCGAGGTCAGCGGCGTCCTCGGCGAGTAACCGCTCGACCCGCAGGTCCTCAGATTCCGCGGACACGCCGCAGTGACTGCAAATGAAGAAAAGGCAATCATGGACACGCTCGGGATGTGCGCAGGGAACATAGGCGTTGCGGCTTTCGATCTTCGAGACGAACCGCTGGTCCATCAGGAATTCAAGAGCCCGGTAGACGGTGGGCGGGCCCACGGGACGGGAGTACCTGAGTTTGAGCGCTTCGATCAGCTCGTAGGCACCCACGGGGCGACCACTCTCCCAGAGCAGTTCCAGCACGTGCCGCCTTAGCATGGTGAACTGCACCCCGCGAGCTTCGCAAAGAGACTTCACCAGCGCAACCCGTTCCGCCGGCACATGCTGCCCGCGGCAGTTGGAATCGGTGCAGGGCCGGGTCGAAGGGAACTTCATGATATGGATCTCTGTTGTGCCGCTGCAGCACAATGTTATAACATTGCGTTTATCGCTCACAAGGGCCAATGAGCCGACGCAGTACATTCCTGAATGTACCAGACGAGGACCTGGATGTCCCTGAACCCTCTTCCCCCAGGAGAACCAGATGAACGCACAGCAAAAAGTCCCTGTTTCCATCCTCACCGGCTTCCTTGGCTCCGGCAAGACGACCCTGCTCAATCGGATATTGAGCGAAGAGCACGGCAAGCGGATTGCCGTGATCGAGAACGAGTACGGAGAGGTGGGCATCGATCAGGCGCTCGTCATCAATGCTGACGAGGAGATCTTCGAAATGGCGAACGGCTGCATCTGTTGCACGGTGCGCGGAGACCTGATTCGCGTACTCGGCAATCTCATGAAGCGCCGTGACAAGTTCGACTATGTGCTGGTGGAAACCACGGGGCTCGCCGACCCCGGTCCGGTCGCCCAGACCTTCTTAATGGACGACGATATCCGTGCGGAATTTTCCCTGGACGGGATCGTCACCCTGGTGGACGCAGCCCACATCGAGCAACAACTCGGCCGAAGCGACGAAAGCACCGAACAAATCGCATTCGCGGATGTTCTCGTTCTGAACAAGACCGATCTGGTCAATGGCGAGGCCCTCGACCAGCTCGAATCCCGGCTTCGGGAAATGAACCGGATGGCGCGAGTCGTTCGCAGTGAGCGGGCGGATGTTTCCGTTGACACGGTACTCAACCTTGGCGCCTTCGATCTGGACCAGGTGCTCGAGCGCCGCCCCACTTTCCTTGAGCCGGAGTACCCCTTCGAATGGACCGGTGTCTGGTCGCTGGAAGCCGGTCGTTACGAACTCAGCCTCGCTGAGGGGCCTGACCCGGAAATGTCGCTTGTGGTGGCGCCCGGCCAGGGCACGGACGATGCCGCCCTCCGGGAGGGTGCGGAGTGGTGCGTGCGGCGGTATGCAGAACCGGCTGAACCCATTCTTCCCGGGGAAGAACTTTCTGTGGGAAAGCACCTGAACCTTCAGCTCGATTCCCCGGGGCGCAAGTCGTTCTTCCTTGAGCTCGACACGCAAGCACGCTTTGGCCTCTACGCCCAGCACACTGCGGAAGAGTTTGATCTGCAACTGGCCGGGGCGGATGGAGCGGCAGTCGCTACGGAGGTGGAGCGCACCTGGGTCGCACAGCACGAGCACGACGACGAGGTGGGCTCGATCTCGATCGAAAGGGCAGGCGACCTCGATGCCGGACGGCTGGAATCCTGGCTCGGCAGACTGCTCGCCGAGCGCGGGGTGGACATCTTTCGAATGAAGGGCTTCATCAGCCTCGCGGGTGAATCGCGTCGATTCGTCTTCCAGGGAGTCCACATGCTCTTTGACGGCCAGCCGGATCGCCCGTGGGGAGACACGCCTCGCCGCAACCAGCTTGTCTTCATCGGCCGTAATCTCGATGAGGAAAGCATACGGCAGGGCTTCGAGGAATGTTTGATGTGAGCACCCGCAGACCGAAAGGGGTGCTCCGCCCGGGCTGGTCTGCATCGGTCGGCGATTACGCCATCGCCGGGGGCTGGACCCGGAACGGTGAGGCGCTGGTGGTTGGTGACGTTGCCGGGGGCGTCTACGCATTCGACGGCACATCCGGGGCAAGCGCCTGGGCGCGGCAGGAAGCCCATGACGGCGGACTGCTCGCACTGGCGATCCATCCGGACGGAACCCTGTTCGCCACCGCTGGCCAGGACGGGCGAGTGCTTGTCTGGAGTGTCGCCGACGGTCAGCCAGGGCAAATCATCGATCTTGGCGGTGGCTGGGTGGAGAATGTGGCCTGGTCACCGGACGGGCAATGGCTCGCGGCCTCCTGCTCGCGACAGGTTCGCACCTATGATGTGGACGGCCGGGAAGTTTGGCGCTGCGATGATCATCCCAGCACCGTCAGCGCCATTGCCTGGTCCGACGCAGGCGAGTTGGCCATGACCTGTTACGGTCGAGTGAGCTTCTTCGATGCGTCAATCGGGGAACTGAGCCAGAAGCTGGAGTGGAAAGGCTCCCTGGTTTCGATGGTGCTGAGCCCGGATGGAAACATCGTTGCCTGTGGCAGCCAGGACAACTCGGTACACTTTTGGCGTCGCTCCACGGAACAGGACTTCATGATGTCCGGATATCCCGGCAAGCCATCCGCTCTGGCTTTCGATGACTCGGGCACTCTGCTGGCCACCGGCGGAGGCAAGGCCGTGACGGTCTGGAGTTTCCAGGGAGCCGGCCCCGAAGGCACGCGGCCCGGCGTTCTGGAGCAACATATTCAACCCGTCACAACGCTCGCCTTTGCTCGCAGGGGATTGCGTCTGGCCTCGGCGGCACGGGATGGCTCTGTCGTGGTGTGGTCGCTGCAGCGGGACGGGTCGGGCCACCCCGTCGGGGCCGCGATTCTGGCCGACGCAGGGGCGGAATTGTACTGGCGTCCGGACGGACGCGCGCTTGCCGCACTTGACGCCCGGGGCGGTGTAACGGTTTGGCGGACTGGATGAAACCATAGGTATTCTCTGAAAAACTCCATCCGTAGAGTTTTTCATTATCGCAAAACAAAAGCGTGGTTTTGTTTTGCTCCCGAATTCAATGGCTTACGCCATCGAATTCGGCGGCACTTCCATGTGCCGCAGGGAAGCTCTGACTTAATCAGAGCTTCCATAGTGAAAAATTCCATGGGTGGAGGCCAGCGTTTGCGAAGCGCAGCCCGCCTCGCGCATGGCTGACACGCATGCCTTGCTGCACTGCCAGACGCCTCGCACGTTAACCGCCATGGTTCGGTCCCACTCGTCCTGTTCGATCTTGTCGAAGCGCCTGCGCCAGCGTTTCCGCATTGTGCCGCATCATGTCAAGGTAGGTCGCGGCCGGGCCGGCAGGGCCGGACAGCGCGTCGGGATAGAGCGTGCCGCCGATAACGGCTCCCGTCTCATCAGCGATTTGCTTCAGCAGTCGTGAGTCCGCGACATTCTCGATAAAGACGGCGCGAATTCCCCGCTCGCGAATCAGCCGGACCAGACTGGCCACACCCCTTGCAGAAGCCTCCGACTCGGTGCTGAGCCCCTGGGGCGCAACGAACTCAAGCCCGTAGTCGTGGCTGAAGTACTGGAATGCGTCGTGGGAGGTCACGACGGTGCGGCGGTCAGCCGGCAGCCTTGCCACATTCTTGCGAATCTCGGCATCGAGAGCCTTGATCTCGGCGACATAAGCCGCCCGGTTCCGATAGAAGTCAGTCGCATTCGCCGGATCGACCTGTGCCAGGGCAGCCGTGATGTTGTCCACATAGGCTATGGCATTGCCGGGGCTCTGCCAGGCGTGGGGGTCGCAAGCGCCGGCGAAACGGATCGGCTTGATGCCGTTGGTAGCCACGACCCGGACACCGCGAAAATCCGAAGCGTCGATCAGACGGTCCAGCCAGCCCTCGAACCGCAGGCCGTTGACGACAAGCATTTCCGCTTCACTGACGATCCGCGCATCGGCCGGGGTGGGCTGATAAACATGAGCATCCCCGTCGGCGCCCACAAGCGTCGTGACAGCGACACGCTCGCCGCCGATGCGCATCACCATATCGCCGAGGATCGAAAAGCTTGCGGTCACCTGTATCGGTTTGCCGGACTGTGCGTTGGCCGGAAAGGCGAGCCACAGGGCGAGAAGGGCGGCAGACGTCAGCAGTGCTCTGCTGGTGGGCATTATCTCTCCTTTCAGGCTTCGAGATAACGGTGCGGAAAAGCCTGCCTGGCAAGGCCGCCCACTGGTCCGAAGATCAGGGACAAGGCATAGGCGAGACCGGCGACGAGAATGATGGCGGGCCCGGACGGCAGGCTGAAATGATAGGAAAGAAGCAGGCCGCTCAGGCTGGAAAGCATCGCAACCGAAACAGCGACAGCGATCAGCCCACTGATGCCGAGAGCCCAGAATCGAGCGGCGGCGGCGGGAAGAATCATGATGCCCACCGCCATCAGCGTGCCCAGCGCATGAAAACCTCCCACGAGATTCAGTACGACCAGCGCAAGAAAGCTGTAATGCGTCATGGCGCTGAGCCCGCTCACCGAGCGCAGGAACTGCGGGTCCACGCACTCAAGCACCAGCGGCCGCAACAGGGCCGCGAGGGCAAAGACCGAAACGCTTGCAATGGAACAGAGCAGGACCAGGGCTGCGTCGTCAAGGGCGAGCACGGTCCCGAACAGCACATGCATCAGGTCGACATTGCTGCCCCGAATGGAAAGGATCAGCAGGCCCAGCGCCAGAGAGATCAGATAGAAGGCTGCAAGGCTTGCATCCTCGCGCAAGGCGGTAAACCGGGTCACGAAGCCTGCAAGCAGCGCCACGGTCATGCCCGCGATCAGCCCGCCCAGGGTCATCGCTCCCAACGACAGCCCCGCAACGAGATAGCCGACGGCCGCGCCCGGCAGGATCGCATGAGCCATGGCGTCCCCTGTCAGACTCATGCGACGCAGCATCAGGAACACCCCGACCGGGGTCGCGCCCATCGAAATTGCCATGCAGCCCGCGAGGGCGCGCCGCATGAAACCAAAATCGGCGAATGGCTGGATAAGAATCTCCCACATCAGGCCAGGCTCCGCTTGAAAATCCGCGGGGGCTCGGCGTCCGCCTCGCACATCTGACGCGCTCGAAACTGGTTTTCCGCAGTCAGCACCTCGGCGGTGGGCCCGTGGGCGACGAGTTCCCGGGCCAACATCATGGTATGGGGGAAGTGCGCCTGCACCGTGTCGAAATCGTGCATGACGGCGAGCACCGTGCGGCCTTCGCCATGCCAGCGCCGAATCACGTCGATCAGGTCCGCCATGGTTCTTGCGTCAACCGCGGTGAAAGGCTCATCCAGCAGGACGAGCCGTGCGTCTTGCAACAACAGCCGCGCAAATAGGGCACGCTGTATCTGTCCGCCCGACAGCGACCCAATGGGCCGATTCTCGAACCCTTCGAGGCCCACCGCGGAAATCGCCTCGGCGATACGCTGCCAGTGAATCGAACCCAGGCCCGCAAAACCGCCGATCTCCCACCACAGGCCCATGGCCACCAAGTCGGCGACAGTGATCGGAAATGACCGGTCGACATCCGATTGCTGCGGCAGATAGGCGATCTCGCTGTGCGCAAGCCCGCCAAGGGCGATCCTCCCCCCAAGTGGGCGAAGCGTACCGGTCACTCCTTTCAGTACCGTGGATTTTCCGGCCCCGTTGGGTCCCACAATAGCCGTCAGACTTCCCTCGGCAATCTCGCCGCAAAGGCCCAACACGGCCGGATGCCTATCGTAGCCAAGAGTCAGATTCTGAAACTTGAGAGTGCAGGCCATTACCACCCCGGCGTGAACGTCGCCCAGAAGAACGCGCCCCAGAGCGCAGCGACAAGCAGGGCCGCGCCGAACAGCCGGCGCCCGGCGCCGAGCAGCAACAGCCGAATCGAAGCTGTGTGCCGCAGGCGGCAATCCGGATCAGTGAAGGGGTGGGGCGGGGTCGATGGCTCCGCCATCATCTGTCTCAATTGGCAGCCAGAAAAAGAAACGTTATAACATTTCATACCCACTTGCAACAGCAGTGGTTTCTGGTGGTTTCTGCCACGATGCGGCAATTCTCATTATGGCGCCGGGCGTCCTCACATCGGTCAACCTGCGCACAGCAGCAAAGTGAGGGCCGGTGGGCTCGACAGGGAGTCGAGATCGGGCCTGATCGAAGTCAATAATTCCGCGCCATGGTGGGCATGTACAACCATACCAGAATTCCAAAGAGATTCTGCGACTTCGCTCCGCCCAGAATGACATGAGGGGCGAAGCGCCAAAATTGGGAATTGCTGGCCGCGGTGAACGCCGCTTGTATGTCAGAGCTCGAAGTGATACAGTCCGCGACCGGGCATATTGTTGATTTTATTGATCCTTTAGCCCCAGACTCGCTTTCGCCGGAAACTGTAGCGGCGAATGGCGCGGCAGATGGACAACGCCGGATGCCGGGTGTGCCCAAAACTGAAACCGAGGCACTGGACCAGGCATGCGTTGTCAGCGGGCGGATGCGCTTTTCCATTCAGCGCGGTCCGACCAGACCAACAAACAGACAGTCAAGCAATACAGCAGAAGTAGAGCACGGGAATTTTGATTCGGCAGGTCTTGGGTCCCCGTATCTGGACCACGGCCCCGAAGTGGCAACAAACTGAAAGATTGTTGCACGGCACAACAGATTGCAGCCGGCCCCGGAAACCGGCGGGTTACCGGCGCCGAACCGCAACCAGGCGGTTCCACCAGGCGCTTGGCTGGATTCCAGCCAGGCGCCGGATCGCGATGCCAGCGCGAACCCCAAGTTCGCCACAGAAGGCCCTGCCGCCAACCGGCCGGGTCCGCCCCAGCCAGCTTCTGCGTTTGTTCAAGAGGTAATGAACGCATGAAACGCATTCTGGTGAATGCGGCCCAGGAGGAAGAACTCCGGGTCGCGCTGGTCGACGGCCAGCGATTGTACGATCTCGACATAGAAACCCCCGGCAAGGAACGCAAGAAAGCCAATATCTACAAAGGCAGGGTGACCCGGGTGGAGCCGAGTCTGGAGGCTGCTTTTGTGGACTTTGGCGCCAACCGCCACGGCTTCCTGCCCTGGAAAGAAATCTCCGACCTGTATCGAAGCGCCGCGGACAGTCGCGGCGACAACGGCAAGGCGCCGATTCGCGAAGGCGCCGAAGTCATCGTTCAGGTGGAGAAGGAAGAGCGCGGCAACAAGGGGGCCGCCCTGTCCACCTATGTCAGCCTTGCCGGGCGTTATCTTGTGCTGATGCCCAACAATCCCAGACTCGGCGGAATCTCCCGCCGCATTGAAGGCGATGAAAGGGTGGAAATGAAGGAAGCCCTGCGCTCGCTGGAAATTCCCGACAACATGGGTGTCATTGTCCGCACCGCAGGCGTCGGCAAGGAGGCCGAAGACTTGCAGTGGGACCTCGATTACCTGCTCAACCTGTGGCAGGTCATTCAGGAAGTCGCCGACAGGAAGGCGGCGCCGCTCCTGATCCACGAGGAAAGCAACGTCATTATCCGCGCGATTCGCGATTACCTGCGCAAGGAAATCGGTGAAGCGCTGTTCGATACCGATGAATCCTATCAGGAAGCCATGGCATTCGTGCGCCAGGTGATGCCGCAGTACGAAAACCGCATCAGGCGGTATGAAGACAGGCTGCCGCTATTTAATCGCTTCCAGATCGAAAACCAGATCGAAAGCGCTTTTGGCAGGGAAGTGAAACTGCCCTCCGGGGGCAGCCTGGCCATCGACCCCACCGAAGCGCTGGTGGCCATCGACATCAATTCCTCCCGCGCGACCCGGGGCGCCGATATCGAGGAAACCGCCCTCACCACCAATCTCGAAGCCGCGGACGAAATTGCCCGGCAACTGCGGCTGCGCGATATCGGTGGGCTGATCGTCATTGATTTTATCGACATGACCTCCAGCCAGCACCAGCGCCTGGTGGAAAACCGTATCCGCGAAGCCCTTGAAGCGGACCGCGCCAGGGTGCAGGTAAGCCGCATTTCGCGCTTCGGCCTGCTGGAAATGTCCCGGCAGCGGCTACGGGCCTCACTTGATGAAACCAGCAGCATAGTCTGCCCCCGATGCAGCGGCCAGGGTCGGGTCCGGGACGTGAAATCCCTGGCGTTGTCGATCATCCGCATCGTCCGGGAGGAGGCGAGCAAGGAAAAAAATGTCGAAATCCGCGTGGCCGCCCCGCTTGACGTTACCGCCTATCTGCTCAATGAGAAGCGCGAGGAAGTCGCGGCAATCGAGGAGGAAAGCAGTTCCTGCGTTTCCGTCCTGCCTGCCGCCGAACTCGTGACCCCCCACTACCGCATTACCGGCGTCAACCGTAAGGGAGAGCACTATGAAGTGGATATCACCGAGCTTTCCGAGACGGAAACCGAACTCAAGGTCGAGAGCGCGCCCCGCCAGCCCGCGGTAAGCCGCGGCGCCATTGACCAGGCTCGGCCCCAACGTCCGGCGGCAAGCCCGGTAAGCCCGGTGACCTCCATCGTCAAGGCGATTCGCGGTCTGTTCAGTGGCGACGAAGCAGAGGCCAAGCCTCCGGTGGCGGCAAGCAAACCGGCGACAGCCCGGGAAACCAGGAAACCAGATCGGGAACGCAGGTCCAGAAGCCGGGCCGGGGAAAGCCGGGGGAAAGCCGATGGTCGCAAACAGACCCAGGGCCGAGGCAAACCCGATGGACGCAGCAAGGCAGATGGACGCGGCAGGTCCGACAGCCGCAAAAAAACCGACGGTCGCGACAGGAATGAGGACCGCAGGGCGGAAAAGGCAGCTGCGGCGACGCCGGGCGCCGCAGAGGAAACAAAGCCCGCAAGCGGCAAGACCAGGCGGCGCCCGGGAGGCAGTCGCCCGCGCAATACTGCCCAACGCAAGCGCGGGCCGCGCCCGGTCGCGGATGAATCCAAAGTGGAAGAATCCACGACAGCCCCGGAGGCAATCGTCCCACCCGAGGCCGCTGTGGAAAAACCCGTGACATCTCCCCCGGAGGCTGCTGCGGTAGTCGCTGAAAACGAAAGCGCTCATTCCCGGGCCGCTGGCGAAGCAACCGCAGACAAGGCGGCAGCGGTTGAATTGGAAGTCAAAGCGAAAGACGAGTCCGGGGCGCCGCCGGAGCCAGGCGGCGAAACGCAGGGCTCGGCCACAGCGGCAGTCGATGGGAAACCCGTCAAACGACAGCGCAAGCCCGCCTCCGGCGGCAAGCGCGGCAGAAAGAAAGCCACGGAGGCAGAGACCGGGACTGCCATCCCGGCGGCGGAACAGGTCGCCGAATCCAATCCCGGAGTGGATACCGGTGAGTCCAGGGCGGCCACATTGCCGCAGACGGAGGAAACCACCCCCGAAACGGAATCCGCTGCCAGCGAGGAGGCCAGGGCTGCTCTGAAAAAGCCCAGACGGACCAGGAAGGCGCCGGCAGGCAGGCGTGGCAGCAAATCCGCGGAAGCCGGTGAGGAGCAGGAGAAGCCGGCAAGCGCTGGACCCGCACAGGCGGATGGGAGCGATGCGGAAGCGGCGACGACCGCAAGCGCCGAAGAAAAACCGGCGCCGAAATCCAGGGGCGCAAAACCCAAACCCGCCGCCAGAAAGCGGGGCAAGACCGTCAGCAAGGCGGAAACAGCGGAAGGTCCCGATTCAGCCTTTGCGGAATCCGCCGTGCAGCTGGAACCTGCTACTGAAAAGGCAGCCCAGGCAGACCCCGGGAATGCCAGCCCCGAGCAGGAATCCGCCGGCGAAACAATCAAAGGGACCCAGGGCGAATCAGACCCAACGCCGGCTTCCGAAAAGCCGGTCGCAGCGCCCCCTCTCCGGGGCCGGGCGCCGAATGATCCACGGGAAGTGCGCCGCCGCCAGCTAGAGGAAGAATCCGCGGCGAATTGAGCCCGGAGACTCTGGCAGGACTTCCGCCTGCTACAAGGCCTGCTCGAGTTCGGGAAGGGCCTTGAACAGGTCCGCCACAAGGCCGAAGTCGGCGATCTGAAAAATCGGCGCTTCGGCGTCCTTGTTGATGGCGACGATCACCTTGCTGTCCTTCATGCCGGCAAGATGCTGAATCGCGCCGGAAATTCCCACGGCGATATACAAGTCCGGCGCCACGATCTTGCCGGTTTGGCCCACTTGCATGTCATTGGGCGCGAATCCCGCGTCAACCGCTGCGCGGGAGGCGCCCACGGCGGCATTGAGCTTGTCGGCGATCTTTTCGAGCATCACGAAGTTTTCGCCATTCTGCATGCCCCGACCGCCGGAAATCACCACGCTGGCGGAAGTCAGTTCGGGCCGTTCGGAAATCGACAGGTTTTCGCTGACGAAACGGGAAAGATCCTGTTCGAGGCTGAATTCGAAGGATGCAATCGGCGCCTTGTTCGAGCCGGTTGCGCCAGCGTCGAATGCGGTGGCTCGCACGGTAATGACTTTCACCGGATCCGAGGATTGCACCGTGGCCAGGGCATTGCCGGCATAGATCGGGCGCACAAAGGTATCGGCGGACTCCACCGCCGAAATATCGGAAATCTGCGCCACATCAAGCAGGGCCGCAAGCCGCGGCATGAAGTTCTTGCCCGTGGTGCTTGCCGGAGCGAGGACATGGCTGTAATTGCCGGCGAGTTCCCGCAGCAGCGGCGCCATGTCTTCCGGCAGTTGCCGCCCGAGGGAGGTTGCGTCCGCCTGTATTACTTTGCCGATGCCAGCGATTGCGGCGCCGGCATCTGCCACCACGGCGCAGTCATGACCCGCAACAAGCAGGTGGATTGCGGAATTTTCCAGATGCGACGCAATTTCCCTCGCGCAGGTGACGGCATTCAGCGTAGCTGGCCTGAGTTCGTGATTATCGTGTTCGGCGACGACCAGTATTGACATGCCTGATTCCTAAATGACTCTTGCTTCGTTCCTGAGTTTGCCGACAAGATCCTCGACGCTTTCCACCAAAATTCCCGCAGCACGTTCAGCCGGCGGCAATATCCGCAGGGTTTTCAGATTCGAGTCGGTATCGACGTCAAGGTCAGCCGGGGTCAGTTGTTCAATGGGTTTACGCTTGGCTTTCATGATATTGGGCAGCGAGGCGTAACGCGGCTCGTTCAGGCGCAGGTCCGTGGTGATCACGGCGGGCAACTTCAGGGACACCGTCTGCTCGCCGCCGTCGATTTCCCGGGTCACCAGGATTCTGCCATCGGCCAGTTCCGCCCTGCAGGCAAAAGTGCCCTGCCCCATGCCGCCAAGCGCGGCCAGCATTTGCCCCACCTGGTTATTGTCACTGTCGATGGATTGCTTGCCCAGAATGACGAGACCGGCGCCTTCACGCTCCACGAGTTCCCTGAGCATCTTGGCCACTTGCAGGGGAGCGACTTCATCATCGGCGGTGACGAGTATGCCCCGGTCACAGCCCAGGGCCAGCGCCGTGCGAAGCTGTTCCTGGCAAGCCTGGGAGCCTATGGAAACCGCGATGATTTCTTCGGCCTGCCCCGCTTCCTTCATGCGCACCGCCTGTTCCACGGCGATCTCGCAAAAGGGATTCATTGCCATCTTGGCATTGGCAAGCTCCATGCCGGAGCCGTCGGCCTTGACCCGAACCTTTACATTGGCATCAAGCACGCGCTTGACGGCAACAAGAATCTTCATGAAAACCCAATCCCGACCCTGTGAAAACGGGCGGCAATGATGCCGCTTTTGTCAGGGAGGGTCAACACGCAAGGGGTTAGGCGCAGGCTCCTGGACGATAGTTGATGCACTGCGGCCAAGTTCGAAGAAACGCTGCTTGCTGGTGATGCCAGTGATGATTTCCTGGCCATCCCGATATTGCACGGCGGCGTCAACAAGGCGGTAGAAAACCGGACGGCTGAGGAGGGCCTGCAAGCCGTTGCGAACGTGTACGGTGGGATGGGGCTGGTCGGTTCCGGTTACGCGGATCGGGTGCTTGACATCGGCGGTGACGGTTTCCTCCACATTGGTGAGGAAGGCGATGGATTGATCCGGACCGGGGTTGTGAATTTCCATGTCCACAGCTACAAATGGGCAGTCATCCACCTGGATGCGGACCTTCTCCACGGGATTGACCAGGAAAAATTCGTCGCCTTCCCGTTTCAGGATGGAAGCGAACAGTTGCAACATGGCCTGGCGGCGGATGGGCCTGCCCTCGTGAAGCCAGACTCCGTCCCGGGCGATACGCAGGTCGATATCTCCGCAAAAAGGCGGGTCCCAAAGGTGTACCGGGGCGGGGCCGCGCCTGCCGCCCAGGGAGCGAATCATCCGGAAGGGTGCGCTATCCGCCATGGGCTTTCTTGCCTTGTTCAATTCCTGTGACTGTATAACCGCCGGTCGCAGCCATCCCGCTGTAGCTGACGATATCCCCGGTAACTCGCTCCCGGGTGCTACACTTGCGCATTTTCTCCGCTTCGAATGCATTATGCCAGCAGATGTTACCCAGGCGGATTTTGCGCGGCTTTTTCGGCAGGATACGCCCCTGCTTGATGTGCGCTCACCGGTGGAATTCTCCCGGGGAGCTTTTCCGGCGAGTCATAATATTCCTTTGTTGAGCGATGCCGAGCGCGAACAGGTGGGCAGGGCGTACCACAGGCAGGGGGGCGAGGCGGCGCTGGCGCTGGGGCATCGGCTGGTCGGCGGCGAAGCTCGGGCGGGGCTGATTCGACAATGGCGGGAATTCGCCGAACAGCATCCCCAGGCGCTCCTGTACTGTTTCCGTGGCGGCCAGCGTTCCCATATCGCGCAGCAATGGCTGGCGGAAAGCGGCGTTGCAGTACCATTGATAACAGGCGGCTACAAGGCGCTGCGGGGATTTCTTCTCAAGGCGCTGGAAGAGGCGACAGGAAGCAATTTCCTTGTGATCGCCGGCAAGACCGGCAGCGGCAAGACGAACCTGCTTGGGGAATTGCCCGATAGCCTGGATATCGAAGGCGCCGCCGGACACCGGGGTTCGGCTTTCGGCTCCCTGACCACGCCCCAGCCAACCCAGATCCATTTCGAGAATGAACTCGCGGTGCGACTGCTGAAACTCGATCATGCCTTCCTGCCGGGATTGATCGTGGAAGACGAAAGCCGCGCGGTAGGTTCCCTCGCCATTCCCCCGGCGCTCTTCAACGCCATGAAGCAGGCCCCCATCGCCCTGCTTGAGGTGGACATCGAATCCCGTGTGGAAACGATTCTCCAGGACTATGTTCTCGCCAATCTGGCGGCCTGGGAACGCCATAGCCCGGGAGAAGGAGAATCCCTGCTTGCCCTGTCGCTGCTGGCAAGCCTTGGCAAGATCAGCCGCCGTCTGGGCGGCGAAGGCTATCAGTCAGCGGGAAAGCTGATGCAGAAGGCATTCGCGACCGGGGGCAGCGAACGCCTGGGCCTGCATCGGCAATGGATCAGGCTCTTGCTTGAGCAATACTATGACCCCATGTACGAATACCAGTTGTCCCGCAAACTTCCCCGGGTCCGCTTCCGCGGCTCGCGAGCGGAAGTCTTGCAATTCTGCAGAGACCGATACCGCCCGGATGGCTATGCCGGCGGGGCTTCTTTCTCCTTGGAGTCTGCGCCGTAGGAATCCACGGCTGCAAATCCGCTCTCATCCACGCCCCTGGCCGCTCGATTTCGTTGCATATCCACCAATATTCGCCTCAATCGACCGGCCAGGGGCGCGGCGATAGCGAATTTTCGCTTTCGCGAATTCCTACGGCGCAGGCTCCTCACCCAGGGCAAAAATGCCATTGCAATTGCGCAGGTAACCCTGGTAATCCATGCCATAGCCGAAGACGTAACGGTCCGGAACCCGAAGGCCGGTGAAGTCTGGTCTGGGCAGATCCGGGGCCCGAGTCCTTTGCTTGTCCACCAGGATTGCCGACAGGGTCCGTGCCGCGCCCTGTTCGCGGCAGAGCTGCAGGACCGCTTGCAGGGTATGGCCTTCATCGACAATGTCATCGACGACGAGTGCGGCCCTTCCCCGCAGGTCGAGGCTTGGGCTGACCCGCTGTTCGATGCCGCCGCCGCGGGTGGCGTTCCCGTAGCGGCTGATATGCAGGAAGTCGATCTGCAGGGGAAAATCCAGCCGCAGGGCAAGTTCGGCGGTACAGACCAGGCCGCCGTTCATGACGCAGAGCAGGATGGGATTGCTGTCCGCCAGTTCGGCGGTGATTTCTCCTGCCATGCGATCCATGGCCGCCGAAATTTTTTCGGCGCTGTGTATCAGCTCGGCCGAGGAGGCAACCGCCGCAATCTCATCCAGGGTGATCATGCCACGCCGGAATCCGGTTCCGGCCCGGGTCTGGTTTCCAAACCAGACAGGCCGTCAAGCGTCGTCGTCGGGAAGGCAATATCGGCGCCATGGGAATGAATGACGCCAACGATTCGCAACAGCACATCCTGCTTGATCTCGTGGAAGCGCACCCAGTTGGTGGTCTTGGTAAAGGTGTACACGAAGAAGTCCAGCGAGGACGGCGCAAAGTAGTTGAAATTCACGATCATGGTCTGGCTGCTGTCGATTTCCTCGTGGGCCCGCAACATGGCTTTCACATCGGAAATGATGGCATCCATCCTGGCTGCGTCCTGATAACGCAGACCGATGGTTTCATAGATGCGGCGATGACTCATTCGCGAGGGGTTCTCCAGCGACAGCTTGTTGAACACCGAGTTGGGCACATATAGCGGCCGTTTGTCGAAAGTGCGCACCACCGTGAGCCGCCAGCCGATCTTTTCCACGGTACCTTCGATTTCCCGGTCCGGCGAGCGAATCCAGTCGCCGATGGCAAAGGGCTTGTCCAGATAAATCATCAGCCCGCCGAAGAAGTTGGCGAGCAGATCCTGGGCCGCAAAACCCATGGCAATGCCGCCGATGCCGCCGAAAGCGAGCACGGCGGTGACTTCCACGCCAAGCGTAGGCAGCGCGATAAGCACCGCCGCCACGAAAATCGTCAGCCGCAGCAACCGCACCAGGGCGTGGAGCGTGGTCGGGTCCATTCGGGTCTGGACCTGGTCCGGCTCGGCCTTGAGTTGTTCGAGCACGCGATTCTCGACGCCGCTGCAAAGCCGCAGCAGGAACCAGCCGAAGGACAGCACGATGATGAGCGAGCGCACCGTGGCAAATACTTCCTGGGCAATCAGGCCGGCCATCAGCCCCTGCTGGGCGAATTGCAAAATGGATGTCGCCACAGTGAGCGCCAGTGCCCAAAAGAACGGCCGCCGCACAGCTTCCGGCAATGCATCATCCCAGACACTGCGGGTCTTTGTGGTTTGGCGCTCGATAAACCTGAATATCTGATTGGCAATGAATGCTACAAGTAATGCCAGCGTCAGCAATAAAACAATCTGTCCAAGCCAGGCCCATTCGTCCAGGAAGTTCATGTTGATCGAGTCATTCATTTGCCCAAATGCCTCTTGTCGTACCAGGTATTCTCTGAAAAATTTCCGTCCAGTCGCAGAGCATGGCTCTGCGCCGTTCCGGCTGCGCACGAAGCTGCGCTTCGAAAACGCTTGCCTCCACCCCTGGAATTTTCCATTGTCGGCGCTTCCATGTACCGCAGGGGGAGTTCTGACTTAATCAGGGCTCCCCTGAAGTTCGCGAACTCGCTCCAGCGCCAGCCGCCATTGCTCCCCATCCGGCCTGGCTGCGGATTTTGCCCGCATGGCCGCGAGCCTGCGGTTACGGGAAACATTCTCCCTTTCCAACCAGTCTGCCGCCCGCAATGCCTCATCCGGCGCATTGCAGGCAAGCAGCATATCGCAACCTGCCCGCAGGGCCTTTTCCAGCCGCTGCTCCATTGCGCCGGCCTGCTCTGCGGCATTCATGCTGAGATCATCGCTGAATATGACGCCATCAAAGCCGATCTCACCGCGCAGCACGGTTTGCAGCCAGTGGCGGGAAAACCCCGCTGCATCGACGCACACCTCAGGGTAAACCACATGGGCCGGCATTACCCCCGCCAGCAGATCCCGGCAGTGGACAAATGGCTGCATGTCCCTGCCGCGCAATTCGCTTTCGCTGCGGCCATCCACCGGCAATTCAACATGGGAATCCGCTCCCACCAGCCCATGCCCCGGAAAATGTTTGCCCACCCCGGCCATCCCGGCCTCGGCCATGCCACCGAGATATGCCCGGGCAAGTTCCGCCACCGTATCCGGATCCGCCGCAAAGGCCCGGTCGCCAATCACTGGCGAAGCCGGGTCATACAAGTCCAGCACCGGCGCGAAACTGAAATCGAGCCCCGCCCCGATAATCTCCGCCGCCATGACCTTACCGCAATCCCACGCCAGGCCCAATCCTCTTCCAGGATCAGCCTCATAGGCTTCGCCAA
Source organism: uncultured Pseudohongiella sp. (assembly GCA_965219645.1). GTDB lineage: Bacteria > Pseudomonadota > Gammaproteobacteria > Pseudomonadales > Pseudohongiellaceae > UBA9145. Next base: position 992,675 of record OZ244788.1, on the reverse strand, counting down.
TCCCGCGCAAAGGCGGCAAAGCCGTAAATCCCTCCCGAAACCGCTGCACCCTCCCCCCTTCCTGGTCTACTGCAATCAGAATCTCCGGCGCACATTCCCGTATGGCCCCGGTCAATTCCCGCAACTGCCCCGAAGAGGCAAAATTGCGCCGAAACAGAATCACCCCTCCGACACAATCCCGCTGCAGCAACTCCACCTCATCCGCTCCTGGCGTCAAACCGCGCAGATCCACCATCAAAACACCCGGATCATTCATTTTCGTTTCCCATTCCACCCGCTGTTTCCCGGAGCCACAACATCAATGACGGCAAAATTCTGACAACCGTGAGAGAGCGCTACAATTTTCACTGAGACTCAAAGCTTTTACCGGGGAAGCGCCGCAGGGAAGCTCTGACTTGATCAGAGCTTCCCTAAAGTTTCCCACATTCCGACGGATAACTGTATAAAATCACAGTATCGATGCCGCAACGAGCACACAATGCACGGACTCACCTCCCGCCAGGGCCAGATCCTCGAATTCATTCGGGGCCATCTCCGCGACACCGGCTACCCGCCCACCCGCTCCGAAATCGCCAGCCATATGGGCTTTCGCTCGGCAAACTCCGCCGAAGAACACCTGCGCGCCCTCGCCCGCAAAGGCGCCATCGAAATGTCCCCGGGCGCTTCCCGGGGCATTCGCATCCCGGAACAGGCGCCGCCGGGATTGCCCATTATCGGCCAGGTCGCCGCCGGTTCGCCGATTCTCGCCCAGGAATCCATCGCCGATTACAGCGCGATTCCCGGCGCCATGTTTTCCCCCAGGGCCGATTATCTCCTCACGGTCAAGGGCGACAGCATGACCGGCATCGGTATTTTCGAGGACGACCTGCTCGCCGTGCATCGCACCGCGGAAGCCCGGAACGGCGATATCATAGTGGCGAGAATCGACGATGAAGTGACCATCAAGCGGCTGCGTCGCCAGACGGCAAGCCGGCATCTGCAACTTGTCGCGGAAAATCCCGATATCGCGCCCATCGAGGTGGATCTGAGCCGGGACCGTTTCGCCATTGAAGGCGTCAGCGTCGGGGTGATCCGGCTCGGGCTGTAATCGGCCCGCTACTTTTTCTTTCTTGTGGTCGCCTTCTTCACGCCGGTGGCCACCTGCCATTCGCCGTTGCGATAGAAGGCCCGCCAGCCGGTGGGCTTGCCCTCCACCAGGGATTGCACAAAATGCTGCCGGGTCTTGCGGCTGAAACCCACCACGGCGGCATTCCCCTTGTCGTCCTTGACCGGCGCGTCGAGCAGGTAATGAAACTTTGGATCGATCTCGTTCCGGTGGGGCAGCAGTTCCGCCACCTGGGGTGAGCGGGTTTCCCGATTACGCGGAAAACCGCTGGCGGCGAGAAACAGGCCGGAAGCGCCCTCGCGCAGGATGTAATGATCGTCCACCTTGCCGCAGCGCAACTCCGGCATGGGCACCGGATCCATTTTCGGCGGCGCCGGCTGGCCATTGCGCAGCAGCTTTCGGGTATTGCGGCAATCTTCCCTGGTGCAACCGAAGTACTTGCCGAAGCGGCCCGATTTCAATTGCATTTCGCTGCCGCACTTGTCGCATTCGATCACCGGGCCGTCGTAACCCTGGATCTGGAATTCCCCTTTCTCCAGTTCGAAACCATCGCAGTCGGGGTTGTTGCCACAGACATGCAGCTTGCGCCCGGCGTCGATAAGCCAGGCGTCCATTGCGGCGCCGCACTTCGGGCAGCGGTGTTTCTTGCGCAACTGGATGTTTTCCTGTTGCTCGGCCTCCTCGGCGCTGTCGGCGCGAATCGCCTCTTCGCCCGGAGTGAGATTCATCGTCGAGCGGCATTTCCCATCCCCCGGCAAGCCATAGGCGGAACAGCCGAGAAACACCCCGGTGGAGGCATTGCGAAGTTGCATCCTGCGGCCGCATTTGGGGCAGTCCACATCGACTTCGGTGGGTTTGTTGGCGCGCATGCCGCCGTCCTTCGCTTCCGCCCGGGCGAGCTGCCCGGTGAAATCCCGATAAAACTCATCCAGCAGTCTCTTCCAGTTCTTGCTGCCGGCGGCCACCTCATCCAGAGAGTCTTCCATACGCGCGGTGAAGTCGTAATCCATCAGGTCGCGGAAGCTCTCCTGCAGGCGTTCGGTGACGATATCGCCGATCTTGAGGGCGTGAAAGCGCTTGTTTTCCAGCTTCACATAGCCCCGGTCCTGGATCGTGGAAATCGTCGAAGCGTAGGTGGAAGGGCGGCCGATTTCACGCTTTTCGAGTTCCCGCACGAGGCTGGCCTCGGTGAATCGGGCCGGTGGGCGGGTAAAATTCTGCACTGGGTCAAGCGCTTGCAGCGCAAGCCGCTCACCAGCCTTCACATCGGACAGCACCACATCGGCTTCCCGGGAAGGCATGGCGGCAAGATAGCCCGGAAATTGCATGATTCTACCCCTGGCGCGCAATTCGAAATCCGCGGCCTGGACCGTGATGGCGCTCGCCAGAAAGCGCGCCGGAACCATCTGACAGGCGATGAGATGCTGTCGGATCAGCTGGTAGAGCCGGCGCGCGTCATGGTCCATGTCCTGCAAGGACTCTGGCGTTCGCTGCACATCCGTGGGACGAATCGCTTCATGGGCTTCCTGGGCGCCTTCCCGGGCGCGGTAGAAATTGGGTTTCGGCGGCAGGTAATCGGCGCCGAATTCCTGCTCGATATGGCTCCGGGCAGCGGTAATCGCCTCATTGCTGAGGTGGGTGGAATCGGTTCGCATGTAGGTGATGTGGCCAGCCTGGTACAGACGCTGGGCCAGGGTCATGGTCTTGCCGACGCCGAAACCGAGCCGGGTGCTTGCGGCCTGCTGCAGGGTCGAAGTGATCAAGGGCGGTCGCGGCCGGGAAGTGGTGGGTTTGTCCTCGCGCTTGCTGACCCCATAGTCGGCGGTGCGCAGCGTTTCCAGCGCCTGCTCGGCGCCTTGCCTGTCCCCGGGACGGAAATTCTTGCCGGCCTGCCTGACCACCTGGCACTTGAGATCCTGTTTGCCCTCCGTGCGCAGTCTGGCGAAAACTTCCCAATACTCTTCGGGATTGAAAGCCCGGATTTCCCGCTCGCGCTCCACAACCAGCCGCACGGCAACCGATTGCACCCGGCCAGCGGAAAGCCCCCGGGCCACCTTGGACCAGAGCAGGGGCGACAGCATGTAACCCACCACCCGGTCGAGAAAGCGGCGCGCCTGCTGCTCTTCCACATAGCGCATGTCCACCGCGCCGGTGTCGGCAAAGGCTTCCCGGATGGCCTTGCGGGTGATTTCATTGAAGACCACCCGGCGATAGCGATCCGGGTCGCCGCCAATCGCTTCCTGCAGATGCCAGGCGATGGCCTCCCCTTCCCGGTCCCGGTCGCTGGCGAGATAGATGGCGGATGATTTTGCCGCGACCTTTTTCAGGTCTTCGACGATCTGTTCCTTGCCGGGAAGAATTTCGTAGCGGGCCTGCCAGTCGTTTTCCGGGTCCACCCCGAGGCGCTGCGCGAGTTGTTGCCGCTTTTTCTGTTCCGGGCTGAGATTGGTTTTGCCGCGGCCCCGGCGCGGGGCGGCCCGGCCTTTTTCCGGCAAATCGCGGATATGCCCCACACAGGACTTGACGACAAATTCCGAACCAAGATAGCGATTGATGGTTCTCGCCTTGGCTGGCGACTCGACGATGACCAGTGACTTTGCCATTACTGCTTTCCTTCCCCCCTCTTCCCTCAACTCAAGTGAATTTCGTGGATCCAGCCGTAGTTTTCGCTGATTTCCCCTTGCTGGATGCCCGTAAGCAGATCGTAGAGTTCCTGCATCACCGGACCAACGCCGGCATCGGACCCCTTGCCGCCAGGCTGTCCGGGATTGACTGCATGCCAGGCGTCATCGAACCAGATTCGGCTGATCGGCGACAATACCGCCGCGGTGCCGCAGGCGCCCATTTCCACGAAATCATCGAATTCGGCGCGCAGGTCGATGGGCCGCTCCGCGGTCACCATGCCGAGCCGCTCCGCAGCGAGCCGCATGATCGACCGGCGGGTCACGCTTGGCAAGACCGCCGCCGAAGCCGGAGTGACCAGGCTGCCGTCGCGCAGCACCACAAGAATATTCGCCGAACCCGCTTCATCGATGTAGCGCTGCTCCGTCGCATCGAGATACAGCGCTTCATTCGCGCCCTGGCGCTGGGCGGACTGGGTGGCAAGCAAGCCCCCGGCGTAATTGGCGCCTATCTTGAAACTGCCCGTGCCCCTGGGAGCGGCGCGGTCCATCTCCGAAACCGCAAGCGAAATCGGCGCCAATCCCTCCTGCTTGTAGTAAGGCCCCACCGGAGAGACGAATACCCGAAACTCGAATTCCCTGGCGGGCCGCAGGCCGAGATTGTCGCCCACGCCGATCAGCATGGGCCGCACATAGAGGCTGGCGCCGGAACCAAAAGGCGGAATCCACTCGCGGTTTGCCCGCACCGCCGCCTCCACGCCGCGCAGGAACAAGGCCTCGGGAACCGCCGGCATCAACAGACGACCGGCAGCCTCGCGCATGCGATCGGCATTGAGTTCCGGGCGGAACAGCAGCACCCTGCCGTCCCGTGCGCACTGGGCCTTGAGACCCTCAAAGCATTGCTGGGCGTAATGCAGGGCCGGCGAACCCTCGTGCAATGGCATGATTTCGCTGGCGAGCAGTTCGCCTTCGTTCCATTCACCCTCGCGCCAACGGGCAGAAAAGCGCGCGTCGGTCCTGACGTACTCAAAACCGAGTTCAGTCCAATTGAGCGCCCTGCTGCCGATTTTTCCGTTCACTTCCATAACCATCAAGACATCATTCTTCGTGGCGGACATTTCCGCCAGACAACTTTATCACCGGGTCCCGGCTGGGCTAGACTTCCTGCAAGCGAACCCCGGCAAGACCCATGGATCATCTGATCGACATCGGCGCCAATCTCACCCACAAGTCTTTCGAGCACGACTTTCAGCAGGTTGTGGATGATGCCAGAAGCGCCGGGCTAAAGCACATCATTCTCACCGGAACCGATGCCGCAAGCAGCGAGGCCGCCGCGGGTCTGGCCGTCGTCGCGCCGGATTTTTTCAGCAACACTGCGGGTTTCCACCCCCATGTGGCCAGCACTTTCGATCACGATGCCCGCATCGCCATTGCCACGCTGTGCAGGCGCGACCAGACCGTCGCCGTAGGAGAAACCGGGCTTGATTACAACCGCAATTTTTCCTCCAGGAAGGACCAGTTGGCCTGCTTTGAGCAGCATCTGGAAATCGCCGCCGCGGTGGGCAAGCCCATGTTCCTGCACCAGCGCGACGCCCATGGTGACTTTCTTGCCCTGCTTAAAAAGCATCGCGGGCGTATTGCCGGCGGCGTAGTGCACTGCTTTACCGATACCCGGCAAGCCCTGGATGACTATCTTGATCTTGACATGCATGTCGGCATTACCGGCTGGATCTGCGACGAGCGGCGGGGCCGGGAATTGCAGGGCATTGTGGGCCATATCCCGCCAGAGCGGCTGCTGCTGGAAACCGATGCGCCCTATCTTTTGCCAAGAACCCTGCGGCCCAAACCCTCCGGCAGGCGCAACGAGCCAAAGTATCTTCCTGCGGTACTCGCCGAGGTCGCCCGCTGCACGGGACGCGATGCGGCAGAGATTGCGCGGCAGACTACCGCCAATGCAATTCGCCTATTCGGGCTGGAAGCGTGAATTCTCTCGTCATGCTGCGCGCAGTCACAGCATCTCATTGGGTGGCTACTGCCCGAGATTCTGTGGCTTCGCTCCGCACAGCATGACGGGAAAGGGGCTTCGGCAAACCATCCTGGCTATGTCCTGGCCATATCCAACAGGGTCACAATCTGCTCCGGCGAGAACGGCCAGTTCAACTCTTCCCCCGTTTGCGGATTGCGCAGCACCGGAATGGTGAGCCCGTAGCGCGCCACAAGTTTTTCGGACCTGCTGATATCCACCGGGGTCACGCGAAATTCCCGGAATGGCGACAGTTCAGCGAGCATGGCTTCCGCATATTCGCAAAGATGGCAGCCGGCGGTGGTGTAAAACAGCAACTCAGGCATTCGCTGCCGCTTCGCCAAGTTCCCGGATCAGGCCGGGGCCGCGGAAAATGAATCCGCTGTAGATCTGCAGCAGATCGGCGCCAGCCGCGAGCATGGCCCTGCCGTCTTCGCCATTCATGATGCCGCCGACGCCGATCAGGGGAATGCGATCGCCGATTTCAGCCTTGATCGCGGCAACGGTCCGCCGGGCCGGCAAAGTCAGTGGCGCGCCGCTCAGGCCGCCGTTTTGCCGGGCCAGATTGCCGGGCAGGGAGCCCGGGCGCTGGATAGTGGTGTTGGTGGCGATCACGCCATCCACCTTCCAGGCCAGCAGTCTTGCGCAAATCGAACGGATTTCTTCCTCCGACAGGTCCGGCGCCAGCTTCAGCGCAAGCGGCAGATATTTGCCGCTTTCCCACTCGTGTTTCGTCTGGGCCTGTTTCAGGGTTTCGAGCAAGCGATCGAGTTCATCGCCGAACTGCAAGTCGCGCAAGCCGGGGGTATTGGGTGAGGAAACATTGATGGCGACATAGTCGGCAAGCTGCCGGCAGCTTCGAAAACCATCGAGATAGTCTGCAGCGGCGTTTTCTTCCGGCGTATCCCGGTTCTTGCCGATATTGACGCCGAGAATGACATTCGCGCGGTGCCGGGCGGCCTTTGCCATGGCGTGGGCGATGCCCCGGTTATTGAATCCCATGCGGTTGACGATACACCGCCTGCTGCGGCTGCGGAACAGTCGTGGACGGGGATTGCCTGGCTGGGGCCGAGGCGTCAGGGTGCCGATTTCCACGAAGGCGAAGCCCAGCGCCGCGAGCGCATCCACATGATCGCCATTCTTGTCCAGACCCGCTGCAAGACCGATGCGGTGCGGGAAATCCAGCCCCATGAGCCGCACCGGGTCCGCGGTTGCCGGAGCCGCAAGCAGCCGCGACAAGCCGAGCCGGTGCAAGCCACCGAGCGCCCCGAGGGCAATGCCGTGGGACGCCTCGGCGGGCAGGGCGAACAAGGGGCTGGCGATCAGCGAATACACAAGAATCCCCGGAGCGACCGGCAATCTCTGGAAACCACGGCGGATCCCGGCGCTATCCTGACACGGCAGCGCTCAGAAGCTGTAACGGATACTCGCCGTAACATGGCGCGGCAACTCCGGCAGCACAATGACGCTGCCATAGAGATTGGGGAAATTGGCGCGGAAATAGCGTTCATCGGTCACATTCTTGAGATTCAGGTTGAATCGCCAGGCCGGGGTTTCATAGCCGGCGCCGAAATTCACCAGGGTATAGCCCGGCAGCCGGACGCTGCGGGAATAGCCGGAGTGGGTCTGCGCCACGTCGGTGATGCTGCCGTTCAAGGTCCAGCCATTGTCGAAATCCCAGGTGCCCAGCAGGGAGTATATCCGTTCCGGCATCCCCGCCCGCCGCGGGTCGCCGCTGATAACGTTACCTCCGAGGGCGCCGCCGTACAGTCGCCAGGCCTCCACATCGGGCAGGTCATCGCTGCCCAGATAACTGAAGCGCGAGCCCGCCTCGCGAGTATTGAGATTGATGACTTCCATACGGGTATGGCCGAAAGTGAGCAGCAGATGACTATTGACTGCCCAACGCGCTTCCAGTTCGATGCCTTCGGTGCGGCTTGCCTGATTGGTCACGATCGACTGCGCGGAAAAATCGGTGCGCTCCTGACGGTACGCCGCGGCGGCGAAATACAACCGGCCATCCACCAGCCGACCCTTGACGCCGGCTTCCAGCAATTTCGACTGGTCCACCGCCGAGCCATTGCCCACATTGCCGGTGGTGACCTCCGAACCCTGGCCGGCGATAACCGTGGACTGCCGGGAAAACGTCACATAGGGCAGCATGCCATTGGCAAGTTCCCGGCTCAGGCTGAGCGTCCAGGAAAGCGCGTCCACTTCGTCTTCCGCGGCGAGTTCGACACAATCCCCCGGCGGCAGGCAGAAGTTGCTGGAACTGGGCAGCAGCAGCTTTTCCAACGGCTGCCGACTCGCCAGGGAGATACGATCCTGTCGCAAGCCCAGCAGGACCGAAAAACCATTGTCGAAACTGAAATCCGCCAGGGCGGCCAGGCCGATATCGGTGTAGTCACCGATGTAATATTCGGTGTAATCGCCGCCGATGCGGGTGGAAAGCAGCCGCGGTTTCGCCAGACCCTGGCTGCGGGTGATGTCGTAGCGGTCGAAATACTCGTTGGAGTAATCGTTGCCGTGTTCGAATTCGGTATGCCGGATCGAAGGCGACAGTTGCAGCGCGGCGGTCAGGGCGTCAAGGCGCCAGTCCCGGGAGAACACCAGCTTGTTCTCCACCACCCAGGCGTCGTGGAACTGGGAAAAGCCGTAATTGTTTTCATTGAGCACATCATAGCTTTCGTAAAACAACTGGTTGCTCCATTCCCAGCCGGAATCGCTCTCGCCGAGCAGATCGAAATACAGCGTGTTGACCGCAGTATCCAGGGTATCCTCCGGGTGGGTGAAATTCATGTTGCCTTCGATATGGGCCACGCCCGGATTCACCAATGCCAGCAATTCCGGAAAACACCCGAACACCGGGCTCGAGCCGACCCGGCAGACGCCTTCGCCTTCCAGCCTTCCCGCCTGCCCCGGCGCAATGCCCGGCGTGAAGGGATTGAGGTCGGTGAAGCCATCCCCGTCCACATCAAACTCCTGATGGGAAACATGGCCGTCCCCATTGCGGTCGAGGTCCGGGGGAGAGCCGGTCACGTAGCGGCCGTGATCTATCAGTTCCTGGTTCAGGCGATTCCAGCCGGAAATCTCGTTGCTGAGATAGTTGTGCCACATGCCGCCGAACTGGGCCCGCAGGCCGCCGGACAGGTCGAGATCAACCGAAGCCTGCAACAATTGCTGGCCGCGGCCGGTATTGTCGTAGTACGAACCGGAATCCTCGGCCAGGGCATACAGGTAGTAACCCAACTGTTCCGAGCCAATGCGGGCGGGGCCGCCGACTTCCGCAGACAGCGCCGACTTGTCCCAGCTTCCGGTGGTGAAATTGGCGCCGCCGCGGGTGTCGGCGAACAGCGCCCCGGTTTCCTCGACCCGCGCCGATTTCGGATTGATATTGAGATAACCGCCGATCTTGGACGGTCCGTAAATCGGCGAGGCGGGGCCCCGCACGATGTCGATGCGGTCGGCGGCGGCGATGGGAGTGGGATAGCTTGCGGAATTGTCGAGCCGGCGCATGCCGCGGAAATAACTTTCCCCCGGCGTTCCCCGGATATCGAGCCCGCCGGCGGCGCCGAAAAAGGATTGGGTGAAAGTACCCGGAGAAAGCGCGATCAATTCGTCGATATCCTGCAAATCGAAGCGCTCCAGCAGGGCCGCCGAAATCGTGGACGCCGAGCGCGGCGTTTCCAGCAATGACTTGTCAAAGCCAAAAACCGATTCCACATAGCCCCCGGGCAAGCTGTCAAGATCGCCGGTGACGACTATTTCCTCCACCCGGGTCTGGGCAGCCGTTCCACCCGGGCAAAGCAAAGCCACGCACAGGATGCCGGTCATTCTTGAACGCACTGGACTCTCTCCGTCCTTATGTCTGTAATTCCGTATATCGGTCAATCCCGGGAATCGCTGGATAGCCGCTCTCGCCGGGAGCCTGCACCACGGGAATTCACGGCTGCAAATCCGCTCTCATCCACACCCCTGGCCGCTCGATTTCGTTGCATATCCACCAATATTCGCCTCAATCGACCGGCCAGGGGCGCGGCGATAGCGAATTTTCGCTTTCGCGAATTCCTGCGGCGCAGACTCCTAGACTTCCATAACAAAACCATTACAATCGCCCACTTCGCGCCCGCAACCGAGACCCTGGTCAATGAGCCAACATAGTACGATCACGGAACTGAAAAACTGGTTGTCGATGCAGATCATCGGACAGGAACGGCTGATCGACCGGTTGCTGATTGCCCTGCTCGCCGATGGCCATCTGCTCGTGGAAGGCGCCCCGGGGCTCGCCAAGACCAAGGCGATCAAGGATCTTTCCCGGGGCATCGAAGGCGACTTCCATCGCATCCAGTTTACCCCGGATCTACTGCCCAGCGATATTACCGGCACCGAGGTATTCCGGCCCGAAGACGGTTCCTTCCGTTTCCAGCAAGGCCCTATTTTCCACAATCTGGTGCTTGCCGACGAAATCAACCGCGCCCCCGCCAAGGTGCAGTCGGCGCTGCTCGAAGCCATGGGCGAACACCAGGTCAGCGTGGGCCGCGAATCCTTTACCCTGCCGCCCCTGTTTCTGGTCATGGCGACCCAGAACCCCATCGAACAGGAAGGCACCTATCCCTTGCCGGAAGCGCAGCTCGACCGCTTTCTCATGCATGTCACCATTACCTACCCCGCCATCGAGGCCGAGCGCGACATTCTCCATCTGGTGCGGGACGAGGCCGCCAACAAGTTGCCCCAGCCACCCAGCCAGGTGCCCCAGGACAAGGTTTTCGCCGCCCGCCAGGAAGTGCTCGAAATGCACATGGCGCCGGAAGTCGAGGAATACATCATCCAACTCATCATGGCGACCCGGAATCCCCTGGTCTACGGCCAGGATCTGGAGGGCTGGCTCGAATACGGCGCCAGCCCCAGGGGCACGATCTCCCTGGACCGCTGCGCCCGGGCCCACGCCTGGATTCAGGGCAAGGATTTCGTCAGCCCCGACGATGTGCAGGAAATCCTGTTCGACGTGCTCCGCCACCGCATCCTGCTCAGTTTCGAGGCCGAAGCCAGCGGCGTCACGCCGGACAAGGTGCTGGAAACGATTCGCGAACGCGTACCCTCCGCCTGACTGGCCTTGCCGGCATGAGTTCCAGGCACCGCATCGACCCGCAACACGCGCGCTACCAGACTACCGGCGCGGCGGTCACCCTGCAGCAGTTGCTGATGCAGCGCTATGCCGCGAAAACTCTCGAATACCTTGCCCACAACCGCTCCATTGCCGGCATCAGCGGCCTGCATCTTTCCAAAATGCGCGGCCGCGGCATCGATTTCGAGGAATTCCGTCCCTATCAGCCAGGAGACGACATCCGCCTGATCGACTGGCGGGTGACCGCCCGCACCAGCCGACCCTTCACCAAGGTTTTCCGCGAAGAACGCGAGCGGCCGGTCATCATCGCCGTGGACCAGACCCACAACATGTACTTCGGCAGCCGGGTGGCATTCAAGTCGGTCATCGCCGCCCAGGCCGCCGCGGTATTCTGCTGGCTCGCCATAGACAATGGCGACCGGGTGGGCGGACTGGTTTTTTCCGACCGCGAAGTGCGTCTTGTGCGGCCCAAGCGCAGCCGGCGCTCGGCGCTGCATCTGCTCAATCAGGTGTATGAATTCAACCAGGCGCTTGGCGGCGTCACCCGCGGCGATTCCGAAGAGCGCGAGAGCATCGGCCTGTCCAGCGCCCTCGGCCAGATTCGCAAGATTCTCCGCCCCGGCAGCACCTTGTATGTGATTTCGGATTTTGTCACCCTCGATGAACGGGCGGTAAACTTTCTCAATCAGCTCAGCCAGCACAACAACGTGGTATGTTGCCTGGTGTACGATGCATTGGAAGAATCCCTGCCCGCGCCGGGGCTGTACAGTATTACCGACGGTCGGCGCAAGGGCGCGCTGAACACTTTCAACCGGCGCGCAAGAATTCGCTACCGGGAACAGTTCGCCGAACGAATGCGGCTGATCGAGTCCGAACTCGACCGCCTCCAGGTGGCGCTGTTGAAAATTCGCACCAATGATCTCGTGGTGGAGCAGATACGCCAGTGGATAGCGCAGAACTCCTAGCCCAGCTTGCGGATATTCATTTGCCCGGACCCGTGGGATTCTGGCCGCCGGCGGCGGGCTGGTGGCTGCTTGCCCTGCTGCTTGCGCTCGGCCTCTGGTTTGGGGGGAGGCGGGCCTGGGTGGTCTGGCGCCGGCGCCGGTTCTGCGGTCAGGCCCTGCTGGAACTCGAACGCATTCTGGACGCCTTCGCCGCAGCGGAAAGCGAAGACCCGGATGCGGCCCGATTGCGTTACGTCAATGCTTTCAATTCGGTCCTGCGGCGCGTGGCGCTGACGCATTTCCCCCAAACCAGCGTGGCCGGTCTCGGCGGCGATGACTGGGTGCGCTTTCTCCGGGAGCACGGCAACTGTGAAAATCTCGACCGGGACCTCGCCGCGGCATTGAGTCACGGCCGATTCCGGCCTACCATCTCCGTGGAGGCGGACAAGCTCCACGAATTCGGCCGGGAGTGGATTCGCTCCACCTATCTGCGCCCCCGCCGCCGCCCGCAGCAACCGCATCAGACTGCAAACGGTCTGAAGGTATCAGGTTCCGATGCTTGAATTCACCTGGCCCTGGGCGTTTCTGCTCCTGCCCCTGCCCCTGCTGGTGTATCGGCTGGCGGCCCGCGCCCCGCGTCAGGACGCCGCCCTCTACGTGCCTTTTTTCAGCGTCCTCACCCGGCTCCAGTCCGACCATGAAAACCTGACTTCCGGGCGCATTCTCAATTTGATCTGCTGTGTGCTCATCTGGCTGTTCGTGGTGCTTGCGGCGAGCCGGCCGCAATGGCTGGGAGAACCCGTGCAGTTGCCTTCCACCGGCCGCGACCTGATGCTTGCGGTGGATATCTCCGGCAGCATGGAAGCCCAGGACATGATCGTCGGCAACCGTCAGGCTTCGCGCATCGACGTGGTGAAGGCGGTGGTGGGCGATTTTGTCGAACGCCGGGAAGGCGACCGGCTCGGCCTGATCCTGTTTGCCGCCCATGCCTATATCCAGGCGCCGCTGACCTTTGACCGCAAGGTGGTGGGAGAACTGCTGGAAGAGGCCGATATCGGCATCATCGAGGAATCGGCCACCGCCATCGGCGACGCCATCGGCCTTTCGGTCATCCATTTGCGCAGCCGGCCGGAAAACAGCCGGGTGCTCGTTCTGCTGACCGACGGCGTCAACAATGCCGGCGAAGTTTCGCCGGAACAGGCGGGCCAACTCGCCCGCACTGAAAACATCAGGATCTACACCATCGGCATCGGCGCAGACCAGATCACCCAGCGCACCTTTTTCGGCGCCCGCACCATCAATCCTTCCGCCGAACTCGATGAGGCCGTGCTGACCCGTATCGCCGAAGCCACCGGCGGGCGCTATTTCCGCGCCCGGGACGTATCCGACCTGGTGGGCATCTACGAAGAGCTCGACCGGCTCGAAACCATTGAACAGGACGAGCAAACCTACCGCCCCACCCGGGTGCTGTTTCACTGGCCCCTGGGCGGAGCCGTGCTGATCAGCTTCCTGCTGGCGCTGATGTCGATTCCCTGGCTGTCGCTGTCGGGCCGGGCGATATTGAGCGACCCGGAAGAACTGCCCGGGGGAGCCCGGGAAACGTAGAAGTCCCCATGGAATTTTCCACCGCCATCTTCAACGAGTTTCATTTCCTGCGCCCCTGGTGGCTGCTGGCGCTGCTGCCCGCGGTGATTTTCGTATTCGCCCTGTGGCGCATGAACAGCTCCCTGAGCGCCTGGGACAAGGCCATAGACAAGAATCTGCTGCCCTTTCTGCTGGACCGCTCGCGCAATGCCTCCCAGCGCACTCCCCTGTTGTTGCTGCTCTGCGCCTGGTTGCTGTCGGCCATTGCCCTGGCCGGCCCGGTTTGGGAAAAACTGCCCCAACCGGTGCAGCAGCGAGAGGATGCCATGGTCATCGTCATGGACCTGTCGCTGTCGATGTTCGCCCAGGATCACGCGCCGTCGCGCCTCGATCTGGCCAAGCGCAAGCTGCGCGATATCCTGGCCCTGCGCGACGAAGGCCAGACCGGCCTGGTGGTCTATGCCGGCGACGCCCACGCGGTCATGCCGCTCACCGACGATGTGGTGACCATCGAAGCCCTGGTGCCTTCCCTGAACCCCAATATCATGCCCTTGTTCGGCAGCAATCCCATGGCCGCCATCGAGATGGCCATGGAACTGCTCAACAATGTGGAAGCGTCCGAAGGCAGGATTCTGCTCATGACCGACGGCATCAGTGGCTTTGACCAGGAACTGCTGATTACCCGACAACTCGAGGAATCGCCCTACGAATTGCTGATCATGGGAATCGGCACCGAACAGGGGGCGCCCATCCGCACCAGCGACGGCAATTTTCTCACCGACCGGCAGGGCGCCATGGTAGTGCCCACCCTGAACCGCAGCGTACTGCAATCCCTGGCCAACCGGGTCGGCGGGCGCTATCACGATATCCAGCTTTCCGACTCGGACCTGGCCTATTTGCTCACCGACCTCAATCTGCTCGACGATCCGCAGTTGAGCGACGTGGAGGAAGAGTTCGACGTCTGGTACGAAACCGGCCCCTGGCTGCTCCTGCTGATTGCGCCCATCACCGCGCTCGGTTTCCGCCGGGGCTGGCTGTTTAGTTGGCTGCTTGCGACCGGCGTCCTGACTTTCCCGCTGGCGCCAGAAGCCAGCGCGGCGGAATGGGCCGGACTGTGGCAAACTCCCGACCAGCGTGGCGCCAGGGCCTACGCCGAGGAAAACCACTCCCTGGCCGCCAGCCTGTTTGAATCTCCCGGCTGGCAGGGCGCCGCCAACTATCGCGCGGAAAATTACGATGCCGCCATCGCCGCTTACAGCGCCCTCAATACCCCCGATGGTCATTATAATCGGGGCAATGCCCTGGCCCTGACCGGCAATTACGCGGAGGCCATTGCCGCCTATGACATCACCCTCGGCATGGACCCGGGACACGAGGACGCCATTTTCAACAGGGAAATCGTCGAGCAACTGCTTGAGGAACAGCAGTCGGAAGACGGCGAAAGCACCGACGGCGACAACGAGAGCGAGCAGTCGGAACAGAATTCCGATCAGCAGTCGGAGCAGCAGGAACAAAGCGAGCAACAGGATCAGCAAAGCCAGGAAGGCGACCAGAACCAGCAGCAGGATCAGCAACAGAACCAGGCGCCCGAAGATCAGGAAAGTTCCGAATCGAACAGCGAGCAGAATACGCCAAGCCAGAACAGCAACGAGGAATTCGAGGAACAGCAGTCACTCGAACAATGGTTACGCCGGATCGAAGACGATCCCGGCGAGTTGCTCCAGCGCAAGTTCCGCTACCAGTACCGGCAGCGGCAATTGAACGGCACGGCCAACAGTCTGCAGGACGGAGGTCAGATATGGTAAGGCAGACAATCTGCGCGATACTGCTCGCGGCCTTCGTCCTGCCGCTGCTCGCCCAGGAGATCGAGACCAGCGTTGACCGCACTGAACTCGCCCGGGGCGAAACCCTGACCTACACCATTCGCGTCTTCGACCGGCGCCAGGGCATGCAACTCGACCTGACGCCGCTCACCGAGGATTTCGATGTGCTCGGCACCCGTACTTCGAGCCAGATTCGCAGCGTCAATGGCAGCGTGGAATCCTGGACCGACTACATCGTCACCCTGTTTCCGCTCACCGAGGGCAATCTCACGATTCCCGCCATCCAGGTCAACGAAGCCCTGACCGAACCCGTTGAAGTACTTGTGCGCAATGAAGGCACCCGCTCCAACCAGGGCAGTGAGGAGCTTTTTCTGGAACTTGAGGCCAGCAAGGAATCCATCTATGTGCAGGAGCAACTGCTGTTCGCCGTGCGCCTGTATTACACCATCAACGGTATCCGTAATCCCCAGTTCACCGAACTGGAAATTCCGGATACCGTGATCCAGTTGATCGGCTCGCCCAACCAGTACGAAAAACTCATCGACGGCGTCCGCTACGGCGTCTATGAAAAGCGCTATGTGATTTTCCCACAGCGCAGCGGCTCCCTGGAGATTCCGGATATCCTGTTTCGCGGCGAGGTCACCGATGGGTCCAGCAATTTCGTCTTTCGCAATCTCAACACCCGGCGCGTGACCGCATTCACCGAGGGCATGAGCATCGCCGTCCTCGAACGCCCGGAAACTGCCCGGGACAGCGATTACTGGCTGCCCCTGCGCGAGCTGAACATCGAGGAAAGCTGGGAAGGCCCCGTGGGTGACCTGCGCGTCGGCGATACCATGACCCGCACCATCATTCTGGAAGCCCAGGGCCTTGACGGCGCGGTGCTGCCGCCGCTGGCGGAAATCACCCTGGACGGCGCCAATGTGTATCCGGAACCTTCGGAGATCGAGCGCATGTTCGTCGATGGCAGTATCGTGGGCACCCGCATCGAGCGCAGCTCCATCATCGCCACCGAAGCCGGCTCCCTGGAAATCCCGGAAGTCGTCATTCCCTGGTGGAATGTGGAAACCGACCAGCAGGAATTCGCCACCATCCCCGCCACAGTGCTGGCCATCAATACCGTAGCCGGCGCCACGCCCGCCGAACAGACCGTTGCCGGCACCGGCGATGACTTGGCCGAACTGCTTGCCGCAGCCCCCGCGCTGGACCAGGAAATGATCGATGCCCAGGCCGCCGCGGAAACCATCGAAATCAGCGAAAACTGGCTGAGTTGGTTGTTTGGCGTCGTCATCGCCGCCATTGCCGCAGCGCTGTATCTGGCGCTGCTGCGACCGCACCATGGAGCCATTGCCGGTCATCTGCGCCAGCGCCGGCAGCAGGTTCAGGCCCGTTACGCCCCGGAAAACCATGAAGGCGTGGCCTACCGCAACCTGCGCAACGCCCTGAACCGCGGCGAATTGCCACAAATCCGCCGCAGCCTGGTGCGCTGGGCCGATCACCACATCAATTCCCGCCGTATCGCCAATATGGAAGACATCCTCAACCAGCGCGAGGCGCCGGAACTGCACGATTTCGTCAACCAGGTCCAGTCCGCCCTGTTCAATCAGGCCGCCCCGTCCGACATTTCCGCGGCGGAAACCGCCGAGCCTGTCATCAACCCCCGGGAATTCGCCCGCATCGCAGCCAAGCTGCGCAAGCAGAAGCAGCAGCGCATCCGCAGGCAGCGCAAAGCCGCCCGCTACGCCCTCACCCCGCTGTACCGTATCTGATTGCAGCGCTGACGCCCGGGTTTGGGCTATATCTCGTTGCGGCTGGCAAATTCATTGATGTGTTCGGCGGCGCGGAATGCGAGCGCCATGATGGTCATGGTGGGTTGGCCGCGGCTTGACGTCACCATGGAACTGCCGTCGCAAAGGAAGAGATTGGGCACATCGTGGGCACGATGGAAACGGTCGATGACCGATGTGGCGGGGTCGTCGCCCATGCGGCAGGTTCCCAGCATGTGGGAACTGCCTTCCTGACCTGTTTCGGGATAGCTTGCGTGGATCTCGACTGCCCCCGCCGCTTCCATCAACTCCACCGAACGATCCATGAAATAGCGCATGGTGGCCAGGTCGTCGGGATGATCCATATAGGTGCAGCGCAGCGCCGGGCGGCCCCAGCGGTCGCGCAGTTCAGGGTCCAGGGTAATGTTGTTCGAATCCAGCGGCAGGGAGGTGGTATGGCCGTCAAAGGCTGCGGTATGGGTAAACTCCTGTCGCAGTCTGGCCTTGAACTCGCTGCCCCAGGTCGGGCCATCGAACATGCTCGTGGCGATGGCGGACTCCATGGGGGTGCCGCTGCGCGCCGGGTGCCGACCGTCAATGCCGCCGCCACCGTAAAAACCCGGATTCGGGTCGAGTTCGTACCAGTCGTGCACCACCCGGGTCGCCGGAATACCCTTGTGGGCATTGACGGGCTCGGGGAACAGCCCGGCCACTTCGCTATAGCCGTTGAACATGAGATTGCGGCCGACAAAGCCGCTGCTGTTGGCCAGGCCATCGGGAAAGCGGGCGGAGTCGGACAGCAACAGCAGACGCGGCGTTTCCGCGCCATTGGCGCAGATCACCACGGCCCTGGCGCGCTGCGACTGTTCATTGTCTTCGGCGTCAAAATAGCTTACTTCGCTGGCGCGTCCACTCTCGTCGGTTTCCACCCGGGACACGGTGCAATGGGTGCGCAATTCGTAGTTGCCCGTGGCCAGGGCGGCGGGAATCATGGTAATCATGGTGGATGACTTGGCGTTCACCTCGCAGCCGAAACCAAGACAGAAGCCGCAATGAATACAGGCCGGCCTGCCATTATGAGGCTGGGAAAGAATGGCCACCGGTGCGGGATACGCGGTGTAGCCCAGGGCCCGGGCGCCACGCTCAAGCAAGACATCGGAGCCTTTCACGGCCATGGGCGGGCAGGGATAGTCCCGGGAGCGCGGTGGATCCCAGGGGCCCTGGAGGCCCGATACCCCCACTTCCCAATCGACCCGGGTGTAATAGGGCTCCAGGTCTTCGTAGCGAATGGGCCAATCGGCGAAATTGGTGCCCGGAATCGTCCCGCGAACGCTGGCCTCCATGAAGTCGATGGGACGCAGCCGCCAGAAATTGCCGGAAAAATGCAGGCTGCTGCCGCCGACATTATGGGCGTAATTGCATACCCGATCACGCAGGGTCGCGGTCTCGCCTGCAGTCTTGCGGAAAGTTTGCGGGCGACCCCTGCGGTGATTCCAGGTCAGGTCGTTGTTGAAAAATGTGCCCCATTCATCGTGACGGAAATCCGCCGCCTGGAGATGCGGCCCCTGCTCCAACTGCACCACCGAATGCCCTGCCTCGGCAAGCTCCCTGGCGATGATTCCGCCGGCGGCGCCTGAGCCGACGACGACAAAGTCGACTTCTTCCCGGGTCTGGAATGTGGCCCCGGCCATGATTACCGCCCTCCCTGATTGATGTAATCCCCGTCGTAATAGCCGAATGGCGGCTGCCAGGCGGAACGGTTCTCAAAGCCAAGCAGTTCCCAGCCCGCCAGGTCGCGATTGCCGCCGTACTCCGGCAGGGCGAACATGCCGGCCACGGTGAGGAAACGGATCGTGGCGAAAAATTCGCTGTCTTCGACTTCGCGCAGCAATTCGTCCTGTTGTTGGCTTTCCAGCAGCGAGAAGCGGTCCACTGGAAAGCGCGTCGCCACGAGTTGCTGCAATTGCCCCAGCCCGTCGCGCAGCAACTCAAGCTCGCGCTCGCGCTGGTCGGCGAGCACCGTATCCATGAAATGCGCCACGCCGGCTTCCCGGGCGCCCGGGGTATCGTCGGGAGGGATGATGCGGTCGGCGATGGATGCGAACTCTTCAGCTTCTTCAGTGCCCAGCAATTGCAGACCGATGCCGTCGAGTTCGTTCTGCGCCGCGCGGGAACAGGCGGCGAGGATTGCTGGCAGGCTGAGCGCAATGGCGGAACGAGGCAAGGCCGAAAGGGTATTTTTCAGCAGGGCGCGGCGACTAAGCGGGTGCGGTTCCATTTGTCGATGCCACCAAAGCCGGCAGGTCGGCTTCAGTCAATGCGATTCGAATTCGCCGCAAACTATAACACAACAGGCTGGGAACTGGCGCCTGTAACAGTGATCAGACAGCAATGCGATACGCATACCAGGCGATGCTGGCGGCCAGCGCAATCAGCCCGCTGGACATTCCCAGCAGACCCGTGAGAAGCCAGACTTTCATGGACTCGATTCGGGTGTGTACAGCCGCGATCTTGATTCCCAGATTTTTTTCCAGGGATGCCAGATCAGCCTTGGTTTCTGCCTTATGAGACACTATTTCCGCCCGGAGCGTGGTCGAATCGGCCCTGGTTTCCTTCTTCAGGGACGCCATTTCCGCCCTGAACGCGACCGAATCGGCCCTGGTTTCCTTCTTCAGGGACGCCATTTCCGCCCTGAGCGCGACCGAATCGGCCCTGGTTTCCTTCTTCAGGGACGCCATTTCCGCCCTGAGCGCGCTCAAATCAGCCTTGGTCGCAACTTCTTCCCGTCTCGCCAATGGTTCCACGGCCATGATGATGGTTCTGGCTATGGCTTCGGCCTGCGCTTGGGTCATGCCGGCTCGTTTCATGTCCAATGTGCTGTCGAGTATAGCTTGTGCTTGCATGGTATCTCCAGTGCTGTCCTGAAATTGATAATACGATGCTCCGGGGTTTACCCACGAGCTTCATTTATACAGCATAGGACAAGAAATGGGGAAATGCGTAGTTTTTGGGGAAAATCGTTTGCGGCTGACCCTAGGAGCCTGCGCCGTAGGAATTCACGGCTGCAAATCCGCTCTCATCCACGCCCCCGGCCGCTCGATTTCGTTGCATATCCACCAATATTCGCCTCAATCGACCGGCCGGGGGCGCGGCGATAGCGAATTTTCGCTTTCGCGAATTCCTGTGGCGCAGGCTCCCAGGCCCATGCCAACCGCCGATTTTCATCGCCTCATTTGCAGCCTGGTTCCCGTTATTGCCGCTTTGTCGCAATGCCGTTGCCGGGCTTTTCCGATCATGTTCAGATGGCTGCCAATTTCTCCAGCAAAGCATGGGAGCAAGACATGAACAGCAGCAATCTCTTTCGCGCAATCGCCCTCACCCTGGCGCTTGGCGTTTACGGCGCAGCGGAGGCGGAAACCCTGACCATCGTGATTGAGGACATCCGCGAAGCCAGCGGCACGATCCAGGTGCAGGTACATGCCGGCAAGGCGCAATTCGACGGCGAAGGCTCGGTGGCGCAGTTCATGGAACCCGCGGCAACCGGTTCGATTACCCTGGTCGCCGAAGACCTGCCGCCGGGAGAATACGCCATTCGCATCATGCACGATGTGAACGGCAACGATGAACTCGACGCCAATTTCGTCGGCGCCCCCACCGAGCCCTTCGCCTTTTCCAATAACGCAAGGGCCATGTTCGGCCCGGCTGCCTGGGAAGACGCCCGCTTCACTCTCGAAGGCGAAGTCACTCAGGTGATCAGCCTGAATCATTAGGTATTCCCTGAAAAACTCCATCCGTGAAGTTTTTCATTATCGCAAAACAAAAGCGTGGTTTTGTTTTGCTCCCGAAGCTCTGACTTGATCAGAGCTTCCTTAGGCGTACAAGATCAGGAGAACAAAAATGAACCGTCGTGAATTCACGAAAATGATGGGCTTGCTGGCCCTGCCCTGGCCCGGCGCCGCATTGGCCGAAGCCGATGCAGGCGACTGGTCGGCGCAGTTCGCCCGCAGTCTCCGGGAGCATCCCTGGCTTGCGGCCTGGGGCAACATCGACCGCGGCCACTACCAGAGCGAAGCCGAAGTTTCGGGAAACTGGCCCGAGGCGCTGCGGGGCGTGCTGTATCGCACCGGCCCCGCGCAGCACGAAGCCCATGGCTGGCGCAATCGGCACTGGTTTGACGGCGACGGCATGATGCACGCCTGGCGCATCGGCGCGGACGGCGTGCGGCACGAGGCGCGGCTGGTGGAAACCGCCAAGCTGAAAGCCGAACGGGAGGCCGGGCGCGCCCTTTATCCCGGCCTTGTCGGCGCGCCGCCAAACCCTGCGGGTCTCAGCGGCCCCGACGATCTGAATCTGGCCAATACCAGCGTTCTCCACCATCACGGTCGCCTGCTTGCCCTGTGGGAAGCCGGCAGCCCTTATGAGATCGATCCGGAAACCCTGGCCACAAAAGGCCCTTACCAGTTCCCGGAAGTAGGCGGCGGCTCGTCCATGCGCGGCGTACCCTTCTCGGCCCATCCCCGAATGGATGTGGATGGCAGCGTGTGGAACTTCGGCTATGCCTCCAGCGCCGGCCTGCTGGTGTTCTGGCATATCGGCGCCGACGGCTCGGTGCGCAACGCCGGACGCGTGGCGGTCGACCCGATGACGATGCCGCACGATTTCGTCGTCACGGAAAGGCATCTGGTGTTGCTGCTGCCGCCCTTCCACTACCGGCCGCAGGCGAACGCGACAGGTTTTCTGAACAGGCACGAATGGCGGCCGGAAGACCCTTGCCGGGTGCTGGTGGTGAACAAGAACGACCTGTCCAGCCATTTCTTCCTGGAACTGCCCGCGCAATGGGTGTTCCATTTCGGCAACGCCTGGGAGGACAGCGCCGGAGTCATCCGTTTCGACGCCGCCAGGGCGCCGGACCCCGGCATCATGACCGATGCCTTCAGCGCCATCATGCGCGGCGAGACCATCGCCAGCCGACCGGCGAGCCACCATGCCTACCGCATCGACACCAGGACGCGGACCGTCTCGGAAGAGCCATTGGTGGAAAGCGGCGTCCAGACCGAGTTTCCCTGCATCGACCCCAGGGTGGGCTGCCGGCGCTATCGCAAGCTCGTGATGCTGTCCCGCAGCGGAGAGCAGCCACAGGGGCACGGTACCCTGAACGAAGTCAGCATACTGAATATGGAAAGCGGGCAGCGCGATTTCTTCCGCTACCCGGATTCACAGATTCCCGAAGAGCATCTCTACCTCCCCCGTCCGGGCAGCGAGCCGGAAAGCCGGGGCTGGATTCTGGGAACCGCCCATGACTGGCGGCGCGGGAGGCAGGTGTTGAATCTGTTCCATGCGGACAGCGTGACAGAGGGCCCGGTAGCCGTGGCTGAGTTGCCCTACGCCATTCCGCTCGGGCTGCATGGCAAATTCGTTGGGGTTTGAGTTGTGGAAACCTGTGGGAGGAGGAATGAATAAGTGGCAACCAGACTTCAGGCATTTTCTGACCGGATTTCTGCTTACGGGAGCCTTCTCCGCGGCGGTGGCTGTGCTGATCTGGTGGTTGCTCGATTCCGGCGGGTTTTGGGCGGTTTTGATCATTTCACTCAGCATCGGCTGGTCGGTGAACCTGGCCTTTGTGCTGCTGCAGAGCCCGCTGAGCCGCCGCATCGGCCCCTGGGCCGCGCCGGCGCTCATTGTGGTCCTGGGCCTGATGGCAGGCCTGCTGATTGCCGGCGCCCTCGTGGGCAACCATCCGCTGTTCTACTTTTCCGGAAGTTTCACGACCGTTGCCCTGGCGCTGTTTTTCGGCATCACCGGCACCCTGGTGTTCTACACCCGGGAAAGGTTGCACCACACCCGGCGGCAACTCGCCGAATCCGAACTGCGCCAATCCCGCCAGGAACAATTGCTGGCGAAAACCGAACTCAAACTGCTCCAGGCCCAGATCGAACCCCACTTCCTGTTCAATACGCTTTCCAATATCGCCCAACTTGTCCCCGCTAATCCCGAACTTGCCGTTCGCACCCTGGAGAATCTCACCACGCTGTTGCGAGCTTCCCTGGCGCGCACCCGCAGCGGCGAAAGCACCCTGGGCCAGGAAATCGATTTCGGCGCCGCCTATCTGGCCATTCAGGCCACCCGATTGCAGGGACGGCTCACCTGCGAAATCGACCTGCCGGATGAACTGCGGGAAATCCCGTTGCCGCCCCTGCTCGTGCAGCCTCTGCTGGAGAATGCCGTGGTCCATGGCGTCGAAGTCAAGCCGGAAGGCGGCAAGGTCGTCTTCAGCGCCCGGCGAATCGACGACGCACTCGTCCTCAGCGTCAGCGACAGCGGCGCCGGCATCAATGAAACCGGTACATCCGGCGGCGTCGGCCTGCGCAACGTCCGTGACCGCCTGCGCCTGCGCTATGGCGCCAGGGCATCCCTGGAACTTACTCCGGCCTCCCCGAGCGGCGTCAATGCGGTCATCAGTCTTCCGCTTGCGCGGGGGCCGGGAGATAATGCGGCGCCTGCCTGACGAGCGACGCCATGACCCGTGCGCTGATTGTCGAAGACGAACCGCTGCTTGCCGAGCAGTTGCGGGGGAAACTTGCCGCGCTTTGGCCCGGGCTGGTCATTGCCGGCGTCGCCGGGGAAGGACGCGAGGCCTTGCGGCTCGCCAGGCAATCGCGGCCGGATATCGCCTTTCTCGATATACGGCTGCCGGGAATGTCGGGGCTGGAAGTCGCCGCCGCCCTGCCTGTGGATACCCGGGTGGTTTTTGTCACCGCCCATGATGAATTTGCCGTGGATGCCTTTCGCGCCGCCGCGGTGGATTATTTGCTGAAGCCGGTCAGCGACGAGCGGCTGCGAGCCACCATCGAACGCCTGCGCGATGGCGAAAGCCGGCGCGGCGCGAGCCGGCAGCGGGAAGAACTGCTGTCGCTGCTGCAACGACTCGGCGCCGGCGCTTCGCCGGAATATCTGCAATGGATTCGCGCCGGCCTCGGCGAGGCCACGGTGCTGGTGCCGGTGAACGATGTGGCGTACTTCCGCGCCGAGGCCAAATACACCAGCGCCTTTACCCGGGATCGCGAGCATCTGCTCCGGCGGCCCATCAGCCGGCTGGAACAGCAGCTGGACCCGAACCGTTTCTGGCGAGTCCACCGCGGCATCATCGTCCGGGTGGAACAAATCGTATCCGCCAGCCGCGATCTGCGGGGCCGCTACACCCTCACCCTGCGGGACCGACCCGAAAAACTCCGCTCCAGCCAGGCCTATGGCCACTTGTTCAAGCTGATGTGAATGAGCAATTCCAATTTTGGCGCTTCACCGCTCCTGGTCATTCTGCGCGCAGGATGACAGATGAGAGCGCCCCTGGCCGCTCGATTTCGTTGCATATCCATCAATATTCGCCTCAATCGACCAGCCAGGGGCGCGGCGACAGCGAATTTTCGCTTTCGCGAATTCCTGCGGCGCAGGCTCCTAGCCGGGGGCAAGTTCAATCTGGTATGTTGCGGTTCACAAACAGGGGTCGACCCGCACCCAGTCCATCGCATCAGGAGAATTCCAGATGATCAGAAGCGCAAACCCTATCCTCGCCACTTTCACCGTCATCGCCGCCCTGGCCTGGGGCCCGGCGGCAAGCGCCCAGCACGGCACCAGCGTTGCCGCAGGAGACTGGCCGCTGTATCACGGCGACGAGTTTTCCCAGCGCTATTCGCCGCTGGACCAGATCAATGCCGACAACGTTCACGAGTTGGAGATCGCCTGGCGGTTTTCCACCCAGGGCGTCGGACCGGACCCGGTGTACAACAACCCCGCCACGCCGCTGGAAATCGACGGGGTTCTCTACACCAATGTCGGCAGCACGCGCAATGTCATGGCCCTGGACGCAACTTCCGGGCAGATTCTCTGGCTCTACCGCTACCAGGAAGGCGACCGCTACGACGAAGCCCCCCGCAAGGGATCGGGTCGCGGGGTTGCCTACTGGACCAACGGCGAAAAGAAACGGGTGATCGACGTCAGCCCCGGCTACCACATGGTTTCCCTGGACGCCAGAACCGGGATTCCCGACCCGGATTTCGGCGACAACGGCACCGTGGACCTGATGGTGGGTGTGCGCAATGGCGACGACCCCCGCTTCCCCTACCCGGACATCGGCCTGTCCGCCCCGCCTTTCGTGATGAATGACGTGATCGTGGTGGGCGCCGCCCACCGCACCGGCGGGCGCCCCCGGGCCAAGATGAACACCAAGGGCGATATCCGGGGATTCGACGTGCATACCGGCGAGCGCCTGTGGACTTTCCATACCATTCCCGAACGGGGCGAAGTCGGTTATGAATCCTGGCTCGACGAAGGCGTCGATTTCACCGGCAACTCCGGCGTCTGGGCCCCCATGTCGGGAGACCCGGAACTCGGTCACGTCTATCTCCCCGTGGAAGACCCCACCGGGGACTATTACGGCGGCGACCGCCCGGGAGCCAACCTGTTCTCCAGCGGCATCGTGGCTCTGGACGTGCAAACCGGCGAGAGGCAGTGGCACTTCCAGTTCATTCACCATGACATCTGGGACTGGGATGTGCCTGCGGCGCCGGTGCTGGTGGACCTGCCCAACGGCCGGGACGTGGTCATGTCGGTAACCAAGCAGGCCTTTGTCTATGCCTTCGACCGGCACACCGGCGAGCCCATCTGGCCCATTGTGGAGCGTCCGGTGCCTTCCGGCGACGTGCCCAACGAATGGTATGCGCCCACCCAGCCCTTCCCCACCCGGCCCGCGCCCTTCGATGTGCAGGGCTTCACCGAAGACAATCTGATCGACTTCACCCCCGAGCTCAGGACCCTGGCGCTGGAAGCCATCGCCGATTTCCGCCTCAGCCCGAGCCTGTACACGCCGCCTTCGCTGGCCAACGCTCCCGACGGCACCCGGGGCCTGTTGAGCCTGCCTTCCTCCACCGGCGGCGCCAACTGGGAAGGTTCGGCCATCGATCCAGAAACCGGTATTCTTTATGTGCCTTCCAGAACCCAACTCCAGGTGCTGGCCCTGGCAAAGAATCCCGAATCGGATATCGATCTCAGCCAGGGTTTCGGCGTGCGCATTCCCCGCATCCAGGGGCTGGAAGTGGTCAAGCCGCCCTATGGCCGCATCACCGCCATCGACATGAACAGCGGCGATCACCTGTGGTGGATTCCCAATGCCGACACCCCCGAGCGCATTGCCAACCATCCCTTGCTGGAGGGTGTTGACCTGCCGCCCACCGGAGTGCCCACCCGGGCCGGCATCCTGCTGACCAAGACGCTGCTGTTCGTGGCCGAAGGCAACGGCAGCGCCGACGCCGGCCCTGCCATGCGCGCCATCAACAAGGAAACCGGCGACGTCATCGCCGAAATCGAATTGCCCGATAACCAGGTGGGCCTGCCCTTCACCTACGAGCACGACGGCGCCCAGTATCTGGCCATGTTCGTGGGAGGCGGCGCCCGGGGTCTGGCGGAACTCGTGGCTTACACCCTGCGCTGAGAAGACCGGCCGGGAGCCTGCGGCGCGGGCAGGCTTCCGGCGCACGGTTCCTCAAGATCGCCGAAACGCGGCGAACTTGCGGGACTGCAAATCAGCTCGCCGCGCGAATCTCCTCATTCGCACAGGGCGGCAGCACTTTCCGCAGGTATCTCCCGGTGTGGGATGCGGGGAATTCCGCCACCTGCTCCGGCGCGCCGCTGGTGACCACGCGGCCGCCGCCGCTGCCGCCTTCCGGGCCGAGATCGATGATCCAGTCCGCAGTCTTGATGACATCGAGATTGTGTTCCACCACGACGATGGTGTTGCCGTGGTCCCGCAGCCGGTGCAATACCTTGAGCAACTGGCGGATATCGTGGAAATGCAGGCCGGTGGTGGGCTCGTCGAGAATATAGAGCGTACTGCCGGTGTCGCGCTTGGATAACTCCCGGGACAGTTTCACCCGCTGGGCCTCGCCGCCGGACAGGGTGGTCGCGGCCTGGCCGAGACGAATATAGGAAAGCCCCACATCCACCAGGGTTTGCAGCTTGTTGGCGATCACCGGGATGGCGTCAAAGAATTCCCGGGCCTCTTCCACGGTCATGTCGAGCACCTGGTGGATGTCCCGGTTCTTGTATTTGACCTCGAGCGTCTCCCGGTTGTAGCGCTTGCCCTGGCAGATGTCGCAGGTCACGTAGACATCCGGCAGAAAGTGCATCTCCACCTTGAGTACGCCATCGCCCTGGCAGGCCTCGCAGCGACCGCCCTTGACGTTGAAGCTGAAGCGGCCCGGCTTGTAGCCCCGGCTGCGGGCTTCGGCGGTGGCGGCGAACAGGTCCCGCACGGGCGTGAACACCCCGGTATAGGTCGCCGGATTCGAACGCGGGGTGCGGCCGATCGGGCTCTGGTCGATGTCCACCACCTTGTCGAGCAGGTTGAGGCCGGTAATCGAGTCATGAGGCGCAGGCGATAGCGACTGGGCCTTGTTGAGCCGGGTGGCGGCGATGGGATACAGGGTGTGGTTGACCAGGGTTGATTTGCCGGAGCCGGAAACGCCGGTTACGCAGGTGAACAGGCCAAGTGGCAATTCCACATCGATCTGTTGCAGATTGTTGCCCCGGGCGCCCTTGATCCGGAGCAGGCGCTTCGGGTCCCGGGTCGTTCTGCT
The DNA here is from genome assembly GCA_965219645.1 of uncultured Pseudohongiella sp. Classification (GTDB taxonomy): domain Bacteria; phylum Pseudomonadota; class Gammaproteobacteria; order Pseudomonadales; family Pseudohongiellaceae; genus UBA9145. Next base: position 965,056 of record OZ244788.1, on the reverse strand, counting down.
TTCGGGAACGGCAATGGCTTCGGCGCCGGAGAGATACTGGCCGGTGATCGAGGCCGGGCAGCTTTCAATCGCCCGGACCCCGCCCTGGGCGACAATCCTGCCGCCATGAACGCCGGCCCCGGGGCCGATATCGATGATGTGATCGGCGCTGCGGATGGCTTCCTCGTCGTGTTCCACCACGAGCACGGTATTGCCGAGGTCGCGCAATCGCAGCAGGGTGTTGAGCAGGCGGCCGTTATCGCGCTGGTGCAGGCCGATGGAGGGCTCGTCAAGAATGTACATTACGCCCACGAGCCCGGCGCCGATTTGGCTGGCGAGGCGGATGCGCTGGGCTTCGCCGCCGGAAAGCGTTTCCGCGCTGCGGTCCAGGGTCAGATAATTCAATCCCACATCCACCAGAAACCTGAGCCGCTGCTGCAATTCCTTGAGCACTTTTTCGGCGATGCGGGCCTGCTTGCCTTCGAGATTCAACTCATCGAAATACCGGGCCGCCCGGGCCACGGTCATTTCGCTGATGGCGGGCAGGTTGCGGCCTTCGATAAAGACATGGCGGGCGTCACGCTTGAGCCGTGTGCCGTCGCAGTCGGGGCAGGTTCTGAAACTGAGATAGCGGGCGAGTTCGCTGCGCACTCGCTCGGAATCGGTCTCGTTGTAGCGCCGCCGGATATGTGGCATGACGCCTTCGAAAGGCTGCTTTCTGGTAATGTTCATGCCCCGGCTGCCCACATAGCGGAACTGGACCGCCTCGCTCCCGCTGCCTTGCAGGACGATATTCCGGTGGCGCCGGTCAAGCTGTCCGAAAGGCGTGTCGAGATTGAATCCGTAATGTCGCGCCAGGGCTTCAAGCTTGGAGTAGTACCAGAGATTTCTCGGCTCCCAGCCGCGAATCGCGCCCTCGGCAAGGCTGCGCTCCGGGTCGGTGACCACCCGGGATTCATCGAAAAACTCGCGCACGCCAAGGCCGTCACAGGACGAGCAGGCGCCGGCGGGATTATTGAAGGAGAACAGCCGCGGTTCCAGTTCGCCAATGCTGTGGCCGCAGTGCGGGCAGGCGAACAGGGCGGAAAACAACAGGTCTTCCGCGCCCTCCTCCGCATCCATGCCAGCCACCATGGCGAGCCCGCCCGATAATTTCAGCGCGGTCTCGAAGCTTTCAGCGAGGCGCTGGGCCTGTTCTGGGCGCACCCGCAGGCGGTCCACCACGACTTCGATGCTGTGCTTCCTGTTCTTGTCGAGTTCCGGCGGATAATCGATCTCGCAGATCAGGCCGTCCACCCGGGCGCGAATGAAACCTCCGGTACGAAGCTCATTGAATACGTGGAGGTGCTCGCCCTTGCGCTCGCGCACCACTGGCGCAAGCACCATGACCCGGGAGCCCTCGGGCATGGCGAGCACCTGGTCCACCATCTGGCTTACCGTGCGGGCTTCGAGCTTGACCTTGTGGTCCGGGCAGAATGGCTCGCCCGCCCGGGCGAACAGCAGGCGCAGATAGTCGTAAATTTCGGTAATCGTTCCCACGGTGGAGCGCGGATTGTGGGAAGTGGATTTCTGCTCGATGGAAATCGCCGGCGACAGGCCGTCGATATGGTCCACATCGGGCTTTTCCATCATCGACAGGAACTGCCGGGCATAGGTGGAGAGCGACTCCACATAGCGCCGCTGCCCTTCGGCGTAAAGTGTGTCGAAGGCCAGCGAAGACTTGCCCGAGCCGGAAAGCCCGGTAATCACCACGAGCTGGTCCCTGGGAATGGTCAGGTCGATATTCCTGAGATTATGGGTGCGCGCGCCCTTGACGACGATGGAATCCATGGATTTGCCAGTTGCGGAGTCAAACGCCTGATTATCCGCCAAGCCCCCGCTTCGGGCAAATGCGAATTGGCTTCAATCGGGATGACCGTGTCCGCGTCCCAAAAAAAATTTCCATCAACTCCGGGCGGGCGGGGGCGCAATGTTATAGACTTTGCCGCAGCACTTGAGCACGCGCATATGGGAGGTCATTGTGGCAGGTCGTGGTATCAACAAAGTGATTCTGGTTGGCAATCTGGGCAAAGATCCGGAGGTACGGTATACGCCCAGCGGAACCGCCGTGGCGAATGTAACCCTCGCCACCGGCGAGTCCTGGAAGGACCGCAACACCGGTGAGCAGCAGGAACGCACCGAATGGCACCGGGTGGTGTTCTTCAGCCGGCTGGCCGAAATCGTCGAGCAGTATCTGAAGAAGGGCGCCAAGGTCTACGTGGAGGGGCGCTTGCAGACCCGTTCCTGGGAACAGGACGGCGTCAAGCGCTACACCACGGAAATCATCGCCAACGAGATGCAGATGCTCGACTCCCGGAGCGGTGGCGAAAGCGGCGGATTCGAGCCGCGGCAGCCCGCCCAGTCCGCAACCGGCGGCGACAAGCCCCAGGCCCAGGCCCAGGCGACGGGAGCCCAGGGCGGCGGATCGAATTTCGACAATTTCGACGACGACGATATTCCTTTCTGAACCCGGGCCGGTTCAAGACAGCCGCCATTCCAATCATCACAACATGCGCGAAAACGGTCCCGCCGCCCACCCATGAAGCTGTTCCTCGTCGGCGCCAGAAGCCCCACCGGCAAGGCCCTGGTGGATATTCTGCGCAAACGCAGGATTCCCTTCCTGGCGCCGGCGGAAAAGCACTTCACGCCGGACAACGCCGCCGCCATCGACGCCATGGTCGGCGAATACGAGCCATCCCAGCTCATCAATCTGGCGGACTTCATTTCCGGCAACCACAGCGCCCTGAAGCGCGCCCAATCCATGGAGGAACGCTGCTGCTCCATCAATGCCGAACTGCCCGGCGTGCTCACGAAAATCTGCCTGAGGCGAAAACTCCCCTTGCTTCATCTTTCCAGCGCCTATGTCTTCAACGGCGGCAAGAAGCTCGCCTATGGCGAACACGATACGCCGGACCCCGCCGGAGTGTATGGCCGCTGCTCGCTGGAGGGCGAACGACGGGTGCGGGAGCTTGCCAGCCACATCGTGCTGCGCCCGGGCTGGCTGTTCGGCCCCCACAAGCGCGGGCTGGTCAAATCCTGGATTCGCTCGATCAAGCGCCACGCGGGGACGATCGACGTCTGGAGGCGCCGCCTGAGCCCCACAAGCACCGAAGATCTGGCAGGCGCCATCCTGGCGATCTGCCAGCAGGTGGACTGCGAGGCCAATGTCTGGGGCACCTACCACTATTGCGGACTGACGCCAAGCTGGGAGAAGGAAATCGCCACGCTCACCCTGGAATACGCCGCCGCCCAGGACGAGGAAATCTACGGCCTGCTGGACCGGGTGCAACTCACCGAAAAACCCGTTCGCGCCCCGGAGATTTTCAATTCGATCCTGTCGGGGAAGAAGCTCTTCGACACTTTCGGCATCAAGGCCAGAAGCTGGCAGGAGCAATTGAAGAAAACCGTGCAGTCCCTGTACGATGCAGGCAAACGCGCCGCCGCCTGACGCGGCGCATATTGAACCCGTGAAGCCTCCATGAAGCAGAATCCCGGCAGTTCCCTGACCCCGGTGGACGCCGCCTGTCGGATGATCTGGAATGATGTGCCGCGCATCAGCGGCGTGGAGCAGGTCGGACTCGCCGCCGCCGGGGGCAGAATCCTCGCGGAAGACTTCCGCGCGGCCATCGACGTGCCGCCTTTCGCCAACAGCGCCATGGACGGCTACGCCGTGCGCGCCGGGGACGTGGCCAAGGCGCCGGTGCGACTGCCGGTGCGTCGCCGGATTGCGGCGGGCGAGTCCGGCGGCGAATTGCCCCGGGGCGAGGCCGCGCGCATTTTCACCGGCGCCGCCATGCCGGCGGGCGCCGACGCCGTGGCGATTCAGGAAAATTGCCGGGCCGAACCGGACGGGGTGACCATTCTTGAAACCGTTTCTCCCGGCGAACATGTGCGCGCAGCCGGAGATGCCGTGAGGGCGGGCGAATTGCTGTTCAGCGCCGGGCATCGCCTGCTGTCCCAGGACATCGGCGTCCTCGCCTCCCTGGGCGGCGCCAGCGTCCCGGCGCGGCGCAAACTGCGGGTCGCCCTGTTCACCACGGGCAATGAACTCGTTGCGCCGGGCAATCCGCTGGGGCCGGGCCAGATCTACAACGGCAATTACTACGCACTGGCGAGCCTGCTACGCGCCTTGCCCGTGGAACTGATCGATCTCGGCATCGCCGGTGACGATCTGAAAGGCACCAGGGCGCTGCTGCGCAAGGCTGCCGCATGCGCCGACTGCATCATCTCCACCGGCGGGGTTTCCGTGGGCGAGGAAGACCACGTGCGGGCGGCGGTGGAAAGCGAGGGCGAACTGCGGCTGTGGAAGCTCGCCATCAAGCCCGGCAAGCCACTGGCCTGGGGCAAACTGCGGAATGCGGGATTCTTTGGCTTGCCGGGGAATCCGGTGTCGGCCTTTGTCACCTTCTGCCTGATTGTGCGTCCCGCCCTGCTCGCGATGATGGGCGGCGCGGCGGCAGCGCCAGCGGCTTACCGGCTGCCGGCGGGCTTTGCCGCGCCGCGTTCGGGTGGGCGGCAGGAGTATCTGCGCGCCTCGCTGCTCACCGATAACCAGGGCAGGCAGCGCCTCTTCCCCGCCGCAAACCAGAGTTCCGGCGCGGGTTCTTCCCTGAGTTGTTCCCAGGGATTGCTTGTGGTGCCGCCGCATACCGCGATTGCGCCGGATGAACTGCTCGAATTCATACCGTATTCCGAGTTACTGGCCTGAGCCATGTCCATGCGATTTCCAGCCTTTCCCGGCCTGCTGCTCATCGCCCTGCTGCCGGCCTGCCAATTGCAGTCGCCGGCGCCGGAGATGTCCGCGCACGATGGGACCGGGCTTCCGGACATGCGCACGATTCCAAACGAGGAACCCCCGGTCGAGGAAGTTTCCCCCGATATGCGGCAGTTGATCGCCGACCTGCTCTTCTCGGGTCTTCAGGCCCTCGATGAGGACCGCCTGCTGACTCCGGAGCATGACAATGCCTACGATTTTTTCCGCGAGGCGCTGCAGTTCGAGCCGAACAATGAAATCGCCCTCGAAGGCATTCAGGGCATTGTGGAGCGCTATCTGGAACTGGCCCTGGATTCGGCCAAGCGGGGCAATTTCGCCGGCGCCGACCGCATGCTCGGGCGGGCGGAAATCATCGACGCCGCCCATCCCGGCATTGCCGAAGCGCGCCGGGCCATTGCCGCCGAACGCAATTCCGGCGACCTGTTCTACCCCCTGGACGAAGGGGCCCTGCGCGGTCGCGGCGATGCCATCCGCGCCACGCTGGCGGAAATCGCCGCCGAGGCCAGGGAGCGGGACGCATTCTTCCTCATCACCGCTCCCGACGATGAACTCGCCCGCTGGATCTATTCGGTGATGCGGGAATCGGTGCCGGGCTACCGCCTGCGGGGTAATATCGAAATATCCGGCATCGCCCTGATAAGACTGAGACTGCCGGATTCCTGATTCCGGCGACCGATAGCTTTCTGCAAACAGTGATTGCCCGACTCCTGAGTGCTGTAACCGCTTGTATTTCCGCTCGTCACATTCGTGGCGAGACAATTCATGTAGAATCCCTGCCATGGGCGAATGGATTAAAAACCGCTGGAGCGGCCTGCGCGGGAAACTGCGATGGCCTGCCATAGGCGTTGGCGGCGGGGCGCTGCGACGAGTATCGCTCTGGGGCGGCGGCGCACTGGTTCTGGCCGTGCTCGCCCTGGGTATTTACTGGAGCGATGAGCCGGATGCCTTTTCCGTGCGGCTCAATACCCGCGAAAAACTCGCACTCGGCGGCAATGAGGAAGTCATCGGCGCGGCCACCACCGCCGCCATGATCCGCGTGGCGGAAACCCTGCTCGAAAAGCCCGGCGGCTACCTGAGCAACGACATCATGCCGCCGGGCGTGTATCTGGACAATATTCCCAACTGGGAATTCGGCGCCCTGGTCCAGCTTCGCGACCTGTCCCGGGCCATGCGCGAGAGCTTCAGCCGCTCCCAGTCCCAGTCCACCGAAGACCCGGACCTGATCATCGCCGAGCCGAGCCTCCATTTCGACAACAGCCGCTGGATTCTGCCAGCCTCCGAGAGCGAATACCGGGAAGCCGTGGACAGCCTGTATTCCTACCTCGGCAGGATTTCCGACAGCGGCGACAGCGACGCCCAGTTCTTCGCCCGGGCCGACAATCTCGCGGCCTGGCTGGAAGACGTGGGAACCCGGCTCGGCAGCCTGTCCCAGCGGCTCAGCGCCAGCGTAAGCCAGAATCGCGTCAATACCGACACTGCCGGCGAGCCGGCTGCGGCCCAGTCCACCCCCGGGGCCGCGGAAATCCAGGTGCAGACTCCCTGGCTGGAAATCGACGACGTGTTCTACGAAGCCCGGGGCGCAGCCTGGGCACTGATGCACTTTCTGCAGGCGGTGGAAATCGACTTTGCCGCAGTCATCGCGGACAAGAATGCCGGCGCCAGCCTGCGGCAGATCATCCGCGAGCTGGAAGCCAGCCAGGCCACGGTCTTTTTCCCGGTAATCCTCAATGGTTCAGGCTTCGGCATGTTCGCCAACCACTCCCTGACCATGGCCAACTACATTTCCCGAGCCAACGCCGCGATTATCGATTTGAGAAATCTCCTGGAGTCGGGGTGAGGCCCGGTCGGCGTAGCCGACGAAAAGCATGCTTTTCGAGGGCCGAACGACTTGCCATGTATGGCAAGACTGGGGGTTGGCGAAGCCAAAAAAGCTGCGCCAAGGATGGCAGGCACGATCTGACAAAGGCTGTCATCCGATCGGCGCAGCCGGCAAGAAGCCAGACCCAACTATCTGTCATTTTGCGCGGAGTGAAGCGTAGTCGCAGAATCTCACGCAGTGGCCCCCAATGAGATCCTGCGACTGCGCGCGGGATGACGTGGGAAGAGACGGCATTTGTGCATGGTTGCCAAACCGCCAGCATTGAGATTGAGGCATGACCATACCCAACTGGCTCCCGGCCCTGAACTGGGCCAGAACCTACACCCTCTCCGATTTCCGCAGTGACACAATCGCCGCCGTGGTCGTGGCGGTCATGCTCATCCCCCAGGGCCTCGGCCTTGCCCTGGTGGCCGGGGTTCCACCCCAGGCCGGACTGTACGCCGCCATGGCAAGCCTGGTGACCTACGCCCTGTTCGGCAGCAGCCGCACGCTTTCCGTGGGCCCGGTGGCGGTGCTTTCGCTAATGACCGCCGCCGCCCTGTCCAGGCTACCACTGGAGACCCCGGCGGAATACGCCGGCGCCGCGCTGACGCTTTCCTTTCTGACCGGCGCCGTTCTCCTGCTCGCCGGATTTCTGCGGCTCGGATTCGTCGCCAATTTCATCCCCAGACCAGTGCTTGTGTCCTTTGTCACGGCATCCGCCATTCTCATCGCCATGAGCCAGGCGGGATTGCTGTTTGCGGTACCAGTAAGCGGTAGCAATGCCCTGGAATTGCTGCTTTCCCTGCTGGCCAACCTGCCCGACGCCCATCCGCCAACCCTGGCCCTGGGGCTGGCGGCGATTGCTTTCCTGGCGTTTTGCCGCAAGCGTCTCGCCCTGCTGCTCGTACGTTTTGGCCTGCGGCGCAGCATGGCCCGGTCGCTTTCCCGCACCGGTCCCATTCTGCTGGCGGCGGTCACGGTCTGGCTGAGCTGGCAATTCCAGCTCGACCAGGCCGGACTTGCCCTGCTGGGCGAGATTCCCTCGGGCCTGCCGGCGCCCACCCTGCCTGATTTCTCCCCGTCCCTGCTTGGCGGGTTATTCCTTTCCGCCCTGTCGCTGGCCATCGTCTGCTATGTGGAGTCGATTTCCGTGGCCCAGGCCCTGGCGGTGCGACGGCGCCAGGCGATTGAACCCAATCGGGAGTTGACCGGTCTCGGCGCGGCCAATCTGGCGACCGCATTCAGCGGGGGCATGCCGGTGGCGGGTGGCTTCACCCGTTCCCTGGTCAATTTCGAGGCCGGCGCCGTCACTCCCGCGGCAGGCATATTCGCCAGCCTGATTATTGCCCTGGTAGTGCTTTTCCTGACGCCGGTGCTATATTGGCTGCCCAGGGTTTGTCTGGCTGCGGTGATCCTCGTCGCCGTGTACGCCCTGCTTGATTTCTCCATCGTCAGCCGCTCCTGGCGCCACTCGCGCAGCGATTTCCTGGCCGTGGCCATTACCCTGGGCGTCACCCTGTCCGTCAGCGCCGAAGCCGGTATCGGCGCCGGCATGCTTGCCGCGATTCTCCTGCACCTGTTCAAGACTTCCCGGCCGCATGTCGCCGTGGTCGGCCGGGTGCCGGGAACCGAACATTTTCGCAATATCAAGCATTACGAAGTGGAAACCAGCGACGCCCTGCTTTCGGTGCGAATCGACGAAGCGCTCTACTTTCCCAATACGCGCTACCTGGAAAGCCTGCTGTTCCGCCTCGTTGCCGAGCGGCCGGGGTTGAAACACGTGGTGCTGATGTGCCCGGCAGTCAATGACATCGACCTGAGCGCACTGGAAAGCCTTGAGAATATCAACGACTTGCTCGCCGAATCGGGAATCAGTCTGAACCTGTCGGAGGTAAAGGCGCCCATCATGAACAAGCTCGCCGGCAGCCGCTTCCTGGACCGCCTCAGCGGTCGCAGTTACCTGTCCCAGAACCAGGCCTTCGAGGACTTGCATGAGTAAGGAGGCCGTCATTCTGCGCGGAGCGAAGCGAAGTCGCAGAATCTCCCCAAAAGGCCGCTGCATGAGATTCTGCGACTTCGCGCAGAATGACCGCCACCCCAACGAATCAAGAATCCAGACGAGCATCGCATATACACATTGTCTATCCTGCGCGGTCCTGCGATACTTCGCGCCATACCGAAAAAGAACCACGGGCTCGGGTGGTCGACCGGAAGCCGGAATAATCTCCAGATGATTACCGACACCAGCAACGGCGACCGGGAGATCCGCGCGGCACTCGCGGAAAGCTGGCGGCTGTTTGCCTCGGTGGGATTTTTCAGCATCTTCGTCAATCTGCTGATGCTGACCGGGCCGCTGTTCATGCTCCAGGTCTATGACCGGGTACTCACCTCGCGCTCGGAAGCAACCCTGCTGACCCTTGTCATCATTACCGCCTTCCTCTTTCTGATGATGGGGGTGCTCGATTACGCCCGGGGCCGGGTGCTCGCCCGGGCCGGCGCACGATTGCAGGAAAAGCTCGACGACCGGGTGCTGCGGGCCACGCTGACACGAGCGCTGTCGCCCGCCGAGCGGGCGCGGCCGGCAACCGGCCTCGGCGACCTCGAAGCCATGCAGCGCTTTTGCTTGGGGCCGGGACCCTTTGCCTTCTTTGATGCGCCCTGGACGCCGATATTTCTTTGCGCCCTGTTCCTGTTTCACTGGATGCTGGGCGTGTTCGCCCTTTTTTGTGGCCTGTTGCTGTTGCTCATCGCCTTGATCAATCAGACAACCACGGGAAAACTGCGCCAGGAAGCCGGCGAGGCCACGGCGCGCTCGATGCATTTCGTCGAACAGATGCGCGCCAGCAGCGAGACCGTCCAGGGGCTGGGCATGCAGGATGCGGTGGTGGCCCACTCCGGCAGACTGCGGGGCAAACTGCTGGAGCAGACCCTGGCGGCCTCGGACCGGGGCGGGCTGTTCGGCGTCATGTCCAAGACCCTGCGGCTCTTCCTGCAATCCATGATGCTCGGCCTCGGCGCCTGGCTGGCAATTCAGGGACAGGTAACTTTCGGCGTCATCATTGCGGCCTCGATACTCCTTGGCCGGGCACTGGCGCCCATCGACCAGGCGGTGGCCCAGTGGCCGCAGTTGCAAAGAGCCCTCAGCGCCCGGCGTTCGCTGGCCATGCTGCTACAGGCAACGCCGCCGCCGATGCCCCGGACTTCCCTGCCCGACCCCAGGGCCCTGCTGGAAGTGCAGGGACTGGTGGTGGTTGCTCCGGGCGCCAAGACTCCCGCCGTGCGCGGCGCCACATTCCGCCTCGAACCCGGCAAGGCGGCGGGAATCGCCGGGCCTTCGGCTTCGGGCAAGTCGACCCTGGCCCGGGCCTTGGCGGGCGTGTGGCCAACGGCTGCCGGCTCGGTGCGTCTCGATGGCGCGGAACTCGAGCAGTACGGTTCGGATATCAGCCGGCATATCGGCTTTCTGCCACAGGACATCGTGCTTTTTGACGGCTCGGTGGCGCAGAACATCGCCCGCATGTCGGCGGACGCCAGGGACGAGGACATCGTCGATGCGGCCAAACGAACCGGCGCCCACGAAATGATTCTCAAGCTGCCGGGCGGATATGACTTCCAGGTTTCCGCGGGCGGCGCCGCGCTTTCCGGCGGCCAGCGCCAGCGCATTGCGCTGGCCAGGGCCTTTTATGGCTCTCCCGTATTCGTGATCATGGACGAGCCCGATTCGAATCTCGACGCCGAAGGCACCATGGCGCTGGCCAAAGCCGTGGAACACCACAAGTCCCGGGGCGGAGCGGCGGTGATCGTCGCCCACCGCCACGGCGCTTTCGCCCAGTGCGATATCGTCTATGTAATGCAGGGCGGACAACCGGCGCCGGCAACTTCCGGCCGCCGCAAGGAACCGGTGCGACAACTGCGGCAAAAGCCCGGGCAAGCGGCTCCGGCCCGCCCCGAAGCTGCCAGACAAGCGGCTCCCGCCAAAGTCCAGCCCGGCGCCCGGCCTGCCCGTCTGCAAGCCGCCGGCGCCGTAGCCTCAGCGCCCAGCCCGGCGATTCCCGGTCGCGACCGGCAAATCGCCGACGCCATCGCCCGGATCACCAGCGCGCGCTTCGAGGGCCTCAAGCCCGATGAAGATTCGTCCGACGCCGAATTGGCCCCATCACGACCCGCCGCGGCGCAAGGCGCTTCCTGATGAATCAACACTCCGAACCCGACAGGTTTTCCGCCAGGCGGCCCATGTTGCTGGGTTTTGGCGGCGCCGTCCTGCTGATCGGCGGGCTGGTGGGCTGGAGTTTGCTGTCTTCCATCCATGGCGCGGTGATCGCCACCGGTCGGGTCGCGGTGGAAAGCCATAACCAGGCGGTGGAGCATATCGACGGCGGCACCGTGAGCGAAGTGCTCGCCCGCAATGGCGATCGGGTGGTCCCCGGCGATGTTCTGCTCCGCTTCGATGATGAGTTACTGCGCACTGAAGAGGCAATCCTGTCGGTGCAATACGCCGAACTCGCCGCCCGCCGCAACCGCCTCGAAGCCGAATTCCGTAGCGGCGAAGCCATCGTGTTCGACGAGGAACTTGCCGCCATGGCGGCAAGGGACGCCAGAATCGAACGCATACTCGAAGGCCAGCAACGCCTGTTCGAAGCCCGCAATTCGGCCCGCAACGGGGAGATCGAAAGACTCCGCGAGCAGATTGGCCAGGCGCGGAACGAAATCGCCGGGCTTGAGGCCCAAACCGCCTCACTCGGGGAACAGCGGTTGCTGATTGCCCGGGAACTCGAAGCCGAACAGTCCCTGTTCGAGCGCGGCCTGTCCGAGCTGCCCATGGTGCTTGATCTGGAACGCGCGGCGCAGAATCTGGCGGGGGAATCAGGCGCCGCGGAAGCCCGGATCGCCAGGACCATGGGCCGCATCGCCGAGTTGGAAATCCAGATTCTCCTGATCGATTCGCGCCATATCGAGGAAGCCGAAGAGCAGGTCAGCAATGTCAGAGCCCAGGAAAATGAAGTGGTGGAGCGGCTTGCCGCAGTGCGCGAGCGGCTTGGCAGGATGGAATTGCGGGCGCCGGTGGCGGGCCAGATTTTCGGCGCGGCGGTGTTTGCGCCGGGCGAAGTCGTGGCGCCGGGGGAACCGATTCTGCAAATCGTGCCCGATGACACCGGTCTGGTGGTCATCGCCCAGGTGCAGCCATCCGACATCGATCAGATCTATCCGGGACAGGAGGCCCTGCTGCGCTTCTCCAGTTTTCCGGCCCGACTGACAGCGGAATTCGACGGCCAGGTCACGCGCATTTCGGCGGACGCCATGCAGGACCCCAACCTCGGCGCCTCCTGGTACGAAATCGAACTCAGCATGGACGAGCCGCCGGGGACTGTCCGCGAGCCCGTGGCCGCAGTGGAAGGACAGCAAACAGGGCGCCCATTCGGCGGGCTGCTCCTGACCCCCGGCATGCCCGTGGAAGCGCACATCCGCACTACCGAGCGCACGGTGATCAGCTTCCTGGTGAAACCGGTCACCGATTTCTTCTCCCGCTCCCTGCGCGAGGAGTAAGGCGCCATGACCGAAGCGGCAATTGCGGCACTGGAACTCGGGCTCGTTAACGACCTGCGCCAGATCGCCGGCATTGCCGGAAAAATCGACAGCTTCTGCGCCGACCGGGAAATTTCCCCGGAAATCGCCTACGCCGTCAACCTCGCCCTTGAAGAACTCCTGTCGAACACCATCGAGCACGGCTACCCGGATGATGAGCCGCACCGGATCGAAATCATCCTGCGCCAGGAAGGCGAATCCCTCGTGGTCATCATCGTCGACGACGGCGAGCCCTTTGATCCCACCAGGGCCGGCGCCGCCGGCAGCGACACCGGCGCAAACCTGGAAGATGGCCACGACGGCGGGCTCGGCCTGCTCCTCGTCAACCACATGATGGACCAGGTGGAACACCAGCGCCGCGCCGACTGCAACGTAGTCACCCTGACCAAGAGCATCACCAAAGCAGTCGCATCCAGCGCCGGATGACCTCGCCGCAGAGCCAGACACGGCGTGCGCAACGATGCTGAATTCGTTCTATAAAACGCAGATTCTTCAGTATCCTGTTAAAGCTTGAGGATATTGAAACGGGTATCTTGTGCATCTACCTGCAACAAAGCGAAAGACTGTTTGAATGGCTCCAGCAATGTTGAGCAGCAGGGCCAACGACAAAAAGCCCGGGGCGGCCAAGGCCGACCCGGGCTCGTCTTGCCCGGACTGGACAGACGGCGTTTACATCATGCCGCCCATGCCTCCCATGTCCGGAGCGCCGCCGGCCGGGGCGGCCGACTTGGGCTCGGGGAGTTCCGAGACCATGGCTTCGGTGGTAATCATCAATCCGGCGATGGAACCCGCCGCCTGAAGGGCGGTGCGGGTTACCTTGGTGGGATCGAGGATACCCATTTCGATCATGTTGCCGAACTCGCCGGTGGCGGCATTGAAGCCCTCGTTGCCTTCGGCCGCCTTGACCTTGTCGAGAATGACCGAACCTTCCTCGCCGGCGTTTTCAACGATCTGGCGCAGAGGCGTGGACACCGCCTTGAGCAGCAGGGCGATGCCGACGTTCTGGTCCTCGTTGGCGCCTTCCAGGCCTTCCGCTTTCTGCAGGGCCCGCACCAGGGCGACTCCGCCGCCGGCGACCACGCCTTCCTCCACCGCAGCGCGGGTGGAATGCAGCGCGTCCTCAACCCGGGCCTTCTTTTCCTTCATTTCGATCTCGGTGCCGGCGCCCACCTTGATCACGGCAACGCCACCGCTGAGCTTGGCGACCCGCTCCTGGAGCTTCTCGCGATCATAGTCGGAGGAGGTTTCCTCGATCTGCTGGCGAATCTGGGCGACCCGGCCACTGATATTGGCGGGCTCGCCGGCGCCGTCGATGATGGTGGTGTTTTCCTTGCTCACCTGGACGCGCTTGGCGGAACCGAGATTGTCCACGCTGGCGCCTTCCAGGCTCAGGCCGACTTCCTCGGAAATGACCGTGCCGCCGGTGAGAATGGCGATGTCCTCAAGCATGGCCTTGCGGCGGTCGCCGAAGCCCGGCGCCTTCACCGCGGCAACCTTGACGATGCCGCGCATGTTGTTGACCACCAGGGTGGCAAGAGCTTCGCCTTCCACGTCCTCGGCGATCACGAGCAGGGAGCGGCCCTGCTTGGCGACGCCTTCGAGCAGGCCGAGCATGTCGCGGATATTGGAAATCTTCTTGTCCACCAGCAGGATGAGGGGATTTTCCAGATCGGCGCTCATGCTGTCCTGGTCGTTGATGAAGTAAGCCGAGAGGTAGCCGCGGTCGAACTGCATGCCCTCGACCACGTCGAGTTCGTTTTCGAGGCCGGAACCGTCCTCGACGGTGATCACGCCTTCCTTGCCCACTTTTTCCATCGCCTCGGCGATGATCTGGCCCACCTGCTCGTCGGCATTGGCGGAAATCGTGCCCACCTGGGCGATTGCGGTGGAATCCTCACAAGGCTGGGACAGACTGCCGAGTTCGTCGACGATGGCGGAAACCGCCTTGTCGATGCCGCGCTTGAGATCCATGGGATTCATGCCGGCGGCTACCGACTTGAGCCCTTCATTGAGGATGGACTGGGCCAGCACCGTGGCCGTGGTGGTGCCGTCGCCGGCGACATCGGAAGTCTGGGACGCCACTTCCTTTACCATCTGCGCGCCCATGTTCTCGAACTTGTCGGATAGTTCGATTTCCTTGGCGACGGATACGCCGTCCTTGGTTACATTCGGCGCGCCGAATGACTTGTCGAGGACCACGTTGCGACCCTTGGGGCCGAGGGTGACCTTCACCGCATCGGCGAGGACGTTTACGCCGGCGAGCAGGCTCTGCCGCGCCGTGTCTCCAAATTTCACTTCTTTAGCCATTGTCAGTTTTTCCTGTGTCAGTTTCGCTGTATTCGTGTCCGGGCCTCGGATCAGCCCTCAAGGACACCGTAGATTTCGCTTTCGGACAGGATCAGCAATTCTTCATCGCCGACCTTGATCGTATTGCTGGAATACTTGCCGAAAACGACGGTATCGCCGACGTTGACGCCAACCGGCTGCTGGCTACCGTCGTCAAGCCGCTTGCCCGGCCCTACTGCGAGTACCTCACCCTGGGCGGGTTTCTCGGCGGCGGAACCCGGCAGCACAATGCCACCTGCCGTGGTGGTTTCCTCTTCGTTTCGTCGCACGACGACACGGTCATGAAGGGGGCGGATTTTCATTTTGCTAACTCCTGATCTCGCGAAAATTTGGTGGAACCGGACCGGCCCCACCCGGTGCGGTTCGCCTGGTTCGGTTACTGGCGGTTTCGGGCCCAGCCCGTACCGGAAAGACCGGAACAGGGCTCACCCCTTGCCGGAATCGTTTATGGGGATAGCCCGCAGGAATTCAAGAGGGAAATGCCGGCTTTTCTTTTCAGGCCGGATTTTCAATCCCGGCGGGAGTCGTCGAGCCGGCTGTCTTTCGGGCTCCCGCGGGAATACTCGCCTTCGTAAACATTGCCGTTTCGCCGCTGTCGTCCCGGGTCGAATCCGCCGGGGCGGTTCATCTGCACCGACCATGCGCCCCGGGAGAGCAGCCAGACGGCAATGGGGCCGCGAAGGAAGGGCGTGAGAAAAATGAAGCCCAGGGTGTCGGTAATGAACCCGGGAGTCAGCAACATGGCGCCGGCGGCGGCGATGAGCATCCCTTCTGCGATTTCCCTGGCGGGCAGTTCACCGGACTCCATGCGCTGTCGCGCCCGCAGCAGCGTCCGCAGGCCCTGGCGCTTGAGAATCTGGATACCAACCACGGCAGTAAGCACCACCAGTCCCACGGTCCACAGGCCACCGATATAATCCGCCACTTCAAACAGCAGCAGCATTTCCGCCAGCGGAACCAGGATGAACAGCAGCAGGAAAAAACGCACGGGCCACCTCTCCTTCGGGAGCGGGACATGATGACGGAAAACCAGCAAAGAATATGGCATACCGTGGCGCGGATTCCGAGTGGATTCGTCGCCACCTATGGCCAGGTTGCCGAATTTGCGGGCCTGCCCGGTCGCGCCCGCCTCGTGGGCCATGTGCTGAGCCGGCTTCCCGCGGATACCCGATTGTCCTGGCACCGGGTGATCAACAGTCGCCGGCGGCTGTCCTTTCCCGCCGGAAGCAGCCGCTATCGCTTGCAGCGGCGGCGGCTGGAAGCCGAGGGCGTGTCGTTCGAGAATGATCGTATCCCGCAGCGGTATCTTTGGCGAATCCAGGAACCTGCGCCGCAGGAATTCGCAAAAGGGAAAATTCGCTATCGCCGCGCCTCTGGCTGATCGATCGAGGCGAATATTGGTGAATATGCAACGAAATCGCGTGACCGGGGTCGTGGATGATAGCGGATTTGCAGCCGTGAATTCCTATGGCACAGGCTCCCGGGAGCCTGCGCCCCTCGTCATTCTGCGCGAAGTCGCAGAATCTCATCGGGAATTCCGTGAGATTGTCAATGCCATCCCTGGCGTGACTTCGTTGACCTCGATCAGCCCCGGTCTCGCCTTCCAGGCGCCGAGCATAGCTCGACGCCGCTCGGGACTGCGCACGAAGCTGCGCTTCGTAAACGCTTGCCCTCGCCCATGGCGAGCCGTTCAGGTCTTCAAGAGCTGCGCTCTTGATCGGCTGCGCCGACCGACTGCCTGCCCTCAGGGAGATTGTCAATGCCATCCCTGGCGTGACTTCGTTGACCTCGATCAGCCCCGGTCTCGCCTTCCATGGCGAGCCGTTCAGGTCTTCAAGAGCTGCGCTCTTGATCGGCTGCGCCGACCGACCTTCACCCAAGTCTGGAGGGTTAC
Source organism: uncultured Pseudohongiella sp. (assembly GCA_965219645.1). Taxonomy (GTDB): domain Bacteria; phylum Pseudomonadota; class Gammaproteobacteria; order Pseudomonadales; family Pseudohongiellaceae; genus UBA9145. The sequence continues at coordinate 948,580 of OZ244788.1, read as the reverse complement.
TTTGGTTTTGAAGGCTTGTTCCATGTCCTTGCGGGCGGCGGCGCCGATGAGTTTGAGGCGCTGCCCGGCGCTGCCGATGAGGATGCGCTTCTGGCCCGGCTTCTCCACGGTGATGAGGGCGCTGATCTGGATCGCGCCTTTTTCGCTGGCGAACTTTTCGATTTCCACCATGACTTCATGGGGCAGTTCGTCGCCGAGTTGCCGGGTGATTTTTTCGCGAACAAGTTCCGCAGCAAGAAAGCGCGAACTGACGTCGGTGACCTGATCGCCTGGAAACAGAAACGGGCTTTCCGGCAGGAATTCCCGCAGTCTGGTTTCCAGCAGTTCGAGATTATGCCCGCCCAGAGCGGAAACCGGCACGATTTCGGCGAAATTGAAATGCGCCGCGAGGCGCTCGATATGGGGCAGCAGCCGGCGCTTGTCCCGAAGCTGATCCACCTTGTTGATGACAAGCAATGCCGGCGCCGAAACTTCCCTCACCGCCTGCAATACCGCCTCGTCCTGCTCGTCCCAGCGCAGGCGTTCGCTGACCAGCATAATGACATCGACTTCGCTGACCACGGTCATGACGGTTTCATTCATCATCCGGTTGATGGCCTTGCCGTAGCGGCGGTCGAGACCCGGCGTGTCCACATAGATGCACTGGGCTGCGGCGGTCGTGCTGATGCCGAGGATGCGGGTGCGGGTAGTCTGGGGTTTGCGCGAGGTGATGCTGATCTTCTGCCGCAACAGGTGGTTGAGCAGGGTCGATTTGCCCACATTGGGCCGACCCACGATGGCGATGTGGCCGCAGCGGGTCGCAGGCTCCCGGGTATTCGTCACTCTTCCTGCCCCAGCGCCGCCAGGGCCTTGCCCGCCGCCACCTGTTCGGCGGCGCGGCGCGAGGGACCGCTGCCTTCGGTGGCGATTCGATGTCCCGGCAGCAAGCAACGCACCTCGAATCGCTGCTGGTGGCCCTTGCCCCGGATTCCCAGCAATTCATAATCCGGCAAGGCGCGTCGTTCGGACTGGATCAGTTCCTGCAGCCGCGTCTTGTTGTCTTTGCGCACGCCGCTGCTGGCGTAGTCGGCGCCGGGCTCGGGAATCCAGCGCCGGACGAATTCGCGGCAGGCTTCCATGCCGCCGTCGAGGTATATCGCCGCGAGCAGGGCTTCCACCGCCGCGGCCAGGATCGAATCTCTTTCCCGCCCACCGCTGCCCGCTTCACCGGAGCCGAGTTCGAGAAAGTCGCCGAGTTCGAGATTCCGCCCCACCTGGGTCAGCGTGGAACCCTTTACCACGGCAGAGCGCATAATGGTGAGATCGCCCTCGTCAGCGTCGGGATGGGCGTTCCAGGCCTGTTCCGCCACCAGAAAGCCAAGCAGGGCGTCGCCGAGAAACTCAAGCCTTTCGTTGTGCTCCCGGCGGGCGCTGCGATGGGTCAGGGCGCGCCGGACCAGGGACTGGTCACGGAATTCATGGCCCATTGCCGCCTCCAGGGCGTCGAGTGGCTTGCTCATGGCCGCTGCGGGCGCCCCGGCTACCGGATCCAGCGGGATTGGGAAAAAGTGGGCAGATTCCAGCCCGGGTCCTTGTGCATCCATACGGCAACCGCCTTGCCGACGATGTTCTCCCCGGGCACCACGCCCCAGAAACGGCTGTCGCTGCTTTCGTCGCGATTGTCGCCCATCATGAAGTAGCTGTCCGGCGGCACCACCCACAGGGTTCGCACCGGGTCGCGCATGAGCTGGTTCTTGGTCTGGATGGTGTGCTCCACACCGCCGATGACTTCGGTCCAGCTTGTGCCCGGCACCGGCCCGAAGGCGGAATTGATGGTGATGCCGCCCCGTGATTCCTTGCGCACCAGCTCGCGATTGATGTACAGCTCGCCGTCTTCGTAGCGCACGGTATCCCCCGGCACGCCGATCACCCGCTTGATGTAGTACTGGTTTTCATGAGGCGGGAAAAACACCATGACTTCCCCCCGTTGGGGTTCGTCCACATCCATGATCCTGGTTCCGATCACCGGCAGGCGCAGGCCATAGGCGTATTTGTTGACAAGAATGAAATCGCCGATATTCAGGGTCGGAATCATCGACCCGGTCGGAATCTGGAAAGGCTCGAAAAGAAAGGAGCGCAGAACCAGCACCAGGGCGAGCACGGGAAAGAAGGCCCTGGCGTATTCCACCACCACGGGCTCCCGGGCGAGGCCATTGTTCTGGCTCTCGTCCGGCTCGCCGGCGCGGGACGCCGGACGGTTGCGGCGGGCTTCCTCGGCAAGGACGAGGCGGCCGGGCTTCAGCAGCAGCGAATCCAGCAGCCAGATCAGCCCGGACAAGGCCACGAGAATGACCAGCACCAGGGAAAAATCGATATTCATCATCATGGGGGCGCCTGCGCCTAACCGTCAGACCGTAATACGGCGAGGAAGGCTTCCTGGGGCACTTCCACATTGCCGAGCTTCTTCATGCGTTTCTTGCCGGCCTTCTGTTTTTCCAGCAGTTTCTTCTTGCGGGTGATGTCGCCGCCATAGCACTTGGCGGTGACGTTCTTCCGCATGGCCTTGACCGTGGTGCGGGCGATGATCTGCCCGCCCACGGCGGCCTGGATCGCCACGTCATACATTTGCCTGGGTATGAGTTCGCGCATTTTCTCCGCGAGTTCCCGGCCGCGGGAGCGGGCGTGGTCGCGAAAAACGATCAGGGCCAGGGCGTCGATCCGCTCGCCGTTAATAAGAATATCCAAACGGACCAGCCTTGACGACTCAAACCGGAGGAAATGGTAATCCATGGAGGCGTAGCCCCGGCTGACGGACTTGAGCCGGTCGAAAAAATCCATGACCACCTCGCTCATGGGCAACTGATAGCGCAGGGAAACCTGGCGGCCGGCGAACTGCATGTCCTGCTGTACGCCCCGCCGCTCCTCGCACAACTGGATCACCGCCCCGAGATGCTGCTGCGGGGTGAGAATACTGATTTCCACGATGGGCTCGCGCATTTCCTCGATGTCGTTCACCGGAGGCAGCCGGGCCGGGCTGTCCACGAGGGTGGTTTCGCCGTCCTTGCCGAGGACTTCATAGGCCACGGTGGGAGCCGTGGTAATCAGGTTGAGGCCGTATTCCCGCTCGAGCCGCTCCTGGATGATCTCCATGTGCAACATGCCGAGAAAGCCGCAGCGAAAGCCGAAACCCAGGGCCGGCGAGTTTTCCGGCTGATATTGCAATGAGGCGTCGTTGAGGGAAAGTTTCGACAGGGCCTCGCGGAAGCTCTCGAGATCGTCCGAGTCCACCGGATACAGGCCGGCGTAAACCTGGGGCGAAACCTGGCGAAAGCCGGCGAGGGCCGCCGTGTCCGGTGATTTGGCGTGGACGATGGTGTCGCCCACGGGAGCGCCGTGGATGTCCTTGATGCCGGCGCAGACGAAACCCACTTCGCCGGCGAGAAGCTGACCGGTAACCTTGCGCTTGGGAGTGAAGACGCCGAGCTGGTCGACTTCCTGGGGCTTGCCCTGGGTCTTGACGATGATCCGCTCGCCGCTGCGGAGACTGCCGTTCATCACCCGCACCAGGGAGACGACGCCAAGATAATTGTCGAACCAGGAATCGATGATCAGCGCCTGCAGGGGCGCGTCCCGGGAGCCGGCCGGGGCCGGCGCGCGGCGGATGATCTGTTCCAGAATCCCGCCCACCCCCATGCCGCTTTTGGCGCTGGCGGCGATGGCCTCGCTGGCGTCGATGCCGATGATCTCCTCGATTTCCTCGCGCACCCGCTCGGGCTCGGCGTGGGACAGATCCATCTTGTTCAAGACCGGAATCACTTCCACGTCCTGGTCGAAGGCGGTGTAGCAGGTGGCCACGGACTGGGCTTCGACCCCCTGGGAGGCATCCACCACGAGCAGGGCGCCTTCACAGGCGGCAAGCGAGCGGGAGACCTCGTAGCTGAAATCCACATGGCCGGGGGTGTCGATGAAATTCAACTGGTAGCGCCGGCCATCGGCGGCATCGTAATGCAGGGTGACGCTCTGGGCCTTGATGGTAATGCCGCGCTCGCGCTCGATGTCGAGGGTGTCGAGCACCTGGGCGGCCATTTCCCGCTCGCTGAGCCCGCCGCAGAGCTGGATGAAGCGATCCGCCAGCGTCGATTTGCCGTGATCGATGTGGGCAATGATGGAAAAATTGCGGATAAGGGCCTGGTCGGTCACAATGGCGGCGCGGCAAAAAAACCAGCCAGCAAGTCTACTGCATCAGGGCGGCGGTTTCAGCGAAATGGCTTCCCCGGCGCACTCTCAGGGCAAATCGATGGTCAGATTGCGGCTTTTGCCCTGGCGCAGGATTTCCAGCGGGATTCGCCCCCCTGGCGGGAGGGATTCGGCAATGCGGGCGAAACCGGCGACGGTATCCACCGCATCGCCGTTGAGGCGGGTGATGACGTCATTGAGCCGCAGGCCCGACTCGCTGCCCGGGCCGGGCGCCATCTGCGCCACCCGCACGCCGCTGATACCGGCCACCTGGCGGGTTTCCGAACTCAGTTCGGCAACGCGAAAGCCCAGGGAATTGAGGGAGCGCGACCGCGGCTCCGGGGAAGGCAGGGTGATATTTCTCGCGTCTGTGTTGGTGGGCGAGTTGCCGAGAGTGACCTGGAAGCGCCGCTCCTCGCCGTCGCGCAGCACGGTGACCCGGGTGCTTGCGCCGGGACGGTACTGGCCGACGAAGAAGGGCAGTTCGGTATAGTACCCGATTTCGTGCCCGTTGAAGCGGGTGATGATGTCGCCATTGCGCAACCCGGCCCGCTCCGCGGGGCTTGCCGGTTGCACCCGGTCCACCAGGGCGCCGAGTGGCCGGGCGAGGCCGAGCCGCTGGGCGGTTTCGTGATCGACTTCGCGCATTTGCACGCCGAGCAGACCGCGGGCGACGGCGCCAGTGTCCCGCAGTTGCTCCGTCACATTCACCGCCACATTGCTGGGAATCGCGAAACTGACGCCGTTGGAGCCGCCGGTGCTGCTCAGAATGCGGGAATTGATGCCGATGACCTCGCCCTCGAGATTGAACAGGGGCCCGCCGGAATTACCCTGGTTGATGGCCACGTCGGTCTGGATGAAGGACATGTAGTTGTAGGACGAGCGGCGCGGCACGGTGCGCCCCTTGGCGCTGACGATGCCCGCCGAGGCCGAAAATTCCAGGCCGAAAGGCGAACCGATGGCCAGGACCCAGTCGCCGATTCGCACTGCGTCGGAGTCGCCGAAAGCGATATGGGGCAGGGCTTGCGCATCGAGTTTCAGCAGGGCAAGATCGGAAGGTTCGTCGAGCCCGATCACGACCGCCTCAAATACCCGCCGGTCATTGAGGTGGACCCGAATCTCCCCGGCGCCTTCCACCACGTGATTGTTGGTGATGACATAGCCGTCGGCGGAGATAATGAATCCCGAGCCCACCGCCGGCGGCTGGAGCAATTCGCCGGGTTGCCGGCCGTCGGGAATCTGCCGGCGAAACAGGTCGTCGAATTCGTCGAACAGGCTGCCGGAGTTGCTGCGCCGGGTGGAAATTTCCACAATGGCGGGGCCGTGGCGCTCCACCAGGGCGGCAAAATCGGGAAGTTCCGCCGCCAGCGCGGGAATCGCCAGAACCCAGGCCAGGGCAAGGGAAACCAGTCTGCTGTGCAAGGCGTTCTCCCGAAACGGTGGTAGGGCGTCAAATGTACCACAGCCATGGGAATCCTGGCAGCAAAATGGCTTTCCCGGACCAGGAGCCTGCGCCGTAGGACCGGTTAGGTCTCTGGCATCTCGCCGCTGCCGGCGTCTCAGAAGTCCTGCAAATCGTTCACCAGATGGAACAGGGGGGAGTCTTCGATGTGTTCCATTCTGGGAGGTTCGGCTGGATCGAATCTCATGCTGCCGATGTATTCGAGGAGGCGCTGCCGGGCTTCCGGGTCTACCGGGGTATTGGCTACTTCGAGCACCTGGGAGACCGGCGCGGAGGGCTGGGCAGTGGGTGCAGCGGTTCCGCTGGCGACCTGAGGGGCTGCCGGGCTGGTGTCGAGGCCGGCCTGGAGGCCGATGAAAACCGCGGCCGCCACGGTGGCGGCGATGGCGAACTTGCCGGCGAATTGCCGCCCGGCGGAAATGCGGCGAGGCTGCCGGCCCGGGACAGGCTCGTCCCGCAGCTTGCCGGCGAGCTGCAAGTGGAAATCCTTGCTGAGCGGCGCCACGCGCTCGCGTCTCGCAACGGCGCTGGCGAGGTGGAAGCGTTTCCAGGCCGCCAGCAATTCCGGATCGTTGCCGGCGCTCTTGAGCAGACGCCGCAGCTCAAGGTCGCCGGCTTCGTTGTCCAACATGGCGGAAAGCGTTTCCCACCGTGATTCATTCATGTCCTGCCTCCCGCATTTCCCGCTTCGCGGATTTTCCGGTCAATGGCTTCCCGCGCCCGGAAAATCCTTGATCTTACCGTACCTACCGGACAGTCCATCACTTCCGTGATCTGTTCATAACTCATCCCGGAAAACTCGCGCAAGGTAAAGGCGGTGCGCAGGTCCTCGGGCAATTCCCTGATGGCGGCGTCGATCACCGCCTGTAAATGTTCCATGGCGAGTTCGCTTTCCGGGTCGTCCGTTTCCCGCAAGGCCGGCGCCATATCGCCGTGTTCCGCTTCATCGATCTCGACGCTAGCCAGCATCAGGCGCCGGTTCCGGGAGGCCAGATGGTTCTTGGCTGTGTTCACCGCTATCTGGTAGAGCCAGGTATAGAACGAACTGTCTCCTCGAAACAGTGAAAGAGCCCGGTATGCCTTGATGAATGCTTCCTGACTGATGTCCTCGATTTCCTGTGGATTCTGCACGAAGCGGCTGATCAAACCAGCTACCCGGTGCTGATAGCGCAGCACCAGAAAGTTGAATGCGTTGGCGTCGCCGGCCCGTACCCTCTCCACGAGTTGCCGGTCAGTATCCCGGGACATTCGTTCCTCGCTGCATTTCCCGGAGAACTGTGAAATCCCCCCGAAGCACTGACACCTTGTTCCTGAGACAGCGGATGCGGCAAAAAGTTCTCACCTGAGTTTCAGCAGACGGCCGGATGGCGTCCAAAGCCGCTGCGCCTGTGCTAATGTAGCCGGTCATTTTACCCCGTCCACGCTACGGAGCGGCACATGACCGGCTTCCCGCCGCCAAAACTGGATATTCTCATCATCGGCAGCGGGGCCGCCGGGCTTACCCTTGCCCTGCGCGCCGCGCGCTTCGCCAGGGTGGGGGTACTGAGCAAGGCGAGCCTGGAACAGGGCGCCACTTTTTATGCCCAGGGCGGAATCGCCGCAGTACTCGACAAGGGTGACAGCCTCGAATCCCATATCGAGGACACCATGACCGTGGGCGGCGGGCTGTGCCACCGGGAAATGGTGGAGCATGTGGTGAATCATAGCGCCGCGGCGGTGCGCTGGCTGCTCGAACAGGGCGTTCCATTCAGCACCCGAACCGAAGCCGCCGCGCAGGAAGCCGGCGGCGCCACAGACCTGAGTTCCCTGCATCTCGCCCAGGAAGGCGCCCACAGCCATCGACGCATCATCCACGCCACCGACGCCACCGGCAAGGCAGTCTTCGAAACCCTGCGCCGGCGCGCCCGGGAACATCCCGGCATCCACCTGATGGAAGGCTGGACCGCCATCGACCTGATCGTCCTGGGGCGGAAAGCCGGCAGCCGGCGGCGCTGCAGCGGCGTGTATGTGCTTGACGACGCCAGCCGCAAGGTTCATTCCATTGCGTCCAGATTCGTCGTTCTCGCCACCGGCGGCGCCAGCAAGGCCTATCTGTACACCACCAATCCCGACAGCGCCAGCGGCGACGGCATCGCCATGGCCTGGCGCGCCGGCTGCCGGGTGGGCAACATGGAGTTCAACCAGTTCCATCCCACCTGCCTGTTTCACCCGCATGCCCGCAGTTTCCTGATTACCGAGGCCATGCGCGGCGAAGGCGCCTGGCTCGAATTGCCCGCCGGCGAGCGTTTCATGCACCGCTTTGACAACCGGGGCGAACTCGCCTCCCGGGATGTTGTCGCCAGGGCCATCGACCATGAAACCAAGCGGCTCGGCGAGGACTGCGTGTACCTGAATATCAGCCACCAGCCCGCCGAGTTCGTTCGCGAGCGCTTTCCGAATATCCACCGCCGCTGCCTCGAACTCGGCATCGACATTACCCGGGACCGGATTCCCGTGGTGCCCGCGGCCCATTACACCTGCGGCGGGGTGATGATCAACCGGCATGGGGAAACCGATATCGAGAACCTGTACGCCGTGGGCGAGACGACTTTTTCCGGGCTCCACGGCGCCAATCGCATTGCCAGCAATTCGTTGTCGGAGTGTTTTGTGATCGCCTTCAGCGCCGCCGACTCCATCGCCGAAAAATTCGCCGATACGCCTTTTCCCGAAGCAGGCGAACCCTGGCCCGCAGGCCGGAGCGAATCCGGCGACGATGTTCTGGTGTCGCACAACTGGGACGAATTGCGCCGCTGCATGTGGGACTATGTGGGCATCGTCCGCAGCGACAGCCGTTTGCGCCGGGCGGAGCGGCGGCTCGAATTGCTGCGGGAGGAAATCCGCGACCACTTCCGCAGCTATCGCATCAGCCGCGACCTGCTGGAATTGCGCAATCTGGTTCTGGTGGCGAGCCTGATCGTGCGCAGCGCGGCTGCCCGCAGGGAAAGCCGCGGCCTGCATTTCAATCTGGACCATCCGCAAACCGCAAGCGAAGCCGTGGATACGGTTTTGGTCCCCACGGACCATGCCGACCTGTCAGGCGCTCACGCACCCGGGGCTCAGTCGCTCTCATAGTGCAGCCAGCGCCGCAGCCACCGCAATTCATCGGCGGCCAGGGAATCGGGAAACAGGATCAGCAGCAGATGGCGGCGGCGGGCGCTCTCCAGGGGAAACTCAAGCACCAGCAACCACTCGGAGCCATGCAGCATCCGGGGCGGCGAGGCCGCCACGGTTTCTCCATCGATTTCCAAAGTGACCGATTTCGCCCCGAGCCGCAGGCTGACCACAACTCCCCGGCCACGAAAACCGCGGAACTCATGCCAGAAGCTGGCGAGCACAGTCAATGCCGCGCTGGCCTGGAGCCACAGCGGCGCTCCCGAATGGACCACCGCCAGCAGCGCGAGCGAATGGAATGCCAGCGCCAGCCGCCAGCGCAGCCGGGAAGGAACAGGACGAAGTAACAACACCGCAAAAGCCTAGTCGGCTTTCGAGGGTTTGGCCAGGAGTCGGGTTTTTTTTCCCGTCACTCTGCGCGTGGCAAAACTTAGGAAAGCTCTGACTTGATCAGAGCTTCCCTAAACCCAGCCGCCGGGCATGGCTCGGCGCCACTCGGGACTGCGCGCAGAATGACGGACTTATTGAAATGCCGTCTTGTGCGCCAGGATGCGGTCGATCAGCGGTTGCCAGCGGCCCGCCGGCTTGCCCCCCAGCAACCAGCCGAACAGCTCCTGATCCTCACAGGCAAGCAATTCCCGATACCGCCCCTGCTCCTCCGCCCCAAGCGAGCCGTACACCTCCCGCGAAAAAGGCGCCAGCAATAAATCCAGCTCAAGCATCCCCCGCCGGCTACGCCAGTAAACCATCCCCCCATCACCCAACTCCTGCACCATCACTCCTCCACAACCCACTCTCCGGCACTATAACCCGGCCAACAGAATTCTGAATTGTGAGGTGGTCCCCGTTCCGCCCTTGCCAACCTCAAGGGCGTCAAATCGAGCGGCCAGGGGCGTGGATGAGAGCGGATTTGCAGCCGTGAATTCCTGCGGCGCAGGCTCCCAGACCCAACCAATAGTAAGATGATCCATCCTTGCCACTCCCGGTTTCAACCATGACCTATCCGGATTTCAACAACATCTCCATAGTGCTGACCCACACCTCTCATCCAGGCAACATCGGCGCCAGCGCCCGGGCCATGAAAAACATGGGCCTGAGCCGCCTTGCCCTGGTTTCCCCGAAGGAGTTTCCCAGTGGCGTAGCCGTTGGCCGGGCGGCTTCAGCCGTGGACCTGCTGGACCAGGCCCAGGTCTTCGGCTCTCTCAAGGAGGCCGTGGCCGATTGCGGACTTGTGATCGGCGCCAGCGCCCGCTCCCGGCGCATTACCTGGCCACTGCTCAGCCCGGTGGAATGCGCCCGGCTGCTGGTTCGGGAGTCAGGCCGGAACCGGGCCGCGCTGGTCTTCGGTCGTGAGGATACCGGGCTCAGCAATGAAGAGCTGCAGCTTTGCCATTATCACGTGCAGATTCCCGCCAATCCGGATTACCCTTCCCTGAATCTTGCCGCAGCCGTCATGGTGCTCTGTTACGAGTTGCATCAGGCCGCCCTGGCCCCGGGCAATCCGGAAGAGCTGGAGCTGGAGCGGGACTGGGACCAGCCCATGGCAACCGGCGCCGACGTGGAGCGCTTCCATGAGCATCTCGAGCGGGTACTGATTGCAGTGGAATTTCACGACCCGCAGCATCCGCGCCAGCTCATGCAGCGCATCCGGCGACTGTTCGGGCGCATCCGTATCGACGTCATGGAAATGAATATCCTGCGGGGTATGCTCACCAATATCGAACGCAAACTGGACGGGAAGCCTGCGTCTCGGAACAAAGCCCGAAAATAAGCCGGGCGGCGCAGGGAAAGACTCAGGCGGCCTGTTCCACTTCCGCCAACCGGCGGATTCGCCAGGCGCAGCGCCGGTCACCCTCCAGCAGGTGATCGGTCTGTTCGATGGTGACAGCGGGGCCAAGCAGTTCGCAAAACATGCGCTTTTCCGCCTCGCAGAAATGTGGGTAGCTTTCGGCGCAGGCCTGCAGGGGGCAATGGTTCTGCACCAGCAGCCAGCCATCGGGCAACAGGCGCGCTTCCGCCATGTAGCCATCGGCGCTGAGCAGGCTGACCAGGTGTTCCACACGCTGCCGGGTGTCCTGCTCCAACCCCTGGACTGCTTCCTGATAGCGTTCCCTGATGCGGTGAAAGCGCTTGTCCACCACACGCTCGACGCCTTCCCCGCCCCAGCAGACATCCACCACTTCCAGCATTTCCCGGGCCAATTCGACGCCGGCGCCGGGGAACCAGTCATTGCCCTTCCGGGTCAGCGCCCAGCGGGAGACCGGGCGGCCCCGGTGCTGCTTTTCAGCGGCCTGTTGCTCGACGAGTTCCAGTTTTGCCAGGTCGGCAAGATGATGTCGAACGCCCATGGTGGTCATTTCGAGTTGCCGGGAAAGAATCCGCACCGACTGCGGGCCGCGCAGCTTGAGGCTGCGCAGGATATGCCGCTGGCTGCGTGGGACTTGCATGAAGGAAACCCCTTGGAACTTACTCGGTATATCGGTATGCAAGCCGAAAGGTTTACAAAGGCTGACGAAACTCCCCCCGAGCAGACGCCTAACGCACCATGTCCACATGTGGAATTCCTGTATCGTCGTAGGGTGCCGAAACCTGACGAAACCTCTGGGCGGCGTAGAAATCCACCAGATGCTGCTGGGCGGAAAGTTGAATTTTGGCGCCGGGCCAGTGCTGTTCACAGCGGGCGATGGCTTCCCGCAGCAGGATGCTGCCGAGTCCGCCGCCACGCTGTTTCCGGCTGACGATGACCCGGCTGATGGCGGCGGCGGGGAATTTCAATTCGGGGGGATTGAGGCGGGCGTAACAGGCGATTTTCCCCTCGGCCATGCCGCACAGATGCAGGGATTGCCGATCATGGCCGTCCAGGTCCTGATAGACGCAGTCCTGCTCCACCACGAATACCGCCGAGCGCAGCTGCAGCAAATCGTAGAGCAGGTCTCGATGGAGTTCGGCAAAGGGCAGGCAGAGCCAGCGCAATTCCGGCAAGAGCATTCTCCGGTCAGGGGCTTGCGTTTTCCAATCCTGGCCGGGAACCGTATACTTCGCGCCAGACTCGTCCCCGTGGCACAACTGGATAGCGCGACGCCCTCCTAAGGCGTAGGTTGCAGGTTCGACCCCTGCCGGGGACGCCACCTAACAAGTTTAACATATTGATTTATATTGGATTTATTGAAAAATAATCTTGCTATTACCCATGTAATTTTTCTCGCAACCTGCCGCAAAGCAAAGTAAGATAATTCCATGTCTGAACAGGAACCAACATTGCAGGGACTGGCGCGACAATTAGCCGTATTGGAGGAACGCATGAACACGAAGCAACAAGAGTACAAGACCGATATTGCCAAGCTCGCGGCGCAGTTGGCAAATCATGACCGCGCCATGATCTTGGCGGTTGTTTCGGTAGTCACCTTGGGAATCGCGATTCTCAGATTTACCGACTAGGCCAAATCTGATTGAGCCGGAGTGCAGACACATGAAACAGTTTCTTGGATTGGCAACAATCATCGCGCTGTCTCTTCTAGCAATGGGATGCATTACCTGGCACCTGCATCTTCCAACATACGCACAACTTCTAGGTTGGCGTTCCGCCGCGCCCAGCGTAGAGCACTCTCGCCCGCTTCGCCGCTCGCGTCCGCGCCCGCTCTGAGTAGTTCGCTGACAATCTCGGTTTCATTATTCATAGCGGTTATTGTCAGTACAGTAGTTGGGCGATCCGGCGTTGATGATATTTCGAGATCGGCGTTGTGGGAAATAAGCAACCGTACCATATCCAAATTCCCATCACTGACAGCCATCATTAGATGCGTATAACCCAGATCATTTGCCCAATCAACGTTGGCACCTGCGTCAATCATTAGTTCTACCATATCCGGCCTTGATTGTAGAATAGCGTCGCCTAGAGGGGTTTGAAGGCCATCGGTTGTGACATGATTGACATCCGCCCCAGAATCTATCAGTGCTTGAACATTGTCAATGCTTTCAGAGTTGACCGCTGCAAAAAGAGGATGGTTATACCCTTGCGCGTCACGCCTTGCTGACTCAATGTTACGTGCTTCGCTCCGGTAATCTCCATACGCTTCATGGTTTACGCCAATATCAACAAGCTGGTCTGAAGTTAGATAGGGTGCCAATCGTTCCTGTAAATCTTCAATAGCCAGTTTGTTTCTCAACATTTCAGATGGCGTTATATCTCCATCGTCCATTGCGCGAACCAACTCAGAGTTGAACTGCTCCCACTCCGTAATAATGGCACGAACTATCGGCTCATTCTCAAGCCCCAAGCTGTTAATGAACTCTTCCCACTTCCGTTCATAACCTACTTCCGCTAATAAAACAGGTTCCGGTGTTTGCCGAAATTCGGGCAACCTTGTTCTAAATCCCGGTGGAGGTTCCAAACGGGCTGTGGAGGATTCGACCGTTTGACTCTGCTGTCTGTTGGTATCAGATAGTTCTACTTCGCGGGAAGTCAACTGTGTAGCGGACTGTTCGGATTCGACCTGCACTTGCCGGGATTCTCCATCGGCAGATTCCCTAAAGCCCGAGTCTTGCTCAGTAGGCCAAAACAGGGAAAGTCCTCCCAGGAACGCGACAGTTCCCAGGAGCAAAAATCCTAGATTTTTCGCGCTAAAGCGAATCATCATCCTGAATCCTGCTCGCAAGTGACTTCTCCATCATCACCCTGCTGACAACTGTCTGTTCCGGAACCACCGGACCCGCCGCCGACTTGATAGACAGTTATTTTTCCAATAGGTTCAATAGGGAGATTATACGGATCCCTGTACGGTGGAGTGAATGATTCTTCATCCGCTCCCCCTCCCCTTCCTTCGCTACCGTCCTGATTATCTGGCGGCTGGGATTCATCATCTGAATCTGATGCGGCATTCCTATAACATTCATCGATATCGTTATTTTCTGATTGATTAATGCTCCGATTGTTGCTCCAATGATCAATGTTTATTTGTATTCTCTCATTATTGTAATCATTGTCCACATCATTCAATTCTTCCGCTTGCCGTTCCGGGTCGAGTACTTCATTTTCAATCCGTTCTCTTTCGTTGTTATAATTTGTCTCGGCTCTTTTATGAGCCGCGTCCCTAGCATCATCGTTAGCCTCTCTCAGATCATTATAGCGCTCACTAGCCGAGTCCTTGATATGGCTGTTGTATTCAGCAAGCGACCCGGCCTAAACCGGGTTTGTGCTCAATTGCGTATGGTGGACGCTATCGCAGAGGATCAGCGGTTGTCAAATGTGCTTTCTATCGTGACGCATTCTGATGCTCTAGGAGCCTGCGCCGCACGGGGGAGCGGATGCCCATGTGGCACAGCTTGGCGGACTGTGCCGAGAGCACCGCCTCGATGTCGCGCAGGCTTTCCCGGCAGGCCAGTTGGGCGAAGGCCAGCACCCGGAAATGTTCGGCGCGGGGAAGAGTGCGGACGCGATGATCGCCTTCGTATCGGTCCACGATTCGGTGAAACGTTTTCCAGGGAAGGAAATTCATAATCTGGGAAAACAGCGTGGTTCCAGTGTGCATGCGGTCCTCTCGATGCCAAGGGCTTGTCAAGAGGCGATTCTGCCGGATTCGAGTTCAAATCGGAGACACCCGATTCTCTCTGCAACATGCTGATAGCAATCATAAAAATACCGAATTTCCGAGATTTAACCGGACAGCAGTGGGTTGGGTCAGCAAGTAAAGTGTATCGTCAATGCGGAAGCGCTGCGGCTTGTTTGCCGGGGACGCCAGATTCCTTCTCCGGTTTCGGTGGACATCCTCAATTGCCCTGGTATCTCAAAGGCAAGGGAAAGGCTTCCGCCGCGAAATTGCCATCGAGAAACCATGGCGCGCCGGATTCCGCGATTTCGATACTCACGGCGGCCAGGGCCAGATTGGGCTCGCGGCTGCAATTGGCAAAGGCCAGCAATGGCTCGCCCTGGGTTTTTTCGTCCGTGGGCTGGGGATACAGGCGGCTGTTCTCACGCAGAGTCTGATGGCAATGGAACAGGAACATGCGCTTTTTGGGCTTGCCGCGAAAGTGCATGCGGGCAACAACTTCCTGGCCGGTATAGCAGCCCTTGCTGAAATTGATCACTCCAGAGATATCGTAGTTGAGCAGTTGCGGCGTGTACTGCCCGCTCATGCCCGGGCTCACATGCACCTCACCCGCCTCCAGCCCTTCGCCGAGCCAGTCCGGGCAGGGTTCTGCCTGCCATTCACCAAACAACTCCCGCAGCGAGGGAATGACGGCTTCATCAAAACACCATAATTCATAGCGGTCCCCGGGTACCCGCAGCAGACACATCTGCCTGGAAACCAGGCACTGATTCACCGACGCCGGCGGCCTGGGAAACAGTCTCGCCAGCCCATTTTCGCTGTCGGTGGACCGCAGACCCAGCGCCAGGGGCATCTGGGCCCGCCGCAATTCGACTTTTGAAAACACCGCATAACGCGACAACGTGGTGAGTATCTTTTCCGACATTCCCGCCGAAGTCTGCAACAGGCAGGCGCCGCCGGCAGCCAGCACAAGACGAAAATTCGCAATGACACGGCCTTTCAGATTACAGATCGCCCCGGGCAGCGAACGATGCTCCGCCAGCAGATCCACATTGCAGCTTACCTGCCCCTGCAGAAACTTCCGGGCATCCGGCCCGCTGACCTCAACAAACTCATGTCCCGGCAAGGCGCAAACAGACATCAATCGCTTCTTCCCCAACAACCAAGAGCACAAAGTGTAGCAGCAACCGCAAATCCAGGCAGATAGTGCAACTTCTGCAATGGAAAACACCTGCGTCAAATGAGCCGCCATAAGCCGCTGTCGATTCGGGGCATCGGGCCTCCTCCTGCTTGTAAACCCCGGGCAAATGCAGTAGCTTGAAAGTTCGGCGACCATCCGGCCCTGAAGCCTGCGCCGTAGTTGTGAAGTAAAGGTTACGGGAACCGGAAATGAACAGGCGCAGCGCAAACCATTCCGCCAGGCGACGCAAGCCAGCCATTCACAAGAGATATACCAAAACGGAAATTCTCGAAGAAATATCGAACAATACCCATATTGAACGCAAGCAGGTCGCCGCCGTGCTCGACGAACTCGGCTCCATCGTCGAGCGCCATGTTCGCAAGCGCGCGGCGGGGGAATTCATCCTGCCGGGCTTGCTCAAGATCCAGGCCTTGAAAAAACCCGCCCGGCGCGC
Organism: uncultured Pseudohongiella sp.; assembly: GCA_965219645.1. Lineage (GTDB taxonomy): Bacteria > Pseudomonadota > Gammaproteobacteria > Pseudomonadales > Pseudohongiellaceae > UBA9145. The sequence continues at coordinate 932,573 of OZ244788.1, read as the reverse complement.
GCGCAGGAATGTGCCCAACCCCTTCAGGCCCGGCGAAGTCATGGACGTGCCCCGCAAGCCCGCGTCTACCCGGGTCAAGATTACCCCGTTGAAGAAACTGAAAGATTTCGCCCTGTAGGAACCTGTCTCCCGGCCCGCGCGCGGCATTCCCGAAAGCGTGGCCGGCATTCCGCCCGGAACCAGCGCCATGAGAACCAGTCAGTTCCTCCTCGCCACCGTCAAGGAATCACCGGCTGAAGCCGAACTTGTCAGCCACCGGCTGATGCTGCGGGCGGGCATGATCCGCAAGGTCGCCAGCGGCGTTTACAACCTGTTGCCGCTGGGCCTGCGGGTGGTTCACAGGATCGCCAACGTGGTGCGCGAGGAAATGGACCGCATCGGCGCGCTCGAAGTACTGATGCCCATGGTGCAGCCGGCGGAATTGTGGCGGGAGTCCGGCCGCTGGGAAGGCATGGGGCCCGAACTCGCGCGGCTCCGGGACCGCCATGAGCGGGACTTCTGCCTCGGGCCGACCCACGAGGAAGTCGTCACCGACATCATTCGCAACGAATGCCACAGCTACCGTCAGTTGCCGGTGACCCTGTACCAGATCCAGACCAAGTTCCGCGACGAGCGGCGGCCGCGCTTCGGCGTCATGCGCGCCCGGGAATTCATCATGAAGGACGCCTATTCCTTTCATGAAAGCCAGGATTCGCTGGAGCAGACCTATCGCGACATGCACGGCGCCTACGAAGCCATCATCGGCCGCCTCGGGCTCGATTATCGCGCCGTGGCGGCGGATTCGGGCAATATCGGCGGCAAGACCTCCCATGAATTCCACGTGCCCGCGGATTCCGGCGAGGACGAGATCGTTTTTTCCACCGAAAGCGATTATGCCGCCAATATCGAACTCGCCACGGGCAATGTGCCCGAGCCCTCCGACACCGCGGAACCGCTGGACTGCGAGCTCGCCGACACCGGCGACGCGGCGAGCATCGAGGAAGTCTGCCGGGTTCTCGGCATCGAGCCGCGGCGACAGGTGAAAACCCTGGTGGTGCATGCCGCCGACGCCAATGGCGCCCCGGGGGAGAATCTCGTGGCGCTGTTGCTGCGGGGCGACCAGAGCCTGAACGAAACCCTGGCCCAACAGCTTGAGGGCGTCGGCTCGCCCCTGCGTTTTGCCGATGATGCGCTGATTGCCGAGCGCATCGGCTGCGCCCCCGGCTGCCTTGGCCCGCTGAAAGGCATGGGCATCCGCCGCATCGCCGACCCCAGCGTGACGGGCCTGCGAAATTTCGTCTGTGGCGCCAACGAGGCGGGTCGCCACCTGGTCAACGCCAACTGGGAACGGGACTGCGCCTACGACGAGGCGGCCCACATCCGCCGGGTGCGGGAAGGCGACCTGAGCCCCGACGGAAAAGGCAGACTGACGATTCGCCGGGGCATCGAAGTAGGCCATATCTTCCAGTTGGGCACCAAGTACAGCGAAGCCATGAACGCCACCGTACTCAATGAACAGGGCAGGTCGATGATGATGCACATGGGCTGCTACGGCATCGGCGTCACCCGTCTCGCCGCCGCCTGCATCGAACAGAACCATGACGACAGGGGCATCATCTGGCCCGCCGGCATCGCCCCGTTTCAACTCATCATCGTGGAAATCGACGCCCACAAATCGGAAAACGTCAGGCAGCAGGCCGAGGCCATGTACCGGCAGGCCAGGCAGGCAGGCATCGAGACCCTGTTCGATGACCGCGACCGCAAGACCAGCCCGGGCGTCAAGTTTGCCGAATCCGAGCTGATCGGCATTCCCCATCGGCTGGTGGTTTCGCCGCGCACGCTGGCCAATGGCGGGGTCGAGTACACCTGCCGCCGCAGCGGTGAAAAATCGAGTATCGCAGCGGATGAGGCGGTGGCGATGATCGCGGACCAACTCGCCGCTTCCTGAGCAGCGCCGAGGCATGCCAGTATGGGGCGACTTTCAGCGATTTCCCGGGCGCTGGCCAGGTCCGCCGGCGAATGGCTGTGGCGGGATGACGCCGGCCTGCCCGTGACGCAGCGCGCCTTCCGGCGCTGCCTGCAAATCGCTGCGGCCCTGGTTCGCGATCTCGCCGGCGGGCAGATTTCCCTGCGCGCCATGGGCCTGGTATTCATCACCTTTGTGGGCTTTTTCCCGGCGCTGACCCTGATTTTCGCGATTCTGCAGCAGTTCGGCTTTCACAACGACCTGCGGCCCGCCCTGCTTGCGATACTGCGACCGCTTGGCGAGCGGGGCGCCGAACTGGCCGACCAGATCATCGGCTATATCGACAATCTGCAGGCGGAATACATCGGCGGCGCGAGTCTGGCCTTTCTGCTGTATCTGGTGCTGGACATGCTGCGCAAGATCGAGGGCTGCTTCAATTACATCTGGCAGGTGCGCCCCGCGGGACTGCGGCCAAAACGGCTGCTCGGCTATTTGCTGGCGGTGCTGCTTGGCCCGCTGCTGCTGTTGCTGTCCATCAGCATCAGCACCCTGGTCAATGCCCCGGCGCTGCTCGGCCATATGGGGGCGTTCGCCGCCGATAGCCCCCTGCGGTTGCCTGGCGGCCAGATTCCGGCGGTGATTTCCCTGTTGCTGCCGCTGGCGCTGATGTCGCTGGCTTTCGCCCTGTTGTACCTGCTGCTGCCCGCCGCCAGGGTGCGCTTTGTTCCGGCGCTGATCGGCGGCCTGGTTACCGCCCTGGTGTGGAAACTGATGGGTTCGGTGTTTCAGGTGGTTTTCGTTTCCGCAGCCCGGGATTCCATCTATCTCGCCTTCGCCTCGGTAATTGCCGTGATGTATTTTGTATACTTTGGCTGGATGGTGGCGCTGACCGGCAGCAATATCGCCTATTATCAGCAACACCCGGACCGGATTCGCAGCGGCCGCTGAGCGCTGGAGCGATCTATGGCGCAACTTCTCGTGTACCACAACCCCGACTGCTCGAAATCCCGGGCCACCCTGGCCCTGCTCGAGGAAAACGATGTGGAAATGGAAATTTTCCACTATCTCGAAACACCGCCGGACATCACTGAACTGAAACAATTGCTCGCCAGGCTCGGCATGGGAATCCGCGAACTGCTGCGGCGCAACGAACCGGATTACAGCGAACTCGGGCTTGATGACGAAACGCTCAGCGAAGAAATCATCTTCGATCTGGTCTGCCGCCATCCGATTCTGATTCAGCGTCCCATCGTGGTGAAAGGCGACACCGCGATCATCGCCCGCCCGCCGGAAACCGTGCTGACGCTTGTCGGGGACGCCGCGTGAATCCCTACATCCTGGTGCTGTATTACACCCGTTTTGGCGCCACCGGCAAGCTGGCCCGGCTGATTGCCCGGGGCGTGGAGTTGACCGACGGCATGGAAGCGCGGCTGCGAACCGTGCCCGCGGTTTCGCCTGAAACCGAAAAGAGCGCTCCGGACGTGCCCGAAGAAGGCGCGGTGTATTGCAGTGAAGACGACCTGCGCGGCTGCGCGGGGCTGATCCTCGGCAGCCCCACGCGATTTGGCAATATGGCGGCGGCGCTGAAGTATTTTGTCGACGGCACCGGCGCGGTCTGGGGTTCCGGCGATCTTGCCGGCAAACCCGCCGCCGCCTTCACCTCGACCTCTTCGCTTCATGGCGGCCAGGAATCCACCCTGCTCAGCATGGCGCTGCCCCTGCTGCACCACGGCATGATCTACTGCGGCATCCCCTATTCCGAACCCGCATTGCGGACCACCACCGGCGGCGGCACCCCCTATGGCGCCAGCCATCTGGCCAGCGACGGCGGAGAAATCACCGAAGAAGAAGCGGAACTGTGCCAGGCGCTGGGCAAGCGAGTCGCCCGGATCGCCCAAAGACTGTTGTGAGGCCTCCGGGAGTATTTTCTCCCGCCGCGGCCAGCGCCCGGCGGATCACCCTTGCCGCCTGTTATGGATTGCTGGCGCTGCTTTTTCTGCGCACCGGGCTCAGCCTCAACATGGCGGGCGCCGCGGGGCTGACAGCCTGGGGCATTCAGGCGCTGCCCCTGCTAGCCCTGTTGCCCGGGCTGCACCGGGAGCGACCACGCAGCTATGCCTGGATGGGTTTTGTCATTCAGTTGTATTTCATTCATGGCGTGATCCTCGCCTTCAGTCCGGCGAGGCTGGGCTGGGGGCTGGCGCAGGTCGCGCTGAGCGTGACGGTGTTCGTCGCGCTGATATGGTTTATCCGTCGACAGAGACGCTGACTGCAAGCCGACACCTGTCATGCTGCGCCGCCTCTTTCCGCGCGCGCAGAATGACCGGAAGACAAACTACCAGCCGAGTACGCGTTTTGCCTGGGGAACGGTGACGCGGTGCTGGCGCCGGATCTCGCTTTCATCGAGGCGTTGGAGAATGTCCATCAGGGCGTCAAGCCGGCGCTCGGCCCGGATGCAGATGTAATCTATGACGCTGTCCGTGAGTCGCAGCCCGCGGTTGCGAGCCCGCAACACGAAGGCTTCGCGGATACCGGTTTCGCCAAGGGGGTGCAACCGGAAAACCAGCGCCTGCTGCAGACGGGAGCGCAGGTCGGCAAGCTGCCAGGAAATATTGCCTGCGGTTGCCGAAGCAGACAGCAGCAGCCGGGTGTCCCCCGGGTTCACGGTATTGATCAGCCGCACCAGCGCCCGCTCCCAGTCCGTATCCCCGGCCGCGAGTTGCACGTCATCGATGCAGATCACCGACAGTCCGTCAATGCCTTCGAGAATTTCCGGTTGCATCTGCTCCCTGAGACCCAGAGGCAGATAAAAAGCGCCGCCGCTGCCAGCCATATGGCAACAGGCTTGCAGCAGATGAGTGCGGCCACTGGCGGGCGGCCCCCAGACCAGCACCGGCGAATCGATTCTGCCCGGCTCCTGCAGCCAGTTGACCAGTTGCCGGTTTTCCAGCGAGACAACGAAATTTGCAAAAGTCGCCTCGTCTTCCAGACCCACCGCAAGCGGCAGTTGCATTTCGTGGGGGGACGCCACGGCTAGCGCATCCAGCGGTAATGCAACAGGGATTCCGCCGCGCTGTCGCCGCCGCTGATCGGCAACAGGTCCCGATCCAGGGCAATCAGATTGAACAACTGCTCCATGCTTCCCTGGAGGCCGAGTTCAAGTTCGAGTCTTTCACCGTCCACGGACACGATTTCGGCGTTCTGCACCAGACCAATGCCGCGCACATAATCGACCAGAGCGGTGTAATCGGCAAAATTGCGAACGCCATCGATTCGCAGCCGCACCGATCGTTCCCCCGGCCCACCGGGGACCAAAGCGAAATAACCGGCCAGATTACGGGTGATACGCTCCAGCGGCACAGCCAGGTAATCCTCGATTTCGGTGGCGAATCCATCGAAGACTTCGGTTTCGCCCATGAACAGGAACTGCCACAGACCCACGAGTTCGCCGGTGGCGGTAAACAGCAGGCGTCCCGCCAGGATACTGTCGGGGTCATAACGGTTGCTCGCGGCGCGGATGGCCAGTTCGTCCTGGGTCCAGATCGCATCCGCGGGCAGGTTGCGGCGATCCTCGATATCAAGCAGGGGAAAGATGATGGGCAGGCCGCGCTCTTCACCGAAGCGGCGCATGTATTCGATGATTTCCGGGGCGGTTTCCGGACTGAGCAAACTGCGCTGGCCAGCGGCGTCCTGCAGCACCATCCACACCAGCACACTGGGCCGGTTGCTGTCCCACACCGGAATGTCCGCCTCGCTGAGCAACTGGTTAATCCGTGGCGCCGAAAACTGCACTTCGAGATAGCGCTGGCCGGCGATGGGTCCTGCCGCCGTTTCGGTGGCATAGGCAAATGCCTGGACGAAGTCACCGGCATTGGCCGCCGCAGCCCGGATGCGCGGGTGTTCCAGCCGCGCCTCAACGCCGGTCACCTTGACGATCATGCGGCGAAAGGCAAGCTCATAGGCGCGGTTGCGCTCCCGGTTGCTTTCGTCCGCCACCGCCACCCGCTGCTGATACAGGCCCACTATGGGCAGGCCGAAAACCGGGGGGGCATGCAGCGGTGGCGCCAGCAGAATCGCCAGCAGCGAGAGCGCGCCGAAAGTCTCGCGCATGCGACCGCCAAAGCCTGGAATCGTGCCTGTGGACATGAGGAAATGATACTGCAATTCCGCTACCATAGCGGCCTCCCGGAAGCTTGGCTGGCAGGCTTTCCCGCACACATTGGAGCAAGGCGTTCCGGCCATGAATGACCCAGCGCCCCAGGACGGCAAATCCCTGAGTTACCGGGACGCCGGAGTCGACATCGACCGGGGCAATGCCCTGGTCAGCCGGATCGGGCCAATCACCCGTTCCACCCTGCGACCTGAAGTGCTTTCCGAAATCGGCGGATTCAGTGGCTTGTGCGAAATTCCCGCCGGTTACCGGCATCCCGTGCTCGTGGCCGCTAGCGACGGCGTGGGCACCAAGCTCAAGCTGGCCCTGGAATGCGGCAGGCACGATGGCGTGGGTATCGATCTGGTGGCCATGTGCGTCAATGACCTGATCGTATGCGGCGCCGAACCCCTGTTCTTTCTCGATTACTACGCCACCGGCAAGCTCGACCTCGAAGTTGCCGAAGCGGTGATCCGTAGCATCGCCGCGGGCTGCCGGGAGGCGGGCTGCGCCCTGATCGGCGGAGAAACGGCGGAAATGCCAGGCATGTACGGCGGCGGCGACTATGACCTTGCCGGTTTCGCCGTGGGCGTGGTGGAGCGCGACGGAATCATCTCGCCAGACCGGGTGGCCGCCGGCGACAGGCTGATCGGTCTGGCCTCATCCGGGCCGCATTCCAACGGATATTCGCTGATCCGGCGTATTGTGGAGGTCTCCGGCGCCGACCTCGCCGCGCCATTTGCCAGCGGCAGCCTCGGCGACGCCCTGCTTGCGCCCACCCGAATCCATGTCCGCGCGGCAGCAGCGCTGCGGGAAAAACTGCGCCTGCGGGGGCTTGCTCATATCACCGGCGGCGGCATCAGCGAGAACCTGCCACGCATGCTGCCCGGGGGCTTGATGGCGAGGCTCGATGCCGGAAGCTGGCCAGAGCCGGAAATTTTTCACTGGCTGCAGCGCGCCGGCAATGTCACCCGGGCAGAAATGCTGCGCACCTTCAATTGCGGCCTTGGCATGATCGTTTGCGTCGCGCGGGAAGATGAGGCAGAAGCCCTTTCCCTGTTGCGCGATGTGGGGGAGGAGGCTTTTGTCGTGGGCACGGTGGCGCCCGGCGGCGATGTCGGGGCCACAGTCGTCATCGACTGAATGGCTGGCGCAAGATGTCCACAAAAACCATCGCGGTGCTGATTTCCGGCAATGGCTCGAATCTGCAGGCGCTGATCGACCAGGCCGGTGAGCAGGCTTACCGGGTTTCCGGCGTGGTCTGCAACAGACCTTCGGTATTCGGTCTGCAACGGGCGGCCAGGGCCGGGATACCCTCGACAATCATCGAACATGGCGCTTTCCCCGACCGTGCCGCGTTCGACGCCGCCCTGCTTGCGGCAATCGAGCGCTTCCAGGCCGATTTCATCGTGCTCGCGGGTTTCATGCGAATTCTCGGGTCGGCTTTCATTCGCGCCAGACCAGGGGCCATACTCAATATCCACCCTTCCCTCCTGCCCGGGTATCCCGGCATGCACACCCACCGCCGTGTGCTAGCCGCCGGCGACAGCGAACATGGTATTTCGGTCCATTTCGTCAATGAGGAACTCGACGGCGGGCCGATTATCGCCCGCAGCCGCATTGTCGTGGGTGAGGAAGACAACGAGGAAAGCCTTGCCGGACGGGTGCGCCGCCTTGAACACCACCTGTATCCGAAAGTCGTCGGCTGGCTTGCCGCGGGACGGCTGCAACTGCGGGAAAATGCCGTGTTCCTTGACCATGTGAAATTGCCGGCCACGGGCATGGAGCATCCCGCACCGGCGGGGGCGTAGGCGCCAGGGGCGTGGATGAGAGCGGATTTGCAGCCGTGAATTCCTACGGCGCAGGCTCCTGGGAGGCCTGCCGTCCGGACGCGAGTTTGTGGCGGCGCATTTTCTCCACCAAAGTGGTGCGGCGCATTTGCAGGCGCTCGGCGGCGTGCTTGACCACGCCGCCGCTGTCGCGCAGGGCGCGTTCGATGAAGTCGCGCTCGAGATTGGCCAGATATTCCTTCAGGTCAAGACCGTGAATTGATGGCATGCTCGCGCTGCCGTCCACTGCGGGAAGCGGATCTTGCCGCGGTCCTGATTGCAGGGGCGGCGATGGCCCGGGCTCGGCCCGTCGGATTTTCTCCGGCAATTGTTCGTTGCCCACGATGCCATGGGGATGGAGAATCGCCATGCGCTCCACCAGATTGGCGAGTTCCCGCACATTGCCGGGCCAGGACCAGGCGCAAAGCGCTGCAATGGCCGCGGAATTGAAGCGCACCGAACCCCTGCCGGCGGTTTCGAGATTGCGGATCAGCTCATTGAGCAGGTCAGGCAGGTCCTCGATGCGCTCCCGCAGGGGCGGCATTTCCACCGGAAACACATTGATGCGGTAATACAGGTCTTCGCGGAAATCCCCGGTCGCGATCATGTCTTCAAGATTCTTGTGGGTGGCCGTGAGAATCCGCGCATCGGTACTGATGGAGCGGTTGCCGCCAACCTTCTCGAATGTTCCCGTTTCCAGCACCCGCAGAAGCTTGACCTGCATGTTCCGGGGCATGTCACCGATTTCGTCGAGAAACAGCGTACCGCCGTGGGCGCGTTCAAAACGGCCGATGGTGGAAGCCACGGCGCCGGTAAAGGCGCCCCGCTCGTGGCCGAACAATTCGCTTTCCAGCAACTCGCCGGGAATCGCGCCGCAATTCACCGGCACGAAGGGCTTGTCTTCCCGGCCCGAAATCCGGTGCAGGCTGCGGGCGACGATTTCCTTGCCGGTGCCCGATTCCCCGGTTATCAGCACATTGACCTCGGAGTCCGCCAGCCGGGTGACGATTTCCCGGATACGCTGGATTGCCGGGCTCGCGCCAATCAGGCCCTGCACGGCGGCAAGTCCCCGGGAGATATCCGCATCCACAGCGCCGGCGAGATATTCGTGGCACAGGCGCGCCTTGTGCAGGGTGTCGAGCAGATTTCGGTAATTGGCCGGCGCGTCCGGCGCGGCGGACAAGCGGGCTCTCAGTCCGGCGCCGGCGATATCCGGGATCTCTTCGACAGCCAGCAATACCATGGCGGCTTTGGGGAAAAGGCGGCCAATCTCCCGGAGCAATTCGCCCTCATCGCGGGAAATGGAGCCGAGCAGGACGATTTCGATACCTCCGCACTTCCCGGCGGCCTGGCGCCAGTTGCCAGACTCGGCGCAGACAGGGGTTTCACCCAGAAATTCGAGTTTTACGGCAAGCTCATGGCGAGTGGCTGCGTCGTCGCTGATCAGCAATATGGAAGGCTTGGCCGCGACCATGGGCATGAGATTTCGAAACTGAATCGCCAGGAGCCTGCGCCGCAGGAATTCACGGCTGCAAATCCGCTATCGCTGCGGCGCAGGCTCCTAGTCTACACGATATCGTCCGGCGCCCTGATTTTCCGGTCAACTTCCCGCACAGGCTGCCGACATTCTGGATGAGACAGGAACAGCAATTGGCGGCGCCGGGGCCAACCTCAACGGCGCCGACCCGACCCGGCAAACAACCCGACGCAATGAACGAAGACTTCGGCAGCAGGGGCAAGACCCTTCCTTTTGCCAGGCCCCTGCGCGCCGGGCGCGGCGGCAATCCCGGCGCGGAAGGCGCCATGGCGGAAGACTGGGAAGCGATGCTGGACCTGATCCGGCAGCAACCCGATGTCAATATCAGCAAGACCGTCCAGCTTCACCGCCAGGTCGCCGCCGGGCGTTACCGGGTGAATGCGTCCCGGCTGGCCGACCGGCTGTTGCAGTTTGAATCCCGATTCGAAGACAGCATTCAGGGCGCAGGCTCCCAGGAAAGCGGTGGGCGCAACTCCTGAAGCAGCGGCAGGTCAGCCGCGGTATCCACATCCCAGCTTGGCGCCAGCAAATGCCGGCGCAGGCCAAGTTTCCCGGCCCGGGCCAGGGTTTGTTCCCGCACGTTTGCTCCGCCCCACTCCACGCCATCGAACAAGCCGGCCGGGACCCTGCGCAAACCGATCAGCACATAGCCGCCGTCCCTGGCGGGGCCAAGCACGAGTTCCACCCCATCGGCAAGCGCCGCCAGGGCGCTCTCCAGATAATCCGCTGTCAGCGCCGGACAATCGCTGCCGATAATCAGCACGCTGTCCACGTCTTCCGCGGCAAGTTCCCTGGCTGCGGCGTGTCGCATCCGCTCGCCAAGATCATCACCCTCTTGCCGGTGAATGCAGCGGACATCGCACAGTCCCAGGAGTTCCGGGTGCCGCAGATTGCCCGCCGCCCACAAATGCGCCTCGGCCAGCGCCGCCTGTTCCACAATGGCGAAGACTCTCCGCAACATGGCGAGATAGAGGCCCAGAGCGGCTCCGGCGCCGATGTCCCGGGCCAGCCGGGTCTTGACCTTGCCCGCCTCGGGCGCCTTGGCAAAAACCAGAATGCGGGCGCCAGGGTAGGGGTAGCCCGGGCCGGAGTCATGCAATGCCGGGTAGTATTCCCGGGCCAGACGTTCCGGCGAGACACCGAAAAAATACAGCAGGCGAAGCCGCCACATCTGTAAAATCGTCCGCAGCACACCCTGTTTTTCCCAGCGGCGCGCCGAGGTCAGCGTGGGGAACCGCTGCGGCTGCGGCCGGGCAATCCCGCCGAGGCGGCGGCAGATGGCGATGTCTTCCATCAGGGGAATCTCGGGAAAACCGCCTGCGCGCCGAAACAGCGAAGCCGGCACGAAGAGGGCCTGATCGCCGGTGCAAACCCCGCTGAGCCGAGCCCGCAGGTTCATCAGGCCCGCAATCAGGCGGAACACGCCCCGCCTCCCCTCCAGCCGCACGTCAAACCAGCCCCAGCCTGGTTCGCCGTTGGCGAAGGCCGCCGTGAGCACCGCTTCCGCCTGTTCGGGCAAGCGGTTGTCCGCATGCAGGAACAGCAGCACATCCCCGGCGGCAAACCGGGCGCCGAGATTCATCTGCAAGCCCCTGCCCCGCCCTCCCCGCAACAGCAGTGTGCACAAGGGTCTGGCCAGTGCCCGGGTCTGGTCGCTGCTGCCGCCATCCACCACGATGATCTCGTGGCCACCTTCAGCAAGCGGCCGCAGGCACTCGAGGCAGGCAGCGATGCCATCCTCTTCATTCCAGACCGGGATGATGACGCTCAGGCGCATGGCAAAATTCCCGCCGGGCCACTCCCCGGCGATTTGTAACTAATTGTGAATTCGATTCCCAAATCCCCGGTCCAGGTCGCCGGGAAGTTAAAATAGCCGCTGAATTCGGTGTCCGGTCAAATCCTGTTGTATTTCCCGCCCAGGATATTTTAGTATGCGCCGCCAAAATTGGCGCCCGCAAAGGGGATATTTGACCCCTGCCCCGCAGGTAGAAACCAACGAAAGCCGTGAACGCAGAAAACTATTACATCGTGGCTACTGCGCCGGATGATTCTTCCCTGCAAGTGAAAATCTCCGGCCCCTATCTGACCCGGCAGGCCGCCAAGGCCGACCTCGAAGCCGCCATCGGCGAAGCCAGGGACATCGACCCCTGCGCCAGCAGCTACCATTACAGCATTTCCAAGCTGGAAAGCCGCAAACCCGGCGTCATCCAGCACATGGCCTCACATTCCTGATTCGGCACAGGTCATTCCGCGCGTAGCGCAGCGAAGTCGCAGAACCTCCTTGCGGGGCCTCTGCCTGTGACTTCGCGACTCCGCACAGAATGGAAGGACTCCCGGAAACAATCTCGCACCATTATTTGTTACTCTCGGCGGATTGCGGTTTCATCTGAGGGCAAAAGTGGAATTCGGACGATGAAAAGCGGCAGAAACCCCGCGGGGTCGGGCGCAAGGCGCGTTTCACTGGCTGCGGCGCAGCGGCTCGATTCCCTTGCGGCCGACCGCCTGCTCTGGGGCCGGGAATCGGCTCCCTCCAGCCGGCGGGGTTTTTTGCGCAAGGGCGGGCTGCTGGCGCTCGGCGCCGCCCTGGGCTCGGCGATTCCCCATGCCCGCTTCCTGCCCGCGGGCCTGATCCCCGCCGCCTTCGCCGCTGACAACGCCCCATCGGAAATTCCCGGCAAGGAAGGGCTCGTCATTCTCAACGACCGCCCCTGGAATGCGGAAACGCCGGCGCATCTGCTCGACGATTCGGTAACGCCAAACCACCATATGTTCGTGCGCAACAATGGCCTGGCGCCGGAGAACATCGACCCGGACGCCTGGCGGCTCGAAGTCGCTGGCGAATCTTGCCTGCGGCCGGCGAACTTTCGCATCGCCGAGCTGCGCGAACGTTTTGAAACCGTCAGCCTGCAACTGCAACTCGAATGCGGCGGCAATGGCCGCAGCGAATTCGTTCCCGCCGCAAGCGGTAATCAATGGACCACCGGCGCCATCGGCTGTCCGGAGTTCACCGGCGTGCGCCTGCGGGACGTGCTGAACTACTGCGGCGTCGGCGCGGACGCGGTGTATGTGGGCTATTTCGGCGCCGACACCCATCTCAGCGGCAACCCGGAGCTGGACCCGATTTCCCGGGGCGTGCCCATCGCCAAGGCCCTGGAGCGCGAGTCCCTGATCGCCTGGCGGATGAACGGCGAGGACCTGCCGCTGCAAAACGGTTTTCCCCTGCGCCTGGTCTGCGGCGGCTGGCCGGGTTCGGTTTCCGGCAAGTGGCTGCGACGGCTGGTGGTGCGCAACCGGGTGCACGACGGGGAAAAGATGGCGCCTCCGTCCTATACCGTGCCGCGCCTGCCCGTGGCCCCGGGCAGCCGGGTGCCGGATGCGGACATGCGTATCATCGAATCCATGCCGGTGAAATCGCTGATTACCTTCCCCCGGTCAGGCGTCAGCGTTCGCCAGGGCGAAAGGCTCGACGTGCGCGGCCATGCCTGGGCCGGCGATGACCTGGTGACTTCGGTGTTTGTTTCCATCGATTTTGGCGCCACCTGGCTGCCCACCGCGGTGCAGTCGCCGGCCAATCGCCTGGCCTGGCAGGACTGGTCTTCCTGGGTCCAGTTCGGCGAACCGGGCTACTATGAAATCTGGGCCAGGGCCATGGACTCGACGGGACATTCCCAGCCCATGGTGGTTCCCGGATGGAATCCCCGGGGCTATCTCAACAATGCCTGCCATCGAATCGCGGTGCAAGTGACCTGAAGGACACCGGGATGAAGAGACCGCTCCTTCCCAGCCTGGCTCTGCTCGCAATGTCATGGACCGCGATGCCCCAGGCGCAGGAAGACACCGACCGGGTAACCGGACTGGCGCGGGTTGGCGATTGGCAACTCGTGCAGGCGAACTGCACCGGGTGTCATTCCGCCCTGCTGATCACCCAGAATTCCGGCAATCGCGGCGTCTGGCAAAGCCGCCTGACGTGGATGGTGGACAGCCAGGGCATGGAGCCGCTGGCGGTCGGGCTGGAAGCGCGAATCCTCGACTATCTCGAGCAGAATTACGGTCCGGGGCAAAGCGCCCGCAGACCGCCGCTGCCAAGCCACTTGCTGCCTGAAAACCCCTATCCTTCATTGTAAGCGCCCGGAAGTCCGCCCTGCCAGAAATCCGCTGGGCGTTTCCAGTATAATCGCCGGCGCTCGCTGATGATCCACGGGCATTTGCGCGACTTCAGGCGGGAGCATTGGGAATCCATATGGCAAAAGAAACAGCCGGAAACCGGTTTCGCCGGGCGCTGGCGGAAAACTCGCCCTTGCAGATTGCAGGCGCGATCAACGCCTATTGCGCCATGCTCGCCGAATCCGCCGGCCACAAGGCCATCTACCTCTCCGGCGGCGGCGTGGCGGCGGCGTCCTGCGGCCTGCCCGACCTCGGCGTGACCACGCTCAACGATGTGCTGGTGGACGCGGACCGCATCTGCAATGCCAGCAGCCTGCCCCTGCTGGTGGATATCGACACCGGTTGGGGCGGCGCCTTCAATATCGCCCGGGCCATCCGGGCGCTGGAGCAGGCCGGCGCCGCGGCGGTCCATATCGAGGACCAGGTGTCCCAGAAACGCTGCGGCCACCGGCCCAACAAGGCCATTGTCGGCCGGCAGGAAATGGCGGATCGGATCAAATCCGCCGTGGACGCCCGCCGGGACGACAGCTTTCTGATCATGGCGCGAACCGACGCCCTGGCGCCGGAAGGCATCGACGCCGCCATTGACCGCGCCATGGCCTGTGTGGAGGCCGGCGCCGACGCGGTTTTTCCCGAGGCGGTAACCGAAATCGGCGAGTACCGCCGCTTCTCCGAAACCGTGCCGGCGCCGATACTGGCGAACATTACCGAGTTCGGCCAAACCCCGCTGTTCAGTTGCGAAGAACTGCGGGAGGCGGGGGTAGCCATGGCGCTGTATCCCCTGAGCGCCTTTCGCGCCATGAGCCAGGCGGCCCTTGAGGTATATCGCGGTCTGGCCCGGGACGGCAGCCAGCGCGGGGTACTCGCGTCCATGCAGACCCGGGAGCAATTGTACGAAGTGCTCGGCTATCACGAGTACGAACAGAAACTCGACCGCCTGTTCTCCACCGGGACCGTCGCAGGCCGGACTGAAACCTGACAGGAGTCGCAATATGCCGGGAAAAACACTTGCAGGAGCGGGACTGCGCGGCCAGATTGCCGGCAGCACGGCGCTTTGCACCGTCGGCAAGTCCGGCTCGGGGCTGACCTACCGCGGCCATGACATCGAATTGCTGGCGCAAAAGGCCAGCTTTGAGGAAGTCGCCTGGCTGCTGCTGCGGGGCAGCCTGCCCACCAGGACGGAACTCGATGCCTATGTGGGCAGGCTCAAGGGGCTGCGGGGCCTGCCGGCGGAACTGCGCGCCGGGCTCGAACTGATTCCCGCCGGCGCCCATCCCATGGACGTGATGCGCAGCGGCTGTTCCTTGCTTGGCAATCTGGAAACCGAAACCGATTTCTCCCGGCAGGAGGAAGCCGCCGACCGCCTGCTCGCCGCCCTGCCCTCGATCATCTGTTACTGGTACGTCTTCAGCCACCAGGGACGGCGCATCGAAACCGAACTCGACAGCGACTCCACCGGCGCCCATTTCCTGCATATGCTGCACGGTGAGGAGCCCGGTGAACTGTTCCGCCAGGTGATGAATGTTTCGCTCATTCTCTATGCCGAACACGAATTCAATGCCTCTACCTTCACCGCCCGGGTGGTGGCCTCCACCCTGTCCGATTTCCACAGTTGCGTCAGCGCCGCCATCGGCGCCCTGCGCGGCCCGCTCCACGGCGGCGCCAACGAAGCCGCCATGGAAATGATCAGCCAGTGGCAGTCCCCCGACGAAGCCGAGCGCGGCATCATGGAAATGCTGGGGCGCAAGGAAAAAATCATGGGCTTCGGCCATGCGGTGTACCGGGAATCCGACCCCCGCAACGCCATCATCAAGGGCTGGTCGGAAAAACTGGCGCGGCAGACGGGCGACGAGCGACTGTATCCGGTTTCGCTGCGCTGCGAAGAAGTCATGTGGCGGGAAAAGCGACTGTTCTGCAATGCCGATTTCTTTCACGCCACGGCCTATCATTTCATGGGCATTCCCACCAAGCTGTTCACGCCTATCTTCGTCATGTCGCGACTGACCGGCTGGGCCGCCCACATCGGCGAACAGCGCGCCAGCAACCGCATCATCCGGCCGAATGCCGAATACACCGGCCCCGCCGCGGCGGAATGGGTCGACATCGATCAGCGTTGAACCCCGCCACCACCAACCCAGAGCAAAGGATTATCCCATCATGAGCGTCAGCGCGGACCGGAACACCCGCCCCGAACCCGACCAGGTGCTGGTGGATATCGCCGACTACATCTGCGATTACGAAATCGACTCAAGCGAGGCCTACGATACCGCCCGAAACTGCCTCATGGACAGCCTCGGCTGCGGCCTGCTCGCCCTGCGCTACCCCGAATGCCGCAAGCTGCTCGGCCCCCTGGTGGAAGGCACCGTGGTGCCAAACGGCGCCCGGGTGCCCGGTACCCAACTCCGGCTGGACCCGGTAAAGGCCGCCTGGGACATCGGCTGTATCGTCCGCTGGCTCGATTTCAACGATACCTGGCTGGCGGCGGAATGGGGGCATCCATCGGACAATCTCGGCGCCATTCTGGCGCTGGCGGATTTTCTGTCCCAGCGACGGGTCGCCGCCGGCGACGCGCCACTGGTGATGCGCGATGTACTTGGCGCCATGATCAAGGCCCATGAGGTGCAGGGTGTGCTGGCGCTGGAGAACAGTTACAACCGCGTGGGTCTGGATCATGTGCTGCTGGTGCGGGTAGCCTCCACCGCCGTGGCGGCATGGCTGCTGGGCGGTTCGAAGTCCCGGGTCATCGATGCCCTGTCCCATGCCTGGCTGGACGGGTCCAGCCTGCGCACCTATCGTCACGCGCCAAACACCGGGCCGCGCAAGTCCTGGGCCGCGGGCGACGCCACCTCGCGAGCCGTGCGACTTGCCGACCTCGTCCTGCGCGGTGAAATCGGCTACCCCAGCGCCCTCAGCGCACCCAACTGGGGCTTTTATGACGTCAGCTTCCAAGGCAAGCCGTTCCGCTTTCCCCGGCCCTATGGCAGCTATGTAATGGAGAACATCCTGTTCAAGATTTCCTGGCCGGCGGAATTCCATGCCCAGACCGCAGTGGAGGCGGCGCTCAAACTGCATCCCGTGGTGAAGGACCGCCTCGACGAAATCCAGCGCATCGACATGCATACCCATGAGTCAGCCCTGCGCATCATCAGCAAGGTGGGGCCATTGACCAATCCCGCGGACCGGGACCATTGCCTGCAATACATGACCGCGGTGGCCCTCGCCTTCGGCGCCCTCACCGCCGACCACTACGAGGATTCCTTTCACGCCGCAAATCCGGTCATCGACCAGTTGCGCGACAAGATGGAAATCCACGAAGAGCCGCGCTACAGCAATGAATACCTGGAGCCCGCCAAACGCTCCATCGCCAATTCCATCAAGATCTGGTTCCGCGACGGAAGTTGCACCGACCGCATTGAAGTCGAATATCCCGTGGGCCACCGCCGCCGCCGCGGGGAAGGCATCCCCCTGCTCGAAGAAAAGTTCAGGGCCAACCTCGCCACCAGCTTTCCGGTTCACCGCTGCGAGGAAATTTTCAGCCTCTGCAAGAACCAGCAAACCCTGGAACAAACCCCCGTTCACCAATTCATGTCGATGCTCGTGATTTGACCTCCGCCCCGCCAGGGACGGCTTGTACGAACCGACAGGATCCCCGTAAAGTCACGCCTGCTGCAAGCGCGGGTCTCCGTCTTCCACGACATAGGACCGGCGGATACCGATCGGCTCCCCCGCAACGGTCACCCGCGGCAACACCTTGAAATCCGCGCGCCATTGCGCCGGCGTGATCGTGTTCGCGACGTAGCCGCGCCGGGAGTTGTAGAACTTCACGTGGGGATTGTTGGCGAGCAGCGCCGCGCCGTAGTCGTTGCTGTCCTCGCCGTCGCCGCCTGAACTGATCGAAGAGCCGACGAGCTCCGTACCGACGACGGGTGACGCGGGATCGTCGAAATCGGGTTTCAACTCCGCCGCCCAATGCGAATGGATATCGCCGGTGATCACCACCGGATTCGGCGTGCCGGCGTCGGCCAGCGCCTGCAGCAACTCCTGCCGCTCGAAGGGATAGCCGTCCCAGATGTCCATAGGCCAGAGTTGCTCGCCGTTATCGCCGACCGAACGCAGGCCCGCCATCATGATCTGTTGCGCCAGCACGTTCCAGCGCGCATCGGCGCTGCCGAGACTGTCGAGCAGCCATTGTTTCTGGGCTCGGCCGAGCAAGGTGCGGGAAGGATCCCGATGCTCGGCGCAACTCGGGCGGCGGCCGTCGCCGCAGGCCTGATCGCTGCGATATTGCCGCGTGTCGAGCACGCTCATTTCCAGCAACTTGCCGAAACGCAGGCGCCGGTGAATCGGCATGTCCGGACCCTGCCGGCCCACCGGCAGGCGCACGGGCATGAATTCGTACCAGGTCTGATAGGCGGCGCTGCGGCGGATCAGCAGTTGTTCCGGAGTCTGCTCGTCTTCGGCGACCATCGCCGCGTAATTGTTGTCGACTTCATGATCGTCCCAGGTCACCGCCCAGGGCGCCGAGGCGTGCGCCGCTTGCAGATCGGGATCGGAACGATAGGTCTCGTAACGCGCGCGATAGTCCGCCAGGGTCTGGATTTCCGGCCCCTCGTGACGCCGCACCAGATTCTCGCCCCAGGAACTTTCGTAGATGTAATCGCCCAGATGGACGATGAGATCGAACTGTTCATCGGCCATGTGCCGATAGGCGGTGTAATAGCCATGTTCGTATTGCTGACAGGAGGCAAAGGCGAAGCGGAAACGGTCGACGTCGGCGGCGCCGGAGGCGGCGGTGCGCGTACGGCCCGCGGGGCTGGCAACGCCGCCTATGCGCCAGCGATAGAAATATTCCGCGCCGGGCCGCAGGCCGCGCACGTCGGCGTGGGCGGAATGACCGAGTTCGGGCGCCGCGGCGACGCTGCCGCTCCGCTCGATGCGCGAGAATCCGGCATCGGCGGCGACTTCGTAATCGATTTGCAGGACATCCCTGTCAAGATCGGCCTGGCGCAGCACGGCCGGATCGAGCCGCGTCCAGAGGATCACCGAATCGGGCCCGGGGTCGCCCGAGGCCACGCCGAGGTAAAACGGATCTTCCGGCAGACTGTTGACCCGACGGGCGGCGCCATGGGCCAGCGCCGGCAGGGCGCCAAGGGCCAGCGCCGCGTACAGGCGGGTGGTATGGGCAAGAAAATGCCGCCGTGAGACACGGCGGCGAGAATTGGAAATGCTCATGGCGCAACTCCGCTGGCTGATGAACTGACGGCAGATGGTGCCGGGAGAATGTTACACCCGTGCGTCAAAGCTGCGCTCAAACCGGCCCTGGGACGTTGCGCGGCAAGCTCCCTACAGCACTCCCGGCATATTGGCCAGTTCAAATGCGAGCAAGGTGCCGAACAGGACGAGTTGGCCAATGACCACGGCGATTTTCGCGGCGGGCGAAAGCCGGTTCACATAACGGGCTATGGGCAGGTAGAAGTGATGATATCGATACTGCATGATTGCGTCCCCCATTTCTCCAACGTCCTCTTTTGCTCAAAAGTTACCGGGCCAAGCGACAATCCGTCACCGTCGGGCAGTGCAGGCAGGCGATGATGCGTGAATTGCGTTGCCAGGTTTTACGGTCGAGGCGGATTCTACAGTCGCAACAGTGGCTCCGAATGCGCTTTTCCCTGAACTGCGCCCTCTGCTCGGTCAATAACATGCGGCCGGTCATGCAGGACTGTTACGCGGTTCACCGAGAATTCGGGTTCATTCACCGAATCACTTGCCGTATTGCGCCGGGCTGGGGATAGGCTTGCCCGCAGGTTGGAACAAAAAAGCAAGCGCCGATGACCGAACCGCAATCTTCCCAGGGTAGAAAAACCGCCGCCTATGTGCTCGTGGCGATTGCCGGCCTGCTGATCCTCTCCAACGCCGGCCTGTTCAGTTTCCTGGGCCTGCGCGACCTGATCGGCGCGGCCTTCCGGCTCATTTTCAATTCGATCCCCTACCTGCTCGTGCTTGCCGGCGTATTCTGGATTTCCCGGGCGGAGAGGGGCCGGGCGCCATTGATCGCCTGGCTGGTAATCCTGTTCGGCGCGGTGCTGATCATTTCCCAGATTGGGCTGTTCGGACTTTCTTTCGGCGACATGGTCGTTCCCGTGATTCTGCTCACCGTCGCCTTCTTCCTCGTCAATCCCCGCAATCTCCTCCCCCGCAGCCTCAATACCAGTAATGCGGACCTCGACCCGGAACAGGATGAAATCAAGCTGTTCGCCTTCATGGGCGGCGGCGAACTGAACTTTCACTCCCGACAACTCCAGGGCGGCGAAGTCATGGCGATCTGGGGCGGCTATGAACTGGATTTCAGCGAAGCCGAGATGGCGGGCGATACCATGCGGCTCCATGTATACTGCATCATGGGCGGCGTCGAAATTACCGTCCCCGCCAACTGGAAGGTCGAAAAAAGCGGCTCCCTGTGTATCATGGGCGGCTACAGCAACAAGACCCGGGACATGGCGGAAGAATTGAACCTGCCCCCCAAGACCCTGATCGTCACCGGCCTCGCGCTGATGGGCGGAGGCGAAATCCGGAACTGAGCGCCGGCGCCGTAAACTCCCATGCATCCCTTATTCAGGACCCCCAACCGCGTAATCGCGATGCTGGTTGGCTGGACCTTGTTCAGCGCCGGCCTTGCGGCGCTCGTCGGCGGCATCGCGGACGTACCGCCGTGGCACGGCCTCGCCCTGTATACGCCGGCGTACTTTCTCTGGCTGCTGTTCCTGATCCCCAACTATTATCTCTGCCGCGCCCTGCCCCTCGATCGGGGCGCCTGGAGCAAGGTGATCGGCACCCAGACGCTGATTCTCGTCGTCACCGGGCTAATCTGGGCGCTGCTCGCAAGAGGCTATGCGCTGATACTGGATTCCCTGGTCCCGTCGATTCCCGCCCTGGACCATTTTTCCCAGGGACTGTTCACCAATCTCGTCATTTTTGCCTGCGGCTACGAGTTTTTCGTGCTGCTGCACTATTTGCTGATCGCGCTGGAACGCGGTCGCGACCTGGAACAGGCGGCCCTGCAGCAGGAACTGCTCACCAGCAAGGCGGAACTTCGCGCCCTGCGGGCCACGATTCACCCGCATTTCCTGTTCAATGCCCTCAATGCGCTGGCCAATATCACCGATTCCGAACCCGCCCAGGCGCGGCACTTCTGCCTGCGTCTCGCGGATTTCCTGCGCTACAGCGTGGCCTACGCCGACCGGCCCACGGCAACGCTCGGCGCGGAACTCGAACACGTGGAAAACTATCTGAGTATCGAACGGGAACGATTCGGCCAGCGGCTCTGCACCGTCATCAAAGTCAACGAAGCCCTGCTGCCGAATCCGGTTCCCTCGCTGATGCTGTTTCCCCTGGTGGAAAACGCCATCAAGCACGGCATCGACAGTTGCATCGAGGGGGGCTGCCTCGAACTGCGCGCCAATGCCTCCGGCAGGCGGCTGCACATCACCATCAGCAACCCGGTGGATGAACTCGGCCACCAGCGGCAGGGCACCGGCAGCGGGCTCATCAGCCTGCGCCAGCGCCTGAAGAACCGTTACGGCGAGGAAGCCAGCCTGCACACCAGCCGCGAGGACAACAGCTTCATCGCCCGCATCTGCCTGCCTTTACCCGAGCCCCAAGCGGCCGTAAAGTGAAGGCCATGGCGAAACGCGAACCCATAAACTGCCTTATTGTCGACGACGAACCCCATGCCCGCCAGGCGCTGCAATCGGCCCTCGCCAGGCATCCCGAGCTTGCGGTGATCGGGCTGTGCGAGAACGGCTTGCAGGCGGTCAAGGCGATCCATGAACAGCGTCCGCAACTGCTGTTTCTCGATGTGCAGATGCCCAAGCTCGACGGCTTCGACGTGCTTGAGCTCGTCCAGGAACAGATTCCCTTCGTGATTTTCGTCACCGCCTACGATCAGTACGCGGTGCAGGCGTTCGAGGCCAATGCGGTGGATTACCTGCTCAAACCCGTGGACCCCAAGCGGCTTGCCCAGGCGGTGGAGAAAGTCGTGGCGCGGGTGGGGCTTGAAGAGCCTTCACGCCTGCAAAGCCTGCTTGCGGACCCGGCCCGGGAGCGCGAACTGCTGCGCCGGATTCTCGTGCGCGACGGCAGCGAAGTGCACGTGCTTGCGGTGGACACCGTCCGCTACATTGAAGCCGCAGACGACTACGTGGCGATTCACACGCCGGACGCCACCCACATCAAGCTCGACCGCCTCAGCCGCCTGCAAAAGAAGCTCGACCCGCGCCTGTTTTGCCGCATCCACCGCTCGTATCTGCTCAATATCAATTTTCTCGCGCGAATCGAATCCGAGAGCAAGGACAGCCGCATCGCCATCCTGACCGACAAGCGCGAACTGCCCATCAGCCGCAGCGGCTACGGCAACTTGCAGAAGCTGCTTTGATCGCGGGCTCAGTCGGCCAGCCAGCGGCTGACCCGGTCGAGCAGCGCCGCCATGTCCCGCCGCGTCTGCGGCAGTTGCCCGGGCGGGAGATCGAGGTGGTTGAGCGGTACTTCTCCGCGATACTGCGAGAACACGGGTTCCAGCAGTTCCAGCGGATAGCGGTGAATGCCGCGTCCGGAGCGAAATTCCGCGATGGGGATTTCGGCCTCGATCACCGCCTCGACATTTCCCGTCGCCTGGGCCAGAACGCCGCCGTCAGGACCGACAATCAGCGAGTTGCCGCCTTGTGAAGCCGCCGGGCTGTCGGCGGGGAACACGATATTGCACATGGCGGAATACAGGTTGTTGTAGCGGGCGATGGCCATGACGTCGGTTTCGGAAAACAGGGTTGCCGTGCGGAACATGATCTCCACGCCACGCATGGCGAAAGCGGCGTAAACGAACGGATCGAGTTGCACGGTGCTCACGGCGATATTGCCGAATTCGGTGCGCAAGACCGGAATCAGTTGTTCTTCGCCGTAACGGTCGAGATAACGGTCATGGACGTTTTCCACCGTGGTGGTTGGGATGTCTCCGCCGTCGGCGCCGAAGCGCTTGATGTTTCTGCTTTTCCAGAATTCCGCTGCGATTTCGCCTTGCCGATCGATGACGGTATTGATGCTGAGGATATGCCCCGGCCATTCCTCGTCCCGGGCATAGCTGCCGAAGATGATATAGCTGTCGCAATCCCGGGCGAGTTCGCCGAGGCGGTCGGTTTCCGGCCCGGGAATACGGATCGTGTAATCCAGCTTTTCTTCGCGAGACGCCCGGGAATAGCCGGTGAGGGGAAATTCGTTGAAGAGGATGAAATCGGGCTGGCTTCCTTCGGAACAGGCGGTTTCGACCCAGGATTCCATGCGCCGCAGATTTTCAGCGAGGCCGGCCTGGGGATCCTCAAAGTCTTCCATATTCCTGACGAGGTTCTGGACTACCTTGACCACAACCACGTCCTTTTCCAGGGGCACGGTTTCGTAGCCGCCCCGTTCATCGACCAGAAGCGGCCACTCCCTGCCCCGCTCTTCGGCGCAGGCGACGAGCGTCATGCCGAGCGCGACGGCATGAACAACGCGGATTGGCATCGATACCGATCTCATTTCGGCTTGGTGAAGATCATCATGTGCTGCCAGGGAAGGAAGTCGAGGGTTTCGCTCCATTCGAGCCCGACAACAGCCATTTCGAGGATGGCCTGCTCCTGGGTCATCTTGTGCAGGGGGCGAATGGGCACCGATGCGTCTTCGCCGCGATACTCGAGCAGGAATACGCGGCCGCCCGGCTTCAGCGCCCGGTAGACGCCGTCCATCATCTCGAACGGGTGCGAGAATTCGTGATAGGCGTCCACCATGATGGCGGCGTCGATGGAATTCTCGGGCAGGCGCGGATCGTCGATGGCGCCGAGAATCGTGCGGATGTTCCCGCCTTTCCCGCCAGCCTGCCGCTGCACGATCAGGTCGAGCATTTCCTGCTGGATGTCCACCGCCAGCACTTCGCCGTCTGGCACTTTCCCGGCAATGCGAAACGAGAAGTAGCCCGAACCCGCGCCGATATCGGCAACGATTTCATCGGGCGCCAGATTCATGTTGGCGACGACTTCATCCGGCATCTCCTCCATGATGCGCCCCGGGCGGTTGAGCCAGTCCGCCGCCAGATGCCCCATGACAAAGGAAATCTCCCGGCCCATGTAGAACTTGCCAATCCCGGTGGTGCGCCGCTCCGGGTCCACCAGATAACCGGGATGCTCGGCGGCCTGGATGAACTGGGCAGCCAGGGCGAGCAGGAAAAAAGGAACCGCCAAACGTTTGAGAATGCTGGTCATCAGGGGCGCTCGTGGTCAACTGGAAGGAATGATTGTAGAGCAGCCGGGAAGCCGATGCCACGCAGCCTGGCGAGAAGCGAAGTTCCCTCCTCCTTCGCGCCGCGCGAAATGAAGCCTGTACCCCCGTCATTCCGCACACAGAGAAGCAACCCACCCCTGTCATTCTGCGCGCAGCGAAGCAACCCACCCTCGTCATTCTGCGCGCAGCGAAGCAACCCACCCTCGTCATTCTGCGCGCAGCGAAGCGAAGTCGCAGAATCCCTTCCAGTGGCCACTCAGGGAAATTCCGCGACTGCGCATAAAACGACGAATTTGAAATGCTCAACCAGCCATTCTTCATCTCCAGCCCCTTCGGTGGAATTGGAGTTGGATAGCAATTTCGGCTGTTTTCGCAATTTCTCTGGTCAACTCCGAGGATGTTGCTGCCCAGGAGATTGTCAAGAAGTCCGCATCAGGGCTATGCCATTGTCCCGGCGGGCAGTTCTATGGTCGGACCACCAACTTCGAGCCATTTGACAACCTTGATGCCTGCATTGATAGCGGAGGTCGAGAACCACGATCCGGACAGGGAGATTGTTCTTGGGAACGGGGCGCCTGCCGTTGGGATTCAGACAAACGCCAGGAGTTCGCCAATGCCCCGGCAAATCTCCTGCCCGTAAGTGCCCCCGTCAATCGCTCAAAAGGCGCATCGGGACCTTTGGACTGGCTACCTCCCAATGAAAGATTCGCTTGTGAATATGTCCTCAGGTTCGATCGGGTGATTGACCGATACGAGTTTTCCCTGCCAGCAAGCGAAACGGAAAGGCTCGAAAACCTGATCGCAGAGCAGTGTGATTGAAGTGTATAGAACGATATTGGCCTTACTGATTGTTTTCGCGCCCGTCTGCGGCAACGGTCAGACGGTCGAGGATTGTGTTGGAATTACCAACGACTCTTACAGACTGGCTTGTTTCGACAATTTGTTCGGAGACACCGGGAATTCGGGATCTCAACCAATAACTGGCTCAAACAGCCGTACGACGGGCGTGTGGGATGTCAGTATCGACGTGAACCCGCTGAATGACACCCCCAGAGTCGTATTGTTCAACAGTTCCGCCAGTATGAATGAACCTAAGAAAAACTCAATCATATGTAGTATCCAACTTTACATTTGAATTTCCTGTCATTGCGTTATTCCAGTGAATACCAAAAATCTGTGTAATTTTTTTCTAATTTTGTACTGACGAATAGTTTTTTGTAGTTGACGCAAAGAATTGTCTACAGAATGCGTTGCTATCTGCCAACGAGCAATTTCCTCCCTGTCTATTGGCTTTGCCATTGTTCATCTCGTATGGTGAAGGTTCCAAACAATCCTTCCAGTACTCGGTCGTGAGCTTGTTGCCATCGCTCCTTGGCGAACTGCGAAGTCTCATCCCAGACTTGAACGAAGAAAACACAGGAGTAGGAACGCACTCTAGACTCCTTTCCTGCGTCGTATATAGGCCGAAGAGACTCTTCCATCTCTGAATCCGTAAGTGGCATGTCGTATCGAATCTCTTCAAGTGGAAGATTTTCTGCTTCTTCAATATAAGTTCTATTGCTGTCGTCAAACGATCCTCCAGGCGGAATTGGTCTTTGACGTACGATCATATGCTGATCGAATACTGCTATGTCAAATAGGTATAACGCCTTTTCCCGTGTTCCGCCATTAGCGGTGGCAACGGTTTCGTACCAACAGGGGGGATTCTGTCCCTTCTCTCGGAGGATACGTTGTTCTTCAGCCTGTGTGTGGAGATGTTGATTTTGCTGTTCCAAGTCCGCGATGTAATTCTTTTGTTCGCCAAGCTCTTCTTGTTGCTTGCTCGATTCGTCAAGCAAGTGCTCGTTTTCTTCCACTACTTTGCCGAGTTCAGCTTCCGCCGCCTCTCGTTCTTGTTCGGATTGCGCCAACTGCACCAATAGTTGCTCAGTTTCGTTGCCCTGTATATTCCCAACACTATTACGCCATCGAGTTAATGCTATAATTTCGTTTGGAGTTTCGATTCCGGAGAGTGAATCTTCCCAAGTATCCCTGAATTCTTCGAGTGACTCTAACCGCTGTAAGTCCTGTTCCTGCTGATTAAGCTGCTGAGTTTGCTCTTGACTCAGGACAAGAAACACCAACATCAACAAAAACAGCAACAGAATAAATACTTCGGCTACGGTCAAGCCAAGAATGGTTCCGCGACGGTACTTCGAATTCGCAATTCTTGTGGATTGCCCAAGCATTTGATATTTTCTCAACTTTTCCTGACCGTACCAACTAGATTCTCAATAGCCTCTACAAGAGACTTGCGGGTATGTTCAGCTAACTTGCTCCATTCTTTCGCCTCACCTGCCATCTGTTTGCTCAGAAATTGAGCCTGGGCAAGCTGATCTGCACCTATTTTTTGATGCTTTTCGAGATTGTCTGAAATTTCCTTAATCGCGGAACTCATCTTCGCTCCGTCAGATTCTACCTGTTCGGATACACGATCCGCAATCTGTGTAGTTGTTTTTCGGTACTCCTTAACAGCACTTAAGCGTTCATCGTTCAGCTCAGCCACGAGTTTTTCCTGACCACCAGCGATTTCATTTACGCTACTTTGAAGTTCGTTTGTTGATTTAGTTACCACACTGGCCGCTGCATCTAGTTCACTACGAGCACTGGTCATGCCCTCAAGCAGCAGTCTCATTTCTGTACTAGCCTTTACCGCATCATTTACCATAGCTTGTAACGATTTAGAGTTTTCCCTCATTCCGGTTACCGAGTTACCGATACTTTGGGAAAGGTTCTGCATTTCTGACCAAGTCTGCTTAGTGCTAGCAAGTAATGCATTCAGCTCGCCGTAGATTGCTTTTATATGACCTTCGCCTTCCATGCGCATTTTTTCCGCCACATCATTCCAGGCCTGACTCTTTTCAATAATACTTTGGTTTGTTTCAGCCGATATGTGTTGCGTGAATTTTCCTACTATATCTATACAATGATTTGATAGAGTTGTCATTTCGGTATTAAATATTTCCGCTATTGACTTCAAATTCAGGTTCATTTGTTCTAACTGATGTAGTGATGATACTTCCAAGTCCTTATACTGCTTTTGCATCATTGCGCCAGTGTGGTCAACTACACTTGAAGATTGCTCAGAAGAAATACGTGTGAAATGCAAGAATGCATCGCTCGCTTCCCTCAGGACAAGGCGCAACCTGGCAAGGTCTTCTCGTAAATCTGAAATATCTGAATCAATTGCAATATCAACTGAGCTTGATGGAAGACTACTTGCTACATTTTTCTGTTTTTCTTCTGATTCTGTTTCTAACTCTTCTTTCGAACTTTGGAAGAGAATTCTAGCGAGAATTCCTGCTACCGTTGAAAAAAGAGCTACGCCGAAATTTCCAATCAGTTCGTTGGCACGATCATTTATACTCTCCTGAACATCAAATATAAAAAGCTGCAGCAAAGCCATGATTAGCGAGAGTAACGTAAAGAGTAGCCCCAAGTAGTATAGATTGTCTCCCGCAATCTGTCTATCTTCAGAGTCATCACATTTTCTATGGTAATAAAATCCGACGATTATGATAATGACAACTGCGGTAGTTACAGCTATCGTTGCTCCAGCTAATCCCGGGACCAGAAGTCTCACTCCGAAAATCAGAAGTAACCCCGCTAGGAACGCAAAAATCAGTGTTCTTGTTGAGTTCAACTAAAGTGACTCCTGTCTAATTACTTGCCCGCCGAACGCCTGAACGAGTTCGGTCCACCAATAATAATGATCCACGCTCTGCCAACGAGCGTCACGGGCACGCTCAAGTCTGAAGATACTGACCTCTATACCAGTCAGATTCGTTCCCAGATGGCGCAGGGCTGGTGCCGTCAGTAATTGTTCTGCCGATGGATATGCTCCGTAATGTGATAGGGACTCCGAGTGTTGTAACAAATCGGAGTACAAGATTAAATGGACAGGTCTTAAGTCTTCGCTGCGCGAACGTTCACTGGTAACGTGGCGAGGCACGATTATGCCGAGGGCTTCAATAAGGGGAGAACTGGATTGAGGCGGTGATTCTTCAGTCGCAAACATTTCTTGAATTCGGTCGTCAAACATCTGCCAGCGTCGCTGTGCGATCGCTCTACCCTCAGTCAGGTCCCGCCACCATTCCCGGGCGTTTGGACTAATACCCGGGTTACAAAGCCTCTCGGAAGGTTCAAACGTTCGTAAATTTTCAGTTAACTCATAGATCACAAGTTCTTCGCCTGGAGCAAGAAAAAAATCGGAATCTTCTTGTACTTGAAATTCAGGGTTTAGTTCCCGCAATAGTCGATTAAGTTCGGCTTTATGCTGAGGGCTTAGTGGATCTGAGGTATCAAGAAGTAGTATAGTGCTGCCACTGGGCTGTTGGCCAACAGTGCAAAGATTCTCATCAAGTCGAATGTTTTGATCGCAACCTTGTACCATAACCAGTACAATCAGCAGTGTAAAAAATTTCCGCCGGAAAACAAATTGCAACACGCTCCCGTTCTCACTCATCAGGCAGCTTCCTCTGAGATGTCCGAGCTATTCCCCATGGCTTGTTCCAGATCCAAAAATCGATGTCTACATTCTTTGAAACTTCGTTGCAACTCTTTGATCTTTTGATCTACCAAATCTGCTACACTCTTCAAGCTAGTTTGCTCTGGAACAGTAAATTCAGGGGAAACGAGTATTTCCTGATCTATTTTGACTTTTTCGGAAAACCAGCTAGGCTCTGGCTCGGTTCTGGCATCCATATTCGCGCTGATATAGGCCCCCAATAATTCGTTGAGATGATGTTGATACTGCCCCAGATTTGTTCTAAATTCTGTAACGACTTTGGTACCAATTGCATAGTACTCTTTCCACCTTATTTGTTTGGTATTCAGTTTATGCCGAATATCTTCAAGCTTGTTTTGATAATCTACAAACTTATTTTTCAGTTCACCTTCAGCTATACTGAGTTGGTTTCTGTATACTCTTTGCTTCTCTATAAGTAATCGATGCTTACTTCCATAGCTTGGATATCGGTCATCTCTATCCAACCACTTCCATGATGAAACACAGAAAAAGAGAAATCCGAGTAAGGCCAGCAACGCAGACTGAAAGGAATCGAAGGTAAGTACTCCTTCCGAAAATCTGATAAAAGTATCACTACCAACTTGAAATATATCAGCACTTGGATCATCAAGTATTGCTTGCATGCTATCTCGAAAATGACCCACAACTATATTGAAACTCGCAACAAGCACTACAGCAATGGATGCCAGAATCATGGAAACCCACTTTCTTAAAACGCTAACATGATGGATTAAACGAAGCAATCCTCCCATGCACCAACCCATGATCAAAATGTTTACAGCACAGATCAATGCCATTTGAACAATTGCACCTATAAGTCCAAACGGATTGGCATCCATCAGAGAAGTCGCATTCAAAACCAACTCCAAACAAAAAAAGCCAAGTATGAGCCTGAGTGCAGATTTTCGTCCCGAATAGTCTGGTAGCCTGCGTAAACGCGACTCCCTAC
Organism: uncultured Pseudohongiella sp.; assembly: GCA_965219645.1. GTDB lineage: Bacteria > Pseudomonadota > Gammaproteobacteria > Pseudomonadales > Pseudohongiellaceae > UBA9145. The sequence continues at coordinate 903,130 of OZ244788.1, read as the reverse complement.
GAAATTCATCGTAGTCTAACTTGGCGTCGCGGACTTCTTCTTGTGGCGCAGTCAAGTGGCCTCTCTGGGATTTCACCACACCATCCAAATCCAGCTTGGCATTTTCAAGGATCTCCTCGGCCATTTGCTTTTGTAATTCCAGCCCTTCAGTATCTTCCATATCAGCCAAGTTTTGTTCAAGATCTCTAAGCCATTTACTGACGTTCTGGCGACAAATCGAGCCTCTTTGATTCACCCAGCCTATAATCTTGTCAGGAATTCCCACCAACGCTCCGTTGGCAGACGGTTTATTCTGCTTGCCATCAGCTTTAGCGTGTTCCACGATCTTATGCTCTTTGAGCCAACGATCAAGATCCAATTTTTTAAATTCACCCTTGATGGGGTCAAAGCCAGGTTCATTGTCCCAGACCGTTTCCAGTTGTTTCGCCATTGTGATTTACGTCCACCAAGCCGAGAGGGAATTCTTATACAGTAAATAGGGGCTGTCCTCAACAGCGGTACGATTCCACAGCTGCCGCATTTCGGGCGGCAGGGAACCCGCGGCCATAGCCTTTTGCACTGGACGGTCGGCATGCGCCAGTCGGAGCAAATTCGTAAAATGAATGCGAATGCGATATCTGGCGTCCAGGCCATCCTCCTGTTCCTCAGCCAAACGCTGCGCCTCGTGGAAGATGTTTGAGTTGTCCCAGTAAATCAGAACTTTTTCCATGGCTGAACCACCTCCGCCGATATTGGCAGGGCGCATCCTATCATTAACAGGCTATTGAAAAACCCGTTGTCCAGAAAAGCTCGTCCGATAACGAACATCCCGTCGGCGATACGTCTTTCCAGGCTCAAAGCGCGGCATCCTCGGCCTGAACATGGCCATTCGCCGCGTACGCAAGAATCGCCCGATCGGCAGTCAGTAATGGAATACCCAGGAAACGTGCCGTGGAAACGATCAGCCGGTCTGCGGGGTCGGCATGAAAGCTGCCTGGCAAGCGAACGCTATCGACAGCCAATGCCGGCTCAATGGGAGCAATCCGGATTCCCGGTAAGGCAAGCGCCGTTTCGAGCCAGACTTTGACTTCCTGTGCCAACCGCAGTCGGCCTTTTTCCGCCAGCAAAGCAATTTCCCAGGGAGTGATCGCGGATATCAGCACGCCGCCACCGCGAGCAGACTGTTCGATCAGCCGACTTGCCCGGGGTCCCAAACGTCGATCACCCCCAACGGTCCAAACCAGTACGTGCGTGTCCAGCAAAATCACTTGTTGGCGGACCAGGCGGTTGGCGACGCCGCCGGACTGAAAGGATCCTCAAAACTGAGTACGGAACCTCGCATTGCGCCAACCAGAGTCTGGTCGCCACCCGGAGGCAAGGGTGAAAGCACCGCCACCGGCTGGCCGCGATTGGTAATTGTCACCGGTTCGCGGTCGGTTTTCATCTGCTTGATCACCCGCAGGCACTTCGCCTTGAATTCTGTGGAAGCCATGGATTTCATTACATTCATACTCAACAGGAGTTTCTGTACATTCTTTTTGTACATTATAGTAATCCAATGCGCACCGCAAGCTTGGGAGCCTGCGCCACAAGAATTCGCGAAAGCGAAAATTGGCTATCGCCGCGCCCCCGGCTGATCGATTGAGGCGAATATTGGTGGATATGCAACGAAATCGAGCGGCCGGGGGCGCGGATGAGAGCGGATTTGCAGCCGTGAATTCCTGCGGCGCAGACTCCTTGACCTGGTTAATCTCCAGGCACTGTCGCTGACGCGGCGCTGTCTCCTTCAGCCACTCCCGGACTGAACCGCCGTTGCGTAGACCGCCACATCCACAGGGCTCATGCCAATCTGACGGGCGAGGTCGCGCCAGCCTGCAAGGCCCCCGGAAACTTCCGCGAGAATACGGTTTGCTTCATCGTTCTTCAATCCGAAGTGCGGAGCGGCCCGGCGTGCGTGGTCAAGGCTGGCGTCCGGCCCTTCCTCGCTGATCCAGGTGGTCAACTCACGAGCTTTTTCCTCGAGCGGCACGGGGTTCAGGTCGTAGGCGGGCGATAGCCGCCATTTTCCGTCGCCGTCGTGAAGAAAACCGTGATTGCGCAGATGATCGTCCAGATTGCCAACCTGTACGCCGAACACGACCCGTCGCCAGAGCTCGTGCAGATCCTCGATCGGCGCGCTCGAATACATCCGTATGCACTCGGCGATGTCGGTATAGGTCGCGTACTCTCCGTCATTGATCCCCAACAGGCTCATGGCCGACAGGAAAGGGATGCGCCGGTCGCCGTCCCGGTCAAAACGCCGGATCAGCGCCACCGGTCTGCCGGCGACGATTTCCAATCGCCCTTGCGCGACATTCACTCCCGCCCTTTCGGCCAGCTTGAGCGCAAGGATTTCACCGTGCGGGATGCTGCGGTCGTCGTCGGGTTTTGGGAACTTCGCAATGGCAAGCGAGCCGTCCTTCTCGAGAATGGCCGATTTGGGTCGTGCGCCGCCCAGGGGCGAGCCTTCATTGAGCAACAGTTTCAGGTCTTCCGCGGTCTCGGTGTTGCCATGGACCGCATCGACCGCGTTCAGCAAGACCGGAAGCCGGATCAGGGGCGGTACGCGGTAGCGGCCCATATTGTGGTCGAAACCGGTCTCGACCGGCTCGAACTGGCGCCGGTATCGAAGCGCACCGATGCGGGTATGGTCGTTGACGGCCAACAAGTAATCGACTTCCGAAAGGTTGCGTATTTCGCCGGATTTGCGAAACGCCCGCCGAATGAGTTGTTGCCCCCAGCGGTCGGGCGCGGAATCGCGTATTGCGCCCGGCAGGGCGGACTTCCCGGAGCTGCTGTATGCCGGGTTCCGGTTGAGTGGCAGATTGGCCGGGTCGAGAGCAAAGGCGCCGCCGTAATTCAGCCAATCTTCCGCGTACGAAAACACGGAGCTTTGGCTGTGCGCTCGCGACAAGTCACGACAATGGCCGACGAGCCGGGTTTCGCCGCCATGATCGATGTGAATCTCGACCGTTTCGTTCATGGCGAACCCCGCTTGCGCCTCCGGGGCATGATCCGCCGCGGCAGGCGATCTTCCTCGAGGTCCAGACCCAGGGCGTCATTGCCTCGGTCGGCCAGTTGCTCGACCCTGCCCGCGAGTCCGAGGATCGCCAGCACCGTGACGTAGGCGCCCACCGATACGGTCGGGTCGCCTTTTTCGATTTTGCCGTAGGTGCTCCGGCTCAGGAAGGCGCGCTCGGCCATGGAGACGGTCGAGATGCGGCGCTTTTTGCGCGCGATCGCAATGTCCCGGCCAAGTTTGGCAAGGGCCCGGCGCGCCGGGCGCGGAAGTGTGTTGGTCGCCAAGGATTTCATAATTTGTCTTATAAAATATGCAATATAATGGAAATTTGTCTAGTATATAACACTTTTTTGGGAGAATTACAGCCTTGCCGCAGGCAGGAACTCATCAGGCAGCTTCCTTTGAGACAGCCTGGGAGCCTGCGGCACATGGAAGTGCCGCCGAATTCGATGGGTGAAGGCAAGCGTTTTCGAAGCGCAGCTTCGAGCGCGGCCGCAACGGTACGGAGCTATGCTCCGTGACTGGAGTAAGCCATTGAATTCGCGAGCAAAAAAAACCACGCTTTTGTTTTGCGATAATGAAAAACTCCACGGATGGAGTTTTTCAGAGAATACCTAGTGTCATGTCATATTTGATATGTCGTATTAATCATGATAAGTTTCCGGCCATTGTATGGCGAGGATTCTGTCATGAAGAAATATGTTGTCCAGCTGGAAGAGCCGGAGCGCGTGGCATTGGAAGAGATCGCGCGCAAAGGTTCGCACCAGTCACAGAAGGTGATCAACGCGCTGATACTGCTGAATTGCGACGAGAGCGGACGCAACGACCGTCGGGCCACGGGCGAGGTGATTGCCGAAGTGCTGCGCATCAGCGCCCGCAAGGTGGACCGGGTCAAGAGGCGTTTTGTGGAGGAGGGGCTGGAAGCGGCGCTTGGCGGGCGGCAGGGCCGCCGTCCCCGGTATTTGCGCAAGGCGGACGGCGAGTTCGAGGCGCGGCTGGTCGCGCTTGGTTGCGGACAGCCGCCCGCGGGGCACGCGCAGTGGTCGTTGCGCCTGCTGGCGGACCGGGCGGTGGAGTTGGGCTATATCGAAAGCGTATCGCACGAGACCGTGCGCCGGGTGTTAAAAAAAACGACCTCAAACCGTGGCGGCGTGTCGGCTGGGTGATCCCGCCGCGACACAACGCCGATTTCGCGGCGGCCATGGAGCGGGTGCTCGATGTCTACCGGCGTCCGTACGATGCGGAACATCCAGTGGTGTGCATGGACGAGACGCCGCGCCAGTTGATTGGCGAAACGCGAACGCCGGTGCCGCCGTCTCCGGGGCGTCCGGCCCGCGAAGACTACGAATACCGGCGCCTCGGGACGTGCAACGTGTTCATGGCGACCGAGCCGAAAGCCGGACGGCGCGTGACCAAGGTGACCGAACGTAGGACCAAGGCGGATTGGGCGCGCTTCCTGGACGACATCGCCGCACGGTATCCCGACGCCGCCCGCATCACGCTGGTGATGGACAATCTGTCCACGCACCGCCCCGGCGCGTTGTACGAAACTTTCGACCCGGTTCGGGCAAAAGCGTTGTGGGACCGTTTCGATTTTGTCCACACTCCCAAACACGGCAGTTGGCTGAACGTGGCCGAAGTCGAAATCAACGTCATGGTCCGCCAATGCCTCAACCGCCGCATCGACTCCATCGACACGGTGCGCGGCGAGGTTGCCGCGTGGCAGGCGGCGAGGGACCGCGTGAAGGCCAAGGTGAACTGGCAGTTCACCACGGACGATGCGCGCATTAGACTGAAGCGGCTGTACCCGACATTAGATGAGTGACAGGACACTAGTGGCATCACAGCAGAGACGGCGGCTCGTGAATCATGTCGCCGATGGGCAATTCGATGTAGCTGCGCGGCGAGACCACCGAGTGGCCAGAAGGGGGATTGCCGAGCAGCAGCTTGTCACCGGTTATCAGGATGCTTCCGTATTCCGAGGCAAGCAGGCGCCAGAGATGGCCGTCGCCCGGGTCGGGCGCGTCTTCCGCTGCTGTCGGTTCACGCCAGATGGCGTTCACCACGATCCTCGCGAGCAGCTTGTCAATGTCTGCATCCGGCAGTTGATGAAGCGCAGCGATTCTCGGGCGCCGGAGGACGCTGGCATATTCGGTCAACAGTTCCTCCGACATCAGATAAGCGATCTCTCCCTTGAGCATTTGATTGAGAATCCTTGCCGCGGGGCTTTCGTCGCTGGCCACAATGGCGCCGGAGACGATGACATTGGTGTCGATTACCGCGATCTTGCGCATCTTATGCGTCAACGCGGGTTCGGTCGCTCTTTTCCTTGCGCAGTTGCCGAACTTCCCGCACCGCAAGTTCGAGCGCGTCGTCCGCGTCCATTCCCGCGGCAGCCCGCGCCCTGCCCACGATTTCCATGGCGCTGTCCTGGGTGCGGATGCCGCGCATACGGAGGCTTTCCTCAATGATGGAGCCAATGGACCGCCGCTGCCGCGCCGCGGTTTCCTTCAGCGCCTGGTGCAGTTCATCGTTCAGCGTGATTGTCAGTCGGGACATTGCCGGGACCTCAATCTGGTGTGTTGGTGGTGACGCACTTTAACACCAATGCAAGCCTGGAACAAGACGCCAGCTTGACGACTGCAATTTCGCCATCTGCCGCAGTCCGGTGGCTTCGACTTCCGCGGTATCGGGAAAGCGTGAGTCGCCGAATCCGCACACGGTCTTGTCAGTCCGGCCGGCCGACTCTTATACTGGCCCGACTGAGTGCTGATCACGCGCGAGCGCCCGGCAGGCGCTCCAGACAGGAACCACTGGCATGACGAAGAGACTCCCATCGCTGTTCGCTCTCGCTCTCCTTTTCGGGACCGCGCCGCTGGCCGCCCAGGTCAACGAGGAGGCTGCCGACCCCGTCAGGCTCCAGTATCTGGATGTTTTCGAAATGGAGGTTGCAGACGATCCCCGCATATCGCCAGCCGGCGACCGCGTCGTGTACGTTCGCCGCGGCTTCGACATCATGACGGACGAGGAGCGCTCCGCAATCTGGGTGGTCGACGCGGATGGCTCGAATCACCGCGCGGTCACGGACGGAAGTGGTTCGGTGAGTTCGCCACGCTGGTCTCCCGACGGCGACCGCCTGCTGTATCTGGCCTCGGACGGCGGTACAAACCAGCTGTTCGTGCGCTGGATGGACACCGGCCAGACGGCGGAACTCACCAACGTCACCGAGTCGCCCGAAAACATCGCCTGGTCACCAGACGGGAACTGGATCGCGATGACGATGTTCGTGCCGGAACCGCCTCCCGCCTTCGCGAAAATGCCGTCCGCGCCCGAGGACGCCGAGTGGACGGCGCCGGCGCGGGTGATCTCGAAGCTCCGCTACCGGGCGGACGGGCGCGGATACCTTCCGGACGGATACACGCATGTCTTCGTTCTTCCCGCGGATGGCGGCACTCCGCGCCAATTGACGAGCGGTCCGTACGACCACGGCGGCAGACTGTCCTGGTCGCCCGACTCCAGCTCGATCGTCTTCAGCGCCAACCGGGACAATCCCGATTTCGATGTCCGCAACAGCGAAGTCTTCGAGATATCGGTCGACACGGGGAGACTTCGCCAGCTTACCGACCGCTTCGGCCCCGACGGCAGCCCGGCCGTATCGCCCGACGGTTCCCGGATCGCATACACGGGCTACGACGACCGTCATCAGGGCTACCAGGTTTCCGGCCTGTACGTCATGGACCGGGACGGCGGCGGCGCCCGCCGCGTCGGTGATCTTGATCGCGACGTGGGCAACCTCAACTGGGCCGCGGACGGCAATTCCCTCTTCGTTCAGTACGACGACCAGGGTACCACCCGGATCGCGAACGTCACCCTCGAAGGCGATGTCGCCGACCTTGCCGCCGATGTGGGCGGCGTTGAACTCGGACGACCTTATGGCGGCGGTTCCTACACCGTGGCGCGTGACGGGAGCTTCGCCTTCACCGTCAACTCGCCGACGCGCCCCGCCGATGTCGCTATCGGCCGGGTGGGGACCGAACCGCGCCGGATTACCGGCCTCAACGAGGATCTCCTAGCCCACAGGAAATTGGCTGCGGTCGAGGAGATCTGGTGGGAATCCTCGCACGACGGCCGTCCGGTGCACGGCTGGATCGCCAGGCCCCCGGACTTCGATCCCGCCCGCAAGTACCCGCTGGTGCTCGAGATCCACGGCGGCCCGTTCGCGAACTACGGCCCCCGCTTCGCGGCCGAGGTCCAGTTCTATGCGGCCGCCGGCTACGTCGTCCTCTACGCCAACCCGCGCGGCAGCACGAGTTACGGCGAGGAGTTCGGCAACCTGATCCACCACGCCTATCCCGGCTACGACTACGATGACCTCATGTCGGGTGTCGATGCCGTGATCGACCGGGGCTACATCGACGAAAGCAACCTGATGGTTACCGGCGGCAGTGGCGGCGGCGTATTGACGGCGTGGATCGTCGGAAAGACCGACCGCTTTCGCGCGGCGGTATCGCAGAAACCGGTCATCGACTGGATCAGTTTCTCACTCATGTCGGACGGGTATGCATCCTACTACCAGTACTGGTTCCCCGGCCCGGTCTGGGAGGACGGCATGCTGGAGCACTACTGGTCCCGCTCGCCGCTCTCCCTGGTCGGCAACGTCACGACCCCGACGATGCTGATCACCGGGGAACAGGACCTGCGCACGCCGATGGGAGAGACCGAGCAGTTCTACCAGGCGCTGCAGATCCGGAAGGTGCCGACGCAGATGGTGCGGATACAGGACGCCTCACACGGTATCGCGAGCAGCAGTCCGTCCAATCTGATTGCCAAGGTCGCGCACACCCTGGAGTGGTTCGAACGCTACCGGGCGGAGAGCGACGGGACCGACTGAGCCAGGAGCCTGCTGTCGTCGCAACCGGTAGTCCAACAGAAAACAAACCATCATTGCAACGGGATTCCACATGAGCAAGATTCTGCAAGGCATTCGGGTGCTGGACTTCGGGCGCTACATCGCCGGGCCGTATTGCGCCACCCTGCTCGGGGATATGGGTGCGGAAGTGATTCGCATCGAGAAGGTCGATGGCTCGGAAGACCGCTTCCTGTCGCCGGTGACGGAAGATGGCGACGGTGCGCTGTTCCTGCAGATCGCCCGCAACAAGCAGTCGATGACGCTCAATCCCATGAAGCCGGAAGGACGCGAGATCGTGAAGAAGCTGGTTGCCACCGCCGATGTGGTGGTCGCCAATCTGCCGCCGGATACCTTGCGCGCCATGGGGCTGGATTACGACAGCCTTTGTGCGGTCAAGCCCGATATTATCCTGACGATGATTTCCGCTTTCGGACAGGGCGGGCCTTACGCCAATCGCGTGGGATTCGACGGTCTCGGCCAGGCCATGTCCGGCAGCATGTATCTTACGGGTACCCCCGAGCAGCCGGTGCGCGCCTGGGCGCCCTTTATCGATTTCGGCACCGCCAGCTTTTCGGCTTTCGGCACCATGGCTGCGCTGTTCGAAAGGTCCAAAACCGGCAAGGGACAGATTGTCGAGGGATCCCTGTTCAATACCGGGCTGACCATGATGAATGGCACGCTCATCGAACAGCACGCCATCCGGCGCGACCGCGTCGCGAGCCTCAATCGCGCCCAGACCGCCGCACCGGCGGATACCTTTCGCACCCAAGACGGCTGGGTGCTCGTGCAATCCATCGGCGGCCCCCTGTTCAAGCGCTGGGCCGACCTGATGGGAGAAGATCATTGGCTTGAGGATCCGCGCTTCAAGGACGATATTTCCCGGGGAGACAACGGCCATCTGATCAGTGAACGCCTGGCCCGCTGGTGCGCCGAGCGAACCAGCGAGGAAGCGCTGGCGGCCATGGAAGAGGCGCGACTGCCGGCCGGGCCGGTCCTGTCGCCCCGGGAAGTGCTGGAGGATCCGCATATCGCCGCCAAGGGCCTGTTGCAGGCCATGGAGTATCCGGGACTGGACCGGCCCGCACCGCTGATGAAGACGCCGGTGGAGTTGTCAAAGACTCCCGGCGAAATTCGCAGCCGGCCGCCGACCCTGGGAGAACATACCGACCGGATCATGGGCGAACTCGGTTACAGTACCCGGCAGATCACCGCGCTGCGGGAACAACGGGTGATCTGAACCCGCGGAGGCCGCACACATGAACAGGGCAAGGTCCAGACGAAACTTCCCGCAAGCCGGCGGCGCAGGCTCTTAATGCGCCAACTCCAATCCGTCGAGAAACTCCAGCATGGCCGCGTTGATTTCCCCGGGCGCTTCCTGCTGCACCCAGTGGCCGATTTCGGGGATCAAGACCACGCCGCGCAGATCGTCGGTCACCCCTGACATCAATGCGGTCAGTTGATCAGCCGTGGCGCCGCCAATGACCACGTCTCTTGCGCCGGCAACGAAAATCGTCGGCACGGTGACCCGATCGCTCGCGTAGTCGAGGCTGATTTCCCAGTTGCGGTGGAAGTTGCGGTAGTAGTTGACGCCGCCGCGGAATCCCGAACGTTCAAATTCACCGACGACATAGTCCAGGTCTTGCCGGCTCAGCCAGTCCGGCAGGCCGAGCGGCGCGCCGAGACGACCGATCCAGCCGCCCGCGGCGCGCAGCGGATCGGTGATTGCCGGCGCTTCCCGGGGTGAACTCGGCGACAGGTACAGCCGGCTGATCAGGCCGTGCGGATCGCTGTCGTACTCGGCTTCCGCCACGCCGCCGGGTTCATTGTGATACAGGATATAGTAGAAGTTGTCGCCATTGGCTTCGCGCCAGCCATCCATGGGGGAGCGCCGGGCCGTACCGCCATAGGGCACGCTCATGGCGATCAACCCGTCAAACCGTTCCGGATAACGGACCGCCGCATGCCAGGCGACAATGGCGCCCCAGTCGTGACCCACCATGACCGCCGTCTCTTCGCCGAGCGCGTCGAGAATGCCCACCATATCGTCGGTGAGATCGACGATATCGTAATCCTCCACCGCGGGAGGCGCGTCGGTTTCGCCATAGCCGCGCATGTCCGGCGCCACGGCGCGATAACCCGCATCGGCCAGGGCGACCAGTTGGTGCCGCCAGTTGTACCAGGATTCGGGCCAGCCATGGGCAAGCAGCACAAGCGGCCCGGAATCGCCAGCCTCGAATATCCGCATGCGGATGCCGTTGGCCTCAATAAACCGGCTGCTCACGCCGGCAAGGGGTGAACCCATGCTGTCGTCTCCTGATTGCGCCCGGGCGGAAATTGCCGCGAACAGCAGCACAAATGCCGCCACCAAAAACCTGATCATCGGGAATTCCTCCCAGCTACCCACCTTTCGGTGCAAACCGTCAAAGTCTACTGCAAAATTTCCCGCACTACCGCCTGCTCGCCTTTTGGGGTCAGGGCGTAGATTCCCCGGGGGGTTTCCGGCGGGCGCTCGAACCAGCCGTAGTAGTCCTTGAGGAATATCTGGCCGGCCTTGCCGACGCCGGTGGCCCTGGCCACAACAGCGGCCTTGCTTGGGCCGTTGGCGCCGAGAAAGCCGGCACAGCGCAGGGCGTCCTGGCGATAGGCCGTGATGATCTTGCGCCCGGTGGCGCCGCCGGTATTCGGGTCGCCCACCCGCAATTCGAATTCCCGCAGCAGGCGGCCAAGGGCCGGCCCGCGTTTGCGCGGACGGTACTCCGCCGGGTCAAGCAAGGGCTCGACGGTATGGCCCGGCGCGGAAGACACCACAAGCAGGCCAAGCCCAAGCCGGCGGCACAGGGCGAGCGCCTCCTTGCGGCGCACGCCACGACCGGAGAAGGGCGGCACCGCGAGATAGACATTGTCCGCAAGCCGCTGCCTTTCGATTCCCTGCAGCACCAGGGGCAGGGAAAAGCGCGTTTTCAACTCGACGATCAGGGGCGGCTCGTCGCCACGCCTCGCCACCACGTCGCAGCCCTTGACCTCGGCCTTTACCTCATACCCCTGTGATGCGAGAAAAGCTTTCACCGGCCCATACAGTTCGGTTTCGTACATGGGGAATTGTTCATGGATTCCTAAAGGGTTATTCTGCCGCCCGTATCCCGACTTTAAGCGAGAAGGAGATTTCCGTGGGGCAAAAGTACGACGTTCCCTACATGCGGCGCACCCGGGACTATTACCGGGCCCAGGGTTACGAGAAGGACTATGAGTGGGCCTGTCACGACGAAGCGCCTTTCGCACCGCTGCCCAGGCCCCTGCGCGAATGCCGCCTCGGGCTGATTACCACCGCCATGCCGGATAGCGTGGAAGGTCGGGAAAAGCGGCGGGTCCGCGCTTGCATGACAACGCCGACGCCGCATTCAATGCATACCGATGAGCTGTCCTGGCACAAGACCGTGACCCATACCCGGGATCTGGGCAGTTTCCTTCCCCTCAATCATTTGCGCAACATGGCGCGGTCGGGGGTTTTCGGCAGCCTCTCGGAACGCTTTTACTCGGTTCCGACGGAGTACAGCAAGGGCAATACCCGAAAAAAGGACGCGCCCGCGGTGCTCGCCCTGTGCCAGGAGGACCAGCTCGATGTGGCGATGCTCGTTCCGCTGTGACCTGTCTGCCACCAGACCGTGAGTCTGGTCAGCCGGCATCTCGAAGAAAACGGCATCCCCACGGTCATCATCGGCAGCGCCCTGGATATCGTGGAACACTGCCGCGTGGCGCGCTATCTGCATACCGATTATCCCCTGGGCAATCCCTGCGGCGCACCCGGGGATGTGCTGAGCCAGATCGGCATCGTTCAACAGGCGTTGAAACTGCTGGAAGAAGCCGAAGGCCCGGAGACCACCCGGCGCTCAACGCTGTACTGGCGCGACGGCGATGACTGGCGCGATGACTACGCCCGGGTGGACGACAGCAACCGCGAGGAATTGCGTCTGCGCGGCGAACAACGGCGCCGGCAGCAACTTGCGGCCAAAGCCGCGGGCGAGCAGCGCGCGCCGATGATTTCCGAAGTCTGATGAGGAAAATTCCCATGAAAAAGCCCGTGCTTTATGCGCTTTCCCTGCTTGCAACCGGCTTTGCGGCCCTGCCGGCCCAGGCCCAGGACGACTCGCTCTACAACACCGTGAAAGCGAAACTCGCCGCCGGCGAACCCGTGCTCGGCGGCACGGTTTCGACTTCCGACCCGGAAATCTACTGCGCCATGGCCAGCGCCGGTTTTGACTTCATCTGGATCGAAATGCAGCACAGTCATCTCAACTACACCGATGTGGCGCGGATGATCTTCGCCTGTCGCGACGCTCCCGCAATTCCCTTCATCCGCGTTCCCGACGCTACCGAAGGCGATATCCAGAAAGCCACCGACATCGGCGCCCTGGGCATCATCGTGCCCATGGTGGACACCGCGGAAAAAATGGAAAACGCCGTGCGCTTCGCCAAGTATCCGCCTGTTGGGCGCCGCAGTCAGGGCGGCGGCCAGTACGGCGCCATCTGGGGCGGCGGCTACCGCCAAAGCGCCAATGACAACATCATGGTCGTCGCCATGATCGAAACCGTGGAAGGCGTGGAAGCCGCCGACGAGATTGCCGCGGTGCAAGGCGTCGATGTGGTTTTCGTCGCCAGCTCGGACCTCGGCAGCTTCAGCGGCGCCAGCCAGGGCGACCCCTACTACGAAGGCCTGGTGAATCAGGTGGTTGGCGCCACCAACAGCGCCGGCAAGTATCTGGGCGGCCCATCGGCGTGGATGACTTCCCGGGAAGGCTACAACTTCTTCCAGGCCCCGGGCGCCAATGCCCTGATTCGCGCCGGCGCGAGAGTCATGCTCGAAAACGCCGACCCATGCCGCTTCCTGCCGTCCGGAGCAGCTCCTGTGCAGGGCGAGGACCCTTGTCCCTGAGGCAATATCAGCGCAGACTGCCTATGGCGGACAGGTGCAGCATCTGCGTCAGGGATTCAATCCGCCGCGCCAGTGGGACGATGTCGCCTGCCACACAGGCTGTTTCCGCGGCAGCCTGATACTCGCCGGCCTGCTCGGCGGGAATCACCGTCCAGGGCAGGCCGCCGGACGCCAGCAGGACATTCATCAGCAATCGCGCGAGCCTTCCGTTGCCTTCCGCAAAAGGCTTGAGGTACAGCAGAAAGAAATGGCCAAGCACGGCTCGCACCGCCGGCTGGTCTTCCGAACGCAGCAGCAGGAAAAGCGCGTCCATGGCCTGCCCGATGGCTTTGCCCTCGGGGGCGACATGCCTGCCGCAGGGGAGCGCGGGACCTTCGCGATAGCCGGATTGCGCGGTTGAATTTCCGGGGATCGCAGTTGCCAGCGGGGCGATCATTTCCCGCTGCCAGTTTCCAAGCTCAGCCCTGATCACATCAGCCGGATGTGCGCGAGCCAGGATTCGCTCAAGACTTCCCCGCGCCGCCAGAAAAGCCCTCCAGTGGCCCCGGGCCGCCAATTCCGGGCGATGCGTTTCATCCTCCGCTGCCGCAACGGGCCGCCAATCCGGGGAGCGAACCCGGTCCAGCACTCCTGGTGTGACTTCCAGGCCGTCAATGGCCAGGGAATGCCAGGCGTCGGCGAAGCAGACATCATCCACGGCACGCAGACAGCGTCTGGCATTGACCGCCGCCGCCCGGCCCCGGGGAAAGCAGTCGATCACCCGGGGCCGCATTTCCCGCCACAGCGAAAACACGCGCTGGCTCCAGGGCGAAAGCCCGCGCGCCGACGAATGCGGCGGCGCCGGTGCGGCAAAAGGGTCTGCCTCGCGCACGTCATAGCCATATTTCCGCATCGAATCCAGAATACTTTCCGCGAGTTCCGGGCGACCGATATGCCGGAATGCGCCGGCGAGACGACCCGCCACAGTGCTGCGACCGGTTTCGAGCAGCAGCTCGAGAATTTCCGTCACATCGTCAATGAACGTGAGGGCGATGCGCAGGTCCACCGGCTCTTTCAGAAAAACCCGCGCACTGCAGGCAACCAGCGCCGCCGGCAGGTGGTAAAGTCGCAATCCATTGACGACCACCACATGTTTTTCCGCGGGCAGGCCGGAGCGCATTTCCAGCAGCGAAAGCCCCTCGGGCAAACCGGTGGCATTGTTGCGCGCCTTTATGGCCCGTACCCGCAACTGTTCCGGAATCCGGCGATTCCCCGTGTGCAGCGCGATGGATTGGGCCGGTGAGAGGCACCACTCATCCTTTCGCATCCGGTTCAGGTAGTCTGCGCAGAAAGGCCAGTAACCAGCATACCAGGCGCTGCGTTCATCCGGGTACTGTCCGGGTTCGATGGCGAAATACCAGCCCTTGATCACTTCCCGCAGGTAGCCATTCGCCAGCAGCCGCTCGCGATGGGTACGTGAGAGGTCCGTGGCGCGAATCGCGATGATTCCCTTTTTCTGCCGCGCGCGCAGTTCGGTCAATGAGCTTTGCAGCCGTTGCGCAGGGCTTGCCATGTCTGTTTTTCTCGTTGTAATTGCCGAACCAGAATTCTTGAAACAGGGAGCATTATTATTCGTTTAATCCGCTGTATCAAGAATCGCCTGATTCGCTTTTATAGGTTTGGCGCAAGCTTTCGAAGCAGTTTATCTAAAGTAAAATCTTAATTTATCCCCACATATATCTGTTAAATAAGAGGATCAATTAAATCAGCACGATAGGCGAAAAATGCCTTTGAATTCACCGAGTCAGGAATTGGTCTCGAATTCGTCGACTACCCGGTACACGAATGCCGTGAATTCAGAAAATGGCTGTCATGCGTCTTGGTAGCGTTTGTGAACTATTGTGGTAACGGAAGTGGAAACGATGAGACTGACAGAACGCAAGATCAGGGTCATTCGACCGGAAGCGAAAACGAAGCGCCACAGCGACTTTTCGACGGCTACGGGCAGCCGCTTCTCAATCGCCGCATGGGTCAGATTGACGCAAGCGCTATCTTGGCCGTGCTGTCCCTGATCTGGAACGAAAAGCGCGAAACTGCACGGCGCAATCATGCGTTGGGCGATTGCCGAAGGGCATCGCTCCGATAATTCCATTGAGGCCGTAGGCGCGGCGCTGCCGAAAAATGGCCGGGTTGTGCAGCATCATTGAGCGCTGCCGTTTGCCGAAGTCGGCGCGGCGCTGGCGACCGTGGAAGCTACCGGCGCATGGTGGGCGACGCGAGCCGCGTAATGGAAGCCGCCGAAATGAGCGGCCCAAACCTGCTAAACGACGCGCACAAGGCCGCATGGCGCGAATTGCTCAAGGCCGGAGCACATATCGTGCCGTCGGCGGCGACGGATCGGTGGATCAGGTCAATCGCCCACTGCCCGGCTTTTCGTGGAAAGAAAAGCCGACCGCCGATGATCTGAACGCCGTTAGGGATCATCCCTGTTTACGCGGCTACGGCATTGTTCCGGCCAGCATTGGCTATTCCGTGCTCGATGTTGACGAAAAGACAGATAACGGTATCGAGGCGCTACGGAAAGAGCATCCGTCTGCCGTGTCCATGCCGTCGCTGGGCGGCGAAGGGCTGCACTGAAGGTATGAAAAACGTGCAGGGCGAGACAGGCGGGACAGGATTTTCTTATGTGTTCGGAAAAATGTACAAATTCCAGTGTTATATGGGAAGGCTGTCCCGGTGGGCCATATGGCACCGCCGGAAAGTATCGTTTTCTTCAGGGGCGTGGGGTGAGGTTTCGTTCCCCGATTGCGCTATCCCGGAGGTGAAAATGCCGTACGAGAATCCTGAAAATCAGGCCGCGTCAATGCGGCGTTATCGCGCTCGCAAGAAACAGCCGCAACCCGAAAGTCCGGAGCCGCCCGCCGATCCGGTTGCCGCGCCGGTCGAATGGGCGCGGAAAAAGCTGGTAGTCCCGCCGGGGCATCCGAGCGCCGGGCAGCCGATGGAACTGCCCGCGTTCGCGGTGGACTTTCTGCGCGACGGTTGGGGAGCGCACGAAAGCGCCTTGTGTATCGCCCGGAAAACGGCAAGAGCGCGATTATTGCCGCGTGCTGATCTTGGGATACTTGGCCGGACCGCTGCACTCCACTGGCTGGCGCGGTTGCGTCTGTTCGATAAGCCGCGAAAAGGCGGCGGAATTGCGAAAGCAGGTTGTTGAAATTGCCAAGGCGAGCGGGCTTGAAGGGCTGAAGGTTCGCCGTTCTCCGTATTCCGGCGCGATCGAAGGGGCGGGCGGGTGATTCATTTGAGTATCCGGGGTGATTCGCCGCTGTACGCCGAAATTCTGAAAAATCCCGCGACCGTCACGGCGATCTACGCCGCGCCGGACAAGTGCGAACTCAACGACAGGGAAGTATGGGCGGCGGCGAATCCGGGGCTTGCCTGCGGAATCAAGCAAACCGCCTACATGGAGGCCGAAGTAAAACGGATCGAGGCCGCGCCGTCCGATGTCGCGACCTTTCGGGCGTTCGACCTGAATCAAGCGCTCGATCCGACGCGCGAAATGATCCTGTTGCCGTCCGAACTCGACGCTTGCGTAGGCGAACCCGACTTCGATCCGAAGCGCGGCCGCGTCGTGCTCGGCTTCGATTTTGGCGAAAGCTTGAGCGGTACGGCGGCGGTGGCGATCTGGCCGCAAACCAGGGCGGTCCGGACCTGGCTTGCATTCGGCTACAAGCCGAGCCTGCGAAAGCGCGGCCAGCGCGACAATGCCGATTATGTCGAAATGGAACGGGGCGGCGAATTGCGGACCTATCTGGGCCGAATCGTGCCGGTGCATGAATTTCTGGCGGACGTGGCGGCGGACCTGGGCGATTTTCATGTATGTATGGCTGGCGGCTTGCGATGGCTACAAGAAAGCGGAAGCGCTGGATTTTCTCGACCGGGGGCGTGTGCGCTGGCCGGTGAAATTTCGGACGGTAGGGGCCGGGCCGGATGGCGGGCGCGACGTGCGGGCCTTTCAGCGGCTGATACAGGGAAAGAAGCTGGTCATGGCGGATAACCTTAGCCTGAGTGACGCAATCCGCAAATCGACGCTACGGCGGGACAGAAACGGGAATCCCGGACTCGACAAGGCGACCGGCAGGGGCCGCATTGACGTATTGACGGCGGCGGTGATCGCGGCGGGCCTTGCCGAGCCGCTGATAGGTCGGCCCGTCCGCCCGTTGCGTTACGGGTTTGCGCTATAACTTGAACCGATGGAGGAAACCGAATGTATCAAGAGATGATCGACTGCTTGCGCTACTGGCGCGACTGCTGGCGGGAAGACCTGCGTTATCTGGGCCTGAAGCGCTTTCTTTGGAAGCTTCCCCGGCTACTCTGGCGCGACATTCCGGCGCTGCTGCAAGGGCTGGCCTGGCCGGTCTTTTCGACGATCCGACACGCGGCGCTCAAGCGTTGCGTTTTCTGGCGCGACCGCTGGCGCTGCACGGAATGCGGAAGCAGCGCCCGCCCGCTTGTCTGCCGGTGGCCGGAAGACTTGCCGAATTACTTGTGGGGCTTGCCGCGGCTTAAATACTGGCGGACGTATTGCGGGACTTGTATCGCCCGGCGGAATGCCCGCGAGTACCAACAGGCGCGGCGGGAAGACGCGGCATGGAAAAAATTCCTTGCGGAACAGATTGCCGAAAGCGAAGCGCCGCCCGCCGCCTGATCGAGCGCCGGCGCTGTATGGCACCGGCCAAAAAATCGGCCCGACCTACAGGGGCGTGGGGGAGCTATACCATGCACACACCGGCGGGCCGAACAGGGCCGAATCGCGCATAAGTCGCGGCTTGGCCTTGCCAACCTGAAAGATATGCGAGCTCGAGCACGGAATTACCGGACATAATGGGAAAATCCCGGTATCAGCAAGCACTCAAGGGCCAGCGCTGGGAACGGCTGCGGCGGCAAGTACTGAATGAAGCGGACTGGCGTTGTGCCGAGTGCGGGCGCTACGGCAACCAGTGCGATCATATCGTGCCGATGGAACAGGGCGGCGCAATGTTCGACCGCGCAAACCTTCAGTGTCTTTGTCGCGGCTGTCACATCGAAAAGACGCGGCGCGAACGCAGAGCGCCGGAAGTACCGGGCCGGGCCGATTGGGACGCATACGTTAGCGATCTGATCCGCCGCGACCGCTGAAAACGGCCCGCGAACGCCGCCAGCGGCCCGTAGCGAGATTTTCCCGCCCTTTCGGGCGGTCTCTGTGCCTGTTTCGCGTGACGGCGCTTAGAGGGCGTTTTCCGCGCTGGCTGGTTAATCAGCGGCAATCAGGCAGACGATGCCGCCGACGCTGGCCCGCACAACGCAAAGATTTTTCCAATATCCCTTCCGTTGACCGCCAACCCTTCAGTTTAGAATCAACACACTCGGCGACCAAACCATCATAGACAGCATGTAACGCCTTACGCGCCGCTTCTCGAACAACCTCAGGCGCGGATATATCCCTAGACCTGGCGAACATTTCCACCAAGCCAATGCGGTACACACGCGAATCAAAAACATGGGTATTGCTCAACAATTCCTGGACAACTTCAGAATGACTCCTACCCAAACGCAAAATCCTATACGAATTAGGCAAAGTATCTCTAAGCTCAACGGCAGCAACAGCAGCGCAAAGAGAATCAACGTACTTGTACAACTCATAATCCAAACTGTCCGACTCCGCACCAGCAGCGCCAGCAGACAAGATCAGCAGCAGACATGGTAATGCGAGCCATTTCATGGTCTGATTCTCCAAATGAAATGATCGTTATTGCGGCCAGAATACATCAAAATCTTGCCAGATTTTTGTGGGGAAAGCTACGCAGTCTTCAGCATATGGCCGTCGATAGAGATATTTGCCCTTACCTATACTATCGAACAAATATCGGACCATGTAAAATCCATTGAAATCCACCTCGTACATTTGCGTTCGACCATCAAAGGGCAAAACTTGATGCCCCGATGGCATGTAATACGCAAGGACCAATTCGGCAAAATACTCTTGAGCGTTCGTATCCGCATATGCCCCAACTTGGGGTTCTCTTCCTTCTTCTTTGTAACCAGGGTACTTATATACAAAATTCTGGTAAATTCTGTCTCTGTTGACAGACATTTCATAAATGTCCAAGACGCACTTATTATTGAATCCATCAGGCAGAATAAGATCATGCCAAGCGTGCGCCATTTCATGAATCAAAACCCTTAGAGTACGCTCAAAGCTGCGATTCATGTTTAACTGGACTCTACCGTTACCGTAACAACCCGCAGTAACATCACCAAACAAGCAACCGGCTAAAAATCTATCGTTAGGAGACCAATCTATCCAATTCTCGCCATAACCGAGTTCAGGGCGATTTACCATAGGAGCAATATAAAAAGTCAATCCAACCTCTTGCATATGGCGTGAAAAATACATAGGGAATGGGGAGTTTTGCGAAATTAAATTTAGTTGCAAATCAAGCATTTCCAAGTATGAAATTATCGCCTCTTCCGAAGATTCCCACCGGTTTCCGCCGGGGCCAACAGCGTTTTCATCGTCCCAAATCAGGGCAGAGACATAAACATCGAATCCTTGAATTTGAACCCTGTGGGGGCAATCAGCCGGGCGGGAGTCCGGTTCGACTTCGCAGCCCGGATACAATTCCCCGTCCGGCGTGAGCAAATCTAGTTCCAGATGAGCGCTCGCGGGCACGGACAGAATAAGGGCAAGCAACGCAAGAGCGAGATTTTTACGATCTGATTTTTCCTTTATTCGTTCGTTCATCTTAATCAAACACCGCCATAAATTCGCCATCGAGGTCCGCAAGTCCTTCTATGTTCCAGACCGCTGTGGACGATGTAGAACCAGACGGAAGTTTTGCGCGAAGCACAAACCGGGAATTTTCGGTAGCCAGCCTTGCTATAATCCCGCTTGCGTCCACTGCCAGATAAAAATTATCACGCGAAAGCGTTTGAAAGCCGGGGCGCATGTATAACAAGCGATCATCGCTATGCACCAACCATTGAAAGCTTGTGGAATCTTCTATCGGATCAATTTCACGCGTAACAAACCATTGATCTCCCATGTTTTCGCCGCAAATCTCCGGAAGCTCCTCCAAGATGGAGACATCGACTCCCAACTTTAGGGCATCGAGTCGCAAATCCATCATCCCTATGCATTTCTCCATCCGTTGCATAACGCTGACCGGATCATTTTGCGCCAACACAGTTTGACCAATCAGTAAGAGAAACATCACCGCGATCTTTTTCATTTTTCTTTCTCCTCGAAGGGTTTCAACTCATGGCTTTCATAAATTTTCTCTCTGGGGGTTTCACCCGGCGTAATCCACGAACACAGATAGCGGTTTTCGTCGATAACGTCTTTTACAATCATTTTTGGATTGCCCGCCCTGTGCTGTACTTCATCGCCTTTCTTGAATGTGTCTGCCATTTCGTGATTCTCCGATTGTGATTGAGTGCGTCTATGCGCGGCTATTCCGATCCCGCGAAACTCTCCGGCAGACTCCGCACCGTCGCGCCGGGGAAATACCGCCCGTATCCCGCCGGCGGTTCATCGAGGCGCGAAAAGTCCGCCAGCCATGTCGAGGGCGTAATCTGCCCGTCCGGGCCAGCCTCAAATCGTAGCTTAACCGTCACGGTTTCGCCGAAATGATCCTGAACGATCAGCAAGGCTTCGCTACCGCCCGGCGCGGTGTAAATGCCGGACAGCGGGCCAGCTTGCGGCGCGTAGATCAATAGGTCCGCGCTTTCGCAATCGGACAGTATGGCTTCGAGCGCATCGCGCTCTTGCGCGTCCACGGTCAAGCCGTATTTCTGCCGAACCGCTACAACACGATTAGCAAACCAACACCGATTCGATTCCGGCAACCAGTCAGCCGCGTCTTTGTCGCTTTTCTGATCCCGGTTTGTGCTAGCGTCGGCCAGCGTCAAATTAAGCAAGTCGCGGGCGAACGCCTTACGGGTTTCGGAAGACGCGCCGCACAAGCCGCTATCATGGGCTTCCGATCTGCCGATGATATGCTCAATGCCGGTTCTCGAATCCGAACATCGGTCTTCCGGTGCGACGCGCAAACCGCGCCATGTCTCTTGCGCCGGGGCTACAATTGGGAAGGCAAGCGCCAGAAAAAGCAACGTTCGGGCAAGCGGGCGAGCGGATCGGTTCATGGGGAAACGGCGAGGCAGCCGCCGCGAACTGGAACGGACTAGCTTGATGATCCGGTCAACACCAACCCTAGAATTGTAAGGCCAATGGCCAACAGTCCACCTATTGCCAAAAGCTGGCGCGTATCGCGCCTGGCCAAATCTGTCGCCAAATTTGCAATATCAGTCTTGTATTCCTGCTGCTTGGTATTCATGCGTTCCTCCAGCACGGCCAGTTGTTGCGCCAGTGTGCGCGGGGTTGGTTCTGAATCTGTCATGCGAATATTCTGCTTCGCGGTGCAGAGAATTGCAACAAAAAACGAGGTAACTATACTTTCATGCTGAATATTCCATAACACTTCGATTCTACTGAATTAAATCTCCGAATTTGGCGCACCCGAGAGGATTCGAACCTCTGACCGCCTGGTTCGTAGCCAGGTACTCTATCCAGCTGAGCTACGGGTGCGTTGTGCCGAAACTGCCGCCGGGGAGCCCGGCAGCGTGGAAATAGCGGATTCTACTGCAAATCCCGGTTGCTTGTCAGTGCTATGCTAGTGTTTCTGGAACCTGGGGGATCGGGATGTTTCCGAAAAGCCTTTTCGGCAGGAAGATTCTGGCGCTGTTTGCGACCGTCGGGCTTGGGGAACTGCCATTGCCTGTGCTTGCCGGCTACGAGGATGGCGTGGAAGCCGCGCTGGCCGGAGATTATGCGCTGGCCTATCGGGAATTTCTGATTGCGGCGGAAGATGGCCTGGACCTGGCGCAATACAATCTGGGCATTCTCTATTTCACCGGGCAGGGGGTGGAGCAGGACTACGGGGAAGCCTTCCGCTGGACCGAAGCCGCCGCCCTGCAGGGCCATGCCGCGGCGCAACTCAATCTCGGCAGCCTGTACTACTTCGGGAATGGCGTCGAGGAAGACCGGGACCAGGCCGTGGAATGGTATGCGTTCGCCGCCAGGTCCGGCAGCGCTCCCGCTGCGAATACCCTTTCGATCATGTACCGGGATGGCGACCATGTGCGCCGTGACCTCGTCCTGGCCCATGCCTGGGCTGCCTGGGCCCAGCGCCACGATCACCCGGAAGCGGCGGCAATGCTGGAAGAGCTGGAAGCGGACATGAGCGAGCAACAGCTCAGCGAGGCCCGCCGCACCTTCGCCCGCTGGCAGATCGAGTAATCAGTTGTCGGAAAGCTCCGCCTCCAGGCGGGACCGGGCATCGCTGCGCAGAAGCTCCAGCCAGGCGGTCCAGCTTTCCGGGTCGACGAAGGGATGGGGGTCGCCGTCCTCGCGGTCGAGCAGCATTTCATGGCGCGCGAAGACATCGCCGGAGTCCGGGTGATTGGAGACATTCACTTCCACACCGGGGATGCCGAGCAGTTGCCCTACGCTGTCGAGGTACATTTGCAGGCGGTCGGCGCCCGAAAAATTGAGCCCGGCGCCGCCGAACAGGACCGCGGTATGCGGGTAGCCGTTGTCGTATACGGTGAAAATCGTGCTCAACACGCCGAGGGTATGGCCCGGGGTCTGCATGAATTGCAGGCGCGTGCGGCCCAGGTTGAGGGTGTCGCCATTGCCCAGGGAGAGATGCCGCATGGGGCGCGGGTATTCGCGAAACTCCGCCGGACTTTCGCTCAACTGCCAGTCGGCTTCGGTCATCAGCACCACGGAACCGAACTCCCGCTGAAAACGCCGGGCGCCGCCGATGTGATCAAAATGGGCATGGCTCACGACCACATAGCGGATATCGTCGGGGTCGAAACCGAGTTCGCGAATATTGTCCACGAGCAGGTTCACATGGTCGCCGTATAATGCGTCGAACAGGATCAGCCCCTGGTCGGTTTCCAGCAGCCAGGCGGAAACCCAGCGCACGCCGACATAGTACAGATTGTCAAACACCTGGAATGGCGCCACGCGCTGCCGTTCCGGGTCGTCCAGGGCGTCAGTCTCCTGGGCCGGCCCCGGCGGGAGATGAAACAGGCAACTCATCAGCAAGGCGGAACAGAAAACAGTCTTGTATTTCATTTACCGGTTCCCCTTAGTATTCTCTGAAAAACTCCATCCGTGGAGTTTTTCATTATCGCAAAACAAAAGCGTGATTTTGTTTTGCTCCCGAATTCAATGGCTTACGCCATCGAATTCGGCGGCACTTCCATGTGCCGCAGGGAAGCTCTGACTTGATCAGAGATTCCCTTATAATTGCGGCGGCGGAACCTGCTGCCGGAAACAGCCCCGGCGCGAAGTTCCGTCATTCAATCACTGTTCGAATCCGAACGCCAGCAGGAGCCTGCGCCACGGGCTCAGCGAATGTCCCGGGGGAGGGGGGGGGGGAAGCGATGCATATTGGGGCACCAAGGGAAACCAAGAATCACGAGTATCGGGCCGGGCTCACCGTTGAGTCTGTTGCGGCCCTGGTTGCCGATGGCAACGAAGTCTGGGTTGAAACCGGCATCGGGACGGGCATCGGCGAAAGCGATGCCGAGTATCGCGAGGCAGGCGCGCGAATCGCCGGCAATCCGGCGGAACTGTTCGACGCCGCGGAAATGATCGTCAAGGTCAAGGAGCCGAACCGTGACGAGCGCCGTCTGCTGCGGCCCCGGCATACCCTGTTCGCTTATCTGCATCTCGCCTCCGACCCGGAGCAGGCGGACGACCTGCTGGCCAGCGGAGCGACCTGTATCGCCTTTGAAACCGTTACCGACGAGCAGGGGGCCCTGCCGCTGCTGATCCCCATGTCTGAAATCGCCGGACGCATGGCGGTGCAGGCGGCGACGCATTTCCTGCAGAAGCGCAACGGCGGCATGGGCCTGTTGCTCAGCGGCGCCACCGGCGTCGAAGCGGGGCGGGTGGCGGTGATCGGCGGCGGCGTGGTGGGCGCCAATGCGGCGCGCATCGCCCTTGGGCTCGGCGCCCGGGTGGGCATTGTCGAGAAATTTCCCGCCCGGCGCGAGGCATTGCGGAAAATGCTTGGTGGCGACCTGGAATGCGTCGATTCCACCCCGGAAAACATCGAACGCCTGGTAAGCGAAGCCGACCTCGTCGTCGGCGCCCTGCTCGTGCCGGGAGGCAAGGTAAAACACCTGATTCCGGAGTCGCTGGTGAAGAAGATGAAACCCGGCGCCGTGCTCGCCGATGTCTGCATCGATCAGGGAGGCTGCGCCGCCACTTCCCGGCCCACGAGCCACGACGACCCGACCTTCATCAAGCATGGCGTGGTGCACTACTGCGTCGCCAATATCCCCGGCGCGGTGCCCGTCACTTCGAGCAAGGCATTGAATCGCGCCACCCTGCCCCATATCCGCGAACTCGCCGGGAAAGGCGTGCGCCGGGCGCTGCACGAGAACATCCATCTGCGGCGGGGACTCAACATTTGCCGCGGCCATATTACCTATGAAGCCGTGGCTGAAGGACTGGGGCTCGATTTCATCACTTCGGACCAGGCAATGCTTCTGCTTTAGGGAAGCTCTGATCAAGTCAGAGCTTCCCTGCGGCACATGGAAGTGCCGCCGAATTCGATGGGTGAAGGCAAGCGTTTTCGAAGCGCAGCTTCGAGCGCGGCCGCAACGGTACGGAGCTATGCTCCGTGACTGGAGTAAGCCATTGAATTCGGGAGATCAGTACGAGCGCGGCAACCCGAGGACGTGCTCGGCGACATAGTTGAGGATCATTTCCTGGGTGATGGGGGCAAGTTTCATCAGCCTGGCCTCGCGCCAGTAGCGCTCCACATGGTACTCCCTGGCATAGCCGTAGCCGCCATGGGTTTGCAGCGCCACGTCGGCGGCGCTGAAACCGGCTTCCGCCGCCAGCCATTTGGCCATGTTCGCCTCCTTGCCGCAGGGATGATCGTGATCGAGAAGCCAGGCGGCCTTCGCCACCATCAGCGCCGCGGCTTCCAGCCGGGTGCGGGCCTCGGCCAGGGGAAAGGCGATGCCCTGGTTCTTGCCGATGGCCCGACCGAAGACCTCTCTCTCGCTGGCGTAGTTCACCGCCCGGCGCAATGCCGCCCTGCCGATGCCGATGGCTTCCGCGGCAACGAGAATCCGCTCGGCGTTGAGACCATCGAGCAGATGGTAAAAGCCCCTGCCCTCCTCGCCGATGCGGTCGGACAGCGCCACGGGCAGATCCTCATAGACGACTTCGCAGGTGGATACCGCGTTGCGGCCGAGTTTGGGGATGGGTGAAATGCTCACTTCCGGCCGCTGCAATTCCGCGAACAGGAGCGTCATGCCGTCGGTGCGGCGCTTTACCTGATCCCGGGGCGTGGTGCGAACGAGCAGGACCACCCGCTGGCAATGGGTGGCCTTGGTGGTCCAGACCTTGCGCCCGCGCACGAGATAGCGCGCTCCCTCCCGGCGGGCGAAGGTGCGGATGGAAGTGGTATCGGTTCCCGCGTCGGGTTCGGTGACGCCAAAAGCCACCTGCAATGCGCCGCTGGCGACATCCGGCAGGTATTTTTCCCGCATGGCGTCGGAGCCGTGCCTGACCAGGGGATGGATGCCGAACATCGACAGGTGAATCGGCGATGCGCCATTCATGGCGGCGCCGGAAGCGGCGATTTCCTCCAGCAGTATGGCGGCTTCGCGAATACCGCGCCCGGAGCCGCCCCAGCGCTCGGGAATCGCCGTGCCGATCCAGCCGGCCGCGGCGACGCTGTCGTAAAACTCCCGGGGAAACTCGCCGAGCCGGTCACGCTCTTCCCAGTATTCGTCGGGAAAGTCACGGCAGAGCCTGGCGATGGCCTCGCGAATCAGGCGTTGCTCGTCGGTTTCCAGGCAGTCCATCAAACTTCCTCGCCCGCCCGGGCCAGAATTCGCCGGGCTCGCTTCAGATGCGGCGCATCGACCATTTGTCCGCGGAAACGAAATGCCATGCGGCCCGCGGCGCGGTGTTCCCCGGCCGCCGCAAGCAGTTCCCTGGCCTCGCTGATTTCCGCATCGCTCGGAGTGAAAGCTTCATTGACGATTGCGATCTGGTCCGGGTGAATCGTCAGCTTGCCGCTAAAACCCATGGCCGCCGCCCGCCGGCAATCCGCCCGCAGGCCCTCCCTATCGCGGATATCGGCATAAATCGTATCCACCGCCTGTCTGCCCGCCGCCGCCGCCGCCAGCAGCGCCATCGAGCGCGCCATGCGGAAAACATCCAGATACTCGCCGTTTTCGTCCCGAATGGCGCTGGCGCCGAGTTCGGCGGAAAGATCTTCCGAACCCCAGGTCATGCCGTCCACCCGCCCATGGTTCGCCATTTCCCGCAAATGAAACACCGAGGCCGGAGATTCGGTGCCGATGAGCAGCAGCTTCACCATGCCGATCTCCATTCCGGTACGGCCTTCCTCTTTCGTCACGAGGCTGTCAACGGCTTCCACATCCGCCAGACGGCAAGCCTTCGGCACCACCAGGCCATCGGGCCTGCCGGCGATCACCGCGGCGATATCCTTGGCGCCCCAGGGGGAATCCAGCGGATTGATCCGCACCAGTTTCCGCCTGCCGCCGAATTTCCCTTCCCGCAGCCAGTCACAAACCGCCTTCCTCGCGGAAGCCTTGTTTTCCGGCGTCACCGAATCCTCAAGGTCCAGAATCAGCGCATCCGCGGGCAAACCCAGCGCCTTGCCGAACATGCGCTCATTCCCGCCCGGCACAAAATGAATGCTCCGTCGCCGCGGCATGGCTTCAGTCTTTCTCATCGGATGCGGGCATTCGCAGCATCATTCCCTTGCGCAGGCACTGGCAGACGATTTCGCCCCGCTGGTTGCGGCCTATATGTTCAAACCAGACGATGCCCCGATCGGGCCTCGTTCTGGATTCGCGCCGGTCGGTGATCGTGGTCTGCACGCGAATCGTGTCGCCGATGAAGACCGGATGGGGAAATTCCACCTGCTCCATGCCCAGATTGCCGAGCGTCGTGCCGAGGGTGGTGTCGCCCACCGAAAGGCCGATGACCAGCCCGAGCGTGAAAAGGCTGTTGACGATTCGTTGCCCGTACTGGCTCGCCGCCGCAAATTCGGCGTCGATGTGCAGGGGCTGGGGATTGTGGGTCATGGCGCAGAACAGCACATTATCCGCCTCGGTGATGGTGCGGTGCGGCTGATGCGCAAACGTCATGCCGATTTCAAGCTGCTCGAAATACTTGCCGGACATCATCTGCGATTCCTGATATTTTCCCCGGCTGGCTTATTGGGCTTTTCCATTTTGGCGCCAAGAGTCACTTCTGTCATTCTGCGCGAAGCGAAGCGTAGTCGCAGAATCTCTTGCAGTGGCCTCCCAATGAGATCCCGGGACTGCGCGCAGGATGAGGAATGGGAGCGCGCCCTGTGCCATAGTGAGAATTATCACCAGCCAATGAACTGGCCCGACATTATGACAGAACCCGCCGCCCGATTTGACGACTGGCTCGGCAGGACCGAGTCCCGCAGCCAGAGCATCGGCCCCGACCCGGCCCGCGGGCTCGCCGCCCTGCTCGACCGCCTCGAAACGTCTGTTGCGCCGGGCGCTCCGCTGCCGGCGTTGTGGCATTGGTGCTACTTCCTGGAAAGCACCCCCCAGCGCGAGATCGCTGCGGACGGCCATGCCCGCAAGGGCGGGTTTCTGCCGCCTATCGACCTGCCCCGGCGCATGTGGGCCGGCAGCCGCTTCCGCTTTCATCACCCCCTGCGTATCGGCGAAGCCGTCACCCGGCATTCCCGAATCGAGAACATCGAATTCAAGCAGGGCCGCAACGGCCAGCTCGCCTTCGTGGAGATCGCCCATGAATACCGCAGCCCCGCCGGGCTGGCTTTCAGCGAACAGCACGATATCGTCTATCGCCAGTCGCGCCCCGAGGCGAACCGGGGCGACAGCGGGAAAAGCCCGGCACGGGCGGCGAGGGAGCCATTGCCCGAGCCGGATTTCAGCCGCGAATGTCAGGCCGGCGCCATTGTGCTGTTCCGCTATTCCGCCCTGACTTTCAATGCCCACCGCATTCATTACGACCGGGACTACGCGCGCGAAGTGGAAGGCTATTCCGGCCTGCTCGTCCATGGCCCTTTGCTCGCCACGCTGTTGCTCGATGAGCTGCATTGCCGCTATCCGGGGCGGGCGCTGCGGGAATTCTCCTTTCGCGCCCTGGCGCCGGTATTCGATAGCGAACCTTTCCGCCTGTGCGGCAGACATCCCGACAATGACGGGCGCATCCCCCTGTGGGTGGCAAAAACCGGGGGAACACCCTGCATCCAGGGTGAAGCCCGCCTGGAATCATGAACGCTCCGCCACTGGCCGGCGTCACGGTGCTGCCGCTCGAACACGCCATTGCGGCGCCGCTGTGCATCCGGCAACTCGCCGAACCAGGAGCCTGCGGCGCAGGCTCCTGGAAAAGAAGAAAGTGATCTGAAGCACAAACCGGCGAGTCCCACGCGCGACAGAATCTTCGTTTCCCTGAGGAGACTGCACCGTAGGAATTCACGGCTGCAAATCCGCTCTCATCCACGCCCCTGGCCGCTCGATTTCGTTGCATATCCACCAATATTCGCCTCAATCGATCAGCCAGGGGCGCGGCGATAGCGAATTTTCGCTTTCGCGAATTCCTACGGTGCAGCCTCCTGAGGCTGTGATAACATTTGCCGCCCTGCGGAGAGATGGCCGAGTGGCTGAAGGCGCGCCCCTGCTAAGGGCGTATAGGTTAAACCCTATCGAGGGTTCGAATCCCTCTCTCTCCGCCATACCATGATTCCAGGAGCCTGCGCCACAGGAATTCACGGCTGCAAATCCGCTCTCATCCACGCCCCTGGCCGCTCGATTTCGTTGCATATCCACCAATATTCGCCTCAATCGATCAACCAGGGGCGCGGCGATAGCGAATTCCTGTGGCGCAGGCTCCCAGGTATTTCCGTTACATTTATTTTATGCCGAGCACGGGTCACCGTCGCTCGGCTCTGCGCACGAAGCTGCGCTTCGTAAACGCTTACCCTGCCCCTGGCAAGCCTTGCGACCGACAGTACCTCACCAGGCAATGACGAAACTGGCGTTGATTCGGTTGCCCGAACCGTAGCCGCCTTCTTCGCCGCGCTCGGCGCGCAGTTGCAGGGACAGGTCGAAGCGGTCGCCGCGGGCCTTGCTCAGGCGCCAGGCGACCTGGGCGCCGATGGTCTGGCGCGCCGCATTGCCGGAATCCGGGGAATCGTTCGCGTCGAGCGCGTGGTTCAGGCTTTGCCGCAGATCCTGTTCCAGGGCCGGGATGCCGCCGAGGTCGGCAAGTGCATCCGCGCCGTAGTAGTCCGCTCCCCCGCCGATTCCATAAGGCATCGAATGGCTGCGGGTGACGGTCAGTTCCAGCGACAGGTCGCGTTCCGGGGACAGGGATTTCAGGCGCCAGCCGAAAGTGTAGTCCCGGGTTCCCGAACCCTGGCTGAAGGCGAGCTTCGGGCTGCCGAGGAACTTGCCGGGCAGGGCGATGCCGTATTCGGCTTCGGCGGTCCAGCGGCCTTGCATGGGCGAATCGTGGCCGCCCTGGTATTGCATGGTTTGCTGGCTGGAGAACAGGCTTTGCAGCAGGCCCGAAGTCGCTCCGCCGAGGTCCTGGCCGAGCTTGAGGAGCAGGCCCTCTTCCGAGGCGGCGTCCGGGTCCCAGGTCATGGTCGCGCCATAGCTCCAGTCGCGGAAGCCGCCGCTTTCGCGGCTGGCCGCGCCGCGGCCCTGGAGGGACAGGTCGAGGCCGAGTTCCGGCGCCCGCCAGGCGATGCCGCCGCCGATGTCGGCGCCAAAACCGGTTTCGGCGTCGCCGGCGTCGTGGCGGACGCCGGCTTCGAGCGTGGGGCGCAGGTCGCCGAATGCGCCCAGGGAAAGATTCCAGCTTCCTTCGAGACCGAGCCTTGCCCGGCTGACGTCGGCGCTGGCGGCCACGAGCCCTTCGGTGTCGTCCGAAGTGGTGCGCGCCCAGAGCAGGTCGGATTTCGCGGAAACCGCGAGTCCGCCGAGTCGCGGCAGGGTGAACAGCGCCTGTTCGCCGCCCACCGCGGCCATTTGCCAGCCGAGATCGGCCTCGATGGGTTCGGCGCCGCCTCCCGGCGAGAGCTCCAGGGTTCCCGCGCCGATCCCGAAGGTGCCCCAGACTTCCCTGCCCTCGGCCAGGCGCAGCTTGCCGTAGGGGGTGACGGCCGCGAGGCGGGCGCGGATGTCGCCGCCGCCGAACGCCGCTTCGCCGCCGCCGGGCGCTTCTTTCGATTCGCCGGGGCGGTAGCCGCCCAGGCCTTCGGTGAAGTTGAGGCCGACGCCGGCGAGCCAGTTGTCCCGGGCGACGTCGCCGCCGAACATGCCGGTGAGCATGCTGCCCTCCAGGCCGAGGGCGCCTTCGTCGCCGCGGAATTGCGCTTCGTTGAGGCTGCCCCAGAGCGACCAGGTGGTTTCGGGAATCGGCGCGGGTTCGGCGTTGATTTCCGGCAGCTTCGCGAGCCAGTCGCTGACTGTGCCGGCCTGGCCGCAGGATTCTGTCATTCCGCGCGCAGTCGCGCCATCTCCCTGAGGGGAGCACTGCGGGAGATTCTGCGACTCCGCTTCGCTTCGCGCAGAATGACGGGCGGGGGGCGCGGAATGACGGGCGGGGGGCGCCGAATCGCCGCCGATAACGCCGGTCATGGTGAACTCGCTGCCGCGGAGGAACTGGCGCAGGGCGGCTTCGCGGTCGTATCCGGACCCGCCCATGCCGGCGGAGCCGGACGGTTCGGACATGGACTCGCCCATGGCGCCGATGTCCTGTCCCTGCCCCATGCCGCCAACCGGGAAGCCCGTTCCGGGACCCTGGCCGGGCAACGAAGCCGGGAAGCCCGAGGTCATGCCGCCCATGCCGATTCCACCGGTCATGCCGGGCATGCCGAACGAGCCCGAGCCCATGGACGTCGTGGAACCGCCCATCGCGGAGTTTCCGCCCATCATCGGGACACCCATCGCCGGGCCGCCACCGAAGGATGACGGGAACGCGCCGCCAAAACCGCCGCCGTTCCCGCCCGGCGCCATCGACGGGACACCCATTCCCATCGCAGAGGCGCCCATTCCGGGCATCGACGGGACACCCATCATGGATGGCATGGATGGGACACCCACGCCGGAGCCGAATCCCATGCCTGGGACACTCATCTCCGAACCCATCGCTTGCATCGGATCGCGCTCGACATCCGTTCCCTGCCCAGACAGGTCGCCGCGCCGGAAGGAATCGTCGCCCCAGTACTGCGCGTGCATGCCGCCGGGCGTTCCGCCGAGGGAAACGTTGCCGATGCGGCCGGTGAAGCCCGGGGTGCGCGGCGCGTCCCGGCGCATGGAGACCCCGTCCACCACCTGCTGGGCGAGGCCGCGGCCGAATCGCGCCAGCCAGGCCTGGGGCAGCGGGTCGGAATTGACGATGGTTCCCAGCGCCACGCCGTCGTCGATATTCGCTCCCGCGGCGTTGGACAGCACGAGCTCCAGCGTCTCCCTGCCCTCGTCATGGGCGTCGTCGAGCACGCTGACGGCGACCCGCTTTTCCAGCTCGCCCGGCAGGAAGCGCAGCGTGCCGTCGCCGCCGCTGTAGTCCGCGCCGCGGGTTGCGGTCAGGTCCCGGGTTTCGTGGTCCACGGTCACGGTTTCGGCGGCGGCCCCGCTGAGGCGCACGGTGAACACGAGTTGCGCTCCCGCGCCTTCGGTCACCGTGGCGTCGGCCACCGACAGGCTTACGCCGTCGGAGTGCGCCCGAGCTTCGGAAGTCGAAGTGCCCGAGCCGGCCTCCAGACATTCCAGCACCTTGCGAACCGGCGTCCAGCCGGACCATGCCTTCTCGCTCTGTTTCGCTTCCTCGACGGTGTAGGGCTCGGTGGGCTTGTCCGCGGCGCCGGTCCAGTCGGGCAGATCCCTGTCGGTGAGCGCCTCGCCGTAGGCGATCAGGACCCGGTACCAGTTCGCGCCGTAGTTCGGGGACTTGCCGGCGTTGGAATCGTAATAGTCCGCGACCGTTTTCCACTGGGTGCCGCTCACGCAGGCGGCCGGCGGGGGCTGGGGCCGGTCGTCCTCGTCCTGCTCTTTCTCGTCCTGTTTATCTTCGTCCCGCTCCTCCTGCTCTTGCTGGTCCTGGTTATCCTGGTCCTGGTTATCCTGGTCCTGATCGTTCTCGCTTGGGGGATCTTCGTCCCGGGAATCCTGCCCGGCGTCGTCGTCGACGATCGTGCCGGTCGCCTCGTCGCGCTCGAAATACGCGCCGCCCTGGGCGCCGGACAATTTCAGGACAAGCGTCTCGTCACCCTCCGCCTCGGCATCGTCAATCACCGGAACCGGCAGCCGGTACTCGGTCTCCCCGGGCTCGAACCACAACATGCCGCCAAAGTCCTCGTAGTCGACATTCGCGGTCGCCGTGCCGTCCCTGAGTTTCCAGATCGCCCGCACTTCCCCGTTGTGGCCGGAACCGCGGTCGAGGGTGACGACGAACACGAGCCGGGCGCCGGACCCCTCCTGTACTTCCGCGTCCGTCACCGAGATCGCCGCCTGGCCCGCCGCCGTCTCGTCGTCGATGATTTGCACCCAGGCATTGTGGGTCGTCTGGCCGGAGCGGTCCGCGTCGTAGACATTGTCCGGCGAGTCGAGCACGTACACCACCATCTGGTTGTGCCCCTGGGTCGCGCTGTCGTCCTCGATGACCAGGTTGAAGACCACCTGGGTCTCGCCCGCCGGCAGGGTCACGGTCACCTCGGCGGTCCGCGGAAAGGCGGGGATGTCCAGGTTCGAGCCCCCGTGCGAATAGCCGAAGGCCGGCGGCGCATCCACGCTGAGCACGATCGCCGTGTCTTCGGCCCGCGCCCGGTTCGCGGTCAGCGTGAACGGCACCGTGCCGCCCTCGGTGGCGCGCTTCGGCGCCGAGATGCCCACCTTCATGTCCGGCGCCGGCGGGAAGTCGTTGTCGGAAACCCGCAGGTTGCCGATATTGGGCGTCCCGACGTTGTAGTCGCCGCCGTCGAGCACCCACGTGTGGATGACCTCGTTGAGCGTGTCCACGTCGTCGTCGACGGTTACCACGTCGAAGCCGGCACTGGTTTCACCCGCCTTCAGGACGACGGTCCGCACACCCTTCTCTCCTTCCGCGAGGACCTCGCCGTCGCCGAGGCAGCAGCCGTAGCCGACCCGGACGCGCACCGACACGTTCGCGGTCGGCGCGCGGTCCGCCGTCAGGGCGAACCTGGCGGTCTCGCCTTCGCGGATCATCCCGCCACCGGTGACGGCGATGTTGGGTCCGCTGGTCACTTTGGTTTCCAGCGGCTTCGGCAGCTCGGCGTCCTGGTACATCGGATCCTGGCTCTGCACGGTGGTCGTGATCTTCACCGAACCGTCCCCGACGCCGTGGACGGTGACTTGCTGCGGCACGTTCCAGTTCTGCGGCGTGAACGTCAACGTAACGCTTTGTCCCCGCGGACTTGCGCTCAATTCGGCAACGGACTGGTTGGCACTCATCAGCGTCACCATGGTGTCCATCGTCGGCTGGGACGACAGCGTGACCTCGATCACGCTGGATTTGTCCTTCTCGACCTTGACCGCGTCGGTGGAAAAATTCACGCCGGCCTCGTCGTCGTTGCGGACGGTGAGATTGACATCGGCCGGAGCGGCGACCCCGCGCCCGCCGCTGGCGGTGGCGGACACCGTCAGCGACTTGTCCTCTTCCGCGCGCTCGTTGTCCACGGCGGAGACGGTGACCGCGCCCGTGCTGGCGGTGGCGCCCGCGGGGATGGTGAGCGTGGCGCCGCTCAGGCTGAAGTCGCTGGCGGTCGCCGGCGCCACCGGGGCGGCGGCGACGGTCAGGGTCACGTCCTCGCTCGACGGGCCGCTCAGGCGGGCGGTGACGTTGGCGCGGCTCGCCGAACCCTTTTCGTCGATGGTCGAGCGCGACAGATGCAGGCTCACCGTCGGCAGAGGATCGTTATCGACGATCTCGATGCCGCCGCCTCCCGTCACGCTCAAACCGGCCGAGCTTCCCGTTATGCTCAGGCTCTCGTTCGGCTCGTCGATGTCGTCGTCGCTGGGGTCGAGGCGGAAACTGCCCTGTCCGCTCATGTCGCCCGCGGCGATTTCGATGTCGAAGTCGGCCACGTTCGCGTAGTCGGCGCCTTCTGCGGCGGTGTCGCCGGAAGCGCCCACTCGAACCGTGACGGTGGCGTCGGTGGCGTAGGCCGTGCCGCCGGTGACGTCGGCGGTGACGGTGACCGTCGCGGCGGCGGCGTCCTCGGCGACGGTGGTGAATGTGGTGGAAAGCGCAATGCCGCCGGGCGCGTTGTCGTTGTCGGTGATGTCGAAGTTCGCCGCGCCGGAGCCCTTCGCGCCGCCGCCGAGATGGGTCCCCGAGTTGGCATTGAGCCTGCCGAGACCGATGCTTACCGACTCGGCGGCGCCCTCGTCAGTCTTGTCGCCCGTGGCGGTCACGGTCAGCGTGGCGGTGTTGGAAGCGCCGGGAACGCCTGTGAAGGAGACAGTCGGCGGACTCGCGGAGAGATTGGAACTGGCCAGGTTCGAGTAGCTCACCCCGGTGGGCGTCGAGTTGGGCGCGGCAAGCGTGTAGTCCACCCCGAAGGTAGCCCCGCCGCCGAAGGTCAGCGGCACGTCCAGGGACTCGTTGCCGGTGAGCGCCCGGCCCAGCGTGACGGTGACGGTCTTCACGCCGCCTTCCTCGGCGATGGCGGTATTGGCGGCCGACAGCGTGACCGCGGTGGCGTCGTTGTCGGCGATGGTAATGGCGTGGCTTGTGTTCGCACTACCCAGCACCGCGCCGGTTCCGGCGGTCAGATTGACCGTGAAACGCTCCGATGGCTCGTCGGCGGCGTCGTCGGTAATGCTGACGTCGAAGCTCTTGCTGGCGTCACCCGCGGCGAACGCCAGATCGGCGGCGGTAATCGCCGTGAAGTCGCTGCCGCCGGTAGCGGCGCCGTCGGCGGTGGCGTAACTTACCGTCGCGGGCAGCAGGGTCGCGCCTGTCTTCTTCACGGTCAGCGTTACCTCGCCGACGTTCTCGCCCGGCGTGCTTGCGGCGGAAGAAAACGCGAAGCTCGGCTTGTCGGCTTCGTCGGTGATGGCGCCGATGGCTGAACCTGCGGTGGTGCTGATGTTGTAAGCGTCCGTGCCGGTCAGCGTCAGGGTGAAATAGTGGTCGCTCTCATAGGTGTTGTCCGGGGTGGTGGCAATGCTGATCGTGCCGGTTCTCTGGCTTTGGGCGATGGTCATTTCCGCGCCCTGGGCCGCCGCCGCCGTGTAGTCGGCGCTCGTCGCGATCCGGTAGGCGGCGTCGGTGGATTCGCCGCGGCCGTTGGAAGTCGAGTACGCGACGGTCACGCCGCCCGGGGGCGCCGGGTCCGGCAGTCTCACCGTGAACACGACGGCGCTGCCCTCGGCGGCGCTGGCGTCGCCCACCGTGATCATCGCGTCGTCGTCGACGATGGTAACGGTGGCCGAACCAGTTGGATCGATGCCGCCGGACAGACCGGATGATGTGGGCGCGCGGGAACTCGCGCCGAAAGCGATGGCGGCGGTTCGGGTCTGGCGGTCGTTGTTGTCCTCGGCCGTCAGCGTCAGTGTCGCCGTCCGCGCGCCAGCGCCCGCAAGCGTCACGGCGGGGTTCTGGGCGCTGTGCGAGCCCGCGGTGTCGAGGGACACGCCCTTGCCGCCGTTGCCTTTCAAACCGAAGCGATAGTGGGTCGTCACGGTCGCGCCGGTCACGGTCAGCGGCACGGTCACGCTTTCGCCCGCCACCAGCGACCGGCCCAGCGTGACGGTCACGTCCCGCGCGCCGCCGTTCTCGGCGATGCTGCCCGTGCCGGCCAGCGTCACGGTCGTCGCGTCGTCGTCGCGTACGGTTACGCTTGCGGAAGCGTTGCCCGAGGACAGGCTGTAATCGTCGCCACTCTCAAGCGTCACCTCCACCGGACCGTCGGCCTCGTCGGTGGTGTCGGCCAGGGTGCCAACGGTATAGGTCGCGTTTTTGCTCCCGGCCTTCAAGGTAACCGTCTTGGCGCCCGTCACGCCGCCGGCAACGAAGTCCGCGCTGGCATCCACGTCAAGGTTCACCGTCAGATTCCTGGCGGGCGCGATGTCGGCGCTGACCGTGAAGCTCGCCGCCGTGCCCTCGTCCACCGCGGCGCCCGCCGCGATGCCGAGTTCCGGCACGTCGTCGTCGGTGAGCCTGATGGCGGCGCCGGTGACGGTGAGCGTGCCGGACACGCCGTTGACGCTGATGGACTCCTCCAACTCGTCGATGGCATCGTCGGTGGGGTCGAGGCTGAAGGTCTTCCCGGCGCTCATCTTGCCCGCTTCGATCTCGATGTCGAAGGCCGTCACCGCCGCGTAGTCAGCGCCGGAGGTGGCGCTGTCGGTGTTCTTGCCGACGGTGACCCGGACGGTCGTGTCCGCCGGGTAGGTGGTGTCGCCGTTTACGGTGGCGGTCACCTTCACCGTCTTTGTCGCCGCGTTCTCGGCGATGCTCGCGGTGTCGGTGGTGAGCGTGATGCCCGTCGGGGCCGCGTCGTCGTCGGTGACCGTCACGCTTACGCCGGCCGCCGTCACGTTTCGGTAGTCGGAGGTTCCGGCCGCCACGGTGTGGGTAATGTTCGCTCCGCGGGCGTTGCCCTGGTTGTCGAGGTCGTCATCGACCGCCGTGACCGTGACTTGCCGTTCACTGTCCCAGTTGGAGTCGGTGAAGGTCAGGCTGGTCGGGGCGACGGTAACCGCGGGGTCGGCGGAAATGTTGATCGTGACGTTGGCCGTGGGCTGGCTGGTCAGCACCACGGTGTAAGTCGCCTGATCTTCGCGTGTGCTGTTGGTTGAGGGGTTGTCGGCCTCGAGCACGGTCAGCGGACCGCCGCTGACGGTAACGCCCCGGGTGTCGTTGTCGGTCAGGGTGAGGGTCGCCGGGGTAATGGTGACGCCGTCCGTGGTTCCCGCGACTTCGATGGTCTCGTTGTCCTCGTCGAGGCGGTCGTCCACGGGCGTGAGGTTGAAGGACTGCGACACGCTGGCCTGACCGGCGGGCAGGGTCATGCTGAAGCCCGCCGCCGTATAGTCGTCGCCGGCGGTGGCTGTGCTCGTACCTCCGCCGACGGTGATGGCCAGCGTCTTCGCCTCGCTGTAGGCGGTGCCGCCGGTGGTGGCCGCGGTCACTTCGATAGCCGTCACGCCGTCATCCTCGTCGACGCTCGCGGGATCGACGGTGAGCGCGATGCCGGTGGGCGCGTTGTCGTCGTCGGTGATGGTGAGGGTGGCGTTGCCCGGGTTCGCCACGCCGCGCCCGCCGCTGGCGGTGGCCGAAACGGTGACGGTCTTGTTCGGACCGTCGATCTGGTCGTCCACTGCGGTGACGGTGACCGTTCCCGTGCTCGCCTTGCCGCCGGCGGCGATGGTGAGCGTCTTGTTGCCGCTCAGACTGAAGTCGCCCGCCTTGGCCGGCGACACCGCCGCAGCCGAGACGGTGAGGGTGACCGCCTGGTCCGAAGCGCCCGACAGGCTCGCCGTAACGGTGCTCGCGTTGCTGGTGCCGGACTCGGCGATGCTGGTTGGTGTCAGGATCAGCGTCGCCGTCGGCGTCGCCTCGTCGTCGGTGATCGTGCCGGTTGCTGTTCCGGCGCCCTCGGCGGTGGAGACGGTGGCGTTGGTCGGGGTGTCGAGCGTGACCGTGACGGTCTCGTTGGCCTCGTCGATCGCGTCGCCCTTCACCGGCACGACGATGTTGGCGCTCGTCGAACCAGGGGAGAAGGTGAGCGAGGCCGGATTCGGCGCGGTGTAGTCGTCGTCCGCGTCCGCCGTGCCGCCGAGCGTATACGGCACCGTCACCGTTCGGCTGCTCGCGGCGGATAGCGTCACGGCGAAACTCATGTTCACCGCGGTCATCGGATCGTTGCCTTCGGCGACGGCGCTGGCGTCGGCAACCGAGACCGTCGGTCCATCGTCGTCGTCGGTGATCGTGCCCGTGCCTTCGAGCGTGGCCTTGCCGCCGGCGAGCGTCGCGTTCGACGGCGAGGACAGCCGCACTTTCACGGTCTCGTTGTCCTCGTCGCTGTCGTCGCCGGTGACCGTTATGTCGATGTGCTTGGTCGTATCGCCGGGAGCGAAGGTGAGCGTGCCGCCGGTGAGCGCCATGTAGTCGGTGCCCTGCGTGGCCGTGCCGCCCGCGATCTCGGCGTAGGCGACCGTGACTTCCTTGCCGCTCGCCGTGTTAAGGGACACGGTAAAGCGCAGCCTCGCATTGGCGCCCGATGCGCCCTCGTCCACGCTCGGCGCATTGATGGAGATGACCGGCGGGGCATCGTCGTCGGTGATGTCGATGCTGGCATCGGTAATGCTGAGATTTCCGGAAGCGCCCTTGACGCTGATGGTCTCGGTTTCCTCGTCGAGGTCGTCGTCTGTGGGGTTCAGGGTGAAGGTGTTGATGCCGGTCGTCTTGCCCGCATCTATGGAGACGTCGAAATCGGCCACGTTTGCGTAGTCGGCGCCTTCCATTGCGTCGTCGTTATCCGCGTCGCCCACCTCAACCGCCACGGTGGTGTCCGTGTTGTAGGCGCTGCCGCCGGTGACGGTCGCCGTGACGGTGACGGTCGCGGTGGCGGCGTCCTCGGCGATGGTGGATATGCTGGTGGACAAGCGGATGCCGCCGGGCGCGTTGTCGTCGTCGGTGATGTTGAAGGTCGCTGCGCCGCTGCCACGCGCGCCGCCGTCGAGGTTGGTGGCTGTGAGCGATCCGAGGCCGATGCTTACCGACTCCGCCAGGCCCTCGTCGGTGGCATCATCGGTGGCATTAAGCGTCAGGGTGGCCGAAGTCGCGCCACTGGCGAAGGCGATGGTCGGAGGATCATCTTCAAGGTCGGTGCTGGCGAGATTTGCATAGGTCACGCCCGTCGGGGTCGCGTTCGGCGCGCTGAGCGTGTAGTCGGCGCCGAATTTCGCCGTGCCGCCGAAGGTGAGCGGCGCCGTCAAGGTCTCGCTCCCGGCCAGCGCCCGGCCAAGCGCGACGGTGACGGTCTTGGCGCCGCCGTCCTCGTCGATGGCGGTCCCGGACGCCGACAGCGTGACTGTCGTGGCGTCGTCGTCGGTGATGCCGATGGCGTGGCTGGCGGTCGCGCCGAGCCGGGCGTCGGTCTTGGCGGTGAGATCGACGCTGAAGGACTCCTTGAGTTCGTCCGCCGTGTCGTTGGTGATGGCGACGGAAATGTTCTTGCTGGTCTCAGCCACGGTGAACTGCACATCGGTACTGCCGATGGCGGTGAAGTCGCTGCCGCCCATGGCGGTGCCGTTGGTGGTGGCGTAGCTGACCGTGGCCGGCAGCAGGGTGGCGCCGGACTTTTCGATGGTCAGCGTGAGCGTGCCGTCGTCCTCATCCGCGTCGGTCGAAGCGTCGGTGAAGGCGAAGCGGGGCCTGTCGTCGGCATCGGTGATGGCGCCGGTGGCCGAACCCGCGAGCGGGCTGATGTTGAAGTGGCTGGTGCTTGTCAGCGCGAGGGTGAAATAGTGGTCGCTCTCGTAGGTGTCGTCCGGGGTGGTGGCGATACTGATCTTGCCTGTGCGCCCGCCCTCGGCGATGGTGATGGACGCGTTCTGCGCCGCCGCCGTGTAGTCGGCGCCGGTGGCGATCTGGTAGCTCTCGTCGTCGGCGTCGCCGCGCCCGTTGGAGGTCGAGTAGCCGATGGTCACGCTGCCCTCGGGCGCGGGGTCCGGCAGGGTGACGGTGAATTCGACCGGACTGCCCTCGGCGGCGCTCGCGCCCGCCACGGTGATCATCGCGTCGTCGTCGATGATGGTGACGGCGGCGGAGCCGGTCGGGTTGATGCCGCCGGAGAGTCCACTGGAAGTCGGCGCGCGGGTGGTTGCGCCGAAGGCGATGGTCACCACTCGGGTGTCCCGGTCGCTGTTGGCCAACGCCGTCAGCGTCAGCGTCGCGGTTTGCGCGCCCGCGCCGGCCAGCTTGACCGCGGGTTCCCCGGCGCTGTGGGGGTTGCCGGTGTCGAGGGTGACGCCCGTGCCGCCGCTGCCCTTGAGTCCGATCGTGTAGTGAGCAGGCATCGCGCCGCTGACGGCAAGCGGCACGGTCACGCTTTCGCCCGCCACCAGCGCCCGGCCCAACGTGACGGTCACGTCCTGCGTGCCGCCAGCCTCGGCGATGCTGCCGGCGCCGGCCAGGGTCACCGCGGTGGCGTCGTCGTCGCTTACCGTGACGCTTGCCGAGTCGTTGTTCGACACACCGTAGTCATTGCCACCCTCAAGCGTCACCTCCACCGAACCGTCGGCCTCATCGGTGGTGTCGGACTGGGTGGCAACCGTGAAGATTTCCCTGGCGCCGCCCGCATCAAACGTGAATGTCTGGTCGCCCCTGAGGCTGCTGGCAACGAAGCCGGCGGTGGCGTCCACATCGACGTTCACCTCCAAATCCTCGACCGGGGCGATGTCGGCGTCGACCGTGAAGCTTGCCGCCGTGCCCTCGTCCACGGCTGAACCCGCCGTGATGCTGAGTTGCGGCACGTCGTCGTCGGTCAGCTTGATGGCGGCGCCCTTGACAGAGAGCGTACCGGACGCGCCATTGACGCTGATGGATTCCTCCAACTCGTCGATTGCATCGTCGGTGGGATCGAGGCTGAAGGTCTTCTCGCCGCTCATGCTGCCCGCCTCGATCTCGATGTCGAAGGCCTCCACCGCCGCGTAGTCGGTCGCCGAAGTGGCGCTGTCGTCCGTGTGTCCCACAGTGACCCGGACCGTCGTGTCCGTTGGATAGGCGGTGCCGCCGTTCACCGTGGCGGTCACCTTCACTGTCTTCGTTGCCGCGTTCTCGGCGATGCTCGCGGTGTCGGTGGTCAGCGTGATGCCGGTCGGAGGATCGTCGTCGTCGTTGATCGTGACATTGACCGCGGATGCCGTGACATCGCCGTAGTCCGAGGTGCCGGCCGCCACGGTGTGCGTGATGCGCGCACTGCGCGCATCGCCCGAGTTGTCGATGTCGTCATCGGCCGCGGTGACGGTGACGGTCCGTTCACTGCCCCAGTTCGACGGGGTGAAGATCAGGCTCGCCGGGCTGACGGTCACCGCGTTCTCCGCGGAGATGTTGACGGTGACATTGGCGGTCGGCTGGCTGTCGAGCGCCACCTTGTAGGTCGCCTGGTCTTCCCGCACGCTCAGGGTGCTCGCATCGTCGGCCTCGTCCACCGTCAGCGGGCCGCCGGTGACGGTCACGCCCTTGGTGTCGTCGTCATTGACGGTCACCGCCACGCTCAATGCGGTAACGCCGTCGTAGTCGGAGTCGCCGGCAGTCAACTTGTGGGTGATGTTCGCGCTTCGGGCATCGTCGGCGTTGTCCAGGTCATCGTCGGTGGCCGTGACGGTGACGCTCTGGGCATCGCTCCAGTTCGATGGGGTGAAGGTCAGACCGGAGGCGCTCACCGTGAAGGGCGCGCCCGCCGGTACGCCAATGGTGACGGTCACGTCGTCGGTGGGCTGGCTGGTCAACACCACCGTGTAGGCGTCCTTGTGCTCCTCGTCCTCGGTGCCGCTGGCGTCGGCTTCGTCGAGGGTCAGGCTGGCGGGAGCGACGGTCACGCCGCGGGTGTCGTTGTCGGTGATTTCGATGCTCGCGCCGGCGATGCCGAGGTTGCCGGACGTGCCCTTGACGCTGATGGTCTCTGTTTCCTCGTCGATCGCGTCGTCGGTGGGATCGAGGCTGAAGGTTTCCGTGGCGCTCATGGCGCCCGCGGCGATGACGATGTCGAAGTCACCCACGTTCGCGTAGTCCGCGCCCTCGGTGGCGCTGTCGTTGTCGGCGTCACCCACTACCACCGCGACGGTGACGGCGGTGGCGTAGGCGGTGTCGCCGGTGACTTCCGCGGTGACGGTGACCGTCGCGGTTTCGGCGTTCTCGGCGATGCCGGTGACGCCGGCGGTGAGCTTGATGCCGGTGGGCGCGGCGTCGTCGTCGTTGACCGTGACGCTTACCCCGTCCGCGGTCACGTCGACATAGTCGGAGGTTCCGGCCACCACCCGGTGGGTGATGCTGGCAGTGCGCTTGTCGCCGGTGTTGTCGATGTCGTCGTCGGTGGCGGTGACCGTGACCTTCTGGCCCGTGCTCCAGATGCCCGCGCCGCTCGGGGTGAAGGTCAGGCTTGCCGGGCTGACGGTTACGCCACCGGCGGCGGTGATGTTGACGGTGACGTTGGCGGTGGGTTCGCTGGTGAGCGCCACCGTGTAGGTCGCCTGATTCTCGCTGATATTCTGAGTGCTCGCATCGTCGGCCTCCTCCACCGTCAGCGGGCCGCCGGCGACGGTCAC
Source organism: uncultured Pseudohongiella sp. (assembly GCA_965219645.1). GTDB lineage: Bacteria > Pseudomonadota > Gammaproteobacteria > Pseudomonadales > Pseudohongiellaceae > UBA9145. Next base: position 860,848 of record OZ244788.1, on the reverse strand, counting down.
GCCGCGGGTGTCGTTGTCGGTAATCTCGACGCTCGCGCCGGCCACGTCCAAGCCAGTGGACACGCCGTTGACGCTGATGGTCTCGTTCCCCTCGTCTATGCTGTCGTCGGTGGGGTTCAGGGTGAAGGCGTGCTCCCCGCTCATCTCGCCCGCATCGATGGTGATGTCAAAGGCGCCCACTGCCGCATAGTCGTCGCCCTCCGTCGCGCTGTCAGCGCCCGCGCCCACTGTGACGCGCACTTGCTTGGCCTCCTCGTAGGCGCTGTCGCCGGTGACTTCCGCGGTGACGGTGACTGTCGTGGCCGCGGCGTCCTCCGCGAGGCTGTCTACGTCCACCTTGAGTTCGATGCCGCCGGGTTCGGCGTCGTCGTCGGCGATGTCGAAGGCGGCGCTGCCGGATGCGGTCGCGCCGCCGTCGAGATTGCCGGCGACAAGCGCGCCAATGTCGATGGTGACGAGCTCGACCGCTCGTTCGTGAATGGCGTCGTCGAACGCGTTGACGGTGATGGTGGCGCTGCGCGCGGCGTTGGCGGCGCCGGAAAAGGTGACGGTGGGCGGGTCGTCCTCAAGATCGTCGCTCGCGAGGTTTGAGTAGGCCACGCCGTTCGGCGTCGTGTTGGGGGCGCTGAGCGTGTAATCGGCGCCGAACGCCGCGCGTCCGCCGAAGGTGAGCGGCACGGCCAGCGACTCGTCGCCTCGCAGCGACCGGCCGAGGGTCAGGGTGACGGTCTTGGCGCCGCCGTCTTCGTCGATGGCGCTAATCGGGGCGGACAGGGTGACCGTCGTGGCATCGTCGTCGGTGATGGTGACGGTGTGGGAAGCTGTCGCGCCGAGCTTGGCGTGATCGCCGGCGGTGAGGTCGACGGTGAAGGCTTCCTCGGCCTCGTCGTCGGTGTCGTCGGTGACCGTGACGGTGATGGTCTTGCTGGTATCCGCCGCCGCGAAGGTGAGATCGGTGGCGGCGATGGCGGTGAAGTCGCTGCCGGTGGCGCTGCCGTCGGTGGTCTTGTAGCTGACCTTGGCGGGCACTTCGGTGGCGCCGGTCTTTTGCACGGTCAGCGTGAGGTTGCCGGCATCCTCGTCGGCGTCGGTGGCGTCGGTGGAGAAGACGAAGCTCGGCAGGTCGGCGGCGTCGGTGATTGTGCCTATGGCCGAGCCCGCGTCCGGGCTGATGTTGAAGGTGTCGGTGGCGTCGAGGCTGAGCGTGAAGTGGTGGTCGCCTTCGTAAGTGGTGTCGTGGGTGGTGTCGATGCGAATCGTGCCGCTTGTCCGGGTGGCGGCGATTTGCAGCGAGGCGTTCGCCGCGGCCGGCGTGTAGTCCGCGCTGGTGGCGATCTGGTAGGTCTCGTCGTCCTCGTTGCCGCGGCCGTTGGCGGTCGAATAGTCGATGGTTACGCCGCCCGTCGGCGCCGGATCCGGCAGCGACACGGTGAACTCGACGGCGCTGCCCTCGGCGGCGCTGGCGTTCGCCACGGTGATCATGGCGTCGTCGTCGTCGATCGGCACCGACACCGCGCCCGCGGTCGAGATGCCGCCCGACAGGCCCGTCGAGGTCGGGGCGCGGTTGGACGTTCCATAGGCGATGCTGACGGTGCGCCTCACCCGGTCGCTGTTGGCGACGGCGGTGAGCGTGAGCGTCGCGGTGCGCGCCCCGGCACCGTTCAGGGTCACTGCGGGGCGTTGAGCGCTGTGCGGATTCGAGGTGCTCATGGAGACGCCGGTGCCGCCGTTGCCCTTGAGCGCGAAGGTGTAGTGGTCGGATGCATCCGCGCCGCTGACCACAAGCGGCACCGTCACCGACTCCCCGGCGCCAAGCGTCCGGCCCAGCGTGACGGTCACGTCCACCTCGCCGCCGTCCTCGGCGATGCCGCCGCTGCCCGTCCGCGCCAGCGTCACGGTGGTGGCCTCGTCGTCCACGATGGTCAGCGTTTGGTTCGCCGGCGCCGTCACGCCGCCGCCCGAAGCGGTGGCCGAGATGGTGAAGGTCTTGTCGAGGGCGTCGACCGCATTGTCGGTGGCGGTGATGGTGACGGCGCCCGTGCTGACCGTGCCGCCGGCGGCGATGGTCAGGGTCCTGTTCTGGCTGACCGCGATGTCGGCGGCGGCCGCGGGGCTCACCGGCGCGGCGGCCACTTCGAGCGTGACGGCGGCTTCGGAAGCGCGGTTAAGGCGCGCGGTCACGGTGGCGCTGTTCGACGAACCCGACTCGTCGATGGAGGCGGGCGTCACCACCAGCGTCGCCACGGGCGTGCCATCGTCGTCGTTGACGGTCACTTCAACATCCGCGGCATCGACGCCACCGTAGTCCGAGTCACCGGCATCCACTGTATGTGTGATGTCGGCAGTGCGCCGATCGCCAGCGTTGTCCACGTCATCGTCGGTGGCGGTCACGGTAACGGTCTGGACGCTGTTCCAGTTCGACGGGGTGAACTCGAGTTCGCTTCTGCTCAGAGTGAAGGGCGCACCGTCCGGCACGCTGATCTCGACGGTCACATCATCGGTCGGCTCGCTGGTCAGCACCACCCTGTAGGCGCCCTTGTGCTCCTCCGCCGCGGTGCCGCTGGTGTCGGTCTCGTCGAGCGTCAGGGCGGTCGGGGTGACGGTCACGCCGCGGGTGTCGTTGTCGGTGAGATCGATGCTCGCGGGGACGACCGTGATGTCGCCGGACGAGCCGGAGACGCCGATGGTCTCGGTTGCCTCGTCGATATCGTCGTCGTCGGGGTTCAGGCTGAAGGTGTTGGCGCCCTCCATTTTGCCCGCTTCGATCTCGATCTCGAAATCCGCCACCGTCGCGTAGTCGGCGCCCTCGGTCGCACCGTCGTCGTCATGACCGACCGTAACGTCGACGGTCACCTTCTCCGCGTAGTGCGTGCCGCCGGTCACGGTGGCCGTCACGGTGACCTCCGCGGTGGCGGCGTCCTCGGCGATGCCGGTGACGCTGGTGGTGAGCGTGATGCCGCCGGGCGCGTTGTCGTCGTCGGTGATGTTGAAGCTTGGCGTGCCGCTGCCACTCGCGCCGCCGTCTAGGTTGGTGGCGGTGAGCGCGCCGAGGCCGAGGCTCACCGATTCCGCCGCGCCCTCGTCGATGCTGTCGTTGGTCACGGTAAGGATGAGCGTGGCGCTGCTCGCGGCGTTTTCGATGCCGGAGAAGGCGATTGTCGGCGGATTCTTCGCAAGGTCGGTGCTGGCAAGGTTCGAGTAGGTCACGCCGACGGGCGTCGAGTTGGGCGCGGCAATCGTGTAGTCGCCGCCGAAGGTCGCGTCGCCGCCGAAGGTCAGCGGCGCGGTGAGCGTTTCGTCGCCGGTGAGCGCCCGGCCCAGCGTGACGGTGATGGTCTTCGTGCCGCCGTTCTCGGCGATGGCGGCAGCGGGCGCCGACAGGGTCACTTCCGTCGCGTCGTTGTCGGTGATGGTGATGGCGTGGCTCGAATCGGCGCCGATCTTCGCATGCGACTTGGCGGCGAGATCGACGCTGAAGGTTTCCGTCAGCTCGTCGGCGGTGTCGTTGGCGATGGTGACGTCGAAAGTCTTGCTGGCGTCGGCCGCGGCGAACGCCAGATCGGAGCCGGTGATCGCCGTGAAGTCGCTGCCGCCCTCGGCGGTGTCGTCGGTGGTTGCGTAGGCGATGGTGGCGGGCACTTCCGTGGCGCCGGTCTTCGCCACCGTCAGCGTCACCGTGCCAACGCTTTCCGCCACCGTGCTTGATGTGGTGGAGAAGGCGAAGCTTGGCAGGTCCGCCGCGTCGGTGATGGCACCGATGGCAGAACCCGCGGTCGTGCTGATGTTGTAGGTGTCCGTGTCTTCAAGGGTCAGCTTGAAGTAGTGGTCGCCCTCGTAGGTGTCGTCCGGAGTGGTGGCGATACTTATCGTGCCTGTACGCCCGCCCTCGGCGATGGTGATGGACGCGCCGTTTGCCGCCGCCGTGTAGTCGGCAGCGCCCGCAATCTGGTAGCTCTCGTCGTTGGCGTTGCCGCGTCCATGGGAGGTCGAGTAGCCGATGGTCACGCCGCCCTCGGGCGCGGGGTCCGGCAGGGTGACGGCGAACCCGACGGGGCTGCCCTCGGCGGCGCTGGCGCCCGCCACGGTGATCATGGCGTCGTCGTCGACGATGGTGACGGCGGCGGACCCGGTCGGATTGATGCCGCCGGAAAGACCGGTGTGGCTCGGCGCGCGGGTGCTCGTGCCGAAGGCGACGGTCGCCACTCGTGTGTCCCGATCGGTGTTGTCTACCGCCGTCAGCGTCAGCGTCGCGGTTCGCGCGCCGGCGCCCGTGAGGGTCACGGCGGGGTTGCCGGCATCGTGCGGGGTGCCGGTGTCGAGGGACACGCCCGTGCCGCCGTTGCCCTTGAGCCCAATCGTGTAATGCGTCACCACCGTCGCGCCAGAGACCGTCAACGGCGCCGTCACGCTTTCGCCCGCCACCAGCGCCCGGCCCAGGGTGATGGTCACGTCCTGCGTACCGCCGTTCTCGGCGATGCTGCCGGCGCCCGCGAGGGTCACGGTGGTGGCGTCGTCGTCGCGCACCGCCGCGCTTGCCGAGTCGTCGGTGGACGACACGGTGTAGTCGTCGCCACCCTCAAGCGTCACCTCCACCGAACCGTCGGCCTCGTCGGTGGTGTCGGACTGGGTGGCGACGGTGTAGGTTTCGCTCGTGCCGCCCGCATCAAAGGTGAATGTCTGGTCGCCCCTGAGCCCGCTGGCGACGAAGCCGGCGGTGGCGACCACATCGACGTTCACCTCCAAATCTTCGACGGGCGCGATGTTGGCGTTGACCGTGAAGCTCGCCGCCGTGCCCTCGTCCACCGCCGAACCCCCGGTGATGCTGAGTTCCGGCACGTCGTCGTCGGTCAGCTCGATGGTGGCGCCGGTGACGGTGAGCATGCCCGACGCGCCCTTGACGCTGATGCTTTCCTCCACCTCGTCAAGGGCGTCATCGGAGGGATCAAGGCTGAACGTCTTCTCGCCGGTCATCTCCCCGGCCTCAATCTTGATGTCGAAGGCCGTCACCGCCGCGTAGTCGGTGCCAGATATGGCGCTGTCGTCCTTGTCCCCCACGGTGACGCTCACGGTTGTGTCCGTCGCGTAGGTGGTGTCGCCGTTCACCGTGGCGGTCACCTTCACCGTCTTCGTGGCCGCGTTCTCGGCGATGGTGGGCGTGTCGGTGGTGAGGGTGATGCCGGTCGGGGCCGCGTCGTCGTCGGTGACCGTCACGCCGACCGCGGAGGCCGTGACGTCGCCGTAGTCGGAGTCGCCCGCGACGACGGTGTGGGTGACGCTCGCGCCGCGCGCATTGCCCTGGTTGTCGATGTCGTCGTCGGTCGCGGTGACGGTGACTTGCTGGGCCGTGCTCCAGATGCCGGCGCCGCTCGGCGTGAAGGTCAGGCTGGTCGGGCTGACGGTGAACGGCGCGCCCTCCGGCACGGCGATGTTGACGGTGACATCGTCGGTGGGCTGGCTGTCAAGCGCCACGGTGTAGGTCGCCTGGTCTTCGCGCGTGCCGTTGGTTGAGGGGTTGTCAGCCTCCAGCACGGTCAGGCTGTTTGAAGAAACCGTCACGCCCCGGGTGTCGTTGTCGGTCAGGGTGACGGTTGCCGGGGCGATGGTCGCGCCATTCGTCGTGCCGGTGACTTCAATGGTCTCGCTTTCCTCGTCGACGCGGTCGTCCACGGGGGTGAGGTTGAAGGATTTCGACACGCTCGACTGCCCGGCGGGCAGGGTCATGCTGAAGCCCGCCGCCGTGTAGTCGTCATTGGCTGTGGCGGTGCTGTCGCCGCCTCCAATCGTGATGGCCAGGGTCTTGGCCTCGCTGTAGGTGGTGTCGCCGGTGGTGGCCGCGGTCACCTCGATGGCCGTTGCGCCGGCATCCTCGGCGACGCTCGCGGGATCGACGGTGAGCGCGATGCCGGTGGGCGCGTTGTCGTCGTCGGCGATGGTCAGGGTGGCGTTGGCCGGGTTCGCCACGCCGCGCCCGCCGCTGGCGGTGGCGGAGACGGTGACGGTCTTGTTCGGGCCGTCGATCTTGTCGTCCACGGCGGTGACGGTGACGGTCCCGGTGCTCGACGTGCCGCCGGCGGCGACGGTCAGGGTGGAACCGCTCAGGGTGAAGTCGTCTGCCGAGGCCGGTGACACCGCGGCCGCCGCCACGGTGAGCGTGACGGCCTGATCCGAAGCGCCGGACAGGGAAGCCGTCACGGTGCTGGCGTTGCTTGCGCCGGACTCGGCGATGCTGGCCGGGGTCAGGATCAGCGTCGCCGTCGGCGTCGCCTCGTCGTCGGTGATCGTGCCCGTGGCGGTTCCGGCGCCCTGGGCGGTGGAGACGGTGGCGTGGGTCGGGGTATCCAGCGTGACCGTGACGGTCTCGTTGACCTCGTCGATCGCATCGCCCTTCACCGGCACGACGATGTTGGCGCTCGTCGAACCGGGGGAGAAGGTGAGCGAGGCCGGATTCGGCGCGGTGTAGTCGTCGTCCGCGTCCGCCGTGCCGCCGAGCGTGTAGGGGACCGTCACCGTCCGGCTGCTGGCGGCGGACAGGGTCACGGCGAAACGCATGTCCACCGCGGTCATCGGGTCGTTGCCTTCGGTGACGGCGGTGGCATTGGCGACCGAGACCGTCGGGGCGTCGTCGTCGTCGGTGATCGTGCCCGTGGCGTCAAGCGACGCGGCATCGCCGGCGAACACGGCGTTGCCTGGCGAGGACAGCCGCAGCTTCACCGTCTCGTTGTCCTCGTCGATGTCGTCGCCGGTGACCGTTATGTCGATGTGCTGGCTCGTTTCGCCCGCCTTGAAGGTGAGCGTGCCGCTCGAAAGTTCCGCGTAGTCCGTGTCCTGGGTCGCCGTGCCGCCGCTGGCCTCGGCGTAGGCGACGGTGACCTCCTTGCCGCTCGCCGCGTCGAGGGACACGGTGAAGCGCAGCCTCGCGTTGGCGCCCGATGCGCCCTCGTCCACGCTCGGCGCGTCGATCGAGATCACCGGCGGGGCGTCGTCGTCGGTGATGTCGATGCTCGCGTCGGTGACGCTGAGATTGCCGGACGCGCCCTTGACGCTGAGGGTCTCGGTGTCCTCGTCGAGGGCGTCGTCGGTGGGGGTCAGGGTGAAGGTGTTCGTGCCTTCCGTCTTGCCGGCGTCGATGGTGATGTCGAAGTCGGCCACGTTGGCGTAGTCCGCGCCCTCGACCGCGCTGTCGTTGTCGGCGTCGCCGACCTCCACCGCCACGGTGGTCTTGGCGTTGTAGGCGCTGCCGCCGGTGACGGTGGCCGTGACTGTCACTGTCGCGGCGGCGGCGTCCTCGGCGATGCTGGCGATGCTGGTGGTCAGCCTGATGCCGCCGGGCGCGTCGTCGTCGTCGGTGATGTTGAAGGTTGCCGCGCCGCTGCCGCGCGCGCCGCCGTCGAGGTTGGCGGGGACCAGCTTGCCGAGGCCGAGGGTCACGGACTCCGATGCGCCCTCGTCGGTCGGGTCATCCTTGCCGGTGAGCGTCAGGGTCGCCGATGCCGCGGCGCTGGGGACGCCGGAGAAGGCGACGGTCGGCGGGTCGTCCTCAAGGTCGTCGCTGGCGAGGTTCGAGTAGGTCACGCCGGTTGGCGGGGTGTTGGGCGCGCTGAGCTCGTAGTCCACGCCGAAGCCCGCCGCGCCGCCGAAGGTGAGTGGCACCGACAGCGTCTCGTTCCCGGTTAGCGCACGGCCCAGCGTGACGGTGACGGTCTTGGTTCCGCCGTCCTCGTCGATGGCGGCCGCGGGCGCCGACAGGGTCACTTCCGTCGCGTCGTTGTCGGTGATGGCGATGGCGTGGCTGGAATCGGTGCCCAGCACCGCGCCCGTGCCAGCGGTGAGATCGACGGTGAACTGCTCCGACGGCTCGTCGTCGGTGTCGTCGGTGATGGTGACATCGAAGGTCTTGCTGGTGTCGCCCGCGGCGAACACCAGGCTGGTGGCGGCGATGGCGGTGAAATCGTCGCCGCCGGTGGCGGCGCCATCGGTGGTTTGATAGCTCACTGTTGCCGGCAGCAGGGTCGTGCCGGTCTTCTCCACCGTAAGGGTCACGTCATCAACGTCCTCGTCCTCGGTGCTCGCGGCGGCGGAGAACGCGAAGCTCGGCCGGTCGGCTTCGTCGGTGATGGTGCCGATGGCGGAGGCGTCCACCGCGCGCATGTCGAAGTTGGTCGCGCCGGTGAGACTCAGCGTGAAGTAATGGTCGCCCTCGTAGGTGCTGTCCGGGGTGGTGGGGATGCTGATGGTGCCCGTTTGGTCGCCCTGGGCGATGGTGACGGCCGCGTTCGACGCCGCCGCGGTGTAGTCGGCGGTCGTGGCGACCTGCCAGTCCTCGTCGTCCTCGTTGCCGCGACCGTTGGAGGTCTCGTAGCTTACGGTCACGCCGCCCGCGGGCGCGGCGGCCGGCAGCGTCACGGTGAATTCGACGGCGTCGCCCTCGGCGGCGCTGGCGTCCATCACCGTGATCGTCGCGTCGTCGTCGATGATCTTGACCGAGGCGGCGCCCGCCGTGCCGATGCCGCCGGACAGCCCGGTGTGGCTCGGCGCGCGGGTGCTTGCGCCGAAGTCAACGGCAACGGTGCGGGCCACCGGGTCGCTGTTGGCGACCGCCGTCAGGGTCAGCGTCGCTGTTTGCGCGCCCGCGCCATCGAGTATGACCGCGGGTTCCCCGGCGCTGTGGGGGTCGCCGGTGTCGAGGGTGACGCCCGTGCCGCCATTGCCCTTGAGTCCGATCGTGTAGTGCGTCGGAGCCGTCGCGCCCGTGATGGCAAGGGGAACCGTCACGCTCTCGTCCGCAACCAGCGCGCGGCCCAGCGTGATGGTGATGTCCTGCGTGCCGCCGTCCTCGGCGATGCTGCCGGAACCGGCCAGGGTCACGGTCGTGGCGTCGTCGTCCCGCACCACCACGCTCGCCGAGGCGTTGCTCGACGACACGCCGTAATCGTCGCCGCCCTCCAGCGTCACCTCCACCGAGCCGTCGGCCTCGTCGGTGGCGTCGGCTTCGGTGCCCACCTCATAGGTCGCGCTGGTCTCGCCGGCGTCAAGGGTGACCGTCTGCTTGCCCGTCACGCCGTCGGCGACGAAACCAGCGCTGGCGTCCACATCGACGTTCACCGTCAAGTCCTCGACAGGCGCGATGTCGGCCTCGACCGTGAAGCCCGCCGCCGCGCCCTCGTCCACCGCCGCGCCCGCCGCGATGCTGAGTTCCGGCACGTCGTCGTCGGTGAGGGTGAGAGTCGCGGCGGTGACGTCGAGGTCTCCCGATTCGCCTTTGACGGTGATGGTCTCGTCCGCCTCGTCCAGGGCATCGTCGGTGGGGGTCAGGGTGAAGGTTCCTTCGCCGCTCGCCTCGCCCGCTTCGATGGTGATGTCGAAGGCCGACACTGCCCCGTAGTCGGCGCCGGACTCCGCCGTGTCGTCGTCATCGCCCACCGTCACCGCGACCACGGTGTCCGCCGGGTAGCGGGTGGCGCCGCCGACGGTGGCGGTGACGGTGACGGTGGGCGCGACCGCCACGTCCTCCGCCACCGAGGACAGCGACACCGAGAGAGTGATGCCGCCGGGCGCCGCGTCGTCGTCGGTGATGGTGAAGTGGGCGCCGTTGACCGTCAGACCGTCCGATGCGCCGCTGACGCTGACGCGCTCGTCGGGTTCGTGAAGGGCATCGTCCTCGGGGTCGAAGGCAAAGGTGCCGGCGGCGCTCGCCGCGCCAGCGGGGATGGTGACGGTGAAGCTCGCCACCGCCTTGTAGTCCGTGCCCGAGGACGCCGCGTCGCCATCCGCGCCCACGGTCACCTCAACCTCGGTGGCTTCGCTGAAGGTGGACCCGCCGTCGACCGATGCGGTGACTTCGATGGTCACGGCCTGCGCAGCGCCTTCGGCCACCGTGGTCTGGGCGTTTTCCGCCGCCGTATCGGTATCGACGCTTAAGCTGATGCGCGTGGGCGCCGCGTCATCGTCGTTGATATGGAAGTCCACATCATTGTCGGCCGTCTGGTCATCGCCGTCGTCGCTTGGCGCGGCGCCGCCGTCGAGGCCGGTGGCGATGAGGGCGCCGAGGCGGATGCGCACGCGCTCGCTTGCGCCTTCGTCAATGGTGTCCGGCGTCGCGGTCAGGGTCAGCGTCGCGCTGTTTGATGCGGCGGCGCCGCCGGAGAAGGTGATGGTCGGCGGGCTCGCCGGGTCGCTGCTGGCGAGGTTGGCGTAGCGCACCCCGGTGGGGGCCGGGTTCGGCGCGGCCAGGGTGTAGTCCGCGCCGAGCGCCGCCTTGCCCGTAACACTGAGCGGAACCACGATGGATTCGCCCGTTTCAAGCGCCCGGCCCAGGCTCACCGTGAGCGTCTTGGCGCCGCCGGTCTCGCCGACGTCGCCAGCCGGGGCGCTCAGGGTGACCGGGGTCGGGTCGTCGTCGGTGACGGTGACCGTATGCCGGGTGGCGCCGCCGAGTTTGGCGCCCGTGCCCGCGGTGATGTCCACGTGGAAGTTCTCGGCGAGCTCATCGTCGCCATCGTCGGCGATGGTCACCTCGATCGACTGGCTGGCATCGGCGGCGGCGAATTCGAGGCTGCCTTCGGTCACCGCGGTGTAGTCGGATGCGGCCGCCGCCGTGCCATCGGCGGTCGCCCAGGCGAGGCTCACGGGCACCGTCGCCGTGCCGGTCTTGTTGACGGTGAGGCTGTGCGTGCCGGCGTCCTCGGCGGCGGTGGAACCTGCCAGCGCGAAGCTGAAAGTGGGCGCGTCGGCTTCGTCGTCGATGGTGACCGTGACCGCATCGCCTTTCTGGTAGGCGTCGTCGAGATTGCCGATGGCGATCTCGAAGGTTTCGCTGCCCTCGTAGGCGCTGTCGTCGGCGATGGCGACCATGGCGCTGGCATCGGTGTCGCTCGCCGGGATGGTGATGCTGGAGACGGCGGTGTAGTCGCCGTTCGCCGTCGTGCCGTTGCTGAAGGTCAGCGGCACGGTCACGGCGCTCGCCTGCGCAGTATCGATCTCGGCGGTGACGGTCAGGTCCGCGCCTTCGGCGACCGGCTCCGGCGTGGCGCTGAGCGTCACCTTCGGGCGCTGGTCTTCGAGGATCGTGATGGTCAATGGATACGACAGGCCGTTGTAGTCCGTGTCGGTGGATTCGGTCCGCATGAGAACGTCGAACGCCTGCCCGTCCGTCGGGCGGCTCACGCCTTCGACCTCGAATCGCAACCATTTCCCTAACTGCCAGGTGCTGGCATCAAAAGTCTGTTCGATCGGGGTGACCTTGACGAGATTGGGATGATCGTTGTCCACCTTGACCTTGACATCCGCCGAAGGCGTGCTGGCGAGGAAGAAATGGAAGAAGTCCGTGCCGCCGTGCTCGCGCACCTCAATATTGCTCTTGCCGCTACGCACGCGGGCGCCCGAATCGGTGACCGTCACCGGCAGCGAGACCGCGGCCAGGCCGTGGTAGGGGCTGCCCTCGGGAGCGGTCACCGTATGGCTGACGGTCTCGCTCTCGTTGCTGGTGTCGGCATCGAGCTCGGCGTGGACTTTCACGTTGCGCGGCGCGTTCCAGCGGGTGGCGCCCGAAGAGGTAAAGGTGAGCGTTGCGGGCGTCACGGAAACCTTGCCGCTGTCGCTGGAAGCAAGCCGAACCGTCACCGTGCCGCGCGGGTCGGACGAAAGCTGCACGGTGTATGTGCTATCCACGTTGCCTTCGATCAACGTCATGGAATTCCGGGACAGCACCAGTGCGGGCGCACGGTAGTCGATGATGTCGACGATCGCCCGGTTGACGACGCCAGTGTCCGCTTCGATGCCGCCGTCGAGGGCGGTGGCAAGGCCCGCGCCGGTGAGCGATCCCAAGACGACCCGCACCCGGTCGTTGGTCTGGTCGCCGTCGTCGCGGGCGGTGGCGGCGAAGGTCAGGGTGGCGATTTGCTCGGTGGCGTTGCCGCCGGTGATGCGCACCCTGGGCGCGGCGGTGAGCGCGCCCGAAAGCGTCACGCCGGCGCCGCTCGCGGTGAAGGTGAAGTCGCGCAAGGACGTGTCGCTCTCGGCGATCACAGTACCCGTGCTGCTGGTGAGGCCCAGGGGAATGTCGGCGACTTCACCGGTTGCGAGGTCGCGGGAGAGCGTGATGAGCACGGTGCCGGTGTCGGCCGGATCCTGTTCGGTGATGCTGGCGTCGGCGCCCGCGGCGAGGGTCACGACCGTCTTGTCGTCGTCCTGAATGGCGATGGTCGCCGCCGCCGCGCTCGAGGACAGCGCGTAGCCCGCGCCGCCCGCGAGGGTCAGGGTCAGCGAACCGCTCGGCTCGTCCACCGCATCGCCGGTGGTGTCGATGTCCACCTTCACGCTGGGGCTGCCCGCCTTCATGGTCACCGATTTGCCGGCGCCGGTATCGCCGGCGGCGACGAAACCGCCGGTCTCGCTGACGCCGTAGTTCACGGTGAGGTCGGCGTGCGGGGCCGGGTTCGCGGCGATGGTGAAGCTGGCGTCCGCGCCTTCGGTGACGTCGCCGCCGGTGACGCTGAGTTCGGGCACGTCGTCGTCGGTGAGGGTGATGGTGGCGGGCGTGATCGTTAGATCGGTTGCCTCGCCCGATACTTGGATGGTCTCGGCCGGTTCATCAAGGGCATCGTCGGTGGGGGTCAGCGTAAAGGTCTTGGTGCCGCGCATGGCGCCCGCGGCGATGTCGAGGTCGAAGTCGGCGACGGCTGTGTAGTCGTCGCCTTCGGTGGCGCTGTCGGTGCCCGCGCCGACGCTGACGGTGACCGTCGTCTTGTCGGCATAGGCGCTGCCGCCGCCCACGTTGGCGGTCACCGTGACGGTGGTGGCGCCGGCGTTCTCGGCAACGCTCGCCGGGCTGACGGAGAGGCTGATGCCGGTTGGGGCGTCGTCGTCGTCGGTGATGTTGAACGTCGGCGCGCCGGAGCCGGATGCGCCGCCGTCGAGGTTGGCGGCGGTGAGCGCGCCGATGCCGAGGGTGACCGATTCGGCGGCGCCTTCGTCGGCGTCGTCGTCGCCGGCGGTGAGCGTCAGGGCCACGCTGCTCGCCGCGCCCGGCACGCCGGAGAAGGCGACGGTGGGCGGATTCATCGCAAGGTCGCTGCTCGCCAGGTTCGAGACGGTCACGCCGGTGGGCAGCGTTTGCGGCCCGGCGAGCGTGTAGTCGGCGCCGAAGGTGGCGTCGCCGGCAAAGGTGAGCGGCACCGACAAGGTCTCGTTGCCGGTCAGCGCCCGGCCCAGCGTCACGGTGACGGTCTTGGCGCCGCCATCCTCGACGATGGCGGCGCCGCTCGCGGCGAGCGTGACGGAAGTAGCATCGTTGTCAGTGACGGTCACCTCATGGCTGGTATCGCCGCCCAGCCGGGCGTGGGCCTTGGCGGCGAGATCGACGCTGAAGGCCTCGCGCAATTCGTCGTCGCGGTCGTCGGTGACGGTGACGGTGACGGTCTTGCTGGTATCGCTCGCGGCGAATTCGAGGTCGGTGGCGGCGATGGCGGTAAAGTCGCTGCCGCCGCCGGCGGTGTCGTCGGTTGTCTGGTAAGTGACCGTCGCCGACACCAGCGTCGTGCCGGTCTTCTCCACCGTGAGGCTTACGGCGCCGACATTCTCCGCCACGGTGCTCGAGGCGGTGGAAAACTCGAAGCTTGGCGTGTCTTGCGCGTCGGTGATCGTGCCGGTGGCCGAATTCGCGCCGGCGTCTATATTGAAGAGACTGGTGCTGTCGAGGGTCAGCGTGAAGTGGTGGTCGCCTTCGTAGGTGGCGTCTTGCCGGGTGGCGATGTTGATGGTTCCGGTGCTCGCGCCCTCGGCAATCGTCAGGCTCGCGCCCTGCGCCGCCGCCGTGTAGTCGTCGCCGGTGGCGATCTGGTAGGCGGCGTCCGTGGACTCATTGCGGCCGTTGGCAGTCGAATAGCCGACCGTCACGCCGCCGCTCGGCGCTTTCAGCGGCAAAGTGACGGTAAAGGCCATGTTGCCGCCTTCCGCCACGCTCGCATCGGCAACGGCAACCCTGGCGTCGTCGTCGGTCAGCTTGATGGTGGCGCCGGTGACGGTGAGCGTGCCCGACGCGCCTTTGACGCTGATGCTCTCTTCCGCCTCGTTGAGGGCGTCGTCGGTGGGGTCGAGGCTGAACGTCTTCTCGCCGCTCAGGCTGCCCGCTTCGATCTCGATGTCGAATGCATCGACGGCGGCATAGTCGTCGCCCGATGTCGCGCTGTCGCTCGCATCCCCCACGGTGACGCTGACGGTCTTGTCTTCGCCGTAGGCGATGCTGCCGTTCACCGTCGCGGTGACGGTGACCGTCCTGGTGGCCGCATCCTCGGCGATCGTGGGCGTGTCGGTGGTCAGCGTGATGCCGGTCGGCATCGCGTCATCGTCGGTAATGGCGCCGGTGCCGTCGATGGTGCTGGCGCCCCCGACAAAGCTCGCGAATTTCGGCGAGGACAGGCGCAGCACCACCGTCTCGTCGCCTTCGTGGAGCGTGTCGCCGATGACCTTCACGTCGATGGTTGCGCTACGGGCGCCGACCGCTACCTCCCGGGCGCCAGCCGCGAGCGCTTCAAAATCCTCGCCTGACGTGGCGGTGCTCGAACTCAGCACGGCATAGTCCACGGACACCGGCCTTTCGCTGGCTTCTATGTTTTCGTAGCCGTCCAGTTTGATGTAGCTCAGGGTGAAGCGCAGCGTTGCCGTGCCGCTGTCGCCTTCGGTCACACTCGGCGAGTCGATCTCGATCACCGGTTCCGGGTCGTTATCGACAATGCGAAGCCGCCCCGAGGTGACGGTTGTGCCTGATGCGCTGCCCGCCACTTCAATGAACTCGTCGCCCTCGTCGTGGCCGTCATCGACAGGCGTGATGGAGAAATTGCCGCTTGCGCTCCTCGCTCCCGCCGGGATGGTGATATTGAAACTCAAGGTCCGCGGACTCGAGGGGTTGTAGTCGAAATGGTGGGTCGCCCTGTTCGTGTTCGTCTCGGTAATAGGCAGCTCCCGGACGGTGACGCTCACCGTTTTCGCTTGACTGAACACAGAGTCTCCAGTGACCGTTGCCGTCGCGCGAACCGACACTGCGCCGCCCGCACCCTCCGCGATGTCGTCCTGCTCGCCGTCCGTCGTGGCGTCGGTGTCCACGGTGAGGACGATGCCGTCCGGAGCGTCGTCGTCGTCGTTGACCGTCACGCTGACGTTCGCCACCGTCTCGTCCTTGTAGTCGGAGACAGTTGTCACGGTATGCGTGATGCGGGCGGTGCGCGCATTGCCAGCGTTGTCGATGTCGTCGTCCACCGCGGTGACCGTGACCTCCTGCGCGGTGCTCCAGATGCCGGCGCCGCCTGGTTTGAAGGTCAGGCTCGTCGGGCTGACGGTCACGCCGCCAGCGGCGGACAGGTCGATGACAACGTCAATCGTGGGTTGGCTGGTGAGCACAATGGTGTAGGTCGCCTGATCCTCGCGTATGCCGTCGGTGTCCGGATCGTCGGCCTCCGCCACCGTGAGCGGGCTGCCAGTGACAGTGATGCCGCGGGTGTCGTTGTCGCTCAGCTTGATGGCGGCGCCGGTGACGGTGAGGGCGCCCGACGCGCCCTTGAGGCTGATTGACTCCTCCGCCTCATCGATCGCGTCGTCTGTTGGGTCGAGGTCGAAGGTTTTCTCGCCGCTCATCTCCCCGGCCTCGATCTCGATGTCAAAGGCGGTCACCGCCGCGTAGTCCATCCCCGAGACGGCGCTGTCGTCCTTGTCCCCAACCGTGACCCGAACAGTCGTGTCGGTGGCGTAAGTGGTGTCGCCGTTCACGGTGGCCGTGACCTTCACCGTCTTCTTGGCCGCGTTCTCGGCGATGGTGGGGGTGTCGGTGGTGAGGGTGATGCCGGTGGGCGTCGCATCGTCGTCGGTGACCGTGACGCCGACCGCGGAGGCCGTGACGTCGCCGTAGTCGGAGTCGCCCGCAACGACGCTGTGGGTGACGCTCGCGCCGCGCGCATTGCCCTGGTTGTCGATGTCGTCGTCGGTCGCGGTGACGGTGACTTGCTGGGCCGTGCTCCAGATGCCGGCGCCGCTCGGCGTGAAGGTCAGGCTGGTCGGGCTGACGGTGAACGGCGCGCCCTCCGGCACGGCGATGTTGACGGTGACATCGTCGGTGGGCTGGCTGTCAAGCGCCACGGTGTAGGTCGCCTGGTCTTCGCGCGTGCCGTTGGTTGAGGGGTTGTCAGCCTCCAGCACGGTCAGGCTGTTTGAAGAAACCGTCACGCCCCGGGTGTCGTTGTCGGTCAGGGTGACGGTCGCCGGGGCGATGGTCGCGCCATTCGTCGTGCCGGTGACTTCAATGGTCTCGCTTTCCTCGTCGACGCGGTCGTCCTCGGGGGTGAGGTTGAAGGATTTCGACACGCTCGACTGCCCGGCGGGCAGGGTCATGCTGAAGCCCGCCGCCGTGTAGTCGTCATTGGCTGTGGCGGTGCTGTCGCCGCCTCCAATCGTGATGGCCAGGGTCTTGGCCTCGCTGTAGGTGGTGTCGCCGGTGGTGGTCGCGGTTACTTCGATGGATGTTCTGCCGTCGTCCTCATCGACGCTCGCGGGATCGACGGTGAGCGCGATGCCGGTGGGCGCGTTGTCGTCGTCGGCGATGGTGAGGGTGGCGTTGGCCGGGTTCGCCACGCCGCGCCCGCCGCCGGCGGTGGCGGAGACGGTGACGGTCTTGTTCGGGCCGTCGATCTTGTCGTCCACGGCGGTGACGGTGACGGTCCCGGTGCTCGACGTGCCGCCGGCGGCGACGGTCAGGGTGGAACCGCTCAGGGTGAAGTCGTCTGCCGAGGCCGGTGACACCGCGGCCGCCGCCACGGTGAGCGTGACGGCCTGATCCGAAGCGCCGGACAGGGAAGCCGTCACGGTGCTGGCGTTGCTTGCGCCGGACTCGGCGATGCTCGCCGGAGTCAGGATCAGCGTCGCCACCGGCGTCGCCTCGTCGTCGGTGATCGTGCCCGTGGCGGTTCCGGCGCCCTGGGCGGTGGAGACGGTGGCGTTGGTCGGGGTGTCCAGCGTGACCGTGACGGTCTCGTTGACCTCGTCGATCGCATCGCCCTTCACCGGCACGACGATGTTGGCGCTCGTCGAACCGGGGGAGAAGGTGAGCGAGGCCGGATCCGGCGCGGTGTAGTCGTCGTCCTCGGCCGCGGTGCCGCCGAGCGTGTAGGGAACAGTGACCGTCCGGCTGCTGGCGGCGGACAGGGTCACGGCGAAGCTCATGTCCACCGTGGTCTTCGGGTCGTTGCCTTCGGTGACGGCGCTGGCGTTCGCAACCGAGACCGTCGGGGCATCATCGTCGTCGGTGATGGTGCCGGTGGCGTCGAGGGTGGCTTTGCCGCCGGTGAGCGTCGCGTTCGACGGCGAGGACAGCCGCACCTTCACCGTCTCGTTGTCCTCGTCGACGTCGTCGCCGGTGACGCTGATGTCGATGTGCTGGCTGGTCTCGCCCGCCTTGAAGGTGAGCGTGCCGCTCGAAAGTTCCGAGTAGTCGGTGTCTTGCGTGGCCGTGCCGCCGGCGATCTCGGCGTAGGCGACGGTGACCTCCTGGCCGCTCGCCGTGTTCAGGGACACGGTGAAGCGCAGAGTGGGGCTCGCGCCCGATGCGCCTTCGTCTACGCTCGGCGCGTCGATGGCGATCACCGGCGGGTCGTCGTCGTCGGTGATGTCGAAGGCCGCCGCGCCGCTGCCGCCGGCGCCGCCGTCGAGATTGGCGGCGGTGAGTGCGCCAAGGCCGACGCTCACCGATTCCGTGGCTTCCTCGTCCATGGTGTCGGCGGTGGCCGTGAGTATAAGCGTCGCCGATCTCGCGGCGTTGGGGACGCCTGAAAAGGCGACGGTCGGCGGGTCGTCCTCAAGGTCGGTGCTAGCGAGGTTCGAATAGGTCACGCCGGTTGGTGTCGGGTTGGGCGCGCTGAGCGTGTAGTCAGCACCGAAATCCGCCGTGCCGCCGAAGGTCAGCGGCGCCGACAGCGTCTCGCTGCCGGTCAGCGCCCGGCCCAAAGCGACGGTAATGGTCTTCGTTCCGCCGTTTTCGGCGATGGCGGCGCCGGCAGCCGACAAGGTGACCGGGGTCTCGTCGTCGTCGGTGATCTTGCCGCTGGCGGCGCCGTCGCCCTGGCCGCCGCCGACCTCGGCGTTGGTCGGCGCGCCGAGGGTGACTTCGATGGTTTCGGTCACCTCGTCAATGATGTCGCCTTTCACCGGCACGACGATGTCGGCGCTTGTGGCCCCCGGCGCAATACTCACCGACAGGGGATCGGGCGCGGTGTAATCGTCGCCCGCGGTTGCCGTGCCGCCGAGCGTATAGGGCACGGTCACCGTCTTGCCGCTGGCCGCGGACAGGCTCGCCGTGAAGCGCATGTCCGCGGTGACCGCGGGGTCGTCGCCTTCGCTGACGGCGCTGGCGTCGGCCACCGAGACTTCTGGTTCGGGGTCGTCGTCGGTGATGGTGACGGTGGCCGGCACGATGGTGAGCTGGCCGGCGGCGCCGCTGACGCTGAGGGTTTCGTCCTCCTCGTCGAGGGCGTCGTCGGTGGGATTCAGCGAGAAACTGGCGCTGGCGCTGCTATCGCCCGCGGGCACGCTGATCTTGAAACTCGGCACCGCCGTGTAGTCGGCGCCGGACACGGCGGTGTCGTTCTCGCCGCCGCCAACGGTGATGGTAAGTTCTTGAACCGCCGGAAACACGCCGCCGTCCTGGGCGGTCGCGGTCACCGTAACGGTGGCGGCGGCTTGCGCGTTCTCGGCCACGGAGTCCGTGTCCACCGACAGGGTGAAGCCGTCCGGCCCCTCTTCGTCGTCGACGATGCCGATGCTGACGACGTTGTCGGTGGTGCTCGGGTTGCCGTCGTCGCTGGCGCTGACGCCGCCCTCGAGGTTGTTCGAAGCGCCGGCCACGTCTCCCAGGGCGATCTCGATGAGCTCGTCGGCATAGTCGCCGTCGTCGCGGCCGATGGCGGTGAGGGTGACGGTGGCTTCCTGCACCTGGCCCGGTGGAGCCGTTCGGTTGCCGGTGAAGGTGATCGAAGGCGTGGCGCTGTCCAAGCCCGAGGCGGTGACGCCGCTGCCTGTGACCGTCAGCTCGAAGTCCGGGCTGGCCGAACCGGGCAGCGCCGCGCCCGTGCTGCTGCTGAGCACGAGCGGGATGGTCGCGGCTTCGTGAAGGCCGGCGTGACCGAACTGACCCCGGATATTTCGAAGCGCTCGCTGGAAACGCACCGTCAGCATGGCGGTGCTGCCGCCGGTGTCGTCCTCGTCGATGGAGAGATCGCCGGAGGGGACGAGACTGACTGGCGTGGGGTCGTCGTCGATGATTCTGACCACCTTCGTCCCACTAATCGCCCCGTCCACGCCCCGATGTTTGCCAGCGCGGTCATTGAAAATGAAATACTCAAATTCCCACTCATCCTCGGTGTCGTCGATGACGGGCAGCGCGAAGGCCGGGGTTTCGTCATCGGCCGGGACCTCGACCAGCGGCGCCGTTTCCTGTTGACTTCCATGATCCACCAACCTGAAGTCCTTGCCCGCCGTTGCGCCATCTGCCGCCGACACCGTCGTTCGATAGGCGAGAAAGGACGATGCCTCCACCTTGCCGGTGCGCACCAGGGCGAGTTCGGGGTTGCCTTCACTGACTGCCGCATTCAGTGCGGACGAGGCGTACCTGAAACTCGGCTCATCCTCGACATCGGTGATCGTATTGACCTGGGTTTCCCGTTCGCCCTTGATGAGTTCGGAGGCATCGAGGGGCAACTCGCCCATGGCGATCGTGAAGGTCTCGGGGCCTTCGTAGATGTCGTTGTCGACGATCTGGAGGCTTGCGCTGCCGTGGGTGTCGTTCGCCTTGATGGTGACGCTGCCCTCCAGATTGAAATCGTCGGCTTCGGCGCTGCCGAGGGTGGCGATCAAGGGAATGGTGACATCCTTCGACAGCGCCCGGCTCAGACTGAGAACAACTGCTGCGTTGGCCTGAAGTTCAGCCCGATCGATCGCGGGACCGAAGCTCACCGTCCTCGGCGCGTCGCCTTCGTCGCTGATGGCGATCTCCACCTCGGTCGTCGCTCCCCCGGTCAAGTCATCGGGCAGCGCGCCGAGGCCGATGGTGAAGGTCTCGTCGGGCGTTTCGTACTCGCTGTCGTCGATGAGCGGGATTTTCACCGTGGCGCTGGTCTCGCCGGCCGGTATGGTGACGCTCTCGACTTCGGTGAAGTCCTCGGCCGCGGCGGTGCCGAGGGTGTAGGTCAACGGGACGGTGACCGCGCGTTGCGGCGCGGCGAGGATCTGGTCCAGGGTCGCGGTCAGTTGCACGCCCCGCAGTCTGTTTTCCGGCACGGTCGCGCTCTCCACCGACAGGCTCACCTCGCGCGGCTTGTCGTTGACGTCGTCGATCTCGAGATCCACGGAATCCGTCGTGCCGGCCACCACGCCTTCGGGCAAGGCGCCGAGGCCGATGCTGAAGGTTTCGTTCGTGGCCTCGAATTCGCTGTCGTTGACGACTTCAACGGTGACCGCGGCGCTGGTTTCGCCCGCCGGGATGGTGACGTCGGCCACTTGCGTGATGTCCGCGGCCGCGGCGGTGCCGAAGGTGTAGCTCAAGGGGATGGTGACGTCGCGCACCGGGGCGGTGAGCGCGGCGTCGAGGGTGGCGGTCAACTCGAAGGCGGTGTTGATGTAGCTGGTCGCGCCATCGACCGTTTCGGGCTCCCCGCCCTCGCGCACCGTGCTGCCGGCGACCGACAGGTCAACTTTGCGCGGCACGTCCGCTGCATCGTCGATGGCGACCTCAACCGAAGTCGCGCTGCCCGGCAGCAGTTCGCGGGGCAGCGCGCCGAAGGCGACGGTGAAGGTTTCGTCGGGGGTTTCGTGGGCGGTGTCGTCGGTGACGGAGACGGTGGCTGTGCCGGTGACCTCGCCGGATGCGATGGTGAGGCTCGCCGGGCCGCTGTAGTCGGCGGCCACCGTCGTGCCGTCCATGTAGGTGAGCGGAATGACCACGTCCCTTGCCGGGTGCACCGCCTGGTCGATGGTGGCGGTGAGCGTCACGTCGGCGCCTTCGGCGACCGGATTGGGCGAGGCGGCGAGATTCACCGTGCGGCGGTTGTCGGCGATGACGGTGACCGCGATGGGGAAGTTGCCGGTGAGCGCGCCGTAGCCGGCGTCGGTGGTGGCGATGGTGTGGGTGACGTTGAGCGTGCCCACCTTCAGGCCGGAGACGCTGACCTGCCTGGGTTGCCGCCAGTCGGTCGGGGTGAAGGTGAGCGGGCCGGAGACGGTCGCCAGCTCGGTATCGCCACTCGCCGGGGTGATGGTGACGTTGGCCTTTGGCGCGCTCAGCAGATGCAGGCCGTAGGTTTCCTGACCGGCGGGTTCGGCGACTTCGAGACTCGTGCGGCTGCGCTCGACGTTGTAGCCCCGGTCCTTGACGGTCACCGGCACGTCGGGCGCGCTGTTGACGCCAGGGTAGTCGGCGATGCCGTGGGCGAGCGAGAAGCTGTCGGTATCGCCGTCGTCGTCGATGAGCGGCGTGAGGGTGATGGTCTGCGGCGTATCCCAGGTGCCGCCCTGACCGGATGTGAATGTCAGGGTGGCGCTCGCCCCCGCGGTGCCGCCGGGGGCCTGCACGGTGACGGATTCCCGATGCGCGGCGGGCACGTTCACGGTGAGGGTCGCGGTCTGGCCCGGATCGGTGGCGAGTTCGACCTGATAGCTGCCGGTATCCTCGAGCTTGCGCTCGTTCAGGTCGCCGTCGATGTTGTAGATGAGCACGCCGGGGCCGCCGCCGTCGTCGTCCGCCACCTCGATGACGGCGCGGTTCCCCGGCGCGTAGTCCACCGCATATTGAAACCGGCCGGAGACCTTTGCGCTCGGCAACAGCTCCACCGTGACCGTGCCGTCCTTTTCGCCCATCGAGTCGTCGACGATGGGCACCGTGTGGGTTTTGCCGGTTTCGCCCTTGGCGAAAACGACGGTCTGCACGTTGAGGTTTTCGGTCGCCACGAAGTTGCCGCGCTGGGTGACGCGCAGCCTTACGTTGGAGACGCCCTGAGACTCAAAGCCGCGCCTTGCGCCTTCCGTGCCGCGGGTCAGGTTGATGACGACGTTGTCGCCTTCGGTGACCTTGGCGTTGGCGGCGGCGAGGCTGACCGTGGGGCCGCCGTCATTGTCGATGACGCGCATCGTCGCGCTGCCCTGCGTCGACGAGACCGTGTAGCCCTGACCGCTGTTCACTTGCAGCTTGACGATGGCGGTGGGCTCATCGTCCTGATCGTTTTCGATGAACAGCGGCACTACGGTCGGCCCGGCCTGATTCGCCCCGATGGTCAGCGTGCGCGTGCCGGACCCGGACTCGAGCACATCCCCCTGCTCTTCCGTCACGGTCACGCTGACGCTCAGATCGCTCCGCGGCACCGGGTCCGCGAAAATCCACAACTCCGGCCTGGTGCTTTGCGTTCTGAAGGGTACGGTTCTGCTGTCAATTCCGTCATAGAAGAAGCCTTCGGTGGTCTCGGGCGCAAAGGCCTCCGCGCGCACCACGGGCGTGCCGTCGTCGTTGGCGATGACGACGCTGGCCGAACGACTCGCGCCCAGGGAAACGCCGCCGGATACGTTTTGCCAGGTTGGCGTGCCGGGGACGAGCGTCACGGTGCGGCTTGCGGTGTCGCTGTTATCGACCGCGGTGAGGATGAAGGAGGCTTGGCTCACGCCCGCGCCGCCGAAGCGCAGCGCCGGGTTCTGGGCGCTGTGCGGATTCGTGGTGAGCAGGCTGACGCCGGTCTGCCCGTCTTTCACGGCGAGTGTGTAGTGGGCGCCCTCGCTCGCGCCGGAGATATTGATCGGCACGGTGACGGTGGCGTTGTCCCGGTCGAGGGCGCGATCGAGGCGCACCCGGAATTCGGCCTCGCCGCCGTTCTCGCCGATCGGGTTGCAAGGGCCGGAACAAACGCGATCGAAGCCTAGCGGCGTCGCGTCGTTGTCGCGGATGACGACGTTGGCGGGGTCGGGCGTGGCGACCCGGTAGGCGTCGTCGGGAACCAGGGTGACGGTCAGGCCGCCGTCGGCTTCGTCGCGGTCGTTGTCCGGGATGTACACACTGTGCCGAAAATCGCGGATGCCTTTCTTCAACAGGAAGGACTGCGCTTCCTCGTGCGAATCGGAAAGATAGTTGGAGCCGTCCGCCTCGGTGACGTTCAGGTGAACGGTAATGTCCTCCGTCGGCCTCGGGTCGGCCTGGACCGCCACCCCAAAGCTGGCGCCTTCCGGGGTTGTTGCCCCCACCGAGACGCTGATTCGCGCCTTGGACGCCTCGTCATCGACGATGGTGATCTCGACGCTGTTGTCTTCGGTGTTCGGGTCGTTGTCGGTGACCGCCGCCGCGCCGCCGCTGACATTGGTGGCAAGGCCGGCGGCGGCGAGATTGCCCAGGGCCACCTTGAGCGCCTCGTTGTCCTCGTCGTCGTCGTCGCGGGCGGTGGCGGTGAGGTCGATGGTGGCGTTTTGCACCTGGGCCGCCGCGCCGGTGAAGCGGATCTTCGGCGCGGCGGTGTCGGCGCCGGTGAGGCTGACGCCGCCGCCGCTGGCGGTGAGGAGGTAGTCACGGTTGGCCGCGTTCGCCTCGGCGATGGGCACGCCGGTGCTGGTGGTGATGACCAGCGGCGCCTCGACGATCTCGCCGGCGGCGATGTCGCGGCCGAGCTGCAGGCTCAAGCTCGCCTTGGTGGCGGTGTCGCCCTCGGTGAGGCTGGTGGCGGTGGCGCTGAGCGCGACGCTGGTGGCGTCGTCGTCGGTGACCGCCGCCTTGGCGCTGCCCGCGGTGCTGGAGACGGTGTAGGCGCCGTTGTCGGCGGCGGTGACAGTCACTGTCAGGCTGCCGTCAATCTCGTCAACGGTGTCGTTCAAGGTCGCGAGGTCAAGCTTGGCGCTGGTGGCGTTCGCCGGAATCGTGACCGCGGTGGTGTCGGTGAGGGTCTTCGCGGCGACGAAGCTGCCCGTCTGGGTCAGGCTGACGCCCACGGTGAGATCGATGGGGATGGCCTCGCTGCCGTTCAGGGTAAAGCTCGCGTCGCCGCCTTCGGTGACGCCGCCGCCGGCGCTGACGCCGATCTCCGGGATGACGCTGAAATCGATCAGCGTGACGGTGGCGGGCTTGACGGCGAGGCCGGTCAAGGTTCCGGCGACCACGATCGTCTCATCGGATTCCTTGACGCTGTCGTTGACGGGCGTCAGGGTGAACGAGCCGGTGGCGCTGTTGGCGTTCGCCGGGATGGTGATGTCGAAGTCGGCGACCTTCGCGTAGTCGTCAACGGAGGTGGCGGTGCTGGCGCCGCCGCCCACCGAGACGGTGACGGTTTTCGCCGCCGGAAAGGTGACGCCGCCGTCGATGGTTGCCGTGACCTCGACGCTCGCCGGGGCGGCAACTTCGGACACCCTGGTCTGCGCGCCGTCGGTGGCGGTGTCCACGTCCACTGTTAGGGTGACGCCGCCGGGCGTGTCGTCGTCGGTGATCTCGAAGGTCTGGGTGTTCTTGGCGGCGTCCGCCTTGGCGCCGCCGTCGAGGCCGGCGCCGGAGTTGGCGTCCAGGGCGCCGAGGCTGACGGTGACGGTTTCGCTGTCCCCTTCGTCGGTGTCGTCGTCGCTGGCGGTGAGGGTGAGGGTGGCGGTGCTGGACGCGCCGGCGCCGCCGGTGAAGGTGACGGTGGGCGGATTGGCCGCGCGGTCGGTGCTGGCGAGATTGCTGAAGGTCACGCCGGTGGGGTTGGTGTCGGGGCCTTTGAGCGTGTAATCCGCGCCGAACGTGGCGGCGCCGGCGAAGGTCAGGGTGACCGGCAGGGATTCGCCGCCAGTCAGGGCGCGGCCGAGCGTGACCGTGATGTCCCGGGCGCCGCCGTCCTCGGCGATGGCGAGCTTGCTGACTTCGAGCTGGACGTTGGTGGGGTCGTCGTCGGTGACGGCGACGGTCGATTCGGTGACCGTGCCGAGCGTGGCGCCGGTGGGGGAACTGATGGCGATGCCGAAGTCCTCGCGGAGTTCATCGTCGCTGTCGTCCTTGAAGGCCACCGTGACGGACTTTTCGCTGTCGCCGGGCGCGAAGCTGAGGGTTTGCCCGGCGATGGCGGTGTAGTCGCCGGGGGCTTCCGCCGTGCCGTCGGCGGTGGCGACGGTGACGCTGGCGGTGAGTTCGGTGGCGCCGGTCTTGGTGACCTTGAAGACGCGGTTCTTGTTCTGGTCCGATTCGGCGCCGTCCAGGGTCGCCGGCGGCACGAGCTCGAGGACGGGTTGGTCGGAGTCGTCGGTGATGGTGACGTCAACGCTTCGGTTCGTACCGGGGTCGACCCGCGGGTTGAAGCTTGTGGTCACGTAGACCTGAAAGGTCTCGTCGCCTTCATGGACCTCGCTGCCCGCGGCCTCGTTGGCGATGTCGATTACCGCCGAGCCGGACAGCGTGCCCTTGGCGATCTTGATGGCGTTGACCTTAACGTAGTCCGCCGTTTCCGCCGTGAAGCCGCCGCGATTTCCGTCCTGATACCGCAGAGCCAAGTCAAAGTCCGCCTCGAGTCTCTGGCTGAGTTCCGCGGTGACGGTGACGCTGCCGCCCTCCTCGACCGAAGTCTTGTCGGCGGACAGGTTCACCGTCGTCGTGCCGCTGCGCTGCACCGTGAGGTCCACCGGCGCGATGGCCATGGATTGATCGTAGTCGTCGTCCGACGAGTCCAGGGTGTGCTTGATCTCGGCGCCGCCGGCGCCCTTGCCGGTGACGGTGACGGTCTGGGCGGTGTTCCAGTTGGTCGCGGTGAAGGTCAGGTCGCCGCTGACCGTGGCCACGTTCTCGTTGCTGCTGACCGGCGTGACGGTGACGTCGTCGCCAGGCTTGCTCTTGAGCTTGACGGTGTAGGTGCGGGTCTGGCCCATCGGGAATCGGGGGATGGTCGAACGCGACAGGGTGAGGCCCGCGCCCCTGTCGAGGACCCAAACCTGGGTATTCTTGGCCTCGGTCACGCTGCCGTAGCCCGTCACCTTGTATTCGATGTACGCCAGATCTTCGTCTTCCGCATCGTCGTCCGCGGGCGCCGTGACCGTCACGTTCCGCGATCGGTTCCAGTTCGTCGCGTCGAAGCTGAGCGAGGTCGGGCTGACGGTGGGGCCGCCGGCCAGCGCGTTGCTGCCGTCGGTGACCGACATGGCGACTGTGACGGCGCCCCCGGGGTTGGTGGCGAGCTTCGCCGTGAAGGTCGCGGTGCTGCCTTCCAGCATGGTCAAGTCGCCGCTGCGCGAGAACAGGATGCGCGGTGTGGCGGTATTGCCGTCGTCGTCGTTGATGCGGAAATGGATGCGGTCGCGTCTTGCGGCCGCGTCGTAGCTGCCGCCGAGACCGCTGGCGTTGACGGTGTCCGGCAATTTCACCCGGAACTCCTCGTAAGGCTGCCTGGGCGCGGGGATGGCCGGTTGTTCCACCAGGGTGTCGTGCTTTGCCCGCAGCGTAAAGGTGGCCGTGCGCGACGCGCCGGCGCCGCCGGTGAAGGTGACGGTGGGCGGCGTTGTGCTGTGATTGGTGCTGTTGAAATCGGTGTAGGTCACGCCCCGCGGCGGCGGGTTCGGCGCGGTCAGGGTGTAATCGGCCCCCAGGCCGCCAAAAGTTCCTGTCGCGTTGGTGGGAATCGAGAAATCGAGCGGCAGCTCCAGTACCTCGCCCTCTTGCAAGGCGCGGTTCAAGGTCACGGTGAAGCGCTTGCTGCCGCCGGTTTCGGAAATGTCGCCGTCCGGCGCGGCGAGGCTGACGACAGTGGCGTCGTCGTCTTCCACCACCACGGAAATCGAACTCGCGTCCGGGTCGATCTGGTAGCTCGCGTGCGGCACCAGCGTGATCGTCAGTTTGCCGTTGGGTTCGTCGATGGCGTCGTCGTCGAGCAATATCTCCAGAAACGGCAAGTCACCGGTAGTAAACGTTTGCCGGCCGATACTCCCCGATGCGACATAGCGCCCCTCCTGGGTCACATCAAGATATATGGGTAGGGCATCGAAAACAGGAGCTCCATCAACACTTGCGAGTATTAAAGCACTGTACGTACGGGCACCTTCGTTGGCGGTGGGCGGGCCAAATCCCGTCATGATCGAGACCGTGGGCAACGGTTTGTCGTTCGCCAGAATGGTCACAGTGAAGGTATAGGTTGACTCATCGGAATCAAATGCCGAGCCACTGGCATCGACTTCCACCTCGAAGTCCTCGTCTTCCTCCTCGTCATCGTCGTCCGTGATCTTGATGACGCCTGTGCCGGCGGTCTGGCCGGCCTTGACGGTGATGCCGGTGAGCGCGCCGTAGTCCGAGGCGTCGGCAGAGTCTTCGATCAGTTTCACCGGCAACACGATGTCGGCGCTGTGGGGCCTGTCGAGCTTCGCCGTGACGGTGACCGAATCGCCCTCTTCCACATTGCGGTCGCCCAAATCGTCCTCGGCGACGTCAATCTCCACCGTCAAGGTCGGCTTCACCACCTCGAACGCCTTGGTGTCCTTGATGGTGACCGTGGCGCTGGCGCCGCCCGTGCGCACGCCGGTCGGCAGCGGCGTGCCGAGGCCCACGGTGAAGTCATCGTCGTCGGTGTCCGCATCGCCCACCGTCGTCAGGCTCGCGCTGCCGCTGGTCTGGCCCTGGCGAATGAGGATGCCGGTCAGGGCGCCGTAGTCGCCGGCCTCCGCGGTGCCGGCGGTGAGCTTGACCGGCACCGTCACGTCGGCGTCGAACACGCCGTTGGCGGTGGCGGTGACGGTGGTCGCCTCGCTCTCGTTCACCGGGTTGGGGCTGGCGCTGAAATCGATCCGGTGGTCGAGGCCGTCGTCTTCGACGGTGATCTCGTGGGACGACGGCGCGCCGGCGGTCAGGTTGGCCGGCAACGGCGCGCCGAGGCTGACGGTGAAGGTCTCGTTCGCAGTGTCGATGTCGCGAACGGTCTCGACGGTGGCGGTGGCGCTCAATGCGCCCGCCGCCAACTGGATGCTTGCGGGCGCCTGCCATTCGCTGGCTTCGGCCGGATTCGTGCCGGACCCGGCGACTTTCAACGGGATGCTGGCGTTCGAGCCGAAGGCGCGGTCGATGGCGACGGTGACGGTGACGGGACTGCCGCCCGCCACCTTGGCTGCCGAGACTTGCAGCGTCGCCTCGGCGCCCTTGCCGTCGTCGGTTATGGTGACGGTCGCCGAGGACGGCGTGCCGGCGGCGAGCCCGGCGGGCAGTTCGCCCAGGGCCAGAGTGAGGATGTCGTCGTCCTTGTCGACGTCGAGGTGGGTAACCAGTTGGGTTGTGCCGGTCTTTTCGCCCGCCTTGATGGTGATGCTTTCCGGGGCGTCGAAGTCGGTGGCTTCGGCGGTGTCGTTGGCGCCGTCGATGCTGGCGGCGATGGGGATGACCACATCCGCCGATTGCGCGAGGCCGTCGATGGTGGCGGTGACGGTCGCTTCCTCGCCCTCGGTGACGCTGGCGGTGGCGGTGAGCGTCAGTTCGGTGTTTTCGTCGTCGGCGATGTTGACCGTGGCGGTATCCTTCGGCGAGCTGGCGATCGCGTAGCCCGTGCCCGCCACCAGGGTAGCCTTGAGGCTGCCGTCGGTCTCGTCGGTGGAATCGTTGACGGTGGCGACGGTAATGCTGGCCTTGCCGGTGTCGCCGATGCTTAACGTCTTGCCGTCGCCCACGTCCGTCGCGGCGACGAAATCGCCTGTTTGCGCGAGGTCGTAGGTGACCGAAATCGTCTCGCCCGTGTTGGGCGCGGGGTCGGCGGTGAGACGGAAGACCGCGTTCGCGCCCTCGGTGACGTCGCCGGCGGCTTCGATGCTGACCGTGGGATTCTCGACGATGGTGACGGGGATGTCGTTCTCCGAGCCCGCCCCTTCCCTCGTGCCGCCGTTTTCGAAGACCGCGGGAGCGGAGGTGTCGAGATTGGTGGAGGGCGTGCCGTAGCCGACCGTCATGGTCTCCATGCCGCCCTCGCCCACGCCGTCGGCGAGCGCGGCCACTTCGAAGACGGCCTTGCGCTCCTCCGCCGCCGCCAGATGGGTCGTGCCCGCTCCCCTGATGATCAGCGCCGGCTCGGCGGCGCTGTAGGGCGCGGCGGTGCTCAAGGACACGCCTGCGTTGACCGGCGGGTTGCCACCGGCGACGAGGCTGATCTCGTAGTCATCGGCGGTGATGCCTGTACCGCCGATCTTGAGAGGCACGCGAATTTCCTCCCCCGCGAACAGCCGCCGATTTTGTTCGGAAACGTCGAAGGTAAAGCGTGCCTTCTTCGCGCCGCCTTCCTGAATCGAACCGCTGTCGTCGCGCGAGAACGTCACGGCGGTGGCGTTGGCGTCCTCGATGACGAAGGCGGCGCTTGCCTCGGCGCCGGAGACGCTCACACTGGCGGGCAGGGCGTTGTCCGGGTCTGCGGCGAGAGTAACGGTGGCGGTCTCGCGCCGCTCGTCGAGGGTGTCGGTCAAAATCGTGAAAACATCGAAGTCGCCACTCGCCGATGGCTTTGAGGCCGATCCCCGCTGTAGCTGGTGGTCGATGCAATTGGTATTGGGATTGCCGCCCGCGAGCCGTTCGATGTCGACTCCGCCCCCCAATACGCCGGGCGTTCTCAGCGTTGCCGTGCCTGGGGTAAAGCAGAGGCGGAAAGCTACGGCCGGCAGGTACCCCTTATAGTTGCCGCCGCTGGTGGGCGCATGGAGTTCGACCTGGACTCTGCCGGGAAGTCCCTCTTCGCCGCTGAAGGTCGTCTCGGCGAGGCGCAGTTCGAGATTTTCGCTGGGGTCGGTGTTCCAGATCTGGACCCGCACATCCGGGGCGGAAGTGACGGAGCTGTAGCCGCTGACGGCGTGGGTGATATTCACGAATTCGATCCGCTGCGTCACGCCGCCGCGTGGGGCGGTGACGGTCACGGGTTGGGGCGTGGCGTAGTCGCTGGAGGTAAAGGTGAGCGTCCCCGGCGACACGCTGAGCTTGCTGGTGTCCTCGGGGGCGACGGTGACGGTGACGTCCTCGGTCGGCTTCACGCTCAGGCTGACGTTGTAGGTGGCGGACGTCTCGCCTTCGTAAACGGTGAGGCTGGTCTGGTCGATCTCCACCTGGCCGGCCTCATCCACGACGTTGACGGTGAAGGTCGGGTCGGAACCGTCGAGCCACTTGAGGTCGCTGCTGCTATGGCTGAGCGCGATCGCTTCGTCATCGACGTCGTTGTCTTCGAGCGGCGCGACGACGATGGTCTGGTTGGCGTTCCAGTTCTCCGGGTTCTGGGTCGTGGCGGCGTCGCTGCCGATGAAAGTGACGGTGGCGCTGGCCCCGGGCGTACCGCCGGGCGCCTGTACCGTGATGGCGTCCTGATGCGCCGCGGGAACGTTGACGGTGACATCTACCGCACTCACCGGGTCCGCGGCAAGCCGCAGCTTGTAGGTGGCCGCGCCGCCGCCTTCGGAGACGCTGATTTCCGCGGGTGCGTTCGGGTCGAACTCGAGCCTGGCGCCCTTGTCGGCCAGGGTGAGCCCTAAATCGCCGCCCTTCACCTCAGAGGCTGTTGTCGGGGCGACCGGGGCGAACTCGAGCGTTGCTTCGTTGTCTCCGCCGTCCTTGTCCGTCGTATGCTCAAGCGCAATGGTTTGGCCGGCTTTCCAGTTCCCGCTGTCGCCGCCGGTAAACTCCAAAGCCACGGTGGCTTGGAATGCCGCACTTTCGCCCGGCCCCTTGACGCGGACATATTCCCTGACTCGGGTGATGACTTTGACATTCTTGCCAGGATCCCGGTCGAGCTTGACCGTCACCGGCACGGCTTGCCCGTCTTCGGGGAGCGTCACGCCGGCCGGGTCGAACACCGCCAGCGCCGTGCTATCCCGTATGGTCAGGGGTATATCTTGCGGGGGTTGAAAGTAGTAGTTGTCGAAGGTGGCTCGGATTGGCCCCTTGATGTCTTCCTGGTCCACATCCCGTGCGTTCGCCCTGGCTGCAATTTGTACGGTTTGGGGCGTCTGGTAGTTGCTGGCGTTGAATTGCAGTGTTCGTTTACGGGTTGGCGGGTCGGTCCCGGGCAGAAATTCGGCGTAAGGTTCGAGTTGGGCGGGAATAGATAGTTCGACGCTGGCTGTCGTCCCGGTGGCTGGCGCCGATTCGAGCCTGACGGTGAACGAGTCGCCGTCCGCATCGTTGTCGAGGACTTGCGGCATGGTCGGGCTGACGACGATCCCGGTATTGGGCCGCGCGCCGTCCTTGACGGTGATGGAAAATTGGCCGACGATGCCACTCGTTAGTGTGCTGACAACGGTCTTATGCCAGGAAACCCTGAAATTGAGCGTCTCATCGCCTTCCGTGAGGTTGTCGTCCACGATGCTGAGACGGATGACGGCCGAGTTGGTTGACGTGCCCGCGAGACTGCTGCCAAGGAAGGTGTAATCGCGTCCGCCGTTCCTCTCTACCTCTGATCTGTTTAGCAATGAGATTTCGAAATTAGCGCCACTGGGGGCGTTCGCGATGTCGCCCCCCGTCAACGTGATGGGGATATTTGCGTCGCCCTCGTAGATGTCAAGGTTGCCGGGGACGGTGTGGGTAAGGGTTGGGTAGGTCTGGGCCTGGGCGGGCGATGGAACGCCCAGCGCCGCCATGCCCAGCAGGAACAGGGCCGCCTTGACGAAGCTTGCCCCGATTCTTCCCTTCCCTGGAGAGCGCCTGTCCCTGGATGCGCGTCCCTGCCTCATCTACGTCCGGGCATACTGCCGGCCCGAGTGCGGCCCGGCTTCTTTTTTCTTGTTTTTTCTCTGGTTTCGGGATTTAGGGGGGGGGGGGGGCTAACTCCGGCGCCGCGGAACGCCATTTCAGGGACGACGGCAAACCCCGTCTGCCGACAAAATCCCGGCATGACGCGTTGCCTCGCCACGAAGACGTGAATCAGGTCGAACAAGAGACTTACCCGTGCTGCCTTTGCAAAACGCAGTCCTGAATTTCCGGCCTCCTGCCATTCCCCAATCCCTGTCAATCCTTCCTGCTTGCAACTCCTTATATCCCTTTGGCGCGTCAGCATCTCAACACGAGCCGCGGGAAGAGCAATCAAGCGATGCGGATTCTACCAGATGTATCGACTGGTTTCCGGCTTTCCGAAGTCTTTTGTGGCCTCTTGTCCCGGGAGCCTGCGCCGTGCCCCCTCCCCTCATTTCGCGTGAAGCGAGATGGCGAAAGTTGCGGGGCATCGGTCAATCCGGCAGATTGGCGGCGGCTACCCTTTCGTTGCGGAGGCGGAGGCCGCCGTCTTCGTCCACGGTGGCTTCGAGGACCAGGTCCATGCCGTTGCGGCGGGAATCGAGGAAACGGTCGAACTGGTTCATCTGTTCGGGGTTGAGTTGGCCCTGGAGTCGCTCCCTGGCGCGGTCGTAGGCCGCGAGCTGGCCGTTATGGGCGGTTCTCATGCTGCCGTCGGGGCCGACGAGGGCGCCGTAGTTGCCGGCTTCGGAATAGATTTCGTCGAGCACGGTTTGCAGGGCGAGGTCCCCGGCGTCGCCGGTGAGGGCGGCGCCCATGCGGGACAGGGTTTCGCCATGGATGAGGCGGGCCGAGTCGCGGCTCAGGAAATTGCTGTATTGCTGCAATTCGGCGAGTTGGTCACTGCCAAGCAAATTGGACAGGCTGGCGCTCAGGGCTTCGGCGCCGAACAGGTCGAGGGCCTGCCGCGGCGTCAGGTTTCCCGCGAGCAGGTCGGCGCGGTTTTGCGAGCGCCTTGTCTCGAATTCCACGAGGGCGGACAGGACCTGCCCCTGCTCTTCCTCATCAAGGCCGAGTTCGGCCATGAGGTCGCGGTACAGTTCGGGCACCCTGGCTTCGGCCTCGGCGCGGGCGGTTTCCGGGTCTACCGCCATGGCCCGGGCGGCGGCAGGGCCTCCGGCCCGCTGTTCCCGGGCGGCTTCTTCCCGGGCCCGTCGCAGCAGCCGCTCATAATCCGGGCTGACCTGCTCGCGCAGTTCCTCGACCTCGCTGGAAAGACTGCTGAACAGGTTTCCCGACTCCGCGAGTTGCCGCTGCAACTCTCCGACCTGCCCGGTCAGTTCCCGCCGGCTCCGGGCGGCGGCTTCGCCCTGCTCCCGAAGCTGCCGCTGATATTCGGCCACGTCCTGCCGCAGCCGGGCATTTTCGCTGCCCAGGCGCAGGATGCCATAGCCGGCGGCGGCTCCGGCGAAAATGGAAACCACTACGAACCCGATGACAAGAGGACGCTTTTTCATCATTTGAAATCCGCTCCGAGACTCTTCATGGGACGCACGAATTCGGCGCCAGGCAAGGCGGGAATCATCTCACAGAATCCCCAGGGAGATTCTGCGACTTCGCGCAGAATAACGGCTTGATGGGTGTCCCATGTATTCTGGGTTTTTCGCAGCCCGCTAAATAGGCCTTTGTCATTCTGCGCGAAGCGAAGCGTAGTCGCAGAATCTCTTGCAGTGGCCACGCGATGAGATCCTGCGACTGCGCGCAGGATGACTGATGTGAGCGCGCCCATTGCCATAATGAGAATTGCCGGAATAAGAAATCGTGCTGTCAGGCAATCCCGGTTGATCACTTTTCCGAACCTGCCGCTTGATGATGACAGTATTGCCATTTATTGCTGTGTCGCTGATTATTCACTGGGGCTTCTTTTGATTTCTATCAAAACAGCGATCAGGTTCGAGGCATTTCTGATGGACCCTTGTTTCGCTTTGCATGCCGTGTGTTATTTCGTTTTATACGCTGTATTTCAATTCGTTTTCCACCTCCGGCAGGGCGAAGAACCGCGACGAAATAAGCGAAAAACTCCCCGGCAATCTTTCTCTTCGGTCGTGTTTGTCGCTACACTGGGCATCTGCTGCGATTCTGCAAGGGAAGCGAGACCGACGCCATGGATTCTGATACCCGCAAGTACCGCGCCCTCATCGCCGACTGGAAGTTTCGCGATGAAGGCGAAGCGGTGGCGCATTTGCTGGAACATGCGCCCTACGACCAGCACCTCGCCAACCGGATTGAATCCCGGGCGGCGAAGCTGGTGACGGCGGCCCGCGTCGATTCGGCCAGTCATTCGCTGCTCGATACCTTTCTTGCCGAGTACGGCCTCGGCAGCCGGGAGGGCATCGCCCTGATGTGTCTGGCGGAAAGCCTGCTGCGGATTCCCGACCGCGCCACGGCGGAAAAGCTCATTGCCGACCGCATCGGGCTCGGGGACTGGGCGGCCCATGCCGGCAAGTCCGGCTCGCTGTTGGTGAATGCCTCCACCTGGGCGCTGATGCTCGGCAGCAAACTCGTGGAGCCCGAACCGGCGTTCGCCCGGGATCCGAAATCCTGGCTTGGCCGCCTGAGCCAGCGGCTGGGCGAGCCCGTCATGAAAACCGCCATGCGAGCGGCCATGGGGATTCTGGGGCGGGAGTTCGTGGCGGGCTCCAGCATCGAGAATGCGCTCAGACGCAGCGAACCCGGCGCCAGATACTCCTGGGACATGCTCGGCGAAGCCGCCAGGGACGCCGCCACGTCAAGCCGTTACCGCCGGGCCTACCACCACGCCATCAAGGCGCTGGCGAAACAGGGCGCGAAAGCGGGAACGAATGAGGCTTCCCTCTCCATCAAGCTTTCGGCGCTGCACCCCCGCCATGAACGCAGCCAACGCGGGCGGGTGCTGGCGGAACTCGTTCCCGTGGCCAGGGAACTGTGCCGGGATGCGGCGGGCGCGGGAGTCGCCATTACCCTGGATGCCGAAGAGGCGGATCGACTGGAATTGTCCATGGAGATATTCGAACGCCTGTCTTCGGACGAAACCTGCGCGGGCGCCCGGCCCGGCTTCGTCGTGCAGGCCTATGGCAAGCGCGCCCTGCCCCTGCTCGACTGGCTGGCCGCCCTGGGCCGCAAGCAGGGTCGCCGCATTCCGGTGCGCCTGGTCAAGGGCGCCTATTGGGATTTCGAGATCAAGCACGCCCAGGCCCAAGGCTATTCGGGCTTTCCGGTCTATACCCGCAAATGCGCCACGGACCTGTCCTGGCTTGTGTGCGCCGCAAGAATACTCCAGCACACCGGCAGCTTGTACGGACAATTCGCCACCCATAATGCCCATGGCGTGGCCGCCGTCATGCAGCTTGCCGGCAAGCGGCGGGATTTTGAATTCCAGCGGCTCCACGGCATGGGCCAGGCGCTGTACGCCGCCGCCGGACGCGAATACGCCGACTTTCCCGCGCTTCGCACCTACGCACCGGTCGGCAAGCACGACGACCTGCTGCCCTACCTCGTGCGCCGCCTGCTGGAAAACGGCGCCAACAGCTCCTTCGTCCATCGCCTGCTCGATGCAAAGGTGGCGGCGAATGAACTCGTGGCCGACCCGATGGCCAGGGCCCGGAAGGCGAGCCCCGCGGCGCATCCACGCATCGCCTTGCCGGGGGAGATATTCGCGCTGCGGCGCAATTCCGCAGGTGTCGATCTGACCAGCGAAGCGGTGCTGCAAGCAATGCGGGACCGCCTGCGGGACTCCCGCGGTGAAAAGCTGTTGGCGCATCCCCTGCCCACTGTGGCCACAGCCCGGCAAGCGGAGCGAAAACTGCCGGTCATGAACCCGGCGGACCGCGGCGAGAAAGTCGGTGAAGCGATCCCGGCCAGCGAGGCTGACACGGAAGCGGCATTCTCCCGCGCCCAGGCCGCCTGGAAGGGCTGGGACAAATCCGGCGGCGAAGCCCGGGCCAATCTGCTGGAAAGGTTTGCGGACCGGCTCGAAGCGCAAGCCGGGGAATTCATCGCCCTGCTCTGCCGGGAGGCCGGCAAGACGATTCCCGATGCGGTGGACGAGCTGCGGGAGGGCGTGGATTTCTGCCGCTATTACGCTGCGGAGGCGAGAAAGCATTTTGCCCGGGAAATGCCGCTTCCCGGGCCCGCCGGGGAAAACAATCGCCTGCGCCTTGGCGGACGCGGCGTGTTCGTCTGCATCAGCCCGTGGAACTTCCCGCTGGCGATCTTCTGCGGCCAGGTCTGCGCCGCGCTCGCGGCGGGTAATGCCGTGCTGGCCAAACCCGCCGAAGAAACGCCGCTGGTCGCCTTTCGGGCGGTGCGCCTGATGCACGGGACGGGCATTCCCCGGGACGTCTGCCATCTGCTGCCGGGGGATGGCGCCGTGGGC
The DNA here is from genome assembly GCA_965219645.1 of uncultured Pseudohongiella sp. Taxonomy (GTDB): domain Bacteria; phylum Pseudomonadota; class Gammaproteobacteria; order Pseudomonadales; family Pseudohongiellaceae; genus UBA9145. Next base: position 824,747 of record OZ244788.1, on the reverse strand, counting down.
GCTGGCCTGGTGCGGCATCCGCAATGCGCCGGGGTGGCTTTCACCGGCGGCGTCGAAACCGCGCGGGCCATCCACCTGGCCCTGGCGCAAAAACCCGGCGCCATTGTGCCCCTGATTGCCGAAACCGGTGGCCAGAACGCCATGGTCGTCGACTCCACGGCCCTGCTGGAACAGGTAACCGACGATGTGATCCGCTCGGCCTTCGGCAGCGCCGGGCAACGCTGTTCGGCCCTGCGCGTATTGTATTTGCAGGAGGAGATCGCCGAGCCGGCGCTGGCCATGATTCGCGGCGCCATGGATGAGCTTCGGCTGGGCGACCCGGCGCGTATCGAGACCGATCTGGGGCCCGTGATTTCCGAATCCGCCGCGAAGAGGCTGCGCGCCCATGTCGAAGACCTGCGGGTTGCCGGGCGCTTGCTGCATCAGGCCCGGCCCGGGGCGGAGTGCGAACGGGGAATTTTCGTCCCTCCGGCGCTTGCCGAAATCGGCGGTATCGGCGAACTCCGGCGGGAACACTTCGGGCCGGTCCTCCATGTCATCCGCTTTACCGAAGGCGATTTCAGGCGGGTGCTGGAAGAAGTCAACCGCAGCGGTTTCGGCCTGACCTTCGGCATTCACACCCGCATCGCCTCGCGCATGGAGCAGGCCGCGGGGGCAGTGGCCGCCGGCAATATCTACGTCAACCGCAACATGACCGGGGCCGTGGTGGGCTCCCAGCCCTTCGGCGGCCGGGGCCTGTCGGGAACCGGACCCAAGGCCGGCGGACCCAACTACCTGCCGCGCTTCGCCGCGGAAAAAACCGTGACGGTGAACACCGTGGCCACCGGCGGCAATGCGGAACTGTTGTCGCTGGATAGTGAGTGAAATTCCTGCCGGTCATTCCGCGTGCAGCGATGCACCCCTACCCGTCATTCCGCGCGAAGCGGAGCGCCTTAACCCGTCATTCTGCGCGAAGCGGAGCGCCTTAACCCGTCATTCTGCGCGAAGCGGAGCGTAGTCGCAGAATCTCATGCCGTGGCCACCCAGGGAGATTCTGCGACTGCGCGCAGAATGACAGTGTTTTCTGATGGTTGCCCCCATGCGTTTACCCCCCGTCGTTGTTCTGCGCGCGGGATGACAGGTTTTCCGATGGCCAGCCCCAAATCTGGTCCCCGTTTGCGTAACTGTGGTGAATTGATACGATGCGGACTTGAAGATTTCCCGCAGGGCAAAACCGGGGAGCGCGACGATCATGTTCAGCAAGGCTTCCGAGATTCCTTCCGCACTTTCTTCCATCGCATCGGGCCTGCTCGCTCTGCTTGCCCTGGCCGCCACGCCGGCGTTCGCCCAGTTGACCGGTGTGGAAGACGGCGAGTGGCGCTATCTCGGCGGCGACGCCGGCCACACCCGGGCTGCTCCCCATCTGACCCAGATCCACGCCGGCAACTTCGAGCAACTCGAAGTCGCCTGGTCCTGGCGCGGCGACAATTTCGGGCCGCGGGTGGAATACACCTTTCGCTCCACCCCGGTGTTCGCCGATGGCGTACTGTACACCGTGGCGGGCCAGCGGCGGCAGGTGGCGGCCATCGACGCCGCCACCGGCGAGACCCTGTGGACTTTCCGCGAGCCGGAAACCATGCGTTACCTGCGCTCGCCCCGCACCGACTTCGGCAAGGGGGTGGCCTTCGCCGAACTCGACGGCCGCGGCGTCATTCTCTACACCTCCCCCGCATTCTTCCTCTGGGCCCTCGACGCCGTGACCGGGCGGCCACTGGAAAACTGGGGTACGCCTGCGGGAATCCCCGGATTCTCCGAAACCGGCGTCGTCGATCTGATCCCTCCCCTGGTGGATGACTGGCAACGCTGGATCGACTGGCAGTTCGAGGGCGGCGTCTACGATCCGGACCACGGCATTCCCCGGGAAATCGGCATGGTCACCGCCTCCTCACCGCCCATCGTGGTCAACGGCGTGGCCGTGGTGCTCGTGGGGCACGAGCCGAGCTACGACCAGACGCGAATCGAGAACGTGCCCGGGGACATCATGGGTTATGACCTGCGCACCGGAGAGCGACTGTGGAAGTTCCACGTGATTCCGCGCCCCGGAGAATACGGCCACGAGACCTGGGAAAACGACGCCTGGCAATGGTCCGGCGACATGTCCACCTGGGCGCCGGCTTCCGCCGACCCGGAACTGGGGCTGGTCTATCTGGTCACCAATGCTTCCACGGTACAGTCCTACGCCGGCCACCGGCCGGGGCACAACCTGTTCGGCGGCAGCGTGCTCGCGCTGGATGCGGCCACCGGCGAGCGCCGCTGGCATTTCCAGATTCACCGTAGCGACCAGTGGAACTACGACATTCCCACGGCGCCGATTCTGCTGGACCTCACCGTGGACGGCGAAGAAGTGCCGGCGCTGATCCAGAACACCAAACAGGGCCTGATCTTCGCCTTCAACCGGGCCACCGGCGAGCCCATCTGGCCCATCGAGGACCGGCCCGTATTCCAGACCCAGGTGCCCGGCAACTACACCGCGGCGACCCAGCCCTACCCCACCTGGCCGGAGCCGCTGGACCGTATCGTCATCGACGGCATCACCGGGGAGTTCATCATCGATTACACCCCGGAATTGCGCGAGCAGGCGCGGCGGATCCTTTCCGAATTCCGGGTGGGCGGCCTCTATGTGCCGCCATTGCCCTGGCCACACGAGAATGAATACCGCAACAACGTGGGCTGCGTCGGCGGTCTCAACATCTATCATCCGCCGGTGGCCGACCCCACCACGGGCATCATGTACGCCTCCCACCGCCGCGTGTGCAGCGCGCCGCGCTTCATGGAGCCCACCAATGGCGTCGATGAGGAACGGGGCCTGCCGGGCTACTCCGAAGAAGCCTGGCGCGGCCGCGAGCGGCATACGCCCACCACGGGCACGACCGTGGCCGCCTGGGCGCCGGGCATGGGCCGGGAATTCCTGCCCACGATCCAGGGGTTGCCGGTGTACAAGCCGCTGCTCATGGGGCTGGCGGCCTATGACATGAATACCGGGGAAAAACTGTGGGACATCCCGGTGGGCGAGACGCCGCCCAATATCGCAGACAATCCCCTGCTCGAAGGCGTGGAGACCCCGCAGACCGGCGGCCCCGGCCATTCAATCCAGATGGTCATGGGGGATTTGCTCGTGCAAACCAGCGAGGACCTTCGCGGGCTGGCGGAATCCGGGCCCAATGGCCTGCCGCTGCTCCACGCCAGGGACAAGCGAACCGGCGAAATCCTCGCCAGCATCGAGGTTCCCGTGCCGGGCCAGTACGGCATGATGAGCTACCTGTATGACGGCGTACAGTACCTGCTCATGCAGGCCGGCAGCGTCCGCCGCGGCCTCCCCGGCCAACTCGTGGCGCTGCGGTTGCGGTAAGTCCGGTACACCCTGGCGCCGCACCCCTAAGTATTCTCTGAAAAACTCCATCCGTGGAGTTTTTCATTATCGCAAAACAAAAGCGTGGTTTTGTTTTGCTCCCGAATTCAATGGCTTACGCCATCGAATTCGGCGGCACTTCCATGTGCCGCAGGGAAGCTCTGACTTGATCAGAGCTTCCCTAACTCGGGTCTTCCTCTTCATCACCGCATTGGCCGCCGGCCGGATAACCGCTGCCGCCGGGAGTCTGTGACAGCCACACGCCGTGCATGCGTTTGTGCTTGATTTCCGCGTAGATCTGGGGGATCAGATACATCATCAGGCAACCAACGATCACCGTGACGAAAATCTCGCCCCGGGTTTCTCCCCTGACCCAGGCGAACCAGCCACCAACGGGAATCAGAAGAATGAACAGGGCACGAACTTCCGGCCTGGAAAAGCCCTGATACCGATTGGTATGGATGTCCCACACCTGGAGTGGAAAAAGGGAAGTGCTGAACATGAGATACAACATCCACCGTTCAAGGACATAACGAACCCATTCGAGTATTTCGCCCATATGGCGCCTCTCCGCTGCAAAAGAGGTTGTCTGCGAACAAATTCCGGGGCCGGCATCATGCCGGCCCCGGATGGCGGCATCACAATCCGCCGAACTCAAGCATCAACTTGCTTGCTCAGGAAGATGGTTTTGGGCGCGTTCCATCAATGCGATCCTCAAAGTACTCATTTCCCCAGTAAGTCGCATAGCCGATGCCGACCGCCACTCCCACGAGCGCGACCGCACCAACCGGTCCAGCGAACGGAATTGCGGCAATCGCAATGGTGGCAGCCACGTTACCGGCGCAGTTCATGACTCCCAGCGTTGGATAACTTGACGTGACCACTCCAGTGGCACATGCGGCCGCTGCCGCGGCCACCATGAATCCGCCGCCCACCTGCTCCATCTCTTGCATCGTAAGTTCTCTCATGTCGTGCTCCTCTAATAAGAGTTAAAAAGCGCTTGCAAGATAACCATAGGCGCACTTCGAGGAGATTGCGTAATTTCTGGCCAAAAAAGTTTTCCTGCTGAATTCTTCCCGAAATCGAGGCCGAGCCGGCAGGAAGAATACATCATTCATGCTTTTTTGTGGAAAAAATTAAATATGTTTTCTGTTTTGCCCCAGGAGCCTGCGCCACAGGAATTCACGGCTGCAAATCCGCTCTTATCCACGCCCCTGGTGTGTCGCCCCGTATAATCGGGTAATTTAGGGAAGCTCTGATCAAGTCAGAGCTTCCCTGCGGCACATGGAAGTGCCGCCGAATTCGATGGGTGAAGGCAAGCGTTTTCGAAGCGCAGCTTCGAGCGCGGCCGCAACGGTACGGAGCTATGCTCCGTGACTGGAGTAAGCCATTGAATTCGTAAGCAAAACAAAACCACGCTTTTGTTTTGCGATAATGAAAAACTCCACGGATGGAGTTTTTCAGAGAATACTTGGCGAAATGGAAAATTGAGGCATGGAAAGTATGAGAACCGGTTACTTGCGAATGTATTTCCTGCTGTTACCTGGACTCTTTGCCGTCACTGGCAAGGCCCAGGTCTCTCCAGACCCCTGGCTGGAATACGACGAAGCCGCTGATCTGGCGATTCTTGCCGAATCGGAAAACGAAGGCATGCACTACCGCCTGCTGCGCTCGCCCCATCAGCGGGGCGTGGCCTTGTGGGAAGGGTTTGCACAGGCGCTTGACGATTTCGGCGTGGAACAGTACGAGGCGCTCAAGCCCCTGGTGCTTGGCGCCTCCATCTCCGAGCTGCAAGAGCGGGTGGATGCGGGCATTCTCAGTTATGAGTCGCTGACCCTGTTCCACCTGTACCGTATCCGCCATTTCGAAAATGACCCGGCGCGATTCCTGAATGCGTTGATCGCCCTTAATCCGGCGGCGCTGGAGCAGGCCCGGCAGCGCGATGCCGGCCATGGCGAAAATCACGACCCCATCCATGGCATGCCGATTCTGCTCAAGGACAATGTGGGCATGGCGGGCCTGCCCACAACCGCCGGCGCCGTGGCCCTCGGGGAGAACCATGCCGAAGACGCCTTCATCACCCGGCGGCTGCTTGAGCGCGGCGCGGTAATTCTCGGCAAGGCCAACCTCAGCGAATGGGCGTATTTTTTCTGCCGCGACTGCCCTTCCGGCTGGAGCGCCCAGGGCGGCCAGACTCTCAATCCCTATGGCAGGCTGGTTTTCGGCGCCGGTGGTTCGAGTTCCGGCAGCGGCGCCGCGATTGCCGCGGACTATGCCGTGGCCGCGGTGGGTTCGGAAACGTCCGGCTCGATTCTGTCTCCAGCCAGCGCAAACTCGCTGGTGGGATTAAAGCCCACCACAGGGAGCCTGAGCCGCTCCGGCGTGGCGCCGATTTCCGCCACCCTGGACACTACCGGCCCCATGGCGGATTCGGTGGCGGACGCCGTGGCGCTGTTCAACGCCATGACGGGATACGACGAAAACGACCTGGCCATGCCGCGGCTGGCGGAAAGCCTGCTGCTGGAATACCGGCTGGTCGGCCTGGAAGGCAAGCGGCTCGGCCTGTTCGATTCCCTGGCGGAGGAAGAGCCCATCTACCGGGAAGCCGCGGCCCTGCTCGCAAACCACGGCGCGGTGGTGGAACCGGTTTCCTTCACCTGGCTGCGGCCCGAGAACTTCAGTGAATTCCTCGGCGCCGAAATGGTGCGCGACCTGGCCGCTTATCTGGCCAATTCCGCCAGCGAAGCCGTGAGCATCGCCTCCGTGGCCGACCTGCAGGCATTCAATCTCGAAGAGGAAGCGACCAGGGCGCCTTATGGCCAGTCCCTGGTGGACATGATGGCGGGACTGGATTACAGCGCGGAGGAACGCGAAGCCCTGCGCGCCGAATTGCAGGATTATGCCCGCCAGCAGATGGAAAACCTGTTCGCCCAGCACGACCTCGACATCCTGCTTTCGCTCAACAACTTCCACGCGGGCGCCGCCGCGCTGGCCAATTTCCCGGCGCTGACGATTCCGGCGGGCTATCGCGAAAACGGCCGCCCGGTGGGCCTGACGCTGATCGCGCCCTCTTTCCAGGAACAGGAACTGATCGAGGTGGGCGCGGAATTCGAGCGGCTCAGCAGGGTGCGGAAACCACCCGGAAATTATCCATAATCGGGCTGCATGCCGGTGAGAGTTGTCGGGATGGTTTGGGGGGTGGGGGGCGTGGCGGCCTTGCTGGTTTTTGCGGTTTGGCGGCTGGCGTCCTATGCGCTGGAATTGATGGATTTGTCCCTGGGAGTGTTGCATTGGGCGGCGCTGGTCCTTAGCGTGGGGTACATGATCTATGCCGAAGGCTACAAGGGGTTTCATCTGGGCTTTGCGCCGCGGGTAGTGGTGCGGGCGCAGTACTTGTGGCGCAATCCGGCGCCGGGGCTGGTTTTGCTGGCGCCGCTGTTCTGCATGGGATTCGTGCATGCCACCCGGCGTCGCAAGCTCGCCACCATCGGGCTGACGGTAATGATTCTCTGTTTCATCGTCATCGCCCGGCAGTTGCCCCAGCCCTGGCGGGGGATTCTCGACGCCGGCGTCGTGGCGGGCCTGAGTTTCGGCATCGCCTCCCTGTGCTATTTCGCCATGGCCGCGCTGGGCTCGCGGACCATCGATATCCCGGCGGATACGCCCGAGGCCGTCTCGACCTGACATGGGTACTCCGCTCGCCAGCGAAACCTGCGCCATCGTGGTGACCTTCCACCCGGACATCACCCCTTTGCTGACCATGCTGGGCCAGTTGAACCGGGAAACCCGGTTTGTGGTGGTGGACAACGGCTCACCCGAAATCGACCGGCTGGAAGAGTCGATCACGGTGTACGAAAAATGCCTGGGCATCATCAAGCGCGAGCGGAACGAGGGTCTGGCGCGGGCGCTCAATATCGGCATCGACCGGGCCCGGCAAAAAGGATTCCACTACATCTTCCTGTTCGACCAGGACAGCAGCCTGTGCGAGTCCTATATCGAACGCATGGTGGCGGCCTATCGGGAAGTGCGGGAACACAGCGGCAGGGGAATAGCAGCGCTCGGGCCGCGCATCATCAATCCCCAGACCAGCCGCCAGACGCCTTTCAAGCTTTTCAATCGCCTCTGGCATCGCACCGACCAGGCCTACGCCGGCAGCGGCTCCCATTTTGTCGCCGATTTCCTGATCACTTCGGGCACCATGCTTGTCGCCGGGCACTTGCCCGAAATCGGCCTGATGCGGGAGGACTACTTCATCGACAATGTGGACCTGGAATGGTGCTTCCGCGCCCGTTCCATGGGTTTTGACCTGGTGGGAACGAACAATGCGATCCTTTACCACCTGATCGGCGAACGCAGCCTCAATCCCCTGGTGCGGGCGGGGTACATGGCCCAGCACAAGCCGTCGCGGACCTATTACTCGAGCCGCAACCGGATGCACCTGTATACCCGAAGCTATTCCCCCATTGGCTGGAAAGCCCGGGATATCGTCCGCTTCACCCTCAAGGCCGGCTGGCTGTTGCTCAGTTCCCCCCGGCGCGGCGAATACTGGAAACACATCAGCGCCGGCATCCGCGACCATCGCCGATTGCAGTGAGCCATGGCCGCGCCGCTTGCCATCCTGCTTTCGACCTACAATGGAGAGCGCTATCTCGCCGAGCAACTCGATTCGCTGCTGCGCCAGACCCGGCAGGACTTCCTCATCGTGGCGCGGGACGATGGTTCCCGCGATGGCAGTCGCGCCCTGCTGGAAGACTATGCCCGGAGCAATCCCCGGCATTTCCGCCTGTTGGCCGATGAGGGCGCCAACCTCGGCGCCTGCGGCAGTTTCGCCCGCTTGCTGGAACATGCCCTGGATATCGACCCGGCCTACCTGATGTTCTGCGACCAGGACGACATCTGGCACGAGGACAAGATCGAACGGCAGATGGCCCTCATGGAGCAGACCGAGGCCGGGAAAACCGCGGTTCCGGTGCTGGTACACAGCGATCTGGAAGTCGTATCCGCCGGCAACCGGTCCATTGCGCCGTCATTCGCCGCCTATCAGGGGCTCGACACGGCGCGCAACGGCTTCATCGATCTGGCCATGAGCAATCTGGTGACCGGCTGCGCCGCGCTGTTCAATGCGGCGCTGGCGCGGCGGGCCCTGCCCATCCCCTCCGAGGCCATCATGCACGACTGGTGGCTCGCCCTGACCACCAGTGCTTTCGGCAGGCTCGCCTTCAGCGGGGAAGCCACGGTCCGCTATCGCCAGCATGGCGCCAATACCATTGGCGCCAGCCGGCATGTTCCCGCCAGACTCACGCGGCTGGGCCACTGGCGCCGACTGCTTGTGGCGGGCGCCGATCCGCATCTGCTGGAAGTGGGCCGGCAAGCCCGGGCATTCCTGGCGCAGCACCGCGCCGCGCTCTCCCCCGCGCAGCGCCGGGGCCTGTGGCTGTGTTCCCTGCTCCGCCTGCGACCGGGATTGCTGCAACGGAGCATCTTCCATCTGCTGCGCAACCGTTAAGGAATCTCTGAAAAACTCCATCCGTGGAGTTGGTCTCGGGATATCTCGCCTGCCAGATAGTCCGCGTACAAGTCCTCCCGGCCCACCCTGGTCAGCGAATGGAACGCCATGCGCGTCCGAAGAGTATTGCAAGCCGCAACGTCAGACTCGACATGCGCCACCGGCTCGAAGCCTTCTTGGATGAACCCCTCAGAAAGCCCGCCCCCGCCGGCAAATAAATCTATGAATGTCAATGGGTTAGGCATTATTCCCCGCGCATTTCCAATGCATGTTGAAGGACGAATGTTTCCGCTGCCAAATGATAGCACCTAAATTGATTAATCGGCTGCATTAGACCTGAATCGCGTAACGCAGACAGTCTCCGGCTTCGGGTTTAGCCTGTTTTCCATCCAGCCAAATGGATATAGCCAATACACATCACGGGTGTTTGGCGTACTGACGTCACGCGTCAATATGGATACCGACAACAAGGCCTGAGCCGTGGACATTCCGGGCTTCAGCTTTTACTCTTGGCGGTCAGTTCCGCCGGGGTGTCCTGGCGGGTTCCAGGCAAACGAGGAGGGACATGGAATGAAGCATAGCAAGTCGCACACGGTATCCGGGTTGATCCTGCTATCGGCCCTATCGCTGGCGGGCGCGGCGCAGGGACAACAGCTCACCGGTACCGAGAATGGCGAATGGCGCTATCTCGGCGGCGATATCGGGCATACGCGATATACGCCGAACGACCAGATCAACGCCGAAAATTTCGGCGATCTGGAACAGGCCTGGATCTGGCGCAGCGACAACTTCGGCCCGAACCTGGATTACTTCTCGCGCTCCACGCCGATCTATGTCGACGGCATCCTGTATACGGTAGCCACGCCCCGGCGCCAGGTCGTGGCCATCGATCCGGCCACCGGCGAAACCCTGTGGACCTTCCGCGAGCCCGAATCGATCCGCCATCAGCGTTCGCCGCGCCAGGCCTACGGCAAGGGCGTGACCTATGGTGAGATCGGCGGCCGCGGCGTGATCTATATCACCACGCCGGGCTTCTTTCTCTGGGCGCTCGACGCCAAGACCGGACGCCCGCTGGAAAACTGGGGTTCCGCCTTTCCCGTCGGCGGATTTCCGGAATCCGGGGTGGTCGATCTGATTCCTTATCTGGTGGACGGCTGGGGCCCGTGGGAAGACTACGTGACCGCGGGCGGGGAATACGATCCCGACTACGGCATACCGCGCGAACTCGGCATGGTTACCGCGTCCGCGCCGCCTGTCGTCGTGAACGGCGTAGTGGTGACGCTGGTCGGCCACCAGCCGAGTTACGGCCAGACGCGCATCGAGAACGTGCCCGGCGACATCATGGGCTTCGACACCGCCACCGGCGAGAACCTGTGGAAATTCCACGTCATCCCGCGGCCCGGCGAGATCGGCAACGAGACCTGGCATAACGACGCCTGGCGTTTTTCCGGCGACATCTCGACCTGGGCGCCGGCTTCTGCCGACCCCGACCTCGGCCTGGTCTATATGGTGACCAACGCCTCCACGGTGCAGTCCTATACCGGCCATCGGCCCGGCGACAATCTCTTCGGCGGCAGCCTGCTCGTGCTCGACGCCGCCACCGGCGAACGCGCCTGGCATTTCCAGATCCATCGCAGCGACCAGTGGAACTACGACCTTCCCGCCGCGCCCATACTGATGGACCTCAACGTCGACGGGCGGCCGATTCCGGCGGTAATCCAGAACACCAAGCAGGGTCTGATCTTCGCTTTCAATCGTGAAAACGGCGAACCGATCTGGCCCATCGAGGACCGCGAAGTCATCCAGACCGAAGTGCCCGGCAATTACACCGCGCTCACCCAGCCCTATCCCACCTGGCCCGAACCCGTGGACCGGATCGTCATCGACGGCATCACCGACGAATTCATCATGGATTACACGCCGGAACTGCGCGAACAGGCCCAGGTGATCCTGAACGGCTACCGGCTCGGCGGGCTCTATGTGCCGGCGCTGCCGCAAGGCTATGACGGCCCCTGGATCAACAACGTCGGCTGCCAGGGCGGCGGCAACATCATTCCGCATCCGCCGACGGCCGACCCGATCTCCGGCATGATGTTCAATTCCCACCGTCGCAGTTGCAGCGCGCCGGGTTTCATGTGGCCCACCAACGGCGTCGACCGCGACAATCCGAACTACCCCGAACCGGGCTCGGGCGGCGCCACGCCGAACAGCACGCCGACGACCGGCCGCACCGTGGTGGACTGGCTGCCGGGCGGCGGCGGAGGTTTGCCGACCATCGAAGGTTTGCCCGTATTCAAGCCGATGCACAATCAGCTTACCGCGTACCAGATGAACTCCGGCGACAAGCTCTGGTCCGTTCCCGTGGGCGAAACCCGCGCGGCGATCCGCAACCATCCGTTGCTGGAAGGCGTGGATATTCCGAACAGCGGCGGCGAGGGCTGGTCGATCCAGATGGCGACGCCGGAAATCCTGGTCCAGGCCCGGGCGCTGAGCGAAGGCATGGCCCAGATGGAGCCCGATGGGCCGCTGACGCTGAACGCGCGCGACAAGACCAGCGGCGAAGTGCTGGCCAGCGTGCCGCTTCCCGCTCCCGGCCAGTACGGCCTGATGAGTTACATGCATGACGGCCGGCAGTACATCGTCGTGCAGATCGGCAGCTCGCGCACCGATTTCCCCGGCGCCCTGGTTGCCTATCGTTTGCCGAATTGACTTTTGAGCGAAGTATTTGGCTTGACCGGAGATCGGTGACGCAGATGCAGTGGTTGCAGCACCCGCTTCGTCTCCCGGCACGGGGCGGGTCGCAATACGAGGGTTAACGCTTTAGCCCGCCATACTCGACGCATGCCTCGCGTAGCGAATCGGGCGCTGGTTCACGAAGCTCCTGCCTTTCGTTACACATGCGGTACAACTCCTTGGCGTGTCTCTCACAGTCGCGTTCTCTCCTCAGTTTGGGGTATCGTTCTTGCTCTTCTACATTTTCTCCGTCGAGATATGCGAACCACGTCTCGATGTTCCTGCGCGGCACCATGACGACGACGGGATACTCCCGTTTTCTCCGCGGAACCCCTTCTTTCTCGCACTGATTTTCAAGTTGCCCGCGCCGTTGGTTGGTGACGAAAGCATCGGTTTGATTGTCCTCGCAAAGCAGGACGATCTGGACTCCCCTCATTCCTGCCATCCCCTTGCAACGATTTTGGACAGCGCCAGCCCGTCTATTGATTTTGGTGGTTTAGTGCTGACGCGGACGGGGCCGGCGCCTTCCCGCGAGAACCAGCGCCCGCTGGCCCCCCCGAGGTAATCTATGGTGACGGGATGATGGGATGCAATGACCAATTGCTCCAAGCTTTCGCCGCAGCGCTCGCCGGCGGCAGCCAGCCAGGGTTGGATTTCGCGCAGGGCGAGGTAATTGTCCGGTTCGTCGAGAAACAGGCTTGGGCGCTGATCCGAGAGGAATATGAGGCTGTACAGCGCCATCAGCATGCGTTGGCCGTCCGAAAGCTGGCCGAACGAATAGGGGATTGATTTCCCGCCGCTGTCCTCGTCGCGGAAGGAGACTTTGAGTTCCAGCGAGTTGACTCCGGCTCTCTTGAGGTCCATCGATTCGAAGCCCGGCATCGCTTCGCCGAGCGCGTCGAACAGACCCTGGAGCGCCCCCATGTTCCCCCGCGCCGCGTCGTTGTACCACTCGGCGAAATTCCGCATGCGCCAGTCGATAGTGTCGAAGCGGCCATTGTCCCCCTTTGCTTCTGCCTCGAAAATGGGTGGGCAGGGGCAGGCGATGATGAAATTCCTCAACTCGTTTTTGAACGCGGTCACTTTCCTGTTGTCCGACCTTTCGTGCAGGGCGCCGATGCCGGAGCGGCTCCAGTCGAAGGGAAGAGAGGGGCCCGGCTCGTAATTCTTCTCGTTGTAGAGTTGGGCATTTCCCATCTTGAATTCAAAGATGGGTTTGCCGTCATACCGCAGCGACTCCTGCGCGATACGCACTTTTTGGCTGTCGCGTTCGTGCTCGATCAAAACGACGTACTGGTAAAATCCGTTCTTCGATTGCACGTCCAACTCAAAACGCTGTTCATTGCGATTCTGGGCCAAGCACAGGTCGCGCGCCGGGAACTCCTCGTCCACTCGATTGCCCCGCGAAATCAACGCGCGGATCCGTCGCAAAGCGTCGAGAACAGTGGTCTTGCCGCTGCCGTTGCCACCGAGCAGGACGTTTCGCTCATCAAGACCGAGTTCGAAATTGACGAAGCATTTGAAATTGTCTGCGTAAAACCGCGTGAGCATCCGGAATTCTCTTCTTTGCGATTGAAAGCTACCCTGGCCGCGTTCCATGCAAATCGGGACGGCTCGGTGAAACCGGCGCGGAGGAACGCCATGCAAAGGTGACTATACCGCAACCAGGTTGATCAGGCGAACGAGAGAGCTGACCGATAGGAAGCCGTTCCATTATCGGTGTGATCGACCGGCTGCGTGGCTCGTTTGAAGACAATTCGGCGCTGGCTTGACTTGATGCCTCACCCCCTGCGATTTGTGGCATGATGGGTTTTCCGCAATACGTTGGGCGGAGACGGTTTGGGTACCCGTCGTGCTGAATATGAGGGTGGGGAGATGAAAAATTTGATTCTCTGTTTGTTGGCCGGATCGCTGGCGGCGGCGAGCGCCGCCGCCCAGGAGACCCGCCTGCTTGAGCCGGAAGACCTGTTTGAACTGCAATCCGTGAGCAACCCGGTGATCAGCCCCGATGGCGGCTGGGTAGCCTACACCGTGAACACGACCAGCCTGGAGGAAGACAGTAGCGAAACGCGTATCTGGATGGCTTCGACTACCGACGACACCGTGCTGCCGATGACCGGCGAGGGATCTTCCGCCGGCAATCCGCAATGGAGCCCGGACGGACGCTACCTTTCCTTCACGGCCTCGCGCAACGACGGCGAGACCCAGGTCTGGGCGCTCGACCGGCGCGGGGGAGAAGCGGTACAACTCACTCATGTCGAACAGGGGGTGAGCGATTACGCCTGGTCTCCCGACAGTTCCCGTCTGGCGCTGGTGATTCGCGACCCGGAAGAGGAATCCGCAGGGGAAGACGGCGAAGAGGAGGAAGCGCGCCCCTGGGTCATCGATCGCCTGCAATTCAAGCGCGACTACACCGGTTACCTCGATCGCCGCCGCACGCACCTGTTCGTGCAGGACGTGGCGCCCGGCGCGGAGCCGGAAGCCATGCAGATCACTTCCGGCGATTATGACGACAGCGATCCGGTCTGGAGTCCGGACGGCAGCCTGATCGCCTTCGTCAGCAATCGCACCGAAGAGCCCGACGCCAACGACAACACCGACATCTGGGTGGTCGCGGCCGACAATCCCGACGCCGGCGCGACGCTGTTGCAAATCACTTCCAATCCCGGATCGGATACCTCGCCCGCCTGGAGCCCCGACGGCCTGACGATCGCCCATGTCAGCGTCACACAGCCCGAGATCATCTGGTACGCCACCAATCATCTGGCGATCTCGCCGGCCACGGGCGGTCCGGCCCGCATGTTGACCGGGCGGATCGACCGGAACGTGAATTCGCCGCGATTCTCGCCCGATGGCGGTGAAGTGCTGTTCGGTCTGGAAGACAGCGGCGAGCGTCATCTGGCGAGCATCGACACCTCCGGCGAGAACTTCCGGCGCCTCATCGAAGGTCCGCTGAGCCTGCGCGGCTGGTCCCAAAGCGATGACGGACAGATCGCCAGCCTGGTAAGCGAGCCCCATTTGCCCGCCGAAGTGTTTTACGGCGCCGGAGACGAGCGGCGGCAATTGACGTTCACCAATCGCCCCTGGCTCGACGAATTGCAACTGGCCGAAGTCGAGAACGCGCAATTCCCCAGCGCCGACGGCACCGAAGTCGAAGGATTCATCTTCAAACCGCCGGGTTTCGATGAGAGCTTCCGGTATCCGACCCTGTTGCGCATTCACGGCGGCCCGGTCGCGCAATACGATTTCGCTTTCAATTTCGAAGCGCAATTGTTCGCCGCCAACGGCTATGTCGTGGTCATGACCAATCCGCGGGGATCCTCGGGTTACGGACAGGATTTTTCCCACGCAATCTGGGCCGACTGGGGCGTGCGCGATTTCGAGGATGTCATGGCCGGTGTGGACTACGCCATCGAGCAAGGCTATGCCGACCCGGACCGGCTCGGCGTCGGCGGCTGGTCCTACGGCGGCATTCTGACCAATTACGTCATCACCAAGTCGGATCGCTTCAAGGGTGCGATCACCGGCGCGAGCATGGCGCTGTACCGGGCGAACTACGGCCACGATCATTATCAACTGGAATGGGAAGGGGAGGTGGGATTGCCCTGGGAGAACGCCGAGGCCTGGGAGCGCATGTCGCCGTTCAATTTTGTCGCCAATGTCGTCACGCCCACGTTGATCATGGGCGGCGATCACGACTGGAACGTGCCGATCCAGAATTCCGAGCAGCTCTATCAGGCGCTGCGGCGGCTGGGCGTCGAGACGCAGCTCGTGGTCTACCCCAACGAGCACCACGGCATCCGCAAACCGGCGTTCCAGTTGGACCGGCTTGAGCGGTACCTGGCCTGGTATGACAAGTACGTGAAAGGCCAAGCTGACGATTAGGGAAGCTCTGATCAAGCAGAGAATACTTAGTGGCCGCGAGCCGCTTTCAAGCTCGATTCATTGAAAAGCGCCAATTCCGGCCAAAAATCGATTTCTATCCTGGGTTTATGATAGTTTTCGACTCTGGTAAACGATTTTCGACGCGTAGAAATACTTCGTCGTATTTGTTTTCGATATCCTTTACTTCTTCTTCGGTCAGTGCCGAAAATTCCCCTCTGCGAGCGCGTTTCGATAACTTGCCGTTGTTTTGGCGCAGAAACCTGATCAGCAAATCCACAAGCCTGTTTGGCATATCCATGTAGTTGCTGATGTGCTCATTGAGCCGGTCGTATCTTTCCAGGTAGTCAACCTCATCGGGCAAGGTCTTGTTGACCGTTTCTTCAACACACTCGAACAGGAATTCCGCCTGTTTCGTGCAGTCGAAGTAACGGAACAAGTCTATTGTTTCGTTCAAGACTTCCACATTGCCCCGGTCCGTCGACCGCCATTCGACAAACTCAAGCCTTGGCTTGGAGTAATGTTCCAACACTAGTCTATACTCGTCTAATCGATCGAGAATCACGGCCGAAACCGGAAACGTCAATCCTTTGGGGACGAAATCCTGTTCGCACAGCACATGATGAATCAGGTAGCGGTGGATTCGACCGTTCCCGTCTTCGAACGGATGAATAAAGACGAAGCCGAACGCAATGAGTGCGGCCATGAGCACGATGTTGTATTCGCCGCTTTCCAGCAGTTCGCTTGTTTCGAGCAAACCGGCAAGAAGTCTTTCCAGATCTTGCGGTTTCGCGGAAATGTGAACCGGTATCGGTATGCCGGACCTCCGATCATGGCTTCCGATGAATCCACCGGTGGTGCGAAGCCCAGGCATTATGAAACGCATGTCGGCGATTACGATTGACTGAAGTCGTTCGAGTTCTTCAACGCTCAATTTGCGTTTTCCCGCCTCACCTAAGATTTTGCCCCATCGTTCAATGCGATTTCGGGGCGGGGATTCTCCTTCGATGGCATAGGAGGCTTTCGAGTCTTCCAGCAAAAGAAAAGCCGCAGCCCGGCTTATCAGATCTGCATGAGTTTTCCCGATGTGATCCCGTGCCACTTCTGAAAGCTTCATGTCAATCAATCGATCAAGTTTGTCAGTGCGCCTGATCATCGGGCAGAACGCCCGCCCACCTGGCAGATTGTTTCTTACCCTGTGCCGCCTTGAATCGCGTGGCTTCGCCGCGTATTGCAATTTTTCGTTAACCACGGGTACGAAATTTCCCTGGCTGGCGTCGCCAAGCCCCAGCTTTTGATCGGTAAGCCATTCGTACAGGAACCAGATGCGCCGACTGTAGGCACCGGTCGGTTCCGATTCGACAATATCGACGATCTCACGGGGGTCGATTTGATCGAACAACGCCTTGAGAACGTTCAGGTCCACGCCTTCATACTTCAGGGCAAAGGTCAGTTGGCCCTTTAGCGAGTCTTTGGGCTTGTGGCGTGGCGTGAAGATACGCCAGCGGCCCTCGTCGATCCTTTTGTGCTTGAGCCCAATGGCGCAAAGATGGTCCGGCGCTGGCACGGATAGTGTGTGCTTTTCAATCAGGGCGCCATACCCGGTAAGCGCATATCCGCTTTCCAAGGGGGGAAATTGCCGAAAAACGCTTGCGTTTTTCGAAAATTGATTACTAAAAACCATTTCCATGAATTCCCGTGTCCAGTTAGTTGTGCTGAGCAAAACGTGAAAAATGATTATAAATCATGAAAAATGATTACATGCAATAAAATACGCGAAAAACACGTACGAAAGATAAATTCCCCGTCGCCGTTGTTACAAGCCGCAAACATTGGCATGATTGTGCTCCCGCTTCCCGGCCCGCTCAGGATTGCCGGTCCCAAACAAAGAGGAATGCGTAATGCGGCAGATGACATCTTCGTTGGTAACCAGGCTCTGCATAATTCTGTGCGCCCTGGCGCTCGCCGCGCCGGCGCTGGCCCAGCAGGGCAATGCCCGGGGGCTCATCGGCGACAGCCCCTATGAGGTGATCAGCGGCTGGCACAAGCCTTTCCAGCAGCCGGGCTTCGCCTTTGGCGGCAATTCCGGGGTGTGGGCGGAATCGCCGGATCGCATCATCATCGCCCAGCGCGGCGAGACCATTCTGCCTTATCCGATCCCGGAGGATTTCCCCGGCTTCGCCGGCTCTCTCGGCATCAATGTGCTGCGCGAGGTCAACCGCCGCGTCTGGCAGAACTGCCTTTACATTCTGAACGGCGACGGCGAGGTGGTCGAAATCTGGGACCACCTCGATTATCTCTGCGAAGGTTCGGACGGTCCCGGCCCTCATCGCATTCGCATCAGCCCTTACGATCCGGAAAGCCGCATCTGGCTGATCAACGAAACTTTCCACCAGATCTACGTGATCGCGAACGACGGCAGCGAAGTGCTGGCCACTTATGGCGAAAAGGGCGTTTCCGGCGATGACGAAAGCCATTTCGGCCGACCCCAGGACGTCGCCTTCCTGCCCGATGGTCGCATCCTGGTCGCCGACGGCCTCGACAATCACCGGGTCATGATTTTCGACAATGACATGAATTATCTGGGTGAGTTCGGCGGTTTCGGCGACGGCGACGGCCAGTTCAATACGCTCCACGCGGTGGCCGTCGGGCCGGAAGGCCGCATTTTCGCACTCGACCGTTCCGGGGGAAGGGTCAATCTGTTTCGCACCACCGATGACCCCGCCGTGGTCGAATTCGAGCGAGAGTTTCCCGGCCTCACCCTGCCGCTCGACATCATCGTCAACGAAAACGACTTCTGGATTACCGATCTCGGCCCGCTGCGTTTCATCAACTTCGATTTCGAAGGCAACTACAAGTACACCTGGCTGGTGCCGCCGGATATGCCCGACGGCTATCTCGAAGTACACACCTTCACGGTGGACCCGGACGGCAACCTGATCGGCGGCGACAACCAGTACGGTCGCTCGCAAAAATTCGTCCCCAAGCCCGACGCCGACCCCGAGTTGCTGATCGAACCTCCCTGGGTAGCGCGATAGGGGCTTCGATCCGTCGCCGTCGGGTGGCTCCCTAGGAGCCTGCGCCGTAGTGGCTGCATTCCGGGCCGCGAGCGGCGACCCAATCCCGCCCGTCATTCTGCGCGGAGCGAAGCGGAGTCGCAGAATCTCCTGAACTGGCCACCCACTGAGATTCTGCGACTGCGCGCAGAATGACTTGGGGGTGAGACGCCAAATTGAGAATTGCTGGAGTCAGGTCGCGAGCCAGATCAGTATTCCCGCCGTCAGCACGAGCGATTGACTGAAGCGGTCCTCGACTGCGAACAGCACCGGGTCCTCGTTGAGCGCGCCGGAACGGGCCAGCCGCCAGATGCGGCCGAGCAAAACGATCAGCAAGGGGCAGATGAGCCAGAGTATGAGCGGTGAACTGTAGAGCCGCGTCGTCGCCGGCGCGTTGATGTAGAACGCGAACACGACTACGGCCATGACGCTGGCCAGGCCGCCGATTACGGAAAGCAATGGTTCGTGTGACCGGCGATAGGCCCGGCCGCTGACGGCGCTTGCCGTTGTGGCTTGCAGCTTGACCAGTTCGGTCACCCGCTTGACCAGGGCCAGGCCGAGAAAAAAGCACAGCGAAAAGGCGATCAGGAAGTTGGTCGTCACGACTTCGATGGCCTCGGCCCCCGCGGTGACGCGCAACGCGTAGAGCATCGCCAGCGTGGCCACGTCAACCAGGAATATCCGTTTCAGCGCGAAGCTGTAGAGGCAGGTGAGCAGCCAGTAGATCAGCAGCACGAGGCGAAAATCCGCCGGCAAAGGCAGCGCGATGAGGAATGCCCCGGCGAGCAGAGCCGGGGCGGCAAGGAAGCCGGCCGCAAGCGGTAAATCACCCGCTGCGAAGGGGCGCGCCCGCTTGGTCTGGTGCGCCCGGTCGCTGTCGAGGTCGAGCATGTCGTTGAGCAGATAGACACTCGACGCGCACAGGCAGAAGCCGATGAAGCCGATGGCCGCCGCGAACAGCAGTTCCGGCTGATTCATCTGGTGCGACAGGATCAACGGAACGAACAGCAAGGTGTTCTTGAGCCATTGATGGGGCCGCATCGCGCGCAACAGCGGGCGGAATACCGCGCCACCATCGCCGAATCTCAGCACATCGCCCGAGCGGCTTGCGAATCGATCGCTCATGGCGGGGGCGCAGTTCACCATGACGATCTGCTTCGCCATGGACCAGATGGGAAGATCGGCGCGTGAATCGCCGGCATAGGCAAAATCGCCGCCGCCGGCGATCGCTTCGATGCGGCGCAGCTTGCGGCGGGATTTCAGATTGGTTTCGGCATCGCTGCCCACGGCGGCTTCGAACAGCCCGAGATACTCGCTAACCGCGTCCACGTACAACTGGTTCGAGGCGGAGATCAGCGTCATCGCCCGTCCCCCGTCCCCTTGTTGCCGGAGCCAGGCCAGAAATTCCTCGTTGTACGGCAGCCCGGCCGGGTCGATCCGCACCCGGCGCGCAAGCTGATGTTTCAGCCAGGCGCGGCCCCGTAGCAGCCAGAACGGAATGACGGCGAGGTACAGCGGATTGCGCCGGATCAGCCGCAACAGCGATTCGAACAACAGGTCCGTGCGGATCAGAGTCCCGTCCAGGTCCACGAACAGATGCACGCTCGAATCGGTTGAATTGCCGGGTTTGTCTGCCATCGATTTCACTCGCTGCCGCTCGGCAAATAGCGATACAACTTGTAGTCCGGAAACTGGAATCCGGCTACTTCGGCCAGGTCTTCGGGCCGGTTTGTCTGTAGCGACGTGACCGCGCGTTCGAAAAATCGTGGCGGCTCGCGCGCAAGTATATAGTCCGGCGGATGCAGTTCCAGCCAACTGTCGTAGTCGCCTTCGGCAACGAAATCCGCGTTGCCGCTGGTTACCAGGCCCAGGATGTCGATGATCCTGCGCCCGGAATACCAGCCGACGGTGCCGATCTCCGCCAGCGCGATCGATGCGTCGGCGGGCGTATTCTCCGCGACCCATAAGCCGAATTGCCGGTAATCCTCGCGCACGGTGTTGCCATGCAGGACGAGGTTGATCGATCCCTGCCAGATCAGCATCAGGGCGAAGAAGCCGATGAACGAGAATCGTACGAACTTCGGGTTCACGCGCTTCAGCCGGATGCACAACCAGTAAATCCCCAAAGCGATATATGTAGCGTAAACAGAAAAGTAGATCGCGTAGTACCACCACTGGCTTGGGATGTTCAGAGCGGTGAAAAAAGCCGTATAGAGCAGTAGGAATACAAACGACGTAACTATGTATTGCCGTGCCTGGGCCAAGAAGAAGGAAAGGGAGGCCAGAATCATGAATGAAATTGGAATCGCGTAGGAGCCAAGAACCCGTAACTGTCCAGGTAATCCAAATCCGTACAAAAATGCATTAAACAAATTGAAAAAGAAGGAGTAGTTACCCCAATGGCCAATGGATCCCTGGGATATTTTCGCGACGCCGGACGTGGGCAAGAGAGTATCGTAATAGAGTCCGTTAAAAACCAACTGCGCCGACACCAGGATTGTAGGTATGACATAACATCGAAAGCCCGGCCATTGGCGTTTGAAGAGCCAGGTATTCAGCGCCATGGCCGGTACGAGGAATACGGCCTCGGGCCGGGTAAGTATCGCAAGTCCGATGCAAATTCCAAGTGCGAAAAACTTATCCTTGAAATAGAGATAAAAGCAGAGTCCGACCATGAAAGTGAAAAGGCTCGTTTCCATTCCCAGATTGATGTACGTGATGCCGGAACCGGCCGCCAGCAAGGCCGCGAGAGCGGCAATCCACCGCTCGGCCAGGAACAGGGTCAGAAGTCGGTAAAAAAACGATTACCGCGCCCATGGCCGCCAGCACCGAAATCAGCATGGTTCCGTGACGCGCGTCGCCGAGGAGATATGCGGGCGCCAGTGAAAGCCAGGCAAACAGTGGCGAGGTCAATCCGTTGACGTATTCGCCGGCGTTGTAGACCAGCCCGTTCCCTGAGATCAGATTCTGGATGTATCTCGCATAGATCAGGCCATCGTCGAGTTCATGGCCGCGAAAAATTATCCCATTTAGGCCTACGATCAGGACCGAAAGACCGACTATCCAGTTTGCCGGCTCGCGCGGATTGATCGAAGCGAGATTCATGAATCGGCTTCCCGGCCGGGAGAGGCGTCCGCGGAAATGCGGCTGACCGCGTACAAGACGATTGCGGCGTAGTAAGGCGTGAGGAAGCGATCCAATCCAACGATCAAAGGAAACAACACGAGGAAAGCGGCGAATACCGGCAGGCAGAGCAGGCTGACATCTGCCAGGGAGACTGGTCCGGACGGCCGGAATATGGAGGCCAGATTGCCGCGCCAGGTCCCGCTCCAGGCGATCAGCCAGAGCAACAGGAACAGCGGTAACACCGTTGCGATCATCGCGCCGTTGGCGAAAAGCTGGACGGCGGCACCGCGCAGTACGTCGAGATAAAGCGTGACGGAGAAGGGTTCGGCAAATGTCTCGATATCGATCTGCGATTCGACCAGTGTGTGATAGAACAGCCGCCACCAGTCGTAATCGAAGACGGCGCTGATCCAGACATAAGACAGCGTGCTGAAGGCCAACCCGCCGGCGTACCAATAGAATTCTCGGGTTTGCAAGGGCTCACTCCGGCGCAGATGGTTCCAGCAAAGCAGCAGGAGCAATGGCGCGACAAAAATGATGTTGTTGGTGCGAATCCATATCGAAAGACAGAGACAGGCCACCGCACCGGCAGTCCATCGCCGAGCCAGCAGACACCAGAGCCCGGCAGTCACCGCCAGGGCGGATAGATTGTCCGGTGTGGGAACCCGGCTGAGATCGAACAACCGCGCGCCGACGGAGAACAGGATAACCGCCAGCACCGCCTGCATGGGACCGGTCAGAAGCCTCAGCCAGTGAAACAGGATCACGCAGATCAGCAGGCCCGGAACGAGCGAAAGCCAGATGATGCCGTCGACCGGATTCGCTCCCGCCGCGGCCAGGCCTCGCAAGAGCAGCACATACAGCGGCTTGATTTCATACATGCTAAGCTGGCCGGCGAAATTTTCCGGGCTCGCGTACATCGCGACCGCGTACTCGCCGCCGATCAAGGAGTTGAATTGCGCCGCGTCGAGCGACTGCCGCAGCAACCCGTAAGTCACCTCGTGCATCGCCGCGGGATCGTCGGATTCCGCCGTCAATGTCGTCGCCACATAAGGGACCACGTCCCAGGTGTAGATGGGACGGTCCAGCGCAAACCAGGTAATCGCAACAAGATGCGCAACCAGCAGCGAATACGCCAGACACGAACCGAGTGCTATTGATCGAATGAAACGCATGCCTGTCACCAGAACCAGATTCGCGGTTTACTTCCTGACGACAGTCATCGTAACAACCGTTATCTACTACGCGCTGAGTCAGCCGCCGATTTCCATCGAGGGTGGCCATCCTTACGATGCGCAAGAGTACTACACAATGGCGGCACAGGTGGCTGCCGGCGAACCGGTTTCAGCGTTGCGGCCCTTTGCTTATCGTGTTGCCTTGCCGTTCCTGGTTGGAACTCTGTTTCCAGAAGACATTGCTTTTGGCTTTCAGTCGCTAAATCTGGTCTTCTCGGTAGCCACCCTGGGGGTACTCCATCTATTTTTGCGATCCTTCCAGCTCAGCGTCCCGACGTGCTTGTTAATGCTTCTATTGTTCATATGCGCTCCACAGGGGCCGTTTCGTTTCGTTCATTTCATCCCATCCTATTCCGATCCACCGGCGCTGTTTTTCATTGTCTCGCTGCTTTACCTCAATCAAGTTATCGAGAGGCTCGACGTGCGTACAGTTCTCGTGGCAACGTTCCTCGGCGTTACGGGAGTGTTGTTTCGGGAAATCGCAATCTGCGGGGTGATGGTGTTCGCCTTCGGGCAATCCGCGAGTCTTTCGTCTCGACTGCCATTTGTCCGCATACGCTCCTGGCGCAATCTGGGACTTTGCGTATTGCCGCTCGCGGCTTGCTCCACAACGATTGCGTTGCTTCATTTGGGGATAGAAGGAACGGGCGGCTACCGGTATCTTCCCCAGATTGCGGGAGTTATTGAATTGCTGTCTCGGCAACCAGACATTTTTATTCTGTCCTGGTTCACGACTTTCGGTGCGATTCCTTTGGTATTGGTGCTGGCGGCCCATCGGGCGGCGGCGTTCGGAGAGGTAACTGAATACCACTCGGTCGCCATCTTCCTGATCGGTTGCATACTGCTTGCATTGTTCAGCGGGTTCCATACCGACCGCATCGTTTTCTGGTCGTTTCCGGCAGTGTTTCTACTGTTCGGAGCGTTCCTTGAGCGGCATCCGGTCACGACCGCTTCGATCGAATACAAGCTGGCATTCTTTATCCCGCTGATTATCGGCCAGATATTGGCCTGGAGAGTCTGGCTGCCGATCCCCGATGATCCACGCGCGGAATTGTTCAATCCTGGAGCACCGCCCTTTTTTCTACTGTCCGCATTTGGGGACGTGACCCTGGGTCACGTTTACGCCTCTACCTTGCCTTCGGCTTCCCGTCTGGAATTGCTCGGCCAATATCTTGCAGTAATGCTTTACTTCGGGATTGTGTTGCAACTGGCCGGCAGGCGAAAATCACGCGACGCTTGAATCCTGCCGAGTAGGAACCCTTAACCAGATGATTGCAACGACAAAAGATTCGGCCAACCGGGCATTTCTTCTCGGGCTGTTCCTTATCGCCGGCGCGACGCTGATGCTGGAGGTGTTGAACACCCGGCTGTTGTCAGTAGTGACCTGGTACCATCTGTCGTTCTTCGCGGTTTCCATGGCGATGTTCGGCATGGCCGCTGGAGCGCTATGGGTATACCTGCGGCCAAGCCGATTCGGCGCGGAAAACTCCCTCGGCAATCTCGTCCGCTACTCGGTTCTCTTCGGCACCAGCGCTATCGCCTGCCATCTTGTCGTCATATTCACTCCACTCGATATTCGCGGTGGCTGGACGTTTATGAGCGTCTTGAAGATGGCGCTGATTACTCTAGCGGTGGCGATTCCGTTCTTTTTCAGTGGAGTCGCAATAACCGTGGCGTTAACGAAAGTGAAAGGGAACAGTGGCCTGATCTATGCGGTCGATCTGGCTGGGGCTGCTATCGGCAGCATTCTCTGCCTGCCGTTGCTCAACTCGCTGGACATAACCAGCGCTACCTTCGTTGCCGCGGCCATTGCATTCATTGGTGTGTTCCTCTTTCAGATCGCCAAAGGCAACGAAAAATCTCCAGTCTGGATCGCAATCAGTCTAGCGGTCGTACTTGGGGCCATCTTTAATCAATCCAGCGTACATGGATTCAGGGTTTTCTATCCCAAGGGCAATCCGATCAGCTACGAGCAAGATACGCTTGAATTCTGGACCATACATGGCCAAGTGCTCGTCTTTCCCTATATTGAAGCAGGGCCATTTTTCTGGGGGCCAGGTGAAGGAGCCCCGGTGATTGACGGAATGCTGGGCCAGGCGATGTTAATCGATGGCGAGGCGGGCACTGCCTTAACGCAATGGGACGGTGAACGGGACAATCTCGACTGGCCGCGATTCGACGTGACCTCGCTGCCATACCATCTCCGATCTGGCGGCAGCGCCGCAGTCATCGGCGTCGGGGGCGGCAGGGACATCCTCACGGCGCTTTGGGCCGACAGTTCGCGAGTTACCGGGATCGAGATCAACGAGGCGGCGCTCCAAGTTTTGCGTGAGGATCGTCGCGATTTCGTGAGTCTTTACGATCAGAAAGAAGTCGAATTTGTTCACGACGAGGCGCGTTCCTGGCTGACCCGTGCGGAAGAACGCTTTGACCTGATCCAGATGTCGCTGATCGACACCTGGGCGGCCACGGGCGCCGGCGCATTCACCTTGTCCGAAAACGGTCTCTATACCGTCGAAGGCTGGCAGGTCTTTCTCGATCATCTCGAACCGAACGGATTGTTCAGCGTCTCGCGCTGGTATTCCCCGGATGCGCTGTCGGAAACCAACCGGCTGATTTCGCTGGCGGCGATGTCGCTGCTTCGCCGCGGCATCGAGCGGCCCGCAGATCATATCGCCCTCGTTTCGCGCCTGTCGGTGGCGACCTTGCTCGTGTCGCCCGAGCCACTTCAGGCGGCGGACATCGATATGATCGAGCGGGTGGCGGAGGAATACGGATTCACCATTCTACATTCGCCGCGGCAGCAGTCTTCCGAGCCGCTGATCCGCAGCGTGCTCGCCACAGCCGATGAACAGCAACTGCTCGCCGCCACCGAACACGAATACCTCGATTTCACGCCGCCGACCGACAGCCGGCCCTATTTCTTCAACATCCTGAAGCCGGCCGCGCTGTTTCAATCCGGTGGGGCCGGCGGGGAACTCGAAGACCTGGGCATCGTCGCCGGGGGCAATCTGCTCGCAACCTACACCTTGATGCTGTTATGCGGACTGGCGCTGGCGGGGGTGTTGCTCGTGATAGCCGCGCCGCTTCTCATCGCCGGAAAACCGAAGATTCCCAATCGCGTTTTCCTCAGCGGCCTGGCGTATTTCGCATGCATCGGCACGGGCTTCATGATGGTGCAGATCCCGCTCATGCAACGCTTTTCGGTCTACCTGGGCCATCCGGTCTACGCCGTCGCGGTCTTGCTGTTTTCGATGATTCTCGCGGCCGGCGCCGGCAGCTTTCTCTCGGATCGCATCGAAGTCCGCCGCGGTTCGCGCTGGACCTTGTTGATCCCGGCCGTCATCGTTTCCCTGCTCGTATTGATCTACGCAGTCGCCGGACCATTGATCACCGCGACGATTTCCCAGGGCCTGCTCGTCCGCTGCCTGATCGTGATCGTCCTGGTCAGCCTGCCGGCCCTGCCCATGGGCATGTGCTTCCCTCTCGGCCTGCGACTCTTCCGCGAGTATTCCAGCCAGTGCCTGCCCTGGATGTGGGGCATGAACGGCGCCACCGGCGTCCTCGCCAGCGTCTTCGCCGTCGCCATCTCGATGTGGAGCGGCATCAACACCAGCCTGTTAGTCGCTGTTGCCTGCTACGCGCTATTGGCTCTGCCGGCCCGAATTCTGCAATCAAGACTCACGTAGATTGGCAATTGGTACGCTCGCCAGATGCTGGTCTATCTTCGAAACCACATCTGGATAAAGAGGCAGATTGTTCTTTTCCTCGTTCCAGTGCTGATGAAACAGTTCGACCGTCTCCTTGGCGGTATCCAGCACAAGCGCTTTGGCGAGCTTGACTCTGCCGGCGAAATGGACAAGTTCGTCCTCGTCGAAACCATCGAAGCGCCTGGTGCGGCTGACGGTCAGCGCAGCCTCGCTATCGGAAATATAGGGAATCGTCGATACGAAATCGTAGGCGGGAGCCAGACGCGCCGTGCGTTTATCCGGGTAGTACACCGACCAATTCTTGATGTGCATGTCGGCATTGCCGATCAGCGTGTTGAACACCAGTCGCCGGACAAACTCCCTGATATCGGCGTCATCGCTTTCAGCCGCGATGACGTTCGCGATATTGACCATGCTCGCCTTCTTGTATTTGTCCTGCGGATAGACACCGAAAATCTGCGCGAAATCTTCAGCATGGACGCGCCTGCCGTCGCTTGAGCGATCAAAGCGTTCGATCGCCAGCGCCTTGCCATCCAATTTGGCCACATCCGAAGGCAAGCCACCAATGTCTTGCACATTGACGAGATCCAGCGTGGGCACATCCATGCCCAGTTTGCCCGCGAACGTCATCATCGAGAATTCGTTTTCGGGAACACCCTCAAACCGTTCAGAGGGAAGCTTGACGATCCATGATCCTCCAATGCCTCTGGCAGGAATAGTCAGTCCGCCGCTGGCGTTTTCGATTGCGGAAAACTTAAGTTGCACACCGGCGAGAGAAAAGCGCAGCGCCTTTTCGTCGCGTTCGCGCGCGGAATCTTCATCCAGAGACTCTCCGGCTTCAGGCGGCCATTCCTCACCATCGGCGGCCCGGACCGTAATCGCTCCGGGCAAGTCATCCCCCAACGCCCAAAGCAGAAAGAACTCACGCTCGGGATTCACCCCGGCCCGCCCGGCGAGATATTCCCGCAAACGCTCTTCGGGCAAGAGGTTGGAAAAGAAGGGCATGACGCGAGTCCGATAGGGTCTGAACTCGGTGAGAAGCTCCCCATATCGGTTCTTGAACCCCAGGCCCAGGACGGACCGGTTCCTGTCGGCAATATAGTCGTCGTTGAATGCGAACAAGGTACGGTCGCCCTCGATTCGCGTCAGCGTCCCGATGGGTTCGCCATAAAGCAGAACTTCCAATACGGAAACACTAGCCATCATCGTCTTCCAGACTGTATGCGGGCCGGTTCGCCTGCCAATGTTCCTCCAGATCGGAAACGCCGCCCCGGGCGCTATTTATGATCGAGCGCACCGCCGGAAGAGCCTTGCGCGGCAGGAGGGTAAGTTCCAGGTCGAGCGCGCGCGCTATTTCGGTCAGACTCGATACGCGCAAATCCACCCCTGCATTCTCGATCCTGGATATATGGCTCTGCGGCATCCCCGCCGTTTTGGCAAGCGCAAGCTGACTCAGTCCCTTGGCTCGCCGGACAGCCTTGATCGTTCTCGAAATCTCGTCTATTGCTCCCATACCGCCCTCAGTAATATATGAATACATATAAACAAGTTCGGCTTATATGCTATATAGCATGGCAGTGTCAATCTAAACATCTATTAATATAGATAAATCTTGCTAAGAAATATATCAAGGTATATATTGCCCGCCATGATAGCTCTTGTACCGATTGCTACCGGCTGGGATGAAATCTAACAGGCGGGATTCGCACCTACTGGGGTATTGCGGCTATACACGATGCACTGTGCTATCCGGCCAAGGCACCCGGCGCCGGCAGTTTTCATTTCAAGGTGCTGAACCCGCCCAGGCTGAGCTGTTGCAAACGCGCACGTATTACCGTACGCTTTTTGTCAGGAGGGAATGCTCATGACGATTCTGAATGCCACTGAAGCGAGATCGAAGCTCTACAGCTTGATCGACGAGACTGCTAAAACACACCAACCCATTGTAATTACTGGAAAAAGACACAATGCCATCCTGCTCTCGGAAGAGGATTGGAACGCGATTTCCGAAACGCTGCATCTGATGTCGATACCCGGAATGGGGGATTCGATTAAGAAAGGTATGAAATCTCCGGTATCGGAATGCGCCGGGGAACTTGATTGGTGAGCTGGAAAATCGTTTATACGAAACAGGCGCAAAAAGACGCGAAAAAACTCGCCTCGTCGGGACTGAAGGAAAAAGCGCAGGAGTTGCTGCGAATAATCGAGCGGGACCCTCGGCAAAACCCGCCACCCTTCGAGAAACTCGTGGGCGATCTTTCCGGCGCCTATTCGAGGCGAATCAACATTCAACACCGAATCGTGTATCAGATTCTTGAAACCGAGCAGGTAGTCAAAGTCCTGCGACTATGGACTCACTACGAATGAATTGATGAGTGGGCACATCCTGCCCCAAGAACTTTTTTCTCCTGAAATTAGGTGTAATCCTGCTTCTTGTGTCAATCTATGAACATGAACATCAAGACAATGCCTTGGGATGCTGCGGATCATCTTCGCACCGAGCAAGACATCGTGGCATATCTGGAAGCGGCATTCGAAGAGGGCGACCCGTGCCTGATTGCCGCCGCGCTTGGCGATGTCGCCAGATCCCGCTCGGTCATTCGAATTCAGATCGAGGCAATCCTGATTGACGAATAATCGACTGGAGGGTTCCGATTCGAAGTTCCCGATGATCCGGAACAGGAACGGTGATCGTGCCGTCAGCACCGGATTTTTGCATCACGACATGACTTCCTCTTCGTCTCGCTTCCGCAAATCCGTTTGATGCAAGAATCCGGCAGACTTGCTTGCCGGACAAAATGCGCAAGCTCTTAGCCAACTGCAACCTCGACTCGGGTTACGTAGACTTCGCTATGCAGCCGTCGTTCGACTTCCTCCGCGGGAGCGCATTCGAAAAACAAGGCCAATGCTTCGGCAAGATTGTCGCGCGCCAGTGTAACGGTATCGCCCTGGCTGGCGATATCCAGTTCCGGGCATAACGCAACGTATCCTTCTCCTTCGCGCTCAATAATTGCAGTCAGTTGTCTATTCATCTTGCATCTCCACCTGTCAACGCCGTTAAAAGGCGCCTGACTCGGCTAAAGTTTATTCGATTCCCGTCCGGCAACCTATAGTCTCACTAGCCGTATCCCGCTCCGCGTACGCCGACGTAAACCGAATACAGCGACTGGCTGGCGGTCATGAAGAGGCGGTTGCGGCGGGTGCCGCCGAAGCAGACGTTGGCGCAGACTTCGGGCAGGCGGATGATGCCGATGGCAGCGCCGTCGGGGGCGATGATCTGCACGCCGGGGCGGGCGCCGGCCCAGACGTTGCCGTCGACGTCGCAGCGCATGCCGTCGGCCGAGGTGCGATTGCCCATGGTCGGGTCGACGAGTTCGGCGAATACGCGGCCGTTGCGCAGGTTTTCGCCGTCCACCTCCCAGACGCGGATGTCCCGGCCGGCGCCGGTGTTGGCGACGTAGAGCAGGCTGTAGTCCGGCGAGAAGCACAGGCCGTTGGGGGCGTCGATGTCGTCGGTTACGCGGTTGATGCGGCCCGAGGCGGGGTCCACGCGATAGACCGAAAGCGGATGCTCCTGCTCGGCCCGGTGGCCTTCGTAATTGCCGCGGATGCCATAAGGCGGATCGGTGAACCAGATGCTGCCGTCGGGATGCACGGCGGCGTCGTTGGGCGAGTTCAGCGGCCGGCCTTCGTAACTGTCGGCGATGACCGTGACCGAGCCGTCGTGTTCGTAACGCACGACGCGGCGGCCGCCGTGCTCGCAGGAGATCTGCCGGCCCTGGGCGTCGAAGGTATTGCCGTTGCTGTGCCCGGACGGGTTGCGGAATTCCGTCACATGGCCGTCGTCTTCGAGCCAGCGCAATTGCCGGTTGTTGGGTATGTCGCTCCAGACCAGGTAGCGGCCGACGCCGCTCCAGGCCGGGCCTTCCGCCCACAAGGTGCCGGTATAGTGACGCTGGATCGGCGTGTTGAAAAGGATGTACGGGCGAAAACGGTCGTCGAGCGCCACCAGGTCCGGGTCGGGATAGCGCAGGGGCGTCTGGCCCGACCAGTCCCGCGGCGCCGCCGGCGCCAGGTCCTGCTGGCCTCTGGCCAGAGTAGGCAACATGGCGGCGCCTGCCAGCGCCGCGCCGAGAAAGTTTCTGCGTTTCATCATAGCGGTATCGACTTCAGCGAGGGCTTGGTGACCTTGCCCATGGCGTTGCGGGGCAAGGCATCCAGCCGTTTGACGTGTTTGGGAATCTTGTAGGACGACATGCGCTCGGTGCACCAGCTTTTCAGCTCCGCGTAATCGAGCTCGTCGCCGTTCTTCGTCACGACGAAGGCCGTGACCGCCTCGCCCCAGACTTCGTCCTCGGCGCCGATGACCGCGACCTCGGCGATGTCCTCGTGGGTCAGCAGCACACCTTCGATTTCGAGCGCGGACAGCTTGTAGCCGCCCGACTTGATGATGTCCACCGAGGTGCGGCCCATGATGCGGTAATAGCCGTCTTCGATCACCGCCATGTCGCCGGTGCAGAACCAGCCGTCGACGAAGCTTTTCCGCGTGGCTTCCTCGTTGCCCCAGTATTCCAGGAACACGTTGTCGCCCTTGATGCGGATTTCGCCGGGATTGCCTTCGCCTTCGACGGGTTGGTGATCCTCGCCGAACAACTGCGCTTCCACGCCCGGAAGGGGCTGCCCCACATAGCCGGCGCGCCGCTCGCCGTGGTAGGGATTGGAAATCCCCATGCCGATTTCGGTCATGCCATAGCGCTCAAGCAGGACCTGGCCGGTGAGTTCGCGCCATTGCTCGAACAGCTTCACCGGGCAGGCCGCCGAGCCGGAGATATTCAGCCGCATGGCGCGGAAGCCCGCACACACGGCCTCGACTTCGTCTGCGGGGCGCTGCTCGAGATATTGAATCAGCTTGACGTAGACCGTGGGCACCGCCATGAACACGTTATAGACACCGGCGGCGACCTGGGTGGTGACCCGGGGCAGGTCGAGCCCGGCGAACAGATGCACCCTGGCGCCGGCCCAGAGCCCGCAACTGAGAATATTGATGATGCCGTGGATATGATGCAGCGGCAGGAACAGGGGGATCACGTCGTCTTCGGTCCAGGCCCAGGCTTCGATCAGGGTCGTGATCTGGGCATGGATGGTGCGATGGGTGCTGACGGTGCCCTTGGGTTTGCTCGTGGTGCCGCTGGTGAACAGCATCATGGCGCGGCGGCCCGGGTCGATTTTCGGCAGTTCGCCGGGAGCGTCGGCGAGCAGGTCGCCCACCGTGAGCAACTCCACGCCAAGGGAAGCGCAGAGTTCGCGCAGTTCTTCCGGAGCGTCAGCGGCGACGAACATTCGGGTCACCCTGGCGCTGCCGAGGTAGTGGTCGAGTTCGGCCACGGCGGAAGCCACATTGAGGGGAACCGCAATGCCTCCCGCGCGCCACACGCCGTGCATGCAGGTAACGTAATCAAGGCTCGCCGGCAAGAAGAAGGCGATGCGCTCTTCGGCCAGATCGCCCCGGTCGCCAAGCAAACCGGCGGCAAGGCGGTTGATTCGCGAATTCACTTCACTGTAGCTGTAGGATTCCTCGCCGGCAACCAGGGCAATGCGCTCATTGCCGTCGGTCAGTTGATGAAAGTCATTTTGTGACATGCTAGAAAATCCCGTCCACAATGAAAAACAGTATCGAAGGGCCAAGCAGGCAGCCGACGCCGGTATAGAAAGTCGCCGTCATGGCGCCATAGGGAACGAGTTTCGGATCGGTCGCCGCCAGCCCGGCCGCCACGCCGCTGGTGGTGCCCATGAGCCCGCCGAACACCATCGCCGATTGCGGATTGTTCAGCCCGATATAGCGCGCCACCAGCGGGGTGCCGATCATCACCAGAATCGATTTCACCAGCCCCGCCGCCACGCTCAGGGTAATCATCGCCTCGGAAGCGCCAATCGCCTCGCCGGTCACCGGCCCGACGATATAGGTCACCGCTCCGGCGCCAATGGTGGTGACTTCGGTCGGGTCGGTGTAGCCAAAGGCCACGGCAACCGCAGCGCCCACAATGAAGGAAACAATCACCCCGGCGAAGATGGAAACCACTCCCGCCAGGCCGGCTTTCTTCAACTCGCTCAACTGGGCGCCAAAGGCGGTCGCCACAATGGCGAAGTCGCGCATCATGCCGCCGCCCATCAGCCCGATGCCGCTGAGCAGGGCGAAATCCGCCACGCCCCGGCTGCCGCCGGTCATGATTCCCCCAAACCACGCCGCCAGCAGACCCGCGGCAATGGCAATGGCGGAACCGTGGATCCGCCCGGCGGTCAGCCTGTTGGCGAGCCAGTACGAAAACCAGGTGGTAATGCCGACAACAGCGAAGGCGACAACGAGATTATTGCGAACAAAGACTGTTTCCAGGAGTTCCATCATGGCGTGGTTTCCGCCCCGTCCGCCCCGGGTTCCTTGTCCGCGCCGATCCGGCTCAATACCGGCACCAGGGCAAAGCTGACCGCCACAGCAGCCACCCCCACGGCCAGGGCGAGCATGCCTCCGTCCATCGCCGCGACCACATTCTGCTGGGCCGCCATGGCCACCACGATGGGGATGTACATCGCGCTCCAGAACTTGACGCCATCGCCGGCGGCGCCAACCGTCAGGGCCTTGAAGCGGTCCGAATTGCAGGCCAGCACCAGAAACAGCATGGCAATGCCAACTCCACCGACATTCGCTTCCACGCCGAGGACGATCCCCAGGCCCTCGCCGATCAGCATGCCCGCCACCAGGCACGCCGACAGCAGGGCGACACCGTAAATGATCATACTGTGATCCCCGGAAAGAGGACGGTCTTGCCGCCATTTGCGCCGATGATATGACCTGGTCAAATCCAGCGCAATGAATGAGCGGCAATTCTCAATGGCAGGGGCCAGCCGGCGCCTATTCGGTGAAACCCGGGATGACCACGGTGAGAGATCCTGCCATCGCAAGAATCAGACGGTTCTCCCGCTTGGCATCTTCGACGTCGCTGGTGATCGTGCAGGTTAAAATGGTGCCGAAGGCCGGAAACGTGATTTGCCATAACATGTTGATATTAGGGAATTAAATAACAAATTTTCGTTCCCAGATCAACGTTTTACCCCACGTAAATTGAGGCGGATCCAGGATAAATTTTCCCCACGAATTAGATTGGTAATTATTGGCCCGACAAACAGACAAGCGAAACAGCGTTGCGAGCCGCGGCGGCCGGGACTCCAAGGGCATCGCTAGCTTGATTTCCCCTGTATCGCAGGGCATAGTGGCGACCATGACTTCCGTATCCATGACAGATCTCAAGGCGAACCTCTCGCGCTATATTCGCGAGGTTCGGCAGGGTGGTGAAATCGAGGTGCTCGACCGGGGCACACCGGTCGCAGTGATCACCAAACCGCCGAAGCCAAGCGGCAACCAGGCCGTGGAAGAGATGATCCGGGCGGGTGTGCTATCCCGTGGCGATGGTTGCGCGCGCGAGATTTTGAAGAAGCCTCTGATCGACCTGAATGCCAGTCTTTCGGACGCAATTATTGAAGATCGCGAAGATCGGGTGTGAGGTATTGGGATGCCTCGGCCCTCGTGCCTCTGCTACTGAAGGAGCCCAGCAGCGCCGCGGTTCGTGTCTTGTTGCAAGAGGACGGTGAAATCGTCACATGGTCCTGGACCCGCACCGAGTTGGTTTCAGCTATCGAGCGACGCTGTCGCGAAGAAATGCACTCCCCCGCTCGACGACGCGAAACCTTGGCAGAATTGAAAATTTTCGCCAGTTCCTGATTTGAGTTTTCCGAAATGCCGGAAATCGAGTCTCGGGCTTGGGAATTGCTGGCCCGCCACCCG
Organism: uncultured Pseudohongiella sp.; assembly: GCA_965219645.1. GTDB lineage: Bacteria > Pseudomonadota > Gammaproteobacteria > Pseudomonadales > Pseudohongiellaceae > UBA9145. The sequence goes on along the minus strand of OZ244788.1, from coordinate 790,274 downwards.
CTAAGCGCTAAGGGCCGCGGACGCAGGCCATTTGGCCACTGCCCTGATCTATCGGGAGCGGTTGAACGAACCGCTCGAATTCGTATGTCTTGACAAAAGGCTTTCCCTGGCAGCGGAGCGGGAGGGATTTCGCGTAGTATCGTCGGGCCAGACTGAGCCGCGCCATTGAATCTCAACTGCGAATTCCCAACAGAGACTTGGATAAGTCAATGGCAGCTGAATATTGCACACTTTTTGTATTGCTTTGGGCTGCGCGCAACTACCGGTCAGGCCCGACCACCTCATGCATCAGTTTCGGCAGATTTGGGACAATCCGGCATATTGCTGTATCCTGACCCCTGAGGAAAAGCCAATGAATCAACTTCTTCAACAGGCGTTCGAGAGGGCCTCCGCGCTACCCGCGGACGATCAAGAAAAGTTTGCCCGTTTTATGCTGGATCAGCTTACGTCAGAATCCCGGTGGGAAGAACTGTTCAAACGCCCGGAATCCCAAAATTTGCTGGATCGGCTTGCAGATGAAGCCCTGGGCAACCATCGTGCTGGACAAACTCAGCCTATGAATCCGGACGACCTGTAAGCGTGCAGTCCTTTACCAGCCGAAGCTTTTGGAAAGCATATCGGCGCCTCCCCGACCAAACGCGCAGACAGGCCCGTGAGGCGTACCGCGTCTTTGCATCAGACCCCTACCACCCTGGCCTGAGATTCAAACGAGTCGGCCACCGCCGAGCGGTTTACTCGGTTAGAGTAAGCATCGACTGCCGCGCACTTGGGGTACTGGACAATAGCGAAATCGTCTGGTTCTGGATCGGCTCGCATCACGAGTACGACAAGCTCTTGCGCCAAGTCTGAGTCTCAAGTAGTCCAGTTTTTCGGGATTGGCGCTATGGTTCGGCGATGCGATAGGATACGTTCGTCACTCATCAATGAGGAATTTCACCGTGCGGGAAGCATATCGTTGAGGGAAATCTCACTCGACTCGGACGGATGGCGCGTATGCCAGAACGGTTCACGGCGAGGACGGCCCCACCGGGATAAGCCTTTGCAAAAAACGCAGCCAACTCGATCTGTGTCTTGGGGAGTTGCGGGTAAGCCTCGCCGATTGCTTTGGCGCTGTCGCCGTTCGCGAGCATTTCAGCGATGTCGTGAACCGGAAGCCGGAAGCAAGAAATTTCATAATTATTTGATATTAAAAGATATTTATTTCTGAATTGTTCTGCAAACAACGATTAGTGCAATCATCAATTGCGTGGGTACTCAGTTTTTCGCCGACATCCTGCCGGGCGCTAACAATCTCCAGGAACTTGTTGCCGATTCCCGCAAGACAATGGCCGAGACGATGAATAGCGGTTCGAATCAGGTCCGGGCGAAGGTCGTTCGCAGCGTCAATGCCGACACGATGGGAGGCTTTATCGACGAGCACGTCGAACCCGAAGCCGTCGTTTTCAGCGACGAAAGCACCGTTTATTCCGGCCTGCCCCATGCGCACGAAGCCGTCAAGCACAGCGTTGGCGAGTACGTGCGGGGCATGGCGCATACCAACGGCATCGAGTCGTTCTGGGCGATGCTGAAACGCGCTCATGACGGCACCTTCCACAAGATGTCCCCAAAGCATCTGAACCGATACGTGCAGGAGTTCGCGGGCAAGCACAACATCCGCAACAGCGACACGCTCGACCAGATGCGTTCAGTCATGCGGCGCCTTCTTGGGCGCAGCCTTCCGTACGCCCGGCTTGTCCGGTGCAACGGGCTTTCCAGCGCGGCGCGGGCGAAATAACGCTCGCGCCAGTTGCTCGGGCGATTTGCAGCCCTTCAGGTCTCGCTCCGGTACGAGCATTCCGGGTCTAGGCATTACTGATTCTCCTGTTCGCTGTGATAGCACAAGTGTCCGATTTCCATGAACTTGGACAGAGGCAGCATTCTGCGCTCGTTTCGTCCTTTGCTCCCTGGGCGCTTTAACTCGCGGTCCACATCGCTTCTATTCGCTTCCCATATCTCCCGTACTTCAAATTCTTGAGTCATTACGGCTAACAGAGCCGCATCCCATTCCTTGTTGTTCAATGTCCCAGTCATATTCGACTTCCAGCGCTCCTTTTCGTCCAGAGGCAAGCAGCGGGCCTTGATCTGATAGCGGCGTTGCGACTGATCTGTCGCGTCGTAACCCGGGCTCCTCGCTTCGGCGAGTTTCAGATTCAACAGGCGGGCCACTTCATATTCGCCAATCTCCCCGGTGACACCGAGAGGCTTCCCCGTCAAGCGATAGAATTGAGCGGCCAGCGGCTTTATCCGGGCCAGAACGTCTTCGATGGTCATGTTGGCGGGGTCATAATCAGGGAAGGCTTCGTAGAATTTCTCCATGTGACCGCTCTTGCACATGAACGCTTCGACCTGTTCAATCGGCGCCGCCATGAAGTCGTCCATGCCCCGGTTTCTGGCCCATGCGCGGAGGCGCGATTCGTAGGCGGTCATCGATACAATCATCTTTCCGACTCCATGGGCGGTTGTTCTGCCGGTGGTGTCGTTGATTCTTCTCTGATAACGGCGAACATAAGCATGGCGACCAAAGTGAAAAATAGAATTAACATGCTAATGCCAGCGCCGAAAGATTCCAAAAACTCGTGTCGGGCATCCATGTTCATTTTCCGATACTGCATTATCTGTTCGGGAGTCCAGCCCTCTTCGATTTCACTCGGCCACGTCTGGAATGCGATAACAACCGCCAGAGCAGCAACAGCTAGCCAGAACATCGGTGAAAAATCCCCGAATCGGTCTGCCGCGAAGCCGCCACCTCAAGGGGCAACCTGTCGGATTTAGGAAAAATGCTTTGGTTATCGTAGGTTATGTCATTCCCTGACGGTTTCTGGCATCCCCTGCGCAAGCGTGTTTGGTGCCGAAGGCCGGACTTGAACCGGCACGGCCGTGGGCCACTACCCCCTCAAGATAGCGTGTCTACCAATTCCACCACTTCGGCACATTTTTTCTGCTGGGTTCATTGCGGGTTGGGCAAGTCGTCCTGACCGGGTTCTTCCGCTTGGGGCAGGTCATCGGTCGCGGGGACAATCTCAATGACATCCGTATTGCCGGTATCGTCCGCCGGCGCGATCTGTATCGGTTCCGAGACGATGATATCGCCGCCGGCGTCGATTTGCGGAAGGTTGTCGTCGATGGGCAATTCGATCTCATCCGGATTATCGGCCGCGGACTGCTGTTCGATGACCGATTGCTGCAGCAAATCCTGATTTTCGATGGGCAGGCCCGTCGGGTCGGCGAGTTGCGACTGGCCCCGGGCGTAAATCGCCAGCCCGAGACTGGTGGCGTAGAACAGCACCGCGGCTACCGTGGTGGCCTGCACGAGGAAGCTGCCGCTGCCCGAGGAGCCAAAAACGGTTTGCGACGCCCCGGCGCCGAATGAGGCGCCGGCGTCGGCGCCCTTGCCCTGCTGCAGCAGCACGAGGCCGACTATGGCCACGGCCACGACGACATGAAGAACGACAACCAGTGTTTGCATATCAGCTACCCGCGCTGGCACAGATGGCAATGAATTCCCGCGCTTTCAGCGAAGCGCCTCCCACCAGACCACCATCTATGTCCGGCTGGGCGAATAATTCCCCCGCATTGGCTGCGTTTACGCTGCCGCCATAGAGAATGCGAATTTCATCCGCAATTTTCCCACTGTGCTGTTTGAGCCGCTCACGCAACAGCGCGTGAACCGTCTGGGCCTGTTCCGGCGTTGCCGGGTCGCCGCTGCCGATGGCCCAGACTGGCTCATAGGCCAGCACCGCCTTGTCCAGGGCTGCGATTCCCTGATTGTCGATGACGGCGTCAAGCTGACGCAGGACCACCGCTGCGGTTTCGCCGGCGTCGCGTTCCGGCCTCGTTTCGCCGACGCAGAGGACCGGCACGAGGCCGGCTTTCCGGGCGGCGGCAAACTTGTCCGCTGTCTGGGCATCGGTTTCCCCGAGTCTGCCCCTGCGCTCGGAATGCCCGACAATGACCAGGCCAACGCCAGCGTCCGCCAGCATGGAAGCGGACACTTCTCCCGTCATGGCGCCTTCCCCGAAGCTGAACAGGTTCTGGGCGCCCAATCCGACCCGGCTTCCGGCCAGTATCGCCCTGGTATCCGCCAAATGCGGAAACGAAGGGCAAACCGCGATTTCCACCCGGCCTTCAAGGCTTTGCAGGGCGGGCTTGATGGCTTCAAGCAAGTCCCTGTTTCGTCCCGGGGAGCCATGCATTTTCCAATTGCCGACCACCAGTTTACGGCGCATGTTCGCTGATTTCTCGTATTCCGAAGCAGCGATTCAAGCCGCCAAAAACGGGGCGCTGATTCTAGCGAAAGCACTCTTTGCGCGCAATAGCCTTGCTAAGCCGAAAGACGGAAGTGGATGTCCCGCAGGTTTTCCCTCCCCTGTCATTCTGCGCGTAGTCGCAGAATCTCCTTGGGAGGCCGCTGCATGAGATTCTGCGCGTAGTCGCAGAATCTCCTTGGGAGGCCGCTGCATGAGATTCTGCGACTTCGCTTCGCTACGCGCAGAATGACGGGAGGGGGGATTACACGCGGAATGACGAGGGCCGGTTTTGTACCGCAGGAATTCAATTCTGCCGGGCAACCAGCTCCGAGAGTTCCTCGGCCAGGGTTTGCACGTGGGCGGCGTTTTCGCCTTCCACCATGACGCGGACCACGGGCTCGGTGCCTGACGGCCGCAGCAGCACCCGCCCGTTGCCGCCGAGCTTTTGCTTCACCCTGGCAATGGCGGCCTGCACCGCCGGATAGGTGCTTGGGTCCGCTCCGTTGGCGATGCGAACGTTCACCACGGACTGCGGCAGCTTGTGCATTTCCTGGCACAAGTCCGCCAGGGATTGTTCCAGGCCGACGATGGCCGCCAGGGTTTGCAGCGCCGAGACGATGCCGTCGCCGGTGGTGTTGAGATCGGTGATGATGATATGGCCCGAGGATTCACCGCCCAGGCCCCAACCCCGGTCGACCAGTTCCTGCATGACATAGCGGTCGCCCACCGGGCTGCGGGCGAAGGGAATATCGCGTTCCGCCAGGGCAAGTTCAAGCCCGAGATTGCTCATCTGGGTGCCGACCACGCCGCCGAATTCCAGACCTTCCCGTTGCCGGTTGCGGGCGATGACATAGAGGATTTCGTCGCCGTCGACGATTCTCCCGCGATGGTCCACCATGATGACCCGGTCCCCGTCGCCATCGAATGCGATGCCGAGGTCGGCGCTGGCTTCCAGCACCCGCTCCACCAGCTTTCCGGGCAGGGTGGAGCCGCCCTTCTTGTTGATATTGAGCCCGTTGGGGGAAACGCCGATGGCGCTGACTTCGGCGCCGAGTTCCTCGAAGACATTCGGCGCGATGTGATAGGTGGAGCCGTGGGCGCAGTCCACCACGATCTTCAGCCCCGTCAGCTTGAGCATCGGGCCGATGGTGCTCTTGCAGAATTCGATGTAGCGCCCCGCCGCGTCATCGACTCGCGAGGCCTTGCCGATGGTCTGGGAGGAAACCGTGGTCAGTTCCTTGTCCAGCTCGGCCTCGATGGCCAGTTCAATGGCGTCGGGCAGTTTGGTTCCCTGGCCGGAGAAAAACTTGATGCCGTTGTCGTGAAAGGAATTGTGGGAAGCGCTGATGACGATGCCGGCCCGGGCGCGCAGGGTGCGGGTCAGGTAGGCGATGGCCGGCGTCGGCATGGGACCAAGCAGGCTGATGTCCACGCCGGCAGCGGTGACGCCGGCTTCGAGGGCGGCTTCGAACATGTACCCGGAAATGCGGGTGTCCTTGCCGATGAGAATCTTGTTGCGGCCGTTGCCCATGCCGCCGAACACCTTGCCCGCGGCCCAGCCGAGCTTGAGCATGAAGTCCGGCGTGATCGGCGCGGCGCCCACGGGGCCGCGGATGCCGTCGGTGCCGAAATATTGTTTGCCGTTGCTGCCCATGGCGATGTGCTTCAACCAGCTTCCCGGGGGAATGAGTGTACTGCAATCGCGTCCATCGTGGCAGCCACGTCGTGGCTGCGGATGATGCGGGCGCCACCTTCCAGGGCAAGCATTGTGGCGGCGATGCTGCCTGGCAGCCGGTCCCCGGGCGCCCGGCCCGTGGCGGCGCCGATCATGGCCTTGCGCGACACGCCGGCGAGCACGGGAAAGCCGGAATCGGCAAACCGGGGAAGATTTCGCAACAGGGCGTAGTTGTGTGCGGCGGTCTTGCCGAAGCCGAATCCCGGATCGACAAGAATGCGCTCGGGAGCGATGCCCGCCGCCATGGCGGCCGCTGCGCGCCGATCAAGGAAATCCGCGACATCGGCAACCACATCGCCGTACTCCGGCTGCTGCTGCATGGTTCCCGGCTCGCCGCGCATGTGCATCAGGCAAGGCGCCATGCCGGAGCCGGCTGCGGCTTCCAGGGCGCCGGGGCGGCGCAGGGCGCGCACGTCATTGATCATGCCGGCGCCGGCGCGGGCGGCGGCCCGCATGACTTCGGGCGAACTCGTATCCACCGAAACGATCACGTCAAGGCGGGCCAGCACCGCCTCCACCAGTGGCATCACCCGGCCGATTTCTTCTTCGGCTGAAACCTGCCCGGCGCCGGGGCGGGTCGATTCGCCACCGATATCGATCAGCGCCGCGCCTTCGTTGACCATGTCTTCGGCTTGACGCAGGGCCTTGTCGAGATCGATGCGGAAACCGCTGCCGGATTCCGCGGCCAGGGCGCCGCCGTCGTAGAAGGAGTCCGGCGTCAGATTGACGATGCCCATGCAAACCGGGCGCGAGAGGTCAAGACCGCCCTGGCCGGTGCTGAGCATGGTGGTCACTGTCAGGAACTGCGCCGCGGGAACAACCGGTCAGTGTTCGGTGGCAGGGTCGCCTATGGGTCCAGGCTGGCCGGAATCGCCCCGGGTTTCCGCAGGTTCGGCTTTGGCGCTGGCGTCGATATCATCGTTGTCGGACCAGTCCGCCGGCGGGCGCGGTTTCTTGCGAGCCATGATGTCGTCGATCTGGTCGGTGTCAATGGTCTCGTACTCCATCAGGGCGTCCTTCATCAATTCGAGAATGTCGCGATTCTCTTCCAGAATCTGCTGGGCCTTGACGTAGCATTCGTCGATGATCCGGCGCACTTCACGGTCGATGGCGACGGCGGTGTCCACCGAGACGGTCTTGGCCTGATGCGCCGCGGAACGGCCGAGGAAAACCTCGCCCTCGTCTTCGGAGTAGAGCAGCGGCCCGAGTTCATCGGTCAGGCCCCATTTGGTCACCATATTGCGGGCCATTTCCGTGGCGCGCTGGATATCGTTGGAAGCGCCGGTGGTGACGCCTTCCTTGCCCAGTGTCATTTCCTCTGCGATGCGACCGCCGTACAGGCTGCAGATCTGGCTCAGGATCGAGCGCTTGCTGAGGCTGTAGCGGTCTTCCTCGGGCAGGAACATGGTCACGCCGAGGGCGCGTCCCCGGGGAATGATGCTCACCTTGTAGACCGGATCATGCTCGGGCACCAGCCTGCCGACAATGGCGTGGCCGGCTTCATGGTAGGCGGTGTTGACGCGCTCTTTCTCCGACATGACCATGGACTTGCGCTCGGCGCCCATCATGATCTTGTCCTTGGCCTTCTCGAATTCCTCCATGGTGACGAGGCGGCGGTTGGCGCGGGCGGCGAACAGGGCCGCCTCATTGACGAGATTGGCGAGATCGGCGCCGGAGAATCCCGGCGTGCCCCGGGCAATGACCGAAGCCTCCACCTTCTCGGCGATGGGGACATTGCGCATGTGCACCTTGAGGATCTGCTCGCGGCCGCGAATGTCGGGCAGGCCCACCACCACCTGGCGGTCGAAGCGGCCGGGGCGCAACAGCGCCGGGTCGAGCACGTCGGGGCGGTTGGTGGCGGCCATGACGATAATGCCGTCATTGCCTTCAAAGCCGTCCATTTCGACCAGCAACTGGTTCAGGGTCTGCTCGCGTTCGTCATGCCCGCCGCCGAGTCCGGCGCCGCGGTGGCGGCCCACGGCGTCGATTTCGTCGATGAAAATAATGCAGGGGGACTGTTTCTTGGCCTGCTCGAACATGTCCCTGACCCGGGAAGCGCCGACTCCGACGAACATTTCCACGAAGTCGGAACCGGAAATCGAGAAAAAGGGCACCTTGGCCTCGCCCGCGATGGCCTTGGCGAGGAGCGTCTTTCCGGTGCCGGGCTGGCCCACCATGAGCACCCCCCGGGGAATCCGACCGCCAAGGCGCTGGAACTTGTCCGGCTCGCGCAGGAAATCCACAAGCTCCTTGACATCTTCCTTGGCTTCCTCCACTCCGGCCACATCGGCGAAAGTCACCTTGATCTGGTCCTCGCCGAGCAGTTTGGCCTTGCTCTTGCCGAAGGACATGGGCCCGCCCTTGCCGCCGCCGATGCCGCCCTGCATCTGCCGCATGAAAAAGAAAAACAGCGCGATGATGATGAGTACCGGGAATCCGGCCACGAGCAATTGCGCCCAGATGCTTTGCCGTTCGGGTTCGCGGCCGACGACTTCGACGCCGTTTTCGAGCAAGTCGTCGAGGAGCCGGTCGTCGCCGATGGACGGCAGGGTGGTGCGGAAGCGGCTGCCGTCATTGCGGATGCCGGTGAGATTGATGCCCGAGAACTCCACCGCCTCGACCCGCCCGGAATTCACTTCGCGGATGAACTCCGAATAGACGACGTTCTCTTCGGTGGTTCCCTGATTGATGTTGTTGAACACCGTCAGCAGCACGCCGGCGATGATCATCCAGAGAATCAGGTTCTTTGCCATGTCGTTCAAGGCCTTGCCTCCCCCGGGTCAAACCCGGACCGCATCCCGCCAGCAGGTACTCACGGCGCTGCGAACTTCCTATTCTGCCCACGAAAGCCGCTTGCGAGCAAGTACATTTCATTGGAACGCGCCCGGGACGCTTCCGGTTTTCTGGTTTTGACCGCGGCAAAATCCGCCTTGAGCGACGCTCGGAATTCCTCGCAGCCCGCGCCCTGGAAGACTTTTACCAGCAGGCCGCCACCGGGAGCGAGTATACGCGCCGCCAGGTCCAGGGCAAGCCCGGCGAGCGCCATGGCGCGGGGCTGATCGATACCCTTCACTCCACTCATATTGGGGGCCATGTCGGAGATTACAAGGTCCGCGCTTGCCCCCGCCAGCCTGCCCAACACTTCGTCAAGCACAGTCTGCTCACTGAAATCGCCCTGGATGAACTCGACGCCGGGAATCGGCGCCACGGGCAACAGGTCCACCGCGATCAGATTGCCATCGGGGCCGGTCAACTCCGCAGCCACCTGGGACCAGGACCCGGGCGCAGCGCCCAGATCCACGATGGTCATGCCCGGTCGGATCATCCGGTCCCGCCGCTGGATCTCCCGCAGCTTGTAACCCGCCCTGGAACGGTAGCCTTCCTCGCGGCTGCGCTTGACGTGTGGATCGGACAAATGCTCCCGCAGCCAGCGCTTGCTCGATTTCGACCGGCTCATGGCGGTGCGGCTCCCGCAAACTCCCAAGTATTCTCTGAAAAACTCCATCCGTGGAGTTTTTCATTATCGCAAAACAAAAGCGTGGTTTTGTTTTGCTCCCGAATTCAATGGCTTACTCCAGTCACGGAGCATAGCTCCGTACCGTTGCGGCCGCGCTCGAAGCTGCGCTTTGAAAACGCTTGCCTTCACCCATCGAATTCGGCGGCACTTCCATGTGCCGCAGGGAAGCTCTGACTTGATCAGAGCTTCCCTAGGAGGCTGCGCCGTAGAAATTCGCGAAAGCGAAAATTCGTTATCGCCGCGCCCCTGGCCGGTCGATTGAGGCGAATATTGGTGGATATGCAACGAAATCGAGCGGCCAGGGGCGTGGATGAGAACGGATTTGCAGCCGTGAATTCCTACGGCGCAGCCTCCTAGATATGCTCCACGGTATCGATTTCGTACTCGATGTCGCCCGCCGGCGCCTGCACCACGACTTCGTCTCCCTCGATCTTGCCCATCAACGCCCTGGCGATGGGGGATACCACCGAAATCTTGCCCGCGGCGACGTCGGCCTCGTCCTCGCCGACAATCTGGTAGGTCACGTTTTCCCCGGTCTTGAGATTGAACAGGGTGACCGTGGCGCCGAATATGACCTTGCCGCCGGCCTCGATGCGGGTCACGTCGATGACTTCGGCATCGGCAAGCTTGCGTTCGATCTCGGTAATGCGGCCCTCGCAGAAACCCTGCTGCTCCCGGGCGGCGTGATATTCGGCGTTCTCGCGCAGGTCGCCGTGTTCCCTCGCCTCGGCAATGGCTTTGGAAATCGAGGGGCGAACCACGGACTTGAGATGCTGCAGCTCTTCCCGCAGCTTCTTTTCGCCGGCGACTGTCATGGGAACTCTGGGCATGGCCTGGTCTTGCTTCCGTCTGCTGGTGAATTTCAGCCGAGTTCGGCGTGCAATTGCTGAATCGTGTAAACCGACATGTTGTCACCGAATTTCAGGGCTTCGCAAACCGCGAAGGCCCCGGCTATGGTCGTGGTACAGAATACATCGTGACGGAGCGCGGTGCGCCGGATCGTGGATGAATCCGCTATCGCCTGTCTGCCTTCCGTGGTGTTGAACACGAGTTCGATCTCGTCGTTTTTTAGCATATCGACGATGTGGGGTCTACCTTCGGCGACCTTGTTCACCCGCTTTACCGGTATGCCCGCCGCCTCGAGCACGGCTGCGGTGCCCCGGGTCGCAGCGAGCCGGTAGCCGAGCTTGAGCAACTCCCGGGCGATCTCCACCAGATGGACCTTGTCCGGGTCGCGCACGCTGATGAAAGCGGTGCCGGACTTTTCGATATGGGCGCCGGCGGCGAGCTGGGCCTTGCCATAGGCTTCGGCGAATGTGGCGCCCACCCCCATGACTTCGCCGGTGGATTTCATTTCCGGGCCGAGGATCGGGTCCACCCCGGGAAACTTGTTGAAGGGGAATATCGCTTCCTTCACGGCGAATGTCGGCGGAATGACTTCCCGGGTGAAACCCTGTTCGGCAAGGGACTTGCCGATCATGCAGCGGGCGGCCACCTTGGCCAGGGAAGTACCAATGCACTTGGATACGAAGGGCACCGTGCGCGAGGCCCGGGGATTGACTTCAATGAGATAGACCTCGCCGTCCTGCCAGGCGAGCTGGGTATTCATCAGGCCCACCACGCCGAGTTCCAGGGCCAGGGCGGAAACCTGGCCGCGAATGCGCTGCCGCACTTCCTCCGGCAGGTTGTAGGGCGGCAGGGAACAGGCCGAATCTCCCGAATGGATGCCGGCCTGCTCGATATGCTGCATGATGGCGCCGACGATGACCTGCTCGCCGTCGCTCACCACATCCACGTCGATCTCGATGGCGGAACTGAGAAAACAGTCCAGCAGCACCGGGCTCTCGTTGGAGACCTTGACCGCATCGCGCATGTAGCGCCGCAGTTCGGATTCATTGTAGACGATTTCCATGGCGCGACCGCCGAGAACCCAGGAAGGCCGCACCACCAGGGGATAGGAAATCTCCCTGGCCGCGCCAATGGCTTCTTCCACGCTGCGGGCGGTGCGGTTGGGCGGTTGCTTCAGCCCCAGCTTGCGGATCAATTGCTGAAAGCGCTCGCGGTCCTCGGCGCGGTCAATGGCGTCGGGAGAAGTGCCGATGATGGGCGCCCCGGCGCTTTCAAGCTGCTTGACGAGATTCAGCGGCGTCTGGCCGCCGAACTGGACGATGACGCCCTCGGGCTGTTCCAGCTCGACAATGGCGATTACGTCCTCGAAAGTAAGCGGTTCGAAGAAGAGCCGGTCGGAGATGTTGTAGTCGGTGGAAACGGTTTCCGGATTGCAGTTGACCATGATGGTCTCGTAACCGTCTTCGCGCATGGCCAGCGCCGCGTGGACGCAGCAGTAGTCGAACTCGATACCCTGCCCGATGCGGTTGGGCCCGCCGCCGAGCACCATGATCTTCCGCCGCGACGAAGGTTTCGCTTCACATTCTTCCTCGTAGGTGGAATACATGTAGGCGGTGGTGGAGTCGAACTCGGCGGCGCAGGTATCCACCCGCTTGAATACCGGGCGGAGGTCGAGTTCCCGGCGACGGGCGCGCACGGCGCCCTCCGCGGCGCCGAGCAATTGCCCGAGGCGCCGGTCGGAAAAGCCCTTGCGCTTGAGGCGGAACAACTCATCCCGGGACAGTTCCGCCAACGTCTTGCCGGCCAGGGCCTGCTCCAGATTCACAAGTTCCTCGATCTGCACCAGAAACCACGGGTCGATGCCGGACAAACCCGCGATTCTCTCCACGCTCCAGCCCTGGCGAAAGGCTTCGGCGAGATACCACAGCCGCTGGGCGCCGGCTTCGGTCAATTCCCGGGTCAGCCCGACCCTGGCGCTCGACTGAATATCCCGGTCGCCGTCCAGAATCGGTTCGAGCCCGCAGACTCCCACTTCGAGCCCGCGCAGGGCTTTCTGCAGCGATTCCTGGAAAGTGCGGCCAATGGCCATGACTTCCCCCACCGATTTCATCTGGGTGGTGATGCGGTCGTTGGCTTCGGGGAATTTCTCGAAGGTGAAGCGCGGAATCTTGGTGACGACATAGTCGATGCTCGGCTCGAAGGAAGCCGGAGTCACGCCGCCGGTGATTTCATTGCGCAGTTCATCGAGGGTGTAACCCACGGCGAGCTTGGCCGCCACCCGGGCGATGGGGAAGCCGGTGGCCTTGGACGCCAGCGCCGAGGAGCGCGAAACCCGCGGGTTCATTTCGATGACCACGAGCCTGCCGTCGGCGGGATTCACCGCGAATTGCACATTGGAGCCGCCGGTTTCCACGCCGATCTCGCGCAATACCGCGATGGCGGCGTTGCGCATGATCTGGTACTCCTTGTCGGTCAGGGTCTGGGCCGGCGCCACGGTTACCGAGTCGCCGGTGTGTACGCCCATGGCATCGAGATTCTCGATGGGGCAGACGATGATGCAGTTGTCGTTGCGGTCCCGGACGACTTCGAGTTCGTACTCTTTCCAGCCGATCAGCGATTCGTCGATCAGCAGTTCGTTGGTGGGGGACAATTCGAGCCCGCGGGAGCAGATTTCCTCAAATTCCTCGCGGTTGTAGGCGATGCCGCCGCCGGTGCCGCCGAGGGTGAAGGACGGACGGATAATGCAGGGAAAGCCGACCCTGGCCAGGGCCTCGAAAGCCTGCTCCATGTTGTGGGCCATGCCGTGACGGGGGGTTTCCAGGCCGATCGCGGTCATGGCCCGGTCGAACAGTTCCCGGTCCTCGGCCTTGTCGATGGCCTCGCGGCTGGCGCCGATCAACTCCACGCCGTGCTTTTTCAGCACGCCCATGCGGTTGAGGTCGAGGGCGCAGTTGAGCGAGGTCTGCCCGCCCATGGTGGGCAGCAGGGCCTCGGGGCGCTCGCGTTCGATGATCTTCGCCACCATTTGCCAGGTGATGGGCTCGATATAGGTTGCGTCCGCCATGGCGGGATCGGTCATGATCGTGGCGGGATTCGAATTCACCAGAATGACCCGATACCCCTCTTCCTTGAGCGCGCGGCAGGCCTGGGCGCCGGAATAGTCGAACTCGCAGGCCTGACCGATGATGATGGGGCCGGCGCCGATGATCAGGATGCTCTTGATATCAGTGCGCTTGGGCATGGCTGGTCATCAGTTGCATGAAGTGGTCGAAAAGCGGCGCGGCGTCGTGTGGTCCGGGGCTTGCTTCCGGATGGCCCTGAAAGCCGAAGGCGGGCTTGTCCTGGTGGGCGATGCCTTGCAGGCTGCCGTCGAACAGGGAACGGTGGGTGCAGCGAAGCGGCGCCGGCAGGCTGTCCTCGTCGATGGCGAATCCATGGTTCTGGCTCGTGATCAGCACCGAGCCGTCATCGAGATTGCTCACGGGATGATTCGCGCCGTGATGGCCATGGGGCATTTTCACCGAACGGGCGCCGCAGGCGAGGCCAAGCAACTGATGGCCGAGACAGATGCCGAACAGGGGTATGCCGGCGGCGAGAAACTCGCGCACCGCGGCAATGGCGTAATCGCAGGGCTCCGGGTCGCCGGGGCCGTTGGAAAGGAAAATGCCATCAGACCCCATGGCCAGCGCCTCCCCCGCCGGGGTGGTGGCGGGAACCACGGTGATGGCGCAGCCCCGGGATGCGAGCATTCGCAGAATATTGTGCTTGACGCCGAAATCGTAAGCCACGACATGAAAGCGGGAAACATCCAGCGCGGCTGATGCGGTTTCATTGCGCTTGTCGAGCGCCCAGACGCCTTCGTCCCAGGCGTAACTGTCGGCAACGCTGACCACCCGCGCCAGGTCCATGCCCTTGAGACCGGGAAACTTGCGGGCCTCGGCGAGAGCCCGTTCGGCGCCGCCCCGGACAAACTCCGGACCGGAGAGCAGGCAACCGTTCAGCGAGCCCTTTTCCCGCAGGAGGCGGGTGAGGCGCCGGGTGTCGATTTCGGCGATGGCGACGACATTCTGCTCCTTGAGAAATTCGTCCAGGCTTTGCCGGCTGCGGAAATTGCTCGCCAGCAGCGGCAGGTCGCGGATAACCAGCCCGGCGGCCCAGGCCCGGGAGGACTCCATGTCCTCGGCGTTGGCGCCGGTATTGCCGATGTGGGGATAGGTGAGGGTTACGATCTGCCGGGCGTAGGATGGGTCGCTGAGGATTTCCTGATAGCCGGTCATGGCGGTATTGAAAACGACTTCGCCACTGCTGCAACCGGCTGCGCCAATGGCGATACCCTCGAACAGATTGCCGTCTTCAAGGGCCAGGATCGCGGACTTCTTCAACTTTCGCTCCAAAGTATTCTCTGAAAAACTCCATCCGTGGAGTTTTTCATTATCGCAAAACAAAAGCGTGGTTTTGTTTTGCTCCCGAATTCAATGGCTTACGCCATCGAATTCGGCGGCACTTCCATGTGCCGCAGGGAAGCTCTGACTCGCTCAGAAGTTCCCTGGGCAACCTGAATCGCGGGCACAAAAAAACGGAATGGAGATTGCTCCAATCCGCTCTCAGGAACAGCCCCGCTGGGGCCGCCGGCACAGGTTTCAGCATTCCACATACTGAGGGGGTATTCTAGGCCGATGCGCCGCGGGTGTCTACTTGAAAATGGGACATCTTTTGTCAGGCAACTTGCCTGGACAGCGGACTTGACGGCATGAACGCTCGGGGTAGACTGAACGGTCCGTGCCGGAGATTGATGACCCAGGGAGTATTCCAGTGCATCGAACCATTTTGTTGACCCTTGCCGGGGTTTTTGCGGCAAGCCTGCTGCTCGGGGCCTGCCAGGCGCCCCGGTTGAACCTGTTCGGCGCCGCCGAGCCGGGCGCCCCCCTGGCGGTGGGCGAAGAAGTCAATCTGGACTTTTTCACCAGCTACCTGAACTTCGATACCGGTGTATCCCTCGACGCCGGAGCGGATTACGCCTTTCGCATCACGATCCTGAGCCACTGGATCGACCGCGACATTGACGTCAATGAAGCCGGGGAGCCGCTGGACGAGCGGGGTTTCGGCAACAGCCTGATGCCCTTCGAGTGGGCGGGCAATCTGCGCCGGTCCCGGAGCCACAACTGGTTCGAACTGATGCTGCGCCAGCCGGATTGCCCCCGGGACAGCCTTGCGGGAGTCTCCGACCTGCGGTACGACGCGGCAAGCGGCAGCTACCGCTTCGTCGCGGCGTGCAGCGGCAATCTCGCCCTGTTTGTCAATGACAGTTACGGTTTCTATGGCAACAATGCGGGTTACGCCAATATCCTGCTGACCCGGCTCGACTGAAACACTGGAGGCGCGCCATGCATACCATGCGACAGATACTCGACCGCAAACAGAAGAAGGAACTCTGCTCCATTCGCCCGGAGGCCAGCGTCTATGACGCCATCAAGCTGATGGCGGATCATCGCGTCGGCGCCTTGCTCGTGATGACCGGGCCCGAATTGCAGGGCATTATTTCCGAGCGCGATTATGCCCGGGAGGTGATTCTCAAGGGCCGCGCTTCGCGGGATACCCGGGTTGATGCAATCATGACCACCCGGGTGGTTTCAGTGCCTTCCAGCCATGCCGTGGACGCTGCGCTCAATCTGATGACCGACAACCACATCCGCCATTTGCCGGTGGTGGACGATGGCCTGGTGGTGGGCATCGCCTCGCTTGGCGATATCGTCAAGGACATCATGAGCGGCCAGCAGGCAACCATAGAGCAATTGCAGGATTACATTCGCAGTTGACCGGCATCGTTAGCCGCCCTACCCTGCTTCCGACTGTTCCAGCCGGTATGCGCCGTCCCTGGCGGCGACGAAGCGCAGGCGGTAATTGATGCAGGCGGGTTTTTCGTCGGGGATGTGGCTGACGTAAATCAGCCGGGTGGGTGTTTGCCCGGCGATGGCTTCGAGCATTCCGAGAATGAAGTCCCTGTGGTAGTCATCGAGCCCGACGCAGGGCTCGTCGAGCACGAGAATGGCGGGCTGTTTCACCATCGCCCGGGCGAGCAGCACGAGGCGCTGCTGGCCGAAGGAAATCTGGTGGTAGTAGCGCCCGGCAAGATGCGCCATGCCGAGGCTTTCGAGCCAGGCCCCGGCCCGGCCCTGTTCACTGGCGCCGCTGTTGTCGTAAAGCCCCACCGAATCAAAAAATCCCGACACCACCACATCGAGTACTTTCCAGCCCTTCACATAGCGGTTGTGCAACTCATTGGACACGACGCCAAAACAGCGCTTGATGTCCCAGACGGTCTCGCCGCTGCCCTTGCGCCGGCCGAACAGGTACACCTCCTGGCCATAGCCCTTGTGATTCTCGCCGTCGATGAGGCTCAGCAGGGTGGACTTGCCACAGCCGTTGGGGCCTTCGACGAGCACGTGATGCGCGCTGGTCATCGTCCAGTGAACATCCCGCAGCACTTGCAGGTCGCCGTAGCCGGCGCTCACGCCTTTCAGTTCGATCAGCTTCGATTCAGGCGGGTGGGTGTCCTGGTTTGTGTCCGGGGAATGGGTATCCTGGATTTTTGGATGGGTGTCCCGGTTTTTGTTTTTTTCCCGGTTTTTTCGGCTGGTCCCGTCAATAAAGTGCGCGAATGGCAGGCGTTCGGGAATAACCGGCTCGCGCCGAAAGCGCGCAATGGCCTTTTGCCATCGGGCTTCCCGCATTGGGCCCTGCGCCAGCACGCCAAGGTTTTCCATGACGAGCAAATGCGTTGCGCCGGGGAAGCGGTCGCCCCCGCGCCGGCACAGGTGCAGGCTGGCGCAGCCGGGGCCGAGATGCCCGGCGATGACCTGCTCGATGCGGTCACGGGATTCCCGGTCCACCGCTTCCAGTGGCTCATCGAAGATCAGCAGCCGCGGACGTGATGCGTACTGGCCGTATAGCGCCCGGGCGATGAGGGCGCGGCGGATCTGGCCTGAGGACAGAAAGCGGATTCCCTTTTGCAGCAGGGCGGTGAGGTCGAGCTCCGCAGCAAGCCCCCGCAGTAGTGATTCGTCCTGTTCCGCCGCCGGCAAGCTTGAACGAATCAGTTCAGCCACCAGGGTGCCGCGGTCGATCGCGTCTTCGCGGAAATCGCTGATGTCAAGCCGCTCATCACGCTGCCACAGCCGCTGCTGCTCCTCGAAGGAAACGGGCAGGATATCCCGGACGGGGTCAAAACCCTTGGCGAATCGCAGGTAGCTGCCGGTTTCGGGACGGCGCCCGGTGATGAGGTCGACGAGCAGGGATTTGCCGGCGCCATTTGGACCGAAAACGCACCAGCGCTCGCCGGCGTTGATTGCAAAGCGCTCCACGGTGAACAAGTCATGGCGGTTGATTCGGCAGCGCGCCTGGTCAATCTGGAATAACATCGCACGAGTATAGCGAAGTGATCGGGTAACCAATGCGCCGAACTTCCCAATCCCCGGTTTTGCTTTTACTGCTCTCCGCTTGCGCGAGTATGGAACCTGTTGCCGGGCTCGATGGCGAACGGCTGTTCTTGGACAATTGCGCGGAATGTCATCAGGTGGATGGAGGCGGGATCGCGAATGTGTATCCCGCCCTCGACGGCAATGAAACCGTGGCGGGCTCCGGGGCTGATGTGGCGCTGGTGCTCATCATCGGACGCGGCGAGATGCCTTCCTTTCGCGGGGCGCTCGGTTCGGCGGAAATGGCGGCGGTGATCAATTACGTGCGCAATGCCTGGAGCAATAGCGGCGAGCCCATCAGCGCCGGGGAAATCGAAGCCTTGTAGCTTCAGGAGCGCAAATAGGAGGCGCCGTTGACGTCGATGATGGTTCCGGTGGCGAATTCGGCGCCGCGGGAGGCGAGGAAAAGCACGGCATGGGCGACTTCCCCGGGTTCGGCGACGCGATGGAAAGGGCTCTGGGCTCGGATTTCCTCGCCTTCGGGGCTGCCAAGGCGATCAGCGGTCAATTCGGTATTGACGAATCCCGGCGCCACCGCGCCAACGAAGATGTCGTGCGGCGCCAGCGCCACGGCGAGTGACTGGCTCAGGGAATTGAGGGCTGCCTTGCTCGCGCCGTAGGCGGGTTTCAGCGGCTCGCCGCGAAAAGCCCCCCGGGAAGTGATATTGACGATCCTTCCGCCGCCGCCCGCGATCATGTGCCGCGCCGCGCAGTAGCAGAGATTGGCGGGGCCAAGCAGATTCGCGGCCAGGGTCTCGCGCCAGGTTCTTTGCCATTCCCCGTAGGAAACCTCGGCGATGCGATGATAGATGCCGATGCCGGCATTGTTCACGAGAACATCGATTCCGCCAAGGTGTTCCGCGACATCGTCCACAGCGGATTGAACCGCATCCGGGTCCGCCACGTCGGCGGCCAGGGCGATATGACCCTCGCCCGGCAATTGCGCCAGCGCCGCTTCCGCCGCCGCCGTATTGCCGCGGTACACGATGGCGACTTTCGCCCCGGCCCCGGCGAAGGCCAGCGCAATGGCGCGACCGATGCCCCGGGAGCCGCCGGTGACCAGCACTTTCTGATTGTCGAATCTCATTTTGGCATCCGCATCCTGTCCAGTGGTAAATTTTCTCCACACCGCACGCAGAGAAGTCACCCTCCGGCCATATTGTGCGAGACAAAGCCACCCTCCCCTCACACTGCGCGAAGCGAAGCTGCTTTCCCGTCATTCTGCGCGGAGCGAAGCCACCCTTCTGTCATTCTGCGCGAAGCGAAGCCACCCTTCTGTCATTCTGCGCGAAGCGAAGCCACCCTTCTGTCATTCTGCGCGAAGCGAAGCCACCCTTCTGTCATTCTGCGCGAAGCGAAGCGGAGTCGCAGAATCTCATGCAGTGCCCTCCCAATGAGATTCTGCGACTGCGCGCAGAATGACGGCGGGGAACGCGCGCACAACCACGGCGGGGAGGACGCGCAGAATGACCAACCGGGTCACTCGAGCCTGAACATATTACCCTCTCCGGTTGCATTGACCCGGCCGCCGCGACCGATTTGCCCTTCGTCTGCAAGGCGCCGCAATGTGGCTTCATCCGCCGGGGTGTTGGCGATAAATCGCTTTCCGTTATCGTGCAATCGGCCAATGACAATACCCCGCACAGGCGCGCCACGCCGAAAGCAAACGGTCCAGGTTTCCACCGTGGCCGCTCCCCGGGGCTGTTCAGTGAACTCCGGGCCGGCCATGGCGTCGATTTGCGCCTGCATCGCGGAAGAATCCGGCCTCCGCCATGGCCCGGCGAATGGCACCGTGGAGTATATCCCCGTTGCATGCTTGGAAAGATAGCCCCCGTTGGCGGTGACGAGTCCAAAACTGCCGGGACGCGCCCGGAGCAAGCCTGACAGGGTGGCGATGGCGTGCATGCTGTAGTTGTTACCGGGGCCGCCGAAGAACGGCAATCCGCCGGTAACCGTCAGGCCCCCTGGATCATCGACCGCCAGACCGAGTTCGGCGCAGGCCACTTCCACCGCCGAGGGAAAGCAGGAATACAGATCGATGAAATCCATGTCGGCCACGGTCTTGCCGGCCATGGCGAAAGCCGCGGCGGTATTGGCGCGAATCGCCGGTGAGGAATGATAATTGACCCGTTGGGAGACGAGCCGCTTTTCCCTTGCTTCGGCGCAGCCATGGAGGAAAATCCACCGGCGCGGGTCGATGCCCAACTCCCGCGCCCGACCCACCGAAGTCATGAGCAGGGCGGCGCCCTGGTTTACCCGGTCCCTGGCGTTGAGCAGTTTGGGATACGGCAGACAGATGAAGGGATTGTCTTCGCCGACCCTGGCAAGTTCCCCGGCGCTGCGGGCCTCTCCATAAAATGCGAAGGGGTTGTCCTTCGCCACCCGGGTAAAGGGCGCCATGAGCCGGCCCATGTGCAGCAAATGCTCATGCAGACCGTGGCCAAGCCGGGCGCGAATGGCGTTTTCGAACAACGGATAGGTCTGCACGGGAATACCGATGCCATGGGCCAATTCATGCGGAGTCGCCAGCACTGCGCCCATGCCGCGATCCTCCAGCGGACCACCGCCGGACTCATGCCAATCGAGGCTGAGACCGGCGCGGGACGCGGTGCGGGCGGTATCGATGGCTTCGCCGCCGGCAAGCAGGGCCATGCCCGCTTCTCCTTCGGCAATCGCCTGGGCGATTTCATTCACCAGGGTCTGGGGAGTATCGCCGCCAATCGGGCCATAAACCATCCGGGCCGGGTTCGCGTCAATACGCCGCGCCACAGCCCGCGGCGGGTTTTCCGCCCGGCCGAAGCCATGATCGTCCCGGGGCCGGTTGCGGGAATCCTCGAAGCAGCGAACCACCGCCATCGTGTCGATATGGGCGGCAAGCCCTTCTTTCCTGCCGGTATCCTGGAGGGCGGCGTCCGCGGCGCGGGCGGCAAGACCCATGGGCGGCAGAGCCTGCAGCGGCGGCTTGCGCTCACTGTACTGGCCCGCGCCGACAATTACCGGGGTGGAGTCTTCAAGCAAAATGGCTTCGCCTTGTTGGGTGGAAAATCATGGGAAAATTTGTTTCGCAAGTCAAAAAGGCAGATTCCTGGGTATTCTCTGAAAAACTCCATCCATGGAGTTTTTCATTATCGGTCGGGGGCGCGACGATAGCGAATTTTCGCTTTCGCGAATTCCTGTGGCGCAGACTCCTAGCCCCAATAATTCACGAACAAATAAAACAAAAGCCTTTGGTTATGAGAAAATGATGTTTGCCAACAAACACTTACTCGCGCCGAGGGCTTTTGCATGTCACACAATACCACCAAACAGGGTGTTCTGTTCAAGAATCTGTCGAAAAAGACGGTAGTCGCCAAGTTTGACCAGGATCATGCCAGTTCCGATGGTGGCGCGGTTCTGCTCAAGGCGTGCGACGAGAAGCTCGAGTTGAGTACGGCGCTGGCGGCGTGTTTGTCCGACGAGCGCCAGCAATCGAAGGTCACGCATACACTGACGGAATTGTTTCAACAGCGTCTGTTCGCCATTGCCTGCGGCTATGCCGACGGCAATGACGCGGCACGACTTGCCGAGGATCCGGTGATGAAGCTTCTGGTGGGGCGCGACCCGGTTGCGGGCGGGTCTCTGGCGTCGCAGCCGACGCTGTCGCGGTTTGAGAATTCGGTCCGGCGCCGAGCCCTGCTGCGTATGTCCGAGACGTTGGCGGACACGGTGATCGCGCGCCACAAACGGCGCAAGAAGCGGGTGCGGCGGATCACCATCGACTTGGACCCGACGGTTGATCCCACCCATGGCGGCCAGCAGTTGACGTTGTTCAATGGGTTCTACGACACGGCCTGTTATCTGCCGTTGGCGGGGTTCCTGACGTTCGACGACGAGGTGGAGCAGTATCTGTTCTGCTATGTCCTGCGCGCTGGCAATGCCGTTGCCAGGCACGGAGCGATCGGTGTGTTGAAGCGACTGCTGCCGCGCTTGCGCCGGGCGTTTCCGGAGGCGCGCTTGCGCATCCGGCTGGACAGCGGTTTTTCCGGTCCGGAGTTGTATGGGTTTTTCGAGGCGAACCGGCTCGACTATGTGGTGGGCATGGCGAAGAACCCGGTGCTCGAAGCGCTGGCCGAGCCGTTGCTGGACGATGTCCGGGCCGACTTCGAAGCCGGACACACATCGGCCCGCCGCTATGGCGAAGGCACGTACCGGGCCCGAAGTTGGCCGCACCCGCGCCGGGTGATCGTCAAGGCGGAAGTCACCACCCATTTCGGCCGGAAAGCGAAGGACAACCCGAGATTCCTGGTCACGAACCTGAAGACCACCCCGCGGCACATCTACGAGGTCTCTTACTGCGCGCGTGGCGACGCTGAAAATCGTTTGAAAGAACTCAAGCTCGGCCTGCGGATCGACCGCACCAGTTGCACCAGTTTCCTGGCCAATCAGTTCCGGGCATTAATGACGGCGGCCGCTTATGTGCTGATGCGGGAACTTCGTCTCAAAGCTCGGTGGACCGCGTGTGCGCGTGCCCAGGTCGGCACCTTGCGGCTACGCTTGCTGAAGCTGGGCGCCTGGATCGAATCGTCGGTACGGCGCATCGTCATCCATCTGCCGCTCGGCACCCCGTTCGCCGACGATTGGCGCCGCATTGCACGCTCGGTCGGCGCGGTTGTGACCTGATCCGGCTATTCCGCCCGGTTTTGCTGTACAGACCCGTCGGTCTGGGTCGGCGCTCGCCGAAAATCCACTGCGAAGCGGTGCTACTTGCCAAAATGCCGGCGAACAAGCAAAAAAAGAGTGTCCCAGTCCGGACTCACCGCATTTCCAGCAAAATCTGTTCGTTCTGCATGCCTTTGACCTCTACAATTGACCTTCGTGAATAGGTGCGGCTAGAGACCGGAGATTCAGATTGTAATGCACAGGCTGCAATGCAATGGACATTCCCCGGCATTGCTTTTACTCTGGCGTACCGCACAGCGGAGGAGTTGGATTTGTCCAGAATCATGGGCGGCGGCGACGAGCGGCCTGCGCCGTACTGGGATGAGGCCCGGCGGGCTTTGGGAGAGATTGATCCGGTGCTGGGCGGGATTATCGCCCGGGCGGGTGACTCGATGCTGCGGCCGCGGCATGATCCTTTCTTCTCGCTTTCGCGCTCGATCGTGGGCCAGCAGATTTCGGTGAAAGCGGCGGAGTCGGTCTGGCAGAAGATGCTCGGGCGGCTTGGCGGGATTTCGCCGGAGGCGGTGGGCGGGGAGGATGTGGAGAGCCTGCGCGGCTGCGGCCTGTCACGGCAAAAGGCGAGTTATCTGCTCAGCCTGGCGGGGCGCTTTCTTGATGGCTCGCTGCAACAGGAGCAATGGGGTGAAATGGACGACGAGGAGGTGATTGAACGCCTTGTCAAGGTCAAGGGCATTGGCCGCTGGACCGCCGAAATGTTCCTGATTTTCCACTTGCTGCGGCCCGATGTGCTGCCAGTGGACGACATCGGCATCCAGAAAGCCATCGCCAATCATTTCAATAACGGCCAGCGCCCGGGGCCGAAGGAAATGATCGCCATTGCCGAACCCTGGCGGCCCTGGCGTTCGGTGGCGTCCTGGTATCTCTGGCGCAGCCTGGACGCGGTACCGGTGGAGTATTGACGGTTCCGGGCGTGTGGCCGCGTTGCGCGGGCTACCCGGGGTCCGGATCGATCCCGACCACCTCTCGCAGCGTCTGCCGGAAGCGCTCGGCGGAACAGTCCCGCGCCACAGCTTCGGCAGCGGTCCCGCTGAGCCGCTCCCACAGTTCCGCGTCGCGATACAGTCGCAGACATTGCGCCGCGAAATCCTGCGGATTCTCCGCCACCAGCACTTCCTGTTCGTGCCGCCAGCCCAATTGCCTCGCGAGCAGCGGAGTCACCACCGCGGGAACGCCATGGGCGGCGGCCTCGTGCACCTTGTGGGGGATGCCGGCGGCGAAGCGTGTGGGGGCGATGAATACCCGGCACTGCCGATACAGGGTATCCAGGGATTCCAGCCTGCCGCGCAGATGAATGTTCAACCGGTCGATGCTCGTCAGGGAAGGGGCGCCGATATTGCCAGCCACCTGCAAGTCGATTTCCGGCAGTTCCCGCTCGATCAGCGGCAGCACATTGCAGGCGAACCACAGCAGCGAATCCACATTGGGTGAATGTTCATGCTTGAGCGCGCCGACGAAAAGCAGCCCCCGGCGGCCGTCGAATGGCGCTGGCTGCGCTTTGGGCTCAAGGCCGTGGCCGAGGACGAAAACGCGCTCGTGGCCCTGGCGGGCAAACAGTTCGGCTTCGGTGGCGGATACCGTAGTCACTGCGAATGCGCCCTTGGCGAGGTCGAGTTCCCCGGCCATTACGCGCCGCTTTTCTTCGCTGTCAATGAATTCTCCCTGCAATTCGCGCCAGAGTAATTCCCGACCGGCGAATACGGCTTCCGCGTCGTAAATGACGTCGAATTGCCTGGCTTCCCCGGGCAGGGAGTCGAGCACCGCACTGAAAAATTCCATATTGGCGGGGCGGCTGATCATGACACGGCGGTAGAAACCCGCCCGTTCGCGCAACAGTTCGGCAAGTCCCGAACGGCCCCGGTTCAGCAGCACTTCAACGTTTTCCGGCAGGGTCCGATACACCTCGCGCCAGTCGTCAAGCGAAACATGAAGCGGATAAAAGCTGACATTAAGCGGCATTTGCGACAGCTGGGAAATGATGTGGCGGCAGCGCGGATAACCTCCGCCAAGGCTGGCATGGGGCACCGCGTCGTCGATGAACAGCAGGTTGGGATATTTGTTGGCCGTGCGTGCATGCACCATTCGCTTCGGGTCGGCTTCCGGCTGGCCTCGCAGGAATTCCGCGTGTTTTTTTCGGAACAGCGCGCGATTCTTGTCCTGCAATACCGCGGCGGCCCGCATGCCGCCGGCGCTGGCGAATTCGTAATGCCGCACCCGGGCGGCGGGCTCATAAATCACCCGCAGGCCCTGTTGCCGCAGGCGCAGACAGAAGTCCGACTCCTCATAGTAGGCGGGCGCATAAGCTTCATCGAAACCGCCGAGTTCCCGGAACTTCTCACTGGCGAACAGGAGAAAGGCGCCCGAGCAGTAGTCCACGTCGCGGCGAAAGCGGAAGGCGCCGTCCTCCGGGTCGCCGCCGCGACCGTAGCCTGCGCAGGAGCCGTCGCGCCAGATGATATTGCCCGCTTCCTGCAATTTGCCATCGAGCAGGCGAATGCTGCCGCCCACGGCGCCCGCCCGCTCTTCCCGCCCCATGCATGCCAGGGCGGCGCCGAGAGCGCCGGGTTCGATGAAGGCGTCGTTGTTGAGCAGCAGCAGATGATCGGCGGCGGCAAGCTCCGCGCCCTGGTTCACGGCCTTGACGAAGCCGACATTCTCCGCATTGCGGATCAGCTTGATGTTTTCCAGCCGGCCGAGCAATTCCGTCGTGCGGTCGCTGGATGCGTTATCGACGATGATCAGTTCAAAAGGGATGTCCGCATTTTGCATCAGCGCCTGCAGACAGAGCAAGCTGAGGCGGGCCTGATTGTGGAAAACCAGCAAGACCGAAAGTTCCGGGCGCCCGGCAGCGGGAATCGCCAGTTTCTCGCCGCCGGCCAGAAAGTCGGCGAGAGCCTGTTCGGCCTTGCCATCGAATGCCGCCTTGTAATCGCCGTTTTTCCGGGCCGGAGCGGGTTCCGGTCCGACAGGAGAACCTTGTTTGTTTGCGGCGTCCTCCGCGGGACGGGGCCTGGGCTGCGGCGCCGCCTGCAATGAATCAGCCATCAATGGCTGCGGTTTTCCGGCAAGCGCGCCGAGCCATCTGTAAGGACGGGTCATTTTCCAGCTTCGCGAATGCAGCAGGCTGCCGAGATTGGCGCGCAATTCCAACGCCACACCGTGCAGTTCCGCATTGGCCGCTTGCAGGCTGTGGATCATCGTATTGAGCCGGGCTTGCGTCCGGCGTAAATCATCCCGCTCGGCGTGCAGTCTTTTCGCCTGCTTTTCAGCCTTTTGCTTGTCCCGGGAAAGCTCGCCGATGCGGTGGATGCTGTCCACCCATTCCCGCTGGCTTGCGCCGAGCAACTGGTTCAATTGATCGCCGGACCAGCGCTTGAGCCATTTGTCGTAAATGGCGGACCGTGCGATTCCGAGTTTATGTTCGGGGTCGAATCGTTGTAGGTGATCGTCGAGGTCGGCGGCTCCCGAGGTGCCGCCAGAACGATAGAAGGCCGTGACGCGGTCCAGGTAGTGAAAATCCGTGCGCTCGCTCAGTTGCAGCCAGAAATCCCAGTCTTCAAAAATGGCGAAGCGCTCATCGAAACGAATGCCGCCATCCAGCAGGCTGCGGGCGAACAGCATCGAATGAATCGGAATGTAGTTGTCGCGCATGAGCAGCCAGCGGTCGAAGGGCTGCCGGAAAGTTTCCAGGGTGGCCTTGCCGGCAGGGTCGGTCTTGCGGGTGCCGCTGTAGGCCGCGGCCACTTCGCCCTGCCGCGAAAGCCAGGCCAGAAGATGCTCGATATGGTCCGGCGCCAGCCAGTCGTCTTCGTCGAGAAACAGCAGATAGTCGCCCCGGGCGCGTTCGAGGCCGAAATTGGCTGCCTCGGGCCGGGACAATGGCGCATCGGGCAGGGCCAGGCTTGCGGAGACATCCCCGCAATCGTCCCGGCAGGCCGCTTCGCCCCGGGCGGCGGCGTCCACGAGTACGATTTCCAGTGGCGCATGGGTCTGTTCCGCGGCGGAGGCCAGCGCCTCCCGCAGTTCGGGGCGGCCCATGGTCCGGCAGATGATGGAAACCAGTGCTGCTTGCGGGTCGGAGTTTTCGCTCGCCATGTATGCCTGTGCCCGGTCGCTTGGTAGCGCCTGGGAGCCTACGGCGCAGGCTCCTGGCGCGCCAGGTGCAATGTGAACATGGCGCCCATGACTTCGGCAATAAAATCCAGAAACAGTGTTTCCATGTGGATGGTGAAGTGGTCCGGGGATCGCTGGCCAAGCGCCATCAGGGCCAGAGGTTTGCCAGCGGAATTGATCGGGCAAAGCGCGGTGGACTGGATCCGGGCGCTGCCCTCGGGGAACAGCCAGTTGAGCATCGCTTCGCGCTGCTGGCCGCAATGCGCCTTGTTGAGGCGGAACACATCCTTGAATTCGTCCAGCATTACAGCCTCGTCCTCGATGCGGAAACCGCCTTCGGGCAGGGCGCCCCGGCCAGCGAGAAAGATCACTTCCAGCACTTCCACATCGGTGCGGCTGAACAGATGCCCCCGGGTGACCGCAATGACCTGCTCCGGATTGCGGGTTTCGATCAGGGCAAGCACGAGCTGGCGGCTGATATTGAACAATTGCTCGCTGCGGCGGCCATTTTCGAGCAACTCGCCAAGCTTGCGGCTGATATTGTCAAAACGCTGCCGCAGCAGGGCAGCCTGGTGCTCGAGCAGGGAGACCGCCTTGCCGGATTCATGTGGCAAGACGAGTTCGGCCACGAGTTTCTCTTGCCGGAGAAAGAACCCGGGATTGTCCGCCAGCCAGGCGGTAACCCGCTCTTCGGTCAACTCAAAAGCTTCTTCGCCGGCTGCGCCGGATTCGGCGGTTGCGTGCTTGTTCATAGGATTGCGGTTCCTTCGTAGATGGCCTGCGCCGGCCCCGACATGATTACCGGGGTCGAGCCGCCCTGCCATTCAATCTGCAGTTCTCCCCCGGCCAGCGCCACGGTTACCGGACTGTCGAGCCGCCCGACCGCCATGCCGCTTGCCGCCGCCGCACAGGCACCGCTGCCGCAGGCCGGAGTTTCTCCCGGACCCCGCTCGTACACGCGAAGCCCGATGCGATGGCGACTTTCCACCCGCATGAACCCCACGTTCACGCCGGCGGGGAAATCCGCGTGATTTCCCAGCGCCTTTCCTATTCTCTTTACGGCAGCATTCGCCAGGTCTTCAACTTCAATTACCGCATGGGGGTTCCCCATGGACAGCGCGGCAAAGCGGATTTCTCCGTCCGGGGCGCCCAGGGCGAGGCGATACTGGCGCTGGCGGCGCGGAGTGCGGAAAGGCAGTGCTTGCGGGTCAAAATCGGGGCGGCCCATGTTCACGGCCACATTGCCATCGTCGAGCAGGCGCAACGTCAGGGTTCGGTTCACGGTAGTCACCCGGAGCGGATTACGCCGGCTCAGGCCATTGTCGGCCACATAGCGGGCAAGACAGCGGGCGCCATTGCCGCAATGTTCGACTTCGCCGCCGTCGGGATTGAAGATGCGGTAGTGGAAATCCGCATCCGGGCCGCGGCTGGCCTCAAGCACCAGCAGTTGATCAAAGCCCACGCCCCGGCGACGGTCGGCGAGCGCCGCGATACGGCTCGGCGGCAAGTCGAATTCGCGCTCGCGGCAGTCCACGAGCATGAAATCATTGCCCAGCCCGTGCATCTTGGTGAATCGAATTTGCATGATGGCTGCCCGGAGTGTTCGGCGCCGAAAATTTCAGTCCAGGACCGGCAGGGTCGATTCCAGGGCGAACAGATCGGCGCTGGATTCGCGCTGGCGGATGATATGGAACCGGTCGCCATCCACCATGACTTCCGCCGCCCGGGTGCGGGAATTGTAGTTGCTGCTCATGACAAAACCATAGGCGCCGGCGCCGCGCACCGCGAGCAGGTCGCCGGCTGCAAGGCAAAGTTTCCGCTCCTTGCCAAGAAAATCGGCCGACTCGCAAACCGGCCCCACCACATCACAGACCACGGCGGAACCGGTCCTGGGGCGGACCGGGATGATGTCCTGCCAGGCGCCATACAGGGCGGGCCGCAGCAAATCGTTCATGGCCCCGTCCACAATGGCGAAACGACGCGAATCATTCTCCTTGAGGTACTCGACGCCGGTGACGAAAATCCCCGCATTGGCGGCGATGGAGCGCCCGGGTTCGATGACGACTTCAAGGCCGCCGCCCTCCAGGCGCCCCGCCACCGCCCGCATCAATTCATCGGGCTGGGGCGGCGCTTCCTCGCCATAGCGCACACCAAGGCCGCCGCCGATGTCGAGATGCCGCAGCGCGATGCCCTCCGTGGCAAGTTGGCCGACGATGGGCAGCAGCCGGTCGATGGCGTCGAGAAATGGCGCCACGCTGGTCAACTGGGAACCGATATGACAGTCGATGCCCACGGGATGCAGCCCCGGCAAGTGGGCCGCGCGGCGATATAACGCGAGGGCGCAACTGGCGGGGATGCCGAACTTGTTCTCTTTCAGGCCGGTGGCGATATAGGGATGGGTGCGGGCGTCCACATCGGGGTTGATGCGCAGGGAAACCGGCGCGATGACGTCCATGGCGATAGCGATTTCGTTGATGCGTTCGAGTTCCGCTTCGGATTCCACATTGAAGCAGCGGATGCCTGCGGCCAGCGCCCGGCGAATCTCGGCTGCGCTCTTGCCCGGCCCGGAAAACACGGTCCTGCCCGCCTCACCCCCGGCGGCAAGCACACGCGCAAGCTCGCCGCCGGAGACGATATCGAAGCCGCTGCCGAGGCGGGCGAGCACATTCAGCACCGCCAGATTGGAATTGGCCTTCACGGCGAAACAGACCAGGCCCGCAAGTTCGCCGAGCGCTTCCCGGTAAACCCGGAAATGCCGCTCCAGGGTGGCCCGGGAATAGACGAAACAGGGCGTGCCCACCGCGGACGCAATTCCGGCCACCGCCACGTCTTCGGCGAACAGTTCATCGCCGCGATAGAGAAAATGGTCCATGGTCAGGGACTCGACATCGACGATGGAGGCATGCCGCCCGCGGCTTCCGGCCGCACCAGCCCTCCCTTCTGGCCGCAGGCGCACAGTAGCAACAGCGCCATCAGGCAGGCGCCCAGCCGGGCTGTAATCTGGGTTTGATTCCACATGAAAATCGTCCGGGAGCGGCAGCAGGCCGGCAATTATAGCCGCGCCACCCGCCGAAACACAGACGCGCAGCTTTCCTGTCGGCAATTCTCATTTTGGCGCCCCAAATTGGAGTTTCTGGCTTTCCTGACGATGGAGTATGCTTCAGCATCGCCCCCTGTGGCAGGCTTTCCAGGCGCATGAGAGAAAATCTACTGATGAACACCGTTGTCGGCATCGACCTGGGCACCCAGGCGCTCAAGCTGGTGTTTTACGACGTGGACTTGCGCGAAGTCGCGGCGGTGAAATCCGCTCCGCTGGAACTGCGCCAAGACGAAAGCGGCGCCGCCGAACAGTTGAGCCAATGGTGGCTGAGCGCACTGAAAACCGCTTTTTCCGGGGTCGATCCGGAACTTCGCGCTTCCGCCCGAGCGCTGGCGGTTTCCGGCCAGCAACACGGTTTTGTCGCCGTCGATGCAGCCGATCGGGTTCTGGCGCCGGTAAAGTTGTGGTGCGATACCTCGACCGAAGACGAATGCGCCGAAATCATGCGCGAAGCCGGCGGGTTCGATGCCTGCATCGAGCAGGCGGGAAATCCGATTCCGCCTGGCTACACGGCCTCGAAGATCCGTTGGCTGAAGAAGAATCTCCCACGCGAATACGAAAAACTCGACGCCATTCTGCTGCCCCACGATTACCTCAATCTCTATCTGACCGGCGAACGCTGCATGGAAATGGGCGACGCCTCGGGCACCGGCCTGCTCGATATCCGCCGGCGCGACTGGTCGCCAGCCATGTTGCGCGCGGTCGACCCTGGTCGGGATCTGAACGAATGCCTGCCTCCCTTGCGCATCGGCAACGAAGCGATCGGTGAGGTTCGCGCCGACGCGGCCGCCGAACTCGGCATTCCCGCAGGCATTCCGATGGCCATCGGCGGGGGCGACAACATGATGGGCGCCATCGGCACCGGCAATGTCAGCCCCGGCAACGTCACCATGAGCCTGGGAACCTCGGGCACCGTCTATGCGTACGCGGACAAGCCCGTCATTGATCCCAAGGGCAACATCGCCGCCTTCTGTTCATCGACCGGCGGCTGGCTGCCCCTGCTTTGCACGATGAATTGCACCGTCACGACCGAACTGATGCGAGACCTGTTCGGCGCCGGCCTGACCACGTTCGAATCGCGCATCAGGCAGGCGCCGCGCGGCTCGGAAGGCGTGATCACGCTGCCGTTCTTCAATGGCGAGCGCACGCCCAACCTTCCCGGAGCCCGCGGCTGCATCGTCGGTCTCGACGGCCGCAACATGAAGCCGGAAAACTTCCTGCGCTCGGCAGTCGAAGGCGCCACCTTCGCGTTGAAGTTCGGCATCGACGAACTCACGGCCCTCGGCGTGAATGCGGCAAATATCGTGTTGACCGGCGGCGGCGCCAACAGCGGCGAATGGCGGCAGATAGTCGCCGATATCTGCGCCTCCCCGGTAACGGTTTACGAACAGCAGGAAGGGGCGGCTTTCGGGGCGGCATTGCAAGCCATGCAACTGCTCGAACCCGGCGCCTCGATCACGGAAATCTGCCGCGCAAATCTGACTCGCAACGACGGCCTGTGTTGCGAACCCCGGCGCGAAGCGGTGAAATCCTACGAAGATGCCTACGGCCAATATCAGCAGGCGGTAGCGGCGGTCTCTTCGCTTTATGCCTGAGATCGGAAACAGCCCGGAACGGTGAGAGGAAAGAACATGAGTCGAAAAGTTTTCGTCGGAGACCGGGAGTACTTTCCCGGCATCGGCCGGATCGGATACGAAGGACTTGAATCCGACAATGCGCTCGCCTTCAAGGCTTATGACCCTGCGCGCGTGGTCGCCGGCAAGACGATGGAAGAACACCTCCGTTTCGCCGTCTGTTACTGGCATACGTTTTGCGCCGAAGGCGCCGACCCATTCGGGCCGGGAACGCGCCGGCACGCCTGGGCGGTGAAATCCGACGCAATGGACCGTTCTCGCGACCGTGTGGATGCCGCCTTCGAGTTCTTCAGCAAGTTGGGCGTGCCGTTCTGGTGCTTCCACGACTTTGACCTCTCCAGCGAAGGCGACTCGGTCGGTGAGTCCGAAGAAAACCTGCGGGCGATGGTCGAACTCGCGAAAGAGCGGCAGCGCGAGACGGGATTGCGGCTGCTCTGGGGCACGGCGAACCTGTTTTCCCATCCGCGTTACATGAACGGCGCCGCGACGAATCCCGATTTCGCCGTCGTCGCGCGAGCCGCGGCCCAGGTCAAGGCGGCGCTCGAGGCAAGCGTCGAGCTGGGCGGCAGCAACTACGTATTCTGGGGCGGACGCGAAGGCTATGCCTGCCTGCAGAACACCGATACGCGCCGGGAACTCGAGCACATGGCGATTTTCCTGGAAAAAGCCCGCGACTACGGCCGTTCGATCGGCTTCGACGGTACCTTCCTGATCGAACCCAAGCCGATGGAACCGATGAAACATCAATACGATTTCGACGCCCAGACCGTAATCGGATTCCTGCGCCATCATGGGCTCGCGGGCGATTTCAAGTTGAACATCGAAGCGAACCACGCCACCCTCGCGGGACACCCGTTCGCGCACGATCTGCGCATGGCGGCGGACGCGGGCCTGCTCGGCTCCATCGACGCCAATCGCGGCGACCCGCAGAACGGCTGGGACACCGACCAGTTCCCGCTCGACCTGTACGATTGCGTCCACGGCATGATGGTCGTGCTCGAAGCGGGCGGCCTCGGCCGCGGCGGACTCAACTTCGACGCCAAGGTCAGGCGGGAATCCACCGACGTCGAGGACATGTTCATCGCCCACATCGGCGGCATGGACGCATTCGCGCGAGGCCTGCTGATCGCCGACAGCGTCCTCAGCGACCCGAAAATGCATTCGCTCAGGCAGGGACGCTACAGCAGCTTCGATTCCGGCGACGGCGAACGCTTCGAAAACCGGGAACTCGATCTGGCGGCGCTGCGGGACATCGCCGCCGACTCCGACGAGCCCGCCCGGATCAGCGGCAAACAGGAACTGGTGGAAAACCTGATCAACGACCACATCGTCCGCGCCGGCCGCTAACCACGCCGCCTTCGGAAAAACAGTTTTCACAGTGACTTTTTCGGAGTTAACTCCGAATTGGCTTGACCAACTCGGAATTCATTCCGAATTGGTTCGCATCCCCGCTCACGCAAACTTGATCGGGCAAGGGTAGATTCCGAGCAACTTGTCGCTGGTGAACAGTGTTATGCCCTCGACCTGCGCCTGCGCGGCTAGCATGCGGTCAAACGGATCTTTGTGTATCGGCGGCAAGGACAGCACGAAAGCGGCGTGGTTCCCGGAAATCGGTAATTCCTCGTATCCATTCTCCAACAGGCCGCGGCGCAGCACATGCGGGTCAACATTGAAGTCATCTCGGCCCAGGCCGCGTTTTATGGCGACTTCCCAGATCGAGGCCGCGCTGAAAATTCTGGTCGTATCGCTTGCCTCGATCAGTTCCCTAGTTTCCGGGCGCAAGCGTTCAGGCGCTGCGGCCGCCAGCAGCAGCAAGTTGGTGTCGATCAACAATTTCACGTTTCGCTTTCGAACATCGACTCGATTTCCGAGGCGCCGAGCTTATCGAAGTCTTCGGGTATCTCAAACTTTCCGCGCAAAAATCCAACCGGCGTCGGCTCCGGCGCCCCGCCAAGACTGACCACCTTGACCAGCGGCTTGCCGGCCCTGGCTATGACAAAAGGCTCTCCCCGGACCGCACTCTCCACAAGCCTGGAAAGCTGAGTCTTCGCCTCGTGCATGTTGACGACCCTCATGGCGGCATTCCCTAATTAGTCTAGTCGCTCTAGTTTAGTTCACAACCTAATAGAGAGCAACCCGCCAGAATTTCCCATTCTGGCATTGAACGCGCCCCCTATGTTTCTCTCCGTGCCATCCGGCGCGTAACGATGTGGAGTCGCAGAATCCCCACCCGACTGTGGCTTTGATCGGGTCCGCGGGCGATGCATGCCTCGCCTCCACATGTTCGTGCAATCTTGAAAAACCGCGCAGGCATACTTATATTTGCGTGCCTGAAACGGGCGCCCGTGTGCGGGGCCGGATGTATCGAGCATGGATCGGGCATAGACGGGGAATTGCGAACCAGTGATTGAAATCAGGAATCTGACCAGGAAATTCGATCAGGTCGTCGCCGTCGATGACCTCAGTTTCGAGGTCCGCGAAGGCGAAGTGCTCGGCTTTCTCGGGCCGAACGGCGCGGGCAAGTCGACCACGATGAAAGTCATCACCGGCTTTCTCGCGCCGAGCGCCGGCAGCGTCACCATCGACGGCTTCGATATCGGCAGCAAGCCGCTTGAAGCCAAGGCGCTGATCGGCTATCTGCCGGAAGGCGCGCCCTGCTACGGCGACATGACGACGCTGCAGTTCCTGCGCTTCATCGCCCGCATTCGCGGCTTTCGCGGCGAGGAAGCCGAGCGGCGCATCGCCGATGTCATGGGCGACGTGGCGCTCGAATCGGTCGCGCATCAGACGATCGAGACCTTGTCCAAGGGATTCAAGCGGCGGGTGGGCCTGGCCCAAGCGATTCTGCACGACCCCAAGGCGCTGATTCTCGACGAACCCACCGACGGTCTCGACCCGAACCAGAAGAACCACGTGCGCGAATTGATCCGCAACCTGGCGAAGGACAAGATCGTCGTCGTTTCCACCCATATCCTCGAAGAAGTAACCGCGGTATGCACCCGGGCCATCATCATCGACGAAGGCAGGATCGTCGCCGACGGTACACCGGCTGAACTCGAAGCGCGCTCGCGCTACCACCACGCGGTCGAGGTGCGGCTGGCCGGCGAACTCGACCTGGCCAGCGAACTCGAAGGCGTGGCGGAGATCGCCGGCGTCGAGCAGGACCGGCTCGACCAGGCGAGCTTCACAATTCTTTCGGCGGGCAAGCCGATTTTCGCGCGAGTTTCCGAGCTTGCCCAGCAGCGGCAATGGCCGGTCGAGGAGTTCCACGCGAGGCGCGGGCAACTCGAAGACGTGTTCCGCGCCGTTACCGAAGACGCCGGCAGGCGGGAGGCGGCATGATGCAGAAGCTCTTCTTAAACAACTTGGGAATCATCTTCCGGCGCGAACTGATGGGCTACTTCGCCACGCCGCTGGCGTACGTGTTCATCGTGATCTTTCTCATCACCAACGGCATTTTCACTTTCGAACTCGGCGGCTTCTACGCCCGGGGCCAGGCCGACCTGTTGCCGTTCTTCGGTTTCCATCCCTGGCTCTACCTGTTCATGGCGCCGGCCATCGCCATGGCGCTGTGGGCCGACGAACGCAAGACCGGCACCATCGAACTGCTGCTGACGCTACCCGTAAGACTCGCGGACGCCGTGCTCGGCAAGTTTCTCGCCGCCTGGGCGCTGACCGGAATCGCCCTGTTGCTGACTTTCCCGATCTGGGTCACGGTGAACTATCTCGGCGACCCGGACAACGGCGTCATCGTGGCGGGCTATATCGGAAGCTGGTTCATGGCCGGGGCCTATCTCGCCATCGGCTCGTGCCTGTCCGCTTGCACCCGCAATCCGGTGATCGCCTTCATTCTGACGGTCAGCATCTGTTTCCTGTTCGTCATCATGGGTTCGCCGATCCTGCTCAACGCCTTTCCCGACTGGATGCCCCAGGGCATCGTCGATGCGGTGGCGGCGCTGGGCTTCCTGACGCATTTCGACTCGATCTCCAAGGGCGTACTCGATATCCGGGACGTGCTTTACTTCAGCGTGTTCATCGCCGCCTGGCTGCTCGCCAGCGCAATCGTCATCGAAATCAAGAAAGCGAATTAGGACTAGGAATATGACAACCGGACGCTTGGTATCACTGGTCGGACTGGTCCTGATCGCAGCGGCCCTGCTGTTCGCGGTCGCCGCGATTTCCCTGCTGCCGGGCTGGCGCCTGGACCTGACCGAAGACCGCCTGTTCACCCTTGCTCCCGCGACCCGGGATATCGTCTCGAATCTGGAGACGCCCATCGAATTGCGCTTTTTCTACTCCGATTCCGCCACCGGGGACGTGCCCCAGATCCGCACCTACGCCACCCGGGTGCAGGAATTGCTGCGGGAGATCGTGATCGCCAGCGACGGCCTGCTGAGCCTGAGCGTCATCGATCCGGAGCCCTTTTCCGAAGACGAGGACCTCGCCAACCAGTTCGGCATCCAGCCGGTTCCCGTCACCCAGGGCGGCGAAGCGATCTATTTTGGCATTGTGGCGGCCCAGCCATTGGCCGAAGGCGCGCCGGAAACCCTGCGCATTTCCGAAACCATGCCGCTGATCCGGCCCGACCAGGAACCTTTCCTCGAATACGAATTCGTCAAGCTCATCACCCAGGCGGCCAATCCAGAGCGCCAGGTGGTGGCCCTGCTCACCGAACTTGATCTCGACGGCGGCTTTGACCCCGCCAGCAACCAGATGCTGCAGCCCTGGTTCGTCATGGACATCATCCGTCAATTGTACGAAGTGCGCCGCATCAGCGCCCTCGACGAGGAAATCGGGGAAGACGTGGACATCGTCATGCTGGTGCATCCGGGAGAGTTGTCGCAGCAGATGCTGTACGCCATCGACCAGCACCTGATGCGGGGCGGCCAGGCGATGGTCTTTCTCGACCCCAATGCCGACTCCCTGGTGACGCGCTCGCCCCAGGGCATTCTCGTGCCCGCCGGCATGAGTTCCGACCTGCCCGGGCTGCTGGAAGCCTGGGGCGTGGAATACGACAGCAGCAAGGTGCTCGCCGACAGCGACCTCGCCTTGCGGGTTTCCATGGGACAGGGCTCGCGCCCGGAACCCCACCTCGGCATGCTCGGCGTCCAGCGCGACAATCTCGACGGCGACGACATCATCACCAGCCTGCTGGAAACCGTCAATGTTTCCTCGGCGGGGGTGATTGCCCAGGCCGAGGGCGCCGTCACCCTGTTCGAGCCGCTGATGCAATCCTCACCCAATTCCATGCTCATGGAAGCCGCGCTGGTGCAGGATCTTGCCGAGCCCGCTGCGCTGTTCGAGAGTTTCGCGCCCAGCCCGGAGAGCTATACCCTGGCCGCCAGAATCAGCGGCGTGCTCGAATCGGCTTTCCCCGATGGACCGCCGCCGCCCGAGACGGAAGAGGAAGAATCGGGCGAGGATGCGGACGCCGAAACGGAGACTGCCGACGCCGCGGAAGAAACCGCGCCGCATCTCGCCTGGTCCGAGGCGCCGGTCAACATCCTGCTGTTCGCCGACACCGACATGATGACGGACCGAATGTGGGTGCAGGTGGCCCGGTTCCTTGGCCAGCGCATTCCCCAGCCCTTCGCCAACAACGGCGACCTGATCATCAATGCCCTGGACAATCTCGCCGGCGGCGCCAGCCTTGCCAGTATCCGCAGCCGGGGAACCTATTCGCGACCGTTCAGCCGGGTGATCGAGATGCAGCGACAGGCCGACGACCGGCTGCGCGAGGAAGAGTCGGTGCTACTCGCCCGGCTGGCGGAAACCGAGGCCGAAGTCGCGCGCCTGAGCCAGAATGAGGAAGGCGATCCGCTGGATGTGATCGCCCCGGAAATCCAGGCCGAAATCGATCAATTCAACCAGGAAATGATCGACACCCGCCGCAGGCTGCGCGATGTGCAGTTCCAGTTGACCGAGGACATCGAGCGGCTCGGCAGCAATCTGCGCTGGATCAATACCCTGCTGATGCCCGCACTGCTCAGCGTACTGCTGCTTGCCACATTCTTCCTGCGATCCGGAAGGCGCCGCGCCGCGAAGGGCTGAAGCTCCACGCGCTTGTCATTCTGCGCGAAGTCGCAGAATCTTGTTGGGAGGACTCTGCCTGAGATTCTGCGACTCCGCTTCGCTCCGCGCAGAATGACGGCAGGGAGAGGCTTCGCTTCGTGCAGAATCTCAGGACGCTGATTCCCCCGCGACGCCGGGTCGGCGGGGCAGCTTCACGGTGACGCAGGTTCCCTCGCCGGGCTTGCTGTCGATGTTCAGGCCGCCGCCGTGGGCTTCCGCAATCAGGCGGCACAGGTACAGGCCCAGCCCCGTACCGCCGGTATTGCGTCGCCTGGCGCTGTCGGCGCGATAAAAAGGCTCGGCGATCTGCGCCAGATGTTCCCTGGAAATGCCCTCGCCCTGATCGATCACTTCAATCCGCGCTTCCTCGCCCGGGAAGGAAACCCTGACGATGATCGGATTGTTCTCGCCGTGGCGCACGGCATTGTTGAGCAGATTGGTGAGCAGCAGCCGGATGCGCAGCTTGTCGATGTGAAACTCCTGGTCGGGTCGGGGCGTTTTCACTTCGAGGCTGCCCTTGTATTCGACGTACTGGGCGGTGACCGAGCGCAGGAAAGCGCCCAGGTGAACCGCTTCGGCCACCAGCACCGAATGTTCCTGATTGAGCCGCTCCGCCTCGATCAGGTCGGCGATGAGCAGGTCGATTTCGTTGATGTCCTCGCGCAGTTGCCCGGTTTGCTCGCTGTCCTCGATAAATTCCAGCCGCAGTTTCGCCTTGGCCAGCGGCGAGCGCAATTCGTGGCTGATGGCGAGCAGCAACTGGCGCTTGGCTTCCAGCATGGACTGCAGGGAATCGGCCATGTGATTGATGCTTTCGGTGAGTTCGCCAAGTTCGTCCTGCCGGTCGCTGTCCACGCGAAAACCCAGGTCGCCATTGCGGATGCGCTCGGCGCCCTGCTTGAGCAGCCGCACCGGCGCCAGCAGCCGGTTCACCATGATGTAATTGAGCAGCAGCACGAGCGCGGCAAGGGCGAACCCGGCGTAGAGCACGATATTGTTGGCGCCGGCTTCGGGTACGGCGCGCTGGTAGAGGTAGAACTCGTAGCCGCCCCGCTCCACCAGGATGATGTCCTCGCCGCCGATGCGGCGGATTTCAGCATCGGCGCTGAGGGTATGGTCGAATTCCGCCTGGCTTACGTCGATGCGGTCATCGGTGTCGGAACTCCAGCGCATGATGGGACTGCGGATCTGGATGGTCCAGCCAAGCTCCTCGGCAAGCCGCATGGCGTTCGCAAGATTGGGAGGCGCGCCGATGCTTTCGATATCGATAATGGAATCGATATTGCGGGTGAAGAAATCCGGAATGGCGTCGATGGTATTGCTGCTATTGCTCACCAGTTGCAGGGCACCGGCGATGATGACGATGAACAGCAGCACCGTGGTGCCGAAAATCAGCAACAGGCGCAGGAACAGCGAGCGGCGGATCGACTGCGCCAGATGGTTCATAGCTGCTTGCCGACAAAGGTGTAGCCGCGCCCCCAGATGGTCTTGATGAAGCGCGGCGTCTTCGAAGTGTCGTTGAGCTTGTGGCGCAGGCGGCTCACAAGAGTGTCCACGGCCCGGGAGAACAGTTCGGCATTGATGCCCCGCAACCGGTTCATGAGTTCATCCCGACTGAAAGTCTTGTTGGGAAACTGCATGAAAAGCACCAGCAATTCGTATTCCATGGTGGTGAGGTCGAGTACTTTCCCGTCGAGCTTGACCTCCCGCCGCGAGACATCCACCTCAAGCCCCTCGATCTCCTGGATTTCCCGCAGCTCGTGCTCTTCCATGCTGCGGCGCAGAATGTTCTGGATGCGGGCGAGCAATTCCCGGGGTTCAAATGGCTTGGGCAGATAATCGTCGGCGCCGAGCTCAAGCCCGGCGATACGGTCGGTGACTTCAGCATGGGCGGTGAGCATGAGAATCGGCAGGTCGCCGTAAATCGCGGATTTGGCGCGAATCTCCCGGCAGACCTCAAAACCGTCCTTGACTGGCAGCATGACATCGAGAATCAGCAGGTCCGGCCTGAGCCTTTTCAGCAACTCGAAACCCTGGGGCGGCGCCAGCGCCACATGGCATTCCATTCCATGACGCTCAAGATACCGGGTCAGTAACTGGCCAAGTTTCTCATCGTCATCCAGGATGAGGATTTTCTTCATGTCAGACTTTGGAAGCCTGCGCCGCAGGCCCTCTGGGTTCTCACCGATAGTACGGATTCGCCCCCGGCAAATCAATTTTGCGCCCGGATGCCGATTCAAAATAACAAACTTTATTGGCCGTGCTGCCGACTAACTGCCTGATTCATTGCATATCGTCTCCGGGCGCTGCGAATGTCTGGTTTATTGTCTCCCCATGCCTGGGCGGCTCGGCTGCCGCCAGCGCTCAGGCGCCTGCTGTTTGCCAACCCCGGCCGCGAATTGCTGCGGCAGGTGGATGCCAGCCTGCTGATTTTTGGCGGGCAGGCGCTGCACGTGGAAAGCGGGAATGCGGCGCCTTTGGCCGAAGAGCCGGAACAGAAAAACAGTCATCCGGGCGCCCTGGCGATTGCCGCCGCCGCCCGCAAACTGCTTGGCGCCGGCAAGGAGCGCTCGATACTGCTGTTGTTGCCGCCGGGAGAGTTTGCCGCCACCTGGGCGGAAATGCCCGGGGTCAGTGGCGAGAACCTGCGTTCGGCGGTTTTGTTGCAGGCCGAAACTGCCCTGCCGTCGCTGGAAGAACCGCTTGCCCTTGCGGTGCATGGCGAGGAGGACGGCCCACAGGCCGTGCTGTGGATGCGCTCGGCGCGGCTTGATGAACTGCACCGGGCGTTTGCTGAACATGGCCTGTTCCTTGCCGCGGTCAAGCCCCGCATCCTGCACAGCCAGTCCCCCCGGTCGGGGCTTGTGGATACCGATGGCGTAAGCCTGACTTTCTCCCATTCCATCGGCGGCGCCCTGCGGCAATGGAAGCATATCGAAGCCGCTGACCTCGAGCAGGAAGAGTTCGCCAGCCAATGGGAGGCCGAACTGCGGGCCGCTGCCGGCGGCGACCCGCGGCGGATCGATTCCCTGGCGCAGTATGCCGGGGCGCTTAACCGGGAAGCCCATGGAGATTACGGTTTCTTCCCCGCTGCCGCCCTGGCCCGCCGCCGCCGCAGGGAGCAGCGTCGTCTTGCCCTGCGCGGAGCAGCCGCACTCGGGGTTGTGGCTCTTCTTGCGGCCCTGCCTTTCATTTTCCAGCAGTTCGAGATCAACAGTCTCAACCGCCAGCTCGACTCAAGACGCGAGTTGTCGGCCCCCGCACGGGCGGACCGGGAAGTCGTGGTGGATTTCGAGGACCGCTGGGGCGCGGTGAACGATTTTCCTGACCAGGCGGTGCGCGCGGCCCTGTTCAACCTGCAACTCGTGCTCAGCCCGAACCGGCTGTCGGATCTGGAAATCTCCGAAGGCGTCATTCGCATCCAGGGCGCCAGCGAAGACCCCCAGTCGATCCTGCAAAGGCTGGAACAGGATCCCATGTTCACCGAAGTCGTGTTCTCCCGCGCCACCAGCAATGACCAGTACTACATCGACCTGCGGCTGGCCGAAATCAATTTTGAAGCCTACATGGCGCGCTACTTCCCGGAGCGCTGAAATGCAGCGAACTTATGGGACAGCACACTAACGTGGCCATTTCCACCCGCGAAAGAAATCTGTTGCTGCTGCTGGGGGCGGTGGGGATGGTGTTTCTGGCCAGTTACCTCATCCCCGCCATCGGCGCCTGGAGCCAGCAACGCGGCCAGCAGGTCGAGGCGCTGGAACTCGCCCTGGACCAGGAACAGCGGCTGATTGAAAACAGCGCCCGCTGGGCCGGGGACAGGGCTGAGGTCGAGTTGCGGGAAACCGAAATGCAGCTGGGTATTTTCTCCGGCGACACGATCCCGCTCATTGAAGCGGCGATCCAGCAGGATCTGTCGCGCTACGCCAGGGAATCGGGCC
Source organism: uncultured Pseudohongiella sp. (assembly GCA_965219645.1). Lineage (GTDB taxonomy): Bacteria > Pseudomonadota > Gammaproteobacteria > Pseudomonadales > Pseudohongiellaceae > UBA9145. The sequence goes on along the minus strand of OZ244788.1, from coordinate 748,839 downwards.
TGACGGTGAACTCGACCCGGCTTGCCGAGCGGCTGGAAACCGAAGGCTGGCTGCTGATCAGCCAGGAAATGTCCTTCCGCACCACAGAGGCCGATCGCACCGTGGCTTTTCTGGAACGCCTCGGAGAGTCCATGCCGCGGCTGCGGGTTACCGATTTCAGCCTGAGCCGCAGCCGTACCCAGTACACCGGCGCCATTACCGTGGTGGGCTTCGCCCGCCCGGCATTCGCTGCGGACTGACAGGAACCGAACATGACTTTCACTTCGCTCAATCTGCCGGTTTTCTCGCAACTGCTGGAGCCTGAGGGCATTGCACCCGAACGCGATTTCGGCGAATCCGGCCAGCTTGTCTGCAACCACCTGCCCGACATCGAGCAGCGGGCCCGGATCCGCTTCATCCTCGGCGAGCCGGTCCGGTTCCGCATGGCTCCGGACGACGAGGTGCGGCGTCTGGCGCGGCATTGGCGCGCCGAGCTCTCGCCGAAGATCGAAAGCGACGACGAGGAATTGCTCGCCACGGGTTTCGAGGACGACGAGGAACTGCTCGACCTGGCCTCGGAAGCACCGATCATCCGCCTCGTCAATCATCTGTTCGCCCGGGCGCTCGACCTGAATTCGAGCGATATCCATTTCGAGCCCGGCGAAACCAGCCTCGACGTGCGCTGCCGGGTGGACGGCATCATGACCGTGGTGGAACGCCTGCCGGTGCGAATTCACACTGCGGTGGCCTCCCGGCTGAAACTCATGGCGCGGCTCGACATCGGCGAAAAGCGCCTGCCCCAGGACGGTCGCATCAATTACCAGCTTGGCAACCGCCAGCTCGACATGCGCGTCTCCACCCTGCCGGGAGTCCATGGCGAGTCCATCGTGCTGCGCATTCTCGACCGCAGCGACATGGCGGTGGACCTCGCCGAGCTTGGCATGCCCGCCAAAGTGCTGGGCGATTACCAGTCGGTCATCGGCCAGCCGCACGGGATGATACTGATCACCGGCCCCACGGGAAGCGGCAAGACCACGACCCTCTACGCCACCCTGGAAAAAATCAGCAACGACACCCAGAAGATCATCACCGTGGAAGACCCGGTGGAATACCAGTTGCCGGGCATCACCCAGATCCAGGTCAACTCGGCCATCGGCCTCGGTTTCGCCCAGGGCCTGCGCTCGATCGTGCGGCAGGACCCGGACGTATTGATGGTGGGCGAGATTCGCGACCACGACACCGCCGAGATCGCTATCGAGTCGGCGCTGACCGGCCATCTCGTCTTCTCGACCCTGCACACCAACGACGCCGCCGGCGCCATCACCCGCCTGCAGGACATGGGCGTCGAAGGCTATCTGATCAGTTCCAGTCTGCTTGCGGTCCAGGCCCAGCGCCTTGTGCGGCGCATCTGCACCGACTGCGCCGAGGAGCGGCCGCTCAACCCGGACGAAGCCGCGGTACTGCGCATCGACGCTGGCGACTGGCCCAAGGTGCGCCGCGGCGCGGGCTGCGAACGCTGCGGCAATACCGGCTATCGCGGCCGCATCGGCCTGTATGAACTGATGCTGATGAGCGACGAGATCCGCCATCGCATCGCCAGCGGCGCCGACGCCAACGAGATTCGCGAACAGGCCATCGGCGAAGGCATGCGCACCCTGCGCGAGGACGCACTCGACAAACTCGGGGACGGCCTGACCACGCCGGAAGAGGTCGTACGAGTGACCAGGGCGATATGAACGAGCGGATTTTCCGATACCAGGCTTTCGACGCCGGTGGCAATCGCCAGAGCGGTTCGCTGGAAGCCGAAACCGAGCGCGAGGCCGTGCGCATCCTGCAGGGCCGCCGGCTGACGCCGATCCGGGTCCAGCCCGGCAAGGCGGCAAGCTGGAATTTCGAGCGACGCAGGATTTCCCCCGCCAGCCTGCTCGATTTCACCAACGGACTTTGCACGCTGGTGGAAGCCCGGGTGCCCATCGACCGCGCCCTGCGCTTGCTCGAGGGCATGTCCGGCTCCGCCGCCATGCGCGAACTCGTGCGCGGCTTGCTGCGGGAAGTGAAGGAGGGCAGCAGCCTCGCCGAGGCCATGGAGCAGCATCCCGGAGTTTTCGGCAAGATGTACGTCAATATCGTCCGCGCCGGCGAGGAAGGCGGCATCCTGCACGAACTGCTGCCCGATCTCGCCGAATTCCTCGAACGCAACGCCAAAACCCGCCAGTCGATCATTTCGGCCATGGTCTATCCGGTGGTGCTCGTCATTACCGGCATTCTCTCGGTGGGGCTGCTGATGATTTTCGTCATTCCCCAGTTCGCCGCCATGTTCGTGGATTCCGGGGCGGAAATTCCCGCCTCGGCGGCGACCCTGCTGGCCATGAGCGAATGGCTGCAAAACTACGGTTATCTGCTGTTGCTGCTGGCGGGGCTGGCCTTTCTCGGCTGGAAACGACTCGACGCTTCCGCCGCCGGGCGCCTGCGCAAGGACGGGTTTCTGCTGTCCCTGCCCCTGCTCGGCAATTTGCTGCTATACCGCGAATGCGCGCTGTTCGCCCGCACCATGGGAGCGCTGATGGGCGCCGGGATTCCCTTGATCCGGGCCTTGCGGGTGGCCAGGGAAGTGCTCGTCAACAGCGTGCTGACCGGAGAGCTCGCCCGGGTCGAGGAAGACGTGCGCGGCGGCGCCGGGCTCGGCGTTTCGCTGGAGAAGACCAACCGCTTTCCCACCCTGCTGCACCAGTTGGTCGGCGTGGGCGAGGAATCCGGCCGCACCGCAGCCATTCTGCTCAAGGCGGCGGAAACTTTCGACACGCAAGTGCGCAATCAGGTCGCCACCCTGGTTTCCGCCTTGCAGCCCGCGCTGATCATCATTCTTGCCATCGTTGTCGGTGGCATAACGATTACCATGCTTTCCGCGGTGTTCAGCATGAATACCGTGGAATTCTGACAGGGAGACCGCCGCGATGCGAGTTCACTCCAGATCCGGGCCGGGGCCGCTGGCGCTGTTGCCGCTGGCCATATTGCTGGCCTCCTGCACCAGCGTGACCGACAGCGGCGGCGCGGGCGCAAGCCAGGCCGCAACGCCCTCCCAGGCCGCCCAGCCGGAAACCGCCCCCTCCGAGCCAGGGTCGCCCGGCCCGGACGCCATATCCGCGGCCCAGGCCGCGGCCGCGGCCGCCCAGCTTGAGCTGATCGATGAAATCAATCGCGACGGCTCGCTGCTTTCCGGCGGCGTCGGCGCGGATATCGCCCCGGAGCCGGTCAGCGTCGTCGGTGACGACGTGGTGGAACTCAATTACGAGGAGGCGGACCTGCGCCTCGTGCTCGAGGAACTCGCCGAAGCGCTGGATATCTCCCTGGTCATCGACCCGACCATCAACCGGACCGTGAGCCTGCGCACTGCCGAGGAACGGCCCCTGGCCCGGGAAGACATCTGGCCCCTGATGCGCCTGCTGACCCGGGACGCCGGGGTGGTCATCAACCGGGTCGGCAATGTCTACAACGTGCGTCAGGTGAGCGCGCCCGCGGCCACCGAGTTCGCCACGCCGGACAGCCTCGACAACAGCGGCGCCGCGCGCATCATGCAGGTGACGCCGCTGGTCTACGTCTCGGCGGAGGCGGCCATGGAAGTCATCCGCCCGCTATTGCAGAACGAAGCCGACGTGCAGCAATTCACCGTCAACAATACCCTGGCGATCAGCGCCGGCCCGGAAGAACTCCAGCGCATCAACCAGTTGCTGCTGCTGGTGGACGCCGACCCCTTTCTCAACCAGGGCATCCGCATTTATCCGCTGGAGAACGCCAATGCCATCGAAGTCGCCGAGGAACTCGCGGAAATCCTGCTCCTGATCGAAGGCGAGAATCCTTCCTACCAGGTCCGCGGCATCGGCCGCATCAATGCCCTGCTCGTGACCGCCCCGGCTACCCGGGGCTTCGACGAAGTCAGCCGCTGGGTGGCGATTCTCGACGCCGAAAGCCAGCAGCAGGTGGAGCAATTGTTCATGTACCGGGTCAAGAACCTGCCGGCGCTGGAACTTGCGGAAACCCTGAGCCAGGTATTCGAGGAAGACGAGGAGCCCCTGCTGCCCGGCCTGCAGGCGGAAGACGATCTGGCCAATATCGAGGAACAGGTCAACCTGGACCTGGTGGACAACTCGGAAGACCAGAACGGCGAAGGCGACGCCGGGGCCGCCACGCCGGCGCCAGCGGCGGAAAGCGGAAGCTCCGCAGGGGTTTCCGCCAATCTGCAAGTGCGGATCGTCGCCGACGAGGCCACCAACAGCCTGCTGATCCGGGCCAGCGCCAGGGACTACCGGCAGTTGCTCACCACCATCAGTCAACTCGACGTGGCGCCGCTGCAAGTCATGGTGAACGCCGTCATCGCCCAGGTGACCCTGAACGACGAGACGCGCTTTGGCGTCGACTGGAGCCGGGTCGCCCGGGACGCCGAACTGATGCCGCTGGAAAACACCGCGGAGACCGGTTTCGTGCCCACCCTGAACGGACTCATGTTCACCCGCAGTTTCCTCGACGGCGCGGCCCGGGTGGAAGCCACGCTGGAGGCCATCGCCCAGAACAACGAGGTGCGCCTGCTCGCCCGGCCCTCGCTGCTCGTGACCAACAACCAGGAAGGCGAAATCCAGATCGGCGCCGAAGTGCCCATCGAGGCGGGACAGTCGATTACCACCGGCGGCCTCGCCACCACCAATATCCAGTACCGGCCCACGGGAATCGAACTCTACATCACGCCCCAGATCAACGAGGACGGCGTGGTGACCCTGACCATTCGCCAGGTGCTTTCCTCGGTGGACAACGCGGCGTCCGGGGTCAACAACAACCCGGTGTTCAACAATCAGGAAATCAGCACCACCGTGGTGGTGAACAACGGCGAGAACATCGTCCTCGGCGGCCTGATCCAGAGCGACAACGAGAACCTCAATCGCGGCGTTCCCCTGCTCAACCAGGTTCCCGTGCTGGGCAACCTGTTTTCCTACCGGCAACTGCGCGTCGAGCGGCGCGAGCTGTTCATCGTGCTGCGGCCGGAAATCATCAACCTCAACGCCGAAGGCGGAGGTGTACAATACTCCGACATCCTCAATCGTTTCGAACTCGTCTCCCAGTTGTTCGAGGAGGAGGAAATGTGAGCAGGCCAACACGGTTCCGACGAGCGTCAGGAGTGCAAATCATGAATACGTCCAATCCGGGAATGCGGTCCTCCGGCTTTACCCTGATCGAGATTCTGGTGGTGATGGCAATCATCGCCATGCTCGCGGTACTGGTGGCGCCGAACGTTTTCAATCAGCAGGCGGGCGCCATGCGCGACGCCGCCACGGCGGAAATCTCCACCCTGTCCGCGGCGCTGGACATGTACCGCCTCGACGTGGGCCGCTATCCCGACTCGCTCGACGGCCTGATGCGGAACGACTCCAACCGCGCCGCCTGGAACGGACCCTATCTACGTGGTACGGAACTGCCCGAAGACCCCTGGGACAATGCCTATGTCTACGAGCCCGACGACAACAGTTTCAGCCTGTACTCCCTCGGCGCGGACGGCGCCCAGGGCGGCGCGGGCAATGACGCCGACATCGGCCGGGAATGAGCTTTTATCGATGAAAAATTCCTTCCGTGGAATTTTTCATGGACACATCCCTGTGCCGCTGAGTTTTTATCGGGCGGGCCAGGGTGGATTCACGCTGCTTGAAGTCCTGCTGGTATTGACGATTATCGCGCTGGCGGGAGCTTTTCTGGTACCGCGGCTGGGCGACCTCGATACCCGGGGGTTCGATGTCGAGGTGCGGGAAGCGACGAACCTGCTCAACCAGGCCCGGCGCAACGCCATCGTCAGCGGCAATCCCGCCACGGTGAGTTTTCTGCCGGAGACCGAAGACGAGCCTTTCGACTACCAGGCTCCGATGTTCAGCGCCGGGGTATTCGAAGCGCGCGATATCGAATTGCATTTTCTCGACAGCGCCGGCCAGCGGGAAACCGTGCGGGAACCGCTGGAAGTCACCTTTTTCCCGGAAGGCGGCAGCACCGGCGGCGCCCTGCTGCTGCAGCGCGAAGACCTTAGCGCTAGCATCGCGATCAATCCCGTCACCGGCCGCATGGAAACCGCCTACGATGAAGATCCCCCGCGCTGAAAGAGGCTTTACCCTGCTCGAGGTCATCGTCGCCCTGGCGATCGCCGGCTTTGTGCTCGGCGGCCTGTTCAGCCTGCTCGGAGCGAGCAAGCAATTGTCCCTGCGCGCCAGCGAGGGGCTGCGGGAATCCACCGATCTGCGCGCCGCGGTGAATTTCGCCCTGCTCGAGAACGAATACAACGAGGTGGCGCCGGTGCTGGAGAGCGAGCGCTATCTGATCCGCGCCGGAGAACTGCTGGAAGACCCGATCCGCAAGACCATCGGCACCACCCAGGCCCTGCAGGCTTTCGAAATCGAGGACCGGGAGCGGGACCGCATCATCCCCGGCACCCGCTGGGTCCGGCTGCTGCTGCCACGCTAGGAAGAAAGTCATGGGACACCCATCGGAAACACTTTCATTCCCCGAGAAAGTCATGGGACACCCATCGGAAACACTTTCATTCCCCGCGGAGCAAAGCCCCCACCCTGTCATTCTGCGCGGAGCGAAGCGCAGTCGCAGAATCTCATGCAGCAGTCTCCCAGGGAGATTCTGCGACTGCGCGCAGAATGACAAGTGTTTGAGGCGCAGGGGAAGCATACAATTTCATCGCGTCAATGGGGGTTTTACTCTGATCGAGGTTCTGCTCGCACTTGCGTTGACCGCGACCTTGCTCGCGTTGCTGTCCGCGGCGGTTTTTCTGGTGGCCTCGGACTGGAACCGGGATTCGGACCGGCTCGACGGCGATCTCGACAATTCCCTGGCGCTGCTGCAGATCGACCGCGCCCTGCATGGCGCCTTCCCCCATTCCTGGCTCGACGAGGAGTCGCTGACCCGGCTGGTGTACTTCAGCGGCGAGAACGAAACCCTGAGTTGGGTATCCACGGTTTCCCCCCAGCGGCGGCCCGGGCTTGCCGCCTGGCAGTTATACAACGACGAGGAACAGGGCGTGGTGCTGAAACTCGCGCCGGCATTCACCGACCATCCCGAGGAGCGTTTCGAAGAGGCCGAAGCCTCCCTGCTGCTGCCGGGCTACCGCGCCGGCTTTCAGTACCTCTACACCGAACTCGACGAAAGCCGGCAGTGGATCGACGAATGGCATGGCGACGAGCGCCAGGAACTGCCCCTGGCGGTGCATATCCTGTTCGAGCCGCTGGACCGGGCCGGGGACCAGGACGAGCCGCTGGAAGTCCTGGCGCGAATCCGCAATTCGCGGCACCGCTCGATACAGCCCAATGTGGGCCTGCAGGGGCTGCTGCAATGAGAAGCTTCGCCAGCCAGCGCGGCGCGGTGATCGTTATCGTCCTGTGGACCGCGGTGCTGCTTGCGGTGCTCGTCACCGCCATGGCTTCCCGGGTGCGGCTGTCGGCGTCGGCCGCCGTGAACCATCGCGATGCAAGCCTGGCCTGGGCCGAACTGATGGGGGCGGTAAGCCATGCCGAAATGGAACTCATGCTCGAACGCATGGAACTACCGGTGGGAGAGCCGCTCGAACTGGCCGAGAACGGCGAGATTCTCACCCCCTCCTACCGTTTCAACGGCAGGGAATTGCAGCCGCAGTACCCCATTGCCGAGGGCCTGGCGGTGCGCATCTACGACCATGCCGGCAAGATCAATCTCAACCGGATCAACCGCCAGGACATGCAGACCCTGATCACCCACTGGCTCGGCGGGCTCGACGCCGACCCGGAGGAAGTGCAGGAACTGCTCGCCGCCTGGACCGACTGGACCGACCTCAATGAACTCGAAGGCGTCAACGGCGCCGAGGCGGACTACTACGAAGAGCTGGAAGAGGGCGGATACGCGCCCCGCAACAATCCCGAGCTCGACAGCGTCGACGAACTGCGCCTGATTCGGGGCTTCGACGAATTGCTGGAAGGCGTCAATCTCGAAGCCGCTTTCACTGTCTACGGCAACGGCCGCAGGCTTAATCTCAATCTCGCCACCCGGGAGGCCATGCGCCTGATACCGGGCCTGAGCGAGGAAAGCATCGAAAACCTGATCGCCTTCCGCGAGCGCGAAGACATCAGCAACATGGCCGAAATCGGCGAGATCGTGCCCTTCGAGGATTTGCAGGAACTCGCGCCCTGGGTGGGCACCAACACTTCCAACATTTACACACTGTTCGTCTACCCCAAGGTGCAACTCGAACAGGAGACGCTCACGCGGCTTGCCGAGGAAGACGAGTTTTTCAATCCCGACCCGGTCACCCGGGGCTACATGGAAATTCTCGAAATCCGCGGCTACACCAATCCGCCCATCGTCTACCACGTGGACCCATACGGCGTCCTCCCCGATACCGCGCCCGCGAGGGTGGCCGAGGAAGACCTGCTTTTTTGAACTTTTTCCTCCGAAAAATTACTTCCTGTAATTTTTCCCTATCGTCCCTGTGGCGCAGAAGGCCCCGATTTGCGAATCGACCACTCCGAGGGCATGATCATGGGCCCGATGCCCTTGCCGGGTTCGACGGTGAGCAACTTGCTGTAGCGGGTTTCGTACCAGAGCAGGCCGGTATCGTCGCACAATCCGCCGAGAACATAGTAGCTGCCCACGCGCATGGTCAGATTGCGCACGGTCAGCGAGACGGTGAAGACCTCGCCCTTGTCGAAGGGTCCGGTTTCAACACCTTCCGTGTCGATGGTGAGGAAGGAAGCCACCGGCTCCTCGGCGGATTTCATGAAGGCAAAACCGAAATACCCTTCGACGCCGTCGCGCAGCGCCTCGACTTCCATTTCGAGCACTATGTCCTGCAAGGGAGTCAGTGAGGAAAGCTCCCTGCCGCCGGTATCCCGGACCCAGAGCGAATTGATGCGGCAGTCCTGCACCTCGTCGCCCGCAGCGGACTGCTCCGGCAGTTCCGGCACATCGCTGCGGATCGTGTTGTAGGACTTCTTGTTGGTGCAATAGTCCTCGTAGTGCCCGACCACCTTGTCGCTCGCGCCGATCTCGCGGATGCTGCCCTTGTCGAGCCAGATCGCGTTGTCGCACAACTCCTGCACGTGAAACATCGAATGGCTGCAGAAGACCATGGTCTTGCGTCTGGCGCGGAAGTCCTGCATGCGTTGCACGCATTTGCGCTGGAAGGCCATGTCGCCCACGGAAAGCGCCTCGTCGATCACGAGGATGTCGGGCCGCACCATGGTGGCGATGGAGAAGGCCAGCCGCACGAACATGCCCGATGAATAGGTTCGCACGGGCCGGTCGATGAAATAGCCAAGTTCGGAGAACTCGATGATCTCGTTTTCGAGTTCGCGGATGTCGTCGTCCGCCACGCCGAGCAGCGAGGCGTTGAGCCAGATGTTCCTGCGGCCGCTGAAATCGCGGTGAAAGCCCGCTCCGAGCTCGAGCAGCGCCGCCACCTGGCCCACAATCTCGATCTGCCCCGAAGTGGGCTGCAGGGTGCCCACGAGCAACTTCAGCAAGGTGGACTTGCCGGCGCCGTTGTTGCCGATGATGCCAAGGCTCTGGCCGTCGGCGACGGCAAAGGAGATATCGTTCAGCACATGGAACAGGCGATGTTTCGGTCGCCGCAGAATGAGTTCGGCGAGCCTGTCCTGGGGCCGCTCGTAAATTCGGAACTCCTTGTTCAGATTCCTGACGGCAATGCGGGTATGCGGCTGACTCATGGTTAAAGCACATCCCCGAAGGCATGGCGGATCCGCATGAACAGCCAGCCGCCAAGCAGCCAGGAAACCAGCGCAGAGCCTGCGGCGATGCCGAGCTGCAGGGACGAAAAGCTGCCGAGCAGGATAATCTCCCGGTACAGGTTGATGAAGCTGTGCATGGGATTGAACAGGTACAACTCCCGCAGCAGTTCGCTTTCGATCAGCGTCACCGGGTAAATGATGGGCGTGAGGAAAAACCACAGCGTCACCGCCAGCGAGACTAGCTGCTGCAAATCGCGCAAAAACACGCAAAGCGCCGACAGCACCGCCACCAGGCCCATGGTGAACAGGAATTGCAGCGCGAACACTACCGGCAGCAGCAGCCAGAGCCAGGACAAGTGCCCGGTCAACGCCATGTACGCGAGTAACAGGCAAAAGCCGATACCGTGGGTCAGATAGGGCACCAGGGTTCCCACCACGGGAATGATTTGCACGGGAAACACCACCCTGGTAATCAGCGGCGCCTTCTCGAGCAGCATATTGGTCGATTTGCTCATGGCCTCGGCGCAGGCGAACCAGGGCAGGTAGCCGATCATGAGAAAGATGACGAATTGCGTCTGGCCGAAATCGGCCACTTCCCGCAACTGGAATACATAGCTGAAAACAAAGGAATACATCAGGATATGAATGACTGGCGTGATGAACAGCCAGAACGCGCCGGCGGCCGCGGCGCTGAATTGCCCGAAGAAATCCTGCCACAGGAAATGCTGGAACAGCCTGCGGTTACGGCCCGGCGTGGCTACCCATTGGCTTATCAATGTAAGCATTTCCAGACTTTCGCGACGCCCCGCCAGGGGGCCTCCGCCCCGGTTCGGCAAATTTAACCATGATTAACCGGTCGGCGCAGCCTCCTGGCATCGCCTGATGCGCCTGACCGAAAGCGGTCGGCAATTCTCATTTTGGCGCTCCAGGATTCAGGTCATTCTGCGCGAAGCGAAGCGCAGTCGCAAAATCTCTTTGGGGATTCTGTGTGAGGGTGCATGCCTTCCCCGGCGCGGCTACAGTGGTTTCGCCAAACCCCAGCCTCGACTTCCCAGCCGCCGAGCATGGCTCGGCGGCGCTCGGGACTGCGCGCAGGATGACCGATGTGAGCGCGCCCATTGCCATAATGAGAATTGCTGGAAAGCGGCGAGATTACCGGACCTGGAAAACGGACTGTGGTCCGGTGAACAATGGAGCGCCTTCGGGAATCAGGCTATAATCCGCTTCCACCCGGCCAGCGGCAGCACCGCGCCGGGGCCGAATGCACCAATGCTGATCCAGCGGGATGGAGGAGATGAAGAAATCGCTATTCTTGTTGTTCGCCATGGCCACGGCGGTAACCGCGCCGATTGCGCTCGCCCAGGGCGATGTTGCCGCCGGCGAGGCCAAATCCGCCCTCTGCGCCACCTGCCACGGACCCGACGGCAACAGCGAGCTTGCCATCAATCCCAAGATCGCCGGCCAGAATGCGCGCTACCTCATCAAGCAATTGCAGGATTTCAAGTCCGGCGCCCGACCCGGCCCCATCATGACCGCCATGGTCATCAACCTCAGCGATGAAGACATCGCCGACCTTGCCGCATACTACGCCGCCCAGGCGCCTACCCTGCTCGGCGCCGACCCGGAAAGCGTGGAACTTGCCGAATCCCTGTACCGGGCCGGCAACCAGGAGTTGCAGGTGGCGGCCTGCTCCGCCTGCCATTCGCCCACCGGTACCGGCAACGCCCCGGCGGGCTTTCCCTCACTCGGCGGCCAGCACCCCGAATACAGCTTGCAGCAACTCAAGGACTTCCGCTCCGGCGCCCGCGCCAACGACCCTGGCGGCATGATGCGCGTCGTCACCGAGCGCCTTACCGACCCGGAGCTCGAAGCCCTGGCCAGTTTTCTGGCCGGCTTGCACTAGGAGCCTGGGCCGGCCTGTGGTAGTTTCCATTCCACTAGATGATTCTGAACCGATCCGGAGTGAATCCATGATCAGAAAAACACTTGCGGTATTCGCCCTTGCCCTCGCGCTGCCCCTTGCCAACATGGCTTTCGGGCAGGTCGAAAGATTTGTGGACGGCACGCACTATGTGACCTTGCCCGTTCCGGTCAACACCCGCGATCCTTCCAAAGTCGAAGTTATCGAAGCGTTCTGGTACGGCTGCTCCCACTGCTTCCGTTTCGAGCCCCTGATCGAAGACTGGAAGGCAAACCTGGCTGACGATATCGACTTCGTCCGCATTCCCGCCATGTGGAACGGGCTGATGAAAATCCACGCCCAGATCTACTACACCGCCGAGGCGCTGGATGCCGTGGACATCGTCCACGAGCCGGTCTTCAACGCCATCAACCTCGAAGGCAACCGCCTGCAGAATGAACGGCAGATCGGCGACCTGTTCGCCAGCCACGGTGTCGGCGAGGAAGAATTCAGCCGGGCCTTCAACTCATTCGGCGTCCGCACCCGGGTCAACCAGGCCGAAAGCCGCATGCAGGATTATCGAATCCAGAGTACTCCCAACATGATCGTCAATGGCAAGTACCTGATCGCCACGGGCACGGATGTGCCAACCCAGCAAATGATGCTGGAAGTCGTGGATTTCCTCATCGACCGGGAACGCGCTGCCTTGTAGGAGCCTGCGCCGTAGGAATTCGCGAAAGCGAAAATTCGCTATCGCCGCGCCCCTGGCCGGTCGATTGAGGCGAATATGCAACGAAATCGAGCGGCCAGGGGCGTGGATGAGAGCGGATTTGCAGCCGTAAATTCCTACGGCGCAGGCTCCTAGGCCTTCGAGTCGTCGCTGGGGCGATAGCCATATGCGGCGGACGCCGTAAGTACCTCCCTGCAGGCTTCAGGCTCGGCTTCCCGCCTCGCATGCCCGCCGCATATGGCCATCGCTCCAACGACTTGCCCCGTGCCATGTTCACTCACAACAGGGCCTGCGAACGCAATGGACTTCGACCAAACCACGTTCGCCACCAGTGCGGTTTCGCTGGATGGGTGTCCTGTGGACAGTCTGGCCGAGGTGGCTTTTGTCGGGCGGTCGAACGCGGGGAAGTCCAGCGCCATCAATGCGATTTGCCGGCAGTCCCGTCTGGCGCGGACGAGCAAGACGCCGGGACGGACGCAAATGCTGAACTTCTTCCTGGTGCCCGGGCTTGCCGGGCGCTACCTTGTGGATTTGCCGGGTTATGGCTATGCCAAGGTACCTCTGGAGGTGAAGGAGCAATGGCAGCGGGAGATGCAGTATTACCTCACCGGCAGGGCCCAGCTTGAGGGGATTGTGCTGCTCAGCGACATCCGGCACCCACTGAAGGAATTTGACCGGCAGATGATCGACTGGGCCCAGGAATCCGGGCTACCCTTGCATCTGCTGCTGACCAAGGCGGACAAGCTGAAGCGGAATCCCGCCCACAATGCAATGTCGGCGGTGCGCAAGGAGCTGTCCGGGCGCGGCGCCCTGGAAGTGCAATTGTTTTCCGCCACTGCCGGCATCGGCCTGGAACAGGCCCGGGAACGTCTCGATTCCTGGCTCGAAGCCTGAATAGCAAGTTCGAAAAACCTTTGTGTGGGTGAACGTAACTTTCATTCCCTTGATTCGGTGTCTCAATCGCCTCAGTGGGCTTCGTCCCAGTTGGCGCCGACGCCGATGTCCACCACCAGCGGCACATCGAGGGCGGCGGCGCTGATCATGCGGAACCTGACGCCGTCGCAGAGCAATTGCAGATCTTCCTCGTGTACTTCAAAAACGAGTTCGTCATGCACCTGCAGTAGCATCCGGGCCTTGATGGGCTCGCTTTCCAGCCACAGGTCGATGTCGATCATGGCCTGCTTGATGATGTCGGCGGCGGTGCCCTGCATGGGGGCGTTGATGGCCGTGCGCAGTGCCGCGCGCCGCAGCATGCCGCGCCCGGCGCGCAGGTCCGGCAGATACAGCCTGCGCCCGAAAACGGTTTCCACATAGCCAAGTTCCGTGGCCTGGGCCTGGGTGCGGTCCATGAAGGCGCGGACGCCGGGATAACGCTCAAAATAGCGGTTGACGTAGTGCTGGGCCTCTTCCCGACCGATATTCAACTGCCGGCCAAGACCGAAAGCCGACATGCCGTAGATCAGGCCGAAATTGATCGCCTTGGCGCTGCGTCGCTGATCCGGCGCCACATCTTCCACGGCGACGCCGAATACTTCCGCCGCGGTGGCGCGGTGGATGTCCTCGGCCCGGGAAAAGGCGGCGAGCAATCCCGGGTCGCCGGACAGATGCGCCATGATGCGCAGCTCCACCTGGGAATAATCCGCCGCCACAAGCCGGTATCCCGACCGGCAGACAAAGGCCTGGCGCACCCGGCGACCCTCGGCGGTTCGCACGGGAATGTTCTGCAGGTTAGGGTCGATGGACGACAGCCGGCCCGTTGCCGCCACCGCCTGCTGAAAGCTGCTGTGAATGCGGCCGGTGCCGGCCTGCAACTCCAGCGGCAGCTTGTCGGTATAGGTGGACTTGAGTTTGGTGAGGGACCGGTGTCGCAGCAGCAGCCGGGGCAGTTCGTAGCTTTCAGCGAGTTCCTGCAGCACATCCTCGGCGGTGGAAGGCTGGCCCTTGGGCGTCTTGCGCAATACCGGCAGTTGCAGCTTGTCGTAGAGCAGCGCCTGCAATTGCTTGGGCGAGGACAGGTTGAAATTCTCCCCGGCGAGCGCGAAAGCGGCCTGTTCAAGCTCGGCAAGCTGCCCGGCGAGTTCGGCGCTCTGCTTCGCCAGGGCCTCCCGGTCAAGCAGGATGCCGTTTCGCTCCATGCGTTGCAGGGCCGGCGCGAGGGGCATCTCGAAGTAACGGTAGAGCCCTTCAAGCTGGCCGTTCTCGCGCAGGTGCTTTTCCAGGGTCGCCGTCAGGCGCAGGATGAGGTCCGCCCGTTCGCCGGCCCAATCGCCGAATTCCCGCACGCCGAGCTGGTGCATGGCGAGCCGCCCGCGGCCCTTGCCGGTGAGGCTTTCCAGGTCCGGCGGGGCATGGTCCAGATAACGCCTGCCGATGGATTCAAGCTGATGCCGCACGGCCACCGAGTTGGCCACATAAGAGGCCAGCAACACATCAGATTTCACCGGCTGCAGGCGGATGCCGAGGTTCTCCAGCAAATGAAGCTGATGTTTCAGGTCATAGCCGCATTTCGGCTTGAGGGCGTCTTCCAGCAATGGCTGCAGCGCCCTGAAAACCCGCTCGGCGGATAACTGTTCGGGGCAGCCCTCGTAGTCGTGGTCAAGCGGAATGTAGGCGGCCTGTCCGGGTTTGGCGCAAAAAGCGGCGCCGATGATGCGGGCCTGGAGAAAATGCCCTGGTTCGGCTTCCAGATTGAAACTGAATGTGGGAGCGGCGCCGAGTTCGGTCACAAGTTCGTGGAGCTGCTCTTCGCTGGTGATGATCGTGGTTGCGGCTCCGGGTGGCTCGGCGTCCAGGTCAAGTTCGGATTCCGGGCTGTCCTGTGCCTTTTCGGTGGCCGGCCCGGTTGCCGGCGTGGCAGTCACGCCTTCGGATTCGAGTTCCCGCAGCCAGGTGCGGAACTCGAGTTCGCTGAACAGGCGGTGCAGTTCCTGCTTGTCCTCGGGCTGCCGCAGGAGTTGCTGGTACTTCAGTTCCAGCGGCACATCGGTACGGATTGTGGCGAGCCGGTATGACAGCTTGAGCTGTTCGATATTGTCCCTGAGCCTTTCACCGATCTTGCCCCTGATGGCGCCGGCATGATCGATGATTCCCTGCATCGACCCATATTCCCCAAGCCATTTGACGGCGGTTTTCGCGCCCACGCCGGGGATGCCGGGAATATTGTCGGACTTGTCGCCCATGAGGGCGAGATAATCGATGATCTGTTCCGGGAGTACGCCGAATTTCCGCTTCACCCCGGCAGGGTCGAGCAGTTCGTCGTTCATGGTATTGATCAGCGCCACCCGCCCGGTGACAAGCTGGGCGAGGTCCTTGTCGCCGGTGGAAATCAGCGTGGGCACCTGGTCCGCCCCGGCCTGCACGGCAAGCGTGCCGATGACGTCATCGGCCTCCACATCATCGATGATCAGCAGGGGCAGGCCCATGGCGCGGATGATGTTGAGGATGGGCTCGACCTGGCTGCGCAGGTCTTCGGGCATGGGCGGGCGGTGCGCCTTGTATTCTGCGTAGATCTCGCTGCGGAAGGTCTTGCCCTTGGCGTCGAAGACAATGCCGATGCGGCTGCCGGGATACTTGTTCAGCAGGCTGCGGATCATGTTGATCACGCCGCGGATGGCGCCGGTTGGCTGCTGCCGGCTGTTCACCAGGGGCGGCAGCCCGTGATAGGCGCGAAACAGGTAGGAAGAGCCGTCTACCAGGATGAGTTCGGGATGGCGCTCATTGCCGGCCATGTTTCATTGTCCGGGTTCAGGCCCGCTGCGTGAGCAGTCGCAGCGCCTCGCCAATGGCTGCGGCGCGGTGCGGCGGTCGCAGCAGGCCAACCAGTTCACCGAGCGGGCCCACCACGGCGATATGGATACTGTGGCTGATCATGCCTTCGGGGGCATCGGCGGACTGACCGTGGCCGGCGTCCATCCTGGCTCCGGTATTGGCAAACATCTGGCCGGCAAACCCGGCGACGGCTTCCCTGCTGCCGCTGAGACCGATGAAATCCTCGTGGAATCCATCCAGATACTCGTTGATGACGGGCGGGGTGTCAGCCGGGTCAATCGAAACAAAAACGACCTGCACCGGCGCTTCCGCGGATTCCCCCCGGTCCCGGTAGTAGCGCTCGATTTCCGCCAGGGTCAGGGGGCACATGTCGGGGCAATCGCTGAAACCGAAAAACACCAGGTTCCACGCGCCGCGCATGTCGCCAAGGCCAAATGGCTGTCCGCGCTGGTCGCTCAGGGCAATTTCGCGCAGCGGAACCGGTTCGGGGTAAACCACCGCGCCAAGGCTGTCAAGCCGGGCAAGCTGGGCGCGACCGGCGCGAAACTGCAGCAGCAGCGCGATCAGCATCAACAGCAGCACATTCAGCAGGGCGAATGCCAGCCAGGCTGTGCGGTTGAGGCGGATGGCGGCCATGTGCCATTCAGACCAGGTAGTGGTCCACCAGCAGGGCGGCGAAAAGCAGCGCGAGGTAGACGATGGAATAACCGAAAGTGCGCATGGGAATATCCGGCCGCGGGCGGAACATGAGCCGGCCCGACCAGTACAGGAATCCGGCGCCAAGCAGCAGCGCGGCGACCAGGTAGAGCCAGCCGCTCATGCCGGTAAACCAGGGGATGACGCTTGCCGCCACCAGAATCAGGGTATACGCCACGATATGTACCCGGGTCGCATATTCGCCGTGGGTGACCGGCAGCATGGGAACGCCGGAGCGGGCGTATTCATCCTTGCGGTGAATCGCCAGCGCCCAGAAATGCGGCGGCGTCCAGGCGAAGATGATCAGCACAAGCACGAGGGCGTCGGCTTCGATGGTTCCAGTCACCGCCGACCAGCCAAGCAGCGGCGGCATGGCGCCAGCAAGCCCGCCGATGACGATATTCTGGGGAGTGGCGTGTTTCAGGTAGCCGGTGTAAATGAAGGCATAGCCGACGAAGGAAGCCAGCGTGAGCCAGGCGCAGAGCGGATTGATCCACAACAATAAAATGCCCATGCCGCTGGCGCAGAGCAGCAGCGCAAAAACTGCGGCCTGCACCGGCTCGACCCGGCCCTGCGGCAACGGCCGACCGGAAGTGCGGCCCATGATGCGGTCGATGCGGCGGTCCAGGAGATGATTGACAGCGGCGCCTGAGCAGGAAACCAGCGCAATGCCGAGGTTGCCGAGCAGAAGCACGCGCCAGGGAACCATGCCGGGCACGGCAAGAAACATGCCCACAAGCGAGGTCAGGACCATGAGCATGACCACCCGGGGCTTGCACATTTCGTAGTAGTCGCGCCAAGAGGCGAAAACTTGCCGGGCTGCGGTTTCAGTCATCGATTGCTGGCCAGTCGCAGAGCGGCGAGGGAGGTGAAATGAGACGTCGCCGAATGGCTGTGCATTCAAGCATTTTTCGGCCTGAATCTCAAGCTGCCGCTCACTAGGAGCCTACGCCACAGGAATTCTCTGAAAAATTCCCGTCCAGTCGCAGAGCATGGCTCTGCGCCGTTCCGGCTGCGCACGAAGCTGCGCTTCGAAAACGCTTGCCTCCACCCCTGGAATTTTTCATTATCGCAAAACAAAAGCGTGGTTTTGTTTTGCTTGCGATAGGGAGAAATCGGAATCAGTCGAACGAACCGGATGGGCCGGGAAAAACCACGGGGCTCTGGATACCCTCGTCAGAGAGGCTTGAAACCCCGAAGAAGTAATTGTCGATGACGATATTCTTGAGCGTGAAACTGTCGACGTCGCCGACGTCACGCTGGAAGTCCCAGGTCGGTGAAGTCGTCAGCCGCCAGTGCACCCGGTAGCCGGCGGCCCCGGGCACTTTCTCCCAATTCAGGGTGGTGCTCGGGCGAACGGCGCCTTCGATGGTGACACCGGCCGGCGGCGCGGGCGCCCAGGCCATTGCGGCCAGCGTGACCGCGTTCAGCCCGGTGAGCTTGGCGGCGTATTCGAAGTTCACGTGCTCGATCACGTCGCCGTAGGCGATGCCGTCTTCGACGCGAATGTCCTGATGCTGGTAGTTGTAGTTTTCGTTGGTCTCCATTATCCGCACCGCGGGGAAACCTGCCTCGTTGAAGCGCCGGTGATCGCCGCCGCGACCGAAGCGGTCAATCCGGTAGATCATCATGGTGTCGAGATTGGGGATGTAGCGGTCCGCCATTTCGTCGACGTAGCGGGCGACGTTGCGCGAAGGCGAATCGACCTCGCCGCCCTGCGCACGACGCTGGTTCGCTTCCCCTTCGGTTTCCAGATAGCGCGTGCCTTCGGAAAAAACCCGGGCGGTGGTGTTGTCGATGACGCCATTGATGCCGGTGATATTGCCGATCATGTCGTTGTTGAGCACGGCGTCGAGATTCCAGCCGCTGTCGATGGCGTGCTGCGCGAGAATCCGGGCGCCGTGCAAGCCCTGTTCCTCGCCGGAAAGAACAGCCAGGGCAATGGTGGCAGGGAATCGATACTGGCTCAGCACCCGCGCCGCCTCTATGGCGCCGGCCACGCCCGAGGCGTCGTCGTTCGCGCCCGGAGAGTCGGACTCGAAATTCATCGGGTCGCTGACCCTGGAATCCAGATGGGCGGACATCATCATCATCCGGTTCGGCTCGCTCTCGCCCCGCAACATGGCAATGACATTGACCACTTCCACGGGGTCGGGAATGCGGTTCTCGCCGGAAACGACGCCGCTGACGGTAAACACTTCCAGACATCCGCCGCAGGCGTCTGAAATCCGATTGAACTCGGCCTCGAGCCAGCGGCGCGCCGCGCCGATGCCGCGGGTGTCGGAGGCCGTCTCCGACAAGGTATGGCGCGTTCCGAAACCGACCAGCGTCCGAATGTCCCGCTCGATGCGCTCGGCGGAAACCGCCGCCGCGATATCGTGAAAGTCCCGCTCGGCCGCAACGGCCGGCGCCGCCTGGAACAGCACCGGCAAGAGCCCGGTGATGGCGATACTGCGAATATTCATCTCGATCCTCCTGTGGGGGTTCAATCTAAGCAGACGGGGGGGACTATGTGAAGGGGGATGCAGGGAGAATCAGGTCATGCGGCCCATATCGCCGAGCGAGCCTCGGACTGTTGTGGCAAATAGCCTTACTCACCGTATCATTATTTGATAATATTTAGCAGTTGAGTGAGGAATGCGAACATGCCATCCAGTTACGCCATCGGAAAACACTTCGAATCCTTTATTCGCCAACAAGTCGAGGCTGGACGATACGCTACCGCCAGTGAGGTCGTCCGCGATGCCTTGAGATTGTTGAAGGACCGAATGGAGGAACGCGAAGCCACGCTCGAAGCGCTCCGCAAGGAGTTGGACAAAGGTCTGACTCCGGACGAATCCTATCCGGCGGAAGAAGTATTCAATCGCCTTAAGCGCAAATACGATAGTCAGAAACGGTCTGCCTCCGGATGAAATTGAGGTTTTCCCGAAAAGCGGCGGAAGACCTGGAAGAGATTGGCGACTTTATCGCTCGGGACGATCCCTTGCGAGCCGCGAGCTTCGTGGCAGAATTGCAGGGCAACTGTATGAAGTTGCTGGACAATCCCGATGCCTACCCGCCCCGCTCAGAACTTGGACGCGGGATGAGGGTATGTGTGCATGGAAGATACTTGATCTTTTCCAAGCCAGTTGGCAACGATTTACTGATAGTTCGCATTCTCCATGGAGCAAGAAATCTCAAAGGGATTCTGGGTTATTGAATGAAAAATCCTGAATTCCAGGGGATACCCGCCATACTCACATCGACCATAAATCGTATTGAATGTTCCACCTTGACGATAGATTTCATTCACTGTTCAGCGGTCATTGATACTAGCGCTATGAAATCAATTCGATCAGTTCATCAATTGGACGGCAAATCCGTTGAATCAAAATCTCGTTCTCATAAGAGTTGCAGCCGAGAACGTTTATAGGCCCTGGGACATGCGAATTCATATTACATATAGTCGCTGTCTCCATATCCTCAGATACAACCACTTCATGATAGGTGTGGGCCTTAACACGATATCTTTCTCCGTAACGCACTATTTTTTCTGAAAGTACAGTAGCAGCTGCGCGCTCTCCATCATTTCTCAAAATATTTTTAGTCTTTTGAGAGAATTTGTCTCCATGGTAAGCGACTTGATAAATTGGTCGACCTAATGTACCCACTTTCTCAATTTGATACTCGATATTTCTTAATTCTCCAAGCACAACCTTGCTTTCAATTACCTTGTCGTGGGTGTGAATAGTTGCTGGCATTCCGGTTATTGTCCTAGACCCCTTTGGCCAATAATGAAATCGCCACTCTTCAGTTCTAGACCTACTAAGCAAAACTGTCCAGAATCCAAGAGGGTGCAAGAAACACTCAGTGTTTGAAGTCTTCATCCATCCTTTAACTTGTTCAAGTAAGCAAGCTGGTGAAAACTCCCGGAGGTGCTTGAGGCTCAGGGGAAGATATAAGTTAGCGGACATAAGGAGAACGCTCCCTAGTAGCTATATTCGCATCTTCTTCCAAATCGGAAACTATCGGACTCTCACCAAATAACTCTCTCAACTTATCTCTTGGTGAATTCTTCACATCTCCTATTTCAAATTTGCAGGCATCCTTCAGAACCTGCCGGAACTCAAACGAGTATGCCGCGTATTCTTTATCCGAATTTCGAAATCGAAAGGCAACGTCTTTAGGATCCTCCCGGGTCACTATTATGTAGTCTTGCGATACATCGTAACGAAAAGTTGAAAGGCGGCTATTGAGGTAGAGGTCAATTTGGACAAATTCTGAGTGGTCGCTAACCACCTGAATCATTTTTTGAATAGTAGCCAATATCTGCTTTTGCACATATTCTTTGCTCCAAAGATAACGATCAAAGGATGATGATCTTCTGTACGAAGCATATTGTTCACAAGTATCACAATCCCGAAAATCAAGGAGTATGGCTTCAATTTTGATAAGTCGGCGATTGGAAATTGCGTTATCCTTTACTAAATCAAGAATTTTAGCCCGAAAGTGCCTGCCAGTTCTTACGAATAGTCTGTATTCTGTAGCGGATTTCGCTATTTTGGTTAGTTCCGAGTCTATATCTTCAGGAAGGAGGCGGCTTGCAAAAGCAATTTCGTGAGGATCCTTAAAAAAGTACTTCACGTATAGAGTGCCGACAATTACAAAGATTATGCTCGCGAGCAGAGCGATCAACACGTCCTTCAAAAGATTCCAACCCCATGCGTCGGAAGAAAAATTCTGAATTAAGCAGAGTAAAACCAAGATCATAAGGATGATAACAATAGAGCATTGAAGAAACTTTCGCTGCTGTGATCGCGAACTGAATATACCTTGGATAGACATTTATGCTTACCTCCTAGTGGACGTTTCAATAATAGCACGGATCGCAAGGCGGACCATCGAATGTATAAAGCATCACAACAACTACTCCGACAAAGTTATGCGGCCCATCTTGCTGAGAGTGCCTCGGCCTGCTGTAAGACGGTTTGTACGGCGGCGTCTTGAAGGTCGGGCGGGTAGCCGTGTTTGCGGAGTATGCGTTTGACCAGAACCCGCATTCGCGCCCGTGCCGATTCGCGGTGCTGCCAATCGACGGAAGCCTTGTTCTTCAGGCTGCTCAATAGCTCATGGGCGATGACGCGGAGGTGCTTGTTTCCCATCACCTCTACCGCGCATTCGTTCTGGGCCAAGGCGTCGTAGAAGGCGATTTCCTCCTGGGTCAGCCCTTCCTCCTCGCTGCGTTTGTGCGCGTCGCGGATGTCCTTTGCAAGTTCGATCAGACGCTGAATGACCTCTGCTGTAGTAATCGCATTGGTATGGTAGCGGGCGATTGCCTCTTCGACCCGATCAGAGAACTTTCGGGTCTCCACAACGTTGACGCGGCTTTGCGAGCGAATCTCGCCGTTGATGAGCTTGCGTAGCGCTTCCAGGGCGAGATTCTTTTTCTCCATTCCCTGAACTTCGTCAAGGAATTCGTCGGAAAGGATGGAGATGTCCGGCGATTCCAACCCCGCAGCTTCGAGAATATCGATGATGTCCGTCGAAACTACGGCGCGGCTGATTATCTGCTGTACGGCCAGATCCCGTTGGGCGGAAGATTGCCCACTGCCGGCTGTGCTCTTGGCGAGCGCCGACCGGACGGTTTGGAAGAAACTGACCTCATCGCGGATGCTCCGCGCCTCGTCGCTCGCGGCCGCGAGGGCGAACGCCTTGGTAAGGGCCAGCACGGCATCGTTGTATCGGCGATGCGCTTTCTTCTTGCCTTCCTCGGTCGCCTCTTTGGCCGACTCACGCTGTTGCATTTCTAGAATCCACTCGATCGCGTGGGCAAGGGCAACAAGCCGTTGTTGCGGAGTGCCTGTGAGCCCGGCCTGGTAGTCGAAACCGTGGAACATGCCGCTTACGATCTCGTACTTCTCCAGCATCACGGCGACTGCTTCGGATTCGTCGATACCGGCGTGCTGCCGGTCCTCGCCCGAATACTGGCTGAGCGCTGACTTCAGATTCTGGGCAATGCCGATGTAATCAACGACCAGTCCGGCAGGCTTATCGCGGAAAACGCGGTTCACTCGCGCGATCGCCTGCATGAGCCCGTGCCCCCGCATGGGCTTGTCAATGTACATCGTGTGCATGCTCGGCACGTCGAAGCCTGTCAGCCACATATCCCGGACGATTACCAGCTTGAGCGAGTCGTCAGGGTCTTTGGCCCGCTTGGCAAGCAATTCCCGGCGCGCCTTGCCGCCGATGTGCTGCTGCCATTCCTTTGGGTCCGAGGCGGCGCCGGTCATGACGATCTTGATGTCTCCGCTCTCGTCGTCACCGCTGTGCCACTTCGGACGCAGCTTGACGATCTCGTCGTAGAGCGCGACGCAGATCCGGCGGCTCATGCAGACGATCATGGCCTTGCCGTCCATGCCGATGACGCGATTTTCGAAGTGGTCTACGAGGTCGCCGGCAACCAGGGCCAGGCGCTTTCCGGCGCCGACCACGGCCTCGACGTTGGACCATTTTCGCTTCAGCCGTTCCTGTTCGCCCTCGGCTTCGTCTTCGGTCAACGCAGCCACTTCTTCGTCGAGCTTCGGCTTCTCAGTCTCATCGAGTTCAATGCGGGCTACGCGGCTCTCGTAATAGATCGGGACGGTAGCGCCGTCCTCGACGCCCCTGCTGATGTCGTAAACATCGATGTAATTGCCGAACACCGCGGGCGTGTTTACATCGTCCTTCTCGATCGGCGTTCCGGTAAAGCCGATGAACGAGGCGTTCGGGAGCGCGTCGCGGAGATACTTGGCGAACCCATAGGATATCTCGCCGGTCTTGCGCTTTACCTTGGCCCGAAATCCGTACTGGCTGCGATGCGCCTCATCGGCGATCACGACGACGTTTCGGCGGTCGGTCAGGGCCGGATACTCGGTCTCGCTGTTTTCGGGCTTAAACTTCTGGATAGTCGTGAACACGACGCCCCCGGAGGGGCGGGTCAGAACTTTCCGCAAATCGTCTCTGTCGTCAGCCTGAATCGGGGTTTGACGAAGCAGGTCGCGGCACATGCTGAAGGTACCGAATAGCTGGTCATCAAGGTCATTACGGTCGGTGATGACAACGATGGTTGGATTCTCCATGGCCGCATGGGCAATGATCTGCCCGGCATAGAAAGCCATGAGCAAGCTCTTGCCGGAGCCCTGCGTGTGCCAGATGACGCCGATACGGCGGTCGCCGTGCTGACTCGTGGCGGTAACCGTACTTTCGACCGCGTGATGTACGGCGTGGAACTGGTGATAGCCGGCCACAATCTTGACGATGCCCGAGCCAGTGTCCGCAAACACCGTGAAGTCGCGGATCAAGGTAAGAAATCGGGACTTTTCAAACACGCCCTCGATTAACGTTTCGAGTTCCGGAGTACCCTTTGGCGCGTTCACTGAACCATCCACGGTGCGCCACGGCATGAAGCGTTCGATATCGGCGGTTAGCGAGCCGAGGCGCGCCTGGATTCCGTCCGAGGTCACGAGCGCGGCGTTCGTGCGAAACAGGGACGGAATCTGGTCCTTGTAGGTCTGAAGTTGGTTGAAGGCGCCTTCGAGGGTCGCGTTTTCGTCGCCGGGGTTCTTCAACTCAAGCACGGCCAAGGGTAGTCCGTTTACGAACAGCACGACGTCGGGGCGTCTGTTGTGGCTGTGTTCGACCACCGTGTATTGGTTCACAGCCAGCCAGTCGTTGGCATCTACGTTTTCGAAATCGATCAGCCGGGCAACATCACCTCCGATGCTCCCGTCCTCGCGAGCGACCTCGACCGGCACACCCTCGATCAGATAGCGATGCAGGCGTCGATTCTCTTCAATGAGCGAGGGGGTTTCGGTTTGCTGAACCTTGCGCAGGACTTCCTCCAGCGTTTCAGGGGGAAGGTTTGGATTCAGGCGTTTAAGAGCTTCGCGCAGGCGCGAGGTCAGCAACACCTGGTCGTAACTGATGCGCTCCGGTGCTGGACCTTCCGGAGAGATGTCCGGACCGTGCATCACGGCGTAACCGAGCCCAGACAACCAGTCCAGCACGGCTTCTTCCACGTCAGCTTCGTGCAATTTGCTCATTCTGTTTGTCTTGTTGCTACTTGTTGACTGTTGTTTTGGGATCAGCTTTTTCGCGAATGACGTCTCTCGGTCATGCAGCCAATACTTCTCGCATTTCATCGCGACCCGACCACGGAATCGGATCTACTTCATAACTTCGCATCGCATCCAGCACGCTCTCGGAAGCGGATTGCTCCGAATCGTTCAATATCGCGTAAGTGTGAGCATCGGGCGAACGTACCTCCTTTGTATCGATCCATGAAAACGCCATTGCCTGGGCTGTTTCCCGGTTGGGCCGATTAATGGCGCGGATTATGCGCTCGGGTTGCTGACTCGACTTTGGGATGACGAAATCGAAACGATGGTCATAGCCGCTTTTGCCCGTGAACTTGACACTGGGCGTGTAGCGGATCTCCGACAGATCAAGCCAGGCCGTCACATCCTCGTGAAACAAACTTGCAATGGTAGGTGAAGCCAAATAGAAGAGATCGTTGACCGCCAACATCGCTTGCACAAGATTGTGTTTTCGAAGCGGAAAGTTTTCCAACGACGCCTTGACTTCAAGCGCCTTGCCGTTCGATTGCACGCCGAATCCGTTCAATGTCGTTCTCAGCATGGCTTGACGTTTCGGGCTGTCGATCTTGCACCCGGACAGTTCCAGGTCATCGAGAACATACCCGTCATCGGTCAGCACAAATCCGCCGTTGGCGCGCTTTGTGTAAATCTGCAAGTAGTCGTTGTGCCGGTCCAGATACGGGGTCGTTATCTCGACACAGTCTTCCACCTCGCGGATACTCGTCCTGTCCTTTAACCAGGACATGTACCGGTCTACCAATGTCCGAAAATCTTGGGTGTGAAGGGATTCTGGCATTACTGGAACGTGGATCATATCGATGTCTCCACGTCATCGGTCGAGGCTGCCTTGGCCACCTGCTCCGACTGCCAATCGCCGTACGAAATACTCGATCCGTCGAGTTTCCATGACTTGCGCCCGTTATCAGGCATTCCAAGAATGGCGGCGGACGCTGCGCTAGGACTTGGAAACATGACATCTTCGGCAAAGCTGAGAAGCTTTCCCTTTTTCGAGATGAGTTTGCCCGACTTGAAAAGTAGCGCTTGCTTCCTTGCATAGCCTGTATTGGCCCAGCGAGACGACCGCCAAGCGATGGCGGTGGAACCTTTCAGCACCACAAATTCCCCGCTTATCTCATGCGCCTGCGCCTCGATTCCGTGCTTCTTGTTGGTTAAACGAAATACAGGAATATCGTTGCGGTCTGTCTGCCTGGTCAGGGATTCAGAGCCCGCCTGCGCGTCAGCTTTGTAATGTCGCAGAAAATCAAAGCCGAGAACAGGAAAGATCAGCTTGATTTGTTCAATGAAGAACTCCATGTCGGATTCATCGGCCTCGGGCAGCGAAATCGGCGTTGGCGCTGTCCCGTTTACGACGCTGACGTTGCCGGAAGCGTTCGCGATGGCAATCAAGCGAGCTTCCAGATAGCGCGCATGCGCCTTCGTTATGTTCTGATCCTTGCTGGTTACAACGCAGATGCGCTCCCAGAAGTCTTTGTCCTTGCTGCTGTTGTGTTGAAGGAGTCGGTTGTAGACGACATCGCTTTCGCCAATGTATACCTGTAGCGTCTCGGGCTCCTTTGGATCGGATCCTATGAGGAAGTAAATGCCGGTGCGCTTAAGCTCTGGACGTTTCATAAAGGCCGGCGACCCGCTTCGGGAACCAGTGAGAACATGACCTGTCCAGTTCATGATCTCTGCGGTGGTAAGCCCTGAAGCTTTGCCTTCCGCGAGAAACAATCGAACGGTTCTGCCGAGCAGTGCAGTCATATGGCATCCTCAACGATTTTCTCAGCTTGGGGAAGGCGGATTTCGCCGGACATGAGCTTCGGAAGAAGAAGATCTCGTGATTGAGCGAGGGTTTGATTTTCAGTCTTGTTGCGTTCCATGCAATCAATGATTGGGGCGACGAGTGCCGAAAAGCTGGATGTCACGGCATTGTCTGCAATGGCCGCTTCTGTTGCTTCCACTGCCTCAGGGCTCACAGCGGGGTAAGCTGCTCCATCTGCTAAATGAGCTAGACGTTCGATGTTGTCGGGTGCGGTAGCAGCGAGAAATACAAACTCCGCATACTTTGATTTGCGAGGCCTGAGAACCCCGAATCCTGTGCTACCCGTAAGGCCGGGAACACTAATGAACGCGAAGGAACAGTTGCCGGGTCGCACTAATCCAACGATGGTGTCACCGGGTCGAAGGATGCGTTTCGCCCTGCTTGGCGAATCTTTCCAAAGAAAACGTTGTGTAGCCTCAATAGAACCGCGCTTCGTATTGGCAAGATCCACATACAAGATCTCTTCGGGAGTGTTCTTCCTGGACCACGACTCTGGGTTCATCTTGGCGAGAGCGGAAAGTGGTGCCAGCGTCCACCCGATCGGCTTGTCCTGATCATCTAGCGCATCGGAAAACAAGTCCCAGAATTCTGGGGCGAGGTAAGGGGGACGGCCTTCGGCCTTGGCGCGGGTGGGACCGAAATCGACAAACCAGTCCTTGAAGATCGCCCGCGCCATCGCTTCTAGCGTCTCGTTCATCTGTCGGTTCAGCTCGATTTTGTCATCCAGTGTGCCGAGGATGTGGGCGATGGCGCGTTGTTCTGGTAGCGGTGGCAGTGGGATGACCAAATGGTCCAAGGATTCCGTGGGTACGCGTTGACGGCCTGAAGAGCCGGTCATTTGGTCGATGGCAAAATTGCGAACTTTGTTCCATTGGGTCAGATAGTAGGCGAATAGGTTGTCCGTTACTTCTGGGCGACCACGAATCACGGTAAATTCAGTCGATCCGAATGCCGCCGACATCGGCTTCTCGGCCCTGTACCGTGCAATCTTTCCATTCTCCAAGCACGGTGTAATTCGAGCCATTAACGTGTCTTTGTCCTGGAAGCGTGATCCTCCACTCTTAAATGGGCGCTCTTCCTTCGCCTGAACGCTTCGTGAACCTGGGTTGACTGCGGACATTTCAACGAAAGGGTATGTTCGGTTACGGTCGAGTCGTACTTTCGGATTGATTTGGACCGCTTGACTGAATGTCATGTGACGCCAATTTGATGTGGTCCACATTCGAGATGTTGAGACCAGGTCAGCGTGATTTTCCACAATTTCTTCGCGGAATGTTTCCGGTACTTCGTCCCAAACGAACAAGTCAACACGAAATGGAAGGTCGCTCTCCTCGAAAGCTTCCCTGAGTTTTCCGACCTGCAAAGAATGTTCTGGCGATGCGAATACGACCAAATCCAAGTCTGACTGGGGGCGGGAAGTCCATTTCACCCTGGAGCCATAGGCGCAAGCGGCGGTGTCGGGCAAGTGCCGTTGCAGCAAAGTCAAGATTGTTTCTCGCTGCTCTTCAGTAATGTCAATGGAAGAACTTACTCCCATGCCAATCCTGCGATTTCTTGATAGAGATCAATAGCATCTCCTATAAACGAAGGCATCAGTTTCAAGCAGGCTTTTGCTTTCTCCCCGTCATAATCATGAGAAGTATCCGTGCGCGCATCGGCGTACTGTATCCACTGCTCCAAGGGAGACATGAAAATATCGTTTTCGTAGGCAAGCCTGAAAAGTGGTTTGGGACTGTTGGGCGGCTCGGCAACGCCGAGTTCCTCTATAAGGTATCTTTTCAGCACCTTCCATAGACAGTCGTAGCAAGTCTCGAAACGCTGGATGACAGACTCCGCAATGCCCTCACGCATCAGTCTAGGTAGCGTGTCATCAAGAGTCAGATAATTTTCATGCTGTTCTTCAAGACCCTTGAGAGACGATTGAAACTTGCTGTAGTCGATCACGTCATGAAGCCTCGGAATCAATTTGAAGTGCGGCTGAGCACTAGCGCGTTAACCAATTCGGCGGACTCACGAGAATCGGCGGACAAATCATCGTGGTTTCCGTGCTTTCCCTCCCATTCGTGGCGGTCGGTGTTCAGCGCAATGGGCAAAATGGAGATTTGTTCGGCTGACAAATCGTCGTAGCCTTGCTCGTATCCATTCACAACCATCGGCATGTCGTCGGGGAAACTGCGAAGATGGCGAATCAATTCTTGGACATTCATCGTTGGACCGACTCCCGAAATCCCAGTGATTCAAGGCTCTTGGCGATCTCCTTATCCAGCCTCGCGCCTTCGGCCTGCTGCTCGCGATGCTGGGCAACGAGGTGCGTCATCGTCTCAACGAAAGGATCGCCGTTGTCTTCCCGTGCGGCTGTGCCCACATAGCGTCCCGGCGTCAATATATGACTATGCTCCTTGACTTGTTCCAGTGTAGCGGATTTGCAAAAGCCGGGCACATCGACGTATGCGGTCGTGTCCGGCTCCCCGCGCCATGCATGATAAGTCGTCGCGATCTTATGAATGTCCTCATCGTCGAATTCCCGGCGGGTCCGGTCCACCATGCGTCCAAACTTTCGCGCGTCAATGAACAGCACTTCCCGGCGCCGGTCACGCCAGCCGTTGCCGGGATTCTTGTTGCGGGCCAGAAACCAGAGGCAGGCGGGAATTTGGGTCGAATAGAAAAGCTGACCGGGCAGGGCAACCATGCAATCCACTGCATCGCATTCGATCATGCCGCGGCGGATTCCGCCTTCGCCGGACTGAGCCGACGACATCGAGCCATTGGCTAGCACCACTCCTGCCGTGCCGTTTGGAGCAAGGTGGTGGTGTATATGCTGGAGCCAAGCGTAGTTCGCGTTGCCCTTCGGCGGTACGCCAAATTTCCAGCGGGCATCGTCCCGCAGCCGGTCGCCGCCCCAATCGGAGACATTGAACGGCGGATTGGCAAGGATGAAATCGGCCTTCAAGTCCTGCAACTCGTCCTTGTGGAAACTGCCCTCGTTGTTCCACCGAATGTCGGCGTCGATGCCGCGCACGGCGAGATTCATCTTGGCGAGCCGCCAGGTTGTGTAGTTGCTTTCCTGCCCGTAGATGGCGATGTCGCCGATACGCCCGCCATGCTCTTCGACGAACTTCTCGGACTGGACGAACATACCGCCAGAGCCGCAGCAAGGGTCATAGACGCGGCCTTTATAGGGTTCCAGCATCTCGACCAGCAACCGGACGACGGAGCGGGGTGTGTAAAATTCGCCGCCGCGCTTGCCCTCGGAGCCGGCGAAGCTGCCGAGGAAGTATTCGTAGACTCGTCCGAGAATGTCACGGGAGCGGTCTGCCTCCTCGGCCATGCCGATCCTGCTCACAAGATCGATGAGTTCGCCGAGCATGACCTTGTTGAGCGCCGGGCGAGCGTAGTCTTTCGGAAGGACGCCCTTGAGCGAGGCGTTGTTGGCCTCGATCACCAGCATGGCGTTGTCGATGTGCTTGCCGATCGTCGTCATTTTGGCCTTGGCTTGCAGATGCGACCAGCGAGCCTCCCTCGGGACCCAGAAGACGTTTTCGGCGAGGTATTCCTCGGAGTCCTCCGCGTCGGCCAGGTTGTCTTGGAGCAACTCGGCTCGCTTTGCCTCGAATGCGTCCGAGATGTACTTGAGGAAAATCAGGCCCAGAGCGACATGCTTGTAGTCGGATGGCTCCATATTTCCGCGCAGTTTGTCCGCCGCGGCCCAAAGCTGGGCCTCGAATCCGAGATTGGCGCCGTTGTTGCTTGTCTGTTTTGCCATTTAGTCCTTACCTGATTCCAACAGTGGGATAGCTACATCCCATAGGTTTTTCGCCGAATTTGCCAACCGCCGCCCTCGCGATGTCCCATGCGTGCATCTGGGCGATGGCGCCACTAGCGGTGGGTTCCTACCAACCCATAGCGGATTACGCCAGAGTTGCCGGCACATGGCAACGTTGGGGAGGATTGGTCGCCGCGTGGACACCAAGCGACGGGACTCTAGCGTCGATGAGCGTACCATCCTCCAAGAAACCGAAAACGCAGGCAGAACAGAATCGGGCAAACAGGTTAGCCGTCAACTGATCGAGATCGCGAAGGATTCCCAAGGTTCGCAATGATGTTGTTCCTGGTCGCTCGACCTCTCCTGCCAACACTTTGCCCCACAGTACATGCATTTCGTCTGACGACACATCCTGAACATCGTTAAAGAAGCGAGCAACCCAATCGTGGTCAACATCATTGTCGTCAATTTGCTTTCCCTCTAGATCTACCGCAGCGCGGCTGACCACTGACTCTATGTTGGAAAGTCGCCTCTGTTCTCGGTACCTGACTCTCTCGGTGATAGTCTCACCGATCTCAATCTCTGTTGGCTCACCGTGATTCTGATTCGCCACTAGTAGTTCACGGGCTTCTTTGTGAGCTTGAGCCCGGATTTGCAGAACGCGAGCATCGGCTTGGGCGGCAATCACCCGAGCCTCGCCATCTTTGTTAGCCTTCCACGTAGCGAGTAGGCGGCCAGCCACGCTTCCAATGCCATTGGCCGTGACTTCGAATAGTTTTTCTGTCCCTAATATGCTCATTGCAGTTTCCCGAGTATCCCAATTTGCAACATTGATAGCACCGAAAGGCGAGTCAAGGCGTTATATCGAGTGACGCACGTCGACGCAATAGTAGTGTTCATCGGACAATGAACCTGCTTGGCCGCGCAAAGGATGGAGCGGAGTTAAGTCCCGTTGCAATCGTATTTGGCGTTTTAGTGAAAAATAGTTATACCTATTGCAGCAGGATCGATTCCAACCGATCGTAGTTTAGTCGATTCTCAGGCGGCTCCGTCGCCATACTTTTCCATCATCTCCCGTTTGAATTGCTCCGGGCTGAAGGGTTCGGGGTCTCCGCTCAATTCGCCTTCGGCCAGCACCGCTCTGATTTCTTCGATACTCGCCGTGTGTGATTGATCACGACGGATCAGGTCGCGAATGTACTCGCTGTCGTCCTTGAACTTGCCGGTCGCAATCCGCGACTTGATCCAGGCGTCCTGTTATTCGGCGACAGCGATGATCTTGCGTTTGGTTCCCATAGCTGGCGTAAAATCGGCTTTGGCGAGAAAATCTCATACAATCGCCACACATTATCAGGGATTCTCCGTGTCATGACCAATCCAGTCGATGAACGCCCGGCAAGCGCATCACGGGCGGACCGGTACACCTCGTTGAAGGACCGTGTGGAGGGGCGCGCGGCAGCGTTCGAAGCACTCCGCAAAGAGTTGGACAAAGGTCTGGCCCCGGACGAGTCCTGTCAGGCGGAAGAAGTGTTCAATCGCCTCAAGCGCAAATACGGAAATCCGAAACAGTCAGCTTCCAGGAAATCCTGACATGGCAATGAAGAAACCGATGCACCCCGGCGCTATCGTGCGAAAAGATTGTTTAAAGCCATTGGCCTTGTCAGTCTCGGAAGGCGCAAGGCGGCTTGGCGTTGGGCGGCAGACGCTTTCCCATCTGGTCAATGAGAAGGCGTCCGTTTCCATTGAGATGACTTACCGGCTTTCAAAGGCATTCGGCTCTACGCCCGAGACATGGCTTGGCATGCAGTTGGCCTTTGATCTTGCCCAGTCGCGCCACCTGGAACAGAAGATCGACGTTGAGCGTATCGTCTCAGCCTAGGGCGTTTTCGTTCAGCACCGATTCGCCACTGAATCTGACCGTAGCGTTAGCTACCGCTGGCGCCGGTACTAAACAGTTTGCCGAATCGAACAGCCATTTCGGCCGTTACGGCTGTCTTTCGTTCAGAATGTCGTAGGGTGTTTGCCGGGAATTGCCGCGATAGGCGCAGTTTGCTTGCCCGGTAGCAGGAGTCGGGCTACCATGCCGACAGATTCCCCACGAAGTTTGCGAATAAATGGCCAAGACCGGAAAAACTTCGCAACCGACCACTCCGCGCCGGGCCACCTACCAGGATGTGCTGGATGCGCCGGAGCATGTCGTTGCCGAAATTATCGGTGGCGCGCTGCACACCCATTCGCGACCGGCGCCGTTGCATGCTTACGCCTACGCGAATTTGGGAGCCGCTTTGGTGCGTCTGTTCGGTCGTCGCGGCGGCAACGGCGCGGCGGGTGGCTGGTTGATACTCGCTGAACCCGAACTCCATCTCAAGGAAGATGTGCTGGTCCCCGATTTGGCAGGCTGGCGGCGGGAGCGCATGCCGGCGGCGCCGAAGACCGCGTATTTCACCGTTGCGCCCGATTGGGTCTGCGAAATTCTGTCGCCTTCGACCCGTGCGCTCGACCAGGGCGCGAAGCGCGATATCTACGCCCGCGAAGGCGTCGCCCATCTCTGGTTCGTCGATCCACCGGCGCAAACACTCGAAGTCTTCGAACTCCGCGATGGCCATTGGTCGCTGATCGAAACCGCCGACGGCGAAACCGAAGTCTCACCGCCCCCCTTCGGCGCCGCGCCGTTCAACCTCGGTGACCTCTGGTGGACCGCCGATCCCGAACCACCGCAAAAACCCGGCGTCCACGAACCCGGCGTCCCCGCAAGGCAATCCGCAACGACGGGTTAGCTGCGTTTATCCAGTCCCTAGCATCCATGGCACACCCTCCCTGTCTAACCGCTTTGCTCTTGCGTATCTGGGGCGGTTGTAGTTACATATGCACAAATAGGTTGGGGATCAACTGTGGCCATCACGACCGTAACGAGCCGCGAACTCAACCAGGACGTTGGACGCGCAAAAAAGGCGGCGAAATCGGGTCCCGTCCTGATCACCGACCGCGGCAAGCCCGCGCACGTGCTGCTGAGCATAGAGGACTACCGGCGCCTGGCCGGCCGACCGCGCAGTTTGGCGGAGGCACTGTCCATGCCGGGCCTGGCCGATATCGAATTTGAGCCCCCTCGTGTGCGGCTGGACCTCTCCCCGTCCGATTTGTCCTGATGTATCTGTTGGATACGAACGTGGTCTCCGAGATTCGCAAGCTCGGTGACGGTAAAGCAGACGCCCGGGTTACTGTCTGGGTCTCGGAGAGGGAAGCCACGAGCTTCTACATCTCGGCACTGACTCTGATGGAACTTGAGATCGGCATCCTGCGCATCGAACGGCGCGACATCCCGCAAGGGGAACGGCTGCGGACCTGGATGGACCGGCATGTGCTGCCCGAATTCCAGGAACGCACACTCCCTGTCGATTCCGCTGTAGCCCTGAAATGCGCGCGGTTGCATGTTCCCGACCCGAGGGCCGAGCGCGATGCGCTGATCGCCGCTACGGCGATCGTACACGGGTTGGCGGTTGTTACCGGCAATGTCGCTGACTTCAAGGCCACGGAAGTCGACGTAATCAATCCGTGGACAGTGGAATGAGGGTTGCCCGCGGTCGGGAACAATACGTGTAGACGCGATGTTTGGGAGCGCTTCCTGGGAGATACTGACATGGCTTGGCATGCAGTTGGCCTTTGATCTTGCCCGGTCGCGACACCTGGAACAACAGATCAACGTCGAGCGCATCGTTGCGGCATAGGGTGCTGTTGCTTCGCGCTGGTTCGCCGTTGAATCCGATCACTGGATGTTGACTATCCAGCTCTGGCCCGAAGGGTTGGGACGAAGATAGATCGCACGGATTATACGGTTGTTCCCCGCACCCTTGCGACCACGCCGCGCGCCAGCGCCAGCGCCAGCAAACCGGCGCCGAGAATCTGGTAAACGAGACCGAGATACCCCTTGACGGTCGTGAACGCCGAAGCCCAGGCTACCTGCCCGGCTCTGACATCGGGATAGGCAAGCAGCATCGCGACGATCTGCGCGTTCTCGAAAAGGTCCCATACGCCGGCGAAGACCGGTACGAACGCCAGAACCCAGGTCGCCTCGGTTACGCGGAACCGGTAGATCAATCCCGCGAAGAACGTGACGTAGGTCAGCGGAAACAGCATATCGAGCACCGCGCTCGCCCAGGCGTAAGTCGTTCTGCCTTCGGCCCCGTAACCTTCCATTGCGTTCATGGCCTCTTCGTGCGAATACCCGGGCTTCAGGTCCAGCATCTCGCCTTCGATCGGCAAACCGGGAAACACCAGGAACAGGAACGCGGCGGTCGCGGCGAACGTCAGCGCGAGAACGCCCATCCGCCCGGCGAATTCGAAATAGGCTCTCATGGTCATAACTGCTTGCCTCACTCAATATCGGGTAGAGTCTCTCCCAGCGCCACCTTACCTTCAAGGCCAAGAATCACATTTTTCCGCTTCGGGCGGCCTTTGCGTCCGCGTATTGACATATACATTAGTGGGGCCTATATTGGCCCCTAAGTTAGTACCTGACATAGCGTCCTTCCAGAGGGCCATATGATTCAAGCCAAATTCAGCATTACGGATGGTCACAGAGAATTTCTGGAGCAGCGTGGGCAATATGGGTTCAAGGACAAGAGTGAAGTTGTCCGAACGGCGTTGGACCATTTACGCCACGAACTGTTGCGGCGGCAGTTGGCTGATTCGGCGAATATCTATGCCGAAATCTATGCCGGCGATGAGGAAACTAAGGAATGGAACGACACGGAACTGTCAAAATGGCCCGAATGAGCCCCCTCACCAGAGGAATGGTGATCGACGTCAATATCAATCCCGCCAAAGGGTCGGAAACCCGCAAGATTCGGCCGTGTGTGGTTGTTACGAACAACACTTACAATGCTCGCGTTCCGGTCATTCAAGTAGTTCCGCTGACGGCCTGGAGCGAAAAGAAAGCGCAAATCATGACGAATGTGGAGATTCCGCCTTCGAGTCGAAATGGTTGTACCAAGAAATCAGTCGCGGATTGTTTGCAAACTCGCCCGGTTGACCATAAGGAAAGGATGGTTCGTATTCGGGGAGAGCTGGAGTACGACCATATGGCCAGGATCGATGCCGCGCTGAAGATCGTATTCGACCTGCAATGAAACGCCGCTGAATCCGATCGCCACGTTCTGACTACCACTGGAACTGGACGCGGCCGAACAGGTTGACGCCCTGGCCGTACATGCGGCTGCCTATCGGAACGACGCCGGAGGCAACGCGATTGAAGCCGGTCAGGTGGTTGACGTAGTCGGCATCGAACAGGTTCTCCGCACCGAGGGTGAAAGTGATTCCCTGACCGGTGAGCCAGTTCAGATAGACATTGGTCAGATTGTAACCATCGGTTGGGGCCGCATTGTTCTTCGGATTCATCGGATCGTAAGTGTTGGTGCGGGATACCTGGTCCTGCTCAAGTACGACAACCTGCTCGACGCGGGCCGAGAAACCGCCGGTCTCGTATAGCAGCGACACGCGGGCGTTGTCCGGATTGACGCGGTACAGGTAATCCGCGACATCGCCGCGCTCGGCATTGACGTGGGAGGCCATGCCTTCGACGCGCCAGCGGTCGTTGAAGGTATAACCGAAGCTCAGATCCACGCCGCGAAATTCCGCCCGGGTGTTGGCGAACATGAGCGGTGTCGGATCGCCGTTGGCGTTGCGGCTGACCCCGACTACCGCCATATTGGTTGCCGGCACGCCCTGGATGTAATCGTCGACGTCGCGCACGAAGAATCGCGGCGAGAACCAGTCGACGCCGTTGCTCCAGTCGAGGCCGAGTTCGAACTGGTCCGAGGTTTCCGGCCGCAGGCCGGGATTGCCGACATAATTGTTGCCGTCGCCGAGACCCGCATTGATTTCCAGTGGAATCCACAAATAGCGTTCCTGGTAGAGCGGCGAGCGCGATTTGCGGCCGTATCCCACTTCGGCCACCAGGTTGGGAGTCAACTGGTAACGCGCCTTCGCGACCAGGTCGTGATTGTCGTCGCTCTGCCCGCGTTCGCGGGAATTGAAACCCTCGCGCAGCATCCAGACCGCGCGCGGCGGCGTACCCATGCCCCACATGGCGGGGTTCATGTCCACCAGCCGGGCCGGGAAAGCGTCGATTTCGCCGGCGCTCATTTCCACGCGTTCGAGCCTGCCGCCGAATTCGACATACCAGTCGTTGTCGAGAATCGCCGACCATTGTACGAAGGCCGAATCGCTGTCGGTTTTCACATCCTTGAAGTTATCCACGAAGAACGGCGCGAAATCGGGGTCGGTCACTCGCACGTCGTGCTCGCCGTCCTTGCCTTCGGCGCCGACTTCCAGCAGGCCGGGGCCGACTTCGAGGTTGAAGACGAACCGGAAGCCCGACTCTTCGCTTTCCGCGAATGCGAAGCGCTTGTCGTCGCCGACGAAAGGCGGCAATGGCAGGGTGGAGAAATCGGGAGCCGGCCGCAGCAGGAAATTGCTCATGCCGTGTTCGATGTTCGACCGGTAGACGCCGAATTCAACGCCGAAGTCGCCGAGTTGCCCGTTGTACCTGAAATTGAAGGTATCCGTGTCGAACCAGTCAATGTCCATGGGCAGGGTGGGCGTGCCGCTGTCCTCGGTTTCGATGCGATGGGCGTCGAACAGCACCTCGTGCGCGCCGCTCTGGAAACCGTAGCCGACGCCGTAGATCGCGCGGCTGTATTGCGTTGCCGCGACTTCGCCATTGGCCGATTCGTAATTGTCGCCCTGGTCGAGATTGCCGATGCCGTAGAGCCGGTGATTGGCGTTGCTGCCGCCGACGATCAGCGATCCGCTGGTGCTGCCGGCGGCGGAACCCGCCGAGAATTCGGAATCGCCGCGCCAGTCCCAGCCGCTGTCGTCATTGAATGCGGGGCGCTTCCATCTGGCCGTGGCCGCGCCGCCAATGCCGCCGCCGGTGGATATGGAGGCAATGCCCTGTTCCACCACCAGGTCTTCCATCAGGGCCGAAGGAATATGGTGCAATGGCGGCGCCATCCAGTTGGGTCCACCGCCGTGAATCAGCATGCCGTCGATGCGAACATTGATTCGGGGGCCGAACATGCCGCGATACTGGATTTGCCCGCTGAGCGGCCCATTGTGGTTGGCGCCGCCGCCGGGAACGCGATTGATCAGCAGGGCGGAATCCGCGCCGGAACTGGTGCGCCGGGCATTGAACTGGGTTTCGAGAAACTCCTGCCGCCCGACCACACGAATCTCGGTGACTTCCTCTCCCTGGGCGAAAAGCGGTCCGCCGCAGGCCAACAGCAGCAATGGCGCAAGGGCGGCGCCAGGCAAGGCCTTTTTTCCAGACTCCCATGTAACAGACACCACATACTCCCGGTCGTTTCCTGACGGTCCGGGAATTATAGTGACGCCACCCTTCGCATCCGATGTGGCATATTGTCACACTGCAGCAATTCCCATTTTGGCGCTCCAACCTGCAAGTCATTCTGCGCGAAGCGAAGCGCATTCGCAGAATCTCTTTGGGGATTCTGTGTGAGGGTGCATGCCTTCCCTGGCGCGGCTACAGTGGTTTCGCCAAACCCCGGCCTCACCATCCCAGCCGCCGAGCATGGCTCGGCGGCGCTCGGGACTGCGCACGAAGCTGCGCTTCGTAAACGCTTGCCCTCGCCCTTGGCGAGCCGTTCGGCTCTCAAAGAGCTCTGCTCTTTGCCGGCTGCGCCGGTCGGACCTCACCCCGCGACTGCGCGCAGGATGACTGATGTGAGCGCGCCCATTGCCATAATGAGAATTGCTGGCCACACTGCATTAACCTTGTCGCACATGAACACTTGCACTATGCTTGCCTGCTCGCAGACAGGAGAGCGAAGGGAACCATGGAACTTGCAGGAAAAACGGCTTTTATCACGGGCGCCGCATCGGGCCTTGGCCTTGCGGTGGCGAGGAATTTCCTTGAAGCTGGCGCCAATGCCATGCTGTTCGACCGCAACGAGGAACTGCTGCGCGAGGCCGGAGCGGAACTCGGCGAGCGGGCGGTCTGGCATGCGGGTGACGTTACCGACGAAGACTCGGTAGCTTCCGCCATCGCCGCGACTTGCGAGCGTTTCGGCGCCATTCACATCAACGTCAATTCCGCCGGCATCGGCGGCGCCGCGCGCACCGTGGGCCGCGACGGCCCGATGCCGCTGGCGCGCTTCGAACATATCGTGCGGGTGAACCTGATCGGCACCTTCAACGTGCTGCGGCTGTGCGCCGCGGTGATGAACGAAAACGAAGCCGATGGCGATGACGGCGAACGCGGCGTCATCGTCAATGTCGCGTCGGTCGCGGCTTTCGACGGGCAGACCGGCCAGGCTGGGTACGCCGCGTCCAAGGGCGGCATCGTCGCGATGACCTTGCCCATCGCCCGCGATCTGGCGAGGCAGGGCATTCGCGTAATGACCGTGGCGCCGGGCGTATTCGAGACGCCCCTGCTCGCCGCGGCGCCGGATGAACTGAAACAGGCGCTGGTTTCGATCACCCAGTTTCCGAAACGGCTCGGACAGCCCGACGAGTTCGCCGCCGAGGTGGCGCATATCGTCAGATGCGCCTATCTTAACGGCGAAACCATCAGGCTGGACGCCGGCATCCGCATGCCGGCGATCTGAAACAGTAGACTTTATCGGCCGCTCGTTCCGGCGGTCGCATCCTGAGAGAGGAAGAACATGGCTGAAGCATATATCGTCGGCGGAGTGCGAACCGCCACCGGGCGCAAGAAAGGCCGGCTCAGCGCCGTGCATCCGGTGGACATGGGCGCCATGGTGGTAGATGAACTCGTGGATCGCACCGGAATTCCCGCGGAAAGTGTCGATGACCTGATTTTCGGCGTCGTCATGCAGAACGGCGCCCAGGCCGGCAATCTCGGCCGTAACGTCACGATGTCGTCGAAGCTGCCGCTCGAAGTCCCCGGAGTGACTGTCGACCGGCAATGCGGTTCGTCCTTGCAGGCCATGCAATTCGCCGCCCAGGCGGTAATGTCCGGCACTCAGGACGTGGTCATCGCCGGCGGCGTGGAAGCGATGAGCACCGTGGAAATCGGCTCGAATATCCGCGACGGCCTGCAGCACGGCCGCGGCGTGCCCAAGGGCGAGCGGCTCGAAGCGCGATATCCGGGAATTCAGTTCTCCCAGTTCGACGGCGCCGAATTGCTCGCGGAGAAATACGGCATCGGCCGCGAGCAACTCGACGAATTCGGTTTGCTCAGTCATCAGCGCGCGGCCAGGGCCACCCGGGAAGGACACTTCGAGCGTGAAGTGCTGCCGGTTCCCATCCGTGGCGAAAACGGTTCGCCGGAATTGCATGAAATAGACGAAGGCATCCGCATGGACGCCTCGCTGGCAGGCATGCGCGGTCTGAATCCCCTGCGCGAGGAGGGTGTGATCACCGCCGGAACCGCCAGCCAGATCAGTGACGGCGCCGCCGCCGTGATGATCGCCAATGAACGTGCCGTCACGGAATTCGATCTGCCGGTGCGCGCCCGGATTCATTCGCTGGCGGTAGTCGGGTCGGATCCCGTGATCATGCTCGAAGGCCCGATTCCCGCGACACGCAAGGTGCTGGATAAGTCCGGTCTCTCGCTGGACGAGATCGATCTGTATGAAATCAACGAAGCTTTCGGTTCGGTGCCCCTGGCGTGGGCCAAGGCGCTCAGCGCGGACCCGGAACGACTCAATGTGAACGGCGGCGCCCAGGCGCTCGGCCATCCGCTCGGCGCGACCGGCGCGAAACTGATGGTCACCCTGGTGCATGAACTCGAGCGCCGCGAAGGCCGCTATGGTCTGATCGCGATTTGCGAGGGCGGCGGCACCGCCAACGCCATGATAGTCGAACGCACCGACAAGCTGGCGGCCTGATCCGCGGCCGGGCCGGGTTTTAGAGGAATTTGAACATGCTGTCCGACCGCCGCGAAGCCCCCTGGATGAATGAGGAACTGCGCATTCTGCGCGACTCCGTGCAGCGCTTCCTGGAAAAGGAATTCGTACCGCTGCAAGCCAAATGGGAAAAACAGGGCCGGGTCGACCGGGACGCCTGGCGCAAGGCGGGCGAGGCCGGCTTGCTTTGCGCTTCCATCGACGAGCGTTACGGCGGCGGCGGCGGCGATTTCAGGCACGAAGCGGTGTTCCTGGAAGAATTGGCCCAGTCCGGGGTCACTTTCGGCAATAGCGTGCATTCGGGAATCGTCGCCCATTACATCAATGCCTATGGCACGGAAGAACAGAAACGGAACTGGCTGCCTAAGATGGCGAGCGGAGAACTCGTGGCGGCCATCGCCATGACCGAACCCGGCACCGGCTCGGACCTGCAAGCCGTGGCGACCACGGCAATCGCGGACGGTGACGACTGGGTCATCAACGGACAAAAAACCTTTCTGACCAATGGCATGAATGCCGATTTGATCTGCGTCGTGGCAAAGACGGACCCTTCGGAAGCGGCGAGCGGTGTCTCCATCGTCGTTGTGGAAACGGCAAGAGTAGAGGGCGAGGGCGGATTTTCCCGCGGCCGCAATCTCGAAAAACTCGGCCAGAAGGCGGCCGATACCGCCGAAGTGTTTTTCGACGATGTCCGGGCGCCGAGGGAAAACCTGCTCGGCGGCATGGAAGGCCAGGGCTTCGTGCAATTGATGCAGCAGTTGCCCCAGGAGCGCCTGATCATCGCCGTCGGCGCGGTGGCCGCCATGGAAAGGGCGTTGCGAATCACTTCGGAATACGTCAAGGAGCGCAAGGCGTTCGGCAAGCGCATCCTCGACTTCCAGAACACCCAGTTCAAATTGGCGGAACGATTCACCGAATTGCAGATCGCACGTTCGTTCGTGGATGACTGCGTGCAGCGCCTTCTGGCCGGCAAGCTGGAGGTCAGCACCGCGGCCATGGCCAAATGGTGGACGACCCAGAAGCAATGCGAGATCGTCGACGAATGCTTGCAGTTCTTCGGCGGCTACGGCTACATGATGGAATTTCCCATCGCCAGGATGTACGCCGACAGCCGGATCCAGAAAATCTACGGCGGCAGCAACGAAATCATGAAAATGCTGATCGCCCGGGAAATCTGATCCGGGCACGGCATGCCTGGCGCGAATGCAATGCACTGGAGGAAAATCATGCCGAAGGCACTGGTTTTGGCATTCGCCGCCGCTTTGGCTACCGGCCTGCATGCGGCGGAAAGCGATTACGCCGTTCCGCTGACCGAATTCGGCGACCCCGACCTGCAAGGCATCTGGTCGATCGCCACCCAGACCAATCTGGAACGCGCCGAACGGTTCAACGGCCAACTCGTGATTTCCCCCGAGGAAGCCGCGCGCATCGAAGCCATGTTTGCGGCCGGACTCGAACGCAGCAGCGCGCCCAGCGACC
Organism: uncultured Pseudohongiella sp.; assembly: GCA_965219645.1. Taxonomy (GTDB): domain Bacteria; phylum Pseudomonadota; class Gammaproteobacteria; order Pseudomonadales; family Pseudohongiellaceae; genus UBA9145. The sequence goes on along the minus strand of OZ244788.1, from coordinate 706,943 downwards.
CGGGTCGCGAAGCGCCGACCGCGGGCCAGGACGTCGGCGGCTACAACACCTTCTGGATGGATCCCGGCAATCGCCTGGCCGAAGTCAACGGCGAAATCCGAACTTCGATCCTGGTGGATCCCGAAGACGGGCGGCTGCCATACAACGAAGAGGGCCGCGCCAATTTCGCCGCCGCCATGCAGCGTCGCCAATCCTATGACGGCCCGGAAGTTCGCCCTCTCGGCGAGCGCTGCATGGTGGGATTCGGCTCCTCCGGGGGCCCGCCGAAATTGCCCGTGCTATACAACAATCTGACCCAGATCGTGCAGACCAAAGACCATGTCGTTCTGCTTGCGGAAATGAACCACGACGCCCGCATCGTGCGGCTGGACGGCATCCATCGCGACCCGCCGCTATATCCATGGCTCGGTGATTCCATCGGCCGTTGGGAAGGCGATACGCTGGTGGTCGAAACCACCAATTTTCATTCCCAGCAAAGCCTGCGTTCCTCGCTCGACCACCGCTTCTACGGATCTTCTGAAATGCGGGTGACGGAAAGATTCACGCGGGTGGCGGACGACACGATCCTTTACCAGTTCGCCGTGGAAGACCCGGAAAACTACAGCCGGCCCTGGAGCGGCGAGTTACCGATGACGGATACCGGCGAGAGCCTGTTCGAATATGCCTGCCACGAAGGCAATTACGCCTTGCCGGGAATCCTTGCCGGCGCCCGCGTGGCGGATGCCGAAAGCGAGGAATATGCGCCTACCGATCCCGGTTTGCAGTAAGGCGCCAACAAAGTAGCGCTCATTCCGACAAGGCGAAGGCGGTCAGGGTGGTGCCGGAGGGGATGAGGACGTGCTGGCGGCCGTCGAGCATGAAGGTGGTGGCGGCGGCGCCCCAGATGCGCGAGCCGGTCTGGTAGTGCCAGAGATTCTCGCCGGTGGCGGCGTCGAAGGCGATGAAATTGCCTTCGTGATCTCCGGCGAAGACGAGCCCCGAAGCCGTGGTCATGACGCCGCCGAAAGTCGGTGACGGATAAGTAAACTCCCAGCGCAGTTCACCGGTGTGGATATCGAGTGCGCGCAAGGCGCCGGTGCCATCGGGTTCGATGAAGACGACGCCGCCGAAACTCGCCTGGCCGGGCGTATAGGCCGGTTCCTCCGGCACGTAAGTGGCGCAGGTTTCCCGCGCCGTGACGTAGAACAGTTCCAGTTCGGGATGGTAGGAAGGCGGCATGAAGTTGGTCGAACCCCAAGGGTCGGGCAGACAGCCCTGGCTGCCGTCGTTGAGGATGACCGGCCTGCCGTCGGAGCCGATTTCCCGCGCCCAGGTGGTGCCGGTAAAGGGCTCGCCGAGCAATAGCTCGCCGTCGGTGCGGTCGAGCACGTAAAAGAAACCGTTGCGGTTGGCCATCATCACGAGCTTGCGCGGCTCGCCCCGCCATTCGGCGTCGACCAGCACGGGCACGTGGTTGGAATCCCAGTCGTTGATATCGTGGGGCGTGAACTGGTAATGCCAGCGCAGGTCGCCGCGCTCGGCGTCGAGCGCGACGATGGAGTTCGAATACAGGTTGTCGCCGGGGCGCGAATCGCCGAAATAGTCCGGGTTGGGATTGCCCACGCCCCAGTAGATCAGGTTCAGTTCAGGGTCGTAACTGCCGTTCATCCAGGTGCCCCCGCCGCCGCGGGCGAGCACTTCCGGATCGTCGGGCCAGGTTTCGCTGCCCGGCTCGCCCGGGCCGGGAATCGTGTTGAAGCGCCAGAGCCGCTCGCCGGTGACCGGCGCGTAGGCGTCGATGAAGCCCCTGGTGGCGTACTCGCCGCCGGAGATGCCGACGATCACCTTGTCGTCGATGATCAGCGGCGCCAGGGTGGCGGCGTAACCGATGCGGTAATCGGCCAGTTGCACGTCCCAGAGGATGTCGCCGGTGCGGCGGTCCATGGAGAGCAGATGCGCGTCCAGCGTGACCATGAAAAGCTGGTTGCCGAGCATCCCGAAACCGCGGTTGACCGGCGCGCTCGCGCCATAGGTGAGGTCGTCTGGCAAATCGCGGCGATAGCTCCAGAACGCCCTGCCGCTGCGGGCGTCGATGGCCCAGGCGTAGTTGTTCGAGCCGGTGACGTACAACACGCCGTCGTCCACGAGCGGCGTCGCCTCGAAGCCGCGGCCGCGAGTGGTAGTGCCGGTCTGAAAGGTCCAGATCGGGCGCAACTCGCTGACGTTTTCCGGAGTGATCTGCATCAGCGGACTATGGCGCCGGCCGCTGTAGTCGCCGGAGTACGTCAGCCAGCGCTCCGGATCGTCAAAGCCGCGGAGAATGTCCTCGTAAGTCGGCCCGTCCTGCTGCGCGAACAGCGGCATGGCGAGCAGCAGTATCAGGCAGGAAAGCAGGCAGCCTGCATTGCGCATGAATGGACTCCCGATTCTGTGTATACCCATTGTATCAACTGCCAGAAAGTTCCTAAAAAACGACTGCAATTCATTGATTTTCATGCAAAAATGCAAGCAGGTCGGCGAGTTCTTTGGCATTAAGGGCGGTTTTCGGGAAGGCTGGCATCAGGGACTCGTCCAGGCGCCGCAACTGTCGCAGGCCGACCCTCTGAAAAGCGCGCAACTCCTGCTCTTCCGTGATCAGTTGCAGGGAAAAGGCGTCTTCATTCTTGAGTACGCCAGTCACGATGTCGCCATCAGTATTCGATACCGTCACCGGCCCGAAGCCACGGGCAATCTGCCGGGAAGGCTCACGAATCGATTGCGTCAGTGACTCGGGCGTCCGGCGCCGGGTCACGCCATTCAGGGAAGGCCCGAGGACGCCGCCGTCCCCGGCGCCCGCCCGGTGACACTCAGCGCAATGGGCGGCAAACAGCCCGCGGCCATTTTCAGCATCGCCATCGTATTCGGCATTGGCGGCGGCTTCCACCTGGCTGGCAAGAAACGCCACCAGCATCCACAGTTCCGTCCCGGACAAGCCATGGGGCGGCATGATGCTGCCGGGAACGCCGTCGCGAATCACGCTGAAAACATACTCGTCATTCACGCCATCCCGCGCCCACATCAGCCGCAAATCCGGCGCGTCGATCGACTCGATTCCCCGGCCGTCAGCCCCATGACAGGTAGCGCACTGCGCCCGAAACAGCGCCCCACCCCCACGAACCGCCCGCGGATCGCCCGTATAAGGATTAACTCCCTGCGCAGAGGCCCCCTGCCAATCCAAAGGCAAACACAGCGCCGCAAACAAAATTCCGATCTCCGCAACCCGAGACAAGACCAATTTCCTCATCGCTAGACAATGGCCACCGAGCATACCACCCCCAACCGATCGCATAAATCGCCCCCGCTCGAAACCCGGGTCAATGAATCTCGCACGGCGACGGATCGAAGCTACAAACATCTTGAGGAAAACCAGTTGACAAGCAGCAAGGCTTGGTTAATTCTCGGCTTACTTTCCTGTTCCAGATGGAGAACATCATGGCAAAACAATCCAGGGGCGCGGTGCGGAGCAAGCGGACGCGGGATTTTCTCGCTTCCGCCTCGGTTGCGCTGGTGCTGGCCATCGTCGTGGTCGGACTGCAAAGCGACCGCTCAATCGCCCAGTCGAGCAATTTCCAGGGCGGCGCGCCCGAGGTGAGTCAGACGCCCGACATGACTTCCATCCGCATCCTGTTTCCCGCCGGCGTACGCTCCTCCTGGCATACTCATACCTGGGGACAATTGCTGATGATTGAGGAAGGCCGCGCGTTGACCCAGGTTCGTGGCGGCCCCGTGGTGGAAATGCATCCCGGCGAGCCCTGGTGGACTCCCGCCGATGTCGAGCACTGGCACGGCGCCCATCCCGAGGAGGACGCACTGCAATTGACCATCTACGAAGGCAGTGTGGTCTGGATGGACCCAACCAGCGACGAAGAGTACCTGGCCACCCCGACCCGGCCCTGAGCGCTTACTCAACCGGGCGATCAGATACAGACACCGCTTCCACATCATGCGGGGGCGGATGTGGTGTCGCCTCCCATTCCGCGTCCGCGCGAACCCATCCCCCCAACCGCCATGAGAACCCGCACATGTTGATGAAATTGCGCCCTGCCCTGGTTGTTTTCGCCGCCCTGGCCCTCGCCGCCTGTGGCGAACCGCAACCACAGTTGAACTTTGAGGAGTCACTGCAGCAACAGTTGATCGAAGCCGAACCCGGTGACGTGATTCACATTCCCGCCGGCACCCATGAACTGACCCGCAGCCTGTCGCTCAACGTGCCCGGCGTGACGATTCGCGGCGAAGGCATGGATAGCTCGATCCTGTCCTTCCGCAATCAATTGCAGGGCGCCGAAGGGCTGCTCGTCAGCGCTGACGATTTCACGATCGAGGATCTTGCGATCGAGGACACCGTCGGCGACGCGCTGAAGATCAACGATAGCGACAACGTCACCGTGCGCCGGGTACGCACCGAATGGACCGGCGGCCCGCTCACGACCAATGGCGCCTATGGCATCTACCCGGTGCAGTCGAGCAACATCCTCATCGACGGCTCGGTCGCCATCGGCGCTTCCGACGCCGGCATCTACGTCGGCCAGTCGACGCGGATCATCGTCCGCAACTCCCGGGCCGAGTACAACGTCGCCGGCATCGAGATCGAGAATTCGACCTTCGCCGATGTGTACGACAACGTAGCCACCAACAATACCGGCGGCATCCTCGTCTTCGACCTGCCCAACCTGCCGGTGCAAGGCGGCCGCAACACGCGGGTTTTCAACAACAGCATCGTCGACAACAACACCGCCAATTTCGCCCCGGAAGGCAATATCGTCGCCACGGTGCCGGCGGGAAGCGGCCTGATGGTGCTGGCGAACGACAATATCGAAGTCTTCGGCAACGAATTCGCCGGCAACAACAGCGCCAACATGATGGTCGTGAGCTACCACATCACCGGCCTGCCGATCGATGACGAGAATTACGACCCGTTCCCCGAGTCGATCCATGTACACGACAACAGTTTCAGCGGCGGCGGCGCCGAGCCCGACTCCGAGCCGCTGGCGCTGCTGCAACAGGCAACCGGGCAGGCGGTGCCCGATATCGTCTGGGACGGTACGACCCTGCCGGACAAGTCCGCGCCCGATGTGATTTGCATGCGCGGCAACGGCGACGCCGATTTCGTCAATCTCGATGCGCCCGGCGGTTTCGCCGCGCCTTCGTTCGAAATCGGCCCTCACGATTGCGCCGGAGAAGAGTTGCCCGAGGTGTCGATCAGCACCGGGCCATGATTCGTTCCCTGCCCCGGGTTTTGGCGCCGGCGATTTTGTCCGCTTTTCTGCTTGGGGCCTGCGCGGAACCGCGTTTTTTCGAGCAGGAAAATCCGCAACGCCTGTCGGACTGGAACCTGTTCCGGGACGACGGTTCCCGGTTCATTCCCCGCGAACAAACCCTTGTTTTCGCGCCGGCGAATCCCCTGTTTACCGATTACGCGGGCAAATTGCGCACCATGTGGCTGCCGGCGGGCGGGCAGGCGAGCCTGCAGGACGGTGAACTCGAATTTCCCGCAGGCTCGATCCTGAGCAAGACTTTCTACTACCCGACGGGAGCCGATGGCGTCCTGCTCGAAAGCATGGACCACGAGAACGAACTCGACCGGCAGCGGCATCGCATGATCGAAACGCGGCTGCTCGTGCGGCGCGAGGACGGCTGGCACGCAATGGCTTACGTCTGGAACGAAGACCAGACCGAGGCCTTCCTGCGCGTGGCCGGAGCGAGCGTGACGATGAGCCTGCAACGCTCGTCGGAAACCGAGGATTTCGTCTATTTCGTTCCCAACGAAAACCAGTGCGCGGGTTGCCATGTGACCGTGCATCCCGACGGCCCGCTGCATCCGCTGGGCGCGGTTCCGGAGCAACTCGCGGCCGCGGCCGCAAGTCCGGATGGAGCACACCCATCCCAGTTGCAGGCAATGCGGGAACGGGGCTGGCTCGAGGCTGCGCCCGTCCGAACCGCGGCGACTTCCTGGCAAGACAGCCGGGCCGATCTCGACACCCGGGCCCTGGCCTACATGAACATCCATTGCGGCCATTGCCACAATCCCGACGGCGCCGCGGACACGTCGGCGCTCGTGCTCGACGGCAGGCACCGCAATCCGGTGGAACTCGGCGTATGCAAGACCCCCGTGGCCGCGGGCGGCGGCGCCGGCGATCTCCTGTACAGCATTCATCCCGGCGCGCCGGAACGCTCCATCCTGCTCTATCGCATGGAGTCCTCCGAGCCCGACGAAATGATGCCGGAACTCGGCCGTTCGCTGGCGCACGAGGAAGGCATCGCCCTGATTCGCGACTGGATCGCCGCCATGGAAGGAGACTGTCCCGAACCGGTGCGGGCATTCGGGAACGGGTGACCACGGTGTCTACCCGGCTGCCTGGGTTCTGCCTGCTGCTGATCTGCATGATCGCGGCGGGCTGTTCCGACCGCCAGTTCGAGCGCCGAACTTATGTATTGACCACGGGCACGACCGGCGGAACGTTCTATCCCGTCGGCGTGGCGCTTTCGACCATCGTCTCCGCGCGCCAGGACGAGAGTTTTTCGCTGACGGCGATCAGTTCCGCCGGTTCCATGGAAAACATCAAGTTGCTGCGCGACAACCAGGCGCAGTTCGGCCTGATTCTCGGCGTCTTCGCCGCCTGGGCCTGGGAAGGCAGCGGACCGATCCGCTCGCCGCAGGCGCATCTGCGCGCGGTCGGCGCGACCTGGCCGAACGTCGAGCACTTCGTCCTGAGCAGCGAACTCGTCAGCAGCGGCACCCTCGACGATCTCGCCAATATTGACGGCGAACGATTCGTACTCGGCATGCGCAATTCCGGCGCCGAGCAGACCGGCACATACATTCTCGATGCTGTCGGCATCGATTTCCGCAACCGCTTCAGTCTCGCCTACATGGGCTATGGCGCGGTCGCCGGCGCGATCCAGGACGGCAATATCAGCGGCATGAACGTGCCCGCCGGCGCGCCCGTAGCGGCAATTACGCAATCCTTCGCCCAGATGCGCGACAGCATCACGCTGCTGAATTTCACCCGGCAGCATCTCGATGCGATCAATCGGGAGTTGCCGCTATGGAATTTCTACGATCTCCCCGCCGGCACCTACCCCTACCAGCAGGTGGATGTCACCACTGCGTATAGCCCTAATGTGCTTGTGACGCGTGAGGATGTCCCCGAAGAGATCGTTTACCAATTGACCAGACTCATGTGGGAAAGCCTCCCCACCTTGCGCGAGATCCATAGCGCCACCCGGGAAATGATGCTTGACCGCGCCCTCGCCGGCATCGTCATCCCCCTGCACCCCGGCGCCCTGCGCTACTACGAAGAAGCCGGCGTCGAAGTCGCCCCTGAACTACGACCAGCCGCTACTCGATAACAAAATCGAAGTAAGTATCCGGATACGGTTCGTCGCGGAGATTGAAATGCCACCACTCCTCGGCGAGCGGCTCGAAGCCGTGTTTCGTCATCGTAATCTGCAACAGCATGCGCCGGGCCTGGTGCTGCGGCGAAACCTCCTGGTTCGACGGCGCCGAGCGCGGGTCGAAAAAGTCGAAGCGCGTACCCATGTCGAGTTCCTCGCCGGTCTCCAGCAGTACCAGCGTCAGATCGACCGCCGACCCGCGCGAATGCCCCGACTGTTCGGCAATGTAGCCTTGCTCAAAGAGTTCCGATTTGTCGACATGCGGGTAGTAGACCGACTTCATTACGTCGTCTTCCGGATCCTGTGCCCAGCGCACGAAATGATCCACCGCCCGTTGCGGGCGGTAGCCGTCGAACAGTTTCAGGCCGAGCCCGATCTGGCGCAACTCGATCTGCACCGCGAGCAGCGCGTCCGCCGCCTCGCGGGTGAGTAGCACTTTTTCCGCTTCGTAGCCGTCGATGGGCGCGCCGATGAAATTGCCATCTCCGGCATATCGCGCTTCGATCTGCACGCCGGCGAGAAACTCGCCCATGTCGACGAAGCCATCCGGAATCTGCGCCGGCGCGGGCCAGGCGAAGCAGAGAAGCAGGGTCAGCAGAGAAATCCGGTACATGCTGGATTCAATCCCGTAGCGAAGCGCCTTCATAGATATTACTATGCGTCGCTGGATTGTCGATTCAAGGGCTGCAGTACGAATGACCCGCATGCAAGTACATATCGCCAGAGAGGAACGGGAACTGAAGCGAATCGCGCCGGTGATGCTCGAATTGCGCGACCATTTCGACACCAAAGGTCTGATCGCGCAGATTCGCCGGCAACAACAGGACGGTTACGTAGTCGCCTACGTGGAGGAAGACGGCGAAGTGCTTGCCGTCGCCGGCTTCGTCATTACCAGCAAGCTCGCCTGGCACAAGCATCTTTACGTCGATGACCTGGTCACCGCCGCCGCCCGGCGCTCCCGCGGAGCGGGACGCTGCCTGATCGACTGGCTCAAGCAACACGCCATCGACAACGGCTGCCGGCAATTGCATCTCGATTCCGGCGTGCAACGATTCCGCGCCCACAGGTTCTATCTGCGCGAAGGATTCGACATCAACGGCCATCATTTCGCCATCACCGAGTTATAGCTATATCTGAGCAACAAAAGCAGGAGAGATTCCCGTGATTTTTCGAAGCAAACTTCCCGATCTGGACATTCCCGAAGGCAATCTGGTCGATGTGCTGTTGCGGCATTGCGACGCGCTGGGCGACAAGCAGGCGCTCGTGGACGGGCCGAGCGGACGCCAGATCACCTATGCCCAATTGCCTGTCATGGTGCGGCGATTCGCGACCGGGCTCGCCGAGCGCGGTTTCGGCAAGGGCGACGTGCTCGCGATCTTCATGCCCAATGTGCCGGAATACGGGATCGCGTTCCTCGGCACGGCATACCTCGGCGGCGTCAACACCACGGTCAACTCGCTCTATTCGACCGACGACCTGATCCACCAGTTCAAGGATTCCGGCGCGCGCTTCCTGTTAACCATTCCCGATTTTCTCGACCGTGCGCTGCCCGCCACCGAAGCGACCGGCATCGAGGAGATTTTCGTCCTCGGCAGCGCGGAAAACTGTACGCCCTACGCCGAATTGCTCAACAACGCCGGCGATGCGCCCCAGGCTGAAATCGATCCGGTCCGGGACATGGTCGCCATGCCCTACTCTTCGGGCACTACCGGGCTGGCCAAGGGCGTCATGCTCAGCCATCGCAACCTGATCGCGAATTTCGTGTTGTCCACGGCGGTGAATCCGCAGCAGGAAGGCGACAAGATGTTCGCGGTGCTGCCCTTCTTCCATATCTACGGCATGACGCTGCTGCTTTGCCTGTCCCTGTACACCGGCGTCACCTTGCTGTCGTCGCCCCGATTCGAACTCGAACAGTTCCTGCAGATCGTCCAGGACCACCGGGTAACCTTGCTCAGCCTCGTGCCGCCGCTGGTGCTGGCGCTGGCCAATCACCCCATCGTCGACAATTACGACCTGAGTTGCGTGCGGCTGATCACCTGCGGCGCGGCGCCGCTCGGCACAGACCTCGAGCAAGCCTGCGCGAAGCGACTCAATTGCGGCATCATCCAGGGCTACGGCCTGACCGAAGTCGCCGGCGCCTCGCACATCCGCGCCCTCGGCAGCGACCTCGACCTGCCCGGCTCGGTGGGTCCGGTGCTGCAGAATACCGAAAGCAAGGTCATCGACGTCGAGTCCGGCACCGAACTCGGCCCCAACGAAACCGGCGAAGTACTAATACGCGGCCCCCACGTGATGCTCGGCTATCTGAACAATCCCGAGGCGAACGCCCACTCGCTGGACGATGAGGGCTGGTTCTACACCGGCGACATCGGTTACGCCAACGAAAACGGCTGCTTCTTCATCGTCGACCGGGTCAAGGAACTGATCAAGTACAAGGCCTACCAGGTCGCGCCGGCCGAACTCGAAGCGCTGTTGCTGACCCACGAAGCGGTCGCCGACGCGGCCGTGATCCCTTCACCCGACCTGGAAGCGGGAGAAGTGCCGAAAGCCTTCGTCCTGCGCAAGGGCGAACTCGGCGAACAGGAACTGATGGACTGGGTCGCCGAACGAGTGGCGCCCCACAAGAAAATCCGCCGCCTCGAATTCGTCGACGAGATTCCCAAGTCCGCTTCCGGCAAGATCCTGCGCCGCCTGCTGGTAGAAAAGGAACGGCAGCAGGTCGCAAGTTAATTCCGGGAGGAACAGGCAATGGACAGCCTCAAAGTACTGATTACCGGTGCGACCGGCCTGATCGGCGGTGCACTCCGCAAGCGCCTGGAAAGTCAGGGGCATTGCGTGTTTGCGCTCGACCGGAGCGACGCGGGAGCAGCTTTCCGTTACTCGGCTCAAAAGCGGGAAGTCCGTCTCGACCCCGACATTGAACTCGATGCCGTCATCAATCTCGCCGGCGCGAACATCTCCGCAAGCCGCTGGAGCGATAGCTACAAGCGGCTCATCATGGATTCCAGGGTAGATCTCACCCAAGCGCTGGCCGAGGCGATGGCGGCGTCGGCACACAAGCCACGTGTTTTTCTTTCAGCAACCGCCATTGGCTACTACGGAGACACCGGTGCGGAAACCGTCGACGAATCCTCGCCGCGAGGAGCGGATTTCCTCGCCGATGTCGCCAGCAACTGGGAAGCAGCCTGCGAGCCAGCCCTGGCTGCCGGGATTCGCACCGTCTACATGCGATTCGGTGTTGTGCTGAGCCGCGACGGCGGTGTGCTCAAGGAAATGTTGCTGCCGTTCAAGCTCGGAGGTGGCGGCAAGCTCGGCGACGGCAGTCAATACATGAGCTGGATCGCCTTGAGCGACGTGATTTCCCTCATCGAGTTGTGCCTGCGCGACGACAACATCAGCGGCCCGATCAACTTCGTCTCAGGCCAACCTTCGACCAATGCCGAATTTACCCGCGCCCTCGGCAAGGTCCTGAGAAGGCCGGCGTTTTCGCCCTTCCTGCGAGCCTGGCTGATCCGCCTGATATTCGGAGAAATGGGCGAGACCTTGCTGCTCGGCAGCAATCGAGTCATATCCCGGCGCCACGAGGAGATTGGCTTTCAGCCAGAATACTCCGATCTCACCGAAGCACTGGCCGCCGAACTTTCCTGAAATCGGATCAGGAAAACGCGAAACGGATTAGGAAAGCTCTGACTTAATCAGAGCTTTACTGACTACCCGAATCAACTGGGATCTCCTGCCGCCGCAGATGACCGTAGAGCAGTTCCTCGGTGAACTCGACGCATTTGAATTCGAGCAGTTGCATGTTTTCGTCGAGGCGGCGGTAGAGCGGCATGCGGATGGTCCAGGGTTCGTTGTACACCGCAGGGTCTTCCATGGTGGCTTCGTAGAGCAAAACGTCGCGGCTCATGTGGGTCCAGCGTTCGGTGACCCGGAGTCCTTCGGTATGGTGGTTGCCGGCGTGGTCGAACCAGGTGTCGGGCACCTGGTCGGTGACTTCAACCACCATGGCGTCGCCTTCGAAAGTGACCAGGTTATGCCCCATCCAGGTCAAAATGGGCGCTTCGAAATCGGGCTGGTCCACATAGCCGATGCGGCTTGCGCTGGCGAATTCGTAGGCGAACACCACATGATCGGGAGACTGGATGATCTGGAAGGGGAAAGGCAGGTAGTTGGAGCGCGGTATGCCCGGCATGTAGCACTTGACCACCGGGTCCAGCGCCAGCCAGTCGGCCTTGTTGGCCTGTTGCCGGGCCCGGGCCTCCGGGGTGTAGGGGATTTCCCCGCCCACCACAACGCCGAGCCCTGCCGGGACCGCGCCGATGGCGCCGGTTTCCGGCAGCGGGCCGAAGTCGGCCGCATGCGGTTCGATATCGTAATGGGCTGAACCGATCGCCTGCCAGATGCCGTTGAAATCGGGACGGCCATCGGCAGTGCGGGGTATATCGGTGTCATCAGCGGCCTGGGTGATGAAGGCCGAGGCAAGGCTCGCAAGCAGCAAACCGGCGCGAAGTGAAAAATAAAGCGAACGGCCAAAGCGCATGTGACTCTCCCAGGCTGTTGTGCGAGCCAAAAATTCTAGCACAGCATGAGGCCCGGCTGACGCGACCAACAGGAAACGCAGCTTCGCGCACTGGCCCGGGCACAGTCGAGACCGGGAACGGGCAAAGCCACACGGGTCTCGCCAGGCACGACAGGCACGACAGGCAAAATCCAATAGACTGCTATCAGTGAGGCGGCTACGCTTCACTCCGCGCAAATTGAAGGATCTGTTGGATTTTCTTCATTTTGCACTTCTGTCCAGAGCAATCAGCAGCAACTGCGTTACCGTCATACAGCCGGACAAGTTCAGCATGCCATAAATCCGCGTGGGCGGTGCGGACAGCACGACATCGGCATCCCTGACCCGACTGTCAACCGCAGAATCGGTAATGGCCAGTATTCGCACCCCGCGCCTGCGGGCTCTGGCGAGGGCGCCAACGGGTAATCGGCTACCGGACATCCGCACCACAATCAGCAGGTCGCTCCTGCCATATCGGGTGAGTTCCCGTTTCGCCGATGCCTCGGCGTCGCTGGCGGGAAGATCATGAACACTGCAGTCACAGCCCCTTTCCCGCAGTCCCTGGGCGAGCAGGACTGCAACGGGAAAAGCCTCGTCGGAACCGATAACGCATATCGAAACCGCTCGCTGCAGTAAATCCACGGCGAGTCGCAGCACCGATAGCTCGATACTGTTTTTCAATTCATTGATGGATTGAATAGAGGCTTGCGAAATCGTTTCGAGAATATCGGAAACCCTGCCCCTGGCCTCGTTGGCTGCGGGCCGGGCGGGTTCTGTTGCGGAAGCGTCCATCCGGTCCTGTTTCCCGAGTTGCACTGGCTGAAAGTGGACGGAAATATAACAAATATTCTATTCAAGTTGAAGTAATCGAATTTATTTTGCCTGCAAAGCCAACGGGAAAGTTTGAATTTTTCTGGTGATACTGTCACCATTTCCCCGCTCACGAAAACTGGGAAGCATGTTCGACATGCATCGGAAAAAGCAATGAAAGAAGAACCATTACCCAAGGATTTCGACTGGCTCCAGCAAGAAATCAAGCGTCGCTTCGATTCGCTCAGTCCGCATCTGCAACGCATCGCGGAGTATGCGCTTGCGGACCCGAACCGCTTTGCCCTGCAGACCGTGGCCAAATCCGCCAGCGAAAGCGGCGTACAGCCCTCGACCATGGTCCGCTTCGCCAAGCTGTTCGGTTACACGGGTTTCACCGACATGCAGCAAATCTTCAAGCTGCGCCTGACCGAAGTCGCCGATTCTTTCCGCAATCAGGTGCGCGAGCACCGGGCCACTCTCGAATGGGCCGCGGGCAGCGATCTCGTTTCGATTCTGAACACCCTGGCGGACTCCTCGGCCCTTGCCATCCGGCAGTTGCGGCACGATCTCAACCCTGCCGGGCTGCAGCAGGCGGTGCGCATGCTGGAAAGCGCAAGGAGCATTTATGTGCTCGGCCAGCGCCAGGCCTATCCGGTGGCCGCCTGTCTTTCCCTTGGCCTGCTCAAGCTCGGACGGCGCTGCCATCTGCTTGATTCGGCAGCGGACATGCTGCCCCAGCATATCGCCAACCTGACCTCCGAGGATCTGCTCGTGGTGATCGGCCTCACCGATTTTTCCCGCACGGTGCTTGAGATCGTCCCGAAAGCCTATGAAAGAAAGGTGCCGGTGCTTGCCATCAGCACCAGCCAGACCAATCCCCTGGCGCGCAATTCCACCCTGAACCTGCTCGTGCGCGACCCGGAAGTGCATCGTTTCGAACCGATTGCGCCCTACATCGTGCTGGTACAGACTCTCGTGATCGCCCTTGCCTCCCCAGGAGACTGATTTCTCGCCATGCCAGTGAGCCGGGCCTTTTCCATCGGCGCATTCCGAATCCGCATCAACTGGATCATCCTCGCGGCAGTGCTGATGAGCATTGCGGGCCTGCTGCGGCTGAGTTGGTGGCAGCTTGAACGCGCCGGAGAGAAAGTCGACGCCCAGCGCGAACTGGAAGCGGAACTCTCTCAAAGCGCCCCGCCAATCGAGGAAATCCCCCGGGGCCATCTGCATCCGGCGAATCCCGAGTTGCCCAACCGTCACGTCACCCTGAATGGGGAGTACGACAATGAACGCCCGATCCTGGTGCTCGCCGAGTTTTTTGATGGACAGATCGGCTATGGCATCGTTACGCCCTTCCGCATTGCCGCCACTGGAGAACTCGTGCTTGTGGAGCGGGGCTGGGTGAGCGGTATCGGCGTTGATGCCGGGCAGCTCAACCTGCGGCCCGTGGCTGGCCCGACAAGCGCCAGCGCCCAGATTCATGTGCCCGCCGCCAATGCCCGGGCGCTGCGCAGCGAAATCGACCCCGAAGTCTGGCCCCTGCGGGTGCGCAGCCTGGAAATCGATGTGCTTTCGGGCGTTTTCGGCGAAGAACTGTTCCCGTTTTCGGTCCGGCTCACCGAAGAACAGCCCGGTGTCTTCACCCGGCACTGGCCCGCGGTCAGCGCCGACATCGCCGGCTACGGGCAGAATCTTTCCTATGCACTGCAATGGTTCGCAGCCGCCTTCCTCGTGCTGCTCATCAGCCTTCTGGCAAGCTCCAATCTCTGGTCCCTGCTGCGCGATTCAAAATGATGATGCAACACGCGCCAGATTCGTGGTAGCCTTCGCGGCACATTCATCGCTGGATGAATCGAGCCATCGGCAAACGATGGCCAGGACAAGAATCGCTCGGCAATCGAGGAGACAGCACTCATGCGTAACCTGACCGGAAAATGCCTTGCCCCGGCGGCTTTTGCAGCCGTTTTCACATTGGGCGCGGGCGGCGCCGCGGCGCAATCGGACGAAGTCACTTTCCACCGTGATATCGAACCCATCCTGCAACGCAGTTGCCAGAATTGCCACCGCATCGGCGGCGCCGGCCCCATGCCGCTGCAGACCTATGAACAGGTTGCGCCGTTCGCCGGACTGATCGAATACAAGACCGGCCTGCGCGACCGCGCCGGCGCCATGCCGCCCTGGTACGTCGAGAAGAATATCGGCATCCAGGAGTTCAAGGACGATCCTTCCCTGAGCGACGGGGAAATCGCGGCCATTTCCACATGGGCCCGCAGCGGCGCTCCGCAAGGCGACCCCGCGGATGCCCCCGAGCCGATGGAATTCGACGACAGCGTCAAATGGCGCGCCGGCGAGCCCGACCTGATCGTGCGCATGGCCGACGTGACCAAGCTGGCCGGCACTCCGGACTGGTGGGGCGAGATCGAATCGGCGCCGACCGGGCTGACCGAGGACCGCTACGTGAAGTCGGTGGAAATCGTCGAAGTCAACGACGTCAACAACCAGGTCGGCACCGGTCGCGAGACCGTCGGCGGACGCTATATCTTCCACCACATGATCTGGGGCACCGCGAAGTTCGACGAAGACGGCGAACGCCTGCCGGGACCGGCGATTCCCTGGCCGGTACACGAAGTGGGCCGCAACGCCGACATCTTCGACGAAGACGCGGGCAGGCTGTTGCAGGCCGGCTCCTACGTCGTTTCCGATTCGGTGCATCTGCATTCCAACGGCCGCGACACCACCGGCCATCTGGAAATCGGCTTCCGCTTCCACGACAGGGACTATCAGCCCAGATACCAGAATACTTTCATCGGTCTGGGCAACGGCGTCGACATCAGCATCGCCGGTAACGAGAAGGACCAGGAACTGCACGCCTACACGGTGCTCGACCAGCACACCAAGATCATCACCTTCGAGCCGCATCTGCACGCCCCGGGCGAGCGCATGTGTCTGGAGGCGATCTGGGGCTACACTGTCGAGACCCTGTCCTGCGTCGGCTACGACCACAACTGGGTGCGCGGCTATCCCTACGCCGACCATGCGGCGCCGCTGCTGCCCAAGGGCACGATCCTGCACATCGTCGGTTACATGAACAACACCGAAACCAATCCGAACGTTCCCGACCCGCGCAACTGGCAAGGTTCGGGCAACCGCTCGGTGACCAACATGTTCATCGACCTCGGCATCCGGGTCACCATGACCGACGAGCAGTTTCACGAGGCCATGGCGGAGCGCCGCGAGACGCTCGACCTCGGCCCCAACGATCACGTGATCGGCTGCCCGCTGTGCCTGGCGCCTCTGGTTGCGCCTATTGACGACAGCGCCGTAGCCGAGGAAGACGTCGCAGCTCCCTGATACGGAAAGTCATGAAACCACAAGCCTTTTTGCGGCCAGGCAGTTTTTTCTGTCTGGCCGTTTTCTTGACCGCCTCCACCAGCGCCACCGGTCAGGCCCAGCCCACGTACCAGACCGGTCGCCATGTGGAACCCGCCTACGAGGGCTGGCGCCCGAACGAGGACGGCACTTTCAGCTTCATGTTCGGCTACATGAACGAAAACTGGGCGGAAACCCCCGATATCCCCGTGGGCGAAAACAACTATTTCGAGCCCGGCGAACCCGACCGCGGCCAGCCCACGCATTTTCTGCCCCGGCGCAACCGCTGGCACTTTGAAGTCACCGTGCCCGCCGACTGGGGCGACCGGGAACTCGTCTGGACGCTCAATCACAATGGCTTCGAACGCAAGGCCTACGCCACCCTGCGCCAGGACTACCTGGTGGACAATATGGTGATCGCCTCGGAAACCGGCTCACTCGGCGCGGGCACGAGCAGCCCCGAGTCCCGGGCCAATGTGCCGCCGGTGGTGGCCGTGCTCGGCGACCCGATCCGCCAGGCCCGGGTCGGCGAGCCCATTGAACTCGGCGCCGAGGTCACCGACGACGGCCTGCCGGTGCGGCGCCGGGATTCCACGGTGACCTCGGAGGACGCCATGGAGCGAATGCTGGATCCGCCAAGCCGGGTCACCGTGGGCAAGGTGAACGGGCTGTTCCTGTCGTGGAACAAGTACCGGGGGCCCGAGGGCGGCACGGTCAGATTCGACCCGCCCTTGCCGAAACCCTGGGAAGACACCCGCACTTCGGCAAATTCTCCCTGGAGCCCGCTGTGGCTGCCGCCGCCGATTCCCGAAGATGGGGTGTACGAGGTAACCGCGACTTTCAACAAGCCGGGCGCCTATATCCTATGGGCCCGGGCCGACGATGGCGGCCTGTATCACGATCAGTACATTACGGTGAATGTGACTGAGTGAGGGCGCACTCCGTCTCCACGACGCGCCCAGGCGCTCCTAGCAAGGCTCTTCGTTATCGAGTTCGATGGTGAAGGGCGGGTCGAAGCGGGGTGGGTCGCGGTCGATGATGATGCGTGTGGGGGGCGGCGCCACGTAGCGGGTGTCGGGATCGGTTCCGGCGCGCCCTCGAAGAAACAGCTCCTCGGCTTCCCGGATCAGTGATGGCGCCTGGGCGCCGGGGCCAAAGGCGAAGCTGAAGCTGCCTCGAATCAATTGCTCCCGGGCGGAAAGAATCGCCCACTCGGCGGTGTAATACACTGCCGGGGGCAATTCCGGCAGTTTCCAGACATAATCGCTTCTCGGCCTGGGGTTGTAGCGGAAATCGATATCCACCCAGGCCCGGTTTTCGTCGCGCAGGACAAGCTTGACCAGCCGTACACTGGCGGGAAACACCAGGCTCAACTCTTCCGGCGCCAGATCGAGCACGGCGTCATCAAGTGGCCTGGTGGCGGCATTGGCGGCAAGGCCGTTTTCATCCCGGGCCGGATACGAAGCCGGATTGACCTGGGCGAAGGTTACGCCCCCCGTGAAAAACAGCAATGCAGCAAGAAGGCCGCGGCTCAGGCCGGAATGGATCATGACAAGAAATTCGGCAGTATTGTGTACGAGTCCCGACTGTTCCCCATCCGGGCCGGTCGAAAGCATATCATCAGGGGTCTTTTCATGACAGATGGTGATTTGCCTGAAATTCTTCGCGGGCTCCGGGACAGCGGGGAGAACCTGGCGGATGTTTCCCGGAACTGGTCCCAAGGGCGGTCGCTGTATGGGGGTGTGGCGGCGGCGCTGGCGGTGACTGCCATGCGCAAGGAGGTTGTCCGGGAGCGTTCCCTGCGCTCGCTGATGGTTTCCTTCGTGGGGCCGCTGCAACCGGGCAGATCCCGGGTGCATGCACGGGTTTTACGCGAGGGTGGCAATGTCAGCCAGACCAGCGCCGAGATTGTGCAGGATGGCGAAGTCTGCCTGCAGGCGCTGGCGGCCTGGGGCAAGCCCCGGCAAGGCCTCCATGTTGCGGTGGATCATGGTTTCAGGCCCGGGCGGCCCGAGGTGGAAGGTCCCCTGCGGCATCAGGACCCGCAACGGATGCCGGGTTTCCTGCGCTTTTTCGATGGCCAATGGGTTGGCGGCGGGACGCCCATGTCCGGCGATGCGAAGAACCGGATCAATATCTGGGCGGCCCATCGCGCCGACCTGGCCGATTTTCCGGACGAAGCGATCATATCCATCGCCGACCTGCCACCGCCGGTGCTGCTCAACCGCTTCCGCGACAGCCGGACGCCCTCGAGTTCGCTTTCCTGGGCGCTGGAATTCGTCACCCCGCCAGAACAGATCGAAAGCCGCTGGTTCCTGCTGCGATTCGATCTGGAATGGGCCGCCGGCGGCTACACCCAGCAATCCGGCAAGATTTTCACCGAAGACGGCCGCCTCGCCGCGCTGTCCCGCCAGACCATGGTCTACTTCCAGCCCAGGTCAGGGTAAATCGGTTTCCTGTGGGAATACCGTCATTCTGCGCGCAGTCGCAGAATCTCATGAACCTTGCACGGCGCCATCTGTCGAGAGATTCTGCGACTCCGCTTCGCTTCGCGCAGAATGACAGACATTTGGAAAGATACCCTGAGGCAACAACAGTTCTGACAGGCGGGGCTTTTGGGTAGAATTGCGGCCATGATTTCGCGAATTGTCTTTGGCCTGTTGCTGGCGGTATTCGCCGGGGGTCTTCATGCCCAGCATTCCCATGGGGCGCTTTCGCCGGGGGTGACTTTTCCGCCGGACGATTCCGTACTGTCCGATCCGCCGCGGATGATCACCATGAGTTTCCGGATTGATGTGCGGCTGCTGAAACTGGCCCTGTATACCTCTGACGAGCAATGGATCAATATCGGCTTCGTCTACGACCCGGAGCGAATTGGCCAGAGTTTCATCTATCCGATTCCCTTCGAATTGCCGCCGGCGGACTACTATATCGCCCGCTGGTCGGTTACCGACGATCAACGGGCGCGGCTGCTCAATGGCGAGTTCCTGTTCGCTTTCGGCAACGGCGCGATTCCCCCGTCGGAATTCATCGAGACCCAGGTCAGCGAGCTTGAGGAAGCGCTTCCCGACACCGGCGCCTACCGCATCGGTATCGACGATCGGTAAGTCCGCCTACTTGAAGGTAAAACCCTGCCCCGCAAGAAAATCCCTCATGTGCGGGCGGGATTTTTCCGACAGCAATACCGAAACCTGTTCCGACCAACCGATGCCGTGGCCGCCTCCGGTGCGGGTGGCGTAGTACTTGCGCACGGTTTCATCGTAGGCTGCGATGGTCTCCCGGTCGCCTTCCTCGTGATAACGCTCCTCCTTGAGGATCACCGAGAGCGGCAGGCGCGGCTTGACTTCCGGGTCCTGGGCGGGGTGGCCGAGGCAGAGGCCGAACACCGGATACACGCCCCTGGGCAATTCCAGCAATTCGCTCACCTGCCCGGGATTGTTGCGGATGCCGCCGATGTAGCAGACGCCAAGCCCCGCGGATTCGGCGGCGCAGACCATGCTCTGGGCCATCAGGGCCACATCGACGGTGGCGATGATGAAGTGCTCGGTGTAATCCCCCTCGAATGGCTTGCCATACTCCCGGCACCAGTTGCCGGCGCGCTTGAGGTCGGCGCAGAAGATCATGAATTCCGCCGCGCTCGCCACATAGGGCTGGTTCCCGGCCAGTTCCGCAATCCGGGCGCGTTTGCCGGCGTCAGTGATCCGCACGATCGTCGAACCCTGCAGGAAACTCGAAGTCGCCGCGGCCTGCCCGGCCCGCAACAGTTCCCTGAACAGCTCCGGCGCGATGGGCTCATCAGTGAACTTGCGGATGGAGCGGTGTGATTTCAGCATTTCGATAAACGGATTCACTTGCGATTTCCTCTCACTTTTCCTGAAGTGGAATGCATGCCTGACCACGACGCCGGTTTACGCCCGCAGGGTCGGGGCGAATGGTGAAGCGAACCGTTTGCAATCGCAAGTCAAGTGCGCAAACTGGAAATCATGGAATATATGTCTTATATTTCCGTACGAATGAATATTTATTCGAGTCAATTTGTTGACACTCGATGAGATAATCTGTAGCTTAAAGGTCACAAGGTTCGGGGAACTTGCGCTCTGCGCTTCTCCAGACCCGGCCATTTGATGCGGGGGCCACTGCGGTTCCGTATTTCGCAATGGCCCGCAAGGGGGCAAGGGCATGGATCAGCCGTTGAATGGGGCGGCAGATATCCATGCTCAAGATATCTGCGAGAAGGAGCGCGGGCAAGCGTCGCGCTTCCGCCCGAGTGCTGGAGTGTTGTCGACTTGCCGCGAGCATGAGGCAACGAGACGACCCGGTTCGCGCCGTCGTTCTGGCGGCGTGAGAGGGGATCGGTTGTGCCCGCGCTGGCTGACTTGTCTCCTCGGATTGCCGCTGACGGCGCTGCTGACTCTCCACACCCCCGCCACCGCCCAAACCGCCGTCCCGTCCCTGGAAATCAGCGTCACCGAGCTCAGCGCCGATGGCGGAACCATCCGGCTGACGACGAAAAATTCGGCTTTCATCGGTGCGGACATAGCCGACATTGTCCATAGGGACGCAACCTATCGCGGCTACTTCGATACCAGCGGAAACCCGACCGGCGCCTTCCGCGAAAAGATCTCCCTCGCCGGCAGGCCGGCGGGCATGGAGGTGTCGAGCGTCACCATGTTCCCGCCCACGCAGAACACCAACGGCGTCGGCGCCAGCAATCACCATGTCCTGGTGGACGTGACGTTCTCGGCCTCCACCTCGCCGCTGACCAGCGACGTTCCCGTCACCCTCACCGTACACCGCGACCTGGTCCTGTTCCTCAATAGCGACGGCACCATGTCCGGACCATTGGTCAATGGAGACCGGGCCGGGTGGATCAACCTGACGGCGCCGCTGACCGTCACCCGCGGCGCCGCCGCCGCTCCGCTGGAGTTTGCCGAAATACCCATCCGCCTCACCGAGGAAGGCGCCGCCGCCACCTACCGCGCCGCTCTGCGCCAGGATCCGGGCAACGGCAAAACGGTGACGGTCGCCATCAATCCCACCGATACGGGCGCCGTCACCGTCTCGCCGAGGACCCTGACCTTCACGGGCGGCAACTTGGGCAGTTGGCAAACGCCGCAACGCATTACCGTCGCGCCGGTCGTCGATGCCGACGGCGCTGACGAGATCCTCTACATGGAACACAGCCTGAGCGGCCTCGGCAGCGTCACCAACGGCGGCTCGGTGCGCGTCACCGTGACCGACGGCAACGGCATCGGCGTGCTGGTCAGCAGGCGCAACCTCAGCTATTACAGCAACCATGCCAGAGGCACCGAACGCAGCTACGACTTGCGTCTCGCCACCCCGCCGGGCAGCCCGGTCAACATCACCGTCGCCAGCAACAACACCAGCCGAGTCAGCATCGCGAAGATCGACGGCCAGACGCCCGGGTCGGTCAGCCCGGTCATCACCTTCGATCAGGACAACTGGAACCAGCCGCGAACCGTGACGCTGGCCCTGGGCAATTCCTTCCAGGGCAGTACGGTCACCGTTTCCCATACGGTGGCGAGCCAGGATACCGGCTACAGCGCCATCGGCGCGCCATCGGTCACCGTGGCCTACCGCAGCGCTGGCGCGGCCACCGATCCCATCGTGTTCGTTGACCCGCGCCTGTCGATCGCGGAATCCGGCAGCGGGCGGTACACCCTGGCCCTGCGCAACGACCCCGGCAGCGGCCGCACGGTTACCGTGGACGCCAGTGTGGACCGGGAGCCCTGGGCGTTGCCCGACGCCACCGTCTCGCCGGCGCGCTTCACCTTCACCGGCGGCGGTAACGGCACCTGGAGCACCCCGCAGACCGTAACGGTAATGCCGATGGGAGACAACGACGCCGACGACGAAACCATTACCATCAGCCATGCCATCGGTGGCTTGCCCAATGTGACCGATGGCGGCGAGGTGACGGTCAGCATCCGCGACGACATTGCCGCGGGGCTGGTGTTCGACCCCACCATCGTCAGTGTGCCCGGGGGCGGGAGCACGCGCTACAGCATGCGCCTGAAAACCCGGCCGGTGGCGATTCGCCCGACAATTGGCGTCCATGATTTTGAAGAGCGCTACACGGAGGTGACGGTCGCAGTCCGCATCAGTGAGGTCACGAAGGTCAAGTTCGCCGACAATCGCGACAGCCAGCGACTCACCTTCACTTCGAACAACTGGAATCAACCGCAGTTTCTGGAGGTCTTCCACTCGGGCGGAGTTGGCGCCGCCACCATTTTCCATACCACCAGCACGGACTATTTCGAACTCATCGACGGGGAGTTTGTAAATCTCCACGACGAGGCCTACCGCAATCTGAGCTTCCCAGTGACGGCGCGGGTCCAGGAGACGGTCGCCACCGATCCCCGGGCGACGCTCTCGGTCACGCCGGCCGCCGTTTCCGAAGGCGGTAATGTCACCGCCACCGTGAATCTGGTGGGCGGGAGCGCGCCCGGGAGCGCGAAGATCATCCCGCTGCTCTACAAAAACGGCAGCGCCGCCGATGCGGACTACACCCCCGTGGGCACGGTGCGCGTGCTCGCCAATCAACGCAGCGCCAGCGCCACCGTGGCCATCGCGGACGACGATCTCTCCGAGGATGCGGAGACCTTCACGATCGCGCTGGGCGAACTGCCCTTCGGCATTCGCAGGCCGGGGTCGGGCGAGTCCGATTCGCGGGAAATCACCATCGCCGCCAGCGACCAGCCCACCATCGGCATCGCCGCCGACGCCGCCCGCATCACCGAAGGCGGCACGGCCGACTTCACCATCACCGCCAGCAACGCCGCCCAGGCCGACGTCACGGTGGATATGACGGTGAACCGGGAAGGCGCCTACGTGGATTCCACGGTCGCCGGCAACCAGAGCGTCACCCTGCCCGCCGGCGCCACTACGGTGCGCTACTCCGTCGCCACCAGCGAACTCGCCAGCGACGATCCCAACGGCCAGGTGAGCGTGACGCTGCGGAACTCCCCGAGTTACGCCATCGACGCCAACGCCGCGGCCGGAGAAACCGAGATTCGCGACACCGACGCCACCACCGTGGCCATCGGCGCGGATGTGGCCAGCATCCCCGAGGCCGCGGGCGACACCGCCATTACGCTTACCCTGGGGCGCGGACTGGTGAATGGCGAGTCCCTGAGCCTGCCGCTCACCATCGGCGGCAGCGCGACGCGCGACACCGACTACACCATTGCCGAACCCCGGACCCTGCCCGCTGGCGTTACCTACGATGCCGGCAACGCCACCCCCACGGTGACCTTTACCGGCCCCTCCAGCGGCGCCACCGCGACCAGCGCCACCCTGGTGCTGACCGCAGTACAGGATGCCCTCGACGAAGGCGCCGGCGAAACCGTGAGTTTCGCCCTGCCCGCCCTGAACGCCAACTCGGGCGCCGGGCTCGACGGCGGCGTATCCGGCTCCGGCAGCGCCAGCGTCACCATCGACGACGATGACGATCAGCCCGAGGTCAGCATCCAGGGGCCCGCCGCCGCGCTGACCGAAGGCGACAGCGCCACCTTCACCATCAGCGTCGCCGGCGCCGCGCAGCAGGACCTGGACATCGTCTTCACCACCAGCCAGGTGGGCGACTTCGCCAGCGCCGGCGACACCGTGCAGAGAACCGCAACCCTGAGTTCGGGCCAGACCACCCTGACCCACACCGTCGCCACCATCGCGGACGCGACGGATGAGCGCAGCGGTTCGCTGACCGTCACGCTGAACGCCGGAACGGGGTACGGCATCGCCAGCGGCGCCGGGGCGGCCACCGTGGCGGTCACCGACAACGACCCCACCGGCGTCACACTTTCCGCCCCGGCCGGCGCCATCTCGGAGGCAAGCGGGTCAAAGACCCTCACCATCACCATCGACCGGGGGCTGGTGACCGGAGAAACCCTGGCCCTGCCGCTGCGCATGGGCGGCGCCGCCACCCTCGGCACGGATTACGGCCTGCGCGAGCCGAACTCGCGGCCACGCGGGGTGACCTATGCCAATCTCGGCAGCAGCGACCCCATCAACGACCCGCCCACGATCACCTTTACC
Source organism: uncultured Pseudohongiella sp. (assembly GCA_965219645.1). Taxonomy (GTDB): domain Bacteria; phylum Pseudomonadota; class Gammaproteobacteria; order Pseudomonadales; family Pseudohongiellaceae; genus UBA9145. The sequence continues at coordinate 682,738 of OZ244788.1, read as the reverse complement.
GGCGGCACCACGCCCAGCGCCACCACCGCCACGGTCGTCCTGCGGGCAACCGGCGACAACCTCGATGAAGGCGATTCGGAATCGGTGACGGTCAATCTGCCGGCGCTGGACGCCGCCTCCGGCACGGGCCTCGACGCCGGTGCCGCCGGCAGCGGCTCGGTGAGCTTCAACATCAACGACGACGACGCCGAACCGGTCATCCGGCTGGTGCGCAACGGCAGCGGCGCCATCGACGAGGGCGAACAGGCCAACTTCACCATCAGCGCAAACAATCCGGCGGACCGCAATCTCACCATCGCGCTCAACGTCACCGACACCGGCGACTTCCTGCCCGCAAGCGCCGAGGGCGCCCACAACATCGTGCTCGAAGCGGGCGAGACTTCCCTCCGCTACACCCTCGCCACGGCCACCGATGTCGTTGACGAACGCTCCGGCTCGGTGGCCATTGCGCTGGCTGGCGGCAGCGGCTACACCCTGCATGGCTCGCAGAACGCCTCCACCGTTACGGTCAATGACGACGATGCGACTCAGGTGACGCTGAGCGTGCCGGGCGGCAGTATCTCCGAATCGGGCGGCGAGAAAACCCTTACCCTCACCCTGCCGCGCGGGCTGGTCGGCACGGAGTCGCTGCCGGTGCGGCTGCGCTTCGCCGGCAGCGCGGCATTCGGGACCGATTACACGCTTGCGGCGCCGAGTCCCAGACCCGCCGGCGTCACCTATTCCAACCTGGCCAGCAGCAACCCGGCCAGCAACCCGCCCACGGTCACCTTCGGCGGCCAACAGGGCGGCGGCGCCACCTCGGCGACCCTGATTCTGCGGGCCAGCAGCGACGCCCTGATCGAGGAAGCCGAATCGGTGTCCGTGGCCCTGGCTCCCCTGAATTCGAATTCCGGCAGCAACCTCCACGGCGGCGCCCGCGGCGCGGGCGGCGGCGGCTTCTCCATCACCGACGCCAACGGCACGCCAACGATCAGCGTGACCGGCGGCGCGGCCCAGGAGGAAGGCATGGACGCGACTTTCACCGTGCGCAGCACGGCCAGATCGACCCGCAGCCTGCTTGTGAATCTGTCCGTGGGCCAGACCGGCAATTTCGTGGCCGCCGGCGACCGTGGCGGAAGCAAGTCCGTCGTCATTCCGGCGGGTGAAACACAGGCGCTCTACAAGGTGCCGACAGTTTCCGACAGCACCGACGAAGCCGACGGCTCGGTGACCTTGACGGTGGCCACGGGCGCCGGTTACACCGTATCGTCCGGCGCCCGCAACGCTCAAGTGAGCATCACCGACGACGATTCCACCACGGTCACACTTGCCGCCGCGGACACCACCGCCACCGAAGGCGAAAGCAGCGAGACCGGCAGATTCACGGTGACCCTGGGCCGGGCGCTGGTGGCGGGCGAATCCCTGACGGTGCCGTTGGGATTCACGGAAGTGCACTCCAGCGAATATTCCCTGTCGCTGGCTTCCGCCACAGGCATCAGCCTGACCGGCAATACCCTGACCTTCACCGGCGGGTCGGGCGCCGCGCGCACGGCCACGGTAACGTTCGGCGCGCTGAACGATCAGGACACGACAAGCGAAACACCGCTTGTCTCCATTCCGCGTTCCTCGGCCTCGGGCTCGCCGCGCATGGGAGCATCGGGCCTCGGCGGCGGCGCGGTGGGCTCGGGCACGGCGACCATTGTCATCACCGACACGAGGGGCGGCACCTCGGGCGTCACCATCCGGCCCGGCACCAGTCTGTCGCTGGCTGAGGGCGGCCAAAATTCCTACAGCCTGGTACTGGACACAAACCCGGGCGACAGCGCAACGGTGGTCATCACTCCGGCATCCGACAACACGGACGTGACCTTCTCGCCGACCGACCTGACCTTCACCGGCGGCAACGCCGGCAACTGGAGCACGCCCCAGCGGATCACCCTGGAAGCCGCCGAGGACGCCGACGCGACCAACGACACCGCGACCATCAGCCACCAGATTACCGGCTACACCGGCGTCACCTCGGTGTCCAACGTCACGGTGACGGTAACCGACGCCGGGACCGGCTTCATCGTGGCACCGCAGAGCGTCACGGTGGTCGGCACGAATTCGGCGAACTATCAGATCCGGCTCAAGAGCGAGCCAGCCGCCAACGTGGTGCTCGACCTGACCAGCAGCGACACTTCCCTGGCCACGGTGCAGACTCCCGTCACCATCGCGCCGAGCGCGTGGCAGAGTGGCGCGACGGTAGCGGTAACTGGCGTCGCGGCGGGCGATGTCACCATCAGCCACGCACATGCCTCCACCACAGACAGCAGCTACGCTTTGGCAACCCTGCCCGGCAACGTGGCTGTCACGGTGCTCGCCGCTGCGCTGCCACGAGTCAGCGTCACCGCCGGTTCCGCCAGCATCACCGAAGGCACGGACGCCAGCTTTACCATCGAATCGGATACGGCGGCGCCCGTGGGTGGTCTCGCTGTGTCGTTCATGATCGAAGATCCGGGCAGTTTCGCCAGCGGCGCGCTGCCGGTTTCGACAACGATCCTTGAAGGCGCCACGACGGCCGCGGTCACCATCCCGACCACAAACGACAGCGGCGCCGCCGGAGACGAGCCCGACGGCGGAATCACCCTGGTCCTGCAACCGGGCAGTGCCTACGGCCTCGGCAGCAGCAGTTCCGCCATGGTCGCCATCAGCGACGACGATCCCACTTCGGTCACGCTGCAAACCAGTCAAGCGAATATTCAGGAAACGGGCGGATTCGGAGCATTGCAGGTGGCGCTCGGACGCGCCCTGGTGGCGGGCGAATCCCTGTCTGTTCCCCTCAGCCTGGGCGGAACGGCCGGCCTGGGAACGGACTACCGAGTGGTCTTCACGTTCAGGCCGATTGGCGTCAGCGCCCAGGGCCTGGACACCGCCGCGCCCGCCATCGTGTTCACCGGCGGTCCCGGCATGTCCAACCGCGCGGATCTGCAGGTTCGCGCCGTTTCGGACCTGGACGACGACGATGATGAAACCGTCACGATAACAATCGGGACATTGGATTCGACTTCCGGAACGGGCCTGAGCGGCGGCGCCGAGGCTACCGGAACGACTGCCGTGACCTTCAATCTGATCGACGACGACGGCGATGCCGAACCCGTCGTCAGCATCGCATCCGACGGCAACGTCACCGAAGGCGCGGGCGCGGGATTTACCGTCAGCTCGGACAGCCCGGCGCCTGCCAGCGGCCTGACCGTGAACCTGAACGTCGGGCAGATGGGGGACTATGTCGCCGCCGGCAATCTCGGCATGAAGCGGGTCACCATCAACGCGGGGGATTCCTCGGCAACCCATACCGTGGCGACCGCCGGGGATTCCGCCGACGAACCCGCCGGCATGGTCACTGTCGCGGTCGATCCCGGGGACGACTACCAGGTCTCCGGTTCCAGCGCCAGCGCCTCGGCCACCGTCAGCGACAACGACAACACAACTGTCACGCTGTCCGCCCCGGCCGGCAATATCGCCGAGGCTTCGGGCAGCAAGGTCATCAAGGTTGCACTCGGCCGGCCACTGGCGAGCGGTGAGACTCTGACCCAGCCGCTGACTTTCGGCGGCAGCGCCACTTTCGGCACGGATTACACGCTCACCGCGCCGGGCGCGCTTCCGGCCGGCGTCCGCTTCCAGAACCTCAACAGCAGCGACCCTTCCGTCGATCGGCCGCGGGTGCTCTTCACCGGCGGCGCCGGAGCGTCCAGAGTGGCGACGCTGACCTTGACGGCAACCCAGGACAGCGTCGTCGAGAATCGCGGCGAAACCGTGACCGTGGGCCGCGGGACCGCCTCCCAGACGGGTCTCGGCGGCGTCAACGGCAGCGGTTCGGTAGCCAGTTTCACCATCACCGACGACGACCAGGACGCCGCGCCGCCGGAGCTCAGCATCCAGGCGGGCGGCAACGTCACCGAGGGAACGAGCGGCGCCTTTACCATCGCTTCGACCCGCGCCGCGCCTTCGGGCGGCATCAGGGTTTCCCTGACCGTGTCCCAGCAGGGCGATTTTGCGGCTTCCTCCGCAGTCGGTTCGGGCAAGTCCGTCACCATTCCCTCCGGTCAGCTTTCGGTGATCCACAATGTTCCCACCACCGCGGACGACGACGACGAAGCCCGGGGCTCGCTGACGGTCGCCCTGGCCTCGGGCGACGGTTACACCGTCTCCTCGTCCGCCGGCGTCGCCTCGCTCGAGGTCGAGGACGCCGACGCGACGGAGGTGGTGCTGTCGGCGCCGTCCGGCGACATTCCCGAAACCGGCGGCTCGAAACGCATCACCCTGACCTTGCCCCGGGCACTCGTCAGCGGCGAAGTGCTGGCGGCGCCGATCACGGTCTCCGGCGACGTAACGACCGGCGATTACACGCTGAACGCGCCGACTTCGCCGCCGGCCGGCCTCACCTACGCGCTATCCGGCAACTCGCCGCGCATCACCTTCAACGGCGCGAACGGCGCGCCGCGCAAGGCCACGTTCACCGTCTCTGCGGTGTCCGATTTCGACGACGAAGGCCAGCGCGAATCCATCACGGTCGGCCTCGGCGCGCCCACCTCGAGTGGCTCGGGCCTCGCCGGCGGAACCAGCCGCAGCGGCACGGCGAGTTTCCATATCACCGACGACGACGGCACGCCCGTCATCGGCATCGAGGGCGGCAACCGGGTGACCGAGGGCGGCCGCGCGGTGTTCACGCTGAACGCCAGTCCCGCGCCGCAGCAGGATATCACCGTCAACCTGAACGTGGAGGACGACGCCACCGCCGACTTCATCGCCGCCGGCAACCAGGGCAGCAAGTCCGTGCGGATTCCGGCGAACGCATCCACGGCGACCTATGAGGTGCAGACCGTCAATGACACCAACATCGACGAGCCGCGCGGCGAAGTAAAGGTGACCGTCGCCAGCGGCACGGCCTACACGGCCTCGTCCACAGCCGGCGCCGCCACCGTTGCCGTCACTGACAACGACCCGACCACCGTGACCCTGTCCACCCCGGATGCGGTCGCCACCGAAGGCAATGCCGGGGACAAGGCCAGCATCCGGCTCGCCCTGTCCCGCGCCCTGGTTTCCGGCGAATCGCTCAAGGCGGCGCTCAGTTTCAGCGGCGGAGGCATCGACACCGAGTTCAGCCTGAGCGAGCCGGCTTCCAGACCCACGGGCGTCAGCTACGACCTCACCGCCACCCCGCCCACGGTGGCCTTTACCGGCGGCCCCGCCGCGGCGGACGCGGCCACGGTGGAGGTGGCGGCGCTCAAGGACACGGACGAGACCGACACCACCGTCACCGTATCCCTGGGCACGATCACCGCCATCGGTCTCGACGGCGGCGCCGGCGGCGCTCGCAGCGGCAACGGCCAGATCCGGCTCGCCGATATCGGCGCGGAGCCGGCGGTGGATATCGACATGACCACGCTCTCGCTCAGCGAAGGCGGTGAAGGAAGCTACCGGGTGAAGCTGCACGCCGACCCCGGCGCCACAGTCACGGTGACTCCCGCTTCCAGCGACGGCGCCAGGCTTACCGTACCGGGCCCCCTCACCTTCACCGGCGGTAACGGCGGCAACTGGAGCCAGTGGCAGCCCGTGACGGTCGAGAGCCTCCCCGATGCCGATCTCGCCAATGACAACATCACCATCACCCATGCGGTGGCCGGCTATGGCGCCATCACCACGGGTCCAGAGGTCAAGGTATCCATTGTCGATGCCGGCGCGGGCATCAGCGTGGACCCGACCACCCTCAGCCTCAACGAGGGCGTAAATGCCAGCTACAAAATCAAGCTGCTCAGCCGCCCTTCGGCCAACGTCACCGTTACGCCGACTATCGGCGATGCCATGACCGCCACCGCCGGCGCCGCCGTCACCTTCGCGCCCTCGGAATGGAACACGGCAAAAACCGTGCAGGTAAGCGGCATCGACAGCGGCATGACGCGCATCACCCACGCCGTCGCCAGCACCGACAGCGCCTACGCCGCCATCACCCCCGCCCCGGTTGACGTGACGGTGACGGCTACCGCCCGGGTGCGGGCATCGGCAACCCGGGTCACCGCCATCGAGCACGGCCCGGCGGCGACCTACGACGTCTGGCTGAACACCGACCCGGGCGGCACGGTGACGGTGACGCCGGGGACGACCAGCAGCGCCATCACCCTGTCCGGCGCACTGACGTTCACGAGCGGCAACTACGGCATGAAGCAACAGGTCACGGTAACCGCAAACCCGGATCTCAACGCCGCCTCGGAAAGCGCCACCATCACCCATGCCGTGAGCGGCTACCCGGGCGTCAGCCAGGGGCCGCAGGTGGCCGTCACCGTGCGGGACGCCGGCAGCGATATCATTGTGTCCACCGGCAGCCTGGAAGTGCGGGAAGGCAGCAGCGTGACCTATGAGCTCACCGCAACCACGCAGGTGCAGGGTGCGATCTTTGTTCTCATATCGGGCCAGGGGAACAGGGTCACCGTGAATCCCACGCAGGTGGAATTCAATCCCGGGGGCAGCCGCACGCAAACGGTCACGGTGCAGGGCGCTTCCGCCGGTTTCACCGCCCTGAACCACTCCGTCAGCACCACGGACCCGAGCTACAGGGACGTGAACATCTCCGACGTGGGGGTGCTGGTAACGCCCCAGCACGGAGTGATCGTCAACCCTACCGCGCTTACGGTGGAGGAAGGCGGCGACGCCTCCTACAACGTGAGGCTGGCGAGCAATCCGAACGCCGCGGTCACGGTCACGCCGGTATCGCGCGATACCGGCGCCACCACGGTCAGCGGCGCGCTTACCTTCAATTCCTCCACCTGGAATACGGATCAGACAGTGACGGTGACGGGTGTGCCGGATGCCGACGACCAGCATGAGAGCGTGATCATCGCCCATCAGGTGGCGGGCTATGCCCAGGTGAGCAGCGCGCCGGACCTGGCGCTACGGGTCGAAGACGACGAGGCCAGGCCGTTCGTGGGCGTGGTGCCGCTGTCCAGCGCGTCGGACCCTGTCGAAGGCCAATCGGGCCGGTTCCAGATCCGCCCCAGCGGCGAAATCCTGTCCGACCTGACGGTGCAGTACGCCGTGAGCGCAACCGGCGGCTACGTCGCCAGCGGAGAACTGGTCACGAAGACCGTGACCATCCCCGCGGAAACGGAGCGAGTCAATATCGACGTGCCGACTCTCGCCGACAACATCGACAAGGCATCCGGATCGGTAACCGTGACGATGGTCGCGGGCGCCGGCTACCAGGTCTTCCAGCCCGCCGCCGCCACCCGCCCCGTCCACGACAACGACCGCGGCAGCGCAACCCTGAGCGTGCCGTCGGGCAACATCGACGAAACGGGCGGCGGCAAGACCCTGACGATCACGCTGAACCGCGCCCTGGAAGCGAACGAGAACCTGAGCCTGCGGCTTGCCTTCGGCGGCGACACCGTCCCCGGAACGGACTTCGCCCTGGCCGCGCCGGACACCCCGCCGGCCGGGGTCGGCTACGCCCTGGACGGCGATGAGCCCACCGTCACCTTCCGCGGCCCCAGCGCGGCCGCCGCGACCGTGATTCTCACCGCCACGGACGACAGCCGCGACGAAGGCAGCGGCGAATCGGTGTCGGTCAAACTGGCCGAGGTGCGGGAATCGGACAACAATCTGGGCGGCGGCGTAACCGTCAGCGGCGCCGGCGCGTTCAGCATTCTCGATGACGATGAGCAGATGCTGCCGGAAGTCACCATCGCGCCCACTTCAAGCAACGCCGTCACCGAGGGCGGCAATGCCAGCTTCACCCTGACGCTGGACCCTGCCCCCGAAGCGGCCATCGAAGTGAACATAACCGTGACCGACGCGGCGAACTCGAACTTCCTCGCGCCCGGCGACCAGAGCGCCCGCGGGATCCAGGTCGATGCCAACGCTACCTCCAAGGTCTTCACCGTCCCCACCCAGGCCGACAGCGATGACGAAGCCAGCGGGCCGATCCGGGCCAGGGTGACGAACGGCGACGATTACGAACCCGGCACGGCCAACGCCGCCGAAGTGCGCATTACGGACAACGACGCCAGCCGCGTGACCCTGGCGACGCCCGACGCCAGCGCCATGGAGGGCGACCCCAACGACACCGCCAGCGTTTCCCTGACGCTGAACCGCGGTCTGGCGAACGGCGAGGCGCTGACCGTGCCGCTTGGCTTCGCCGGCGGCGCGCCGGCCACCGACTTCACGCTGGCCTGCCCGAATCCGCTACCCACGGGGGTTTCCTGCGCCGGCCTCGGCGGCGCCAGCCCCAGCGTCAGCTTCACCGGCCCGGGCGCGGGGCTGACCGCCACCAGCGTTACCCTGACCCTGACCGCGATCGACGATCTCGACACCGACCACGAACGGGTGACGGTGAGCATTCCCGCCTCCACCGGCGGTAATCCGCGGCTGACCGCCACCGGCCTCGACGGCGGCGTCAGCGGCGTTCGCACCGGCGCCGGCGAGATCGTTCTCGGCGACGACGACACCCCGCCGCAGCCCACGGTGAACCTGTCGGTGAGCGACAGCGGCGCGGTCACCGAGGGCGGCAGCCTGACGCTCACCGCCGAGGTGTCCGAAGCGCCGTCCGGCGGTTCGCTCAGCATCCCGGTTCAGCGGGTGGCGGCGGACTCCACCGCCGACAGCGACGACTACACGCTGGCAGCGAACATCACCGTCGCGAATGGCGCCACGAGCGGCACGGCCACGCTAGGGGCGCGCACGGACAACGACGACGAGCCCGCCGAGACGCTGAAGCTGCAACTCGGCGCGCCGCCCGAAGGCTACGTCAACGGCGAGAACAGCGCGGTGGACATCGCCATCGCCGACAACACGGCTACAGCGGTGACGCTGACCACGCCGGACACCCAGGCGACCGAGGGCGACGGCGCCGATACCGCGGAGATCAGGCTGGCCATCGGCCGCGGCATGGTGAACAGCGAAAGGCTGGTCGTACCGCTGCAATTCTCCGGCGCCGCGCTCGGCACGGATTTCAGCCTCGCGCTCAGCGGCACGCCCACCGGCGTCAGCCTCGATCCGGCCAGCGGCGAAGTGACCTTCGCCGGCCCGAGCGAGAGCGCCACTGTGGCGAGCATCCTGCTGACCGCGGCGGTGGACAGCGACGCCGACGACGCCACGGTCACGGTATCCATTCCGGCTAGCTCCACGGGCAGCGCGCCGATTCTCAGGGCGACCAATCTCGACGGCGGCGCCACCGGCAGCCGCGGCGGCAACGGCCGCATCACGCTGAAGGACGCCGGCCTGAACGTGCGCACCATCGGCTGGGCGTCGGCGACCCTGGACGCCACCGAGACCGCATCCGCCGGTTCGGTGAACGTGCGGCTCACCTCGGCGGGCGCGTCGGCGGTCACCTTCCGCGTCTGCCTCACCGACGGCACGGCCACCTTCGGCAGCGATTATTCTGGCGTCGTCACCGCCGGCGACCGCTGCACCGGCGCCGGCGGCAACGCCGACTTCACCATCGCCGCCGGGGACACCACACAGACGGTGAACTTTGCCTCCATTGCCGATGCCATCGACGAGCCGGACGAGACCTACACCGCCGTGATCTCCTTGCCCACGCCGGTGGCGGGACTCGGCATCAGCCCGGATACCCTCAACGTCACCATCGGCGACGACGACGCCACCACGGTGAGCCTGGCCCGCGGCGGCAGCGGCGCCATCAACGAGGGCGGCAAGGTGGAGTTCACCGTCTCTCTGGACCGCGCGCTCGTGGCGGGCGAGGTCATCGACGCACCACTGTCCATCGGCGGCGCCAATGTCAGCACCGGCGACTGGAGCCTGGCGACGAAGTCCGGCGCAAGCAATACGGGGATCAGCCTGCTCGCCACCAATACCGCCACCCCCACGGTGCGCTTTTCCGGCGCCGGCGCGCAGACCGCGACCCTGGAACTCACCGCGGTGGCGGACGGCGCGAGCGAAGGCGCCGGCGAGACCTACGCCATCGCGCTCGGCACCGATCAGCAGTTCGACGCCGACCCGGACACCAACGTGGGCGGCGGCGCCGACCCCCACGGCAGCAACAACCGCTTCACCGTGCTGGTGAACGACCCGCGCACCATCGGCTGGGCCGCCACCACCCTGAGCATCAACGAGGCCGACACGCAGCAGACCACCGGCAGCGTCGATGCCAGCCTCTCCACCGGCAGCGGCCCGGTCACCTTCCGCGTTTGTCTGACCGATGGCGGCGCCGACCGCGGCAGCGACTACCGCGGCTTCAACGGCAATGCCTGCACCGGCACCGGCGGCTCGAATCCCGACCTGGAGATCGCCTCGGGCCAGTCGGACCAGGCCGTAACCTTCACCGTCATCGGCGACAGCGCCGACGAACCCGACGAGACCTTCAGCGCCGAGATTTCGCTGCCGACCGCCGTGACGGGCCTGAGCGTCGATGCATCCAGGGCGCGGGTGACCGCCACCGTCGTCGATAACGACCCCACCGTGGTCAGCCTCGCCCGGGTCGGCAGCGGCGCCATCTACGAGGCGGGCAAGGCCGAGTTCACCGTGACCCTGGGCAGGGCGCTGATTGCCGGAGAAATCATCGACGTGCCCCTCGCAGTGAGCGGCAACGGCATCACCACCGGCGACTGGAGCCTGGCGACGAAACCCGGCGCTGGCAACACCGGCGCCACGCTCCACGATACCGGCACGGCCACGCCGAGACTGCGCTTGTCCGGCGCCGGTGCCCGGGTGGCGACGCTCGAACTCATGGCCACCGTGGACGGCGTCACCGAAAGCGGCGGCGAAACCCTGACCTTCGCCCTTGGCCCCGACGGTTCCGGCAGCAACGGCTTCGACCGCGGCAGCCTCGGCACCAACGTGGGCGGCGGCGCCGACCCGCACGCTTCCGACAACAGCGTCAGCCTCACCGTCAACGACGGGCGCACTATCGGCTGGGCGGCCACCGCGGTCACCGTCAACGAGAGCGCGGGCACGGTGAACCTGAATGCCGAGCTTTCCGAGGGCGCCGGCCCGGTGACTTTCCGGGTCTGCCTCAACGACGGCAGCGCCACCCTGGGCGAGGACTTCACGGGCGTTTCCCGGGCCAATGCCCGCTGCACCGGCAGCGGCGGCGGCAATGCGGACCCGGCGATTTCGTCCGGCGCATCGAGCCGCCAGGTCAGCCCCGGCATCGACCGGCGCGTGCTCGACGAGCCCCGCGAGACCTTCGAGGCAAGGCTGTCGCTGCCGAATCCGATCGCGGGTCTTGCCGTCGATTCCGCCAATGCCACCGCCACCGTCACCATCGTGGACAAGGATCCCACCCTGGTCACGCTCTCGGCGCCGGAGGGCAACATCGCCGAGGCGGGCGGCGTCAAGCGCATGACCTTGTCGCTGGGCCGCGCGCTGGTCAGCCCCGAAGTCCTGACCGTGCCCTTGAACTTCGGCGGCGTGGCCGGGCGCGGCAGCGAATACACCGTCGCCTGCGAAAGCGCCGCCGGCGTGCAGTGCGCCGGCCTCAACAGCGGCAACGCCCAGGTCACCTTCACCGGCGGCGGCAATGCCGCGCGCAGCGTGGAACTGACCGTCACCGCCATCGAAGACAACGTCGACGAAGGCCCCGAATCGGTGACCGTCAGCCTCGGCACGCTCAATGCCGGCTCCGGCGCGAACCTCGACGGCGGCGCCTCCGGCAGCGGCTCGGTGAGTTTCGACGTGGCCGAAGAAGCCACCATCGGCTTCAGCAGCGCATCCTTCGAGGCGAGCGAGGGCGGCGGCGACTTCTACGCCACGGTGCAACTGTCCGAGCCGGTGGAAGGCCGGGTGACCGCCACGGTTGACCTGGAATACCACGGCACCACCGACTTCCGCGACTTTCGGGCCGCCGGACCCTTCACCATCCGCATCCCGGCCGGTGAGACGACGGGTCGGGCGGGCCCCGTAACGCTGCTTCAGGACAGCGAATCCGAGGGCAACGAGACGATCTTCTTCCGGTTGACCAAAGCCAGCGACAGCGCGACGGGACAGCCGGTGACCATCGACCGCGCCGAGGCGGTGCTGACCGTTCGCGACGACGATCCGGCGGTCGCGGGACTGTCGTTATCGAGAAGGGAGCTGGACCTGACCGAGGGTGGCGCACCCGGAAGCTATACCGCGGTGCTGACGAAGGCGCCGGATGCCGACGTCACCCTGACGGCGACCAGCGCGGATGCGAACGCGGTGCGCATCCATACCGGCCAGGGCACGCCTGCGGGAAGCCTGACGCTGGTCTTCTCCCCGCGGAACTGGAATCAGGCGCGCACGATCGTGGTGACCGCCCAGCAGGATGCCGACCACCACGATGAGCGCCCCTTCATCAAGAACAGTCTGTCGGGCACGGGTGACTACCAGAGAGTGTTGCAGCAGGCCGTTTCGGTCAACCTGACGGATGACGACGACCCGCCGGCCGAGCCCGTGGTGAGCATTTCCGGCGGCAACGACATCACCGAAGGCGGCACGGTCCGCTTCACCCTGCGCGCGAGCCCGCGGCCGCAAAACCCCATCGACGTGAGCGTGAATGTCGACGACAGCGGCGATTTCGCGGATCCGGGCCAGACCGGCGCGAAAACCGTCACCATAGGCACCGACGGCAGCCTGACGCTCGATGTCACCACGGACGACGACTCCCAGGTCGAGTCCGACGGCGCGATCACCGCCACCCTCGCCGGCGGCAGCGGCTACACGGTGGACTTCCAGAGCGACCGCGCCTCGGTTGCGGTCAGCGACAACGACGATCCCCCGCCGCCTCCGCCTCCGCCGCCGCCGGATACGCCGATCGTGAGCATCACGGGTAGCGGCGCGATCACCGAAGGCGGCACGGCCACGTTCAACCTGAGCGCGAGCCCGCCGCCCGCCAGCGCGATCACGGTGAATGTCGACGTGGTGGACAGCGGCGCCTTCGCGAACAGCGGGCAGACAGGCCGACGCCAGGTCACCATCGGCACGGGTGGAAGCAATACCCTCACCGTGTCCACGCACAACGACAACACCGACGAAGACCACGGTTCGCTCACCGCCACGGTCGCCACCGGCCAGGGCTATTCGCCGTCTGGCGCCCAGGGCACGGCGTCGATCGTCGTCAACGACAACGACGAGCCGCCGCCCACGCCGGTGATCGGCATCACCGGCGGCAGCGCCGTCACCGAAGGCGGCAACGCCCGCTTCACCCTCACGGCGAACCCCGCGCCCCGGAACGACATCCGTGTGCGGGTCACGATTTCGCAGACCGGCAACTTCGCCGCCGGCGGACAGATCCGCACGCGCACGGAGACCGTGGGCAGCAGCGGGACGGCCAGCTTCACCGTCGCCACCACCGACGACAGCCAGGACGAGCCCCACGGCGCCATCGCCGCGACGGTGAACGACGGCGCGGGCTATGACGTGGACAGCCAGAACGGCTCCGCATCGGTGACTGTCAACGACAACGACGAGCCGCTGCCGCTCATCGGCATCCGCCGCGACGCCGCCTCGGTGGGCGAAGGCCAGCCGGCAAGCTTCACGATCAGCGCCACGCCCGCGCCAACGACGAATCTCGATGTGCGTCTGGACATATCGCAAAACGGCGACTTCGCGGATTCCGGCCAGACCGGCGCGAGGACCGAGACCATCCCGGCCAACAACGCCACGTTCACTTTTTCGGTAGACACCGTGAATGACGAGGCGGACGAGGCCAACGGCTCGATTTCGGCCCGGATCCTGCGGCGCTCCCAGTACCGGGTGGCGTCCGCTCCCGGCAACCGGGCGACGATCGCGGTGACCGACGACGACGTGCCCACCCCGGTTGTGCGCCTGACGTCGGATCACCCGCAGCGGGAAACCGCGTTCGAGGGCGCTGAACTCAAGTTCACCCTGCACACCGACATCGCGCCCGAAACGGACCTCGACGTTACCGTCAACGTCTCCCAGCCCGGCAACGCCTTCGTCAACGCCAGCCAGACCGGGAACCGCACGGTCACCGTCCGCGCGAACGCCCGAAGACAGTCCTTCACCGTCCGCACCCACGACGACAGCGTCGAGGAGAACCCGTCCCACGCCACGATAACGGCCACGGTGCGATCGGGCGCCGGATACACCCTGGCGGACTCGCCGAAACACGAGGCCGCGGTGGACGTGCACGACAACGACGGCCTGCCCATCGCCAACATCCTTGATGTCGAGACCGAAGAAGGCGAGGAACTCGTCACCGTCATCGAACTCTCCAAACCGGCGGCGCACAGGGTGGAGGTGTGCTATCGCCCGGAAATCGGAACCTACCAGGGCCGACAGTGGGGCACCGCGACCCACCCCGACGATTTCATCCACGGAGACCAATGCCTCACGATTCGGCCCGGGCGGACCCGGGTCGAGGGTTGGATTGAGACGGTGGACGATTCCTTTGATGAGGGCGACGAGTGGTTCACCCTTGTCCTGTGGCGCGCCGACGGCGCCGTCATCGGCCGTGGCGAGGCCATCGCCACCATCCGCAATTCCGACCCGCTGCCCGACGCCTGGCTCGCCCGCTTCGGACGCGCGATCTCCGAACAGGCCCTGGAAGGCGTCACCGCGCGAATGGAGGCGGCGCGCGTCGGGGGCCGCGAGCCGGGATTCCAGGGCAATATCGCCGGGCGATCCATTTCCGGCAACCCCCGCCGCCGGGCCGAAGACTGCGCGGAGCCGACCGGTTCGGGCCTGACCGATTCGAACGATCTTCAGGTCGAACCGGAAGCGTCCGGCGGCAAGGCCGACCCGGTCGCGGACGCCGGCGCCTGCGGCAAGGCGGACCGCCCGGCGGCGGAAAGCGAAGAAACCGTTTTCATGGGAGCGGCGCCCGGATACGCGAATCCCGCCGGCCCCATGCCGGGTCCGGGCCCAGCCCGGTTCGCGCCTGCCGGCGGAACGTCATTCATGCAAATCGGGAGTGGGAGCCCAGACGGCTTCAGCCAGATTGGCGGACAGGGCATGCCGGGGCAAATCCATGGCCCGGGAGCGGGAGGGCTGATCGCCGGTCCGGACCATGCTCCGCAGGTATCCGGCGGAATGACCGGCATGAGCCCGCGGACCGCCTACGGCGGCGCGCCGGACATGCTGCTGCGGCAACTGCTCTCGGGCAGCCACTTCACCTACGACCGCGACGTTGACGAAAAAGGCGGCATTCTCGGCTTCTGGGGCCGCGGCGCGGTGTCCCACTTCAGCGGCGCCGAGGAAATGCTGCGCATCGACGGCGACATGAGCAGCGCGATGCTCGGGGCGGACTACGTCCGGGGCGACTGGCTGTTCGGCCTGGCGCTCAACCAGAGCCTGGCGGAAGGCGGCTATTCCAGCCCGGACAATGGCTCCGGCACGATCGAGTCCAGCCTTGCCGCCGCCATTCCCTACGCGGCCTGGGAGGTCTCCGAGCGACTCAGCCTGTGGGGCGCGGCGGGGCACGGCGGCGGCGCCATGACCCTGAATCCCGGTGCGAGCAGGAATGACCGATTTCCCGGATTCTCTCCCTTGCTGCCCGCGGCAAGTCCCATAAGCTCCGTCAGCCCCATAAACTCCAGGGTCGAAACTTCCCCGGTGCGGCCACGGGAGAGCCTGCAAGCCGATATTCACTGGACCATGGCCTCGCTGGGCCTGCGCGGCGACGTACTGGTCCCCGTGGGCGGCGGACCGAAGCTCGCGGTGATTTCCGATGCGCTGTGGACGCGAACCACTTCCGACCGCAGCGAAGGCATGCTCGCGGGCGCCGCCGACGTCAGCCGCCTGCGACTTGGCCTGGAAGGAAGCTGGATGCTGAATTTCGGCGGCGGCGGCATCCGGCCCAAGCTGGAAGCCGGGCTGCGCCACGACGGCGGCGACGCCGAAACCGGCTTTGGCCTGGAAGTCGGCGGCGGCCTTGCCTGGCAGATGCCGAGCCTTGGCCTGTCCCTGGACATCGAAGGCCGCACACTGCTGCTGCACGAGGCCCAGGGACGCGGCGACCGCGGCTTCTCCGCCACCATGAACTGGGACCCGGGGCCGGAAAGCAAGCTGGGGCCGAAATTCAGCCTGCGCCACGACCTGGGCGGCCAGGCCACCGGCGGCCTCGAAGCGCTGTTCTCCACCAATCCCGTCGGCGAACGCATGGGCATGGGGGGCGAAAGCCGCTGGACCACCGAGGCGGGCTGGGGAATGACTGGCTTCGCCGAACGCTTCCTGGTCTCCCCCAGCCTCGGCTACGGCTTCTCCGGAACCGGGCGCGACTACAGCTTCGGCTGGGCCCTGGAACCCCTGGACGAGGACGCCCCCGACCTTTCCGTCGGCCTCAGGTTCAACCGCAGGGAAAGCGCGACGATGGAACCCCAGCACAGCCTGGGAATAGAATTGCGCGCTACCTGGTAAAAAAAACGGGCCGGCCTGTTCCCCCAAAACGGTTGAACGGGCCGACCCAAAAATGGGACACTGCGCGCAATCCAGGAAAGGAGGGGATGGATCAGGGAAGATCCGTACTCCTGGCTTGCTTCGCCGCGGGAAACGCGCCGCTCCGAAAGATCGGGCAATCCGGACTAGCGCATCAGGAGAAGCATCTCCCTTCCTTCCCGCAGGACAGTGATCCCGACAAGACCGCCGGCGTCTTCAACCGCTTCGTTGAAGTTCGCCAGTGACTCCACTCGCCGCCGATTGACTGCGATAACGATGTCACCGGGGCGCAGGCCGGCGGACCATGCGCTGCTGCCTTCCCCCACGTCTGTTACTTCAACGCCGGACACGCCGGAAAGGTTACTGTCCGCGTCGCGCAACAGGGCGCCGCGAAATCCCGCGCTTTGCGGGCCGCGGACGGCCGCTGTCGATATACTGCCATCGGCCCCGCCGATTACCGCTTCCAACTCGATGCGGCGACCGTCCCGCAGCAGGGCGAGTTCCACTTCATCGCCCCGGCGCAGCAAACCCACCCGGTTGCGCAATTCCCGGGAGTTGCCGATGGCCTCGCCTTCGAGCTCCACCACGATATCGGACACTTCCACCCCGGCGGCCTCGGCGCCGCTGCCCGGCGACACCGCCATGACCATGGCGCCGGAATCGATCCCGACTCCCAGGGCTTCGGCGATTTCCGGCGTGACGTCGGCGATCGAAACCCCAAGCAGGCCGCGGCGGACTTCGCCGTCGCGCTCGAGATGTTCGAGCACCGCCTGGACCATGTCCACGGGTACGGCGAAACCGATGCCGTTGTTGCCGCCTCCGCTGCCGCTGATGATGGCGGTGTTGACTCCCACCAGATTGCCTTCGAGGTCCACCAGTGCGCCGCCGGAGTTGCCCATGTTGATGGCGGCGTCGGTCTGGATGAAATCTTCGTAGTTGTTGGCGTTGAGCCCGGAGCGGCCCAGCGCGCTGACAATGCCGGAAGTGGCGGTCTGGCCGATGCCGAAAGGATTGCCGATGGCGACGACGAAATCGCCCACCCGCACGCCTTC
Organism: uncultured Pseudohongiella sp.; assembly: GCA_965219645.1. Classification (GTDB taxonomy): domain Bacteria; phylum Pseudomonadota; class Gammaproteobacteria; order Pseudomonadales; family Pseudohongiellaceae; genus UBA9145. The sequence goes on along the minus strand of OZ244788.1, from coordinate 665,357 downwards.
CATTTCGGCGAAACCAATCTCCACCAGGTTGTCGAGTTCGATGCGCAGCAGGGCGAGATCGGTGCGGGGGTCGCTGCCGAGCAGTTCGGCTTCCGCGCTGCGGCCATCGCCGAGGCGCACGGTAATGCCGGTGGCGTCGTCGATCACATGATGATTGGTGACCACGAAGCCTTCTCCGGCGTCCACGATCACGCCGGAACCCGCGCCGCGGCGCAGGGGCTGGCGGCCCTGGGGAAAGCCGAATTCGGGAATGCCCTCGAAATAGCGGCGCAGGCTATCGGGAATCTGATTGCCGCCGAAGGAGAACTGCCGCTGCACCGGAATCTCCCGGGTGGTGACGATTTCCACCACGGCGCCGCTGATTTCCTCGAGCATGGGCGCCAGGGTCGGCAGGCCCGCCGCCCGCGCCTCCTCGCCGATGGCCCGGGCCTGGCCGGCCAGCGCCAGAACCAGCGCGGCGGTTATGCCGAGCCCCCAGGTGAGGGACAGCGGCGAACGGAAAAAAACAGCTCGCTTGATCATCGTCAGGCTCCTCCGCTTGCAACGAGTTTCGAACAGGCGCCGACAGTGGCGATCGTTCACGGTGTTCAGCGTAAGGACTTGCGACGAATTTTCCCGGAAGAAAAGCTGAAGAAAATGTCCGGAATTTGTGAGTTTGTGGCTGCGGGCGGGCCTGCGGGTGGGCTTCGATACCCATCGGAACTCCTGTCATTCTGCGCGCGGTCGCAGAATCTCTTTGGGAATTCTGGGGTGCCGGAGTGGGGGCGATGCAGCACGGTAACCGTCATTGCGTTCGCGCGGCGCCCGACACGATCAGCGTGTAAGGCCCGCATAGCGGACCGCTGTCAGGGAGTTTCGGGGCGCAGCCGTCGGCATGGGTCGTCCAGACGGCCTTCACCTCCACATAATAGGTTCCCGCGACCAGCCTTCCCGTAGTGAGGCGAAAGTTGTCGCCGTTGCCCCCGTCGTCGTTGCGGGGAATCCCGACGCCATCGTGCCTGCGGCGAATCACAATACCGTCCGCGGCGAGCAGTTTGACGTGGGTGTCAATGGATGAAGCGGTCTCGACCGTGAGCGTCCCCGCCTGGACGACATCGATGCGGAAGAGGTCGACGTCCCTCAAGTGCAGCGAGCCGGTGGTGACCGATGGATTCGTCACCCGGGTCGCCGACGCGAGATCGTGGCCGTGGTCGAAGTTCTCGCGCACGTCGGCGGAACGGCTCACGTCCGTCCAGTCGATGCCGCCGTTCCATGCGTTCGCGCCCGCGCCGCGAGCCGTGACCCGCAGGAGCACGGTGTGGCTGGCGTTTGCATTCACCATCGGGCGCGTCCAGGTCGGGGTGGCGGAGGTGGGATCGTCGAGCTTGCCTCCGGTCACCTTCCAGGCGTATTCCAGCGCACCGTCGTAGGTGCCGCCGGCCAGCGTCGCGCCGAGCACGACGTCCGTACCCTCGTTACCCGCCGCAATGGCGTCGATCGCCACCGTGGGGGTGTCCGCCGCCGGCAGCGTTCCGTCGCGCCGCGCGCTGCCCGACACCACCAGGTTGTAGTCGCCCTGGGTATGGGAGTAAATGCCGTACACCGCCAGATAGTAGACGCCGGGCGCGAGCGTCCCGGTGGTGATGCCGAAGTTGTCCCGGTCGCCGTTGTATGCGTTGCTGTAAAGGGCCGTCCCGTTGCTGTCGTAGAGACGGCCCCGGGTGTCCAGACCGCCAGTGGAGGCCAGCGTCAGCGTGCCGGCCTTGCCGACATCGATGCGGAAGTAATCTGTATCGCCACTTCCGTCTCCGGCACTTCCGCGGAGATTTCCGGCGGTGGTTGACGGTATCGCCACGGCCGTCGCCGACCCGGGTTCGTTGCCGTGATCGTCGTTCGTGTCCCGCACGGTGGCCGAATGGGTCGCGCGCACCGTATCGCTGCTGCCGATGCTGGCGTTCACACCGGCGCCCCGCGCGGTGACCGTCAGGCGAATCCCGATATCGCCGTCCGCATTGACGGTCGGACGCTTCCAGGTCGGCGTCGCGGAAGTCGGGTCGTCGAGCCAGCCGTCTTCAACATCCCAGGCGTATTCGAGCGAACCGTCGTAGGTTCCGCCAACCAGCCACGCGCCGAGCTGCTGTCCGACGTTCTCGTTACCCGCCCGGATGCGGTTGATGGTCAGCGTCGGTGCGGCGGCCACCGGCAGCGCGGTGGACATCTCCTCCAGGCACTCCAGCACCTCGCGCACCGGCGTCCAGCCGGACCACGTGGATTCGCTGGTGGCCGCTTCGTCGGCGGTATGGGCCGCGGTCGGCTGGGCCGTGGATCCCTTCCAGGTGGGGAGTGTCCTTTCGGGATCCTCGCCCCGGTAGGCGATCAGCACGCGGAACCAGTTCGCGCCGTAGTTCGGGGGCGTGGTCGCGTTGTGATTGTAGTAAACCACGATTCTGTCCCAGTGGTCGTCGTCCACGCAGGAGGTCCGCGGCGCCGGGGAGTTGCTGTCGCGCACCAGCGCCGAGCGGTTTCCGTTCGCCGTGGCGCTGGCGCCGGCGCGGGCTCTTGCGTCCGCGCCGCGAACCGTTACCGTGAGGCCCACGGTGTGGCTGGTGTGGGAAGTCACCGAGGGGCGAGTCCAGGTCGGCGTGGCGGAAGCGGGATCGTCGAGCTTGCCGCCGGTTACCGTCCACGCGAACTCGGGCGCGCCGTCGTAGTTGCCGCCGGTCAGGGTCGCGGAGAGTGGCGCCGCCGTGCCTTCGTCCCCGTCCGCTATGACCTCGATCGAAACGGACGGCGCGGACGGCGCCGGCAGCGCGAGCGCGGCGTTTCGCACGAGGGCGGTGATGCTGGCATCCGCGGTATCGCTCGTGCCGTTGCGGGCGCTCGCGCCCGTGCCGCGGGCGGTGACTCTCAATTGCACTGTGTAACTGGTGTCGGCGCCGACCACCGGGCGGGTCCAGGTCGGCGTGGCCGAAGCCGCATCGTCGAGAGCGCCGCCGGTGACGGTCCAGGCATACTCGGGAGTGCCGTCATAGGCGCCTCCGGTGAAGAACGCGCTCAAGCCGACCGTCGTGCCCTCGTCGCCCGCCGGAATCGCGTTGATCGTGACGGACGGGGCGGACGCCACCGGTGGCGGGATGGCTTTCACGCGGGCGGTGACGCTGGCCGTCGCCGTGTCGCTCGTGCCGTTGCGGGCGTTCGCGCCCGTGCCGTGCACCGTGACGGTCAATTGCACTGTGTAGTCGGTGTCGGCGTTCACCGACGGGCGCGTCCACCTTGGCCTCGGCAAGGTGGGGTCGTCGAGTGCTCCACCGCTCACGGTCCAGTGGTATCCCGCATACCCGTCGTAGGTGCCTCCGGTAACGTGCGAGTAAATGACCTGTGTGGTTCCTTCTTCCCCCGCCGGGATGGCGTTGACACGGACGTTGGGCGCGTCCGCCACCGGCCGGATGGTCTCGCGCACCAGCACCGACTGGCTGTCGTTCGCCGTGTCGCTGGTGCCGTTGCGCGCGTCCGTGCCAGTGCCGTGAACCGTGACGGTGAGACTGACGGTGTAACTGGTGTCCGAAGTCAGCGAAGGCCGCGTCCACTCCGGCGTGGCGGAGGTCGCGTCGTCGAGCGCGCCGCCATCGACCTGCCAGGCGTATTCGATCGTGTCGTACACACCCCCGGCCAGGGTCGCACCCAGTGTCACCTTCGTGCCTTCGAGGTCCGCCGCGACCTTGTTGATCGTAACGCTCGGTGCGGCCGCCAGAGGACCGCCCTCAAGGCACTCCAGCACTTTGCGCACCGGCGTCCAGTTGGACGATTGCGCCTCGTTCGCCGTCGCTTCGGAGGCGGTGTAGGGCGTGGTGGGCCGGTCGGTTGTCCCCCTCCATTCAGGCAAAGGCCAGTCGGGGCGTTCCCCTTGGTAGGCGATCAGGACGCGATACCAGTTCGCTCCGTAGTTCGGCGCCTCGCCCGAGCTGGAACGGTAGTGGTCCGCAACCGCGACCCACCGCGCATCGCTCACGCAAGCCGGCGGCGGGGCGTTGCCGGTGTCTTCCTTGAGCACCAGCTCGTAGTCACCGGTGACGGTGGGGTGCTGATGTTTCGAAACCTCGACGAAGTAGTCGCCCGCTGCCAGAGTGCGGACAATCTTGAAGTTTAAGTTTCGCCCGGGGCCTCCGGAATGGCCTTCAGCGATCTGACCGCCGTCCCCGTCGAACAGTTTCCCGAGGGTGTCGGTGGTTCCGAGTGTGAGAATCGCGACGCGCTTCTCCGCCGGGAGGCTGAATCGGAAGTAATCCAGGTCTCTTCTGGAGAGATGGCCCGTGACGCTGTCCGGAAAGGCGACCGGGTTGGCATGGGCCGGCGTGTTGTCGTGTTGGGGGTTCTCGGTGTTCAACACATAGGCGAGCCGGCTATCGGACTTGGAGTCGGTGCCCCCGGCATCGGTCACGGTGACCCGCAGAGTCACCGCGTTAACTACGTAAGTGGTGGCCGACGGCAGTGTCCAGGTCGGGGTGGCCAGACTCGGATCGTCGAGCTTGCCGCCGTCCACGCTCCAGGCGTACGTCAGCGTGCCGCTGTGGCTGCCGCCCGTCAGGGTCGCGCTTAGCTGCACGTCGGTGCCCTCGGGAACGGAGGGAAAGCCCTTGATCGACACGGTTGGAGCGACCGGAGCGGGATTGACGTCGCGCACGAGGGAGCCGACGACATACGGCGTTGACGTGTCGCTCGTGCCGCCGCGGGCCTTGACGCCCTTGCCGCGCACGGTGACCCGGAGCTCGACGCTCACGCTGGTGTTCCCGTTCACCGTCGGGCGCGTCCAGACCGGCGTGGCGGAGGTGGCGTCGTCGAGGGCGCCGGAGGCCACGCTCCAGGCGTATTCGGGGGTTCCGTCGTACGTGCCGCCGGTCAGCGTCGCGCCGAGGGTTACCGATGTGCCCTCATCGCCCGCCGGGACGACGTTGACCGAGACAGAGGGCGCGGCCGCCGCGGGCAGAGTGGTGGGCGTGGCGGGCGCCGCCTCCAGACACTCCAGCACCTCGCGCACCGGCGTCCAGCCGGACCAGACGGTCTCGCTCGTGATCGCCTCGGCGGCGGTGTAGGCCGCTGTGGGCTCCACGGTCGCTCCCTCCCAGGCGGGAAGCGTCCTTCCCGGATCCTCGACGCGGTACGCGATCAGCACCCGGTACCAGTTCGCGCCGTAGTTCGGAGACCGGTTCGCGTTGTGGTCGTAGTAGTCCGCCACGGTGCCCCACTTGGCGTCGTCCACGCAGGATGTCGCGGGCGGCGGCGTCGTGGCGGTGTCGCGCACCTGTGTGGTTTGGTTCGCGTTCGCCGTGGCGCTGCCGCCGTTCTGGGCATTCGTGCCCGCGCCGCGCACCGTGACGACGAGGCTCACGGTGTAATCGCCGTCCGCGTTCACCGACGGGCGCGTCCAGGTCGGGGCCGCCAGGGTGGAATCGTTCAGCGCGCCGCCGCTCACGCTCCAGGCGTATTCGGGCGAACCGTCGTACGTGCCACCGGTCAGGGTCGCGGAAAGCGTCACGTCGGTGTTTTCGTCTCCGGCGGAGACGGCGTCGATCGATACCGTCGGCGCGGCCGCGGGGGGCAACTGCGCCGGAACGTCCCGCACCTGAACGGTTTGGCTCGCGTTGGCCGTGGCGCTGCCGCCGTTCTGGGCGTTCGTTCCCGCGCCGCGCACCGTCACGACGAGGCTCACGGTGTAATCGCCGTCCGCGTTCACCGACGGGCGCGTCCAGGTCGGGGCCGCCAGGGTGGAATCGTTCAGCGCGCCGCCGGACACGCTCCAGGCGTAGTCGGGCGCGCCGTCGTAGGTACCGCCGGCGAGGGTCGCGGTGAGTTGCGCCGCGGTGTTTTCGTCTCCGGCGGGGACGGCATCGATCGACACCGTCGGCGCCGCCGCGGGGGGCAACTGCACCGGAACGTCCCGCACCTGTGTGGTTTGGCTCGCGTTCGCCGTGGCGCTGCCGCCGTTCCGGGCGTTCGTGCCCGCGCCGCGCACCGTCACGACGAGGCTCACGGTGTAATCGGCGTCGGCGCTTACCGCGGGGCGGGTCCAGGTCGGGGTGGCCGAGGCGGGATTGTCGAGGACGCCGCCGGACACGCTCCAGGCGTACTCGGGCGAACCGTCGTACGTACCGCCGGCGAGGGTCGCGCGGAGTTGCACGGTGGTGTTTTCGTCTCCGGCGGGAATGGCGTCGATCGATACCGTCGGCGCGGCCGCCGCGGGGAGCGCGCCCGGGCCCTGGGCGGTGCCCGACACCACCAGTTCGTAGGAACCGCCGCCAATCCCCCGAACGTGCACGTAGTACACCCCGGCCGACAAGGCGGGCAGCCGATCGCCCGCCTTGCCCGTCTCGATCCGGAAGTTCAGCCCCTCCCCGCCATCGTTGTTGAACCGCACCGGCCTGCCGTTTTCGTTTTCCAGATAGCCGTAGGTGTCCACCGATCCCCTGGTTTCCACCGTCAGCGTCCCGGGACTCCCGATCTCCACGCGAAAATAGTCCACGTCGCCCGCGTCCAGATAGCCGGCCGTGGTGGAGGGTATTTCGACCGGCTCCGCCGAGAAACGGTCGTCGCCGAAGTCGTCGCCGGTAGCCGCGGCGGTGAGCACGCCGCTTGCCGTGTCGGCCCCTGGGGAAACCGCGCCGTCCGGCCGGGAAACCACCGGCAGGGCGGAAAACAGGTCGCCGGCGGCGGGGCGGCCCAGGGCGTAGACGTCGGGATCGCAGGAGAGGGCCACCGACCCGCCGGGATATCCGGACGGGATGCGCACGATGTCGTCCAGAAAACGGATGTCCGAGCTTTGCGGCGGGATGCGCCAGACGCCTTCGGCGACAGTCGTTGCGTATCGGTCTCGCAGCGCCACGGCGCAGGAAGCCGCGACACGGCCGTCGTTGGCCACCGCCAGGCCGAGGGAGCCGGGAACCGGCGGCGCGGACAACTCGAAGTCGGAACCGGAAGGCGCGGACTCTATGGTCGCCAGGGAAACCGACCCGCCGCCCGCTTCGGAACTCAGCCGCAGGCGGACCGCCGCGGGGGCGGCGCAGGAAAGTTTCGCGTAGCCGGTGGCGAAGACTCCCCCGCCAAAACTTGCCAGGTTGACCGCGGCGTCCGGGGCGCTCAGATCGATCGTGGCGAACCTGCCATTGGGCGCGACGGCGGCATGGTCCCCGAAGCGGGCCATGTCGAGCCCTTCGCCAACAAGCTCCATCGAACATTGATTGACGCCGCCGGAGGCGTTGCCCACGAACAGGCGGGAACGGAAGCCTTCGCCGTCGGCCACCAGCGGAATCACGTGCTCCCGACCGGGGGAATCCGCGGCGGTCTGGGCAAAAACCCACAGGGCCGCGAGCGGGGCGAAGGCAAACAGCGCGAGTCGGTTCAGCGGGAATTTCATTGCGGGGCGGCCCTTTCCGCCCGCCTGTTTGTTCGAACCGCAAACATCCCGACCCGTCTCCCCCTCAAAGACAGGCCTCCATGGTAAATCACAAGTTCCGCAAAACGCCAGAAAAATTTGAAAAATCTTTCGATCTTTACTTCGCGAAGTCGCAGGATGGAGGGAAAGCGGCGTTTCCGGATACGGATGCCCATGGGTAGCTGGCGACGCTGCATGGCGGGACTGGTATTGCCGAATCCGGCGAATCCTGCCATGCCGGCGTCAAACTGGTACGGCGCCAGCTTGCCGTCCCGCTTTGCCGCGCCTTCAGGAAACTCCCGACGGCAGTTGCACTCAGTTCACCGAAACGCCGTCTCCCGTTGCCGGGGCGCGCTTGCGCAGTCCGGCGCTGACCTGTCGCCGGCGGGAGAATCAAGCGGGCTCGGCGCGCACGGCAAGGAGGCTGCGTTCTTCCCGACCGAAAACCGCGGCCAGCAGGTGAATCGGCTCGCCCCGGTCGCGGTAACGGCCGGCGTAGCCCCGGGCGCGGATCTGGCCCAGAGCCCGGTCGAGGGCGGCTTCGGCTTCCTCGCCCTCTTCCGCCATCTTGAATTCCATGACGAAGACCTGGCCGCCATGCAACAGCACCATGTCCGAACGGCCGTGGCTGGTGGATTCCTCCACCCGGAGATCGACGCCGATGGTGCGGAAACACGCATAGAGCATGCCCGCGTACCAGGCCTCGTAGCGGGCGAGTTCCGGCTTCGTCTGCCACTGGTACGGAACGCCGGCGAAAAAGGCGCGCAGTTGCTCGGCGAAGGCGTCGAAGTCGTTGTCGGCCAGCAGGCGGCACAGGTCCTTGCCCCGGTTCGAAACTTCCCTGGGCGACTGGTCCAGATGGGTCAGCAATCCCTGGTTCAGGCTGTGGCGAACCTCCAGATTGGGATAATCCAGGGTATAGAAAATCTGCGCCCCCTCCCGGGTCTCTTGCTTGATCGTCAGATAACCCGTCTGGAACATCAAGGCGTCCACGCCGACGCCGCCCACCTCGAAAGTCGACAGCAGGTCCATTTCCGCTTCGCGGTTTTCCAGCTCCAGCGGACTCACCGCCCTTTCCAGCATGGTTTCGAACAGGAAGGTCGGCGTGCCGGTTTCGTACCAGTGGGACTTGAACACCCGGCTGTCGAACAGCAGCAGGATGTCGAAGGGGTTGTAGACCTTTTCCCCGCCCAGCCAGTGGTAGCCGTTGTACCAGCGGCGGATTTCCTCCCGGTCGAGTTCGGGCAGCTCCGGGGCGAAGACGGTGTCGAGATCGTGATCGGTGTAGCCGCAAATCGCCGCGTAGCGCGGGTCCAGGCTGATGTTTCGGAGATTGTTCAGGCCCGAAAACAGGCTCACCTTCGAAAACATGCTGATGCCGGTGACGAAGACGAAACGCACCAGGTGGGCGCAGTCCTTGACGACGCCGTAAAACCCCCGCAACTGGTCTCGGTTCGCCTTCGCCCGTTCCGGGTCGCCGAGCACGTCGAGGATGGGTTTGTCGTATTCGTCCACGAGCACCACGACTTGCTTGCCGGTCTGGTGGTGGAGGCGGTCCAGAATGTTCCTCAGGCGCCTTGGGCCCGTGTTAGACGAATGGGCCGGTTCCAGGCCCGCCCGCCGTTCGGCGGCCTCAAGCTGCTCGATGATGTCTCCCTCGAGATCATCCGGTTTACGGTAGTTCCCGCCAAAACTCAACCGCAGTACGGGATGTTTTTCGTCCCAGTCCCAATGGTCGTGGATGTGCAGTCCCCGGAACAGCTCTTCGCCGCCCGCGAACAGTTCTCCCAGGGTGTCGAGCAGCAGGCTCTTGCCGAAGCGGCGCGGGCGCGAGAGGAAGTAATGGCGGCCCTGGCTCACCAGGCGGTGGATCAGGGGCGTCTTGTCGACGTAGTAGCAACCGTCCTCGCGAAGGGTCCGGAAGTGCTGGATGCCGATGGGTAGCTGGCGGCGCTGCATGGCGGGACTGGCGTTGCCGAATTCCTTGAATCCTAACATGCCCGCGCCCCGGCAATGTAGCCGAAGCTATCGTGGCCGGCGATTCTCTTGATGGCGCTCAGCCCGCTTCCCGTCATTCCGCACGACGCGTGATTTCCGAGTCCGCCCGGGGATTCCGCGGGAACGTTCATGCCATCCGCGGCAAGTCGTCTCTGGCGCGTAATGAACACCCGGCGGAATCTCATGAAGCGGTCTCCCGGGGAGATTCCGCGACTGCGCTTCGCTTCGCGCGGAATGACGGGATTGTGGAGTTTCGGAACTCTATCGTGACAATGCCTCCCGCAGGGACTGCTGTTCCAGGCACCGGAGCGCGTCGGCCACGGGCAGCCAGCCGGGCTGGCCCGCTGCGGCGTGGAAATGCGCTTCGGCGGGTGTGACCACCGTGGCGTCGTTGGCGCCGCCGGAGAAGGTCCGCCCCACCCGCAGCCAGCGCTCCACATGGGCCGCGCCGCGCCAGGTTTCGCTGGCTCTTGCCGCCGCCTCGGATCTTAGTTGTGGGGAAATGCAGTTTCCGGCGGCAAAATCCGGCACGACATTCGGCTCGAAGCCTCTCGGGCCGGTTTGCGGGTTCCAGCGGTTTCGCTCCTTCGCCGCGTCAGGAGTCTCGGTTCCGACTGCGCCGGACTGGCCCATTGCCGGGATTCCGCCGATGACGGAGTCCGTCGAGCTACCGTAGGTTTTTTCCAGACACTGCAACACAATGCGCACCGGCGTCCAGCCGCCCCACTTCGACTCCTCGGTCCCGGCGGCGGCGGCGGTGAAGGCCGCGGTCGGCTCCGCCGTCTGGCCCACCCAGGCGGGCAGCGTCTGGTCGGTACGGTCCTGTCGATAGGCGATCAGCACCCGGTACCAGTTCGCGCCGTAGTTCGGGGAACGGTTCGCGTTGGAATCGTAGTAGCCCTTGACGGTGTTCCACTGGGCAACGCTCACACAAGTGCCCTGGGCGATTGCCGGCGGCGGGGGCGGCGGGTCGTCGTCGTCGCGCACGGCGACGGTCGCCGTGTCGTTCGGGGACACCGCCACGGTGTAGCCTGTTCCCGTGTCGAGGGTCAGGCTGATTGAGCCGTCGGGCTCGTCGGCGCTGTCGTTCACGGTGGCGACATCGATGCCGGCGGTTGTTGCGCCAGCGGCCAGGATTACGGTGCGGGTTCCCGCGCCGGGGGAGTCCAGCCAGTCGCCGCTCTGGGCGACGGTGAAGCTCACCGTCAGGTCGGCGGAGGGGGCGGAGTCGGCGTGGATCGTGAACGACGCGCTCGCGCCCTCGTCCACGGCGGAACCGGCCGACAGGCTGAGTTCGGGCTCGGGCGGCGGTGGCGGCGGCTCGGGCCGCGGTGCGGGAGTTTGCGGTTTTTCCAGACACTCCAGCACTTCGCGCACCGGGGTCCAACCGGGCCAGACCTCTTCGCCGTCCTCCGCTTCGTCCGCGGTGTAGGCCGCGGTCGGCTCCGCCGTCGCGCCCTCCCAGCCGGGCAGCGCCTTCTCCGGGCGCGCCAGCCGGTAGGCGATCAGCACGCGGTACCAGTTGGCGCCGTAGTTCGGGGAACGGTTCGCGTTGGAATCGTAGTAGCCCGCCACGGTGCTCCACTGTTCGTCGCTCACGCAGGAGGCGGGGGGCGGGCTGGGGATTTGGGAATCCACATTGTCCGTGTCGCCGCCGGCGCCGTCTTTCGTGGAATCGCCGGTGCCGGTGCCAGCCGGACCCACTTCGACGGTCGCCGTGCCCGCAAGGTCGCGCAGAACCCGGGTGTCACCGTTTTCGTCCTCGTAGGACGGGGTGACGGTGACCGTCAGCGTCATCGCCTCGGCGGCGTCGTGCCGGAAGGTCCAGCTCGTGTCCGTCCAGTCGAACGCGACGCCCTGGACGTAGTTGTTCTCATCCACCAGGGCGCTGGTCGTCTCGTATTCCACTTCGTAGCTCGTGGCGCGCTCCACCGCGTCCCAGGTCACTTTCGCGCTGGCCGCGTCCACCGCCGTAACCCGCACGTTGGACACCGCCTCGCTCGGCGCCGGCGCCGGCTCGGGCCGCGGCGGCTCGTCCCGCTGGCCGCCGCCCGGCTGGCCCCTGATGGTAAAGTCGACGCCCGGCGCCCTGTCGTTCGTCGCGTTGTAGGCGCCCTCCACGCCCATGTAGTCGGGCGTCCCGGCGATGAACACCCGGAAGCGCTCGTCGCCTTCGCCCGCGGCATCGGCATTGACCGGAATCCACATCTCGGCGGAGAAGCCCATGCCGAGCACCCCCACGTTGTAGTAGTCGGTTTTCGTGGCCACATCCCGCCTCAGGAACCCGACGAACGCATCGTGGCCGCGGTGGGCTTCGCCGAGGTCGTCGAAGTCGGTGGTGAGGTGCTGCACACCGACGGTGACGTTGTGCGGTTCGTAGGGCCTTCCCGTATTCTGTTTCCGTCCCGCCTTGCCGTCCAGCAGTATCAACACCTTGCCCCCCTCCTCGACGATACTGCCGTCCAGCCGCACGGTCGTCGCGCCGTCGACCACATTCGTGGTCGTGGCATTGGTCGACGCGCCCGACACGTTCAGGTAGGTGTAGCGGGAGACCGCGCTGTCGTTCACGAAGACCTTCGCGCTGTCCGCGCCCGCCACCGCTTCGGCGCCGGCCACGCCCGAGACCCCCGTCAGTTTGAACTCGACCGTCTTCACGGCCGATTCCCAACGATTCACGCTGTTGGCCGCGGGCCTCAGCCGGAGAGTGATGCTTTGCGGGGCGTTCGGGCCAGTGATCGTCAGCGTGCCGCTCGTGACGCCGCTGGCCACCGCGCGGGTGACCGACACGCCATTGTGATTCTCGTTCACCGCGCCGAGACCAATGTCGATGCTGTAGTCGACCGTCAGGGTCTCGCCCGATTCCAGGGCGCGGGCCAGGCGCAGCTCCACCCCCGCCCAGTTGCCGCCCCCTTCGCGGCCGATCGCATCGGAGGCGTGCACGGATACGTCTGGGGGAGGCGTCACTACGAATACCGGGGAGAGGCCGTAGAAGCGCACTGACGTAGTTCTTACACCGGCTGAATAGGAAATAGGATCTCGAAAAGAATGCGGTTGTCCCATTTGCACGGAAGCTTCCCCAAAATGGTTCGAAGTGTGCTTGGTTCCATCCCCATTGCTGCCTGTCCCTACGTTGTTTGACTGTTGCGCTGTCCCGGACTCGTTCCTGTTAAGGTCAGCGCGTTGGTTATCCCAACTTCCGTCATAAAAGTCAGCGTAGGTGTCGGCAACCTTCGGACCGTTCAGCCAATAAATGGGCACACCACGACTCCCGCGGGTCGAGGTGTTGTCGCGCGCGTCCACTGTGGATGTTGAGCCGAGGACGCGGAAGGTTGAGCTGTAGGGCCGAATGGCCGTGTGTCCCGCGGCGGCGCGGCCTTGCACAAAAGTGTTGTAGGTCCCTATACCTGTGGCACTCACATCGCGCGTAGTGGAGGTTATGAAAATCAGCCGGAACCGTTCGCCTCCCGAAAAACCCGAGGGCTTAAGCGCCCAGTCGTAGGGTACCGAGTAGGAACCGTCGTCGTTGGCCGTGGGCGTCGTTTGCGCGGCGGCAGTGGCGACGAAGCCAAACAGCGCGTACAGGCCCAGCAGAACCGGGAGCAGGCCGCGACCGACTCGGAGACTGTCGAAGAAGGGAGAAGCGGCCCGGTCCGCGCCGAAACGGCAGCCCGCGGGAGCGGAAGGCTCAGATGGGCAGGTGGATAGCCCCAGGCGGCGGAGCCACGAGAACGCGCTCATGGCTCGGCTCGGCTCGGCTCGGCTCGGCTCGGCTCGGCTGACAATATTATGTCATGACCCGGGCAATACCCTGTCAAGTGGTTCTTGCCGTATCGCATGGAGTTTTCCTCACATTCCGCCCGAAAAGCCCAAGCGCCATCATATAGCATCGGGTGGATGAATTTCCAACGTTCCTGGTAACTACTCGCCCCCCCCCCCCCCTGCGCGTTCTCTTGAAGTCGGGATGGATGTCCCATATATTTTGTTGAAACCTTCTGGAGGTTGGGGGCGTCTAATAGGTCAGGAGGCCAGGAGGCTGCGCCGCAGGAATTCGCGAAAGCGAAAATTCGTTATCGCCGCGCCCCTGGCTGATCGATTGAGGCGAATATTGGCGGATATGCAACGAAATCGGGCGGCCGGGGGCGTGGATGAGAGCGGATTTGCAGCCGTGAATTCCTGCGGCGCAGGCTCCTAGGGGAAGAAACGAATTGGGGTAAGGGTCATGGCGATTCGGGAAGAGCTTGGGTTGCGGGGGGCGCGGCTTGAGGAATTTGAGCTTGGGGAGTGGCGGGTCAGGCCCGGCTGCAATCGAATCGCGCACCGGCGACTGGGGGTTGAGCGCAGGCTGGAGCCGCGCTTGATGCATTTGCTGGGCTTGCTGGCGGCCAATGCCGGGGAGACCCTGGGTCGCGAGTGGCTCAATGGCGAATTGTGGCCGCGGGTGATCGTTACCGAAAATTCCCTGACCCGGGCGGTTTCGGCACTGCGCCGATCGCTGCGGGTGGATGGCCACGACGGCGGCGTGAGAATTGAAACCGTACCCAAGAAGGGTTACCAGCTGGTGATTGCGGCAGGGTCCGGAGAAGCGGCGAAACAGTTTTCCTGGCTGGGCGCCCTGCCCTGGCGGGCTCTGGCGGTTCCGGGGCTTGCCGCGATGGCGATTGCCGGCGGCTGGCTGACCAGCGGAGGCGAGAATTCGGAATCGCCTCCGGCTTCGGCGGGAATGGCGGATTTTGGCCGGCTTGTGCCGGTAAGCAGCGACGGACTGGGAGGCGTTCGCCAGGAGGCGCCGGTATTGTCGGCGGATGGCAGCCGCTACGCCTATCTGCGGCACGATGGCGCGGGCTCCACTGTCTGGCTGGGCGAGCTGCGCGGCGGTGGCGAGGCGGTCGCGGTGTACAGCAGTTCCCTGCCACTAACCCATCTGGTCTGGTCGCCCGCTGGCAATGCACTGCTTTTTGCCCGGCAGGGCGCCATGGTCGCAGAGGCGGTGTATGGCGCGGGGGCGGCGCAATTGATGCAGTTTGACCTGGATTCCTGGACGATTTCCTCCCTGCGGCCCGAAGCCGAAGATGCGGAACCGCGATTGCCCGCGGAAATCGATCTGACTTGACGCGCCAGGAGCCTGCGCCGCAGGCTCCTACATGGCCGGCGGGCCTACGGTGGTGGCCAGGTAGCTGGTGACCGCCAGTATCGCGCCGGCGATCAGGATTTCGATTCGGATGGCTCTCCCCAGGGCGGCGGGTCCGGCGCCGGCAAGCATTTTCGGCACGAGCACGAAGCGGTTGCCGGCGGCCACGAGCAGCAACAATCCCACCAGCGCCAGTTTGATCAGCAGGGTGACGCCGTAGGGCGTACTCAGCAATTCTTCCGGCGAGTGGAACAGTTCCAGCGCAAGCAGCAGTCCCGCGGCGAACAGCGCCAGCAGGCAATAGCCTGCCATATCGCCAAATCCCTTCATGGTCTGAACAAGGTCATCCCCTTCGCGGCTCAGGCAGAAATACAGCAAGGGCACAAAGGCGCCGACCCACACTCCCATGGCCAGTATATGAAACACGATGGCGGCTTTCGCCGTCGCGCCGAGTACGGCGACGTGACCGGTGACGGTGAAGCTTGCCAGCACCGGCAACAGGCCCAGGGCGTGAACGAGGCCGATCAAGTGATAGCGCGACTGTGGCGGGGGGCGGCCGCCAAGACGAATGGCGAAGGCGGCGCAGGAAATGGTGGGGAGCAGGAATCCGGCAAGGCGCAGCAGCGTGGCGCTACCGGTTTCGAAGCGGAGCAACAACCGCGCCATGGCCGGGTCGAACATCCCGCCAGGCCCTCCCCCGCTGGTCATGCCCACCTGAAACAGAAAGGCGAATAGCGCGCCGTTGAATCCAAGCAGGCTGCCCAGGCCGATGTAGGCGCTCAGCAGGACAATGGTCCGACGGCGCTCATCGCGATAGAACAGCAGGCAAACCGTGCCCCCGGCCAGCGCCGCAATGCCGAGATACTCCAGCAGTTTCGCGAGTTGGATTGCCAACTCCCAATCGGTGGCGAAGGGAAGACTCATGGAATTGGCGGGGAGTCCGGCGAGGTTCGGGCTAGGAACCTGCAACTCCCGCCATGCCGGGGTCCACGGTAAAACGGAAGCTGTCGGTGAGGGTGTGGCCGTCGGCGCCGATCGCGGCCCATTCCACGGTAATCTCACCGGCGGGAACGCCGGGCGCCGCGATGGAGTACGAGGCCGCGGGTTCGGGGCTTGCGGCGAACCCAACCGGGATCTCTGTTTCACCCTGGGTCAACCGCAAGCGCACGAGACGCACCGGGCCATGGAACTCCACTTCTATGGCGGCCACTTCAGCTACCGCGGAATCCGCGGCGGGGGAAGAGCTTTTCAGCGGAGTATGGGCGAATGCCGCCAGGGGCACGATCAGGACGGCAAACGCCGCGATGGACCGGAAAATTCGCTTTGGCTGCATGTTTTCTCTCCTTTGCGAGGCGCTGCCCGCCGATTGCTTGAACTCCGATTATCGCAGCCAAGCCCCCGGCGCGGCAGGGCATGGCGCTGCGTCATATTGTCGCATTGCCCGCAGCACGCCTACTTTCGGCGCCAGACTTCCACAAGTGGCAACAAGTTGATTTCATGGAGTACGGTGCCGGGACGCGCTTCGATCACCATGGCCAGGGCGGCGGCCACGTCCTCCGGGGCGATGGCGTTGTCCTCGGCTTCGCCGGGCCCGAAATGCAGTTCATCGAAGAAGGGCGTCCGCACCGCGCCGGGATTGATGACGCTGACCCGCACCCCGGACTTGCCGCACTCTTCCCGCAGGGACTGGGCAAAACCCCGGATCGCGAACTTGCTTGCGCAATAGATGCTGCCCTGCCGCCCTCCGCGCAAGGCGGATTCGGAGCCGGTGAAGACGATATCGCCGCGGCCCCGCCGTTTGAGCAGGGGCAGCACGGCGCGGGTAATGATGACGTGGGACAGGAAGTTGGTGTTCATCACCAGTTGGATGTCAGCCAGGGAAAGCTGCTCCAGATTCGCCATGCGGCCAATGCCGGCATTGTTCACCAGGGCCCGGGGCGGCTGTTCCAATGTGGCTGCAATTTCCCTGATGCGTTCCTGTACCTCGTCCGGGTCCGAAAGATCCACCCGCTCCTGGCGGTAATCGGGATGCCGCAAGGGATCGGTTCCCGCATTCTTCACCAGCCCCAGCACGGCATGGCCACACTTCAGCATCTCCCGCGCCATGGCGAGGCCGATGCCCGAACTCGTTCCGGAAATCACGACGAGCGGTTTTGCTTCAACATTCATGGGTGTCCCTTCGGTCACTTCGCAAACAAGGCCCTGCTGTGCAGGGGTTTGCCTCCCAGATGTGGGTCCAGGGCCTGGCGCAGGAGACGTTTGGCTGTGGCTGCGGTTGCGGGGTCTGTAAGATCGAGGCGGGCAAGGGCAAGCAGGTGGGCGCCGGAGAAAATTCGTTTGTGGTCGTTGTTGTCTTCGGGCCCGGCCTCTTCAAAGCCGAGGTCCGGGATGTAGCGGTACGGCTTGTGGGGACACAGGAGCTGATCGTTGTGGCGCTCGGTTTGCAGGTTGATGGCGTAGCCGAGCTCGGCGAGCAGTTCAAGCTCGAAGCGGCGCAGGATGGGCTCGAGGGGGAGGTCAGTGGCCAGCGCCGTCAGCGTGTCCCGGTAAGTCTGGAACAGGTTCGGGTGCTCGACATGGTCGTGAAGCAGACGGCTTAGCAGTTCGTTGATGTATAAACCGCTGAACAGGCGCTCGCCTGAGAGTGTGGCGGCCGGACCCGCGCTTTCAGTGACGGTGAGGGTCTTGATTTCGCTGCGGCCGATCCAGGAAATGTGCAGTGGCCGGAACGGCTGCAGCAAGCCTTGCAGCCGCGACTTGCTCCGGCGGGCGCTCCGGGCCACAGTGGCAATTCTGCCGTGGTCGCGGCAAAAGAAGTCTACCAGCAGGCTGGTGTTGCGGAAGGGACGCCGGTGGATTAGCCAGGCGGGTTGTAAATGGATACGGGGGTTCATGCCGGGGTTGGATTTGGGTAGCTTTTATGGATTGCACGGGGTAACTGGCTGCGCCGAACGGGCCTTACCAATAATTCTCGATAGTGATATGCCCCGGGGTACGACGCCGGTTTTTGGTGAATCCTCTCGCCCTGAGCGCCTCGGTGGTGTCCTTGACCATATCCGGATTGCCACAGAGCATGAAGTGGGATTGGTCGGGCGACATGGCGATGCCGGTGCGGCGCTCGAGTTCGCCATCTTCAATGGCCCCGGGAATCCTGCCCCGTATGGCGCCGGGCACCTCCTCCCGGCTGACGAAGGCCTGAAAAACGAACCGCTCGCCGTATTTTTCCCGCAGCGCATCCACGATCTCCTGATAACGCAGATCGATCTCGAGCCGCACCGCGTGCGCAAGCACGATGCGCTTGAAGCGCTGCCAGGGCTCGTCGATATTGAGAATTGAAAAATAGGGCGAAATACCGGTGCCCGTGGCGAACATCCACATGTCCTCGCAGGGCGGAATTTCCCGCAGTACGAAAAAGCCATTGGCGGGGGTCTTGATCCAGACCTTGTCGCCGGGACGCTTTTCGATCAGGGCATTGGAAAGCGCCCCGCCGATGGCGCGATACAGAAAGAACTCCAGCGGCTGCTGGCCGGGAGAAGTCAGATAGGAATACGGCCGCGCCACCCGCTCGCCGTCGATATCCAGCGCCAGCGAGGTAAACTGCCCGGCAATGAAATCCCCGGCCTCGGCCGCCACCTTGAGCGAGAACAGATTCTCGCTCCAGCGCTCATTCGCAACAATCGTGCCTTCCACCCACTGCGCCATGCCGCTCGCCTGAATTCCCGACTCCAGAATGGCGCCATGATAAAGGAACTCGCGGGACCAAGGCTATTAGGACTTGGGTCCGCGTGGATATGGCATTTTCATTGTTTAACAATACCCGCAAGCGGCTTGTCAAGCGCCCGAAACTCTATTTTTACGACACTGGGCTATCTGCTCGGCATCACCCGACCAGGACATGTCGAACGCCACCCCCTGCGCGGGGCATTGTTCGAGAACGCGGTGGTGAACGAAATTATCCAGTTTGATCTGAATCGCAATCGGGACGCTCAGTTGTCATTTTTCCGCGATAACTTCAAAGCAGAGCCCGGCGCAGCCATCTACGGCGGAGAAAAGGCCAGAAAATACCAAAATGGCCAAACGGCCATACCCGTCAATTTGATCCCCGATTTGCTCGGTTCCCGAGATTGATTGAGTACTGCATGACGATAGTCCATACTTGGAGATAATTTCAGAAAAGAAGTCCACTTGAAACCCCCCTTCCGCAACTTATCACCTTTCGGTTTAGCAACTATATCGTCAATCAAATAGCTGTAATTGATCATTATCCGCGCAGTTTCCTGACTACTTGGCTCATCAGGTCGGATAGGCAGAAAAGCTTCGGAATCCAATAGATTTCTCCAATTTCTGAAGCGTCTTCGTGCTCAAGACCATTACTGTTACAGCGCGAATTCAATTCATTCCAAACTGTAGAGATTCTTTGCTCGGGTACAATAAATAACAGTGCGGCATCATTTTTTTCCGGTAAATGATCAAGATAGACTGCTGGTTGAGCCTCAGCGAGATCAGCCCAAAACTTGTTTTCAATAAAAATTTGAACGTTGTTTTCGTTGCCGTAAATTGTCAGATCCGGACGAAGGACAGCAAGATGTGTGGAGAGGGGTTCAATATATATGCAAGCGCATGAGTTGCAACAGGCTCTCCCTTCAACTTCCATGAGAAGGTTATGTGTGCTAAAACGCTCATAAGTTATGCCTCATGTATATTTCATCTGAAAGTCGCAAAATACTCGGCCGCACGGAGATTAACATGATCCTCCAGTGGCGGTTTGAGTCTGAATGCCTGGGGTGATCGGGAGAATTGATAGAGACGAGCAACCCTGAAAATTTCGCGGTTCTCTTCCGATACTTGCAATTCATTATGGGAAATCCAGAATGGTGTCGTGACCGGGCCATTGGTGGTTTTGACTTCAAGCATTCGTTTCTCACCGTTACGTGAAAATGACAATATGTCGTACCCCGCCCCGTCACCTTCGTCCTTCGATATCCAACGCACTTTGTTGGCCAAATCATCCCTGCCGTGCCAAGAAAGCCGATTCTTTTCTGCCCGATACAGAAAGTGTTCCCCCGCTTCTCCAAGTTTTCTCAATCTGGCGTCACGCTTTGCTGGATCGTAAAGACGGATAATACGCTTGACAGTTCGATCCGGCGTATCAGGTTCAGGATGTCTTTCTGGTGCTTCAAGGAATCGCAATCCTTCAGCAGGGACAATTGCATTTCCAATATCATTGGAGATTTTTTCAGAAAGGCCTGTGTGGCTGAGACGAAAATCAACTATCTCATACAGTCTGGTCTGAAATTTATGGAGCGGTTTGTATCCGGTGATCGACGGCAATCCCAGCCGTTCCATCACGGCGCTGATGTTCTGATGCTTGTATTCAATTGAACCCTTGCTTCGCCCGATTTCTTGTTGCAAAACACGATTATGTTCAGCCTTGTTGAATTTTTCACCCGCGAGATCGAATTGCAGCATCTCAAGATAATCATCGACTATCAGTTCTATCTCTTCGTCAGTCCAAACTTTCCCCGACATAGCCATAATCTTGTAACTCTTGTTTTGTTAAAGTTGATTTTTCTGACTTTATTCTTTTTGTTGGCCTTACGGCATAGTGAATCAAATCTATCCCCAATTAGCTCAGCCTTGACGATTCTCTCAACGCGCAAGTTCTTCTTTTCCAATGAGCACCGCCGGTTGCCCGGTTTGCCGCAAAGCCCTGTGTCAGGCCGGATAGCCGAGCCAGAGGTCATTCAGGGAAAATCCGGCGTCTTTGAAGGGCGGCAGCGCGACCCGCTCTTTTCCATGGCGGGAACCGACTTCGTGGAATCGGCCGTTGCGAAGCGAGAAGGCTTCCAGGGATCGGCGGTCCGGGTCGACGAACCAGAGGTGTTTTACGCCAAAGCGGGCGTAAATATCCCGCTTTTTGGTGCGGTCCATCTTGCGGGTGGACGGCGACAAGGTCTTGCAGGCCCAGTCCGGCGGGATGGAAGTGTGGGGACCGGTCATGCCGTTGGGCAGGTTTCCATCGCACCAGGCCGCGCCATCGGGAACCAGCACGTGGTCGTCAAAATGGATTTCCGGCTCATGAATGAACTGCCAGCCCCCGGGGCCTTCGATTCGGTCTTGATACGGGGCGGCGAGGCGTCTCAGGAGAGTGAATGTTGCCGTTCCATGTTCAAAAGTGGGCCTGGGGTTCATGTAGAGTTTTCCTTCCAGTACCTCCGCCACCATGTGCGGTGGCGCATCAAGGACATCCTGATACGTGGCCTTGGCGCGTTCGTGTTCAGCAAGGGCGCTTTGTAATGGCATGGCAGACTCCGCGGATCAAGTTGGTTCTTCAGACCCATGCTTGCAAGTCAAGACTGCCAGACCATGGTAACGGATAGAGCGGTGTTTGGGCAATTTTTCTAAAAACAGCAACCAGCACAAAAGTACGGCTCGACACGCCGCGATCGGCGAGGGAAACACCAATCCCCCAGTTGCCTTTAATAGAAACGACACTCGGCGCATCTGAAGAAAACTACATAGCAATTGCTCTTTTACAAAATTCCTGGACAAAACATACATCCTAATGTATTCCTATACTTTTCCGAATGCCAAACTTCAAATTCTTCAAAGATTATGCCATCTTGGATCAGAAATGAATCAATTTGAAGTCAATTGAGGTCAAGTGATATTAGCCTAAGAAATCCTTTAGATACATTTCCAGCCTCTTCTCATTTTTTGTAATGCACTCCCAAACAATTAGTACGTCCCAGCTCAAATCTTCTAATTTCTTTTTCTTTTCTATATCCCTCTTTACATTACCTTCAAGCTTGGGAATCCAATAGTCCAGGTTTGACTTGGGCCTTCGAGATATTTTGCAATCTTTACTCTTATGCTGATGCCAGAAGCACCCATGAACAAATATGATTTTCTTCTGGAGGTAAAGATAAGATCCGGGCGGCCTGGCAAATCTTGCCGGTGTAATCTGAAGCGATATCCTAGTCGATACGCCAGTTTTCGGACTACCAATTCCGGCTTCATTCCTTTGCTTCGTATCGCCCACATGTTAGCGCTTCGGGCTTTTGGAGATATCCGGTCAGCCATTTTTAAGACACTAGGGAGTTCGATTCATTGCTTTTAGTATGTGGCCACAAAACTGCTCGCGTGAAGGTGGTTCTTTGTATAGTACGGCCTGCTGAAGGTTTGCATGGCTAGTTCCCTCCACTTCAGAAAGTACAAATCGTTGGCTTCCCGGATAATTTGGGTCTTCCTCAAACTTGTATGTCATAAACACAATATTTATATTTTTGTCTTTCACGTTTGAAGATCGCATAAAGTCTGCCCAATCTCGAATATACTCGTATACGGCATCCTGCATGACCGCGACTATTTTAGTTCCCCAATGGTGATGGAAATATCCTTTTCGAATTAGCTGCATGATATATCTCTTGTAGACATTACCCCAATTCAATCCATAAGATTTCTTTGAATCAAGGTCCGTTCCCGTACGCCAGGCTCGATATGCATCCATTACAGTGCCAGTTATATCGATTGCCTGTAATTCAACGGACAAGAATTGGCCAACCTCTCCGCTTTCCTGAACTTCGGCAACTACAAAATCAACATTGCCAAATCCTTTCATCTTTACTTCCCTTACAGCCTTGATACTTGAAGGCCTTTCACCGGGCCAGCAATGATGAACCACATCCTTGAGAAAGTTAATCTGTTGAAAACGTTTAGGGCATACGCAGATTTGTCTGTCCTGGTTAAAGATTGAGCAAACTGGATATGGTTCCGAGAGTGACGTGCTGCGCTTGGAACAAGTAGCCCTAATGTAGGGACAGCGAAAATCCTCGGCTGCCGGATTAAAAGAATCGGCAGCGGACTTGCCAAGAACTTCAGCTATGTACGATTCGGGCTTATACGGCAACAGCCAACTCCTTGGAGTGCATGCTTGTCGGGCAGTCTATTGCATTCTTCGACGCTTCCAAGACGGATTGTGCAATATTCTCTCCGACTAGCGGAGGCACGGCATTTCCAACTTGAACAAATTGCTCAGTGCGCGGGCCAGCAAATACAAACCAGTCCGGAAACGATTGGAGCCGCGCGGCTTCGCGAACCGTTAGCGACCGGTCTTGCTCAGGATGGATAAACGCGCCCCAGTGTATATCGCACTTCGTCAGAATGGTGCCAGACAGCCCCTCTGGGTGAAGCCGGCCGTAACGTTTCGTGTGGTCGCAACGGCGGGCGCGTTTCATTCCCCGGGGCAGCAGGTCAAACGGGACATCACGCCAGCTTCCACCTTGCTGAATGTGTTTCATGCGCTCAAGATTGATATGTGCAAGCCGGGGTGCCGCATGGTTGTATACCAAAGCAGAATTCCCCCTCAGATTTTTCTGATAGCTTGTAAGGGGCTTGGACCGGTATTTCACCGGCCCCGGATCTTCTCCATTCCGAAGTTCGGGCAGGTCGCTCAGGGTGTCTTCTACGGTTACGAATGGCAGCCTTCCAGGACCGTGGGTTGGCGCTGGCCAATGAACTGGAATTCCCAAGCGATTACCAACGAAGAAAATGCGCCGTCTTTCCTGTGGCACGCCATATTCCTCAGCCCTGAGCACACTGGTTTCTACGGTGTATCCAAGCCGGTTTAACCTAAGGAGTATTTCACGGACAGCCCGCCCGCCGCCGGTTGATGTAATTCCGGTCACGTTTTCCATTACCACCCACTTCGGCTTCAAACCCTCTACACACCGCAAATACTCCTTGAAGAGGTCGCTGCGCTTGTCGTGCAAGCCTCTCTGGTGGTTATAGACGCTGAATGCCTGACACGGTGGACCACCGATCAAACAATCCAGTTCACCTACCTGCAATCCCGTCGCGTCCAGGAAATCCCTGACGGAAATGTCTTCGATCGGCCCGCGCAGAAACTTTGCGCCGTCATGTGACGCCACAAATGTCTCACCTGCGTACTCATTAAAGTCATTGCCAGCCAAGACAGAAAATCCTGCTTGCCGGAACCCTTCCGACAAACCTCCAGCTCCGCAAAATAGATCAATGACGGTTCGTGCCACTCTCACATCTCCTTGCTTAGTGGTAATGGGAGTTGAATCGGTTCATTCCGATGCCGCTCCAGATAATCCGATATGGCCTGCCGGCTTAGCCAGGCCATGGACACCCTGTATTTCTCTGCCAGTCCGGCGAGATCCTGATATTCTTGTTTGGTCAGGTTGACGCTGACTCTATGGTTCGCTGCCAAGACGTAAACCTCTGTGACGCACTATGCTGCATTGTGGTCCTCTTTGCACCAGAATGCCCCACCTATAACTTCTGGTCAAGCATTCATTAGCTTTCTTTTGCGTGTCCTTCCAACCCGGTTGACTCCGCATCGCGAGCCCGGCACACTGCCGGGCAGATGGAGCCGCGGGCTTCGGCGGCATTGGGAACTCGGTGTGAATCCGTGGCTGTGCCCGCAACTGTAAACCGGGAATTTTCGGCCTGATTGCCACTGGAACTCACTTCGGGAAGGCGGCCGCAAGTACTGATCGATAAGTCTGAAAGCGCAAGTTCCCGGCCTGGATAAATCATGACGGCGATTCTCATACTCGGCGGCGCCCGTTCGGGCAAGAGCCGTCATGCACTGCAGTTGAGCGAGGGGATGACGGGCCGGCCGGTGTTCATTGCGACCGCGATCGCGGAAGACGACGAAATGCGGCGGCGCATCGACCGCCATCGAAGCGAACGTGGCGCTCATTGGACTACGGTAGAGGCGCCTTTCGACCTCGAAGGGGCGATCGCCCGGCTGACTGCCAACGACACCGCGGTGGTGGATTGCCTGACCTTGTGGCTGTCCAATTCGATGCGGGAAAATCGGGATCCGGCGGCCAAAATCGCGGATTTGCTCAACACCGTCGGCGATTCGCCGGCCAGACTGATCCTGGTTTCCAACGAAGTCGGCCTCGGCATCGTTCCAGCCACGCCGCTCGGGCGCGATTTCCGTGACGAACAGGGAAGATTGAACCAGCGTCTCGCCGAGATCGCCGACCAGGTGATTTTTATCGCGGCGGGATTGCCGCTGACCTTGAAGCCGCAACAGTGATTGCCTTGCGCCACCGGATGCCCGGCTAAAGCGCGGCCAACAATCCCAGATAGACGCCAAGTTCGCTCACTTGCTGCGTCGCTCCCAGACAATCCCCGGTGTAGCCGCGCAGTTTGCGTTCGTACAACAGGCGGCTGGCGACATGTCCAAGCGCCAGGCCGGCGACCGCGGCGCCCAGGACGGCGAGTGGAACGACCGCCCACGCCAACGCCGACACGGCGAACCCGGTCAGCAATGACTTGAGCAGGCCCCCGCCGCCGATGCCTTTCGCGGTGGGTTTGAATTCGAGTTCCGCCCCGGCGTAACGGCTTGTCGCAACCACTATCACGAGAGAGACCCTGCTGCCGATATGCGCCAGCAGCAGGCTGGCGGGCAGAATTGCGACCGGCAACGCCGCCAATGCGGCGGCTTTGACTGCCAGAATCGAAATCAGCCCCACCGCCCCGAACACGCCGACGCGGCTGTCGCGCATTATCTCCAGACTCGCCGCGGCATCCTTGCCGCCAAGACCGTCCATCGTGTCGGCAAGCCCGTCTTCGTGCAAGGCGCCGGTGAGCATCAGGCCGGCAATAATCGATAGCAGCACCGGAATCGGGCCTGGAAAAACCGCGTACGCGCCGAACCAGACCGCGGCGGCGAAAATACCGACCAGGCCGCCCGCCAGCGGGTAATAGCCGATGGCGTTCTTCTGCCTTGCCTCGTTGAATTCGAGCGTCGCCGGAATCGGGATGCGGGTAAGAAACTGTACTGCGAACAGCAGCGCCGCCAATTCCTCGCGCACGACTCTCATGGCCGTTTGCCGCTGACGCCGGCTTCCTCGAAAGAAGCCATGCCGTTGAGTATCGCCGCGGCGGCCCGCAACAGCGGCCAGGCGAGCAGCGCCCCGGTGCCCTCACCCAGGCGCAGGCCGAGTCGCAACAACGGTTCGGCCTGCAAGGCATCGAGCATCGGCCCATGACCTGGCTCGGCGCCATGGTGGGAAAAAACCAGATTCACGCGGCATGAAGGTTCAAGACGGCAAGCGAGCAATGCGGCCGCCGTGGCGATGAAGCCGTCGACGAGAACGAGACGGCGCGACTCGGCCGCACCCAGCATGGCGCCGGCGAGCATGGCGATTTCGAAACCGCCGTACTCCGCCAATGCGCGCCGGGCTTCGAGTCTGGCTTCGGTGCGCGCGGCGGCCTGCAGCAGTATTTCGCGCTTGCGATTCACTCCGGGCGCATCAAGACCCGCTCCGGGGCCGACGAGATCGTCCAGCGACAGCCCAAGCGTCTTGTGCGCCAGCAACGCTGCCGACGAAGTGTTGCCGATGCCCATCTCCCCCAGACAAAGCGCGTCGCACGCGGTCTCCCGGCCGAGCGCCCGGCCCAGCTCCAGCGCGGTTTCGCATTGCCGCTCCGACATGGCGGGACCGGCCGCGAAGTCGTTCGTGCCCGGCCCGACGCGCCGATTGAGCAATCGCGGATGTGTCGGCGGTTCACGAATACCTGCGTCGACCAGGGTTACCGGGATGTCGAGCGTCCGCGCGAAAGCCGTGGCCGCGGCGCCGCCCGCGAGAAAGTTGCGCGCCATTTCAGCGGTGACCGCTTGCGGATACGCCGAAACCCCGGACTCGGCGATGCCGTGGTCGGCAATGAAGATGATCAGCGCCGCGCGCTCCATCGTGGGTTCGAGCGAGCCCCGCGCCTCGGCGATTTGCACGGCGAGAGGCTCAAGCCTGCCGAGTGAGCCGGGAGGTTTCGTCTTGCCGTCGATCAAGCGTCGTGCATGCCGCCGGATGGATTCCTTTTCGGTCATTTGCGGAAATGCGCGAACAAAAAAAGGATTATAGACAATCGCGTTCACATTGTTTGATTATCGGCGGTATCTCCGGCACACTGCCGGGCAGATGGAGCCGCCGGATTCGGCGGCATTGGGAACACGGTGTGAATCCGTGGCTGTGCCCGCAACTGTAAACCGGGAATTTTCGGCCTCAGCGCCACTGGAGCATGCTCCGGGAAGGCGGCCGCAAATGCTGATCGGTAAGCCAGGAGACCTGCCATCGCGTCGTTCGCCCGAAGACCGGGAACAGTCTTCCGCGGGCGGAAAGAATGCGGTCCCGCAGACTTTTCCAGAAACGACACCTGGAACCGGTTCGGAACTTTCCGTCCCGGAATGAAAATCTTATGAGCGCCGGAGAATTTCGGCGCGAATGGGAGTCGTTCATGGAAAAATCAGAAGTATTGCGTTCCTTTTGCGTAATTTGCTGCCTGTTCGCCGGGCTTTCCGCCTTTGCCGCGGAAGAGACCGGCGAGGCCGCTGAAGCAATCAGTGAGATCTTCGTCGATGGCACCCGGCTGGGTCAGCTTGCGGCGGAAACCGGAACCAGCGTCAGCATCATCGATCTAGAGGAGTTGGAGGCCCTGGGCTTTCACTTCGCGGTGGATGCGATCACCGCCGCGCCGGGTGTCACCATAAACCAGAATGGGCCTTTTGGCGGGTCCGCCAGCGTTCGCATCCGGGGCGCCGCCAGCGAACAGACCCTGGTGCTCGTGGATGGCGTGCCGGTCAACGATCCTTCCTCTCCCGGCGGCGGCTTCAATTTCGCCCGCCTCGACACCGGCATGATCGAACGAATCGAGATCCTGAAAGGTCCGCAGTCGTCGCTCTGGGGTTCGGACGCCATCGGCGGCGTGGTTTCCATCGTCACCCGGCAGCCGGAAACCGGTGGCGGCGGCGACCTGTTCGTCGATCTCGGCTCCTTCGCCACGCGACGCGGCGGCGCGTCCTTCGAACATGCCGGCGACGCCACGGATTTCCGGCTTGCCGCCTCGACGATAACCAGCGACGGCATTTCCAAGGCCGATGAAGCCAACGGCAACACCGAAGCCGACGGCTACGACTCCCGCACGCTCGCGGCGAAAGGCGGCCTTGATCTCGCCGGCGGCGGCCGGCTGCAAGCCGACTTGCTGACCAGCGCCGCCAGAGCCGACTTCGACAGCTTCAGCAGCGGCGCCCAGGGCAGTGTCGGCGATGGCCCGGAGGTCAGCGAAACCGGGGAAATCGCCGCCAACGTCTCCCTGTCCCTGCCTTCCGGCGCCCTCGAACACCTGTTGCTCGCCGGCTATTCGGACATCGAGCGGGAGAATTTCCGGGACGGCGCCAGCACCTTCCAGGCCGAGGGACGGCGCGGCCTGCTGCGCTACCAGGGAACCCTGGGCATTGACGAAAACAACACCCTGGCGTTTGGCGCCGAGCACGAAAAAACCGAGACCCTGCTTGAGGAAACCGCCATCGACAGCGTGTTTGCGGTTCACGAAATCAAACCCACCGGCAATCTGACGCTGACCGGCGGCCTGCGCGCCGACCGCCACGAGAAATTCGGTACGGAAACCACCGCCCGGCTCGGCGCCGCGGTGCAACTGAACGGCAATCTCACCTTGCGCGCGAGCTGGGGCGACGGCTTCAAGGCGCCCAGCCTGTTCCAGACAACATACTTCTGCTGCGGCGCCGAGGCGCCCAATCAGGAACTCAGGCCGGAGTCTTCCCGGGCCTTTGACGCCGGCATTGAATGGTTCGCGCCGGACGGAGGGGCGAGCATTGGCGCCACCGCATTCAGCCAGCACACTGAAAACCTGATCAATTTCTCCTTTTCCGTGGGCGGTTACGAGAACATCGCCGAAGTCGATTCCGACGGCGTCGAGATTTACGGCAGTCTCGCGCTGTCCAGCGCGTTCCGGCTGCGCGCGAACTATGCCTTCGTCAACGCCCGGGACGGCGCCGGCGACGCGCTGATCCGGATTCCCCGCCACAGCGGCGACCTGAGCCTCGATTACGACGCGGGTGGCGCCTGGACCGGGCGGCTGCTGTTGCGCCACAACGGCCGGGAAGACGACCGCGGCGATGGCTTCGTCGATGACTGGACCCGCCTCGACCTCACCGCCCGCTACCGGATTTCCGACCGGCTGGAGATGTTCGTCCGGCTGGAAAACCTGCTGGACGAACATTACCAGCAGATTCTCGGCTATGGCACTCCGGGCCGCTCCGGCAGCGTCGGCATGCGGCTGCGTTACTAGTGACTGCGCGGAGCGGAGCGCCCCCTCCCGTCATTCTGCGCGGAGCGAAGCGGAGTCGCAGAATCTCATGCAATGGCCTCCCGACAAGATTCTGCGACTACGCGCAGAATGACGGGAAGGGGAGGCGCAGAATGACGGGACGGGGAGACGCAGAATGACGGGAAAGGGAGACGCAGAATGACGGGAAGGGGAGGCGCGGAATGACGCGGATGGGCGGTCGGGCGTTTTCCAGGGCGAACGGGGCGATTCTCGCCTGTCTGCTACTATCGCTGGCGGCCTGCGACGCGCCAACTCCAGCCGGCGCGCCGCAAACGGGGAGTTTCCGGCCCGTGCGGATCGTGAGCCTGGATTATTGCGCTGACCAGTATGTGCTGAAACTGGTGGAGCGAGACCGCATCCTCGCCCTTTCGCCCGATGCGGCGAAGGAGTTTTCCTACATGCGCGAGTCCGCCGCGGGCATGCCCACGGTGCGGCCGGTCGCGGAGGATGTGCTCGTGCTGCGGCCGGACCTCGTCATCCGTTCCTACGGCGGCGGACCGAACGCGGCGGCCTTTTACGCCCGCGCCGGCGTCCCGGTGCTCAATGTGGGCAACGCGGCGACGATCGGGGAAATCCTGTCGGTCATGGCGCAGGCGGCGGCGGGACTGGGCGAAACCGACCGGGGCCAAACGGTCATCGACGATACCCGGCGTCGGCTGGCGGCGCTTTCCGCCGGGCTGACGGGTCCGCCGGCCTTGTACATGACGCCTTCCGGGGTCACCACGGGTCCGGGTTCGCTGGTGCACGAAATGCTGCTCGCGGCGGGCCTGCCGAACTATCAGCAAGATCCCGGCTGGCGCCCGATTCCCCTGGAACGTCTCGTCTACCAGCCGCCGGAACTGGTCGCTTTCGCAAACTTCAACGCCAGCACAGCGCATCGGGACCTGTGGAGCGCCATGCGCCACCCGTTGGCGCGCAACCAGCTCCGGGACCGGGACGTCGTGACGCTGCATGGCGCCTGGACCGCCTGCGGCGGCTGGTTTCTGCTGGATGCCGTGGAAGCTCTGGCCGAACGCGCGCCGCAATGAACTTTCGTTCGCTATTGATCCCCTTGCTGGCCGCCGGCAGCGTACTGGCGCTGTTCGGCGCCCTGCTGCTCGGCTCCACGCCCATGGCGCCGGAGCGGGTGCTGGCAGCGCTGTTCGGCCTCGCCGACGCCGCCGACAGCACCGTGGTCTGGCAAGTCCGGCTGCCCCGGGCGCTGGCGGCTTTCGTCGTCGGCCTGGCCCTGGGAGGCAGCGGCGCCGCCTTGCAGGGCCTGCTGCGCAATCCGCTGGCGGAACCCGGTGTGCTGGGAGTTTCCGCATCGGCCGCGCTGGGGGCGACCTTCGTTCTCTACTACGGCTTCGCCGCGCCCAGCGCCTGGCTGCTACCGACAGCCGCGGTGGCCGGCGCCGTGCTCGCCACCCTGCTGATCGCCGCCGCAGCGATCCGGACTTCTTCGGTGGTCACGCTGATTCTGATCGGCGTGGGCCTGTCGAGCTTCGCCGGCGCAACCATGAGCCTGTTGATGAATCTCGCGCCGACGCCGTTTTCGCTGTTCGACATGATCAACTGGATGCTCGGTTCGGTGGCCAACCGCAGTTTTCCCGATGTCGCGTTCTCCGCCCCCTTTATCGCCGCGGGGCTGGCCGTGCTGTTCCAGGGGCGGCGGGGTCTCGCGGCGCTCAGCCTGGGGGAGGAAGCCGCCGCCGGCATCGGCCTGAATGTGCGCCGCCAGCGGCTGCTGGTGGTGGCGGGGGCGGGACTGGCCACCGGCGGAGCCGTCGCGCTGGCGGGAACCATCGGCTTCGTCGGCATCGTCGCGCCGCATCTCGT
Organism: uncultured Pseudohongiella sp.; assembly: GCA_965219645.1. Classification (GTDB taxonomy): domain Bacteria; phylum Pseudomonadota; class Gammaproteobacteria; order Pseudomonadales; family Pseudohongiellaceae; genus UBA9145. Next base: position 634,839 of record OZ244788.1, on the reverse strand, counting down.
CCGGCCCCTGGTGAATCACGACCCGGCGCGCTCGCTGCTGCCTTCGGCGCTGCTTGCCGGGCTGATGCTCGTGCTGGCGGATATCGGTGTGCGAGTGCTGCCCACGAACACCGAACTGAAGCTCGGCGTCGTTGCCGCCCTGGTGGGGGCGCCAGCCTTCGTCTGGATCGCCATGCGCCGCAGAACGGTGAGCAACAGTGAAGGATGATGTCGGTGCTCCCTCCCCGTCATTCTGCGCGGAGCGGAGCGCTCCCTCTCCGTCATTCTGCGTGTCCCCTCCCCGTCATTCTGCGTGTCCCCTACCCCGTCATTCTGCATGTCCCCTACCCCGTCATCCTGCGCGAAGTCGCAGGATCTCCTTGGCGGAGGCTCAGCATGAGATTCTGCGACTGCGCTTCGCTCCGCGCAGAATGACGGGAAAGGGGAAGCGCAGGATGACAGGTTTGGAGTAATCCATCCATGAATACTGTGGAGCGGAACATGGATATGATAGTGGACAAGCTTAGCGTTCGCGCCGGCGGGAATCTGCTGGTGGACGACGCCTCCTTTCGCCTGGCTTCGGGAGAACTTGTAGCGTTGCTCGGGCCCAATGGCGCGGGCAAGACGAGCCTGTTGCGGGCCGCTCTCGGACTCATGACGCCCGCCTCGGGCACGGTGCGTCTGCAAGGTGAAACGCTGTCCTCACTTTCGCCCCCGGAGCGGGCGCGCAGGATTTCCTATCTTCCCCAGCAGCGGCCCCTGGTCTGGCCGAGTCCGGTGCGGGATATCGTCAGCCTTGGCCGCTACGCCTGGGGTTGCGCCCCGGGCCGGCTGGCGGGAAAAGATCTCCAGGCGGTGGACGATGCGCTGGCCGCCTGCGATCTGCTTAACCTGGCGGAGCGTCCAGCCGATACCCTTTCCGGCGGCGAACTGGCGCGGGTGCATTGCGCCCGGGCCTTTGCCACCGGAGCGCCGCTGCTGCTCGTGGATGAACCGGTCACCTCGCTCGACCCGCGTCGACGCTTTCAAATCATGGAACTGATCCGCAGCCAGGTGCGGGCCGGTGTCGGCACCTTTGTGGTATTGCACGACGTGGCGTTGGCGGCGCGTTTTGCCGACCGGCTGATCTGGATGAAGAACGGGCGCATCGTCGCCGACGGACCGCCGTCGGCGACGCTGAGCGAGGAGCGGCTGGCGGATGTCTACGGCATGCGCTGCCGGATCGAAGGCGTGCGCGTGGAAATGGTGGCGCCGCTTTGAACCGTTCCGCCGGAGCCGGCAAGCATTCGCGGTCCGCCGGGGCGCTGATGATCCAGGGAACCGGTTCCAACGTCGGTAAATCGCTGCTCGTGGCGGCGCTGTGCCGCATCGCCTTGCGGCGGGGAATCCGCGTGGCGCCGTTCAAGCCCCAGAACATGTCCAACAACGCCGCGGTCTGCCCCGGCGGCGAGATCGGCCGCGCCCAGGCGTTGCAGGCCCGGGCGGCGGATCTCGAACCGAGAGTCGATTTCAATCCGGTGCTGCTCAAGCCGGAAACCGACCGGGAAGCGCAAGTCATCGTCCACGGCAAGGTCGCCGACAGCATGAACGCCGCCGACTACATGGCCAGCCGCGGTGCGCGCCTCGACGCGGTCATGCAGAGTTTCGACCGGCTGGCGCGGGAATTTGAACTGATCGTCGTGGAAGGCGCCGGCAGCCCCGCGGAAATCAATCTGCGCGAAGGCGACATCGCCAACATGGGTTTTGCCCGGCGGGCCGGTGTCCCGGTCTGTATCGTCGGCGACATTGACAAGGGCGGCGTGATCGCCAGCCTGGTGGGTACCCGGGCGGTACTGCCGCCGGAAGACGCCGCCATGATCCGCGGCTTCCTCATCAACAAGTTTCGCGGTGACGCAAAATTGTTCGAAGCCGGCGTAACCGCCATTGAGTCCCGCACCGGCTGGCCCTGTTTCGGCGTGGTCCCGTGGCTCGCCTGCGCCGCGGCGCTGCCGGCGGAAGACGCGGTGGTGATCGAAGGCGGGCGGCGCGACCCGGGAGCGAAGCTGCGGATCGCCGCGCCCATGCTGTCGCGCCTGGCCAACTTTGACGACGCGGACCCCCTGCGCATGGACCCGCGGGTGGAGTTCCACTGGACGCCGCCGGGCCGGCCCCTGCCCCGGGACGCGGACGCCATCGTTCTGTTCGGAACCAAATCGACCCTTGGCGACCTGGCTTTCCTCCGGGAGCAGGGCTGGGACCACGACATCATCGCCCACGCCCGGGCCGGCGGCCGCGTGCTCGGGCTTTGCGGCGGCTATCAGATGCTCGGAACGGAAATCGCCGACCTCCATGGCGTGGACGGCCCACCCGGTAAAGCCGCCGGCCTTGCCTTGCTCGAAATCCGCACCGGGATGGAGGCCGGCAAAACCGTACGTCCCGCCAGCGGCAAATGCGCTCTCACCGGCACGCCGGTGTCCGGCTATGAGATTCATGTGGGCGAATCCGGCGGTCCAGATACGGCCAGACCCATGTTCGATCTTGCGGGCCAGGCGGAGGGCGCCCGCTCCGCCGATGGCTTGATCGAAGGTTCCTATCTGCATGGCGTCTTTGCCAACGACAGGTTTCGCGAAGCCTGGCTGCAACGCGCCGGTATCGGCGATGGCGCCGGCGCGGCGCTCGATTATCCGGCCGCCGTGGAAAACGCCCTCGACGAACTCGCCGAAGCCGTGGAAAGCGCCATGGATATCGAAGCGATGCTGGCCCTGGCGGACCCGCCAACGGCTTTGCGGGGCGCGCCGGGGTGAGCATACTGGCGGCGAACGCCGGTCTCGTGCTCGCGGCCTGGCTGGTCGAAATCCTGTTCGGGTATCCGGATTGGCTGTACCGCAGAATCGGGCATCCGGTGACCTGGCTGGGCCATGTCATCGGCGGCCTTGAACTGCGGTTGAACAGGCCCGGATTCGGCAAGAACCTTCGCTACGGACTGGGTATGGCGACTGCATCGTTCGCCGTGGGGCTCGCCGCCATTGCCGGCCTTTGCGTTGCCCTGCTATTGCCCGCGACTCTCCCGGGCTTCTGGGTCGAGGCCGTGATCGCTTCCAGCCTGCTTTGCTGCCGCAGCCTTCATGAACACGTCGCCGCGGTGCGCGATGCGCTCGCGCAGGGAAAAGCGGATGCCGCCCGCACCGCGGCGGGCAGGATCGTGGGACGCGAAACGAGCCGGCTTTCACCGGAGAGAATCGCCGGCGCTTCCATAGAGAGTCTTTTCGAGAACGCTTCGGATGGCGTTGTCGCACCCTTGTTCTGGGGCATACTGCTTGGCCTTCCCGGCCTCGCCGCGTACAAGGCGATCAACACCCTGGATTCGATGCTGGGCCATCGCGATGCGCGTCATGCGGCTTTCGGCGGATTCTCCGCGCGGCTGGACGATGCCGCGAATTTCGTTCCGGCGCGGCTGTCGGGACTGTTGATCGCCGCGGCGAGCCTGAGACCCGCGGCCGTTCGCGCCATGTGGCGCGACGCGAGGCGGCACCGTTCGCCCAACGCCGGCTGGCCGGAAAGCGCGGCGGCCGGGGCGCTCGGCATCAGATTGTCTGGGCCGCGCGAGTACGGCGGAACGGTTGCGAACGAACCCTGGCTCAATGCCGACGCCAGAGCGCCGGGCCACGCAGACCTGTCGAGCGCATTGGCGCTGTACCGCAAGACGATGCTGCTTGGCGCCGCGCTGCTTTGCGCTTTTCCGCTACTGGAACTTTCGCGATGAACGTCATTGAGAAGAATATCGCCGAATACACTGCTGACGAATACCACGGCGGAGCGCTCGACTCGATGCGGCGCCGCTTTCCCGAAGCGCCCGAACCCTGGATAGACCTTTCCACGGGAATCAATCCGTGGCCATGGCCGGCGCCTGCGTCCCACTACAGCGGTTTGAACCGGCTGCCCGGAGCGGCGGAACTTGCCTCGTGCGAGGCTGCCATGGCGGCGGCATTCGGCGCCCCGCGCGAAACCGTTCTGGCCGCGCCCGGAAGCGAAATGCTTATCCGCCTGCTGCCAACTGTCCTGCAACCGCGGCGCGTCGCGATTCTGGCACCGAGCTACGGGGACCACGCGCAAGTCTGGAAGCAAGTGGATTGCGAGCTTGTCGAAACCCGCGACCCTCTCGCCGATGCGGCGGCGGATGCCGTGGTGATCTGCAATCCGAACAATCCCGACGGCAGGCGCTTCGAAAGAACTGAACTCACCGAGGCGCTGAGCCGATTGACCGCGCGCGGCGGCTGGCTGATCGTCGACGAAGCCTTCGCCGATCTCGAGCCCGGCCTGAGCATGGCGCCGTTGGCCGGCAGCGGCAACTTGCTCGCGCTTCGATCCATCGGCAAATTTTTCGGTCTGGCGGGATTACGCCTCGGCGCCCTGCTGGCCCCGCCCGAAGTCCGCCGGGCGATGGCGGATCGGCTCGGATCGTGGCGTGTTTCCACGCCGGCGCTGTCCATCGGCGCCGCCGCCTATCGGGACCTCTCCTGGCAGGCGGAGACGCGTACCCGGCTTGCCGCGGCCGCGCAAGGACTGCGGGACCTGCTGGATCAGGGGACATACCGGCTGGCGGGCGGCACGAACCTGTTCACGTACGTGGAAACCGAAGACTCCCATGAAGTCTGGACCCATTTGGCCGAAAGCGGCATCTACGTTCGCCGCTTTTCATGGTCCCGGCGCCACCTGCGAATCGGTCTTCCTGCGGATGCAATCGCCGCGGAACGACTCGCGGCGGCATTGGACTCGGCGCCGGCCCGCCGATCGGAATCCATTCAGAAGGAATAGCTGATCGTCGCGCCGAGGCGCACGTCTTCGTCGAAGAACACCATCGGTGACGGAATCCTGCCGCCGATGGCGACGATCTGGCTGCTGACGGACCAGTTGTCGTCGAGGGTGTATTCGATGCCCGCCTGGGCGAGGAGGGAGTCGCCTTCCAGGTCGCCGTAGACGGTGGCGGAAAGGACGAGGTCACCGTTGCGCAGGCTGTTGCTGTAGCGCAGCAGCCAGTTGCCGAAAACATCCTCGCTCAGGGCTTGCCGGCCGGGTTGTAGTCCTTCATTGGGGTCGATCAGTTGCTGTGCCTGCAGGCCGACACTGAGGCTTTGCTCATTGTTTATGGCGTATTCCATGCCGATTGAGATTCCGATCTGGTCCCGGGTTTCCTCGATGGGCGCCGACAGGCCCGTGGCGCCGGGGAGACTGAAACTGTTGGCGAGGATGCCGCGGCTGTAGGCCAGATCGAAGTTCAGCAGCAGGTCGCCGATGGCGCGGTTGGCGCTGGCGCCGAGAAGGAGGAAATCGTTTTTCTTCGCCAGCCCGTCTTCACCGCCCGGCGCCGGCGGATCCCAGCGCAACTGGTTTTCGATCAGATACGCTGCCATGAGCGCGAAATCGCTGCGCTCGATGGACCAGCGCCACTGGCTGCCGAGTTCGAACAGGATGTCCTCGTTGCGGTCGTAATCGGGCATGTGGAAGCCGGGGTCGAAGAACAGCGGGCTGCCGCGCACGGGAGCGGGATTGAACTCGGGGTAGAGATTGACGAAGGTGGAAAAATTGCCCGAGTTTTCGCTGAAGTAATCCCAGACGAGCATGAACTGATTCAGGCGAGCGTCTTCGATGTCGATGATGGTGAAGTCGCGGAACTCGGCGATGTTGATGACGTCGAGTACCGAATTGCCAACGGTCTCGCCCCAGACCACGGTCTGGTTGCCGAGCTTGACGGAATGGGCGCCAAAGCTGCGCTGGACGAAGAACTCGTTGATGCGGGATTCGGTTTCGGTCTCGTTGCCGTGGGCGACGTATTCGTAGTCCTCGTTCCAGTAGATTCGCGTCTGGGCGCTGGCCTGCAATACCCAGCCATTGGCGAAAAGGTTCTGGTAGCGCACATTGACGCCGAGGCGGTTGTTTTCGATTGTCGGCTCCCGCTTCAGGGAAAAACCCGGCAGCAGTTCGATGCCGTGGCGGTTTACCTGGCCAAAGAACTGCTGGCTGATGCGAACCGTGAATCCGTCGAGCCAGGATTCCTCCCGCTCTTCCTCCTCGTCGAAGGCGCCGGCGAAGAGATCGTCGTCAAAGCCGAGATCCAGCTCGAATTCGTCGGCGGGCGCCGGGTCGTCCGTGGATTGCCCCAACGCCGCCAGGGGAAGCAGGCATAGAAGCGGAACATGCCGCCAGAATCGCCCGGCCGCCTCACTCCACCTGGGAGCGAATGGCTTGCAACCGGGTTTCGCGGAAGGCGACATCGGTGAGGGTGCGCTGGGTGAGAACTTCATCATCGACATCGACGCCGGTATGGATTTCGAGAAAGGCCATGTTCGACAGGCGGTTGGTGACCAGATTCATCATGGTCAGCGAGCGGGCCATCCAGATGCCGTCGAGCTGCTCCACCCGGGAGGCGAGCATCCGCTTGATCTCGTTGCCGTACTGGTCGTACAGGTCCGAGCGCAGGCTAACGAGACGCTCCTTGTCGACGTAGTTGACGATGCGGCCGTAGCGCGTTTCCCTGGCGCGCTCTTCGTCGGGGATGAGTTCGATCATCCAGACCTCGCGGCCACTTTCGATAGTCTCCTCAAGAACGGTGATGGCGTATTGCTCGAGCTTGCCGGTGTCGGTATCTTCGGTGGTGAATTCCGAGCCGAACAGCGAGGCGGTTTCCGATTCCTCGTCGGAATTGCCGCTGGCGATGCGCTTGACCCGGCCGAGGGCGGAAAGATAAATCCAGGATTCGTTCTGCCGCGCGGCGTCGTCATAGACATAGCTCAGCAGGCCGATGCCGCGCTCGTCGGCGGGTTCGAGGACGATGGTGACGCTGCGGCTGTCGAGGCCCTCCGGACCGTAGTTCTTGCCGACGGACTCCAGCGCCTTGACCCGGGGCCGCTCGGCGCAGGTGATGCGGTTGTCGCTGACGCCGAAACGGCAGGTGGAAAGCTGCATGCGGTTGAAGGACGAATCGGTGGTGGCGCGCTGGTTCTCCTCCACCTCGCGCATGATTTCCAGGCCGTCAGGGAATTGCGCGCCAGGGGTTTGCGTCCCGGGGCCTTGCGCCAACAAGGCAGCAGGCCAGGCGAGCGCGGATGCGGCAAGCAATGCGATAGCCGGGGCCTTCATGCGGTGCTCTCCCGGAAGGTGATTCGCGTATCGGCGTCCCGTACGCCGAATCTGGGCTTGAAAATCATGATCATCGCCGGAATCAGGAACAGGTCGCAGGCAAGTGCCATGACGATCGCCAGGGAGCCGAAGAATCCCATTCTCGCCATGCCGAGGTAGTCGGAAAAGCTCAGCAGCATGAAGCCGAGGCCGAGCACCATGGTAGTGAACATCACCGCCTGGCCGACGTGGTTGATGGTGAGGCGCAGGGATTCGCTGATGCTGCCCGTCCGGATCAGTTGCACCCGGTAATGGGTCATGAAGTGGATCGTGTCGTCCACCGCGATGCCGATGATGACCGGCGCGACGAGCAGGGTGTCCGCATCGAGCGGAATGCCCAACAATCCCATGAGGCCAAAGCCGAGAAAGGCGGGAATCAGATTGGGAATCATGGCGATGAGACCGCCCTGGAGCGAGCCGAGGGTGAAGATCAACATCACGCTGATGACAGCAAGCGCAATGGCGAAACTTTCAATCTGGGATACCGAAATCTCGTCGGACATGCGCCAGATCAGGGCCATGCTGCCGGTGAGATTGGCTTGCATTTCCGGATAATCGGCGCGCAAATGGGCGAAGGCGGCATCGATTTCCGCGCCGATTTCGTCGAAAAATCCCTGATACTCGTTAGTGCTGGAATTGCGGATATTGAGGGTGATCTGGGCCTTGCTGTAATCGTCCGAAACCAGCGCCCGGCGGTCTTCGGGGTTGGCGCTGTTGAACAGGTAGAGCAACTGGGAAATCATCTGCCGCGTTTCCGGCACCCGGTAGAAGGCCGGGTCGCCGTCGTTCATCACTTCATTGGTGTCCTTGACCACATCCACCAGGGAGTAGGTGCGGGTGAGATGCTCGGGCTGGGTTTCGAGGATGCGGTTCTGCAGCGAGTCCATGGCCTGGAGAATCCGGGGGTCTAGCATGCCTTCGTCCACCCGGGTGTCGATCACCACCACCATGGTCTGGGAGCCCGCCATGTTCTCATCGACCACTTCATAGGCCCGACGCAGGGGATGGTCTTCCCGGACGAGTTCGGAGATGTTGGTGTCGACCTCGACCCGGGTCGAGCCCCAGGCGCAGATGCCGAATATGGCGCCAAACACCATGAGGATGAACCAGGGCCTGCGGGCGACGATATAGGGCACCGTCTCCAATATCCGCTGGTGCCAGTTCACCACGGCATAGGTGAGCAGGCTGATGGCCAGGATGTAGCTGCCCACCATAAAACCCAGGCCGGCATAGAGCATTACGGTGTAGGCCGCGACCAGGACGATCTTCCAGTTTCTGGTGAATCCGTTCCACACCCGGGCCAGCCGGTCAGGAATCGACAGCTTTTCCGAGCCGGGAAAGCCCGGGTGCCAGATGTCCAGCAATATGGGCAGCAGGATGACGGTGAAGAAGAAGGCCAGCATGACGCCGGCCGCGGACATGAAGCCGAACACCTGCATCGGCAGCAGTTCCGAGGTGGTGAGCGCCAGCACCCCCGCCGAAGTGGTCAGGGTGGTGACCAGCAGCGCGAGCCCGGTGCGCCCAAACGAGCGCGAGATGGCGCGGTAATGCTCCTCCCCTTCCCGGCGGTAGGAAAAGTACGCATTCATTACATGCACGCAGTCGGCTATGCCCACGGCGAACACGAGCAGCACCGTGAGCGATATGAAGGTCGATACGGTAATCCCGAGCCAGACCGTGACGCCCCAGGTCCAGGCCACGCTGAGGGCGATGGTGACGATGGGCCAGAGCACGGCGCTGAAGGAGCGGAACAGGATCCACAGCAGCATGACGAAAATCGCCACCATGAGTACGCCGAGCACCGCCAACTGGTTGAGAACGCCCTGCATGAAACCCATGGTGGGCGGGGTGCCCACGGGGTAGTACTCTAGCTGATCGCCGTACTTGTCCCAGACCGCGGTGGTGGCCACGTGGAAAGCGGTATAGGTGAAAACGTCCACGGGTTCGAAATCGACTTCGGCAATCTCGGCGCTTTCGTCGAAATCCAACTCGACGAATCCATCGCCGGAAAAATCGAAGCTGGCGTCGAGGCTAATGTCCGGCGCATCCACCTGGGGGACGTAGTCCGCCACGGGCTGCATGCCGAAATCGGTCTGGATGACGATGGTTCCGTACTCGGCATTGGCCGAATACATCATGCCCACGAGGTCGTCCTGGGCCAGGGCCCGGGCCCTGATTTCGGCGAGTTCCTCATCGGATTCCGGCAGTTCCGCCGGCACCAGGCGCAGGGACAGCAGAGTATCGCCCTCGTTGCGCTGGAAACGCACATTGGCCACGGACTGCACCCGGCGGATTCGCGTCAGTTCATTGAGATCCACCGCCACGCCGGTGATTTCCGGGGGATAATCCGCCGGGTCGAGATCCTGCCAGTTGCGCAGGTCGTCGGTGAGTCGCTGCACCGCGGCGAGGGAGTCGCGGGAAAAAACGTCGCCGTCCCGGGCGCGGTATACGAGCATGACCGAATCGTCGCTGCCGAACTGGCGGCGAAACTCATCGAGGGCGGCGATGGCGGGATCGGATTCATCGAGGTAGGCGTCGGTGCTGAGGTCGAGTTCGGTGCGGGTAATTGCCCCGTAGAGCATCAGCACGGTAATCACCGCCACGCCGGTGAGCACGAAATTGCGCGCGCCCAGCACCCGGCTGGGCAGGCGCTCGAAGAAGTCACTCAGGCCGAGCAGCAGATTATCCATGAGCAGTCCGGTTCAGGAATCCGCCAACCCATCCGGCTGACGACCCGGCCTATTTATACCTAATGAAGGGGGCAAATTCCACCGCTTCGTCCGTCGATTTTCGATGCGTCGATCTCCATCCGGAAAGTCTCGTTGCCCTCGGAGCCTGCGCGGCAGGCATTCGCGAAAGCGAAAATTCGCTGTCACCCCGCCCCTGGCTGACCGATTGAGGCGAATATTTGGTGGATATGCAACGAAATCGAGCGGATTTGCAGCCGTGAATTCCTGCGGCGCAGGCTCCCCCGGATACGGTCAGGTCGGGCAACTGCATCTTTCATCCAATCGTCGTATCATTGCCGGCCACGGCGTACCCTGTGAGATTTTCCCGATGTCATACAAATCCCTTGCCGCTTCCTGTCTGGTCTGGGCTTGCTGTCTTGCTCCGGCGCAGGGGGCCGAGTCCGAACCCCTTTCCGCAGAGCTTGCGTTCATCGTCGAGGCGTACTTTGAGGCCTCCCTGGAACTCAATCCGCTGCGCGCCACCTATCTCGGCGACAGCCGTTACAATGACCGGCTCGCCAACTATCTCGGCGCAGAGCACCGCGGCACAGCAGCGGCACTGGACCGGGACTATCTGGCGCGCATTGAAGCCATCGACCCGGACCAGCTCAACCGCCAGGACCGGCTGACCCATGAGATTTTCCGGCTCAATCTCGAAAACAGTCGGGAAATCAGCGAGTTCCCGGAACACCTGCTCGCCATCAACCAGTTTTATTCCTTCGCCAATCAGTTCGCCCAACTCGGTAGCGGCACGAGCGCCCACCCCTTTGCGAACGAACAGGACTACCGGGATTTTCTTTCGCGCATCGACGGCTTCGTCGTATTGACCGACCAGGCCATCGCGAACATGCGAGCGGGAATGGACCGGGGCGTGGTGCAGCCGAGGATTCTCATGGAGCGGGTGGTGGGGCAGCTTGCCTCTCTTGACCGGGATTTCCCCGACAGCGTCTTCCACGGACCCATCGAAAATTTCCCCGAAGACCTGACCCCGGAACTGCGGCAAAGCCTCGCGGAGGACTATGCCCGGACGTATGAGGAACTACTTCGCCCGGCATACCGGAAATTGCACGACTTCATTCGCGACGACTATCTGCCGAGGGCAAGGGACAGCGTGGGGATGTCCGATCTTCCCGGAGGCGCGGACTGGTACGCCACCCTGGTGAGGCACACCACCACCACCGACCTGACGCCGGAAGAAATCCACCGGATCGGCCTTGACGAAGTAGCCTCCATCCAGGAAGAAATGCGCCAGGTGATGACGGAAGTCGGCTTTGCCGGCGATTTGCCCGAGTTTTTCGAATATCTGAAAACCGAGCCGAGCTTTTACTACCAGGAGCCCGAACAGTTGATCGAAGGCTACCGGGCCATGTCGGACCATGTGCAAAGCCTCGTGCCCGCGCTGTTCGAGAGTTTTCCCCGGTCCCAATTCGAGGTGCGCGCCGTGGAAGCATACCGGGAGCAGTCGGCAGCGGACGGCTCCTACCAGTCCGGTACGCCCGACGGCGCAAGGCCCGGCATTTTCTTCGCCAATACCTATGACGTGGGCTCGCGGCCCAAGTGGGAAATGGAGTCACTGTTCCTCCACGAAGCGATTCCCGGCCACCACTACCAGATTTCCCTGCAGCAGGAACTCGAGGACTTGCCTCGTTTCCGCCGTTTCGGCGGCAATACCGCATTCGTCGAAGGCTGGGCCCTGTACGCGGAATCCATCGGCGGGGAACTGGGCCTGTACACCGACCCGTACCAGTATTTCGGCATGCTCAATGCCGAACTCTGGCGCGCCATCCGCCTCGTGGTGGACACCGGACTCCACGCGAAGGGCTGGACCCGGGAAGACGTGCTTGCCTACATGTTCGAAAACTCCGCATCCGGCGAGGCCAGCGCCGTCAGCGAAGCCGAGCGCTATATCGCCATTCCGTCCCAGGCCCTGGCCTACAAGATCGGCGAACTCAAGATCAGGGAATTGCGCGACCGGGCCGAAGCCGCCCTCGGAGACGACTTTGACGTACGCGAATTCCACACCCGGGTGCTCATGGACGGCGCCCTGCCCCTGCGCCTGCTCGAAGCGAAGATCGACGCCTGGATTGCATCGAAATGAGGCGGAAGCTGTTGCGCCCTTTCCTGCCCTTGCTGGCGTTCCTCGCCTCGGGTTTCGCAGCCGCCCAACCGGTGGCGCTCGAGGATTGCCGCATCAGCGCCGGGCCCGGCATGCCAAGCATGGAGGCGCGCTGCGCGACCCTGTCCCGGCCACTCGACCCGTCCGGCGAAGTGGAAGGGGAAATCGAACTGCGGGTGGCCGTGGCGCCGGCCCTTGATCTCGAACCCGAGCCCGACCCGATGGTTCCCATCGCCGGAGGCCCAGGCCAGGGCAGCGTGCAGTTCTTCCTTTCCCATGCGGGAGCATTCGAGCGGGTTCGGCGCAACCGCGACATTCTGCTTGTGGATCAGCGCGGCACCGGCGAGTCCGCCACCATGGACTGCGAATTCGATGACGACATCGTCGAAGGGCAGTATTCCATTGAGCTGACCATCGAATACACCGAATCCTGCCTTGCGCAATTGCCACACGATCCGCGCTTCTTCACCACCAGCGTAGCCGTGGAGGACCTGGAAGCCGTTCGCCAGGCCCTTGGCTACGGCCCGCTCAATCTGTACGGCGTTTCCTACGGCTCCCGGGTGGCCCAGCATTTCGCCCGGCGCTACCCGGAATCCACCCGCACGATGATCGTGGATGGCGTCGTGCCGCCACAAAAAGCCATCGGCCCGGAAATCGCCACGGAAAGCCAGAAAGCCGTGGAGGACATTCTCGCGCGCTGCATCGAGGACGCGAACTGCGGGGAACGGTTTCCCGATATCGACCAGACTTTCCGCCGCGTCCTGCAAATCCTTGACGACTCGCCCGTGGAAATCGAAGTTCCCCATCCGAATACCGGGCGGCCCGAACCCCTGACCTTTGGCCGCAATGAATTCGCGGCGGCGATCCGCCTGCTGGCCTACAGCCCGCTTTCGATCTCCCTGATTCCGCTGCTGGTGCAGGAAGCGGGGGAGCAGCGCTATCAGGGTCTGGCGGCGCAGTATCTGATGACCACAATCTCCCTCATGGACTCCCTGTCCCTGGGCATGCACAACAGCGTTCTCTGCACCGAGGATGCGCCTTTCTACGGCGGCGAACCGGTGGATGCCGACTTGCTGGAGGCCAGCTACATGGGGCCGCTGCAACTTCAGGCGCTGGAAGCGATCTGCTCGGTCTGGCCCCGGGGGTCCATGGATGAGGGATTCAAGACGCCATTGGCGACGGATATTCCGGTATTGCTGCTTTCGGGAACCGCCGACCCGATCACGCCACCGGCCTGGGCCGAACTGGCCATGACGGAAATGGGTAATGCCCTGCACCTGATCGGCGAGCGCCAGGGCCACGGGCAGATCAATGTGGGCTGCGTACCTGAAATCGTCGCCGACTTCATCGATTCCGCCGATCCCGCATCCCTGGATGCGCAATGTCTTGAGCGCAGTTTCGTCATGCCCTTTTTTCTCGATTTTTCCGGGCCGGCGCAATGATCCGGGTCCAGGGCATTCACAAATCCTTTGGCGAGGCGCATGCGGTTCGCGGCCTGAGCTTTGACGCCCGGGACGGCAGGATCACCGGTTTGCTCGGCCCCAACGGCGCCGGCAAGTCAACGACCCTGCGGATACTTTGCACACTGCTCAAGCCCGACCAGGGCACGGCGAGCATCGACGGCGCCGATGTGATCGCGGACAGCCACGGGGCGCGACGCAGGATCGGCTCGCTGCCGCATGATTCCGGCCTCTATCCGCGACTTACGGCGCGGGAGAACATCGCCTATTACGCCCGGCTCTGCGGCCTCGACAAGGGCCTCATCGAAGACAAGGTGGACAGCATCATCGAGACGCTGGAAATCGGCGACTTTGCGGACCGCCGCGCCAAGGGCTTTTCCCACGGCCAGCGCACCAGGGTGGCGCTCGGCCGGGCGCTGGTACACGACCCGCAAAACCTGCTTCTCGACGAACCCACCACCGGGCTCGACGTCATGGCCACCCGCAGCCTGCGCGAACTGATCCGGAAGCTGAAAGACGAAGGGCGCTGTGTGCTTTTTTCGAGCCATGTCATGCAGGAAGTGGCCGCCCTGTGCGATGACATCTGCATCATGGCCGCCGGCAGAATCGCCATTCACGATTCGGTGGACGGCATCCGCCAACGCACCGGACGCGACGATCTCGAGGAAGCCTTTCTCGCAGCGCTCGCCATGGTGGAGAAGGATTGATGGGCATCTTGTTCCAGGTCTTTCGCAAGGAAGTCGTCGACAACTTCCGGGACCGCCGTTCGCTGCTGACGGCGGTGGCCATGGTGGCCATGTTTCCCCTGTTGATGGCGTCGCTGATCGGCTTTCAGATTGACCGCTCTTTCGATACCGAAACCGAGTTGATCTCGCTGCCGGTAATCGGCGCCGAACATGCGCCCAACCTGATGCGCTACCTGGAGAGCCGCCACATCGACATCGTTGCCGGCCCGGCGGACGCCGAAGCGGCGGTGGAGACGGGCGATCTCGATGTGGTGCTGCGGGTCCCCGAGAATTTCGGCGAACAACTTGCCGAGATGATCCCCGCCAGGGTCGAGCTTTATCTGGACCAGGCGAACACCGCGGGGGACGCCGATGTGGGCCGGGTCCGCGATGCGCTCTTTGGCTACAACCAGACCCTGGCCAGCATCAGGGTATCGGCCCGGGGGATCAATCCAGACCTGTTGCGTCCCCTCAATATCGATACCATCGACGTTTCCACTCCCAGCGGACGCGCCGCCATACTGCTGGGCATGATGAGTTACTTCCTGCTCTTCTCGCTGTTGATGGGCGGCATGTATCTCGCGATTGACGCCACCGCCGGCGAGCGCGAACGGGGCTCGCTCGAACCCCTGCTGTCGCTGCCGGTGACCCGCACCCATCTGATTTTCGGCAAGATCGCCGCCTGCGGCGTATTCATGGCGTTCTCGCTGCTATTGAGCCTGTTGTCGTGGTTCGTGGCGCTGCGTTTCATGCCGCTGACGCAAATCGGCATGACGCCGAACTTCAATCTGCCGGTGGTGCTTGCCGCATTCCTCCTGCTCTGCCCGATGCTCCTCATCGGCGCTTCGCTGATGACGTTGATTGCCTCCTTCACCAAAACCTACAAGGAAGCCCAGACCTGGCTGAGTTTTGCGATCCTGGCGCCCACGATGCCGATTCTGATCGTCAGTTTCCTGAATCTTCGGCCCAGGCTCGAATTCATGTTCGTGCCCTCCCTGAGCCAGCACCTGATCCTCGTGGACATGATCAGCAACGAGCCGATAAATGGACTCCACGCCGCCATCTCGGTAGCGAGCACCCTCGCCCTGGGCGTCCTCCTCGCCTGGGCCTGCGTCCGCGTATACCACCGCGAAACCCTGCTCGGCTGAGTGGGGGCCAGGAGCCTGCGCCGTAGGAATTCACGGCTGCAAATCCGCTCTCATCCACGCCCCTGGCCGCTCGATTTCGTTGTATATCCACCAATATTCGCCTCAATCGACCAGCCAGGGGCGCGGCGATAGCGAATTTTCGCTTTCGCGAATTCCTACGGCGCAGGCTCCTAGCCTATTCGCCTTCGGACTCGAAAGGCGGGCAGGCGCAGAAGAGGTTGCGGTCGCCGTAGACGTTGTCGATACGATTTACGCAGGGCCAGAATTTGTCGATAGCTTCGGCGGCGGCGGGGAATGCCGCCTGACGCTTGCCGTAGGGTCGCTGCCAGTTTTCGTCGAGCAGGTCTTCCTGGGTATGGGGGGCGTTCTTCAGGGGATTGTTTGCGCGGTCCGCCTCGCCGGCTTCAATGGCGGCGATTTCGCCGCGTATGTGGATCATGGCGTCGATGAAGCGGTCGAGTTCGGCGCGGTTTTCGCTTTCGGTGGGCTCGATCATCAGGGTTCCCGGCACCGGGAAGGACATGGTGGGGGCATGGTAGCCGAAATCCATCAGGCGCTTGGCGATGTCTTCATCGGTGATTCCGGTGCTCTGCTTCAGGGGGCGCAGGTCGATGATGCATTCATGGGCCACCATGCCGTTCTGGCCGGTATAGAGCACCGGGAAATGCCCGCCCAGGCGCCGGGCCATGTAGTTGGCGTTGAGAATCGCCACCTCGGTGGCCTTGCGCAGCCCCGCCGCGCCCATCATGGTGATGTACATCCAGGAAATCGGCAGAATGCCGGCGCTGCCCCAGGGCGCGGCGGACACCGCGCTATTGCCGGGGTTTGGCCCATCCAGGGCGACCTGGCCGTGATTCGCCACATGGGGCGCAAGATGCGACTTGACGCCGATGGGGCCCATGCCCGGGCCGCCGCCACCATGGGGGATGCAGAAAGTCTTGTGCAGATTGACGTGGGCGACATCGGCGCCGATCCGGCCGGGGCTGGTCAGGCCGATTTGGGCGTTGAGGTTGGCGCCGTCCATGTACACCTGGCCGCCGGCATCATGGACGATTTCACAAATCTCCCGCACCGCCGCCTCGAACACGCCGTGGGTGGAGGGATAGGTGATCATCAGCGCCGCCACCTGGCCGCTGTGCTTCTCGACTTTCGCTTGCAGGTCGGCCACATCGATATTGCCTGAATCGTCGCAGCGCACCAGCACCACTTGCATGCCGATCATGATGGCGCTGGCGGGATTGGTGCCGTGGGCGGAAGTCGGAATCAGGCAGACATCGCGGTGGCCCTCGCCCCTGGCGGCAAAATACTTGCGGATGGCGAGCAGGCCGGCGTACTCGCCCTGGGCGCCGGAATTGGGCTGCATGCTGACCGCGTCAAAACCGGTGATTTCCGCGAGCATGGACTCAAGCTCGCCGATCATTCGCAGATAGCCCTTCACCTGCTCCCTGGGCGCGAAAGGATGGGGAGCGGCGAATTCGGGCCAGGAAACCGGCATCAACTCTGCGGCGGCATTGAGCTTCATGGTACAGGAGCCCAACGGAATCATGGCATGGGTGAGGGAGACATCCCGATTCTCCAGGCGCTTGAGATAGCGCATCATTCCGGTTTCCGAGTGATAGCGGCTGAATTTGGGATGCTTGAGAAATCCGGTCTTGCGCGCGAGTGTTGCCGGAATGCCCGGGGCGCCGGGAGCGAGTTGTGCGTCGATGCCGGCAAGCGACAATGGCGCCGCGCCATCGCCAAGCAATACCTGCCACAGCGATTCCACATCGGCGGGCGTGGTGCATTCGTCAAGGCTCAGGCCCACCTCGCCGGTACTCGCATCGAGCCGCAGGCTGATGTTGCGCGCAACCGAGCGCTCGGCGATTCCGGCGAAGCTTGCCGAATCAACTCGCAGGCCCAGGGTATCGAAGAAACCGCTTGCCGGGGCGTCGATGCCGCCCTGGCGCAGCCCGGCGGCAAGAATCCCGGTGAGCCGATTGACCCGGCTGGCGATGCGGACAAGACCTTCGGGACCGTGATACATGGCGTACAACGCGGCGATATTGGCAAGCAGCACCTGGGCGGTGCAGATATTGCTGTTGGCTTTCTCCCGGCGGATATGCTGCTCCCGGGTTTGCAGCGCCATGCGCAGGGCCGGGCGGCCCCGGACGTCTTTGGATACGCCGATGATGCGGCCGGGCACAGCGCGGCGGAACTCCTCCCGGGTGGCGAAATACGCCGCATGGGGGCCGCCATAGCCCATGGGCACGCCAAAGCGCTGGGAGGACCCCGTCACCACATCGGCGCCCATGGCGCCGGGGGATTCGAGCAGACACAGGCTGAGCAAGTCCGCCGCCACCACGGCGATGGCGCCCTGCCGGTGAAGATGTTCGATGGCCGGGCGCAAGTCCCGCACCGCGCCGGAAAGGCCCGGATATTGCAGCACCGCGCCGAACAGGCCTTCATCAGGCATCTGTGACGGATCGCCGATGACCAGCCCGAAGCCGAAACATTCGGCCCGGGTGCGAAGCACGTCGATGGTCTGGGGAAAACAGTCCCGGTCGACGAAGAAATCGCCCGCGCCGCGCAGGCGGCAAACCCTTTTCGCCAGCGCCATGGCCTCGGCCACCGCGGTGGCCTCATCGAGCAGGGAGGCGTTCGCCAGGGGCATGCCGGTGAGGTCCATGCTCAGGTGCTGGAAAGCGAGCAGGCATTCGAGGCGGCCCTGGGATATTTCTGCCTGATATGGCGTATACGCGGTGTACCAGCCGGGATTTTCCAGCACATTGCGCTGGATCACCGCAGGCAGATGGGTGTCGTAATAACCCATGCCGATAAAGGAGCGGGCGGGAAGGTTTTCCCCGGCGATGGCCTTCAGTCTGGCAAGGGCTTCGCTTTCGGGAACCGGGCCCTCAAGCGCGAGCGGCCTGCCGTCCATGATGCTTGCCGGCAGCGTCCTTGCGGTGAGGTCGTCAAGGGACTGGAGGCCAAGAGCCTCAAGCATGTTCCGGATTTCTTCGTCGTCCGGCCCGATGTGCCGGTCGACAAATTCATTGCGGTACAGCAGGGATTCGAGGTGTGCGCTACTCATCCGCGCAATGGTCCGCGTAGGCCTCCGCGCTGAGCAGCTCGCCAAGGTCCCTTTCGTCGGTGATGGTCATCCGGTAAATCCAGCCGTCGTCGTAGGGCGCCGAATTCACGAGTTGCGGATTGTCGATGAGCGCTTCATTGACTTCGGTGATTTCGCCGCTGGCGGGGCTATACAGATCGGAAGCCGCCTTGACCGATTCCACCACGGCCACTTCGGCCCTGGCTTCGATTTCCGCCCCCGGCTCGGGCAGTTCAACAAATACGATATCGCCCAGCGCTTCCTGGGCATGATCGCTGATGCCCACAGTGGCGATGCCGTTCTCATCCACCTTGACCCATTCATGGGTGGAGGCGTAATGCAAGTCTTCTGGAATTTTTGACACCCGCGTTCCCTCGGTTCTCTCGCGTTGCTCTGCAGCCTTTCGCCGTGGCGGAATTACTCGAAAATGCGCTTGCCGAAACGGACGAATCCGGGCTTGACGATCTTCAGCGGAGTCATTGCGCCGCGCAATTCCACCTGGCAACTCTGGCTGCCCCACGGGATTCTAGCCAATGCGATGGATTGCTTCAATGTGGGTGAAAAACTGCCGCTGGTGATGACTCCCGCACCCTTGTCGGTCTGCACCTGTTGGCCATTGCGGAGCACTCCCCGGGCTTCGAGCACAAGGCCCGTGAGCACTGCCGCCTCTCCTTGCCCGCGGCTTTCCCGCTGGCGCTGCACGGCTTCCCGGCCAATGAATTCCCTCTCTGCGTCGCGCCAGTTCACGGTCCAGCCGAGATTGGCGGCAAGCGGCGAGGTGTTTTCGTCCATGTCCTGGCCGTACAGGTTCATTCCCGCTTCGAGACGAAGGGTGTCCCTGGCGCCGAGGCCAACGGGCTTGACCCCCGCAGCGAGCAGCTTGCCCCACAATTCGCCGGCGGCCTCTCCCGGCAGCATGACTTCAATGCCGAGTTCACCGGTGTAACCCGTCCGCGCCACAAGCCGGCCCTCATGCTCCAGCGCGCCGAAGTTTCCCAACTGCCGCACTGCCCCGGCGCAGTCCGGGGGTAGCGCGCCGCAGGCGAGTTCAATCGAATTCGGCCCGTGGACGGCAAGCATCGCGACATGGGGCTGCTCCTCGACCTGGACGTTGTATCCGGGGCTGTTCCGCGCAAGCCAGATCAGCACCTTGCGGCGCGTGGCGCAGTTGGTCACCAGGCGGTAGCCCGCAACCCTGCGATAGACAATCAGGTCATCGACCACGCCGCCTTCGTGATTGAGCAGCAGGCTGTATTGCGCCTTGCCGGGCACCCCCAGCCGCGCCACGTCGTTGGCCAGCAGATAGCGCAGCCAGCCCCCGGCGTCGCTGCCCCCCACGTCGATCACGGTCATGTGGGAAACATCGAACACGCCGGCGTCCCGGCGAACCTGGTGATGCTCCCCGACCTGGGAGCCGTAATGCAGCGGCATGTCCCAGCCGGCGAAATCGACCATCTTCGCCCCGGCGGCCACATGCTGGTCATGCAAGGAGGTGCGTTGCCCCATGTTCCGATTCCCCCGAAATCATTCCCCTGCGCCGCGATATGCTAGCACAGGACCTGATCCGGGATTTGGCAAATCCTCCGCGAAACGGCATCAGTTCCAGCGCCGGAGGACCTCATCACGGTCCCAGGCCCGGCGCGCGCAACGGGCGACGCAGTAGTGGTAGCGGGTGCGTTCAGGCTGGACGATTTGTGAACGGGACTGTGTCATGGAGTTTCCGCCGGCCTTGGGTTCCGATGGGGAAGGTATGGGCGAGAAGGGTTCGGAATGCCGGGTTTTTTGGGGAAATTAACCGGGAGGGACCGACAATCGGGGTCGAAACAATGGCTGGGCAGGATACAAACCTTGGCTGGATGGGCGGGTGTCCTGTTTGACGTTTGACGCTGCATGTCAGGGACAAGCGAAGCGGCGAAATCCTGGCCAGCGTCAAAGTCCCCGTGCCCGGCCAATACAGCATGATGACCTACATGCACGACGGCGTGCAGTACCTGCTCATGCAAGCCGGCAGCGTCCGCCGCGGCCTCCCCGGCCAACTCGTGGCGCTCAGATTGCCCTGATGCCTGAGTTGCAGAATTGACTGCCCGTTGTTTTGTTGTTTTGGGATCCACCTCGATCAATCGCGAATTGACGTGTATTGTCGTGAATTTGACGTGTATTGTCGTGAATTTGACGTGTCGCAATATGAAATCGAGTGATATTGTTGAGTAAATTTTACGCATGAGGCGGAGATGAAACGGAAAATCGATCCCGAACTGGTAAAACGATTTCGAACTGAACGGGAATGGTCCCAGGATGAACTCGCTATCGCATCAGGCTTGAGTAATCGAACGATCCAGCGCATTGAGAGTGACGGCAAGGCATCTTCAAACTCCGTCAAATCCATAGCTGCCGCTTTGGCTGTTGATGCGAAAATTTTGGAGGCGTCTACGGATACACGCCAAATTGGCTATGTTTCCGGTGTTCTATCGGGATATGCCGGAGTGGCGCTAGGCAGCATCTGCGCAGTTCTCGCGGTCTATTGGAACCTGACTAACGGTGGCACAGCCCATGAAGCGGGATCTGCCTTGGGCATCGTAGGCCTTCTCGCGGGATTGTCCTGCGCTTTAATCGGATGGTTCTCATCCCGTTACAAAAAATCAAACTGGAATCAAAGCTGAATCGCAGCGGCGCCACAATTAAAACAGCGAATCACGGATTAAAGAAAAGGGAATTATATTTAAACATTGACAAAGTGATCTCCTCTTACTAAAATGCTTCTCAACAGATCGGGAGAAGCGCCATGCAATCCAGCACCAAAGACACCAACAAACCGGGCAAGCATTTCCGCAAGGGCCTGTCGCTTATCGAAGTGATGGAGATGTTTTCCACCGAAGAGAAAGCCCGCCGGTGGGTTGAATCCGCTATCTGGCCAGACGGCCGCAAGTGCCCGAAATGCGGCAGCGACCACACCCGCGAGGCAAGCCACAAGTACATGCCCTACTGGTGCAGCAGTTGCCGCTCGTATTTTTCCGTCAAGACCGGCACGCCGATGGCGAACTCCAAGATTCCGCTCCGCAAGTGGGCCGTCGCCGCCTACCTGTGCATGACTTCGCTGAAGTCGGTTTCGAGCATGAAGCTGCACCGGGATCTGAACATCACGCAGAAGAACGCCTGGCACATGCTGCATCGCATCCGCGAAGCCTGGGCCTGCGAAGGCATGGACGACGATGGTTTCGGCGGTCCGGTCGAAGTGGACGAAACCTACATGGGCGGTATCGAGAAGAACAAGCACGCCAGCAAGAAGCTGAAAGCCGGCCGGGGCACCGTCGGCAAGACCGCCGTTGTCGGCGTGAAGGACCGCGACACCAATCAGGTTCGCGCAAAGGTTGTCCGCAGTGTCAACGCCGACACGATGGAAGACTTCATCGACGAGCACGTGGAGCCGGACGCCGTGGTCTTCAGCGACGAGAGCACCGTCTACTCCGGCCTGCCCCACGCGCACGAGACCGTAACCCACAGCGTCGGCGAGTACGTCCGGGGAATGGCGCACACCAATGGCATCGAATCGTTCTGGGCCATGCTCAAGCGCGCTCACGAGGGCACCTTCCACAAGATGTCGCCAAAACACCTGAACCGGTACGTGCAGGAGTTCGCGGGCAAGCACAACGCCCGCGAACTCGACACGCTTGAACAGATGCAGTCAGTCATGCGTCGCCTTCTTGGCCGCAGCCTTCCGTACAAGCGGCTTGTCCGCTGCAACGGGCTTTCCAGCGCGGCACGGTCGGAATAGCGCCCGCAGCAGTTGCTCCGGCGACTTGCACCCTTTCAGATCGCGCTCAGGGACGAGCATTCCTTCTCTGGGCATAGTCCAGTTCTCCAATGATGAGATTCTAACCGCAATGAATAGCAAAATTCCGCCTGCCGTATCCGATGATGCTATGCTGATTCTCGTGGCTCTGGGCAAACTGCTTTCAACCACTGATGAAATCGGCCCCAATCGGTTTCTCGATAAACTGTCTCTCGCGCTGAAAGAGGCCTCGATGGAAGCGCCTCCTTTGCCGAGAGATCAACGGCCGCACGATCTTGACTCCGTGCTTTACGGCGTCCGATTGCTTCGTGAGAAATTTTTGTCATGACTCCTCCTTGCTTGACAGTATAGTCAAGCGTTCGTTTTTCGTGATAATCTGCTTTCGCACCATCGGCAGAAGCCCGCAATGTCGGGCTACTCGCTGAATACAACAGCCGTAAAGGGCGGCCTGATCAGCTTGCCCGGCGAATAGGCGGGGTCTTCCCGTAGCTTCTGCGTGATGGTGCAACGGCCCGGCGCCCTTGTGGTTCCGGCCCGAAAGAGACGAGCCCCGACCGGAGTGTAGTCCGGCCGAGGCTCTACCGCGCAAAGACCTATGCCGGAATGTGCGCGGCGGGGCTAGTCTAGCAATACCGGCCCGCCGATACGACAGCAACGACCTCTTTGCGTACGCGACAGCAGCCCATGGCATGCGTAGGGAGGTACTATCGTGTCCAGAATTCTGTCGGCCATCATGGCCTTGCTTGTTCTTCCCGCTTTCGGCGTCAGCGCCCAGAGCAATCTGCTTCAGTACAGCGAATATACTGCGGACTTCAGCTTTCCGGGGTTTCCGGAGATCGATTACCTTACCGTCGATCTGAAGCCGGGGATGACGCACACCAGCGCTTTCGGACAGCTTGTCTTCCATGACGAAAACATTTGGCCTGTCCTCGTGAGCGGAACCTGCCTGCTCTACCCGGACGAACGCTACCTCGCTTGCGCGATCAGCATACCGCTGGACCGGGCATTCCTGTCTTTCGATCTGGTGCTGGGCGGAGAGAGCGAAGCGATCTACACGGCCAGCACTGGCACCCGACATTTCAGCACGGTGTCTTTCGACCGATGGGCAGTGCCCAGGGCTGAGTACGAAGAGTAGTAGTGTGCGAACTGTAGATTCGCCTGTTCTGTCCTGTCTTGTAGGCATTGCTTTTCTGGTTACGGGCCTGCTCTCATACGCCGCAATACTCAACGGTGTGTTGCTGCTCGCGGTGTCCATGACCGGAAACGTAGCAATCGGTCTGACAGTGGCACTCTTCGGCACAACGATCATAGTGGCGGCTTTGCTCTGCATTCCTGTTCTTGGGCCGATAGCAGTTTCCGGCTTCGGAATATACGGAGCGCTGGCAGTTTGGGGCTGGCCGCTGACAACCGTGTTGTTGCTGTTCCTGTGGTGGCCGACGTTGTTAATGCTCATGTACCTCTACGACTGGTTGACCAGCTATTTTCGCTGATCACAACTTCCGCTCCTGCTCCGCGATCCACCTGTCCACGTACAGATCGTTGTAGCACCCGTGAGAAACAAACTCAGGCCCGTCTTCGGCCATCTGATGCAACCACTGATTCACACGCTCGTTGACCAGTTTCGGGCCTCCTTCCTTTTCCGCTTTTTCGGCCAAGGCCGAATCGAACAACCGAGCGATCACTTCGCTTTTCGGTATCCCGGTCTTGAGCCGTTTTTGCATCCGCGCTTCTCGTATGCGGGCACGCTCTTCGGCCAGCAACTTGTCTTCCAGATTTATCAGTTGGGCTTGTGGTGTGTGCTTTCCTTCAGTAGTGGACTTTTTCCAAGGCGGATAGAAGTACAGCCACCACGCCACCGTCAGAGAAATTGGGATTAGAAGCGCCCACGGGCCTATCAGACTGTACAACATGACGACCTCCGGAGCCCATTCGCGCCAGGCCGGAACGCCTTCCTGAACTGCCACAGGCAATTCGAGAAGCCAGATCGCAAGGAGAGGCAACGCAGATATAAACTTGATAAGATTTCGCATCCGCGCAGTCTACCGGCGGCCGGCGGCTGCGTCAACGATTGAATATAATTCCCAAAGAAAAAGTACCTGTCACTTCCGCAATTTCAGGCAGTTCGTCGCCATAGAGCATTCCCTTGATTTCAGCCTCAAGCCCCCGTTCGATATCGCTCCAGAATTCGCTTTCTCCTGAAAATATTTTTGCATCTCTTACATTGGTGGATCTAGCCACTTGGAAGCTTCCTCGAAAGACTCGCGATCACAACGCCTTACTTCTTCCAATAATTTCCTGAAGGAACTTGTCCTAATGAATTTTCTGTATTTTTGCTGTCGCAATATCAGGGCAATGTCGTAGAAATGCCGAATGCGTCGGCGATACTCATCTTTAGACTGATCCTCGTGTTCGGCGCGCACAAGACTCATAATTTTTTCACATAAGGTCCGCTCCGCGCCGAGTACAAGAATTTCAAATCGATCCAACTCAAACTGTTCCACTAAATCCATGTGAGCAGATTCTTCGAGAAACTCTCCAATGAGGCTTCCAACCGGTAACATTTCCGCAGGTTCAGGGTCTGCAAAAGAGTTTATTTCGATCAAGATTTCGTTTCTGGCCTGTTCGCTTACCACTGGTTCGGATTCTGACGGAAAGGCGTAAGCGGTTCTCCTGAACCGTCCATGCTTTGACTCCTGAGGATGACCGGAAATGTAGCTAAGACCTTGAGAAACCGTTTTCTCCACAGCCTTTATCAACTTCTTGCGCTTAGCATCGCCCATGCTCGGCTCTTGAATGAGCGCAAGATCAATGTCTTCCGAAAACCTTTCCAGAATACCGTATACCTTTGATAGCGAAGTCCCTCCCTTGAAAACCACGGACTCATTGAGCTCCGATTCATGCAAACATCTGAGACTGCGCGTTATCCAGTAGTCTTTTTCTACGTATGTTTCAGGTATTTTCTTATCTTTCGCGGTAGCACCTACAAACTCGGAGAGATACTCTGGGTACTCGTGCAATATCATTTGAAGTTCCAAACCCGCGCTTCCGGCCACTTGATCAGGTCGATTCCGAGTGAGAAACGAGTTGTCGGATTGATAGAATCCTGAAGCGTCGGCAAGACGGGTTGCTTGTTGCGTGTCAGCAGCAAGCCCAACAGAGCCCGAGCTCCGGCATTGTAATAATTCACCGCGAGTTTTTGCAGTTTTCGCAGTTCGTCGGAGCCGAGGTTTAACAGGCGCTTCGCCACAGCATTGATCACTGTCTCGATGTTGGCGTCTGGCACTTTTGTCGTGTCGCGAACGGTATCCAGAATTTCAAGCAATTCAACCGTGGCGTCGCTGACGGGCGCACGGCTTGGCACAAACTTGATTCGAATCGTGCCGAAGTCCTTTGTCTGCCGCGCACGGTCTGACGCAACCGTAATCGTCTTCGGCACCTGCGTGGTCAGTCCCATGCGGTTGAACAGCGCCGGGCCGGTGACGTAACCGATTCGTCGTCCATTGCGGTACAACGCATCCTTCAGCAACTCAGCATCGTCTGGAGGCATTTCACCGAGAATGCCCTGCCCGGCTTTGTAGAAGCGACCTCTCCGCAGACGTTTCAGACTCCCGTTGTCGACACGGCGGCATACCGCGCGCAAAACGGCGTCAGGCGCATCCCGATACTCAGGAAACGCTTCGTAACCAAAGATTCGCCCTGGCGGGATTCGGTCTATTTTCCGATTGACGGCTTTCGCAACGTTCATGATTCGACTCCAGACACAACTATAGCGACTTTGCCGAACATTTCAAGTTTTTCATATGAATAACCTGACATGCTTCCGAGCTTTCGCTTGGACCCACACTCATGCAAGCCGGCAGCGTCCGCCGCGGCCTGCCCGGCCAACTCGTGGCGCTGCGGTTGCCCTGAGCTGGAGGCTTCAATTCCGGTCTTGGCTTCCGCTCCAATCCTCGACCGCAAGACCCGCGATGCGCTGAAATTCGCGAGTGTTGTTCGTTATGAGAACGGCATCCTCAGCCAATGCGTGGCAAGCTATCCACAAATCGTTGGCGCCGATCGGCGTACCCGCCGCCTTCAGTTCAGTGAACCGCTGCGCGTAATGCCCGCAAAGCCGCCGATCGACCGCGTAACGTACCGGCACCTGACGGATCAACTGTTCCAGATTGCGTAACACCTTGACTTTCCTGGTACTTCGCTCCGCGCCCTTGAGCAATTCGGCGTAGGTGAAAAACGACATGTACAATTCGTCGTCCGCGCCGATCGCATTGACTCGTTCGGCGACAACCGCGGGTTTGTTCTTCATGAGATAAATCAGAATATTCGTATCCAGCATGTATCTCATAGATCTTCCCGATCCTGCAGTCCCGGTTGGTTCGCGCGGTCTTCTTCCAGAATATCGATGAAATCGTCGTCAAAGGAAGCAAGTGTTTCCAGAAGCGCGGCGCCGCGATTTTCCGGAGTTGCGTGAATCACCAGATCGCCATTGTCCTTGCGGGTGATTTCCACGCGCGAACTTGCAAGCCTGAACTCGCGGGGTATTCGCACCGCCTGACTGTTCCCATTCATGAAGACCCGGCTGCTGATGGTAGTCATTCCGCCCTCCAGCGTGTGTACATCTGCGTACATACTACCTCCTTTCACGGCTTGCGACAACGAGTTTTCCCATCTCGCGCTTCAGGGCGCTGAATTCGAACTCCATCAATTCCATTAGCCGGAGTGCTCTTCTTCGACTTCGTCGCCGGCAGGCTTCCCGCTATTGCCGGGGTTCCGGGACAACCACACGCCGTAACGCCGCTTGTGCTGGATCTCCGCGTAGATCTGCGGAATCAGGTACATGATCAGGCAACCGACAATTACGGTGGCCGGCGATCAAGCGGTGCGGATTTCTTTCAGGCCGAGTTCGGCGGTGCTGATTTCGCGCATGCGGAATTTTTGCGCCTTGCCGGTGACGGTCATGGGGAAGTCGTCGCTGAAGCGGATGTAGCGCGGTACCTTGAAATGGGCGATGCGGCCGCGGCAGAAGTCGCGGATGTTATCCTCTGACACTATAGCGCCGTCCCTGAGTTGCACCCAGGCGATGATTTCCTCGCCGTATTTCGGGTCGGGAACGCCGGTTACCTGCACCGCCTCGACGGCCTCGTGGGTCATCAGGTATTCCTCGATTTCCCGCGGATAGACGTTCTCGCCGCCGCGCACGATCATGTCCTTGATGCGGCCGACGATGTTGACGTATCCCTCCTCGTCCATGACTGCGGTGTCGCCGGTGTGCATCCAGCCGTCGCGGTCGATGGCGACCCGTGTAGCTTCCTCGTTGTTCCAGTAGCCGAGCATCACGGAGTATCCGCGGGTGCATAGTTCGCCCATGATTCCCGTCGGCTGAATGGCGCCGGATTCGGGATCGATGATCTTGACCTCGAGATGCGGATGCACGAGTCCCACGGTGCTGACGCGCTTGTCGAGGGGTGAATCGACCCGGGTCTGGAAACTCACCGGGCTCGTTTCGGTCATGCCGTAGGCGATCTCGACCTCGGTCATGTGCATCAGTTCGTTGACCTGTTTCATGGTTTCGACCGGGCAAGGCGACCCGGCCATGATGCCGGTTCGCAAACTGCCGAGATCGTATTCGGCAAAGTCGGGCAAGGCCAATTCGGCGATGAACATGGTCGGCACGCCGAACAGCGCGGTCGCCCGCTCTTCCTGCACCGTCCGCAACACCGAGGCCGGCTCGAAACTTTCAGCGGGATAAATGACGCAGGCGGCGTGAGTGAGACAGCCGAGATTGCCCATCACCATGCCGAAGCAATGGTAAAGCGGCACCGGAACCACGAGCCGGTCGTCTTCGCTGAAATTCATGATCGCGGCGACGAAACGGGCGTTGTTGAGGATATTGTGATGCGAAAGCGTCGCGCCCTTGGGAAAGCCCGTCGTGCCGCTGGTGTACTGGATATTGATCGGATCGTCCATGTCCTGATCCGCCTGCCGCGCCGCGAGTTCCGCTTCGCCGCAGCCGTCGGCAAGGGCAAGAAATTCCCGCCAGCCGAAAATTCCGTTCGTTTCAGACTCAGTCGTCGAAACTATCGTGCCGAGTTCGGGAAATTTCGCCGAACGCAAGGCGCCCGGCGCCGCGCTTTCCAGCTCAGGGCAAACTTCGCCGAGCATGGCGACGTAGTCCGAAGTCTTGAAGCGATTCTGGATCACCAGCCCCTTGCAGCCGGACTGTTCGAGCACATAGGCCAGTTCATGCACACGGTATGCGGGATTGATGTTGACAAGGATCAGCCCGGCCTTCGCCGTGGCGTATTGGACCAGCGTCCATTCGACGTTGTTCGGCGACCAGATACCGACCCGGTCGCCCCTGGAGAAGCCCGAGGCGATGAAGGCGCGGGCCAGTTCGTTCACGCGTTCGGCGAGTTGCGAGTAGGTCAGGCGTATTTCCTGATGCACGCTGACCAGGGCTTCACGGCCGCCGTGATCGGCGACTACACGGTCGAAAAAATGCGGAATCGTCACGCCGAGCAGGGGCCGTTCGCTCGCGCCGCTGGCGTAACTGATCGATTCGCTCATCGCTTGCCCCATTTTGAAGCCAGGATCGAGCCGGTAACATTGTGCCAGACGCTGAACAGCGCGCCCGGCAGCGCCGCGCTGGCGGAAAAGAACTGTAAGGCCAGGGCCACCCCGAGGCCCGAGTTCTGCATGCCCACTTCAATGGCGATGGTGCGGCTCTGTTTCCGGTCCAGGCCCAGCAGGCGGCTGCACCAGTAGCCGCCGCTCAGTCCCAGCAGATTGTGCAGGACGACCGCAACCGCGGCAAGCAACCCGATCCGGAGCAAACTGCCGGCATTGAGCGCCACCACGATGGCGATGATGAGCAGGATCGCAATGATCGCCAGGCTGGGCAAAATGAACTCGATGCGCCGAATCGGCCCCGGCGCGAAATGGTTGCAGACTCCGCCGAGCAGCACCGGCAGCAACACCATCCGCAAGATGCTGAGCAACAGTCCCAGGGTGTCGACCTCAACAGTTTGCGAAAGATAGAACGACACAAGCAAGGGCGTTGCGATCACCCCGATCAGCGAGGAAGCCAGCGTCATGCTGATCGAAAGCGCCACGTCGCCCCGGGCCAGCCAGGCGATGACATTGGAGGCCGTGCCGCCCGAACAGCAACCCACGAGTACCAGTCCCGCGGTCAATTGCGGCGACAGCCGCAGCAGATTCGCCAGCGCGAATGCCGCCAGCGGCATCAGCAGAAATTGCAGCAGGACACCGATGAACACCGGTACGGGCTTGCGCGCGATGCGCGCAAGATCGGCCCCCGACAAGGTCAGCCCCATCATGAACATGACCAGGGCCAGCAGCGGAACGATCGCCCCTTCCAGCGCCGCGAACTGCCGATCCGCGAAGAACGCGATAGCGGATAGCAGCACCGCCCAAAGCGGGAAGAGAGCATTGAATCGATTCAGTAGCATTCTGTTGTGAGATTAGGACGTGTTAACACGCCCTGATTGAAAAAACATATTGTATTCTCTAAATCATGATCGGAAATCTCGGCCCTTTCACGGCGGGCACGCACAGTTTCACGGTAAGCTGCACGGGAACGGACGGCACCAGGAGCGACACCGCCACGCTCACGGCGACGAAGCCCGACGGCGACGGCATTCCGGATTCCCGGGATACGGACGACGACAATGACGGCATGCCGGACACCTGGGAAGTGGCGAACAAGCTTGACCCGCTGAAGGACGACTCCGGCGGCGACCCGGACGGGGACGGCGACAACAACCTGACCGAATACAACAACGGAACCGATCCGCAAAAACACGAGGTCGCGCGGTTGCTGAACTTTCGCCTCGCGCGGGCGAACATCCACTCCGACGAAGCCGCCGAATTCAACTGGAGCTCGCGTTACGCCGAATATTGCCGTTTCTCGGGCGATTCCATGAACCTCGCGACCAGCGGTCCATTGACAAGCGACAAAGGCGACTTCGCCGCCGGAACCTGGAATATCGCCATGTATTGCGCCGGCCCCGGCGGACGATCGCCCGAACAGACGGTAACCCTGACCGTCACCGACCGGCCCGGGGACCCCGACCGGCCCGGGGACCCCGACCCTCCCGTTGCCGCGGATCCCGGGGGATTCACCGCGGACTACCGTCTTTACCGGGTAAGATTCGTCAACGAAACCGATGGGGAAGCCCCGCTCGCCCCGCAGCATCTTATGGTGCAGAATACCAACTCGAAGTCGAACGCGGAGATTCGGGATTTCGCCATGAAGGAATCGCTCACATCCACCGACTTTGGATTGTATTCCGCGAAGGCGCCCTGGCTGACCCCGAACGAGCGCGTCACCAAGCTGCCCATCAGTCCGGTTCTCGGCGACTTCAACCACGACGGTTACACCGACCTGGCGATCGTGAATCTTTCGCGGGTGCAATTCTCCGGCGTGGACCGCATTGTGTACGCCCAGCCGGACGGCGAGGATTACGTGCCTTCCCACGCGACCGGTTTTGACGCGAACACGACCGATTTCTTCCGCAAACTCGCGGACTGGACAGGTGGTCTGGCGGACGTCGACGATGATTTCGACTTTGACTTCCGTTTGCGCGAGGACGGGGGCGAAGAAGCGATTCGCGGCGGCGCGGACGCGGGTGAAAAGCCTCGCATCTCCATCGAACTCGACAAAGCCAAACTGCAATCACTGAGCGGGGATCAATCCTTCACGGACCCGAACAAACCGCCCCCGAATTCGGCCTTGCCCGCGGAGTGCGGGACACATCTGCGTTTCTGCTCGCTGAAGTATGTACCGAAGGGCACGAAAGCACTGGAGTTGCGATTCAGCCGGGAGGAATTTCCGGGCACTGTGTATGAGCCTTCGGACGCAATTTCCGGCCTGAACGAGGAAGATGTCGTGATTGCAATCTGGAAGTTTGCAACCAGCGAGGTCTCCGCCGCCTCGGGAAACTGGGTCGTGATCGTGGTCGACCTGGTCGTGCAATGGTTGCTGGGCAGCGGCCAGGGCGCCTCCCCTCCCTCGCTGGGGGCGCAGGACGCGGCGCTGCTGTGGGAGACGATACTGCGGCGGGTCGGCAGTTCGGGAACGATCGGGACCGGTTCTCCGGAGGCGGTGAAGCTGGAAGGGTTGCTGGAGGCGTATCTTGGCGTGGAGGTTCTCGAAGGCGCGCTGTCGGACGCGACCCTGGAGAGTTTGCCGGAATTGATCGAGAATCCCGCCGAGGCCCGGGAAGGGTCGTTGGGGGACATCCTGACCGTGATCGAACATGTGCGGGGGCGCCTGGCGCCGCCACGAAAACCGGCCCCGCCGGTTCCTCCCGGAACGGTTGTATGCGAAGGAGACCATTGCATCCCGATCGGTTGCGACGATGAAGGCAACTGTCTCAACACAGCCTGCGAAGCGACGCCAGCCGATAATTCCGCCCGGTCCTCGCAAAACGATTCGGAAAGCGAAACCGCCAAAACCTGCCTGACTGAAATCGATATCACCGAAATCTGCCACAGCGGCAGGACCAACCCGGTGATGCGGGACGACCCGCGCTACAAGAAGTTCTGCGACATGGAAGGGCGGCCCAAAAATCCGCTGCCGACGGTTCCAGCCTGCTCGATTTCATTTTCCGTCACGCCGGACACGGCGCACTTCGAGCTTGGCAATGCGAATCCCCCGGTAATGCCAACGATCACGGCAACGGCGACTGTCGCCGCGCCGGGCGCCAACGCGCGCACCCCCGAGATCAGTTGGCGGGCGCAAGTAACGCACACTTCGCCGCCCGGTTGCACCGATCCCAATAATGACTCTCCGGAAATCTTCACCGAGTGGTCCTCTGAGGAGGATGAGAAGACATTTTCGCCGAACTTCAATGAAATATTCGGTGGAAATTTAACGATCGAAGCGAGTTGCCGAGACCCGAACAGGCGAAGTCCATCCTACGCTAGTTCAAGCGAGTCGGACAACTGGGACATCCGGGGAATTCAACCAGCGACCGCCGTCCTGAAGACAGCGATCAATACTGCTGCGGCCCGCCAATCAGTATTGGGAGGCGATCGGTACAAGCGTATGGTTGTGAATGGTGAACTCGGCGTCGGGGGGCAGATGCCCGAACAAGTTTCGACCATTCTGAAAAAAATCGCGTGTGTTGAATCCCACGGCGGCAATCAGTTCCATTCCTCAACGCTTGGAATACCGGGCGAGGAACCCGGATTGCCAATCTACTCCAAGATATTGAATGACGAAGGCGAATACGATTACCGAGGTGACGTCGGCATCATGCAGATCTGCAATGGCAGAGAGACGAAACACATTTGGAACTGGGTCGAGAATGTAAACCGAGGCGCATTTTTGTTGCGGGACCCGGTAGAACATCTAGCGTACAATCGCCTGGTAGTACAGGTAAAGCTATCCTTAAAATACGACCACATTCCGAACGATAAATTGACAGGCGAGCAGCTGGAAAAAATTCGAGTCGAAATTAGGAAGCGCATGAAGGAGGAGGCGATACACCGCTACAATGCAGGGGATGGAATTGACAGAAAACCATCTACACTCACCATGTACTGGCGATGGAATGTTCAAACCAAAATGTGGGATGCTGCGGACTTGAAGGATGGCAAGAAAAATGGGTATGTTGCGAAAGTGGTTGGAGTTTCGTCATGTTCCCTCCTCTGATAATGTGCAGTCGTAAGCCGATTGCGGTACTGTTGATCGCATTATTGCTTTCGGCGCATGCGGGCGCCGCCTGCAGAAACATCGTCGTGTCCGAAGATTCGGCATACATGGTGCTGGATCCCGAGACGCTGACTGTCTTGCAGGTCGGCGACCTACATTGGCTGGGGATCCATTCGGCAGGATTTTTGGCCGGATCGAGTTTTGAGCGGGCGCTGGTTTCGACTAGTGCCTTTTTGGAAACTAACTCTGAAGAGTCGGTAATAGAACCCGTAAGCCTTGCTGACGGTTTTCTGCCATCATCTCCTGCGGTGCTACATTTGGAAAACCTTGGCGAGCACCTTCGTACCCAATCCGAATTAACGGTTATGGAGGCACAGAATCCTCCCTTTGAGTACAGAAAAATCCAGTGGGCTGACTGGATCGCGGAGGATGCCTTAATTCGAGAAATCTATGATTGGGATCAACACTATCTTGCGGGGTTTGAACTTCTGGATACCGACTTCCGTGTCTTGCGGCGCTGGGGGCCGAGAGCGGGCTTCAATTTGCAATATCCTAGTTGTGCGATAGGTGACAGAGTCTATTTCGCTGGCAGATCGGGAGTGCATGTATTCGATGATCAAGGCGGAACGATGTATGAATTGGAAATCCTGCGGAACGAAGGTTTGAGACTTGTCCCGATTCACGCAAGAAACTGCAAGGCCTTGGCATTCAGAGATGTTCCCGATGACAACTCAATGCAGAATGCGGTTCTGGTCGATGTGGTCGAGGAAACGTTGAGCCCGGAATTCGCGGTGTACAAGGGCGGTGAATATGTCCTTTATGATGATGGCAAGCGTTTGCTACACCAACGACGAGAACATAGTATTCGCGCAAGCGGCTCGGGATTTAGAGTCGGCTACCCTGGTGCCCCTACCAATCTATTCAGTCTAATCGATACCACTACCGGCCAAGTGCTGCTAGAGAGGGAGTTGGAAACTGGTTCGGGAGCATTGTCCCGAGAAATGCTTTGCGACGAGGAAACGCCGTTGGCACTGGTCCAGGATGAGGATGCGTTCTATCTGATCGATCCGAACACACTGGAAATTGTTGCGAGTAAAACTGTGCCGACGCTGTGGGCCGGATTTTATCATGTCTTCGAATAGAACTATGAGGCTGGTATTGCATTTTAGGCAACAAGCTGCGGACTACACTGTCGCCAAGGTACGCCTCACTCGCCTCGGGTCCAAAAGTTCGCGACGTGCACTCGTTGGCGTGGTCCGGTCGAACAAGGTGAAGGTCGGTCAGTTCTCAGTCGCACTGGCTACGGCAATTCTAGGGATGGCAACAATTGTAGGCTTCAACAACCCATCTCAGGCCGCCTGCAAACAATTCGCGGTGGTCGGTGAAGACGCCTCCTACCTGCTGCTCGACGGAGAAACCTGGGAGGTTTTGCGCGTAGGGGCCTATTGGGTCACGGGAGTGCGGCAGATTGCCGGCGTATTACCGGGTTCGAGTGACCGGCAAGCGGCTTTTGAGACCAACGCGCTGGTCAACGTACATGATCGGGAACCCATGATTGCAGGACCGATTCCGGAAGACGGAGGCCCCAACGCGATAGCCGTGTTGCGGATGCTTTCGTACGCGCCGCGAACAACAGCGCTTGATTTTTCGCGCGGGCGACGCCAAGAGTTTATCTGGCCTCCGTACTATTACGCACTGGAAGGAGGAGAAGGCGAAGGTTCTTCTGATCAATGGGTGCATTGGTTGCGCGAGAACACTTTGTTCCGCTCGGTAAAGGTGGATGGGGCCAACTTGGTCTACCAGGTTGCCGGTGAATTTGCTCCCGAAGTGTTTGTTTCCGGCGAAGAGGCGGGATCGGAAAGATTGGAAGTCCTCAACGTATGGGACATCGGCGACATGGACCTGACCATGCCCTTCTGCGCCGTGGACGATAACCTGTATTTCACCGACGACGCCAATTACCTGAGCGCACCGGCCGCGGGCGGGCCGATCGATCGTCGCCGCCCGCTCGTGGCGCTGACCGGGGACGGCTACGAACTCACGCCTTTGCACACCAAGAATTGCAAGGCGCTGGCAAGTCGCGCCATCGAGGACGATCCGGCGCAACTCGAATACACCCTCTACGACATCGCCACCGAAACGATCGAATCCGAATTCGCCTCCACCGCGCCCGCCCGGAACATCCTCTTCGCCGGAGGCTCCCGCTGGCTGCAGCAACTCGCCCGGGACCCCGCCGTGGAGGAGCCCGAACCCTCGACCAACTTCCGCCTGGTCGACACCACCACCGGCGAGGTGCTGCGCGAAGCCGAACTCGATGTGCCCGGCGGCGCGCTGATCGAGGAAATGCAGTGCGACCCCGACACGCCCCGGGCCGTCATCGCCGGCCCGCGCCGAATCTGGCTGCTCGACCCCCAAACCCTGACCGTCATCGCCGAGAACGAAGTCCCCTTCGAACGAAACTACTTCGTGTTCGAGTAACCAGGGCGTGTAAACACAACTTCTCCCCAGTGCGGTATTCTCCAATCACGCCGTCTCTGACGGGAAAAGGCCGGAGAATCTATCAAGTGGAACTCACGGAGTGTCAATGACCGCACACACTGCCTGGGAACAACAGGGACCCGGTGGCGAAAACGACAAACAGTCCTCTCGCCGCCGGGAACTGCAGTGACCGTCAGTCATTCAGGTCGTAGCGGAACAGGTACTGGACTCCTGCTACTTCGATGCCCTCGCCGTCTTCCATCCTGGGCTGGAACTTGAATCTTGCCGCTGCGCGCGTAGATGCACGGTCGAAAATGTCGGGCGGTTCGGAGTCGAGCACAGTGATGCTGTCTTCGATCACGTCGCCCTGGCCATCCACCGTGAAGCTGACGAGGCACCAGCCTTCCAGGCCGCGTTGGGCGGCCCGGGTGGGATACTGGGGCTGGATAGCCACGAGCGGAACGAGATCGGTATTGCTTGTATCGACGTTGGTCGGCGCGAAGTCAACGATACTATCAACCTCCACGCCAGTGCCGACGATGCCGACCGACGGAGTCGGGTCGAGCGTTGGCCGTCGCTCGGGACGATCTTCTTCCTCATCCTCTACTTGCTCGATCGGCGCCGGTTTATCGACATCCTCTATCAATTCGGGCTCGAACTCCGGCATGGTCGAATCGACCACCCGCACAACCTGCACCGGATCGGCAAGCCGGTCGCCGGTCTCGATCAGATACTGCATGAAGTAGAACAGGCCGGCCGTGATGCCGGCGGCAAGCACCGCCGAAACAAACCATCTTGCCTGAGTCATGTCACACCCCCACTCGATTCAATGAATGCTTCGATCATACTCCTGTGACAGAAAAACGGGAAATTTGTTTCCGAACCTGCCCGGCGATAATCCGGGGGACCTGTAGTACACTGAACGGGTTTTCGAATGATGGCCCTGAAGTGGACAAGCAATCGCTGCTCAATGAGTTGAAGATTGACCGGGATGCCTCGGCGGATGGGGGGTTCCGGCCCCTGCGCTGGTTCGTGCTGATCGCCTTCATTGCCGGCGCGGGCTTTGTGTTCTGGAATTTCCGGCCCGTGCAGCAGGCCCAGGCGCTTGCGGTGGATACCAGTATTGCCGTGGCGCCCCGGCAGCGGCTTGCGGAGAACACCGAAAGCGTGCTGGACGCCACCGGCTATGTCATCGCCCGGCGCATGGCGACGGTGAGTTCCAAGGTGACTGGCAAGGTCATGGAAGTGCTGGTGGAAGAAGGCATGCGGGTCGAGGAAGGTCAGGTGCTTGCCCGGCTCGATGACAGCGTCAACCGCGCCCAGCTTGAAATGGAGGAAGCCCAGGTGGCTTCGGCCCGGGCCTCGGTGGAAGAGCTTGAAGTGCAGATTCGTCAGGCGGAGTTGAATGTCGGCCGCACCCGGGACCTGGCCGCCAACCGGCTCGCAAGTCAGGCGGATCTCGACCGGGACGAACTGAGCCTTGCGGCCCTGCGGGCGCGGCTGGAAAAAACCGAACGCGATATCGAAGTCGCCGAACGGGCGCTGCAGATCCAGCGGCAATTGCTTGCGGACATGCTAATCCGGGCGCCCTTTTCCGGCGTGGTCATAGCCAAGGCGGCACAGCCCGGCGAGATGATCTCTCCCGTCGCCGCGGGTGGCGGCTTCACCGCCACCGGCATTTGCACCATCGTCGACATGGAGTCCCTGGAAGTCGAAGTCGATGTCAACGAGGCCTACATCAACCGCGTTCATGCCGGACAGGAAGCGACCATCACGCTGAATGCCTGGCCCGACGATCCCTACCAGGCCGAGGTCATCGCGATCATTCCCGCCGCCAACCGCAACCAGGCCACGGTGCGGGTGCGAATCGGCTTCAGCAACCGCGACGAGCGGGTCATGCCCGAGATGGGGGTGAAAGTCGCCTTCATGGAAGACTCCGGCACAGCCGCCATCATGGCGCCCGCCAACGAAGAACCCGTCGCGGGCGTCCTCGTTCCGGGTTCGGCCATTGTGCGCCAGGACGGCCGGGCCCACGTCTGGGTCGTCACCGATGGCCGCATCAGCCGCCGGACCGTGGAACTCGGCCCCGCAAATGGCGCCAATACCCTGGTGCTCGCGGGCCTGGTCGAAGGCGAGCAGGTGGTGAGCGCACTGGATTCGGCTCTGCGCGAGCAGTTGCGGGACGGGCTATCCGTGGAGCTTGCGGCTTATTGAGAGCAGAGGTAAACACCCGGTGAGCATCATCCAGCTGAATCAGGTTTCCCGGCATTTCACCAAAGGCCGGCAGAAGGTCGAAGTTCTCAACGACCTTGATCTGGAAATCGAAGAAGGCGATTTTCTCGCCCTGATGGGGCCATCCGGCAGCGGCAAGACGACCCTGCTCAATCTCATCGGCGGGCTTGACCAGCCCACTGCCGGCAGCGTTGAAGTGGCGGGGCAGCAACTTGTGGGATTGTCCAGCCGCAAGCTCGCCCAGTGGCGCTCGCGCAATATCGGCTTCATCTTCCAGTTCTACAACCTGCTGCCGATTCTCAGCGCCCGGCGCAATGTGGAACTGCCGCTGCTGCTCACCAGGCTAGGTGGCCGCCAGCGCCGGCGCAACGCCGATGTGGCGCTGGCCATTGTCGGCCTTGGGGACCGGGCGGGACACAAACCCGGCGAGTTGTCCGGCGGCCAGCAACAGCGGGTCGCCATCGCCCGGGCCATCGTCGCCGACCCGCGCATCCTCGTCTGCGATGAACCCACCGGCGACCTCGACCGGGAAACCGCCGACGAAATCCTCGACCTGCTCGAATTGCTCAACCGCGAACACGGCAAGACCATCATCATGGTAACCCACGACCCGAAGGCGGCGACTCACGCCCGGCGCACGCTCTATCTCGACAAGGGCAGCCTCGTGCGGGAGGCGGCATGAACAGCTTTTCCCTGATCTGGAGCAATCTGTTCCGCCGCCGGGTGCGAACCTTCCTGACGCTGTTCTCCATTATCGCCGCCTTCCTGCTGTTCGGTCTGCTGCGTTCGGTGGCGGATGCCTTCGACAGCGGCGTGGAAGTCGCCGGCGTGGACCGGCTGACGGTGTCGCCAAAGTACTCCATCATCGACGGCCTGCCCGTGAGCCACATGTCGCAAATCCTGGCCACGCCGGGAGTGGCCGGAGTCACCCACAGCACCTGGTTCGGCGGCACCTACCAGAGCACGGCCAATTTCTTCCCCAAGTTTCCCGTGGAGCCACGGGCCTATTTCGAGATGTTCGACGAGTACATCATCGACCCGGCCCAGCTCGATGAATTCGAGCGTATCCGCACCGCCGCCGTGGCCCCGGCGGACCTCGCCGAAGAATACGGCTGGCAGGTCGGCGACCGGATTCCCATCGAGGGCGACATCTGGCTGCGCGAGGACGGCAGCCGCCGCTGGGAATTCGAACTCGTGGGCACCTACCGCATTCGCGGCGATGAGAACATGTTCGCTGGCTTCCTGTTCAACTACGACTACTTCGACGAAGCGCGCATCCCGGAAACCGAGGGCATCATCAGCAACTTCTCGGTGCGGGTGTCCAATCCGGACGAAGCCGCCGAAGTGTCGGCCCGGATCGACGCCCGGTTCGAGAATTCCATCAACCCCACCCGCACCGCCACCGAAGCCGAAGCCAACCGCCAGTTCGCCGCCCAGGTGGGCGATATCGGCCTGATCATGAGCAGCATTCTCAGCGCCGTGTTCTTCACGATTCTGTTGCTCACGGGCAACACCATGGCCCAGGCCCTGCGGGAGCGCGTTCCGGAGCTTGCGGTGCTGAAAACCCTGGGCTTTACCGACCGCCGCGTGGCCCTGCTCGTGCTGCTCGAATCGGTGCTGCTCTGCGGCATCGGCGGCGCCCTGGGCATTGCGCTTGCCACGCTGATTCTCGGCGCCATCGCGCCGGATCTGGCGGCTTTCCTCGGCCAGGTCGAAATGTCCGCGATGACCACCTTTGGCGGCCTTGGCATCGCGGTATTGCTCGGCATCGTGGTGGGGCTCAATCCGGCCCTGAGCGCCAGGCGCCTGCAGGTGGTCGAGGCGCTGCGGCGCTAGCTTGCATCATGTTGGGGCAAATATTCCAGATCACCCTGCTCAACCTGCGCAATCTGCCTTCCCGGATTGGCAGTTCCTCGGTCATCGTGGTGGGCATCGGCGGCGTTGTTACGGTGCTGGTGGCGATTCTCGCCATGGCGGCGGGGTTTTCCGAAACGCTGAATCGCGCCGGCGCGCCGGACCGCGCCATCGTGCTGCGGGGCGGCAGTTCCTCCGCCGAGTTGAGCAGCACCATCGACCTCCAGCGCAGCCAGTACGTCGCCACGCTCGACGGCGTGCGGCTGGCAAGCGGCGAGTTGTACACCGTGGCGGACATCCCCAAGCGCGCCACCCTGCTGCCTTCCAATGTGGTCATTCGCGGGGTGGAGCAATCCGCCTTCGAGGTGCGCCCCGAGTTGCGCATTATCGAGGGTCGCAATTTCACGCCAGGGCGCAATGAACTGATCGCCGGTCGCAGCGCCAGCGCCCAGTTTCTCGGCATCGACCTCGGCGCAAACGTGGAACTGCGCCAGTCCGACTGGACCGTGGTGGGCATTTTCGAATCCGGCGGCTCGGCCTACGAATCCGAGTTGTGGGCCGACCTGGCCACGGCGCAATCGGCTTTCCGGCGTTTCAGCCTGATCAGCTCCATGCGGGTGCTGCTCGAAGAACCCGGCGCCATCGAGTCGGTGCGCGGCGAGTTCGAG
Source organism: uncultured Pseudohongiella sp. (assembly GCA_965219645.1). GTDB lineage: Bacteria > Pseudomonadota > Gammaproteobacteria > Pseudomonadales > Pseudohongiellaceae > UBA9145. The sequence goes on along the minus strand of OZ244788.1, from coordinate 594,739 downwards.
AACAACCCGGCGGTGGATCTGTCGATTACTTCCGAGGAAGAGTTCTTCCGCAGCCAGTCGGAATTTCTCACCACGCTGATCACCGGCTTCGGCTATGGCGTGGCGCTGATCATGGCGGTGGGCGCCATGTTCGCCGCGCTCAATACCATGTACGCCGCGGTGTCCACCCGCACCGTGGAAATCGCCACCCTGCGGGCGCTCGGCTTTGGTTCGGCGCCGGTGGTGATTTCCGTGCTCGTGGAATCGGTGGCGCTTGCCCTGGTGGGAGGCCTGCTCGGCGCCGCCGTGGCCTGGTTCGGCTTCAATGGCTATACCGTGTCCACCCTGAACCAGGGCTCGTTCTCCCAGGTGGCTTTTGACTTCGCCGTGGGCCCGGACATCCTCATCACCGGCATTGCCTGGGCCCTCACCCTCGGCCTTGCGGGAGGATTGTTCCCCGCGCTCCAGGCGGCGAGATTACCCATTACCCGTGCGCTGCGGGGGGATTAGCTCCCAATTCAGTTGCCCCCGTCATTCTGCGCTGGAAACACCCCGTCATTCCGTACGCAGTCGCAGCAAACGCACACAGGCGTCTGCCGCGGGAATCGTTTGCGTTACAAATCGGCGGCGGCTTCCAGGACGAAGGCGAAGTCGGGCCGGTCCCGATAGTCTTCCTCGGCGAATTTCGCCTGGATCACGCCATCCGTATCGATCAGGAAAATGCCCGGATAAGGAACGCCGTAAGCGCGCGAATCCGGTTCATAATCGGTATTCAGAATGCCCAGCGCATTGACGTGGGTTATGGCCTCGTCATGCAGCAAGGCGAATTCGATGCCCTGGTCTTCTTCGACTTCCTTCAGCGTTTCGACCGAATCGTAGGTCATCGCCACCACGGACAGACCCATTTCCTCGAACTGTTCCGCAATCTCTGTCAGCTGCACGAGCTGAGAAATGCAATAGGGTCACCAGTCGAATGAGCGGCTGAGCATGAACAACATGCCGTTGGCGCCCACCAGGTCGTCGAAAGTGCGAACTTCGCCGTTCTGGTCTTCCGCCGAAATCGGCGGCAACGCCGCACCAGCCGGAAAGTCCGACGCCCAGTCGAAATCCTGGGCGAAAGCGGTTCCGGAAAGCAACAGGGCCAGAATCATTCCGGCCAGTGAATATCGGATTTGCATGCCGTATCTCCATAGTCCCGGGCTACGCATGCGTAGCTCTCGTGTCAGCGAATCTTACACCAGTGAAGGGCTCGCGGTCTCCTTGGTCCTTACTCCAGTCCGGACATGAACCGGCTACCGCGGGGCAGGAAGTAATTGTCGCTGTCCAGCGAGAAAACCACTGAACGCGAGCGGCCCATGATTTCCTCTCGGGGTATGAAACTGTAGACCCTGCTGTCGGCGCTGCTGTTGCGATTGTCGCCGAGTACGAAATAGCGATCCTCGGGAACGACCACGGGCCCGTAACTGCGGCTGGAACCCGGGAATTGCGTCAGCCGCACCTGATGATTGCGCCCGGGCAGGGCCTCTTCGATAATCATGGCGCCGCCGTCCCGCGACAACACCTCATAGTCCACCGAGGCGCCATTGATGATCAGCGCGTTGTTCTGTATCTCGACCTGATCGCCGGGCACGCCGACGATGCGCTTCACGAGCCGCTTGCGGGCCTGGGCGCTGTCGATGATGACGATATCGCCGCGCGTCGGATCGGACAGTTTGGCCAGGGTGACGTCGGTAAACGGAACTTTCACGTCGTAGGCCAGCTTGTTGACCCAGACCTTGTCGCCGTCAACGAGGGTCGGCAACATGGACGCGCCGGAAATCGAACTCAGATCGGCAATCGCGCTCTTGAAAAACACGATGGCGCAAAGCAACAACAGGAAGTTGCGATTCTCCCGCCAGACATTGCTCAGCCAGCCGGAAAATCGCTGGGAAAAGCCGACCGGCGGCGCCGGTTCATTCATCGCTCACATCCTTACCGATCAGTTCCACTCAACGCGCAAAGGTTGCCGACCGCCCGCCCGCTTGTCAACCGAAAGGATTGACAGTCTCCAATCCGGCCGCTTCAAATGGCGACGTATCCCGTGTTGCCACAAGCATAGCATTGGCGGCGGCAGTCGCCGCGATATAGCCATCCGAGACAGAGATCGCCCGCCCGGCAGACCGCGCCTTCGCCATCAGCTCGGCGTAGGCTTGCGAAGCCGCCAGATCGAATACCAGAATCCGGCCGGCAAACAGCGGCAGTATCTGCCGTTCCAGTTGTTCCCGCAGCCGCTCCCGGCGGCGGCCCCTGGGCAGCGCCTGGACACCGAAACGCAGTTCGGCGACGGTTATAGCAGACAGATGCAGTGTCTCCAACGCCTGCGCGTCGAGCCAGTCGGCAACGTGCGGTTCCGGATCTTTGCGCAGTGGTTCCGACACCACATTAGTGTCAACCAGAATCATTCGAGATCAATCGGTCGGCCCGGAGAGTTGTCACGTCGAACAAAATCCGCCATCTCGTCGTCTGTCAACTTTATACGACGACCGATAGCTGTCAGCAGCGAGCCCAATCCGACCCGACCTTCCGGCAACACTGCTTCCTCAAGGATGACACGCACTTCAGCCTCGGTGCTGCGGCCTCGCCGGGCCGCCCGCACCCTCAGGGCACGATGCACCTCATCAGGCACGTTCCGTACAGTCAGTACCGCCACAGTCAACACCCCTCAATTCATTCATTGCTGTCAATCTACCAAGATGCAGTCAAAACGGCAAGTGGTCCCGACCAAAACCAAAGGTCATGGGTGTCCCCGAATCGCCGGTGCTGAAAGGAAACGTCACTGCATACGGTCCTTACATTTTCAGGCTTGAACCACGGAAAAGTTGAATCATGTCAACCGAGTTGCAACAATTGACCACGAAAGGGGCGGTTCTGGAGGAACGCATGGAAACCAGACAAGCTGAATACAAGACGGACATTGCGCGGCTGGCCGCGGACGTGGCAAGGCGGGATGCCTACGTGGCAAGGCGGGATGCCGACGCGGCAAGGCGCGACGCCGAGACGGCAGCCGAGACGGCGAAACGATACGCCGATTACAAGACCGAGATCGGGCGTTTGGCCGAAGACGCGGCCAAACGCGAAACCAGACTGGTCATTACCGTCGCCGGGATGCTCGCCCTTGCCGTGGCGATACTCGGCACACTGATCAGCTTCCAGAACTGATCGCATTGATCGCGCCGCTGCTTGGCTTTATCTATCGGGTCGCGTGACAAACCCCCGGGGGCGAGTGATCAGATATTGCTTGAGCAGTAGGCAAGATGTTGCACAAAGATTCAGTGCTCAAGCATGTTCTCCACATATTGCTCAGTGTTCTTCGAAATCTCGGCGATCACCCTCCGTTGATAGTCGCAGCACATGGCTGATATCGCCACTTCCTTCGCTATGGGAGAATAGATGGATTCGGCCGCACGGTAGAATTGTCCGACCAATTCGTCCACAGCGTCACAGTGTTCACCTATTGCTTCTTCACAAAGCTTTCCCAGATTTCGGACAGTCTCTTCGGCCTTGACCTCAGCTTCCCGCAAAATGCGCTCCTGCGGCTTGGAAAAAAATTTATAGATTCCAGACAAAGCGACGCCTGCGCCCACGCCCAATCCGACGGGAGTCATGAGAAGCCCGGCAGCTGTGCCGACTCCCATCACTCCAGCAATTGCTGCAGTGGCTACACCAGCCACGCCACCAGTCTTGAGAATAGTGGACGTTACGGAGTCGAGAGATGACATTAGACGCGATTGAATTGACGCGGAAGGAATCAACTCAGTGAATTCCCTGCGATTCAAACTGAAGGAAAAGATTTTCCTCGAATCCGCAAGTTCGTTACAAAAGGATTCGTATTCCACACTCCAGTCGGACATTACGGAATCGTAGCGGTTTCGAATCTTGTCAATTCTCTGACTCAGAATCAGCACCGCTTCGTCATCTCGCAATTTGTGCAAGGCTGCCTGTTTGTCACGAGCTGCGCGAGCAACTCGATCTTTCCAGGTTTTTTCCAGTTCCACTTGTGTATCGTCCAACATTGCGTTTACGTCTTCTTCGAAGTGCATCTTTTGTTTGTCTGCTCTCCTCTGAATCACGTGAAGCCGCTTTCTGGTTTGTTCGATCATGGTTTCCGCCATGGATGACAGTTGCTGATTCGCTATTTCTAGTAAATCCAAATCGTGATTTCTGTCTTCCAGATTTCGACATGACTCGATTGCACTAGCCTTGGAAACTATCAATGCTTGTTGCAACCTTTCGCCTTTAGCGTCACGGCCGCATTCTTCAAGCGCTTCGAGCAACTGCTTGTCGTCGAATACAAGAGCGAAGTCCCTGATCCTGTCATACGATGTTCGTCGGTCCAAGACGCCTTTTAATCCTGAACGGAACGATTCGGCGAGTTCACTCAGCGAATCCGATTTTTCGATTTCCAGTGCATATTGTATTGATCGCAATGCCTTCCCCTGATCCGCCCTTTGTATGGACAGCAGAGGTTGCAGACTCTCAAATACATATTGCTTGAGTTCCGGATCCTGGTCCTTTGCAGCCTTCCTGACTTGTTTGACTGCGCCATTGAAGCTTGAAGGTTCGAGAAGTGAGCGAAGTGTCAACGTATTGATCAATAGCGGACTGTCGACGATAGATACAAGTCGTTTATTAACGATGACTACAGCTTGATATTCCTCTGCGGTGACCACACCGTCATGCGTCGCAATGGCACCAATGAGTTGGCAAATTGCGGACATGAAACCTTGACTATAGTCGTCGATGGCAATGTCAGACTGAATAACGAGTTCTTGCGCAGACAAGTTAGCCTCCTTTCCGTGACTCCAATTCCGAAATCATCGTCTGCACAGTCTCACGCAGTTGAGGCAGATGATTCTGCGCATAGTCCCAAACGAGTTCCGGCACTACATGATCATAACCGTGTGCGAGCACATTGCGGAAATTTACAATCTTTCGTACTTGCGGGATTCTTCCGGCTAATTCGGGGTACTGTTTCAATAGTCGGTTAACCGCCTCGCCAATAATCTCGAACTTTCGTTCCACCGCAGCCTGTACAAGCACGTTGACGACATAGGCTTCGGTATTCATTCCCTCTATAAATGACTCGATATCGGCGCCGGCCTGATCGATATCGGCCAAAAGGACTCTGGGGTCAGCTTGCATAGATGAGTACTCGCGACTTGTCGATGGCGGCGCGCAAATATGGATTTCGGATTGCGCGCGCTTCGACCAGGTCGACGGGGCGGCCCAAAGTTTCCCGCAATTCTTCGACAAGATCGAAGTAACGATCAAAGGGCGGCTGGTTACTATTCGGGTCGAACTCGACAAGGAAGTCGGCATCGCTTGTCGCCGGGTCGAAATCGGCGCCGCGCGCCGCCGAGCCGAAAACTTCGAGCTTCTTCACGTCGAAGCGCCGGCACAATTCAGCCAGTTCCTTTCTCTTGTCAGAAATTTCAGTGTGCATACCTAATCTTAACACCAAGGCGAGCGCACGCACTGACTCTCCTGCTCGCGCGCGCCCCGCGAGCCGGTGCAGGCCCATCCAGCGCTCTCCGGCCCTGGCGACGCCGGCGGTCTGGGTTGCAAAACCGGCCGGCGTTCTCTACTTTGAATTTTCCGAATTCATCACGAGTGGTTCGATGTCGCTTGAGGGATTTCATTCGGCTTGCCGGCGCTGGTTCGAGGCGCAGTTCACGGCGCCGACTCCTGCGCAGGCCGATGCCTGGGCGGCGATTCGGCGGGGCAGTCATACGCTGATTGCCGCGCCCACCGGCAGCGGCAAGACGCTTGCGGCGTTCTATGCGGGTCTTGATCGTCTTGTAAGCCAGGGCGACGCGCTATCGTCGGGCGTGCAGATTCTGTATGTTTCTCCGCTGAAAGCGCTGAACAACGACATATACCGGAACCTGCAGATTCCGCTCGCCGGCATCGCCGAGTTGCGCGAGGATGCCGCGCCCGAAATCCGGATCGCGGTTCGCACCGGCGATACCCCCGCCGCCGAACGCCGCAAGATGGCCGCGCATCCGCCGCATATCCTGGTCACGACCCCCGAATCGCTCTATCTGCTGCTGACCAGCGCCAGCGGTCGCGCCATGCTGGCTTCCGTGTCGACACTGATCGTCGACGAGATTCACGCCATGCTCGGCGACAAGCGCGGCTCGCATCTGGCGCTTTCCATTGAGCGGCTGGAAGACCTTGCGGGCCAGGCCGGTCGAATGCCGATACAGCGCATTGGACTTTCAGCCACGCAGAAGCCCGTGGAGACAGTCGCGAGTTACTTGACCGGGACAAATCCGGAAGCAAAGGCCGACTGCGAGATCATCGACGCCGGTTTCCGGCGCAACATGGAAATTTCGGTCGAAGTGCCCGGGTCGCCGCTGTCCGCCGTGATGAGCGCCGAGGTCTGGGAGGAGCTGTACCAGCGCCTGGTCGAACTCATTCTCGCGCATAACACCACCCTGGTCTTCGTCAACACCCGCCGCCTGTCCGAACGTCTGGCTCTCGCTCTCGGCGAACGCCTTGGCGAAGGCGTGGTCAGCGCCCACCATGGCAGCATGAGCCGCGACCATCGCTTCACGGCCGAACAGCAACTGAAATCCGGGCAGTTGAAAGTGCTTGTCGCCACCGCATCGATGGAGCTGGGCATCGATATCGGCCATGTCGATCTTGTCGTGCAATTTTCCTCGCCCAAGAGCATCGCCGCATTTCTGCAACGCGTGGGCCGCAGCGGCCATTCCATCGACGGCACGCCGAAAGGCATTCTGTTTCCCCTGAGCCGGGACGACCTCGCGGAAGCGGTGGCCTTGCTGGCCGCGATTCGGGACGGACAACTTGACCGCATCCACGTACCGGACAAACCGCTCGATATTCTCGCCCAGCAGATAATCGCCGAAACCGCCATGCGCGACGAAGGATGGGAACTCGATGAACTGTTCGCCCTGCTGCGGCGCGCCTGGCCGTACCGGAATCTCGAACGCGCCGAATTCGACGATGTGATAACGATGCTGGCGGAAGGCTATACGACCCGGCGCGGCAGACGCAGCGCGCTGTTGCATCTCGACGCCATCAACGGCCGCATCCGTGCGCGGCGCGGCGCCAACCTGACAGCACTGACCAATGGCGGCGCGATTCCCGACATGTTCGACTACCAGGTCGTCCTCGATCCCCAGGACGTGGTCGTGGGGACCCTGAACGAGGATTTCGCGCTCGAATCCCTGCCCGGCGACGTGTTCACCCTCGGCAGCCATAGCTGGCAGATGATCCGCATCGACGGCCTCAAGGTACGGGTGCGGGACGCCCAGGGGGCAAGCCCGACGATTCCGTTCTGGTTCGGCGAAGGCCCGGGCCGCAGCCGGGAGCTTTCCGAGGCGGTTTCCGGCTTGCGGGAACGTCTGGCGAGTCTGTTGCGGGAAGGCGGCCCCGAAGCCACCATGGACTGGCTGGGAAGCGATGCGGGGCTCGACGCAGCCGCCGCCAGCCAGCTTGTGGAATATCTCAACGCCGGCATGACCAGCCTCGGCGTGATGCCGACGCGGCGGACCATCGTCATGGAGCGCTTTTTCGACGAAGTGGGCGACATGCACCTGGTCATCCATGCGCCTTTCGGCAGCCGTCTCAACCGGGCCTGGGGCCTTGCCCTGCGCAAGCGATTCTGCAAGTCATTCAATTTCGAGCTGCAGGCCGCGGCCAACGAGGACAATATCGTGCTGTCCCTGGGCTCGGTGCACAGCTTTCCCCTGGAAGAAGTTTTCCGCTACCTCAACAGCAGGACCGTGCGCGACGTGGTGATCCAGGCCATGCTCGATGCGCCCATGTTCGAGGTGCGCTGGCGCTGGAACGCGACCCGCTCGCTGGCGGTCCAGCGCAACCGCAACGGCAGGCGGGTGCCGCCGCAATGGCAGCGCATGGACGCCGAGGACCTGGTGGCCCACGTTTTTCCGGACCAGATCGCCTGTCAGGAAAACATCACCGGCCAGCGCGAGATTCCCGATCACCCGCTGGTGAAGCAGACCATCCATGACTGCCTCACCGAAGCCATGGACGTGGCGGAACTCATCTCTCTGCTCAAGGACATGGAACAGGGCCGGCTCGAACTCGTCAGCCGCGACCTGCGGGAGCCCTCTCCCTTCGCCCAGGAAATCATCAATGCCCGGCCTTACGCCTTCCTCGACGACGCGCCGTTTGAGGAACGCCGCACCAACGCCATTCGCAACCGCTCCTGGCTCGACCCGGGGGAAGTGGAAGACTTCAGCCTGCCCGATCGGGAAGCCATCGAGCGGGTCAAGGCCGAGGCCTGGCCCGCAGCAAGCAACGCCGAGGAATTGCACGATGCCCTCCTCACCCTGGGTTTCATGACTTCCCGGGAATTCGGCGAGTTGGAAGTACACGGCGGTCAACTGCTTGAGCAGGGCAGAATCCGCCAGTGCGGATCGCTTTGGCTGGCGACGGAAATGCTGCCCCGGCTTGCCGCGCTGGTCCCGGACGCCGGAACCGGTTTCGAGCTTCCCGATTTCCTGCGCGAGGAACAATGGACCCCGGAGGACGCCCTGCGGGACCTGATCCGGGGACGCCTGAGCGGACTTGGCCCGGTGACGGCGACCGATCTGGCGAATGACCTTCCGGACCCGGTCGCTGAAAGCGCGGTGGAAGCCGCCCTGCTCGTCTTGCAGGGCGAAGGCTTTGCCATGCAGGGGCATTTCCTGCCCGGCTCCCGCAACGGCGCCGGCCCAAGTCCGGTACAGTGGTGCGAGCGACGATTGCTGCAACGCATCCACCGCTACACCATCGACCAGCATCGCAGGAACATCAAGCCGGTTTCGCTGGCCACCTACACCGAATTCCTGTTTGAGCGCCATGGCCTGCGCGCCTGCGAAGCCGACTCATCTTCCCTGACGCTGGACGGCCAGACCCGGCTGCAGAACTGTATCCGATTGCTTGACGGCGCCAGCGCCCCGGCGGCGGCCTGGGAAGGCAGCATCTATCCCGCCCGCATCGGCAATTACGATCCACAATGGCTCGATCTGCTCAGCATCAGTGGGCGGCTCGCCTGGGGCCGCTACAGTTTGCCGGCGAACCGCCTGCGGGGCGGCAGCCCCATCAGGACGACCCCCATTACCATGGCCCTGCGTAGTAGTCTCGATATCTGGCAAGCCCTCGCGCGGGCTGCCGCCGAAGGGCGGGAAGCGGCGGAACCGGGCGCCACGGCGCTTCGGGTGGAACAGGATCTGGAATCACACGGCGCAAGCTTTTTCGATGAAATCCTGTCCCGTAGCGGAATGCTTCGCACTCAGCTTGAACAGGGGCTGGCGGAACTCGTCAGCCTTGGCCGGGTTTGCAGCGACAGCTTTACCGGATTGCGCGCCCTGTTGCTGCCCGAACACAGGAAATCCGGCGGCAGGCGCAAACGGCTGCCCACATTCGGAGTGGAAGACGCCGGTCGCTGGAGTCTGCTGGACAACTCCCGCTCCGCGGAAGACCCGCCGGGGGCTTCGCCTTCCCGGCCCCGGCGCAGACCCGCGCCCTGGCGCGCGCTGGACGAAGACCAGTTCCAGCGGCTGGTGGAAATCTATCTGGACCGCTGGGGCGTGATCTGCCGCTCGCTATTGGCAAGGGAATCACTGGCGCCGCCCTGGCAGGTGCTGCTTGCGGTGCTGCGCAAGGAAGAACTGCGCGGCAGGCTGCGCGGCGGCCGGTTTGTGGCGGGATTGCAGGGCGAGCAGTTCGCCCGTGCGGAAACTGTCGATGAGTTGCGCAAGTTCAGCCGCAAACAGCGCCCTGAACGGCATTTCGTGCTGTCGGCCGCGGATCCGCTCAACCTGCTGCACCTGCTGCTGCCGGAACGCTCGCTGCCACGGCTGACGCGAAACCGCGCGCTGTATCGCGCCGGCGTTCCGCTGGCGGTGCTGATCTCCGGCGAAATCAGCTTTCTTGGGGAGGTCGCCGCCGGGGAGCAATGGCGCTTGCGGCAGATGATCGTCAGCGCTTTGGCGCCGCCTGCCAGTCTTCCTGAATCAAGCGCCAATCCGCGTCGGGGCCGGCACCCGCAATCTCGCAAACTGCCTTCTGCCTGAGATTCTGCGACTACGCTTCGCTATGCGCAGAATGACATCCGGGCTTTCCTTCTCGCAGAGTGACGCCACTCCTGACAGCGGGGCTTTCCTTTTCGCAGGGTGGCGCCATCCCCGTCATTCTGCGCGCAATCGCAGAATCTCATGGGATGGCCACACAAATGGACACTTTCAGGAAAAGCTGAAGAAAAACCGCAGGGAAAAGTACAGCACCAGGGCTGCCATGACGAGGCTGCCGAGGAAGCGGGCCGGATTTTCCCGGAAAAAGTCGAACATGGTCCTGGCTTCGCCCCGTTCCCGGGCGAGCTGATACTCGCTGCGAACGCGTTCGCGCCGCTCCTTCTGGTATTCGTCGAGCAGCCGCCGCGCGACCTCGAACTGCTCGTCCCGGTTCACCCAGATGGCGGGTAATGAAATACCGAACAGACCCGCCGAGGTCTCAAAATACTCGATCTCGTTGGTTTCCAGCAGGTCGCGCACTTCCCGGGCTTCATCCTCGGGCACATGGCGCAGGCGAAACAGCAGTTTTGACATCATGGCTCACCACGCCCGAACGGCTCATCGGGAATGGAGTCGGGCTGATTCAGGAACTGGATTTGTGACTCAGAACAATCTGCCGCGGGCCGCTGGTGGTGGTCTGGCCACTCACTCCGGTGGGGATTTGTTGTACTTTTCCGCCCGCTTTCAGGAAAGCCGCTACATGTTTCGCCAAGTCTTCGCGGCTGGTCTCCGCAGCCACCTTTTTCTTCGATTTGGATGCCATCAGTTCCTCGCTGGTTCAGGTCAAAGCGGCGGAGTATACACCGCCCTCCCGTTGCGGCCAAATCGGGAAGCCATGACGAATCGCGCCCGACCCGAGGGCAGGCGAAATGTTCGCGAGAGTTTCAGGCGGCCCAGGAGTCTGGGCCACAGGTATTCACGGCTGCAAATCCGTTCTCATCCACGCCCCTGGCCGCTCGATCTCGTTGCATATTCACCAATATTCGCCTCAATCGATCAGCCAGGGGCGCGGCGACAGCGAATTTTCGCTTTCGCGAATTCCTGTGGCGCAGGCTCCTGGCTACTACTACTTCTTCTTTCTGCCCCGAGAGCCGATGCGCTTGCGTGGCCTGGAAAAATACTCCGAATCGGCCTTCTTCGGCAGATCCCCGATCAGATCATCCACCGAAGCGCCGTAGATCACCTTGATCTTGGCCAGCAACTCGAGCTCGACGTGGCAACCATAGTTGCGCCCGGTCTCGATATCCTCAAGCTGCTTGCGAGAGATATTGAGAAGCCTGGCGCCCTCATTCATGGAATAACCAGCGTCGAGACGCAACTTCCGGATGTTCTTCTTGACATCTACGGTTACCGGAGAAAACTTGGCATTTGTTCTGCTACTCATCTTCTTGTCGACTTTTTACACGGTTCTTGTTGTCGAACCACTGCGAGCAATGGTCCACGTATGCGGTTCGTCTGTATGCTGTCCCGAACCACACGACAACGGAAACTAACATAAAGCGGGACAAAGCGTAATGCCCACATTGCCAAGTCGGCGGGAAACTGCCAAAAATGTTGGCAAATCATGCTCCAGCGAGGGATATTTTCGTCCTGAGGCGGTCAGTACAAACCGGAAACGATGTGATATGGTCTGTCTTCGAACTCCCCAAATCGAGAACGCGATATGAACCCACACGACATTCAGGACGAAAGCCGGCGGCAAATGCTCAAGGGCGCCGGGGTATTCGCCGCGGGCGCGGCGACGCTTCCGGGCTGGGTGCTGCCGGCCCTGGCCCAGGGCGAAACCCTCGTTCCTTTCACCGATGTGCCCGAAGCATTCCAGGTCCGGGAGAAACGCCCCGGGGTAACCCACTATCAGGACACCCGGCAAATCACTTCACACATCACTTCGAACGATGATTTCTACGTCGTCCAGCATTATGGCCAGCCGGAAGTCGACAACGACAGCTACCGCCTGCGGGTCACCGGCATGGTGGAGCGGGAACTCGATCTTTCCCTGGCGGAGCTGATGCAGCGCGATGCGGTGGACCTGCAGGCGGGCTTCGAGTGCGGCGGCAACAGCCCCGGCCTGTTCAATGGTCTCATCGGCAACGCCAACTGGCGCGGCTGCGCGCTGGGTCAGTTGCTGAACGAGGCCGGCGTCCAGGATGGCGCCAGGGAAGTCGTTTTCTTCGGCGCCGATGTGGGCATGGAAGAAATCCGCGAGCGGGAAGTCGAGAAGGCATTCGCCCGCAGCATGTCCATCGCCGACGCCATGCGCCCGGCCAACCTGCTCGCCTGGGAAATGAACGGCGAGCCATTGCCGGTGTACCACGGCAAGCCATTGCGGCTGCTGGTGCCGGGCTGGTATGGCGTTGCCAATGTCAAGTGGCTGACCCAGATTCATGTGCAGGACACCCGCTACATGGGCCGTTTCATGGGCCGCGACTACGTCACCCTGAAGCGGGTCATGGTGGGAGGCGAAGAGCGCTGGGTGGAGAATTCGGTAACCGCAATCCAGTTGAAGTCGGCGATTGTCCGGGTCACGGAACGCGGCGGGGAATACAATGTGCTCGGCTTCGTGCTCAATGACGGTACGCCATTGCAAAGCGTCGAGGTCAGCATTGACGGCGGCCCCTGGCAGCCCGCGCAACTGAGCGGGGAAAACACCCGCTATTCCTGGAAGCTGTTCAACTTCAACTGGGAAAATCCGGCGCCCGGCGAACATACGATCGTATCCCGGGTGACCGACGTGAACGGCAATGTGCAGCCCACCGCGGATGAATTCCCGGAGAAAGTGAGCCGCTGGGAAAACTACGCCCAGTTTCCGCGCACACTAAGTATTCTCTGAAAAACTCCATCCGTGGAGTTTTTCATTATCGCAAAACAAAAGCGTGTTTTTGTTTTGCTCCCGAATTCAATGGCTTACTCCAATCACGGAGCATAGCTCCGTACCGTTGCGGCCGCGCTCGAAGCTGCGCTTCGAAAACGCTTGCCTTCACCCATCGAATTCGGCGGCACTTCCATGTGCCGCAGGGAAGCTCTGACTTGATCAGAGCTTCCCTGACGATCTGAAACGGGTTGGATCAGGCCTCCCCCGCCGCCTGCGGCGGGCGCAGGCTGATGATTTTCCAGCCACGCTCCCGGGCGATCCGGCGAAGGCCGTCGTCCGGGTCCACCGCCACGGCTTCGCCGGCAAGTTCGAGCAAGGCCAGGTCGTTCATTGAATCGGAATAGAACACGCTGTTGGCGATGCTCGCATCGGCGCCGCTCCGGGCGAGCCAGTCGCGCAGCCTGGTCACCTTGCCTTCGCGGAAACAGGGCGTGCCGCGGATGCGCCCGGTAATCCTGCCGTCTGCAAGTTCGGCCTCGGTGGCCAGCAGTTCATCAATGCCGAACAGCGCCGCAATCGGGCGGGTGATCAGATCGTTGGTGGCGGTAAGGATCAGGCACAGGTCTCCCGCCCTCCGGTGCCGCGCCACGAGTTCCCGCCCGGCAGACAGCACCATGGGCCGTACCCGCTCGTGGATGAATTCCGCGAGCAGGGAGTCGCGCCCGGCGGCGCTGAAGCCACGCACTGGCTCCAGGGTGAAAGCGAGCCAGGCGTGGATATCGAGCCGCCCAGCCAGATAATCGGCATAAAAACCGTCATTGGCCCTGCGGTGTTCGCTTTCGTCCACCAGACCGCGGGAAATCAGGAATTCTCCCCAGGCATGGTCGCTGTCGCCGGCGAGCAAGGTGTTGTCAAGGTCGAAAAGCGCCAGCCGCTGATTCATGGCCTTTACCAAAGCTTCGTTTAACATACTGAAAATTATAAATTTTATCCGGGCTTGAGCCAATCGGAAGTTTGCTTGAGCACCGGGGACTGTGAAACAATGCCCGCTTTGCGGACAGGAACTCGGGAAAGTGCTCGACGCGGACGGATTCAGATCCAACGTAGGCATCATCATCTGCAATCCCTCCGGGAAGCTGCTCTGGACCAGGAGAATCGGCCAGGACGCCTGGCAGTTCCCCCAGGGCGGAATGCGGTCCGGCGAGTCATTCGAGCAGGCCCTGTACCGGGAATTGCACGAGGAAGTCGGGCTGTCGGAGGATGATGTCAGCATTCTCAAGCGCACCCGGGGCTGGCTGCGGTATCGCCTGCCGGAGCGGTTGATCCGGCGCGGCCCGGGGCCGCTTTGCATCGGCCAGAAGCAGAAGTGGTTTCTGCTCAGCCTCGATTCGGACGAGAGCCGGATTCAGCTTGTCCATTCCGCCCAACCCGAGTTCGACGACTGGCGCTGGGTCAACTACTGGGAGCCGGCAAGAAAAGTGATCGCATTCAAACGCGATGTGTACCGGAAGGCTCTGCGGCAATTCCGCGGCGCGCGCGACAAATATGTCAACGGCCACGGGTAAGCCATGCTCGACCGACTCCGCAGCATTGTCCAGGAAGTCAGCACGGCGAAGGATCTGCAATCGGCGCTGGACATCATCGTCAACCGGGTGCGGGAAGCCCTGCACACCCAGGTCTGTTCCATCTATCTGCTCGACCAGGAATTCCACTGCCATGTCTTGATGGCCTCCGAGGGCCTCAACAAGGATGCGGTGGGAAGGGTCAGCCTCGAACTCGGCGAAGGCCTGGTGGGCCTGGTGGCGAAGCATGCCGAGCCCGTCAATCTGCGCGATGCGCCGCTGCATCCCCATTTCCAGTACCTTGCGGATACCGGCGAGGAGGATTTCCACGCTTTCCTCGGCGTACCCATCATTCACCACCGCTCGGTGCTCGGAGTGCTTATCGTGCAGCATCGCGAACGGCGCCGATTCGACGAAGGCGAAGAGGCCTTTCTGGTGACCCTGTCGGCCCAGCTTGCGGGAGTCATTGCCCATGCCGAGGCCACCGGCGCCATCGAAGGCATCAGCCCATCCGGGCATCGCATCTTCGATACGGCATTCAGCGGCGTGTCCGGCTGCGCCGGCGTCGCCATCGGCACTTCGGTGGTGATCTACCCCCACGCCGACCTGAGCCATATCCCGGAACGCCTGATTGACGATGTCGAGGCCGAAGTCGACTACTTCAACGCCTGCCTCAATGCCGTGCGCGAGGAAATGCGCGAACTCAACGAACAGGTGGGCGGCCGGCTCGCGGAGGAGGAAAGGCTGCTGTTCGACGCCTACGTGCGAATTCTCGACGACGACGCCCTCGGCAACGAGGTGGTGGAACGAATCCGCATGGGCCACTGGGCTCAGGGGGCGCTGGGCCATGTGGCCAACGAACACCTGCGGGCCTTCGAGTCCATGGAGGACGAGTACATGCGCGAGCGCGCGGTGGATATCCGCGACCTCTGCGCCCGGGTGCTGTCCCATCTGCAACAGGAAAAACCCGACAAACCCGAATATCCCGATGACACCATCCTGGTAGGCGAGGAACTCACTGCGTCCACGCTCGTGGAAGTACCCAAGAACAAGCTCAAGGGGCTGATTTCGGTGAAAGGCTCGGGCAATTCCCATGTGGCGATTCTGGCGCGAACCATGGGCACGCCCACGGTCATGGGCGCCGTCGACCTGCCCTTTCATCAACTCGATGGCAAGCCGCTGATTGTCGACGGCTACAAGGGCGAGGTGGTGACCAACCCTTCGGAGCATCTGCTGGAGCAGTTCCGCGCCACGATTCGCGAACAGGAAGAGTTGAACCGGGACCTCGCCGGACTCAAGGACCTGCCCTGCGAAACCGCCGACAATCACCGGGTTTCGCTATGGGTGAACACGGGCCTGATGTCCGACGTGCCGCGCTCGCTCGACCAGGGCGCCGAGGGGATCGGCCTGTTCCGCACCGAAGTGCCTTTCCTGCTCGCCGAACGATTCCCCAGCGAGCAGGAGCAGACCGACATCTACCGCGAACAACTCGATACCTGCGCGCCCAAGCCGGTGACCATGCGCACGCTGGACATAGGCGGAGACAAGGCGCTGTCGTACTTCCCCATCGAGGAGGCCAACCCCTTCCTCGGCTGGCGCGGCATTCGCGTCACCCTGGACCATCCGGAAATTTTCACCGCCCAGGTTCGCGCCATGATGCGGGCGAGCATCGGCCTCGACAATCTCCAGATCATGCTGCCCATGGTGAGCAATGTACGTGAGGTGGAAACCGCCGTCAGCCTGATTCGCAAGTCCTACCACGAGCTGTTACAGGAAGGCGCGGACCTCCCCTTTCCGCCCATCGGCGTGATGATCGAACTGCCCGCCGCGGTGTACCAGACCCGGGCGCTCGCCCGCATGGTGGATTTCGTTTCCATCGGCAGCAACGACCTGACCCAGTACCTGCTCGCCGTGGACCGCAACAATCCCCGGGTCGCCAATCTGTTTTCGTCTTACCATCCCGCAGTGCTCAATGCCCTGCAGCATGTGGTCGATCAGGCCCATGCCGAGAACAGGCCGGTGAGCATTTGCGGGGAGATGGCGGGCAACCCCGGCGCCGCGGTGCTGCTCGTGGCCATGGGCTTCGATATCCTGTCGATGAACGCCGCCGCCCTGCTGCGGGTGAAATCGGTGATTCGCAGCATGACCCTCGAAGCCGGCCGGGAATTGCTCGGCAAGGTCATGCAGATGGAAGACGAGCAGTTGATTCGCAACGCCGTGGATATGGCGCTCTACGAGGCCGGCGTGGACCGGTTGCTGCGCTCCCAGCGGGTGAATTGAATCATTTGTGAAGTTGGGTGGGTGGGGGGGGTCTGTGAGTTCGGGAACAAGGCCGGTTTAGCCCACAGCGGAAAGGACGCCTGATTTTTCCGGTGGAGGGGAGGCGATAGGCTGCGGCAATGAAAATGCAAAGTCACGCCGCCCGGCGCATTCGCCATTGACGGCAAAATTCTGCTCGCTAAACTCACAGGCGCCATCTTCCCGGCGAATGAAGACGCTGATGCAGCGGGTGCCGTAGTTTCCTTCGCCCACGGGGATGAACATGGAGATGAACATGGAGGACAGCCACTTTTCCTGTGCATCCGGAACTCCGGTTTCCGGCAGTTCGGACTCTCCCGCCCGCCGCTCGTCGCGCATCCTGGCGATAAGTGCGTCGGCGTCGATTGCGGCATTGCCGGAGAAAACTTCCGCCATCTTGTCTTTTCCGCGCAGCACCTTGGGCCAGTTCGAATCGGGCGCGCCGTTGGAAAGGCCGTAAATCCCCCGGCCGAGTGCGTGAGTCCCCGGCGAACGATTGCTGGCATGGCAAACCGAATCCACATCGCCCACCAGCAGATTGAATCCGGCATATTCCCCAAAGACAGCCGAACGCCCCGCAAGATACTCTTCGGGTGTCTCTTCGCCGAACAGAAATCCGAGCGGCAATTCACCCCGGGAGCGCCAGCCCGCCCCATTGCCGCCGGGTTCCCGGATATTGGTCACCGCGGCGAAGCGCCCTCTGCGACCGACCCCCAGCCAGGTTCCTCCGGCGCGCAGGTCCCTGCCGGCGATAATCGCCGCATCAGGCCACTCATGGGCCTGCTTCGTGGGCCGGGAAAAGAACTCGTCGCGATTGGCCGCCAGCACGAGCGGGTAGTCCGGCGACATGAGATGGGCAATAATGATCAGGCACATGGGTGGCAATACTAAAGGAACCGCAGCATGAAATTCCATGACGAACACTACCAGGTCGGCGAGCAGGCAAAGATGGCGCCATCCCCCGAACAATTCGAGCCGGGACCGTTCCGCAAATCCCGGCCGCCGGAGCCGCTGCATTTCGAGGTGAACCTCGTGGCCGAGGCCCATGGCAAGCAGCAGAAGACGGGCACGGTCCAGGTCAATATCCCCGGCTTCAGCCCGGTCACGCTGTACTGCGACGAACAACCACCCGTCGGCGACGACCGGGCGCCGCCGCCGCTCGCCTTCTTCGCCGCCGGAATCGGCTTCTGCCTTATGACCCACATGACCGACATCCTCAATACGCGCAGAATCGAAGTGACCTCCATGCGTCTCGAACAGCGAATTCGCTTCATGACCAATCTCGGCACGATGCGCGAACTCGGCCACCGCACCCGGGGCGCCTGCGAAATGGTTGAAACCCACGTCATCATCGAAAGCCCCGAGCCGAGCGAAAAAATCCACGCCCTCCTCGAAGAAGCCGAAGGCGCCTGCATGGCCCACCACGCCCTCCGCAACCCCATCCCCTGGTCCACCCGCCTGATTCACAATGGGGAGGAATTTCGTTGAAAAATTGCGGTTGGTAATGACCTAAAAACTGTATGTCCTTTCCACACATTAAGTGCTGAAAGTAACATCAACATAATCCATCAAACTCGGTATGCCCCGTTCCCAATGAACGGAGTCTGGTTGGCGCCAGATGGTGGCGCCAATCCGGCCCAAGTGCATTTCCAGATTGGGCGTACCGGCCAGGACAAGCAGGAATGGCGCGGTATGCTCGCCCCGCAGGTTCTGGCTCAGGTTGAGCAAGGTGCTCCCTACCTCGATATCGAGCATATGCGCCTCATCCACCGTTACCACCAGCGGGCTGTCCTGACAACGGGCAGACAGCGATGAGAGCCTGGGGCTTTTGCGTGGAGGAGTCACGGGGGGGGGGGATCATAGCAAACGCAGGATGACAAGTACGACATGGCGAACTGCCAACTGCATGAGATTCTGCGACTTCGCTTCACTCCGCGCAGAATGACTCGGGGAGGGACGCGAGGCCTGAATGGGAATTCCTCGCCCTCAATGGCAGAGGCTGACGGTCGGGTGTTACCATCGCTGTGGGATTTTTGACCGCTTTCGAGAGCTTTTTTGAGACCTTGGGACCAGCTTGCCGATGCTGACTTTTCCGCAGATTGATCCTGTTGCCCTGTCCATCGGGCCGATCAGTATTCACTGGTATGGACTGATGTATATCGTCGGGTTCGGCGCCGCGTGGTTTCTTGGCAACCGGCGGGCCGGGCGCGAAGGCTGGAGCGCGGAGCAGGTTTCCGATCTGGTGTTCTGGTGTGCGCTTGGGGCGGTGCTAGGCGGGCGCGTGGGATCGGTGCTGTTCTACAATTTCGGTCGCTTTGCGGCCGACCCACTATGGTTTTTCCGGGTCTGGGAAGGCGGCATGTCCTTTCACGGAGGGCTGCTCGGCGTATTGCTGGCAAGCTGGCTGTATGGCCGCAAGATCGGTCGGGATTTTTTCACGGTGACCGACTTCGTCGCTCCGGCGGCGCCGCTGGGGCTTGCCGCGGGCAGGCTGGGCAATTTCATCGGCGGCGAACTCTGGGGGCGGCCCACGGACTTGCCCTGGGGCATGGTGTTCCCGCATGTGGACGGGCTCGCCCGGCATCCTTCCCAGCTTTACCAGATGGCGCTGGAAGGACTTGCGCTGTTTGCGCTGCTGTGGTGGTTCTCGTCGCGGCCGCGGCCGAAGTACGCGGTATCCGGCATGTTCCTGCTGGGCTATGGCGGCTTCCGCTTTGTCGTGGAATTCGCCCGGGAACCCGACGCCCATATCGGCTTTATCGCCTTCGACTGGCTGACCATGGGCCAGGTGCTGTGCATTCCCATGCTCGCGTTCGGCCTGTTGTTGCTGTGGCTGGCGCGGTCCCGGCCGGTGCGGGAAGCGGTAAGCGGCTGATGCGGCAGTATCTCGACCTCTGCCGCCGGATCATCAATGAAGGTAAATGGGTCACCAATGCCCGCACGGGCAAACGCTGCCTGACCCTGATCAACGCCAACCTCGAATACGATGTGGCGGCGAATGAATTCCCGCTGATCACCACCCGCAAGAGCTACTGGAAAGCCGCCATCGCCGAATTGCTCGGCTATCTGCGCGGCTACGACAATGCCGCTGACTTCCGGGCGCTGGGTACGAAAACCTGGGACGCCAACGCCAACGAAAATCGCGAATGGCTGGAAAATCCCGCTCGCAAGGGCGAGGACGACATGGGCCGGGTCTATGGCGTCCAGGGCCGACGCTGGCGCCGGCCCGACGGCGGCAGCGTGGACCAGTTGCGCCGCATCGTCGAGCATCTTGCCGCCGGGATTGACGACCGGGGCGAGATTCTCACCTTCTACAACCCTGGCGAACTGCATCTCGGCTGCCTGCGCCCGTGCCTGTATTCACACACCTTTTCCCTGCTTGGCGATGAGTTGTACCTGACGAGCTACCAGCGCTCCTGCGATGTGCCTCTCGGGCTCAATTTCAATCAGGTGCAGGTCTTCGCCCTGCTCGCCCTGATGGCGCGAATTACCGGCAAGCGCCCCGCCCGGGCCTGGCACAAGATCGTCAATGCCCATATCTACGAAGACCAGCTCGAGCTGCTGCGGGATGTGCAGCTTGCCCGGGAGCCGTATCCCCCGCCGCGCCTGCATATCCATCCCGACATTCGCACGCTGGAAGACCTGGAAAGCCGGGCGAGCCTGGATGATTTCAGCGTGGAAGGCTACCGGCACCACCCGCCGATTGCCTATCCTTTCTCGGTGTAGGCGTCTCGGCGTAGTCGAATGCAACTTGCCCTGATCTGCGCCATGGCGCGCAATGGCGTCATCGGCAACAACAATGCCCTGCCCTGGCGCCTGCCGGAGGACCTGCGCCACTTCCGCCGCACCACCATGGGGCACAGCATCATCATGGGCCGCAAGACTTTCGAGTCCATCGGCAGGCCCTTGCCGGGGCGCAGCAATATCGTTGTCAGCCGGCGGACGGACTACGAAGCCGAAGGCGTGAGGGTGCGGGACTCCCTGGAAACCGCCCTGCGTCTTGCGGAAAGCATCGCCGCCATTGACGGCGCCGAGCAGGCTTTCGTCATCGGCGGCGCCGATTTGTACCGCCTGGCCCTGCCCCGGGCGGACCGGTTTCACCTCACCAGAATCCACGCCGACATTCCCGGCGACACCCGGCTCGAAGGATTCATCGAGGCGGAATGGAAAGAGGTTTCCCGGCAGGACTTCGGTCGCGACGCCGAGAATCCTTATGATTACAGTATCTGTCTGCTCCGAAAGCCCGTCTGACCCGTGACATCTCCCGTCCCGGGCAATTTTTGTTGATTACATGCAACATTACCTTGCATCATGTTTTTTACAAGCATCAAATTCTTCCACTTGACACAAATAACGCCAGGGCCGGACGACCGTTCCGGCGGGCAGGCAATGGCGCCTCAGTCCCGCCTATGACCTGACGCCTGCGGCGCGGCCTCCCGCTTCACAAAGCCTTCCGCAACACCTTTGAGTTGCGCTGGAAGTTGTAGAACTCGCGGCGGTTGGCGGGCAGGTCCCGCACCCGGCTTTCCTCGAATCCGTGGCGCTGGAACCAGTGTTCGGCGCGGGTGGTCAGGGCGAGCAGGGACTCCATGCCTTTGCCGCGGGCCTCGGCTTCGAGGCTGGCGAGCAGGCGTTCGCCGAGACCATGGTTGCGGTGCGCCGGGTCGATGGCGATGCAGGCGACCTCGCCGTGGCGGTCGTCGACCGGATACAGCGCGGCGCAGGCCACGAGGGTGTCTTCCCATTCGATGATGCTGAAATTGCCGATTTCATTTTCAAGCAATTCCCGGGAACGGCGCACCAGGGAACCGTCGGCTTCGAGCGGCGCGATGAGTTGCAGGATGCCAGGCACATCGAATAACTGCGCCGGGCGCAACAGATGTGGTTCGTCGCGGCTGAGCAGGCTGCCGCTGCCCTCCCGGGTGAACAATTCCCGCAACAGCGCGCCGTTCCGGCGGCAACTGATCAGATGGCAACGGTGGACTCCCCCCCGGCAGGCCCGCATGGCCGCCTGCAGGGCAAGACCGGCGCAGCGGGAATCAGCGTCGCTGCGGGCCAGCATCCGGTCCCTGCAGGCTTCGCCCTCGGCAAGGCTGAGGTTGGACAGCACGGCGCCATCGGCATTGCTTGCGCCATCGCCGGGGACGAACAGGATGAGCTTGTCGGCTTCCAGGGCGGCGGCGGTTTCCGTGGCCAGTTCGCCAGGCGCCAGAGCGAAAACTTCTCCGGTAATCGAATAGCCAAGGCTCGGCAGCAGCACGATCTTGCCCCGGGTCATTTCTTCGCGGATGGCCGCCGCATCGATTTTTCTGACCTTCCCCGCGTATTGCAGATCAACCCCTCCCACCACGCCGGCGGGTCTTGCCGCGACAAAATTGCCCCGGCGCACCGGGATATCGGCGCCATGCAGGGGGGATTTGCTCGTGCCCTGGGAAAACATCGCCTCTATCGCCACGCCAAGCCCGCCTGCCTGTTGCCGAATCCGCCCCATCGCCGCCTCGTCAAGCACTCGGGCCCGCTCTCCGGTCGCGGGCTCCGCGTCACCAGCCTCCAGACCATGCACCACGGCCATGCGCACCCCAAGGCTGTGCAGCAGGCTCAGGTCGAAGACGATATTGGGCAGATTGCCCCCGGTCAGTGCCTCGCCGTGGAGCAGGATGACGAAAGTGCCGCCGCGGTGGGCATTGATATAGGCCGCCGCGGAACGGAACAGTTCGATCATTTCCCCTGCCCTGTTCATATTCTCAACCTCACAGACAATGCTGCGCCACGAGTTCCCGCAGGGTTCGGATGCAGGGATCGATCATGTCCAGGGACAGGTATTCATCGGGCTGATGCGCCTGATCGATATGGCCCGGGCCGAGCACGATGGTATCCATGCCGAGTTGCTGCAGGAATGGCGCTTCGGTGCCGAAAGCCACGCTTTCGCCCTGGTGGCCGGTGATTTTCTCCGCGGCGCGCAACAGGGCGCTCTGTTCCCGGGCGAAAAACGCCGGCGTGCCGGGAAACAGCGGCACGAGTTCGGCCTCGACCTGCAAGGGCCCGGTTACCGCGGCAAGGCGCTGGCGAATTTCGTGCCGGATGCTTTCCACTTCCATTCCCGGCATCAAGCGAATGTCGAATTGCAACTCGCAATGGCCGCAGATGCGGTTTGGATTGTCGCCGCCGTGAATCACGCCGAGATTCAGGGTGGGATGGGGGATCTCGAAAAAATCGCCGCGGTAGCGCTCGCGCAACTGCCTGCGGAACGCGATCAGGTCGGCGATGACGGCGTGCATGGCGTCGAGTGCGTTGCGGCCGAGTGACGGGTTGGAGGAATGGCCGCTGCTGCCAAGCAGGCGCACGGATTCCATCATGATGCCCTTGTGTCTGCGTATGGGCCGCATTCCGGTGGGCTCGCCGATGATTGCCGAGCGCGCCCGGGGCCGGCCCATTTCCGCAAGACTGCGGGCGCCCTGCATCGAGGTTTCTTCATCGGCGGTGGCGAGAATGATCAACGGCTGGCGAAATTCCTCATCAAGCAGGGGCCGCACGGCCTCGATGGCGATGGGGAAAAAGCCTTTCATGTCGGTGACGCCGAGGCCGTACAGGCGTCCGTCGCGCTCGGTCATTCGCAAGGGGTCCCCGCTCCACAGGTGTTCATCGAAGGGAACCGTGTCGGTATGGCCCGCGAGCACCATGCCGCCGGGGCCACTGCCATATGTCGCAATCAGATTGCATTTCTCATTGCCGGTGGTGGAAGGCGACTGCACCACCTCGCAGGCGAAACCGAGCGAATCGAGCTTCTCCGCCAGAAACTCGACCACCGGCCGGTTGCTCATGTCGATGCCGGGGTCGGTGGAGCTGACGCTGGCAAGGCCAATCATCCCGCCGAGCCCGGCCAGCAGTTCGCGGGATTCCCCGGCCATGCTCAGTTCCCGGCCGGGTTCAGTTCCCGGGCGATTTCGCTGCTTTTGGCCGCCATGATGAAGTCGTTCCGATGCAGGCCGCCGATCTTGTGGGTCCACCAGCGCAGGGTGACCTTGCCCCATTCAACCGTCATGGCCGGATGATGGTCCTGCTCGCCGGCCAACTCGGAAATCCGGTTCGCATAGCGCATCGCCGCCTCCCAGTCGGGGAAGCGGAACTCGCCCGCAAGCTTGTTGATGCCCTCGTCCGTTAGCTGCCGCCAGTGGGGCAAGTCCGCGAGCCATTCTCCGGCCTGGATTTCCGTCACGGTCTCGCCGCCAATGCGGCAAGGCTCGCAGGACAGGGTATCGAGTGATTGCTTCACGTGAATTCTCCGAGGATGCTGTCCAGCAGGCGGTAGCCCCTGCTGCTCGCGCGCACCGAAATTTCGTCATATTCCAGCAAACCCTGGCGAGCGAGGCATTCTAGCCTGTCCTCGATGGCGCGCAAAGCGAGCCCGGTGCGGCTGGCGAAATCGGCGGGAGCAAACCCCTCCACGAGGCGCAGGGCGTTCATCAGGAATTCCAGCGGCCGCTCGGCCGGGCTTACTTCCACCGCAATCGTTTGACTGCCCGCTTCGAGGTAATGTTCCGGCCGGCGCGTCTTGCGGCTGCGCAGGATGCGGTTCCGGCCCGGAAAACTCCGTTTGCCATGGGCGCCCGCGCCAATACCCAGATAGTCGCCAAAGCGCCAGTAATTCAGATTGTGCCGGCACTGCTTCCCCGGTCTGGCAAAGGCGGAGATTTCATAACGCGCATAGCCGGCGTTTTCCAGCATGGCAAGGCCGGCTTCCTGCATGGCTTCCACTGCGCTGTCTTCCGGCAGGGGAGGCGGCCGCCGCCAGAAAACCGTGTTGGGCTCCAGGGTGAGTTGATACCAGGAGATATGCTCGGGCTGCAATTCGATTGCGCTGGCGAGATCCCGCAAGACCTCGTCATGACGCTGCCCGGGAAGGCCGAACATCAGATCGAGATTGATATTGTCAAAGCCCGCTTTTCTCGCCATGGCCATTGCTCCCCGGGCCTCGGCGCCGTTGTGGATTCTGCCGAGCCGGCCCAGGGCGTCGTCGTCAAAACTTTGCGCGCCGATGGAAAGCCGGTTGATTCCGGCGCTGCGGTATCCCGCGAATCGCCCCGCCTCGGCGGTTCCCGGATTGGCTTCCAGGCTGATCTCGGCATTCGGCGCAAGGCCGCCGCTGTCCCGCAGCACATCGAGCAGGCGGGCGAAGGAGTCGGCCTGTAACAGGCTTGGCGTACCGCCGCCGAAAAAGACCGTTTCCACTTGCCTGGCCTCCTCTTGCCGGCTTGCGGTCAAGTCGGCGCAGAGGGTGTCCACATAGGCAGTCTCGGGAATCCCGGCGCCGGGCCTTTCATGGGAATTGAAGTCGCAATAGGGACATTTGCGAACGCACCAGGGGATGTGGGCATACAGCCCTAGGGGGGGTAGTTCCAGCATGACAGCAGCTTGCCGATAGCCTGGGCCCGGTGGCTGAGGACATTCTTGCGCTCCGGCGGCAGTTCCGCCGAACTGCGATTTTCCCCGGGCAGGAAGAACAGGGGGTCATAGCCAAAGCCGTTTTCCCCCCGGGGCTCGAACAGGATCCGCCCTTCCCAGCTTGCCTGGCATACCAGGGGCATGGGGTCTTCCGCATGGCGCAGGAACACGATGGCGCAGTGAAAGCGCGCTCCGCGCCCGGCGGCGGAGATTTGCCGAAGTTCCGCAAGAAGCTTCCGATTGTTGGCTCCATCGGCCCCGGCGCCATCGACCCCGGCATAGCGCGCGGAGAAGATGCCCGGCCTGCCCTGGAGGGCGTCCACCGCAAGCCCGGAATCATCGGCAATGGCGGCGAAGCCCGTCTCGTGGCAGGCGTGCCTCGCCTTGAGCAGGGCGTTTTCGACAAAACTCAGCCCGTTCTCTTCGACCGGCGCGATTTCGAATGCGTCCTGGGAGAGCAATTCCACCCGCCTTGGCGCGAGCAGGGCGCGCAGCTCGGCAAGTTTGCCGGCATTGCCGCTGGCGAGCACGATTCGGGTCATGGACTGCACACTAGTTTCGGCTCAAGTGGTAGATGGCGATTTCGCCGAGAAAATTGGGCCAGGCGCGCATGGCCCAACTGCCTTCATGGCGGGAATTGACCACGGTGCGGGCGAGTACGCGGATATCGCCTTCGCGGCAGAGGGCGTCAAAATCCCTCACCGTGCAAAAGTGGATATTGGGGGTGTCGTACCACTGGTGGGGCATGAAGTCCGACACCGGCATGCGCCCCCGCAGCAGCAGGTCGAGCCGGCTTTTCCAGTTGCCGAAATTGGGGAAGGTAACGATGCCCTTCCTGCCGATGCGCAGCATTTCCCGCACCAGTTCCGCGGGATTGTCCAACGCTTGCAGGGTCTGGGCGAGCAGCACGGTATCGAAGCTGTCGGATTCGAAATTGGACAGGCCCTGATTCAGATTCTGCTCGATTACCGCCACTCCCGAAGCCAGGCATCGCTCGATATTGGCCGGGTCGATCTCGAGGCCCACCGCATGCACGTCCTGCTCGCGCTGCAGCCAGGCGAGCAAGAGGCCGTCTCCGCAACCGAGGTCGAGCACCCGGCTGCCGGGCTCGATCCAGCGGCGGATGATTTCCTGGTCAGGACGCATGGCCGCAGATCTCCCGGTGAGCGTTGCCGAGATAGGCCGACAGCGCATGGATATAGCGTGGAATCGGCAGCAGAAAGGCGTCGTGACCCTGATCCGCGTCGATTTCCAGATAGCTCACCCGTTTGCCAGCCCGCAGCAACTGATTGACGACTTCCCGGGAACGGTCAGGCGGAAAACGCCAGTCGGTGCTGAAAGACATCAGCAGGAACCTGCAATCCGAGTTGGCGAAGGCCAGGGACAGGTCGCCATTGTAGTCCACCGAGGGGTCGAAATAGTCGAGCGCCTTGGTCATCAGCAAATAGGTGTTGGCGTCGAACTTTTCGGAAAACTGCTCGCCCTGGTAACGCAGATAGCTCTCCACTTCAAAATCCACATTGAACCCGAAGCTCAGGGAGCCGCGGCGCAAATCCCGGCCGAAATTGCCCTGCTCCGCTTCCAGTCCCGCCAGGGCTTTGCCGAACTTGGCGCGCATGGATGAATCGGACAAATAGGTGATATGCCCCACCATGCGCGCAAGCATCAGGCCCTGCTTGGGATACACGCCGTGTTCGAGGTAGCGCCCGTCGTGGAAATCCGGGTCCTTGGTGATGGACTGCCGGGCGACTTCATTGAAGGCGATGTTCTGGGCCGAAAGTTTGGGCGCGGCGGCAATGGCGATGGCGTGGTGCAGGCGCTCGGGATAACTGATCGCCCAGCGCAGCACCTGCATGCCGCCAAGGCTGCCGCCGATCACCGCGACCCATTTGCCGATGCCGAGCCGGTCCATCAGCCGCAGTTGGCTGTTGACCCAGTCGCGCACGGTGATGATGGGGAAATCGGGGCCATAATGCTTGCCGGTTTCCGGATTGATGGATACCGGTCCGGTGCTGCCGCCACAGCCGCCGAGGTTGTTCAGGCAAACCACGTAAAACCGGTTGGTGTCGATGGCCTTGCCCGGGCCGATGCAGTTGTCCCACCAGCCGGGCTTGCGGTCGTCCTCGCTGTGATAACCAGCGGCGTGGTGATCGCCGCTGAGAGCATGACAGATCAGTATGGCATTGGAGCGATCCGGGTTGAGTTCGCCATAGGTTTCCACCATCAACTCATAGGCCGGCAGCGACTTGCCGCTGCGCAGGTTCAGCGGTTCATCGAATGCGAGGCGTTGCGGGCTCACCAGTCCAAGGCTGTCTGACTTGTCGTTCTTGCTCATGGCTCGAACACTTTGCCGACTAGGAGGCTGCGCCACAGGAATTCACGGCTGCAAATCCGCTCTCATCCGCGCCCCCGGCCGCTCGATTTCGTTGCATATCCACCAATATTCTCCTCAATCGATCAGCCGGGGGCGCGGCGATAGCGAATTTTCGCTTTCGCGAATTCCTGTGGCGCAGGCTCCTAGATGCCGATCACGATAAGCGAAACCTGCTGCGATCCGAATGTGGTGTTGAGAAAATCCAGAATAAAGCGAATCAGGATAAAAACGAAAATGGGCGAAAAATCCAGCCCGCCCATGGGCGGCAGCACCTTGCGGAAAGGCGCCATGACCGGGTCGGTCAACTGCCAGACGAGCATCAGCAGGGGGTGCGGATTCATGTTGCCGGAAAACATCATCACGAAGGACATGATGATGGACGCGATAATGGCGTACCAGTAGATGTTGATGATGAAGTAGACCACGCCGAGCACCGACCAGGTAATCACGAAAGCGGCGCCGGGTATGCTGACGTTGTAAATCATCAGCAGCACGCAGATGGCAACGCCTTCCACCACGAAGGCAAGCACCAGGGTGGCGAAATCGAAATTGCGGTAACCGGGAATGAAGTTGCGGAAAATCCGCACCATGGGGTCGGTCACCCGCACCACGGCCTGGGATACGGGATTGTAGAAATCGGCCCGGGCGACTTGCAGCAGGAAGCGCAGCAGGATCGCCAGCAGATAGAGCCCGCCCAGGGCATTGAAAATCGCGGCCATTGCTTCATTCATGGCGCTGCCCCCCGGCCCGGGCGAGCTCGCCGGCGCGCTCGGCGGCGGCGGCGATGGCGGTTTCCACAAGCCGGCGCAGGCCATTGTCTTCGAATTGCCTGACCGCCGCCTCGGTGGTTCCGCCGGGCGAGGTCACCTGGGCGCGAAGGGTTTTCAGTTCCAGCTCGCTGCTATCCACGAGCCGGGCGGCGCCCAGGGCGGTCTGACAGGTGAGTTGACTGGCAAGGCCCGTATCGAGCCCAAGCTTCCGCGCGGCGTCTTGCATGGCTTCCATGAACAGGAAGAAATACGCCGGGCCCGAGCCGGACAACGCGGTAACGATATCGAGATCGGCCTCCCTTTCGCACCACAGGCAGATGCCCACGGCGCGCATCAATTCCTCCACGCTTTGCCGCTGGCCCGCGTCAGCGAGGGCATTGGCGAAGAGGCCCGAGGCGCCGCAACCGATGAGGGCCGGGGTATTGGGCATGCAGCGTACGATGGGCAGGCGGTCCCCCAGCCATTCGGCGAGCCGCGCCAGGGTCACCCCGGCGGCCACCGACATGACCAGCGGCCTGCGGCTGCCGAAGGTGGGGCGCAATGTCGCGCAGGCATCCGCCATCGACTGGGGCTTGACCGCAAGCACGATCAGGTCGCAGTCCTGGCCGATCTGTTCGCTGCTCGCGGAATTGACGTTGTGTTTGCGCACGAGCTGCGACACTTTGGCGGGATCTATGTCAGCCACGGAAATCCGCGATGCCTGCCAGCCCTTGTCGAGCAGGCCGAGTACGATGCTGCCGGCCATGTTGCCGCTACCGATGAAGCCGATGTGTCGTGCCGACATGGCGCCGCTCCAGGCGGATTCCGGGAAAGCGGCCATTCTATCCCATAAACCGGGGCCCGCGCCGATGAAATTTCATCCTTTCCTGGCGCCGAACAGGGCAGTGCCGATGCGGACCATGGTGGCGCCTTCGGCAATGGCGGCTTCAAAGTCATGGCTCATTCCCATGGACAGGGTATCCATTTCGGGAAACACGCGCCGCAATCGCTGAAACTCCGCCGCCAGTTTGCGGAATGCGAGGCGCCGGGCGTTCTCCTCCGCGACCCGGGCCGGAATCGTCATGAAGCCGCGCAGGCGCAGCCGGGGCAGCCGGTTGACTTCCCGGCACAGCATTTCGGCATCGGTCAGCGCCACGCCGGACTTGCTCTCTTCTCCCGACAGATTGACCTGCACGCAGACATTCAGCGGCGGCAATCCCGCCGGACGCTGGTCATTCAGCCGCCGGGCGACCTTCGACCGCGCAACGCTCTGCACCCAGTGAAAGTTTTCCGCGATGCCGCGGGTCTTGTTTGATTGCAGGGGGCCAATGAAATGCCACTGGCAATCCGGCGCCTGATTCATCTTGTCAAGGGCTTCCTGCAAGTAACTTTCGCCAAACCCGGTGATGCCGAGTCGTCTGGCCTCGGCGATTCTTGCCGGCTTTTGCCCCTTGCTCACCGGCAACAGGCGCACCGAGCCGGGCGGGCGGCCATGACGGCCCTCGCATTCGCGGATGCGGGCGCGGAGCTGTTCCAGCCTGGGGGCGATACCGGTCACGATCAGGTTGCAAAAAGATGTGGCGGCGAAAGTCTACCATCAGTAATTGCCCGTCAGGAGCCTGCGGCGCAGGCTCCTGGCCAGCCGAAAAGGGGGGAAAGAATGCTCTCCATGGAACTTCGAAAATTGCTGGCCCTGTGCAAGGAACAGGGCGCCTCCGACCTGCATCTCGCCGCCGGGCTGCCGCCCTGGCTGCGGGTCGATGGCGAATTGCGCCCTGCTTCGCTGGAGCCGCTGGATCAGGGCCAGGTACAGGCCTGCATCGATTCCTGCCTCGACGACAACCAGCAGCAAGACTTCCTCGCCGGAGAGGAAATCGATCTTGCCATCGAGGCGCCCGACGCGGCGCGTTTCCGGCTTAACGCCTTTCTGCAACGCAACGGCCCGGCGGCGGTATTCCGGGCAATTCCCGCGACGGCGCCGAGCCTGGAGCAGCTCGGCATGGGCGGCAATATCGCGCGAATCGCCGAATTGCCCAGCGGCCTCGTGGTGGTCACCGGGCCCACCGGCTCGGGCAAGTCCACCACCCTGGCGGCCATGGTCGATCACATCAACCGCAAACTCCACGGCCACATTCTTACTATCGAAGACCCCATCGAATTCATCCATCCCAGCCGCCATTGCCTGCTGACCCAGCGCGAGGCGAAACGGCATACCCGCGGCTTTGCGGCAGCCCTGCGGGCGGCTCTGCGGGAAGACCCGGACGTTATCCTGCTTGGAGAACTGCGCGATCCGGAAACGATTCGCCTGGCATTGACCGCCGCGGAAACCGGCCATCTGGTGCTCGCCACCCTGCACACCGCCTCGGCGGTGAAAACCATCAACCGCATTATCGATGTCTTTCCCGCAGCGGAAAAAGCCATAGTTCGCACCCAGCTTGCCGAATCCCTGCAGGCGGTGATCGCCCAGACCCTGCTGCGCAAACCCGGCGGCGGGCGCGTGGCCGCCCGGGAGATTCTGCTGGCAAGCACCGCCGTACGCAATCTGGTAAGGGAGGACCGGATCGCCCAGATCTATTCCTGCATGCAATCCGGCGCGTCCCAGGGAATGGCCACCCTGGACCAGAGTCTGGCGGAATTGCTCGCAGCAGGACAGGTGAGCCGGGAGGAGGCCCTGCTTCACGCCAGGGATCCGGCGATATTGGAAACGCAGGGACAAACCGGGAGTTTCAGGTATTGAGTTACTGCCCGGAATCCGGCGCCTTGACGCGGATTTCGTTGAACCAGTTCTCCAGTATGATCTGGGCGGCAATATGGTCGATGGCGGTTTTCTTCACCACCATGGTGGCATTGGCTTCCACCAGCCGCTCGATGGCTTCCCGGGAGGAGAGCCGCTCATCCATGCCGTAGCAGGGTTTTTCGAAGCGTTCCTGGAGGCGGCGCGCGAATTTCTCCGCCCGACCCAGCAATTCGCTCACCGAACCGTCGATGTTGTAGGGCAGGCCGACGAGAAAAACGTCGGGCTTCCAAAGTTCCACAAGCTGGGCCATTTCATTCCAGCGCGGTTGGCCGTCCCGGGCCTTGAGCACGGTTACCGCGCTGGCGGTGCCGCTCAGGCTCTGGCCGAAGGCGACGCCGATGCGCTGGGTTCCAAAATCAAACGCCAGCGCCGAAAAATGGGAACTCAGATCGTCTGGAAACAGGCTCAGGCTCATCGCGGTCGTTCAGGAATGGCCCGCCTCCGGCGACATTTTTTCCAGGGCGATGCCGAGCTGCGCTGCCGCCGCGCCAGGCTTGCCGGTATAGTCTTCGGAAAAGATCAGCTCGCTGCTTGCCGGCGTGGTCAGCCAGGAGTTGTTGAGTATTTCCTGCTCCAGTTGCCCCGGCCCCCAGCCGGCGCAACCCAGGGCAATCAGGTAGTTGTCCGGGCCGTCGCCCGAGGCGATGGCTTCGAGAATCGACTTGGAGGTGGTTACGGTGATGTCGGGCGTGACCCGAATCGAGGAATCCCACTTTCCCCCGGAGTCATGCAGGATGAATCCCTTGTCCCGTTCCACCGGGCCTCCGGCGAGCACCTGACGGGCGCGGAAATCTCCCTCGCCTGCGCTGCTGCTGATTGCGAGTTCGTCGAAGATATCGGCAAGGCTGGTCTTCATGGGCCTGTTGACCACAATGCCGATGGCGCCGGACTTGTCGTGTTTCCACAGGTAGGTGACCGTGCGGCCAAAATAGGTGCCGGCCAGACGCGGCATTGCGACGAGGAACTGGTTTTCCAGTGTGCTGGTGGCAGTCATGGGGTGAAGTCAGCCGGATAACCTGTCCAGTATACAGTCCATCAGGTCGCCTGCAATATCGAGTCCGGTCTCCTGCTGGATTTCCCGCATGCAGGTGGGGCTGGTCACATTGATTTCGGTGAGATAGTCGCCGATGACGTCGATGCCGATGAACAGCATTCCCGCCGCGGCCAGCGAAGGTCCGACCTGGCCGCAGATCCAACGGTCGCGATCACTCAGTTCCCGGCAGACGCCGGTGCCGCCGGCAGCCAGATTGCCCCTGGTTTCGCCGGCGGCGGGTATCCGCGCAAGCGACCAGGGAACGGGTTTGCCGTCGATCAGCAGAATGCGCTTGTCGCCTTCGGCAATCCCGGGGATGAAGCGCTGGGCCATGATCTGGCGGCGACCGTTACGGGTCAGGGATTCGATGATGACCGAAAGATTGGGGTCGTCGGGGCGCACCCGGAAAATATCGGCGCCGCCCATGCCGTCCAGGGGCTTGTAAACCACGTCCCGGTGCTCCCGGTGAAACTCCCGCAGCAGTTCTCCATTGGCCGACACCAGGAAAGGAGCGCAGCATTGCGGGAACAGGGTGGCGGCCATTTTCTCGTTGTAGTCGCGCAGGCCTCGCGCCTCATTGACCACGAGAACGCCAGCCGCCTGGGCGTGTTCGAGCAGATAGGTGGCATTGACGTAGTCCATGTCGAAGGGAGGGTCCTTGCGCATGAGGATGACATCGAATTCGGCAAGGTCGATGTCCCTGGTTTCGCCGAGGCTGACCCAGTCCCCGAGGTCGTCGCGCACGGTGAGTTCGCTGGTGATGGCGCGGCATACCCCCGGGCCAAGATAGAGATCTGCGGGAAGCATGTATTCCATGCGCCAGCCCCGGGATTGGGCGGCTAGCAACATGGCGAGGGTGGTGTCCTTTTTTGGGTTGATGGACGGAATGGGGTCCATCACGACGCCCAGGTTTACTGACATTTTGCTTGACCTGGTTGTGGGATTGGGTTGGCCGGCATTGTGCATCCGAACGGGTTTGGCCTCAAGGGGCGCCGTATTGAAATTGACATCTCGCCGCCGCCGGAAGCAGGTGTGCGGCGGGCGCCGTGAATACGCTGGAAGAACTCGTGCATTCCTTGAGTTGGGCGGACCTTCCATGGCAAGTCGTTCGGCCCTTGTCAGGTTGGTGCCTGCCATCCATGGCGCGGCTCTTTTGGCTTCGCCAAACCCCGGTCTCGACATCCTGTCGAGCCGTTCGGCCCTTGAGAAGCTTCGCTTCTCATCGGCTGCGCCGAACGGGCCTCACCCATATCGTCCGGTGATGTATTCTTCGGTTCTTCGCTTTACGGGGTTGGTGAAGATTCTGGCCGTGGTGTCGAACTCCACCAGTTCGCCCATGTCCATGAAGGCTGTGTAGTCCGCGACCCGGGCCGCCTGTTGCAGATTATGGGTGACGATGACGATAGTGTAGTTCTTTTTCAGTTCGCTGATCAGTTCCTCGATTTTCAGGGTTGAAATCGGGTCCAGCGCCGAGGCGGATTCATCGAGCAGCAAGACTTCGGGCGCAACCGCCAGGGTGCGGGCAATGACCAGGCGCTGCTGCTGGCCGCCGGAAAGCTCCAGGGCGCTCTTGTGCAGGCGATCCTTGACTTCGTCCCAGAGCGCCGCGGCGCTGAGCGATTCCTGCACGATTTCATCGAGCCGGCGGCGCGACTTGATGCCGCGGATGCGCAGGCCAAAGGCGACATTTTCGTAGATCGACTTGGGAAAGGGATTGGGCTTCTGGAACACCATCCCCACCCGCCGCCGCAATTCGGTCACATCGACCTTGGCGGCGTAGATATTCTTGCCATCAAGCCGCACCCTGCCGGTGATCACGCAATCATCCACCAGATCATTGAGCCGGTTGAAGCAGCGCAGCAGGCTGGTCTTGCCGCAGCCGCTCGGCCCGATCAGCGCGGTCACCCTTTGCCGGGGAATCGTCAGCCTGACCTTGTTCAGGGCGCGCCGGTTGCCAGCATGGCGCAGGCTGAGATTGCGCGTTTCCAGGCAGGGCTCGGGCCTGACGCCATCCGCATCCGGATTGAGTTCGCTGAATTCCTCGCCATTCATACCCAGGCTCCGGTGTCCATGGCCCGGTAGCGTTCCCGCAGCCGCCCGCGCAACACCACCGCGCTCAGGTTCAGCGCGGTCACCACGGCGACGAGCAGAAAGGCGGTGGCAAATGCCTGTGGCATGGCGGCCTCCACATTGGGGCTCTGGGTGGCGAGGTCGAACACATGGTAGCCCAGGTGCATGAACTGCTGTTCCAGGTGCAGGTAGGGAAACTGGGTGTCCAGGGGCAGCGAAGGCGCGAGTTTGACCACCCCCACGAGCATGAGCGGGGCAACTTCCCCCGCGGCCCGGGCCACGGCGAGAATCAGCCCGGTGAGCATGGAAGGCCGCGCCAGGGGCAGCACCACCCTCCACAGGGTCTCGAACTGGGTCGCGCCAAGCGCCAGGCTCGCTTCCCGCAAGGAAGCGGGAACATTGCCCAGGCCCTCCTCGGTGGCGACGATGACCACGGGCAGGGTAAGCAGCGCAAGAGTGAGGGAAGCCCAGAGCAGGCCCGGGGTGCCGAATGTCGGCGCCGGCAGGGATTCGGCATAAAACAGCCGGTCGATCTCGCCGCCGGCCAGATAGATGAAAAAGCCCAGGCCGAACATGCCGTAGACAATGGAAGGCACCCCGGCCAGATTGTTCACCGATACCCGGATGATCCGCGTCAGCCAGCCCCGGGGGGCGTACTCGCTGAGATACACTCCCGCCACCACGCCAAGCGGCGTTACGATCACCGACATCAACATCACCATCATGGCGGTGCCATACAGCGCCGGCAGCAATCCCCCCTCGGTGTTGGCCTCCCGGGGATTGCCGCTGAGGAATTCCATCAGCCGCTCAAAATACATTCCCAACGATTCCGCCCAACCCATGGCATTGGGCCGGTACGCCCGGACAATGTCGG
Organism: uncultured Pseudohongiella sp.; assembly: GCA_965219645.1. Taxonomy (GTDB): domain Bacteria; phylum Pseudomonadota; class Gammaproteobacteria; order Pseudomonadales; family Pseudohongiellaceae; genus UBA9145. Next base: position 559,664 of record OZ244788.1, on the reverse strand, counting down.
CTACGGGGATTTCCACCACGCTGCCGTCGGCAATGCGGAACAGCGCCGTATCGCGCTGAATCTGCCGGTTGAGTTCCAGCAGCCGCAGGCGAATTTCGGCGTACTGCGCGTCAAAGGCTTCGCGCTGCCTGGCGTTTTCCCGCAGGGCGCCGGCGCTGTCGCCGCCGGCGAGGGCAAGCCGTCGTTCCTCCAGCCGCAGGCGTTCCATGCCGAAATTGATGTCCGCGATGATGGATCGTTCAATGCGCTCGATTTCCCGGCGCAAATCCCGCGCCCGGTCGAGGCGCGCATGCAACTCACTCCAGCGGGCCTCGCCGGTCCCGTCCGACGCTCCCGCAGGCAGTACCGCTGCGCCCGTCTGCCGCAATCCGTCCAGATAGCCGTACAGATTACCCCATTCCCTGCGTTCCAGCACGGCCAGTTCGGCGGGAAAGCTGACATCCTCCAGCAGCCCGGTAAGCACCCAGGCGAAATCGCTGCCGGTGATGTCGCGGTTGCCGAGCTTGAGCAGTTGCCGCTCGAGCGCGCCATGGTCATCCCCCGGCGCAACGGGATTCAACTCGCCGGCGGCAATGGTTTCGCTTGCGGCAAGCTCACCGATGATGGTTGCCGGAGGCTCCGCCGCAAGATACGTGGCCTGCAATACGGGGCGCGGCCAGAAATGCCCCAGCCCCTTCACCCCCAGCAGGAGCAGCAGGGCGAACACCATGGCCAGGCACAGGGTCACCGCGCCGGCATTGATCCAGACCCAGGGGGCGCCGCTGTCCAGCCAGTTGGCAAGGGATCGCTTCATATCATCCGGTACTTCCGGCGCTGGCGCTGGCGCACGAGTTCAGCCGCCGAGTTGATGACAAAGGTGAACAACAGCAGCACCAGGGAGGCGAGAAACAGGATCCGGTAATGGCTGCTGCCAACTTCGGATTCGGGAATCTCGATAGCCAGATTGGCCGCCAGGCTGCGCATGCCCTCGAACAGGTTGGCGTCCATGATCGGCGTATTGCCCGTGGCCATGAGCACGATCATGGTTTCTCCGATGGCGCGGCCGAAACCGATCATCAGCGCACTGAGAATGCCGGGCGCCGCCGCCGGCAGGATCAGCCAGCTCAGGGTTTGCCAGCGATTGGCGCCAATCGCCAGGGCGCCGTTGCTGAGGTGGCGGGGCACGGTGAATATGGCATCATCGGCGATGGAGTAAATCGCCGGAATCACCGCAAACCCCATGGCGGCGCCGACGATCAGGGCATTGCGCGAGACATAATCCAGCCCCCAGCGCTGCAATAGCCAGTCCCTGAGACCACCGTCGAAGAGCAGCCCTTCCACACTTGGCGCAAGCAGCCAGGCGAGCGCGCCGGCCAGCAGCAATACCGGCGCCAGGGCCAGCGCCTGCCAGCCTTCCCGCCACTCCAGGTCAAGGCGTTCCGGCAATCGCGCCATGGCCAGACTCGCCAGCAGAACCCCCAGCGGCAACAGCAGGGCCCCCAGCGCCAGGGCCATAAGATTGGCATCCACCAGCGGCGCCAGCCAAAGCCCGGCGAGAAAACCGATCACCACCGTGGGCAGGGCTTCCATGAGTTCGATCAACGGCTTGATCTGACGCCGCGCGCCGGGCGGCATGAAATAGCCGGTGAACACTGCGGCGCAAATCGCCAGGGGCGCCGCGAACAACATGGCGTACAGGGCGGCCTTGAGGGTGCCGAAAGTCAACGGCGCCAGGCTGTATTTTGCCTCCAGGGCATCGTCCGCCACCGTAGTCTGCCAAACCAGGGCTGGTTCGGGATAATTCTCGTACCAGGTTTCGCTCCACAGCGCCGACAGGGAGAATTCCGGATGGGGATTGTCGATGCGCCAGCTTGCGAGACTTCCCGCAACGTCCTCCAGCAACAGCAAATCACCCGCCGGAGCAAGCGCGGCGGCGCGCACCCCCGGGCTGTCCCACTGGCCGGGAAAACTCACGGTTTCGGCGGTAACGTTGACCAGGGCAATCTCGCCGCTGGCGCTGACCGCCGCAAAGACCCGACGGCCCCGCTCCACATCGAGGGCGGCTATGGCGCTGTCGAACAGGGCGAATTCCCGTACCGGCTCCATACTTGCCCGGCCGTCTTCCACCACAATGAACCACTGGGTCACGCGACCGCTGTGGTCCGCTGCGATCAGGGACATGCCACCGGCGAGCAGGCGCACTTCGCTCAGGCTGCCGGAAGTGGGGACCAGTGGCGCGGCATCGACAATTTCCGCCTGGTTTCCGGCGCCGATGGCAAGCAGATTGAGTTCGCCCGTTGCGGTCAGCAGCAACATCCAGCGCGGGTCCTGGGGCAACAGGATATTTTCTGGCTGAACATTGCCGACGAAAAACTCCCGACGCCGGTTTTCGGCGCCGGTCCGCGGCAACGCCGGCAAACCCGGTGGGCCGCTATCGAGGGTTTGTTCCAGCAGCGCGACCGGCCCGTCATCGCCTACCGCAGCGATACTGATGCCACCCTGGACGCTGCGTAGTCCCACGGCGCTCACCGCCTGACCGTCCAGCACCGCCAGGGATTGCGGACCCAGGGGATATTCCAGCCGCGGAGCAATCGAACCCGCTTCCGGTGCCGCATTCCAGCCGGCCACCACCACGCTGCCGTCATCGAAACCCGCAGCGAACAGGCCGCTTCCCGCGGAATCCCGGGCCATGGCGGTCAACGCAGCGCCGGAAGGAGCGGCAAGCGCCTCGGTATCCAGCAGATTCCCCGTATTCAGATCAAAGAAGGACGCCAGTCCCTGCTCGTCGACCCGCAAGGCCACTCCGGCGCCGGAATCGGCTTCCAGCCATACCGCCTCGCCCGCCACGACTTGCGGCAGAATTTCCGCGTTACCCGCATCGGCGCCGCCAAACAGCGGCAGCACCTCGTACACGAGATAAAAGAAAATCAGCAAAATAGAACTGATGATGCCCAGGCCGCCGATGGAAACCACGGCTCTCGCCGCCCGGTCCCAGAGCCGGCGGCGGGCGGCGTAACGCAGCAGCCTCTGCCGCGCCCGTTCGGCTTTCGGCTTGCGCTTGCCGGCGCCGCCGCCATTCGCTGCCGATTCATTCTGCCGCCCGCGCTTCACTCCAGCGTTCATTCGACCGCCTGGGAATTGGCGATACCGGCCAGGGATTCCGCCGCCAGCGCCGCAGGCAGGGAAATATAACCACTGCGGGAAACGATCTGCTGGCCATCCCGGGACAGCACCATACGGATGAACTCGCGCTCCAGCGGCGGCAGCGCCCCCCCGGGAGGCTGGTTGACGTAGAAGAACAGGTAGCGCGAAAAGGGATAGCCACCCGCCGTCGCCTCACTCGGCATGGCAGTACTCTCCAGGCCATTCCGGAGCCAGCGCACGGGCGTCATGCGAACGCCTGGCGTTGTGAAGGCGATGCTGGCATAGCCAATCCCGTTTCGCGTCGAGCCAATCGCCTGCACCAGTGCGCCCGAGCCCGACAACTCGTTGACGCCAGAGTAAAAATCACCACGGCACAGGGCGGTCTCCTTGAAGAAGCCGTAAGTGCCTGAAACCGAATTGCGGCCAAATGCGAGTATTTTCCCCCCGGCCAGGCCAAGGGAGTCGGACAGCCCAAGTTCGTCCCAGCGTTCCAGGCGGCGGTCCGCGCCGCAACGCAGGGTCGCGGAAAAAACCGCATCGATCTCGGCCAGACTGATGCTCGGCAGGGGATTGTCGCGATGCACCAGAATCGCCAGCGCATCCAGCGCCACCGGCAACGGCGTGGGCGGATACCCATAGCGGGCGGTGAATGACTCGACTTCATTGCGTCGCATGTTGCGGCTCATCAGGCCGATGCTCGCGGTGGTCTCGGTGAGCGCCGTGGGCGCGGCGGAAGAGCCCGTGGCCCGAATCTGGATATTGACATTGGGATAAATCCGCCGGAATTCCCCGGCCCACAAGGTCATCAGATTGGCAACGGTATCCGAGCCAGTCGCAGACAAGGTCCCGGAGACCCCGCTCACCGCCTGATACTCCTCCAGATCCTCAGCCCCCAAAGCCGCATACGGCGCCGCCGCCAGCAGCAAAAACCAGCACAGGCAAAGCGGACCAGGCAGATTCAATGGCAACACCCAAGGCGAAAACTCAGCGCCATAGTGTAAGACATCCAGGCAAGCTGCGGAAAACGCCGACCAGGATCCCGATACCTCCGGCACGGCGCGATCCTGCCCGATTGGATGTCCTGTGAAGCCCATCCTGCCCGATTGGATGTCCTGTGAAGCCCTTCAAACGCGCCATGGAGTCTTGTGGGGCCGGTGGCCATGCGGCTTCAGACCATTTTCGTGGCGTCACGAAAATGGTCCGCCTGGGCAGCGGCGCCAACCGGGAAATGACATGTCATGGGATGTCATGGGGATGTCATGGGACACCCATCGGATATGAGAGTCTCATCTTGATTGCCTCAGGAAATTTCAGGAGACTGCCCCGATGGTGCTAGTATGTCCTGCCGGATGGGAGGAAATGCGAGACCAGACATGACCGTGGCGGACGCCATGCCAGCTTTGCAGCTTGTTTCCAGCGAGGCGGAACATCCCGGCGAAAGGCTGGACAATCTGCATACCGATGATCTCGGCAAGGGCGAGGACATCGACCTGAGCCATGGCGGCTATTTCGAGAACCGCGAGCTGAGCTATTTCAAGTTCAATCTGCGGGTGCTCTCCCAGGCGAGCAACCGGGAGCATCCGCTGCTTGAGCGGCTGATGTTCCTGCTGATTTTCAGTTCCAATCTGGACGAATTCTTTGAAATCCGCGTATCCGGGCTGAAGAAGCGCCTCCAGTACGACATGCAGAAACCCGACCCGGACGGCAAGTATCCCGAACAGATTCTCAACCAGATTCACGAGCAGGTGCGGGCGGCGCTGAACGAGCAGTACCGCATTCTCAATGAGGATCTGTTCCCCTCGCTGGCCCAGGAGAATATCCGTTTCATCCGCCGCCAGGACTGGAACGCCAAACTGGCGAAATGGGCCAAGAGCTATTTTGACAACGAAGTGGTTCCCGTCATCAGCCCACTCGGGCTCGACCCGGCCCACCCCTTTCCGCGCCTGGTGAACAAGAGCCTGAACTTCATCCTGTCGCTGGAAGGCAAGGACGCATTCGGCCGGGAAAGCGGGTTGGCCATTGTGCCGGCGCCCCGCTCCCTGCCGCGGCTGATCAAGATTCCCCCGGAATTCGCGCCGGAAGGCGACAATTTCGTTTTCCTTTCGTCCATCATCCATGAATTCGTGGGCGAGTTCTTTCCCGGAATGGAAGTCACCGCATGCCACCAGTTCCGCGTGACCCGCAATGCCGATCTGGAAATGTCCAATGTGGAAGTGGAAGATGTGGCGACGGCGCTGCGCAACAAGCTCCATAGCCGCCGCTTTGGCGCGGCCACCAAGCTTGAGGTGGACAGCGGCTGCCCGGAGCGGCTCACCCATTTCCTGCTCGACCGTTTCGACCTCGCCAAGAGCGAACTGTTTGAGCTCGACGGCCCGGTGAATCTGCAGCGGCTCGTGGCCCTGTTCGGCATGATCGACCGGCCCGAGCTGCACTTTCCCAAATTCTCGCCGGGGCTGCCGCCGGCGCTTGCCGGCAAGCGCCAGGATATCTTCAGCGCGGTGGGCAAGGAGGACCAGTTGCTGTTGCATCCCTTCCAGTCCTTCCTGCCCATCATCCAGTGGTTGCGGGAGGCGGCCAAGGATCCTTCGGTGCTGTCGATCAAGCAGACCCTGTACCGCACCAACGAATCCTCGGAACTCGTGGAAGCCCTCGCCGAGGCGGCCCGCAAGGGCAAGGAAGTGACCGTGGTGATCGAATTGCGGGCGCGCTTTGACGAAGAGGAGAATATCGAATTCGCCAGCATCCTGCAGGAGTCCGGCGCGGTGGTGGTGTATGGCGTGCTCGGCTACAAGACCCACGCCAAGATGTTGCTCTTCGTGCGCCGGGAGAATGGCGGGCTCAAGCGCTACGCCCATCTCGGCACGGGCAACTACCACCGCAAGAACTCGCTGCTGTACACCGACTACAGCCTGCTCACCGCGGAGGAAACGATCTGCGCCGACGTGCACAAGGTGTTCCAGCAGATCACCGGCATGGGCAAGAAAATCCAGCCGCGGCTGCTGATTCACGCGCCCTTCCGGCTGCGCAAGGCCATGATCAGGATGATCGACGCGGAAAAGCGCGCCGCCAGGGCCGGCAAGCCCGCCCATATCAGGGCCAAGATGAATTCGCTTACCGACCCGCAAATGATCCGGGCGCTGTATTCGGCTTCCCGGGCGGGGGTGAAGATCGACCTGGTGGTGCGCGGCATCTGCTGCCTGCGCCCCGGCCTGCCCCGCATCAGCGAGAATATCCGCGTGGTCTCCATCGTCGGTCGCTTCCTCGAACATTCCCGGGTCTATTGCTTCCACAATTCCGAGCCCGGCGTCTACTGTTCCAGCGCCGACTGGATGGAGCGCAACCTCTCCAACCGCATCGAAGTCTGCTTTCCCATCCTCAACCCCAAACTCGCCAAGCGGGTGGTCGACGAACTGGACCTTTACCTCGAAGAGCGGGTGCAAAGCTGGGAACTCCAGTCCGACGGCGAGTATCTGCCGCTCACCGCCAACCAGCCCGGCGAAGCCGGGGTTCAGCAAAAGCTGCTGGAGAAACTGGGGTGAGGCCCGCTCGGCGCAGCCGAAAACCCCCGCCAGGGATGGCAGCAGCAAGCTCCAGGGAAGCTCTGATCAAGTCAGAGCTTCCCTGCGGCACATCGAAGTGCCGCCGAATTCGATGGGTGAAGGCAAGCGTTTTCGAAGCGCAGCTTCGAGCGCGGCCGCAACGGTACGGAGCTATGCTCCGTGACTGGAGTAAGCCATTGAATTCGCGAGCAAAACAAAACCACGCTTTTGTTTTGCGATAATGAAAAACTCCACGGATGGAGTTTTTCAGAGAATACCTGAGTATCCTGCATGAGATTCTGCGACTCCGCTTTGCTTCGCGCAGAATGACGGGTATGGGGAGCTTCGCTTCGCGCAGAATGACGGGTATGGGGAGCTTCGCTTCGCGCAGAATGACAATGAAACGAATCAACCCGCGTTGTTCACCGCCGGGAGGGGGCTCTGGCGCATGATGGGCATGGTTTTTTCGTTGCGGACGAGGAAGTCGAGCATGCCCTCGCGCAGGGCGGTGGCGCTGAAGTGCAGGGTTTCGACGCCATAGACCCGCATCAATGCCGAGGCGATGCACCAGCCCGGGAGCAGCAGGTCCCGGCGCTCGGGCTTGAGGCCCTCCAGGGGGCTGTTGTCGGCGATTCCCGCGGCCAGCATGGGCTTGAGTTCCGCGAGGGCGGCGGCGGTGATACGGTTCTTGCCGTAGCCCCGGCTCTCACAGATGTATTTCAGCATCTTCACCGTACCGGAGGAGGCGTAGGCCTGATCCCAACCAGCCCGGGCCAGCGCCGACCGGACGGGTTCGAATATCCCGGTGGCCGCTTCGAGCCCTGCGTCCATACCGCTTTCCAGCGCCCTGGCGCCGGTTGCCGGTTCCGCAAAGAAGCGGTCGCGCCAGGCCACGGTCCCCACCGGCAGACTTTCGGTGATGATGCGCCGGTGGCCATGGCCGGCGATGACTTCGGTGCTGCCGCCGCCGATATCCAGCACAAGGCGGCGCTCTTCGCTTTCGGGCAGTGAAGTGGTGACGCCGGCATAGACCAGCACGGCTTCCTGCACGCCGCTGATGACCGAGACGCGAACGCCGATTTTCCTTGCGGCGGTGAGGAACTCGGGAGAATTGTGCGCCAGACGAAGGGCATTGGTGCCCAGGGCCCAGTATTGCCGCACCGAATGCTTCCGAATCAGTTCGCGGAATCCGGCAAGACAGTCGAGGCCGCGCCGAAACGCGGCCGCGGAAATGACCCGGGAGCGCACCACGCCCTCGCCAAGCTGCACTTTTTCACTGCAACGTTCGACGATGCGGATGCGACCGTCTTCCCATTCGCCGATGAGCAAATGAAAACTGTTGGAGCCCAGGTCGATGCAGGCGTACATGCCGCGTGATTGGACCACGTTCCGGCGCGAAATGACAATCGGCCTCGTCTGTATTCAGAAATTCTCATTTTGGCGCTCCAACCCTCATGTCATTCTGCGCGAAGCGAAGCGCAGTCGCAGAATCTCTTGCAGCGGCCACGCAATGAGATCCTGCGACTGCGCGCGGAATGACAGACAGAACAGGGAGTCCGCGCCTACATCATCGACTGCTGATAGTTCTCGATGCCCACCCTGTCGATCAGCGCCAACTGGGTTTCGAGCCAGTCCACGTGTTCTTCCTCGTTGTCGAGAATCCCGGCGAGCAGGTCCCGGCTGACATAGTCACCCACGGATTCGCAGTAGGCGATTCCCTCGCGCAGGTCCGGGCAGGCCCGCATTTCGAGCTTGAGGTCGCATTCGAGCATTTCCCGGGTGTGCTCGCCGATGAGCAGCTTGCCGAGGTTCTGCAGGTTGGCGAGCCCTTCCAGAAACAGGATGCGCTTGACCAGGGCATCGGCGTGTTTCATTTCGTCGATGGATTCTTCGTATTCTTTTTCCGCGAGTTTTTTCAGGCCCCAGTCTTCGTACATCCGGGAATGCAGAAAATACTGGTTGATGGCGATGAGTTCATTCGCCAGGGCCTTGTTCAGATGCTTGATAACGGTTGGGTCGGATTTCATTTGATGCTCCTTGTGCTTGGCCGTCGCCGCGACTGCGGCCTGGCCAAGCATGGGGGAAAGATTTGCGCAAGTCAAGCGAAAAAATGTATAACTTATTGATTTTTATGTAAATTCTAATGAGAATTGCTAGCGTTTGCATTTCGCTGGTATTCTCTGAAAAACTCCATCCGTGGAGTTTTTCATTATCGCAAAACAAAAGCGTGGTTTTGTTTTGCTCCCGAATTCAATGGCTTACTCCAGTCACGGAGCATAGCTCCGTACCGTTGCGGCCGCGCTCGAAGCTGCGCTTCGAAAACGCTTGCCTTCACCCATCGAATTCGGCGGCACTTCCATGTGCCGCAGGGAAGCCCTGACTTGATCAGAGCTTCCCTAGCGGCTGCGCAGGTACAACTCTTCCAGATGTTGCAGATTTTCCGAGGCCGGATGCCTTTCCGGCCGCAGCTCGGCATCGAGAATCTGCACCACGTCGGCTTGCGGATCGTAACCCGGCCATGGCGGCAGGCCCGGCCCGTTGGGGTCGCCGGTGGCGGCGAAATTCACCCAGTAATCCGCCACGGTATCCGCCAGGGCATGGTCGGCGGCTTCCCAGTCGAGCCCCACCAAGTCGAGATTGTCGAATACATAGGCCAGGTCGCCGGAATGATAGGCGCCCCACAGGCGCTCGCCGCCATTGCCGGTCAGATCGGGATCATCGGCCACATACAGCCGGAACACCGGCGCCGGCCGGGTGAAATAGTACACCCAGGCCTCGTCCCCGTGGCCCGCCACGAGTCGGGCCCACATCCGCGCATCGAGCAGAAAATTGTTTTCCCCCAGGATCTGCTTGCGGGCGTCGAGCGGTGAGCGGTCCAGGGCGGCGCCATAGTTGGCTTTTACCGCGGAGGCTTCACCGCCGAATGTTCCGGCGAGAAATTCATCGAGTTCGGCTTCGCTGATGGGCCCGGCGGTATGTTGCAGGCCATGGTATTCCTCGCTCATGCCGCCGACGATTACGGGTATCCGGTTATGGGCGCCGGACTCGAACAGGTCGTATGGTCGGCCGGGTATGAGCCAACCGTCGATCACCGGAGCGGAAGCCCCGCCGGTGGTGGCAATAAGCTGTTCGGCGGGAACCGCCCGGAGATCGGCAAGGGTGGCGGTGGCGGTGGCGCCGCCACCGACGCCAAGCCTCCGGGCCCAGGCGGCGCCGGCGGCGTGGGCCTCATCGAGTTCGGTATCCAGCTTGATACAGACCGGTGACTGGCCGATCACGCGATGGATCAGGCCCTCGCTCAATGGCGAGGCTTGCAGCAGGCAGACATCGGTGCCGCCGGCGGACTGGCCGAAGATCGTGACCCGTTCCGGGTCGCCGCCGAATGCCGCCACATTGTCGCGAACCCATTCCAGGGCGGCGAGCTGGTCGAGCAGGCCGTAATTGCCGGAAACGCCTGCCGGGGACTCGGCGCTCAAGGCGGGATGCGCCATGAAACCCAACGGGCCAAGCCGGTAGTTCGCGGTAATCACCACGGCTCCCCGGGCGGCGAGATTGGCGCCGTCGAAAATGCGCGGGCCGGCATGGCCGGTGGTATTGCCGCCGCCGTGGTACCAGACGAGTACCGGCAGGCGCTCATCGGGCTGCGTGGCGGCGCTGAAAACATTCAGATACAGGCAGTCCTCGCTGCGGTGCAGATTGCCCCTGGCGTAGAGCGAGGCATCCGAATTGCGCGCCTGCCAGCAGGCGGGGCCGATGCGGTCGGCTTCTTTCACCCCGGCAAAGGGAATCGGCGCGGCGGGCGGGCGCCAACGCAACTCGCCGGTCGGCGGCGCGGCAAAGGCGACCCCCTGGAATACCGTTACCCCGGGCTGGTGGGCCGAGGCGAATCCCCGCAGCACGCCGCTTCGGGTTTCGACTTCGCCGATATCGGCGGAAGCCGCGCCGGCGCAGACAGCTGCCAGCAGTAACGCAAGTTTTCCGGCTATTCTCATGGCTTCATATCCCCCGGAAACTCAGTGTTGGTGGTCCGGCCCGTGGCTTGCCGCCACCGACTCGTAGCGCATCCGGAGCAGGTCCCGGCCGAAATCGCCCTGGAAATCGCGCCAGACCAGCGTAGCGCAGCGCCCAGGGCGCATCCCGCTGACTTTCATCCATGGCCTTGCAGGATACGCCCCTGCGGTCCACCGGCGTGAAAAACCAGTTGCCGCGCTCATCGTCATCGAAATCGAACAGCGCGCTGTTGCGCTGCATTTCATTGAGCGAGGCGATGAAATCCTCAGCGGCGGAGATCATCTCCCCGCCGAGTTCCATGGATTGCTGGGAGTGGGCCAGGGCTGGCGTCAGGCACAGCATGAGCGCCATTGCCGACCCGCGAAGAATCCTGCCGGCGTTATTGTGCATGGATTGTCTTCCCGAAACGGATTACCCGCAGAGCATAAACCCGCCACGGATTACAGTCCACGGCCAGCTTGCCGATAAAACCCGAAACTGGAGTTTGCAATCAATCTTGGGGGACCCATCCATGACATCCAGCAAGTTCAGATTGACCGCGCTTTCCGCCGGCATCGCCGCCGCCATCGGCTCGGCGCCGCCGGTTCTGGCCCAGGACGAGCAGACGCTCGAGGAAATCCTGGTGACCGGCTCCTACATCCGCCGCACGAGTTTCGATGGCACCAAGCCCGTGCAGGTGATCAACCAGGAGACCATCGAACGCATCGGCGCCGCACAGCCGGTAGACGTGCTCAAGGAACTGACCGTGAACAGCGGTTCCCAGTTCTACAACGAGACCAACAATCGGGCCGGTACGGCGATGTTCAACGTGCGCAATCTCGGTCTCGGTTCGACATTGACCCTGATCAACGGAAAACGCGGCGGCATCGCGCCGGTGGCCGACGACACCGGTACCGATTATCTCGACATCAACCAGTTTCCGATCACGATGATCGAGCGTATCGAAGTGCTGACCGACGGCGCTTCCGCCCTCTATGGCTCACAGGCGGTAGCCGGCGTGGCGAACATCATCACGCGCAAGGGTTTCGAGGGATTCGAGTTGAGTGGAAGCTATTCGAACTCCGAGATCGAACAGCAGGATATCGGCTTCGCGGCGGGCGCCCAGTTCGACCGGGGCGGTTTCAATATCTATGCGAGCTGGTACGAACAAGGCGAAGCGTACCGCTCCGACTTCGACTGGCTGAACGAACGGCTCAATCCGAGTCCGCGCGAATCGCGTTTCCTGTCTTCCACCGGTTCGCCGGGCACCTATCGCGGCGCCACCTTGAACGCGGAAGGCAATGCGGTGCCCACTGGCGGCAACCGCTTGCCGGATCCGGACTGCGAAGCCGCCGGCGGCGTCTTGCGCAGCCCGAGCGACTCGCGCTGCCGCTACCTGTTCGTGGACCAGGTGGCGATCATTTCCGCCGAAGAGCGGGTGCAGGTGTTCAACGAGTTCGAATGGGAATTCAGCGACCGGCTGCGCTATTACGCGGAAGCGAGCTATTCCAACAATATCGTCGAACGGCCGAGCGGCGGCGCCACCTTCAATACGGGCAGAGCGATCGGTGGGGGCTGGACGGTTCCGGCTTCGCATCCTTTCAACTTCTTTATCGCCGACCCCGCCAATCCGCCGGACATTCTCTATATCGGCCCGGAACAATGGGACAACTCGATCCACACCGCGACCGACCTGCAAGTGACCGCCAGACCGCTGGGCCGGGAGGTGAACAACACGCCCCTGACCCAATACATCAAGCGGGAACTGGCCTACACGCGCATCCTCAACGGCGTGGAATTCGATATCGGCGACACCTGGAGCATGGACCTTTCCTATGGTTGGGCGAACTCCACGCGCACCACGAACGCGCCGCACAACTATCGTTCCGACGTATTCCAGGATCTGGTGAAAGCGGGCGAATGGAACCCCTTCGGCACGCGCCTGGCCAATCCGGCACTGGTTTCGCCCAAGGACGGCACGAGCACGGCCGGCAACAGCGACATCACGCTGGCCAAGTTCGACACGCCTTCGGCAAGTAATGCCAGAGTGCTGGAACAGGTAACCGACCTGGTGTTTACCGGCGACCTGTTCGAGTTCAACGGCAATACGGTGCAGGCGGCCTTCGGCTCCCAATTTCGCGACGTGCAAATTGAGATCTTCGGCGACTCGCTGTCGTCCGCCGGCGAAGCCAACGAGCAAAGCCTCTCCGGCCCGGTGGCGGGCAGCGAAGACGTGATCGCCGTGTTCGGCGAGGTCGTCGTGCCCATGACCGACGCGCTTGAGTTGCAATTCGCCGTGCGCAGGGAAGATTACGGCGGCCGGATCGGCGCCACCACGGATCCGAAGGTAGCGTTCGAATTCCGTCCGCTCGACTGGCTCGGCTTCCGCGGCTCCTGGGGCACTTCCTTCCAGGCGCCCACTGTGCGCCAGACCGCCGAAGCGACTTCGTCGGCCTTCATCGACGACCCGGCTTCGCCGACCGGTCCCGGCGGCAGCACGGTGTGCGTTTCGACAGGTCTGAACAACAACATCACCGTGGCGGTGCAGGGTTCCCCTGACCTGGCGCCCCAGGAATCGGAAAACTTCAACCTGGGCCTGGTGTTGCAACTGGAGAACGGCTTCAACGCGAGCGTGGACTACTTCAACTTCGACTACCAGGATCTGATCGCGCAGTCCGAAGGCGCCCAGGCGATCGTCAACAACGACTGCCTGGACGACGGCGTACCAAACGATCCGAGGGTCATCCGCGACGCCGGCGGCCAGTTGCGCCAGGTCAATACCCAGTTCGTCAACATCGGTTCGGTCGAAACGAGCGGTCTTGACGTGAATCTGGCCTGGGACGTCGATGTCGGCGCGGGCGACCTGTTCCTCAGCGCGGCCGCCACCTACGTGACGGAGTTCGCGGTCAGCGACGGGGCGGTCAGCTTCGACGGGGCGGGCAGCAGGAACTTCCGCAACAACTTCTCGACCCTGCCGGAGTTGCGCGCCCACATGGGAGCGACTTACTCCTGGAGCGACAGCAGTCTGACCGCCAAGTTCCGTCACATCGACGAGTATCGCAACGACCAGAGCCGCAACGGTATCGTCGAAGCCTGGAACGTGGTCGATGCCCAATACAATCAAGTGTTCCCGGGACTGCTTGGCGCCGGCGATACTTCGATTACGGTTGGCATCAACAACGTGTTCGACGAGGATCCGCCCCGGCTGACGCGGCTGGACGCGAACGGCAACGAATTGCCGCCGTTCCGCCCGAGTTCCGGCGGCGTGATCTACGACGGCCTGTCGGACCGCCCGGGTTACGACGACCGCGCCGGCCACGACCTGCGCGGCAGAATCGTCTACGTGAGGTTCACCCAGGACTTCTGATCGAATCATGCGATCACTGAGTGTCCTTGTGCTGTTTGCCGCGGCAGCGTTCGCTGCCGCGCAAACGGCCTCCCAGCAGGAACTCGAAGCCTGTGCCGCCATCGAACGCGCGATCGAGCGGCTCGACTGCTTCGAGAAGCTGACGGCGCGCGGGGCTGCGCCCGCGCCGGTCGACGTGCAAGCAGTCACGGAAGAACACGCGCAAGAGCCCCGTGTGGAACCGGAACCAGAGGCGGAGGCGGAACCCGGGCAGGCTGTCGAGGCGCTTCCCGAGGTTACGCCGGACGCCGGCCGGGACCGGCTTGAGAACGTCGGCGCCGAGCAATTGCGCGACAGCGGCCGGGAAGAGCAAAGGCGGGAGCGGGACGACATCGGCGCGATGGTGACCGAAGTCAGCGAAGGCCCGCGCGGAAATCTGCTTTTCCACTTGGAAAACGGTCAGGTCTGGCGCCAGATCGAGGCCCGCTATGTGCCGCTGCCCGCAAACGCGCCGTTTGCCGTGGAGATTTCCCGGGGGTTATTCGGCGAGTACCGGCTGCGCGTGGAAGGCGAGGGCCGGCTCGTGCGTGTCCGCCGTGTGCAATAATCGGCGCTGTGCAAAGACTCGACATCAGCCAAAGCACTTCCTCACTGTTCGGGACCATCCTGGTCGCCCATGACTGGCCCGACAGCGAGGAACTCAACCGGCAACTCGCCGAACTGCTGCTGGCGAAAGAGCGCTCGCTTGCCCAGAAGGGCGAGAATCGTTCCAACGCCGGCGGCTGGCAGTCGCCGGGCAATCTGATCGGTTGGCCCGATGCGCCGGTCAAGGAACTGAAGCGGCGCATCGAGACCATCGTCTTCAATCTCACCGACAGGATCATTCGCGACCGCGACCGGCAGCGGCAATTCCGCCTGCTCATCGACGCCTGGGGCAACATCAACCGCAGCGGCGACTACAACGTCGTGCATACGCATCCGAATTGCATGTGGTCGGGCGTCTATTACATAACGAAAGGCAATCCAGACCCGGCCATCCCCCAGAACGGCCTGCTGGAACTGCTGGACCCACGCGAAGCGGCCAATTACCTCCAGATCAGCAACACGATCCTCGACGGCCGCGAATTCATCGAGAACGTACCGGGCCGCATGCTGCTATGGCCGAGCTGGATGAAGCACATGGTGCATCCCTACACCGGCAGCGGCGAGCGAATCTCGATCGCCTACAACGTCAACGTCATAGAGGGTGAGGTCCGGTCGGCGCAGCCGACAAGAAGCACGGCTTCTTGAGGGCCGAACGGCTCGACATGGATGTCGAGACTGGGGGTTGGAGAAGCCAGAAGAGTCGCGCCAGGGAAGGCGTATGCACCGTTCTTAGACCGCGAGCGCCCTGGCGTGATGGCGGATGTGGTCCACGATGAAGGTGGCAATGAAAAAATAGCTGTGGTCGTAGCCGGGCTGCATGCGCAAGGTCAGCGGATGCCTGGCCGCGGCGCAGGCTTTTTCAAGCAATGCCGGTTTCAGCTGCTCCTTGAGGAAGTCGTCGGCCTTGCCCTGGTCGATCAGGATCGGGAGGCGTTCGGCGGCTTCGGCAATCAGTTCGCAAGCGTCGTAGTCGCGCCATCGGTCCCGGTCCGGCCCGAGATAGTTGCCCAGGGCCTTTTCGCCCCAGGGACATTGCATGGGCGCGCAAATCGGGGCGAAGGCAGAGACCGACTGGTACTTGCCGGGGTTTTTCAGCGCGATGGTGAGCGCGCCGTGGCCGCCCATGGAATGGCCCATGATTGCGCTGCGTTCCACATTTACCGGGAGATTGCTCGCCGCCAGTACGCGCGGCAGTTCATCGACCACGTAATCGTACATGCGGTAATTCGCCGACCATGGGGGCTCGGTGGCGTTGACATAAAAACCCGCGCCGAGTCCGAAGTCCCAGGCGCCGTCGGGATCGTCGGGAATGCCTTCGCCCCGGGGACTGGTGTCAGGGCAGACGATGGCGACGCCCGCCTCGGCCGCATAGCGCTGGGCACCGGCCTTCTGCACGAAGTTATCGTCGGTGCAGGTCAATCCCGACAGCCACCAGATCGTCGGCACGAGTCCCTTTGCCGCCTGGGGCGGCAGATAGACCGAGAACGCCATCTCGCAGCCGAGAACCTCGGAGCGGTGCTTCAACTTGAACTGCCTGCCGCCGAAGCAGGCGATGGAACTGACCGTTTCCGTACTCATGACGCTCCCTGCCCCTAATACAGCACCACGGAACGAATGCTTTCCCCTGCATGCATGAGATCGAAAGCCGTGTTGATCTCCTCCAGCGGCATGGTGTGCGTGATCAGATCGTCGATATTGATCTTCTCGTCCATGTACCAGTCGACGACCCGCGGCACGTCGGTGCGCCCGCGGGCCCCGCCGAAGGCCGTGCCGCGCCACACGCGACCGGTGACGAGCTGAAATGGCCGGGTCGAGATTTCCTGCCCCGCTCCGGCCACGCCGATAATCCAGGATTCGCCCCAGCCCTTGTGGCAGCATTCCAGTGCCTGGCGCATGATTTCCACATTGCCGATGCATTCGAAACTGTAGTCCACGCCGCCGGTAAGCTGGACGATGTGGTCGACGACGTTCTCCACTTGCCGGGGATTGACGAAATCGGTCATGCCGAACTGCCGGCCGAGGGCTTCGCGTTGCGGATTGATGTCAACGCCGATGACCCGGGTCGCTCCCGCCAGCCGGCAGCCCTGGACCACATTCAGCCCGATGCCGCCGAGGCCGAACACCCCCACCGTAGAACCCATTTCGACCTTGGCTTCGAAGATGACCGCGCCAACGCCGGTAGTGACGCCGCAGCCGATATAGCAGATCTTGTCGAAGGGCGCGTCTTCGCGAACCCTTGCCACGGATATCTCCGGCAGCACGGTGTAGTTGGAGAAAGTCGAACAGCCCATGTAATGCAGCAACGGCTTGCCGTCGAGTGAGAAGCGGCTGCTGCCGTCGGGCATTACGCCCCGGCCCTGGGTCGCCCGTACCGCCTGGCAGAGATTGGTCTTGGGATGCAGGCAATATTCGCAGGTGCGGCATTCGGCGGTGTAAAGCGGAATCACATGATCGCCGGGCTTCACTGAAGTCACGCCAGTCCCGACCTCGACCACCACGCCAGCGCCTTCATGACCGAGAATCACGGGGAAGGCGCCTTCCGGATCTTCTCCGCTGAGGGTGAAAGCGTCGGTGTGGCAAACTCCGGTGGCCTTGAGTTCCACCATGACCTCGCCCGCTTTCGGGCCTTCAAGATCGACGTCACAGATTTCCAGCGGCTCACCCGCCGCGAAGGCTACTGCTGCCCTGGTTTTCATCGCTTGTGCCCCATCGAAACTTTTCCGGGGCAATGTTGCACACAAGTGGAGTCTCCCGCAAGCACCCGCGTCGGGAGAAAAAAACTTGACTTCTATAGCAATTCGACTTGTTTCGCTCGAAGCGGTCGCTCCGATTCAGGCAGAAGATCGACCAGGGGCCAGAGCGCCGTCCAAAGGAAGAGCATAGTATACTCGCTGCGGCGTGCGGGCGGGTTTCTCGATGATCCGGCTACGGCTCAGCGGATACCGAGATTGTCGCCCTCAAAAGTCGATCAGGCGGGGAATGCCCTATCAAGAAATCTCGAAACAAGGACTCGATTCGCGTTATTGCGATTGATCCCGCGCCCAGGAAGCCAAGCACGGTTTTCCAGGGTCGGGAGTTTCTGCGGCTCTCTACCATTCAGCTTCGTGATTATCTGGAACAGATTGTCGAGGCGAAGGAGCCGGCCCTGGTTTGCTGGGATTCGCCGCTGACAGGGCCGATGGATCCAACGGACGCCGGATCGCATCAGTTCGACTTCACCAAGCGTCCCATCGAACGATTTTTTTCTTGCCGGGAAACCGGGTACAAGACGCCAGCAGGCATTTCGGTGCTGGGCTATGGCGCCTGCCCTCACTGGACGCTCAGTCGGTCTTTGCTTGGCCTGCCGATAGTCGGTCCTTTTGACAAAACTTCGGACAAACTGCCCTTGAAGCTGATTACCGGAGCCAGTAACAAGATGCAGCGGCAAAAGTCGGTAGTCGAGATTCATCCGGGATTGGCTGCCTGGCTTTGGTGCCGGGGCGAAAGAGGCAACGATGCGAACTGGGTTTACAAGGGAAGCAAGGCCGAAATGCGCCGAATTCGGGATGAAATGTGGGAGATCATTCTCGACCGAAGCGGATTTGAGAATGAATTGCCGCATCCCGGCAACGACGACGAATTTGACGCGGCTGTGGGTTATATTCTTGGCAAATTGTTTGTCCAAAGTGGCGAGCAGGCTCCCAGAAGCAGCCTCATTCTCGGGAACAGTGAGCACGGTTCGTTTCTCCTTCCCAATATTCCGGGGCTTGCGGATGCGTGGCTGCGCTGGAAAGACACAAACAGCGCGCAACCGAAAACCAAAAGTCAGCGAATGGATGCGGACAAAGCTGCCACTGGACAGGCTGACGAGCCGCGGGAAAATGGCGTGCGAAATGTTTCGCAGTTCGCCAGCGGCATCGGATCCCGGGTCAAGGATTCCGCCACTGCTGCACTGAATGCCGGTGCGGATACAGCGAGTGCGGCCGCGGACACCGCCGGCAAAGCCTTTCATCGAGCGAAGGCCGGACCCAAACGGGCGCTATCCGCCGCCACAGACCTCGCCGACGAAATCCTCGTGACCGTGCAGGGGCTGCTGGCCAGTTCTCTCGCCATCGAATTGAATGAATTGCTCCAGCAAACGGTCAAGGGCTCGGCAACCATCTACGACAAGGCCATGGACGCCGAGTATCTGCGAACGGCGACCGGCGGCGGGAACCACCGCATGTTTGATGGAGGACACACGCTTGCCGGCGCCTGGGAAGCGGTCCGCAATGCTTCTCCGGACGACACCTTCATTGAAGAAGCGCTGGGATACGTTGAAGCCCTTTTCAAGGACCTGACCACACCCAAGGGTCTGCCAATCGCCAGTTGGGACAAGTCCGCCTACGATCAAGTCGCGAACGATCTGCAATCGAGTTTTGGCATTCCAAAGGACTGGTTCTATGACATCAACAGCTTTGACGCTCCCGAGCTATTGGCCGGCGTCATCGGATTTGCGTCGGTGGTTTTCAGTTGGAATGAGGAAGACACCGAGAAATTCGCCAAGCTGGTGGGCAACATGGGAGTGGCCGCGGTATTCAGCGCCAACCCGATTCTCCTGGTGATCACCTTGACAAGCATGGCCCGGGCTTTTCACAAGGCCGAGCATTCCGGCGAGTACGTCGAAGCGGTGGATGGCCTGCTCAAGGGAGGTATCAACACCGGCGCGACCCTGGCGGCCGCCACCCAGGTTGCGGTCTTCGGCGGCCCGGCGGGGCTCACCCTGCTCGCCGGGCTCTCCGCCGGCATTCTTGCCAACCGCGCCACCAAAAAGATCAGCGTGGTCCAGATGCGGCAGTTCATCATGGAGCGAACCACATCGGCGGCCATGCAACTGAAAGAGCAGGCAAAGGCACTTCCTCCGAAACTTGCCGAAGGCTGAGGGAACCGGGGGCTCACGGGCGACACATGGGCGACTCGAATTGGATTAAAATCAGGGGCGGGACAGTTCCCGCGAAAATTCTCTTGAGGCCTTGCCATGAAAAATTTGCTTGTGTTTGTTATCGCCGTTTCGTTCAGTTTCGGGGCCCGGGCGGAGTTGCGGCTGCATGTGTTCGATTGCGGGCGGCTGGCGTTTCCCGACGTTGCCGCATTCGGCATCAGCAATGACGACACCGAGGTGCGGGAATTGTTCGTGCCATGCTATCTCATCAACCACGATGGCGAGTTGATGATCTGGGACGCCGGCTTGCCGCTGAGCGAGGTGGGACCCCGGCAGGAAGACGACAACGCCTGGTACGAGACCTCGATCATCGACCAGTTGGCCGCCATGGGTATCGCCCCCGGGGACATCGACTACACCGCCTATTCCCACTTCCACTACGACCATGTGGGCGCCGCCAACGCCTTCGCCGATGCCACCCTGCTCATCCAGCAGAGCGAATACGAGGCCGCTTTCGAAACTCCGGAGACCAATCCGGTGTTCCGGCCGGAACTGTATGACCAGCTCGCGGAATCGGACAGGATCCTGCTCGACGGAGACCACGACGTGTTCGGCGACGGCAGCGTAATGATCATCTCCGCGCCCGGCCACACCCCCGGCCATCAGGTGTTGAAGCTCGAACTCGAGAATTTTGGCCCGCTGGTGCTTTCCGGCGACCTCTATCACTTCGAGGCGAGCCGGCGGCTGCGCGCCACGCCGGTTTTCAATACCGACGCCGGGCAGACCCTGGCTTCCATGGACAAGGTGGAAGCGCTGGTGGCGGAGACCGGCGCCACATTCTGGATCGAGCACAGCCTGGAACTCGCCGAATCGCTGAATCTGGCGCCCGCCTGGTACGACTGAGGCGGGGAATCTTCATTTCGCCACACCCTTCAAAGTCATCCTGAACGCAAGTCGCAGAATGACGACCTGGGCTTACCCCCCCCCTCGCAGGATGACTGGAGGCATCCCGAAGTAAACGTTGTCTTTTCTCGAATTTCCTTGTGCCCGACCGCAACAGGAGTAGGATGGGGGAAACGCAAATCAGGAGGAGAGATTCCATGCGCTGCAATCACCCCATTGCATGGGGGCCTCTGGCGGCGACTGTCGCCCTGGCCCTGCTGCCCTTGTCGAATGCCTCCCTCGCACAGGAAGACCAGATCGAGGAGGTACTCGTCACCGGCTCCTACATCCGCCGCAGCGAAGGCTTTACCCAGGCTTCCCAGGTGACCCAGCTCACCGCGCAAGACCTGGAAGCCGAAGGTACGCTGAACATGGCGGAAGTCGTTCAGAACCTTTCCTTCGTGAACGGTTCGAGTTCGGCCATCACCAACACGATTCAGGGAACCGATTCGCGGTCCTCGAATATCGACCTGCGCGGGCTCGGCGCCCGCTCCACCCTGACCCTGCTCGACGGCAAGCGCCTCGTGAACGAAAACGTCAATGCGCTGATCCCCACCATCGCCCTGCAACGCATCGATATCGTCGCCGACGGCGCCGCGGCTCTGTACGGCAATGAGGCCGTGGCCGGCGTGGTCAATTTCGTGCCTTATTCCTCCTATGACGGTTTCCGGCTTGAAACCTATGCCGAAGGCGACAGCCGGGGAGACTTCGACGAACATTCGATCCAGGCGCTGTGGGGCGGCGAAATCGGCGATCTCGATGTGGTGCTCGCGGCCCAGATGCGCGCGGCGAGCCGGCTGGGCTGGGACGAAAGGCCCCTGCTGTCACAGTCCGGCCTGAGCCAGTCCTCCAATGCCCCCGGCAGATGGACGGTGCCGCCCCGGGGCGCCGACGGCGAGTATACCGGCGGGCGCTATTCGGAACGACCGGACCCCAACTGCGGCCAGATGCGCGAGGGCTACGAGGCGGGCAAGGTCGCCAATCCCTTTGGTTTTCTCACCAACAACGGCGTCCGCTGCCGCTTCGATTACGGCGACACCCGCAGCTACCGCGACCCGTTCGAGAACGCCTCGTACTTCGGCAATGCCACCTGGGATTACAGCGATGATCTGACGCTCTCGCTGCAGGGGTTCTGGGCGCGGCTGGCGGAGCGCTCATTCAACTCCACCGCAAGCTCCGGCGGCCAGGAGAAGATCGCCCTGCTCGACCCGATCCGCGGCGAACTTCCCGGCAATCCCTTCCGCGCGGTGAACTCCGTGGGCCAGCCGCTGTACGCGGTGGATTTCAATGGCGACGGCGTCCCCGACCGCGACCCCGACAAGGACCTCAACGGCGACGGCATGCCCGACGCCATCCTCACCGGCAACGGCGGCCTCGACCCCTGGATTCCGCTGTTCGAAGACGTCATCCCCCGCACCATGCGGCCCATCAACAAGACCATGGGCCTGCCCGGCGCCGGGGTGCGGCAGAACTACCTGAGCGCGGACAGCGACAACCTGCGGGACAACCTCGACCACATCGGCCGCTGGAGCGCCCAGGCGGATTTCACGGTGCCCTTCATTGAAGGCTGGGAAGGATTCGCCTCCTACACCTACAACTACCGGCACTACGAGTACACCAACACCGCGGTGTACAACTTCGCCGCGATTCAGCAGGGGCTGAACTGCGATGTGGTCAATGACCGCAATTCCTGCTACAACCCCTTCTTCGTGGTCGATCCCGCCAATGCCACGGCGCCCCATGTGTTCGACGCCGTGTACGCGGTAGGCACCGAGAAGGTCAAGGATACCCTCGACACCATCGACGTGGTGCTCAATGGCGAAATTCCGCTTGGCGGTTTCGAGTTGCCCGGCGGCGCCATCGGCGCCGCGGTGGGATTCCAGCGCCGCAACGACGAATACACCAACACGCCGCACTTCATCCTGCAGGCCGGTACACCCTGGATCGGCGCTTTCAACCCGGAGCGGGAAACTTCCGGCAGCCGCGAAATCGACGCCTGGTTCGCCGAACTCGCCGTGCCCGTAATCGACAACCTGGAAGTCGAACTCGCCGTGCGGCGCGAAGAATTCAGCACCGGTCAGGTTTCCACCGACCCGAAGTACGGCATCACCTATGCGCCGGCGGACTGGCTGACCCTGCGGGCAACCCAGGGCGACGCCTTCATCGCGCCCACCCTGGAGCAGCTCTACAACCCGGTGACCTGCGGCCTGCAATCGATTACCGACCGTTTCACCACCTTTGACGCTTTCGGCACGATTTGCGCCGGCGGCAATGCCGAATTGCGAAACGAGACTTCCAAGTCCACCCAATTGGGCTTCGACCTGGTATTCGAAGATTTTGACCTGCATGTCACCTGGAACGAGACCGATTTTCAGAACCGCATCTTTTTCCTTACCGCGCAGCAGATAGTCGATGTGGACTTTACCAACTTCAAGGCCTGGTCGGGCTTTGTGGGCAGCGGCGAAGGCTCCGAAAAACCCACCGAAGACCAGGTGCGCTCCTGGGTCGCCAGCGGCCAGGCGGACCCGCGGATCAAGCGCGACCCCAACGACGTCGCCTCGATCCGCCAAGTGGACAGCGGCAGCAGCAACGCCGAAACCGTGAAGGTAACCGCCTGGGACATCCAGGGCAACTACCGCTTCGCCTTCGACAACATCGGCGAATTCCGGCTGAACCTGCAGGCGACTTACATCGACGAGTTCCTGTATCAGGCGAATGTCACCGAGCCGGTGCGGGACGGGGCGGGCAATTCCAATTCCAACACCGGAACCGCTCCCGCGCTGCCGAAACTCAAGGCCAATCTGCGGCTTGGCTGGGTGGACGGCAATCACAGCGTGGTGTCCACGGTGCATTACGTGGATGACATGACCTACGACGGCCCGGTATTCAGCTTCATGAATTCCTGGGCCAACACCTATCATCCCGACGGCATCCGCGATACCGGCATTTACGCCTGGACCGACATGGACATCGCCTACACCTATCGCGGCCTGGAGATGTTCGACGGCGAGATGGCGCTGACGGTGGGTTCGCGCAATGTATTCGACCGGGAGGCCCAGCGCACGCCGCTGTTCGCCGGGGTCATCGGCGAATTGCAGGACCCGCTCGGTCGCATGATCTACGCGCGACTGGTGTACGATTTCTAGCCTGAATCAGGTAGTATCGGGACGAACCGGAAAGGGCTCCTTCGGGAGCCCGTTTCCCAATCAGATGAGGAATGCGATTGTGAAAATCGAGCGGAAGCGCCTGCAACTTTCGGTACTGCCACTGCTTGCCGCGGGTTTCGCGCCGGGCCTCGTCCAGGCCCAGCAGGACGGCGAAATCAGCTACAACGGCGAAGCCGGCAGAATCATCAACGAGAATTGCGTGGTCTGCCATCGCGAAGGCGGCATCGGCCCGATGGCTTTCGAATCCTATGAGCAGGTCCGTCCCTGGGCGCCGCTGATCCGGCACCGGGTCGCCAGCCGCGAAATGCCTCCCTATGCTTACGACCACGGCATCGGCATTCAGGAACTCGAGGGCGACTGGCGACTGGCGCAGCGGGATATCGACGCCCTGGTGGCCTGGGTCGATCAGGGCGCTCCGCTCGGCGACCCGGACAGGGAATTGCCGCCGCCGGACGTGCGCGATCTCGACGAATGGAATTTCAGCGAAGAACTCGGCCCGCCCGACCTGATCGTGCCTTCGATCCCCATCGACATTCCCGCCAGCGGCAACGACATCTGGCACAAGCACATGGTGCCGAGTGGACTCGCCGAAAATCGCTGCATCCGGGCGGTCCAGGTCAAACCCCGGGGTAATGCGGCCACCGTCGTGCATCACGCGAACTCGAGAATGATGACCATCGACGAGGACGGCGCGCTCGAAAGCATGAGCGAAAGCATGCTGACCGAGTACGCCATGGGCAAATGGGGTGAACTCATGCCCGAAGACGTGTGCCGGGTGCTGCCCGCGAACGCGCTCGTTTCCTGGGACATCCACATGTTTCCCGGCGGCATCGGCGCCACCGCGCCGGGCACGATTATCGAAGACAATGTCGTCGAACTGGGCGTGTGGCTGCATCCCGAGGGTTTCCAGGAAACCGCCGCGTTCAAGCAGGATCTGAAGTCCTACGAGATCGGAATTCCGCGCTCCGAGCGGGAATACAATCTGGTGATTCCGCCCCACGGCGAGATCATGACCCAGGGCTTCCACTCGTTCGACCATCCGATCCGCATCGACAGCTTCCAGCCCCACGGGCATCTGCGCCTGGTGGCGGCTTCGCTGGAAATCTACCATCCGGATACCGGCGTACTCGAACCGGTCAGCCAGATTTCCAACTGGAGCGCGACCTGGCATCACAGCCACATCTTCGAATCCGATTCGGCGCCGCTGGCGCCGGCGGGCGCCGTGCTGGTATTCAAGCAGTGGTATGACAATACCGCCGCCAACCCCAACAATCCCGATCCGGATCAATGGGTCTCCGGCGGCAATCGGACCACCGACGAAATGACCCACGCCTGGGTGGCCATCACCCATCTCGACGAGGAGGGCTATCAGCGGCTGCTGGCCGAGCGTGAACAGGCGGCAGCGCGCAGTCTGGCCGGCACAGGGCAGGAGTGAGCAGTCAGCACTCGATCACGTTGACCGGGATTTCGACGACGTTGACCGCAAGTCCGCCGCGGGAGGTTTCCTTGTACTTGTCCTTCATGTCGCGGCCGGTGTCGCGCAAGGTCTTGATTACCTGATCGAGCGAAACGAAGTGTTCGCCGTCGCCGCGCAGCGCCAGGCGGGCAGCGTGAATCGCCTTGACCGAAGCCATGGCGTTGCGCTCGATGCACGGCACTTGCACCAGGCCGCCGACCGGATCGCAGGTCAGTCCCAGATTGTGCTCCATGGCGATCTCGGCGGCGTTTTCCACCTGACGCGGCGTGCCGCCGAGCACTTCGGCAAGGCCGGCGGCGGCCATGGAACAGGCCGAACCCACCTCGCCCTGACAGCCGACTTCGGCGCCGCTGATCGACGCATTTTCCTTGAACAGCACGCCGATGGCGGCCGCGGTCAGAAGGAAACGCACGACACCGTCCTCGTTCGCTCCCGGGACGAAGCGGGCGTAATAGTGCAGCACCGCGGGAACTATGCCGGCGGCGCCATTGGTTGGCGCGGTAACGACGCGGCTGCCCGCGGCATTCTCTTCGTTGACGGCAAGCGCATACAGCGTCACCCAGTCGAGCGCGGTCAGCGGGTCCATCAGTGACGACTCGGGCTTGGCCAGCAACTGTTCGCGGAGCCGGGGCGCCCGCCGCCGAATCTTGAGTCCGCCGGGCAAAAGGCCTTCGCTGTTGCAGCCGCGTTCGACGCATTCCCGCATCGCTTGCCAGATTCCGAGCAGGCCCCGGCGTGTCTCGTCTTCCGGCCGCCAGGCCAGTTCGTTGGCGAGCATCACGGCGGATATGCCCGAATCCGAAGCGTCGCAATGCGCGAGCAACTCGGCCGCGGTCCTGAAAGGATAGCGAAGCGGGCGATCGTCTTCGGAAATCGAGCCGTGGCCGGAATCGGGATCGTCGAGCACGAATCCGCCGCCCACCGAGTAATAGGTGCGAACGAGAAGTTCCCGGTCGGCTTCCCCGTAAGCCGTAAAAATCATGCCATTGGGATGCAGCGGCAACGCCTTGCGCCGATTCAGCAGCAGATCTTCCTTCTCGTTGAAGGCAAGGAGATGTTCGCCGTTCAGCCGCAGCGAGCGGTCACGCCGGATGGCTTCGATCCGGCCGGCTATCGCTTCGACGTCCACGCCTTCCGGACTTTCGCCTTCCAGGCCCAGCATCACCGCCTTCGGCGTGCCATGCCCTCTTCCGGTGGCGCCAAGGGAACCATACATCTCGGCCTTGACGCGGACGACCTCCCGCAATACCCCGGCGTCGCGCAGACGCCCGGCAAACATCGCCGCCGCCCGCATGGGGCCTACGGTATGGGAACTCGAAGGACCGATTCCGATCTTGAACAGATCAAATACGCTGATTGCCATCCGTGGAATTTTATCCCGAGAGACCGCCCTGGTCTTGCCAGCCTGCACCGAATAGCGTCGCCATTACCCGACAATTCCTCGAATTGCAACCAGCGAATTTTCCAGGCAAGCCACCTCAAATATAGGCTGATTCAAATTCTAATTTTGAATCAGCCTATATTCTGATACTCTTAACGCCATGATTTCACGCGATCTCGCTCCCAAACTGACCGAGGCGGCACGGAAATGGCCGTCGATTACGCTAACCGGACCTCGGCAGAGCGGCAAAACGACGCTGTGCCGGGCAATTTTCCCAAAGCTGCCGTACGTTTCGCTGGAAGATCTCGATAGTCGAAGCTATGCACTGGAAGACCCCCGCGACTTCCTGGCGCAATTCCCGCAAGGCGCTGTCCTCGACGAAATTCAGAAAGCGCCCGACCTGCTTTCCTACCTGCAAGGCATAATCGATGCCGATCCTTCGGCTGGCCGCTGGATTCTCACGGGGTCGCAAAACCTTTCCCTGCTTGATTCGGTGAGCCAGTCGCTGGCCGGAAGAACAGCGGTATTCAATCTGTTGCCGCTCACCCGCGGCGAAATCGATCGGTTTCCGGATCCCCCGCGGACTCTGGACGAGGCACTGTTGGCCGGTTCCTACCCAAGAGTTTTCGACGCGAATCTGGATGCGGAGGACTGGTTTCGTTCCTACACGGCCATGTACATCGAACGCGACGTAAGAACCGTCGGTAATGTGAGCGATCTCATGGCTTTTCAGCGATTCGCGGCGCTCTGCGCGGGACGCACTTCCCAATTGCTCAATTACTCTTCCATTGCCGGGGATTGCGGCATTTCGCAGCCTACGGCGAAAGCCTGGCTCGGCATTCTCGAAACCGGCTTTCTGGTATTTCGATTATCGACTTCTCGCGGGAGCCTGCGTAAAAGGCTGGTGAAAATGCCCAAATTGCATTTCCACGACAGCGGCCTCGTGTGCTGGCTGCTCGGAATCACCACGCCGGAACAGCTCCGCTCGCATCCATTGCGCGGAGCGATTTTTGAATCCTGGGTCGTCTCGGAGATCGTCAAACACAAGGCCAACCAGGGCGGCGCCTTTGAACTTTCCTTTTACCGCGACCGTAACGGCGCCGAAGCGGACCTCGTTATCGAACGACCGGAAGGCGCGGTGATCGTCGAGGCAAAATCGGCCGCAACTGCGTCCAGGAGCCTGTTCGACAGTTCACGGCGGGTGCGAAAGCACCTCGCGTCGCAATCGGATTCGTGTCCAACCATAGTGGTCTACGGAGGCGACCAACTTCAGCGCCGAGGGGACGATTTGCTGGTCCCGTGGCGGGAACTACACAAGAATCTCCCCCAACCAGGTGGCCGACATGACGATCCTTTCTATCGACCGAACGACTCAGCCGCCGCCAGCGGCGAATCGCCATCGAACGAAGAAATCGACGAAATCATTTATGGGCAGTGAGATATTCACCGATACCACGAGGCAGTTCATTCAAGTCGATTTCGGATGATCTCAATCCTCGAATCGCACGTAGCGTTTTACTGAGCGGGGGCCTACTTCGGCGCTGTAGACGATGCCGTCCGCGTCCGCGGTTACGCCTTCGCCGCCGCTGCTGACGCGATAGGGGCCATTGTTCGCGTCGAAGGGGTCGGGGATGAAGGCCCACACTTCGCCGGTGCGGGCGCTGCCGATGCGGATGCCGCGGCGCCAGTCTTCGCGCCCCCGCTGCTCGTTGGATTCCGAATCGACGCCATAAAGAACGTCGTTCTCGTCGATGTAGATGCCGCTCAGGCGACTGAACTGATACCACTCATCGAGCAGGTTGCCGTTCTGATCGAAAATCTGGATGCGGTTGTTGCCGCGGTCGGCGACGAAGAGCCGGCCCTGGGAATCCATCGCCAGGCCATGCGGCGCATCGAACTGGCCGGGGCCGGAGCCGGGCTCGCCCCATTCCATCAGGTAGTTGCCAGTGGAGTCGAACTTGACGATGCGGCCGTTGCTGTCGCCACCGTGACCGTCGGCGACGAAGATGTCGCCATTGGGCGCCACGTGAACGTCGGACGGCATATTGAAATGAGACGCGTCGTCGCCGGTTACGCCCGGCGTGCCGAGAGTCATCAGCCGTTCGCCTTCGGGGCTGAACTTGACCACGATATGGCCCTTGCCTTCGATTCCGGGAGGCAGCGTGAACGGTGCGTCGGTTACCCAGATATTGCCGTCGGGGTCTACATGAAAACCGTGCGGCACGGCGAAAATACCGCCTCCGAAACTGCGCTCCATTTCTCCATCGGGATTGAATTTGAGCACCACCGGCAAGTCGGATTCGGCGCAGCCCCGAATGGGGAAGGCCGGCCGGATTGAATCCGAGCCGCAACGCTCGCCGATCCAGATCGACTTGCCGTCGAGATCGACGTCGATGGCGCTGGTCGCGCCCCAGTCGCGGCCGACCGGCATCTTGGCCCAGCCGGTGTAGATCTGGTACGGATTGGGCAGGTCGTTGACCGGCTCCATGTCCGCCTGCGCCAGTGCCGCGCCGGCGAGTACGGTCAAGGAAAACAATAAAACAGTCTGAATCGTGGTTTTCATTGGGAGTTTCCTATTTGTTCAGTCGCGTCCCGCGGCTTCGAGGCCGAGGCGCAGGGCGTTGGCGGCGCCGGTGGAGAGGCCGCTGTCGATGCCTACCGTGACGAAGCGGAAGCCCTGGTCGATGCGCTGTTGCACATTGCCGGCGTTGGTGGTGATGGCGCAGGGCACGTCGTGTTCGAGGCAGGCGGCGAGTACGGTCTGGATGGCTTCCTCGACTTCGGGAGCGGCGGGGCTGGGGTAGCCCATGCTGGTGCTCAGATCAGACGGACCGATGAAGATGCCGCCGAGGCCGGGAACGCTGGCGATCTCTTCGATGTTCGCCACGCCTTCGGGTGATTCGATGAACATGATCGCGAGCAGTTCGCCTTGCGGGTCGAGGGGCCAGACGTCGGCTTTCGTCATGTAGTCGGGGACGCCCCAGTACCAGACTGCGTTGGAGGGATTGCGGCCGCGCAATCCGGCTGGTTCCATGTCCGGCGAACCATTCACTTGCGGATAACGGGTTGCGCGCACGGCGAGTTCGGCCTGTTCCCGATTGTGTATTGCCGGAAACATGATGCCGTAGACCCCCACATCGAGCACCTGCTTGGCCTGGGCGACGAGTTCCGCCGAGCCTCCGGCTGCGGGGATGCGCACGAAGGGCACGACATCGGGCTGCAGATTGCCTTTTTCGATGATCTCGCGCTTGTTGGTCATGCCGAGCAGGAACAGGCGCAGTCGCTCGACGTCGAAAGGCGCGTGCTCCATGTCGATCATGATGAAGTCGAGCCCGGAGTTCGCCAGCGAGCGGGCGGTGTCGAGGGAATAGTTGAAGGAAAGCAGCCCGAATGCCGGCTCGTCATTCTCGAACAGCTCAATCAGCTTGTTCACCCGAACGCCGGACTGGGCCGTGGCGAGAGAGGCGGCGCCCAGGGCGGAGATCAGCAGGAAGCTGTGAAACAAAGTTCTCAGTGAAGATTTCATACTTGATCCTCTCGGCAGCCCCGAGGAGATTCTGCGTCTCCGCTTCGCTTCGCGCAGAATGACGGAGGGGGTGCTTCGCTTCGCGCAGAATGACGGAGGGGGTGCTTCGCTTCGCGCAGAATGACGGAGGGGGTGCTTCGCTTCGCGCAGAATGACAGATCGCTACAACTGGACGATGGCGTCAGTGAAGGCAGCCATGACCTCGCCCATGCGAGGCACCCAGCGCATCACCACCAGCAGATCGTTCTCCTGGTCGATCCAGATGTAGTTGCCGCCTGCGCCGCTGGCATAGAAAGCGCCTTCCGGCGCGTTCTCGACCGCTTCCCGATCGGTATTCAGCCACCACATGTAGCCATAGCGCTTGTAGTTGGGCGAAGGCTGCTGCACCGCGTCCACCCATTCCCTTGAGACAAGCTGCTTGCCGTCCCAGTTGCCGTCGCGCAGGAACAGGTAGCCGAAGCGGGCATGGTCGAGCGTGCTGATAAAGAAGCCGCCGCCCCAATGGGCGCCGCCGGAAGGCGATTGCATCCGCCGGCCGTCGATCTCCACCCAGGAATTTTCATAGCCGTGCCATTCCCATTCCTCGCTGGCGCCGATCGGATCCATGACCCTCTCCCTGAGCACCCCGTCAAGCGGCTCGCGCCAGACGTTGAGCAGCGAGTAGGCGAGCATGTTCACGCGCACGTCGTTGTACTTGTAGAAAGTGCCCGGCTCATGCATTTCGCGGTCGATAGCGATGGCCGGGTCGTAGTCGTGGGGGCGGTCGGCCCAATCCGGCTTGCCCCAGAGCGTTCCCGCCCAGTCCGACGACTGGTCGAGGAAATGCTCCCAGGTGATCGGCGCGTTGTGCGGGTCGTCGAAACTTTCGTGGGGAAAGTAATCCTTCACCGGATCGGTCACGTCTTCGATCAGGCCCTCGTCCAGCGCCAGCCCCGCCATGGTGGACAAGTAACTCTTGGTGACGCTGAAGGTCATGTCCTCGCGTTCGATGTCGCCCCATTCGGCGACGATATAACCGTTGCGCACCACCAGCCCGGAGCCTTCTTCCCGGCGCTTGACCGGGCCGAGTATGCTGAAATGCGGCTCGCGGCCGAAACTGCGTTCGATGAACTGGGCCATGTCGTGGGGCTCGACCACGGTGTTGTCCCTGGCCAATTGCACCGCTTGCGCCAGTTTCGCGCTGTCCATGCCCGCTTCTTCCGGCGCGCGCCGTTCCCATTCCCCGGGCGGCGGATAGTAGAAGTCCTGGGCGAAGCCGACCTGGGCCGCCAGGGCAAGGAATACAACTTGAATCAGGAATCGGACAGGCTTGCGAAACATGTGCATCGTCGCCTCCAAAAGGACTTATTCGGTGACGTTCACCGTGATATAGCCGTCGTGGTACAAGCCGCCGTCATCGGCCCTGCCCCAAAGTACATAGGTGCCGGGTTCGTCGAACGTGGCGGTTACCGTGTAGATGCCGTCTTCCGGAATCGGCGGCGGCAGGAACAGCGCGCCCCAGGGCGAATTCGCGCTGGTGCGGGAGTCTTCCCAGACTTTTACCTGGGGCGGATCGAAGCTGACCTTGCCGGGGCCGCGATACTTGTTCCATGAGTAGTACAGGCCGTTGACCTTGTCCACGGTCACTCTCACGGGCGGACTCGTCATGCGGCGCTCCATGATCAGCTCGGGCGTAACGAAAGCGGCCGCCAGCGGTCCGCCGGCGAATTCGGCGAAGCTGCGCGCCTCTTCCACCGGATCGGTGGGCTCGGGCAGGCCGTCATCGGTGACCAGGGTGTCGAGCACCAGGGGCTCACCCACGGCTACGGTGCGAATGTCGTCGCCCTGAATCGCCACCACCGGCGGCACATTGGCCCGGGATTCCGGGCTGCTCGTGCCAGCGCCAAGAGAGCCGGTCTCCGAGGCGATGACCATATTGTCCACCAGATAGTCATAGCGCAGGGTGCCATAGGCTTTTTTCTCGACACCGTTCACGGTAAGGGTCCAGACGAGTTCCCGGTCGCCCCAGTCGGCGGGCACCGGCACTTCGAAGGTGAAGCGATTGCGGCGCGGCAGGAAATGCGCGGGCTGGCCGCGGTCCGGGTCGCCCGGCTCGAAATAATTGTGCTCGCCGACGGGAACGTCGGGAGTCTCCTCCCAGTTCTCGTTCATGTAGCCGAACATCAGGTTGTAACCGCCTTCGTCATTGGGGCGCCATCCCTCGAAGGCCGGCTCCACGGGCTGGCCGCTGCGATAGGTCTGGGCGCCGGTGGCGCCTGCCATCAGGGCGGTCAGCAGGAATATGGCGAACTTTTGTCGGGGCGCACCCGATCCGCATGCAACAAGCATCTTGCTTCCTATCCTCTTGTGTCAGTGGAAAAGATCAGTCCGAGGCTTCCGCCGCGGCCACGGGAGTCGGCGCCACCAGCGGCGCGCCGCACAGCGGGCAGCCGATGACATGGTCATTGGGCCCGAGATCAAGTACCTGGCGCCTTTCGGCCATTTCTTCCACGAACTGCTCGTCGGTTAGCTTCACCCGCATGCCGAGGTCGATGAACATGTTGGTCACCGAGCGGTTGCCGGAACCCTGCCAGTTGCGGGGGTCGGGCACATTGGGATTGGTCTCGGTATTGTTCATGTAGCCAACGATATGCAGGACGGTGCCCCTGGGCAGCAGTGGCTGGGCGTGGTCGGCATAGGCATAGCCGCGCACCCAGTTGTGGTCGTAACCGACGCAGGACAGCGTCTCCGCCGTGTAACCCCAGATCGCCTCAAGGCACATGCGCTCGCCCGGGGCGTGTAGATGGGGCTCGAAGGTTACGATCTTGATATTGTCTTCCAGGGCCACATAGGCGTGCAGCTCCTGGTTGTTCTGGTTGCCGGCGATGCTGATGTCGACACCGTTGCCAAGCCCGAGCCGGACCCGTTCATACTTCGGCTGGTAACCCACGGGATGGAAGCGGAAGCCGATTTCCAGATGGCCGGTGGTGTCCTGGCCATTGGAGTGCAGGTGTACCGAATCGGAAACGACATAGGTGCCCGTGCGCAGCAGCCGGCCGGCATCCTCGTCGAAGATGTCGGGGTTGCGGCCCACTTCGTGGACCGGCCAGGAGGTGACGGTGTCGTCGATGCGCTGGCCGTTTTCGTCGATCTCGGCGGTGCTCCAGATCATGTGGTGGAAGATATAGCGGCCACCCACGGTCTCGCGACCGGTGCCGGCCTGGAAGTTGACGTCGTTGACTTCAACGATTTCCACGGACTTGACGTAGCGGTCCTCTTCCAGCGGTATGGGGATGCGGTCGATTTCGCCCCACCAGTCGGGTGTTCCGGCGAGCTTGGTCACCGGATTGGTGCTGACGATCAGGTCCGGCTCGCCGGCGGTCCACTTGACGCTGTCGTCGAACACCAGCGGCTCGGGGGCGTCGGCCGGGTCTCCCCGCAGGGCGCCGGTGCGGGCCCAGGCTGAAATCGCCTCGATTTCCCCATCGTTCAGGGAAGGATCGTTCTTGTAATCCTGGATGCCGATGTTCTTTTCCATGTACCAGGGCGGCATGGCGCCGGCGCGGTCGCGGATGCCGGTCTTGTACTCGATCAGCCCGGCGAATGGCGCCACCTGCTCATAGGTCACCAGCGGCATGGGGCCAACGCCGCCGACCCGGTGGCAGTTCTGGCAGCTCCTTTGCAGAATCGGCTCGATATCGCGGTGGAAGGTGACCTCGCCCGGCTGTCCCGAAGCCGCGAAAGACGCCAGCAGCACAGGCAATGCCAGCACCGGGCGGACCAGACCGAAACGGATTTGCTGCGACATGTTCAGATCCTCATTGTTGAACGCCGGCAAGCACGATGGGAAATAGGACATTCGACCGATTTTACCCATTTCGCCACACAATGCCAGCCTTCGCAGCAATTCTCATTATGGCAATGGGCGCGCTCACATCAGCCATCCTGCGCGCAGTCGCGGGATCTCATCGCGTGGCTACTGCAAGAGATTCTGCGACTACGCTTCGCTTCGCGCAGAATGACATGAAGGTTGGAGCGCCAAAATGAGAATTGCTGCAGCCTTCGCGGTCAAGCCACGAAGGCTTCTTTCTCTTCCTCGGTGATCTCCTTGATGCTGAGCTTGATGCGGCCCCTGGGGTCGAGGTCGAGCACCTTCACGAGCACTTCCTCTCCTTCCGTGAGGTAGTCGCCGACGTTTTCCACGCGCTTGTTGGCGATCTGGGAAATATGCACCAGCCCGTCCTTGCCGGGGAGAATCGTGATGAAGGCGCCGAAATCCACAATGCGGGCCACGGTGCCGCTGTAGAGCTTGCCGATTTCGGCTTCGGCCGTTATGGCGTTGATGCGATCGAGGGCGGCGTCCCGGGACACGGCGTCTTCGCCATAAATGCGCACGATGCCGTCGTCGTCGATATCCACCGCCGCGCCGGTTTCCTCGGTAATGGCGCGGATAACGGCGCCGCCCTTGCCGATGACGTCGCGGATCTTGTCCTGGTCGATACGGAGCGTGGCCATGCTCGGCGCATTCTCACTCACAGTCGGGCGCGCCTCGGAGATGACCTTGCCCATCTCGCCGAGGATATGCTGCCTGGCTTCATGGGCCTGGGCGAGGGCCTGTTCCATGATCTCTTCGGTGATGCCCTGGATCTTGATATCCATCTGCAGGGCGGTGACGCCCCTGACGGTGCCGGCCACCTTGAAGTCCATGTCGCCGAGATGGTCCTCGTCGCCGAGAATATCGGTGAGCACGGCAAAGCGCCCGTCTTCCTTGATCAGGCCCATGGCGATGCCGGCGATCGGCGCCCGCAGGGGCACGCCGGCGTCCATCATGGCAAGGCTCGCTCCGCAGACCGAGGCCATGGAACTGGAGCCGTTGGATTCGGTGATTTCGGAAACCACCCGGATCGCATAGGGGAAGTCTTCCTCCGCCGGCATCAAGGCGGCGACGCCGCGCTTGGCAAGCCGGCCGTGGCCGATCTCCCGGCGCTTGGGTCCGCTCATGAAACCGGTTTCGCCGACAGAGTAAGGCGGAAAGTTGTAATGCAGCATGAAACCTTCCTTGTGGGACCCGGCAAGCCCTTCGATCAATTGTGAATCACGCACCGGGCCCAGGGTCGTTACCACCAGCGCCTGGGTTTCGCCGCGGGTGAAAAGGGCGGAGCCGTGGGCCTTGGGCAGGATGCCCACTTCCACGTCGATGGGACGCACGGAACGGGTGTCGCGGCCATCGATGCGGGGCTTGCCGTCAATGATGCGGCGCCTGACGATGCTTTTCTCCAGGGTGGCGAATGCGCCGCGCACCTCCGCCTCACTGACTCCGGTTTCGGTGTCGGCCAGGTTTGCGATGGCGTCGGCCTGAATTTCGGCCACGGCGGCGGCGCGCTCCACCTTGCGGGAAATCTGGTAGGCCTCGGTGATTCCGGCGCCGGACCGCTCCGCCAGGGCCTCCGCCAGGGCCTCGTTCTTCGCCGCGGGCTGCCAGTCCCATTCGGGCTTGCCGGCAGCCTGCCTGAGTTCGTCGATGGCGCTGATGGCCACCTGCATTTCCTGCTGGGCGAACAGCACCGCGCCGAGCATCTGGTCTTCGCTCAGTTCGTTCGCTTCGGATTCCACCATGAGCACGGCGGAGCGAGTTCCGGCCACCACCATGTCGAGGGAGGAATCCTGCAATTCGCTGATGGAAGGATTGAGCCGGTAGCCGGTTTCGGGATCGATTCCGACCCGGGCGGCGGCAATGGGGCCGGCGAAGGGAATCCCGGAAACGGCCAGTGCGGCGGAGGCGCCAAGCATGGCGGGGATGTCCGGGTCATGGTCCTTGTCGGCGGAAATCACCGTGCAGATCACCTGCACTTCGTTGCGGAAACCCTTGGGGAAGAGCGGCCGGATGGGCCGGTCGATCAGCCTCGAGGTCAGGGTTTCCTTCTCGGTGGGGCGCCCTTCGCGCTTGAAGAAGCCGCCGGGAATTCTGCCCGCGGCGTAGGTTTTCTCCTGATAGTTGACCGTCAGCGGGAAAAAGTCGGCATTGGCCGAAGCTTCCCTCCTGCCCACCACGGTCGCCAGCACCTTGGAGTTGCCCATGGTGACGATAACCGAGCCGGTGGCCTGACGGGCCATTTTGCCGGTTTCCAGGGTGACCTGCTGGTCACCGTATTGAAACGTCTTGGTTGTGATCTTGAACATGAGTATTTCCTGTTGGCCGGCGCTTTGGCGGCGGCCCTGATGATTTTGTGTGCTTTTCCTAGCGGCGCAATCCGAGCCGCTTGATCAGCGTGGCGTAGCGATCAACATCCTTGCCCTTGAGATAGTCGAGCAGTTTTTTCCTGCTGTTGACCATGCGGATCAGTCCGCGGCGTGAGTGGTGATCATGGGTATGCTGCTTGAAGTGCGCTTGCAGGTCGTTGATGTTGGCGGTCAGCAAGGCAACCTGCACTTCCGGGGAACCCGTGTCCCCCTCACCGGTTGCGTACTCCTTGATGATCGTCTGTTTCTCTTCGGTTGATAAAGCCATTTCTCTCTCCAGCTTCTGTTTGCCTGCATCGGGGCCCCGGCGATTCAGCCGGCGGCTTCCGCGATCAGGCGCTTCGGCGCTACCTTGCCGTCGTCGTCAATGACGCCGATACCAATAAAACGCTCCTGTTGGTCGGTCTTGCGGTAGATCCTGACCAGTCCCTCCGCGGGCAGGCGCCGCACGAGCACCGACTGGCCGCCGCGCACCTGATTTGCCGCAATCTCCGGCAGCAATACCGCCGGCAAATCCCGCAGCGGCCGATCCATGGGCGCCAGCAGGCGATCAATACCGGCCAGGCCGCCTCTTTCCCTTGCCTGTTCCAGTTCCTCGGCGGTTACGCAGTCCTCCTCGCCGAAGCCGCCGGCCCGCAACCGCCGCAGGGCGATGACATGAGCGCCGCAGCCCAGCATCTGGCCAAGCTCGTCGGCTATCGTCCTGATATAGGTTCCCTTGCTGCAGGCCAGTTCGACCTCGATCTCAGGCGGCGCGAAATCCGTCAGGGCGATAGCGTGAATCGTCACCCTGCGCGCCTCGCGTTCCACCACCTGGCCGCTTCTCGCCAGCTTGTACAGCGGCGTTCCCCGCACCTTTACCGCCGAATGCATCGGCGGCACCTGTTCGAGCTCGCCGCGAAAGCTCTCCAGCGCCTTCGCCACCTGCTCCCGGGTCACGCCGAAGGCTTCGCAAACGGCGATTTCCCTGCCTTCGCTGTCGCCGCTGTCGGTGCGGACGCCGAGTTTCATGCGCGTCCGGTACTGCTTGTCCGAATCGAGCAGGAACTGCGAGACCTTGGTCGCCTCGCCGAAGCAAAGCGGCAGGACTCCCGTGGCCAGGGGATCAAGACTGCCGCCATGGCCCGCCTTGCTTGCCCCGAAGATCCGCTTCACCTGCTGCAGGGCGGCATTGGACGACAACCCCGGCGCCTTGTCGAGCGCCAGCAGCCCACTGACATCCCTGCCTCTCTTGCGCCGCCTGCCCATATCTTGCCGTCCTTTCAGCGACCCGGCGCCGGGGCGTTCACGAATGCCGCTCCCGGTCCGCCGCCAGGGCGCTGTCGATCAGCTCATCAAGCTGGCGGCCGCGCTCCACGCTGGCGTCATACAGGAACCGCAGTTTTGGCGCCACCCGCAGTTGCAGACGCCGCGCGAGCAAGCTGCGCAGGTATCCGGCGGCGCCATTCAGCGCCGCGGTGCTTTCCCTGCCATCGGCCTCGGATCGCTCCCCGCCGATGGCGCCCGCACCCAGCGAAGTCACGAAGACTTTCGCATGGGCCAGGTCCGGGCTGACTTCCACGCCGGTCACCGACACCAGGCCGATGCGCGGATCGTCCACTTCGAACTGGATCAACGCGGCAACATCGCGCTGGATCTGGTCCGCCACCCGCTGGGCCCGGGAATTGTTCTCCATCATGGCATGCGCTCCGGCCCGCTCGAAACCTTCCACGAACTGTTCAGGCAAACCCTGAAAGTTCAGAGGCTCCTGGTGACTTCAGTGGTCTCGTACACCTCGATCTTGTCACCCACTTGCACGTCCTTGTAGTTGCGCACGCCGATTCCACATTCCATGCCGTTGCGAACCTCGTTGATGTCGTCCTTGAACCGGCGCAGGGATTCCAGTTCCCCTTCGTAAATCACCACGTTGTCCCGCAGCACGCGAATCGGCTTGCTGCGATGCACGGCGCCTTCGACCACCATGCTGCCGGCGATCTGGCCAAACTTGGGCGAATTGAACACATCGCGCACTTCCGCCACGCCGATGATTTCCTCGCGAATTTCCGGCGCCAGCATGCCGCTCATGACGGCCCTGGCGTCGTCGATGACCTCATAAATCACGTTGTAATAACGCAAATTCAGGCGTTCGTTTTCGATAATGTCCCGGGCGGCCTTGTTGGCGCGCACATTGAAGCCGATCACCATGGCCCGGGAAGTCGCGGCGAGACTGGCGTCGGTTTCGGTAATGCCGCCGACTCCGCTGGCCACCAAATCGCAGCGGACTTCTTCGGTATTCAGCCCGGCCAGGGCGCCGTTGATCGCCTCCAGCGAGCCGCGCACATCGGCCTTGAGAACCACCTTGAACAGCTTGACGCTGTCCTTGCCCATGTCCACCAGCATGCTTTCCACGCTGGCGGCCTGCTGCCGGGCGAGCAGGTTTTCCTTGAGGCGCACCTGGCGGAACTCGGCCACTTCCCGGGCCTTGCGTTCATCGGCCACGACAGCGAATTCATCGCCGGCATTGGGGACGCCGTTGAGGCCGAGGATTTCCGCCGGAATCGAAGGTCCGGCGGAATCGACGTTCTGCCCCCGTTCGTCCATCAAGGCCCGCACCTTGCCGTACTCCATTCCCGCGAGCACCACGTCTCCGGCATGGAGGGTGCCGTTCTGCACCAGTACCGTGGCCACCGGCCCCCGGCCCTTGTCGAGACGCGATTCGATGACCACGCCCTGGCCGGGAACGTCGGAGTATGCATTGAGGTCGAGCAATTCGGCCTGCAGCAGGATGGCTTCGAGCAATGGGTCAATGCCTTCGCCGGTATGAGCCGACACCGGCACGAACTGGGTGTCTCCGCCCCAGTCTTCGGGAATGACTTCCAGCGCCGCGAGTTCGTTCTTGACGCGATCGATGTCGATGCCTTCCTTGTCGATCTTGTTGATGGCGACCACCAGTGGGACTTCAGCGGCCCGGGCGTGCTGCACGGCTTCTTCGGTCTGGGGCTTGACGCCATCGTCGGCTGCCACCACCAGCACGATCACGTCGGTGGCCCTGGCGCCCCGGGAACGCATGGCGGTGAAGGCGGCGTGGCCCGGCGTATCGAGAAAACAGATCATGCCGGCGCCGGTTTCCACGTGGTAGGCGCCGATATGCTGGGTGATGCCTCCTGCCTCGCCACTCGCCACGGAGGCATTGCGGATATGGTCGAGCAGGGAAGTCTTGCCGTGGTCCACATGTCCCATGACAGTGACCACCGGCGCCCGGGGCGCCTCGGACTTGCCTTTCTCCAGGGAGATGGATTCGGCGAGCTGTTCCTCGATGGCGTCCTCGGAAACGAATTTGGCACGATGGCCGAGTTCTTCGATGACCAGGGTGGAGGTATCCTGATCCAGGGTATGGTTGATGGTCGCCATGACCCCCATGTTGAGCAGAATCTTGATGATCTCGGCGGATTTCACCGACATGCCCTGGGCGAGTTGCCCCACGGTATTGGCCTCGCCGATGGTGATTTCCCGGGAGATGAATTCGGTGGGCTTTTCGAATGCATGCTGGGAAGCCATGCGCGGCTTCGCCTTGCGTCCCATTCTGCGACTGCGGGCGAGATCGTCGATATCGCCGCCTTCGAGGACAAAATCGTCGTTGACGTGGATCTGCTTCCTGCGCCGCTGGGCAGGCGCCTTGGGCCGCAGGGAGGACTTGCGTTTTTCCGCCGATTCTCCGGGCTTGCCCCGCCCGCGGCGCTTGACCGGAGCCTTGGCGCCACGTCCGGCATCCGCCTTGGGGGATGGTTGTTCCGGCGCCGGTCGGGCGGGCTTGGCTTCCGCTTCCGGCGGCGATTGGTCCGGCTCCGGCTGTTCCGCTTCCTGCCTGGCTTCGGCTGGCCTGGCTTCCGCCGGGACGGCAAGCGTTTCCGGCGCCGCATCCCGGGTTTCCGGCGGTTCCGCCACTGGCTCGGCGCTTGCGTCAAGGGCTTTTTGCCGCTCTTCAGCAGCGACCGCTTCTTCCTCGCTGGCGGTCTCCTGCTGTTCGACGGCGCTACGCTTGATATAGGTCCGCTTGCGGCGCACCTCCACATTTACCGTCCGGCCGCGACCGCGGGACCCCGCGGTGCGCAAGGTGCCCAGCGTCTTGCGCTTGAGCGTGATCTTGCGCGGGGCAGCCTCTTCCTCCTCGCTGCCGTGGCCTTTGCGCAAATGCACCAGCAGCCTGGTCTTGTCGGCGTTGGAGATCAGATGATCCGCCTCGGTGTGGGGCAGGCCCGCTTCCCTGATCTGGGCAAGCAGCTTCTCCACCGACACGCCTACCGCGCTGGCAAATTCACGAATACTTACTTCCGCCATGCAATCGCTCCCGTGGACTCAGGTCTCCCGCGCCTCATGCGAACCAGGGCGCCCGGGCGGTCATGATCAACTCGCCGGCGCGTTCCTCGTCCATGTCTTCGATATCCATCAATTCATCAATGGACTGTTCCGCGAGTTCCTCCATATTCAGGATTCCCTTGCGCGCCAATTGCAGGGCGAGCTGGTCGTCCATGCCTTCCATGGTGAGCAGATCCTCCGCCACATTCGCCGCCGACAGGTCTTCCTGGGAGGCGATCGCCCGGGTCACCAGGGCGTCCTTGGCCCGGTTGCGCAGTTCATTGGCGATTTCCTCGTCAAAACCCTCAATGGCCAGGATTTCATCCAGCGGCACATAGGCAATCTCTTCCAGGGTGGTGAATCCTTCCTGCACCAGGACTTCGGCAAGTTCCTCGTCCACCTCCATGGCCTCGGTGAACAACTCGATCAGCGAGCTTGTTTCCTGCTGCTGCTTGATGGCGGCGTCTTCCACGCTCATTACATTGATGGACCAGCCGGTCAGCTCGCTGGCGAGCCATACGTTCTGGCCGTTGCGGCCGATGGCCTGGGCCAGGTTTTCCTCTTCCACGGCGATGTCCATGGTATGGCTGTCCTCGTCGACGATAATCGAGGCGACTTCCGCCGGCGCCATGGCGTTGATGACGAGCTGGGCCGGATTGTCGTCCCAGGGGATGATGTCGATCCGCTCGCTGGCCAGTTCATTGGACACCACCTGCACCCGGGAGCCGCGCATGCCGACACAGGCGCCCACCGGGTCGATACGGCCGTCATTGGTGCTGACCACGATCTTGGCCCGGGAACCCGGATCTCTCGCCGCCGCCCGAATCTCGATGACCTCTTCGGATATTTCCGGCACTTCGATGCGGAACAGCGCCATGAGCATTTCCGGCGAAGTACGGCTCAGGAAAAGCTGGGGACCGCGCTGTTCCGAGCGGACATCCACCAGCAGCGCCCGCAGCCGGTCTCCCATGCGAAAGCTTTCCCGGGGAATCATCTGGTCCCGGGGCAGGGCGGCTTCGGCATTGCCGCCGAGGTCCACGATGGCGGCGTCCCGGGTGACTTTCTTCACCGTGCCATTGACCAGTTCGCCCACCCGGTGCTTGAACTCCTCGATCACGATTTCCCGCTCGGCCTCGCGCACTTTCTGCACGATGACCTGCTTGGCGGTCT
This sequence comes from uncultured Pseudohongiella sp., assembly GCA_965219645.1. Taxonomy (GTDB): domain Bacteria; phylum Pseudomonadota; class Gammaproteobacteria; order Pseudomonadales; family Pseudohongiellaceae; genus UBA9145. The sequence continues at coordinate 517,904 of OZ244788.1, read as the reverse complement.
GGGCGGCGATCCGGCCGAAAGTCACATTGTCGATCTTTTCTTCCCAGGTGCCGCCGATGGTCAGGGCGGGGTCTTTTTCCGCAGCCTGTTCCGGAGTCATGTGACTGCCCTGCTCGAATTCCTCGTCTTCTTCCTCAAGCACGGTCCAGACGCGAAAAGTCTCGAATTCGCCGGTCTGCTGGTCCACCGCAACCCGGCAGTCTATATTGTCCCGATCATGGTACTTGCGGGTGGCTGTTGCCAAAGCGGATTCGATGGCCTCGAAAATGACGCTTTTCTCCAGGCCTTTCTCATTGGAGACGGCATCGGCAACCATCAGAATTTCCTTGCTGTTCATCATCTTGTCTTTACTCGCTTCGAACCCTTTCGCTTGTTGGGCTTTTTCTTTCCCTGGCGGGGCTTTGCGGCATCCGCCGCTGGCGGCGCAAGCCCGGCGCGCTCTATGTCGGCATGCATCATTTCGACGTTTCCGCCTTCCACCCGCAAAGCGATCCGGTCCGCCATCACCTGCGCAATCACTCCCCGGAACCTGCGTCGCCCATCCAGCGGGATCCGCAGGCGCACATTCGCTTCCTCACCGACAAAGCGCTCGAACTGCGGCAAGGTGAACAGGGGGCGGTCTATCCCCGGCGAGGAAACCTCCAGCGTGTACTCCTCCGCTATCGGGTCTTCCACGTCGAGAATCGCGCTCACCTGGCGGCTTACCCGCTCGCAGTCATCAATCGTCACGCCTGACAGGCAATCGATGAAAATTCGCAGGGTCACCCGCCGGCCATGCCGCAAGTGTTCCACTCCCCACAACTCCAGGCCCAATGCCTCGATTGCCGGGGCGATCGCCTTGCCAATCCGCACCTCGCTTTGTTTCAACCGCGCCTGCCCTCCCGGGCTTTCCCGCACCCCGCTCATTCCGCAATCCGGCAAATTCGCCGGATACAAAAAATGGGCCAGCGGCCCACTCTCGAAAACCCGAATGGCTGCTCACGCTTCCGCGAACAGCGCCAGGTCCGGTCATCCAGCTGCAAAGGCCCAGGAGCCTGCGTGCGTAAACCGGAGGAGTTTACCCAAAAGTAACGGCAAATGACAGTGGCCAGCGCAATAAATTTACGGGAGTTGCCGGAACAAGAAAGCCGTTACCCCGCAAGGGGGGGGGGGCAGCCACTCCGCAGGACGGAGTGACTGCTTCGACCGTTACCCCGCGGGCGGGGTAACGGCTGATTTGGTAGCGGGGGCAGGATTTGAACCTGCGACCTTCGGGTTATGAGCCCGACGAGCTGCCAGACTGCTCCACCCCGCAATCATTCACTGGCATTTCGGAGACGGGCAAGTATAGGGCGTTGGCGGTCGAGCGTCAACATTAATCAGCCCAGCACATTTTCGCCGCCGTCGTCCAGTTTCCGGGGCCGCTGCCAGTAGGAATACTGGGGCGTCCAACTGTCAGGACCCATGCCAGCCATGGCGAGCAGGTTCCAGGTCGGACAGTACAGGTCGCCGGGCCCGAAAATGCTTGAATTGAGCCGGATGATCCGATCGCCCTCGCGCTGGTAAGTGACTGCGCCAGGGTAGTTGTCGCTGCCCTCCATGACTGTCTGCTCCCTGATATAGGCACCGCCACCGTGAGAAGCGAGCCGGAACCGCCAGCCGCGGGAATTGGCCATGCGCCGTTGCAGTTCGGGCGGATCCTTCGATACCAGCGCCACCGACATTGCCGACTCGAGATGCGACAACACGCCATTGAAGCCATCGGCCCAGAGTGTGCAGTAACGGCAGCCCTGGCCCATATTGTGAATCAGCAGCAAACGGTCGCGTCCGGCGAACAGGTCAAGCAGGCGCAGATTGCCGTGCTCGGTGGTGAATTCATAATTGGGAACCTCGCCGCCGGAATGGTCCCGCTGCAGATTTTCAAGCTCCGCCACCAGAGTGAATATCTGCTTTTGCAATTCAAGTATGCGTTCACTGGACATTGACGCCACATCCTCCACTTCGACTTCGTGGGCCGGATTATGGGCCCTTATCGTTTGATGCGTCAATCGTAACGCGACGGGAAGAAGTGGACCGAGGCGCGGGAAGCTTCGGGGTCGCAGTCGTAGGGGAGCAGCTTGTAGCCCTCGGTGGCGGGGATCCAGCGGGCGTTGTAGGAAACGGGCTCTTCCAGGAACATCGGGTCTTCGACTTCCAGGGTGATCCAGAGGTCATCGCCATCGCGCCAGTAGCGTTCGCGGACGATTTTTTGTGAGGAGGAGGGGATGCCGTTGTAATCATCGAAGCCGACGATGTCGAAGACGAAATTCGTTGTGGTCACGATCAGCGCGCCGTCCTCATAGTACCCGGTGGAAAAACCCTGGATGCTGAATTCCTCGGCCCGGGGCTCGCGGCCATCGAGCCAGACCGTGCGGAGCTGATCATCCTTTTCGTAGCGGAACAGCACCCGGTCGGGCCATTGGGTGACCTGCATGTGGTAGGGGTCGTACTGAATCGCCGGTGAGGAAGCGGGTTGGCAATCGTATTTCGGCGCGATGATTTCTTCCCATATCCGTTGGTAGGCCAGGGCCCGGGCGTTCAGTTTCGGAAAGTTCTCCCCGGTCCAGGGCATGTTGGCGTTATTGATGGGCCGCGCCCGGGGGGAACCGTCCCAGATGCCCTCGAGGTCGGGAATTCCGCCGCCGGTCTGCTGGGCGCCGGTCTGCTGGGCGCCGGTCTGCCTTGCGCCGGGGCCGGCCAGCAGCAACAGCGCCAGGGAAGCCAGCGCCAGTCTCATTGCGAATCCATCTGAAAGTTTCACTATTGCACATCCTCTTCTTCAACCCGGCCACCGGAAAGTACGGGGCTGCCGTCTTCCCGCGTCATGCGCACGCAGCACAGCCCGAAACTGCCCTCGGCCCGGGACTTGTTGCCGGAGACTTTCACCACCGTGCCCACGGTCAATGAGTCCGGCGTCCAGCCGGTGCGGCGCAGGCTGATGGGGGCGCCGAGCTCGATTTGCCATTCCACCGCGTCGCCATCGGCCCCGGGCACATCCACATACAGGTAGGCGTGGGGATTGCGAAACACGAAACGGGTCACCGTCCCCTGGATTTCCACCCGGTTTTCGGGATCGTAAAACGGGCCGCTGGCGTGATGGGCGCTTGCCGGCGCGAGCAGTGCGCCAGCGCCGAGGGCCGCGGCTGCGAGCAGGGCTGCGCGAAGAGAATCAAATGGCTGCATGGCTTGCCTCCCGAAGGCTGATGCCTGCGATTATAGGTTCCCCGGTGGGCATGGCAAGACGAAGCCTGTCACGCCAGCGACAGCCAGGAGCCGGCGCCACAGGAATTCGCGAAAGCGAAAATTCGCTGTCGCCGCGACCCTGGCTGATCGATTGAGGCGAATATTGGTGAATATGCAACGAAATCGAGCGGCCGGGGGCGTGGATGAGAGCGGATTTGCAGCCGTGAATTCCTGCGGCGCAGGCTCCTAGTCCGGCAAGGCGAAGACGAAAAGATTGCTGCCCCGGCTTGGCCGCAGTTCCGGCGCGAGATTGGTCTGGGCGGAGCCGGTATTGACCGCGATATACTGCTTGCCGGCGACCGCAAAGGAAATGGGATAGCCCGCCACTGGCGAGCCGAGGTTGATCTCCCACAGCACTTCGCCGGTTTCGTGATCGAAGGCGCGAAAGCGACCGTTGGTGTCGCCGCCGAAGACGAGCCCGCCGCCGGTGGCCACCAGCGACAGGAGGCCGGCGCGCTGTTCATGCAGCCAGCGGGTTGCGCCGGTTTCCGCCGAAATCGCCCGAATCGTGCCGACATTGTCGGTGCCCGGCGCAATCTGGTGGCGGTAGGCGATGGAGTAGATCTCGAGTTGCTGTCCCACCCCGTCCCCGGCGCTCGCCACCGCGTTGGCTGACTCGCTGAAGACATCCGCCGTGGCCATCATGTTGGCGCAGGAGTTGGTGAGCGGGTAATACATGGTATTGGTCAATGGACTGTAGGCGCCGGCTTCCCAGTCCTTGCCGCCCATGATGCTCGGGCAGACGAAAACGACCTGCTCGGATTCGCGGAAGATCACTTCGGGATTTTCGGCCACCGCGCCGGTGGCGCCGTCGATATCGGCGATCACATTCTGTTCCACGGTTGCGGTCGCCCAGAGGAATTCGCCGGTTTCCCGGTCCAGGGTGTAGACCACGCCGGTCTTGCCGGGGATGCCGGTAATGACCTTGCGGATTTCCCCCGCCCTCAGGTCGGGATTGATCCACTGCACCGCCTCCGGGTCCGGCGCCACCGGGGTTTCCACCAGCAGGCGCTCGAAGGGGTGGTCCAGGTCCCAATGGTCGTTCAGGTGCTGGTAATGCCAGCGAATCGTCCCGCTCCCGGCTTCCAGCGCCAAGGTGGAATTGTGGTAGAGATAGCGGTTGCCGGCGTCGCCGAGGAAAAATTTCGGCGCCGGGGAAGTGACCGAAGTGCCGAGAAAGATCAGGTCGAGTTCGGGGTCGTAACTCGGCACCATCCAGGAACCCACATGCTGGCGCTGCTCCCAGGGCACTTCGCCCCAGCTTTCGTCGCCCGGCTCGCCGGGGCGGGGGATGAGGCGCATGCGCCAGACTTCCTCGCCGCTGAGGGCGTCGTGGGCGGTGATGATGCAGGCTTCCGGCCCTCCCCAGGGGCGGCAGCTACGGCCCGAAATCGCCTTGCCGCCTGCGATGATGGGCCCCGAGGAATGGGTCGCGGAATTTTCCAGATAATCGAGAATCCGCGTTTCCCAGACCATTTCTCCCGTGCGCGCGTCCAGGGCGAAGATGTGATTGTCGTCGCTGGTATTGATGATGTAGCGGTGATAAATCGCCAGATTGCGATTGTTGGCTGCGTTGCCTCCCACCTGCTGATAAAGGCCCTCGGGGATGGGCCGGCGGTTTTCCCAGAGCAGATCGCCGCTGCGGGCGTCCAGGGCCTGGATCACGTCCCGGGTCTGGGGCACGTACAGCACGCCGCCATAGGCCAGGGGCGTGATTTCCCCGGTGCCCTGGTCCAGGTTCCGGGTCCACACCATGCGCAGTTCGGCCACATTGTCGCGATGGATCTCACCAAGCGGACTGTAGCCCCAGCTATCGAGGGTGCGGCGAAACATGAGCCAGTCGCCGTCGGCCGGCTGCCGCAGCATGGCGTCGGTCACCGGCGCGAAGTCCTCGGCTGCCCGGGTCAGGGTTTGCGCCAGCACGAGTCCAGGCAAGGCGGCGAGCAGAACCAGCCGCCGCAGTCGTCGATTCCGGATTGGCCCAGCCATAATTGGTTCTCCTCGCTCCGCCACGGGATTGCCTGCCCGCATCGGGCAGCCAACCCTGCCATTGATACCAGAAGGCGCCGGAGACCGCTACACTCAAATCAGAATGACGGGATGATGCGGGAACGGCAGTCCGCTGCAATTTGCAGTAGACTGCGCCCATCCAGTCCGCTAACGCGAGGAAACCACATGTTGCACAAGCACCGGATTGGCGCGGCCATGGCCTGCGTCTGTTTTGCCGCCACCCCCGTCCTGGCGCAATCCACGGATGCTGACACGGAATTGCTGGAGAATCTGCGACCGGTGACGGCGGAAATGCTGGCGGACCCGGCGCCCGAAAACTGGTTGATCTGGCGCAAGACCTACGGCGCCGCGGGATTCAGCCCGCTGGATGAGATCCATACCGAAAACGTCGATCAACTCGCCCAGGCCTGGCGCATCCCGCTCGGCCAGGGGTCGAGCATGGCGACGCCGCTGGTGCACGACGGCGTGATGTTCCTGGCGGACACCAATGACGCGGTGCTCGCCCTCGATGCCCGCAACGGCGAGGAATTGTGGCGTTACGAGCACGAAACCGGGCCCGACGCTACCGCCGGACTCAACGGCAAGTTCGGCATCGCGATGTACGGGGAACAGCTCATCGTGCCCACGCTGGATCTGCGTCTGCTCGCGCTGGACTTCCGCAGCGGCGAACCCGTCTGGGAGCACGCCATATCGGTCAGCGCCGAAAGCCCGAGCCGCTACTCCCTGCGCGCCGCGCCGCTGCTCGCCAATGGCGTGATCGTCCAGGGAGTCACCGCAACCATGGTGCCCGAAGGCGGCTTCATTCTCGGAATCGACGCCGCCAGCGGCGAGGAACTCTGGCGCTTCCAGACCGTTGCCGGGCCGGATGACCCCGGCGGCAACACCTGGAACGACATCCCCCTCGGCGAGCGGCAGGGCGGTTCGGTCTGGATCAGCGGCAGCTACGACCCGGAGCTCGATCTGGTCTTTTTCGGCCCGGCGCCCACCTATCACACCGCGCCCCTGCTGGAGCGGCTGGACATTCCCGGCGTCAGCAACGACGCCCTGTACACCAATTCCACCATCGCCCTGCGGCCACAAAGCGGCGAACTGGTCTGGCATTTCCAGCATGTGGCGAACGACCAGTGGGACCTGGACTGGTCCTTCGAGCGGCAAATCATCGAAGTCGAAGTGGACGGCGCGCACCGCAAGGCGGTCATCACCGCCGGCAAGATGGCGCTGTACGACGCCCTGGATGCCGCCACCGGCGAGTACCTGTTTTCCATCGACCTGGGACTGCAGAACCTGGTTGCCTCCATCGATCCGCAAACCGGCGTCAAGACCATGAACGCCAATGCCCGGCCCAATGCCGAGAACGCCGTGCTGATCTGCCCGCAACCCATCGGCGGACGCAACTGGCCGGCGGCTTCGCTGAATCCGCAAAGCAACATGCTCTTCCTTCCTCTGGCCGAGACCTGCATGATGGGAGGGCCCACCGGCGGGGACGGCAATCTGCTCAGCACCGGCGTCGCCATTTCCTCCGTGCCGTTACCCGACAGCGACGGCAATATCGGCAGGTTGCAGGCGATCAATCTCGAAACCAGGGAACTGGCCTGGAGTTTCCGCGAATTCATGCCGCCAGCCTCGGCGGTGCTGGCAACCGGCGGCGGGCTCGTTTTCGGCGGCGCCATCGACCAGTCGTTCAAGGCCTTCGACCAGGCCGACGGCAAAGTGCTCTGGAGCATGGACCTTGGGGATGTGCCGGCCTCCTTCCCCATCAGCTATGGCGTGGACGGAAAACAGCACATCGCCCTGATCGTGGGCCAACCGGGCCTGCATGCCAGCGCGCTGACCGGCCACGCCATGCAGACATCCGGCGACATGTCCCGCTTCAGCGGCCTCACCCGGGAAGGTCCGGCCCTGGTGGTTTTCGCTTTGCCTTGAGTGTTGCAATCAAGGTGTTGCGATCAAGGTCGCCAGCGCGGGCTGGCGACCGGTATAATCAGAGCCTGGAATCCGGCCCCTGGCCGTTAACTCCCATCTTCCGCAAAGAGACTCGACAAACATGGATATCTTGATCGCCTACTGCGTACAGTGAAACTACAAACCCAAGGCTGTCAGTCTGGCAGCCAAACTGGCTGACCGATTCGGCGTTACCGCCCGTCTCATTGAAAGCGGTGGCGGCAGATTCGATGTGCATGTGGACGGGCAACTGGCGTATTCAAAGCACGAAACGGGAGAATTTCCCGACGAAGACCGCCTGGTTTCCGAAATCGCCCGGAACTCTGCCTGACCGGTCGCAATCTCCTTAAACGCAAAGTTTCCTGAAACTTGCTGTTTTCACTCCCCAGGACACCCATGCGGTCAAGTCAAAGGGGTCACAAGGTTGACATACATATGCATGGTCAATATGCTTTTATGCATGCGTACCACTATTCAGATCGACGACCACTTGTTCGCGGAGCTCAAGAGAACGGCTGCCGACACGGGAAGAACCATGTCCGCCACGATTCAGGACGCGCTGCGGGAGGCATTGTACAGACCCCGCGAGGCAAAGCGGCCCGCCGCGGAACTTCCCGTATTTCACGGGACGGGTCTCATGCCGGGAGTGGACTTGAATGACTCCGCCGCGCTTCTGGAGTTGATGGACGAGCACAGTGGTGCTGCCTGATGTCAACATCCTCGTCTCCGCCTACCGCGATGATGCGCCGGAGCATGGCTCCTGCCGTTCCTGGCTTGAGTCTGTTCTCCACGCCAGAGAGGCGTTCGGAATCTCCAACCTTGTATTGAGTGGCTTTTTGCGGATCGTTACCCACCGTCGGATCTTTGCGCGGCCAAGCCCGCTCGATAAAGCGCTCGCCTTCGTCCACGTGGTGTATGGACAGCCTCATTGCGTGCCTGTTCATCCCGGCGCGCGGCACTGGGATATTTTCACGAGTCTTTGCCGAGAAGCGGAAGCGGCCGGAAACCTGATTCCCGATGCGCACTTCGCCGCACTCGCCATCGAGAGCGGCTGCGAGTGGATCACGCTTGACCGGGATTTCGCACGCTTCGAAGGTTTACGTTGGAGCAGACCTCCGCGACATTAATTTAAGGGTGGCTCCATGGGACATCCATCCTTGCGAATACGCCAATGGCGATGAATCTGAGCTCTGCCGAGCACGAACTGGATAATTTTGAAGAGGCGCAGGAGTTCTTCCACAGCCGCGGCTGGACCGATGGATTTCCCATCGTGCCGCCGACGCCGGAATCGGTACAGGCCTGTCTCGAATGGGCGAATTTGCCCGCCGGGGAATTGATTGGCGTTGAGCCCGTAAGAGAGCGGGCGATTACCGCCGAGAAACTGGCGATCAATGCCGTCATGGCCGGCTGCCTGCCAAGCCATTTTCCCGTCGTGGTCACGGCCTGGACGGCGATGCTGCAAGAGGAATTCCTGTTGCATGGCGCAAGCGCCAGCACCGGTGGCTGTGCGATTCTGGTAATCATCAATGGTCCGATTCGGCTGGAAATCGGCGCGGGCAGCAGCTTCAACGCGCTTGGCGGCGGTGACCCGGCCAGCGCCGTGATCGGACGCGCGATTCGGCTCGGCCTGATCAATATTCTCGAGGTAAGCCCGGGCGCGATCGACCGCTCGACGCTGGGCCATCCGGGAAAGATCAGCTATTGCCTGGCCGAAGACGAAGAAGGCGCCGGCTGGCCGTCGCTGGCCGAAATGCGTGGAATTCCTGCCGATGTATCCGCCGTGACGGTATTCGCCGCGGGCGCGCCGCGGCAAATCATGAACGAGTGGACCACCGAGCCCGAAGAGATTCTCGAAACTTACGCCGCCGAAATGCGCGCCAACATGCGCAACTATTCCATCTGGTCAGGAAACTACGTGATCGTCGTGCCGAAACAGCATCGCGATCATTTGCACGCGGCCGGCTGGAGCAAATCGGACATTGCCGAATTCATTTTCCGGAAAGCGCGCATCAAGCGCGGCGAATGGGCGAAGGTGGGAAAGGGCGCCGTCGTTCGCGACAAGGGCGACACCGAATATTGCGCCCTGCCTTCGCCCGGGCATCTGCTCGTGCTCGCGGCCGGCGGGCCGGCCGGAGGATTTGGCGCCGTCATTCCTCCCTGGCTTGGCCTGAAGAGTCAGGCCGTGACCCTTGCCGTGGGCGCCTGCGTCGATTGCGAGCCCCTCCGCCGAAAGATCGCTAGCAAGCGGCGGCCCTTTGCATGTAAGGTCGTATTTCATGCATTCGGAATGCGCACGAGCGGCCGGGGGCGTGGATGAGAGCGGATTTGCAGCCGTGAATTCCTACGGCGCAGGCTCCTAGCGCTCCGTCGCGTGGCGATTCAAGTCGTCATGGGCCGTCTGGTCAGGCCGAGCCTGGCGCCCCAGCAAGCGGCGACTATCTTGGCCGACAACGAAAGCAAAATCCCGAGCGTAAAATAGGTGCTCAAGGGAATTCCGAGCAAGGTCCCCAGCATGACCAGGTCGACCAACAGATAGAACCCGATGGTCGAGGCCGCGAACCGCAGGGGAAATCGGGCCCGACCGGTTTTCACCAGCCAGTAATTGCAGGCGAAAAACGCGATGGGCCCCAGAATGTGGGAAGACCAGGGCGCGATCCAGTTCGCCGCTTCACTATAGAATTCCGGCGGATGGCCCGGCTCAATGAGATATGCGTATACGGCGACCATGGGGAAGCTGGCGGCCATGGTAAAAACCAGCACGAATACGGCCACTCCCAATGCCGTCGCGAATTCTGCTGGTTTCATGAATGCTCTCCGGTCCGACGTTCCGTCGAAGCCTGGACCGATGGTCCCCTATTCCGGCCTTGCGGTCCATATCCATCGACAGCTTGCCCAGTGCGAACCGGGGATTTTTCAATCGGCGCTTTTTAGGGAGTATTGCTGCGGCACCGACAATGCGTCTCGTTGGACCGGTTACCAATCCGCCGGCTTGGAGATACCAGTACCCGGCAGCTTGTCCGGCAACTGCGCTGTTCTCAGCATCGGCGGGCGGATATGGCGGACATAGCTTGCAACCTGCCGTAACTGCGGCGCAATCTGTGATCGCCCGGGACATGCGACGAACACCGACCGTTTCCGTTCCTCCGTGACCATACTGATGGGTAGCACGAGATCAGTGTCGTTCGAAATCACTACCGCCGCCTCGAACAGATCCTTCCACGCATCATTTAGCAGATGGGCCGCGAGATTCACGTCCGAACCCTTCTCTTCCATAGTGTGGAACTCCGCGACCACCGCGTCCGGGATCGTTACTCCGGGACTGCGGCGCACACCCTCACCTCCGCCCATACGATCCCGATATGCGCCCACCGGTAGCGTTTGGAGGCGTTCGCCGAGAACTGGATGATCGCCTCGCGGCAATGTGACCGGCCTCGGGGTGTCGATCTGCCTCCCGGCGACCGGCAGGTTGGCGAGCGGTCGCCATGCGGTTTTGGCCAGAAACCTTCCATAGTGAATATCGACTTCCGGCAGGGTCGAGATGGCCTTCAGATAATTCCGTTGGCGCGCGGGCGCAAGCGGGTCGAGCTTTCCTGAGACCCGCGCCGTGAAGTAGCCGAGTCTGTCAATCGCGTACTCACGTGGAAGCAGAAGGGCGGTCAGCCGGACGGGGTCGAGCCACTTGAAGGGGGTTCCCTTCAACGCACCGTAATACAGGTTGAACCCGTCGACATAGACCCGCGTTCGCACGTAGTCCCCCAGAAAAAGCAAGGGCCACTCCGGGGAGCGGCCCTTGAGCCGACAGCATGCTGCCGGCGGGTAATTGTGGAGATAATACGCTCAATTTGACCCACCAGCAAGCGAATTGTAGGGACTCATTCAGATTAGAACCTGTTTCGGGATGCGAGCGAACCCGGTCCGAACGTTTTCTGCGCCAGTTCCGTCGTGGCCTATCTTGATCGCTGCCAACACAAGGCGCACCTGTCCGTGGTATCGTCAAGGGAATGAGAAGGTTTGAAAATGTTGGTAGCGCAATTACCATGGCCTGGTAATTGTCCTAACCTGAATGGACACGCGAGAACAACCCACCAAAGGTGTACCCTCAGACATGATGAAGCCAAAATGACGATTCGCGTGCTTGATCCGACGAGCGAGACCCGCGGCGCCGACAGAAATCCGGCAACGCGGCCGGCTTCGCTCGATGGGGCGATTGTCGGCTTTATCTCCAACGGCAAGGAGGGCACGGCCGGCTTCTTCTCCCATCTCGACCGGCTGTTGCGGGAGCGCTTCGACGTAGCGGAGGTCGTGCATCGCACCAAGGCCAATTACAGCGCACCGGCGGAGCAGGACATCATCGACGAGGCGCGGAACTGGAATCTCGCCATCACCGGTCTCGGCGACTGAGGCAGTTGTTCGTCGTGCAGTCTGCATGACGCGGTCAGCGCCGAACTGGCGCAAACTCCGGCGGTCGCGGTGATGACGACGCGATTCGTTTCGGCGGCGGAATTGATGGCGAGAGTGCTCGGCCTGCCGGACTATCCGTTCGCCGTGATCGATCACCCGGTCAGCAGCGCATCCGACGCGGAACTCGAGCAACGCGCCCGGGTGGTGCTCAAGTGTATCGAAGACATGATTCCCGCCGTGGCATCCGAAAGGGGTGCGCAGTAACCTGATCTTTTGCCGCCGTATCGCTTCGGCATCAGAGGGATGTGTGATAGCATCTTCTGTTGATTTCTTGAGATATGCAACTCTAAAAAACCTTAATTTTCAGGAAGTTGCGCCGTTCTATATCTTGAGGCAGGGATTATCTGAGATAGGGGCTGGGTTTGTCGGGTTCTTTTGGCATAGTTGATCTCTTCGCGGGCCCAGGTGGCCTTGGTGAAGGATTTTCCGCATTCCGTGATCAATCCGGGAAGAGCCCATTTTCGATGGCAGCGCGACCCTTCTCCGTTAGGCGATACTTTTGAAGACTGCTTGTTGGAGTATCAGGAATTGTCATTTCTATCAGTTCTTGATCGATAGCTGGCTTCAAGTAACTTGTACGAAAATTCTTTTTGTCTCTCAAGCCGAGCGTTTCCTGAATTTCTGTCCGTTTCATGTCGCCGACTATTGCTTCCAAGAGCTGCATTATCTCATCAGTGACTTGGGGGGTGACTTGGGGGGTGACTTGGGGGGTGACTTGGGGGATGACTGGCCGTCCAATTTTCACCGTAAAGTTGCCTGCGGAGACAAACTCCGGTTCGCGCAATCCCGCAGAGACGCAACGTTCTATCATGTCAACCGTGCCGGTTCCCATACGTTCGATATAGCCACTCAAATACATCGACTCCGCCAGCAAGGGATTCCGCGGAAGCGATTGGTGTGGTCCACTGAGACTCTCCACGGTGAGCGACGTTGGCAGGCTCCCGGAATTCAAGACTTCCAGACGGTCTGAGAACAACATGACTTGCACGCTGCCGCTATCCGTATAGTCCCGATGTGCAACCGCGTTAACAATGGCTTCGGTAACGACCTCTCTGGGAATCTCGTAAGTCCTGGGAATCTGGGTATGTTCTGACCGAGTGCCAACCGAGAAAGCGATTTTGCTCAATACGAAGTCAACCGCCTGATCGACCATTTGAAAGACAGTGCCCCTATAGACCTGAAAAGATGGGATTGGCTTGGTTGTTTTTGTCCCGTGAAAATGTGCGCACTTGACCTCTGAAGAAAGCAGGAATCTCTGCGGCTCCTTGCCAAACAGAAGAATAGCGGCGTTGGTCAACCGATCCTTGTTCAACAGATTCAAATGCCGAAGCAAGTCTTCCGACGAGGTGCTTTCGCCAAGAGGGAACTGCCTGGTTTCACGTGCAGCACGGATAAATCCATGTATTTGATCTAAATCGAGATCGTCAAAACTCGTGCCGTCGCAATGCGCCATATCAAAAGGACTGTCTCGCAATAATTCCCTGTCTCCCAGATACTCCACCAACGCCGCATAAAGCCCAGCCTTCAGGTCTTCGACTTCACTGAATTTCCTGCGGACAACATCATTCTCTGCCTTGTCGATAAGCGCCTGCATTTTTTCATTGCGCGAGTTTGCACTTGTACCCTTAATAAAGATCAGCCGCTGCTTGCCTAGCCTTGTTGCGAGATCAAACTCCTGTTCCGTTGGCGATACGCCGAAGGAATCCTCGAAACCGTACTTGTTTCCAAAGATTCCCAAGTAAATCTCGCAATTTTCTACTTCCCCCAAATAAAGTTGATCAGGACGATGGTCGGATGCCGGGATGTCTTCGAACAGGAACACATCAAAGAACCGTCTAAGCAGAGCATCACTTCGAACATAGTCGCGCAGCGCAGCTCGTTCAGATGCGAATTCACTTTGTACGCTGCTGACGAAAATTCTGATCTTTTCCACTCTGCTCAACCTAATTGCTTCAATTTCGATCCGCTCAATCTGAAGAAGACACCGCTGTCGATTTTACCGTATGACCGCCATATAGCTGCTCACAATACTGCCGGGCCGAATCCTTCCAACTGAATCTGCGCGCGGCGGCGGCCCGGCGGATTTCGGCCCAGCGCCGCGGTGAGCGGCGCTTGAGCGACAGCGCCTGCCTGAATTTGCTTACGAAGGCGTCGGCCAGGTGAGCCTGATCGCGGCCGGCAAAGGTGAAACCGTCGACATTGTTCGCGATCGTGTCCTTCAGGCCGCCGACGCGATGAGCGAGACAGGGCTGGCCCGCGCGCATCGCCAGCATCTGGCCGATGCCGCAAGGCTCGAAGGAACTCGGCATCAGGAAAAGGCTGCCCAGCGCGTAGATCGTTCGCGACAGGGGCTCGGAATAGCCCTTGAGAAACAGGAAGTTCCCGGCGCGGGCGCCGGCGCGGGTGAGAAAGCCCTCGATTTCCGCATCGCCGCTGCCGAGCATGACGAAAGCATGATCCCGGGGCAGTTCGGCGAGCAGGTTCTCCAGGCAGCTATCGCCGTTTTCCATCGTGACCTGGAACAGCGCGGTCTTTTGCGGCGTCAGCCGCGAAATCGAAATCACCCAATGCGCCGGAGGCCGTTCGCGCCAGTACGCAAGCCGCTCGAGGGCGATGAAATGGCTGCTATCCACGTGAGGCCCATCGCCGATCCAGTGGAAAACCTGCTCCCTGGCGGCTTCGATGAATTCTTCCGGCGACGGCAAGGCGAGGTCGGGCTCGCCGTATTCGCAGCCGTTGAGGATTCCGCTCAACCTGCCTGCCCGATACGCACGTTGCAGGTCGCGTTCCAGTCCTTCGCCGCCATGAAAACCGATTTCAGGATTGTCGCTCTTGCGGATTTCCCTGGCGTAGGCGGGCGAAACGGTATGCACCTTGTCGCAGAGATTGATCGCCGCGCGCAGCGGATTGAAACAGTCCGGATATCGCGGATCGACTATGGTCTTCCTCTTGAACTTCAACTCGGGAAACCAGGCTTCCAGCGAAGAGTCGTCATTGGCGAAGGGCCGGATGCCTTGCATGGCCAGATTGTGAATCGTGGCTACCAGCCGGACATCGCCGAGGAGCGAGTAATGCGGGTCGAAGCGGACCAGCAAGGCGGCGAAGGCAGCGTGCCAGTCGTGCAGATGAATGACATCGACCTCTCCCGGCCGACGCTCGGCCAGCAATTGGCAGGCGGCGGCGCCGAACAGCGCGAACCTGGAGGCGTCGGTGGCGAACGGACGCTCCGGCGGATCGTCGCAATATATCCGGCCTGCACCGCCCGGGGCGAGATACGGATGATCGAGGAGCCAACAGCGAACCCCGCCGGTCAAATTCAGGCGGCTGAC
The DNA here is from genome assembly GCA_965219645.1 of uncultured Pseudohongiella sp. Taxonomy (GTDB): domain Bacteria; phylum Pseudomonadota; class Gammaproteobacteria; order Pseudomonadales; family Pseudohongiellaceae; genus UBA9145. The sequence goes on along the minus strand of OZ244788.1, from coordinate 502,902 downwards.
TTCCACCCGAAGCGTTTCCCGGCGGAAGCGAACCTCGAGCGGCAGTTGTGGTTCGGCGCCGGTCGCGTCGGCAAAGTGCCGATAGCCCGGCATGACGACATCGACTTCATGCCCAAGGCCGGCAAGAGCCTGGGGAATGTCACGGACCACATCGCCGAGGCCACCGATTTTCGCGCCGGGAATCGCGCCGTTTTCGGCGGCAAGCATGCAGATTCTCACTGTACCGCCTCCGATAATCAGGTAATCACGTCAGGCGCCGTTCGTCCGGTGAATTCGGCGATGCCGGCGATTTCGCCGGCCGCTTGCAGAGATTGCGCGAGCGTCCGCTGGGTGTCGAGCTCCATGAGCGATGGATCGGTTTCGTACTTGTCGCAATACAGGCGCAAGGTCGCGTTCGCCGTGCCCGTGCCGGACAGGCGGAAAACCACGCGGCTGCCGTCGTCGAAAAAGATGCGTACGCCCTGCCCGGCGCTGACGCTGCCGTCTACGGGGTCCGTATAGGCGAAATCTTCCGCGGCCTGAATGCTCAACTCTCCCGTCCGCTCCCCAGCCAGTCCGGATGCCCGCTCGCGCAGGCGCTCGATCATTTCGGCGGCCCGCGCCGAGTCGATTTCCTCGAAATCGTGCCGGGTGAAATAGTCGCGGCCAAAGCGCTGCCAATGCTCGCGGACGATGGAGCGCGCCGGCTTGCGGGATTCGACGATTATATTCAGCCAGAACAGCACCGCCCACAAGCCGTCCTTCTCCCTGACGTGATTCGAGCCGGTGCCGAAACTTTCCTCGCCGCAGATGGTGATCTTGCCGGCGTCCATCAGATTGCCGAAGAACTTCCAGCCTGTCGGAGTCTCGTAACAGGGAAGCTCCAGGCTTTGCGCCACCCGGTCCAGCGCCCGGCTCGTCGGCATGGACCGCGCAACGCCGGCAAGGCCTTCGCCATAGCCGGGAACGAGACCGGCATTGGCGGCAAGCACCGCGAGAGAATCACAGGGATTGATGTAAAAGCCGCTGCCGAGCACCATGTTGCGGTCGCCGTCGCCATCGGAAGCCGCGCCAAAGGCCAGTGGCGCATCGCCGTTCATTCGATCGACGAGTTCTCGCGCATGGACGAGGTTCGGGTCCGGATGGCCGCCGCCGAAACTCTCGTCGGGAATGCCGTTGATCACGGTTCCAGGCTCCGCGCCGAGGCGGTCTTCCAGAATCTCCCTGGCATACGGGCCGGTTACCGCGTGCATGGCGTCGAAGCACATGTGAAAGCGGCGGTTGGCGAGCAACTGCGCAATCTTGTCGAAATCGAAGATCGAAGCCATCAACTCGGCATAGTCGGCGACGGGATCGATAATTTCGATTTCCATGCCGCCGAGTTCGGTCTTCCCGATTCGCCCAAGCTCGATGTCTTCCGAATCCAGTATCAGGTACTTGTCGATGGACAAGGTCTGCCGGTAGATCGCCTCGCTCACGGATTCCGGCGCGGGGCCACCGTTGGCGCCGTTGAACTTGATGCCGAAATCCGCATCGGGACCGCCGGGATTGTGGCTGGCCGAGAGGATGATTCCGCCGTCGGTTGCGTACTTCCGGATAACGCAGGACATCGCCGGCGTCGAAAACAGGCCGTCTCGCCCGATCAGCAATTTGCCGAAGCCGTTGGCCGCGGCCATTCTGGCGATGATCCGGGTCGCCTGGCGATTGTAGTAGCGCCCGTCGCCGCCGACCGCCAGACACTTTCCCCGGCAATCGCCGAGCATGTTGAAAATCGCCTGCACGAAGTTCTCCAGGTAGTGGGCCTGCGTGAACTCGGCAACTTTCTTGCGCAGCCCCGAGGTGCCGGGCTTCTGTCCGGCGAACGGCCGGGTGTGTACAGTCTTGATTGCACTCATGTTCTTCCCTGTTTCCTTGTCAGGCATAACCCTCTGGTTGTCCCAGCATGCCCCGGGTCACCAGAACCGTTCCATTCCGGGAAACCCGGAAGCCGCTGGCAATGTCCTGATCCCGGTCGTGGCCGATGACCATGCCATCCGGAATCCAGCAGCCCCGGTCGACGATCGTGTTTTTCAGACTGCACCTCCGGCCGACATCGACGCCCGGCAGGACTACCGAGTCTTCCACCGTGCTAAATGATCGCACGCGAACGTTACTGAACAGCAGGGAGTGACGCACCACGGCGCCGGAGATGATGCAGCCGCCTGAAACCATGGAATCCACCGCCATGCCGCGGCGGTCATCCTGGTCGAATACGAACTTCGCCGGCGGCAATTGCTCCTGGTAGGTCCAGAACGGCCAATGGGGATCGTAGAGATTGAAGCGCGGCGCGGCGCTGATCAACTCCATGTTCGCCTGCCAGAATGCATCGAGCGTGCCCACATCCCGCCAATAGGCGCGCTCGCCGGTTTCCTCGTCGCGGAAAGCGTACGCTCTGACATGATGATCGTCGATCAGGGATGGAATGATGTCATTGCCGAAGTCATGACTCGACGTCGGGTCGCGTGAATCCCTGACAAGTTGTTCAAACAGGAATTCCGTACGGAAGATGTAGTTGCCCATGGACGCCAGGGTATGACTCTCTTTGCCGGGAATCGGCGTGGGTTGCGCGGGTTTCTCCTCGAATCCGATCACGCGGTTGTTCTCGTCGACCTGCATGACGCCGTAAGCGTTCGCCGCCTCTTCCACGGGCACCTCCAGACAGCAGACCGTCATGTCGGCGCCGCTTTTCGCGAAATCCATCAGCATCTCGGAGTAATCCATCTTGTAGACGTGGTCGCCGGAAAGAATCAGCACAAACTCCGGCTGTTCGGCGCGGATGATGTCGAGATTCTGGAATATCGCGTCGGCCGTACCCTGGTACCAGTCGTCGGAATAGCGCTGGGAAGCCGGCAGCACTTCGACGTATTCTCCCAACTCCTTCTTGAAATGGCTCCAGCCCCGCACCAGGTGGCGCACCAGCGAGTGCGCCTTGTACTGGGTCAGGACGCCGATGCGGCGGATGCCCGAGTTGACGCAATTCGAAAGCGGGAAATCGATGATGCGGTACTTGCCGCCGAAATACAGCGCCGGCTTGGCCCGCCAGTTCGTCAGTTCATACAAGCGGGATCCGCGCCCTCCCGCGAGAATAAGCGCCAGGGTGGCCCGGGTCAGCCGGCTTCGGGGTGATCTGCCCTGCAATGGTTTTTGCAATGGTCCTGCCTCCGCTGCTGCGTCGCGTTCTATTTGCCCTTGCGCCAGATGCCGTCGCGGTAGTCCCTGATGGTGCGGTCGCTGGAAAAGCGACCGCTGGCGGCGATATTGGCAATGCTCATGCGCGTCCAGCGCTCCGGGTCGGCAAAAGCCGCTGCCGCGCGCTGCTGGGCGTCGACATAGCCGCGAAAGTCCGCTGCGGTCATCCAGGGCTCGTGAGGGTGGCGAATGGCGTCAATGATATCCCGAAAAACGCCCTCGCCGGCGAGATCGAAGTGGCCGGATTCCAGCAGTTGCATTACCCGGGCGAGGTCGCTGTCGCCGGCGATGATGGCATCGGGCTCATAGTTCGCCCGCCGCTCGCGGACCTGCCCGGCGGTAAGCCCGAACAGAAAGAAGTTGTCTTCGCCCACGGCGTCGAGAATTTCGATATTGGCGCCGTCCAGGGTGCCGATGGTGACCGCGCCGTTCATCATGAATTTCATGTTGCCGGTGCCGGAAGCCTCGTTGCCCGCGGTGGAAATCTGCTGTGACAGGTCCGTACCGGGGCAGATGACTTCCATGGAGGTGACCCGGTAGTCCGGCAGGAAGGCCACCCGCAGCAAGTCCCGGCAGGCGGGTTCGTCATTGACCGTCTCGGCGACGTGGTTGACAAGCTGGAGGATGCGCTTGGCCATGGCATAGCCCGGCGCCGCCTTGCCGCCGATGAGGACGCAGCGCGGCTGCATTTGCCTGGCGTCGCCCCGGAGGATCCGGTCATGGAGATGAATGACGTGCAGCACATTGAGCAGTTGCCGCTTGTATTCGTGGAAGCGCTTGACCTGCACGTCGAACAGCCATTCGGGATGGAAGTCCACGCCGCATTCGCGCTGCACGAGATGCGCCAGCCGCTGCTTGTTGTCCCGCCGCACGGCAAGGAAACGACTGGCGAACGCCGGGTCCGCGGCATGGGCATTGAGGCCTTCCAGTGCGTTCAGGTCCCGGGTCCAGCCGGCGCCGATGGTATCGGTGACAAGCCCGCCCAGGCCCCGGTTGCAATGGGCCAGCCAGCGCCGGGGGGTGACGCCATTGGTCTTGCTGTTGAACTTTTCCGGCCACAGTTCGAAGAAATCGCGAAACAGGGTTTGCGTGAGCAGCTTGCTGTGCAATTCGGATACTCCGTTCACCGAAAAACTGCCGACGATGCCGAGATAGGCCATCCGCACCATGGGATGGTCCCCGCCGCTGATGATCGACATGCGCTCGCGCCGGTCCTGATCTCCGGGCCAACGCGCTTCCACCCGGGCCAGGAAGCGCGCGTTGATCTCGAAGATGATGTCGAGCAGGCGCGGCAGTAATTGCCCGAACAGGCTGACCCGCCAGGACTCCAGCGCTTCCGGCAGCAGGGTGTGGTTGGTGTAGGCCATGGTTTCGGTGGTGATGGCCCAGGCCGCATCCCAGGACAGGCCGTGATCGTCGATGAGCAGCCGCATCATTTCGGCGATGGCCACCGAGGGATGGGTGTCGTTCAACTGGAATACGTTTTTCCCGGCGAAGTCGCTGAAGTCCTCGCCATGGTCCCGGGTCCAGCGCCAGATCACATCCTGCAGGCTCGCCGAAGCGAGGAAGTACTGCTGGCGCAGGCGCAGTTCCTTGCCGGCCTCGCTGGCGTCGTTAGGATACAGGACCATGGTGATCTGCTCGGCGAGGTTCTTGGCCGCCACGGCGTCGGTGTAGCTGCCGGCATTGAATTCCGCCAGGTTGAATCTGTCGGTGGCTTCCGATTTCCACAGCCGCAGGGTGTTCACGGTCTGGTTGCGGTAGCCGGGGACCGGCAGGTCCCAGGGCACCGCGAGCACGTCGGTGGTATCGACCCAGCGCACCTGCAGCTCGCCGGTTTCGTCCTGGTACTTGTCGAGGCGGCCAAAGAACTTGACCCGGCGGCTGGCGTCGGGGCTTTCGATTTCCCAGGGATTGCCATGGCGCAGCCAGGGGTCCGGCTGCTCGACCTGGACGCCGTCCTCGATGGTCTGGCGGAACATGCCGTATTCGTAGCGGATGCCGTAGCCGGTCACCGGAATCTCCAGCGTCGCGCAACTGTCGAGAAAGCAGGCGGCGAGACGGCCAAGGCCGCCATTGCCGAGCCCGGCGTCGGCTTCCTCTTCTTCCAGTTGTTCCAGGGCGCAGGACCAGGCCTTGAGGGCTTCGCGCACTTCTTCCTCGATATCGAGATTGAGCAGGGCATTGCCCAGGGTCCGCCCCATCAGGTATTCCATGGACAGATAGCTGACCCGCTTGACCCGGTCGCGGCGGTAGCGCTCCCGGGTGGCTCGCCAGCGGCCCACCATGCGATCGCGAATCGTGATGGCCAGGGCGGTATAGAGATAATGACGGGACCCGCCGAACTCGTCGCGACCGAGGGTGTATTCGAAATGGCGATGCAGGTCGCGGCTGATGTCGGCGGCGGAATCTTCCGGGGCATGGGGCTCGCGCCGGGAATCTTCGGCTGGCAAGTCCGGCAGCGGCGCCCGGGAGTTCAACTTTCTTCCCATTTGGCTGATGGATTCAGCAGCAGGCGCACGGATTGTCCGGCCGCCGTGATGGTCTGGCCCGGAGCGAAAATCCCGTTTTCTGTTGGCTTGTTCAATGCAGTGGTATCCAGTAACAGTTCCCAGTTCCCCGCCGGCGCCCCGGGCAGGCGAAATTTGGCGTCTTCATCCGAAGCATTGAAGATCGCCAGCAGGCCTGCGCCAGCTTCCCGCAGCAGGTAGCCAAGCAGGCGCCGGTTGGGCTCATGCCAGCGCACAGCGCCCATGGGACTGCCGTCTTCCGCCAGCCATTCGATGTCGCCGTGGCGGTATTTCCTTGCCTGCAATGCCGGGAAGCGCCGCCGCAGGGCGAACAGTCTGGCGACGAATTCCCGCAATTCCCGGCCGGCGGGGACAATGGAATCCCAGCCGACCCAGTTCAGTTCATTGTCCTGGCACCAGGCGTTGTTGTTGCCGCGCTGGCTGCGACCGAATTCGTCTCCCGCCGTGATCATCGGCACGCCCTGGGAAAGCGCCAGGGTGGCCAGCAGATTGGCCTGCCGCCGCCAGCGACTGCTGTCCACAGCCGGGTCGGCGCTCGGCCCCTCGAAGCCGAAATTGTCGCTGAAGTTGCCCTTGTGACCGTCCCGGTTTTCTTCTCCGTTGGCTTCGTTGTGACGCTGCCCGTAACTCACCAGGTCACGCAGGGTGAAGCCGTCGTGACAGGCGACATGGTTGATGCTTGCCCAGGGTTTGCGCCCGCCGGCTTCGAACAGGTCGCTGGAACCGTGCAGCCTGCGCCCCAGTTCGGGCAATTGCTCCGGGTCGCCGCGCCAGAAGCGGCGCATGGTATCACGATAGCGGTCGTTCCATTCCGCCCAGGGCGGTGGGAAAGCGCCCAGTTGGTAGCCGCCGGGGCCAAGATCCCAGGGTTCCGCAATGAGCTTGACTCCGGCGAGGGCCGGATCCTCGGCCAACGCCTGGAACAGGGGCGCTCCAGGGTCGAATCCCCGCTCCCGGCGGCCAAGCATCGCCGCCAGATCAAACCGGAAGCCATCGACGCCCATCTCCCGAACCCAGTGGCGCAGGCTGTCCAGGATCAGACGCAGCACCTGGGGATGCGCGATGTTGATGCTGTTGCCGCAGCCGCTGTCGTTGATGTAGAAACGCCGGTCGCCGGGGAGCAACTGGTAGTAGCTGCGATTGTCGATTCCCCGGTAACTGAGTGTGGGGCCAAGCTGGTCGCCTTCGCAGGTATGGTTGAACGCCACATCGAGAATGACTTCGAGGCCAGCCTCGTGGAAGGCGTCCACCATGGCGCGAAACTCGGCTGCGGCGTCCCGCCGGCCGTAGGCGGGGTGCGGGCAGAAGAAGTTGAGGCTGTTGTAGCCCCAGTAGTTTGTCAGCCCTTTTTGGGCGATGCCGTATTCACCGATGAAGGCGTGCACCGGCATCAGTTCCACCGTGGTGACGCCGAGGGATTTCAGGTAGCCGATGATTTCCGGTCGGGCCAGACCGGCGTAGCTGCCCCGCAGCGATTCGGGAAGCGCCGGGTGCAGGTTTGTGAATCCCTTCACATGGCACTCGTAGATGATGGTCCGGGGCCAGGGAATCCGGGGCCTGGGTGGCCTTGCCGCGGGTGGGTCCGCGACGGCGAGGCCGATGGGTGTCCCCTTGGGCATGAAGGGGGCATTGTCGCGGCGGTCGGGTACGAGGTCGAGTTCGGGATGATCGCGCTCGTAGCCGAAGTGTGATTCGTCCCAGCGGAACTCTCCCACCATCCCCCGGGCAAAAGGGTCGAGCAAAAGCTTGGCGGGATTGAAGCGGTGCCCGGCGTGTGGCGCGTAGGGGCCATGCACGCGGTAGCCGTAACTGGCCCCGGCCGGCAGGCGCGGCACAAAACCGTGCCAGACCTCATGAGTCTGCTCCGGCAGAAAAAGGCTTTCGATGAGATGCCGGCCGCTCGGGTCAAAAAGACAAAGTTCAACGGCCTCGGCATGGGCGGAGTACAGGGAAAACCAGCCGCCTTCCCGGTCCCGCCGAGCGCCCTGAAAGTCCGGATCGCCAGCCTCGATTTCCCTGCTCGCCATTCGTGTGCTGTCAGTTACCGTGATGGAGCAGGTACACTGTTGCCAGCGGCGGCAGGCAGAGCAGCACGGAATGTGGCTGCCCGTCCCAGGGAATGTCCTGGCTCTCCAGGCCGCCGCCGTTGCCCTGGCCGCTGCCGCCGTATTCTTTCGCGTCGGAATTGAGGCATTCGCGATACCCGCCCGGTAATGGGACACCCACTCGATAGTACGGGTGACATTCCGGGGTCAGATTGGAAATCGAGAGCAATACGCTGTCCTCGCCGAATCTGAGCCAGGCATAGACCGAAAGCTGGCTGCTGTCCGCCTGCAGCCACCGGAACCCTGCGGGGTCCGCATCGCCTTCATGCAGCGCCGGTGTTTGCCGGTAGAGGAAATTCAGGTCCCGCAGCAGTTGCAGCATGCCCCGGTGCCTGGGGTCTTCCAGCAAGTGCCAGTCGAGGCTGCGGTCATGGCCCCATTCGCGTCGCTGGCCGAACTCGCCGCCCATGAACAGCAGCTTCTTGCCGGGATGCGCCCACATGAAGCCGTACAGCGCCCGCAGGTTGGCGAACTTGCGCCAGTCATCGCCGGGCATTTTCTCCAGCAGGGAAGACTTGCCGTGGACGACTTCGTCGTGGCTCAGCGGCAGCACGAAATTCTCGCTCCAGGCGTAATGGGTGCTGAAGGTCATTTCATTGTGGTGGTACTTGCGGTGGACCGGGTCCCGCCGCATGTAGCCGAGGCAGTCATTCATCCAGCCCATGTTCCACTTGTAACCAAACCCGAGCCCGCCCTCGTGAACCGGATGGCTGACGCCGGGCCAGGCGGTGGATTCCTCGGCGATCAGCATGACGCCGGGATGGTTGCGGTACACGCTGGCATTGACCTTGCGCAGCAATTCCACGGCTTCGAGATTTTCCCGGCCGCCATGGGCGTTGGGCAGCCACTCTCCCGGCTCGCGGCTGTAGTCCAGATACAGCATGGAAGCCACGGCATCCACCCGTAATCCGTCGAAATGGAATTCATCGATCCAGTAATTGGCGTTGCTGAGCAGATAGCTCGCCACTTCCCTGCGGCCGAAATTGTAGACCAGGGTTTGCCAGTCCGGATGAAAGCCCCGGCGCGGGTCCTCGTGTTCGTACAGGCAGGTGCCGTCAAAGCGGCCAAGGCCGTGCGGGTCGCCGGGAAAATGCCCGGGGGCCCAGTCGAGCAACACGCCGATTCCCTGGCGGTGGCATTCGTTGATGAAGTATTTCAGTTCATTGGGCGCGCCAAAACGGATGCTCGGCGCATACAGGCCGATGGGCTGGTAGCCCCAGGAACCGCCGAAGGGGTATTCGCTCAGGGGCATGAACTCGATATGGGTAAAACCCGTTTCCAGCACATGGGGGATCAGTTCCCGGGCGAGTTCGCGGTAGCTGAGATAGCGGTTGTTCTCGGCGGGCTTGCGGCGCCAGGAGCCGGCGTGGACTTCGTAGATCGACACCGGTTTGCGCAGCAGCCCGCCGCTGTCCCGCTGTTCGATCCAGTCCTGATCGCTCCAGGGGAATTCTTCCTCGAACAGCAATCGGGAAGCATCCTCGGGTGGATGCTGCATAGAGCGGGCGAATGGGTCGGCCTTGAGCGGCAGCAACTCACCCCCCGCATTGTGGATTTCGTACTTGTACAGGTGCTGGTTGCGGGCCTCGGCGACAAAGACTTCCCATACCCCCGAGGACTGCACCGGCGTCATGGGATGGCGATTGCCGTTCCAGCCATTGAAATCTCCCACCACGGCCACCCGGCTGGCATTGGGCGCCCAGACGGCAAAGCGCACGCCGGTCTTGCCGTTTTCGGTGTGCAGATGCGGCCCAAGCCAGCGCCAGGCGTTTTCCGCGCTGCCCTCGTTGAACAGGTAGACATCCTGCCGTGAATGGGTGTCCTGCGAGTACTGCTGTTTTCCGTCATCCTGCGGGTTCTGTTTTCCGTTATCCTGCGGGTTCTGTTTTCCGTCATCCTGCGGGTTCTGTTTTCCGTCATCCTGCGCGAAGTCGCAGGATCTCGCTGGGAGAGTGCCGCTCGAGTTTCTGCGACGGCGCGCAGAATGACGGTTCTTTCGATGGGTGTCCTTTTGTGGGGGCATGAAACTACCAGCCCAGGCGCTTGAGTAGGTTGACCGAGCCGGCGTCCAGCGTTTCGAGTTCGGGTTCGGCGGCGAGCAGTGCATCGGCGAGTTGCTTGCCAAGCTCGACTCCCCACTGATCGAAGGAATTGATCCGCCACAGGCTGCCCTGCACGAAAACCTTGTGTTCGTAGAGGGCGATCAGGGCGCCGAAGGACTCGGGGGTCAGGCTTTCCAGCAGCAGCACATTGGACGGGCGATTGCCGGCGTACCTGCGCCAGGGCGGCAGCCCGGCGGATTGCCTGCCCATCATGAGCGCGGCGGACTGGGCAACCAGATTGGCGAGCAGGGCGCGGTGGTGCCTTGGCGCGCTGAGCCGGTCCCCGGCGATGCCGATGAAATCCACCGGAACCCGATGCGTTCCCTGGTGCAGCAACTGAAAGAAGCTGTGCTGGCCATTGGTTCCGGTCTGGCCCCAGACGATGGGCCCGGTGGCGCCTGCCACGGCTTCACCGGCGAAGGTGACGGACTTGCCATTGCTCTCCATGTCGAGCTGCTGCAGATAGGCAGGTAACTGCCCCAGCCGCTCGCAGTAGGGAATGACGGCCTGGCTTTCCGCCTTGAGAAAGCTGGCGTACCAGACGCCGAGCAGGGCCATGATGACCGGCATGTTCCGCGCTGCGGGCGCGGTGCGGAAATGCCGGTCCATGTTTCGCGCGCCGGCGAGCATCGCGCTGAAATGCCCGAAACCGATTCGGATGGCGATGCTGAGCCCGATGGATGACCACAACGAATAGCGCCCGCCGACCCATTCGCCGAATTCCAGCAACTGGCCACGGGGAATCCCCGCCTGCATCGCCTTGCCCGGCGCCGCGGTGACGCCGATGAAATGCGGCGAGGCGAAGGGGTTTTCCAGACCAAGCCGCTCCCGCAACCAGGCGGCCGCGGTGTGCGCGTTGAGCAGGGTCTCCGAGGTGGTGAACGATTTGCTCGAAACAATGACCAGGGTGGTTTCCGGGTCGAGGCCCGCCAGGGTCGAGCGGATCGGCTCGCCATCCACATTGCTGAGAAAATGGCAGCGAATCTCCTTGTGGGCGTATTCCTTCAACGCTTCACAGGCCAGTTTCGGCCCGAGGTCCGAGCCGCCGATACCCAGATTGACCACATCGCGAATCGGTTTGCCGGTGGCGCCAGGCCATTGGCCGGCGCGGATACTTGCGCTGATTGCCTTGATGCGCCCGAGCTGCGATTCGATTTCCCCCGCCAATTCACCCAGCCCGTCGGCCTCCAACTCCTCGGCGGCGGCGCGCAGGGCGGTGTGGAGCACGGGCCGCCGCTCGCTGGCATTGATCGCCTCGCCGCGGAACATGCTTTCCCGGTGTCCCGCCAGGGGAGAATTTTCCGCAAGCGCGAGCAGGCCAGCCAGTATCTCGTCGCTCACCAGATTGCGGGAATAGTCGAGATACAGGCCCGCGGCGGAAAGCTGATAGCGGCTGGCGCGGTCCGGCCCGAGCAGCGGGCGAAAGTCTCCCTGCCCCTGACTTTCGGCGAGTTCGGTCAGTCGCTGCCACTGATGGTTTTCGGTGATGCGGGATGTATCCACGGGGAGGTCTTGCCTAGGGCAAATTCCAGTTGAAGCGATGGGTGACGCCTTCCACGGCCACGGCTTCATTATCCACCACACGGGGCTGGTAGCGCAGGCGGGATGCGGCGCGCAGGGCGGCCTGGTCGAAAATCGCCGGCGGATTGGCTTCGATCACCATGAGATCGCGCACGCCGCCGTTTTCGGTGATGGTGAATTCCACCACCACATGGCCTTCAAGTCCCTGCTCCCGGGCGAATTCGGGATACTGCGGCGTGACGAAACTCGCCGACAGGTACTCCCGGAAATTCGGCTCCTCGGGCGGAGCGTCCACGAGCAATTCTTCGCGATTGTCCAACTTGAACTGGAAAACATAGCGCACGTCGCGCACCATGCGGTTGAGAATATTGTCGAAATTCATCCGCCGGGCGGCATTGATCGCGGCCCGTTCGAAATACCCGGTGGGCTGCTGATTGATGACGTCAATGGTGTCGGGAATCACCGTGCCGCTTTCATCCACGGTGAAGGCGAGCATGACCCAGCCCTCGATCCCCAGGGTGCGGGCCTGGAGCGGATACACCGGCTGCGGCGCATCGAACACCACCAGGCCCCGGGTGGAATTGGGCGGCGCGTTGGCGGTGGAAGGCGAAGTGGTGAATCCGTCGAGACTGACACCGCCGCATCCGGCAAGCACGGCAAGGCCGAAGGCCAGACACGTGCCTCGCAATCGTCTGCGCCCGGTTCTCGTGATGAATCCGCCGGGCTTTGCCTGGGCCGCCTGGAACATGGCCAGTCTTTGCGTCCGGAAACTCTGCGCAATGGATCAGAAGGTGGCGCTTACCCGAAACGCCAGCTCCATGCCGCTGCTGTTGCAATAGTGTTCGATCTCCTCGACGACGCCGTCCGCGGTGGCGCCGAGGAAGCGGGTCCGCTTGCGGCAGTACTCGCCTTCGGTAATATTGCGCGATTCGAGCCGAAAGGTGAAGTTTTCAAAAGCCTTCTTTTCCACGAAGGCGGTCAGGAAAGGGTCTTCGATCCGCTCTTCAATGTCGATGATGTCGATCTCGGTGCGTCCGCTGCCGCCATTGGAAGAGTGCGAATAGAACATGCCATAGGTCAGGCCCTGCTCGACCATGTCATTGCGGAAACCCAGATTGGTTGACCAGCGCTCGCTCCCCGGCTGGCGCCGGCGCTGGCCGAGGAACGGGTCGATGAACTCCGAATCCCGCAGGCGAATGCCGGTGGTGAGCAGGGCGTTGGGCATGCCGAGCATGGGCAGCCGGGTGCTCAGGTCGAGATTGAGGCCGTAGCGCTTGCCGTCGCCCGCATTGCCCCGGGCGGAGCGCAGCATATCCGGGCCTGGCGACACGTCCACCCTTTCAATCAGGTCCCGCAGGTCGCGATACCAGAACTGGGAGTTGACCACGCCGAGATTGTTGGGCAGGCGCATTTCCAGGTTCAGTTCATAACGCCAGGACTGCTCCTGGCGAATCTCGGGATTGCCCGCCTGGGTGTTCTGGTCGTCGTCGCTGTAATCGGTGGAGGCGCTGAAATCGGAAAAGCTCAACTGCTGGATGTCCTTCTCGACCCGGGCCCGCAATTGCAGGCTCGGCGTAATGTCGAAGCGGTAATCCACCTTGGGCCGGAAGAACTGGAAATCCCGGGAGTTGAACACATCGCCGGTCTGGGAGATGGTCGAGGATTCCAGCACCACCGAGCTTTCCAGCGACATGCGCTGGTTCAGTTGCCAGTTGTGCACCGCGAAGCTTTCGTAGCGCGTTTCCTCGACCCGGGAATCGCTGTTGTCGATGGCCACCGGCACCAGATTGGCGTACTCCGGCGAAGGCTGGCCGGGGATGTCGAGCCCCATGCGCAGGCCGTTGTCGCGAATCGTCTGGGCGCCTTCGATGCCGACTTCGAGACCTTGCTGCGGCGCCACATTGAAAGTGTAGGAAGTGCGGGCGATGCGTTCCCGGTCGCGCCCGAGGTCGTCGAGAAACAGGTTGGGTTCCCGCTCGCCGTCGATCAGGTCCGAGCGGGTGCGGCTGAAACGGAATTCCCGGTCGTTGACGATGAACAGGAAGCGGTAGGTGCCGGCGCCGGTGAAATCGCGCTCGTAGTCGCCGCCGATCTCCCAGGAATAGCGCCGGCTGGTATTGTCCTCGCGCTGCAGGCGAATCCGGTCGTTGACCAGGTCGTGTATGCTGCGGTCGCGCCAGGAGGGGGAATCGCCCCGGGTCTCGTAGAGCCCGTTCAGTTGCAGCACCTGATTGTCGAAGCGGTAGCCGAAATTGCCGCTGACCTGGTATTCGAGTTCATCGCGGACGCTGTCCTCGTAGCGGATTTCCTGCAATTCGTAGTCCGGGTCGTAGCTGAATTCGCGGGCCCGGGAACGGTTGTAGCGGGGATTGGCCTCGAAATGCAGCAGGTAGTTGAGGTCGCCGCTCTGGCCGCTGTAGGAAAGCTGGCCGCCGGTATCTATCTTGCCGTCGCTGGAGCGGTCGGTCTGGACTTCCACCGTGGTGCTTGAGGTCGACATCACATCGAGCAGGACCACATTGACGATCTGGGCGCCGCCGCGAATCTCGATATCCCCGGAAGTGCCGCGGATGATTTCGATGTAATCCACCTGGTCCGCCGCGATGCGCTGGAGCTGGTCGCGGCCGCCGGAACTCTTGCCGGTGATGCGCTGGCCATTGATCAGCACTTCGCCTTCGCCGGAGCCGAGGCCGCGCCGGCCGCGATTGCCGCGTCCCGAGTTCCCGCCGCGACCCATGGCGAGATTGATGCCGGGAATCCGGTTGAGCATGTCGTTCACCGAAACCGGCAGGAACTCGGCGAAATAGGAGGCCGGATAGACGATGGTGGAATTGTCGGTGGCGTCTTCCGGGCCGGGGACCTGCTGGGCCTGAAGCGGCAGGCTGCACATCGACAGCAGCACCGCGGCGGCGGGTATTGTACGATTTGGCTTGAACTTCATGATATTTCCATCAGGCCGGGGGCGCGCGCCACGCCAGCGATCCCTCTGCGAACGCACGGCAGTATACCCGGCACAACAGCCTGTTTCTGTGACATTTTGTGGAACCGCGATGATATTCCCGGGAAAGCCGCATACTTCCACAGTATCGGCAGACCCGCGCCATGATTTTGTCCTGATTTGGGCCTGCCGGAGTTCAAGGGCGCCGCGGAAGCGGCACAGTCATGAACGACAGGGAAGAACCGGATTCCGCTTCAGAACTGGAATTCCGGGGTCGTCACCACGAGTCCGTCGAGTTCCTCGCTGAGGTTGATCTGGCAGGAGAGGCGGGAGTTTTCCCGGCGATCATCGGTCATGTCGAGCATGTCGTCCTCGTCCTCTTCCATGGGCGGCAGGCGGTCGAGCCATTCGGCATTGACGAAAACATGGCAGGTGGCGCAGGAGCAGCAGCCGCCGCAGTCGGCGTCGATGCCGGGCACCTTGCCGGAAACCGCCGTCAGCATCAGAGAATTGCCCGCAACGCCCTCCACGGTGCGTTCGGTTCCGTCGTGTTCGATGAATGTGACCCTGATCATTTACTTTGGCCCCTGAAAGAACGGCGCAAACATACCAGCAAGTCACCCGGAGGGAAAGTGCGGGGGCCTTCACAGGCTCCGGGGGACCGGAATATCGAACTGCCGCAAGGTGCCTTCGACGGAGGGTTTGGCGAGACGGATTCGCTCGGCGTCCAGCAGGAAGGAGAAAATGAGACCCAGCCCGAGGATGAGCATGCCGATCAGGAAGCAGTAGATTACCGCCCGGTCCGGGTACACGTCCTTGTAGTAGCCCACGTAGAGCGGGCCCACGATGCCCGCCGCCGCCCAGGCGGTGAGCATGGCGCCGTAGATGGCGGACATGTTCTTGCTGCCGAACACGTCGATGATGAAGGAAGGCATGGTGGCGAAACCGCCGCCGAAACACAGCAGGATATAGCAGACCAGCGCCGAGAATATCCAGGGGTCGCGTTCGGTCATGAGAATCGCGAACACCACCATCTGGGTTGCCAGCAGCAGGCGAAACACGGTAACGCGGCCGATGAGGTCGGACAGCAGCCCCCAGAGCAGCCTGCCCAGACCATTGAAAAGCGAACTCACGGCGATGAGCATGGCGCCGTATTCGGCGAGTATCTGGGGGTCGAGCCCCGGTTCGGCAAGCCCCCAGACATCCTGCAGCAGGGGCGACTGGAAGCTGATGACGGAAATGCCCGCCGAGATATTGAAGAAGAAAATCAGCCAGATAATGATGAACTCCCGGGACCTGAGGCAGCGGCGCACGAAGCGGGGGTGATCGGCGCCCACCGGCTCGGGAGCGGCTGCGGAGCCGGCGCCCGCGGTCACCGGCGCATAGTTCTCCGGCGGATTGCGGATGAACAGGCTGACTGGAATCAGGATGACGGCGAAGATGATCCCCAGCCACATGAAAATCTGCGGCAGGTCTTCCGCGGTCTGCACCACCAGAAAAGGCGCCAGCAGGCGGCTGAACAGAAAGGCGCCGACGCCGAAACCCATCACCACGATGCCCGTGGCGAGGCCTTTCCGGTCGGGAAACCACTTGGCCACGGTCGCCACGGGGGTCACATAGCCCAGGCCGATGCCGGCGCCGCCGATCACGCCGTAGCCGAAATAGAACAGCAGCAGGTTGTTGTATTCCAGCGCCGGCGCGGCGATGAGATAGCCCAGGGAAAACAGGATGCTGCCGCCCAGGGCGAGCTTGCGCGGGCCAAGCCGCGGCAATGCCATTCCCGCCCAGGCCGCGGCGATGCCCAGCGAGAAAATCGTGACGCCGAAGGCGATTGCCGTGTCGGTATGGCTCCAGCCGAGCTGGTTTACCAGCATGGTCTGGAAAAAACTCCAGGCGTAGACCGTTCCCAGGCAGAGTTGCAGCCCCGCGCAAAGCAGGACGACAACGAATCGCGGAACGGCGATCATCTTGCGGCGGCGCGGGTCAGGATGCTTCCGGCTGGGCGAGCGCGCCGGCTTTTTCCGGATCGGCCACCCTGGAAAAGTACAGCAACAGGCGGGCAAGCTGGCCGGCTTCATCATCGCGCTCAAGCAATGCGCCGGGGACCGGCTCCCCTTCCCGTTCGGCCCTGGCAAGCTGCACGGCGTAGGCGAGCAGATGCTCCACGGGGCGGGCCGCGAGATTCATGAGCATGATGGCTGCGATGATGCCGACCAGAAAGATCGACGAAATCAGATACATCTGGCGGCCCACGGCCTGCTGTATCTTGAGGGTGATGACCGATTTGTCCATGCCGATATGCACCGACCCGGCGACGCCCGCAAGAATCGGGCTACCGACCTCCACAAAGCTGTCGGCGCCGGCAAGCACACGCTCCACGGTGTCGGTATTGGCCGGGTCCGAGGCGAGAATCTCCCCGGGAATGCCGGGAACGAAAGTATGGGCGAGAAACTCGCCGTCTTCGTTGACGATGTAGATATAGCTGATGCCCTGAATCTCCAGGAACTGATCGATCAGGGACTGCAGGGCGGACAGGTCGCGGTTGAGAATGATGTCCACGCTGGCGTCGGCGATGGTCTGGGCGATGCCCCGGCTGTTGGATTCGTATTCTTCGGAAAGCTGGGAATCCACCGTGGCGATGCACACCCAGGAAGTGGAGACCGCGATGATTCCGAACAGCAGGAATATCCCGAACAGCGGCTTGCGAAACAGTTTCTGCACGTTCATGTTCAACTTCATCTTATCCAAACCTCGCCTGCCAATCGTCGAGTGGCACAAACCGGCCCTGGTCCACCACGGTGTAGTACAGCCGCTGCATGCCCTGCCGCCGCTGTTCGGAAAATGAAACCATCTCGCCAATGCCCAGGTCGTAGTCCCGCACGGTGAAAACCGCCTGTTCCAGCCGGGCGCGACCAGGGGAGTCGCCCATGCGGTTGAGAATTTCCACGAGCATTTTCGCGTTCACAAAGCCTTCAAGGCTGACGAAGCTGCGGTCAAAGGGCACATAATCCGGCTGGCGCAGGGGTTCCGGAACTTCCGGCTGGTACCGGTCCATCAATTCGGCGTATTCCCTGACCACGGGAATGCTCTCGTCTTCGTAGCTCGGAACCACCTGGGAATTCACCAGATAGCGGGTATAGCGTTCGCTGTCGTCGACGCTGTCGGTGATGAGTTGCAGCAGGTTCTCGCTGCCGACAAAGGACAGGTTGGCGATGGGAACTTCGAGCCCGAAGTCGATGGCATCGCGCAAAAACGCCGCGCAGGCGCCGTAGGCGCCGATGCAAATCACCGCGTCGGGGCTGACATTGCGCAGAATCTCCACCTGTTCGCCCATGCTACGGCCATAAGCAGCGCCCCGGGTGTAGGTCGCTTCGCCCACAATCTGCTCCCCCTTGGCGCCAAGGGCTTCGCGGACTCCCGCCCAGCCGCTGCGCCCGTAGGCGTCCGCCTGATAGAAGACGGCAATCCGGCGGCGGCCGATACGGAGGAAATTCTCCACCAGGCCCGCGGTTTCCTCGCGGTAGGAGGCGCGCAGGTTGAATGCGAACTCTCCGTATGGCGGCTCCCGCTGGGGTTGGGCGCCGGTGAATGGAAAGAACATGTATACATTCTCTTCCTGGAACTTCTTGAGAATCGGTAGCACCCGGGTGACCGTGGGCGTGCCCACATAGCCGAACAGGGCAAATACCTGGTCCTGAAGCAGCAGTTCCATGGTGTTCTGCACCGAGGGGACGGGCTGGTAGCCATCGTCATAAAGCCGCAGCGCAATGCGCCGGCCGCCGACCCCGCCCTGCTCATTGACCCGGTTGAAGAAAGCCTGGGCGCCGCGATACAGCTCGATGCCGAGGCCGCGGGAGGGGCCGGAAAAGGCGGCGGAAGTGCCGAGCAGGATTTCATCGCCGGAGATGCCTTCGTGGAAACCCGCCGCGGAACCGGCGGTTTCATTCTGGGCGAAAGCCGCACCACGGCCAAGCCAGGGCGCGGCCAGGCCGCCCAGGATGCTGGTCCGCAGGAACTTGCGCCTGGTCAGTACTCTCATGGGGCTGAATTGTGCATGGATTTCGAGCAGCGGAAAAGACGCCAGAGTACCGAAAGTTCGCCGCTTTGTCGATTGGGTGAGAGCCGAACTGGGCGTGTACGAAGCGCAGCTTCATGCGCAGGCCGAGCGACACCGGGCCATGCCCGGCCGACCGCGTCAACCGCGCCTCACATCAATCGACCTCAAGGTCCATTTCGTAGCGGAAGTGCTCGGGGTTGTAGAGCGCCCGCAGGTAGTCGTGCATGCGCTCGCCCTCGGCGCTCTTGTTGTAGGAGCGGCGGGTCAGGCTCAGCAAGGGGCTGCCCTCGGCCACGGCCAGCACCCTGGCGGCCTCGGCGCCGGCGGCTTCTGCACTCAGGGTCTGCTTGACATGAGTTACTTCAAGGCCCTTCTGGCGGAAATAAGAAAGCCTGGGCGTCGTCTCGAATATCGCCGGTTTCGAAGGCATTTCCACTCCAGCGGTCCAGCTCGTGTAATAGCCGAAGTCGAGCCGGTCCCGCTGCCGCACCCGAACCAGGTGCAGGGCCTTCTCTCCCGGGTCAAGGCCCAATTCGTCCCGCACCGCCTGGGGCGGTTCTTGCCAGCTGCAGCGGATTACCCGGGCGCGGCTGTTGCGCGCCATGGTCTCGATCTCCTGCAGCATGCCCACCAGGGGCGCCTTCACCGGCCGTGGCGAATACTTGTAAATGACATGGGTGCCCTTGCCCCGGCTGCGCGCAAGCAGACCCTCGCCGGCAAGATCGTCCATGGCGCGCTTGGCGGTGATACGGGATACCTTGAACAGATTTGCCAGCACTTCCTCGGTGGGCATACGGCTGCCGAATGGCAGGGTACCGTCGAGTATCATCGTCTTCAGCAGGCTGTAGAGCTGGAAATACAGCGGCGTTGGCGAAGACTTGTCGAGTTCCTTGAAGCGGGACTCGTCACTCAGGGTGTCGAAAACGTTCACGGCGGGCCCGTTTGATATAGAAAGTTATAATGATATATCAAAGGTCCCCAGGAGTCTGCGCCACAGGAATTCGCGACTGCGCTTCGCTTCTTGTCGGCTGCGCCGAGCGGGCCTCACATCCTTGAACATTTGTTGTCGGGGTCGAAGGGGCTGTCGGGGATTACGGTTGCCTGGAAGCATTGGTCGAGCAGTTCCACTTCGATTCCCGTTCCGGGTTTGGCGAGTTCGGGGGGCAGCATGCCCAGGGCCAGGGATTTGCCGGTGCGGAAGCCGAAGTTGCCGCTGGTGGCGCGACCGACGGTTTCTCCGTCCTTGAGCAGGGCGTTGTTGCCGAGTACGTCGGCATCCTCAACATCATGTACTTCCAGCGTCACCAGCAGGTTTTTCGGGCCGGCTTCGCGACTGGCCAGCAGAGCCTCGCGACCGAGGAAGTCGCCCTTGTCGGGCTTGACGAAGCGGTCCATGGCCGACTCGAAGGCCGAATACTCGATGGAAAGTTCGGTGCCCACCATACGGTAGGACTTCTCCATGCGCATGGAGTCCATGGCGCGGATGCCGAAAGGCGCAAGGCCCAGATCTTCGCCGGCGGCAAACAGCGTGTCGAAGATATGGTTCTGATATTCCAGCGGATGGTGCAGTTCCCAGCCGAGTTCGCCGACGAAATTCACCCGCAAGGCCTTGACCGGCGCCGAACCCACCACGATGTCGCGGGCGGTCAGCCAGCGGAAGGCTTCGTTGGAAAGGTCGGCATCGGTTACCCGGGACAGCAAGTCCCGCGCCTTCGGCCCGGCGAGCACGAGCACTCCCATGGCGCCGGTGAGTTGGGTGAACCGCGCCGAGCCGTCCCTGGGCAGGCGCTTGCCCAGATAGTCGTGGTCCAGCCTCTGCAGGGCGCCTGCCGACACCAGATAAAAGGAATCCGCCGACTCCCGCAGGATGGTGAACTCCGAATGCACGCCGCCGTTTCGATTCAGGGCATGGGCCAGGCACAGCCGACCGGCCTTTTGCGGCAGGCTGTTGGCGACGAAACCGTCGAGGAAAGCCTCGGCGCCGGGCCCGGAAACCCGGCACTTGGCGAAGGCGGTCATGTCGAGCAGGCCCACGTTTCGGGTGACATTGTCTACCTCCCGCCGCACGGCCTCGAACCAGCGCGAGCGGCGGAAAGACCAGTCGTCTTCCTGGCGCATCCCGTCCACGGCGAAGAAATTGGGTCTTTCCCAGCCGAATTTCTGCCCGAATACGGCGCCCCGGGCCTTCATTCGCCCGTAACAGGGGGCTGTGCGCAGTGGCCGCGCCGCAGGCCTTTCCTCGTCGGGATAGTGAATGACGAAAACGTGGGAATAGGCTTCCTCATTCTTCCTGACCAGGTAGTCCCTGGTGGCGTAGTCGCCGAAGCGGCGCGGGTCGACGCCAAGCATGTCGATGCTCGGCTCGCCTTCCACAATCCACTCGGCGAGTTGCCAGCCGGCGCCGCCGGCGGCGGTAATGCCAAAGCTGTGGCCCTCGGACAGCCAGAAGTTGTCGATGCCCCAGGCCGGCCCGATGATGGGGTTGCCGTCGGGGGTGTAGGCGATGGCGCCGTTGTAGACCTGTTTTACTCCCACCTCGGCGAAAGCCGGCACCCGGTTCATGGCGGCCTCGATATGGGGCATGAGGCGATCCACGTCTTCCTGGAACAATTCGTATTCCGCCCCGGGGTCGGGGCCGTCCACATAGCAGGCGGGAGCGCCCTTCTCGTAAGGCCCGAGGATGAAACCACTGTTTTCCTCGCGCAGATACCAGGAACCGTCGGATTCCCGCAGCACGCCGAGTTCCGGCAGGCCGTCGCGCTTGCGCTGCCGCAATGCCGGGTGGGGTTCGGTGACGATGTACTGGTGCTCCACGGGCATGACCGGCACGTCGAGCCCCACCATGGCGCCGGTCTGGCGGGCGTAGTTTCCCGTGGCGGAGACCACATGCTCGCAGTGAATGTCGCCCTTGTCGGTGTGAACGACCCAGTCCCCGGAATCGGCCCGAGTGATTCCCAGCACTGCGGTCTTGCGGTAGATTTCCGCACCGCGCCGGCGGGCGCCGATGGCCAGGGCCTGGGTCAGATCGGCGGGCTGAATGTAACCGTCTTCGGGATGATGGATTCCGCCCACGAGACCCCCGGTATTGCACAGCGGCCAGAGCTTGCCGATCTCCTCCGGGCTGAGAAAGCGCACATCGACGCCGATGGTTTTTGCCGTGGCCGCGTATTGATAATACTCATCCATTCGGTCCCGGTTCATCGCCAACCGCAGATTGCCGACCTGGCTGAAGCCGACCTGCTGGCCGGTTTCCTTCTCGAGCCGCCGGTACAGGTTGACCGAATACTTGTGGATCTGGCCCACCGAATAACTCATGTTGAACAGCGGCAGCAGGCCCGCGGCGTGCCAGGTGGAACCCGAGGTCAACTCGCCTTTCTCCACGAGCACGACTTCCTCTCCCCAGCCCTTGCGAGCCAGGTGATAGAGGGCGCTGACGCCCACCACGCCGCCGCCGATCACGACGACTCTTGCCCTTGCCTTCATCTGCTCTGCCTTGCTCCGTAACACATGGGAGTTTATCCAGCCGCGGCCCGGCGGCGACGGCGGGCGCCAGGCGCCGGGCCAGCGCCAGCTGGCGGCGGGTCCATCACCGAAAACAGTCTGGGGAAGTCGTCGCTGCGGTGCGGGATCGCCATGGCCTCGACGAAGTATTCCTGGAACTTCGGCTCCACCGCGGTCTCGATCTTTTCGATACGGCCCACGAGTTCCTGAATCTCCCCGCGGGCCTGGTGATTGAGCAGGGCGATGAGCGCCCCGGTTCCCGCGGCATTGCCGGCGGATTCGACCCGGTCGAGGTCGCAGTCGGGAATCAGCCCGAGCGCCATGGCGTAGGCGGGATCGATATGGGAACCGAACGCCCCGGCGAGGCGGATGCGGTCGATGCGGCGGATACCGGCCCGGTCCTGCAGCAGGCGCACGCCGGCGTACAGCGCCGCCTTGGCGAGTTGCACCTGGCGCACGTCGGTCTGGGTGATGAGGATTTTTCGCTCGCCGTCGTGGAGCAGATAGGAAAACGTGCGGCCATCGGCGATGATGCGCCCGCTGCGATTCGCCAGCGAACCGTCGATGACGCCGTCGCTGTTGATGATTCCGGCCAGATACATTTCGGCGATGATTTCGATGATGCCCGAGCCGCAGATGCCGGTTACTCCACTGTCTCCGGTAGCTTCGGCGAAGTCCGGACCGTCGGACCAGGGTTCGGCGCCGATGACCGAAAATCGCGGCTCCAGGCTTTCCCGGTCGATACGCACTCTTTCGATGGCGCCGCTGCTCGCGCGCTGTCCGCAGGAGATCTGGGCGCCCTCGAAGGCCGGGCCCGTGGGGCTGGAACAGGCGAACAGGCGCTCCCGGTTGCCGAGAACGATTTCCGCATTGGTGCCCACATCCACCACCAGGGAGATTTCGTCGAGCCGATGCGGCTCCTCGGCGAGCACCATGCCGGCGGCGTCGGCGCCCACATGGCCGGCAATGCAGGGCAGCACATGGACCCTGGCGCCGGGATGAAGCGCGAGGCCCAGGTCCCGGGCTTTCCCGTCGATGGCGTCCGACACGGCCAGGGCGAAGGGGGCGCCGCCGAGTTCCCCAGGGTCGAGCCCGAGCAGCAGATGGTGCATGACCGGATTGCCCACCACGGTGAATTCGACGATATCGGCCGCTTCGATTTCCCCGCGGGCGCAAATGCCGGCGATGAGCGTATTGATTCCCTGGCGAACGGCCGCGGTGAGTTCGGCGGCGCCTTCCGGGTTCATCATCGCCCAGGAAACCCGGCTCATGAGATCCTCGCCGAAACGGATCTGGGGGTTCATGACGCCGTCGGTGGCAATGACCCCGCCCGCGGTCAGGTCCACCAGATGGGCGGCGATGGTGGTGGAGCCCACGTCGATGGCCAGACCATGGGCCGCCGGCTTGAATCCCGGCCACACCGCGATGATGCCCGCCTGCCGGTGTACCGCCGCGGTGACGCGCCATTCGCCTTCGCGCAGCGCGGTTTGCAGGTTCGCCAGCCCGGAGAGGTCGCAATCGAGGTCGGCAAGCCGCCATTCCCTGGCCAGGGCTGCCCGCAGCCGCTGCAAGTCGCTGCTTGCCTCATGGAGTTCCGGGGGCGCCACTTCCACATGGCAGAGCCGGGTGGCCGGGTCGAGTGGGATGTCGCGCAGTTCGGCGTCCTTGCGCACCACCTGGCGATGCATCTGGCTCTCCGGGGGCACATCGATGACCACATCGCCCTGGAGCGTCGCCTGGCAGCCCAGGCGGTGATTGGCTTCGAGCCGGCGGCGGCGCTCGCTGTGGCGCGCTTCGATTTCATTGAATGGGGACAGGTTTTCCGGGCGCGAGCGGATGGCGTGCTTGGCGAAATCCCCGTCCATGCAAACGATGCGGCAACGCCCGCAAAGCCCGCGGCCGCCGCAGACCGAATCCACGTCGGCGCCGATACTGCGGGCGGCGTCGAGCAGGCGGGTCCCAACAGGAAACGCGCCCCGGCGCCCGGATGGGGTGAAAACGACTCTGGCGGTGGTTTCGGTCAACTCTTTAACCCCATCACACGAGTGCCGTGCCTTTTTCCGGAGATCCTGCGACTTCGCACCCCCTCACCCGTCATCCTGCGCGCAGTCGCAGGATCTCCCTGGGAGGCCTCTGCACGAGATTCTGCGACTGCGCGCAGAATGACGGCAGCTCCTCAAGCTCCCCGGCGTCTGCGGCCGCGGCGTTCCCGGCCGGCGCCGGAGGCGGCCGGCTCGCGATACTTTCGCAGCCAGTTTGCGCAGTCCGGGTCGTGACCCATCATGACATCGGCGCCCAGGGCCGCCTGCAGCACTTCCGGGTGCAGGGGGCTGGTGATCGCCGAAGTCATGCCGGCGCCGATGGCCATGGTGAGAAAGGCGGAATTGACGCCATTGCGGTTGGGCAGCCCAAAGCTGATGTTGGACGCGCCGCAGGTGGTGTTGACCTTCAGTTCCTGCCGCAGCCGCCGCACGATGTGCATGACCTGGCGGCCCGCCGAATTGATCGCGCCGATGGGCATCACCAGTGGGTCCACCACCACATCCTCCCGGGGAATGCCGTAATCGGCGGCGCGTTCGACGATTTTCTTCGCCACGGCGAAACGCACGTCCGGGTCTTCGGAAATGCCGGTTTCGTCGTTGGAGATGGCGACCACGGCAGCCCCATGGCGCTTCACCAGGGGCAATACCGTCTCCAGCCTTTCTTCCTCGCCGGTGACCGAATTCACCAGGGCCTTGCCCTGGTATACCGCCAGCCCGGACTCCAGCGCGGCGACGATGGAGGAATCGATGGACAGGGGCGCATCGGTAATCGACTGCACCAGCTTGACGATGTCCGCAAGCATCGCCGGCTCGTCGGCAAGCGGGACGCCGGCGTTGACGTCGAGCATGTGGGCGCCAGCCTCCACCTGGGCGATGGCGTCGGCCTCGACCCGGCTGTAATCGCCCCGGGCCATTTCCTCGGCGAGAATCTTGCGTCCGGTGGGATTGATGCGCTCGCCGATGATGACGAAGGGGCGGTCAAAGCCGATGCGCACTTCGCGGCCGGGGGAGGTAATGAGGGTTTCTGTCATGAAGCTTGCTCCAGTTGCTGTGCTCCCGGTCGCAGCGGCGGCGCGGCGCTGCCCTGGTCCCAGTCGGCGTCGGCCCAGTCCACCGCGGGGCGCCAGGGACTGCGGCCGCCGAGCACGCCGGATTCTTCGACGATTTCCGCCACCCGGCGTTCCTGGCGGTAGGCCATGATATGGACGCCATGGACGCCCTCGATTTCCCGGAGTTGCCGGATCAGGTCAACACACAGCCTGACGCCTTCCCGGCGCTGGTCCCGGGCGCCCCTGAGCCGCGCAATCACCGCATCGGGAATATGCACGCCGGGCACATTGGCGCGAATCCACTCCGCCGAGCGGGCCGAGGCCAGGGGGCCGACTCCCGCCAGGATAAAAACCTTCTCGTGGGTTCCCGCGTCGCGAACCGCCGCCATGTAGCGCTGGAAAGCGGCGATGTCGAAGCAGTACTGGGTCTGCACGAACTGGGCGCCGGCGGCGGCCTTCTTGGCGAGGCGGAGGGGGCGGTAGTCCAGCGGCGGGGCGAAGGGATTGGCGGCGGCGCCGAGAAAGACATGGGGCGCTTCGCTGAGTTCGCGACCGCTGAGAAAGCGGGATTCGTCGCGCATGGTGCGGATCATGTTCAGCATCGACATGCTGTCGAGGTCGAATACGGGCTTGGCCTGGGGGTGGTCGCCCACATCAACCCCGTCGCCGGTGAGACAGAGAACGCTCGCCACGCCCATGGCGGCGGCGCCGAGCACGTCGCCCTGGATGGCGATGCGGTTCCGGTCCCTGGCCGAAATCTGCATGACCATGGCATAACCGCGCCGGGCGAGCAGCGAGCACATGCCGATGCTGGACATGTGGCAATTGGCGCCCGAGCCGTCGGTGGCGTTCATGGCGTCCACATAGCCGTCGAAGAGGGCGGCGCGCTGATAGACATCGGCGGGGTTGGCGGAGTCCGGCGGCGCGATTTCGGCGGTCACGGCAAAACCGCCAGCGCGCAGGATCCGTTCGAGGCGGCCGAAGGAAGAATGCCCCGGCAGAATGGGCAGGGGGTCGCCGGGAGTGACCGGTTCGTCTTCAAACTGCACGGCCGGCATCTCCCATCCGGATGCGCAGTTCCCGCAACCAGGCCGACTTGCCGGGAAGGCGGTGATCCACCGGGAGCTGCAGCACCTGCATCGGCGTCTGCTCTTCCCCGAGGCGCTGGTTGCCTTCCCAGGCGAGCACCCAGACGCAGGGCATTTCCGGCTTGACTTCGCAGCGGCCATCGTCGCGAACGCCGCCGCAGGGGCCGTTGCGCATCTTCTTGGGGCAGTTCATGGGGCAGGACAGCCCGGTGAAGCCGACGATGCACTGGCCGCAGTTTTGTGAATCGAGGAGCAGGCCCTTGGTAAGCGATTCGACCCGGGCGAAGGGTTTGTCGAGGCGCTGGTAACCGATCCGGCGCAGCAGGGGTTCACAGCGGACCAGGACCCACTCAAGCGCGGCGTAGAGCCGTTTCAGGGCGCGGGCGTGGCGCACGGAAAACACTCGCATCCGGTACGATTCGGGTTTGCTGGCGGCGCTTGTGGCGTTCATGGCTCGGTGGTTTTTGATCTCGTCAAGTTTTTGCATGCCATCCCCAGGAGCCTGGCTTCGCTAACCCCCTGCCCTGGCATGGTTGCGAATCAGGGTTTCCAGTCGCTCGTTGCTGAAAGCTTCCTCGAGGCGAGCGGCTTCGATGCGGGCGATTTCAGCCGGGTCGCCTTCGGTTTCGACGCGGCTGGTCTCGCGGCGCCATTCGGCAAGATACGGCCCGCTGCTCCCCTTGCCGGCGCGCATGGCGGCGCGGTCAATGGCCTGCTGGAATCGCTGGCTCAACATCACCTTCTCCCGCCGCCGCCCGCGCTGGACGATGACCTGGGAGGGGATGGCGCGCCAAAAAATCCTGGTTATCTTCATATCGACGCGGCCTGCTCATTGTCATTCCGCGCGAAGCGAAGCGGAGTCGCGGAATCTCGTTTCGTGGACTCTCCGGGGAGATCCTGCGACTCCGCTTCGCTTCGCGCAGGATGACGGGAGGGGGGAATTTCGCTTCGCGCAGAATGACGGGAGGGGGGAATTTCGCTTCGCGCAGGATGACGGGAGGGGGAGACTTCGCTTCGCGCAGAATGACGGGAGGGGGGAATTTCGCTCCTCGCAGGGTGACCGGAGGGGGAGACTTCGCTTCGCGCAGGATGACGGGAAGGGGAAAGTTCGCTCCTCGCAGGGTGACCGGAGGGGGTGACTTCGCTGCGTGCGGGATAACGGCGGGTGGAGGCCCTCACGGGGATGGCGCGCTGGCTGGATTGGGCTGCGAGGGCCGTTTCCAGGTCGCCGTAACCGGTGTGCACATGCTCGAAATCGAGTTGCAGCTTCGCAGCGGCGTTTTCCGCAGCCGCCAGCAGTTCTCCGTCTCCGGTCTGGGACAGGTACACCAGCTTGCGGTAATTGCCGAAATAGGCGTCCCGGAGCTGGGGATGCCGGTCCAGGCCCAGCGGCCCGATGACGAAACGGTCAAAGTGACGGGCCAGGAAGTCAGTCAGATAGAAGGCGCCGGGCTCCGCCGCGGCCAATCGCGCAAAGCGCTCGCTGCCGGCAAAAAACTCGTAGCAATGGGCGCCATCGAGCCGCTCCACACCCTCCTCGGCGAGTACGGCGTCGATGCCGCCGGCGGTGCCGCAATCGGCATAGGCGACGAAGATCCTGCCGTATGCGTCCCGGTTGCGGCGGATCGCCTCCCGCAGGCGCCCGGGTATCCGCTCTGGGCGGTTGTGCAGGCTGGCGTCGAGGCATTGCAGGCGCAGATGCTCCCAGCCCCGGATCCTGCGGATGGCTTCGATCTCCCGGGCCAGTGCGCCGCAGGCGATGACGAGCACGGCTTCCGCCACCGGTTTACCCTC
This sequence comes from uncultured Pseudohongiella sp., assembly GCA_965219645.1. Taxonomy (GTDB): domain Bacteria; phylum Pseudomonadota; class Gammaproteobacteria; order Pseudomonadales; family Pseudohongiellaceae; genus UBA9145. The sequence continues at coordinate 474,967 of OZ244788.1, read as the reverse complement.
CCGCCTGCCGCGCCCGCACCATGGCCGGCGCCACGTCGGCGGCCTGGGCCGCGTCCCGGCAATAGGCGTCGGCGCCCACGGCGCGGCCGAACTCCTCATTCAGCGGCGCGCCGCCCACGAGCACGATGTAGTCGTCGCGAATGCCCTGCTTGACCATTTCGTCGATGACCACCTTCATGTAGGGCATGGTGGTGGTGAGCAGGGCCGACATGCCGAGGATGTCCGGCTGGTGCTTTTCCATCGCTTCGAAATAGTCTTCCACCGAATTGTTGATGCCGATGTCGAAGACCTCGAATCCGGCGCCTTCCAGCATCATCCCCACCAGGTTCTTGCCGATGTCGTGGATGTCGCCCTTGACGGTGCCGATAACCATCTTGCCGATGGGCTTTACCCCGGTCTCCGACAGCAGGGGCCGCAGCAGCTCCATGCCGCCTTTCATGGCGTTGGCGGCGAGCAGGACTTCGGGAACGAACAGGATGCCGTCGCGGAAGTCGATGCCCACGATTCGCATGCCTTCCACCAGCGCCTCGTTGAGCACCTTGTCCGCCGACCAGTTGCGCGCGAGCAGGATCGAGGTGCCCTCGACGATTTCCTCCTTGAGGCCGTCATACAGGTCTTCGTGCATCTGCTCGACGAGTTCGCCGTCGTCAAGCTCGGCGAGGATGATTTCCTCGTCTTCCGGGTGGGTGTTTTGGTCAGTCATCAGTAGTCTCTATCCTCGAATTCGGATTTGCGGCGCCGCATGAATTCCAGCAGGGCTTCATCGATCGCCGGGTCCAGGGGCGGCGCCTCGTAGTCCCGCAGCATCTGCTTCCAGATGACGTTGGCGCGCCGGGCGGCGTCCAGGGAACCGTCCTGCCGCCATTGTTCAAAACTGTTGTTGTCAGCCACACTGGAGCGGTAGAAAGCGGACTCGAAGTTGGCCAGGGTGTGGGCGGCGCCGAGAAAATGCGCGCCGGGGCCGACTTCGCGCAGGGCGTCCAGCGCCTGGGCATTTTCCGACAGGTCGATTCCACCGAGCAATACCGCGAGCATATTGGCCTGGTCGGCGTCTATGACGAACTTCTCATAGCCCATGGCGAGGCCTCCCTCAAGCCAGCCTGCGGTGTGCAGCATGAAGTTGACTCCCGCCAGGGCGGAAGTCTGCAGGGTGTTGGCGGCTTCATAGGCGGCCTGGGCGTCGGGAATCTTGGCGGAGCAAAGCCCGCCGCCGCTGCGGAAAGGCACCCCGAGCCTTCGCGCGAGCTGCGCCGCGCCACAAAGGATCAGGCTCGGCTCCGGCGTGCCGAAGGTGGGCGCGCCGGACTGCATGGAAACCGCGGCGGCAAAACTGCCGAACACCACGGGAGCGCCGGGCCTGACGAGTTGTACATAGGCCATTCCCGCCAGCGCCTCGGCGAGAATCTGGGTCAGGGTGCCGGCGATCGTTACCGGCGACATGGCGCCGGCAAGCAGAAAAGGGGAAATGATCGTCGCCTGGTTGTTTTCGGCGTAAACCGTCGCCGCACCGAGCATGGTGGCGTCGAAGGTCAAGGGCGAGTTGGCGTTGATGAGATTGATCAGCACGGTATTCTTCGCTACAAATTCGTCGCCGAACACGATTTTGGCCATGGCGACGCTGTCTTTCGCGCGCTCGGGATGAGTAACCGAACCCATGAACGGCTTGTCGCTGTACTTGATGTGGCTGTAGACCATATCGAAATGGCGCTTGTTCACGGGAACGTCCACGGGCTCGCAGACCGTGCCGCCGGAATGGTGCAGGCCGGGGCTCATGCAGGCGAGTTTGACGAAGTTGCGGAAGTCATCCAGGGCAGCGTAACGGCGGCCCTTGTCGAGGTCGTGGACAAAGGGCGGCCCGTAGGCGGGAACGAGCACCGTGCGGTCGCCGCCGATGATCGTGCTGCGGCGCGGGTTACGGGCGTGCTGGCGGAATTCCCCCGGCGCCGTGGCCTGGACCAGGGAACGGCACAGCCCCCGGGGAAAGCGCACCCGCTCGCCGTCCACCTCGGCGCCGGCTTCCTTCCAGAGAGTCAAGGCATGGGGGAACTCTCGGAATTCGACGCCGATTTCCGCGAGCACGGTTTCGGCATTGTGTTCGATCAGTTCCAGCGCTTCGGAATTGAGGACCTCGAAATGCGGAATCCCGCGCTTGATCCAGGCTGCGGAATCTGCTGCCGCCATGCGCTGTTCTCTGGCGGCCCCGCGCCGTCGGCCGCGGCGTGACGAGGCTTCGCCACGGTTCCTGAGACCCGAGTCTGACCTGTTTTGTGGTTTGACGGCCATTTTCGCACCTAGGAGCCTGCGCCGTAGGATGACGGGAGCATGAGCAAACTCGTTCGGGTTCCAATTGCCTGCAAGTTTGGGGTAGTATCGGATTTACTGCTTCACCGGATGCGACATGGACCCAATCCCAGGCGACATTTCCGGCGCCCGCCGCATTGGCTGTCAGTTTGCAATGGCTCTTGAATTGATCTCGACAGTTTGATCGATTCCTTGTCCGTTTTTGGCACACCGATGTCGCATACGCGCCATTACATGACGCATCCCGGTGCTATCCTCAAAAGATTCCAAAACAGAACGAACGATCAACGGAGAGTAATGATGGAGTTTCCCAAGCACGCCAAGAAAACCACGATCTCCGCCGCGGTTGCGGCCGCCCTTGCCGCGCCCCCGGTGCTGGCCCAGGAAGCGTCCGGCGGGCGGGGCCTCGAAGAGGTACTCGTGACCGCGACCCGGGTCGAGCGCGCCATGCAGGATGTGCCGGTGGCGGTATCGGCCCTGAGTACCGAGGAGATCGACGAACTCGGCATCAGCAATTTCGCCGACTACGTGCTGCAATTGCCCAGCGTATCCGCCGGCGGCAGCGGCCCTGGCCAGAACACCATCTATATCCGCGGCGTCGCCTCCACCACCCCCAACCTGACGGTTGCCGGCGTGGCCGGCCTCTCCCCCAATGTGGCCTTCTACCTCGACGAGCAGCCCCTGGCCCAGCCGGGACGCAATCTCGATGTCTACGCCGCCGACCTGGCGCGCATCGAGGTGCTCTCCGGGCCCCAGGGCACCCTCTTCGGCGCCAGCTCCCAGGCCGGCAATGTCCGCCTGATTACCAACAAGCCCGACCCATCCGGTTTCTATGGCAACGCCAAGCTCGGCGCCAACGCCATCAGCGACGGCGATTCGGGGTCGAACATGGAAGTCGTGGTGAATATTCCCGTGGCGGACAATTTCGCCGTGCGGGGCGTGATCTACAAGGACAACCAGGGCGGCTGGATCGACAATGTGCCCGGCAGAAGGGACGCCAGCCAGAGCGCGCGCTTCCGGCCCGAAGGCGCGGTGCGCGACAATGGCGTGCCGGTGGCATCCTACCGCGCCGGATTCCAGGCGGGAGTCGATCTTTCCAACATCAATTTCATCGAAGCCAACAACAGCGCCATCGCCCGCAGCGACATCAACGGCGTTTCCTATCTCGGCGGGCGGGTTTCCGCCCTGTGGGACATCAACCCCGACTGGAGCCTGCTGGTGGCCCACACTTCCCAGGAAACCGATGCCGACGGCGTATTCTTCGCCGACCCGGCCGCCGGCGACCTGGCGATCAGCCGCTTTGTGGACGAGGAGATCAAGGACGCCTTCGACAATACCTCCTGGACCCTGTCCGGCCGCCTCGCCGAGCTGGAAGTCATCTACACCGGCGCCTTCACCGACCGGCAGTCGGACCAGATCGTCGATTATTCCGACTACCTTTTCGTGGGCCAGTACCTGCCCTACTACATCTGCGACTACTACGCCACCTACACTTCCTTCAACACGCCGCCCGGCGTGCCCCGGGAAGGCACCACCTGCAACGAGCCGCGGATGTTCGTGGACAGCCTCAACGCGCTGGAGGTCACCACCCATGAAATCCGCTTCGCCACCGACCAGACCAACCGCTTCCGCCTGCAGGGCGGGTTCTTCTCCAGCGACCTGGAGCTGATCGAAGTCAACGACTTCACCTATCCCGGCTCCACCAAGGCGATTTCCTGGAACGGACATCCGGGATTCGCGCCCAACTATCCGCTGACCAACGTGCAGGCGGCGCCGGGCAACCCGGCCGGTTCCAGCTTCAACGCCGGCCCCGGTTACTACACCTATCCCGGGCCTTTTCCCGATGGGGTGATTTTCCGCAACGACATCCGGCGTACGGACACCCAGGTGGGCGTATTCGGCGAAGTGGGTTTTGACCTCAGCGACGAATTCTCGGTCACCCTGGGCGCGCGCAACTACGAGATCGAAGTGGACCTGGAAGGCAGCGCCAATTCCTCCTTCGGCAATTTCGGCGGCAACCGGGAAGACGGCCAGCGGTTCGGCACCAATATCTCCCAGCAGTTCATGCCGGGCAATGCGGTGGGCGCGCCGGACAAGGCCGTGGCCGACGGCACCATCTTCAAGGCCACCCTGGACTGGCGGCCAATGGATGACCGCATGTTCTACGCCACGATTTCCGAAGGCTTCCGCCCCGGCCTGCTCAATCGCCCCGGTGGACGCACGAGCGCCGACGGCAGCGGTTTCGTGGTGCCCTATGAGCTGGAAACCGACGAGGTGGTCAACCTCGAAGTGGGCATGAAGGCGGACTTCAACAATTCCCTGCGGATCAACGCGGCGCTGTTCAATATCGATATCGAGAATCTGCAGACCACGATCTTCGACACGAGCATCGTCAACCTGTTCTTCTCGGACAATGCCGCCGACGCCGATGTCACCGGCCTCGAAGCCGACTTCACCTGGCTGCCGGAATGGTCGGACCGGCTCACCTTCGCCGGCGCGATTTCCTTCCTCGATACCGAGATCACCCGCAAGATCACCCCCACCAACGACGTGCGGGTGGGCGACGAACTGGCCTTTGCGCCAAGTTCCCAGGGCAATCTGCGGGCGCGCTACGAATGGACCCTGCCGGGCAATGGCTGGACCGCCCACGTCATGCCCATGATCAACTGGTCGTCCGAGTCCTACAGCGACATCATCACTATCAACCGCGACCTGATCGACGGCTGGGCGATGCTTGGCGTGACTGCGGGCGTAACCGCCGACAACTGGTCGGTGACCTTCTACGCCAGCAATCTCACCGACGAACGCGCCGAAGTGTCGCGCTCCTTCGTGTTTGACACCCGGCACGTGACCTACGCCCAGCCCAGGACATTCGGAATCCGCACGAGCTTTGACTTTTGACCGGACAGGCGCCAAGGGCCGCAACGGCATTCTCTCCGGAGGATGCCGTTGTCGCTTCCTGGCGTGACAAAGCCGCGGCCCGCCCCAGCCTCGCCGAAATCCAGCAACTGATCGTAGACAGGCAGTACCGGCAGGCGCTGACCCATCTCAAAAAAATCCTTGCCGAACAGCCCGACAATACCGACGCGCTGTACATGAGCGCGGTCTGCCGCCGCTACCGGCGCGAATTCGACCAGGCCCTGGCCCTGCTCGGAGAACTCAAGGAACTTGCTCCCGAAAACGGCCGGGCGCACCAGGAGGAAGGCCACGCCCGGCGTGACATGGGCGAGCCCGACCGGGCCCTCGGCGCCTATGCCCGGGCCTGCCGTTTCAATCCGGCGCTGCTGGCAAGCTGGCGCGAACAATACCGGATCCTGAACCAAAGCCGGCGCCATGGCGAAGCCGCCCAGGTCGGGGCGCAGCTCGACTATCTGGAAAAACTGCCCCAGCCGCTGGTCATCGTCCTCGACCTCATCAGCCAGGGAAAACTGCTGCGCGCCGAAGACCTGTGCCGCAAGTTCCTGCGCAAACTGCCACGCCATGCCGAGGCCATGCGCCTGCTGGCGGATATCGGCATCCGCTTCGGCGTATTGACCGATGCCGAGTTCCTGCTCGAATCGGCCCATGAGTTCGAACCCGGCAATGTGCGGGTGCATATCGACTACATCCAGGTGCTGCGCAAGCGACAGAAATTCGCCCTCGCCCTGGAACAGGCGCGAAAGCTGCTCGACACCGCGCCGGAGCACCCCCAGTTCCAGTCGATCTACGCCATCGAATGCATGCAGACCGGCGACTACGACACCGCCCTCGGCCTGTTTGACCGGGTGCTCGAACAGATTCCCGGAGACCCGGTCACACTCACATCCAAGGGCCATGCCTACAAGACCCGGGGCGACTACCGGAAGTCGGTGGAATCCTACCGGGCGGCGCTGGCCAGCCAGCCGCGCCACGGCGAAGCCTGGTATTCGCTTTCCAATCTCAAGGTGTACAGCTTCAGCGACGGGGAACTCGAAGCCATGCAGGCCCAGGCGGACAACCGGGACCTGCCCTACGCCGACCGGGTCCACCTGAGTTTCGCCCTCGGCAAGGCCTTCGAGGACCGGGAGGAATTCGAGGCTTCCTTTCACTGCTACGCCAGTGGCAACCGGCTCAAGAAAGCCTTGAGCACCTACGACGCCGAGCAGATGACCGGGGAACTGCACGCCCAGCGGCGGGTTTGCACACCGGAGTTGCTGTCCCGTGGCGAGAACGCCGGGCACCCTGCGGGCGATCCGATTTTTGTGGTAGGCCTGCCCCGGGCCGGCTCCACGCTGCTGGAGCAGATCCTCTCTTCCCACTCCCGGGTGGATGGCACCCTGGAGTTGCCCAATATCCCTTCGCTATCCCAGCATCTGCGACGCCGGGGGCGCAATGGCAAGGAGCCCGACTACCCCGATATCCTCGGCGCGCTCGGCGACGGAGAGTTGGAACAATTCGGCCGGCAATACATTGAAGATACCCGGATTCACCGCCAGGGCGCGCCCTTCTTCGTGGACAAGATGCCGAACAATTTCCGCCATATCGGTCTTATTCACCTGATCCTGCCCCGGGCAAGAATCATCGACGCCAGACGCCACCCCATGGCCTGCGGATTCAGCGGCTACAAGCAGCTTTTCGCCGAAGGCCAGGAATTCACCTACGACCTCGCCGACCTCGGCCAGTACTACCGGGACTACGTGGAACTCATGGATTTCTGGGACGAGGCGCTGCCGGGCAAGGTGCTGCGGGTGTGGTACGAAGAGGTGGTGGATGACGTGGAAGCCCAGGTGCGGCGGATTCTCGACCACTGTGGCCTTGCGTTCGAGGAAGACTGCCTGAGCTTCCACCGCACCGAGCGCTCGGTGCGCACCCCGAGTTCCGAACAGGTGCGGCGGCCCATCTATACCTCGGGCCTGGACTACTGGCGCAATTACGAAGCCTGGCTAGCCCCCTTCCGGGATGCGCTGGGGGAAGAAGTGCGGCGCCGCTATGGCATCGGCGCACAATGACGGAAGGGCAACCCATGAGCAACATCAGCAATGCAAGCGCCGGCTCCGCCGGGGCCGATACGGAAACGGAGGATATCGGCCACGAAATCGGCGAGCAGAATATCCGTATCTTCAGTCTCGACATCCACAACCCGGTTTTCATCGTCTCTGCGGCGATGGTGGTGCTGATCGTCGCCTACGCGTTGATCTTTCCGCAACATGCGGCGCTGGTTTTCGCCGAAATGGGGGACTGGACCACCCGGACCTTCGACTGGTTCTTCTTTGCCAGCGCGAATTTCTTTATCCTTTTCTGTCTCGGCATTGCGCTGTCGCCGCTGGGGCGGATCCGTCTTGGCGGAACAGGCGCGGAACCGAAGTACGGCTATTCCGCCTGGCTTGCCATGCTGTTCGCGGCGGGAGTGGGCATTGGCCTGATGTTCTTCGGCGTCCATGAGCCGGTCACCCATACCCTGTCGCCGCCCCTGGGAATAGATCCCGCCGATGCGGATACCGCCCGGGCGGCGGGCATGTCGGTGGCCATCATGCACTGGGGGCTCCACGCCTGGGCGATCTACGCCGTGGCGGGCCTGTCGCTGGCCTTTTTCTGCTTCAACCGCGGCATGCCGCTGACTCTGCGCTCGGGCTTCTTTCCGCTCATCGGCAAATCGGTATGGGGGCCCTTCGGCCATGCCGTGGACATTGTCGCGGTGCTGGCCACCCTCTTCGGGCTCGCGGTATCCCTGGGTTTCGGCTCGGAGCAGATCGCCGGCGGCCTGCAATATCTGTTCGGCATCCCCGCCACCACGGCAACCAAATCGATTCTTATCGTGATCATCATCAGCATTGCCCTGGCCTCGGTGGTCGCCGGGCTGGACAAGGGAGTCAAGCGCCTGAGCTGGGTCAACATGGCCCTGGCCGGGCTGCTGTGGCTGTTCGTGCTGCTGGCCGGGCCCACCCTGGCGATACTCGGAACCATCGTCTGGGCGGGGGTCGATTACCTGCGATTCCTGCCGGCCCTGAGCAACTGGGTCGGGCGGGATGACCTGGCCTTCCTCCACGAATGGCCGGTCTTCTACTGGGCCTGGTGGATCGCCTGGGCGCCTTTCGTGGGCATGTTCATCGCCCGCATCAGCTTTGGCCGCAGCGTGCGCGAATTCATCACCTGGGTGCTCATCATGCCCACGGTCATTGGCGCCCTGTGGATGGCGACTTTCGGCGGCGCCGCACTGGACCAGTACTTTTCCGACGGCTATCTGGGCGTGGCGGAATCGGTTCCCGAACTCGCGCTGTTCAAGATGCTCGAACCCCTGCCCCTGACGGCCCTGGTTTCCGCCATCAGCGTATTCCTGATCACGATATTTTTCGTCACCTCGGCGGATTCGGGCTCGCTGGTGATGGACACCATCACCGCCGGCGGCAAGATGGACGCCCCGGTGCAGCAGCGGGTCTTCTGGTGCCTTCTCGCCGGCATGGCCGCCATGGCCCTCATGCTCGGCGGCGGCATGGCGTCGCTGCAGGCCCTCACCATCGCCGTGGGACTGCCCTTCGCCATCGTCCTGCTGTGCATGTGCGCCGGCCTCTTCAAGGGCCTCCGGGAAGAGTTGTCGGCCCGGGACTGAACGCGGGCAACCCACTTTCCGTCATTCCGCAAGAAGCGAATTCCAGGTATTCCCTGAAAAACCAAAGCGTGGTTTTGTTTTGCTCACGAATTCAGTGGCTTACTCCAGTCACGCAGCATAGCTCCGTACCGTTTCGGCTGCGCTCGAAGCTGCGCTTCGAAAACGCTTGCCTTCACCCATCGAATTCGGCGGCACTTCCATGTGCCGCAGGGAAACTCTGACTTGATCAGAGCTTCCCTAATTCGACATCGCCTGTTGCAGGGCCTGTTCCTCCAGGCACTGGATGGCCGTAACCACCGGGCTCCAGCGGCCGGGGGAGAAGTCGTTCGCCATCTGCTGGGCCTCGTCGGCGGTCACGATCATCGCGTCGTTGGCCGTGCCGCGGAAGGTGTGCAGCACCCGCAGCCAGCGCTCCACATGGGCCGCGCCGTGGTGGGTCTCTTCGCTGTAGTCCTCCACGTCGCCTTCGAGTTCCCCGGAAACACAGGCCACGGGTTTCGGGTCGGGCTCGGTTTCGGTCTCGGCTTGCGCCGTTACCCTGGATTCCAGATCGGTCAGGGCTTCCACTATCGGATTCCAGCGGCTGGCGGTATAGGCGTCCGCCATGTCCTGGGCTTCGGCGGCGGTCATGGCGGTGTAGCCTTGCTGGATCGCATCCTGTTCGCCGAAAGCCGCCAATACGCGCATCCAGCGATCCACATGGGCCTGTCCGTGCTGGGTCTGGCCGGCCCAGGTCCGCACCTTGGCTTTCAACTCGCTGTAGTCCGCCAGTTGCTGTCCACCGCCGTCCTGGGATGAAAAGCTGTCTTGACCATTGCCGGACTTGAAGCCTTGGCCTTGTTTGTTGTTGATGGTCAGCGCGCCATTGACGATTCCGAAAGAGGTCCATTGTTCGCGCGCATACTGGCTGGGTATTATCTGATCTATCTCTATCGGACCCAGTTGGTTCCACACGCGGGAAAGGTCGAAGCCGATGGTCAGCGTCTCCCTGCCCTCGTCGAGGCCGTCCCCGATGGCGGTGATCCTGTATGCCAGGCTGAACCCCTTGCAGACAGTCAACATGCTGCCGAAGAAACTGTTTCCGAAGGGGTCGGGCGCGCCGTCCAGGGGTTCGATCTTGAAGTCCCTGTTCAATACCGGATAGTTGCCGTCATCGCCCAGGGACAGCCAACCATCGGCGCACCATGTCAAACCATCGCCCTGGCCCACCAGCAAGGCGCCTTCCCAAGCCTCGCCCTCCGTCAACTCGACTTCCGCGATACTGATCCTGTTTACGGTATGGTCAAACCGTTCATAGTAGGGAGGTTCGTCTGAAGAGGCGACCAACGAATTCAGGACCTTGATCCCGCTGGTGCTGGGGAACAGGTCCCCATCAACGGACTGGATGCGGTCCGCAGAGTTGCCGTGATAGGTCAATACGGCATCGAGATCATGCGCCATTTCCCTTTCTTCCGGGGTAGCTTTACTGGGAAGAAGAACACTAAGATAGCTTCGGAAGCCGTATAATGAGGTATTCCTTAGTGCAATAGCCAAGATTGTGCGGGGTTGCCCGTTCACGGTGAACGTGAAATCCGAAGCCGGAGGTATCGATCCCGTATCGAGTTCCTTGTCAAAATAGAGGCGCAGGCCCCTTCCCGTCCCCGCCCATTCCGCATACTCCAAGTTGAATTCATCCTTGATCACCCTGATCTTGACCGGATTCGGCTGTCCAGGCGTATTGAAAATCTCATACGCGGAATCCCCGGCGACACTCGGTATACCGCGGTCGCTATACATCACACGGCGGTCTTTCACCACCTCCGCCCAGATCGCGCCCTCGGCCTCGGGATTGCGCACTCCCAGGGTGAACCTCTTGGTATCGTTGCGACCCATCCAGAAAGCCATGGATCGGCGTTCATGATCAACCCTGCCCTGGGAGGACGCGGCAAAAACATTGACATTCCCCGTCGCGCCGAAATTCACCAAGACCCGGATTTTCTCAACCCTGCCGTCCGAGGGCCATGTGCTGCCGGTACGCACGGTGAATGTCACCTTGGGGCTCATGTCCTGATCAGGTGTGCACCAGAATCGCGATGTTCCTTGTTGGTGGTAGCCGGGCCCGGGCCTGCCGCCGCTTTCCACGCAGTTGCCTTTCACGACCGTCGGGCCGCTTCCCGAACGCAAGGTTTCCACGCGAGTGTTGTTCGTATCCAACGCTATGATGCTGACGCTTGGAAGGCGGTCCAGCACCACCTGCGCGAAAGCCGGCGCCGCGAAAGCGAACAGCGGCGGCAGGCACAGCAGGGCCAACGCAAGGCCGCGCCGCAATCCGCGGGCGACTTGCTGGACACCCGCGGCAACGCGGGCGGAGGAAGAGGCGAATCGGAACGGAAGGGTGGCGACGCGGGTCGCGTTGTTCCCGGCGGTGGCACGTCGGGGTTCAGAAGGCGGGGCGGGAAGCTCCCGGCGGGCGCGCCTTTCGAGCGCGCTCATGGCTCGGCTCGGCTCGGCTCGGCTCGGCTCGGCTCGGCTCGGCTCGGCTCGGCTCGGCTCGGCTCGGCTCGGCTCGGCTCGGCTCGGCTCGGCTCGGCTCGGCTCGGCTCGGCTCGGCTCGGCTCGGCTCGGCTCGGCTCGGCTCGGCTCGGCTCGGCTCGGCTCGGCTCGGCTCGGCTCGGCTCGGCTCGGCTCGGCTCGGCTCGGCTAATAGTATGGTCCTGATTGCTGATTTGCATTGTCAAGCCCCTCCTCGTAGGCGCACTGGAATTTCTCTTCCCGCCCTTGTGACCGAAATTCTCGGGAGTCTACAACAATCCCATTCCCTGTCACAAGCCGCGGCTCCGGCAGCCGGCAAGCGATTCGGGGCATCATCCAAAAACCCCCCGTAGCCTCCCCAAAATTGATTACAATAACGCGTTGTCTACTTTCCGGCTGCCATTGCAATCCCAATATGAATCCGCGACCAATCCGACCCATGAGAGACTGAACTGGCATATGTACAGATATGATGAGTACGACCATGCCATGCTCGCCGAGCGGGTGGCTCAGTTCCGGGACCAGACCCGGCGTTATCTCGACGGCAAGCTGAGCGAGGCCGAGTTTCTGCCGCTGCGGCTGCAGAACGGACTGTATGTCCAGCGGCTCGCGCCCATGCTGCGGGTGGCGGTTCCCTATGGCCTGCTTTCATCGGCGCAACTGCGCAAGCTGGCCCATATTGCCCGCCACTATGACAAGGGCTATGGCCATTTGACCACTCGTCAGAATATCCAGTTCAACTGGCCCGAACTCATGGATGTCCCCGACATTCTCGCCGAGCTTGCCGAGGTGGAAATGCATGCCATTCAAACCAGCGGCAATTGCATCCGCAATGTGACCACCGATCATTTCGCCGGCGCCGCCGCCGATGAAATCGAGGACGCCCGCCCCTGGTGCGAAATCATCCGCCAGTGGTCCAGCTTCCACCCCGAATTTGCCTACCTGCCGCGCAAGTTCAAGATTGCCGTCTGCGGCACCCCGGCCGACCAGGCCGCAACCCAGGTTCACGATATCGGCGTGTATCTCCTGCGGGGCGACGATGGCGAAACCCGTTTCCGCATTCTCGCCGGCGGCGGGCTCGGTCGCACCCCGGTGATCGGCCAGGTGATCTTCGAGCGGGTGGAAGAACCCCATCTGCTGAGCGCGCTGGAAGCCATCATGCGGGTGTACAACCGCGAAGGCCGCCGCGACAACAAGTACAAGGCGCGGATCAAGATTCTGGTGCGGGAAACCGGCGCCGACAGATTCCGGGAAAAAGTGCGCCGGGAATGGGAGCGCATCAAGGATTCCGCCATGAAGCTTACCGGGGCGGAAATCCGGCGCTGCCAGTCCTTTTTCAGCGGTCCGGATTATGTGCAACGCCTCAACGGTTCCGGCGCGCTCGAAGAGTCCTTGCGGAACGATGCGGAATTCGCGCTCTGGCACCGGCGCAATGTCCGGGCCCACAAGCAGCCGGGATACGCCATCGTCACGGTAAGCCTGAAGCAGACCGGCCTGGCGCCGGGAGACATCAGCGACCGGCAGTTGGACTTTCTCGCAGACCTCGCCGAGCGTTACAGCTTTGGCGAAGCCAGAATCAGCCACAAGCAGAACATCATTCTCGCCGATGTGGAGCAGCGCCGCCTCCATGCCCTGTGGCGGGAGCTTGGCGCCGAATCGCTGGAGACTCCGGCGCTCGGCCTGCTGACCGATATCATCTGCTGCCCCGGCGGCGACTTCTGCGCCCTGGCCAATGCCAAGTCGATACCTCTGGCCGAGGAAATCCAGCGCGATTTCAGGGATTCCGCGGAACTTGAGGAAATCGGCGATCTGAGCCTCAATATCTCGGGCTGCATGAATGCCTGCGGCCACCACCATGTGGGCAACATCGGCATCCTCGGCGTCGACAAGAAAGGCGAGGAGTTCTACCAGATCTCGCTCGGCGGCTCCTCCGCCCGGCAGGCGAGTCTCGGCAAGATTCTCGGGCCGGCCTTTGCCCGGGAGGAAGTGCCGGGGGTACTGCATATCCTGGTGGATGTGTACAAGGCGCAGCGCGACCCGGGCGAAGCCTTTCTCGACACCTACCGCAGAATAGGCCACGAACCTTTCAAGCAGGCGGTCTATGCCGATCGTCATTGACCAGAAGGCCATTCTCCGCCAGGACCGCTGGACCGTATTGCATGAGGCGTCCGGGCCGGAAGTGCCGCGGGCGGCGCCGGGGCGGAGTTTTATCGTTCCGCTGGATTTTTATCTGCAATTCCGCGGGCTGCTTGATGAATACCCCGGCAAACAAGGCGTCTGGCTCGACAGCCATGAAACCCCGGAAGCCATTGCCGGCGATCTGGCGAGCCTGGCGATAATCGCCCTGAATTTTCCCGTCTTCCGCGATGGCCGCTCCTTCACTAATGCCCGGGAGTTGCGCGAGCATTACCGCTATCAGGGCGAAATCCGCGCCATCGGCGACGTGCTGCGGGATCAACTCTTCTACATGGCGCGCTGTGGATTCGACAGCTTCGCCCTGCGCCACGACCAGGATCCGGAGACCTGTCTGGCGGCTTTCCGGGATTTCAGCACCGGTTACCAGGCGAGTATCGATGAGCCACTGCCGTTATTCCGGCGCCGGCACGACCAACGGCAGGCGTAATGGGCGCAGAATCCCTGCTGTTTTCCTTTTTCCTGATCTTTACCGGCGCCACGGTGCTTTCCACCGCCGCGCTGTTTCTGCGGATTCCCTTGCTGGTGGCGTATATTCTGGCGGGAATCCTGCTCGGCCCTTATGGCCTTGGCTGGATTTCCGACGCCGCCCTGCTCGTCGACATCGCCGAAATCGGCATTCTGTTCCTGCTGTTCCTGCTTGGACTCGACATGCAGCCGGTCAAGCTGATGGCCACCTTGCGCAATACCTTCTGGGTGACCCTGCTCAGTTCACTGCTGTTCCTAGCCCTGGGGCTGGCCACCGGCCTGCTGTTCGCCTTTTCCCTCCAGGACAGCCTGGTGATCGGATTCGCCATGATTTTTTCCAGCACCATTATCGGCATCAAGCTGCTTCCCACCACAGTGCTGCATCAGCGGCACATGGGGGAACTGATGGTGGGCATTCTGCTGCTGCAGGATTTTATCGCCATCTTCCTGCTGGTCTTCCTCGACCAGGGGGAACTGGCGCAGGCCGAGGTATTGCGCACCCTGCTCGCCTTTCCGGCGCTGCTGCTGCTCGCCTGGGGCATGACGCGCTTCGTGCTGGTGCCGCTGATCGCCCGCTATGACCAATTCCGGGAATACCTGTTCCTGCTCGCCATCGGCTGGTGCCTGGGCATGGCGGAAACCGCGGAACTGCTCGGGCTGACCGCGGAAGTCGGCGCTTTTGCCGCCGGCGTCAGCCTCGCCACGAGCCCGGTGTCGATGTACCTGTCGGACCGGCTCAAGCCCCTGCGGGATTTTTTTCTGATCCTGTTTTTCTTTTCCCTGGGCGCCCAGTTCAATATCGCCCTGGTGGACCGGTTCATCTGGCCCGCGGTGGTTCTCTCGGCGCTTGCCCTGAGCCTCAAGCCCCTGGTTTTCCGCACCCTGCTGCTGCGCTTCAGCGAGCGCCGCGCCCTGGCCTGGGACGCGGGCCTGCGGCTCGGCCAGATCAGCGAGTTCTCGCTGCTGATCGCCTTTGTGGCGTTTCAGGCGGGGTCCATCAGCGAAATGGCGGCCATGACGATTCAGGGGGCGGCGATTCTGACCTTCCTGTTTTCTTCCTGCTTTGTGGTGATGCTTTGTCCCACGCCGATCGCGGTGAACCCCAGACTTCGGCGGGATTGAGACGCCATCCCTGATGGCGCAGAGACTACGCGCAGAATGACAGAGGTTCCACTCACAACTTCAGCAGGAATCTTCCCAGGGCCTGGCCGTTACGCACTGCGTTGAGGCTCGGGCCGAGTTGGTCCAGGCTGATTTCGGTGGCGATCCGCTCCAGGCCAGCGGGCTTCCAGTCGGTCGCCAGACGTTTCCATAGCGCGGACTTGACTTCCGGAGGCGCTTCCGCCGAGTCAATGCCAAGCAGATTGGCGGCCCGCAGAATGAAGGGAAATACCGTGGCGGGAAACTCCGGCGACTCCACCAGCCCGCAACAGGCTACGCTGCCTCCGTATTGCAAGCCCTTGAGCACATTGCCCAGGGTCTTGCCCCCCACCACATCCACCGCGGCGGCCCACTGCCCCTTGAGCAGCGGCCTCGGGTTGTCTTCCGACAGGGTGTTGCGATCGATGATTTCCGCTGCGCCGAGGGAACGCAGCAGTTCATGGCTCTGCGCCTTGCCGGTACTTGCAGTAATCGCAAAACCGAGTTTGGCCAGCAGGGCCACGGCAAGAATGCCGACGCCGCCAGTGGCGCCGGTGACCAGAACCGGCCCCTGCCCGGCTTCGAGGCCATTGTGGATAAGTTTCTCCACGCACTGGGCCGCGGTAAAGCCCGCAGTGCCGATGATCATGCTTTCCCTGGCGCTGAGCCCGTCCGGCAGCGGCAGCACCCATCTGGCGGGCGTCCGGATCATCCCGGCGAAGGCGCCCGAGGTGTTCATGCCCAGGTCATAGCCGCTGGCGATGACTGTCTGGCCGGGCTGCAAGCGCTCGTCCGCGGATTCCACCACGATACCGGCGGCGTCGATTCCCGGGGTATGGGGGTAGTTTCGCGTTACGCCGCGATTGCCGTTGGCGGATAACGCGTCCTTGTAATTGAGGCAAGAATACTGGACTTGTACGAGTACTTCGCCGGAAGGCAGTTCCTCGACTTCGCGCTCGACCACCTGGCCGCGAAACTTGCCCTGGTCGTTTTCGGAAACCTGCCAGGCACTGAATCTGTCGTTCATGGATAACTCCCTGGATACTATCGGAAGATCCTGCGACTACGCGCAGCCCCCCTACCCGTCATTCCGCGCGGAGCGACGCGCCCCTACCCGTCATTCCGCGCGGAGCGACGCGCCCCTACCCGTCATTCCGCGCGGAGCGACGCACCCCTTCCCGTCATTCTGCGCGGAGCGACGCACCCCTTCCCGTCATTCTGCGCGGAGCGAAGCGCAGTCGCAGAATCTCCCCGCTATTGCACATTCGTGTTGGCCGGGGCACCTGTCCACTTCAGCAGCAGGCGGTCAAGAGCGGCGTACAAGGCTTCGCCGAGTCGCTCGTGGGCAGGCTTGCGGATGACGTATTCCACTTCATAGACCTTGTTTTCGGCGCAGGCGGCAACGATGCGCTCGTCGCTGGTGCCGATTTCATCCACAAGCTGCAAATCCCTGGCCTGCAGCCCGACCCAGGTCTCCCCGGTGGCGATGCGGTCGGTGTCCACCACCGGACGGTGCTGCTTGACCCAGCTCTTGAACAGGCCGTGGATGTTGTCCACATCCTCCTGGGCCTTTTCCCGGGCCTTGTCGGTGTTTTCCCCGAACAGCGTCAGGGTGCGCTTGAACTCGCCGGCGGTGAGCATTTCATAGTCGACTTCCTTGCGTTGCAGCACCCGATGGAAGTTAGGCAACTGCAGGAGCACGCCAATGGAGCCGATGATGGCGAAAGGCGCGGCCACAATCCGGTCCCCAAGACAGGCCATCATGTAACCGCCGCTCGCGGCCACCTTGTCGACGCAGATGGTCAGGGGAATCTCGCGGTCCCGGATGCGGCTGAGCTGGGAGGAAGCCAGCCCGTAGGCGTGAACCATGCCGCCTAGGCTTTCGAGACACAGTAATACTTCATCGCTCTCCCTTGCAATGGACAGTACGGCGGTGATTTCCTCCCGCAGGGAGGCCACCTTTTCCGCCCCCGCATCTCCCTTGAATCGCAGTACGAAAAGGCGTTTCTCGGCTTCTCCCTCCTGCTCCGGATCTTTTTCGGCGGCCTTGGCCTGCTGCTTTTTCGCTTTGGCTTCCTTTTTCCGTTCAGCTTTTTCCGCCTTGTTCAACTGCTTGAACTGCGCCTTGCTGAGCACCCTGGAGCGCAGGGCGTCGCGCAATTCGTCCACATGCCGGTTCAGTTCCGTGACCTTGATGCGACCGCGCCTGCCTCCCCGGCGGCGGTTGCCGGCGGCGGCGATGGCGCCGATGACCAGCATGATGGCGACCACGACGGTGGCCGCCTTGGCGAGAAACATGCCGTATTCGATCAGGTATTCCACCATTCAACTCCTTCCTTTGGGAACTGTCCCCGGCGCTTTCAGCCGCCAGCTCCGAATTGTGCCCGCAAAGCTGCCGGGATTCAAAGATGCTTCTGCCGCGAGCGGACGTAGTCCTGGATCAGCTTGCCGGCGACGGAGATTTTCGATGACGGGATATTGGGCAGGTCGGATACCGGAAACCAGCGGGCGTCCTCGATTTCTCCGGGCTCGGGCACGATCTCGCCGTCGCGGTAATCCGCCAGGAAGCCGAGCATCAACTGGGACGGGAAAGGCCAGGACTGGCTTTGCGCATAGCGGATGTTGCCCACTTCCAACCCCACTTCCTCATGCACTTCCCGGGCCAGGGTCTGCTCCGGGGTTTCGCCGATTTCAATGAACCCCGCGAGACAGCTATAGAAGCCGCTGCGGTACCGGGCGCTGCGGACGAGAAGGATTTCCTCGCCCCGGGTCACGAGCACGATGACGCAGGGGTTGATGCGGGGAAAAAACGGGTGGCCGCAGGCAACGCACTCGAGCACGCGATCGGTTTCTCCAGGGCGGGTGGGTTTACCGCACAGCCCGCAGAAACGATGGGTGCGCTGCCAGTGAACAAGCTGGCTCGCCCGGGACAGCAGTTCCAGCTCCACATCGTTTTCGCTGAACAGCAGGGAACGCAGGGAGCGGCTTTCCTTCTCCTCGCCGCCGGAAAGATCGGCAGCGAAGCAATTCCCGGCGACGGGTAGCAGTCGCGGGTTTTCGCCGAGCAAGGGGCCGGCGGTTCGGGCGGACCAGAAAACTTCGCCGCCGTTGAGCAGAATCCGGCCCTGCCGGAACAGCAGCAATCTGGCGGATGCGGGCAGCCGCCCTGGGGAAATCATTCCGGAGCGAGGGAATCCGCTGGCCGGCCCGGGGAGGCCGGCCAGCGGAGCCGCATCATTCCTGGGGCAGGAGCGGCATCTCCCGCAGCGGGCTTTCGAAGAATCCCCAGAACAGGGTCATGATGATGGTACACATGACCAGGGTGATGAGCATTACCGGCAGACCCTTGCGGAACCACAGGCCGGGGGTGATGGCCAGGCTCGGGTCGCCCTGCTCCTTGGCGAGCTTTTCCGAGATCGACACGATGAAGACATTGGCGGTGGAGCCAAGATGCGTGCCATTGCCGCCCATGCCCACGCCAGCGGCGAGACCCCACAGCAGCGGCGTCACATTGACGCCCTGGGCGTCCATGCCCACCAGAATCGGCAACATGGCGGCGGTGAACGGGATATTGTCGATGGCCGCCGACAGGATCGCCGCAACCCACATCAGCACCAGAGTGGCGGTAAGCAGGTCATTCTGGGCGTAAGGGATGACGAATTGCCCGATGTATTGCAGGAATCCGCTGTGTTCGACGCCGCCGACAATGATGAACAGGCAGCCGAAGAACATGAGCAGGGCCAACTCGGTATGGGCGAAGGACTCTTCCATGTCGAGCTTGTTGCCGATTATTGCCAGCGCCGCCAGGCCAAGGCCGGAAACGAACCAGGGCTCCCAGTGCAGGGCATTGTGGGCCATGAAGCCCACCACCATGACGACAAGCACGGCCAGGGCGCCGTACCAGGTGCGCGGGTCCACGAGTTGCTCGCGTTCGTCAAGCTGCAGCGGCTCGGGCTTGACCGCCAGTTCCTCCTTGAAGAGGATGCGCAGGAAGAACAGGATCACGAGCCAGGCGGCGAATACCATCAGGAACATGTGCTGGGCGAATTCATTGAAGCTGATATTGAACTCCGAGCCGATCATGATGTTCGGCGGGTCACCCACCAGGGTGGCGACACCGCCGGTATCCGACAGCAGCGCGGCCGCGAGGAGGAAGGGAACCGGCGTAATTCGCATGGACTGGCAGATGAGAATGATGAGCGGGCCGAAGATCACCACGGTGGTGACGTTGTCGAGCAGCAGAGACAGCACGGTAACCAGGGTGCCCATGAGCGCCAGCAGCAGAAACAGGCGGCCCTTGCTGTAATCTGCCACCCAGTAGGCGAGTTGCTGGAATCCTCCGGTGGGAATCATGATGGCGACAATGGTCATCATGCAGCCGAGCAGCAGAATCACGTTCCAGTCGATGGCCTCGATGGCGCCTTCGGGATCGTAAAACCCCATGATCTGCCCCACAACCACCATGACCGCGGCCCCCACCATGGCGCATTTCACCCGGTGCACGCCATGGATGCCTTCGGTGAAAATGGCGGCGAATGTGATCGCGAGCAATATGCCGGAGACCAGCATGTCGTTGTTCCAGACGAGTGTTTCCATGTAACTGCTTCCTCTTCAGAAGTGGTGAAATGGGGCGCCGTGAGCGCGCGTTTTCTGTTGCGTTATTCCGCGCGCAAAACGGGGCAGATGGTATAGCCTTTGTTGGTTGCGTACAAGAGAAAGCCTCACCAGGCAATGACGAAACTGGCGTTGATTCGGTTGCCCGAGCCGTAGCCGCCTTCTTCGCCGCGCTCGGCGCGCAGTTGCAGGGACAGGTCGAAGCGGTCGCCGCGGGCCTTGCTCAGGCGCCAGGCGACCTGGGCGCCGATGGTCTGGCGCGCCGCGTTGCCGGAATCCGGGGAATCGTTCGCGTCGAGGGCGTGGTTCAGGCTTTGCCGCGGGTCCTGTTCCAGGCCCGGGATGCCGCCGAGGCCGGAAAGCACGCCCTGGTCCGCGCCGAAATCCGCTCCCCCGCCGATGCCATAAGGCATGGACTGACTGCGGGTGACGGTCAGCTCCAGCGACAGGTCCCGCTCCGGAGACAGGGATTTCAAGCGCCAGCCAAGAGTGTAGTCCCGGGCGCCCGAACCCTGGCTGAAGGCGAGCTTCGGGCTGCCGAGGAACTTGCCGGGCAGGGCCAGGCCGTATTCGGCTTCGGCGGTCCAGCGGCCTTGCATGGGCGAATCGTGGCCGGACTGGTATTGCATGGTTTGCTGAGTGGAGAACAGGCTTTGCAGCAGGCCCGAAGTCGCGCCGCCGAGATCCTGGCCGAGCTTGAGGAGCAGGCCCTCTTCCGAGGCGGCGTCCGGGTCCCAGGTCATGGTCGCGCCATAGCTCCAGTCGCGGAAGCCGCCGCTTTCGCGGCTGGCCGCGCCGCGGCCCTGGAGGGACAGGTCGAGGCCGAGTTCCGGCGCCCGCCAGGCGATGCCGCCGCCGACGTCCACGCCAAAACCGGTTTCGGCGTCGCCGGCGTCGTGGCGGACGCCGGCTTCGAGCGTGGGGCGCAGGTCGCCGAAGGCGCCGAGGGAAAGATTCCAGCTTCCTTCGAGGCCGAGCCGTGCGCGGCTGACGTCGGCGCTGGCGGCGATGAGCCCTTCGGCGTCGTCCGAAGTGGTGCGCGCCCAGAGCAGGTCGGATTTCGCGGAAACCGCGAGCCCGCCGAGTTGGGGCAGGGTGAACAGCGCCTGTTCTCCGCCCACCGCGGCCATTTGCCAGCCGAGGTCGGCCTCAATGGGTTTGGCGTCGCCTCCCGGCGCGAGTTCCATGGTTCCTGTACCGACGCCGAAGGTTCCCCAGACTTCCCTGCCCTCGGCCAGACGCAGCTTGCCGTAGGGGGTGACGGCCGCGAGGCGGGCGCGGATGTCGCCGCCGCCGAATGCCGATTCGTCGGCGCCTGCCGCTCCTTTCGATTCGCCGGGTCGGTAGCTGCCCAGGCCTTCGGTGAAGTTGAGGCCGACGCCGGCGAGCCAGTTGTCCCGGGCGACGTCGCCGCCGAACATGCCGGTGAGCATGCTGCCCTCCAGGCCGAGGGCGCCTTCGTCGCCGCGGAATTGCGCTTCGTTGAGGCTGCCCCAGAGCGACCAGGTGGTTTCGGGAATCGGCGCGGGTTCGGCGTTGATTTCCGGCAGCTTCGCGAGCCAGTCGCTGACTATGCCGGCCTGGCCGCAGGATTCTGTCATTCCGCGCGCAGTCGCGGGTGAGGCCCGGTCGGCGCAGCCGGCAGGGAGCGAAGCTCCCTGAGGGCCGAACGGCTCGGCATGGATGCCGAGACCGGGGGTTGGCGAAGCCGGAGAATCCGCGCCATGGATGGCAGGCACGACCTGGCAAGATGCTGTCATTCCGCGCGCAGTCGCGGAATCTCCCTGAAGTGAGCACTGCGGGAGATTCTGCGACTCCGCTTCGCTTCGCGCAGAATGACGGGCGGGGGGCGCGGAATGACGGGCGGGGGGCGCCGAATCACCCCCAATAACGCCGGTCATGGTGAATTCGCTGCCGCGGAGGAACTGGCGCAGGGCGGCTTCGCGGTCGTAGCCGGACCCGCCCATGCCGGCGGAGCCGGACGGTTCGGACATGGGCTCGCCCATGGCGCCGATGTCCTGTCCCTGCCCCATGCCGCCAACCGGGAAGCCCGTTCCGGGACCCTGGCCGGGCAGCGAAGCCGGGAAGCCCGAGGTCATGCCGCCCATTCCGCCCATGCTTCCCATGCTTCCCATACCGATTCCTCCCGGCATCCCGGACATGCCACCCATTCCACTCGCGCCACCGCCCGACATGCCGAACGAGCCCGAGCCCGTGGGCATCGTGGAACCGCCCATCGCGGAGCTTCCGCCCATCATCGGGACACCCATCGCCGGGCCGCCGCCGAAGGATGACGGGAACGCGCCGCCAAAACCGCCGCCGTTCCCGCCCGGCGCCATCGACGGGACACCCATTCCCATCGCGGAGGCACCCATTCCGGGCATCGACGGGACACCCATCATGGATGGGACACTCATGCCGGAGCCCATCGCTTGCATCGGATCGCGCTCGACATCCGTTCCCTGCCCAGACAGGTCGGCGCGCCGGAAGGAATCGTCGCCCCAGTACTGCGCGTGCATGCCGCCGGGCGTTCCGCCGAGGGAAACGTTGCCGATGCGGCCGGTGAAGCCCGGGGTGCGCGGCGCGTCCCGGCGCATGGAGACGCCGTCCACCACCTGCTGGGCGAGGCCGCGGCCGAAACGCGCCAGCCAGGCCTGGGGCAGCGGGTCGGAATTGACGATGGTTCCCAGCGCCACGCCATCGTCGATATTCGCCCCCACGGCGTTGGACAGCACGAGCTCCAGCGTCTCCCGCCCCTCGTCATGGGCGTCGTCGAGCACGGTAATGGTGACCTGTTTCTCCACCTCGCCCGGCAGGAAGCGCAAGGCGCCGTCGCCGCCGCTGTAGTCCGCGCCGCGGGTTGCGGTCAGGTCCCGGGTTTCGTGGTCCACGGTCACGGTTTCAGCGGCGGCCCCGCTGAGGCGCACGGTGAACGCGAGTTGCGCTCCCGCGCCTTCGGTCACCGTGGCGTCGGCCACCGACAGGCTTACGCCGTCGGAGTGCGCCCGGGCTTCGGAAGTCGAAGTGCCCGAGCCGGCCTCCAGACATTCCAGCACCTTGCGAACCGGCGTCCAGCCGGACCATGCCTTCTCGCTCTCTTTCGCTTCCTTGACGGTGTAGGGCTCGGTGGGCTTGTCCGCGGCGCCGGTCCAGTCGGGCAGATCCCTGTCGGTGAGCGCCTCGCCGTAGGCGATCAGGGCCCGGTACCAGTTCGCGCCGTAGTTCGGGGACTTGCCGGCGTTGGAATCGTAATAGTCCGCGACGGTTTTCCACTGGGCGGCGCTCACGCAGGCGGCCAGCGTGGACGGAACCTGAACCGGGGTGTCCGCCGCCCGCGGCGTTTCCTTGACGGTGTAGACGAGCGGCTTGACATAGGGCACGCCGTTGTCGCCGTAGAGGCTCGTGCCCACCGGGTTGACCAGTGTGACAACGATCGACTCGTTCCCTTCGGACTGGTCGTCGCTGACAGAGCGAATGTAGAAGTGCGCCCGGTCCCTGCCTGCGGACCAGCCGGTGCTTTGCTCCTTGTCGTTGGCCCTCGAGCAGCCACTCTGGTCGAGTTCCAGGGGCAGATTGCGGTGGTTGCGGATCGTGTAGTCCACATCCGGCAAGGCTGTGCCGCCGAAACAGAGCTGGAAACCCCAGGCGTTGGGAGGCGAGACGATACCTTGATCCGTCACGACATTGCGCACAACCGTAAAGACATGCCGGGTTCCCTCGGGACCGGCACGATCAGCGTCCGCCGATAAAGTGATGAAGTCGCTGGTGCTGTACTGCGGGCGCTCATCATCGTCGATGACCGTGACCGACACCGTGCCGGCGTTCGGGATGCCGTAGTCACCGTCCATCGATGCCGCCGCATGGCGGATGGTCGCAATGCGCCGGTCGCCCGCATTGTCGAAAGGGTCGTCCACACCGGTGACCGTAACGGTCTGCGGTGTGCTCCACAGGTTTGCCCCGGCGCGGCTGAAGGTCAGCGTTCCAGGGCTGACGGTCGCTGCGCCGGTGTCGCCGGAGGTGACCGTCACGGTGACATCGCTGTCCGGCGCGTTTTCCAGCGCGATGGTGTAGGTGTCGGTATCCGAGCCGTCCTCCATGACGGTGGTGCCGCCGGTTTCGGTGATGATAAGCCCGCTCGAGGCGATATCGACCGTGGCGCTGCTCGCGCTCAGTCCCGAAGGGATGCTCGGCGGCCGGGCCGTCACCGTGAAGCGCTTGCCGCTGGTCGAGTCGAAGTCCGGCAGGATGGGAATGGTGAGGGTCAGATGACGGTTGAAGGCGGCGATGGTGGCCGTATTGGAGGACGAGTCGAACACGCGGGTGTAATCGGTTCGGCTCACCGCCGTGCCGTCGGTGTACTCGAAAAAGACGGCGGTGGCGGTGGAGACCACCTTCGACATCGTCAGGGTGAGTTCCACTTCGCCGGCGTGTTCGTTGACGGTGTAAGACGACGAGTCAAAGGCAAGCTCGTACTCATTGTCCAGAATGTCCACGGACGCCGTCTTCACCGCGCCGGCCACCACGCCGTCCGGCAGGGAAGATTCCCTGATGCGGATATTGAATCGCTCGTCCGGCTCCAGCGCCGTGTCGTCGGTCAGGGCGATGCTGGCGACCGCGCTGGTCTGGCCCTTCGGCACGGTGGCGCTCCAGGGCCCCGCGGTGAAGTCGGTGCCGGCGGTCGCGCTGCCGCCGCCGGCCTGCTCGATCTCGACTACCACGTCGACGGGGCGGAGCCGGGACAGGTTGACCTGGACGTCGACGGTGTCGCCTTCGTAGAAACCCTCGTAGGAGCTGTTCGCCAGCGTCACCAGTGCATCGCCCTCCCGTACGGTCACGCTGACGTTGCCGGCGGGATCGATGTTGTAGCGGGTGTCCGACGAGTTCGCCGCATGACCGATAAGCACGGTGCGCGCCACGCCCCCGCTGTCGATATTGTCATCCACGCCCGTCACCGTGATGGTCTGCGGCGTATTCCAGCTGGTGGTGGTGAAGGTCAGGGTCTGGCTGGCGCCCGCCGTGCCGCCGGCCTTGTTCACCTGCACGCCCGTGCCCGCGCTGACCGTGACGGTCACGTCCGCGGTAGGCGCCTTCGACAGGGCGATGGCGTAGCTGTCGCTGTCCGAACCGCCTTCCTTCACGGTCGTGTCGCCGGCGGTCTCGGTGAAGACGAGGCTGGGGTTGTCGCCGGTGACTGTTACCGTTACCGTCACCGCCACCGGGTCGATGGATGTGCCCATCGGATAGGCGCTGGTGGCCGTGGTCACCGAATGGTTCACCGAGGCCGGGCCCGCGCTCTTGCCGGTCACCGTCACCATCTGTGGCGTGAACCAGTTTGCGCTGGTAAAGGTCAGTGCCGCCGCCGATACCATGGCGCGTGCCGAGTCCGGGGTCACGCCAATCACCAGCGTGCCGCCGGGGTCGCTCTTCAGCACCACCGCGTAGGTCGCGGTCCCGTCGTTCTCTTTCACCGACAGCATGGACTCGGACACCACCACGCCGTGGCCCGCGTCAGTGAGGGTGACGGCAACCGGGTCGATGGCGATGCCGTGGTAGTCATTGCCGGGGTCGCTCACGGTGGCGGCGTGCGTCAGGTTGAACGACTCGCCGGAAGCGTCGCCGTCGTTCAGCGCCCGCACCGTCACCGGCTGCGCGGTGCTCCAGTTGCCGGAGTTGCCATGGGTGAAGGTGAGGGTGCTCTGATTGCCTCCGCTGCCCGCATCCGTGTCCACTTCGACCGCGGAGCTGTCGCCGTTGGTGACGGTGATGGTGACGTTCGCCTCCGGGTCGCTTTCCAGCACCAGCGTGTAGGTTTTTTCGATCACGCCGGCATCGCCCAGTTCGGTCAGCGCCAGCGTGGCCGTTGAAACCTTCACGCCCGGGCCCGGCAGAATATTGAAGTCGTTCAGACTGTCGCTCTGGTTTGCGCCGCCAAAATTCGCCAGGCCAGTCTCGGTGACTGCGCCGAGGCCAATGACCACCGACTCGGGCCCGGTCTCGTCGACATTGTCCGCCACCGCACTCAGTGTGATCGTGGCCGCGGTGGCGGTGGCGCCGGCATTGGGGCCGGTGAACACCACGCTGGCGCTGCCGGCATTGAGGTTGTTGTACCGTACCCCGTCCGCCGGCGTGCCGGCGAGGGTGTAGTCGGCGTTGCGCATTGCGATGCCGCCGAAGGTCAGCGGCACGGTGACCGATTCGCCACGCACCAGGCCGCGGTTCAGGGTGACCGTGAACATCTTCGTCCGGCCCTCGTTGACATCGCCCGCCGGGCCGCCCAACGTGACCGTGGTGGGCTCGTCGTCGGTCACCCTCGCCATGATGCTGCCGGCGCTGGCGATCTGATAGTTGGCATCGGTCGAGTTGGCCGCGTGAGCGAGGGTTGCGTCACGCCCGCCACCGGGATTGTCCACGCTGTCGGGCACGCCAATCACTCGAACCGTCTGCGCCGTGCTCCAGATGCCGGTTCCGCCGGGAGTGAAGGTAAGGGTGTTCTGGTCGCCCGGCGCGGTGGCGTTGGTGTCCACCTTCGCGCCCGCGCCAGCGGTCACCGTTATCGTCACGTTGTGGGTCGGCTCGGTGTTCAGCGCCACGGTGTAGGTATCGGTAAGCGTCGTGCCGTCCTCGCTCACTTCCGTCTTCGCCAGCGTGCCGCTTTCGCGGAGCGTGACGCCGGCGCCGTCGTCATCGGTGATCGTCACCGTCACCGACACCGGGGGAATGCTGGTTGCCGTTGGGTAGTTGGTCGTGTCAGCGGTGGACGAGACCGCGTGGGTGATGGAGGTGGAGCCCCGGCCCTTGCCGGTCACTGTCACAGGTTGCGGCATGTTCCAGTCGGCGTTGGTGAAGGTCAGGGTGTTCTGGTTGCCCGCCATGCCGGTGTCGGTGTCCACCTCGGCGTTGACTGTCGCGCCGGATGCCGCTGAAACCACCACGTTGCCGGAGGGCTGGCTCTTCAGCGCCACCGTGTAGGTCGCGGTCCCGTCGTTCTCTTCCACCGACAGCATCGACTCGGACACCACCACGCCGTGGCCCGCGTCGGTGAGGGTGACCGCGACCGGGTCGATGGCTATGCCGTGGTACGGCGCCGTGTTGCCCGTGGCGGTCGCACTGTGGGTGATGCTGAACGATTCGCCGGAAGCGTCGCCGTCGTTCAGCGCCCGCACCGTCACCGTCCGCGCCGTGTTCCAGTTGCCGGCGTTGCCGTGGGTGAAAGTCAGGGTCGCGCTGTTGTCGAACGAGCCGCTGCCCGTTTTGACCTGGGCATCGGATGTATTGGCCGCGGGAACGGTCGCCATAACCGTGACATCAACGCCCGGGTCGGTGTCCAGCACCACCGTGTAGCTCTTCTCCACCACGTTGGCCGCGCCGAGCTCGGTCAGTGTCAGGGAATTGGTGGAAACCGTCACACCGGCGGCCGGTAGCGGATCCGAAATGCCGAATTCCGTCAGGCTGTCGGTCTCGCTCACCCCGCCCGCACCCGTCAAGCCGGTGTTGGCGATCGTGCCGAAAGCGATGTCCACGGTCTCGGGGGCGCTCTCCGTCGTGTTGTCGGAAGCAGCGCTCAAAGTGATCCTGGCGGTGGTCGCCGTGGCGCCGGATTGCGGCCCGGTGAACACCACGCTGGCGTTGCCGCTGCCCAGGTTGCTGTACCGCACCCCGGTGGCGGGTGTACCGGTCATCGTGTAGTCCGTGCCCCGCGTCGCGGTGCCGCCGAAGGTGAGCGGCGCGGTCAGGGTTTCCCCGTCCACGAGGCCCCGGCCCAGCGCGATGGTGAACTCCTTCGCCTGACCTTCCTCGATGTCGCCCGCGGCGCCGGACAGCGTCACCGTGGTCGGATCGTCGTCGGTCACCCGCGCTCCGATGCTGCCGGCGCTGGCGATGGTGTAGTTGGGGTCCGTGGAGCTGGCCGCATGGCTGATGGCCGCGTCACGGCCACCGCCCGGATTGTCGACGCTGTCGGCCACCCCGCTTACCGTGACCGTCTGCGCGGTACGCCAGTTGCTGGAAGTGAAGGTCAGGGTGGCGGTGGACGCAGCAGCGCTCCCCGAGGCCACCTGGGCGCCCGCACCGGCGGTCACCGTCACTGTCACGTCATGGGTCGGCTCGGTATTCAGCGCGATGCCGTAGGTGTCGGTGGCCGTACTGCCGTCCTCGCTCACCGTCGTATCGTCGTGCGTCTCAAGGAAGGTGATACCGGGGGCGGCGGCCCGGGTCCTGATCGTGAAGACCGCGGAGAAGCCGGAGGAAAGACCGCCACCCGTGTCGTAACCGCGCAACAGGTCGCCGTCCACGGTGACGGTCACCGGATCATTGACCGTGATGGCTTGGCCAGTGTAGCCCAGGTCGATTTCAACGGACCTGTGATTGCGACCGTTCACCGTCCGTATCGGCAACAGCCGGCCCGCGGTGATCGTCAACCCGGCAGGCGCGCCCGACAGGCGAATGAGGGCCAGTCCGGCGGGACTGAGCGCAACTTCCCCCCGGGGGATGTTCGGCGTGGTCACATAGCTCCTTGCCGTTGGGTTTCTGCTGCCTGGCGTACCCTGCTCGCCGCCGTACCCGAAGAAAGAGAAGTTGACCGGCGCCAGCGTGATCGTGGCGCCGTTCAGGGAACCCGCCTGGACCTCGACCGGATCAAGGGACAGGTGCTTGTGGGCGGCAACCCTTACCGCAACCGCCGCGATCAGGGTCGAGGCCGGATAAGCGGTGGTGGGCGTGGACACTGCATGGGAAACCATCGCGGTTCCCTGCGCCTTGCCGGTGACCACCACCGTTTTCGGCCTGTTCCAGTCGGCGTCGCCGAAGCTCAGCGTAGCAGGCGAAACCGCAGCGTTCGCCGAGTTCGAGGCGACGGAAATCGCTACCGTACCCCCGGGTCGGCTCTTCAGCACCACGTCATAGGAGGCCTGTTCGTCATTCTCCGCCACCGACAGCCTCGACCTGGACACCACCACGCCGTGGCCCGCATCGCCGGTGGTTACCGCGACGCTGCCGATGGAAATGCCGCTGTAGGGACCGCTCGCGGCGGTGGCGCCGTGGGTGATGCTGAAGGATTCGTTTTGCGCGTCGCCGTCGTTCAGCGCCCGCACGGTCACCGTCCGGGCCGTATTCCAGTTGCCCGAGTCGCCGTGGGTGAAAGTCAGGGTGTTCTGGTTGCCGCTCGTGCCGGAGTCGGTGTCCACTTCGACGGCGGTGCTGTCGCCGTTAGCGACCGTGATGGTGACGTCCGCGCCGGGATCCGTGTCGAGAACAAGGGTGTAGGACTTTTCAATCAGGTTGGCCGCGCCGAGTTCGGTCAGCGCCAGGGAAATGGTGGAAACCGTCACGCCGGCGCCCGGCGACGGATCGGAGATGTTGAATTCCGTCAGGCTGTCGGTTTCGTCAACGCCGCCCGCGCCGGTCAGGCCGGTGTTGGTGGTGGCGCCGAGGCCGATGTCCACGGTCTCGGGGGTGGTTTCGGCGATGCTGTCGGAGGCCGCGCTGAGGGTGATCGTCGCGGTGGTCGCCGTGACGCCGGATCGCGGGCCGGTGAACACCACGCTGGCATTGCCGCTGTCGAGGTTGCTGTAGCGCACCCCGGCGGCGGTGGTTCCCGTCATGGTGTAGTCGGCGCCCCTGGTCGCGGCGCCGCCGAAAGTGAGCGGCACGGTGAGGACCTCGCCGGCCACAAGGCCCCGGCCCAGGGTGACGGTGAACTCCTTCGTCTGTCCCTCCTCGATGTCGCCCGCGGCGGAGGCCAGCGTCACCATGGTGGCATCGTCGTCGGTCACCCGCGCCTCGACGCTGCCGGCGCTGGCGATGGTGTAGCCGGCGTCCGTTGAGCTGGCGGCATGGCTGATGGTCGGATTCCGGCCACCGCCGGCGTTGTCCGCATTGTCGTCTGCGCCGGTGACGGTGACGGTCTGGGCCTCGCTCCAGTTTGTCGTGGTGAACCTCAGGGTGGCCGTGGATGCCGCGGCGCCGCCTGCGGACACCAGCGCGCCGGCGCCGGCGGTAGCGGTCACCGTTACGTCATGGGTCGGCTCGGTTTTCAGCGCCACGCTGTAGGTGTCCGTCACCGTCGTGCCGTCCTCGCTCACCGTCGTATCGCCGTCCGTCTCAAGGATGGTGAGGCCGGGGTGGGCCTTGATCGTGAAAGTGGCCGAGTGGCCGGAGGTCAGAGCGCCAGTCGTGTCGTAACCGCGCAGCAGGTCGCCGTCCACGGTGACGGTCACCGGATCATCGACCGTGATGGCCGGGCCGGTGTAGGCCAGGTCTATTGCAACGGACCTGTGGTCGCGGCCGTCCACGGATCGTATCGCCAGCAGCCGGCCAGCGGTGATCGTCAACCCGGCGGGTGCGCCCGACAGCCTGATGAGGGCAAGACCGGCGGGGCTAAGCGCAACGTCTCCCTTGGGGATGTTTGTCGTGACCACGTAGCTCCTTGCCGTTGCGCTTCCGCTACCCGGCGTGCCGCCCTCGCCGCCATAGCCGAAGAAGGATGCGTTGACCGGCACCAGCTTGATGGTGGCGCCGTTCAGGGAATCCGCCCGGACCTGGGCAGGGTCAATGGTCAGATGTTTTTCGGCGGTCACCCTCACCCAAACCGGCGCGATTCGGGTCGAGGTCGGATAGGCGGCGGTGGGCGTGGACACTTGATGGGAAACCCAGGCGGTTCCCTGCGCCTTGCCGGTGACCGTTACCGACTTCGGCGTGTTCCAGTCGGTGTCGCCGAAACTCAGCGTGGCGGGCGAAACCGCAGCGTTCGCCGAGTTCGAGGCGACGGAAATCGCCACCGTACCCCCGGGCCGGCTCTTCAGCACCACGTCATAGGACGCCTGCTCGTCATCCTCCTCCATGGACAGCCTCGATGCGGAGACCACCACTCCGTGGCCGGCATCGCGGGTGGTGACCGCGACGTCGGCGATGGAGATGCTATTGTACGGGCCGCTCGCGGCACTCGCGCTGTGGGTGATGTTGAAGGCTTCATTTTGCGCGTCGCCGTCATTGAGCGCCCGCACGGTCACCTGCCGGGACACGGCCCAGTTGCCGTTGCCCGCGCCGGAGCCGGAACCGTCGCCGCCCGCCGTGAAGGTCAGGGTGTTCTGGTTGCCGTCCGTGCCGGAATCGGTGTCCACCGCGGCAGCGGAGTTGTCGCCGTTCGTGACGGTGACGGTAACGGCCGCGCCGGGGTTCGTGTCGAGCACGATGGTGTAGGTCTTTTCGATATCCGATGCCTCGCCGAGTTCGGTCAGCGCCAGGGCGGTGGTGGAAACCGTAACGCCGTCACTTGCCGGTGGGTCCGAAATGTTGAATTCATCCAGGCCGTCGGTTTCGCTGACGCCCCCGAAATTCCCAAGGCCGGTGTCGGTGATCGTC
Source organism: uncultured Pseudohongiella sp. (assembly GCA_965219645.1). Lineage (GTDB taxonomy): Bacteria > Pseudomonadota > Gammaproteobacteria > Pseudomonadales > Pseudohongiellaceae > UBA9145. The sequence goes on along the minus strand of OZ244788.1, from coordinate 443,817 downwards.
CCGAAGGCGATGTCCACGGTCTCGGGGGGGCTTTCGGCAGCGCTGTCCGACGTGGCGCTCAGGGTGAGCGTCGCCGTGGTCGCCGTCGCGCCGGATTGCAGGCCGGTGAACACCACGCTCGCATTGCCGCTATCCAGATTGTTGTACCGCACCCCGGTCGCCGCCGCGCCCGTCATCGTGTAATCCGTTCCCCGCGCCGCCGTGCCGCCGAAGGTGAGGGGCACGGTCAGCGTTTCGCCGTTCACGAGCCCCCGTCCCAGGACGATGGTGAACTCCTTCGCCTGACCTTCCTCGATATCGCCCGCCACACCGGACAGCGTCACCGTGGTGGGATCGTCATCGGCGATGGCGACCACCATGTCCTCAATGACCAGCCCGGCGCTGCCGCCGTCGCTGGTGGAGGTGGCCGTATGCATGATCCGCCCCGTGCGGCTGCCCCCGGGATTGTCCACATCGTCGTCCACAGCGTGGACGTGGACTGTCTGGTTGCCGAGGGCCGAAGCCGTGAAGTTCATGCGCCTCGACGCCGCCGGCGCGTTGCCCGCCGGGCTGACCCGCAACCCGGCCCCGGCCCCGGCCCCGGCCGTTGCCATGATCGTGGTATTGGAAAACGCGCCCGTGTGCAGGGTGTTCATCCGGACCTGGTAGGTGTCCGTGGTTCCATCCTCGCCCACCACGGTGGATCCGGATGTCTCGGTCAGCACCGCGCCGTCGTCGTCGAGAATGGTGACCGCCGTGATGCTGGCATCCGGGTCGGGGGAAAGCCCCTGCGCCAGCAATACCCCGTCGGCGGTCACAAACTGGACGCTGAAGTCCTCGCCGCCCTCATGGAGGGTGTCCTGAAGCGTCGTGACCGTCACGCTGCCGGTCGTGTCCCCCTCGGCGATGGTCACGGTGAAGTCAGCCGCGGTGCCGTCCGCGACAGGATTCGTGAAGTCGGCATTGGGCGTTGCATCGACGCCATTCAGGACAACCGGTATCCGCACGTCGGCGCCCTGCGCCTCGGCCAACGTGAAGGACACCTCCAGCGATTCGCCCTCCCGGACCGGGGCGGTCTGCGTGTCCATCGATACCAGCACACCCTCGTCGTTGTCCACGATGATGACCGATCCCATTGTGGCCGAACCGGCGCGCACGGTCCCGGGCAGATTCGCCGTGTCGATGTCCACCCTCAGCACCTCGTCGTTTTCAAGCGTGTCGTCGTTAATCGTGACAATGGTGAACGCCGCTTCGGTCTGGCCCGCGGTGATGGTCACGCTGCCCGGGTCGGGCGCCGTGTAGTCATCCCCGGCGGTGGCGCTCAGTCCGGTCACCGTCACCGGGATCGTCACGTCCGCGCCCAGTGCCGCCGACAGGATCACCATGAACTCCGCGTTCTCCCCTTCATTAGTGATAAGGGCGGGAAGGGAAGGGTTCAGGGTGACCGTCGGGCGGGTGTCGGCGGTGACCGTGACCGACACCCCGGGGATCGTCGTCGAGGTCGGGTAACTGGTCGTATCGGCGGAGGATTCGACCGTATGGCTGATGGAGACCGAGCCAGCGCCCTTGCCAGTGACCGTGAACGTCTGCGGCATGTTCCAGTCGGCATTGGTGAAGGTCAGGCTGGCGGGAGAGACCGTCGCCGTCGTCGTCGCGCCCGATGTCGCCGAGATCACCACATTGCCGGAGGGCTGGCTCTTCAGGACCACCGTGTACTCTGCGGTTTCGTCGTTCTCCGCCACCGACAGGCTCGACTCCGAAACGATGACCCCGTGGCCGGCGTCGGTCGTCGTCACCGCCACCGGATCGATGGCGATGCCATGGTAGGGGTTGCCGGTGTCGGACACCGCGGCGCCCATGGTCAGGTTGAACGACTCGTTCGCGCCGTCGGCGTCGTTCAGCGCCCGCACCGTCACGGTTTGGGCCACGGCCCAGTTGCCGTTGCCCGCGCCCGAGCCGGAACCGTCACCGCCCGCGGTGAAGGTCAGCGTGTTCTGGTTGCCGCCCGTGCCGGAATCGGTGTCCACCTCGACGGCGGTGCCGTCGCCATTCGAGACGGTGATGGTGACATCCACGCCGGGGTCGGTGTCGAGGACGAGGGTGTAGGTTTTTTCAACTTCCATCGTCGCGCCGAGTTCGGTCAGCGTCAGGGAGGCCGTCGAAACCGTCACGCCGTCGTCTGGCGGCGGGTCCGAGATATTGAATTCCGCCAGGCTGTCGGTCTCGCTCACCCCGCCCGCACCCGTCAAGCCGGTGTTGGCGATCGTGCCGAAAGCGATGTCCACGGTCTCGGAGGCGCTCTCCGTCGTGTTGTCGGAAGCAGCGCTCAAAGTGATCCTGGCGGTGGTCGCCGTGGCGCCGGATTGCGGCCCGGTGAACACCACGCTGGCGTTGCCGCTGCCCAGGTTGCTGTACCGCACCCCGGTGGCGGGTGTACCGGTCATCGTGTAGTCCGTGCCCCGCGTCGCGGTGCCGCCGAAGGTGAGCGGCGCGGTCAGGGTTTCCCCGTCCACGAGGCCCCGGCCCAGCGCGATGGTGAACTCCTTCGCCTGACCTTCCTCGATGTCGCCCGCGGCGCCGGACAGCGTCACCGTGGTGGGATCGTCGTCGGTCACCCGCGCTCCGATGCTGCCGGCGCTGGCGATGGTGTAGTTGGGGTCCGTGGAACTGGCCGCATGGCTGATGGCCGCGTCACGGCCACCGCCCGGATTGTCGACGCTGTCGGCCACCCCGCTCACCGTGACCGTCTGCGCCTTGTTCCAGTTCACCGCGGTGAAGGTCAGCCTGTTCTGGTCGCCGGGGACGCCGGCATTGGTGTCTACCTTCACCCCCGCGGCGGCGGCAACCGTTACCGTCACATTGTGCGTCGGTTCAGTATCCAGCGCCACGGTGTAGGTCGCGCTGCCGTTTTCCGGCAGGCGCAACTGATCCGGGGCGATGGCAAGCCCGGCAGGCTTCACCGCCCTGCCCTTGAGTCGCAGCTTCAGGACAGAGGTAATCGCGTTATCCTGCCAGGATTGGTCATTCTCATCGCCGCCATCATCCAGCCTGAAGCGGTGTTTGTTGTCGATGCGCCAACCAGACAGGGAGCTGGAATCCTCATTGTTCGACGTCGTGATGCGCCAGCCCCCGATAACGGCCCCGGTGAGCGAAGCAATATCAATGACAACAAAATAATCGGTGTTCGCCTCAAGCAGGATGCCGTCACTCGTCGGCGCCGTGAACTCCAGGACCCGGTCGGTGGTAAATGAGGTGAATGAGGGATTTTGCAGAGTTCCGACAATGGCTCCCGGGGCGCCATTGGCGTTGCGCCGAATGCTTGCCGTATATCCATAGGCGGTATCAAAAACCGCGAATTCGATTTCGACGCTGCTCACCCTGTAACCCGGAGCGTTGCTGCCGGTCGTGAATTTCTGGGCGTTGTCGATCAGATTGGCGCCGAAAGCAAAAGGACTGAAGCCAAACCCCGCAGTGCTGTCCGGCTGGCCGATGTTGCTGACCAGCACCCTTTCCTGGGCTGCGGCCTGAACCGGCCAGCCAAACGCAACCGGCAATGCCAGCACCATCGCCGCGAGCAGCTTCCGGACGCATTTCCACATGCCATGCTTTCCGGGCCCGAAGCCCCACCCCGCGGCGCCATGCCAGACCTCATGCATGCAGACCGGATCGCCATGATGTGAAAGCGATGCGCGAAACAGACTCATGCAATAGCCGGAATTACCTGAATGACCATCAGGAAACATATGCCCCAGGAGCCTGCGCCGTAGGAATTCACGGCTGCAAATCCGCTCTCATCCACGCCCCCGGCCGCTCGATTTCGTTGAATATCCATCAATATTCGCCTCAATCGACCGGCCAGGGGCGCGGCGATAGCGAATTTTCGCTTTCGCGAATTCCTACGGCGCAGGCTCCTAGCACGGAAGTATCGGATGATTTTCGTCGGGTGAAAGAGGTCAGCCTTGATCACCCCGGTAATGCAGGATGGCCACCACAACGGCGATCAATCCTAGGAGCCTGCGCCGTAGGAATTCACGGCTGCAAATCCGCTCTCATCCACGCCCCTGGCCGCTCGATTTCGTTGCATATCCACCAATATTCGCCTCAATCGACCGGCCAGGGGCGCGGCGATAGCGAATTTTCGCTTTCGCGAATTCCTGCGGCGCAGGCTCCTAGCATCGCAAGAGTCAGGCGGGGTTCCCGTTTTCCCTGCCCGCCACCCCGAACACCCTGCTCATGATACGCCAACCCAGGCCTGCGATAAAGACGCTGACCTGCAGGATGATGGTGCGCCTTTGACCTGGGAGCCTGCGCCGCAGGGCTGTGTGGATGTCCCGATTTTGCATCTGCGTTATGCTTGGCGCTTCGGATTTGGGGGATGGCCATGACATCGCGACGGGAATTGCTGAAGGCGCTGGGGGGCTTGCCGCTGCTTGGAGGCTGTGCTGCGGGAAGGATAACTTCGCCGGCGAACTTTACCCCATCGGGCTTGCCCCTGCGCAGGGTCAAGGCATCGGATGAACGGGTGATTCGCACCATTGCCGGGCTGCGGCCATTCCGGCGCAATGGCTTCCGTGTTTCCCGGGAGCAGCGTGGCGCCAGGTCACTGATCCACAATTATGGCCACGGCGGCGGCGGCATCACGCTTTCCTGGGGAACATCAAGCCTGGCGGTGGAACTCGCCGGCGCCGGCAATGGCCGCGATTGCGCGGTGATCGGCGCGGGAGCGATGGGCCTGACCACGGCGCGGATCGCCCAGGACCGTGGCTGGAACGTCAGGATCTACAGCAGGGAACTGCCCCCCGACACCACATCCAATGTCGCCGGAGGTCAATGGTCGCCGACTTCGGTGTACGAAGAGGAATTCGTCACGCCGGCTTTCCGCAACCAGTTCGAGCGCGCCATGGACATTGCCTATCGTCACTTCCAGAATCTCGTGGGGCCGCGCTATGGCGTGCGCTGGATCAGCAATTACAATCTTTCCGGGGAATCCGTGGAAGACAGCTTCCAGCACAGCTACCCGGATTTTTATCCACAACTGCGCGAACTCGGTCGCCACGAACACCCCTTTCCCGCCGATCCTGTGCGCCATTACGACACCATGCTCGTGGAGCCGGCGGTCTTTCTCCCCGCGGTGATGCAGGATTTCTTCTCTGCGGGTGGCGAGATCAGGCGGCGGGAATTCGCCTCGGCGGAAGAAATTTTCACGCTGGAGGAAGACTGCATCTTCAATTGCACCGGCATCGGCTCGCGGGCGCTGTTCGACGATGAAATGCTGATCCCCGTCAAGGGCCAGCTCAGTTTCCTGCTGCCCCAGGAGGAAATCGATTACAACATCCTCGGCAATGGAGGACTGTACATGTTCCCGCGCAGCGACGGCATCCTGCTTGGCGGCACCTATGAACCCGGGGAATGGAGCCTCGAACCCGACCCGGAAGCCGCCCGCCGCATCGTCGCCGGCCACCGCGCCTTTTTCCAGGCCATGGACGACCCCTGGGCCGCATGAAACTTCAGTTTCCCGGTTCCAGTTGAAAATGGCGCTCTATATCCATTGAATCGTGCATCAGGCGGAGGATTTCGATTGCGGGAGTGTCATCTTTCGTGCTTACCCGATACATGCTGTCATTTGGCGTCATGGTTCCGCTGATTGACGTCCAGAGTTTCGCTGGCAAGTGCGGACAATCCATCGCGTAACGACTCCCGTGTATCGAATGTGCGATACCGGCCCGCCTCGATATCGGCAACGCCTGTGTTCACGGCTTCGCGAATGGCCTCGAGGCGCAACTCATCCTCTGCTGCCTTGTGTTCTACCAGCCTGAGCCCCTCGCGAATGACTTCGCTGGCGTTCTGGTAGCGGCCCGACTCCACCAGCTTCGTCACCAGATTCGCCAGATGGTCGGACAAAACCACGTTTCGCGTCGGCATGTTTCGAGATTCCTTGCATTCACTGAATGGCATAATATGCTAATCGATTAAGGCGTGCAATGAATTAGACATTTCAGCCGGTTCCCATTACTCTTTTCCGTTGACCAAACAACCCAGCGAGAATCGACATGACACGCAGAATCGCCAGGTATCTCTCTCTCGCCGCCCTGCCCGCTTTCGCCTTCGGCGCGGCGGCCCAGGACGCACCCACTTTCTATCAGGACGCATTGCCCGTTTTCCAGAAGAATTGCGTTGCCTGTCATCAGCCCGACGGCCCGAGCGTAGGCGGCATTTATGCGCCGATGTCGCTGATGGATTACGAGGCGGCGAAGTTGTGGGCGCCGCTCATCAGAAACGCGCTGGAAACCGGCTACATGCCGCCCTGGGGCGCTCACGAGCGCCATCGCGGCGAATTCAAGGGCGAGCGTTATATCGACAAGGCGGAGAAAGACCTGCTGATCGCCTGGGTTGACGGCGGCGCGATCGAGGGCGATTCCGCCAAGGCCGCGAACGCGGAAGGCCTGGTCGCTTCCAGTGTCGGCACCACCTTGCCCGAGTCCGGCTGGTGGATCGGCGATCCTGACCTGGTGGTTGCCTTCGACGAGCCCGTCTATGTGCCCGACGAGGTCGAGGACTGGCAGCCCACGGTGCAGATGAACTACGAAGAAGGCGCGCACCAGGAGCCGCGCTGGATTTCCATGGCCGAACTGCGGCCCGGCGGACCCTGGGTGCATCACATCGTTTCCAGCCACATGGGCGTCGGCGTTCCCGGCCGGGGTCCCTTCACCTATCCCGAGGGCTGGGGCGTGCTGCTCGCGGAAGACCCGTTCATCACGGTGAACATGCATTACCACAAGGATCCGGTTCCCGGCTCGGCGGTGTACGACGACACCCAGGCGGCGTTCAAGTTCTATGAAAACGGCGACGTAATCGACCATGTGGTCGAAACCAACCTGCTGCCGCACCGGGACTGGACGATCCCCGCCGGACACGACAACTACGAAGTGAACAATACCTTCGAGGTCGAGGAAGACATCTACCTGCTTTCCATGGGCCCGCACATGCACTATCGCGGCAAGGCCATGCGTTATGAGCTGGAGTATCCCGACGGCGAGATGGAAACCCTGCTCTGGGTGCCGAACTACGATTTCAACTGGCAGTTCCTCTACGAATACGAGGAGCCCAGGTTCATCCCGGCAGGCTCCACCTTGCACATGTCCTGGTGGTTCAACAACTCCGAAAGCAACCGCTACAACCCCGATCCGACGGCGGATGTGGTGTACGGGCCGGCAACCACCGACGAAATGGCCAATGCGCGCATTTATTACGCGCCCGTCAAGCAGCGCGGCATCGTAGTCGGCCGCGACCTGCCCCAGGACGTGCTTGAAACCGCGCGGGCCACGGAGCAGCGCCGCCGGGAGCAGACCGAATTGCTGGATCCTGCCTCGAACGATTTTTCGTGGCTGACGGAAGACAGCCGATAGCGGAATTTGTGCATGCGCATGGAGATTCTGCGACTACGCGCAGAATGACGTGATGGGGGCCGCAGAATGACGTGATGGGGGCCGCAGAATGACATGGTGGGGGCCGCAGAATGACGTGATGGGGGCCGAGGAGAGTCTGCGCCGAGCGGGCCTAGCCCTCCGTCATTCCGCGCGGAGCGAAGCGCAGTCGCGGAATCTCCTTGATTCTTGCCGCCAAGCGGCGGAGGAGGCAGCAGATGAAAACTGAACTCTGGAAACTGACAGCGGTGGCCTGCCTGACAAGCATCGCCAGCGGCGCCCTGTTCGCGCAATCGGACGACGGCTGGGTCAACGGCCGCACCCCCGACGGCCAGCCCGACCTGCAAGGCGTCTGGACCAACGACACGATCACGCCGATAGAGCGGCCGGCTTCATTGGCCGACCGCGATTTCCTCACGCCCGAGGAAATCGAGGCCATGGAAACCGGCATCGCCCAGCGCAGGACCGACGCCGACAATAATATCGTCGTGCGGGCCGGCGGCAATGTCGGCGGCTATAATCAGGTTTGGCTCGACTCGGGCGACACGGTGCTTTCCACCGGCCAGACCTCGATGATCGTCGACCCGCCCAATGGCCGCGCGCCGATCATCGAAAGCGCCCTGGCGGAGCGCGATTTCTATTTCGCCAACGTCGAAAACCATTACATGTACCACACCGTCTGGGACCGCTGCATCACCCGCGGCGTACCCGGCTCGATGCTGCCGGCGGGCTATAACAACGCCTATCGCATCATCCAGACCCCCGACACGATCACCATCGTCTACGAGATGATCCACGACGTGCGCGTCATCCCGCTGAGCAAGACCGAACACATCGACCCCAAGGTGCGGCTATGGATGGGCGATTCGGTGGCGCATTGGGAAGGCGAAACCCTGGTGATCGAGACGACCAACTTCAACGACCGCGGCATGATCGCCAACAGCAGCGCCGGAGGCCGCCTGAAAGGTGTGCCTGCTTCGGATCAGTTGCACGTGATCGAGCGTTTCACGCGGGTGTCCGAGGGCACCATCATCTGGGAAGCCACCATGACCGACCCGGAAGCCTTTTCCACGCCGGTGACGATCTCGATGCCGCTGACGCTGGAAAACGACTACCAGATGTACGAATACGCCTGCCACGAGGGCAACTACGCGATCCCCAACATCCTCAGCGCCGGCCGCGCCCGCGAACGCATGCAGGCAAGAAACTGAACAAGAATCTGCATGCCGTCCCTGGCGCGGCTCCGCTGATTTCTCCAACCCCCAGCCTTGCCGGCCCGGCCACCGAGCACAGCTCGGTGGCGTTCGGTCTGCGCACGAAGCTATCGCTTCGTAAACGCTTGCCCTCACCCATGGCAAGTCGTTCGGCCCTCGAAAAGCCTTGCTTTTCGTCAGCTATGCTGACCGGGCCTCACCCCACCGCAATCAGTTCCGGATGCTTGATCCTTGAGCGGACTTCTTCCACCGGGTGCCGGCAGACGCCGGCCGTGTGGATGAGCTTGCTCTCGCAGTCGTCGCAGCGCACACATTCCTTGAAGTCGATCTTCGGGCCGTGAATGGCGCCGGTGGGGCAGGAATGCTCGCAGACCTTGCAATAGACACATTGCCGTACGCGCTTGATGCGGAAGGGCGAGATCACCGAGACCACGCCCAGTGCTGCGCCGAGCGGGCAGGCGTAGCGGCAATAGAAGCGGCTGATGAAGACCGAGCCCGCGAGAAAGCCGAACAGGATGACCCAGAGCCAGACGGACTGGCTGAAATAGAAGATCGTGCCGAAAGGCTCGAAGTACTGGAACAGGCTGAGATCCGCCGCGGCCACGGCCATCAGCAGCAGAAATGCCAGCACGCCGTACTTGATGTAGATCGCGGCGTTGTGGATCGCCCGCGGCAGCTCCTTCTGGAAATGCCGGGGCAGGAAGCGGCTGATGAAGTCCTGCAAGGCGCCGAAGGGACATAACGAGGAACAGAACACCCTGCCCCAGAACAGCGTCGTCGCCACGGTGAAGACGACGATGATCAGGGTCGGCAGGTCGGTGAGAAACATCGACGGACCCTGTTTGATGAAATTGGTGATGTGCGAAACCGACAGGAAGCCGCCGTCGACCCAGCCAAGGTAGACCAGGGTGAAGGCGAGCGTGGTCCAGCGCAGGGTCGAATTCTTGGTGGCGAAGCTGATGCTCACCAGGGCGAGCAGGAAGAGCAAGGCGCCGGTCTGCATCGGCGGTGCGGTCTCGATCAGATAGGCAATCCGGCTCGTGTCCGTCGTCAGGGCGATGTCGTCCGCGTCGAATTCGCTGAATTCCGGCGGCAGTTCCGTTCCCCGGGCCAGGGCCAGCGGCAGCGAAGGCACCTGGTATTCGAGGCTTGCCACGTAACCGAACTGGGCCAACTGGTCGCTGAGGTCGTAGTGCACGGTAAAGGGTCGGGAAATGTCGATGCTGTCGTCGAGCACCATGGCGCCGGCGAAGCGCACTTCGCCCGCGATCTTGCCGTTATCGGCGCTGCCCACGTAGACGAAGCGCCTCCGTTCGAGCCGCATGAACTCGCCGTCCTGTTCCACCGCCAGCCGCTCCTGCCGGAACGGCAGGCTCGAATCGCCGTCTATGCCCACGAGCACGAGATTGCCCTCGTTCACCCGCGCGCTGGCTTCGCGTTCGGCGCGGGAGTAGTCGTCGGCGCCGACCAGCAATTCGCCGAGCCCGTCGTGCGCCATGAAGACGACTTCCAGGTGCAATGTGGTGCCGTCGGCGATTTCGACATCGAGTTCGCGCACCAGGCCATCGGCCTTGAAGTCGTCCCAGCTTTTGCCTTCCAGGAACTGGAGCGCGCGGCCGTCGGCGTTGGTGGAACGCACGTAATCGGCGTCGGGCAAATGTTCCAGCGCGACCCGGCGCGCGGCGTTGCGGATGCCTCTCGCGACGGCCCAGGCGGTAATCGTCGCACGGGAAATGCCGTCGATATCGCGGCCCACGCGGAAACCCTCGGCGATGTCCATGCCCGCAAACTGTTGCGGAAAACCTTCGGTGTGAATGAAGTCGCCGCGTATGGCCTTGTAGGACTCGGTGTAGTGAACGATTTCCAGGCCGGTGACCGTGCCCTCGGTATCCATGCCGACAAGCATGTCGATGGGCGCGCTATAGCCGATTTCCTCGGGCGGGAGATCCGGCGTGAAAAACACGTAACCCGCGAGTTCGGCCTCGGGTTCGGAACCCGTATAACCCGCGTAAATCAGAAGGGTACTTTCCGCCGGCGTGAAATAGCTCGCTCCGGGCAGCACCCGGCGCAACTGTTCAGCGTCGATCTCGTCGATGCTGTCCGCCTGGGCCAGTGCGCCCGAGGCGGCAGCCAGCAACGAAGCGATGATCGGCAGCGCAGCGACAAGCGCAATTTGCCTGCGCCACGCTGCCCTCATACCGACAATCCCCCGCAGGTCTCTTCGATGAGGGCGTCCACCACGGCGACCAAAGCCTCTTCCTCGCTGTCGCCTTCGAGCCGCCGCAGCCGGTACAGGTCGATCTGCCGGTCGGCGCTGGAGCCATTGCGGATGATTTCGTGGACGTGATTCAATTCAGCCTCGCAATCCAGCGCCGCGGCGTCCTCGGCGAGTTCTGCCGTGAGCCATTCGGCGATATCGCCGATATCCCGGCGTTCCTTGCCCAGCGGGTCGCCGAGTATCGCGAATACGCCGTAACGCTGGGCCAGCCAGCGGTTCTCGGCGATGATTTCGGTCGGCGGCTCGGGCGGCGCCGAGTCCTTGTTGCGCAGCAGCCAGCGCACCAGGCAGGCGTACAGCGCGACCAGCGTCATCGTTTCCTCGATTCGCGTGCCGACATCGCAGATGCGCATTTCAATCGTCGGGTACTTCCCCGACGGGCGGATGTCCCACCAGAGTTCTCCGCTGTCGCGCACGAAATCCATTTCCCGATAGTCTTCCAGCAGCTTGTCGTATTCGGCCCGGGAGTAAAGCGGACCCGGCATGCTGGTGCGCGGCAGGGCGCCCATCAGGTTCAACCGAAAGGATTTGAAGCCCGTCATTCGCCCTTCGGTGAACGGCGACGATGTGGACAGCGCATGCAGCAGCGGCAGGTAACGACGCACCGCGGTCATCACGCGGATGCGGTCGTCGGCGTCGCCAAATCCGGCGTGAACGTGCAGGCCGCCATTCACCGAGCGGCGCATGCTTTCCTGGAAGATCACCGCGAAATGCCGGTAGCGGTCCCCATCCGTCGGCATTTGCTCCTCCCAACGCCCGAAGGGATGGGTGGATACCGCGATCACTTTCGCGCCATGTTCGGCGGCCGCGTCGATCACCAGATTTCGTGTCTCGCGCAGCGTCTGGCGCACTTCGGCAAGCGAATGGCACACCCTTGTGTTGGTTTCGATTTGCGAGCGCAGAAACTCGTGTACTACCTTGTGCGGTCCCGCGTTGCGTTCGCAAAGCTCGAAGATTTCCGGCGCCGGGTCCGCCAGAAGATCGCGGCTGGCGGCATTGACCAGGAAAAATTCTTCTTCTACGCCGAGCGTGATTGCAAGATTATCCATATCCATTCCCTAGGAGCCTGCGCCGTAGGAATTCACGGCTGCAAATCCGCTCTCATCCGCGCCCCCGGCCGCTCGATTTCGTTGCATATCCACCAATATTCGCCTCAATCGATCAGCCGGGGAAGCGGCGATAGCGAATTTTCGCTTTCGCGAATTCCTACGGCGCAGGCTCCTAGTGTTGAATCAGGCTCGGGCTTGCAGAATTCCGGTTTCATTTTCGGACTTGCCGATCACGACGGCGCCGCAGGAATCCGAGAAGATGTTGATCGAGGTCCTGAACATGTCCAGCACCCGGTCCGTCACGAGCAGCAGCCCGATCGCTTCGATCGGCAGGCCGATGGCGGTCAGAATCACCGCGATCGCCACCAGGCTGGCGGCGGGAATGCCGGCGACGCCGATCGAGGTCAGCAGCGCGATCAGCACCACGGTGAACTGGGTGCCGAAAGTCATGTCGAGGCCATAGGCCTGGGCGATGAAAATAGCGGCAACGCATTCATAGAGCGCCGTGCCATCCATGTTGATCGTGGCGCCGAGCGGCAGGCAGAAGCTCGTCACCCGGTCCGAAACCCCCGCGTTTTCCCTGGTGCAGCGTACGGTCAGCGGCAAGGTGCCGGAAGACGATGCCGTGGAAAAGGCGGTCAGAATCGCCGGCGCCATCGCCTGAAAGTGCAGGAACGGATTGACCTTGGCCAGGTACTTGAGCATCAGCGGCAAGGTCACGAAAACGTGGAACGACAGCGCGAGCACCACGGTAATGAAAAATCTGAGCAAGGGCTCGAAGGCGCCGAAACCGGTCGAGGCCACGGTTTCCGCCACCAGGCCGAATACGCCGATGGGCGCGAAGCTCATGATCCACATGGTGATCTTCATCATGGTTTCATAAACGCCGGTCCAGAAGCTGAGCATGGTTTCCTTTGGGCCTTCCGGAATGCGCGACATGAAGAAGCCGAAGACCAGGCTGAAGAAAATCAGCCCGAGCATTTCGCCTTGCGCCGCGGCGTTGACGATATTGGTCGGCACCATGCGGAGGAAGATGTTGACGATGTCGCCGCCGCCGCGGCCTTCGACGGCCACCATGGTAGAAGCGAGTTCACCGCCGTCTACGGTCAGGTTGAGCGCGTCGCCGGCGGGTTGGCCGTTGAGTATTCCCGGCGCCAGCAGGTTGACGAAGAACAGACCCACCAGGATCGACAATGTGCTCGTGGTGGCGTAGTAGAGAAAGGTTTTTCCGCCGAGCCGGCCGAGATCCGTTCCGCTGCCGAGCTTGGCGATGCTGACGATGATCGAAGACATGATCAGCGGCACGACGATCATGAGCAGGCCGTTGAGGAACAATGTGCCGACGAAGTCGTAAATCCCGTAAAAGGTGACCCCGAGAAAACCCGTTTCGGTGCCGGTGATCGATCCCAGGACTATCGCCAGCGCGATTGCGATGAGAATCTGCCAGTGAAGTTTCAATTTGCGCATTCTTTTCTCCTTTACGTCCATGGTGGGTCGAGCCGATGATACTTTAGACCCGGTGACATGCACACCCCAGGCGGGAAAGTGGCTTCGAACCGTCGCCGTCTGGCGGGCTGGGTGCAGCGGACGCCGTAAATACGGTCCAGCCGCCAAGCATAGCTTGGCGTCGTTCCGGCTGCGCATGAAGCTGCGCTTCATAAACGCTTGCCTACACCCCTGTAGGCTCCGGGCTCGACATCCCTGTCTCGCACGCCCGCTGCACCCAGCCCGCCAGACGGCGACTCACGCAGTGCAGACCCCAAAAACTCCATAAATGGGGCAAACTTTGACTTGATCGGCGGTGGCTGTTTATGCTGCCGCCATCAATGCTTGGGAAATGCGTCATGTACAGATTGCCCTGCTTGACCCTGGCTCTGCTGGCTCCTCTGGCGATGGCGCAGACCGGGCCGTTAACGCCGGTAACCGACGCCATGCTGGCGGATCCGCCGCCCGGGTCGTGGCTCAACTGGCGCGGAGACCAGGGCAGCCACGGCTACAGCGAACTCGACCAGATCGATACCGGCAATGTGCATGAATTGCGGCTGGCCTGGTCCTGGTCTTTCGACGATACCGGCGCGGGACAGGCCGCTCCGCTTGTTCATGACGGCGTGATGTTCCTGCCCGGGCCGCGGGGACTGATTCAGGCGCTCGATGCGGTTACGGGCGATCTGTTGTGGGAATATCGGCCCGGCATCACCCCGGCGTTGGAAGGCTCGGGCGCCGTTGCGCTAGGCCCCGACCAACTCGGCGACGCGGTGTTGCCCGCGACCGCCTGGGCCGGAGTCGGCCGCGGCGTGCAGAAGAACATCGCGATATACGGCGATCGGATTATCGCCGCGACCGAGAACGCCAGCGTGCTCGCGGTGGACAGCCGGACCGGGCTGCTGGCATGGGAATCTCCCGTGTCCGACCCGGCCATGGGCTACAACTACGTCGCCGGGCCGATCATCGCCGACGGTGTGGTCGTCACCGGCTCCAGCGGCTGCGAACGCTTCAAGGAAGGCGCCTGCTACGTCACCGGCCACGATCCCGATACGGGAGAGGAACTCTGGCGCACCAGCACCGTCGCCCTGCCCGGCGAGCCCGGCGGCGATTCCTGGGGCGACCTGCCGCTGGAATTCCGCGCCGGCGGCGATAGCTGGATTTCGGGCAGTTACGACCCGGCGACCGGCCTGGTCTATATCGGCACCGCCCAGGCCAAGCCCTGGGCGCGCGTGGTGCGCGGCACCGACGGCGACGCGCTTTACACCAACAGCACCCTGGCGCTCGATCCGCATAGCGGCGAGATCGTCTGGTACTACCAGCACCTGCCGGGCGAAACCCATGACATGGACGAAGTCTTCGAAGCGGTGCTGATCGATGTGGACGGACGCCAGTCGCTGTTCAAGATGGGCAAGCTCGGCATTCTCTGGCAGCTCGACCGGGTGACGGGCGAATTCATCGCGGGCACCGACATCGGCTACCAGACCATCGTCGATCTCGATCCGGTCACGGGCAGCGTGCGCTACCGCGACGGCATGATCCCGCGCATCGGCCAGGAAATCGACATGTGCCCGAGCACCTCGGGCTTCAAGATCTGGCGCGCCATGTCCTACTCGCCGCAGACCCGGGCGCTGTACATCCCCATCACCCTGAACTGCGAACTTGCGACTTTCGGCCCGGTCGAGTTTGAAATCGGCGGCGGCGGAACGGGCCCAGTGCGCCGGATCAACTATCCGCACCCCGATGCCGGGGACAATCTCGGCGAATTGCTCGTGCTCGGCGTGCCCGACGGCGAAGTGCGCTGGCGCTATCGTTCGCGGGCGCCCATCAATACCGCCGCGCTGGCGACCGCGGGCGGCCTGGTTTTCGTCGGCGACTACGACCGGCGCATGTTCGCCTTCGACGCCGAGAGCGGCGAAATTCTCTGGCAGACCCGGGTCAACACTTCGGCCCAGGGCTTTCCGATCACTTACCTGGTCGATGGCCGCCAGTACATCGCCCTGCCCGCCGGAGTCGGCGGCGCAAGCTGGTCGACCATGTTGCCGCGGGAACTCGCGCCTGAATTGCGCCGGCCCGCGCGCGGCAACGCGATTCACGTTTTCGCCCTGCCGGAGAACTGAGCTCTTGAGATTTCTATTGACAGCCACATGCCTGGCCACGCTGGGAGCGGTCTGGACAGCGCCGGTAGCAACAACAGCCGCCGGGCTCGGCGACGGCCTGTACAGCACCGGGCAGGCTGCCCGCGGCGCGGAAGCCTATCGCGCCACCTGTTCCTCCTGTCACGCGCTCGACCTGCGCGGCAACAGCAATTCTCCCGGCCTGCGCGGAATCGGATTCCTGTTCATCTGGGAGGGCCGCAGCCTGGGCGAGTTATACACCTCGATCCGCACCACCATGCCGCAGGAAAGCCCCAACTCGCTGACGCAAGGACAATACCTCGACATCCTCGCCTACATCCTCGAGCAGAACGGATATCCCGCAGGCGGCGCCGATCTTGCCAATGCCGCGGGCGAACTGGACACTGTCGTCATCAGCGCGCCATGAGAGGGCCGGCCATGAACCCGTTACGATTCTTTCATCCGAATTTGCCGCGGGTCTTCGCGCTTTCGTGCGGTCTGCTGCTGTTCGCTCAAGCGCTTGGGCAAGACGCTGACGAGAGGCCGCGGGCGCGGGAAGCCGGCGTCATCGTCGGCGTATTCGAGCCCGGTCCGTTGAATGCCATTACCGACGTGGAAGGCGTGCAAGTCGGCCATAGCACGGTGATTCGCGGGGACGACATCCGCACCGGTGTCACGGCGATCATCCCCGCGCCGGGCAATCTCTACACCCACCCGATTCCCGCCTGGATTCACGTCGGCAACGGCTACGGCAAGCTGATCGGCGAAACCCAGGTGCGCGAGTTCGGCGAAATCGAGACCCCGATCCTGCTCGTCTGCACCTTGTGCGTGTGGAGCGCCGCCAACGCGCTCAAGGAATGGAACTACGAACAGCCGGGCATGGGCGAGCACACCCTGAACCCCATCGTCGGCGAAACCAATGACAGCCGCGTGAACGACATGTGGGCCGATCCGGTCGGGCGCAACGAAGTTTTCGAGGCGCTCTACAACGCTGCAACGGGGCCGGTCGCCGAAGGTTCGGTCGGCGCCGGAACCGGCACCCAGGCCTTTGGCTGGAAAGGCGGCATCGGCACCAGTTCGCGCGTATTGCCCGCCGATCTCGGCGGCTACACCATCGGCGTACTCGTACAGACCAATTACGGTGGCGTACTCGAGATCAACGGCGCCCCCGTGGGTCGGGAACTCGGCAATTACTCCTTCCGCGCTTCGCTCGAAGACGAAGACCAGGACCGCGAAGACGGCTCGATCATGATGGTGGTGGCGACCGACGCTCCGCTCGACAGCCGCGCCCTGCAACGACTTTCGATGCGGGCCATGATGGGACTTGCGCGCACCGGGTCGTTCGTTAGCAACGGCTCCGGCGATTACGTGATTGCCTTTTCGGCCAATCCGGACGTGCGCCGACCGCGCAGCAGCAATGCGCCGGTGCCGACCGAAGTGCTGGTGAACGAAGCCATGTCGCCGTTGTTCGCGGCCACCGCCGAAGCCACCGAGGAGGCGATCTACAACGCCATCTTCAAGGCGACCACGGTCAGCAGCGCCCGCGGGGAGTTGCGCGCGATTCCCCTCGACGAAGTACTCGAAATCCTGCGCGAGTATCGCGCGATATCCGAACCATTGTAGGAGCGACGCATGCGTCGCCCGCGGAGAGCACCGGCAGGATGCACAATCAAGGGCACAGTTTATGAATGAAAAAACAATTCATGGGACACCCATCACAAATCGTGGGACATCCGTTGTGGCGGCGTTGGGATTGTGCTTCCTGCTTGCGGCCTGCCGGCCCGCACCGGATGGCGACGCCACTGCCAACTGGCTGCATCACGGCGCCGATCATTCCTCAAGCAAGTACGCGCCCCACGGCCAGATCGACCACAACAATTTTGCCGAGCTTGAAGTCGCCTGGACCTGGGCCTCGGCCGACTCGCGCATAGATGAGGAATTGCGCTATTTCACCGGCGACTACCGCGCCACGCCGATTTTTGTGAACGGTGTGCTCTACACCGCGACCAATCACTCCCAGGTCGTGGCGCTTGACCCGGCCAGCGGCGAGGAACTCTGGTTGTTCGACCCGGAAAGCTATCGCGCGGGACCGCCCAATTTCTCGCCGGTTCAGACCCGTGGCATCGAATATTGGACCGACGGTGAAATCGAGCGAATATTCATCGCCACATTAGGAAAGCAATTGGTTTCCATAGATATCGAAACCGGTCGGCCTGACCCGAATTTCGGCGACGACGGCTTCGTCGACCTGCGCGGCGATCTCGGCCGGCTCGAATTCGAGATGAACAACATCACCCACGGCGCGCCGCCCATCGCCGTCGGCAGCAGCGTCATCGTCGGCTCGAAGATCTTCGACTACATCATGACCGATCGCAGTCCTCCGGGCCATGTGCGCGCCTATGACGCCTACACCGGCGAATTCAAATGGCGTTTCAACACGATCCCGCAACCCGGCGAACCCTATAACGAGACCTGGGAAAACGGCTCCTGGGCGACTACCGGCAACACCAATGTCTGGTCCTTCATGGCCGCGGACGATGAAGCGGGTATCGTCTACCTGCCCGTTTCCACGCCGACCAACGATTACTGGGGCGGCATGCGCCACGGCGAGAATGTCTACGCGGAAAGCCTGGTCGCGCTCAATGCCGAAACCGGGGAGCGAATCTGGCACTTCCAGACCGTGCATCACGGCATCTGGGACTACGACATCGCCTCGGCGCCCAACCTGGTCGATATCGTCGTCGACGGCAGGCCGATCAAGGCCGTCGCGCAAGTATCGAAGACCGGCTTTACCTATGTGTTCGACCGCCTCACGGGCGAACCGGTCTGGCCTATCGAGGAACGGCCCGTCCCGCCGAGCACGGTCCCCGGCGAACGATTGCATCCCACCCAGCCGTTCCCGACCTGGCCCCTGCCATTCGAGCAGATCGGCATTACCGAAGACGACCTCATCGATTTCACGCCGGAATTGCGCGCCGAAGCCGAACAGATCGTGAGCGAATATGTTATCGGCCCCATTTTCACGCCAACCATTGTCGCCGGCCAGGACGGCAAGCGCTCGACCATAGTCGTGCCTGGCGCGCCCGGCGGCGCCAACTTTCCCGGCGCTTCGCTCGACCCGGCAAGCGGCGTGCTTTACATCCCTTCGGTAACCCGGCCCACCGGCATGTCCCTGGTCGAGCCTCCGACCGGCGCTTCGGACTGGCCCTACGTGATCCGCTACGACCGCACCACCGGACCGCAAGGCCTGCCCTTGCTCAAGCCGCCCTACCGGCGCATCACCGCCATCGATCTCAACACCGGCGAACACGTCTGGCAAATTCCCTTCGGCAAGGGCCCCACGGATCATCCGGCCATCGCCCACCTGAATCTCGGCCCCCTGGGCAGCGTATTCAACGACGTCGTCGCCGAGGGCGGCGTACTCATCACCGAATCCCTGCTGATCTCCTACCTGGCGCAGAAAGACGAAATCGACCCGGAAGCCACCGGCTCGATTCTCGTCGCCCATGACAAGGAGACCGGGGAATTGGTCGGAGAAGTAATGGTCAACCAGCGCCTGCACGGCGCCCCGATGAGCTACGAACACGGCGGCCGGCAATACATCGCCGTAGCCGGCGGCGGCCGCAACGGAGATTTCGGCGAACTCGTGGCGTTCGCTTTGCCGAAGTGGGAGGTGCTGAATTGAGATTGTTTCAAAACTGATTGTTACCTGCCGATGGCCCGCCTTCGAGTAACATGGGGACCCTGCTGTGGTGACTCAGCCATTCACTAGTATTTGGGGAAATCCAGCTAGTCACATCAAGTATGAGTTCGTGGTCCGCGTCGAGCCGCCGCCTGAAAATTGGTTCATGATGCGCGATGCGATTTCTCAGAATGCGCAGGCGTTCCAAGGCCGCATGGGCTTGTCTTCGCGTGAGGGAACGAGTATGAGGAAAGGCTTGGCGTAACGCAGGACGCCACATGGTCATCTCATAGTTTGCCCTCCGGTTTTGTTCTGATTGCAGCCCGCCGGGGCCAAGCAACGAGACCCAGAAGCCGAACGAGAGACTCGCCACCACACTGGCGGGAAGCGTGTGTTCGTACCTTCTGCGATGCAGTTCCTGTTTAGCGCTCTGTATACGCCGCATGCCGCCATCATCAATGCCAACACATGGATTATCAAACCAGGAGGCTCCATATTGCCTAGAGAGCTCCCTGTGCATCGCATTTCGAACTGCAACCTCAAGACCTTGCAAAACTCCGTAAAATGCTGAACTTATGGCAGTATTCCAAACGTACAACCGAATTGCCGCTTCCATGTCATGATTTGGCGTAGCGAAAACGTATGTATTCATCCTCTCCCGCGATAGCGAATGCTCAAGTTCCGACAGCGCTCCTTCAGAGTAGGAGAAATTGTTGACTAGTACTTGCACTTCTGACATATTCATATCCGTACACCCCGGACCCGCCTCTGCCGCTTAGCGCGGTATGCGCCCGGGGTTCAGTTTTTTCTGAGGCTTTGGCTCCGTCGTTTGTCTTAGTCTATGGCCGCGCTTGGAAACATCTCGTCTGCTAGCTTTCGCTGATTTATCTGCACGTCGAAATTCGGGCTCCAACTCGCTGAGTTTCAATACCAAGCCCTCAAGGTCGTACTTATTAGAAAGTTTTCCGCCGTGACCGCCTCGCCTCTCTATCCGTGAGATGAGATTAGCTTTCTCAAGTTCAGCGAGGTGACGCTGAACTTGCCTTGGACTCAATCCTAGCCGTTCACCCATGGCTTTTTTCGAAGGGTAGGGTTTGCGTTCGCTCTCCCACCAATACTCACTGAGTTGCAGTATGATTGCCAGTTGCGTTGGATTCAGTCCGAGTCGACTTTGGGCTCGCAGCAAAAGTGACGGAACAATACAAAAGCCCAAGGCCATCACCTTTTTTCCCCACTTCGCCTCAGAACTTCTCAGGGACTGCCGACGCGTTGGCAACTGAACGACATTGTCCTTATCCGAGTTTTCGCTATCCATTGGTGGCACCTCCTGAATTCACAATTGAAAGTCTCATTATGGCTCTTTAATTCTAAGTTTCAAGATTCTGGCATAGGTAGAAAATGTCCTATGCCTCAGGACGAAAATGGCCTGTGTACGGGGCGAATCGGACTCCCGAAGAAGTATACAAGCGCATAGTATGGAAGCGATATGGATAAACGAGTATGGTACTTGGCAGTGGTCAATTCCGACTAGTGGTACATCTAAACTTTGAATCTTTTGCACTATGTCTGCCATTTAGGCTGACGTGTCAATGATACTGATCGGGGCAGCCCACTACTGACAGCGAGCCGTCGGTTCGGCCTTTGGAAATTTCGACGCAGCGCTCCACCGAGCACACAAGCATCGATAATCGCCGTAAATCGGTCGGCATATCTGCTTCCCCTCATATCAGTCCTTGTTCCGCGTCGGTGCGGGCAAGAGCCTCAAGGGCAGTGGACCGAGTTGCATCGCGCTTGTCCCTGTAGGAGAACAAATCGTTGGCGCGGATACGACGATGTCTGCCAGTCCTGGTAAACGGGATATCACCACCCTCGATCAGCTTTATGAGATAGGGCCTCGACACATTCAGCAGGTCGGCGGCCTGCTGAGTTGTCAACTCCGCCTCCACGGGAATCATGCGGAAACCACGACCGCTCGACACGAGTCGTAGCACTTCGAGCAGGGACGCCGCCAAAGCCGGCGTAAGCGTTACGGATTCAACCTTGCCGTCATCCAGGGCCAGGGACAAGCCTGCGCCTTCACCATCGTTGATCTGGGAAGCGACAATCTTTCTCAGTTGCTCCGCGTTCTTGATCTCGACCTCGTCGGGCAATCGATCAAAGAAAGCATCTCTGCTTGGCGCGTTCATCTTCTTTCTCCGGACTTAATCTCGTAGCATACGGCTAGAGTACCGATTATTCGAAATATTCGCAATATTCGAACTATACGAAATCCGCGAGTTGGAACGATTTCTGGTACTGCGAGCGCTCTAGTGTCATGTCATATTTGATATGTCGTATTAATCATGATAAGTTTCCGGCCATTGTATGGCGAGGATTCTGTCATGAAGAAATATGTTGTCCAGCTGGAAGAGCCGGAGCGCGTGGCATTGGAAGAGATCGCGCGCAAAGGTTCGCACCAGTCACAGAAGGTGATCAACGCGCTGATACTGCTGAATTGCGACGAGAGCGGACGCAACGACCGTCGGGCCACGGGCGAGGTGATTGCCGAAGTGCTGCGCATCAGCGCCCGCAAGGTGGACCGGGTCAAGAGGCGTTTTGTGGAGGAGGGGCTGGAAGCGGCGCTTGGCGGGCGGCAGGGCCGCCGTCCCCGGTATTTGCGCAAGGCGGACGGCGAGTTCGAGGCGCGGCTGGTCGCGCTTGGTTGCGGACAGCCGCCCGCGGGGCACGCGCAGTGGTCGTTGCGCCTGCTGGCGGACCGGGCGGTGGAGTTGGGCTATATCGAAAGCGTATCGCACGAGACCGTGCGCCGGGTGTTAAAAAAAACGACCTCAAACCGTGGCGGCGTGTCGGCTGGGTGATCCCGCCGCGACACAACGCCGATTTCGCGGCGGCCATGGAGCGGGTGCTCGATGTCTACCGGCGTCCGTACGATGCGGAACATCCAGTGGTGTGCATGGACGAGACGCCGCGCCAGTTGATTGGCGAAACGCGAACGCCGGTGCCGCCGTCTCCGGGGCGTCCGGCCCGCGAAGACTACGAATACCGGCGCCTCGGGACGTGCAACGTGTTCATGGCGACCGAGCCGAAAGCCGGACGGCGCGTGACCAAGGTGACCGAACGTAGGACCAAGGCGGATTGGGCGCGCTTCCTGGACGACATCGCCGCACGGTATCCCGACGCCGCCCGCATCACGCTGGTGATGGACAATCTGTCCACGCACCGCCCCGGCGCGTTGTACGAAACTTTCGACCCGGTTCGGGCAAAAGCGTTGTGGGACCGTTTCGATTTTGTCCACACTCCCAAACACGGCAGTTGGCTGAACGTGGCCGAAGTCGAAATCAACGTCATGGTCCGCCAATGCCTCAACCGCCGCATCGACTCCATCGACACGGTGCGCGGCGAGGTTGCCGCGTGGCAGGCGGCGAGGGACCGCGTGAAGGCCAAGGTGAACTGGCAGTTCACCACGGACGATGCGCGCATTAGACTGAAGCGGCTGTACCCGACATTAGATGAGTGACAGGACACTAGGAGGCTGCGCCGTAGGAATTCGCGAAAGCGAAAATTCGCTATCGCCTCGCCCCTGGCCGGTCGATTGAGGCGAATATTGGTGAATATGCAACGAAATCGAGCGGCCGGGGGCGCGGATGAGAGCGGATTTGCAGCCGTGAATTCCTACGGCGCAGGCTCCTAGGTATTCTCTGAAAAACTCCATGGAAGGAATTTTTCGAACATCAATACCCCGAAGACTGCGGATATGCGGTCGGCAGGGCCATTGCTGTCAGTTTCGCGCCAGTCTGCAACATGATGTACTGATGACCGTCGTGGACCCAGGAACTCATGCCGTAGTTCGACCGGGCCGGCGCCTCGATTTCGGCCATGATTTCGCCGCTGTCCTTGTCGATCGCATATAGCATCGGCGTGCCGTCGCTCGCGACGTCGGAATACACGAGCATGTTGGACGTGACCACCATCGGCACGAGATTGCCGGTGCCGGTATTGCCGACGTCCACGCCTTCGAGCGCCGGGCTGTTGGCGATGCGGGCCGGGGTTTCACCGGTGGGAATCTGCCACAGGTGCTCGCCGGAATTCATGTCGATGGCGACGATGCGGCTGTACGGCGGCTTCCACACCGGAATGCCGGACTGCAAGCGCGGCGGCCGCGCGGTGGCGCCGCGCACGCTGTTGGCGTAATCGGCCAAAGTCGTGCCGGTGGGATTGGCGAACAGCAGGTCGGCTTCCTCGCCGGGAATCAGGCGCAGGACGAAACAGGCCTTGTGCGAGGAAACGAACAACACGCCGGAATTCGGATCGGCCACCGGCGGCGAGGTGATATTGGCGCCCCCGGCCCCGCCCGGACAGTTCATCGCGCCGTACTTGCCCTCGGGATTGCCTGCGTGAATGGGCGGATTGAACAGCGGCCCCATCACATAGTCGTCCATCACTTCAAGCGCTTCGGCGCGCAATTCCGGCGTGAAATCAACGAGGTCGTCTTCGGTGATGCCCTGCATGTCGAAAGGCTCGGGCCAGGTAACGTGGGGCTGCGTCGGCGACAGGACTTCGCCCGGCACGATCGAAGGCGGCACCGGCCGGTCGACGATGGGCCAGACCGGTTCGCCGGTGATGCGGTTGAAGGTATAAACCCAGGCTTGCTTGGTCACCTGGGCGACCGCGGGAATGGGCTGTCCGTCAACATTGATATCGAGCAGCAGCGGCGCCGTGGGCGTGTCGAAATTCCAGATCTCGTGCTTGACGAACTGGAAATGCCAGGCGCGCTCGCCGGTGCGGGTGTCGAGGGCGATGATGCTGGCGCCATAGAGATTGTCGCCGGGGCGGAAACCGCCGTAGTAGTCGATCGTCGCGCTATTGGTGGGGATATACACCAGATTGTTCGCCGGGTCGGCCGACAGCGGCGCCCAGGAAGACACGTCTCCGGTCCACTGCCAGGCGTCGTTTTCCCAGGTCTCGTGACCGTATTCGCCGGGCCGGGGAATGACGTTGAATTTCCACTTGAAGTCGCCGGTATTCTTGTCGTAAGCGAGGATGTCGCCCGGCACGTTCTCGACGCGGGCTTGCAGGTAGCCCTGTTCGGCGGAATTGCCGATGACGATGGTGTCGTTCACCACGATGGGCGGCGAGGAGGACGTGATATAGCCTGTCTCCAGCGGAATGCCCTCATAGGGGTCGTAGGGATGGCCGAGGTCGGCGAGCAGGTCCACTACACCGGTTTGAGGAAAGCCTTCGATCGGCACCGGATTGCCGAAGCCTTCCAGCGGTATGCCGGTCTTGGCGTCAAGCGCGGTCAGGAAGAACCCGGGAGAAACGATGTAGATCACGCCGCGGCCGTCGACTTCGGCGTAGGCCACGCCCTTGCCGTAGTCGGCGCGCATGGAATATTCGGCGCGCGGGGTGTCGGGCTCGCGATAGGTCCAGATGGTGTCGCCGGTCTTCGGATCGATGGCGACGACGTAGCGCTTGTAACCCACCACGGTGTACAGGATGCCGTCGATCAGCGATGGCGTGGAGCGCCCGCTCACGGCGTTGAAACTGGCTCCGTCCCACTCCCAGACGACTTCGAGTTCGCCGAAGTTCTCGGCGGTGATTTCATCCGCGGGTGTGTAGCGGGTATGGGCGAAATCGTTGCCGAGGGTGAACCATTGGCCGGCGTCGGTGCTGTACAACTCGCCGTCGGCTGCGTTCGCCGCGCCAGCAACGCACAGCGCGAGCGCGGGCAGGATTTTCTTCAATTCAGCAATTCGCATGGAAAGACCTCCAGAAAGTCGGCCGGATATTCCCACATTTTCACTGACAATTCATCTGTTGTGGCTTCAATCCATCGTTGGCGGCAGTCCTGGTCCGGTTTCTCCACACAAGGATTGAACGAGACGCTACCTCAAGGCTCAAGTGGTTCCCTCAGGGTCGCACGCGCACATACTTCCTGAGCGCTCGGGCATTGGCATGAGGGGCGGGGATGGGTTCTCCGCCATAAATGTTGCCATCGAGGTCGACAGTAACGAACTCCGCTCCATTCCCTGGAATGATGTTGGGATTTGCCCAGGGGAAGCGAATAAACTCCTGCACCCAACCAGTCTCGT
Organism: uncultured Pseudohongiella sp.; assembly: GCA_965219645.1. Classification (GTDB taxonomy): domain Bacteria; phylum Pseudomonadota; class Gammaproteobacteria; order Pseudomonadales; family Pseudohongiellaceae; genus UBA9145. The sequence continues at coordinate 418,500 of OZ244788.1, read as the reverse complement.
ATTCGCCGATACGGATGCCAATTTCATACCCCGGGTTCTGTACGTTGTCTGACTCCGAGTCGGCGACATAGATTCGCCCCATGGTATCGAAGGCAATTCCGCTTGGTCGCCCGAACTGGGTCCAGGTGCCTTCGTGGTTGCCCTCCTGGTCGAAAATCTGAATCCGGCTGTTGCTGCGATCTCCCACGAACACCCGACCGTTCGGGTCGATGGCAATCGCGTGCAGGGCGCGGAACTCTCCCGGGCCGTAGCCGGTCTCTCCCCAGGACGTGAGAAATTGACCGCGGCTGCTGAACTTTGACACTCGATTGTTTCCGTTCGCACTATGGCCATCCGCAATAAACACATCGCCGTTGGCTGCGACCGCTACATCACTCGGTTCGGTGAAGTGGTACGGGCCGTCTCCCGATTCTCCGGGCGTGCCGATCGTCATCAGGACTTCGCCGGTGGGGCTGAACTTGACGACGAGATGGCCGCGATCGTCGCCCGGCGGAATGTTTCTGTCAGCTACGGCGTCAGTCACCCAGATGTTGCCGTCGGAATCCACATCAAGCCCATGGGGCCAGATAAACATGCCGCCACCGAAGGACTCGACCACGTTGCCATCGGGATCGAATTTCAAGACGGAATCCAGGTCTGAATCGACGCATTCCGAACCAAACATGCTCTGTGGGGCATCGCAACGGATAATGGCCCAGACATGGCGCCCGTCGATGTCGACTTCCGCCTTGCCGACGGCGCCCATTGTCCTGCCGCCAGGCAGTTTTGCCCACCCTTCGACGATTTGATAGTGATTTGTGGAATTCTGCGCGACGGAATGCAGCGGTACGAGCAAAGACGCCAGTCCAAGCAGAGCGGCCACGGATACGATTCGATTGCGAAATGACATGGGGAATCCTTAACTTGTTTTGAGTGAACGATCAGGAATGTAGCATGCTGGAATTCAAACCACCATTACGAGGATTGTTACAAAGATTGTCAGGTTGCTTTCTCAGTCCTCGGGCAGGGCGAACGATGCCAAAACGTGGCCTGAGATGAAGGTCAGGTACTGGACGCCGTCTACCCTGTAGGTGATTGGCGCCATGACGATCTGGCCGCCGAGGTTCTTTTTCCAGAGCAACTCGCCGCTGGTGGCGTCGAGGGCGTGGATGTAGCCTTCGCGGCCTCCGGTGAATAGCAGGTCGGTGGCGGTGGTGAGCATGCCGCTGTCGCTGACGTCGAATTGCTCGAATTCCCAGACTTCCTCGCCGGTGCGGGGATCGAGCGCCTTCAGCGAGGCATGGCCCACTTCGTCGGTCCAGTTGTTGATCGGGTTGGTGCGGCCGATGCCGACTCCGGGGGCGCCCGGCGCGGGCGTGAGTACGTCGAAGCCGCCGCCGAGGAAGGCCCGCCCGGGCACGTATTCAGACTCTTCCGGCTCGTAGATCGTGGCGTAGTCCTCCCAGGCGCTGAAGTAGAACAGTTCGGTGCGCGGGCTCCAGGACGGCGGATACCAGTTGGTGCCGCCCTGGTTGCCGGGCCAGGTCGGCATGCCTTCGGGCTGCGGCGTCGGGATGGGGCGGCCGTTTTCGTCGAGCCCGCTCGACCAGTTCACGCGTACGAAGGGGTTGCCGAGCAGGTATTCGCCGTCGGTGCGGTCAAGCACGTAGAAATAGCCGTTGCGATTGGCCCAGAGCATGAGCTTGCGCTGGATGCCCTGCCATTCCATGTCCGCCAGCACGGGGACTTGCACGGCATCGTAGTCGTAACCGTCGTTGGGGGTGAACTGGAAATACCAGCGCAACTCGCCAGTGTCCGCGTCGAGGGCTATGACGGAATCCGAATAGAGATTGTCGCCGGGGCGCTGGGCCGCGTTCCAGTCGGGGCCGGGATTGCCCACGCCCCAATAGGTCAGGTTTTCTTCCGGGTCGAACGAGCCGGTGATCCAGACTGGCGCGCCGCCGTATTGCCAGTCGTCGCCTTCCCAGGTTTCGTGGCCCGGCTCGCCGGGCGCGGGAATGGTATAGGTTTTCCAGGCGAGTTCGCCGGTCTCCGCGTAATAGGCCGCGACATAGCCGCGGATGCCAAATTCGCCCCCGCCGACGCCGACGATGATCTTGTCCTTCACCGCCAGCGGCGCCATGGTCACCGAATAGGCCAGGTTCACGTCGCCCACTTCGACATCCCAGAGCAGTTCGCCGTTGATGCGGTCCACCGCCACGAGGCGAGCATCGAGTGTGCCCATGAAAACACGGTCGCCGAGCACGGCAACGCCGCGGTTATTGGCGCCGCAGCAAACCAGGGCGTTGTCTGCAGGGGTGTGGACATATTTCCAGAAAACCCGCCCGGTGACCGGGTCCACCGCCATGATGCTGTTCGGACGTTCGGTCAGATACATGACGCCGTCGGCGACGATGGGGTTCGACTGCCAGGCGCCGAAAGTCTGGTTCTGCAGCAGCCAGCGCAACTCAAGCTCGTCAACATTGGCCCGGTCGATCTGTTCAAGACGGCTGTAGCGTTGACTCAGATAGCTGCCGTTATAGGTCAGCCAGCTTTCGGGTTCGTTATCGGCCTGGAGTATCCGCTCGTAAGGAATCTGGGCAGCCGCAGACATTGAAAACGCCGCGGAAATTACCCCAGGCAAAAGCACGGCAATGCTTCGTTTCGAGTTCATCTTGCTCATCTCCGTCCCTCCGCGCCGCGCAAGCTGAGCAGGAAAGCCACCAGGTCGGCGACTTCCTCTTCATTCATGTCCACCGGCGGCTTGCTCGGCTCACTGCTGATCTGGTAGCTGCCGAGATCGGTCTTGGCGAAAGAGCGCAAACGCTCGTTGGCGTCGAGCACCTGCACGGTATGGGTGTCCTCATTCAGGCGGCGGCCGGTGACCACTTCCTCATCCAGCGTGACAAGCCTTACCGCCCGGTTGATCGGCATCAGCGCCGCCGCCGGGTCGAGCAGATTGAGTTGCAGCACGGCCGGCGTGCGGATGGCGCCGATTTCGCTGAGATCGGGCGCCGTGCGCGGCCCCTCGCCGTTTACGCGATGACAATCCGCACAGCCGCCGCGACCGTAAAACAGTTCCTCGCCGCGAGACGGATCGCCTATTCTCACGGCGACGCCTTCGGGATCGAAGCCGGCCCGGATATAGGCGATGATGCCCTCCATTTCGCCCGCGCCGAGGTCGAAGGCCGGCATCTGCCCTTCGCCCGAGCCTTCGGCGATGACCCGGAGCAGATCCTCGTCCGAGCCCACGCCACGAAAGACGCCGAGCCGCAGATCGATGCCATCCACGAGTCCGCCCTGGGGCCCATGGCACAAGGCGCATTGGCTTGTGTAGATGCGCGACCCGAGTTCGATCGCTTCCGATGTGTACTGGTGATCGCCCACGGCCTGGGGCCGCGCCGGCGGCGACAAGGCCAGCAATGCCAGCATCATGACGCCCACGCCCGCTTTGGCTCGATTCATGACTCCGTCTTCCCCGGTCCAGCCTGAAAAACCGGCAGCATAGCGGCTTGCCCGCTTTCGGTCCATGCCTTCGCGACGCGAGAGGTTGACCGCTACCAGGCTGCCCGCTTAGCATCAGCTTGTCGCAAGGCATTCCCTGACAGGAGACCGACATGAACCACATGCAGACCCTGCTCGTCACGCTTGCCGTCCTTTTCATCAGCGCGCCGTCGCTTGCCCAGGAAGATGCGGAACCGGAAATTTTCGTCCGCTATTCCCAGGATGGGGGCGAGATTTCCTGGGGCATGCTGCATGGCAGCCAGGTATGGCAACTTGCGGGGGCGCCGTATGAAACCATGGAGCATACCGGCGTCTGGCACGAGCGCGACACGGTCAAGCTCGAAGCCCCGGCGGAGCCGTCCCAGATCTTCATGACCGCCTTCAATTTCTACAGCCACATCAGCGGGGAACCGGCGGAGGAGCCCGGCCTGTTCCTCGTGCCGCCGAGTTCCCTGGTGGGCCCGGAAGACCCCATCGTGCGCCCCGCCGGTTCCCAAAACCTGCACTACGAGGCGGAAATGGCCGTGGTCATCGGCAAGCGCGCGGAGAACGTGCCCGTGGACCAGGCCCACGAATACATCTTCGGCGTCACCGCGGGCAACGATGTCAGCGAACGCTCCTGGCAGGGCAGCGACATCCAGTGGGTGCGGGCCAAGGGCAGCCGCGGCTTCAACGCCATCGGCCCGGTGCTGTACAAGGACGCCGATTACGGGAATATCCAGATCACCGGCCGTCTCAACGGCGAGGTCGTCCAGGGGGAAAACTCCTCGGATCTGATCTTCGGCATGGAAGAAATGGTGAGCTACATCTCGCGCTTCTTCACCCTGGAGCCCGGCGACATGATCTGGTCCGGCACCATGGGCAGCACCCGCGCCATGGTTCCCGGCGATGTCTACGAAGTCGAACTCTCCGGCATCGGCACCCTCCGCAATGAGGTCGTCCAAGGGCAGTAGCGGCAGATTCGCCGGCAGGGAATCAGTCTTTGCAGGGATTCGCCGGCATTCCCGGCATATTTGCCAGCGACGGGGCAAAACGCTAAAGTAGCGCGTCCTGCGCGCCTGTAGCTCAGCTGGATAGAGTAACTGGCTTCGAACCAGTTGGTCGGGAGTTCGAATCTCTCCAGGCGCGCCAGTTTGCCCGCTTCTTCATTCACTGGCCTAGGAGCCTGCGCCGTAGGAATTCACGGCTACAAATCCGCTTTCGCGAATTCCTGCGGCGCAGGCTCCTAGCCAATGATAGTCCTGCCTTTTCGCCCTTGCCGCAAACCAGGATTATGCAACAAGCTCCCCTGCTTTTGTTTCCCACGCATTATCTGGGCAATCTCGTGCTCGGCCTGCCCTGGGTAATGCGGGCGCTGGCGCGGGAGCCTGAAGCGGCGGCGGTTTTCGATGCGGCGTTCCGCCCCTTGCTGTCGCTATTGCCGGAAGTGGAGGCGCGGGCGCTGTACTACCCGAGAAAGCAGTTGGCCAGGGATCAGGGATTTTCGGGGCGCCTGTTCCGCTATCTCGGCTTTCTGGGCAAGCTGCGCAGGTATCGCGGCCATTGCCTGATCGATCTCGAAGGCGAACGCTTTTCCGGCGTACTGGCAAGACTCAGCGGCTGCCGGCGGCGCATCGGGCCACAGGCCAAACGCTCGGACTGGTTCTACAGCGAGGCGCTGGAACTTGACTATCTCGCACACCGCTTCACCGCATTCGGAGAGATTCTGGGACCCTATGCCGCCTCAGGCGATGGCAAACCGCCGGCAAGCGAACTGGATTTCCAGATCGACCCGGCGCTTGCGGGCCGAATCGAACGACTGTTGGCGGAACATCGAATCAACCGGCCAATCGCGGCAATGCACCCCGGCGCCAGCGTCTCCTACAAGCTGTGGCCCGGACAGCATTTCGCCGAACTGGCGCAAGGCCTGCACGAGGCGGGTTATCAGCCGGTCTGGATCGGCGCCGGGCATTTCGATGCGAATATCATTGCCGGAATCGAAGCACTCATGCCGGAACCCCCGACCGTGAATTTCTGCAATTTGCTGGACTTGCCCGAGCTGACGGCGTTTTTCCGACGGGCGGCGCTGTTCATCGGCTGCGACAGCGGCCCCATGCATCTGGCCGCGGCGGCTGGCCTGGCGGTACATGCGCTGTTCGGACCGAGCAGGGAAGCGATCTGGGCGCCGCTCGGTAGCCACAGTACCGTGCTTCGCGGTGAACGGGCCTGCGCCGCGGACTGTGATGCCTGGCATTGCCCCAACGATTACCATTGTCTGCGCTCCCTGGCCCCGAAGAGAGTGCTGGACAGCATCACAGCCGCGGGGAGATAAGCCGATGCCAGGGAAAATTCCGGTCAGCGTCTACCTGATCACCCTCAACGAGGAAGCCAATATCGCCGCCTCACTGGACCGAATGGCGGACTTCGATGAGGTAATCATCGTCGACAGCGGCTCCAGCGACCATACCCTGGAGATCGCCGAAAGCTATCCCAACGTGCGAACCGCATACCGTGCTTTCGATGGATTCGCCGCCCAGAAATCACATGCCCTGTCGCTGTGCCGGAATGAATGGGCGCTCAATGTCGACGCCGACGAGATTCTCACCGACGAATACCTTGCAGCGGTGCGCAAGACTGTGACCGCGAATGAAGTCGACGCCCTGCAATCGACCCGCACCCTGATTCGCTGGGGCCGGAAGCCGCGGCACTTTGGCGGCAGGGACCGGCTGGTCAGGCTGTTCCGCAAGAGCGCCGGACACTACCCCGAGCGGCGCGTACACGAAAGCATCAGCATCAATGGCAAGCTGGCCCATACCGAAGCGACGATTCTGCACCACGAGAATCTCACCTTCAGCCAGCGAGTGGCCAAGGCAAAACGCTACGCCGAGGCCCGGGCAAGGGACAAGTTCGACCGGGGCGACACGGTTTCCGTACCGACCCTGCTGGCCATTTTCCCGCTTGTATTCCTCCAGCACTATATCCTCAAGGGCCATGTGCTCGACGGCGTCGACGGCCTGCTCACCAGCATGAACGCCGCCTATTACGCCTTCATCAAGTACGCCCGGCTATGGGAACTGCACTGCGGTCGCAATCAGGAGCCGGCGCCGTAGGAATTCACGGCTGCAAATCCGCTCTCATCCACGCCCCTGGCCGCTCGATTTCGTTGCATATCCACCAATATTCGCCTCAATCGACCGGCCAGGGGCGCGGCGATAGCGAATTTTCGCTTTCGCGAATTCCTACGGCGCCGGCAGCGGCGAGATGTTCACGACCGCAAACTGGCGCAAAAGGGTCCGAATGGGTTAGAGTGGCGCGGTTTCCATCCAGAGAGATTCTCATCCCATGAAACTGAAAATGCACCTGGCGGCCCTGCCGCTGATGATGATTGGATTGTTGGCGGCCTGCAGCCCGCCCGCGGAAGTATCGGTGTCCGTGGACAGGACCGCCCCCGAGGCAATGGCGGCGCCGGCGCGGGATCTCGCCATGGCGGCCCCGGAAGATGTCGGTATGGATTCAGGCCGGCTTGACCGGCTCACCGGCGCCATGCAGGGCCTCGTTGACGAAGGCCGCCTCGCCGGCGTGGTGACCGCGGTGGCCCGCCACGGCAAGATCGTTCATTTCGAATCCGCCGGCTACCGCGACATCGAGGCCGGCGCGGCCATGACCAATGACACACTGTTCCGCATCTATTCGATGACCAAGCCGATTACCGGCGTGGCGCTGATGATGCTGTACGAGGAAGGCAAGTTCCTGCTTTCCGATCCGGTGGAGGAATACATTCCCGAGTTGAGCAATCTCCAGGTTGCCGCAGGGCTTGATGAGAATGGGGACTTGCTCACCGAACCCGCCACCCACCCCATGACCGTGCGCGAACTCATGGCCCACACCGGCGGCCTCACCTACGGCATCTTCTCCGCTTCCGGCGTGGACAGCCTGTATGTGGAAGCCGACCTGCTCAACAATGACATCAGCCTCAAGGAAATGGTCACCCGCCTGGGCGCGATTCCCCTGCGCCAGCAGCCCGGCACCATGTGGCACTACAGCGTGGCGGTGGATGTGCAGGGCTATCTGGTGGAAGTGCTTTCCGGCATGGCTTTTGACGATTTCCTCGACGAGCGCCTGTTCGGCCCCCTGGGCATGAGCGACACCGATTTCCATGTGCCGCCGGAGAAAGTCGACCGCTTCGCCCAGGTCTATACCTATGACCCGGAAGGCAATCTCGCCGCCGCGGAAATGTTCGGCGGCCTGAATGGTTATTTTGAAGATCCCGTCCTCAAGAGCGGCGGCGGCGGGCTGGTTTCCTCCACCATGGACTATCTGAAGTTCACCCAGATGCTGGCCAATGGCGGCGAACTCAACGGCGTGCGAATCCTTTCGCCGCTGACCATCGACCTGATGCGCCGCAACCAGTTGCCCCGTGGCCTGCCCGACAATATCCTCGGTGCGCCGGGGACGGTTTTCGGCCTGGATTTCGCCGTGGTGACCGACCCGGTGGAGGCTGAGTCCTTTTCCGCTGGCGAATATTACTGGGGCGGCGCCGCCGGCACCTGGTTCTGGATCGACCCGGTGGAAGACCTGATCGTGGTGGGAATGATCCAGCAATGGGGGCAGGGGCTGCCCAATGTGCGCGCCCTCTCCCGGCAGCTCACCTATCAGGCGATTACCGAGCCATTGGGTATCTGATCAGGGATGCCTGCCCGCCCAGCCTCCCCATGGGCGGCCGGGCGGGGTCATTCACGGCGCAAGATAGGTCGAGAAGGTGTCCGGATAATCGTCGGCCGCCTTGCCGACCTGCCCGGCAAGGCCATCCACTCCGTCAAGATAGACCTTGAGGAAAGCCAGGGTCAGCCGGCCCATGGTGTCGTGTTCCGGCCCGCCATTGGCGACGATCATGTGGTCGCCGGCGGCAAACTCCATATACACCTTGTTTTCGCTTCCCAGGGAATCGTAGAGCAGCCTGGCGTGGGCGTCGGGCGGGGCCACTTCGTCCGCGGCGCTGGCAATGACCAGGGCGGGAGCGGAAATGGCGCCGTAGTCGCCTTCGAAAGAACCGCCCGGCTCACAGCAATACAGTTGCAGTGGAATCACCGCGCTGATTTCATCACCGAGCCTCCGGGCGGCCTGCAAGGCCGCTCCGCCGCCCATGGAATGGCCCATCAGGGCGATCTTGTCCACATCGATCTTGTTGGCCACCGGGCTGTCCGGATTGGCGTTTTCCGACCGGATGAATTCCACCAGCGCCGCCAGGGCGTCGGCCCGGGCGCCGAGGCCATCGGTGGGTTCATTGGTGTTGAGAATGAAAACGTTATAGCCCAGGGAAGCCAGCGTCGGCCCCCACCACTCGTAGTTAGAGGCCGCGGCGCGGAAACCCGGAGAGAAGGCAATGGCGCCATTGGGCCGGTCGAAACTGAGCGTCAGCGGATAAAACACCATGACATCGGCAAACTCCGCCACGCCGGGACTCGCCTCGTAGGTTCGCACTTCATAGATTCGCTCGCCGAATTCTCGTCCGGCGGCGGTGCCGATTTGACGACCTTCCGGCCGGTAGCGCCCCTGGCTGTTGTCCTGGGCGCTGGCCGCAGTCGGCAGCAGCAGGGCGCCTGCCGCAAGCAGTAGCAGGGCATGGGTGAGGGTCCGGAAAATCTTCGCGCTATGCATGGTCGATAATCTCCACTATTGTTGACCCGGAAAGTCTCCGGGGAGTTTCCCGCGATTGCCGGAGTCGCCCAAAGTCGGGGCCGCGAATGTCTCGACGCCAGAATATAACAAAATGTCATCTCCTTTCGTAAGGGAATTACCTGCAAAAGTCACATTGGGGAAGCTCTGATCAAGTCAGAGCTTCCCTGCGGCACACGGATGGAGTTTTTCAGAGAATACTTGAATGCTACATATGGACGGATGCCACCCTGGTATGCAAATCCCGAAAATTTTGAGCAGGCGTCCCATATCGAAGATTGCAGTCCTCTGGCAATCATGCTTGAATCCGCACGAATTTTTGCCGGGATGCCTCCATGCTTGCCGTTCGCTGCCATTCCCACGGGCCGCCGGAAAACCTCAGCCTCGACGAAATCGCCCCTCCCACGCCGGGACAAGCTGAAGCCCTGATCGAGATTCACGCCGCTTCGCTGAATTTTCCCGACGGACTGCAGATTCGCGGCAAGTACCAGTTCCAGCCGGACATGCCTTTCATACCTGGTTCCGAAGCCGCCGGCATAGTCCGCGCCACCGGACCCGGCGTTGCAGGCATCAAGGAAGGCGACCGGGTCATGGCGGCTCCGGGGCTCGGGGCATTTGCCGAACTCGTCACGGCGCCAGCCGCCAGCATTCGCAGGATCCCCGACAACATGGACTTTCCCACCGCTGCGGCCTTCCCCATGGTCTACACCACCTCCTACTACGCCCTCAAGCAGCGCGGCCAGCTACAGGCCAATGAAACCCTGCTCGTGCTTGGCGCCGGCGGCGGCGTGGGCATGGCAGCGGTGGAACTCGGCAAGATCATGGGCGCCCGGGTGATCGCCGCGGCCGGTTCGGCGGAAAAACTCGCCTTTGCCAAAAAACTCGGCGCCGATGAACTCGTGGATTACAGCGACGGCGAACTGAGGGAAAAAGTAAAGGAACTCACCGGCGGCGCCGGCGCCGACGTGATTTACGATCCGGTGGGAGGCGACCTGTTCGACCAGTGCTGCCGCTGCATCAACTGGAATGGCCGCCTGCTCGTGATCGGCTTTACCAGCGGTCGGATACCCGCCTGCAAGGCCAACCTCGCCCTGCTCAAGGGTTCCTCCATGGTAGGCGTGTTTCTTGGCCGCTTCCGCCGGCAGGAGCCCGCCGCCTACGAGCAGAATTTCAGGGAATTGCTCGAACTGTATCAGGCGGAAAAGATCAAGCCGCTCGTCACCCGGACATTCCCGCTCAAGGAATATGCGGCGGCGTTCAATGTCTTTACCGAACGCCGCGCCCTGGGCAAGATCGTCCTGGAAATGAAAACCGGGTAGTTCTCCATGCTGACGGATCAGGAAATCGCGGCCGACCTGGAAAAACTGAAAACCGCCGCCGGGGAACTGCTCGCCGCCGATTCCCCATTCGCCATCACCACAACGATGATCGGTGGCCAGGAGTACCGGGTTTTCAGCAAGGCGCCGGCCAATCTCGGCGAGTGGTACGACCTCGGCATGGCGGCTGCCGACGACACTTTTCTCGTCTATCTCGACGAGCGCTTCAGCTTTGCCGAAACCATCACCATGGCGCGCCGGCTCGCCCGGGCGCTGCGGGAAAAATACCGGATTCGCAAAGGCGACCGGGTGGCCATTTGCGCGCGCAATTCTCCAGAGTGGTGCCTGGCCTATATGGCCACCACCATGCTTGGCGCGATTGCGGCGCCGCTCAATTCCTGGTCCACGGCGAGGGAACTCGAATACATGGTAGCCGACAGCGGCAGCAAGCTGATCTTCGTTGATACGCCCCGGCGCAAGCTGCTTGGCGACAAGGCTGGCAAACTTGCCGTGGTAACCATCAAGCCGGAAGCATCCAGCGACTTGCCCGAGGTATACAGCCTGCTTGCCGCCTGCGAACCCCTGAGCGATGACGATTTGCGCGATTGCGGCGTGGCAGCCGACGACGACGCCACGCTGATGTACACCTCGGGCTCCACCGGCAATCCCAAGGGAGTGCTTTCCAGCCACCGCGCTGTCATCAATGCCCTGTTCACCTGGGCCTTCGTGCGCAGGATCAATGAGCGGGTCTACCCGGAACTCGTGGAGGAAGAGCCGCCCTGGCAGCCCGCCATTCTCGCCAATGTGCCCCTGTTCCACGTGACCGGCAGCCATGCCCAGTTCCTGATCAGCTTTCTTGCCCCGCAGCGCAAGTTCGTGATGATGTACAAGTGGGACCCGGAAGTCGCTCTGGAACTGATCGAGCGGGAGCGCATCTCGTTTTTCCACGGCGTTCCCACCATGACCTGGGAAATCATGCAGTCGCCCCATTTTGCCGCCGCCGATCTCGGCAGCCTGCGCGCCGTGCAAAGCGGCGGCGCCCCGCGACCGCCCGAGCATCTGGCGCTGATGCTGGAAAAATTCCCGCCCGCGGCGATTCCCGGTTTGGGCTACGGGCTTACGGAAACCAATGCCATCGGCGCGGTCATCAGCTACAGGTTCTATGCTTCAAGGCCCCACAGCACCGGCCGCCCGACGCCGCCGGTCACCGATCTCCGTATCGTGGACGAAGACGGCAGGGAACTCGGCGCGGGAGAAATCGGCGAAATCTGCATCAGGGGCCCCACGGTGATGAGAGGCTATTGGCGACAGCCTGAAGCGACCGCGGAAGTGCTGCGGGATGGCTGGTTCCGCACCGGCGACATCGGCAAGCTCGACCCATTGGGCTTTCTGGTCATCCTCGACCGCGCCAAGGATATCGTCATCCGCGGCGGCGAAAACATCGCCTGCATGGAAGTCGAATACGCCATCAGCGAACATCCCGCGGTAAATGAAGTTTCGGTATACGGCATTCCCGATGATCGTCTTGGCGAAGTACCCGCCGCCAGCATCATGCTCAAGCCGGGCAGGCAACTCGATACGGAAGAACTCGCCGCCTTTCTGTCCGAACGGCTCGCGGCATTCAAGATCCCCCGCAATATCTCCTGCCAGTATGAACAACTACCCCGCACCGGCACCGGCAAAATCGCCAAACGCCAACTCCGCCAGCGCGCCTGTCGGGAAAGGGATGATTTTGCGATGGAAAACCATTGAACTTTTTTGTGGAAGGCACGATATAGGGGGATAAGGGAGAAGTTTTGACGAATGTTGGGGGACTGGTCATGCAAACTCCGGAATGGGAAGAAAACGACAGCCTGGATCTCGCCGATGCCGCCGCCAGGGCGCCAGCCGCGACGAATACCGAGAAGGCGGCCCGGGAAAAGGTGCACATCCTGGAACTGCGCCGCCGCCATGAGGAAAGGCTGGACAGCAAACGCATCGAAATGGAATACGGCTACGACTACCTGGATGACGACGAGTCAATCCAGTAAACCGCAAGCCAGGAGCCTGCGCCGTAGGAATTCGCGAAAGCGAAAATTCGCTATCGCCGCACCCCTGGCTGATCGATTGAGGCGAATATTGGTGGATATTCAACGAAATCGAGCGGCCAGGGGCGCGGATGAGAGCGGATTTGCAGCCGTGAATTCCTGTGGCGCAGGCTCCCAGGAGCAGTTTCCGTTATCGATGACTGAGGACAAGCGTTTACGAAGCGCAGCTTCGTGCGCAGGCTGAACGCCACCGAACCTGACCAGTGGCGGAAAAGTGAGCGGAGCCCGTTCGGAATCCGACACAGTGAGGATTTCTGCGCCAAATGCCCGATCGCGCTCCGCCAGCCCAGTTCAGCCTGGGGCTTGACAGCAGCGAAGAGTTTATCGCTGCGGCGCATACTCCCATGATGCGGCAGTACCTGTGCATCAAGGCCCGGCACCCCGGCAGCCTGCTGTTCTACCGCATGGGGGATTTCTATGAGCTGTTTTACGGCGACGCCAGCGAGGCAGCCCAACTGCTCGATATTACCCTGACCACCCGGGGCGAGTCCGCCGGAGCACCGATTCCCATGTGCGGCATTCCCTATCACTCGGTGGACCGCCATCTCGCCCGGCTTGTTGAGGCGGGAAAATCCGTGGCAATCTGCGAACAGGTCGGCGACCCGGCGGCAAGCAAGGGCCCGGTGCAGCGCGAGGTGGTGCGAATCATCACTCCGGGAACCATCAGCGATGAGGCCCTGCTCGATGCGCGGCGAGACAATACCCTGCTCGCCCTCAGTGGTAGCGGCGATACCTATGGCCTCGCCGGTATCGACATCAGCAGCGGCCGCTTCGTGCTGTCGGAAGCCCGTGGCCGGGAAGCCCTGGTCAATGAGCTGGAGCGTCTCCGCCCGGCTGAGATCCTGCTGCCGGAAACCCTGGCAGGCCTGAATGATTCCCTGGGACATCCCGCCACCCGTCCCCGGGCGGACTGGGAATTCGAATACGAAGGCGCGCTGCGCGAACTCAGCCGCCAGTTCGGCGTCCGGGATCTGTCGGCATTTGATTGTCAGGGCATGGAAGCCGCACTGTGCGCGGCGGGCTGCCTGCTGCAATATCTGCGGGAAACCCAGCGGGGGGAATTGCCGCATATTCGCGGCCTGCGGGTGGAACGGCAGGGAGACAGCGTCATGCTGGACGCCGTCAGCCGCCGCAATCTGGAAATCGACGTCAATCTCGCCGGCGGCAGAACCCACACGCTGCTGTCGGTCATGGACCGCTGCGCCACGCCCATGGGCTCCCGGCTGCTCGCCCGTTGGGTCAGCCGCCCCCTGCGCGACCGGGATGAACTGCGCAAACGGCAGGACACGGTAAGCACATTGCGGGAGAACTACCAGTTCGAAGCTCTGGGCAGGCTGCTGCGGGAAGTCGGGGACATAGAGCGGATTCTCTCGCGAATCGGGCTGCGCTCGGCCCGGCCCCGGGATCTGACGCGGCTGCAAACCGCCCTGGAAAGCCTGCCCGCGCTCCAGGAGCAGCTTGCCCCTCTCGATGCCGCATACTTGCGGGAACTGGCCCGGAGTATCGGGGAATTCCCCGCCCAGGCCGAATTGCTGGGCCGCGCCGTGCGGGAAGAGCCGGCCCAGGTCATCCGGGAAGGCGGCGTGATCGCCGCAGGTTACGATGCCGAACTCGACCGCCTGCGCAAGCTGGGCAGCAACGCCGGCGAGTTTCTGGTGGAACTGGAGCAGCGCGAAAGGCAGCGCACCGGCCTCAATACCCTGAAAGTCGGCTATAACCGGGTCCATGGCTATTACATCGAAATCAGCAAGGTCCAGTCCGCCGCGGAACTGCCGGCGGAGTACATGCGCCGGCAGACCCTGAAAAATGCCGAGCGCTTCATCACGCCGGAATTGAAGGAATTCGAGGACCAGGCGCTCAGCGCCCGCAGCAAGGCGCTCGCCCGGGAACGGGAACTCTACGACGCCCTGCTCGACAAACTTGCGGAAGACCTGCCCGCCATGATTGCCTGCGCCGGCGCCCTGGCGGAACTCGATGTGCTCGACAATTTCGCCGAGCGCGCCACGAGCCTGGAATACAGCCGCCCCCTGTTGCGCGATACGCCGGGAATCGAAATCCGCGGCGGCCGCCATCCCGTGGTGGAACAGGCGGCGGAGACGGAATTCGTCGCCAATGACCTGTTCATGGACGACGACAGCAGGATGCTCATCATTACCGGACCGAATATGGGAGGCAAGTCCACCTATATGCGGCAAACCGCCCTGATCGTGTTGCTTGCGCTTTGCGGCAGTTGCGTGCCCGCCCGGGAAGCCGCAATCGGCCCCGTTGATCGCATCTTCACCCGCATCGGTTCCGCCGACGATCTCGCCGGGGGCCGCTCCACCTTTATGGTGGAAATGATTGAAACCGCCAACATCCTCCATAATGCCACCGGGGAAAGCCTGGTGCTGATGGATGAAATCGGCCGCGGCACGAGCACTTTCGACGGTCTGTCCCTGGCCTGGGCGGCGGCGGTGTACATCGCCGAGCACATTGGCGCATTCACCCTGTTCGCTACCCACTATTTCGAGTTGACCGTGCTGGAGGGCCGGTACTCCGGCATTATCAATGTGCATCTCGACGCCGCCGAACACGAGACGGGCATCGTACTGCTGCATTCGGTCAAGCCGGGCCCCGCCAGCCGCAGCTATGGCCTGCAAGTGGCCCAACTTGCCGGCATTCCCGCCCCGGTTATTCACCAGGCCCGGGGCAAATTGCGGGAACTCGAATCGCAAGGCGGCGATGCTCTTCCAGTTGACGGGCATTCTGCATTAGAATCACCCGTCGAAGGGGACAGGCTGGCCGCGCCCGCCGCCAATCCGGTATTCGAGTTGCTGACGGAACTGGACCCGGATACGGTCAGTGCCCGGGACGCCCTGGGCATCCTCTACGAGTTGAAAGCGAAACTGACAAAAATACGGCAAGGAAATTGAATCCATGACATTTGTTGTAGGCGACAATTGCATCCGCTGCAAACACACCGACTGTGTGGAAGTCTGTCCCGTGGACTGCTTCTACGAAGGCCCCAATTTCCTGGTGATTCACCCGGACGAGTGCATCGACTGCGCCCTGTGCGAGCCGGAATGTCCGGTGGATGCGATTTACGCCGAAGACGAGTTACCCGAAGATCAGTTCCAGTTTCTGGAATTGAACGCCGAACTCGCGGAACAATGGCCCAACATCACGGAAAAGAAGGACCCCCTGCCCGACGCGGAAGAATGGACTGACGTAAAGGACAAGCTGCGGCATCTCCAGCGCTGAAGCGCCGCGCTCTCCCGGCGCCAAAACATCGCATCTAGGAGCCTGCGCCGTAGGAATTCGCGAAAGCGAAAATTCCCTATCGCCGCGCCCCTGGCCGGTCGATTGAGGCGAATATTGGTGAATATGCAACGAAATCGAGCGGCCAGGGGCGCGGATGAGAGCGGATTTGCAGCCGTGAATTCCTACGGCGCAGGCTCCTAGGTCCCGGGGTTTCAGGAAATCAAGGCAGCAGCGAAGTGGGGTCGACAAAGGCTCCGTCCCGTTGCACATTGAAATACAGCATGGGCGGGCCCGGGTCGGCGGCGGCAAGTTCGACGATGGGCTGGCCCGCAGCAACCCGCTCACCGGTATCCACAAGCACCCTGCCCGTCTGGGTGTAGGCGCTGAGATAGCGGTCATCATGGCGAATAATGAGCAGGCTGCCCTGATCATCGCCGAAAGGCCTGGCATAGACGACTTCACCATTCCTCGCCGCAAGCACTGCATCCCCCGCCCTGCCTTCGATATCGAGTCGATTGTTGATGTCCGGGCGATGTTCGGCGCCTCCCCGCTCGGCGAGGGGCCACTGCCAGCCGCCGTCGCCTGCGGCTTCACCCGGGATATCCGCCCGCTCGATGGGCTGCCGCCCGGCGCCACGGCCGGGTGAGACGGGAACCGGCGCGGCGGCGGATTGCGCGCCCCCACTCCCGGTCGGGTTACCCTCGCCGAGGACGAGTTCCTGATCGATGTAGATCGTGTACGGCGGCGTCAGTCCATTGGCTGCGGCAAGCTCCCGGTAATCGACGCTGTACATGAAGGCTATGGCGTAGAGCGTGTCGCCTTCCCGCACCCGGTAGGTCCCCGGCGGCGACAGGGATTCCGGGTCGGCGACGGGCTGGAATTCGATGGGTCCGCTGTTGCCAACGATCTCCGGGTCCGGGTTTGGAAATTCGCGCCCCTGATCGCGAATCGGCGCCCGGGAAGACGAACTGCAAGCCGAAAGCATGACGAGGCCGAAGCCTGCCAGCAACAGCATTCGCCCGGCGCCATGGAGAAGTACGATTCGCATTGCAGCGGCTATCCGCAATATCCGTGAAATCAATGCAATTATCGTCATTCACGCCCCACACTTGAGAGTGGGACCCGGTCGGCGCAGCCGGCAAGAAGCGCAGCTTCGTGCACAGAATCCCCGATGAGATTCTGCGACTGTACGCGGAATGAGTTCAGTCCCTTGGGGAATCGCCGAACCGGCGCCGCCGGCTTTGTAGTATATTGCCCGGAACACGGACGACAGAACCAAGCGAGTGCTGAGGCAATATAGCGAACTGGTTTTCGGCAGGCCCTGGCTGGTGATCGGCGTCACTGCCCTGGTGGTGGTCTGCTTTGGCTGGTTTGCCCAGTACTTTCGTCTCGACGCCTCCGCCGATTCGCTGTTGCTGGAAGACGACCCGGACCTGGCCTTTTTCCGTCAGGTGGAGGCCCGCTACGGCATCCGCGAAATCGTCTATGTGGCCTACATTCCCGCCGGCGAGCTGTTCACGCCGGAAGAAATCGGCAAACTCGACAGCCTGCGCGAAGAGTTGCTGGCGATTGATCGTGTCGAAAGCATCGACAGCATTCTCAATGTGCCGCTGTTCGGCGATACGCCGCTGACCGCGGTTTCCGAGAACTACCGGACCCTGGTGGATGAAGACATCGATCTCCCGACCGCCCGGCGGGAACTGATCGCCAATCCCATCTACCGCGACGCCCTCATCAGCCCTGACGGCAATGCCGCCGGCCTGCAACTCAATCTGGCCATCGACGAAAACGCCCGGGGCCTGGTGAGCCGCCGGAGTGAATTGCGCCAGCTCCGGCTCGATGGCGCAATCGATGAAACACAGGCGGCGGAACTCGCCGAGGTCGAAACCGCCTGGGCCGAATACAGCGTCACCGTAAATGCCAGGCAGAGCGAGTTGATCGCCGCGATTCGCGCCACTCTCGAACGCTATCGCGATGACGCAAGAATACACCTCAGCGGCGCCCCCATGATCGCCGACGACCTCATCAGCTTTGTGCGTGGCGACCTCGGCAGTTTCAGCCTTGCCGTGGTCCTGCTCATCATCGTCGCCCTCGGCCTGATTTTCCGCAAACCGCGCTTTGTCGCCATTCCACTGCTCTGTTGCGCCGTCGCGGGAACCATCATGGTGGGCGTCCTGGGCATGATGGACTGGCGCGTTACCGTGGTCTCGTCGAACTTCATTTCCCTGTTGCTGATCATCACCATCTCGCTTACGGTGCATCTCACCGTGCGCTACCGCGAGCTGCGCGCAACCCGCCACCATAGCCGCCACCACAAGCTGCTGCGCCATGCGGTGCTGAGCATGTTCCGGCCCTGCCTCTACACCGCCCTGACCACCATCGTCGCCTTCGGCTCGCTGATCGTCAGCGGGATTCTGCCCATCATCACCTTTGGCTGGATGATGATGATGGGAGTCGCCACGGCGCTGATCGTGGCGTTCACCCTGTTCCCCTCGATCATGTCCACCCTGCCTGCGGACCGCAGCCGGCTGTCGCCGGATTTGCGGCTCAATCTGACTTCGGCGCTGGCGCGGCTCACCGATCGGCTGCGGGGCTGGGTATTCGTCGTCTATGCGCTGATTCTGGCGCTCGGCGTGACCGGCCTGACCCGGCTGCGAGTCGAGAACAGTTTTATCGACTACTTTCGCGACAGCACCGAAATCCACCAGGGCATGAGCCTGATCGACGAACAGCTCGGCGGCACCCTGTCCTTCGACGCCATGGTCACCCTGCCGGACACCGGAGCCGCCTTCGACGACCCGTTCGCCGATGATTTTGACGACGGCTTCGGCGGCGGCTTCGACGAGGAAGCCGGCGACGCCTACTGGTTCACCGCGCCGCGCATGAATCAGGTCAAGGCCATGCACGAGTATCTCGATGCCGACCCGTACACCGGCAAGGTCCTGTCGCTTGGCTCCGTGGTGCAGCTTGCCGAGCAGATCAATGGCAATGAACCTGTGGATGGCCTTCTCTGGGCGGTGCTGTACAACCGCTTTCCCGAGGCCCTGCGGGAAGTGGTGCTGAATCCCTTCGTGCGGGTCGCCGACAACGAACTGCGCTTCAATGTGCGGGTGCGGGAGTCGGCGCCGGACCTCAATCGGAATGAATTGCTGCAAAGGGTGGAAACCGGTCTCGAAGAGGAATTCGGCCTTGCGCCGGAGCAGGTGCGGCTCACCGGTTTGCTGGTGATGTACAACAATGTGCTGCAGAGCCTGTTCCAGTCCCAGATACTGACCCTGGGAGTGGTCATGTTCGCCATCATGGGGATGTTTCTGGTGTTGTTCCGCTCCCTGCCGATAGCGTTGTTATGCATCATTCCCAACGCCATCGCCGCATCCCTGGTTCTTGGCGTCATGGGCTGGCTCGATATTCCCCTGGATATCATGACCATCACCATCGCCGCGGTGTCGGTGGGCATCGGCGTGGACAACACCATCCACTACATGCACCGCTTCCGGCGCGAGTTTCCCCGGCTGGGGAACTATCGCAAGACGATGCATTTCTGTCACGACAGCATCGGCCGGGCGATGTACTTCACTTCCATGACCATTGTTGCCGGCTTTTCGATTCTGGTGCTGTCCAATTTCATTCCAACCGGCATTTTCGGCCTGTTGACGAGTCTGGCGATGCTCGTTGCCCTGACCGGCTCGCTGACCCTGCTACCCCAGTTGCTTGCCACCTTCAAGCCCCTGGGGCCGGAAATCGCCTGATGGCGTTCTGCGCGGGGCGCTTGCCGCGGACCGTGCATGCCCTGGCCCTGGCCCTGGCCCTGTGCCTGCCGCTGCTAGCCGCCTGCGGGGAGGGCGAAACCGCATCCCGGGCCAATCCCTTTGCCGATGTTCCCCTGCCGCCGACGCCAGAATTCGTCGTGGCCGGCTACCGCAATGACCCCGCCGCCCTGCGCCGGGGCCAGGAGTTGTTCCTCGGCTCCTGCGTCAACTTTTGCCATAACCTGATCGAGGAACCCGATGTGGCGGATGCGCTGTTCCTGTTCGATTGCCGCTGGAAACACTCGGGCGACAATGTCGAAATCTTCCGGGTGATCAAGGAGGGAATTCCCGGGACCCGCATGGTGGGATTCGGCGACAATTTCCCCGAGGGCGATAACGATGTGTGGAAGATCATCGCCTGGATTCGCCACAGCCAGGACAACTGCTGAACGCCGTTATTCCGCGGCCTTGCGAAACACCGCCTGACGGTTTCTGGCGAGGACGCAGACCACCATGTAGTCGGGCAGGCAACTGCGGGCGAAGACGACAGCACGGCCCGGTTCCTCAAGCCGGGCTTCAATGATTCCCGACACGCCGGCGTATTCGGCTTCCAACAGGAGACTGGCGCCGGAAACACTGGCGTTGCTGCTGCTCCACTGAAAACCGAGCGATTCGATCTGCCGGATTTCGACCCGGCCGTCTTCCACCGCCACCTCCACGGAAAACAACGTCCCCTCGGCGGTCCAGATTCCGTTCCACCGGGCCGAATCATCGCTTTCCCCAGCCGCCGCCGGGCCGGCGAGGCAACACAGCAGGGCGAACAGGGCGGCCTTCATTCGAGGACCAGACCCACGCCGAACAGGTCGCCATGAAAAACGAACACGGCGAAATACAGCAGGGAGCCGGTCACAAGGTACAGGAAATCCTGCATCAGCATGGGTTTGCGGAATTGCCCGAGATCGGGAGGTTCCCACAGGCTGAAGATCTTGACCGCGCTCCACAGGGCGAAACTGCCGAACAACAGCATGGAGGCGAGGTCGCCATTGACCCACAAATGCGCCGCCGCCCACAGAAACACCCCCATCAGCATGGGATGGCGCGTGACCATGCGCGTCAGCGATTTCTGTCCCACTCCCGCCATGATCAGGCAGAACACCGGCATCATGAGGTAGTGGGAAATCCAGCGCAGTTCGAAAACCGGCTCCCAGACCATGATGAAGGGCGCCAGGGATTTTCCCCAGATCATCAGGCCCAGCCCGAGCAGGGAGACGAGGCTGAAAGCGCCCTTGTACGCGCCTTCCGAGGGAAGCCTGCCCAGGGTCCCGTCCCGCAGGCCGAGTTCCCGCAAGCTGTGGGGCGCGAAGAAAAGAATCAATCCGGCAACAAGAACAGTCATGGGGCAGCACACTGGCGGGCATTGTAGCACGCGGGTCGGCGATGAATTCTGCGCCAATCTCTCGCTCGGCCTGCTGATTTCCACCGTGGCCGCGAGCCAGTTCCAGGCCATGCAGATGACCTTTTTCGTCTTCCTGCCCTCGATCCTGCTTTCCGGCTTCATGTTTCCCTTCGAAGGCATGCCGGAAATCGCCCCCACGTATCCTTGATGCCTGCGGGGACGCGGGCGGCGGAGGAAACGGAACGGACGCGGAAGAGCGCAAGGGCGTTGCTCCGGGGCGCGTTGTCTCCGGCGCGTTCAGATGGCGGGACGGGAAACCTTCGGCGGGCGTTTCGGGAGCATTATTCAAAGCGCCCGGCGCCCATGGCTTCCCGGGAAAGGAAAATCGGGAAGCGTCTGCGGATCTGTTCGTCGAGCGCTTCGCTGATATGGGCCGGGGCCGGGGCGCCGAGGATTTCACGTTTCCTGGCCAGGGCCTGTTCGAGCAGCACCGGCTTGCCCATTTCTTCCCAGACCGTGGGGCTGTTGCGGTCGCTGAAGTCGGGGTAGACGTACTCGCTCTGCATGACCTGCAAGGTGTTGTCGGAGCCGAGATAATGTCCTTCGCCGCCGGTGCAGACCTGCTCAATCTCAGCGAAACTCAGGGTGCGCTCGTTGACTTCAATGCCTCGGGTGGCACGGCCGATGCCGCCGAGGAGGTCATTGTCGAGCAGCAGGCTTTCCGGGCACACGCTGAGCAGGCTGGCGTACATGCCGGCGGACTCATAGACGATATTCGCTCCGGAAAGCGCGGCGGACAGTACCGTGGAAGCGCGCTCGGCGCCGGCCTGGAAATCGGGAAACTTGGCGTCGCTCATGCCGCAGGCGGTGCCGAAGGGCAGGTCGAGATGATTGCCCACCTGGGCGCAGGCCGCAGACAGCAGGCCCTGTTCCGGCGAGCCGCCGCTCATGGCGCCGGTGCGCAGGTCGGAAACAAAGGGCCAGGCGCCGAGAATCGCCGGGGCGCCGGGCTCGATGGCATTGACATAGACCAGCCCGCCGAGACACTCGGCCCAGGCCTGGGACACCGTGCCCGCCAGCAATGCGGGGCCGGTGGCGCCGGCCTGGCCCGCGGACAGGAGCAATACCGGCATGCCGCCTTCCACGGCGACACGCAGGCATTCCAGGGCGTCGGTGGCGAACTTCATCGGCGGCACCACAAAGCAGTTGGACTGGCTGACAAAAGGCCGCGCCCGCCATGCCGCTTCGCCGCCGGCAACCATGTGGAGCATTTCGAAGCTCTTCTCCACGTGCTCGGGCAGGGTCCAGCTCGAGCCGACGTGTTTTGACGTGCCCATGAGGCAGCAGTAGAGGGTATTGATGTCGAGCGCGTAATTGTCGGCGATGTCCCGGGGAACGCAGGTCCGCTGGAACATGTGGATGTGCTCGCAGGTATCGGTGATGCGGGCGGTGTGGTAGAGATCCAGGGCTTCCGATTCCCGGTAGAGGTTGTTTTCCGGGTCGGCCAGTTGCACCGCGGCGCCGGCGGTGGAGAAGTGTACCCTGGCGCCGCTCAGGTCGAGGTCGAGGCCAGGGTCCCTGGCGTGCAGCACCAGATTGCGCCGGGCTTTCCGCAATGTACTTTCGACCAGGCCGCGCGGCATGCGCAGGCGGCCATCATCGCCGAGTATGGCGCCGGCGGCGGTGCAGGTTTCGATGCAATGGGGAGTGGCATCGGCAAAACCCACCTTTTCCAGAATCCGGAAAGCATTGTCCACCACCGCCGCAACGCCTTCGCCGGTGAACGGCCGATACTGCCCGCCGGAATGTCCGGGACGCACCGGCTTGACCGCTTCAGCCAATGGCGCCGCACGGGCCGCACGGCGCGCCTGCCTGCCCCCTGCTCTTCTTGTCATGGCAGTTTGCTCCTGTTCTCTCCTAAAAATTCCCGTCCAGTCGCAGAGCGTGGCTCCGCGCCGTTCCGGCTGCGCGCGAGGCTGCGCTTCGCAAACGCCTGCCTCTACCCGTGGAGTTTTCCTAAGTATTCTCTGAAAAACTCCATCCGTGGAGTTTTTCATTATCGCAAAACAAAAGCGTGGTTTTGTTTTGCTCCCGAATTCAATGGCTTACGCCATCGAATTCGGCGGCACTTCCATGTGCCGCAGGGAAGCTCTGACTTGATCAGAGCTTCCCTAATCGCAAATGGGTCGAAGTACGACCTTTCGCGAGTGTTCATGCTTTGCGGAATCCTGTCAATCCAAAACTTCCGAATTTCGATGTTTTTGGTCGCCGCGAGCATTGCGCAAGGGCGGCGGCTACGGCGACAATCGGGCGGCAAGCATCCGTTACCGGGAAACAAAGTGGAAGGACAGGCCCGCATCGTAATCGTCGGCGGCGGCGTCATGGGCGTCGGCCTGCTGTATCACCTGGCCGCGGAAGGCTGCAGCGACGTATTGCTGATCGAAAAGGGAGAGCTGACCTCGGGCTCGACCTGGCACGCGGCCGGCCAGTGCCCCAATCTGGTGGGCAACTACAATCTCGCCAAAATCCACCAGTCCAGCGTCTCGCTCTATCGCGAACTCGAGCAACTCACCGGCCAGGCCGTGGGCTGGCATGGCTGCGGCAGCATCCGCTTTGCCCTCAGTCAGGGCGACCTGGACTGGTTCCATTACCTGGAAGGCATCGCCGCCAATGTGGGTTACCACATGGAAATCATCGATGTGGCGAAGATTCGCGAACTCAATCCCTTCGTCGATACCGAGGGCGTGCTCGCCGCCGCCTGGACCCGCAACGACGGCCATGCCGACCCTTCCGGGCTGACCCAGGCCATGGCCATCGGCGCCCGCAACCGGGGCGCCCGCATCCTGCGCCACAACCGGGTTACCGGTATCCGGGCCCTTGCCAATGGCGAATGGGAGGTGCAGACCGGGCAGGGCGCCATCACTGCGGAAATCGTGGTCAATGCGGCGGGCTGCTTTGCCCGCCAGGTGGCGCAAATGGTGGCAGCCGACCTGCCCATCAGCAATATCCAGCACCACTACCTGGTCACCGGCGATATTCCCGAACTGGCCGAAAGAAGCGTCGAGCTGCCGGTGACCCGTGACCCCTGGGCTTCCTCGTACCTGCGCCAGGAGCAGAAGTCCGGCCTGATTGGCATTTATGAAGCCGAAGGCATTGCCGAGGCCTGGCAGCCCGAGGGGTTGCCTCCCTGGGAATCCGACAGCGAACTGTTCACCGACGACCTCGAACGGCTCATGCCCTGGCTTGGCCGCGCCATGGAGCGTATGCCGGTATTCGAGCACGCGGGAATCAAGCGCATCGTCAACGGCGCGATTTCCCACAGCCCCGACGGGCTGCCGTTGCTTGGGCCCGTGGCGGGGTTGCGCAATTTCTGGCTTTGCTGCGGCTCTTCTTTCGGCATCGCCCAGGGCGCCGGCAGCGGCAAGTATCTCGCCCAGTGGATTCTCCACGGTGACTCCGAAATCAACATGACCGGATTCGACCCGCGCCGCTTCGGCGTTTTCGCCGATAGCGGCTACATGAAGGCCAGGGGACGGCAGGACTACGGCTTGACCTATGCCACCTTGCCTCCGGGAGAGGAACTGCCTGCAGCCCGCAAGCTGAGAACCAGTCCGCTTTACGACCGGCTCGCGGCACAGGGCTGCGTATACACCGAAACCTTCGGCTGGGAGCGACCCAAATGGTTCTCCACCGACGGTCGCGAAGAACAGTACGGCTTTCGCCATAACAATGTATTCGGGCTGGTGGGCGAAGAATGCCGCAGGGTGCGCGAAAGCGTGGGCATTCTCGACCTTTCGGGCTTTGCCAAGTATGAAGTGGCCGGGAGCGATGCGGAAAAGCTGCTTGATCGGCTCTGCGCCAACCGGATTCCCCGGCGGGGCCGCATCGCGCTGACCCATTTCCTGTCGGAAAACGGGCGCATCCATGGCGAAGTGACCATCAGCCGCCTGGACGACAATGTCTTCTACCTGCTTTCCGCCGCTGGCGCCGAACTGCGCGACCTGGACCATCTCAGGCAGGGCGTTGCGCCGGGCGAGGACGTGCGCATCGACAACATCAGCGACCGGCGCGGCGTGCTCGTGCTGGCAGGCCCGAAAGCCCGGGACGTGCTGGGACGGGTAAGCGCGGCGCCGCTGGACAACGGATCCTTTCCCTGGCTCAGCGTCCGGGAAATCGACATCGCCGGCATGCCGGTGCGAGCCCTGCGGGTGAACTATGTGGGGGAACTCGGCTGGGAACTGCATCCCGCCATGGAACATTTGCCAGCGATATACGATGCCCTGATGCAGGCCGGCGCCGGGTTCGGCATCGGCAACTTCGGCCTGTACGCCGTCAACAGCCTGCGGCTGGAAAAAGCCTACCGCGGCTGGGGCGCGGAGTTGACCAATGAAATCAACCTGCCGGAAGCCGGCATGGAACGCTTCATCCGCTTCGACAAGGGCGACTTCCGCGGTCGGGAGGCCAGCCTCGGGCAAGCCGGAAGCGATTATCGACTGATCTACTTCAGCCTCGACTCCGGCGACGCCGATGTCCAGGGCGGCGAGCCGATATTCTCCGGGGAGCGCTGCGTGGGCGTGACCACATCCGGCGGCCATGGCCATCATGTGGGGCTTAGCCTGGGCTTCGGCTATGTCCCTCCCGCCCTGGCGAGCCCCGGCAAGGGACTGACGGTGGCAGTGCTCGGACAAAGGCGCGAGGCGACGGTGCTCGGGGAACCGGCCTTTGACCCGGCCAACCGGCGTCTGCGCGCCTGACGAGCCAGAGCCGGTCCTGTCAAAGCATGTCCAGTTCAACCCAGAGCCCGGCCGACCTGCCCCGGCGCGCCAGCGTGGTGGTCATCGGCGGCGGCGTGATCGGCTGCTCGGTGGCCTACCATCTGGCCAGGGACGGACTTGCGGACGTGCTGCTGCTGGAGCGCAGGCAACTCACTTCCGGCACCACCTGGCACGCGGCGGGGCTGGTGGGCCAGTTGCGCGCCTCCGTCAACATGACGCGCCTGGCGCGCTATACCAGCGAACTCTACCTGCGGCTCGAAGCGGAAACCGGCCAGGCCACGGGCTATCGCCGCTGCGGCTCGATCTCCATGGCCACCACCGAAGAGCGCCACGAGGAACTCAGGCGCAGCGCCTCCATGGCCAAGGTCTTCGGGCTTGAGGTGCAAACGCTCACTCCCGGGGAAATCGGGCGGCGGGTTCCCCTGCTCAACATGGAAGGCGTGCTCGGCGGCATCCATATTCCCAGCGACGGCTACGCCAACGCGGTCGATGTCACCAATGCCCTGGCCAGGGGAGCGACCGCCGCGGGGGCGCGCATTTTCCAGCACACGAAGGTAGAGGAAATTCTCACTGGCGCGGGCCGGGTCAGCGGCGTGGCCACCGACCGCGGCGAAATCCAGGCGGACCATGTGGTGCTTTGCGCCGGCATGTGGACCCGGGAACTCGCCGCCTCCATCGGCGTCAACGTTCCCCTGCACGCCTGCGAGCACTATTACGCCCTGTTCGATTCGGTGGCGGGCCTCGGCCCCGAAATGCCCGTGGTGCGCGACTACGACGCTTGCTCCTACTACAAGTACGACGCCGGCAAGCTGCTGATCGGCGCTTTCGAGCCGGACTCCAGGCCCTGGGCCGCGGACGGCATTCCCGAAGATTTCTGTTTTGATGAAATCCCCGGCAGCCTCGATCACTTCGAGCCGATTCTGGAGCAGGCGATGGTCCGGGTTCCGGCGCTGGAAACCGCCGGGCTGGCGAAATTCTTCTGCGGCCCCGAGAGCTTCACTCCCGATGTGCGCTATCACATCGGCCAGGCGCCCGAGCGGGACAACTGTTTTGTTGCGGCGGGGCTCAACTCCATCGGCCTGCAATCCGCCGGCGGCATCGGCAAGGCGCTTTCGGAATGGATTCGCCGGGGACACCCGCCTTCCGACCTGTGGGAAGTGGACCTGCGCCGCAACATGCCTTTCCAGCGCAATCGCAAATACCTGCGCGAGCGGGTTTCCGAAAGCCTTGGCCTGCTCTACGCCACCCATTACCCCTACCGGCAGTTTGCCACTGCCCGGGGGGTCCGCAGGTCGCCGCTGCACCAGCGCCTTGCGGCCATGGGCGCCTGCCACGGCGAGCTTGCCGGCTGGGAGCGGCCCAACTGGTATGCGCCGTCTCCCGAACTTGCCCGCTACGAATACAGCTTTGGCCGGCAGAACTGGTTTGACCGCGCGGCGGCGGAACACCGGGCGGTGCGCGAACGGGCGGGGCTGTTCGACCAGTCCTCATTCGCCAAGTTCGAAGTGCTGGGCCGGGACGCGGCCCGGGTGCTGAACCGAATTTGCGCCAATGAGGTGGACGTGGCGCCCGGGCGCATCGTCTATACCCAGTGGCTTAACGAGCGGGGCGGAATCGAAGCCGACCTGACGGTCACCCGGCTGGCCGAAGACCGTTTTCTGGTGGTCACCGCCGCAGCCAGCGAAGTGCGGGATTACCACTGGCTGCAAGGGCATATCCCCCGGGACAGCCACTGCATCGCCACCAATGCGACCTCGGCCATGGGAGTGATTTCCCTCATGGGGCCGAAATCCCGGGACTTGCTGCAATCCCTCAGCCCCGACGATCTTTCCCACGAGGCATTCCCCTTCGCCCACAGCCGGAAAATCGAACTGGGCCATGCCCTGGTTCGCGCCTCGCGCATCACCTATGTGGGCGAGCTGGGCTGGGAGCTTTACATTCCCGCCGAGTTCACCCTGGGCGTGTACGAGGCCATTGTGGAGGCGGGCGGGGAATTCGGGCTTGCCCATGCCGGCTACCATGCGCTGGATTCGCTGCGCATCGAAAAAGCCTACCGCCACTGGGGGCACGACATTACCGACGAGGACACGCCGCTGGAAGCCGGCCTCGGATTCGCCGTGAAATTCGACAAGGCGGGAGGTTTCATCGGCAGGGAGGCCCTGTTGCGACAGAAACAGGCGGGAGTGGCAAGGAAGTTGCTGCAGTTCCGTCTGCTTGACCCGGAGCCGCTGCTGTATCACGACGAACCCGTGTGGCGGGGGGACGCCCTGGCGGGTCATATCACCTCCGGGGCTTTTGGCCACACGCTGGACGGCGCCGTGGGCCTGGGCTATGTGGACCTGGAAAAAGCGCCCGAAGCGGAAGCCGGGAGTTTCAGCATTGAAGTCGCCGGAAAACGCTATCCGGCGGAAGTTTCAGCCAAACCGATGTACGACCCGGACAACCAGCGTATCCGTTGCTGAGTTCGGTGCCCTCCCCGTCAATCTGCGCCCCCCTTCCGCCTCTGCCCGCTCGCTTTTCCGTCATTCTGCGCTATCCCATGCTGTCACTCTGCCCATAGCGAAATACCCTCCCCCGTCATTCTGCGCGTAGCGAAGCGAAGTCGCAGAATCTCCTCGGGATTGCAGTGCCCCGCCGGGGAGATTCCGCGACTGCGCGCAGAATGACGGTGGGGACGATTCGCTTCGTCAGCCAAGCCCTGCGATTTGCCCCTGGGCGTCCACGTGGATGTCATGGGCCGATGGCTTGCGGGGCAATCCCGGCATGGTCATGATGGTGCCGCAGACCGGCACGACGAAGCCGGCCCCAACGGACAGCCGCAGCTCGCGGATTTCCACGATATGTTCCCGGGGCGCGCCGAGCAATTGGGGATTGGTGGAGAAGCTGTACTGGGTCTTGGCCATGCAGACCGGGAAGTTTCCATAGCCGTTTTGCTGCAGGCGGTCGAATTCCCTGCGCACCTGGGACGGCGCGGCGATATCCCGGGCGCCGTAGATTTTCTGCGCCACCCGCCGGGTTTTCTCCCACAGGTCGAGATCGTCGTCATACAGCAGGCGGAAATCCGCCGAGCCCGAATCCGCCGCCCCGGCCACGGCGGCGGCAAGTTCGGTTGCGCCGGCGCCGCCCTCGGCCCAGTGCCGCGACTCGATGGCGCTGACGCCACGCCCGCGGCAATAGTCGGCGATCGCGCGAATCTCCCCATCGCTGTCGCCGGGGTGCCGGTTGACCGCCACCACCGCAGGCAGGCCAAAAGTTTCCAGAATCGCCAGATGCTGTCCCAGATTGGCGCAGCCCGCCGCTACCGCCGCGCCATTCTCCCGCTGCAAGTCGTCCCTGGGGACTCCGCCATGCATCTTGAGCGCTTTCACCGTGGCCACCAGCACCGCGGCGTCGGGCGCGAGGCCAGCGGCGCGGCACTTGATGTCAAAGAATTTCTCGGCGCCCAGGTCCGAGCCGAAACCCGCTTCGGTCACCACATAGTCCGCCAGCTTGAGCGCCGTGCGGGTGGCGATCACCGAATTGCAGCCATGGGCGATATTGGCGAATGGGCCGCCGTGAATGAAGGCGGGGTTCTGCTCCAGGGTCTGTACCAGGTTCGGCGACAGGGCGTCCCGCAGCAGGGCAGTCATGGCGCCGGCGGCATTGAGTTCCCCGGCGGTGACCGGCTGCTGCTCACGGGTGTAGCCCACCACGATGGCGCCGAGGCGCTGCCGCAGCTCGGCGAGATTCCGCGCCAGACAGAAGACCGCCATGATTTCCGAGGTGCTGGTGATATCGAAGCCGGACTCCCGGGGCACGCCGTGGGCGGTTCCGCCAAGCCCTATGACCATCTGGCGCAGGGCGCGGTCGTTCATGTCCACCACCCGGCGCCAGGAGATCCGGCGCGGGTCGAGCACCGGCTCGAATCCCCAGTGGACATGATTGTCCACCAGCGCCGCGAGCAGATTGTGGGCCGAGGTAATGGCGTGGAAATCGCCGGTGAAGTGCAGGTTGATGTCGGTCATCGGCACGACCTGGGCGTAACCGCCTCCCGTGGCGCCGCCCTTCATCCCGAAACAGGGGCCGAGACTCGGCTCGCGCAGGCAGATCAGGGCTTTCTTGCCGATGCGGTTGAGGGCGTCGCCGAGGCCGACGGTGGTGGTGGTCTTGCCTTCGCCGGCGGGGGTCGGCGAGACCGCAGTCACCAGAATCAGCCGGCCATTGCCTGCGGGCCGCGCGGCGTCAATGGCTGCAAAATCCACCTTGGCCTTGGTCTTGCCGTAGGGAATCGCGTGTTCGGCGATACCAAGCTTTTCAGCCACCTGTTGAATGGGCAGCAAATCAGCCGCCCGGGCGATTTCAATATCGGAGAGGTGAGACATGGAATCCCGGTTCCTTTCAGCGAGTGGACCAGGAGCCTGTGGCGCAGGCTCTAGTGGGTTACGTTCCGGCGCAGCCGGCGGTTCGGTTGCGAAGAGTAGACGGCTTGTCCCCATGGGTTCAAGCGATGCTGTCACATCTGGAACAGGAATTGTCGCATCGGCAAGCGCCGAACTGTCCCGAATGCAAGCTGGGAGCCTGCGCCACAGGAATTCACGGCTGCAAATCCGCTCTCATCCACGCCCCTGGCCCCGGCAAATCCCATTTCAGCGGTCAATGCGGTCGGCGCTTGGGGTGTTGCCATAGAGTTCCTTGTAGGTGGTGCTGAAGTGGGAACTGGACACAAACCCCGTCTGGGCGGCGATTTCGACGATGCTCAGATTGGTCTGGAACAGCAGTTGCCTTGCCCGCGCGAGACGCAATTGCAGGTAGTAGTGGGAGGGCGAGTTGAGCAGATACTTCTGGAACAGGCGTTGCAGTTGCCGGCGCGAAAGATTGATGTAGGAAGCGAGTTCCAACTGGCTGAGCGGCTCGCGGATATTGCTTTCCATCAGTTCCACCGCCGCCACGAGCTTGGCCGACTGCCCTCCCATCACATGGCGCAGGGGCATGTGCTGCAAGTCCCTGGTGTCGCGAATGCGTTCGTGGACGAACTGGTCCGCAACGTCCGAGGCGGTCTCGGCGCCAAGCTGGCGGCGGACGAAGTACAGCATCATGTCCATGGGCGCCGTGCCGCCGGAACTCGTGAAGCGGTCGCGTTCGATGGTGAAGATGCTCCTGCTGACGTCCACCTTGGGAAACTCCACCGTCATCGCGGCATACTGTTCCCAGTGAATGCTGCAGCGGTAGCCGTCCAGCAATCCGGCCTTGCCGAGCAGATAGCCTCCGGTGCAGATGGAACCCAGCGCCAGGCCGCGATTGCCGCAGCCGCGCAACCAGCGCATCACCGGCCTGGCGCAGTAGCGTTCAATGCCTTCGCCGCCGCAGACGATGATCGCCTCCGCGGCGCTGGATTCCACGTCGTCCCGGATACTGAATCCGGCATTGATGCTCAGCCCGTCACTGGCGGTAACCGGGCCGCCGTCGGGAGAAAACATGTGCCATCGGTACACCCGGGAACCGGCAACGCGATTCGCCATGCGCAGCACCTCCACCGCCGAGGACATGGAGATGAGGGTGAAGTTGTCGATGAGCAGAAAGCCGAAAACCGTCGGCAATATCTGCGGTTCGGTTGTTTTCATTGCGCAGACATTGGGTGGCAAACTGGCGGAAGAGGCAGGAGTCGAACCCACCAAGCCCGTTTCTAACGGACTTCACCGGGTTTGAAGTCCGGGCGCCCCACCGGGGACGATGCTCTTCCGCCAGAGAGCATAGCACGTCATTATTCGATCGGCGAAGGCATATGTGGACTGTTTTCATTCCGCCATTCTTCGCGAAGTCGCAGCATCTCATGCAGTACCTTCCCGATGAGATTCTGCGACTCTGCTCCGCTCCGCGCAGAATGACGGATTGTGGAGGCTCCGCTCCGCGCAGAATGACGGATTGTGGAGGCTCCGCTCCGCACAGAATGACGGAAAGTTGGGACTTCATTGCCTGCGTAATGACGGGAGGCGAGTGCCTTGCTTCGCCTGGATTGACGTGGAGGGAAGTTCTACTCCAGCGTCCACTCGACTTTTATGGGTTCGTTTCCATACACGAGTTCGCCGGGGGCGGAATCGCTGCTGTAGGCGACCCAGAACTTGAGCTTGACGCCTTCGAGTCCGAGACGGTAGCCCGTCAGCGCTTCCCGGTAGAGCCGGTAGCCGTGTTTTGGATCAAAGGTGGGCTCACCCCGGGTGATGCCATTGCGACCAAGGATAATGAGTTCCATGACATGGCCAAGCACTCCCGGCGGCGTGGCCGCCGGGAGTTCGCCGCCAGTGTAGGCATGCCAGTCGCCTTCGGCGTCCCGGGCGAAGAATTGGCCCTGCTCGGTTTCGGCGATTACGTGCAATTGTCCGGGGCGGTAGCGGTGGGAGGAATCGATTAGCACCGTTGCATAGATATTGAATTCCTGCCAGGGGCGCAATACCTCCCGGAGGGAGGAGCCGGCGTCGGCGCTGGCGAAACCGGAAAAATGCGCTTCGCTGGCTGCGCCGCTGGTGGTTACCGCCTCGCCGAGGCCTATGGGGCAGTGCCGCCGGTTGCCTGAAATCACGGCGACACCGCAGATTTCATCCGGGGACAGTCGCTTGTGCCAGCGGTGGGTGGGACCATAGGCCATTACCGCGCCATCGAAAGTCCCGTGACCAAGGCCGAGATTGTGGCCGATTTCGTGCAGGGCCACCGAATAGAAACTGGTTTCATCGTAGACCATCTGCCCTTCGCGGCCGAAATCCCGGCGATACGCATCGTTGAAGAAAATGTCGCCCTCGGAGATGACCTGTTCGCCGGCGGGATGGCCCAGATAAGTCTGGGCCCAGCCTGCCGCATCGTCCATGGACAGGCCATAACAGGTGTCTTTGCGCCAGGTCACGGTACTCACCTGATTCTCCGAGCTGCCCCAGGACGAACAGTCTCCCGCGTCCCGGGTGGTGGCGCTCAAGGTGAAAAAGGGAAGCTGCGAATTCCAGTAACTTACCGAATCGTGGAACAGCGGGTCCCAGCGGTCACCGTCGTCGGAGGCGCCGGGCACCCAGACATGCCAGGTCAGGCGGTTGTCTTTCAGGGGAAGATTATCGATATCCTCGTACAGCGGCTGCCAGGCGAGCGCCGCGCCGCTGGCCGCGGCAAGGGCGGCAGCGGTGAATATTCGCGTCAGGCGTTGATATGCGTTCATTACAGCCGCGAAGGATAATCGCTTTTGCTGCTGCTGTCATTCCGGATCCTCGATCTCCAGGGAGATCGCGACCACGCGCAGCAATGAAAACAGGACAGTGACAGCGATTTTTCTCATTGCGGATTGCTCCGGACCAGCCGCCAGTTCCCCGCCAGACGGTCCATGATGGCCTGCTCTTCGCTGTCCTGCGGGGCCAGGGAAAGGCGCCACAGCCCCACCGCGACCAGAGCCAACCGTGCAGCCCGTTTCATGCCTGGCTTTCCCGCCTGAAGCATTCCGCCTCAGCGCACCTTGAGATACTTGCGCAGGCGCTGGGGGCGGGGCTCCCCGGCGAAGATATTGCCGTTGCGGTCCACCGCGATGGATTCGGCGCCGCTGCCGCCCTGGGTGACGGGCGGATTGTCGCCCATGTCGAG
The DNA here is from genome assembly GCA_965219645.1 of uncultured Pseudohongiella sp. Lineage (GTDB taxonomy): Bacteria > Pseudomonadota > Gammaproteobacteria > Pseudomonadales > Pseudohongiellaceae > UBA9145. Next base: position 385,206 of record OZ244788.1, on the reverse strand, counting down.
AATGAAGTGCTCCACCCAGCCGGTTTCCACATCGCCCACCCGGATGCCCTTCTCCCAGCCGGGATTCTGGGTCATGTCGGATTCCGAATCGGCGACGTAGATCGTGCCATCAGCGGAAATCCAGATGTCGCTGGGCATGCCGAACTGGGTCCAGACGGAAAGAAAATTTCCTTCCTGGTCGAATATCGAGATGCGCTTGTTGCCCCGGTCCGCGACGAAAATGCGACCGTCGGGCGCCATCGCCAGGGCGTGGGGGCCGAGCAATTGTCCAGGGCCATAGCCGGTTTCGGCGAAATCCATGACGTATTCGCCGTCGGCGGAGTACTTCACGATACGGTTGTTGCCGTTGTTGTTATGGCCGTCGGCGACGAAGATGTCGCCATTGGCCGCGGTGACGACATCACTGGGATTGGTGAAGTGGTAGGGGCCGTCCCCCGAGATTCCCGCCTCGCCAAGCGTCATCAGCAATTCGCCCGAGGGCGAGAACTTGAATAGCTGGTGGCCATAGGGAGCTCCCGAAGGCGATTCGCCGCTGCCCGCTTCGGTGACCCAGATGTCGCCGTCGCCGTCGACGTGCAATCCATGGGGCCAGGCGAACATGCGGCTACCGAATTCGGTGACGACATTGCCGTCGGGGTCGAATTTCAAGATGGGGTCGAGGTCGGACTGGTCGCAATAGGTCTGGCTGCCGCGCGGCGTGCCGTCGTTGCCGCAACGCACGATCGCCCAGATATGTTCGCCGTCGTTGTCGATATGAACGCCGCCGGGAGAACCCATGGCCCGGTCGCCGGGCAGCTTCGCCCAGGGCTGGCCGATCAGTCCCGGGCCGGTTCCGGCTTGCAGCCCGTCCGCTGGCCGCCAGGGATTGCGCCCGGATTGGGCGTTGACTTCACCCAGCGTGAGAGCCAGGGCCAGCACGATTCCCAGCGCCTGTACGATAGTTTTTCCCACTTTGCTGTTCATTGACGTATTCCTCTTGAGGTTACGGCTCTTCCGCGGCGAGCCGCTCGAGTTCGCGCGCGCCGCGCAGGATGTTCTCCATCGCGTAATTGCCTTCGTGACAGGCGTATTCGTAGATGGGGTCTGGGCTGTATTCAAGCAGAAGTTCCAGGGTGTAGGGCGCGGTAAAGGTTCCCGGATCGTCGCTGGTCAACTGATAAAGCAATTGGGTATCGCCGATGCGGGTGAATCGCTCGATGTTGCGCTTTGCGGCGGTATTCGGCCCGTCGTGGCTTTTCTCGGAGAAGCTGCCGGTCTCGACGACCAGGGTGTCGCCGTCCCAATAGCCACGCGGGTCGCCATGCCAGAGGCGGATGCTGTCGTCGAGCAGGGGCCTTTCGGTCAGAGGAATGATCCTGGCGTCGTGAATCATCTCCTGCACGATCACCACGTGATCCTGCGACTGCACGATCTGCCAGTAACTGTTGTACCCGGTGTTGAGATACGGCGCGCCGTAGTTGATGCAGCGGTCGTCGACGGACATGTCGAGCCACGAAGCGATATCGTTGTTGCGCACCCGTTCCGCCCGCTCCCTCGCCAGAGCGATGGATTCCTCGGTTCGCGGCGGATATCTGCCGTTGGGCGGATCGACGATCTGCGAGGTGCGATTGTGCACTTCGCGCTCCACCAGCCAGGACTGATCGTAGTTGCCGGTGGTGGGATCGTAGGAATTCACTTCGCCCGAGAACGCCGCGTTGAAAGTTCCGGAACCGAACAGCGCGTCGCCGTCCTGATCGGCGATCTCCCGCATGCGCTGCCGCAGGAATGCCATCTCCTCGTCGGTCAGGTATTCCCGTTCACCGAACATTTCCGGGCGCTCTACCGGCGTCATGGTGTTGTTCGCCCACACGCCTTGCAGGTCGGGCTGGCCGTCGATGGTGCGGGGAATTTCGTAGTCGCCGCCGTCCTGCGCGTGAATGGCCGTTACGGCCAGGAGCCCCAGAGGCCAGAAAATCAACTGCATCGGAGTCAATAACGTCTTCATAACATGCCTCTCACGGTTGATCGCAGAAACATTGTCAGTCGCGTGACTCCGATACGCAACCCCCCGGACCCGATCCTGAAAGCAGCGTACGGGCATCGCCTGCCGAATCTACCGTTCCCTTCCTGGTACATGGTTGGATTCGAGTCGAATCCGGTAACGGGTACTTGGACCGGCAGTGTCTTCTATCCGTTCTATGGCGCGGTTCTCAATCAAGAACTGAAGATCGCGAGTTGCGGTTGCCTTCGAGCAATCGACAATTTTCATGTATTTTTTCGCTGAAATACCGCCCTCAAACCCATCGGCACCCTCCTTGAACATTCGCGCGATCACCCGATGCTGCCGTGTATTCATGATTTCGCCGAATTTTTCGTAAAACCTAGTCTTGGCGACGACGAAGTCAAGAATGGATTGGGTATGGTCGAGCGCCTCCTTCGCAAGCGCAAGGAAGTAGCCAATCCAGCGGTCTACATGAAGCCCGCCCGTTGTAGCTGCTTCCAACTGGCTGTAATACTCCTTGTTGGAGGCGGCGCTGGCCGAAATCGCGGAAGAAATTCCGGTAATGGAAGGATGACCGAAAGACTGGGAAAAAGCATGGTCCGAGATAGCGCGCCCGATACGGCCATTGCCATCTTCGAATGGGTGAATCGCTTCAAACCAGAGGTGCGCGACAGCCGCCTTGACAGGAGTTGAGGGCGAATCGTTGTACCAATCAACGAATCGTGACATCTCCATTTCGACTGCCGCCCCCGGGACCGCTTCGTAAATTACTTTACCGCCGTAAGCGGAGTCGGCGATGACCTCGTCACTCACGCGGTACATACCGCTCAACACCGGGTTCGAAGGTGTAGGCATGACGACCATGCCCTGCCACCCGCACAGCAGTTTCGCGGTCAGCGGCTCCGACCACTTCTGCATTACTTCGTGCAGCAGTGTCGCTATCCCCTGGGCTCTGGGATCGAGGTTCGCCGAGGCCGAGTCGTCGGCGATTCCAACCAACGCTTTAACTGACGAACGGACAGAGGCTCGGTCCAGCCGCTCCCCCTCGATAAGGCTTGTCTTTATGGCTTCCGAAATCACCGTGTCGGCTATGGATTCCGCAGCGTAAGGCGCGGGAAGCGCTTCCAGCCTTCCGTAAATACGACTGGACTGCTGTACCAGGGCCGTCGTCCGGTCCGCATGCAAGGCCTCGTCAAAGACGAAGTTGGGCCAATCACTTCGCTGCCATATCCATTTCATACTGTTCCATGAGCCGATCTTGGTGGAATATCGGCTCAAATATAGCACATTTTTGAGCCGATTTTGCCGGCTTACGGAAGCTCTGGTCCCAATGCGCCCCCTGTGGCATCCTCAAGTCCAGAGAGTTCAATGCACCTTTAGGGGGCTGAGAATGAAAATCGCTGATTCAATTTTGAAAACCGTAATCGCCGTTTTTCTGCTGACTCTTGCGGCCTGCGGGCAGCAGGAACCGGAAAGCGCCTCGGTGGCCGAACCGGCGGGCGGGACGCCTCCCGCCGCGGACGTCGCCATCGATCAGGACGATATCGGTGGCGTGGTTTCCGGCGCCAACGGGCCGGAAGCCGGAGTCTGGGTGATTGCCGAGACGAATGACTTGCCGACCCTGTTCTCCCGCAGCGTGGTCACCGACGACGACGGGCGTTACGTGATCCCCGACCTGCCGGCGGCGCAATACGAAGTCTGGGTGCGCGGCTATGGCCTGGTCGACTCGCCCAGGGTCAGCGCATCTCCGGGTCAATCGCTCGATCTGGACGCCGTGACCGCGCCCGACGCCGCCGCGGCTGCGGCCTATTACCCGGCGGGGCACTGGTATTCGCTGCTCGACATTCCCGACAGGAGCGAGTTTCCGGGCACCGGTCCCGACGGCAACGGCATCTCCACCGATATTCACAATCAGGCCGACTACATACGGCGAGTGACCAACGGCGGCTGTCTGGCCTGCCACCAGATGGGCAACGCGGCCATCCGCACCATGCCCGGCCTGTTCAGCGGCTACGATACCTCGATCGAGGCCTGGAACCGCCGCGTCATGTCGGGCCAGGCCGGCGGCTCGATGGTCAGGGGACTGGCCGCCATGGGCGAGCGCGGCGTACAAATGTACGCCGACTGGACCGACCGCATCGCCGCCGGTGAATTGCCGCCGGCCCCGGAACGCCCCGCCGGCCTCGAACGCAACGTGGTAATCACGATCCGGGACTGGGCGGATCCGACCGCCTATCTGCACGACCTGGTCTCCACCGACCGGCGCGACCCCACCGTGAACGGCTATGGCAAACTCTACGGCGCGCTGGAAGAAAGCGCGAATTATCTGCCGGTGCTGGACCCTGCCACGAATTCAATCTCGCAAGTGCCGGTGTTCCCGGAAGATCCGGATTACAACCCTCCTCCACCCACACCGCTGGCGGAATCTCCCTATTGGGGCGACGAGCCGATCTGGGACGCGTCGACTTCGGTGCACAATCCGATGCTCGATCACGAAGGCAGGGTCTGGATCACCGCCCGGGTGCGGGCGCCGGACAACGTGCCTGAATTCTGCCGGGAAGGTTCCGATCATCCCTCCGCCCAGGTGTTTCCGACCGGCCGCGCCGGCCGCCATCTCGGGGTCTACGATCCCGAAACCGATGTCTATACGCCGATCAACACCTGTTTCAGCACGCACCACCTGATGTTCGCCGAGGACGAGGACCATACCTTGTGGACCAGCGGCGGCGGCAGCGTCATCGGCTGGCTCGATACCCGCGAATTTCTGGAAACCGGCGATTCCGTGGCGGCCCAGGGCTGGACGCCTTTCATTCTCGACACCAACGGCAACGGCGTGCGCGACGCGGACTATACCGAACCGGGCGAAGCCGCGGACCCGGCGCGCGACATGCGCATCGACGGTCGTTACTACGGCGTGGCGCCGGCGCCCGACGGCACGATCTGGGGCTCTTCCCTCGGTTATCCGGGCGCCGTCGTGCGCCTCGTACCCGGCGACGATCCGGCCACCACCGCGCTGACGGAAATCTTCCAGCCGCCGCTCGACGCCAACGGCGACCCGGTCGAAGGCTTCTCTCCGCGGGGCATGGATATCGACCGCAACGGCGTGGTCTGGGCGGCCATGGCCAGCGGCCACATGGCGAGTTTCGACCGTTCGCTTTGCACCGGCCCGCTGAACGGCCCGGATGCGACGGGGCAACATTGCCCGGAAGGCTGGACCTTCTACACCGAACCCCTGCCGCAATTCAGGAATCTCGACCTGCCGGGAAGCGCCGAAGGCAGCTATTACACCTGGGTCGACCAGTTCAACACCTTCGGGCTCGGCGAGAACACGCCGATCAATACCGGCAATCAGTCCGGCGCGCTGCTCGTGCTGAACGACGGCGAATGGGTGCGCCTGCGGGTGCCCTACCCGCTCGGGTTCTACACGAAATGGCTGGACGGCCGCATCGACGACCCGGACGCCGGCTGGAAAGGCCGCGGACTATGGGCGACCTACAGCAGCCGCGCACCCTTTCACATGGAAACCGGGGCGGGAACCACGAGCAAGGTCTATCACTTCCAGATGCGGCCCGATCCGCTTGCGAGGTGACGGCAACCGGTCAAGTCAGTCTTCGGATTGCTGTTGCAGGTAGTGCTCGACTTCCTTGAGCCGGGCGCCCTTCAACGTCATCTCCATCGAGTAATTGCCTTCGTGGCAAGCGTATTCGTACGGAATCTGGTCCGTTGGCGGCCAGACCATCTCGCCGCCGTAACTGTCGGTGAAATCCGCGTCTTCCACCGTGAAGCCGTAAATCAGGCCGCCGCCCTCCAGAGGACTAAAGCGTTCGATCACGCGGCGCTCGGCAGGTTCATAAGGGCGATCCAGAAAATTGGTGGTTTCAACGACCAGGGTGTCGCCTTCCCAGCGGCCGATTGAATCCCCGTCGAAAGTCGCCAGCGCGGCGGGCCTGGGTTCCTGATCGCCGATGCGGACGATGCGCGCCCAATGCATCCATTCGACGTAGAGCATCAGGTAGTCGTCGGTCTGCACGATGGTTTTCAGGTTATTGTAGACCCGGGGCGTTACCGGAATCGTCGATGCCGGATGGAAGATGCAGCGGACCTGCACTTGCTGGTTCTCGGGGCCGTCGAATGGCTGGTCGCCGGTCTCCAGCCACCAGGCGCCGCCGAGATCTTCCCAGGCGAAACGCGGCGCCGCGTCGGCCCTGGCCTGGCCCGCGGGTGTGCGCGGCGGCATGCGGCCGTTCTCGGGGTAGGTCAGTATCGACGTTCTGTATTCTCCGTTCAGGACAAAGGGCTCGTCGCCCCGGTCGAACCAGAAATCGTTATAGGAACCGATCGAACCGCCCTGCTCGGGCGGTGCGCGATTCGGATCGCCTGGCGCGGAGTCCGCTGCACGGATACCCATTTCCCGGTCGCGCAAGGCCTGCACCTCTTCCTCGTTCAGCGTCATGCGATCACCGAAGCGCGCAGGCCGCTGGTACGGGGTCAATGTCGAGATGTCGTAGTTGCCGCTGAAATCGGGCTTGCCCGAGGGAGTTCGCGGGTAGTCGTCCTGCGCCGCCGCAGAACTCGCGGCGGTCACAAGAATCGACAGGGAAAGAACGACTGTCAGTTTCGGGAACATAGTTTTCACCACATTCGAGTCGCGCCGGTCTTGCCGGCTGCCTTTCCCTTATTCTAGTACTTTCCCCCGATCATTCCAGCGACGGATGCGCATAGCCTGCCGGCAGGACCTGTGCGTGGTCGACGCGGACGGCGAGATAGGTGATCTGATCCTGGATATGGCGGAAGCCGTGTGTGACGCCGGCCGGAATGATGACGATGTCTCCGGCGACGATCGTCTGCTCCTGGCCGCTGGTCACGGTGCGCAGTCCGCTGGGGCCGATCAATACGGTGACCGAGTGGCCGTCGGGGGGCAATTCGACCGGATCGGTCTGGTCGCCGCCGGTAACGAGAATGCCCGAGCCGGAGAGGACGTAGTACACCTCGGTGATGTTGTAATGGACGATGGTGCGCACCGCCTCGCCCTCGGTACGCTGACCGACGCGGCGCAGGACGCCGACGCCGACGTTGAGATCGTCGCCGACGTCGACGACTCTGATCTGCTGATCGAGGGTGTCGCCAAGATTTTCGAACACCGTCATGATCTCGGAAACAGGGATGTGGGTGGCGTTGTCAGGAACCTGGGCTTGCGCCCCGTAAGCCGCGAGCAACAGAAATACGCCGAAAATCTTTCTCATCATTTTCTTCTCTCCTGCAGGTTCAATATGCGAATTTGTCGCCAAAGCCTATCACATGGCTTACCTCGGGAAGAACGCAAATTGCCTCCAGCCGAATCAATCCACAAGAGACGTCAACTCCATATGCTAAGATTCGCCCCTGATTCACAAAACCACCGCCATCCCATGACAGTTCAAGCCATTGACACCCATAGCGGCCTTTTTCACAGGCTCAAGGAAATCGTCGGCCCCGCAGGTTACCGCGAGGGCGACGATATCGAGCCGAAGAACTACCGGGATCTCATGGAAGACCGGGCCATCCGCCCGCCCCTGCTGTTGCGCCCCGCCAGCACCGAAGAAGTATCCGGGATTCTTGCCCTTTGCCACGAAGCCGACCAGCCCGTGGCGCCCCAGGGTGGCATGACCGGGCTGGTTTCCGCCGCCGCGCCGCTGGAAAACGAAATCTCGCTCAGCCTCGAAAGAATGAACAAGGTCGTGGAACTCGACCCCTACACCAGCACCATGACCGTTGAAGCGGGCGTGCCCCTGCAGGTTATCCAGGAACGGGCCGACGCCCGGGGCCTGCTGTTCCCGCTCGACCTCGGCGCCAGGGGCAGTTGCACCATCGGCGGCAACCTGTCGACCAATGCCGGTGGCAATCGCGTGATCCGCTATGGCATGACCCGGGAACTGACCGTGGGCCTCGAAGCCGTACTCGCCGACGGCACCGTCATCGACAATCTGCACAAGCTGCGCAAGAACAATACCGGCTACGACATCAAGCAATTGTTCATCGGCAGCGAGGGCACCCTCGGCATCATCACCCGGGCGGTGCTCAAGCTGTTTCCGCGCCCGGCGAGCCAGCAGGTGGCCATGTGCGGCCTCGGCTCCTTCCAGGCGGTGGCCGACCTGCTCGTCCATGCCCAGGCCCGCCTTGGCGCCAACCTCAGCGCCTTTGAAGTGCTCTGGCGCAATTCCTACCAGCTCGTCGACCGGCACGTGCCCCACGCCACCGTACCGCTGCCGGACAGCCACGCCTTCTACGTGCTTGTGGAAAGCATGGGCTCCGACGAGGCCACCGACAGCGAACTCTTTCTCAACATGCTCGATGAAGCCTGCCGGCGGGAACTGATCGACGACGTCATCGTCGCCGACAACAGCGACAAGACCAGAAAGCTGTGGGCGGTGCGCGACGGCGCCGCCGAAGCCGCCCAGGGGGTGGGCCACCTGCATACCTACGACGTCAGCCTCAATGTGGCCGACATGGGCTATTTCGGCGATGAAGTCGAACGCCGCCTGCGGGAGAAATGGCCGGAAGCGATTCTCGGCCTGTTCGGCCATATCGGCGACGGCAACCTGCATATCGTTATCAACGTCGGGCCCGACACCCACGCCCTGCACCGGCCCATCGACGAGGTCATCTACGGCCTGATCCGGGAATTGAAAGGCTCGGTGTCCGCCGAACACGGCATCGGCATCATGAAGCGCCCTTTTCTCCCCTGCAGCCGCAGCGACACCGAAATCGAACTGATGCGCAATCTGAAACAGAGCCTTGACCCGCAAGGCATCCTCAATCCGGGGCGGATATTCAACTGAAACCAGAGCTAGCTATGGTGATTCCGCTTCTCCGCCTTGATTGAACTTCATGATGGTTTCAATTGTTTCTTTGGCTTTTGACAGTGATGAAGCTGTCTCGGTAACTGCAAGAAAAATGTTTCTGTAAATCCGTTGTTCATCAATAGACATTGCGGCCAGCTTATTTTTTCGGTCGACCTTTTCTTCCTGCTCCTCAAATCCTTTCGATACGGCATTATTCAAATCACGAAACTAACTTGAATTTTTTTGCGATAGGACTTCAATAATGTCTCCACTCTTTGCTCCAATGTGCTTTTATCTTTATGGACCGATTGTTATTTTGTAATAACTTCAGCAGCTTTCGCCACTAAATTAAAATCTTCTTTATTCTCTTCACTATTTATCATTTACTGCTCATTCCTTATCAGTAACCCGAAATGGCCGCATAAACACTTCCCGCAGTTCCTTTTCTGACATTCCCAGCATATCCATAGTCTCTTCCAGTTCCTTCTTGCTTGGCTCGTAGGTGCGCGGTTTCAGTGTCACGTCTCTGGGTTTGAGGATTTTTACTTTACGCTTTTTGTATTTTATTCTGCCGCTTTTGTTGGTAGTCCCAGCCAAGTCAACGGCAATTCATTGAACTTGTAGTGGCAATTGACGCTATGAATGTAGTCAAGCACGTCTTTGTATCCCGGCTTTTTGAACCAATCGTTGAGAACATAGACATACTCAACTTTCAGGTTCATTGGTGAAACCAGCTTCAAATACTGCTTTCGCTTGAAGTCACATGTTTGCAATTTTTCATCGACTGATCCTTCAACTTCTTGGTATTTGACCTCAATAATATACAGTGTTTCTCGAAGTATCACGAGAATTGCATCATCCGGCAGTAGTTTCTTTGATATTAATGCTCTCCATTTGATCCCCTCATTCTCCAGGAACTTGTAAAATTGATGTTTCTTGAAGCATGTAGCGTAAGCCTTACCATTGAATACGATGTCCATACCAGCAACAGGAGATGGCCTCACAGTGTAGCCAGGAATTTCTTGAATTAATGTGAGAAAATCTACTTTACGCTCAAAGATTAGCCCAGTGCCTGTGTTGTAGCCACCTACTCCGTCTTTAATCATGCTGTGCTCCTTAGCGGTTGCATTGGATCAACCTCTAGGGACAATCTCTTTATGGAAAGGTCTATGTGCTCTTGCTCCTTTTCGCAGCCCACGAATTTTCGCCCATTTCGTATTGCTGCAATGCCTGTAGTGCTGCTACCCACAAATGGGTCAAACACCATATCGCCCTCGTTAGTAGACGCAAGAATTATTCGTTCAAGAAGTTCTATCGGTTTTTGAGTAGGGTGTTTGCCACAGCTTTTCTCTGCTTTGCTCGGAGCACTCATCTTCCAAACAGTCTTCATCTGTTTGCCGCCATTATGTTCCCGCATCAATTGGTAGTTAAAACAATGCTTAGACTTTTCAGACTTGGCGGCCCACAAAATAGTTTCTGTGGAATGAGTGAAGTAGCGGCAAGACAGGTTAGGTGGTGGGTTCGGCTTCTCCCATGTGATGTTGTTCAGTATCTTCATGCCCAAGCATTGCATGGCATATCCCACGGAATGAATGACGTGGTGGGTGCCGGATACACATATCGTTCCATTTGGCCGGAGTAAATTCTGACAATGGCGTAACCAATCAAGGTTAAATTCATGGTTCGCTTCCGCCCCCTTTGACTTGTCCCATCCGCCCTTGTTTACGCTAACCATCTTGCCCGCATGACAGCTAATTCCGCCATTGGACAAGAAATAGGGTGGATCTGCAAAAATCATATCGAACAAACCGTCAGGATGTTCTTTCTCTAATTCATCCATCAGATTCAAACTGTCAGCATGGTATAAGACGACGTCGTCTGCCATGAACACAGGATCTAATTTCACATTCCCGCTCCCATAAAGTTCGGAATACCGTTGTCAGCAGTGAGCACTCGATACTTGATCCGTTTTCCCGCTATACCACGAACCATGTATAGCATCTGGTCATGGGTATTTATCTTCCTGATGTTGTACCGGCCCACAAACTCGGTAACGTACAGTCCAAGACGCTTGGGTGACATCTTGTGGTAGATGCCGTGATAGCCCCACTTGAGCAATGCCCAAAAGCTCTCGATGCCGTTGGTGTGTGCCATGCGTTAACGAACTCGCTCACCGAATCCTGGACGATCTCATGGTCGAAGGGAAGCTCAGTGTAGGCGCGGACTTCGTCCGTGTACATTGTTGCTCCGGCGGCTGTGTGGTCCATAACAAACCCTTGCGGCGTCTCCTTGTCCGCATTTTCGACCGATCCCGCCACTACTTGACCCGTTTCCCGGTCCAGGGGACCAACCACAGCGGCTTCCCCGACTGTATCATGATCGGCCCGCAGTTTCTTGCTGGAATGCTTGCCGGCCTCTTTCCCGTCCGCATAAATCTCATCGACCTCCACCGGGCCGGAAAACAGGGGCTGGCCAGACTTTGCGGTTTCCCGAAGACAATGTTGCATGAACCAAGCGGATTTCCGCGTGATGCCCAACTCACGATGAAGGCGCACAGACGAAATTTCCTTGATATTCGTGGTATGAAGATACAGACCGATGGTTCAGGTGCGATAAGACATTTTGGTACTTTCCATGACTGTTCTCTTCCTTGCCGAGAACATGGGCTTATTGGAGCTAATCCCGGCAGCGATGGGTCATCGTCTTGTGCTTGATGTTGCACTGTACATTGAAAGAGCCGCAATCCTGGCAATGGGGATCTTCGGGCCAACGGATACTCTCGATCCATTCCCGCTACTTTTCTTCGGAGCTGAGCATGTCGACCACCTGAAGAAATGTCATGCCTTTCCAAAAAACTTTGCCTAGCATACCGTTTGCTATAATCATTGTCTCCCGCCGCGAATGTGACTATAAAGTATTCCATCTGAAAACCTCAGTCAAGCGGGAATTTAGTGAAGAGAATTATATCGTTTTGTTGGCAGCATACAATATGTAGAGAGCTGAGATTATTTGGACTCCATATTTAGTGTCTTATGAATTAATGAACATAATTCCCTTTTTTAACTTCTAAAGCAAAGATAATTCTAAAGATTTTTTAGCTTCCTCATATAAAATTAGTGGATCAATACCTGGGTATTTTAGTATGCAAATCCGATTTATGAGATTTGCAATCGTTTCCAGTTTGAAATTAAAGTAGGATTTACATAAGTCTGTTTCGTTACGCAATCGAAACACTTCCTCCTTGTTTTTGAGAATTTCACCGACCGTTGAATACTTGCTGAGAACCACGAGAAGCTCTTTCAGTTTTTCCTCATTCATTGTATTGCAAAAAAATCGCAATTTATGTACATTTAGAGATATATTATTTTAGTATGTAATTCTCTATCTAATCTACCAAGTCATCAAGCAATCGTTTCAATTGCTCCGATAGACTTTCGATGGATCTGATTTGTTCTTCGGAATTATCACTTTCTCTATTCTTCAAAGATCGCACCTCAGAATACGATATATCTGAAATGCGTCGCAACAACACTTCAACCAATTGATACATTGTTGCAGATTCAAGTGTAGCTTCCTTATCGAGTGGTCTGTTTCTCGACTCCACAAGATCGAGATGCTGATTTGCTTTTTCTATCGATTTTGGCCCACCCTTTACAAATATTTCCCTCGCATCTTCATTTTCCAGCACACGTGGCAACTGTCTTACATCAGCCAAACGATATATGTTCCCGTATCGGATCCAGCTACCAAATTCATCCATGGTAAATCCTGCTGAAAATATGGAATCTTTTATGCCTGATTTTTGTACTTCTACAAAACCACTGAATCTATCTATTTGAAATTCCGCGTCCTCATCTACCTTATCCCTGTAATACTCACTCATGTCATGATATGCATCGATTTGCCGTTCAATATCATTCCTTCTACCACCACATAAAGCAATAATTTCAGCATAGTCCATGAATTCTTGGTTGCGAAGATAGTGCAAGTACCTTGCTTTTTCATATGCCGGCCATTCTCGCGACCCGACAAGATGTGCAGAAACTCTTATCTTCTCAATGTCGGTCTGCGAATATTCCTGAAGTACCGTGGCCTTAATCTTTGACCAGTCTACTTCTTTACGTTCGTCTGTTTTTAGCAGTTCCTTGTAAATCGCAAGTCGAGTATTTCCATCTATGCAGGTGTACCTGCCATCACGGGCAATAACAGTTATGGGGGCCATGATTCCCCGGCTAGCCAGTATAGAGTCTCGCAAATTGTTATAGGATGAAGCAGAACCATTTTCTGTTGCTGATTTAAGAGCAAAGGCAATGCGCTCCGCTGTCAATGATCCGTACTTTTCTAATGCCTTTGCGATTCTCGGATTGTCGTGATCGTAATCGACTAGTTCCACATCTAGTTCGACTAAATGTTCTTTCATTAGACTGCCTCCCTTGAATTCAGAAAATTTTGTGCGCGACCATCGCGGAGCCCACCGGGAGGATAACCCAATATATGTCTCGGCGGAAGATTCGGGGACACTTCGTTGTTGCTAGCTGTGTTACCATCCCCTACCCCAAAATTAGGGAATTACATACTAAAGTCACATTTCCCGTTGACATTCCGACGCTAAAATTTTACTATTTACTCACATTTTCGAGAGACGGCAGACATGGCAACAGGCGGACCGGGCAAGGCATTCAGGAAGGGCATGTCGCTCATGCAAGTGGCCGACATGTTCAGCACCGAGGACAAGGCGCGGGAGTGGGTAGAGAGCGTTCGCTGGCCACAAGGTCCGCGCTGCCCGGAGTGCGGATCGGCTAACGTTCAGTGCAACATCAAGCACAAGAGCATGACCCATCGTTGCCGCGACTGCGCCGGGAAGCCCATGTTCACGGCCCGCAAGGGAACCGTCATGGAATCGACGAAGCTGCCCTATCGAACATGGGCAATCGGCCTGTACCTTCACGCGACGAACATCAAGGGCGTTAGCTCAATGCGCCTGCATCGCGAGCTGGGCATTACGCAGAAGTCGGCGTGGTTCATGCTTCACCGCTTGCGCGAGACCGCGAAAGCGGGCACAACTCCGTTTTCCGGTCCGGTGGAAGTCGATGAGACTTTCGTCGGCGGATTGGAGGGCAACAAACACGCCAGCAAAAAGCTCAAGGCCGGACGCGGTACGGTAGGCAAGACCGCCGTTGCCGGTGTGAGAGACCGGGAGACCAAGCAGGTGCAAGCGCAGGTCGTCGAGAGCGTGAACGGCGACACGATGGAGGACTTCATCGACGAGCGCGTCAGCCGCGCCTCAACGGTCTACACGGACGACAGCACCGTCTACAACAGCCTGCCGCACAAGACGCACGAGACCGTCAAGCACAGCGTCGGCGAGTACGTGCGGGACATGGCGCACACGAACGGAATCGAGTCGTTTTGGGCACTCCTGAAGCGCGGCTATCAGGGCATCTACCACAAGATGTCGCCGAAGCATCTCGATCGCTACGTGCAGGAGTTCGCGGACCGCCACAACGTCCGATGCAGCGACACGCAGGAGCAAATGCGCCATGTCGTTCGCGCCATGACTGGCAAGCGGCTCAAGTATGCCGATCTGGTGGCCGACAACGGATTGCCGAATTTCACCGGCGCGGGAAAGAAGCAATGCCCCCCCCGCACCAGAATGGTGCAAACTTCGTCAACGGCACGGTATGGACTGGCGACAATCTGCCTGTCATGCGCGGCATGAATTCCCAGTGCATTGACCTGATATATCTCGATCCGCCTTTCAATTCGGGGCGTGACTGGGAGGCCCCGATAGGAAGCGAGGCGGCGGGCGCACATTTCAAAGACGCATGGACCCTCGACGACGTGGATGTGCATGAGCATGGCGAGTTGGCCGACCGAAATCCGGCGGCTTACGCAGTCATCAATGCATCGAGACAAGCCCACGGGAAGGGGATGATGAGCTACCTGATTTACATGGCCGTTCGATTGCTCGAAATGCGGCGGATTCTCAAGGCGACAGGAAGTATCTATCTGCATTGCGACCCTACTGCGGGCCACTATCTGAAATTGCTGATGGATTCGGTTTTTGGACGGGCGAATTTCCGAAACGAAGTGGTTTGGAAGCGCACATCGACGCACAACCGGGCGAAACGGTGGGGGCCGATTCACGATACGATTTTGTACTACGGGGGCGGCAGCAAACCGACGTGGAACCGCGAATTGGAACCGCTCGACCCCGAATACGTGCGGAAGCAATATCGGCTGAAAGACGAACGCGGGAAATACAGAACGAGCGATTTGACCGGGCCGGGATTGCGGGAAGGCGATACGGGCCAGGCATGGCGCGACATTGGCCCCGCAGACGGGGGACGGCATTGGGAATTGCCGCCAGACCGGGCCTTGCCGGACTGGTTCGTATTCCCGCACGGATACGCCGACATGCCCGCCCGCCAGAGACTGGACGTGCTGGACAAACAGGGGCTGATCTATTGGCCGACACGCGGAACGATGCCCGCCTTCAAGCGATACCTGACTCCAAAATCCGGCGCACCTGTCACCGATATGATTCTGGATATTCCGCCGCTTTCTTCCGCCGCAAAGGAAAGGCTGGGCTACCCGACGCAAAAGCCTCGGGCGTTGCTGGACAGAATCATCAAGGCATCGAGCAACGAAACCGACCTCGTATTCGACCCGTTCTGTGGATGCGCCACTACGCTTGTCGCGGCGGAAAAGCTGAACAGGAATTGGGCCGGATGCGACATCTCGCCGCTGGCCGTAAAGCTCGTTACCGACCGATTGCGCGAATTCGAGGGCAAGCTGTGGGCAAAGGTCTTGCCGATGGACAAGCCCTCAAAGCGAACGGACCTCGGTAAACTGCCAAACTATCGGACAAACGCCCATCGGCTGTACGGCGAGCAAGAAGGCGTTTGCGCCGGATGCAACACACACTTCCCCTTCCGCGTCATGGAAGTGGACCATATCCTGCCCCGTACTCGTGGCGGCAATGACCACCCCGACAACCTGCAACTCCTTTGCAGCTAAGCTATTGCAACAAGAGCAAGGGAAGTAAGACAATGGCCGAGTGGCGAGCCACATGACCGAGGAGAAGAACATGAGCAAACCCAAGCCGAAATACCAACCCCCCAAGCCTATCGACGTGACGCTGAAGCCGAGGAACTACCAGCCGAGCAAGGCGGAACTCGAAGAGACGATGGACATGCCGGGCATGACCGAGAAGCAAATCCGCGACACGTTCATGCGCCCGATTCGCGTTACCGAGAAAGCATGATGTTCTGGAAATCGTTTCGCTCAGCACTCGGCATCGGTTGCGGCCTTGCGCTCGCGCTGATTATCTTCGTCTTCGTCATCGCGTTTATCGCCGCGCTCTGACAATGTGACTTTGGTATGTAATTCCCCAAAATTAGGGGACTAACATCAGATGAATGAACTCCACGGAAAAACCGTCGTTGTCGTCGGCGGCACCGCGGGCATCGGGCTGGCCGCGGCAAAGGCCGCGGCGGAGGCGGGGGCGAAAGTCTGGGCTGCGGGGCGGAGCGAAGCCCACCGGCGGAAGGCCATGGCCGGGGCGGGCGGTGCCTTCGCCGTGCGCGAGGCCGATATTCACGACGCCGGGGCGCTTGAAGCGCTGTATCGCGAGGCCGGGGTGATCGATCATCTGGCGTTGTGCGCCATCGGCGGCGAGCGTACGCTGAAACCTTTTCTCGAGCAGACCCCGGAGCAATTCAAGGCCGCCTACGGCAAGCTCTGGGGCTACGCCAATGCGGTGCGCACCGGCGCGCCCTTTCTGGCGGAAGACGCATCCATCACCCTGGTAAGCGGTTCCCCGGCGCGCAAGATCAGGCCGGGGCAGTCGGCGCTGAGCTGCGTGGGCGGCTCGGTGGAGAATCTGGCCCGCTGCCTGGCGGTGGAAATGGCGCCGGTGCGGGTCAATATCGTCTCTCCCGGCACCATCGACACCGCCATGTTCGACTGGATGGGCGAGGATCGCAATGAACGTCTCAATGCCATGACCGCGGGCCATCTCATCCCTCGCGCCGGAACCCCGGAGGAAGTCGCCCGGGGCATTCTTTTCGCCATGGGCAACCGCTTCGTCACCGGCGCCACCGTCGATGTGGACGGCGGCCGCATACTCGCCTGAATTTCACCCGAAACCGAATTCCGGCCAGCCATGAACCAGATGATCCAGGAACTCCACAGCGCTCCCGCGACAACGGGCGGCGCCAATTCCCCCGCTGCGGCGATGAGCCTGCACGAAGCCATCGCCCGCCGGCGCTCGGTGCGGGGCTTTCTCGACCGGGAAGTGCCGCCGGATGTCCTCCAGCGCATTTTCGAGATTGCCCGGCAGGCGCCGTCGAACTGCAATGTGCAGCCCTGGAAGGTGTATGTGGCCTCGGGCGAACTCAAGGACCGCCTGCGCCGGCAGATGTTGGAAAGCGCCGCCAATGGGGTGGCGCCCAATCCCGATTATGAATACCGCGGCGATTTTCGCGATGAATACCGCAGCCGCCAGGTGGAGTGCGCCGTGGCGCTGTATTCGCAAATGGGCGTTGGTCGCAACGACCGGGAAGGCCGCAAGCGCGCCGCCCTGCGCAATTTCGAATTCTTCGACGCCCCCCATATCGCCTTCATCGGCATGAATCCGGAATTCGGCGCCACCGTTGCCGTGGATGTGGGCATGTACGCCCAGACCCTGATGCTCACCATGGTTTCCTTTGGCCTACACAGTTGCGCCATGGGTTCCATGCGCAATTACCCCGACCTGATCCGGGAAGCTTTCCAAATCACCGATGGCACGAAAATCCTGTTCGGCATCAGTTTCGGCTACGAGGATGAATCGGTCCCCGCCAACGCCACCCGCACTACCCGGGTCACAGTGGAGGAAAGCATTGTTTTCCGGGCGGAGTAGGACCTGAGCCTTCCCCGGGAATCGCATTACCTGCGGACGCGCCTTGCCACACACCGCGAGGGACGCGCTGAAATACGGCGAACTCAGGGGACGGCACACCAGGAGCCTGCGCCGCAGGAATTCGCGAAAGCGAGTTTGCAGTCGTGAATTCCTACGGCGCAGGCTCCTGGCCCTTGTGACAATAAGTCGCACTTATCCGATTGCATTGCAGCGGCGGTCTTGGCAACCTATCGGGCTGGAAAAACCCGGGAGCCTGCGGCGCAGGAATTCGCGAAAGCGAGTTTGCAGTCGTGAATTCCTACGGCGCAGGCTCCTGGACCGGTTGCTCGACTCACTGCAGAACCAAGGGGCCCCTCATGTTCAGAAAAACATTTCTCCCAGCTTCCCTGCTGGCCGCCGTCATGGCGCTGCCGGCAGCCCACGCCGCCGATCTCGACCGGATCGGCACTTACGAATTCCCGAGTTCCGCTTCGCCGGAAGCCCAGGAGTATTTCATCCAGGGCGTCGGATTCCTGCACAGCTTCGGCAGGACCCAGGCGCGCGAGGCGTTCGTCAAGGCGCAGGAACTCGACCCGGATTTCGCGCTGGCCTATTGGGGCGAGGTCTTCACCTACCAGCATCCCTTTTTCGGCCCGGTGGACGAACGGCCCGGCCAGGCGCTGATGAAACTCGGCGCCACCAGCGAGGAGCGGATCGCCAAGGCGCCGACCGAACGCGAAAAGGGCTTCCTCAAGGCCGCCGAAGCCTATGCCCTGGCTCCCGGCGGCATGCCCGAGCGCCGGATTGCCTGGATGCACGCGATGGCGGACTTGTACGAAAAGTACCCCGACGATGACGAAGTGAAGGCCTTCTATACGGTTTCCATGCTGTCGGGCGCCACCGCTTCCGGCGACATGCGCGAGCGCATCAACATGCGCGCGGGATCGCTGGCGCTGGAGTTGTTCAAGGACAACGACAATCATCCCGGCGCGGCGCACTACGTGATCCATTCCTTCGACGACCCGCTGCACGCCCCGCTCGCGCTCGAAGCCGCGCTCAAGTATGCGGACATCGCCCCGGCGGTCTCCCACGCGCGTCACATGCCGACCCATATCTTCATCCAGCACGGCATGTGGAGCCGCGTCGCGATGTGGAACGATTCGGCCTTCCAGGCCGCCCGCGAACTGTGGAAGCAGGGCGATGAAGTCGGCGACCAGAACCACTCCTCCGACTGGGGCCAGTACGGCGATCTGCAACTCGGCAACTGGGAGCGCTCGAAGTTGTGGATCGAACGCGCCGAGAAGACTCTTGCGGAAAACCCGGGAGACTCGCGTTCGACCAACACCCTGAATACCATGCAGGCGCGCCATATCATCGAAACCGAACAATGGGAGTTGCGCGAGTTGAACGACGAGCTGGCGGATCACCAGTTGCTCGCCCTCGGCCTGAGCGCCGCTCATCTCGGCGAACTCGCCCTGGCGGAACAGGTTGCCGACAAGCTCGGGGACAGGGCCTCGGATCAGCCCAACAACGCCAACCTGCAGGTCATGCACGCCGAAGTGGCGGCGCTGACCATTGCGAAGCACGCCCAGCAGCAGCTCAACGAAGGCCTGACCACCGACGGGCTGCCGCAACAGGAAAAAGCCATCGAACTGCTGAATCGGGCGGTGGCGCTGAAAGAGGCCCAGTTGCCGCCGCGGGGCGCCGCCGAGCCACTCAAGCCGATCCATGAACTGACCGGCGAGGTACTGCTCGCCCTCGGCCAGCCGAAGGACGCCGCCGAGCGATTCGAACAGTCGCTGCTGCGCATGCCGAACCGGCCGCTGTCGCTGCTCGGCGCCGCCCGCGCCTATGCCGCCATGAACGAGAAGGATATGGCCGGCGAGAAATATCAGGCGTACCTGGCGATACGCAGCGACGACTCGCATTCGGCGGTGAAGGAAGCCAGGCAGTATCTGAGTAACTGATCGAGGCGCGAGACATGAAGGAATTGCAATGGGAAAAGGCCGCCGGCAACGGCCTGCTTAACCGGCGGCATCTGCTGCAACTCGGACTGACCGGCCTCGGCGCCGCTGGCGCGAATGCCGCCTTCGGCCAGGACGCCGGTGCGATCCTGCAGATTCCGGAGTGGTCGCGCATGCCTGGCGCGAACGCCAGCGCCTATGGCGAGCGATCCCGCTACGCCGGCGATCTGCAGCGCATGGCGGGCACGCCCGACCCGATCTATCCGGGCGGCGGCGCCTCGCGTTCCCCATTGCAGTTCCTGCAAGGCACGATCACGCCGAACGCGTTGCATTTCGAGCGTCATCACGCCGGGATTCCCGACATCGATCCCGCCGGACACACGCTCGTCATCAACGGCCTCGTGCGCCAGCCGCTGGCTTTCAGCTACGAGAACCTGCTCAAGTACCCGATGGTCAGCCGGATCAATTTCCTCGAATGTTCCGGCAACAGCGGCGCGCTGCTGCGCGGCGGCAATGCCGACGGCACGGCCCAGAGCCTGCACGGCCTGCTTTCCTGCGCCGAATGGACCGGCGTCCCGCTTTCGACCTTGCTCGACGAAGCCGGCGTATTGCCGGAGGCGCGCTGGGTCGCCGCGGTGGGCGCCGACGCCGCGAGCATGGGGCGTTCGGTTCCCATCGAAAAGGCCCTCGACGATGTGCTCGTGGCCCTGTATCAGAACGGTGAGCCGATCCGGCCGGGACAGGGTTATCCCGTGCGCCTGTTCTGCCCCGGCTGGGAAGGCAACATCAGCGTGAAATGGCTCACCCAGCTCAAGTTGATGCGCGAACCGGCCCAGTTCCGGGACGAAACGAGCAAATATACCGACACGATGCCCGATCGCAGCAGCCTGCAATTCACTTTCCCCATGGGCGTGAAGTCGCTGATCACCTCGCCTTCGGGCCGGATGAACCTGCCCCGGCCCGGTATTTATCAGGTCACCGGCGTGGCCTGGTCGGGTCATGGCGCGATTCGGCGGGTGGAAGTCAGCGCCGACGGCGGCGCCACCTGGGCCGAAGCCGAAATGCAGGCGGAACCCGGCGACAAGGCGCTGGCGCGTTTCACGATCCCCTGGGAATGGTCCGGCGGATCGGCGGTGCTGCAAAGCCGCGCCACCGACAACGCCGGCAACGTGCAGCCCGTTCGCGACGAGGTGCTGGCGGCGCGCGGCACGATCAGCTTCTATCACAACAATTGCATCCAGAGCTGGGGCGTGGACAACGGCGGAGCGATCAGCAATGTCTATGTCTAGCGTCGCCGCGAGGCCGGGAAAGGTTCTGGCGCTGCTCCTGCTTGCCGCATGGATGGCGCCGGCGGGCTCCCAGGAGGCGCGAATCCAGTTGGGAACGCCGATCGACGAAGATCAGTTGAGCGGCTTCGATCTGATCGCGGCGCCGGACGGCAGCGGCATGCCGCCGGGCGCCGGCACCGCGCGCCAGGGCCGCGCGGTCTATGAACTGAATTGCCTGCGCTGTCACGCCGTCAACGGCGAAGGCGTTTCCGGCAATACCGTAATCGTAGGCGGCGACATGCGGTCCGAGGAGTCGCCGCTGCGCACGGTGGGCAGCTACTGGCCCCATGCCAGCACCCTGTTCGACTTCATCCGCAGGGCGATGCCGGCGGACACCCCCAAAACCCTGACCGACGAAGAGGTATATCAGGTAACCGCCTACGTGCTGTTTCTCAACGGCATCGTCGGCGAGGACGAATCCATCAACAGCGAGACGCTCACGGCGATCGCCATGCCCAATGGCGACGGCTTCGTCGATCAGAGCCACCTGCATTAGCTTCCGGCCCAAGGCGCCGACACGAATCGGAACGGAGTTTCGAGGAAATGATTTTGACAAGAGTATTCTGCCGCTTGACCCGGATTGTCTGCATCGGATTGCTGCTGTCCGGCGCTCAGACCGCATTCGCGCAATACGATCTGATCATCCCTGAAGTCAGCGGCGTACCGTCGCTGGAAGATTTCACCGGCATGGCGCCCGCCACGCCGCTGGCGCGCTCCATGGCCAGGGTCGAGGATTTCATTCAGCGCGAGCCCGACGACGGCGACCCCGCCAGCCAGCGCACCGAAGTCTATATCGGTTACGACCGCACCGAATTGCATGTCGTGTTCCTTGCCTTCGACAGCGAACCCGACGGCATCCGGGCGAACATGTCTTCGCGCGAGAACATCGACGGCGACGATTCGGTCGAGATCACCGTCGACACCTTCAACGATCAGCGCGCGGCTTTCACGTTTCGTTCAACGCCGCTGGGCATCCAGTGGGACGCCCGCTGGACCGAAGGCTCCTCGCGCAGAGGCGGTTTCGACACCACCCTGGAAGCCGTCTGGGACAGCGAAGGCCGGCTCACGGACGAGGGTTACATGGTCAAGATGGCCATCCCCTTGCGCAGCCTGCGTTTCCCCGATACGGACGAGCAGACCTGGCGGGTGCAGTTCGCGCGCATCATTCCGCGGCTGAGCGAGCAGTCCTTCTGGCCGGCGTATACGATCGACATCGAGGGCCGCCTGAACCAGACCGCCCTGCTCAACGGTATCCGCGACGTCTCGCCGGGCAACAACTACCAGATCATTCCCTTCCTGTTCGCGCGCGAAGTCGACGCCCTGAACCCGGCCATGGCGGGCGGTCCGGGATTCGAGGCCACGAGCGAACAGGATCTCGGGGTGGACGCCAAGTTCGTCTTCAACGACAGCATGGTGCTCGACGTCACCCTGAACCCGGACTTCAGCCAGATCGAGTCGGACCAACCCCAGGTTACGGTGAACGAGCGTTTCGAAGTGCAGTTTCCCGAACGGCGGCCTTTCTTCGTCGAAAACGCGGACTTCTTCGCCACCGACTCGACGCTGGTCTTCACCCGCCGCATCGTCGACCCCGAAGGCGGCCTGCGCTTTACCGGCCGCGCGGGGAATTTCGGTTTCGGCAGCATTGTCATCAATGACGCGGCGCCGGGGCAAAATCGAAGCGACACCGACCCGCTCAACGGCGAAAAGGCGAACATCGCCATCCTGCGGGGCTTTCTCGACGTCGGCGAACAGGACCGTTACGGCTTCCTCGTCAGCGACCGCGAACTAGCCGACGGCTACAACCGCGTCGCCAGTCTCGACGGCAGAATCAAGTTGAGCGAAAACTGGATCAGCCAACTCCAGTTGGTCGCAAGCGATACCGACCCCTACGCCGACGAAGGCGAAAGCTACACCGGCGTACAACGCAACTTTCAGATCAATCACGTCGGGCGCAACTGGAACACGCATACGCATTTCATCGAATCCAGTCCGGGTTTTCGCACCGACCTCGGCTTCATGAACCGTTTCTTCCGGCCCGACATTTCGGGCATGCACCAGCGCATCGCCTATACGCACTTTCCGGATGACATTCCGCTCAACCGGATGGGCGTAGCCTGGTTCGGCGTCTATCTTGAGGACTGGGTGGGCACCAAGGTATTCCACCAGAACGGACCGATGTTCGACGTCGCTACGGACACGACCCAGTTGAGTATGGGCTGGACGGGTTACAACGAGGTTTTGCGGCCCGGCGATTATCCGGGCCTGATGGTCACACAGAATCACGATTACGACGATTGGCAGATTCGCATTGGCAACAACTCGCTGAATACGCTCGAATTCGGTTTCGACTACCGTTGGGGCTCGACGCTGAACCTCGTGCCGAACATCGGTACGCTGCCATACGTGGCCGACCACGCCCGGGTATCGGCGGACGCGTTGTGGCGCCCTACGGACCGGCTGCGGGTCAACAACACTTATCTCTACACGGAAGTGCAGAATTCGGCGGGCGCGCGCATTTTCAGCAACGAGATCGTCCGTTCCAACTGGAACTACCAGTTCACGCGCGAATGGTCGCTGCGGTTCATCACGCAATACGAGGAAACGACGGGCGGGCCGCTGACGAGGCTGGAAGACGAGCGCAATCTGAATTTCGACTTGCTGTTGCGCTATGTGATCAATCCCTGGTCGGCTTTTTATGTCGGCTACAACTCGAACAGCAGCAATTTCGAGATCGTGGATTTCGAAGGCGAGCGGGAACTGGTCAACGCCACGGATCTGCGCCGCGACGGCGACCAGTTGTTCGTCAAATTTTCTTATTTGTTCCAGCGGTGAAGGTTTGGGGCTTCGATGTCGCCGCTGCCGGTGGGATAGTGCAGCGGACGCTGTAAATACGTCTGTGTTGGCTGGCTTCGATTGGATCGTGCATGCCATCCCTGGCGCGACATTGGTGGTTTCGCCAACCCCCAGCCTTGCCATCCATGGCAAGTCGTTCGGCCCTCAAGAAGCGTTGCTTCTTGTCGGCTGCGCCGACCGGGCCTCACCCATGTCTCGCACGCCCGCTGCACTGTCCCACCGACATCGGCTTGGGTTGAGGTATCCCGAACGGAATTGATTTCAACTGGCGGCGGATTGGCCGCGGGGGTAGTCACAAAAAATTACAGCGGGTTAATGGGATGCGTTTATACTCTATGCGGTTTGCGCAATTGCGCTTGAAGATCGAATTGAAGGGGAATCAAGCATGAGCTTTTTGAGAATTTCCTGGTTGTCCGCCACTCGAAATCTTGGCCGGGCGACTGCCCTGGTTCTGGCGCTGGGGGCCGCCGGTACGGCCTGGGCGCAGTCCGGTGAGACCGTTCGTGACGCTTATCCGGAACTTGCCGGGCTGTTCAGTGCTTTTGATGTGACGCAGGCGGCGGCGCTCGACGCCATTGCGGAAATCAATGCCGACCCGGCGACTATGGATGCGCGGATGGAATTGGCGATGCATCTGGAGATGATGGCCAACATGACCATGCAGGAAATGATGGCCATGGGCGGTCATAGCGCGGGGGAAGTGGCCATGTCGATGGATATGGAAAATCCTTACGGCGAACGGGAAACGGAAGTCCGCGTCGCCCTGCTGGAGCAACTGCGGCAGGAACACGAGCCTGCCGAAGCCGCTGCTTCGTTCCAGAACAGCGCGTCGCTCGACCGCCATACGGCGGAGATTTTCGAACGCGGCCGCCGCTTCGAGCGACGGATTCTGGCCATCTATCTCGATGATTCGGTCAGCGACAAGCAGGCCGCGGTGCGGAACGCCGTAGACGAATACATGACCGATGAAATCCACTCGGTGGCGAGTACACCAAAAAATGTCGGCCTGCTGCTCACCCACGATCAGGCTGGCGCCTTTCAGACCGGTTTCCCCCTGCTGCGGGGCTTTCTCTGGTCGAATCAGTGGCTGGAGCTTGCCGCCCTGGAAGCCGTGGTGCTTGAACATGTGGACAGCAATGTCAGCGGCGGCATCGATACCGCCCTCGAGCGATTCTGGAACAAGATGGGCTCGTCCGGCGGCATGACCATGTTCCCGGCGCCGGTGGAATTGCCCATGGCGCCCGCCATTGCTCCCAATCTCTACAGCCAGTCCATGGAAGCCGCGGTCATCATCGACAATCTCAATGTGCTGGAAACGATTGTCGCCGACATCATGGCGTATCCCAATCTCGACAATCGCGCCGGGCTGATCGAAGCCTGGACCGGCGAATTCACCAGCAAGACCGAAAATCTCAGCGACAGCATGAGCTATCTGCTGTTCGCCCTGCGCGGCGGCATCTACAACCAGGGCGGCCCGGCGGTGGGTGAACTGATGCAGTCGGAACGCAACCGCAGCCGCTCGGCCATGGACATGCAGCACGCCATGGTCATGTCCCAGCCGATGTAGTTTTCCGCTTGCCGCGCGCGACCCGAAAGCCGCGCCAGGGAAGGCATGCACAATACTGATCGAAGACTAGATTTTCTCGCAGCGGAGTACAGAGTGGGCGACTTCCTCATATGGATGAGCCTTTTTCATCGCTTTTATGACTTCGCGAATGTACTCCCCCGCACAAATCATCTCCACCTTGTACTCCGCCACGGTTTCCACTTTGCCCTTTTGCCCCAGGTAAGGCGTGCTGTCTTCCATGGGCCGGAACTGGCCCTGACCCGGGCTTTGCCAGGCGCAACTGTCGTACTCTCCCACCCGACCGGCGCCGGCGGCGAACATGGCGGACTTCACGGTATCGAGGTGGGATTCGGGAATGTAGCACTCGACCTTGTACAGCTTGTCATTGCTCATCGTCAATCCAGCCAGACTCTGGCGTTGCGGAACAACCGCATGGCCGGCGCGTCTTCCCCGTAGCCGTCGGGACGCCAGGAATTCTGGCTGCTGCGGTAGACCCGCTCGGGATGCGGCATGAGAATCGTAACCCGACCATCGGTATTGCACACGGCGGCGATGCCGTCAACTGAACCATTGGGATTGGCGGGGTAGTTGACGGCAATCTCGCCATGATTGTCCACATAGCGCAGGACGATCCGGCTTCCCAGGGCGACGCTGTCGGCGTCTTGCGAAAAGCTGGCGCGGCCTTCGCCATGGGCCACCGCAAGCGGGAAACGGCTGCCGGCCATGCCGCTGAAAAAAGCCGATGGGCTCTCCGTCACCCGCACCATGGCGAAGCGTGCCTCGAATTGCTCGGAAAGATTGCGCTGAAAGATGGGCCAGTGTGCGCTGCCGGGGATCAGTTCTCTCAACAGCACCATCATCTGGCAACCATTGCAGACCCCCAGGGCAAGCTTGCGGGGATGATGGAAAAAGTCCTCGAACTGCTTGCGCAGGGCAGCATTGCAAAGAATGGTCCTGGCCCAGCCGCCGCCTGCGCCAAGCACGTCACCGTAGGAAAATCCGCCGCAGGCGACCAGGGCGTCGAATCCCGACAAGTCCACCGCGCCGGTAATCAGATCGGTCATGTGCACGTCGATGGCGGCAAAGCGGGCGCGGTCGAATGCCGCCGCCATTTCCATCTGCCCATTGACCCCCTGTTCGCGAAGAATCGCGACCCGGGGCGGGGACTGCACATTGATGTACGGCGCGGTAATGTCCTGCCGGGGATCGAAACCGGTTTCGAAGCAGATGCCGGGGTCATCGGCGTCGAGCAGGGCGTCGTATTCCTGCCGGGCGCATTCGGCATTGTCCCGCAGGCGCTGGAGCCGGTAACTCGTCTCCGCCCAGCGGCGCTGCAGCGCAATCCGGGGGCGGCGCAGGATTTCCCGGTCGCCCTGTCTTAGCACGATATCCCCATGTCCGGCAGGCTTGCCAACGCCCCGCAGGCAGGCTGCCAGTCCCCTGGTTTCAGCCATTTCGCGCAGCAGGGGCGCGTCGTTTTCGCGCACCTGCAGCAGCACGCCGATCTCCTCGGCAAACAGCTCCGCCAAAGCCTCGCTGGAATCGGGCAACTCCAGTTCCAGCCCGCAGCGACCGGCAAAGGCCATCTCAAGAGCGGCTGCAATCAGTCCGCCGTCGGAGCGGTCGTGATACGCCAGCACCAGATCGCGATCACGACATTCGACCAGCAGGGCAAACAGGGCTCGCAGCAAGCCCGGATCATCCACATCGGGCGGAGCGCCGGCAATCCGGCGGCAGACCTGACCCAGGGCCGAGCCGCCAAGACGATTGCGACCGCAGCCGATATCGAGCAGCAGCAGGCGGGTCGCGCCCTGGTCGAGGCGCAGTTGTGGCGTCCAGCTTCGCCGCACATCACCCACGGGAGCAAAGGCGCTGATCACCAGCGACAGCGGCGCCGTCATGCTGCGCCCGGCGCCGTCTTCGACCTGCCACACGCTGCGCATGGACATGGAATCCTTGCCCACGGGAATACAGACTCCGAGTTCCGGACAGAACTCCCGGGCCACCGCCCGCACCGTGGCAAACAGTTTCGCATCCTCGCTGCCATGGCCGGCGGCCACCATCCAGTTGGCCGAGAGCTTGATCCGTCCGATCGCGGCAATGTCGGCGCAGGCGATATTGGTGATCGCCTCGGCCACCGCCATCCGCCCCGACGCCGGCGCATCGAGCAGGGCAAGCGGCGCCCTCTCGCCCATGGCCATGGCTTCGCCGGCATTACCGGTATAGGAATTGATGGTTACCGCGGCATCGGCCACCGGGGTTTGCCAAGGCCCCACCATCTGGTCCCGGCTTACCTGGCCGGTAATGCTGCGGTCGCCGATGGTAATGAGAAAGGATTTGCTCGCCACCGAAGGCAGGGCAAGCACCCGGTCGATGGCTTCGGCAAGGCTGATGCCGCCGGTATCGAATTCGCCCTCATGCCCTGGCGGCAAGCCTGCCCGGCGGTGCATGGCCGGCGGCTTGCCGAACAGCAGTTCCATGGGCAGGTCGATGGGGCGATTGCCGAAGTGCGTATCGCTGAGAGAAAGCCGCTTGCTGGCCAGGGTTTCGCCCACCACGGCGAATGGACAGCGTTCCCTTTCGCAGATGCCGGAAAACAATGCCAGATTCTCCGCCGTTACCGCAAGCACATAGCGTTCCTGGGCTTCATTGCACCAGATTTCCAGCGGCGACAGGCTCGATTCGGCGCTGGGGATGGCCCGCAGTGCAAACTCTCCCCCGACGCCCGCGTCCTTGACCAACTCCGGCAGGGCATTGGCGAGCCCGCCGGCGCCCACGTCGTGGATAAAGTCGATGGGATTGGCCGGGCCCAATTGCCAGCAGGCGTCAATCACTTCCTGGCAGCGCCGCTGCATTTCGGGATTGTCCCGCTGCACCGAGGCGAAATCGAGTTCCTCGCTTGCCGACCCGGAAGCCATGGAAGACGCCGCGCCGCCGCCAAGCCCGATCAGCATGGCGGGGCCGCCGAGCACGATGAGTTTGGCGCCGGGACCCAGGCCGCCCTTTTGCACATGCTCCGGGCGAATATTGCCGAGGCCGCCGGCAATCATGATGGGCTTGTGATAGCCGCGCAGTTCGCCATCGACCTGCTCTTCAAAGCTGCGAAAATAGCCGCAGAGCGCCGGGCGGCCAAACTCGTTGTTGAAGGCCGCGCCGCCAATGGGTCCATCGAGCATGATCTCAAGCGCCGAGGCAATCTGTCCGGGTTTGCCGAAATCCTCTTCCCAGGGCTGGGGAAAATCCGGTATCCGCAAGTTGGAGACGCTGAATCCGGTCAGCCCCGCCTTGGGTCTGGCGCCGACGCCGGTGGCGCCTTCGTCGCGGATTTCGCCGCCGGAACCGGTGGATGCGCCGGGGAAGGGCGCAATGGCGGTGGGATGATTGTGGGTCTCCACTTTCATCAGAATATGCACGGCTTCCCGATGGTGGCCATAGCGACGCGACCGCGGGTCCGGGAAAAAGCGGTCGGCCATGCCGCCTTCCATTACCGCGGCATTGTCCCGGTAGGCGGACAGCACACCAGCCGGCGAACTGCGATGGGTGTGCCGGATCATGTCGAACAGGGATTCGTCCCTGGCCTGCCCGTCGATAGTCCAGGAGGCATTGAATATCTTGTGGCGGCAATGTTCGGAATTGGCCTGGGCGAACATCATCAACTCCACATCCGTGGGATTGCGTCCCAAAGCCTGGAAGTTTTCCAGGAGGTAATCAATCTCGTCATCCGCCAGGGCCAGGGCCATTTCCCGGTTTGCCGCAACCAGGGCGCCGCGACCGCCAGCGAGTATATCCACCATTGCCATGGGGCGCGGCTGCCGCTGCCGGAACAGGCGTCCGGCGGCCGCCACATCGGGCAGCACCGCCTGGGTCATGCGGTCGTGAATCAGCGGCAGCCAGCCCTGTGCAAGCTCATCCGCGGCAAAATGAAACAGGGTTGCGCGCTCGATGCGGCCCAGATGGCCGAGGCCACAATTGCCGAGTATGTCGGTGGCCTTGCTCGACCAGGGCGAAATTGTTCCCGGGCGCGGCGCCACCAGAGCGCTTGCCGGGCCGGCTTCGCCGGTGAAGACAGCGCCGTATTGCAGCAGGGAGTCAAGTTTTTCACGATCTGCGGGGGCGAGGGTTTCACGGTCCAGGAAGTGTACAAAACGGGCTGAAACAGCTTCCGGCGCCGGGTCGACGGCCTGCAGCGCGATCAGCAGATTGGCGGTCTTGAATGGCGAGAGCGCCGTGCCCCCGTAAAGCACCTGCATGAATGATTCCTGCAGCGACAGGGTGGACTGGAGCCTGTCCGAAAACAGGGCGCAATGATAAAGGATTTATCCGTCTGCTGTCCCATCAGTTTGCTGCATTTCGGCGTTTGCTGGCGAAGAAATTCCGCAGCAAGGCGCCGCATGGCTCGGCGAGTACGCCTTCGGTGACTTCGATGCGGTGATTGAGCCAGGTTTTTTCGGCGAGCGCCTCACGGCTGACCACAGCGCCGGCCCGGGGCTCCCTGGCGCCGAAAACGAGCCGGGCAATGCGGGCGTGGACCATGGCGCCAACGCACATGGCGCAGGGTTCGATGGTGACGTACAGTGTGGTGTCCGGCAGGCGGTAATTGCCAGCTTCGGCAGCCGCCGCGCGCAAGGCGGCGATCTCGGCGTGGGCGGTCGGGTCGCTGGTGCTCACCGGGGCATTGCGCCCCCGGCCGATGACTTGGCCGGCGCGAACAAGCACGGCGCCCACGGGAACTTCAGCATGATTTCCGGCTTCCCGGGCAAGTTCCAGCGCCATTTCCATGAAGTGCAAATCCCGGGCGTTCCCTGTTACGTCCCTGGCGTTCACTATTCCGGCTCCAGCCCGCCCGAATACACCCGCACATAATCGATTTCCATGGTGGCGGGGAACTCTTCGCCAAAATGCAGGACGCCGTGGATGGTATTGCCCCAGCCGGGAATGGAATACTCGCTGCCATCGCCGGTCTCCGCGAACCATTTGGCCGGGTCAAGCGCGGCGTCGTCAAATTCGTCGCTCCAGACAAGTCGCCTCGCGTAAGCCGGTGAAACCGGCTCGTTTTCAGTAATGACCAGTGCGATGCTTTTGGCTTCAAGGCCGGAGGGTTCCTCCGCCGGCTGTTCGGCGCCATGGGCGGCCGAGACGATCAGACAGCCACTGCAGCATCGGAAAATCGTTCCAAAATTCATCGAAGCATATGGCTCCCGCAAAATTCTTTTCCAGTTCATGAGGGCAAGTGTATACCAGGATTACGGGGCGGGTAAGCAAACAGGGTTTATGAAATTCAGGCTGGCAAAAAAATTTTGAATGAAAATCATCGGGGCAAGGGTCATCAAGGAGTCATGGCAGATACATCGGCAGATTAATGGCAGAAATTGCGAATCAATGCTTGATGCTGCGGAAAAACTTGAGTATTCTCTTCTTCGCGTTTTGGAGCGGGTCTTCAAAACGGAATTTCCGGGTCTTCAGGACCGCTTTTGAAAATTTGCAGGAAACCAATATGGCTATTGATGAATCAACCCTGACGAAGGGACAAATCAGAAAACTGACTGCCTTGCGCAAATCCATTGGCGATGACCTCGCCGATGATGCGTTCAGCAAGTGGCTTGTGCGGCAAGCCACTGCCGAAGCGCCGAAATCCGATCCCGTGGCCGACCAGATTGTGGAAGCGCTTACCTCGCATACGGCGGGCGGCAAGCTCAATCTCGGGCTTTATGGCTACACCGTGCGCCGGGCAAGGGGCAAGGGACAGTCGGGATTTGTCGCGGTTCGCAACGAAAAGTCGAACTGAAATTCGTCTATTCCCACTCGATGGTCGCGGGTGGCTTGCTTGAAATATCGTAAGTCACCCGTGATACATCGGGAATTTCATTCATGATGCGATTGGAAACCGCTTCCAGCAGTTCCACGTCGAGCCGCGCCCAGCGTGCGGTCATGAAGTCCACGGTTTCCACCGCCCGCAGGCCGATCACCCAGGCGTAACGGCGGGCGTCCCCCACCACCCCCACGGATTTTACCGGCAGGAAAACCGCAAAGGCCTGGCTGACCTGGTCATATACTCCCGCCCGGTGCAGTTCCTCGATAAAGATGGCATCCGCCAGACGCAATACTTCACAATATTCCTTGCGAACCTCGCCGATTACCCGTACGCCAAGCCCGGGGCCGGGAAAGGGATGGCGGTAGACCATCTTGTATGGCAGCCCGAGTTCAAGCCCGAGTTTGCGCACTTCATCCTTGAACAATTCCCGCAATGGCTCAAGCAATTCAAGCTTCATCGTTTCCGGCAGGCCGCCCACATTATGGTGTGACTTGATCACCCGTGCCTTGCCGGTGCGGGAACCGGCGGATTCAATCACATCGGGATAGATGGTGCCCTGGGCGAGCCAGCGCACCCCGCTGAGCCGGGCCGCTTCCCGTTCGAAAACTTCGACAAAGGTATTGCCAATTATGCGGCGCTTGGCCTCGGGTTCCGCCACGCCCCGCAACTTTTCAAGGAACTGTTCTTCGGCATTGGCGCGGATGACCCGAATGCCCATATTGGCGGCGAAGGTAGCCATGACCTGATCGCCTTCGCGCAGGCGCAACAGGCCATTGTCCACAAAAACACAGCACAATTGATCGCCGATGGCGCGATGCAGCAGGGCCGCCACCACCGCGGAATCGACGCCGCCGGAAAGGCCGAGCAGGACCCGCTCCCCACCGACCTTGTCACGCACCATGGCGATGGCGTTGTCAATGATATTGGCTGCCGTCCACAGCGATTCGCAGCCGCAAATCTCATGCACAAAGCGCTCGATGATGCGCTGTCCCTGGGCGGTATGGGTGACTTCGGGATGAAATTGCAGGCCATAAAAGCCCCGCTCATCGTCAGCAAGCGCGGCAATCGGCGCGCTGTCGGTGGCGGCGGCAATGGCGAAGCCCGAGGGCGCCCGGCTTACCTTGTCGCCATGGCTCATCCAGACATCGAGCTGGGCCTTGCCATCGAGGTCGATGCGGTCTTCGATTCCCCGCAGGAGACGGCATTGGCTTTCCATGATGACCTGGGCAAAGCCGAATTCCGACTTGGGGGAAGCTTCCACCTTGCCGCCAAAGCGCTCCGCCATGACCTGCAGGCCATAGCAGATGCCGAGTATCGGCACGCCGAGCGCATACAAATGATCGGGCGGCGCCGGCGCGGCGCACTCCCCGGCGGATTCCGGCCCCCCGGAAAAGATGACGCCCCGCGGATTGAACCGCCGCGCCTCGGCCTCGCTGATGTCGTAATCGCGAATCTCGCAATACACCCCGGCTTCGCGCACCCGGCGCGCAATCAACTGGGTGTATTGCGAGCCGAAATCCAGCACCAGGATTTTCTGTGCGTGGATGTCAGTCATTCGCTAATACACCTGATAATTGGGAGCTTCCTTGGTGATGCTGACATCATGCACATGGGATTCGGAAATGCCCGCGGCGGTGATCTTGACGAATTGCGTGCGGGTGCGCAATTCGGCAATGGATTCGCAGCCGGTATAGCCCATGCTCGAGCGAAGCCCTCCCATCAACTGATGGACAATGGCCGACATCGAACCCTTGTAGGGCACCCTGCCCTCGATGCCTTCGGGCACCAGTTTTTCCGCGCCGGACGCCAGATCCTGAAAATAGCGGTCGCTGGAACCCTGGGAGGACGACATCGCCCCCAGCGAACCCATGCCGCGGTAGGACTTGTAGCTGCGGCCCTGGTACAACTCGACTTCCCCCGGCGCTTCTTCCGAACCGGCGAGCAGCGAGCCCACCATGACCACATGGGCGCCGGCGGCAAGCACCTTGGCGATATCGCCGGAATAGCGGATGCCGCCGTCGGAAATCACGCGGACATCGCTGCCCTGCAAGGCTTCCACCACATTGGCCACCGCGGAAATCTGCGGCACCCCGACGCCGGTGACAATACGCGTGGTGCAGATCGAACCGGGGCCGATGCCCACCTTCACCGCGTCGGCGCCCGCCGCGGCAAGATCCCTGGCGGCGTCGGCGGTGGCGATATTGCCGCCCACCACGGAGATTTCCGGGTAGCGGTTCTTGATCTCCCGCACCTGGTTCAACACGCCCTCGGAGTGGCCGTGGGCGGTGTCCACCACGATGACATCAACCCCCGCCTCGACGATGGCTTCGGCGCGTTCAGCATTGTCGCCGCCGACTCCCACCGCCGCCGCCGCCCGCAAGCGACCGAGCCCGTCCTTGCAGGCATTGGGAAAATCCTCTGACTTGCGAATATCTTTGAGAGTGATCAATCCGCACAACTCGGAATCGCCGTTGACCACCAGCACCTTTTCAATGCGATGCTGGTGCAGCAGCTTCTTGACCTCCTCGATGTCATAATCCTCGCCCACGGTGACGAGCCGCTCCCTTGGGGTCATGATGTTCGCCACGCTGGCGGCGAGATCGGCTTCAAAGCGCACGTCGCGGCTGGTCACAATGCCCGCGAGCCGGTTGTCGTCCACCACGGGCATGCCGGAGATATTGTGCTCGCGCATGAGTTCCACAAGATCGCGAACCCTGGCCTCCACCGGGATGGTGATGGGGTCGCGCACCACGCCGCTTTCGAATTTCTTCACGAGCCGCACTTCCCGAGCCTGCCGCTCGATGCTCATGTTCTTGTGGATTACCCCGAGGCCGCCTTCCTGGGCCATGGCAATGGCGAGCCGGGACTCGGTCACCGTGTCCATGGCGGCGGAAATCAGTGGAATATTGAGCGGAATCTCCCGGGCAAGGCGGGTGCCGAGGGCGACCCTCGCGGGCAGAACGGTCGAGTGGGCGGGCAGGAGGAGAACGTCGTCGAATGTCAGGGCTTCTTCAACAATTCGCAACATGGGATTACAGTGCCTGCAAAGGGCGGATTATACAGACGCGCGCCGGGGCTGTATAGCTTGCCGCTGCGGTGTCAACCGTCTGGGGGCGGATACAGATAGGTGAAGATCCGGCCCACCAGCGGCATGGCGATGAACAGGACGGAATAGCCCAGACCGGCCCAGGGCAGATTCGCGCCAGTCAGGAACAGGCCGCCGCCGCCGCAAAGTATCGCCACCACGCCCACCGTGGACGCCAGGGCGATTCGCCGCCAACCGAGATACACTTCGTAGGGAGTCAGGCGCAACGGCACGCGGTGGCGGAGCCCATTCAGATACAGTCCGATGACGATCAGCGCCAGACCCAGTACGCCGGCGGCCGAAAAAAGAAACATGTCGGCCACGTGGATGTCGCTCCATTCGCCGTCATCCACCATGATATTGGCGCCAAAGGCGCCGCCGGAAAAATAGAAGATGCCCGACTGGAACATCAGTTTCAGCGGGTAAACGAATACCAGCACGAACATGACGATGGCGAGGCTGAGCACCACGGTGAGCCGATCCTGCAAGCCGAAAATCCGGCTCCAGCCCACGTGAACCAGCCATAACTGGCCAATGAAGAAGGCGCTGATCAGGAAGGCGGGGATGTCCTTGGCGGTTTCCACGAGCTGGGCCGGGCTGCGGGGAATCTCGTCAATGCTGATGACGAGCAGGGTCAGGGCGAAAGCGAAGGCCGCATCGACGAAGGTCTCGATGCGGGTCATGTTGTGCCCGCGCAGGATGAGCTTGCCGTCCCTGGGGCAGGAAGCGAGGTACTCATCGCTCAGTCTTTCCATTCCGGCGATCCTCCAACTGGTGTTTTTCGTTGCGCTTGGCCCGCGGCAAGGCTCCCGCCTGTCATTCTGCGCGGAGCGAAGCGTAGTCGCAGAATCTCAGCCCGACTGGCACAACTCCCCAAACCTGGGAGCCTGCGCCGCAGGAATTCTCGAGGGAAACGCTTGCATCGGACCCCTACTATATAGAAACTCAGCCTGACGGAAAAATCCGCGGTGCAGGCCATGTTGGAAAACCAGCCGGAAACATCCATCTTGCGCAAGCTGCTGCGCGAGCCCATGACGCATTTCACGGCGCTGACAGTGCTGCTGTTCGGCGTCCATGGCGCTTCCAGCCTTGGTGGCGGCGAGCTGCTTGAAATCAGCCGGCAGGATATCGACGCCCGCATTTTCATGCGGGAACTTTCCGCCGGCCGGGAGTTGACCGAACAGGAACGCGATCAAGTCACCTCGTTGTACATCGAGGAGCAGATTCTGGTGCGCGAGGCCCAGCGGCTCGAACTCGACAATGACGCCCGCATCCACGACATGCTTGCCCAAAAGATGCGCCACGTGCTTTCCGGTGAGGTGATCCAGCCTGACGACGCCGAACTGCGCAGTTACTACGACGCCAATCGCGAACGCTATACCTCGCTGGAAACGGTAACCGTGGACGAACTCGTATTCGACACCGCGGACGAGCTTGCGCCGGAAGTCACCGCCATGCTTGCGGCGGGCGAGGAGCCCGGGGCAATGCTCGCGCTGGAAGAGGGCACGGTCTCGCCCCTGCCCCGGGTGAACATCCTCGACCTTTCGAATATCTTCAGCGATGAGTTTGCGGAGGAAGTCTTCGCCGCGGCGATGGATGAATGGGTGGGGCCCCATATCGGCAACCGCAGCCAGCACTGGATGCGGGTGCGGGAACGCGAAGAGGCGCAACTGCCGCAGTTCGGCCAAATCATCGACCGGGTGCGGCTCGACTGGATCGCCACCGAAGAGGACCGCCTGCTGCAGGCAGAAGTCGACCGGCTGTGGGAAGACTATGTCATCGTCATCAATGACTGATCCCTCGGGAAGGACCGGCTGCGCCGGGCCGAAATGGCGAGAGCTGCCATGGCTCGCGCGTTGCATCCCCGGCCGGCTGCTCGCGCTGGCGCTGTTGCTGCCCGCCTTGCCGGCCGCTGCCCACGACATCAATATCACCGGCGTCGCCCGGGTGATTCTGCAGGAGGAAACACCCGGCGGGTACCGGCTTTCGGTGGTCGACGCCCAGGCGCCGCCGCTGTTCAATATCGAACGTATATTGCCCGAACGCTGTACCGGCCTGCCGCCGGCCGCCTATGCCTATCGCTTCGCCTGCGAGCCGGCGCTGAGCATCGAAGACAGCCTGGATTTCCCCTGGGGGCTTTCCGGCGTGCTGGTCATCGCCAACTGGCTGGAAGGCGATGGCGTCAGCGCCTATATCCCCGGCGATGGCGCGGGAATCGAAGTTCCCATGAGCGAACTCAAGGCCGGCGCGGGTTCCTGGGCCCGGCTCGCCGGGCGCTATCTCATCAGCGGCGCCGAACATATCCTGTTCGGCATCGATCATCTGCTGTTCGTGCTTGGCCTGTTGCTGCTGATGCAGGGCTTCTGGAAGCTGGTGCAGACAGTAACCGCCTTCACCATTGCCCACAGCATCACCCTGGCCTGCGCCGTGCTGGGAATTTTTCCCGTGCCCGGGGCGCCGGTGGAAGTGCTCATCGCCCTGTCCATCGCCTTTCTCGCCCGGGAAATCATCATGGGCCAGCGCGGCGAGGAGACCCTGGTCCACCGCCGCCCCTGGCTGGTGGCCTTCCTCTTCGGCCTGCTGCATGGTTTTGGCTTTGCCGGCGCCTTGGGGGAACTCGGCCTCAGCGACGCCGATATTCCCCTGGCGCTGCTGTTTTTCAATATCGGCGTGGAACTCGGCCAGGTGGGATTCATCTGTGTCCTGCTGGGTGCATGGTACGCGCTGAACCGATTGGGGCGCGAACTCATGTTCAGCGTGGAACGCGGCCTCGCCTACGGCCTCGGCGCCATCGCCACCTACTGGTTCATCGAACGCCTGCCGGCCCTGGTAATCGTCTGACTGGAGAAATCGCATGAAACTCATCCTCAAATACATCGCGCTGCCGGCTTCAATCCTGATGGCGGCTGGCGCATTCGCCGACATCATGGACGAAGTCGAACACGGTTACGCCGACAGCGATGGCGTGGAGATTCATTACGCCGCCCTGGGCGAAGGGCCGCTGGTGGTGATGATCCACGGCTTTCCCGACTTCTGGTATAGCTGGCGCCATCAGATGGAAGGATTGCGGGAAGATTTCCGGGTAGTGGCCATCGACCAGCGCGGCTATAACCGCAGCGACGCCCCGGCGGGGCAGGACAACTACCACATGAACCTGCTGGTAGGCGACGTCGCGGCGGTAATTCGCCATCTGGGCAAGGAAAGCGCCACCATCGTCGGCCACGACTGGGGCGGCGCCGTGGCCTGGCAGTTCGCCTTTGCCCTGCCGCAAATGCTTGACCGGCTCATCATCCTCAACCTGCCCCATCCCAATGGCCTGGGCAGGGAACTGGCGAACAATGCCGAACAGCAACAGAACAGCGGCTACGCCCGGGCCTTCCAGGCCGGCAGCGCCGGCGACCCGGATATCTTCTTCGGCGGCCCGATGACTGCGGAAACCCTGTCCGGCTGGGTCAGCGACCCGGCAGCCAGAGCGCATTACATCCAGGCCTTCGAGCGGTCCGATTTCGACGCCATGCTGGCCTACTACAAGCAGAACTATCCATCCGCCGAAGGCGGCGAATCCATCGCTGGCAGCCCCGCGCCCCAACTCGACGCCCCGCTTCTGGTCTTCCATGGTCTTGAAGACACTGCCCTGCACTCCGATGGACTCAACAACACCTGGGACTGGAACGACAGTGACACCACCATCGTAGCCGTCCCCGGCGCCAACCATTTCGTCCAGCAGGACGCCGTCGAACTCGTCACCCAAACCATGCGCTGGTGGCTGCTGGCGCGCGGCGAATGATGTCAGGGCTGCGTGTTGCCCGATTCATTGTTGTAATTCTTACAGCCCATGCACGATTTTCAACGATAAAGCTCACCGGAACAGACTGAACGGCGAATGAACAACAAGACCGAGGCTCTCTCGCGCGTCAAGATTGATGCCCTGCTCAAGGATGCTGGATGGAATCTCACGGATGGTTCAAGCGTACTGTTCGAACAATCGCTGCCCGATGGCACCCAGGCGGACTATGTCCTCTGCGACCGGCAGGGCCGGCCCATGGCTGCGCTGGAAGCCAAACGTTCAGGTATCGATCCCATTACGGCCCAGGATCAGGGGTGGCATTACGCCGAACAACTCAACGTGCCGTTCGTATTTCTTTCGAACGGCGAGGAAGTGCGTTTTCTGGACCGGGAAACCGATGCCCACTCCCGGCAGATCGCGGGCTTTTTCGCCCAGGACGATCTTGAGAGGCGGATTGCGGCACGGCGGGTCAGTCGCAGCCTCTCGACAGTGGCCATCGATCAGAAAATCGTAAACCGTGACTACCAGCTCGAATGCATTGAGGCGCTTTCAACCGAAGTTTCCCTCGGGCGCCGCAAACTCCTCGTCGAAATGGCCACCGGAACCGGCAAGACCCGTACCGCGGCGGCTTTCATCAAACGGCTGTTCGAGGCAGGCATCGTAACCCGTGTGCTTTTTCTGGTTGACCGAATCGCCCTGGCGCGGCAGGCCGAAGACGCCTTTACCGACCATTTACCGGATTATCCCTGCCAGGTGTTGCGAATCAGCCGAAACTTCGACCGCGCCAAGCGCATCACCATCGCTACCTTGCAAACCATGATTACGGAATACCGCGACCTCTCCCCCGGCTATTTTGATCTCGTCATAACCGATGAATGCCATCGTTCGATCTATGGCAAATGGAGCGGCGCACTCAGGCATTTCGATGCCATCCAGCTTGGCCTGACCGCCACGCCCTGTGTCGTTGATTCCGGTGAAATGCCCGACCCGGAGGACGGGTTGTTCGTGCGCGATACGCTGCGATTCTTCGAACTGGCCGAACCCACTTATCGCTACACCCTGAGTCAGGCGATCAGGGAAGGCCATCTGGTTCCCTACCGCATTTACCGGGCAATGACTGTCAAGACCGCCGAGGAAAATGGCTTTGAAATTGGGAGGGGAGAACTTGACTGGAGCGCGATGGACGAGCAAACCCGCGCCGAATTCGAGGAACTCTTCACGATTTCAGATCAGATCAGGGTGGACCCACGCGCCCTGGAGCGCAAGTTCACTATCCCCGAACGCAACCGCGCCATGGTGCGGGAGTTTCGCGACGCCCACGAAAAGGGGTTTATGGGCCGCGACGGCATTCAGCGCTGGCCCACGTGGGGCAAGACCATCGTGTTCGCGGTTACTCGGCGTCACGCTGAGACATTGGCGGAAATGTTTGACCAGCATTTCACCGACCAAAAACCACACCCCGCCACGCGCTATGCGGATTTCGTGGTGAGCGATGTCGGCGGTGGCCCAGCTCCCGACGCCAGCACCATCATCAAGCGCTTCAAGGAAGAGGAATTTCCGAAAATCCTGGTGAGCGTGAACATGCTCGATACCGGTTTCGACTGCCCGGAGGTCGTGAATCTGGTAATGGCGCGATTCACCCGCAGCGCCATCCTGTACCGGCAGATGCGGGGCAGGGGCACAAGGAAGGCGCCGCATATTGGCAAGGACGGGTTCACGATCTTCGACTTTGTCGGCGTGAGCGACTTCCACGGCGATGACGAGGAGGAGATCAGCGGAGGTTTCGTTCAGGAACGCCCGCCTTCCGACTCTCCCGCCAATCCCGGCACCCTGCTGACACTGGATGTGAACGACCACATCGACCCGGCGAGCCGTGACTGGCTTACTCTTGACGAGAACGGCAGAATCGTCCGCACGCCTGAACACGAATCCCGAGCCGCCGAAGTCGGGGTTCGTATCGAGGAGTGGCGCAGCAAACACGAGGAGTTCGACGCGGAACAGTCTCGCTGGGCCGGCCTGATTGGCAATCGGGTGAAAGCAGACGCATTGCACATGGATGAGTTCGGCGGATGGGATTTCGACGAGCACCCTTTTGCCGCGCTGGGAGGTTACAATCAGGCGCGGCGCGTTTTCGGCGGCGACGAAAATCTTGATCGGCTGATCGCCGGTTTCAACGCTTCAGTGTTCGGTCGGCCATAAGCGAAAATCGGGTCGAAACGTTTCCGACCGGAGAAAGGATGACAAAATGCCCATGACGCCCGAGCTTCGGCGCGGCATCGACCGCATCCGCGACTATTTGTTCGGCGGCGGCTACCCGAACCCGGCCCAAAACGCCGAACAACTGAGCTTCCTGATTTACTTCTACATGTATGAGTCGGCCGACGCGACACGGGTGCGCGTTGCGCAACGACCGGGGGCGGCAACCTATTCCAGTGCTTATGACGGCGAATGGACTCTGCGCGACCCGCGCAACGCCCGCGAGCCGGGTAAAGACTCGGTGCCCCGCGCCTTCCTGCGCTGGTCGTCCTGGGCGGATGCGCTCAACGGCGAGCGGCTCGTCAACTGGGTGCGGGAGGAAGTCTTCCCGTTTCACGCCGAACTCGCGGCGAACGGCGCAACCGATTTCATGGACGGCGCCAGACTCGTAATCGATGAACCTACTGTGCTGACCCAGGTGGTCAGCCAATTGAACGACCTGCATCTCGACCGCGTGGACGCAGACACCAAGGGCGATCTTTTCGAACATGTGCTGCGCCAGATACGGCAGGCAGGCGAACTCGGCCAGTTCCGCACGCCGCGCCACATCATTCGCGCCCTGGTGGAGCTGGTTGACCCCCACATTGGCGAGACGATCTATGACCCCGCTGCCGGCACCGCCGGCTTCCTGGTCGGCGCATGGGACCATATCCGGCTTGCCAATTCCTCACCCGATGGCATTGAGGAGGTCGAAGCGGACGGCAAGAAAGTCCGGCGCGGACTTGGCGACACACTGAGCCGCGACGCGGTAAGGCAGTTGCAGGAAACCACCTTCCACGGCGCCGATGTGGACCCGCAAATGGTGCGCCTCGCCACAATGAACCTGACCCTGCGCGGCCTCGACCATGTGCGCATATTGCGGCGCGACGCGCTGACCCGGTCGCTCGACCGGGCGACTAAGGCCGAACTGGGCCTGCCAGCAAGCGGATTCGATGTCATCCTCGCCAATCCGCCGTTTTCCGGGCGACTGGACAAGGACCGCATCGTCGAAGACGTAAAAGTAGGCAAAACGGCGCAAACTGAACTACTCTTTCTGCAGTACATGCTCAACCAGTTGAAGGAGGGTGGCCGTTGCGGGGTAGTGGTTCCCGAGGGTGTGCTGTTCGGCTCCACCGGCGCCCACAGGGAACTGCGGCGAAGGCTGATCGACAACAACACCGTCGAGGCGGTGCTGTCACTGCCGGGCGGCGTGTTCAACCCCTATTCCGGGGTAAAGACGTCGGTGCTCGTGTTCCGCAAGGGCGGCCAAACGCAACAAGTGATGTTTTTGCACGCCGATAACGATGGCTTCAAGCTCGACGCCAACCACGATCAGCCGATAGAAGAAGATGACTTGCCCGGATTGATCGAAGCCTTCCGGGACCCGGACAACCTGTTTGACGACTGGTGCCGCCACGATGTGGAAACGGAGTGGACCAAGAAATGGTGGTTCGCTGAGGCCGACACGATCCGCAAAGCGGACTACAACCTCAGCGCCAACCGCCATCGACCGCAGAGCCGACAGAAAGTCGAACATCGGGACCCGCTGGTGATTCTGGATGAGTTGCAGGGAATTGAGAAGGAAATTTTGGGTGAGATTGATGAGTTGGAAAAGGCTGTGAAAGGCATAGACTCCCAATGAAATCAACGACTTCACTCGGTGAGACTTGCCGATTCGTCGGGGGTGGAACACCATCCCGAAAAATCCGGCATTTTTGGAGTGGACAGATTCCATGGGCGACCGTCAAGGATTTTAGGGATGATCGAATCTCCCATACAGACGAGTACATTACCCAGGAAGGGCTGGACCGGTCAGCGTCGAAACTCGTCCCATCTGGAACCGTGCTACTCGTAACAAGGGTGGGTTTAGGCAAAGTTGCGATTGCAGATGTCGACCTCGCGATCAATCAGGATGTAAAGGCGATATTCCCTTCCGAAGAGTTACTGCCAGAGTTTCTATTTTGGATTCTGAAGCAACTCGGTCCAGAAATCGAACGTATGGGAACAGGCGCGACCGTAAAAGGGATTACGCTGCAGGATGTATGGAAACTAAAAATACCCCTTCCGCTCCTTGATGAACAGCAGCGAATCGTCAACATCCTGAACCGAGCGACAAAGATCGAGCGGCTGCGGAAGCAGGCCCAAGAGCGGTTGCGGGAGTTCATACCTGCTCTGTTCATCAAAATGTTCGGTGATCCGGTCGATAACCCTCTAAAGTGGAAAACAGGTAGGTTAGGGACTCTTGGCAGCCTTGACCGGGGGCGGTCCCGACATCGACCAAGGGATGCACGAGAGCTTTACGGAGGACCTTATCCATTCGTACAAACCGGGGACATTGCCAACGCGGATAGGATTGTGCAAATCGCGTCACAGACATATTCCGAGATTGGCCTTCGCCAGAGCAAACTATGGCCCGCAGGAACGCTATGCATCACTATCGCAGCCAACATCGGGAAGACGGGAATTCTTGAATTTGACGCATGCTTCCCTGACAGCATTGTCGGCTTTACGCCTCACGAATCGGTAAAAGTCGAGTATGTTCAGTCAGCACTTGACCTGATGCAGCAGCGTATCGAAGAGACGGCACCGATGGCCGCCCAGCGCAATATCAATCTGCAAACTCTCAGGGAACTCGAGATCCCCGTCCCCGACCTCTCGAAACAACAGAAATTTGTTGAAATTGTCGAGTCCGCCCGCATTGCTTCAACCCGAGCAAACTCTGGCTGCAGTGCTGGTGCCAAGTTAACCAGCTCGCTGATGACCGACCTTCTCGGAGTTGCCGCATGAACAGCATCGACATAACTAGCAATAAAGCGGAACAATGGATTGTTTC
Source organism: uncultured Pseudohongiella sp. (assembly GCA_965219645.1). Classification (GTDB taxonomy): domain Bacteria; phylum Pseudomonadota; class Gammaproteobacteria; order Pseudomonadales; family Pseudohongiellaceae; genus UBA9145. The sequence continues at coordinate 342,056 of OZ244788.1, read as the reverse complement.
TTCAAGTATGGCACCCGCTAGCCGCAGGCGAGGCCTCCCTCCAATATCTCGGTACTGGCTGCCCGATGAAAGACAGTGTGATTTCAAAAGTGATTTGATCACTTCCAATCGGAGAGAATCATGAAAGTGAGATTCAAGAACCCACCGATCAACGAACTGATCATCGGTGTGTATTTTAACCCGCCTATTTTTCCGTTAAGGAGCGAGCACATAGGCTTGCTTTGGTCGCGATTTCGCGATGATTTCCCCAAGGTCGAGCAAAGGGAGCCCTTTTTTGTCGGTGCCTTAGATAATCCATCTGCGCAGATAACTAGCAATGAATTTCCTTTCATGCCTCGGTACTGGTTCGTGTCCGAGGACGAAGTCAACTTAATTCAGATACAAAAGGACGCATTTCTTCTAAATTGGAGAAAACGGGAAGCGGAGTATCCGCATTTTGATGAGAGATTGAAGCCATGCTTCGTTGACTATCTATCGAAGTTTAAGAAATTTCTTCTTGAAGAATTTGGAATGTCTGATATTGAAATCGGAATTTGCGAGTTGACTTACATTGACGTGATTGAACCTTGCGACTTCTGGCAGGGTCCGCAGGATACGTCTCGACTGATTCCATCATTCGTTACCCCGGACTTCGGAATTGAGACCGGATCCGCAACGGCCTTCAATTGTGTTTATCACCATAAGGCCGAGCCCGAATTGCAATTGCGCACTTCGATTCAAACTGGGGAATCAACCGCTGAGCCTAAGTCTCCGCGGTTAATATTGGAATTCAAGGCTCTCGGCCAACCGGCAATCGCGGAACCCTTAGACATAGTCAGGTGGTATGATCGGGCACACGATGCAATAATTGCGCAATTTCTAAGCATGACCGACAAGCAGATACAACGCACCTACTGGGTACCGGAGGAGAATTCTCAATGAACATGCGACTCGAATCGGGTAGCTGCACTCTGGAATTAGAATTAACACAATCCTTCGCTCCCGAAGGATTAACATCGTTGTTTGATCCCGAAACTGAAACTTCGCGTTCGAATCTTTGGTTCCAGAAAGAGTCCATGCGACGAGGCTATTTCAGAGGGAATGAGTACACGGATCAGTCCTCCTCGTCAATATTGCAACTCATTGAGACCATAAAGCTTGCCGAATTCAGCCCTGCGTTCGATGTTGATGGCCTCATTCGCACGCCTCGCCAAGCATACTCGGCTCGGATAGACATCCTTAGAAGATATGCTCGTGATGATGGATACGATGTTAACTCAAAATCAGAGGCGGATTTTTGGCACTTTCTTAAATCAGTACCCAATTGTAGAAGAGGAAATCTAGTGTTGGTTGACAATGGCAATCTTCGGGCAATGTGGAGGGATGAATTGGGAAATCAATTGGGCCTGCAGTTTTTGGGAGACGGAATGTTGCAATACGTCGTATTTACACAACGCCCATCTGCAAAGGCAGTTTCAAGAGTCACCGGACGGGATACTTTCGAGGGAATCATGAAGCAGGTTAACGCTTTCAATCTCGATTCGCTGCTTTGCGAATGACAAGAGAAGGACTGCCTGAGGACGATCAGATAGTCCGCTATGTTAGGCCAAGCATGGTGAGGGAAGACGGCACCGTTGATGGTGCGGAATTTCGCTTGCGTTCAAGTCGACCTGACGATACCGGCCTATCGGTTAATTGGCTTGAAGTGTTTGGACAGAATAAAGCGCACCAATTGAATGAAGTGCGCCGCCTGAGCAGGCTTCAACTGAAACAAAATGGTTGTTTCGCCGAGATAAATGTAGGCAAGGTCGTCCACAGTGTGGCCGAAGAATTGGAATCGCTGAGAATAATACACGACCCGTTGGAGAAAACGGAGGCTTTCGAAGCCGATCCATCCCACGCCGAAATCATCGGCCTACCACCCGGGGACTCCGATCAAGCAATGTTGGTCGGCGACCTGATTGTTCAATGTGTATCGGCTATACACCCGGCAATTATTAGAGACAAGTAATGAACGTGATAGCTGCGGATACACCGTCTACCAGCACAACACGGCGATAAAGCTGCGAGCCAAACACCCGACCGATATCGTATCCCTTGTCGCGCAGGTACAGTCACGCGGCGCGTACCTTGGTACAGAATCGCCATGCGCAACTCGTCTACCAGTCGCTACAAGTCACAGCAGGTCCAGATTGCTCCCAACTTCAGGGTTTCCGCACACGCCACCTCTTGGTGCCGCCCATATTCTTCACTGTTCCACTAATACCGGCTTTTCGCATCGCTTCGACAGCGGATCCCATATCCTTCTGTGGAACCTGCAGTACTTTCTGCGGTGCGCGGCTACTCTTCAGGCGGTTCGCAGCCGTGGTCAGACCCACAGCAGTTCCGCTGCGTTCAACCTCTGTGGCTCGTCCGCCTCCCTTTGTCAGCGCATCGAGGCGTTTGTTCCCTCTTAAACGAACTTCTGTTCGTCCTCCGCGACCAGCAGCCCGGTTTTTCGCATTGCGATGTGACTTTGATTCCGACATCTCAAAAAATCCTCGTAAAGTACGACTACAATGCCCGGAACTGTGAAGTCACGGGCGCTCGGTTACCAGATGTTGGGGTGGATAGCTGAAAATCAACCTTTATTTAGTGTTTTCTGCGTGGAGCGATGCTTACCTCAACAAATCGCGCTAACATGCGGGATGATATGCATTACAAAGGATTTTCCCATGAAGTACGTAGATGGTTTTCTAACCCCTGTTCCCAACGACAACAAGGAAGCGTTCCTGGGCGCCGCCCGCAAGGCGGCGAAAGTCTTCGTCGAACATGGCGCCCTGGAGTACGTCGACTCCTGGGGGGTCGATGTGCCTGTCGGCAAGAGAACTTCCTTCACCCGCGCGGTTGCGCTGGAGGAGAATGAGACCGTCTGCTTTTCGTGGATCGTCTGGGAGTCTAAGGAAGCCCGCGACGCCGGCATGGCGAAGGTGAGGCAGGACCCGCGAATGCATCCCGACCAGCTTGAAGTTCCTTTCGATCAGATTTTCGATCATTCGCGCATGATCGTCGGCTGCTTCGAGATGGTGGCGCACACCAGGGCCGAATAGCGCAAAGCGCCTGCGGAACAAGGAATCCATTCTTGCTGGCAGGATTTCGCGGCTGCCCGCTGCACAAGCCGCCAACAGCCCGAATTTGCTAGAATCCGCGGCGCCGCCTCTCAATTGCCGCCGCCATGCTCCGCTGTTTTCATTGCACACTGATGCTGTTGCTTGCATCCTTGCCCGCCCTCGCCGGGGAACAGCCGCATTTCACCCTGCTCACTTCCGGCGGCAAGCAGCTCCACATCGTCAGCGAATTGTCTCCTTTGGCAATCAACCGCATCCACAGTTGGCGGCTGTACCTGACCGATGCCGACAACGCGCCCGTTAGCGGCGCGGACATCAGCGTGACCGGGGGCATGCCCGACCATGACCACGGCCTGCCGACCCGGCCGCGGCTGACCGGCGAGCCGGAGTCCGGGGCTTATCTGCTGGAAGGCCTTCGCTTTCACATGCCGGGGCGCTGGCGGATGCACTTCAGCATTGCGCTGGATGGGGACGCGGACAGCGCAAGCCTCGAATTCGAACTGTGAGCAAAATCCCTGCTGTTGTCGGCGCCCTGGCGCTGGCGGCCCTGTTGATCTGGCTGCTGGCGCCGGCGCCTCTTCCCGAGCGCTGGAGCGATTCGGAAACCGCCTTGATTGCCTCGCTCTCACTCAGCGCCCTGCCTACCCTGGCCCCGGACCCGGGCAATGCGGTGGCCGATGATGAACGCGCGGCGAGGCTGGGCCACCGGCTGTTCTTCGATGCCCGGCTCAGTTCCAACGGCGCGGTTTCCTGCGCCCACTGCCATCGTCCGGAACTTGCCTTCAGCGACGGCCTGCCCATTGCCGTGGGAACCGGGATGGGCCAGAGAAACACGCCTGGTCTGATCGGCATTGCCTACAGTCCCTGGTTCTATTGGGACGGCCGCCGGGACAGCCAATGGGCCCAGGCCCTGGCGCCGCTGGAAACCCATTTTGAGCAGGGCGCGGGCCGCGGCGCGGTGGCAAGGCTGCTTGCGGAAGATTCCGCTTACCGGGCGATGTATCGGGAATTGTTCGGGGAATTACCTCCGGCAGAGCAGATTCCCCGGCATGCATCACCCAGGGGAAATGAGGCGGCGCAGTCCCAGTGGCGCAGTCTCGACCCTGCCCTGCAAGCCAGCATCGATACCGTTTTCGCCAATGCCGGAAAAGCCCTTGCGGCGTACCAGCGCAAGCTCATGCCGGGGCGGGGGCGTTTTGACGACTATGCCGACCGGGTGGCGCGAGACGGCGCGGTTCGGCAGGATGGCCCGCTGAGCCGGGACGAACTCGCGGGCCTGCGGCTGTTCATTGGCGAAGCGCAATGCGTCAACTGCCACAATGGCCCGCTGCTGAGCAATCACGACTTTCACAATACCGGTATTCTTCCTGTCGCCGGACAAATGCCTTCCATGGGCCGCTTCGACGGCGTGGAAGAAGCGCGGCGGGACGCCTTCAACTGTCTGGGCGAATTCAGCGACGCCGCGTCCGGCCAGTGCCTGGAACTGCGCTTCGCCAGGGACGATAGCGAACTTGCCGGAGCCCACAAGACCCCCGGCCTGCGCAATGTGGTCCGCACCGATCCCTACATGCACACCGGCGCCTTCGCCACTCTGGCGGAAGTGCTGGAACACTACAATGAAGCACCGGTGGCCATGCTCGGCCACAACGAGGCCAAACCGCTTGGCCTGTCGCGCCGGGAACTGCGCCGGCTCGAAGCCTTTCTGCGCAGCCTCGACGCGCCACCCGACACTGCGCCGCAATGGCTGGCGCCCCCAGGGGCGCGGCGATAGCGAATTTTCGCTTTCGCGAATTCCTGCGGCGCAGGCACCTAGTTTTTCTTATCGCGACTCAAACAAAACAGTATTGGACAGCCTTCCCGGTCTGGGCCAACCTGTATCCATCGCTGGTTGATCAACCCCACACAAGAATTCCCAACGGTTGGCAGAACGCTAGCGAAGAAGTCTGGCGCAAGAACCAGACGATTTATCCCGATGGACCGGAATTGCGGGGAGCGGATTCTGCCAGCAGACGCCGCTCCCCGCGGCTTGTTTGAGAAACTCATGCCGGATTGGAGTCCTTCATACCGCACCCAGTCGCAGGATCTCCCCAGGTTTGCCTGGTGGCAATTGGAGAGGATGGAAGCCGCCGGTTTTCCCGGGGGCCGCAACGTGTAACAATGCGGTTCCCGTTGCCCATCCCTGTTGGGCTTCCGCAAAACCGGAACCGGACCCGCTGCCTCATGCCTGTTACCCTGCGCCAGCTTCGTTACTTCAAGGCGGTTGTCGAGAACGGCTCCTTCGCCAGGGCTGCGGAGAGCGTTTTTGTTTCCCAGCCGGCGCTTTCGCTGCAGGTGCGCGAGCTGGAAACCACCCTGGGCTGGCCGCTGTTCAAGCGCGACAGCCACGGCGTGGCGCTTACCGCGCTTGGCCGCGAGGTGCATGAGCAGGCGCTGCGGGTGCTCGATGAAGCCCTGCTGCTCGAAACCATGGGCAAGCGTTTCAACGAAGGGCCATTCCGTATCTCCCTCGGCATTGTCTCGACCCTGGCGTCCTATCTCATTGGCGGCCTGACGGAAGAATTGCGGGACGCCGCCGAGCGAATCGACTTCTCCCTGTGCGAGGCCACCACCAATCAACTGCTGAACAAGCTGCTCGGCGGCCACATTGATGCGGCGATCATTTCATTGCCCGTGGGCAAGCTCGAACTGACCGAGCAGGAACTGTTCGAAGACCCGCTGCTGCTCGCGGGAAGCGCATCGAGGCTGGCGGCATTCCGTAATCTGGCGGATGGCCTCAAGGCGGAAAGCCTGGCCATGTCCGACCTTGGCCCCCTGCTCGCGCTCAATGAAGGGCATTGTCTAGGCGACCAGTTGCTCGGCGCCTGCGCCAAAAGCAATCTGGAAGGCGTACACCGGGACCTGCAATCGCTGGGCAGCCTCGCCCAGCTTGCCGGCGCCGACGCCGGCCTGACCCTGATTCCCGCCACCGCGGCGGCGTTCGAGCAGGCGGCTTCCCCCGATCTCCATTTTCTGCGGCTGGCGCGACCGGAACCGAGACGGCGCATCGGTCTGGTGTACCGGGTGGCTTTTCACGATCAGCGCTGGATCGAGCCCATGGGCGAAGCGGCGGCCCGGGTGGGCAAGCGTCTGATTGAAGACGGGCTGGCCCTGCTGGACTGATTTTCCCTACACTACGGCAAGGCAAACACCCAGATCGAACCTCCCTGTGGCACGTAAAAGCTGGCGCCGCGAACGCGATTGATCGAGTTCTGTTCGCGCTGGGCGTCCACCCCCCAGCCACTCTGGACCGCGATGTACTGCCTGCCGCCGATGGCGAAGGACACCGGCACGCCGGTGATTCCCGAACTGGTGGGATAGCGCCAGAGGATTTCCCCGCTACCGGCGTCGAAGGCGCGAAAGTAGCGGTCATTGGTGCCCCCCATGAACACCAGTTCGCCGGCGGTGGCGAGCACCGGCCCCCAGTTGTGGCTTTCGAAGGTGGCGGTCCACACTTCCTCGCCGGTGTCCACGTTCCAGGCCTGGAGTTCACCGATATGCTCGGCGCCTTCGCGGATGAGGAAGCCGCCGTTGTCGGCCTCGCCGCGGCCGGTGAAGGTGCGGCCGGGAACGTACCGGGCCTCTTCTCCCACCAGGCTGGAGCAGACGTTTTCATTGGCGGGGATGAACAGCAGCCGGGTCACCGGATTGAATGCCGCGGGAGGCCAGTCCTTGCCGCCCCACAGGGAGGGGCAGAAATCCGCCTGGTAGTCGATGCCGGGCTTCTTGCTCATGTCGTATTCCGGGCGGCCGGTTTGCGGGTCGATGCCGGTGAATACGTCCTGGTAAACATAGGGCCAGGCATCGACGAAGCCGATGGCGCCGGCGCCGCGGTCGAGAAACCAGAGATAGCCGTTGCGGCCGGGATGCACCATGCCGCGGATCGTATCGCCATCGCGCTCGAAATCGATCAGCAGGGGCGCCGAGACTTCGTCCCAGTCCCAGGAATCGTTCCAGTGATATTGATGATGGGCGCGCAACTCGCCGCTGCCGGCGTCGAGAGCGATCACCGAGGTGGCGTAGAGATTGTCCCCGGGTCTGGCGTCGCCGGTCCAGGGGCCGCCGTTGCCCGTGCCCCAGTAGGTGAGATTCAACTCCGGGTCATAAGAGCCGGTAAGCCAGACGGGAACGCCGCCGGTTTGCCAGGAATCGCCGGGCCAGGATTCCGAACCGGGTTCCCCCGGCGCGGGGATGGTGTAGGTCTTCCAGGCTTCTTCGCCGGTCATGGCGTCATAGGCGGCGACAAAGCCCCGGATGCCCCATTCGCCGCCGGAAACCCCCACCATGATCTTGCCGTCGGCGGCCAGGGGCGCCAGGGTCATGTAGTAGCCGTTGTGGTAATCCTCCACGGGAACTTCCCAGATGAGTTCGCCGGTGAGCGCGTCGAGGCTGACCAGCCAGGCGTCCACCGTGGCCATGTAGACCCGTTCTCCGTACAGGGCGACGCCGCGATTGGTGGGATGCATCTGCTGGAGGTCGTCGGGCAGGAAGCGCACATGACGCCAGATCAACTCGCCGGTGGCGGCGTTCAGCGCGAGTACGTGATTCTGGGGCGTGGTGACATACATGTAGCCGTCATTGACGATGGGCGGCGCCTGATGGCCTTCCCGCAGACCCGTGGCGAAACTCCAGACGAGTTCGAGTTGCCCCACATTGCCCGCGTCGATCTGGTCGAGGCTGCTGTAGCCGTGGGAATCATAGCCGCCACGGTACATGAGCCAGTTGTGCGGCTCCGGGTTGAGCAGCCTCTCACTGGAAACCGGATGGTATGGCGGCAGGTCCTGGGCTGCGGCGGAACCGCAGGCAAGCATTCCGCAAACGAGCAACAACCTGATTTTGTCGAACATGATCCACCTCATTCAGAAAGCCTGCTGAAAGCCCACCCGGCCGCGAAAGGGGCCGGCGACGCGGACCGCGCCATCGGCGATTTCCAGCGGCAGCATCGCCAGGGGCCGGGGCGCCGGGCCGCCCACCACGCGGCCGCCGTCATAGATGTCGAACTGGGATTCGTGGCAGGGGCAGGCCATGCGCAACTGTTCTTCATCCCAATTGAAGACATCGCAGCCGGTATGGGTGCAGACCGCCGAATAGGCGACGATACCGCCGGCGGCATTTGCCTGGAAACGCGGCGCAAGCTCCTCTGGATCGATTCGCGTGAGCATGACCCGGTTGAGCCGGGAGCCATCGCGCAGCACACCGCTGGCCGGATCCCTGGCGAGGGCGGCAACGGGTCTGGCATGGAGTTCGATAAGGTTCGGTCGAACCACTTCGCCCAGGCTCGGGCCTTCATCGAAAACGAGTTCATCGCCGGCCTGGGGACGTATGCGGTCGGGCGACTGGGCATGCAGCTGCGGCGCCACGGTCACGGCGCCCACGAGTCCAAGCAGGGAACGGCGGCTGAGCTTGCCAGAGGATGCGCCAGTCACGAATCGCCTCTTGAGACCACAAATGCAATGCCGGAAACTTAGCAAAGCCGCCAGCCTGCGGCAAATGCCGACTTTTCCCGTCATCCTGCGCGAAGCGAAGCGCAGTCGCAGGATCTCCCTGGCGGGGCCACTGCTTGAGATTCTGCGACTGCGCTTCGCTCCGCGCAGAATGACGCAGGGGGGTAGCTTCTCCGCGCGGAATGACGCAGGGGGGTAGCTTCTCCGCGCGGAATGACGCAGGGGGGTGGCTTCTCCGCGCGGAATGACATGAAAGTTGCAGCGGATTCGACCTACGAATCGAGCAGCGACCAGAGCCTGTGGGGCGTGGCGGGCATGTCCACATGCTCCACGCCGTGGTCGGCAAGGGCATTGGCGATGGCGTTCATGATCGCCGGCGGCGCGCCGATGGCGCCTGCCTCGCCGGCGCCCTTGATACCCAGCGGATTGGTTTCGCAGCGCACCAGATGCAGGGAAAAATCGAAATCCGGGCAATCGTCCGCCCGGGGCATGGCGTAGTCCATGAAGCTTGCGCTGAGCAACTGCCCGGAATCCGGATCGTAATGGCAATCCTCAAGCAGGGCCTGGCCCAGCCCCTGGACGATGCCGCCGTGAACCTGGCCCCGCAGCAGACTGGGATTGATTACCTGGCCGAAATCATCCACCACCACATAGTTGACGAGTTCGATCCTGCCGGTATCCGGGTCAATTTCCAGTTCGACCACATGGACGCCATTGGGATAGGTGGGCTGATCCGGCGCAAAACCGTCGGTTTCGTCAAAGGACGCACCGCCATCGGCGGGCGCGGCCCGGGCGGCGACCTCGGCAAAGCCGAGGCTGCGGTCGGTGCCGGCGACCTGGAATCTGCCGGCGGCAAAGCGAATGTCGGCTTCCGCCGCCTCCAGCATTTCCGCAGCTTCCTTTCCGGCGGCGACAATCAATTTTCCGGCGCAGGCGGCGATTGCCGCCCCGCCCACGGGAACCGAACGCGAACCCATGGTGCCGCCGCCGCTGGCAATGGCGTCGGAATCGCCCTGGACGATGCTGACCCGCCCTGGGTCGATGCCAAGGGATTCGCAGAGAATCTGCCGGAAAGCGGTTTCGTGCCCCTGGCCATTGGACAGGGTGCCGATGAACAAGGTCACGCCACCGTCGCCCGCAACCTGCAGCCGGGCCTGCTCGGGCTGCCCTCCGGCGCAGCGTTCCACATAGCTGGCCATGCCGATGCCGCGCAGCTTGCCGGCCCGCTTCGCGCCGGCGCGTCGTGCCGCAAAACTTCCCCAGTCCGATTTTTCCAGCGCGAGTTCGAGAATCTTCGGAAAATCACCGCTGTCGTAGCGCGAGCCCAGGGCGGTTTCGAAAGGCATTTCGGCCGCGGTGATGAGGTTGCGGCGGCGGATTTCCCCGGGGGACACGCCAAGCCGCCCGGCGGCGACATCCATCAGCCGCTCGATGGCGTAAATCGCCTCGGGCCGCCCGGCGCCGCGGTAGGCATCCACCGGCGCGGTATTGGTGAAAACGCCTTGCATGCGCACATGGGCGGCGGGTATGCGGTAGCAGCCCGTGAGCATGGCCGCCCCGGCCGACGAAGCGACAAAAGGCGCGAAGGAAGACAGGCTTGCGCCGAGATTGGCCACGGTGGAAACGCGCAGCCCCGTCATGCGCAACTCGGCGTCGAATGCGGCTTCGAGCCGGGTCACGTGGTCCCGGCCGTGACTGTCGCTGAGAAAGGATTCGCCCCGCTCCGCCACCCATTTCACCGGCCGGCCGAGTTCCCGGGCGGCATGCAGCGTGGCGACATATTCCGGGTAGCAGAATATCTTGGCGCCAAAACCGCCTCCCACATCCCGGCAGATCACGCGCATGTCTTCCATGGCGCAATGGAACACGTGCCGGGTCAGCAGGAAGCGCATGATATGTACGCCCTGGCAGGAAACCTGCAGGACCATGCGACCGTCCTCCAGCGCCGCGATACAGCCCCGGGGCTCCATGGTGTTTGGGGCGAGCCGGTTATTGACGAGTTCGAGCTCGACCCGGTGCGTCGCATGGGCGAAAGCCTCCGCCACGGCGCCAGCATCGCCTGTGCGCCAGTCGAAGCAGCGATTGTCCGGGGCGTCGTCCCACAGCCGGGGAGCGGATTCGGCCATGGCCTCGGTGGTTGCGGCGACAGCCGGCAGTTCTTCGTAATCGATGAGTATCTGCTCCGCCGCATCGAGGGCGGCAGCGCGGGATTCGGCGACGATCAGCGCGACCGGCTCGCCCACGTGGCGCACCCGGCCCATGGCAAGCGCCGGACGCGGCGGCTTGTAGCAGGCCGAGCCGTCTTCGCCCGGCGCATCCGCAAGACAGGGCAGGTCGCCGACACCGGCGGCGCGCAGGTCCTCGCCGGTGTACACCCCGAGTACGCCGGGAGCGGCCCGGGCCGCGTCGAGATCGATCCCGCCAAGCCTGGCGTGGGCATGGGGCGAGCGCAGGAATACGCCGATGGCCTGCCCCGGCAGGTTGTCATCATCCAGATACCTGCCTGTGCCGGTGAGAAAGCGGCGGTCCTCAAAGCGCGCCGCCGGCTGGCCGATGCCGAATTTCCGCACTGTGCCTCTCCCCTTTCTCTCCACACCCGTCCCGGGATAGATTGTCAATCCCGGTTCCCGGCGAACCCGAATCGCTTTATACCATCATCAGGCCCATTCGGACATCGCACGTGTCGCCCCATATCATTCTCCTGGCGCTACCAAGGCCTGGGAGCCTGCGCCGCAGGAATTCGCGAAAGCGAAAATTCGCTATCGCCGCGCCCTGGCCGGTCGATTGAGGCGAATATTGGTGAATATGCAACGAAATCGAGCGGCCGGGGGCGTGGATGAGAGCGGATTTGCAGCCGTGAATTCCTATGGCGCAGGCTCCTGGGTGAGGCCGGAAGTGCTGGCGCGGGACGGCGGCGAAACAAATTTCCACGAAAGTTGCGGGATTGCCGGGTGATCGTGTTAGGCTTGCTCCCGCGCTGCCCATTGCCAGTATGGGCTTATGGCGAATGTCGGCGCCCACAATCCATACACCCGAATTACAAGGAGGGGGCATGAACGAAACGGAGCTTGCCCGCAGCAGCGAGAACGAATCCCATCCGGCGGAAGCATCCGCCGCGGAGCATTTTGCCTTTCACGGCAATGGAGCGGAATATTTCCGCATCTGGATCGTCAACCTGCTCTTGAGCATTCTCACGATTGGCGTCTACTCCGCCTGGGCCAAGGTCAGAACCAAGCGCTATTTCTACGGCAATACCGAACTCGCCGGGGACCGCTTCGAGTATCTCGCAAGCCCCATTGCGATTCTCAAGGGGCGCTTGATCGGCGTCGCCCTGCTGGTGATTTACACCGTGGCGGGCACTTTCAGCACCCTGCTCGGCGCTGTGGCGGGTGGCGTGCTCGCGCTGCTGCTGCCGCTGATCTTCATTCAGGCATTTCGCTTCAATGCCCACAACAGCGCCTGGCGCGGCATCCGCTTCGGCTTTGACGGCGAAGTCTGGCCAGCCTGCAAGGCCTACCTGCTGTGGCCGCTGTTCGGCGTGCTTACCCTGGGAGTCGGCCTGCCTTACGCGCTGTACCGGATCAATCAATATCAGATTGACAATCACCGCTTTGGCGAATCCCTGGCGAGTTCAAGCGCCGCCGGCGGCGGGTTTTACCGGATTGCGCTGATCAGCATTGGCATCTTTGTCTTGATGCTTGTTGCAGTCGTCGCTGCGGCTGCCGGGTTCTTTCTTTCGTGGTTTCCGCCGGAAATCCTGGCGGAATCCGTCACCGTCGATCCGGAAAATCCCGATGCATCCATAGAAGTGGACCCGGCAATCATGGGGTCATTCCTGTTGTTTGGATTTCTGGGTTATTTCGCCATCCTGCTAACCGTTTTCGTTACCGGATTCGCCTGGGAAGCCATGCGGTTCAAGATGGTCTTCAATCGGATTGCACTGGCGGACAACCGGGTTCGCAACCGCATCAGCGCCCCGCGTTATTTCTGGATCCTGTTCAGCAACATGTTGCTGATCACGGTCACCCTGGGGATGTTCACTCCCTGGGCCCGGGTGCGGCGGTCGCGTTACCTGTTGCCGGCAATGTGGCTGGAAACCAGCGACCTCGACCACTTCATCGCCGCCGAGGCCGACCGGACCTCGGCCCAGGGCGATGAAATCGGCGAAGCCTTTGATCTGGGGATCGGCATTTGAACGAAATCGAAGGCTCCTGGTTTGACGGCGACCGCAGCCGCAGGCGCGGCGCCCGGCTGCGCTGGGGCTCGGGCGCCCTGGCGCTGCTGCCGGAAGAAGGCAACCGCATCTCCATCGACCCGCAGCGGCTGCAAATGAGTTCGCCGCTTCCCGGCGCCCCCACCCGGCTAAGCTGGGGCGGCGAGGACAGTTTCGTCACCATGGACGAGGCCGGTATTGCGGCAATGCGGCGCGACCTTGCCCTCGGCGGCGGCTGGCTGAGCCGGTTGGAGAAGCGAATGTCAGTCGCCCTGGGGGCTGGCATATTGTGCGTTTCCCTGGTGGCCGCATTCGCTTTTTGGGGTGTGCCGGCCATCGCCGCCCGGGCGGCATTCCTGCTGCCGGTGGAAGTCAGTGATGATCTCGGCGACTTGCTGCTTGAAGAGCTTGAGACCTGGCTGCCGCCATCCCGACTGCCGGGGGCGCGACAGGCCGGACTCGTCCGCTATTTCACTTCCCGCGATGAAACCGACGCCTCCCCCCGGGTGGAATTTCGCGCCTCGGAGATTATCGGCGCCAATGCCCTGACCCTCAGCGCCACCATGGTCGCATTCACCGACGAATTGGTCATGCTGGCGGAAGATGACCTGGAACTGCTGGCTGTGTATTTTCATGAACTCGGGCACGCCGAATTGCGGCATGTGGAACAAAAGGCACTCACCGCCTCGGCCTGGCTGGTGATGTTCGCCTTGCTCACCGGCGATATCGGCGTGGTGGGCGATCTGTTGCTCGGTTCGGTGCTGCTCGGGCCCGCGCTCGGCCCATTTTCCCGCGCCCTCGAGCGCGAGGCCGACGCCTTCGCCGTGGAACGTCTGCTGGCTGCGGGAGAATCCCCGGAAGCGATGATCAGCATTCTGGAAAAGCTGGAAGCGCAATCCCGGCTGGTGATCTCAATCAATGGAGCAGCGGCAGACGAAAATGGCTCGGACCGGGATGATCCCGCCCCCGATGCCGCCATTTCCGAAGCCGAGGCCACGGTTCCCGAAGACTCCGAGGAAGGCCTCCTGCTGCGTCTGCTCGACATCATCGCCAGTCATCCTCCCACCGAAGAGCGAATCGAATACATCGAATCCCGCATTGCCGATTGAGTTCCCACCCTCCCGTCATCATGTGCAAAGCGAAGCCCGTCACCGTCATTCCGCGCGAAGCGAAGCCCTCCCCCACGTCATTCTGCGCGAAGCGAAGCGCAGTCGCAGAATCTCATGCAGTGGTCTCCCAACAAGATTCTGCGACTACGCGCAGAATGACGGGAAGAAACTGAAACTTGCCGCTGGCGAGGCTGTGGCGGATAATCCCGGCCATGGATGACTTTTCCGATTCGAAGCCGCCAGGGCGGCGCATGGGTCAGGGCATGCTCGTGCTGTGCCTGGCTTTCGGCATGGTGGCGCTTACCGGCGGCTTCGACCGCTGGCTGGAAGGCCAGGCCAATCCCAACCGCAATCTTCAGGGAATCTTCAGCCCCGACGGCACCCGGGAAGTCGTGCTTGAGCGCAATCGGCAGGGGCACTACGTGGCCAGCGGGCAGGTCAATGGCATTCCGGTTACTTTTCTGCTCGATACCGGCGCCACCGATGTGGCCATTCCCGCCCACATCGCCGACGCCGCCGGGCTGGAACGCGGCTATCCCGGCCGGGCATCCACCGCCAATGGCACGGTCATCGTCTACGCCACCCGTATCGACCAGCTCGTACTCGGCAATATCGCCCTCCACGACCTTTCGGCAAGCATTACCCCGAGCATGGGCGGGGATACGATACTGCTCGGCATGAGCGCCCTGCAACGTATCGAGTTTTCCCAGCGCGATGGCCGGCTTACCCTGCGTCAGGACGCGCCGGCGCCTTGATGATCCCTCCGCTGGAAGCGCCCGGGGATCTCCCCGCGCAGGTCGCCGCCGCGCTGGCCGAAGACATCGGTGGCGGCGACATCACCGCCGCCCTGCTCGACCCTGCCGCGACAGGCTCCGGTCGCGCGATCGCGCGGGAGGACACCGTGCTCTGCGGTCGGCCCTGGGTCGATGCGGTCTACCATCGGCTTGACCCTTCCCTGCGACCGCAATGGCGGCACGAGGAAGGCGCCGATATCGGCCCGGGCGCGACGCTGTACATCATCGAAGGCAATAACCGGGCGCTGCTCAGCGCCGAGCGCAGCGCCCTCAATTTTCTGCAGACGCTCTGCGGCGTGGCCCGGCGCAGCCGCGAACTCGCCGCGCTCGTGGCCCATACCGGATGCAAACTGCTGGACACCCGCAAGACCCTGCCGGGCCTGCGCAGCGCCCAGAAGTACGCCGTGCGGGTCGGCGGCTGCCACAATCATCGCATGGGACTGTTCGACGCCTTTCTCATCAAGGAAAACCACATTCGCGCCAGGGGCGGAATCGGCCCGGCCATTACCCGGGCGCGCGAGATGCGACCGGACAAGCCGGTGGAAATCGAAGTGCGCGATCTGGCGGAACTCGAACAGGCCATTGCCGCCGGCGCCGATGTGGCCATGCTCGACAATTTCGACATCGACCGGATCCGCCAGGCCGTGGCGCTGACCCGCGGGCGCTGCCGGCTCGAAGCATCCGGCGGAGTCGAAGGCGAAACACTGGTGGAAATCGCCGAAACTGGCGTAGACTGTATCTCGCTGGGCCTGTTGACCAAGCACTGCCGCGCCGCGGACCTGTCCTTCCTGCTTGAGTGAGGTGAGGATTCCGCGACTACGCGCAGAATGAGTCTGGAGGAACAATGATGAAGCGCGCTCATCTGACCATCCTGGGCCTGCTGGCCGGGTTCATTCCGGCTGCGACCGCCCACGTGGGCAATCTCGACCAGAATGGCGGCCACTACTACGGCAATTCCTATCATTGCCACATGACGGGCTGCGAATACCCTGACACCTTCAGCCGCATCGGTTCCGAGCGCATGGTGAGCAACCGTCGCGCCAGGGAGAAGTTCTTCAACACCGACGACTGGAACTTCGAGCTCGATTTCGACGGCGACTGCCAGTCCACCCGGCAGGAAGTGCTGATCCTCACGAGCCGCACCCCCGTGCGCTATACCAATCCCCGCAACTGCGTCGTGCGCACCGGAGAATGGGTGGACGAATACACCGGCGAAACCCATGAAGTCGCCATGCGGCTCGACGTGGACCACATCATCCCGCTCATGTACGCCCACACCCACGGCGGCGACCGCTGGCCGTCGGGCAAGAAACTGCAATTCGCCAACGACCCGCTCAATATCGTGATGGTGGAACGCCGGGAAGCCCGCCGCAAGCGCGACCGGGGCCCAAGCCGTTTCCTGCCCCGGGAGGAGTTCCAGTGCGAGTACGTCCAGCTATGGGACGCCATCGCGGAAAAATATGAGCTCTACATCGAAAACCGGGACCGCAACGCCATGAACGACATCCTTGAAGGTTGTTCGGAATAGAATCCCGCCGCCTTCCGGACTTCGCTACCCCGCACAGGGTGTCGAGTGATTCAGGATGGAACAGGCCCAGGAGGCTGCGCCGCAGGCTCCTAGTGCTGGATAGGTTTTCCGCAATGTGGACAGCATGAACAGGGGTGTACGGGTTATGGTCGGAATGTCCGGCGGGGTCGATTCGTCGGTGGCCGCGAGTTTGCTGCTGCGCCAGGGATACGAAGTCGAAGGCCTGTTCATGAAGAACTGGGAGGAAGACGACGACAGCGAATACTGCACGGCGGAAAAAGACCTCGCCGACGCCAGGGCGGTCTGCGACATTCTTGGCATCCGCTTGCGCGAGGCGAATTTCGCCGCTGAGTACTGGGACGGGGTTTTCAGTCACTTTCTGGCAGAGTACCGGCTGGGCCGCACGCCGAATCCGGATGTGCTCTGCAACCGGGAGATCAAGTTCAAGGCTTTTCTGGAATACGCCCTGGAGCTTGGCGCCGAACGGATCGCCACCGGGCATTATGCGCGCCGGGTCGAAAACGGAGACGAAGTCTGGCTCTGCAAGGGTGTGGACCCGAACAAGGACCAGAGTTACTTTCTCTGTGAAGTCAGCGAAGCCTGCATCCGCCGCAGTCTTTTTCCCCTGGGGGAAATGACCAAGCCTGAAGTCCGGAAAATCGCCGCGGAACTGAACTTGCCGACCCGCGACAAGAAAGACAGCACGGGCATCTGTTTTATCGGCGAGCGCAGGTTCCGGGATTTTCTCCAGCGCTACCTGCCCGCCCGGCCGGGTCCCGTAAAAACGCCGGAAGGGGATGAAATCGGCCGGCACCAGGGTCTGATGTACTACACGCTCGGCCAGCGGCAGGGGCTGGGAATCGGCGGCCTGCGCGATTATCCGGAAGCGCCCTGGTATGTGCAGCGCAAGGAGCTGTCCAGCAACACGCTCTACGTGGTGCAGGGCGAAGAACACGCCGCTCTCCAGAGCAGCGGCCTGATTGCGAAAATGCCCGTCTGGATCAATGGCGCCGCGCCGAACCTGCCAATACGCTGCAGCGCCAGGACCCGCTACCGCCAGCGCGACATCGATTGCGAAGTTTCCGCCAACGACGCCGCCAGCCTGCGGGTAAGCTTCGACGAGCCACAACGGGCCGTCACTCCGGGACAGTATGTGGTCTTCTACGACCGGCAGCGTTGCCTGGGAGGCGCGCCAATTGAGCATTCCTTTTGAATCTTGCCGGGCCTATCTGCTAGATTTGCCGCTTCCTTGAAACGGGAGCACGAAATGGAAATTGCCTGCCTTGATCTGGAAGGCGTGCTGGTGCCGGAAATCTGGATTGGCGTTGCCGAGCAGACGGGAATTGACGCCCTGCGGGCAACCACCCGGGATGTGCCGGATTATGACGCGCTCATGCGCCAGCGGCTCGGCCTGCTTGAGCGGCATGGCCTTGGCGTGGCGCAAATTCAGCAGGTGATTACCGGGATGGCGCCGCTTGCCGGCGCGAAAGATTTTCTTGACTGGCTCAAGGCGAGATTCCAGGTGATTATCCTGTCGGACACCTTTTACGAGTTTTCCCACCCCCTGATGCGTCAGCTCGATTTTCCCGCACTTTTCTGCCACCGCCTCGAAATCAGCGGGGGCCGCATCACCGGCTACCGCCTGCGGCAAAAGGATCCCAAGCGGCAAAGCGTCAAGGCCCTGCATCAGTTGAATTTCCGCGTCATCGCCGCGGGAGATTCCTATAACGACACGAGCATGCTGGAAGAGGCCGACGCCGGTATCCTGTTCAAGGCCCCCGCCGCAGTGGCGGAGGCCTTTCCCCAGTATCCCTCGGTCGATTCCTTTGACGATCTGAAGCAACAGTTCCGCCTCGCCAGCGAACGCGAGATAAGCCAGGAGTCCTAGGAGTCTGCGCCGCGCTCCTAGGAGCCTGCGCCGTAGGAATTCGCGAAAGCGAAAATTCGCTATCGCCGCGCCCCCGACCGGTCGATTGAGGCGAATATTGGTGAATATGCAACGAAATCGAGCGGCCGGGGGCGTGGATGAGAGCGGATTTGCAGCCGTGAATTCCTACGGCGCAGGCTCCTAGCCCGTATCGACCGACGAAGTGTGGAACTCGAAATCGCTGGCGTCGAGATTGTCGATGCTGAAATTGACCAGCGTGATCGAACCGCCGCCTTTGTCGGAGAAGTCGATTACCACATTCGCGCCATCCTGCCGGGCGTTGATGTCGCCAAAATCCGAGATGGCGGTGAATTCGGTCAGGTTGATGCTATCTTCCCCGTTGTTGAAGTCCATGATCTTGTCGTTGCCGTCGCCGGGGCCGTAGTAGAAGGTGTCCCGGTCGGTTTCCCCGGTGGCGGCGCCATCGCGATAATGCGTGTCCCCGGTATTGCCATCGCCGTACAAGGTGTCGTCGCCGGCGCCGCCCACAATACGGTCATCGCCTTGTCCGCCCACGATGAAGTCATCGCCTTCGTCGCCTTTGAGCTCGTCAGCGCCGCGGTTTCCGTACAGGTAGTCGTCGCCTTGGCCTCCGGCAAGATGATCGCCGTCTTCGCTGCCGACGAAGGAATCGCTTCCACTCCCGCCAGTCCGGAAGATTGAGGCGTCAGTCAGGAAAAACATGTCCTCGCCGAGATCATTGGGCGAGTTCACTCCGGTCAGCGTAATCGAGCCACCGCCCCATTTCGACAGGTCTATTTTCACACCTTCACTGGTTGCCTCCATGTTCCAGCGCAGGTCGAACCAGGCGATTCCCTGGCTGAATCCGGACAGATCGATCTTGTCGGTTCCCGGCTTGAAATCCTTGATCGTGTCATGACCGTCACCGGGTGAGAACGAGAAAACATCGTAACCGGCGCCACCCTCCAGCGTATCGTTTCCTTCTCCGCCCACCAGAGTGTCGTTGCCTGCTCCGCCTTCCAGGATGTCATTGCCACCTTTGCCGCGGATCACATCGTGGCCATCGCCACCCAAGATTACGTCCTTTTCATCGGTGCCGGTGATGGTTTGGTTCGTAGATTGAACCGGTTGCTGCGGTGGTGCGGTTTTGCCTGACATGGTCTGATCCTCCACTTGCCCTTTTACCTCGATATCGGCCAACTGCACCGATATCCCTCATGCGCAAGTCTGGCAGCCCGCCGGAAGAATTGCCAATATTGTTTTTCAATGGGGCGGATAAGTTTTGCTTATGGCTCGTCAGTGCGTATCCGCATCCCCGACCGAAGCAGCCAACTCGGCCGCCCGACCGATATAAGTGCGCGGGGTGAGCTTTCGCAGGGAAGCTTTGGCGGCTTCGGGAATCGCCAGGGAATCGACGAATTCAACAATGGCGGTCTGATCGATTTGCCGGCCGCGAGTGAGTTCTTTCAGCTTCTCATAAGGCTCCGGCACGCCATGGCGGCGCATCACGGTCTGAATCGCCTCGGCGAGGACTTCCCAGCTATCGTCGAGGTCGGCATCGATCGCTTCGGCGTCGAGTTCCAGCTTGCCAAGCCCGTTCAACGTGGAGCGAAACGCGATGAGACTGTAGCCCAGGGCCATGCCGAAATTGCGGATGACCGTGGAGTCGCTGAGATCCCGCTGCATTCGGGAAACCGGCAGCTTCTCGGCGAAATGCCGGAGCAGGGAATTGGCGACGCCGGCATTGCCTTCGGAATTCTCGAAATCGATGGGATTCACCTTGTGGGGCATGGTGGAGGAACCCACCTCGCCTGCCACGGTTTTCTGGCGAAAATAGTTCAGGGAGATGTATTCCCAGAGGTCGCGGTCGAGATCGAGAACAATGGTATTCAGGCGGCTGAGCGAGGCGCAGTATTCGGCGAAGGAATCATAAGGCTCGATCTGGGTGGTGTACGGGTTCCAGGCAAGCCCGAATCCTTCGACGAATTCCCTGGCCAGATTCGGCCAGTCGACTTCCGGGTATGCCGCCACATGGGCATTGTAATTGCCCACCGCGCCGTTGATCTTGCCAGGCAGTTCCACTTCCTGGAATTTCCGCGATTCCCGGCGCAGCCTCCAGACGAAATTGGCCAGTTCCTTGCCCACGGTGGTGGGGGAAGCCGGCTGGCCGTGGGTGCGGGAAAGCATGGGCCGGGAAGCGTACTCACCCGCCATGACGGTGAGCTTCCCGGTCAATTCCCCAAGCGCTCCGAGCAGCGCCTCGCGCCCGTCGCGAAGCATCAGCGCATAGGCGAGATTGTTGATGTCCCAGGTGGTGCAGGCGAAATGCACGAATTCGAGATACGCCGTCAATCCCCGCTTCCGTGAAATTTTTTCCTTGATAAAGTATTCCACCGCCTTGACGTCGTGGCGGGTAGTTTCCTCAAACTCCTTGATGCGGGCGCAGTCTTGAGCGGAAAACGCCTCCGCAATCCGCTGCAGAAAGGCCCTGTCCGAGCCACCGAGCGGTGGACATTCGGGTACGTCGGGCTCGCGGGCAAGCCGCAGCAGCCATTCGATTTCAACCTGAACCCGGTAACGCATCAGCCCGTATTCGCTGAAGATCGGGCGAAGTTCGGGACACTTGTCGTGATAACGCCCGTCAAGGGGAGACAAGGCCAGCAAGGCGGATTCACTACTCATCAGCAATACTCACAACCAGGTTTCCCGCTCAATACCCTCAAGAGCGGCAAATCTAGCAAATAGCCCCGGAAAAGTTAACGCTCAGAAGTAATCCATCGGCAATTCTCATTATGGCAATGGGCGCGGTCGCAGGATCTCATTGCGTGGCCACTGCAAGAGATTCTGCGACTGCGCTTCGCTTCGCGCAGAATGACATCAAGGTTGGAGCGCCAAAATGAGAATTGCCGGTGATCCATTCACCGAAAACCACTGTCGAATCCAGGTGTCCGGCGACTACGCAAAAAAAACACCAAGGATGCCGTAAGCCGCTGTCGGCGGGCGGTGCGCAGCGGGCGTGCGAGGCAGGAGCCGAGCCCGAAGCGTACAGGGATGTATTCACAGCGTCCGCTGCGCACCGCCCGCCGATAGCGGCGAGATGCCTGAAGTCCGGAGGCGCCCGATTCACAGGGATTCCACTTTACCCCCGCAAGGAAATTCCGCAGAATCGCCGCTCGATATCCGGGAACCCATGATGACCTCCGCTGCCGACCTGCAGGAAATGAATACCCGCCTCGCGGATGCGTCGCCGCGGGAGATCTTGCGGCATGCGTTCGAGACCTGGCCTGACTGCGCGCTTTCCTTCAGCGGCGCCGAAGACGTGCTGCTGCTGCACCATGCGAGCAGGCTGCGAAAGAATATTGCGGTATTCGCCCTCGATACCGGCCGCCTGCATCCGGAAACCTATCGCTATATCGAGCAGGTTCGCGAAAGTTATGGTGTGACCATCGACCTGCTGAGCCCCGACCCGGCGGGGCTTGAGCGGCTCGTACGGGAAAAAGGGCTGTTCAGTTTTTATCGCGATGGCCACGAAGAATGTTGCGGGGTTCGCAAGATCGAACCCATGCGGCGGCATCTGGCGAAATACACCGCCTGGATCACCGGCCTGCGGCGGGATCAGTCACCCACCCGCCGGGAAGTCGCGCTGTTCGAGTTCGATCCGCGATTCGCCGGCGCCCGGGGGCCGCTGATCAAGATCAATCCACTGGCGGGGCAGGGTTCCGGGGAGATCTGGGAGCAGATCCGGATGCTGGAGATAGCCTACAATCCGCTGCACGACCGGGGTTTTGCCAGTATCGGCTGCGAACCCTGCACCCGGCCCACCGGCCCTCATCAGCACGAGCGCGAAGGGCGCTGGTGGTGGGAGGAAGCCACTCTCAGGGAATGCGGACTGCACAAGCGCTGACATGGACTTTCCGATTCAGGTGCTGGCGGGAGCCATGGTGGGCTTCGCCATCGGGGTGACCGGCGTGGGCGGCGGCTCCCTGATGACGCCTTTCCTGCTGCTGCTTGGCTATCCGGCGCCGGTGGCCATCGGCACCGACCTGTTCTATGCCGGGATTACCAAGGTGGGCGGCGCCGTGTCCCATCACCGGCGCAACCATGTTGCCTGGCCCATCGTGCTCTATCTCGCCGCCGGCAGCATACCCGCCGCCATCGCGGTGCATGTTTTCCTGCTCGACGCCCAGTTTCAGAATTCAGCCCTGTTTGAAGAGGTGCTTACCCGCAGCCTCGGCGCCATGCTGATCGTCACCTGCCTGATTCTGGTGCTGCGCAACCGCTTGCCCAAAGTGCCCCGGGCCTATATGAGGGAATCCTTTTTTCTGACCTGGGTGACCGGCGTCTTTCTCGGCGTCTGCGTCACCCTGTCGTCGGTGGGCGCTGGCGCCTTTGGCGCGGCGGTGTTGCTGATGCTGCATTCGCGGCTGTCGGCGGTGCGCATCGTCGGCACCGATATCGCCCATGCCGTGCCCCTGACGCTGATTGCCGGGCTCGGCTATCTCGGCGGCGGCTTTGTGGACCCGGTCCTGCTGCTCAGCCTGCTGCTCGGCTCCCTGCCCGCCATCCACCTGGGTACCCGGGTGGGCCACCTGCTGCCGGAAAGAATCCTCAGGGTGGCCCTGGTGATGATTCTGGGCAGCCTCGGGCTGTACTACGGCGTGTTTGTCTGAAGCCGCCTCAGGTATTGAGCACGCCGTGCGGCACATGGCCCGTGGCCACATGGTTGCTGGCGGCGTCGCAATGGTCGAGATGGTCATCGAAGAAGATGTCCGCCTCATAGGCCTGCAGGAACTTGTCCTTGGGCAGGCCGCCGAGAAAAAGCGATTCGTCGATGCGGATTTTCCAGGCTCGCAGGGTGCGCACCACGCGCTCGTGGGCGGGCGCCGAGCGGGCGGTGATCAAGCAGGTGCTGATGGGCGCCTCGCCGTCGGGAAAGGCCATCTGTATCTGCTGCAAAGCGGCAAGGAACGGCTTGAAAGGGCCGCCTTCGAGCGGCTCGCGGGCGGCTTCGCTCTCGTTGCGGGTGAATCCTTCAAGGCCCTGTTGCTGGTAGATTTTTTCCGCCTCGTCGGAAAACAGGACGGCGTCCCCGTCGAAGGCGATCTTGAGGTGGTCGTCGGACTGCTTGCTGTGCGCCGAAGGCACGATGGTGGCCGCCGCCACGCCGAGTTCGAGCGCCTGACGCACATCGGCGCCGTCGAGCGACAGGAACAACTGGCTGCCGAAGGCCGGGATGTAGCGCCAGGGGCTGTTGCCGCTGCAGAAGGCGGCCCGGGAAATCGCGAGCCGGTAGTGCTGGATGGAATGGAAAATGCGCAGGCCGGTATCGGCGCTGTTGCGCGAAAGCAGGATGACCTCCACCGCGGGCCGTTCCAGAATTTCGTTGAGTTTCAACAGCTTGTTGACCAGATTGAAAGCCACGCCGGGCTCCAGTGGAGCATTCTCCGCAGCGATCTGGTGGCTGCGGTAGGCCGCGAGCCCCTCTTCCTCGTAGATGCGGTGGCTGTCGGCGAGATCAAACAGGGCCCGGGAGGAGATCGCCACCACGAGGCGGTCCCCCTGCTTGCTTTTCTTATCCGGCACCAGCGTTGGTCTCCTCTTCCATCCGGGTCATGCAGATTCCGGTGCCGGCAAGCCCGCAATAGCCCCCGGGGTTTTTGGCGAGGTATTGCTGGTGGTAATCCTCTGCGTAATAAAATTCATCCAGCGGCTCGATTTCCGTTGTGATATGGGAATAGCCGCGAGCGCTTAGCAGGGTCTGGCAATGTTTCCTGCTTGCCTTTGCGATGGTTTCCTGCATGGTGGTTGTGGCAAGGATTGCCGAGCGGTACTGGGTTCCCCGGTCATTGCCCTGGCGCATGCCCTGGGTGGGGTCGTGGTTTTCCCAGAACGTTGCGAGCAGATTCTCATAGGCGACCTGTTCGGGGTCGAAACACACGAGCACCACTTCGGCATGGCCGGTCCTGCCGCTGCAAACTTCCCGGTAGGTCGGATTGGCGCGGTTGCCGCCGGCATAGCCCGCTGCAGTGCTGTAGACGCCCTCCAGTTCCCAGAACAGCTGCTCGGCGCCCCAGAAACAGCCCATTCCGAAAACCGCCCGCTCGGTCCCCACCGGAAAAGGCTCGCAAATCCGATTCCCGTTCACGAAATGCCGCATGACCACTCGTTGAAACCCGTCACCCAATCCCGCATGATAGCGCACTTGCCTGTTTCCGCCAGGTATTGGTACTTCTGTCATTCTGCGCGTAGTCGCGGAATCTTGTTGGGAGAGTACTGGATGAGATTCTGCGACTTCGCTTCGCTCCGCGCAGAATGACCGGGGGGAGGACTTCGCTCCGCGCAGAATGACGGGAGGAGGACTTCGCTCCGTGCAGAATGACGGGAAGGGGACTTCGCTCCGCGTAAAGTGACGATAGGGGTAAAATCCCGGCATGACCACGGCCTTACTTGAAAACTATGGGGTGCGCGACCTTGCACTTTCTCGTGGCTTGGGGAGTCATGTCTGGTGCGAAGACGGGCGCAGGTACCTGGATTTTGCCATGGGGATTGCGGTCAACAGTCTGGGGCATTGTCATCCGCGTCTGGTGGCGGCGCTGACCGAACAGGCCTCCTCGCTCTGGCATACTTCCAATCTGTTTCGCATTCCGGCGGGTGAAGAGCTGGCGGAGAAGCTCACCGGGCTTTGTTTCGCCGACCGGGCCTTTTTCTGCAATTCCGGCGCCGAAGCCATGGAATGCGGCTTCAAGATGATGCGCCGCTACCATCACGCCCGGGGCGATATCCGGCGCAAACGCATTATCGGATTCAGCGATTCCTTCCATGGCCGCACTCTGGCGACGATTGCCGCGGCGGGCAACCTCGCCCATTGCGAAGGTTTTCTTGCCGGCGACGGCGGTTTTGACCAGGCGCCATTCGGCGACGCCGGGGCGCTGGCGCAGGCGATTGATGACGCCACCGCGGGGGTCGTGCTTGAGCCGGTGCAGGGGGAAGGCGGCATTCGTCCCGCAGACCCCGCATGGCTTGACGAAGTGCGCGCCATCTGCGACGAGCATGGCGTCTTGCTGCTGTTCGACGAGGTGCAGTGCGGCGTGGGGCGCAGCGGCAGTCTTTACGCCCACCAGCAACTCGGCGTGGAGCCCGACCTGCTCGCCTCGGCCAAGGGGCTAGGCGGCGGTTTTCCCGTGGGCGCCTGTCTCGCCCGGGAGGAAGTCGCGAACTGCATGGTGGCCGGCAGCCATGGCAGCACTTTCGGCGGCAATCCCCTGGCCATGTCGGTAGCCAATGCCGTAGTGGACGAAATTGCGCAGCCCGGTTTTCTTGACCGGGTGCGCGAACACGGCGAGTATTTTTCCGGCGCCCTGGAGGAACTTGCCAGGACCCATCCCGGCCTCATCGCCGGGGTTTCGGGTGTTGGGCTGATGATCGGCGTTTTCCTGCACGCCGACGCCGGGACTTTTCTTTCGGCCTTGCGCGAGCAGGGGCTGCTTGCGGTGAAGGGCGGCAACAACAGCATCCGCCTGCTGCCGGCGCTGAACGTGCGCCGGGAAGAGATTGACGAAGCCCTGGCGATCATCCAATCTGCCCTCGCTACACTGGAGACTGCAGCATGAGATTTTTTTTGAGAGCCGCCCCGCCCTTGCTGGCCCTGTTTGTTCTGTTATCCGGCAAGGCGCTGCCGGCGGAGAATGACATGCCGATCACTCCCTTTCGCGTGGAAATCCCCGAGGCGGCGCTGGAAGACCTGCGCGGTCGCCTTGCCAATACCCGCCTGCCGGACCAGATTCCCGGCACTTCCTGGGAATACGGCGCCGAGCGCGCCTACCTGGAAGAACTGCTGGACTACTGGGCCAATGAATTCGACTGGCGCGCCCAGGAGGCGCGCATCAATGAATTCGACCAGTTCCGCACCGAAATCGACGGGGTTGACCTGCATTTCATCCACCAGCGCGCGGCGAATCCCGAGGCCATGCCGCTGCTGCTCGTCCATGGCTGGCCCGGCTCCATCAGCGAGTTTCTCGGTGTCATTCCGGCGCTCACCGATCCGGCTTCACACGGGGGCGACTCCGGCGCGGACGCTTTTCACCTCGTTGCGCCTTCCCTGCCGGGCTTCGGCTTTTCCGGGATTCCCGCGGAGCGGGGCTACAATCCGGAACGAATCGCCCACATGCTGGCCGCGCTGATGGCGCGCCTGGGCTATGACAGTTACGCCCTGGCCGGCGGCGACTGGGGCGCCATCATCAACCGGCATCTGGCCAACCACTATCCCGAACGCCTGATCGGCCTGCATTCCAACATGATCATCGCGCCGCCGCCGGAAGACGAGGCGCTGCGCGACCGGGCCGCGCCGGAAGAACTCGCCCTCACCAGCGCCAGGGCGGCGTACATGCGGAACGAAACCGGCTATCAGCAGATCCAGGGCACCAAGCCCCAGACCCTGGGCTACGGCCTCAATGACTCCCCGGCGGGCGCCGCGGCGTGGATTGTGGAGAAATTCCACGGCTGGAGCGACCTGCCCCAGGGGCCGGAAGGCGATCTGAACGAGAACTTCTCCATGGACGACCTGCTGACCAATATCTCCATCTACTGGTTTACCGGCACGATTACCTCGTCCACGCGGATCTACTATGAAAACCGCAATACCCCGGCGGAGAAACCCGTCGGCTATATCGACGTGCCCACCGGGGTGTCGATTTTCCCCGCCGAGATCTATCTCGCGCCCAGGGCCTGGGTGGAAGCCGGCTATGACCTGCGGCACTGGACGGTGATGCCCCGGGGCGGCCACTTCGCCGCCCTGGAGCAGCCCGAGCTGTATCTGAATGACCTGCGGGAATTTTTCCGCCTGCTGCGATAAGGTTGCGGGCAAAATCGGGGAGTATGCAAGATGAACGCTGAATCGATTTCCACAAGCAACGGCGCCGGCGGCATTCTGGGCTGGATTGAACGTGGCGGCAACCGCCTGCCCGACCCGGTGGTGATTTTCCTGTACTGCATCCTCGGGGTCATCGTTCTCAGCGTCATCGCCGCCGCCCTGGGCAGCTCCGCCCTGCATCCCACCCAGGTGGACGCCACGGGCAACGCCCTGGTGATTCGCGCCGAAAGCCTGTTGTCGGCGGACAATATCCGCCGCCTGCTGGTGGAAATGCCCGCCACCTTCACCAGCTTCCATCCCCTGGGCTATGTGCTGGTGGTCATGCTTGGCGCCGGCGTGGCGGAACGCTCGGGCCTGCTCGGCACCGCCATGAGCGCGGCGGTGAGCAATGTGCCGCGGCTGTTGCTGACGCCGGCGGTGGCCCTGGTGGGAATGCTCGGCAATCTCGCCGCGGATGCGGCCTATGTGGTGCTGATTCCCCTGGCCGGGGTGATTTTCGCCGCCGCCGGCAGGCATCCCGTGGCCGGCATCGCCGCCGCCTTTGCCGGGGTTTCCGGGGGCTTTTCCGCCAATCTGCTGCCCGGGCAACTCGATGCCCTGCTGTTCGGCATTACCGAAGCCGCCGCGGAAACCATACTGCCCGCCTGGGACGCCAACATCGCCGGCAACGCCTGGTTCATCGTCGCCATGACCTTCGTCTTTCTGCCGGTGATCTGGTATATCACCGACCGGGTCATCGAGCCCCGGCTGGCGCCGCTTGGCGATGGGCCGGCGGAAAGCGGCAGCGCGGGCATCGTCAAGGATCCGAGCACCGCCATCAGCGATGCGGAAAAGGCGGGGCTGAAACGCGCCGGCTGGGCGATTCTGGGAATCGTCGCACTGTGGATTTTTCTCTGCATCGGCCCCGGCACGCCATTGATCGACGAATCGGCGCCCCCGGAAGCGCGCCTCAATCCCTTGTTCCAGTCCCTGGTGGCGGGCTTTTTCGTCATCTTTCTGGCGGCGGGCTGGGCCTACGGCAGCGCCGCCGGCACCGTGAACAACCACCGCGACCTGGTCAGGATGATGCAGGACGCCATGGGAGACATGGCCTATTACCTGGTGCTCTCCTTTGCCGCGGCGCATTTCGTGGCGATGTTCAACTGGTCCAATCTCGGCCTGATCTTCGCCATCCACGGCGCCGCCGTGCTGGAAAGCTCGAATCTGCCCGACACCCTGCTGATGGCGTCCATCATCATATTCGGCGCCCTGCTCAACCTGTTCATCGGCTCGGCAAGCGCGAAATGGGCCCTGCTCGCCCCGGTGCTCGTGCCCATGCTGATGCTGGTGGGGATTTCGCCGGAGATGAGCACCGCCGCCTATCGCGTCGGCGACAGCGCGACCAACATCATCACCCCGTTGATGCCCTACTTCCCCCTGGTGCTGGTATTCGCCCAGCGCTGGCAGAAGGATTTCGGCCTCGGCAGCCTGGTGGCCACCATGCTGCCCTATTCGGTATTCCTGCTGCTGGCGGGGCTGCTGCTCACCATCGTCTGGGTGTATTCGGGCCTCCCGCTTGGCCCCGCCGCCCCGGTCTCGTTCAGCATGCCGTGAAGCAGGGAAACTCTGCGGGACCCAACCGTCATTTCTGCGCGTAGTCACAAAATCTCCCTGAGAGGCCACTGCCTGAGATTCTGCGACTACGCTTCGCTTCGCGCAGAATGACGGAAGGGGCGCTTCGCTTCGCGCAGAATGACGGAGGGGGCACTTCGCTTCGCGCAGAATGACATGAAGGTTGGAGCGCCATAATGAGAATTGCTGGAATGACGGGCTACTGCTTGCAAATCGAAGGTGACGAAACGAAAATCGGCGATGGCGTTCAAGTCAATATTCACCGAACAATGCAGGTAACGGCATGAAAAAATTCTTGTTCCTCCTCGGCCTGACCCCGGGTCTGGCGTTTCCACCCGCGGCGAACGCTCAGGAAGTGGAGTATCCGGCGGTGTACAGCGAACCCATGCCCTTGCTGGAAGAAGCCATGGGCGACTTTCACTATCCGATTTCCAGCGACAGCGAACTCGCGCAACAATACTTCAACCAGGGCTTCCAGCTCATGTACGGCTTCGCCAAGGTGGAGGCCACGCGTTCCTTCCGCGCCTCCTGGCAGGCGGACCCGGACTGCGCCATCTGTTACTGGGGCGAGGCCTGGTCCTGGGGTTCCTATCTCAACGGCGCCATGACCACGGCGGAATCGCCCAGGGCGCTGGCGGCGACGCGCAAGGCCATGAAATTGATCGACAGGGCCAGCCCGAAGGAAGCCGACCTGATCCGGGCGATCCAGGTGCGCTACGTGGAGGATTACGATCCGGAAACCCGCAGGGAGCAGGATGAGTTGTACCGCGACGCCATGGCGGAACTGGCGGAAAAGTACCCGGACGATCTCGAAATCGTGACCCTCTACGGCGACGCCCTGTTCCTGCTTGAGGAGCGGCGCGGCTATCGATCCCTGGAAAACCCCAATACCGTCCACCTGCACAATGTGCTGCTTTCGGTGCTGGAACGCGACATCGCCCATCCCGGCGCCTGCCATCTGCTCGTGCATGCGTCGGAATCGACGCCCACCCCGGAACTCGCCGCCCCCTGCGCGCGCTATCTGGGCGACGCCATCCCCGGCTCCAGCCACATCAACCACATGCCGAGCCATACCTGGAACGAGATGGGGCTCTGGCATGAGGCGGTGCGCGCCAACACCAGGGCCTGGCATTCCGACCAGAAGGCCGCCTATGGCCGCGGCATTTCCACCTACGCCACCCACAATCTGACCATGCTCTACTACGCTGGCGCCATGGGCGGGGAAAGCGCCGCTTCCCTGAAAGCGGCCCGGGACCTGGCGGGGCTCAACGGCAATACCGCCATGCTGAGCCTGGCGCTGGTGCGTTTCGGCCGCTTCGAGGAAATCCCCGCGGTCACCGAAGCGCCGGCGGGTGAAGTCAATCGCGCCATGTACGATTTCGCCCAGGGCTACGCCGCACTCAAGCTCGGCGACGCCGACCGCGCCCGGCAAACCATGGAAGAATTGAAGGAACGAGCCGCCACCACCACGGCGCGCTTCCGCTTCCACGACGGCGCCGACATCATTGGCGCCATGGCGGGCATTCTCGAAGGCGAGATTCACTGGAGCGAGGGCAACCGCGAAGCCGCCCTCGGCGCTTTCCAGGAAGCCATCGCCTATTACAACGACCTCAACTACGACGAGCCCGAACCCCTGCCCTTCTCCCCGCGCCACTGGCTCGGCGCGCTATACTTGGAAATGGGCGCCCACGACAGCGCCCTGACGGAATACCGCCAGGACCTGAGCGAACATCCCAACAACGTCTGGTCGCTCTGGGGCGTGCAGCAGGCCCTCCTCGCCCGGGGCGAATCCGATCCGGAAATCGACGCCACCCTGGCAGAACTCGGCAACTACGTGGACATCTGGTTCCCCACCACGAAGTTTTGAAAGACGCGGAAGCCATTCAAGCCGAATTGCGGGAGGCGTTGATGTTGCCGAACATGCAGCGGATGATCATTTTTTCGTAGCGGGAGCGGTCGGCTTCCCGGAGTTCTTCGCGGTTGACCTGCATGAAGGCGAATTGCTGGATGACGAGCAGCGGCAGCACGATGCGCTGGCGCAGTTCGATGCTGAGGCGGCTGGCGGGGTTGTCTTCGAGCAGGGTTTTCTGGCCGGAGATTTGCAGCACCATTTCCCGGCTGAGCCGGAATTCGTCGTGGATCAGGCGCCAGAATGCGCCAAAACGGGGGTGTTCGGCCAGGTGGGCGGTGAGCGCGAAATTGGCCTTGCTCATGCTTTGCATGCTGTTGCCCACCAGGGTGCGGAAGAAGCGGTTGCGCTGGTGGAGTTCCTTCAGTTCCCGCAGTTTGCCGGCGTCGGCGACCTGCCGCAATGCAGTGCCAAGACCATAGAACCCCGGCACGTTTTGGCCGAGTTGCCCCCAGGCGCCGACGAAGGGAATCGCCCGCACATCCTCGAAATTCGTGCTGCCTCCCCCGCCCCGGCGCGCTGGCCGGCTGGCGATGTTCGACTGGCTGTAGTAACCCATGGTGCTCATCTGTTCCAGATAGGGCAGGAATTCCGGATGCGACTTGAAGCGCTGGTAGTGTTGCAGGCTGATGGCCGATAGCTGTTCGAGCAGTTCCCGCTGCCCGGGTTCGATTTCCCGCTCGGGCAGCTCCAGCAGATTGTTTTCGAGCCCGGCGGCGAGCAATTGCCGCAGATTGTGCTCGGCGGCCTGTCGGGTGCCGTAATGGGAGCTGATGGTCTGGCCCTGGACGGTGAGCTGGATCTGGTTGCTTTCTATGGTCTTGCCGAGGGCGGCATAGAACTGGTAGGTATTGCCGCCGCCTCTTCCCGGCGGCCCGCCCCGACCGTCGAAAAAGCTTACTTCCACGCCGGCTTTCCGGGAGACCCGGGTGATGTCCTCCTTGGACTTGTAAATCGACCAGTTGGCGGTGACATAGCCGCCGTCCTTGGTGCCGTCGGAAAAGCCGAGCATGACGGTCTGCCGGCAGTCCCGCCGTCCCAGGTGCTCGCGGTAGCGCGGGTCGTCGTAGAGTCGCCCCATGAACTCGCCGGCGCGTTCCAGATCGGCAATCGTCTCGAACAGGGGCACGATATCCACGCTGGGGCGCTGCCAGCCCGCGCCCCGCAGCAAGGCGAGCAGGACGGCCACATCAAGCGGGCCGCGGCAATTGCTGATGATGTAGCGGTGGCAGGCAAGTTCGCCGTTACGGGCCTGAATGTCCCGCATCAAGGCCAGGGATTCCATGGTGTCGGCGAACAGCGGGTCCGTGGCGCCGGACCCGTCGAGATTCCGGTCCAGGCCCAGCAGGAAATCGATCTTCTCCGGTTCCTCCCACTGGCTGAAGTCCGCGGGAAACTTGTCGGGATTCCGCCGGATCGCCTCTGCCAGGCTCGCGCCGAGCACCCGGGAATCCTGGCGGATATCGAGGCTGGCGAAATGAAAACCGAAAGTGCGGACCTTGAGCAGGAAGGAATCGAGCTGATCGAGATAGAGCGACTGGTAACGGCCGGTGACCATTTCCCTGATCTGCTCGAGTTCGGCGATCAACTCCGCCGGCGAGGCGAAGGCTTGCTCGAGTTCATTCACCAGTTCGCGGTGCAGGCGGAGTTCAATATCTTCCAGTCTTTCGTGAACTTCGGCATAGCTGAGCCTGCGCTTCAGCCTGCGCACATCCCGGTGATAGCGGCTGAGGATGAGATTGCGCAGTTTTCCGGCAACTTTGGCGGTGATCGCGGGAGTCACTCGTGGATTTCCGTCACGATCGCCGCCGGGCCAGAAGCCGACGCTGAGCAGTTGCGGATTGGGCCGGTAGCTGCCGTTGAACTGCTCCCCGAGGCGGCTGTGGATTTGGGCGATGGCGGAATAGAAGATATTGCCGAGATACCAGCCGAGATTGACCGCCTCATCGAGTGGCGAGGGTTTTTCCTTGTTGAAGAAAGGCGTATTGCCTAGCTGCTGCAGCAGATTGCGGGCCCGGGCGATGTCCTGCCCGCGAATCGCCTCGGTGAGGTCGGTAATGATGGCGAGCACCTTGCCGGGATAGAACTGGGTGGGATGGGCCGTGAGCGTCACCCGGGCGCGGAAACGTTCGAGCAGGGCGCGCAGTTCGCGCTGCGAGCCTTCACCGCCGGACCCGCCGCCGAGGCGCTGCAATTCATTGCCCGCCGCGGTTTCGTGGATTTTTTCGAAGGCGGCGTCTTCCAGGGCGTCCACGAGCACGATCTGGCGCTCGACGTACTGGATCACCTTGAACAGGAAGGCAACCTTGGCGTCTTCGTCAAAATCCGGGCGATGGCTGGCGAAAAAATCGTCGAGTATCTGCCGCGGATTGGCGCCGGATTCGAGCCCCTCCCGGCAGGCTTCTTCAAGCAGGGGCAGCAGCACGCCGGTCTGCTGCACGGCGTCGAGTGGCAGGGTGAGAAACAGGCCATTGTAGAGCTGATAATTCAACTCAACGAGATTGCGGTAATCCTTGTGGACAGATTGGATGGACATGGCTATAAGGGGGGACCGCGCAGCCGCGCATGATAACGCACCCATGGCTAGTGTGCTGTCCCATAAGTTCCGTTGTCTGGAGTTCCGTCGAAACCTCATGTGGCCCCCAATGGCTGATGCGGCGGGGTTCGGGGTCTCGCTGCTGGCGCTGGCTGTGGCGGCGGCGGGCGCCTGGCTGCCCTGGGCGGCGTACCGCGCCTGGCGCGGGCCATGGCGCAGGGCGGCGCTGGCTCCCTTGTTGTTCGGCTTGCTGTGGCTGGTGTGGATGATTGCCCGGGCGGCTGCGAATCCCGGCGATGGCGCGAACTGGCAGTTGCAGATTTTCGCCTGGGCCATGCTGACGCTGGTCTACATGGCCTGCGCCTTCACCATCAAGTCGATTCTTGACAAGGCCCGGCGCTGAGAGTCCCCGTTCCCCGTCATTCTGCGCGGAGTCGCAGAATCCTCTCATGGGAAGCCTCGTTCTCCGTGGCCCTTTCGTTGTCGCATTTTCGACCAGTGCGACCGTCGCAGAATCCCCCCTCATGGGGAGCCACGTTCCCCGTCATTCTGCGCGGAGCGAAGCGAAGTCGCAGAATCTCATGGGGAGGCCACTGCCTGAGATACTGCGACTTCGCGCAGTATGACAGAAGCAGGAAGCGCGGGATGATAGAAGCACGAGGCGCGGGATGACGGGTGGTATTACAGCGCAAGCAGGCCGAACAGGAAGAACAGGAGGGCGGCGAGGGCGGCGCAGCACAGCGCGTAAGGCAATTGGGTTCTGACGTGATCGATGTGGTCGGTGGCCGAGGCCATGGAGGCCACCACGGTGGTGTCGCTGATGGGTGAGGCATGATCGCCGAAAACCGAGCCCGACAGCACCGCCGCGAGAAAGAATCCGGGATTGACGCCAAGGGCGAGAGCGGTCTGCACGGCGATGGGCACCATGATGGCGAAGGTGCCGAAACTCGAACCGATGGAAAAGGCCGTAAAGGCCGACAGGATGAAGAGCAGCGGCAGCAGCAGGCCCAGCGGCAGGGTGTCTCCGGCAAGCCCGGCGACATAGGTTCCCGTGCCCAGTGCATTGGCCACATCGCCCAGGGCCAGGGCGAACAGCAGAATCACCGCCACCGGCAGGAGCCCGCCGGCGCCGCGCAGAAAGGTGCGCATCAGCTCATCCACATGGCTGCGACGATCAAGGAGCACGAGCAGCCAGCAGCAGCCCAGCGCCAGCAATACCGCCCAAAGCACCGAAGTCGAACCCGACCCGGCCAGCATGTCGCCGTCGCCGGTAATCCACAGTGCGGCCGGCATGCTCAGCACCATGACGGTAATCGGAGCGATCATGTAGCGGGCCCGGTCGCCCTCCCCCGCCGCTTCCCCGCTGGAAAGAATCGACGGGTCCACCATGGGGGTGGCGTTGGGCCACAGCAATTCGCCGGAAGCGGTGCGACGCTCAGCCCGGGCCATGGGGCCGAGATCAAGATTGCGCCAGATGACGAAGGCGCTGAACAGGATGGCGAGAATCGGATAGAAATTGAGTGGAATCGCCGTGAGAAAGACGCCGATGGGTTCATCCACCGAGGTCGAGGCAAGCAGGCCGAGCACGATGGCGCCCCAGGCGTTGAGAGGAATCAGAATGCACACCGGCGCCGAGGTCGAGTCGATGATGTAGGCGAGTTTTTCCCGGGAAATCCGGTAATGGTCGAATAGCGGCCGGGAAATCGCCCCGGCCACCAGCAGGGTGATATTGGATTCCACAAAGATCACGATGCCGGTGAACCAGGCCAGCCATTTCGCGCGCCAGCCGTTGTTGACCCAGGCGCTTTGCTCCAGCAGGCGGATGAAGCCGCGCACGCCGCCGGTCTGCTCGATGGTGGCAATCAGGCCGCCGATAATCAGGGTGAATACCAGCACCCGGGTATCGCCGGGGTCGGAAAACACGTTGATGAGGCCATCCAGGGCCAGGGGCAACGCGGAAATCGGATCAATACCCTGGAGCAGGCAGAATCCCGCCCAGATGCCGATGCCCAAGGAAATCACCACCTGCCGGGTGGCGATGGCCAGCAGGATCGCCAGCAGGGGCGGCAGGATCGATAGCGCGTTCGGCTGATAAGTCTCCATGCGCCCTGTTGCCGTTGCTGTGCCGGTTGTTATTGCGCCTCGTGCGCTTATTGTCCCAAGCTGGCCATGGTGATCACATAGGCCCGGATGGCTTCGGCGTCGGAGTCATCGATGACCCCCTCCCAGGACGCCATGCCGGCGTCGGCCAACTCCCCTTCCATGACCACGGCATGCCAGGCCCCGGCGTCGCCAAGCAAGGGACTCATGCGCAGGTCGGGATAGGTGTCGAGGCGGATGGAAACCGCAAAGGGGCCGTGGCAGACGCTGCAATTGCGGTTGTATGCGGTTTCGCCCTGGGCAATGGTTTCATTGGAAGCGTCAATCTGGGGCAATTGCGCGGGCGCCGGGTCGTCATCGGCGAGTTCGGGCATTTCCGGCAGCCTTGCGTCACCGCCGATGCGATACACCAGCAGGCGCGAATTGTTGCC
The DNA here is from genome assembly GCA_965219645.1 of uncultured Pseudohongiella sp. Lineage (GTDB taxonomy): Bacteria > Pseudomonadota > Gammaproteobacteria > Pseudomonadales > Pseudohongiellaceae > UBA9145. Next base: position 306,502 of record OZ244788.1, on the reverse strand, counting down.
GGAAAGGTCCGTGGTGGACACCGCCGCGCCAGGGCCTTCCTCGGGCAGGGCCGGAGAACCCACAAGCTGGGCAAGATACTGCTCACCGTCGATGGTATAGGTGGATGGCGCCGCCATGACGCCGGCCTGGGTCAGGGCGCTCCACAGGCGCTCGCCGGTGGCGTCATCGAATGCGGCGAGTTCGCCGGAGCGATTGCCCTGGAAAACCAGGCCGCCGGCAGTGGCCAGAACGCCGGCGGCGCTGGAGCCGCCGGGGTGCATGACGCGCCAGACTTCCTCCTGGGCAACCGGATCCCAGGCTTTGAGCAGGGCGGCGTTCACCGGCGCATCCGGCAGGCTCAGCATGAAGCCCACCCCCCGACCGAAATCGATGCCGGTGTTCCAGCCTTCCGGGTCCATCACGAATTCGGCGTCGGCGACATAGCCCAGAAAATTCTCGGTCACCGGGATATAGACCAGATTGGTGCGCTGGCTGAAGGCCATGGGGTACCAGTTGTGTCCGCCGAGGGGCCCCGGGCTTACCAGCGCCGGCTGCCCGGTGCGGTCATAGCGCGCTTCGGGCATTTCCACCGGGCGCCCGGTGTCCGGATCGATATGGCTGGCCCAGTTTACCGGAGTGTAGGGTTCGGCGGAGATGAACTCGCCGGTTGCGGCGTCGAGCACATAAAAGAAGCCGTTCTTGGGCGCCTGCATGACCACCCGGCGCATCTCGCCGTCGATTTCCAGATTCGCCAGCATGATGTGCTGGGTGGCGGTGTAGTCCCAGGTTTCGCCGGGAACGGTCTGGTAATGCCAGGCATAGCTGCCGTCGTCCGGGTCCAGGGCGACGATGGAAGTCAGGAACAGGTTGTCGCCGCCGTCGGGGCTGCGCAGGCTCTGGTTCCAGGGCGAGCCGTTGCCGACGCCGATATAGAGCAGGTCGAGTTCGGCGTCATAGGCCATGGCGTCCCAGACCGTGCCGCCGCCGCCGAGGCGCCACCATTCGCCGGTCCAGGTATTGGCGGCGGCGGTCATGACATCGCTTTCGTAGCCGTCCGCGGGATTGCCGGGCACGGTGTGGAAGCGCCAGACCTGCTCGCCGCTTGCCGCGTCATAGGCGGTGACATAGCCGCGCACGCCGTACTCCGCGCCGCCATTGCCGATCATCACCAGGCCCTTGATGACCCGGGGCGCGCCGGTAATCGTATAGGGCAGCGCCGGGTCGGTGGTCATGGTTTCCCAGACCAGGCTGCCGTCAGCGGAGTTTATCGCCACCAGGCGACCGTCTATGGTGCCCACGAAAACCTTGCCATCCCAGACCGCGACGCCGCGATTGACCACGTCACAGCAGGCGTCGCGGCCCTTGTTGCGGTCCACCTCGGGGTCGTACATCCACAATGGCTCGCCGCTCGCCGCGTCAAAGGCGTACACCATGCTCCAGGCCGTGGAGACATACAGCGCCCCATCGACCACGATGGGCGTCGCTTCCTGCCCCCGGCTGGTATTGACCTCGGCGTACCAGGCCAGCCCGAGCTCGCCCACATTGTCCCGGTTGATCCGGTCCAGCGGGCTGTAGCGCTGCTCATCGTAGGTCCTGCCGTAACTCATCCAGGAACCCGGCTCGGTATCCGCCGCCACCAGCCGCGCCTCATCAACCGCAGCCCCGTAATCCTGGGCCAGCGCCTGTCCGCCCAGCACGATCCCGCCAACCAGGGCCAAGGCCCTCAAGCCCGAAATCCCATTCATCGCATCATTCATTTTGCTTGTCGCCCAAACTGAAGTTTGATTCGTTTCCGCCAGCGGCACAATGTGGAAACTGCGTTGCCCGGCTATCTTTCCGTGGGTCTGATTACGTTACAGGAAGTTGTTCGGCCAGATGATGGAGCGCCACATGTGGGCGACGGGGCTGCCGTCAAAGCCGAGCCCTTCCTTTGGCTGCTTGAAATGGCGACCGATGATGTCAGTGAAATCGTCCACATCGACTACCACGCCTTCCTCGAAGGAATACAGGTCATTGAGGGTAATCAGCCGGGACGACATGTACCACTTGTGGTTTCTGGCTTCTTCCCAGGCCTTGACCAGGTAGGGCTCCGGCTTGTAATCGGCGCCGAAGAAGCGGATATAGGCCTCGGGATACTCATAGCCCACGCTTTCGTCCGGGAAAAAGCGCAACGCCTGGTGCTTCTCGATGGCCCAGGCGACTTCCTCGTCCACATAGGGGCCCACCATTTGCGCGCACCAGTAACCGTGGTCGGTGCGAATCAGGTTGGAAACGCAAATGTCGTGCAGCAGGCAGGCCAGCACGATCTTTTCGTCCAGGCCATTTTTTTTCGCCAGCCGCGCGCTTTGCAGCACGTGATTGGCCGGGGCGAAGCGCAGCTTGAAGAAGTCGATCAGGGTCGGGGCTTCCGGCATCACCGGCAGGCGCGGGTCGTTATGCTGGTACCAGGGCCGGGTATCGCCGGGAATCGGGTCGGGAGTGGGTTCGATGCTGCACATCCAGGGGGTGGCGATGCGCTTGTCGAGTTCGTCGCTCATGGCGTCTTCCAGGGCGTCGGCCTTGGCGGTGAGGGTGGCGGCGCCGGCAATGGAGGCGACAGAGGCGGCGCTGAGATTACTGAGGAAGGAACGGCGGTCCATGATTCTTCTCCGGGATTTGCGGGCGCTCCGGGCAGTATGTCACAGGTGGCGCAAATGCGCCACGCTCGAAGCTGCGCTTCGAAAACGCTTGCCTTCACCCATCGAATTCAGCGGCGCTTCCCTGTGCCGCAGGGAAGCCCTGAAAAACTCCATCCGTGGAGTTTTTCATTATCGCAAAACAACAGCGTGGTTTTGTTTTGCTCCCGAAGCTCTGACTTGATCAGAGCTACCCTAGTTCGACATCGCCTGCTGCAGGGCCTGATCCTCAAGGCACTGGATGGCCGTAACCACCGGATTCCAGCGACCGGGGGAGTAGGTGTTTGCCATCTCCCGGGCCCCGGCGGCGGTCATGACCGTCGCATCGTTGGCCGTGCCGCGGAAGGTGTGCAGCACCCGCAGCCAGCGTTCCACATGGGCCTCGCCGTAGTGGGTCTCCTCGCTGTAGTCCTCCACGTCGTCCTCCAGTTCCTGGGAAACACAGGCCACCGGTTCGGGTTCGGGTTCGGGCTCGGGCTCTGTCTCGGATCTGGATTCCGCGGTTGCCCTGGATTCCAGATCGGTCAGGGCTTCCACGATCGGATTCCAGCGGCTGGCGGTATAGGTGTCCGCCATGTTCTGGGCTTCGGCGGCTGTCATGGCGGTGTAGCCTTGCTGGATGGCATCCTGTTCACCGAAAGCCGCCAGCACGCGCATCCAGCGATCCACATGGGCCTGTCCATGCTGGGTCTGTCCGGCCCAGGTCCTCACCTGGGCTTTCAATTCGCTGTAGTCAGCCTGTTGCTGGTCGTTGCCCTCTTCGGATTGAAGGCTGTGCTGATCGTCCTGAGACTCCAGGCCGTCATCCTGGTTCAGCGGCGTATTGTTCTGTTTCCAGTTGATCCCGTCCGCCGTGCATCGTTGCCGGGCGTTGGCGGAACCGGTATATAAGTGACCATTGGGGAACCGGGCACTGTCATCCAGCGTTTCCAGGATCTTGATCGTGAAAGTGTTCCTGGCGGGGTCGATGTCATACCCCTGGCTATTCCCGGTCATGCGAAGCACCACAGTCTCGTCGAGTTCGCAATTAGCGGTATAGATGGGCGAAAAAAGAATAAAGCATAGTCCCACTTCTATTCGACAGGTTGAAGCACGCAACCGGTAATCGACATTCCGCGTGGCCGTGCTTTCAGACGCGACAATTTCCAGGTCGACTACATCACCATCCATGTTTGGATCGTAAGGGTTGAGGGAGACCGGCGCATGGATTATAACGCTGCCCTGAGTGGCTTCATCTATCGAGGCGCCACTTTTGTTAAAACCAAGCGTTTGCGCGTTGGCTGGAATGGCAAAAGCGAACAACAGCGGCAGGCACAGGAATTGCAGCGTCAGGCTCCGCCACGAACCGCGGGCGACAGGCAGGACGCCTGCGGCAACGCGGGCAGCGGAAGATACAAAGGGGAAGGGTGGCAAGACGCCGCTGCGAGGCGCGTTGTCCCCGGCGGCGTGTTCACTTTCAGGTGGCGAGGCGGAAAACTTTCGGTGGCCGCGCCTTTCGAGCGCGCTCATGTCCCGGCTCCCGGCTCCCGGCTCCCGGCTCATAAAATGTTGCCATTTGCTGATTTTCATTGTCAAGCCCTCCTTACGGACTCATGAAGTTCTCTTTTGCATCCCAGGCAGCACTGGCCAACAAGGGATGGCGCATTGTATTACAAATCCCGCTCAAGACTACCCCCAATCCCTGTTCCCGGGAAAATTTTTCGACTGCGCGCAGAATGACAGGCAGGTTGGAACGCCAAAATGAGAATTGGCGGCGGGGAAGGCAACAGGTTGCGCCTGGTCTGAAAATGGTTGTCGTAACCTTTCCGCGCTGGATTCCAGTGGCCCCATTTCCTTGCCGGGTCCGGGTTGGCGGGATCGACCTCGCCGGACAGGCCCGCGGGCGGAGTCGGGCTTGGCAGACTCGGGGATAGCGGGGTCGATTCCCGAGAATCATGTGGGATCCGAGCGGTGTTTGCAACTTACGCCTAATGATATTACATTAGGTCTAATTCATCGTTGCCGGGGAAATTCCATGAACAGTGTGCGCGCCAACGGGGCCTACTACCCCTGGTTCATTGCGATTTTCGCCTGCATCGTGCTGATGGTGAGCAACGGGCAGACCATTTCCGGGCTGTCGGTCTTCAATGTCGAGTTCATGAACGAGTTCGGCTGGTCCCTGGGAGAGATCACCTTTCGCGACATGATCACCCTGCTGCTGGCGGGGCTGGTGGCGCCGGCGACCGGTATCCTGATCGACCGCTTCGGCGTGCGGGTATGCATGCTGGTGGGCTGGGGGCTGTTGATTCTGGGCAATATCGCCTACAGCCGGATGGATAGCCTCACCGAGCTGTATCTGGTGCATGCCCTGTTCGCCCTGGTGCTGGTGGTCTGCGGCCTCAACGCCGCGGTGATTCTGGTTTCCAAGTGGTTCGGGCGCTTTCGCGGCACCGCCATCGGCATCGCCCTGATGGGGACGAGCCTGGGTGGCATCCTGTTCCCCCAGTACGGCACCGCGATGATCGAAACCCTGGGCTGGCGCAGCGCATTCCTGTGGGGCAGCCTGTTTCCCGCGGTGATGCTGGTGCTGACCTGGCTGCTGGTCAAGGACAGGCCCGACCACGGCGATGCCCTCCCGGATCAGGCGGGCGCGACGGATGCGCGGCGGGCGGCAATCGACCCCGGCGCTGGCGTGGCCTATGCCGACGCCTTGCGCAGCCGCTCGTTCTGGGCGCTGGCGATCATCGCCATGGCGACTTTCTATACCGTGCTCGGCACCCAGGCGCATATTTTCGTTTACATGACCGACGCCGATTTCAACGCCCAGGTGGCGACCAACGCCATCAGCCTGTTCTTTTTCTGCGCCCTGATCGGCAAGTTCGTGTTCGGCCTCGCTGCGGATTACCTCGACAAGCGCAAGGTGTTCTACGGAAACATCCTGGTAATGCTGCTCGGGTCGCTGATCCTGATCCGCATGGACGTGGCGCTGATCTGGGTCGCGGTGACCGCCTTCGGCCTGGGCTGGGGCGGGGTTTACACCATGCTCCAACTCACCGTGATGAACATTTTCGGCATTCGCGACGCCGGCAAGATCCTCGGCACGATCACCGTGCTCGACGCCAGCGGGGGCGGCCTCGGCATCTGGCTCACGGGAGTGATTTATGACGCCACGGGCAGCTATGAACTGCCGTTCCTGATTTTCGCCGTGCTGATCGTGGTCGCCCTGGCGGCGCTTACCCAGGTGAAGCAGCCCGGGGCGGAGGCGACACCGGCGCCGGCGACTGGCGCCGCGACCTGAACAGGGGGAAATTGCAATGATTACCGAACTTGCGGTGCTGCGCTGGCTGCATATTCTGGCGATGGTCTACTGGCTGGGAGGCGAATGGGGGGTATTCCAGACTTCCACCCATGTCATTAATCGCAAATTGTCCATGGAAGAGCGGCGGCGGCACATGGAAACCGCCTACCGGATCGATATTCTCGCCCGCACCGGCATCATCATGCTGCTGCCCCTGGGCCTGCATATGGGCAATATCTGGGGCGTGCAACCCCTGGGCGGCGCCTGGCTGTGGCTGATGTGGGCCCTGTTCGCCGGCTGGCTGGCACTGTGCTGGGCGGCTTTCCTCCATCGCGAAACCGACCGGGGCATCCGCCTGACGATCTGGGATGAGCGCATCCGCTATGTGGTCATTCCCACCCTGCTGATTACCGCGGTGTCGTCCCTGCTCGGCTATGGGCCCTTCGAGGCCGGCACGGGGCAGAAATGGTTTGCCTGGAAGGTGCTGCTCTATGGCCTGATGCTGATCATCGGCCTGCAGTTGCGCTACATCATGCGCGAATGGACCGAGCTGTTCCGGGTGCTGGCCGCCGGCCCCGATCCCGAGGCGGAAAGCACCCTGGAGAAGTCGCTCCGCTTCGGCAAGCGGCTGGCCTATGTGTACTGGGTCGGCATCGCCACGGTAGCCTTCTTTGGCGCGACCAAGTTTGTTTGAGTGCCGCGCTTGGCCCTTCCTCTCCTGGTCATTCCGCGCGTTGCTTCCGTCCCGTCATTCTGCGCGTAGTCGCGGAATCTTGTTGGACGGGCATGGCATGAGATTCTGCGACTACGCTTCGCTCCGCGCAGAATGACAGGGAAAGGGAAGGCTCCGCGCGGAATGACGGGGAAAGGGAAGGCTCCGCGCGGAATGACGGGGAAAGGGAAGGCTCCGCGCGGAATGACGGGGAAAGGGAAGGCTCCGCGCGGAATGACCGGGGGAGGAAGGCTCCGCGCGGAATGAATGGGGACTACGCGCGGAATGACGGGTTTTCCAGAATCTCTTCCGGGGTGGCCGGCCAGACGCCGGGCTGTGAAGTGATGTATTCCAGCGCCTGCTCCAGCCGGGCGATGCGGTGGGGTTGGCCGAGCACCCAGGGGTGCAGATTCAGGGAAAGCATGCGCCCGCCGGATGCCGCCGCCTCCTTCAGCAGAAAATCACAGGCGTCGCAGACCTGCTCCACCCAGGAATCCTCGGAATGCAGGTTCTGCATGAGGACGAAACGGTCCTCGAGTTCATTGGGCAGGGGCATGGCCCATAAATCCCCGGCCCGGGTATGGAAGCGATAGGGCATCTCGTCGTTGACCCAGTCGGCAAACCAGACGACCCCCTGCTCTTTCAGCAAATCCGGCGTCAAGGGGCTTTCGTTGCGCGCCGGGCTGAGCCAGCCCCGCACCTGGCGTCCCGCAGCCCCCTCCAGACTTGCGATACTGCGCCGGATCAATTCGGTTTCTTCCATGGGTGTGAGGCCGCCATGGTGCAGGCTGTCCATGTCCCAGCCATGGGCGACGATCTCGTCGCCACGCTCGCGCAGCACGGAAAGCAGATACGGCGCCCGCTCGACCATGGCGCCGTTGACGGCGAAACTCGGCTTGATCCGCCAGCGGTCGAACGCATCGAGCATACGGAAGATTCCCACCCGGTTGCCGTAATCGCGCAGGCTGAAATGGCGCAGGTCGGGATAGGGCATGCTCATGCCGCCAGGGACGGCGAAGGGAGCGCCGCGCTGGTTCAGGGGAAAAAACTGCACGCAGACGTTGACCCAGAAGGCGACCTGTGCGCCGCCGGGCCACTGAACCGGCTCGCGCTCGTGCAATTGCGACCAGGCATAGCGCTGGTGGTCCATGCCATGGCGGCGATGGCGGTAGCGCAGATAATCCGGATCAGGCGGTGTCGCCACCGGCGGCCTCCCGCTTGCGGCGAATGTCTTCCACCGCGCTATCGTAATAGTTGGCCAGGAAGTACTCGGCGATTTCCCGCCCCGTGGTGACCCAGACCCCGTCATGCCCGGTGATGTACCCGATCGCCTGTTCGAGTGCGGCAAGGCGATGGGGGCAGCTCACCTGGTAGTTGTGGGTGGGAATGCACATCACCGTGCCGCCGGTTTCGCCCTCGGCGTAAAGACGGTCGAAGTTGTCCCGCAGCATGCGGCCATAGCGCCGGGGCTCGATGCGGTTGACCACATAGGCGATGGTGTCGTTCATCTCCAGCGAGTAGGGAATCGAGATGAAGCGCTGGCCGCCGCGCACCCGCACCGGAGTGGGTTGGTCGTCGTGAAACAGGTCGCAGGTGTAGATTCCCCCGGCCTCGGCGAACAGGTCCATGGTGTGTTCGGAATGGGACAGCGCCGGCGCCAGATAGCCCGCCGGGCGCCGGCCGGCGTGCTTTTCGATGCTGTCCATGGCGTCGAGGATCATTGTCCGCTCCTGTTCCTCGGACAGGCCATAGGTGTAACGGGTGTTGTAGATGCCGTGGCTGAAGAACTCCCAGTCGAGTTCCGCGCAGGCTTCGATGATTTCGGGATGGTGCTCGCAAAGCGCCGCCGACAGCGAGACCGAACCGCGGACGCCATGGCGTTCGAGCAGGCGCATCTGCCGCTCATGGCCGACGCGATTGCCGTAGTCGCGGATCGAGTAGCCGCCCACATCGGGATACGGGCGCGGCCAGGGTTTGCGATAAGGGTTGGCGGGCGGGTCGAGTTCGTAGAATTCGATGTTCGGCGCCACCCAGAAAGCGATTCTCGCACCGCCCGGCCAGACGATCCGGGGCCGGTCTCGATACGGCCAGTAATCGTAGAGCTTGAGGTCGGGCCGCATGGTTTTGCTCAGTCTTTGGCTGGCAGCGTATCGAGCCAGGCGAAGACCTCGGCCACGGGAATCACATCGGCGTACTTGATGGCGAGATCCATCAGATTGGCGTAATGCACGCTTTCGTGCTTGTCGGCGACACATTCCTCGGGAACGATGGTGCGATACCCCCGGGAAAGGGACTCCACGGCACTGGCGCGGATACAGCCCGAAGTCGAGCCGCCGGTAAGCACCACGGTGTCCACCCGATGCCAGACGCAAAGCGACTGCAACCGGGTCTCGAAAAACGCCGAGGGCATTTTCTTGCAATAGATCACATCGCGTTCCCGGTCGATTTCGAGCTGATCGTCGAATTCGGCGCGCTCCGAACCGTGCTTGATGTTCTGCAGGGAGTCCGGGGTATCGCTGCGGGTGCCCCAGATGCCGCAGTCTTCGCCGGACTCCATATAGGCCACATAGGTCCACACCACCGGCCAGCCCGCACGGCGGAATCCGGCGCTGAGGCGGTTGACGTATTCCTTCTGCCTCGGATCGGTTTCATAGGCTGTGACGAACAGGTCGGGGCGGGTATACACCTTTTGCAGGTCCACGTTGACCAGGATCGCCTTGTCGCCAAAACCGAATCGCGGGCGCGGATTCGCCTTGATTTCGAGATACAGCTCTTTCGCCGTGCGGTCGGTCCGTTCCATATCCCAAGCCCCGTTTTTCCTCACCAAATCGAACATTTGCCCTAAAGGTATAACATTATTACAATTACACTCTTGCAAGGCAATCCGCTGAAAGCCCTCTGTCATTCTGCGCGAAGCGAAGCGAAGTCGCAGAATCTCACGGGGGATTCCGTGAGAAGGCGCCTGCCGTCCTTATGAAAAATTCTGGAGTTGAATAGCATGCCGGGCGCGCTTGAAGGAATTCGCATACTCGATCTCACCCACATGCTGGCCGGGCCCTATGCGAGCATGATTCTCGCCGACCTCGGCGCCGAAACCATCAAGGTCGAACCCATCGCCGGCGAAGGCACGCGCAAGCTCCTCGCCAATGACCCCCATTATTCCCTCGAAGGCATGGGCGCCTATTTCATCACGCTCAACCGCAACAAGAAAAGCATTGCCATCGACCTGAAGCATACCGATGGCCTCGCGCTGTTCCACCGGCTCGTGGCGGTCTCCGACGTGGTCATCAGCAATTTCGGCGCCGGGGTGCCGGAAAGGCTCGGCATTGATTACCCCAGTCTCGCCGGGGTCAATCCGCGCATCATCGCCTGCACGGTAACCGGCTTCGGCGCCAGCGGCCCCGGCAGCAGGCGTCCCGCCTTCGACCAGGTCGCCCAGGCCACCGGCGGCGGCATGTCGATCACCGGGCCGAACCGGGAGCATCCCGTGCGCGCCGGCATTCCCATCGGCGATCTCGGCGGCGGCATGTTCGGAGTGATGGGCGTGCTCGCGGCATTGCAGGAACGCGAGCGTAGCGGCCGCGGACAGGAAGTCGACATTTCCATGCTCGATTGCCAGATCTCGATGCTCAACTACATGGCGACGATGTACTTCCTCTCCGGGGAAAATCCCCACCCTATCGGCAATTCCCATTTTGTCCACGTGCCATACGACACTTTCGGCTGCGCCGACGGTTTCATCGTCATCGCCGTCATTACCGACAACTTCTGGCAAAACCTGAAACAGGTGCTCGACTGCCCCGACCTCGACAAACCCGAATACGACACCCAGCCGGGGCGCTGGCGCGACCGGAAGTACATCAACCGCCGGGTCAATGAAGCGCTTGCGGGGGATACCTGCGCCAACTGGCTCAAGCGCCTGGAGGAAAAACGCATTCCCTGCGCCCCGGTCAACAATTTCGAGCAGGCGCTTGCCGACCCGCAGGTGCTGCGGCGGGACATGGTGGTGGAACTGCGCCATCCCGATGGCGGAGCCACCCGGGGCCCGGGCAATCCGATCAAGTTGTCGCGCACGGCCACGGCGGATTACAGCGCCGCGCCAAACCTCGGGCAACATACCGGCGAAGTGCTGCGCGACTGCCTTGACCTTGACCCCGAGGAAACCGCGCGGCTGCGCGAAGCGGGGGTGATCGGCTGATGCCCGACCAGGTCACGATCAACGAAGTCGGCCCCCGGGACGGGCTGCAAAGCCAGAACCGCATTCTGCCGGTTTCCGGGCGCCTGCAACTGATCCGGGCGCTGGAAGCCGCGGGGCTTTCCCGCATCGAGGCCGGCAGCTTCGTCTCGCCGAAAGCCGTGCCGGCAATGGCCGAAACCGATGTGCTGTTGCACTCCCTGAAGCAGTCGGAACCCGGTGGCCGGAGCAACTACAGCTTTCTCATTCCCAATACCAAAGGCTATGAACTCGCCCGGGAAGCCGGCGCCGAATCGGTCACCATGGTGGTCTACGCCAGCGAGACCATGGCGCGGCGCAATGTCCGCATGGGCATGGCGGATGCCGAGTTCGCGGCCTGCAAGATCATCGATCTCGCCCGGGGCGACGGGATTGAAGTGATAGTCATTGTGGCGGTGAGTTTTCGCTGCCCTTTCGAAGGCGCCGTGGACCCCGCCGTCGTCCACAAGATCGCCGCCCGCTTCGTCGATGCGGGAATCCACCGCCTGGTCCTCGCGGACACCATCGGCGCGGCGGACCCGGCCCAGGTCAGCGCCTTGCTTGGCGCCCTGGCCAGGGAACACGGCCCCGGCGTGCTCGGCTGCCATTTCCATGATACCCGGGCGATGGCCCTGGCCAATGTCTATGCCGCGCTTGAGGCCGGCGTGCGCTGGTTCGACAGTTCCATCGGCGGACTTGGCGGCTGCCCCTTCGCCCCCGGCGCCAGCGGCAATGTGGCCACCGAGGACGTGGCGGTGATGCTGGAGCAAATGGGAATGGAAACCGGCATCGACTCCGCCCGCCTGCTCGAGGCTTCGGACCTGGCCACCGAATTGACCGGCACGGCGCCGGGCGGCCGCGTCAGAGAGTGGCTTCGCGGCCAGTTGACATCCTGATCGGGAAAGCTCCCCAGCAAGCTGTCCACCACTAGGAGCCTGCGCCGTAGGAATTCGCGAAAGCGAAAATTCGCTATCGCCGCGCCCTTGGCCGATCAATTGAGGCGAATATTGGTGAATATGCAACGAAATTGAGCGGCCAAGGGCGTGGATGAGAGCGGATTTGCAGCCGTAAATTCCTACGGCGCAGGCTCCTAGCCTGCGCGATCTTCAAGCCAGGAACAGCAGCATGGCGAGGCCCAAGGCTATTCGGTAGATTACGAAGGGCTGGAAACTCACCCTGGCTATCCAGCGCAGAAACCAGTCGATACTGAGCCAGGCCACCAGCGCCGCAAGCGCCGTACCAAAGGCCAGTGACAGCAACTGCCGGTCGGATGGCGGCTGCAGCGCCAGATCCAGCGCTTCCAGGGAGCCGCTGGCAAGCATTACCGGGATCGCCAGCAGAAAGGAGAAGCGCGCTGCGGACTGGCGATCAAGCCGGCACAGCAGGGCGGCGGTCATGGTAATACCGGAACGCGAGGCGCCGGGAATCAGTGCGAGACATTGGGCCAGGCCGATGAGCAGGGCGGTTCTCCAGCCGATGTCTTCCATGCCCCGGTCCCTGCGCCCGGCAAGGTCGGCGGCGGAAAGCAGCAGGCCAAAGCCGATGGACGCATAAGCGACGACGCTGACCGCGCGGGCCTGGGCTGCCACCACATCGCGCAGCAACAGCCCCGCGATTCCGATGGGCGCCGCGGCAAGCAGCAACAGCCAGAGCAGGCGGCCTTCGGAGTGAAGCGGCCCGAAACGCAGTCCAGTCACCGCCATCCGCCACAGATCGCGGCGAAAGTAGCCGATGACCGCAAGCAGGGTGCCGCTGTGCAAGGCCACATCAAAAGCCAGCCCCTGATCGGGCCAGCCTAGCCACAACGATGGCAGCAGCAGGTGGCCTGAAGACGAGACCGGCAGGAATTCCGTCAGACCCTGGATCAGGGCGAGGACGGCAATCTGCAGGAAACCCGGTTCAGCCACTGGCGGCGGGTTCCCGGTATTGCGGCGTCCCGGTCACGTAATTGGGCCGCAGCAAGTCGGCGCCGACAGTTTCGCCGCGCTGCCGGGCCAATCGGGCGAATCCCGCCAGGTCGATCGCCTCCACTTCCACCACAACGGGCTCGCCCGCGAGGCTGAGTCGAAACTGATCTTCAATGGCGGCTGCCTCGGGCCAGCCGTCGCCCGCCGCCATGACCTTTCCGAAACTCCGGGCTGCCGGATCTTGCCCGGCCGCCGAAGTTTCCGAGCCGATCATCAATGCTTCCAGCCTTCCTCCCTGCTCCTCGCCCACCAGCGCAAGTCCGTTGCCAGCGCTTTGGTAACAACCGAAATACAGCTCGTCCGCCCGGGCGCGGATACCCGCCAGCCAGGTATCCGCCGGTCGTATCCGATGGGCGGCAGCGGCGGTCAGGGCCAGGGTTGAAATCGGCAGGGCGGGTACCTCCCAGGCGGCGCAAAGTCCCTGGGCCGCCGCAATGCCGATGCGGGTGCCGGTGAAGGAGCCGGGACCGGAAACCACAGCCACGGCATCGGCGTGTTTCACGCCGGCCTCATCAAGCACTTGCCGGGAAAGCTGGAGGATGGTCTGGGCGGACTGACGCTCATCCCCGGCGCGCCTGATGATCCATTTGCTTTCGCCGTTTTCCGTGAAAACAGCGCAGGCCGGGGCCAGCGCCGTATTGAGTATCAGGATGGACGACATTGCAGCTTAGGAGCCTGCGCCGCAGGAATTCACGGCTGCAAATCCGCTCTCATCCACGCCCCTGGCCGCTCGATTTCGTTGCATATTCACCAATATTCGCCTCAATCGATCGGCCAGGGGCGCGGCGATAGCGAATTTTCGCTTTCGTGAATTCCTGCGGCGCAGGCTCCTGGGAGCCAGTATACCGTCAGCGATCCAGCAGGCGTAGAATCGTATCGCGGATTTCGGATACCGGCGCATTGCCTTCCACATTGAGTACCCGCAGGGGAAGCCCTTCCTGGGCCAGGCCGCGGTAATAGGCCACCAGGGGCTTGGTCTGCCGGTGGTAAACCGCGAGGCGCTGGCGCACGGTCTGCTCCTGGTCGTCTTCGCGCTGGACCAGTTCCTCGCCGGTTTCGTCGTCGCGTCCGGCGACTTGCGGCGGATTGAACTCCACGTGATAGACACGGCCGGAAGCCGGATGGGTCCGGCGCCCGCTGAGCCGGCGGACGATTTCGTCGTCGTTGACGGCGATATTCAGCACCACATCGATTTCAACCCCGGCCCCGGTGGTGGCCCGGGCCTGGGGAATCGTGCGGGGAAAACCGTCGAACAGGAATCCGCCGGCGCAATCTTTCCGGGCGATGCGCTCGAGCACGAGGTCGACGATGAGTTCATCGCCGACCAGGGCGCCGTTGGCCATGACCGTCTCGACCTGCCGGCCAAGTTCGGTACCGTCACGCACTGCGGAGCGCAGCATGTCGCCGGTGGATATCTGCGGAATCGCAAATTTTTCCGTGATGAAGCGGGCCTGGGTGCCCTTTCCAGCGCCGGGGGCGCCGAGCAGGATCATTTTCAATGTGAGTCACCGGAATGGTTGCCGCGGGCGCGATTCTTCGCCAAGTCCCACAGTTCGTCAAGTTCCCGCAATTCGCGCTCGGGCAACTTCCAGCCGCGCTCCAGGGCGAGTTGTTCGAGCAGCCGGAAACGCGCCTCGAAGCGGCGGTTCGATTCCCGCAGGGCGGATTCCGGGTCAATCCGGCAATGCCGCGCCAAATTGACTACGGCAAACAGCAGGTCGCCGAGTTCCTCGCGCATGGCAGCGGAGTCTTCGGCTGCCAGGGCGGCGCTGAACTCGCCGACTTCCTCCCTGAGCTTGTTCAGCACCGGCGGCGGCGAGGGCCAGTCGAATCCGACTCCCGCGGCGCGCTGTTGCAGCTTGCGCGCCTTTTCCAGCGCCGGCAGTGACTTCGGCAGGCCGTCCAGCGCACTGGCCTCGCTGTCTCCGTCCCCGTTGGCGTCCTTGGGCTTTCTCCCCCTGGCGGCGCGTTCCGCCCGCTTGATCGCCTCCCAGTTACTCACCACTTCGCCCGCACTGAGTTCCTGCTTCTGGCCAAAGCTTTCCAGGCTGCCGTCGGGAAACACATGGGGGTGGCGCCGCAGCAGCTTGCCGGTCACCTCCGCGGCAACGTCCTGGAAGTCGAAACCACCCTCTTCCCGGGACAACTGGGCATAGAAGACCACCTGAAACAGCAGGTCGCCGAGTTCATCGCGCAATTCGTCCCGGTCGCCGCATTCAATGGCGTGAATGACTTCGTGGACTTCCTCCACGGTATGGGGAATCAGGGATTCAAAAGTTTGCTTGAGATCCCAGGGACAGCCGTATTCACTGTCCCGCAGCATCGACATCAGGGCCAGCAGCCGGTCCACCGGCGAGCGCTGCGCGATTTGCGACAGTTCCCCGGTCTCTTCCCGGTTCGGATTCATGACAGGCCCCCGGCCCGTTGCCGGGCAGATTCGAACATGGCCACCGACTCGACATGCAAGGTATGCGGAAACATATCCATTACCCCGGCGAATTTCAAATCAAAGCCCCGGCGGCGCAGTTCGCGGGCGTCCCTGGCCAGACTGTCCGGATTGCAGGAAACATAGACCACCCGGTCGGCGCAACTGGCGGCAATCAGGGGAATGGTTTCCAGGGCGCCGCTGCGGGGCGGGTCGAGCAGAATCCGGTTATAGCTCTCCGGCGGCTGCGGGAGGGCGGGGGGATGCTTGCGGTACAGGTCGGCGGCAATGAAGCCGGCATTCGTGATTCCGTTGGCCGCGGCGTTTTCCGTTGCCCTGGCCACCATTTCCCGGCTGTTTTCGATGCCGGTCACGCGCTCGCAGCGGGTCGCCAGGGGCAGGCTGAAATTGCCGAGACCGCAGAACAGGTCGAGTAGCCGGTCATGCTCTCGCAAATCGAGCAATTCGCTCACCAGATCGATTGCGCGCCGGTTCACCACTGCATTCACCTGAAGAAAATCCATGGGATGAAAGGCCAGCCGCAGGCCGAATTTCGGCAAGTGATAATGCAGGCGTTCCGGCCCGCTGCGCGGGTACAGCCGCCGGACGCTGTCCACGCCGCCCGGCTGCAAATAGACTTGCAGGTCCCAACGGGCGGCGAATGCGCTGAGCCGCTGCAAATCGTCCCGGCCCAGCGGGCGCATATGACGCAGCACGAGGGCGGCCCGGGTGCATTCACCGCTGGCATGAGCCTCACCGGCGGCGGCTTCGACCTGGGGAATCGCCTCCCGGGCCGTCATGCCGTTGAATAATGTCCGCAGGGGACGGAGCAGTGCGGCCAGCGGCGCAACGAGCACCTCGCAGTCCTTCATGTCCGTGACAAAACCGCCGCGTTTTTCCCGGAACCCCACGAGTACGCCGCCCTTGCGCCGCACGAGGCGCACGGCAAGCCGCGCCTTGCGGCGGTAATTCCACTGGGGGCCGGCAAGGGGCGGTAGCAAGTTGTAGCTTTCCGGCTCGATACCGGCAAGCTCCGCGAGCTTGCGCTGCAACAGCGCCTGCTTGCTCGCCAGTTGCACGGCGCCGGGAAAATCCTGCCGGCTGCATCCGCCGCAGGCCGCAAATACCGCGCAGCGGGGAGTGGTTTGGGTCGTTTCCAGGTTTGACGAAGGAGACTGGGGAGCCCGGCCTGGGCGGGAACCCGCCTCAGCTTCCGGATTCACTGGAAAAAACGCCGGTGGAGAGATAGCGGTCGCCACGGTCGCAGACGATGGCCACAATGGTGGCGTTTTCCACTTCACGGGAAATCTGCAAGGCGGCGAATACCGCCCCGCCCGAGGATACGCCGCAGAAGACACCTTCTTCCGCGGCGAGCCGGCGCATGGTGAACTCGGCGTCGCGCTGGGCGATATCGATGATGCGGTCCACCCGGCTGCGGTCAAAAATCTTCGGCAGGTATTCTTCGGGCCAGCGGCGGATACCGGGAATGCGCGAATCGTCATCGGGTTGCAGTCCGATAATCTCGATGGCGGGATTCATCTTCTTGAGATAGCGCGACACACCCATGATGGTGCCGGTGGTGCCCATCGAACTGACGAAATGTGTCACTGTGCCGGCAGTGTCCCGCCAAATCTCCCGGCCGGTGGCTTCCACATGGGCCAGGGGGTTGTCCGGGTTGGCGAACTGGTCGAGCAGCTTGCCATCGCCGCGCCGGTTCATTTCCATGGCAAGATCCCGGGCGCCTTCCATGCCCTCCTCTTCGGAAACGGGAATCAGCTCCGCGCCATAGGCAGCCATGGACGCCTTGCGCTCTTCGCTCATGTTGCCGGGCATGATGAGCTTCATGCGGTAGCCCTTGATCGCCGCGGCCATGGCCAGGGCAATGCCGGTATTGCCGCTGGTGGCTTCCACGAGAATATCGCCGGGGGAAATATCGCCGCGTTCCTCGGCACGCTGGATCATGCTCATGGCGGGGCGGTCCTTCACCGAGCCCGCGGGGTTGTCGCCCTCCAGCTTGATCAGCACATGATTGCCGGTCTCGCCGGGCAGTCGTTGCAGGCGAACCAGCGGCGTGTTGCCCACCAGGCTTTCTATTGTGGGGTATTGCATTTTGTCTGGTTCCGAGTGCCAGCTTGAAAATCTCTTTGTTCCACGGGAGGCGATAGATTAGCCGGGGCCGTGCAGTCTAGCGATTTTGTTGTTGGGAGAAAAGCGGGCGTCTCGCTGGTGGTGGCAGGAGGTGGTCTCTGCGACTTCGCGCAGAATGAAGGTATGTGCGGCGCAGGCTACCGGCCTGCCAGCAGGGGTTGGTGGTAGGCGGTCAAGTCTTCGAGTGGGGTGTAGTCGATATCGAAGCCGAAGCAACGGGGGGATACTCGGGCCAGGGCTTTTTGGCTGCGATAGAAGGCGGGGCAGCCGATGCCGAGTACGGTAACGCGCTGGCCGTAGCGCAGGCGCTCGGCGTTGATGGGGGTGGAGGTCTCGAAATCGAGAATGGCGATCAGGTCGGGCACCGAGGCCGCCACCTGGCCGTCGATTCGGGCGAGCAGGTATTCGTTCTTGACTTCGATTTCCAGTTTTGGGCCGCTGCCATGGAAGGTTTCGATGATGGCCTTGCCGATGTCATAGCCGCCGATGATGGCGCTGGAGTAATCAGCCACCTTGCCGGTGAAGAGATGTATTGGCTCACCGTAGAGTGACCGGGCGAAAACCTCCCGTAACGGCGCAAGAATGCGCCGGGCGTTGCCGCGCCGCTGGCGCAGGACCCGGCCGATTTCGGTGGCGAAGGAGACGGTGCCGGGCACTATCGAAGACTTGAGCTGCTTGCCGCTCATGGGGTGTTCCACGGTGGTGATCATGCCGCCCATGGCCTGGGCCATGGCGCGAATGTGACGTTCATAGGTCTCGGTGGAATCGGTGGCGAAAGTGGCGGTATTGCCCAGGTAGTCCAGGGCGATTGCCGGGGTGGAGGGGATGCCTGCGATGGGATAGGTCATCATCTGGGCTTCGGGCAGGGCCCGGCCCATGCCGTCGCCGTCCACCACGGGGATGCCGCGGCCTGCGGCGGCGATCAGGGGAATCAGCGAATTGCCGCCGCCGATCTCGAAGGAAACCACGGCATCGAGCTTGCGGCCCATGTGCTCTTCGAAGATTGCCAGGGCATTTGCCGGGTCGTCGGTGGAGGGCAGCAGCTCCAGGCTGGTGGTGGGCGCCCCCACGCTGCCGATGGCGGCGACAAAGGCCTCATCGTCAAGTTCGTCCACCGGAATGAGTTCCACGCCGCCGTGTTCGGCAAGCACCTGCCGGGCCGCAAGCAGGGAGACATACGGGTCGCCGCCGCCACCGGTGGCGAGAAATACCGCCCCGGAGGACAGGTCCGGCAAGGATTCGGCGTTCAGTTTCACAACCCGGTCCCACCGTCTGGCTGTGCGGCCCGGGAACTGGACGCGGCACGTGACTGATACCGCCTGTCCTCTCCTTCCCTGCGCCAGGCGATATCGCCGGTGACTTTCACCCTCAAGCGCACCACATTGCCGGGCATGTAGGAAATCGCGGTTTCCTCGATATCGGCGACCAGGAGCGAAGCCGGGTCCGCTGCCGCGCTCTCGGCATTGCGTTTCGCCGCAAGGGTCAGCTCGCGGATGGCGTCCCGCCGCGGAGTCCGCTCGTAGGAAATCATGCGCTCCGCCTCGCCGCCGATGCGGGCTATGGCCGCGCCGATGGCATTGGCGACGCCGGAATGTTCGGGCGTCAGCATGGTGGAGGCGGCCGCAAGGGGTTCGCGAACAAGGATTGCCCCGCCGCCCACGAGCACCACGGGCAGGGGGGCGCTGCCGGGCTTCATTTGCTCGATACCGGCATTGAGCAGGCGATGGATTTCCGCGTCCGCAGCGGCTACGGTATTGGCGTCAAGCCCCCCGAGCCGTTCCGGGTCGCCGATTTCGGCGTGACCCGCGGCAACGGCAATGTCGGTTGCGGTCAATTCATCGCCGCCGAAGACCCTGCCCCGGGTCACGAGTTCGCGCCCCACCGAAAGAGGCCCCACTGTACGCCCGCCTTCGCTTACTAGGCTGCCGCCGCCAAGCCCGATGGAGAGGATATCGGGCATGCGGAAATTGGTGCGCACGCCGCCCACATCGATCACGATATTCGATTCCCGGGGAAAGCCGTCGCGCAGGACGCCGATGTCTGAAGTCGTGCCGCCGATATCCACCACGATGGCCTCGCTCAGGCCACTGAGCTTGCAGGCGCCCCGCAGGGAATTGGTGGGGCCGGAAGCAAAGGTCAACGCGGGAAAGCTGCGGGCGAAATCGGCGTCCATCAGGCAGCCATCGTTCTGGCTGATGAAGAAGCGGCAGCCCAGTCCCCGGGCCCGAATCGCCGACTCGAAGGAATCCACCACCCGGGCGGCGAATTCCAGCAGGCCGGCATTGAGCAGCGCGGCGTTTTCCCGCTCGAGAATGCCAAGCTGGCCGATGCGGTGGGATTCGGTGATGCGAACATGGGGCAGGGCTTCCCGGATTCGCCGGGCGACTTGTTTTTCCGGCTCGGGATTCATGGGCGAAAAGGCGGAAGCGATTGCCACGGCAGTCAGTTTCCTTGCCTTGAGGTCCTCGATCAGGGATTCGATTTCCCGCTCATCCAGCGCGGCCAGTGGCCAGCCGTCATACAGATGGCCGCCATGGAGCTGGTACACATGATCACCGAGGCTGCGGGAGATGTCCTCGGGCCAGCCGGTCTTGGGCGGTATTCCCCGGCCGGAAGGCAGCCCGATGCGTACCGCAGCGACTTCGGCAAGCTCGCGCCGCTCCACCACGGCATTGGTGAACTGGGTCGTGCCGAGCATGACGGCTTCGATGCGCTGCTCGATGCCGGCCTCATGGCGCAGAATCTCATCGAGTGCGTCGAGAATGCCGCTGCTGACATCCCGGGAAGTGAGCGCCTTGGCGGCGGCAAGCACGCTGCCGCCCTGAAGCAATACCGCGTCGGTATGGGTGCCGCCCACATCGATCCCAATCCTGGGCATCAGCGGCTTTCCAATTCCGCTGCGCCCGCCGACTGCCGGGAGAGGCCGCCCAAACGCCCGAGCAGACCGTAAGCAATCGCGGAAACGAGCATGGCGTCCAGCGCGGCAATACCGCTGAGCCGCAGCGCCTCCAGCGAACCCAGCAGGGCCACCGCGGCGCCCGCGGCCCAGGCGGCAAGCGCCGCGGGGGAAAGACCGCGCCCGGCCAGGTCCGGATCACCGTGGTAAGCGGTGCGGCGCAGGAGCAGGTAATCCACGGCGATGACGCCGGCAACGGGAACAAAGACGATGGCGAGGTAGAACAGGAAACCCAGAAAGAAATCGAGAATATCGAGAAAGGCGGCGCCGGTGCCGATGAGGCCGAGGACGATGATCGACAGCCGGTTTTCCAGCCTGGGGAAAGTCGCTTCCACGCTGAGGACGGTGCTGTACAGATTTAGGGTATTGAGCACCCAGCTTCCGGCGATGACGATGGCAAAAGCCCCCCAGCCCAGGCCCATGACGAGCATCACATCGAGAAAATCGTCATTCCCCAGCACCTCGGACGCCATGCCGCCGGCGATCATTACCACGCTGTTGACCAGCAGACAGGAAAGCAGCGCGGTGAAGACGGCCCCCTGCCAGCGGGCGATAAAGCGGGTGATGTCGGGCAGGATCACGGCGCCGACGATTACCCCTCCCACCACCGAGGACACGGCATCGCCGAAGGACAGCGCGCCGCCGGCGGCGCCGGAGAAAATCTCTCCTGGCGGCGCCATGCCAAGGGCGGCATTCACCAGCACCACGGTGACCACCATCATTACCGGCACAAGCAGCATGGACAGCCGGTTGATGGCGCGGAAACCGCAGATCGTGGTGATCGTCATTACCGCGCCGGCGAATCCTTCCACCACCCAGGGAGTCGCCGCAATGCCCGGCACATCCTCGAACAACCGCAACAGCGCCGCGCTGAACAGGTCGATATTGACGCCGAACCAGCCAAGCAGGGACAGGGCAAAGGCGATGTTCACCAGCGCCGCGCCACGCTGGCCAAAGGCGATGCGCACGAGCAGGTAGGAACTCAGATGGGTACGGGCGCCGATGGAGCCGGTCAAGGCGCCGATGAATGTGAGCATGAGGCAGCCAAGCAGCACCGCGAGCGCCGCTTCGTCGTTCGGCGCAGCCTGGAACACTTCCACCCCGGCGACGAACGTGGGCAGGGAAAAGCCCACCATGGCGCTGATCAGCCCCACCCGGACCCAGCCCACCCGCCGCGCCGCCGGCACCGGCCCGGTGGCAAATTCCCGGCCATCTTCAAGCGAATCATTCACTGGTGATGCCGGTGACCTTGCCGTCGAGGCTTCGCCGGTTATTGTCCAGCCAGTATTGGCGGATGCCCGTCTCGCCCTTGTTTGCCGCCCATTTGCCGAGGGTCTCGCGTTCTTCGGGGCCGTCGAATCTGGGAACGCCGTAGCCGCAGGAGGTGAGCACGAGGTCGATTTCGAGTTCGAAGAACTGCCGGGCGCCGGGTTGTTCGCTGAATCGCGCCGCGTGGCTTGCGAACCTTTGCTCCTGATCCCCGTGAATCATTTCGGCGCGACCGTAGAGCCGCAGGATCAGGGGCTGCTTGCCGAAGGAGCAGAACATCAGGGTCATGCGGCGGTTTTCCAGCACATGGGCCGCAGTCTCGTTGCCGCTACCGGTGAGATTGAGCCAGACGACCCGGTTGGGGCCGAGCACCCGCAGGGTATCGAGGCCTTTCGGGGACACATTGATCTTCCCCCCGGCGCCAGCGGTACCGACAAAGAAGACCGGCTGCCGCTCAATGAACTCAACATGTTTTGGAGTCAGGGACCCGAATTGCTCCGCCATGACGGCATCCTCCATTTGCCGGCCATTCTAACCTGTCGCGGGCAAGTCCCGATATGCGCCCTCTTCTTCATTCCGTGCCTGGAACGACAGCTAGGAGCCTGCACGGGCCTGGGATATCCGCTCTCATCCACGACCCTGGCCGCTCGATAGCGAATTTTCGCTTTCGCGAATTCCTGTGGCGCAGACTCCTGGCTCCTGATATCGCTGATCTACTCGGGATCAAGCTGCAGCCAGAGGCAGCCTTTTGGGGACAGGTTGTTGATTTTTTCCAGGATTTTACGGTGGATTTCCAGTTCTTCCGGGGTGGGTTTGTGGGTGGCCAGCGCCCTGTTGCCGGCGGATTCGGATGGACTGGCGGCCTGGACGGGTGGGCGGAGGCGGGATTCTTCGCCAAGCGTGAGGCTGATCTGGCCGCCGGTCATGGCGAGCCAGACCTGGGCCAGCAACTGGGCATCGAGCAGGGCGCCGTGCTTTTCCCGGGCGCTGGCGTCAATGTCGTAGCGCTTGCAGAGGCTGTCGATGCTGTTGCGCTGGCCGGGATGCCGGTTTTTGGCCATTTGCCAGGTGTCGGTGATTTCGCAGACCGCATCGAGCCGGCTGAGGGGGGAAGGCGTCTGCGACAGTTCCATGTCGAGAAATCCCACATCGAAAGCGGCATTGTGGACGATCACCTCGGCGTCCCGGACAAAGTCGATGAATTCCGCTTCCACCTCGGCAAAGCCGGGTTCGTTCCGGAGTTGTTCGTCGCTGATGCCGTGGACCTCGAAAGCCTGGGTGTCCACTTCCCGGCCGGGGTTGAGCAGGCGGTGGAACTCGCGGCCGGTCAGCCTGCGGTTGACGATTTCCACGCAGCCGATTTCAATGATGCGGTGGCCTTCGCCGAGTTCAAGGCCGGTGGTTTCGGTATCCAGTGCGACGATACGCATGTTGCCTTCTCCTCAGGCCGTGCTCGTCAATTCGTCGATGCCCCGGTTGGCGAGCCGGTCGGCGCGCTCGTTTTCCGGATGGCCGCTATGGCCCCGCACCCATTGCCAGGAGATTTCGTGCCCGCTGGCAAGCCGGTCGAGTTCCCGCCACAGGTCCTGGTTGAGGACGGGTTTCCTGTTTGCGGTTTTCCAGTTGCGCTTTTTCCAGTTCGGCAGCCATTCGTTGATTCCCTTGAGCACGTATTGCGAGTCTGTGGTGATCCGCACCCGGCACGGGCGCTTGAGTTCCTTGAGCGCCATGATGATGGCGGTCAGTTCCATGCGGTTGTTGGTGCTTTGGCCGGCGCCGCCATGGATTTCCCTCTCGTTTCCCCCATAACGCAACACCGCGCCCCAGCCGCCGGCGCCGGGATTGCCGCGGCAGGCGCCATCGGTAAACAGCTCCACTGTGTCCGCCTCGGGGTTCAGGACTGCCGGCTCCTTGCGCTGCGTCCTTCAAGGGCGACGACGGCGCCGCCGGTTCGAGCCCGCAGGGGGGGCAGCCATTTCCGCATGATCGGCGTTACCGGCCTGACCTGGTTGACGCAGAGAATGATATAGGCGCCGCCGAATGGCGAATTGATTTTCTGGCCGAAGCGCTCCCAGCTACGGGAGAAGCGCAGCAGGGGCTTGCGGCGCAGGGGTATCGAATGCAGGCCGTAGCGGATGCTGTCCACCTGCAGGTCAAGCAGGCGCAGCCAGTCCGCGAGTCTTCCGGGAGCGATGAAACGGGCACCCCAGGGTATGCCGCTGCGGCGGCGGAACAGGCGCCACAGGCCCCAACTGCTCCAGGGATTGAAGCCCACGATGAGCATTCTGCCGCCGGGGCGCAGCACCCTGTGGGCCTCGCGCAGCAGGCGATGGCTGTCGCCGGCGAAATCGAGGGCGTGGTAGAGCAGAATGGCGTCGACGCTGTCGGTGGCCAGGGGCAATTCCTCGGCGTCAGCCACGGCGAGCCCGGCGCCGGGCCGGTACGCAGGCGCGAAGCGGATCTTGTGGTACAGCGAACTCTCTTCGATAAAGGAGCGTTCGCCGGAGCAGCCGAGTTGCAGGATGCGGTAGCCGAACAATTGCCCGAGCATGGGCTTCAGCAGGCGGGATTCGACCCGGGCCACGGCGGCGCCCTGGGAAGAGCGGAACCAGTCGTCGGTCATTTCCGCCAGGCGCCGGGGCGTCATCCCCGGGTCTGCGGCAGCATGGAATTGTTCAGCCATGATTTAGTCTATAACATGTTGCGTCTGGAAACCGACCCAAGCCGATGATTTCGCGAATTCATCCCATACCCGCCTTCCGGGACAATTATATCTGGACCCTGATCGGCGATGACGGCGCCAATGCCTGTGTCGTGGACCCGGGCGACCCGGCGCCGGTTCGGGAATTTCTCGACAGCCAGGGGCTTGGGCTCAGCGATGTCCTCATCACCCACCACCACCACGACCATACCGGCGGCCTTGTGGATTTGATCGGCAGGTACCAGCCCAGGGTTCATGGGCCGGCGGGCATTGCGGGAGTCGCAGAGACGCCAGGGGAAGGCGGCCGGGTCGCGGTGCTCGGCGTCGAATTCTCGGTTTTCGAAGTGCCCGGCCATACCCTGGACCATATCGCCTATTTTCACGACGGCAGCGCCCATGAAAGCCCCCTGCTGTTCTGCGGCGACACCCTGTTCGCCGCCGGCTGCGGGCGGCTGTTTGAAGGCAGCCCGGCGCAGATGCTCGCATCCCTGCGCAAGATCGGCGCCCTGCCCCCGGCAACCGCCGTGTATTGCACCCATGAATACACCCTGGCCAATCTCGCTTTTGCCGTGGCTGCCGACCCGGACAATCCGGCGCTGCGGTCGCGGGTGGAAAGCGAGGAGGAGAAGCGCGAACAGGGACGACCGACCCTGCCATCCACACTGGATCTTGAACTGGCCACCAATCCTTTTCTGCGCTGCGGCGAAGCCGCCCTCGCCGCCAGCGCCGCGAAACGCCTCGGGCGCCCGGTCACGGATGAAACCGAAGTATTTGCCGCCATTCGCAAATGGAAGGATCAGTTCTGAACTCCCTGCCCGATTATGTCATCAAGGTGGGGTGCGCGCTCTGCCTGTTGTCTTCCTGCGCCGTTTCCCCGACCCGGGAAAGCGGCGGGAAACTGGCCACCGAACCTCCTGCGGCAGCGAATCAACAGGATAGCGGGTCCCCGCCACGCCCGGACAATCCCGCAGCGACGACAGACGAAGCCGCAGCGGATTCCATAAGGGACTCCCTTCCCCCTTCCACTCCGGACAAGCCCGAGCCATCCATCCACAGCGGCCTGTGGCGGCGGATTGCCGATGGATTGCAATTGCAGGCATATTACGACCGCCCTGAAGTGGTCGAGCAGGTGCGGCTGTATGCCCGCCGACCGGACTATTTCGAACAGGTGGGCGAGCGCGCCCGTCCCTTTCTGCACGGCATCGTGGAGCAGATCGAACGACGCGGCCTGCCCATGGAAATCGCATTGATGCCTTTTGTGGAAAGCGGCTTCAATCCCAACGCGGTATCCCCCCGGGCGGCGGTGGGTCCCTGGCAGTTCATGGCGGGCACCGGCCGCAGCCTTGGCTTGCGGGTAGACCCCTGGTTTGACGGCCGCCGGGATCCTGTGGAGTCCACTACAGCGGCGCTGGATTATCTGGAAATCCAGCAACAGCGCTTCGCCGGGAACTGGCTGCTGGCCTTTGCCGCCTACAACTCGGGGCCGGCCAATGTGAGCCGCATACTGCGGAACCTTGGCGAAAACGCCACTGAGGTGGATTTCTGGCAATTGCCGCTGCCGGCGGAAACCCAGATCCATGTGCCGCGGATTCTGGCCCTGGCGAGCATCCTCGACAGCGGCGGAAAAACCGGTTTCAGCTTTCCCGAAATCGCAGACGAGGAATTCCTCGCCAGGGTCAGGGTGGGGCCGAGCGCGAGTATCGTCATCGCCGCGGAGCTTGCGGGCCTGAAACCGGAAGCGCTGCGGCGCCTCAATCCCGGCTTCCGGCAATGGTGGACGCCGCCGGACGGCAACCCGGACTTTCTCCATATACCCGGGGAAAAGGCCGAAACCCTGCGGCTCGCCCTGCTTGAGAGCCCGGAGATCATCCAGGTTCGCGCCGAGCGCTATCTCATCCAGCCGGGAGACACCCTGGGCGGAATCGCGCAGGCCATGGCGGTGCCGGTGGATGTGCTGCGCTCCCACAATGAGTTGCGCGGCGACCTGATTATCGCCGGCGACTATCTCTCGATTCCCGGCCCCGGAGGGGATATGGCGCCGAAGCCTCTTGCGGAACCTGACAGCCCGCGGATTTACATCGTGCAAGCTGGCGACAGCCTCTGGACCATCGCCCGCCGCAATGGACTCGATGTGGCGACCCTGGCAAGGATCAATGCCATCTCACCCAATGCGCTCATTCTGCCGGGCCAGCAGTTGCTGCTGGGTCCGGCAGCCGAGGGGAGGTAACAACGACATGACGCAAGGCAGTGTGGCCGTAGCCGCGGCGGGCGGGGAATTCCTGGGCCATCCCAAGGGGCTGGTGGTCTGCTTCTTTACCGAAATGTGGGAGCGCTTCAGCTACTACGGCATGCGCGCCCTGCTGATCTTCTACCTGACCCAGCATTTTCTGTTTACGGATCAGGTGGCTGCGGGAATTTACGGCGCCTATATCTCCCTGGTCTATATCACGCCGGTGCTCGGCGGTATCGTTGCCGACCGCTATCTTGGCGCCAAACGGGCGGTGACCCTGGGCGCCATCCTGCTGATTGCCGGCCATACCGGCATGGCTTTTGAGGGCAGCCCAGCCGTGGAAACCCTGGTCAACGGCGAAATCGTGGTGGAGCGCGACCCGCTGTATCTCCAGGTTTTCTATTTTTCCCTGGCGCTGATCATCATGGGGGTGGGTTTCCTCAAGGCCAATATCTCCACCCTGGTCGGCTCGCTGTACGAAAAGAAGGACCCCCGCCGCGACGGCGGCTTCACCCTGTTCTACATGGGCATCAATGTGGGCTCCATGTTCGGCGCCCTGGTCTGCGGCTTCCTGCTGCAATACGGCGGTTTCAGTTGGGGTTTTGGCGCCGCCAGCCTCGGCATGCTCGCGGGGCTGGTGATGTTTCTGCGGGGACAGCCCCTGCTCGGCGACGCCGGCGAGCCCGCCAATCCACAATTGCTGCGGCGCAGGCTCGCGCCGGGGGTCAATACCGAATGGGCGATATACCTGCTTTCCCTGGTGGGAGTGCTGATTTTCTGGCAACTCATCCAGAACCGCGCGCTGGTGGGTGGGCTGCTGGGCGCTTTTCTGGCCTTGATGATCCTGGTGGTGCTGGCCTATTCCTTCCTGCGCTGCGAACCACAGGACCGCAACCGGATGCTGGTCTGCCTGTTTCTGATGAGTTACCAGATCGTGTTCTGGGGACTATTCGAGCAGACGGGCTCCTCGCTCAACCTGATGACCGACCGCAATGTGGATCGGGTGGTATTCGGCTATGAAATCCCCGCCGCGGCATTCCAGTCGGTGAATGCGGCATTCATCATTCTGCTGGCGCCGCTGTTCAGCGCGCTGTGGCTGGCGCTGAACCGGCGTGGGCTTGAGCCTTCCACGCCGATGAAGTTTGCCCTGTCGCTGATTCAATTGGGGCTTGGCTTTCTGTTTCTGGTGTACGGAGCTTCCCAGGCATCGGATCCGGTGGCGGTGGGGCTGATCTGGCTGGTGCTGCTGTATCTGCTGCATACCACGGGGGAGTTGTGCATTTCCCCCGTAGGCCTGTCCATGACCACCAAACTGTCGGCGCCCTCGGTGGTGGGCATGATGATGGGCTGCTGGTTTCTGGCTTCGGCGGCGGGTAATTATGTTTCGGGGCAGATCGCCGCCATGACAGGCTCGGAAACCATCGGCGGCGAAGTCGTCGACCCGGCTGCGGCATTATCGGCCTATGTTGAGGTATATTCCGCCGCAGGCTGGTACAGCATCGGCTTTGGCGTTCTCGCCATGTTGCTGGCGCCGATTCTCAAGCATTTCATGCACGGGGTCCGATAACCATGGCGTTTCTGCGGGGAAAGAAAATTCTCATACTCGGTGTGGCGAGCAAGTTGTCCATCGCCACCGGGATTGCCAGGGCCATGCACCGGGAAGGCGCCGAGCTTGCCTTCACCTTTCAGAACGAGAGGCTGGGCAAACGGGTAGCGGCTATCGCCGGGGAATGTGGCTCGGAAATGCTCTTCCCCTGCGATGTCACCAATGACGGGGAAATCGGGCAACTGTTCAGGGACCTGTCAAAATCCTGGGAAGGGCTGGACGGGCTGGTGCATTGTCTGGCCTACGCCCCCGCGGGGGAACTCGATGGCGACTATGTGGATGTCACCACCCGGGAAGGCTTTCTTACCGCACACGAGATCAGTTCCTACAGTTTTGTCGCCCTGGCCCGGGCGGCCAAGCCCCTGATGGGCGGCAGGAACGGTTCCCTGCTCACCCTGAGCTATCTGGGGGCCATGCGCAGCCTGCCGAACTACAATGTGATGGGGCTTGCCAAGGCGAGCCTGGAAGCCAATGTGCGCTATATGGCTTCGAGCCTGGGGCCGGAAGGCACCCGGGTGAATGCGATTTCGGCGGGGCCCGTGCGCACCCTGGCCGCCTCGGGAGTGAAGAGTTTCCGCAAGATGCTCGATTACAACGCCCGCAATACGCCGCTGCGGCGCAATGTCACCACCGATGAAATCGGCAATGCCGCGGCCTTTCTCTGTTCCGACCTGGCCACGGGAATTTGCGGCGAAGTGCTGTATGTGGACGGCGGCTTCAATACCACCGCCATGGGTTCGTTGCCCGAGTGAGGAGATTGTTCCCGGAGCGAGGTCTCGCCGCTGACATTCTACGCGTAGCCAAGCATACCTCCCCGTCGTTCTGCACGCTTGCTTTTCCATCATCCCGCGCGCTTGCTTTTCCATCATCCCGCGCGCTTGTTTTTCCATCATCCCGCGCGCTTGTTTTTTCCGTCATCCTGCGCGGAGCGAAGCGCAGTCGCAGGATCTCCATGAGGGGCCACTGCCTGAGATTCTGCGACTGCGCTTCGCTCCGCGCAGAATGACGGGTAGGGGTGCTTCGCCGTGCGCGGGAAGGCGGGCGGGGGCGCTTTACCGTGCGCGGGATGACAGGTCGAAGAGTGCGAGGGTTCAGGGCAGCAGGGGGGCGAGGTCGTCGAATTCGCTGCTTTGCTGGCGGCTGATTTCCGAGTTTTCCCGCAGGGTTTCCAGATAGCGCTCAAAGTCGTTGTTGCCCAGGTCCGTGGCCAGCGACTCGGCGAGGGTGGCGCGCTGCTCTTCGGGGACGTCTTCGGTGGAGCCCGGGTTGACCGCGCGCAACTCCACCGCCACATAGGTGCCATTGCTCAGCACGAGGCCGTCATGCAGCGGCGCCTCTTCAGGCCGGGGCAGGGAAAAGACATGCTGCACGACTTCCGGGTTGACCTCGAAACTGTCGCGCCGGGTTTCGGCCGCCTCGATCCATTCGAGTTCATTCTCGGTCAACAGCGCATCAAGCGCTTCCCCGGACTCCAGCGCGCCGAGGATTTCTTCGCCGAGGCTGACCACCGCCTCGCGTTCCATGTCACTGCGCAACAGCACGGTGATCTCGGCCTCGACTTCTTCCAGGGGGCGGATATAGGATTCATTGAATTCTTCAGCCCGCACCACCACCGCCCGGCTATCGTCGAGTTCGATCACGTCGCTGTTGTTGCCGTCGAGCAGCACTTCGTCGGAATACAGCGCTTCGAGCACTTCGGGATTGGCGAATACATCCGCGCCGCCAAGACGGCTGATGGCTTCCCCGGTGAGCACGGGCAATTCCAGTTGCCCGGAAATGGCGGCGAGATCGCCGCTTTCGAATGCGAGATTGGAAAGATCCTCCAGCCGCGCGGCATAGATCAGCTCCACCTCGGCGCTTTTCAGATCGCGCTCGATTCGTGCGGACACGTCTTCAAAAGGCGCAAACTCATTCTGGGAATCTTCGGTCAATTGCAGGATATGCACGCCGAATTCACTGACCACGGGACCGGAAATCTCGTTCAGGGCGAGTTCCGCCAGGGCGGCTTCGACTTCGGGTGGAAAGACGGCGCCGTCGGTATAGCCGATGTCGCCGCCGGCTTCGGCTGAAATCGTATCGCTGGAAAGCTCCAGGGCGAGGGCAGCGAAGTCCTCGCCGTCATCGAGCCGCTGCTTTGCCGCGGTTGCCGCCTCAAGCGCCTCTTCTTCGCTGATGGCGAAAGTCTCGAACAGGATATGGGAGGCGCGCTTTTCCGCGGCGCCCTGATATTCGCTGCGCTCCTGTTCGTAGCGAGCCTGCAATTCCGCCGGATCCACCTCAATTTCCCCGGCGATGGCGGTCTGCTCGAGCACGACGTACCGCGCCGTGACGTTTTCCGGCTCGCGGAACTGTTCCTGGTTCTGCTCGTAGTATTCGCTGATGCGCTCGTCGTCAATCGCCTCGCCAACGGTCCTGGCGCCCATGGGAATGGCGATATAGCGGAAATCCCGGGCCTGTTGCTGCAATTCGATGAGTTGTTCCAGTTCTCCCGGCGTGAGGAAGTTCGAGCCGGCATAGGCATTGGCGATCTGGGACAGGGCCATGCGACGACCCAGGTCTTCGCGGTACAAGGGCGCCGACATGCCCATGCTCGCCATGGTGCGCAAGGCGAATTCGGGATCGAATACCCCGTCGATCTGGAACTGGGGCGAATTCAGGATGAAGCGGTCGATGCGGTTGCTGGATATCGACAGGGCCGAGCGTTCGGCGGTCTGGCGCAACAGCGCCTCATCGATAAGCTGGTTGAGGGCGACATCTTCCACCAGACCGGGATCCACCGAACCGGCGTCCGGGCCGAGGTTGGCGAGCAATTGCTGGACGCTGTTCTGCAACTGCAATTCGTTGATTTCCTCGCCATTGACTTCGGCGACGGGCGGCGTGGTAATCAGGCCGCCGATGATTCCTTCCACTCCCCACAGCGCGAACACCGCCACGATCAGGCCGATAATGACCTTGGCGATGATGCCCTGGGAGTTGTCTCTGATGTTCTGAAGCATGGCTCTGTCAAAAATTCAGCATGCCTTCCGTTGCCTGGAAGCCTGCGCCAAGACAATGAAAAATGGGCGCATTCAGGAGACTGCGCCCATTCCAATCCGTTACCGGCCTGCCGGGCGGCGCCAGTTCTGGCAATGCTGCCGCGGCAGATTACTCTTTTTTCTGATCTCGGGCGATCAGGCTACCGCGTCTTTCAGCGCCTTGCCGGCTTTGAAAGCGGGGATTTTGGACGCCGCGATCGCAATGGATTCCCCGGTGCGGGGATTGCGTCCGGTGCGGGCGCCGCGTTCCCGTACGGAAAAGGTGCCAAAGCCCACGAGCGCTACCGAATCTCCGCCGCTGAGGGCGTCGGCGATGGCGTCGAGGGTGGCCTCCACAACTTCGCCCGCGCTTGCCTTGGTCACGCCCGCGTTCTGCGCGACCACGTCTATCAGTTCAGATTTGTTCATGCTTATCCCCTGTCAGATTAGCTGGATTTTCGTTGTTGCAGAGAGTGTCTTGTCCTCGAACGAAGCAGTTCAGTGAATTCCGTCAATTTGCCGGGCCACACTCCGGTTACCGCGACATCGGCAATCCCTGCCGCATGAATTCAATCTGAACCTGATTCGACGCAGAAGCAGCGGTAACTCCTGCCCGATTTGCTGCTAGGGCGGATTAAAACAGTAGCGTGAAAGCAGTGTCAACCCAAGTTTGTCAAATGTCTGAAATAGTTTTGAGCGGGGCTTTGTTCAGGCTCCGGTCGCTTTCCGGCGGAAACGGCACTTTCCCGGCTGGCGCCGGGCCCCTGCGCGTGCCCCTGTCCCGTCATTCTGCGCGTAGCGAAGCGAAGTCGCAGAATGACGGACAGGGGCACGCGCAGAATGACCGGGGGCCTCACAAGGAGATCCTGCGACTCCGCTTCGCTCCGCGCAGGATGACAGTGGAAGGGATCTGTGGGCGCCGGGAAAGGGCTCAGTGGGTGCTGATGGTCTTGCCCTTGTCGGCCCGGTCGCGCTCTTCGGCCTTGCCCTTGCGCTTTTCCGGGGGCAGATCTTCCAGCTTGGCGAGTGGCGTGGGCAGATGCTGCAGAGCGACCTCAAGCACTTCGTCGATCCAGTTGGCCGCAACGATATGGAGTTCGGACTTGATATTGTCGGGAATCTCGGTGAGGTCGCGCTGGTTCTCCGCCGGGATGATGACCGTCTTGATATTGGCCCGGTGGGCGGCAAGCAGTTTTTCCTTCAGGCCGCCGATGCGCAATACTTCGCCGCGCAGGGTGATCTCCCCGGTCATGGCCACATCCGCCCGCACCGGAATCGTGGTCAGCACCGACACCAGCGCCACGCACATACCCACGCCGGCGCTTGGGCCGTCCTTGGGGGTCGCCCCTTCCGGTACGTGGATATGGATATCGAACTTCTCGTGGAAATCGGGATTGACGCCAAGAGCGGCGGCCCGGGAGCGAACCACGGTGAGGGCGGCCTGTATCGACTCCTGCATGACATCGCCGAGTGAGCCGGTCTTGATGGTTTTGCCCTTGCCTTCCACCGCGCTGGCTTCGATGGTGAGCAACTCTCCCCCCACCCGGGTCCAGGCAAGCCCGTTGACCTGGCCGATCTTGTTTTCGCTCAGGACCTTGCTCTGGTCATACTTGCGCACACCGCAGTACTTTTCGAGCATTTCCGGGGTCACCGAAGTGGCTTCGCTGCTGTGGGCCAGGGTATTGTCCTTGACCACCTTGCGGCAGATCTTGGCGATTTCGCGCTCGAGCCCGCGCACACCGGCTTCCCGGGTATAGAAACGGATCAGATCGCGGATCGTTTCCCGGCCGATTTCCAGTTCGCCGCCGGCGATGCCGTTGCTCTGGTTCTGCTTGGGCACGAGGTAGCGCTCGGCGATGCCGATCTTCTCTTCCTCGGTGTAGCCGGGGATCCGGATCACTTCCATGCGGTCGAGCAGGGGCTCGGGAATGTCCATGGTGTTCGAGGTGCAGACGAAGAGCACGTCGGACAGGTCGTAATCGACTTCGAGATAGTGATCGCTGAAACTGTGGTTCTGCTCCGGGTCGAGCACCTCGAGCAGGGCCGACGCCGGGTCGCCCCGGATATCCATGCCCATCTTGTCGACTTCATCGAGCAGGAACAGGGGGTTGCGCACGCCGGCCTTGGACAGCTTCTGCAACAGCTTGCCGGGCAGCGAGCCGATATAGGTGCGACGGTGGCCGCGGATTTCGGCCTCGTCCCGCACGCCGCCGAGCGCCATGCGCACAAACTTGCGATTGGTGGCCCGGGCGATGGATTCCCCGAGGGATGTCTTGCCCACGCCGGGAGGGCCCGTGAGGCAGAGAATCGGCCCCTTGAGCTTGCGCACCCGCTTCTGCACCGCAAGATATTCCAGCACCCGCTCCTTGACCTCCTCAAGGCCATAATGATCGGCTTCGAGGATTTCCTCGGCCTTGCTCAAGTCAAGGCGTACCCGGCTGCGCTTCTTCCAGGGCATGGACGTCATCCAGTCGAGATAGGTGCGCAGCACCGAGGCTTCGGATGACATGGGCGACATCATCTTGAGCTTTTTCCATTCCGCCAGGGACTTGTTCAGCGCCTCCTTCGGCATGCCCGACTGCTCGATTTTCTGTTTGAGTTCGTCGGCTTCATTGGGAACGTTTTCCAACTCGCCCATTTCCTTCTGAATGGCCTTCATCTGTTCATTCAGGTAGTACTCGCGCTGGCTTTTCTCCATCTGTTTCTTGACCCGGCCGCGGATCCGCTTCTCCACCTGCAGCAGGTCGATCTCGTGCTCGATCAGGCCCATCATGTTTTCGATTCGGGCGGCCACATCGGCCTGTTCGAGCAATTCCTGCTTCTGTGGCAGTTTCAGCGACAGGTGGGAAATGATCGTGTCCACGAGCCGCCCCGGGTCTTCGATGCTGGAAATCGAAGTCATGACTTCCGGCGGGATTTTCTTGCTCAGTTGCAGGTACTGATCGAACTGGGTCAGCAGCGAGCGCAACAGCAGGCTGGATTCCTCTTCGGGCACATCGGTGGAAGGCAGGATGCGGCATTCTGCCCGGTAGTGATCGCCTTCGAGTTCGACCCCGGCGAGGCTGGCGCGCTGCAAGCCTTCCACGAGCAGTTTCACCGTGCCGTCGGGCAGCCGCACGAGTTGCAGGATCGCGGCAATGGTGCCCACCTCGAACAGGTCCTTCATGCCGGGGTCGTCTTCCGACGGGTCGCGCTGGGCCACGAGCAGGATCTGCTTGTCGTTGGCCATGGCCACTTCAAGCCCGCGCTGGGAGCGGGGCCGACCCACGAACAGGGGCTGGACAATCTGCGGATACACCACCACATCCCGCAGGGGCAGCAGGGGAAGGCTGGCTGTTTCGTTGTCGCCGATCTCTTCAGTCATGCTTCATCCCGCCCCCGGCTATTTGGCCTGGGAAAGACTGGCCTGGGGGATATTTTCATACATCAGCAGGGGCTCGGATTCTCCGCGGATAACCGCAGCGTCGATAATCACCTTGCTGACGTTTTCCAGTGAGGGGATATCATACATGGTATCGAGCAGCACCGACTCCATGATCGAACGCAGCCCCCGGGCGCCGGTCTTGCGCTCCTGGGCCTTCTCGGCAATGGCCACGAGGGCGTCATCGCGGAACTGGATTTCCACGGCATCCATTTCCAGCAATCTTTCATACTGCCGGGTAAGGGAATTTCTCGGCTCGCGGATGATCCGCACGAGGGCTTCGAGATCGAGCTCGTCAAGGGTGGCGATCATGGGCAGGCGGCCGACGAATTCGGGAATCAGGCCGTACTTGATCAGGTCTTCCGGCTCCACTTCCCGCAGGGTGTCGCCAAGCTGCCGGGCTTCCGAGGCGGAACGCACCTCGGCGGTAAAACCGATACCGGCTTTCTCCGAGCGCGCCCGGATGATCTTGTCGAGGCCGGCGAAAGCGCCGCCGCAGATGAACAGGATATTGGAAGTGTCCACCTGCAGGAACTCCTGCTGGGGATGCTTGCGGCCGCCCTGGGGAGGCACCGAGGCCACCGTGCCCTCGATCAGCTTGAGCAGGGCCTGCTGTACGCCCTCGCCGGATACGTCCCGGGTAATCGAGGGATTGTCCGACTTGCGCGAGAGCTTGTCGATTTCATCGATATAGACGATGCCGACCTGGGCGCGGTCCACGTCGTAATCGCACTTTTGCAGCAGCTTCTGGATGATGTTTTCCACATCCTCGCCCACATAACCCGCTTCGGTGAGGGTGGTGGCGTCGGCAATGGTAAAAGGCACTTCAAGCAGCCGCGCAAGGGTCTCCGCAAGCAAGGTCTTGCCGGTGCCTGTGGGGCCGATCATCAGGATATTGCTCTTGCCAAGCTCCACATCGGAACCCGGCCGTTCCGAGCGGAGCCGCTTGTAGTGGTTGTACACCGCTACCGCGAGCACCTTCTTGGCGTTTTCCTGGCCGATGACATATTCATCGAGGGTCTGCTTGATTTCTTCGGGAATCGGCAGGCGGCGACCGCTGGTGCCGGCTTCCTTGACATCGTTCTCCTCCTTGATGATGTCGTTGCAGAGATCGACGCATTCATTGCAGATATAGACCGAAGGACCGGCAATGAGCTTGCGGACTTCATGCTGGGACTTGCCGCAAAACGAGCAGTTCAGCAACTCGCTGACCCCGCCCCTGCTGTTTCGATTATCCGGCATAGTCGCTCTGCCTTTTGTTCTGTCCGCAAGCTGCGTTCATCCCGTATTATCTACCCGCTTGTCGATAACTTTATCCACCAGGCCGTACTTCAGCGCTTCCCCGGCATTGAGGAAGTGGTCGCGCTCGGTGTCCCGGGCGATGGTCCTGACGTCCTTGCCGGTATGGCGCGAAAGCAGGTCGTTGAGAATCTTGCGGATCCTGACGATCTCCCTGGCCTGGATTTCTATGTCGCTGGCCTGACCCTGGGCGCCGCCGCTGGGCTGATGGATCATGACCCGTGAATGCGGCAGCACGAACCGCTTGCCCGGCGCACCGCCGGCAAGCAGCACCGCCCCCATGCTCGCGGCATGGCCGACGCACATGGTGCTGACTGCGGGGCGGATGAACTGCATGGTGTCGTAGATCGACAGTCCGGCGCTAACCGAGCCGCCGGGTGAATTGATATAGAGGTGGATGTCCTTGTCCGGATTGTCCGATTCGAGAAAAAGCATCTGCGCCACGATCAGATTCGCCATGTGGTCCTCGACCTGACCGGTGAGAAAGATCACCCGGTCCTTGAGCAGTCTCGAATAGATGTCGTAGGAGCGCTCTCCAAGCGAAGTCTGCTCCACCACTATGGGCACAAGCGCTGATCGGGGGACGGATTGGGTCATTTTCTGGCGTTCCTTCTGTTGCGTCTGCCGGACAACACTGGCGGTTGAATCTTCAACCCCGGATGGCTTCCTGGTAGGAAACGGCTTTTTCGGTGAGTTTCACCCTGCCGGCAATAAAGTCGAAAACCTGATCCTCAAGCACGGAAGTTTCCACCGCAGACAACTGTTTCTCATTGCCATAATACCACCTCACCACTTCTTCCGGCGATTCGTAGGTGGAGGCGAGTTCCCCGATGGCTTCCCGCACCCGTTCCGGGTCGGCTTTCATATCATTGCTGTCTACGATTTCCGCCATGATCAGGCCCATGACCAATCTCCGCCGGGCCTGATCGCGCAACAGGTCTTCCGGGATCCCGGGCCCCTTGCCTCCGAGGTTTTTTTCAGTCTGTTCGCGGATGCGGTCCATTTCTTCCGCCATCAAGGCTTCCGGCACATCGATATCGGCCCGTTTCACCACGGCTTCGGAAATCCGGCTCTTCATGCGGCTGCGGCCCGCGGTCTTCAGTTCGCGCTCCATATTGCGAATGATTTCCTTGTGAAAGGCTTCCTCTCCGCCTTCTTCCACGCCAAAACTGCGATAAAACTCCTCGTCGACTTCCGGCAGGCGGGGCTCGCGGACGGTATTGATCCCGATGCTGAATTCCACATCCTTTCCGGCAAGGTCCCGTTGCTGATAATCGTCGGGAAATTTCAGTTCACAGGTGAATTCCTCGCCGGGGTCCCTACCCTTGATGGCGTCTTCAAAACCGGGAATCATCTGCTCCGAGCCGAGCAGCACGCCAATGTTTTCACCCTTGCCGCCCTCGAATTCCTCGCCGTCGATACATCCGCTGAAATCGATGTGAACCAGGTCGCCATCCGCGGCGGCGCGCTCCACTTCCTCAAAGGTCTCCCGTTGCCTGCGCAGGGTCTCCACCATGTTTCCCAAGTCTTCTTCGGTGACTTCGGCGGTCAGACTTTCGATCCTGATTCTGGAAAAATCGGGTAGTTCGATTTCGGGATAGACTTCAAAAACCGCCGCGAACCGCAAATCCTTGCCTTCGGCGATTTCATTGATTTCAAGCCGCGGCTGGCCCGCCGGCCGCAGACCTTCCTGGTCGATAGCCTCTGCATAGCTGCGGTTCATGACTTCGCTGATGACTTCCTGGCGGATGCCAGGCCCCAATCGCTTCTTGACGATGCTCAAGGGCGCCTTCCCCTTGCGGAAGCCATTGAAGCGTACGGTGCGGGCCGTTTCCCGCAGGCGCTCGGTCACACTGGAATCGACTTCGTCGGCGGGTACTTCGATGGTCAGTTTCCGTTCGAGCCCCTGGGAATTGCTCAGTGAAACTTGCATGTTGTTGTCTCTGTGGGACGGTTTCCTGGTAGTCTCTGAAAAATTCCCTCCATGGAAATTTTCATCATCGGCACATCCTTGTGCCGCATGGCGGAGTTCCGCGAACCGGATGCGGGCAAAAGCCGCGCAGGCTGCAACCCCGACCTTGCGGGGAAGGCGGATTCTCCCACATCAAACCGGGTGGTTCAATTGAGTGCGAATTGCGTCCGCAGGTTGCGGCGGAGGCTGTCGAAGACCTGGTCCATGTGCTGGATGAAGAAGAAATGCCCCCGGTGGGAGACGCGGTGCAGGCGCGCCCGGGGCAGGCGCGAGGCGAGGTACTCGCAATCGGCGCGCTGGGTGAGACGGTCGGCGCAGCCATGCCAGATTTCGGTGGGGATGGCGATTTCCTCGAGTGGGACTTCGAGCTTGCGGAAGCTGATGGCGAGGTCCTGGGCCATGCCGCGGTAACCCGCCCGGACCGATTCCGCCTGGTCGGCTTCGAGTATGTCCGCCACCTCGGGCCGGGACAGCATTTGCTTGTCGGAAAAGCTCAACTCTTCCCGCAGCCTGTTGAGCACGGCGCCGGGCTCATCGGGAGAAAGGAACTGTTTCAGCCGCAGCAAGGCGTCCACGATCATGGGGATGATGCCCGCGAGCACCGCGCAGAATCCCCTGGGGGAGGCCAGGGTGCGCGCCGGAATTCCCGCGAGATTGACCTGACCCAGGATGCGTTCCGGGCTCATGCGGCAAAGATGCAGGGCGTACATGCCGCCACCGCCCTTGGAGACGATGCCGAACCGGCTGACGCCGAGTTTTTCCAGCACCGGCAGCAGGTTTTCGCAAAATTCCCTGGGTGACTTGCAGACGAAATAATCCGAGCGTCCCACACCGGGCCGGTCGAAGGCGATCAGTCGGTATCCGCAGCGCTGGGCGCTCTGGTGCAGCAGGGAGGCTTCCAGCCGGGAACTGCCGGTATCGTGAAAGTACAGCAGGGGAAAGCCTTCCGGGTCGCCAAGACTGTCCCAGGCGATACGCGAGCCGTTGGGCAGATGCAGAAAGCCGTCGGGCTCCCGCTGGGGCCAATGCGCGATTCCCCGGCCACGGCTGACAAACCGGGGACCAACCCCCCCGGGACCATCAGGCACGGTCTCTCCCGCACAGCTTGCGGTATTGTCGAAATACCCTGCCGTGTAAACTTGTCTGGCTTCCACTGTCCCTGCTCCGTTCTGACTGTCTAGGAGGCTGCGCCACAGGAATTCACGGCTGCAAATCCGCTCTCATCCGCGCCCCTGGCCGCTCGATTTCGTTGCATATCCACCAATATTCGCCTCAATCGATCAGCCAGGGGCGCGGCGATAGCGAATTTTCGCTTTCGCGAATTCCTGTGGCGCAGCCTCCTGGGAGGCTGCGCCGCAGACTCTTCGGTGGGAAAATTTCCCACGCAGTATAGCGCAGAAAATGTGACGGGAATATGACAACTTCTCCCTGCAAAACGCTTTAACTGAATTTATGTGGGAATTTTTCCCAGTGATGGCTATAATGGCCCGTAATGAACCCGCCCCCAAGCCAACCGCCGGAAATGCCCCCGGCCCGTCTTGCTGAAGCGCTGCACAGCCTGCTGCGTCCCCTCATTCGTCTTTTGATCTCCTTTCAGCTTACTTATCCGCTGTTGCTGCGAATTCTTAAATCCGTCTATGTGGAAGTGGCGGAACAGGAATTTTCCCGGGGCGGCGCTCCCCTGTCCGACAGCCGTATCCATCTGTTGACCGGGATTCACCGCAAGGAAATCAAACGGCTGCGCAATGAGCAGCCGGCAACGATCCCCACTGTCAGCAGCGCCTCACTCGGCGCCCAGCTTGTGGCCGCCTGGCTTGGCTCCGAGCGCTTCAGCAATGCCGATGGCGCGCCAAGGCCGCTGCCGCTGAAGACGGAAAATCCATCCGAGCCCGGATTCGACACCCTGGTGGCGGAAGTCTGCCGGCAGGATATCCGCTCCCGGGTGATACTCGATGAATGGCTGCGGCTTGGCGTTGCCAGACTCGAGGACAACCGCGTGACGCTGAATACCGGCGCCTTCACGCCGGCCCGCGGTTTTGATGAAAAGATGTTCTTTTTCGGCAAGAACCTGCGCGACCATATCGCCGCCGGAGCCGACAATCTTGCCGGCGGCAGGCCGCCACACTTCGACCGGAGCGTGTATTACGACCGGCTCAGCCCGGATTCGGTGACCGAATTGAAAGCCCTGGCGGGGGAACTCGGCATGGAAGCCCTGACCCGGCTCAACCGTCGCGCGCTGGCGCGGCAAAAGGCGGATTCCGCTCGCAAGGACGCCGACTATCGGATAAACTTCGGCATCTTCCATTACAGTTCGCCAGGGCAGGGACGCGACGGGCAAGCGGATGCTTCCGGTGAATCGCCAGGGGACGAAAACTGATGCCCGCGGTATCGAGGCTGAACAAGATCTTGCTGGCGCTGCTGCTGATTGCGCTGGCGGTACTGCACGGGGCGAGTTCCGGCGGATTCCGCTTCGGCGGCGAGGAAGAAGAGGGCAGCGGTTTCGGCGGCACCGGCAGGGCGCCACTGGGAGGCAGTGGACTTGGCGGCACGGGTTTCAAGCCCTGGCTGGGTGACGCGGGTGAAGTGCGGGTGCGTCCCGAGCCCGAGGCAACCTCCATTGCCGAACAGATTAGCGAACAGGATATTCCGGAAATACCCGCGGTGGCGGAAGTTCAGCCTCCGGCGGCTAAGGTGACCGCCGCCGCATTTGCCGCGGAACATCCCGCCGAGGTGTCGATTACCGACGCGATCCAGACCCAACTGCGACGCGATGCGGTGATCTACCAGCGTATTGTCGAAAGCGTGGAAGGCTACTACCCGCCCGAGGCGGAAATGCGGCTGGCGCCGCCGGAGACTCCACCGGCGGCAAACCTGGCGATAGCCGAACCCGCGTCCGACCGGGTTCCCGCAGCGGCAGGGGAAATCGCGGCGGCGCCAGCGCTTGCGGAAAATCCCGCTCCAGCCCCGCAAACGATTACTGGCCCAGGTCAGGCGCCCGCGGCTGAGCCGGCGCCCTCCGCCGAGGCTTCAAGCTGGGCTGAACTCGTTCATTTTCTGGTCGAGAATCAAGCGCCGGAGACCGCCGAAGAAACCACCATGACCGGGGAAGCCACCCAGGAGCCCCCCGCGCTGCGGCGGCCCAACCGGATACGCCGCCCCGAGCTGCCTCCGGTGCAGCGCGGACGGGTAGTCCAGCGCCCTATCATTCTGCCGCCCCGCATCCAGCCGCTGGGTTTGTAAACCCGTTCACCACTGATAACTGAGCTGGCCCTGAATCGCGTAGTCCGCGCTGCCTTCGGTAAAACCGCGGCCCACCAGTGCGGTAAAGGACCAGCCCGCCCCGAGCCGAAAACTGGCGTAGGGATAGATTTCATGGGTTTCCAGGGCGAAATCCGCAGGCGGCTCGCGATAATCGTAGAATGCGCCGATGCTCGTGGCCGCGGTTAGCTGCCGGGCAAACCCGAACTGGGCGAAACGATTGTCGCGCAGGCCGGGAAAGAGTTCGCTCCGACCGCGGAAATTGTGCCCGAAGCTGGCGAACCAGGTGTACTCTCCCAACGCCTGGGACAAATCCACCTGCAGGCGGTAATCGAATTCTCCCGTGCCGAGGCTGCGCTGTTCGTCCGCGGTGGGGATCTTGGTCTCGAAGCGCAGATCGATGAAGGGCATCCAGCCGGCGATGGGGTCCAGTCCGTAACTGACGCCGGCAAGCGTGTCGCCAGGCCCGGTTTCGGTGCTTACCTCGGTGCCGGCAATGGCCCGGGTCACTTCGCCGATGTTCACCAGCACATTGCCCACGCCGGTCACCGACAGGCCCGAAGCCAGCAACTGAAACCCCCAGCGCTCGCCCTGCCACTGATAGCCCAAGGGCAGGTAGCGGATGCGGGTATCGGAATGACCGTTGAACCTGCCCTCGGCAAAATAGCCGCCGAGATTCAGCGTGTGCCCGGGCTGCTGGGCCCAGGCGGAAACGGGAAGCAAGAGGACGCTCAGCAGGACGATGATTTTCATTTTCCGGGCTTCGAATTCGCACCGGGCTCCCGCCACGCCAAGCTCCCCTAGGAGCCTGCGCCGCAGGAATTCACGGCTGCAAATCCGCTCTCATCCACGCCCCCGGCCGCTCGATTTCGTTGCATATCCACCAATA
Source organism: uncultured Pseudohongiella sp. (assembly GCA_965219645.1). GTDB lineage: Bacteria > Pseudomonadota > Gammaproteobacteria > Pseudomonadales > Pseudohongiellaceae > UBA9145. The sequence continues at coordinate 264,490 of OZ244788.1, read as the reverse complement.
TTCGCCTCAATCGATCAGCCGGGGGCGCGGCGATAGCGAATTTTCGCTTTCGCGAATTCCTGTGGCGCAGGCTCCTGGCGCCGATTTGTGCAACGCCCTGATTGCCGGGGTCAATCCTGTTCCTGAAAATCCAGCGCCGCTGAATTGATGCAATAGCGCAGCCCGGTTTCCGGCGGGCCATCGGGAAAGACATGGCCCAGGTGGGAATCACAGCGGCTGCAAACAACTTCCGTGCGGATCATGCCATGTGACTGATCGATCTTTTCCGCCACCGCCGCGGCGTCCGCAGGCGCGCTGAAACTCGGCCAGCCGGAGCCCGAATCATACTTGTCGCCGGATCGGAACAACTCTTCCCCGCAAGCCGCGCACAAGTAGGCCCCCGGCTCCTTGCTCGCCCAGTAACGCCCGGAAAAGGCAAACTCGGTGCCCTTCTCCCGGGTCACCCGATACACCTCCGGCGCCAGCTCCTTCCGCCACTGCGCATCCGATTTTTCAATCTTGCCCTTCACAGCCACTCTCCCGCTCGCCTATCCCCCATAACCGGAGGCGCCAACCCCATCAGGATTATCGGCTGAAGCCTGGAAAAGCTGCAACAGCTTGTCGCAATGGAACCCGACCGGAAGAGCCTGACGGGATGCCGCAGGCCACTGCCGGCAGCGGCGAGATACCAAACTCCAGCTTGACACAACATCTCCCCACGAGTACTGTCCGCGCCTTTCTCCTTCCAGGCAGCCAGTCCCGGCCCATGCCCCCCATCCGGCAATCGCAAAAACTCGACAACGTCTGTTACGACATCCGCGGGCCCGTCCTCGAACAGGCCCGCAGGCTCGAAGAAGAAGGCCAGCGGGTACTGAAGCTCAATATCGGCAATCCGGCGGCTTTCGGATTCGACGCCCCCGACGAGATTCTCCGGGATGTGATTCACAACCTCGCCAATGCCCAGGGCTACAGCGATTCCAAGGGCCTGTTCCCGGCGCGGAAGGCGGTCATGCACGAATGCCAGCAATTGCGGATCGCCGGTGTCGGCATCGACGATATCTATCTGGGAAATGGGGTGAGCGAGTTGATTACCATGGCCATGCAGGCCCTGCTCAACGACGGCGAGGAAGTATTGATTCCGGCGCCGGATTATCCCCTGTGGACCGCGGCAGTGAGCCTCAGCGGCGGAATGCCCGTTCACTACCGCTGCGACGAGACCCGAAACTGGTTTCCCGACGCCGCCGATATCGAGGCGAAAATCACGTCGCGAACCCGGGCGCTGGTGGTGATCAATCCCAATAACCCCACCGGCGCCGTATACCGCCGGGAAGCCCTCCTCGAATTGATCGAAATCGCCCGGCGCCATGAACTGATTCTGTTCGCCGACGAAATCTACAGCAAGATTCTGTATGAAGAGGTGGAGTACATTCCCCTGGCCTCCCTGTGCGATGACCTGTTCGTCGTCAGCTTCAATGGCCTGTCAAAATCCTACCGGCTGGCGGGATTCCGTTCGGGATGGATGATTCTCAGCGGCCCCCGGGAACTTGCCCAAAGCTATATCGAAGGCCTCGACATCCTGTCCAATATGCGCCTCTGCGCCAACGTCCCGGCCCAGTACGCCATCCAGACCGCCCTCGGCGGTTACCAGAGCATCAATGAACTGATTCTTCCCGGCGGCCGGCTGCTGCGGCAGCGGGACGCAGCCTGGAAAATGCTCAATGAGATTCCCGGGCTGAGTTGCGTCAAGCCATCCGGCGCCATCTACCTGTTTCCCTCACTGGACCCGGACCGCTTCCACATCCATAGCGATCTCGAATTCGTGCTTGAAGTGCTGGTGCGGGAAAAGATCCTGCTGGTCCAGGGCAGTGCGTTCAATATCGGCGACAATCGGCATTTCCGCCTGGTTTTCCTGCCCCGGGAAGATGAAATGGCCAGGGCCATCGAGGCGATTTCCAGCGTCCTGGACAGTTACCGGGTCTTGTAGAAGCCGGGCTTTTCCCACCTTCGCCGAAGAGATTCCGCGACTTCGCGCAGAATGACAATCGTTCCCCATCTTCGCCAGCAAGATTCTGCAATTTCCGCAGAATGACCATATTTCCTCATCATTCCGCAGGTAGCGTCGCGAAGTCGCGGAATCCCGCTTTCATCAGCCATTGTTTCCGGGCTCCGCTGAGGTATTCGCTTCCCGCCACTGTGGTTGCGGGAAACTCCTGACGCGCCAGCAGCGGACGACGCAATGCATCGAAGGTCCGGGCATCCCGCTTGCCGTCAGTCGCCCACTGCTTGCAGCGCGAACCCAGCTCGGCCAAACCGAGACAGCGGTCGATAATGCGCCAGGGTATCAGCCCGTCATCTTCCCATTCCGGCTGGACTTCCACGATGGTTCCCGCGCCATCGGCGTTGGCCAAGGTGGATGCCGGCGGTCCAAAGTGGGCCGCGAACTGCCTTGCCAGCATCTCCGTCGCGCCCCATTTCGCCTGTTCGCTGTATCCGGCGACATGCGGCGTCGCCAGACTCGCCCGCTGCGCCAGCGGCGCGCTGATGTATGGCTCATTGGCCCAGACATCGAGCACACAATGCAATGCCGGGCCATCCACGAGCCGCGCCAGCAAGGCGGCTTCATCCACGATGCCGCCGCGGCTGGCGTTGATCAACACGGCGCCGGGGCGCAGGCGGGCGATCGCCGCGGCATCAAGCAGGCCCGCGGTCCGGTGCGGCCCGCGGAAGCTCAGGGGCACATGCAGGCTGACAATGTCGCAATCCAGCGCGGCGACCATGGATTGCCAGACATACTCCGGGGCCGCCCGGCCCGCCTCGGCCAATGGCGGGTCACAAACCACCACCTCGTGACCCAGGCGCAACAGCATGCGCGCCAGCTTCCCGCCGATGGCGCCGGCGCCGATAATGCCGACCCGCTGACTCGCAATATCGATGCAGCCGGCGATTTTCAGGGCGGCCATGGCGCCCAGGCAGTACTCCGCCACCGCCCTGGCATTGGCGCCGCGGCAGTGAGCCAGCGCGATGCCGTTTTCCTCAAGCCAGGCGGTATCAACATGGTCCACGCCGCTGGTGGCCGCGCCGACAAAGTCCACCCCCGTGCCCTGCAGTAGCGACGGGCCGACAGGCGTTACCGAACGCACCAACAATGCATCGGCGCCGCGAAGGTCCTGGCGGGAAATCCGCCGGCCCGGGCGCAGCGTCAATTCGCCGAAGCCGCCAAAGGCCTGCTCCACGGCAAAAATGTCCTGATCGGCAACGATCTTCACGATCCGGAAGTCTGGGGCTTTGGCAGCGGGTGTTCAGGCCGCATCGGCTTTCTTGCGGATCAGGTAGCTGTATTTGCCATCCCGGCGCTGCTGTTCCAGCAATTCATGCCCGAGATACAGGCAGAATTTGGGAATATCCCGGGTGGTGGAAGGGTCGGTGGCGATGATGCGCAATCGCCCGCCGCCAGCCAGGTCGCGAATCCGGTTGTGCAACAGCATGACCGGCTCCGGGCAGAACAGGCCGCAGGCATCGACCTCGAGCACGGCATTGGCGTCGGTTTTCGGCTCGGGGCCGGATTCAGGAGCGGTTTTCTCGTTCATGGCTGCCTGACGAACAAATGGCAAGTGCCGCTATCCGGGTCGTAATCCAGGCCGAGCTTGCGACCCTGCAACTGGGCGCGAACCTGAGCGACCTTTTCCGCCAGGGAATAGTCCCTGGCGCCGTATTCGGTGCCTTCCCGGGTGACGAATTCCTCTATGACGGCGGTCAGAGCCTCGTCGGACAATTTTTGCCAGGGGATTTCCATGTCAGGCGGCCGCGGCGCAGGCTCCCTGTTCAGCCGTCCGCGCAACGCGCAGTTCCCGGAAGGGGAACAGGTCGGCATCCGCGACGGCTGACTGATGCTGTCACACCCGCTCCAGCACCGTGGCAATGCCCTGGCCGAGGCCGATGCACATGGTGGCCAGACCCAGCGTTGCGTCCCGGGCTTCCATGTTGTTGAGCAGGGTGGTGACAATGCGGGTTCCGGAGCAGCCCAGGGGGTGGCCCAGGGCGATGGCGCCGCCACGCAGATTGACCTTGTCATCGAGAACTTCGAGCAGGCCGAGGTCCTTCAAAACCGGCAGGGACTGGGCGGCGAAAGCTTCATTGAGTTCCACGCATTCCATGTCATAAATGCCGAGCCCTGCCCTGCGCAGGGCCTTGCGGGTAGCCGGCACCGGCCCGTAACCCATGATCGACGGATCGACTCCCGCCGTGGCCATGGCGCGCACCCTGGCGCGCACCTTCAGGCCGAGATCCCTTGCCCGCTCGCCGGAGGTGAGCAGCATGGCGGAGGCGCCATCGGAGATCTGGGAGGAAGTTCCCGCGGTTACCGTGCCGTTGACCGGATCGAATACCGGCGGCAAGCCGGCCAATGCCTCCAGGCTGGTGTCCGCCCGAATGGTTTCGTCCTGCTCGATGCGGGCCGGCACCCCGTCGCTGTCGTGGCCGCCCACCGCGACGATTTCAGCAGCGAATTCGCCGTTTTCCCTGGCTCTTGCCGCCAGTTGATGGGAGCGGACGGCGAACTCTTCCTGGCGGCGGCGGTCGATCTGGTGCATGCCCGCAAGCACTTCGGCGGTGACGCCCATCATCCACGAGGCCCTGGCGATATGCCGCGACGCCCGGGGGTTGGGGTCGACGCCCTGGGTCATGCCGATATGGCCCATATGCTCCACGCCGCCCGCCACAAACTGATCGCCATTGCCGCTCTGAATCGCGGTGGCGGCGGCATGCAGGGCGGACATGGAAGAACCGCAAAGGCGATTGACGGTCTGGCCGCACACCCCATGGGGAAGCACCGACATCAGCGCCGCGTTGCGGGCGATGTTCCAGCCCTGCTCCAGGGTCTGGTTGACGCAGCCCCAGATCACATCCTCGGTTTCCCCGGGAACCGCCCCGGGATTGCGCGCGAACAGGGCATTGATCAGTCCGGCGGAGAGTTCCTCCGCCCGCACATGACGGAAGGCGCCGTTTTTCGACCGCGCCATGGGCGTTCTCACGCCGTCGATGATTACCGCATCCCGGTCAGCCACTGTCATGAGCCTGTCTCCTTCGTCACGGGATAAAAGCGTTCGCCGTTCTCCGCCATGATGCGCATTTTTTCGGTGGGGTAGTAGAGGCTGCCGAGTTCGCCGTAGCGGTCGGCCAGGGCGCAGAATCGCGCTACGCCCATGCTGTCGATATGTCGCAGCGCGCCGCCCCGGAAAGTGGGAAAGCCAATGCCGAGTATCAGCCCCATGTCCACTTCCACCGGGCTGGAAACAATGCCGTCTTCCAGACAGCGCACGGCTTCCAGACACATGGCCACCATCATCCGGTCGCGGATTTCCTGGTCGTCGAAGCGCTTGTCGCCGCTGCGCCCGGGAGCGAGAATTTGTTCGATGCCGCTCCGGGGGGATTTCACCGGCTTGCCACGCTTGTCCGGCGCGTAGGCGTAGAACCCGGCGCCGCTCTTCTGGCCGAGGTCGCCATTGCGATACAACAACTCCGGCGCACCGCTGAAGTTCGCCGCCATGCGGGAATAGCCTTCCGCCAGCACTTGCTGGCAATGCACCGCGGTGTCCATGCCCACCACGTCGAGCAGGTAGGCCGGGCCCATGGGCCAGCCGAAGGCTTCCATGACCCGGTCGATCTGCCGGAAATCGGCGCCGTCGCGAATCAGCGCCGAAAAAGCGCCAAAATACGGGAAGAGAATCCGGTTGACGAGAAAGCCGGGGCAATTGTTGACCACGATGGGAGTCTTGCCCAGGGTTTTGGCGTAGGCCACGGTGGCGGCCACCGCCGCCTCGCCGCTCTTCTCGCCGCGAATGACTTCCACCAGCGGCATGACGGGCACCGGATTGAAGAAATGCATGCCGCAGAAATTTTCCGGCCGGGTCAGGGCGCCGGCGAGTTCATCGATGGAAATCGTCGAGGTATTGCTGGCAATGACGGTACTTTCCGGAACCGACCGTTCGACTTCGGCGAGTACCTGGCGTTTGACCGCGGGGTTTTCCACCACGGCCTCGATAACGATGTCGGGCTCGCCGAGCCGCTCCGGGTCCAGGGTCGGCTCGATCCGTGACAGTATGTCGATCATTTTCGCGGTGTCGATCCTGCCCTGGGCGAGGCGCTTGTCGAGCAGCTTTCTGGCTTCCTTCATGCCGAGCTCAAGGCCCTGGGGGGCGATATCCTTCATGACGATGGGCACGCCCTTCAGCGCCGATTGCAGGGCGATGCCGCCACCCATGATGCCGGCGCCAAGCACGGCGGCTGACTCCACCCTGGCCGCGGCCGCGATATGCTTTTTCGCCTTGCCCGCCAGCATCTGCTCATTGAGAAACAGTTGCACGAGGTTGTTGCTGACCTCGCTTCCGGCAAGCTTGAGGAATGCCTCGTGCTCGGCCCGCAAGGCTTCGGCCCGGGCCATTCCGGCGGCGTCATGCATGAGCTGCACCGCAGTGCGGGGCGCGGGGTAATGCGATCCGGCCCTGGCGGCGACCATGGCCCTGGCGCTATCGAAGGCCACCTGCAATTCAATGGGCGACAACTGCAGGGGCGCATTCTTGCGCCGGCGCACTTCGCGCCAGTCGAGTTCGCCCTCATTGGCGCGCTGAATCATTCTCTCGGCGCCGGCGAGCAGCGTCTCCCGCCCAACAATGGCGTCCAGGGCGCCTTCCCGGAATGCCTGCTCTGCCCGGATCTGGCCGCCACCGGCAATCCATTGGTTGGCGTTGTCGGCGCCGAGCAGCCGGGGCAGGCGCACGGTGCCGCCAAAACCTGGCAGAATGCCGAGCTTCACTTCCGGAAAGCCCACCACGGCGCGTTCGGTGGCAATGCGGAAATCGGTCGCGATGGCAAGTTCAAAGCCGCCGCCAAGAGCAATGCCGTCGATGGCGCTTACCGTGGGAAAGGGAAGGTCTTCAATGGCATTGAACAGCGCATTGGAGGTTTCGAGCCAGGCTGGCAACTGATCCCCGGATTCATTGAACATGGCGGGGAATTCGGTAATATCGGCGCCGACGATGAAGGCGGGTTTGGCGCTGGTGAAGACGAGGCCGGCCACGCCGGAGGCGGATACTTCGCCGATTGCCGCCTCGAGTTCTTCGAGCGTCTGGCGATTGAACTTGTTGACCGAAGAATTCTTCAGGTCAAACTCAAGTCTGGCGGCCCCGCCGGACAGGCGGTCGACTTGCAGGGTATTGCCTTGGAATATCATTTTTGGCGGCCTCTGGTGTTGGTGGCATTATAACTGCAAGTTGCTTGAAGCATCGCCGCTGTCGGATAGCCGCCCGGTATCCTGCGATTCCGCGCGGGATGAAACTCAAAACCCCGGATTGTTTCGGTTGGGAGTAAGCTCCATCTCGCCCATGGTTGATTGAATCGGATAGAATTCTATCGGTTTTGGCGGTGAGTATTCAGATGCAATTCCGAATTCCCGGTTTGTTGGTGGCCGTGCTGCTTGCCGGGCCGGGGTGGGCGGCTTCGGGAGGGGTGATCTTGCTGTATCACCATGTGGCCGAGAATACGCCGGCTTCGACTTCGATTCCCCCGGAAGATTTTCGGGGGCACCTGGAATACTTGCGGGACAATGATTTCCAGGTGGTGGGGCTTGACGTGATGGTGGAGGCCCTGCGCAATGGGGAGGAATTGCCCGACCGGGCGGTGGCGATTACTTTCGACGATGGTTATCTGTCGATTTACGAGACCGCCTTTCCCATGCTGCGGTCGTTTGGATTTCCTTTCACGCTGTTTCTGAGCACCGGTCCCATTGATCGGCAATTACGGGATTACATGAGTTGGGAACAGATCGGGGAAATGTCTGCGGCGGGGGTATTGATCGCCAATCACATGGTGGACCATCCCCACATGCTGGACCGGCGGGAAGGCGAAAATGACGCGCAATGGATCGAGCGGCAGCGGGAGGAATTGTTGCGGGCGGAACAGATTATCGAGCAGCGCACGGGCCAGTCCCACCGCTATCTGGCCTATCCTTATGGGGAATATGATGTTGCCGTCAAGGAACTGCTGCGCGAGCTGGATTTCGTCGGCTTTGCCCAGAACTCCGGCGCCGTCGGCCCGGGTTCGGATTTTCAGGCCTTGCCCCGCTATCCCCTGGCCGGCAGTTTTGCCGACCTGGAAAGCGCCAGGGTGAAGTTCGCCACCCTGCCCTTCCATTTCCGCCTGCTCGAGCCCGAATCACCGGTAACCCGCCTGACCAGCCCCACGGTCACCCTGCAATTCCTGCCGGCCGAGGTGGGTGATTACGATCTGGCGAGCCTCGGCTGTTTCGCCCGCAGTCAGCCGATTCCCATGGTCTGGATTGACCGGGAGGCCGGCATTGTCCGGCTGGAGCCGGAATTGGAGTTTTCCGGCCGGCGCTGGCGCTATCTTTGCACGGCGCCGGACACCGTATCGCGCCGATTCCACTGGATGTCGGTGCAGTGGATCAATCCGGAATGGCCGGAATAGCGCGAGTCGATCACGGTGATGCGAAAACATTACAAGAAAATCTAATGCCTCCAACATCCATCCGCAGCAAAGCATTGTATCCCCAAGTCAAGCGATTTCCGCACTATACTTCCTTTACGAATACGAAACTACAGGCCCATGGTCCACGTAATGTACAGCCTCGCGCCGCCGCTGGTACATTGCGCGTGACGCGTTCGGCGGCCTCAAGCGGCTTCGATGTCGGTTCGCGAAAAATCCTCGCCCTTGAACAGGAGCGGCTCGCCCTCCGCCTTTGCGAGCGCATATGCAAAGCAATCACCGAAATTGAGTGCTGCCGGATGGTTGCCCTTCCCGTAGCGGCGCCAGGCGGCGCGGGCGATTTCCAGATGTCTGGCGGTTACCGGCTTCAGTTCAATCCCCGATCTCCGCAGCAAGGCGTCGAGTTCATGTCCAACCGCATGGCCGCCTCTGCTCTCCAGAACCATCGTGGCTTCCAGCGCGTTGGCAACCGACATGCGGCAGGGAGAAGCCCGCATGATCGCCTCGGCATGACGTCTGCTATCGGGCTCATCGAACAGAATCGCCAGCACCGCCGAACTATCGACGATCACTAGGGCAAGCCCAGATCGTCGTATAGCAAGTCGCCATGTTCCGCGGCGGACGGCCCCGGTTTGAGAGACTTGGCGCAGCGCCTGCCGATCGCAAGCAATTCCCTGACCCCGGCATCCGCTTCTCGCCTGCGCCGTTCGCGCTCGATTCGTTCCTTGAGCGCCACGGTTATGGCGCCCGTCATGGATTCGCCAGTCAGCCGGGCGAGGTCGCGAGCGAGCAGGCAGGTTTCATCGTTCTTGATGTTCAGGCTCACGCGGACCTCCATGGTGGATGGTTCCAGAATTTTTCTACCCTATCCGAAACCGACATTCAAAGCAACAGCTTCCAATGGGTCCGGCAATTCTCATTTTGGCGTTGGCCGTTTTTTCAATCGATCATGCCGATTACGGCGAGATAGTCCCCGTCTCTTGCGGTGAGGTCATTCTGGACGATGATGGTTTGCAGTTCTTCGACATAGTTGCGGCCGCGCTGGGAGTAGCGGTTCAGACCGAAAGCGAGGACCAGGGGGTCGAGTTCCCGCTGCTGCAGTTTCATGGTTTGCCGCAGTTCACGGAAGAACTGGTAGTTTTCATTGGTGTTGAGATTGACGAAATAGGCTGACATGGCGTCGTGGAGAGTGGTGAAGCTGCGCACTTCGTGGATTGCGCCCTGGCTCCGCTGCCGGGGGACGATGCCGCAGCCGGGGGTGTAGCACCACTGGCCGAAAATATTGTTGCCCTCCCGGGTAAACCGGGAAGTGCCCCAGGCTGATTCATTGGCCGCCTGGGCCAGCACCAGGGAAGTGGGCACCACATCCACCCGGAACAGCAATTCATCGAGCCAGGCGCCGCGGTCGCTGAAATCTTCCTCCGCCACTTCATAACGCGCGGCCAACTCCAGCAGCCAGTCGCGGGAATCCCGGGTCAGGGCGCCGTCGCCGCGCAGGGTTTCGCTGATGGCCACCAGACGCAGGCGATCCAGGGAGATGAGGTGATTCTGTTCATTCACGTAGTCCTGCAGGAAGTTGAGAAAGGTCTCCTTCCGCTCCACCACGGTTTTGGCCAGGGTCAGGTCGGGGAAAACCGATTGCGGGGACGGCTCGGGCGGAATCGCCGGCGCGACCACAAGCGGTTCTTCCGTGATCACTTCCCCGTTGCCAGGGAAAAACGCGGATGCCGCCAGCAATACCACAGCCACCGCCGCCACCAGCAGGTGCTCGGCGACGAATGCGGGCAGGCCTTCGCTTTTTCTGACGGTTTCCATGGTCCAATCAGTTCCCGATCATCGCCACGAGTGGGACGCAGCCTTGCTCACCCGCTCAAACCGCAGTCCGGCTTCCGCCGCGGCAATCCGGCGATGGGGGAATGTCTCGCCCTCTTTCCCGCCACTCCCGGGGCGTATACAGATGGAGCGCGAGGGCGTGGACGCCGCCGGCAAGCTCGTCGGCATACAGGCGGTACAAAAGCTGGTGCCGCCGCACCCGGCCCATGCCGGCAAATCGCTCCGCCACAGCGGTGAGCCGGAAGTGCGAATCGCTGGCCGGCCCACTGTGCATGTGACTTTCGTTCACAATCTCCAGAAACGCCGGCGCCAGCTCGCGCCGGGCTTTCTGTTCCAGCACCGCCTGGATGGAACTTGCGTGTGGCATGACTGACCAGTTGCCTCATGGCGCCTGGGAGCCTGCGGCGCAGGCTCCCAGGGCGCGCACTATACTGTAAAATCGGCCCCGGGCCAATATTTCATGGCCGGGAAACAGCGTATCGGCAGCCCGGTTCGGTACTTTACGCCGAACCGATTGGCGAACCAGGCTTGACACGCGCGTTCCTGCAGACTGCGTGAGATTCTGCGGCTGCGCTTCGCGGCGCGCGGAGTGACGAGTGAGAGACTTCACCGTGGCGATTTCCTGGTATCCCGGCCATATGCACAAGGCGCGCAAGGAACTCGGGGCGCTGTTGCGCGGGGCCGGGCTCGCCATGGAAGTGCTCGACGCCCGTATTCCCCGGGCAAGTTCGAATCCCTTGCTCGAGCGCATGCGGGGAACCTTGCCGGTAATCCGCATCCTCAACAAGTCCGATCTCGCCGCCCCGGAAACCACCACCGCCTGGTTGTCGCACTATGCCGCCGACGGCGGCAACGCCTGCCTGGCGAATGGCCGTGACACCCCATTGGATCCGGCGCGGTTGAACCGCCAACTCCGGCGTCTGGTGAAAAATGCGGGAAGTGGAGCCCTGATTGCCATCATCGGCATCCCCAATGTGGGCAAGTCCTCGCTGCTGAATCTGCTGGCGGGTCGCAAACTGGCCCGGACCGGCAATACGCCGGCGATTACCCGCCGGCAGCAGGCTGCGGCATACCATGCAGACTGGACCCTGGTGGATACCCCCGGCATGTTGCGGCCGAGGCTGGAAGATCAGCGCGCGGCCCTGCTCATGGCGAGCGCCGGCAGTATCGGCGCGGCAGCCATCGACACCAGCGAGATCGGCGCCTTTCTGGTGGACCGCCTGCTCGCCGGGTATCGCCATGCGTTGGAGCAACGCTACGGAATCACTGCCGCCGACAACACAGCGGAAGCGGTATTTGATAGGATTGCCCACGCTCGCGGCGCCCGCCGGAAAGGCGGGGCGGCAGACCTGGAGCGGGCCGCAAGCATCCTGCTGCAGGACTTTCGCAGCGGCAGGCTTGGCCGAATCAGCCTGGAATTTCCGCCGGATTTCCGTCCACCGCCAAATTCATCAGAAGCAATGAGTGCAACATGACCGAGACCAGCGCCCAACTTTCCATCGATGACGCCAGCCCCGAGGCGCATCCCGCCTTCGAATGGCGCCGCAGCCACCCCATCGCCTCGCTGAACATCAGCGTGGAGGAATACCGGCATCGCGGCACCGGCGCCCTGCACTATCATCTCGACAGCGACAGTCCGGAGAACGTGTTCCTCGTCGCCCTTCGCACGGCGCCCATGGACTCCACCGGCGTTGCCCACATTCTCGAGCACACCAGCCTCTGCGGCAGCGCCCGCTTTCCCGTGCGGGACCCGTTCTTCATGATGACCCGGCGCTCGCTGAATACTTTCATGAACGCTTTCACCAGCAGCGACTGGACCGCTTATCCCTTCGCCAGCAAGAACAGGAAAGATTTCAACAACCTTCTGCACGTGTATATGGACGCCGTGTTTTTTCCGAATCTGAACGAACTCGATTTCGCCCAGGAAGGGCACCGGCTGGAGTTTGCCGAGGCCGATGACCCCGGCGCCGAACTGCAGCTCAAGGGCGTGGTCTACAACGAAATGAAAGGCGCCATGAGTTCGCCGGTGAGCGTGCTGTGGCATACCATGTGCCGCTACCTGTTCCCGGAAACTACCTACCATTTCAACAGCGGCGGAGAACCGGGCGAGATTCCCAAGCTCGGCTACCGGCAATTGCTGGATTTCCACCGCCGGCATTACCACCCGGGAAATTCGATTTTCATGACTTTTGGCGATATTCCCGCCAGCGAGCACCAGGCGAGCTTCGAATCGCTCGCCCTGAACCGGTTCCAGCCGCTGGAGACGGCGGTGGAAATTCCCGACGAGGCGCGTCACCTCTCGCCGGTGCGGGTGGAAGAGCGCTATTTTTGTGAAGGCGGGCAGCTTGATGATCGCAAGACCCATGTGGTTGTCGGCTGGCTGCTTGGCCACAGCACCGATCTGGAACAGCAGTTCCAGGCCCAGTTGCTTTCCAGCGTCCTGCTCGACAATAGCGCCAGCCCCCTGCTTCAGGCGCTGGAATCAAGCGAACTGGGCGCTTCGCCATCGCCGTTGTGCGGACTTGAATCCTCCCATCGCGAAATGAGTTTCATGGCCGGCCTCGAAGGCTGTTCGGCGGACGCCACCCAGGCGGTGGAAGCGCTGATTCTCGGCGTGCTCGAAAAAGTCGCCCGGGAAAGCATACCGGGCGAGCAGGTGGAAGCCGCGCTGCACCAGCTCGAACTCGACCAGCGGGAGATTACCGGCGGCTCGTATCCCTATGGCCTGCAACTGATTCTCGCCGGACTGCCCGCGGCGATTCACCGCGGTGACCCGGTGGCCATGCTCAATCTCGATCCGGTGCTTGCGCGGCTGCGAAGGCAGATTACGGATTCGGACTTCCTCCCCGGGCTCGTCAAGAGCCTGCTGCTCGACAACCCCCACCGGGTCAGCCTCACCCTCAGGCCCGACCCGGAACTCGCCGCCCGCAAGAGCGCCGCGGAAAGCCGCCGGCTTGCCGCAATCCGGTCCAGACTCGGCGAGCAGGAAAAAAATGCGATTGTGGAACAGTCGCGCCGACTCCAGGAAAGGCAGATGCGGGAGGACGACCCGGAGATACTGCCCCGGGTCGGGCTTGACGATGTGCCTCCGCAAATCAGCGAACCTCGGCGGCAGGATTTGCGCCTGTCCACGGGCGATCCGGTCAGCTACTACGCCCAGGGCGCCAATGGCCTTGCCTACCAGCAGGTGGTTTACCGGTTGCCGCAACTGAATGAGGAGTTGCTCGACAGCCTGCAACTCTACGCCGCCTGTCTTGGTGAATTCGGCATCGGCGCCAGGGATTATGCCGAGGTCCAGGTCTGGCAATCCCGCATTTGCGGAGGCATCGGCGGATTCAGCAGCATCCGGCCCCGCTATGGCGAAGTGCAGTCGAATCACGCCTTGTTCAGCCTGTCGGCAAAATGTCTGCTTGGCAATCACCGGGCATTGACCGAATTGCTTCGCGCCACCATCGACGAAATGCGATTCGACGAGGGCCGCCGCCTGAAGGAACTGATCGAACAGATCCAGTCACGCAAGGAAAACAGCATCACCTCCCAGGGCCACAGCCTCGCCATGAGCCTGGCGAGCAGCAGAATGAGCCCCGCCGCCCTGCTTTCACACCGGACCAGTGGCCTGGAAAGCATCCGCCGCCTGCGGGAGCTTGCCAGCGATATCTCCGGGGCCGAAGCCCAAAGCCGCCTGCTTGCCCGATTCGCCGAACTGCATCAAGCGATCCGCGCCAGCGAACGCCGGTTTCTGCTGATTGCGGAAGAGGAACACCGCCAGCGATTGCATGACGACCTCGAAGCCGTATGGGGAGAAAGCGCCGCCACGACCACAGGCGGAAAATCCCTTTCCCTGCCGGAGACGCGGGAAAACGTCTGCGAAGCCTGGACCACGGCGACTTCAGTGAATTTTTGCGCCAAGGCCTGGCCCACCGTGCCATCGGGGCATGAGGACAATCCCGTGTTGCATGTGCTTGCCCGCTTCATCAACAACGGCTTCCTGCACCGCGCCGTCCGCGAGCAGGGCGGCGCCTATGGCAGCGGTGCGGGCCAGCACTCCGGCGCGGCGGTATTCCGCTGTTTTTCCTACCGCGACCCCCGCCTCGGCGACACCCTGGCGGATTTCGACCGGGCTCTTGACTGGGTATTGCGGGGCAGGCATCGGGAGCGCCAGCTCGAAGAGGCCATCCTCGGCGTCATCGCCGCCATGGACAAGCCATCCTCCCCGGCCGGAGAAGCCAAGGCCGCCTTCTATAACCACCTCTTCGGTCGCAGCCTCGAACAAAGGCTCGCCTTCCGCCAGCGCGTACTGGCAACCACAGTGGCGGACCTGCGAGCCGTAACCGAACGTTACTTCCACCCCGAAACCGCCAGCCACGGCATCATCACCTCCCGGGAAACCGCCGAAACCCTGCAACTCCCAAACCTCGCCGTGGTGAATTTGTAGCCGTGCCGCGCCATATGATCTTGATCGCGGCGCTGCTGCTTTTCTCAACCGCGGAAGCGGGCCAGGCGGGGGAAGGCGTCAAATTCGCTTTTTATTCGGCGAGCTGGCAGGAGAACAACCGGGACCTGCTGCGAGTGGTGGCGTTCAATCCCCTGGAGACCGAAGTCCGGATTGAAAGCATCGATTTTGTGGACCTGCAGGCGCCGGGCGGCGGCTCGCTGGAATTGCGGCTTGGGCTCGATGTGCCCGCGGGCGGCTATGCCGAGCGGGAAATGGAATACGTCGACCTGCTCGGCAAGAGCGAATGTATCCGTGACACCCTTGCCGAAGACTGGCGACTCGTGGAAATTTCCAACTACACACTCAATCCCTCGGTGCGTAATCTCATCATCGAGAACACCGAGTCCTTCCGAATCTACCAGTGCGTGCAGAATGTGGAAACCCGGATTTCGGAAGCCGCCACCGGCGCCATGACCGAAACCCGGGAATGGGTGCTGTACCACTTCGAATCGCTCACCGAGCGATAGCGGGTTTGCAATTCCCGACATGGACGTCGAGACTGGGGTGCAGCGAAGTCTGATACGTCGCGCCAGGGATGGCAGGCACCCCCCTGCCAACCGCTACAACAAAATCCCGCCAAAATTCACGAAGAAGGGCGCAAACACCAGACTAAGGATCGCCGACAGCTTGATCAGAATGTTCAACGAAGGCCCCGAAGTATCCTTCAGCGGGTCGCCAACGGTATCCCCCACCACCGAGGCCTTGTGCTGCTCCGAACCCTTGCCGCCGAAATGGCCCGCCTCGATGAACTTCTTGGCGTTATCCCAGGCGCCGCCGCTGTTGGACGATGCAATCGCCAGCACGCCGCCTGCCACCAGGGAACCGGCCAGAATTCCGGCTACCGCTTCCACGCCGAACAGGAATCCCGCCAGCAGGGGCGTTCCCATGATGAGAATCCCGGGAGCGATCATTTCCCGCAATGCCGCCCTGGTGGAAATCGCCACGCACTCGGCGTAGTCCGGCTTGCCGGTGCCTTCCATGATGCCCGGAATCGTCTGAAACTGCCGGCGCACCTCGGCGATCATGTCAAAGGCCGCCCGACCGACGGATTTCATGGTCATGGCGGTGAACAGGAAGGGCAGCACCGCGCCGATGAACAGGGAAGTGTAGACCAGCGGGTCCAGCAGGCTCATGCTGATGGGCTCGCCGCGCAGGTTGGATGCCGCGGTGATGAATGCCGCGAACAGCGCCAGGGAAGTCAGAATCGCCGCGCCGATGGCGAAACCCTTGCCGATGGCGGCGGTGGTGTTGCCGGCGGAATCGAGAATATCGGTGCGGCGGCGCACTTCCTTCGGCAGTCCCACCATCTCGGCGATGCCCCCGGCATTGTCCGCCACCGGGCCGTAGGCGTCGATCATCAGGGCAATGACCAGTGTGCCCAGCATTCCCAGGGAAGCAATGGCCACGCCGTACATGCCGGCCAGTTGCCAGGAAACGAAAATACTCACCGCAATGCAGAGGTAGGGAAGCACCGTGCTGCGATAGCCCAGCGCCAGGCCGAAAATGATATTGGTGGCGACGCCGGTCTCGCAGGATTTGGCCAGATCCTTGACCGGTTCGTAATTCTCGGAAGTGTAGTACCCAGTCAACAGGCCCACCGCGAGGCCGGCCACCAGTCCCGACAGGAAACACCAGTACACGCCCATGTTGGTGTATTCCTCGCCGTTGAGCGTGAAAAACTCGGGCACCAGCAGCAGGGTAAAGAAATACATGATCACCGCCATCAGCGCGCTGGAAATGACCAGCAGTTTCATCAACGCCGGAGCCACGTCGTCTTCGGTCTTGACGCCGACGACGAGCTTGGTGACGAAGCTCACCGGAATGCCCACGGCGCTGATCAGCACGGGATACAGCAGCGCATTGGGGTCCATGGCGAAGACCGCGGCGCTGATCACCATGGCGGCGCAGGTGCTTTCCGCGCAGGAGCCGAACAGGTCTGCTCCCATGCCGGCGACATCGCCCACATTGTCGCCGACGTTGTCGGCGATCACCGCGGGATTGCGCGGGTCATCCTCGGGGATGCCCTTTTCGACCTTGCCCACCAGATCGGCGCCCACATCGGCGGCCTTGGTGAAGATGCCGCCGCCAACCCGGGCAAAAAGGGCGATGGTGGAGCCACCGAGCCCGAACCCGGCGATGACTTCCATCAGGATGTGGTTGTTGTCCGGCCCCAGCCCCGACATCAGCATGGACATGACCACATAGATCACCACCAGTCCCAGCGTCGCCAGGCCCACCAGGGCAAAGCCCATCACCGCCCCGGAATCGATGGCCACATCGAAAGCGTTGGAAATGTCCTTTCTCGCGGAAACCGTGGTGCGCGCATTGCCCTGGGTGGCGACCTTCATGCCGATATAGCCCGAGGCGATGGAAATGGCCGCGCCGAACAGAAACGCGATGGCGGTGTAGATGCCTTCGCGGTAGCCGGGGGTGTGGGTGTCGTCGATGAGAACCGCGATGACCAGCGCAAAGGCCACCATGAAAATGGTCAGTACCCGGTATTCCTGTTTCAGAAACGCCATGGCGCCGCTGGCGATGGCGCCATGAATGAACTTGAGCCGCTTGCTGTCTTCTTCATTCAGATCCAGATCCAGCGGGATGCTGACTACCTTTTTCATGTAGTACCAGGCGATCCCGAGTCCCATCAGGGACAGCAATGTGGTCACCGCGATGGTGAGTTGCGAAGCCATGCGAAAGGTTCTCCCCGGTTGGCGCTGAAAGCCGCGCACTCTATCACAAGAGCGCACGCAAAACAGCAATTTGCCTGAAGACAACCGTCATTCCGCGCGCAGCGTAACCACCACTCCGTCATTCTGCGCGTAGCGTAGCGAAGTCGCAGAATCTCCCCGGGATGCCACCGCACGCGATCCTGCGACTTCGCGCAGGATGACTAAAGCGGGGGCTTCGCTACACGCGCAAAGACCGGAAGAAGCGACTTCAACAGGCGTTGATTTGCTCGAGGAGACCGTTGCGGCGGGCTTCGAGTTCCGCGATGGCGTCGGTTGCGGGTGGATCGATCAGGTTGCCCGCGGCATCGAGATTGTCTTCCTCGTAGCGGGCCTGTTCTTCGGTGAGCAGGGCAAGCAGTTGTTCGGAAACGAGCACCGCCTCGCGCAGGGCGTCGTTTTGGGCGTTGCCGGCCACAACCTGGGCCTGCAATTCCCTGATGCGGATTTCGAGTTCCTCGATGCGGGCAAGTTTTTGCTCGCGTTCGGCGGCGATGGCCGCAAGTCTTTCCTGTTCCCGCCGCTCCCGCTCGAGGGCGAGTTGTTCCTGCGCAAGCCGTTCCTGCTCCGCAGCCCGCTGGCGCTCTTCCGCCGCTTCCCGCTCGGCTTCGGCGCGCTGTCCGGCAAGTTCGGCCTGGCGCTGGAGTTCCTCCTGACGCTGCCGTTCTGCCTCGGCGATTCGTCGCGCCCGGGCTGAGGCTTCAGCGGCCTGCTGCTGCCGCAACTGCTCGTCTTCAGTTTCGGTGGCTGCGGAAGCTTCGGGTGCGGCTTCTGCCGGGCTTTCGGAAGTCGACGCGCAGGCCGCAAGCAGCAAGGCAAGCAATGCAACCAGGGCATGCCGCCGCAATTCGAATACTCGGGAGCAACCGTTTGTCATGAGTTCAATCAAGCGCCCGCTTGAGATTGTGCCGACATTATAGCCCTTCCCGTCATTCCGCGTATCCCCTTTCCCCTCATTCCGCGTATCCCCTTTCCCGTCATTCCGCGCGTAGTCGCGGAATGACGTCGGAGGCATGCCGGGAATTGACGCGACGGGAGCGCATCTGATTCAATTCGTGGCAATGCCTGGGAGCCTGCGCCACAGGAATTCGCGAAAGCGAAAATTCGCTATCGCCGCGCCCCTGGCTGATCGATTGAGGCGAATAATTGGTGAATATGCAACGAAATCGAGCGGCCAGGGGCGCGGATGAGAGCGGATTTGCAGCCGTGAATTCCTGTGGCGCAGGCTCCTAGTGTGCTGAACCTATGGGACAACACACAAGACGAAATCTCTTTTACACGTCGGAGCGCAAGACAGGATGGCCCCGCCTCTGGCCCTGGCTGCCGGCACTCGGCGTGCTTGCGGCGCCGGTATTGCTTTGCCTGCAATTTACCCCGCTGGTGGAGACGCGCCCGCAGTTGAGCCGGGCCGAGGCGGTGCGGATCGAAGGCCTGCTGCTTGACAGCGTACCCGCGGACCCCGGCGTGGCGGGGCTCCACGAGTTGCGCTGGAATCAGGAGGAACTGAATCTGCTCGGGTGCCACCTGCTGTCCCTGTCGCGCCTGAGCCCGGCCTGGGCGGCCAGGGTGGATTTGCGCGAGGACGCCCTGGGATTCGAAGTCAGCCGGTCCCTGGGGACCGCCGTGCCCACCTACATGAATCTGCGCGGCGAAATCATCATCGACCGCGGGCGGCCCGCACTGGGCAGCCTGCGCCTGGGCTACCTGCCCATCCCCCGCATGCTGATCGGCTGGCTGGCGCCGGGCCAGGGGGAAGCGCTGGCCTCGGAAGACCCGCTGCAGGCCGAAGCGGCCCGCCTGCTGGCCAATGTGAATGACCTCAGCCTGGATTCCGATGAAATCCGCATTCACCTGCACTGGGACCCGGAACTGCTGTCCCGGGCCGGCGACCAGGCGCGGCAATGGCTACTGTCGGAATCCGACCGCCAGCGCATTGTCGAGTATCATGCGGTCATCGGCGAGGTAGCCCGAGAGATTTCGCCGGACGAGCGGGCGATTCCCCTGAGCCGTTTGCTGGCGCCGCTATTCGGAGAAGCCCGGCGCAAATCCGCCGCGGGAAGCGACCCCATTGCGGAAAACCAGGCCCTGCTGCAAACCCTGGCGGTCTATGTGAACGGCGAGGACATCGCCAGACTGGTGGGGACGGAAGCCGCCGGCGCCGCGCCAGCGGCGCAGTTCGTCGAAGTGCGCCTGTTGCGGCGGCAGGATCTGGCCCAGCATCTGACTTCGATTGCCGCCATCACCGTCGCTCTCGGCCCGGAACTGGCGACGATGCTGTCAACCGCCAAGGAATCCTATGACGCCAGACACCGGTCCGGCTTCAGTTTTTCCGATCTTACCGCCAACAGCACCGGAGTCACCCTCGCCCGGCTCGCCACCCGGGACCGGGAAAGCGCCCTGGAATTGCAGCGCCGCATGAGCGAATTGCAATCGGATTCCGATTACATGCCCGCGGTGGGCAGCAACCGGGACGGCCTGACCCAGGATGATTTCAGCGAGCTGTACCGGGACACCGGCAGCCTTGCTTACCGCCGGAGGGTCGCTGAAATCCAGCTTCTGATAGAATCCAGCCGCGTTTTTGCCGGTTTGTAGGCGGCTCTGCCCGCTTCGGGATTCCTTGCCATGCCATCCAAAGGCTTTATTACCCGCAATCTGCATTCGGATCGTGCGGGCGGACCGGAACACGGCGTGCTGCACAAGCCGGTGCATCCCTCGGTGGCCTATGCCTACGATGACGCCCGGGAACTTGCCGAGGTCTTTCAGGGCAAGCGCCAGGGCTATGCCTATGGGCGTCAGGCGAACCCCACGGTCGCCGCGTTGCAGCAACGAATCAGCGCCATGGAAGACGGCAGGGCCAGCATCGCCTTCGCCACCGGCATGGCCGCCATCGCAGCGGTAACCCTGACCCTGCTCAAGGCTGGCGACCACCTGATTTCCAGCACTTTCCTGTTCGGCAACAGCAACAGCTTCTTTCGCACCCTGGAGCGGCTCGGCATCGCCGTCGATTTTGTTGACGCTACCCGTGCCGGCGCGGTGGCGGAAAAAGTCCGCCCCGAAACCCGGCTGGTTTTCGTGGAAACCATCGCCAATCCGGTTGCCCAGGTCGCCGACCTCGAAGGCATCGGCGCCCTGTGCCGGGAACATGGGCTGCTGTATGTGGTGGACAACACCATGACTTCGCCCCATCTGTACCGGCCGAAAACCGCCGGCGCCGGCCTCGTGGTGAACTCGCTGACCAAGTGCATCGGCGGCCACGGCAATGCCCTGGGCGGCGCGGTCACCGATACCGGCTGTTTTGACTGGAGCGGCTTCCCCAACATTCTCGACCTCTACCGCAAGGGCGACAGCGGCGAATGGGGATTGCTGCAGGTGCGCAAGAAAGGACTGCGGGACATGGGCGCCTCCCTGGCGCCGGAAGCCGCCCATACGCTGGCGGTGGGCTCGGAAACCCTGCCGCTGCGGATGGATCGGGCCTGCGCCAACGCCATGGCGCTCGCCGGACTGTGCGCGGCGCACCCCGCAGTGGCGAAGGTGTACTATCCGGGCCTGCCGGACCACCCCCAGCACCAGCGCGCCGGCAAGCTGTTCAGCGCTTTCGGCGCGGTATTCAGTATCGATCTCGCGCCGGCCGTCGACTGTTTCGATTTTCTCAACAGCCTGGAAATCGTGCTGTCCTCGAGTAACCTCGGCGACACCCGCAGCCTCGGCATCCCGGTGGCCCATACGATCTATTTCGAAATGGGGCCCGAACGGCGCAAGGCCATGGGCATCGGCGAGTCGATGCTGCGCTTTTCCATCGGCATCGAGGACCGGGCCGACCTGCTCGCGGATTTCAGCCGGGCGCTGGACAGGTTCCGGCCATGATCAGCCTGATCGCCGCCGATGCAGTGGCGGAAGGCTTCTGCAAGGAGGTCGAGCTCGACAGGGAGCTGTTTTTCCTCGTGCGCAAGGATGACCAGCTCCACCTGTACCGCAATTCCTGCCCCCATCTCGGTACGCCGCTGAACTGGGAGGAGGACAAGTTTCTCGACCCGGACGGCGCCCTGATCCAGTGCGTCACCCACGGCGCCCTGTTCCGCATCGAGGACGGCCTCTGCCTCGCGGGGCCGTGCCATGGCCAGCACCTGTTCGCCGTGCCCTTCGAGATCATCGACGGGATGGTCAGCGTGGACCCGGCCCGGATTCCGCAGGCCGCTGGCTAGGAGTCTGCGCCGTAGGGATTCGCGAAAGCGAAACGAAGCCCCCTTTTCCGTCATTCTGCGCGGAGCGAAGCGGAGTCGCAGAATGTCAAGCAGTGGCCCCCGACATAAGCGGGCGCATTCACAGGCGCACGGGAATTTCCCGGTCGAGCTCGACGGCTCCCGCGCCGAGGTCATAACTTGCGCCGAAGGCATGCAGTTCCACGCCGGCCGCGGCGGCCTCGCGCAGCAATTCGCCGAAGCGGGGGTCGATGGAATCCGCGGGGCGTACTTCGGTCACGCCATTGTGGGCCACGCAAAAAATCACCATGGCGCGAAGTCCCGCGCGGCGCAATGCCGCAAGTTCGCGCAAATGACGCTGGCCCCTGGTGGTAACCGCATCGGGAAACAGCCCGACGCCCTCGTCTTCGGCGAGGCTGACGTTCTTGACTTCCACATAGCACTCCTGGCCCGCCAGACTGACCAGGAAATCGGCGCGGCCGGCGCCGGACAGATAAGCCGCTTCGCGCTTCAATCCGTCATGTCCGGCCAGGGAACCCAGCAGACCATTGCCAATAGCCTCCTCCACCAATGGATTGGCCAAATTGGTATTGATCCCCACCAGATGGCGGCGGTCCACTTCGACGATTTGCCAGGTATGGGGGTACTTGCGCCGGGGGTTGCCGGAAGCCGTGTACCAGATCCGGCTCCCCGGCGCACAGCAATTCCGCATCGACCCGGTATTCGGGCAATGCATCGTCACCACCTCCCCCCCAGGCGTTTCCACATCCGCCAGAAACCGCTTGTAACGCCGAACCAAAACCCCCTGCTCCAGCGCACCAGGATAGTTCATGACGCAAGGCAGTGAGCGCGACGGTAGCCGAAAGGGGCCCGGCGCCAGCCGGGAAAGCATTCGGCTACAGACGGAAAGCGAACGGGCAGCATGCACAAACCCCCGATCACGCGAGCGCCCGCCGCAGCCTTTCCACGCCAAGTTTCAAGTCTTCCATGCCCGTGGTAAACGCCATCCTCACGTATTCATTGCCGTTGATTTCGCCGAAATCGGTCCCCGGCGTGATTGCCACGCCGTGTTCCTCGAGCATTTGCGTGCAAAAGGCCTCGCTGTCGCGGCTGAAAGCCGAGATGTTGGCATAGGCGTAAAAGGCGCCCTGGATTTCCCGGGGCAGCAGCATACCGAGTGCGGACAGTTCCGCGGCGAGATAATCCCGGCGCTCGCGAAACGCCGCCCGGCGTTGCTCGAACACTTCCCGGGAAGCCGGCGCAAACGCCTCCAGCGCCGCATGCTGGGCAAAGCTCGAAGGCGAGATGAACAGGTTCTGGGCGAGGATATTGGCGGCCTCCACCTGATCCTCGGGAACCACGATCCAGCCAAGCCGCCATCCTGTCATGCCAAAGTACTTGGAAAAACTGTTGACTACAAAAGCGCCCGGGTTGATTTCCAGAATGCTGGGCATGTCATCCACATAATGCAGGCCGTGGTAGGTTTCATCGAGCAGCAGATGCGCGCCCGCGGCGTCGGCCCAGTCGCTGATTTCCCGCAACTGCCGCCGGGGAATGACGGCGCCGGTGGGATTGCCCGGGGAAGCCAGCCAAAGTCCCGCGGTGTGGTTCCGGCGATGCCTTTCCAGCAAAGCCGGCGAAGGCTGAAAGTCTTCCTCGACGCCAATCGGCATCAATTGCGCCTCGGCTCCGGCAAGCCGCACCAGATTGCGGTAACAGGGATACGAAGGATCGGTGAGCAGCACGCCGGCGCCGGGCCGCAGCAGGAGATGGGACAGAATCGCCAGACCGCCACTGGCGCCCAGGGTGATCAGTATTCGTTCCCTGGGCAGTTCGAGCCCGTGCCGCTCGCGGTAATGGGCAACCAGGGCATCGCGCAACTCGGGAATTCCCGGCGCCTGGGTGTATTGGGTCAGGCCGGCGTCCAGGGCTTGCTTGGCAGCTTCGCGAATCGTCCCGGCAGTGGCGAAGTCCGGCTCGCCGGCCCCCATGTGCACGATCTTGCGGCCCTGTTTTTCCAGTTCCGCGGCGCGGTTCAGCACCAGCATGACCCGGAACGGGTTCACGCCCTGAAGTCGTGTCGCGCCATGACCGTGATTTGCGCTGCTTTCCATTCCGGCGTCCCTGTGCATCCTTTGGTGCATGTTCATCCTGTGAGTTTCCGTTTCGTCCTGTGATTCGCCCCTGTCGCGGGAAGTCGCGCATTATACATTCTCTCCTGTTGTTGCATTCGCCCGGCAAAAGGTCTAGCCTCGGAGCGTCGTCCGGGTTCGCCGCCAAGAGCAGGCGCAGCCTCCTAGACCCGCCACATCAAGAAACGGAGCCAGGCCGTGAATGCAAAACTGACGCGCAGACGTTTTATCAAGGGAGTGATCTTCTCCGGCGCGGCCGCCACCACCGGCGCCGGAGTCTACCTCGCACAGGCGCAGTCCGGGCTTTCCGCCGCGGAGCGACTGCTGACCCTCAACGTCAACGGCCAGGGCCGGACTGTGGACGCGCTGCCCCAGGAAACCCTGGCCTACACCTTGCGCTACCGGCTCAATCTGACTGGCACCAAGATCGGCTGCAACCGGGGCGAGTGCGGCGCCTGTACCGTGCTCATCGACGGCGTGCCCAACTACTCCTGCTCGGTGCTGACCCACAACGTCAAGAGCCAGACGGTGGTCTCCATCGAAGGCGTCAAGGCCGCCGATGGAACCCTGCACCCGGTGCAACAGGCTTTCGTTGAGGAAAACTCGCCGCAATGCGGCTTCTGCACACCCGGGCAGGTCATGTCCGCGGTGGCGCTGCTGAACGACAACCCGGCGCCCGACCGGCAACAGGTGCGCATGGCCCTGTCCGGCAACCTGTGCCGCTGCGGCGCTTATGAACATTACATCAATGGCGTCCTGCGCGCCGCGGGGCAACTGGCATGAGCATGCATATTGGATACGATTTCATTCCACCCGACGTGCCCGGCAAGGTAACGGGCGAGATCAGGTACGCGGAAGACTATCGCGCCGAAGGCATGGTCTTCGCCAGACTGCTGACCAGCCCCCTGCCCGCGGGCCGGGTGCTCAACATCGACGCCAGCGAAGCCCGGCGCATGGACGGCGTGGTGGGCGTCTTCACCGCGGCGGACCTGCCCCCTGTGGCGCCGCCGGCCAATCCGGCGCTGGCTTCCGATTACATCACCTATGTGGGCCAGCCCATTCTCGCCGTGGCCGCCACCAGCGAGGAAATCGCGGAAACCGCCATCGAGCGAATCCGGGTCGAGTATGAACGCCGGCCTTTCGTGGTGGACCCGCTGGAAAGCCTCTCGCCCGGCGGCGCCACCGCCTATCCCGAAGGCAACGCCCTGGTGCGAACCCGGGAAGAAGGTCCGGACGGCACGCCGGTGGCGGGCGCGCAAATCCAGGACATCAAGTGGCCCCGGGAAGCCATCGAGGCCATGCGCGCAGGCCGCGAACCCATGGGCGCCGAATTCACCAACGAATGGTCCTTTGGCGATATCGAAGCCGGTTTCGCGGAAGCGGCGGCCATCGTGGAGGAGCCTTTCGTCACCATCGGTTATCCGCACCATTCCCTGGAATCCCGCACCTGCATGGCGTACTGGGAAAACGGCAAGTGTTACTTCCACGGCTCCTCCCAGAGCCAGAGCGCCAACAACGCGGGCCTTGCGCGGATGCTCAACATCGACCTCGCCGACCTCGTCTTCATCAATGAGGCCACCGGCGGCGGCTTCGGCTCGAAGATCGGCCCCTACCCCTACATGGCGATCACCGGCGAGTTCTCGCGGCAGTTGAACCGCCCGGTGCAGTTGCGCATCACCCGGGAGCAGGAGTTCTACATCGGCTCGGCGCGCTCCGGCATGCAGGGCTGGATCAAGCTCGGGGTGAAGGAGGACGGCAAGGTATCCGCCGTGGACCTGGTCATTGTCAACGATGGCGGCATGACCGGCGGCGGCAGCGGCAACTCTTCCGCCCAGCATGTCACCGTGGCCTACCAGCCCGAGTCCATGCGATTCAGGCATATCTCGGTGTACACCAATACCACGCCCCGGGGCGCCCAGCGCGGGCCGGGACAGAACGAGATGTCGGCCATTCTCGGCCCCATTACCGACAAGGCGGCCAGGGCCGTGGGAGTGGACCGGGTCGAGTTCCGCAAGATCAACGCCCTCACCAGCGACGGCTTCCAGGGTGGCAGCCAGGGCCCGGTGACCAGCGCCTTCGTGCGGGAAGCCATCGACCAGGGCGAGCGCATGTTCAACTGGCGGGAACGGTCCGGGCAGCCCAGGGGCGATGGCAGCAAGGCGCGGGGCCTCGGCGTCGGCATCGGCTACCACGGCGCCGGCGGCCGCGGCTATGACGGCCTGCTGCGGATGGACAGCGACGGCATCCTGCATATCCACAGCGGGGTCGGCAATCTCGGCACCTATTCCTACGCGGCCACCTGCCGGGTGGCGGCGGAAGTCATGCAAATGCCCTGGGATCGTTGTCAGATCCACCGCGGCCGCAGCGACCGGCATCTGCCGCACAGTTCCGGCCAGGGCGGCTCCAACACCGTGTTCACCCACAGCCGGGCGAACTGGGTCGCCGGCGAGGACATGATCGCCAAGATGAAGCAGATTGCCGCCGCCGACCTCGGCGGCAGCGCGGAGGATTACGAGATCGGCGGCGAGCGCGTTTTTCGCGCTGACGACCCCGATACCGGCCTCAGTTATGCCGAATGCGGCCGGCGCGCCATGGCGCTTGGCGGCGCTTTCAGCGGCCAGGAGTATCCGGAAGACATCAATCCGCTAACCCAGCTTGCGGTGCAGGGGCTGGCCGGCACCGGCCTGATCGGCGTCGCCCGGGACAATATTCCCGGCATCGGGCAGCCGCCGGGAGTGGTGGTGGGCTTTATCGAAATTGAGCTCGACAAGGATACCGGCAAGTACGACATTCTCGACTATGCCGCAGTGGCCGATTGCGGTACCGTGGTGCATCCGAAGAATTTCGACAACGCCATGCGCGGCGGCGCGGTCTGGGGCGTGGGTCTGGCGGCGCTGGAACGCCACGTCTACGATCCCCAGAACGGACTGCCCGCCAATGTGGGCCTGTACCAGAGCAAACCGCCCACGATTCTCGATGTGCCGGTGGACACCGGCGCCGCCGCGGTCAATATTCCCGATCCGCAGAATCCCGCCGGCGGCCGCGGAATCGGCGAGCCCACCCAGGGCGCAGCCTGCGCGGCGCTTGCCGCCGCCATTTCGGACGCCCTGGACGGGCATCTGTTCAACTCCGCGCCGATCACCACGGACATGATCGTGAATCATCTGGCGGGGAATTCCTACAGCACCCAATCCCTGAAAACCAACACCTTCTGAGGTTCCACCATGCCTTCACATGACGTAATGCCAAATATGGAACTCTACCAGCCCGCCGTGCTGGAAGACGCGCTTGCCATCGCCGACCGCCTCGGAGACCGGGGCTGGCTGGTGGGCGGAGGCCAGGACACCTATGGTTGGTTGAAGGACCGCGCCAAGACCACCGACGCCCTGATCGATCTCAGCGGCATCGAATCGCTCCGGGGAATCCGCCAGAACGGCGACACCCTGGAAATCGGCGCCATGACGACGCTCACCGAAGTGGCGGAAAATACGCTGGTGCGCGAGCGGTTCTCCCTGCTCGCCGAAGCCAGCGCGATTGTGGCAAGCCCCCAGATCCGCAATATCGGCACCATCGGGGGCAATGTCTCCCAGGATGTTCGCTGCTGGTATTACCGCCGGGGGCTGTCCTGCTATCGCGCCGGCGGCAACCTGTGTTACGCCGACACTCCGGAGGGCATGAATCGCGAACATGCGCTGTTCGAAGGCAGCCGCTGCGTCGCGGCGGGCGCCTCGGATACCGCCCCGGCCCTGGTGGCGCTCAATGCCTCCATGGTGATTCGCAACTCGGGGGGCGAGCGGGAGGTTTCGGCGGAGGACTTCTTCGTCGGCCCGGCGCTGGATATCCTCAACACCACGGTGCTGCGCCCGGGCGACGTGCTCACTGCGATTCGCCTGCCCGCGGACTGGCGCGGCGCGAGTTTCTATTTCGAGAAAGTCGCCGACCGCAATGTATGGGACTTCTCCCTGGTGAGCATCGCCGCGGCTTTCCGGCTCAATGGCGACAGCATCAGCGAGGCGAGCATCGTCTGCGGCGCCGTCCAGACCACGCCGCGGCGTCTGCGCAACGTGGAAAACGCCCTGCGCGGCATGAGTAAGGGCATGGCCACCGCCGAAGCCGTCTCACCCATGGCCACTGCGGGAGCACGGGCGCTTGCTCATAACGGCTTCAAGATACCGTTGATGCGGAATTTGGTGAAGCGGGCGATCGCGGCCTGAAAAAGGCCCGGAATGCGGTCGGCAAGAAGCGCAGCTTCGTGTGTAGTGTCGGGAC
The DNA here is from genome assembly GCA_965219645.1 of uncultured Pseudohongiella sp. Taxonomy (GTDB): domain Bacteria; phylum Pseudomonadota; class Gammaproteobacteria; order Pseudomonadales; family Pseudohongiellaceae; genus UBA9145. Next base: position 236,358 of record OZ244788.1, on the reverse strand, counting down.
ATGCTCAGCGACTGGACCGTCGAGGCCGGGTAGGGTCGGCGGCACCGCAAAGGGCTCGCCACCGATGGCAAGCATAGCCCCACAGCATCGCCAACGAGATTCTGCGACTTCGCTTCGCTGCGCGCAGAATGACGGATGGGGGAACGTCATCCTGCACGACTTCTAACTGTCATCCTGCACGACTTCTAACTGTCATCCTGCGCGAAGTCGCAGGATCTCGTCGGCGAGGCCGAACTCCCCCAATCACCCCAACTTCGCCGCGGCCATCTCATAAACCGCATCGATCCACTCCCGCGAATCATTCAGATTCGGCAACAAGATCAACTCCTCCCCACCCGCTTCAATGAATTGTTCGCGGTATTCGCGCCCGATTTCGTGCAAGGTCTCCAGACAATCGGTCACGAACGAAGGCGTGGCCACGGCAATGCGTTTCCTGCCCTGGGCTAACAGTTCCAGCAGATGCTCGTCGAGGTAGGGCTTGATCCATTCCGAGGGGCCGAAACGCGATTGAAACGCCGAAGACCAGGAACCGGCTTGCTCGCCAAGCGCCTGGACAATGGCCCGGGAGGTCGCCAGGCACTGGGCGCGGTAGCAATAGCGATTGGCCTCGCCAACCCGCTCGCAACAGGCACCGAAATCGCAGCAGCCATTCCCGTCGGCCTTGCGAATCTGCGCCTCGGGCAGGCCGTGGTAGCTGAAAACCAGATGATCGACAGTGGCGCCTGCCAGACTGTCCCGGATGATTCCGGACCAGGCGTCAATGAACAGCGGCTCGGCAAAGAAGTCCTCGATGAAGCGAAGCTCCGGCTGGCGCCGCCAACCTGCCGCCGCGGCGCGCACCGCCTGCGCCGCGGATTCCGTGGTCGCGCGGGCGTACTGGGGATACAGGGGAAACACCACAATCTCGTCGCAGCCCCGGGCTTCAAACTCCGTCATGGTCTCGGCGATAAATGGCCTGCTGTAGGCCATGCCGATGCCTACGGAAACATCGCCGCCCGCCCCATCGAATCCAGCCTGCACACCCGCTCGCACCCGCTCGGAATAGACCTGCAGGGGCGACCCTTCGCCCAGCCAGATTCCGGCGTAGTCTTTCGCCGTGCGCGGCGCCCGCAAGGGCAGGATGATCAGATTCCGCAGCAACCACAAGCCCAGCGGATTGATGTCGAATACCAGGCGGTCCGCAAAAAAGCGCCGATAGAAGGCGCGCAAGCCGGCGGCAGTGGGCTCCGCCGGCGTCCCCAGATTGATCAACAGCACCGCTTTGGACATGGGGCGGAAAGTGTAGTCGATTTCGTGCCGGTTCACATGGGGCTGGTGTGCCGCCCCCATAAGTTCGCCACATTTCAGAGGCGGCATCTGAATAACAGACCCTTTTCAGCATACAATCGTCATATGCATGCACATGCGAACTGATGAGGATGATCATGCGCCGCCTGATTCTCGCAATCCCTTTCGCCTTGACCCTGGCTTCCTGCGCCACGAGCCCCACCGGCAGAACGCAATTCATGCTGGTGCCGCCGGATGTGGCTATCAATGAGTCCCGGCTGGCTTACGCGCAAACCCTGCAAGAATTGACCGGCAGCGGGAGGATGCTGCATGACGCCGCGCTCTCCGAACGAACTGGCCGTATTACCGGTCGTCTGGTTGCCGCGGCAGTGCAAACCTGGCCGCATACAGCGGGTTGGGAATGGAGCGTGGCGCTGATCGACGACCCCGAAATGGTCAATGCCTGGTGCATGGCTGGCGGTCGCATGGCGATTTACAGCGGTCTGGTAAACAAGCTCGATCTGAGCGACGATGAACTGGCGCATATCATGGGCCATGAAATCGCCCATGCCGTCGCCAATCACTCCGCCGAACAAATGTCGCTCGCCATCGTCCAGGGTCTGGCTGTCGCGGCGGTCGGCATCGAGACGGGCAACCGCGACAAGGCGAACGCGGCGGACATGCTCGCAACGGTAGCGCTGGGCTTGCCGAACAGCCGCGGCGCCGAGTACGAAGCCGATCAACTCGGCATGGAACTGGCTTTCAAGGCCGGATACGAGCCAGGCGCGGCAGTCACCCTCTGGAACAAGATGCGCGCCGAAGGCGGAAGCGTGGGAGCGCTGCAGTTCCTCAGCACGCATCCCAATCCGGAAAACCGCTCCGCCCGTCTTGCCGCCCAGGCCAACCAGCTCAGCAACCAACCCCCTTTCCAACCCCCGGACCCTTATCCGGTTCGGATTCATCCATGAATGAAATCCAAACCTGCCCCGATCATCGAATATGCCAACTCTGCACTGGTTGACACGCGACGAAGACATCGCCGCAGCACAGCGGGTTCCTTACCGCTTGCTTGAAGAAGTTTCCGAGTTTTCCGTTGGCGCGACGGATTCGGGCAACATGTTGATTCAAGGCGACAATCTTGAAGCGCTGAAGGCCTTGCTACCGTTCTACGCAGGACAAGTGAAATGCATCTATATCGATCCTCCCTATAACACCAAATCGGCGTTTGAACACTACGACGACAATCTTGAACATAGCCAGTGGCTAACCATGATGTGGCCACGGCTTGAATTGCTACGGGAGTTTCTTACCGAGGATGGGTCGATCTGGGTATCACTGGACGATCTTGAGGCACATTACTTCAAAGTTATCGGTGATGAAATTTTTGGACGGCAGAATTTTATTCTCAACATCGCGTGGCAAAAAAGAGATGGACCTCCAAATGACCGAAAAATCGGAATGGTGCATGAGCATATCATGGTTTGGGCTCGTCGCCGTGAAGGAGATAGTAAACAAACGCTGGCCGAGAAGAGTTTTAACCTTATGCCCAGAACAGAAAAAGCAAACTCACAGTACGCCATATTCAGAGAGCCAAATGGGCCTGATCCAAAGGGAGCGTTTAGAAAGATTGATACTACAGCCAATGGCAAGGGAGGGCGATTTGTTCAAAGCCTCTATTTTGCAGTTAAAAATCCGAATACTGGAGAAAATGTATACCCCCGACCTGGCACATGTTGGCGTCACAAACAAGAAGATATGCAACGCCTTCAAGATGAGGGTAGGCTTTATTGGGGTGTTAAAGGAACAGCCAAAACACCAATGCGCAAACTTTATCTGAATGAAGCTAAGCAAGGTATGAGTTCTCCAAGTGTTTGGACCGGTCTAGCACTAAACCAACACGCCAGCGCAGAAATAGAAAAGATATTTGGCGAAAAAGCAGCTTTTGAGACACCCAAACCAGAAGCATTAATTCAGCGCATACTTCACATAGCCACAAGTCCCGGAGATATTGTTCTTGACTCCTTTCTGGGTTCAGGAACGACTTCAGCAGTTGCGCAAAAGATGGGACGCCGATGGATTGGAATTGAGATGGGCGAACATGCTGTCACCCATTGCGTGAAGCGCCTGAATAAAGTGGTCGAAGGTGAAGAAGGGGGGATATCGAAGTCGGTTGACTGGAAGGGCGGTGGAGGCTTCCGCTTTTATCGGCTTGGGCCGCCTGCGTTCGCCGCCGACGGGCGCATCAGGCCGGAAATAGGATTTTCCTTGCTCGCCGCCCATATCTGGTTTTCCGAGACCGGAACCCCGCTTGACAGCGGAGACTCCGCGCTGCTCGGAATGCACGAAGAGCGCGCTTACGCCCTGCTCTACAACGGTATCCTGGGTGACCGCAGACCAAACGGTGGCAACGTTCTTACCCGCCACACGCTTGGCTTGATCCGGGAGGAATTGGCTCGAACATCTCCGGGGTTTTACGGTCCTCTGACGATCTATGGAGAGCAAACCAGACTTACGGAATCAACGCTGGACCGGGAAAAAGTCGTATTCAAGCAAATCCCTTACGACGTGAAAGCGAGAGCCTGAGCCGTGGAACTGAAACAATACCAGATTGAAACGCTCGGCCTGTTGCGCCGCTTCTTGGAAGAAACTCGCGTTTCCGGGCCTGCTGCCGCATACGAATCAATAATCAGGGAACCGGAACAAGCCACCCGACTCGGAACGTATGCAAGCGCTTACGAACCACTCGAGGGCTTGCCAGACATTCCCTACGTTTGCCTGCGCCTGCCCACAGGCGGGGGCAAGACAGTCCTTGCGGCTCATGCTGTGGGCGTAGCCCGGAATGCATGGATCGAAAAAGATTTTCCACTGGTGCTTTGGCTGGTTCCCACCAACACCATCCGGGCGCAAACCGCCGACGCCTTGGCAAATCCCCAACATTCCTATCGCCAGGCGCTGGATGATTTTTTCGGCGGGCGGGTGCGTGTATTCGACATCGCAGACTTTACGAATATTCGCCCGCAAGACTTGCGGAACAATTGCTGTATCGTCGTTGGGACCATACAAACGCTCCGTGTCGCAGGCACCGAGGGCCGCAAGGTTTACGCGCACAACGAGCACATGGAAACACATTTCAGCCGTCTGGCCAGCTTCCCGTCCAGCCTGGAGATGCTGAAGGACGATAAACCCAAATACTCTTTCGCGAATCTCTTGCACTTGCACCGTCCGCTTATGATCGTGGACGAAGCTCACAACGCCGTGACCGGGTTGACCCGACAGATGCAAAATCGCGTGAACCCTTGCGCGATAATCGAATTTACCGCAACACCCAAAACCAAGTCCAACATTCTACATAACGTGACCGCTATTGAATTGAAGAACGAGGAAATGATAAAACTTCCCGTGATTCTCTCGGAGCACGACTCTTGGCAAAACGCTGTGACCAACGTCATCGCGCGTCGAGCATCTCTGGCCGGGACCGCTAGAAAAGAATCGGATTATCTTCGTCCAATTGTGCTGTTTCAGGCGCAACCGAAAAACAAGGAAGTTACTGCCAATGCGCTAAGAAAGCATTTGATCGAAGTCGAGAGAATTCCGGAGAAAAAAATTGCAATCGCGACCGGAGACCAGCGTGAGCTCGACGGAATCAATCTATTCGATCCGCATTGTCCGATCGAGTTTGTAATTACCGTCAAGGCGCTGAAGGAAGGTTGGGACTGTTCTTTCGCTTATGCCTTCTGTTCGGTTTCCCGCATCAGAGACACCACGGAGGTGGAGCAATTACTGGGTCGCGTACTGCGTATGCCATACGCCCAACGGAGAAAGAACGACGAGTTGAATCGAGCTTACGCATTTCTTTCAGAACCCTCATTTGGTGAGGCAGCTCGATCTCTCGTTGACAAACTGGTAAAAATGGGATTCGACGAAGACGAAGCCAGAAACAGCATCGAGCCTGGAAAATGGACCAGCGGGACAATGTCCGATCTTCTTGATCTGCAAAATCCAGATGGCAGTAGCAGCCAGCAGCCTTCCTGCAAGTTCACCGTAACAAATTCTCCCGAACTGGCATCGACTCTTAACAGCAATCCTGACATTGCGATTCAAGAGACGACGGATGGAAAAGCCGAGATTACGATTTTTGGCAGTGTCTCGCCTGAATTGGGAAAGAAAATCATCGAGGTGCTGCCGATACAAGAAGGCACGCGGGTGGCGGACGCTATTCAGACCTACCAACTTGCTACAAAGCAACAATCTTCTCCCGCCGAGCGAGGAGCGAGCTTTGCAGTTCCGAGCTTGTTATCGAAAATTCACGGTGAACTCGAACTGCCGGACATCGAAACAATTATGGAGCACCACGACTGGTCCATACTGGATCATCCTGCGAGGTTTGAGGAAAGCGAGTTCTCCATAAGGGAGACAGCCCGGAATTTTGCGATCGATGTGGACGGGAAGCGAGTAACCTGGAAGCATCTTGCCTCGGAAGAAGATTTGAAACTCGATGTGGACGTAGTGGACATCGAAGGGTGGGAATCCAAGAACCTGGTTCTTTGGCTCGATCAACAAGTCCGTCAATCCGATATCGCCCAGGGCGAACTTCTGCGATGGCTGACCGAATTGGTTCACCATCTGACTGAAGTGAGAACGCTGCGCATAAATGTGTTGATGCGATGCAAATTCATTCTGGCTCGCAAAATAAAGGACAGGATATATGCGATACGGCGCAAGGAGCGAAACAAGGCGTTTCAACGCCAGTTATTCGGATCGGAATCCAAAGTTGAAGTTTCTTTCGATGCGAATTTTGAGTTCCGCAACGACATGTACCGGGACCAGCGCCGTTATCGAGGCCACTGGAAGCCAAGCAAGCATTTTCTGGGTCCCGACCGGGTTCCCGCGTTCGATGGCGCTACGGATGGAGAGGAAATGCGTTGCGCGCAAGCAATCGACAGCTTGCCGCAGATAAAATTCTGGATCAGGAACGTCGCAAGGCACCCATCGTCTTTTTGGCTACCCACAGCTCGTGGCAGATTTTATCCCGACTTCATCGCTCGAATGAAAGACGGTCGAACTCTGGTCATAGAATATAAGGGGGAACATTTGCGGGGAGCCGTTGACACTGCGGAGAAGCGCGCCATAGGGGAGCTTTGGGAGCGCAGAAGCAACGGCAGGGCCTTGTTCCTTATTGCGGAGAAGGTCAGGCACGGCATGGATGCCAGAGCCCAGATACTGGAGAAAATAGGCGTATGAGCGGAAAATTGCTTACCGGGAACGATCGCAAGGAGGCGCTGTCTCGGGCCTATGTCGCAGCTGTGGCGGCGGGCGCCGGCTATGTGACCGCGCACCAGGATTTCGACCGCGACGGGGTGGACATCCAGATTCGCGCCGGAGGCGCAATGCGACCCACTCTTGATATCCAGCTAAAGGCGACTGCCAATCTGGCCATGGAGGGAGACGATGGCTTCCGGTATCCGCTTCGCCGCCGCAACTACGATCTCCTGCGGGATGCGAGCATGGTGCCGAGAGTGTTGGTCGTACTCGATCTTCCCGCAGACGAAGCCATGTGGATCAATGTCTCAACCGACGAATTGGTGCTGAGGCGTTGCGCGTATTGGGTATGGCTCGGTGACAAGCCGGAAGCCGCCAATTCGGAAACTGTCACGGTATCCATATCCAGAAAAAATCTGTTTGACGTTGACGGCCTCAGAAATCTTATGGGGAAAGCGGACACAGGAGCATTGTCATGAAGGTGCGAATTCTCGACACGCGGTCGTTGTCCGAAATTTCCCCTGCCGCGCTGGCGGGCTACGCTCGCAGCGCGGGATGGAAGAAAACGGAGCCTTTCGGAAAGCACGCGGACGTATACGTTGGCGAGAACCGGCCAGAGCTGATCCTGCCCCGGACAGACCAGCTTTCCGATTATGCTGCTGTCCTTTCCCGCCTCATTGGCATTCTTGCTGAGTTCGCCGGTAAAGACGAGGTTTCCATATATCGCGAGTTGATCGGGGCGGATCAGGACGTAATCAGGGTACGGTCCATCGCAGCGGCTGATGATGGCTCGGTCCCCATTAACAATGGCGTGGAAATGGTCGCTCAAGCAAGGGAGATGCTCTTGGCGGCCGCCTGCGCAACCAGCGCTCCGCAGCCCGTATACAGGGCCGGCGCCAACCGCGAAGCCGCCGATTACATGAAAAACGTACGATTGGGGCAGACTGAATACGGTAGTTATGTGGTCACTATCATGTCTCCCGTTCCGCCTTTGCTTCAGATTCCACTCGATCAGGCCTGGGTTGATTTCGAAGATGAGCCGTTTGAGCGGAAAGTGACGCGGAGACTGGTTGAAGCGCTTGAAGCATCACGAGATGCTGCGGAACAAGCACACACGGGTGACGGCGCCCCGGCTTTTGATCGCGCAGTTGCCTCGGGCGTCAGCGCGAATTTGTGCGATGCGATCGCAAGGCTCCTGGACGACACCCGCGGGTTGGAGGTAAGCATTGCCTGGGCGAAAACGAGGCCAACCAGCAGGACCCGAGATAGTGTGCGGTTTTCCGAGAATGACGGAGGCGCATTCAAGGAAGCGGCCCGCTCTTTCCGCAACAGATCGCCCCGACCAGATCAGAAGCTATTTGGCACGGTATTGAAACTGAGCCGTGATGAGAAACAGATTGAAGGGCAGGTAACGTTCAAGGTAGATCTGGATGGCAAAACCATTTCAGTCAGCGCAACGCTTGATCAGCAAAACTACTCGACGGCGGTTCATGCCCATGAGGCGCGAAACCCCGTCATTGTTACCGGGGACCTGGAGCGTGTTAATCTGCGTTGGCGTCTAACCAATGCGATGGTTCGCCAAATTATTGGCGACGATGAAACTGAAGGAGAAAACCCATGATGCGCAAAGCAAGACTCTTGAGTCTGTCGTTATTGCTGTTCGTTTTTGACCAGGCCCTCGCCCAGGGCGGCGGCCTGATCGCCGGCGGCGCTGAAGTTGTCGAAGTCCGCGGCGGTTTCGGCTTTCTCGAAGGCCCGGTGACCGATGCGGCGGGCGATCTCTATTTCACCGACATCCCCAACGACCAGATCTGGCGCCACAGCGCCGGCGGCGAGTTCGAGATCGTCATCGAGCCAAGCAACAACGCCAACGGGCTTACCCTCGACCTCGACGGTTCGCTGCTGATTTGCGAGCAGAACGCTCAGCGCATCACCCGGCGCGAGGCCGACGGCAGTCTTTCGGTGGTGGCGGACAGCTACAATGGCGCGCCGCTCAACAGCCCCAACGATCTCTGGGTGCATCCGGATGGTTCGATCTATTTCACCGATCCGCGCTACAACTGGCCGGAAGGGCCGCCCTCCCAGCCCGGTGAGTATGTCTATCGAATCTCTCCCGACCGCCAGACCGTCGATGCCCTGGTCACCGATATTCCCAAACCCAACGGCATCGTCGGCACCGAAGACGGCGGCACCCTGTATCTGGCAAGCACCGAAACCAACACGATCTACCGCTTCGACATCGCCGCCGACGGCTCGCTGGAAAATCGCCGCGATTTCGCCGGACAGGGCTCCGACGGCATGACTCTCGACGAGCGCGGCAATGTCTATCTGACCTGGATTGGCGGCGTCAGTATCCGCAACCCGGACGGCGAAGAGATCGAATTCATCGAAACGCCCCAGATGCCCGCCAACGTGGGTTTTGGCGGCAGCGAAGGCAGAACCCTGTACATGACCGCGCGCACCAGCCTCTACGCCATCGAGATGAATGTGGAGGCCAGCCGCTGATTCACCGTAACAAATTATGCTAGGATTCGTCCTGTTCCCAATGAGGTCAGTACTTGGCCCCTTCGCCTTTTGCATGAGGAAAACGACGTGAAGAGATTTTCGCTTGCGGCCATCGCCGCCCTGCTGCTTGCTTCGCCGCTGTATGCCGGCGAGCGAGTGGGCGATTTTGCCCTGATCGATCACCAGGGGGCATACCACCACATGGCCTGGTACGACGACCAGGAAGCCATCGTGCTGCTACCCCAGGCCAATGGCGCAACCGACGCCGAAGCCCTGGCGGCCTTGCAGGAATTGCGCTCCCGGTACGAAGTGCAGGGCGTGGTGTTCCTGCTCATCAACCCCGGCCTCGATAGCGACCGGGAAGCCGTGGCGGCGGATACCGAATCCCTGAACATCGACCTGCCGGTACTCATGGACGACACCCAGCTTGTGGCCGACCTGCTTGGCCTGCGCCGCATGGACGAAACCGTGGTCTACGATCCGGCCTCCTTTGAAGTGCTGTATCGCGGCGAAGCCGGCGGCGCGCTGGCCCAAGTCCTTGATCGGGTTCTCGCCGGCGACAGCATCGAACCCGGCAGCGCGGCAAGCGACGGCGCGGCAATCTCTTACGGCAGCCTCGAAGCACACGGCGAGTTGTCCTACGAGCATGACATCGCGCCGATCATCGCCGAGAACTGCGCCGAGTGTCACCGCCAGGGGGGTATCGCCCCATTCGCCATGGACAGCAAGCTTGCGATCCAGGGTTGGTCGCCGATGATTCGTGAGGTCATATTGACCAAACGCATGCCTCCGGGCCAGATCGACAACAAGGTCGGCCACAAGATGCGCAATGAGATGAATCTCGCCGACGCCGAGATTCAGAAGCTCGTAAGCTGGATTGACGCCGGCGCCAATACCGAAAGCGAAAGCGATCCACTGGCCCGGCTCGAGTGGCCCGAAACCAAGTGGACCCTGGCCGAAGTCCTCGGCGAGCCCGACATCATCGTCGAGATTCCTCCACAGACCATCCCCGCCACCGGCGTGGTGGACTACATGAACATCCCCATCGATCTCGGCCTTACGGAAGACCGCTGGGTGCGCGGCTCGGAAGTAGCTCCCGGCTCCCCGGAAGTGCTGCACCACATCATTACCACGGTGATTCCCCCCGAAGGCCGCCGGGACCCCATGGCAGCGATAGTCGAGGCGATCAACGCGCTGCCGGAAGAGCGCGCCGTGAAAATCCGCACTGATATCTTCACCGCGGTCGCCGCGGGCGAGCCGCCGCCGATCGACCGCATCTTTGCGGAAAACCCCGACCTCGATGTAAGCGGCCTGATTGGCGGCGGAGACGAGAACCAGGGTTCCGTGGCGGGATATGCCCCGGGCAACAGCTTCTCCCTCAACCCCGAAGGCGTCGGCGGTCTGCTCAAGGCCGGCTCCACGCTCAACCTGCAGATGCACTACACCACCTCGGGCAGGGAAACCGTGGACGCCACCGAAATCGCCATCTACTTCTACGACGAGGAGGTAATCCCCGCCGAGCGCATGTCCGGCGGCGTGGGCAACGCCTTCACCATAGACATTCCGGCTCAGGCCAAGGACCACGAAATGCAACTCGTAACCCATGTCCCGGAAGAAGCCGAGATTTACTCCCTGATGCCGCACATGCATTTTCGCGGCAAGCGCATGGCCTTCACCGCCCGCTACCCGGACGGCAGCGAGGAAGTGATCCTTTCAGTTCCCGCCTACTCGTTCAACTGGCAATTGAGCCACGAACTCGAAACGCCGCTGCGGGTTCCCGCGGGCACCCGGATCGTCGCCACCGGCGCTTTCGACAATTCCTCCCAGAACGAATACAACCCGGACCCGAACATTGAAGTCCACTGGGGCGAACAAAGCTGGGAAGAGATGTTCATGGGCTTCTATAGCTGGAAGAACGTGGACCAGGCCGGTTCCGAATAACCCCGGCACGCCAGGCAAGACAAGAAAGGCGGGCATTGCCCGCCTTTCTTTACCTCCTACCGCCACACACTCGCCGGCTGGGCGGGGTCGGACTCCAGGAATCTGATCAGGTCGCCGTGAAACCGGTCGGAAATCTCGATGTGGGGATTGTGGCCCACGTCGGGATACAGCAGCAGCGCGGAGTTTTGTAACTCATTGTGCACGTGAGTGGCGCGGGCGACGAAGTCGTCTATCAGCAGATCGTCTTCGCCGCCGATGACCAGCGCCTTGGTTGCGATGTGCTGCCAGTCGTAAACCACCGGATCGTTGTACATCATGGACGACACCATGCGGCGGACCCGGGCGTAGTGGGGGTAGCCGCCGGAGAGGGTCTGGCCGTAGGACCGTCTCACGAACTCCAATTGTTGCGGCGGCCAGTAGTCGGTGTAGTAGCGCTGGTGACCACGCAGGATGGACTGGTAGGTCGGCACGCCGGGCTCGCCCGCCATTGGATCGCTCCAGGGCCGGGACTGGCGGGAGTCGACCAGACCGATCTGGTTCACCATGGCGACATGACTGACGCTGTCCGGGTATTGCATCGAGAAGCGGCTTACCACCATGCCGCCCATCGAGTGACCCACCGCCGCCACCCTGTCGATGCCCAACTCATCGAGCAGCGCCTGCATATTGGCCGCCACGAAATTGAAGTTGTAGGGGATCAGGGCCTTGGATGATTTTCCGTAGCCGATGCGGTCCACGGCGATGACGCGAAAGCCCGCTTCGGACAAGATCCGGAAAGTCGGCGAGTAGGCTTCCGAATAGAAGTTTCCGCCGTGTTGCCAGAATACCGTTTGGCCGTTGGCCGGGCCGGTGGGTGGAATATCCATGTAGGCCATGCGCATTTTCTCGTCAAAGCGCTCAAACTCCAGAAAATGAACCGGCCATGGGTAGTCGATCTCTTCAAAGTTGATCGACACGGGGCCCCAATGGTCGGGCGCCTCGGTCGGCGGCTGCGCGGGCCATTCGTCCTCGGCAAAAGCCTGGGGAATGGCGAGTATCAAGCCGGCAACCGAAAACATTGCCAGCAGTTGGTGCTTGATCTTGTTCATGGTGTTTCCTTGTAACCTGCCGGTCGCCGCCAGCGTATTGAAATGCGATACTTCGATTATAGCCGCAAAGAAACGTCACATGGATTCACCTCACCGCCCGAAACGCATCGTCATTCCGCCGGTCTGGTTTGCGCTCGGCCTGACAGCCGTTTTCCTGCTCGACCGGTTTTTTCCGCCATCGAGTTTTTCGGGGCCGGCGACCGTTGGCCTTGGTGCGATTCTTGTCCTGCTGGGACTGGCCTCGGCGATTTCCGCCGCCGGACTGTTCCGCAAGGCCGATACCGGGATAGTCCCCTTCTCGGAAGCGACCGCACTGGTTACATCCGGCGCATTTCGCTTCAGCCGCAATCCGATGTACCTGGGCATGGTGTTCGTGCTGTTGGGAACGGCCCTGATCGTCGGCACCGGCGCGGGCTTGCTGGTGGCGCCGGTTTTCATGCTGATCATCCAGTATCGCTTCATTCTCGATGAAGAACGCATGATGCATGACGTGTTCGGCGAAGAATTCGAGGAATATCGCCGCCGGGTCAGGCGCTGGCTCTGATCGAAACCGACTTCCCGTCACTTGCAAGCCAATCGCCCGCTAAGGTAATGTCGGAACTTTCGCGGTTCCGGCCGCCATGCCAGGTGAATTCAAAGTGCATCCGAAACCCGCAGCGCGATTCCTGACGCGCCTGTTGCCAGTCTTGTTGATTTTTCTTGCCGTTTCGGCGCCGGCGCAGGAACGCGAACCGGTGCGGATCGGCTTCATGGACCCGCTGTCGGGCCCCTTCGCCTCCATCGGCAGCAGCGGGCTGACAGTGCTTGAGTTCGCAGCGGATTACCTGTTCAACTCCAGGGGCGGAATACTCGGCGGACGCATGATCGAGATCGTGCCGCTGGACAACATGCAAAGCCCCACGGAAACCCAGATCCAGTTTCGCCGGGCGGTTAGCGAGGGCTTGCAGATCATCTTCCAGGGCAACAGTTCCGCCGTGGCGAATGCCCTCAATACCGCGGTGACGCGGCACAACCGCCGCAACCCGGGCCAGGAAATTCTGCAACTCAACTATTCCGCGGTGGACCCGATCCTCACCGGGGAAAACTGCAGCTTCTGGCACTTCCGCTTTGACGCCCACGCGGTGATGAAGCTCAATGTGCTGACCGACTTCATCGCCCGGAATGAGGACATCCAGCGCATGTACATCATCGGCCAGGACTACTCCTTCGGCCATGTGGTCGCGGAAACTTCCGAGCGCCTGCTGCGCGAGAAGCGGCCCGATATCGAGATTGTGGGCAATGAATTCCACCCCATCGGCCAGGTCAAGGATTTCACGCCCTACGTCACCAAGATCGTCGCCTCCAATGCCGACGCGGTCATCACCGGCAATTTCGGCGCCGATATGGTCTCCCTGGCGCGTTCGATCATCGATTCCGGCCTCGACATTCCCATCTACACCTTCTACGCCGCCTATGACGGCATTACCGCCACCCTCGGCGCCGACGGCAAGAACCGCATCCGCCTGGTCCACAATGACAGCGCCAACCCGATTCCCACCGAGGAGCGCAAGCAATTCTACCGGGACTTCAAGGCCGCCCACCCGGACCGGGACGTGACCCAGCCACGGCTTGCCATGGCCCTGTCCATGCTCGTGCAGGCCATGGAAGAGACCGGCGGAACCGACCCTTACGAGCTTGTCCTGGCGCTTGAGGACATGCGCTTTACCACCCTGAGCGGCGAGGAAGTCTGGATGCGCGGCAGCGACCACCAGATTTTCCAGGACCTGCACGTATCCGTGATGACCGACGAGAACATCGAGTTCGACGCGGACAACTCCGGATTCGGGCTGTACACCGAGCACTTCGTGCCGGCGGAACAGACCGTGATGGAAACGAGTTGCGAGATGAGGCGTCCGCAGCGCTGATTAAGGAAGATCGCGGCTTATGCCGGAAGTTCTGGTTTTCGCCACCCTGAACGGCCTGGTCACCGGGCTGTTGCTGTTCATGCTGGCGAGCGGTCTGACCGTGATCTTCAGCATGATGGGCGTACTCAATTTCGCCCATGCCAGCTTCTACATGCTCGGCGCCTATTTCGCCTATTCCATCAGCCTGTATTTCGGCTACTGGACCGGGCTGATCCTCGCGCCGCTGATCGTCGGCGTACTCGGCGCCCTGGTCGAGCGCTACGGGCTGCGGCGCGTACACCAGCACGGCCATGTGGCGGAACTGGTGTTCACTTTCGGCCTCGCCTTTCTGATCGAGGAAGCCGTGCAGTTTTTCTGGGGCCAGGACACCAAGAACTATCAGACGCCCGACCTGCTCGACTTTCCCTTGTTCACGTTGTTCGGCCAGGAGTTTTCGGCCTACCGCGGCTTCATGCTGGCGATTTCGATCGGTATTTTCATCGGCCTCTACCAGGTGCTTACCCGTTCGCGCGTCGGCCTGATCATCCAGGCCGCGATTTCCCATCCGCACATGGTGGCGAATCTCGGCCACAACGTGCCCTTGATCTTCACCGCGGTTTTCGGTGTCGGCACGGCGTTGGCCGGGCTTGCCGGGGTGATTGCGGGCCCGGTGCTGACGACTTTCCCCGGCATGGCGCTAGTGCTCGGCAGCATCGTATTCGTGATCGTCGTCATCGGCGGGCTCGGCTCGCTGCCCGGGGCGCTGATCGCTTCCCTGCTCATCGGCCTGCTCCAGTCCTACGCCATCGCCGCCAATGTGGGCATGCCGGAATTGCTCGAACTGCTTGGCCTCGAATTCCCCCGCAGCCATCCGCTCGACGATCTGTGGACGCTGAATCTGGCCCAGATCGCGCCGATCCTGCCTTTCCTGCTGCTCGTGCTCGTGTTGATATTCCGCCCCACCGGGCTCATGGGGAAACGAGAACAATGACGTTGGCGGCCAAATGGGGCCTCTGGGGCGGCTATCTCGCGGTGCTGCTGCTATTGCCCCAGGTTTTCGATTCGATTCTGGCGATTTCGATTTTCAACCAGATGGCCATCGCCATCGTCTTCGCCCTGAGCTACAACATGCTGCTTGGCCAGGGCGGCATGCTGTCCTTCGGCCACGCGGTCTATTTCGGCCTCGGAGGATTTCTCGCCGTCCATGTACTGCGCCTGATGGAATTCGAAGTGGTGTATTTTTCCATCGCCCTGATCCCCCTGATCGGCGGATTGACGGGACTGCTTGCCGGCATCTTCGTCGGCAGCTTCTCCACCCGCAAGGCGGGCACGGTGTTCGCCATGATTTCCCTGGGCATTGGCGAACTCGTGGCCGCCTCTTCGCTGATTTTCACAAGCTTTTTCGGCGGCGAGGCCGGGGTCAGCGGCGACCGCACCTTCGGTCCGCCGCTGTTCGGCATGGACTTTTTCAGCGATACCGATGTGTACTATCTCGCCGCTTTCTGGGTCTTCGCCTCCACGCTGTTCATGTACCTTTTCACCCGGACCCCCGCCGGGCGCATGGCCAATGCCGTGCGCGACAACCCGGAACGGGCGGAATTCATCGGCTACAGCGCCCGCTGGGTGCGCTTCATCTCATTCTGCGCAGCCGGGACCTTCGCCGGAGTGGCCGGCGGGCTGTTCGCGCTTAATTATGAATTTCTCACCGATGAAAACCTGAATCTGGTGACCTCGGGCCGGGTGCTGCTGATGGCCTATATCGGCGGGCTTGGATTCTTCATCGGGCCGATCATCGGCGCGATCATCCTGACCCTGATGAATTTCCTGCTCAGCAACTACACCGAATTGTTTCTGCTGTATCTCGGCATCCTGTTCGTGCTGACGGTGCTGTTCCTGCCCCGGGGATTCGCCGGTTTCATCATGATGCACCAGACCGCCTGGCTGCGGGGCCGGCTGCACGGTCTCGCCCTGCCCTATCTGCTCACCGGGCTGCCGGCGCTACTGTTCATTCTCAGCGCCGTCTGTCTGCTGGAGCTTTCCCATACCAGCGAACCGGTGCTGCATTTTCTCGGGCTCAGCCTGGCGCGGGATTCGGCGCTAAGCTGGGCGGGGCTGGTGCTGGGCGCTGGACTGGGAGCGTTTCTCACCGCAAGATCGACGCCGCACCTGTGCCGGGCCTGGGAGGCCGCCAATGCGCCCGAGATCAATGCCGGACAGGAGCGGACCTCATGAGCATCCTTTCGCTGCGCGGCCTGCACAAGAATTTTGGCGCCACCGAAATCATCCGCGGCGTTGACCTTGGCATTGAAGCCGGCGAAAAACACGCCATCATCGGCCCCAATGGCGCGGGCAAGTCCACGCTGTTCCATCTCATCAGCGGCAGGTACGCCCCCAGCGCCGGCGCCATCGAGTTCAAGGGCCAATCCCTGACTAACCTTCCGCCACACCGCATCAACCGGCTCGGCATCGCCCGCAGCTTCCAGGTCACCAATATCTTCCCCCGGCTGAGCGTATTCGAGAACATCCGCTGCGCCCTGCTGTGGCCGTCGGGTTACCACTATTCCTTTTGGCATCTGCTTGACCGCGAGGCCGGACTGAACCTGGAAACCGGACAGGTGCTGGAAAAGATCGGCCTTGCCGGGCGGGCGGAGATCCCCGCCGGCGAAATCGCCTACTCCGAACAAAGGGCCCTGGAACTCGGCATGGCGATCGCCGGCGGCGCCGAACTGATACTGCTCGACGAGCCCGTCGCCGGCATGAGCCACAGCGAGGCCGACCACGCAGTGGACCTGATCCGCCGGGTCACGGAAGGCAAGACCCTGATCATGGTGGAACACGACATGAATATCGTTTTCGAGCTTGCCGACCGCATCAGCGTACTCGTCTACGGCGAAGTGATCGCCTCGGGCGTCCCGGCGGAAATCCGCGCCAATGCCCAGGTGCGGGAAGCCTACCTCGGCGAGGCCCTGAGCGATGCGTGAAAGATACCCGGACCCTCGTCTGCCATGCCGCGCGGAGCGAATCCCATCCCCACCGTCATTCTGCGCGGAGCGAAGCGGAGTCGCGGAATCCCATGCGGTGGCCACCCTAGGAGCCTGCGCCGTAGGAGATTCTGCGACTGCGCGCAGAATGACAGTTGGTTGCGACTTGGGACACCCACCCGCAGAGCAGCCATGGGCTCGATGGGGTAACTCGTAATGCTTGAAGTGAGCGACCTGCACGCCTGGTACGGCAAGAGCCATGTGCTTCAGGGCGTGACGTTTCAAGTGGCGGAAGGCGAAATCGTCAGTCTGCTCGGGCGCAATGGCGTCGGTCGCTCCACCACGGTGAAGACCATCATGGGCGAGGTGGCGCCCCAGGGTTCGATTCTGTTCAAGGGCGAGCAGATCGCCGGACGCAAGAGCTACGAAATCGCCCGCCGCGGCCTCGGCTACGTGCCGGAGAACCGCGAAGTCTTCCCCACTCTCACCGTGCGCCAGAACCTGCTGCTCGGCATGAAATCGACCACGCCTTCCGACCGCTGGAGCATCGGGGAAGTATTCGCCATGTTTCCCTTGCTCGCCGAGCGCGCCGACGTGCCGGGCGGCGCGCTCAGCGGCGGCGAACAGCAATTGCTCAGCATGTGCCGCAGCCTCATGGGAGACCCGGACATGCTGCTCATCGACGAGCCCACCGAAGGTCTGGCGCCAAAGATCGTCGAGCAGGTGGGCAACCTGTTGCGGGAAATCGCCAGCCGCGGCATCGCCATTCTGCTCGTGGAGCAAAAGCTCAACATCGCCATGCGCATCTCGAATAGGCTCTATATCATGGGCCAAGGCCAGATCGTTTGGGAAGGCACGCCGGAATCGCTGAACGAAGCCGGCGACGTGCGGGCCGAATGGCTTGAGGTATAGGCGTTTGTTGAAATATGGTGAACGATGAAGGCGTAACCGATGATATGGCAAGGGAGCCTCATGGAATCGACTCAATTGCAGCAACAGTTGGCCACCCTGATCGAAGCTTGGGAGAACGAGGTTGTCGAGTTCAAGGAAGCCAACGACAACTTCAAAACAGACTTAATTGGCAAGTACTTCTCGGCACTCGCCAACGAGGCAAATCTTCGAGGCAAGGAACAAGCCTGGCTGGTTTTCGGAGTACGTGACGCAACTCGCTCGGTAGTGGGAACCGACTATCGCGCTGAACCCGAGCGACTACATTCGCTGAAACATCAGATTGGCTCAGACACGGAACCAAGTATCACTTTTCACGAGATTCACGAATTGCAGCATGAAAAAGGGCGCGTCGTCATGATGGAAGTGCCCGCCTCGCCCGTTGGACTGCCGATTGCCTGGAAAGGACACTACTACGCGCGCGCCGGAAGCAGCCTGACCAGCCTTGGCATCAACAAACAGGACCAAATCAGAAACCAGACCCTTGGCGCGGATTGGACCGCGCAGATCGTAGAAGAGGCCATGCCAAGGAATCTGGATCCGGCAGCCATAACCAAAGCGCGCGAAGCCTTCGCCCAAAAGCACTCCAATCGCATCAGCATGGAGGAGGTCAACCGCTGGGACCTGCCCACTTTTCTCGAACGAGCCCGGTTGACTCGCGATGGCAAGATCACCCGCACGGCCTTACTGCTGCTCGGCAAAGACGAAGCGTCGGCACTCCTATCGCCGCATATGGCGCAGTTGACTTGGGATCTGAGAGGCGAAGAGCGCGCTTATGAGCATTCCGGCCCACCCTTCTTGATCAACACCACCGAACTGTACCAGCGCATCCGCAATATTCAGATTCGCATGTTGCCACCAAATTCACTCTTGCCGGTGGAAGTCTCCAAGTACGACCGCAGAGTCGTGCTTGAAGCGCTGAACAACTGTATTGCGCACCAGGATTACAACCAGAACGGCAGAATCGTAGTCACCGAATATATCGACCGGCTGGAATTCGTGAACGATGGCGCATTCTTCGAGGGAAACCCTGACGACTACGTCGAAGGCAAAAAACTTCCTCGCCACTATCGCAACCCATTTCTCGTGCGAGCGATGTCCTTGCTGAACATGATCGACACCATGGGAATCGGCATCCACGAACTGTACGCCCGGCAGGCGCGGCGCTTCTTCCCACTGCCCGATTACGACCTGAGCGAGCGAGACGCGGTAAAGCTGACGATCCATGGCCGCGTCGTTGATTCCGCTTACAGCGAATGGCTCATGCAAAAAACCGATTTGCCTCTGACGGATATCCTCGCTCTCGACCGCGTACAGAAAAAGCTGCCGATTTCACAGGAAGCGGCTGCGCGCTTGAGGCGTGCCAAGCTGATCGAAGGGCGACGCCCGAACTTGCATATCTCATCGGCAGTGGCGGCGGCGGCAGGCACCAGAGCCGAGTACATTCGAGCTCACTCGCAGGAAGATACCCACTTTGAGAAGCTGTTGACGGATTACTTGCGCGAGTACGGCGAATGCGGTCGCGCGGAGATTGACGACCTCCTGCGGCCCGTGTTGGGCGAATTGCTTTCCGATGAAGAAAAATCAAATAAAATCAATAACTTATTAACGAAATGGCGACGTTCGGGAGTGATTGTTAACTTGGGCAGCAAGCGAACATCAAGTTGGGCTCTTGCAGAGAAAACGAGCTAGTTTGCAGATAAAATACAGAGTAAATTGGCATCGACAAATCGGGAGAGCCAAGACAACCCATTGTTTTACAAGAGTTTTCGGATGATGATTGGTTCGAGGTTCTTGCAGATTAAAAGAACCGTTGCAGAATAAATGCAGAGAAGTCGCAGAATAAAATGAAACTGAAATTCAAGGCACAGCCTTATCAGACCGATGCCGTACAGGCCGTGATCGACTGCTTCGCAGGCCAGCCAAAGAGCAAGGGCCTAGGAGCCTGCGCCATGGGAATTCACGGCTGCAAATCCGCTTTCGCGAATTCCTACGGCGCAGGCTCCTGGAAGGCACCAATGCCTATCTCTACCTGGAAGGAATCGATATTTCAAAGCAAGCGCCGGTGGCGCGGATCGAGCAAGGCGCTATGGAATCGGATCAACTGCAAGGCGGTATACCGGGTCGATTTCCAATGGCGATCACTGATCTGATTCTGGTGTTATCCGTGTTGGTTCCGATTTCTGCCGGACTTGGCGTTGCGTTGGAACAGATTCCATTGTTTGTAGTGCTGTTCGATGTCGCGGTGTTCGGCTGGTTGGGGTGGACAGCCATCAGAATTCTGAGAAATCCAGTATCCGGGGAAACGAAATAGCCGGAAAGTATCGGCCAGTCAGTGCCGACAACTACGCGCTTGATGCCAAGCACATCGGCGACAGCCCGGAGTCCCGTTCAAGCGCCCGCTGAAGAAGCTGATTCATTCTCGTCATTCCGGGCGGAGTCGCATTCTCTCAATCACCGATTCGTACCTCTGTTTCAGCGGCTTCCCGGATCTACCCCATTTTGCCAGACTGCAGGAACCGGTTGATTTCGCTTGCAAACTGGCGAAAGTCGTCGAGAGAATTTTCGCAGATTGACAGAACGATTTCCCAGCGAATGTTGGTGTATTCGTGAACTGCGATGTTTCTGAATCCGACGGACCCGGTCATTGCTTTACAAGTCCTCGATGATATCGCCCCCAGTTTTTCAAGCTCTATGAAAACCCATCCCATGGTTGTGGGAACTACGGAGTCGGCATCGCTGATAATGTGACTGCCGATATCGACGCCAAGCTGTATCGCCCGGGTCAGATTCAGTACCACAATGTCCTGGATATCCGGGTTTTGGGTCAACTCTTCCAGCGATTCCGGTTTCCTGTTCTCGACCCGGCCTACGCAGCGCCGCAGTGATTCGAGCTTCTCCCGAATGATCATCGTGTCCATCTGGCTTGCCTTTCCTTGAGAATCCGCTGGCGCAGGGGAAGAAAATCCGCGCTGTCAAAAAGGTGTCTTTTCAGCAATTCCGCATGGGATCGATTGTCACCGAGCAATCTCCTGCCTCTGAGCACCTGTCCGAGTATGGGCTGCGGGCCTTCAAACAGGTCCACGATGTCCACCGGGCAACCGCTTTCCTGGCCGATCTCCCCTGCAAGCTTTAGCGTGAAATCGCTCGACAGCGGCGTATCCATCAGCAGCCCGAGGTCAATATCACTGGCCGGCCCGGCCTCGCCGGTTGCCCGGGAGCCAAACAGGAAGGCCAGGCGAATGCCCGGTTGGCGACGAAGAATCCTGACCAGTTGTTTATCCGTCGTATCCATACCCGCATTGTCGCCCGCAATCGGTCGAAGCTCAATTGAGTTTGCGGGTTTCCGAATAAATTGAGTTGCGGCCGGATTCGGTGTATCAATGGCCGCAGTCCCATCACTACAAGGTGACTTCCATGCTGAATCGACGCGAGTTTCTTTTCTCGTCCCTTGCCGTCCCCATGCTGCTGTCCAGCGGACAATCCCTGGCCCAGACGGCGCCTGCGGGAAAAATGCTGCTTGCCATGCACCAGAACACTTCACGCACCGCCGGTTTTCGCGGGTCTTTGGAAGGCTGGGCCCGGGCAGGCATCGAGTACGTTGAACTCAATGACGGATTGCTCGATGGTTTTCTCGAAAACGACAGCTTGAGCGGCGCCCGGGCCTTGCTCGACGATCTTGGCATGATTCCGGTCTGCGCCGCGACGGCCTTGCCGGATCTGTGGATTCCGGGGCCGGCAAGAGAGACGTCGCTGGAGTCGTGGAGAATGCGCTGCGACCAGTTCGCAAGCCTTGGCCTGGACAAGATCTATTCGCCATCCGTTACCAATCGCCCGGTCACCGCTGAAGATTTTGCGGCAACGCCGGAAAGCATTCGCGAAGCTGCGGTTATTGCAAGCGAGTACGATCTCACTTGCATGATCGAGTTCCTTCGCACCTCTACGCACCTCGCCACCCTGAGTTCCTCGCTCAGCGTGATTCGCGCGGCGGACCATCCGAATATCCGGCCGATGATCGACTTTTTCCATTTCTGGTCGGGGCTTGGCAAACTGGAAGATCTGGATTTGCTCGAACCGGGCGAGCTTGCCCATTGCCACTTCCAGGACTTGCTCGACGCGCCCAGGGAACTGACCGACAACAGTTATCGCGTCATTCCCGGCGACGGCATCGCTCCGCTGAACGCCATCATTCGCAAACTTGCCGAAAAGGAATTCAACGGAGCGCTTTCGGTGGAACTGTTCCGGCAGGAACTGGTGAATGGCGACCCATTCGAAGTAGCGACGGAAATCAGGCGAAAATCCGAAGCGGTCATGCGCGAGGCTGAGGTCTTGTGAACTGATTTTGCAAATCCCGAATGTGGCATGGCTGGCGCACGGCGGAATTGACCGCGCGCCAGCCCCGGGACCTGGCCTCAGAACGGCCAGGCGGGCATGGAGACGACTTCCTGCTCTATCGTCCCGATGTTTTCCACCACGACTTCAACAGCGTCCCCCACTTCCATGTTGCGCCGCATTCCGGGGACCACCGGCATTGCGCCGGTGTAAATCAGGTCCCCAGGCTCAAGCGTCATGTAGCGGGAGAGATAGCTCACGAGCCGGGCCGGGCGATTGATCATCGTCGATGTGCGGCCCTCGGAGAGAAGTTCGCCGTTGACCCGCACGCTGATCCCGAGGTCGTTGTAATCGAGGCCTCTGACGATCGTATTGCCAAGGCCCGCCCAGGTATCGGTGGCCTTGCCCACGAGCTTGAGCGGCCGCACTCCCCGATCCGATGCGACCCACGAAAGTTCGGTCCAGTCATTGCCCGCGGCAACGCCGAAGATATAGTCCTCCGCCTCGCTCTCGGGAATGTGGCGACCGCGGCGGCCGATGACGAGCACGAGTTCACCCTCGGGAATCATCATCTCGGCCTCGGGCGGCTTCTGGACTTCGCCGCCGTCCGGGCTGAGCCCAGTGGAAGCCTTGAAGAAATAGCGCGGATGCGGCGTCTGGCTGGGCATGCCGTCCACGGGATGGTAGTTGGCTGCGGCTGAAAGCACCTTGCGGCCCGGCTGACCCGGGTCCACCGGCAGGCCAAGTTCGACATCCGCAAGGTCGAAACTGCGCCCGGTCGGGGCGGCGCCGCCCTCCACCGGGTCGCCGTCAAGCTCGCTGACCTGGTCCCCATCGAGCATGCCAAAAGACCAGCCGTCCTCGTGCTGGAAACGGACATAGGCGCTCACACCGTCGGGCTCGGGAAGCGCCGGGCCTGAAACCGTCTGCCGCGTTACGCGCACGAGCTGATTGCTCACCATGCCGATGCCCTCGATTTCGACCTCGACCACATCGTCCTGCCAGAGCTGGCGCCGCGTGCCGGGAAGCTGCGGAGGCGCTACGGTGCCCGTAAAGATGAGGTCACCGCGCTTGAGGGTAATGTAATGGCTCAACTTGCTGATCAGTGCGGCGGGACTGTTGCGAAAGTCCGCGGTGGTGCCCTGGGCGGCGACCACGCCATCGAGCCTGACGGTGAGCTGCAGATCGCTCAGGTCGAGCCCGGTGACCATGTAATCCCCGAGCGAGGCGAAGGTATCGCCGGCCTTGCAGAAAACATGGCTGGGCTCTTCGATTCCCCGGCCTTCGCCGCACCAGTCGTTCTCGCTCCAGTCATTGCCGACCACCACGCCGAAAAGATGGTCCATGGCTTCGGACTCGGGAATATGCCGCCCCCCGGTTCCAATAATCAGCCCGAGTTCACCCTCGAAGTTGAAATTGGTGGCGCCGAAGGGAACTTCCACGGGATCGCCGTTCCGCGCCAGCGAAGTGGTTGCCTTGCCGAACCAGGATGGATGCTCCACCTCCACCGGGTTGCCGTTGGGATTGTTCGAGTTTCCGGCAACGCCGAAAACCCGGGGCACCCGCTCCGGGTCCATGGGAATCTCGAGTTCCACGTCGCCCCTGGCGACGGTCCGCCCGGTCTCGCTCACGCCGTCATCGAAGAGCGGGTCACCATCGAGTACGCGGATGGCGTCACCGTCGAGGATGCCGTTGAGGGTGCCGGTATCGTCACTGAAGCGGACGTAACGGGTTACGTCCCCGTTCTCGGCTGCGAAGGCGGCGCTGAACAGCTGCCCCGCAAACGCCAGCAGGGGAACCAGCAGGAGTTTTGCCAAATCGTGCCTGAATCGGACGAATGCTTGCATGAATCAGGTACTCCTTTGCTATTCTGGATTGGAAGGGCAAGACTACAATTATTGTTTGACAATTCCAAATGTTTCCGGGCGCAGTGGTTTTGGGGCAGGCGCGAATGAAAATCCATATCGTTCTTCGGCATCTGGGCCTCTGCGCCCTGGTTTTTGGCGCGCCCGCCATGGCCTGGGATTCGGTGGGGCACCGGGTCAGCGCCCAGGTGGCTGTGGCGTTTCTGGAACCCGGCGTTCGCGAGCGGCTGGTGGCGATTCTGGCGGCTCATCCCCGCTATCAGGAAGATTTTCTCGACGATGTGCCGGGCTTCATCGACGCCTCGAATCAAATCGAGTATGAAAGCTGGTTGCTGGGGCAGGCGGCGTTCTGGCCCGACATCGCCAGGGGCCTGCCCCGCGGCGAGCGCGAACGCTATCACCGCGGCAACTGGCACTACATAGACGGCGCCTGGCTTCGGGGCCATGCTGCCACCCAAGGCAACAGTTATGTGGGAATCGACCCTCTGCCTGATTTCCCCGGCATGGAAGCGGAGGCGATCCTGAACGAGGCCGATGTGGACAATGTGGTGCTCGGGCTCGATTACAACATGGCCTTGCTGGCGGATGCCGCCACGGACCCGGCCCGGCGCGCGGTGGCCCTGTGCTGGGTGCTGCATCTGGCGGGCGATATCCACCAGCCGCTGCACACGGGTTCCCTGTTTTCCGCCCGCCTGTTCGGCAATGGAGACGCCGGCGGTAATGGCATTGACACCAGCGAAGGCAATCTGCACGCGGTGTGGGACGGCGCCCTGCGCG
The DNA here is from genome assembly GCA_965219645.1 of uncultured Pseudohongiella sp. Taxonomy (GTDB): domain Bacteria; phylum Pseudomonadota; class Gammaproteobacteria; order Pseudomonadales; family Pseudohongiellaceae; genus UBA9145. The sequence continues at coordinate 211,513 of OZ244788.1, read as the reverse complement.
AGCAGGGGGTGGTCGCCGGCATCAGCGCCATTCTTGACTGGCTGAATGATATCGATCAAACCGAATTCGAATCGGCGCCGCTGGACTGGACCCTGTGGATGGAGGAAAGCCGTGAACTGGTGACCACGACCGTGTACCCGGATACGGTCAGGGAGGAAATCCTTGCAGCGGAGCGCGAGGGCCGGGATTTGGGCGAGATAGCCCTGTCAGCGGGCTATCTCGCGGAAATGCGCGAAATCTCCCGGCAACGCCTCGGTCTGACCGCGCTTCGCATGGCCCTGCTGTTCAATCGAAACCTGTAATTGCCGGTTCGCGGCAAGCTTCAGCACATTGTGAATCAGCCTCGGACCATGACCGTTTTCCAGGCTCATGATGGACTCGGGGTGGAACTGGATCCCCCATACCGGAAGCTCCCGATGTTCCACCGCCATGACCACACCACCTTCGCTGCGGGCGGTGACTTGCAGGCAGTCCGTTACCGAGGCGGCAAGCAGGGAATGGTAGCGGCCCACCGGGAAAGACTGCGGGATTCCGGAGAACAAGACACTGCCCTCATGGGCGATCAGCGACTGCTTGCCATGCATGGGAGCCTGTAATTGCCCGAGTTCGCCGCCAAAGTGCTCGACGATTCCCTGCAGACCGAGGCAGACCCCAAAGACCGGAACCCGCCGCTCCAGCGCCTTGGCGATGGTCTCGCAGACAGCAAAGCGGCCCGGCGTGGATGGCCCTGGCGACAATACCACCAGATCGACCCGCTCCCCACGCAGATACTCCCGGGCGGCCTCGGCGCGCAAGGTGATCAGTTCCGCGCCAAGCCGCCGGAAACAATCCCCGAGGCTGTGCACGAAGGAGTCTTCATGGTCCACCATGAGCACCTGCAACCGCCCGAATTCCGGCGCCGCCCGGAATGGCGCCGTAGCGGAAATCGGTTTGACGGAAACGCCAATGGCCTGCATCAGCGCCCTGGCCTTGAGCCGGGTTTCCTGCTCTTCGGCTTCCGGGTCGGAATCCGCCAGCAAGGTGGCCCCGGCCCGCACTTCGGCCACGCCGTCCTTGATGCGAATCGTGCGCAGGGTCAGGCCGGTATTGAGGTTGCCGTCAAAACCGATATGACCAATGGCGCCGCCGTACCAGCGCCGGGCGGATTTCTCGTGCCGTTCCAGATATTGCATGGCCGCCAGCTTGGGAGCGCCGGTGACGGTGACCGCCCAAGTGTGGGAGAGGAAGCCGTCGAGGGCGTCAAAACCGCTCTTCAGGCGGCCCTTGACGTGGTCCACGGTGTGAATCAGGCGGGAGTACATTTCAATCTGCCGCCGGCCAACCACTTCCACCGACCCCGGCTCGCAGACCCGGGCCTTGTCGTTGCGATCCACATCGGTGCACATGGAAAGCTCGGATTCATCCTTGCTGGAATTGAGCAGGCGGCGGATTTGTTCGGCGTCGGCAAGGGCGTCAACGCCTCGGGCGATGGTGCCGGATATCGGACAGGTTTCGATACAATCGCCTTCCACCCGCACGAACATTTCGGGAGAGGCGGCGACGAGGTATTCCCGCTCGCCAAGATTCATCAGGGCGCCATAGGGCGCGGGGTTTGACTCGGCAAGACGCTGGAATACCTGTGCCGGGCTGTCCTTGCACGGCGCGAAGAAGGTCTGGCCGGGAACGACTTCGAACAGGTCGCCGCGGCTGAAATACCGCTTTGCGCGCTCGACGCCGGCGGCGTATTCCCCGGCCTCGTGATCACACTCCCGCTGCACGGAAATCGCCGGCGAAAAAGGAACCGCCAGGGCGGAGCGCTTGAGGCCGCCGGTGGTTTCCCCATGTTGCTCGCGACCCCGGGCGCGACAGATGAATTCGTAGTTGTACGCCAGCGCCTGTTCCCGCCGGTGGTCCGAAACGAGAATGCGGTCCGGCAGATACAGCACAAGGTCGCGATCATCCGACCCGCGCTGCTGTTGCAGTTCGATCTCCTCGAACTGGAATGTCAGGTCGTAACCGAAAGCGCCATAAAGCCCGAGAAAGGGGTCATCCGGGAAGCGAAACCAGGCTGACAGGGCCCGCAGGGCGGAGAATACGCTGTGCTGGCGGCTGCGATTCTCCTCGCTGAATCCGCCTTGCGGCGGGTGGATTTCCAAATGGAGCGCCAACTGTTGCCGCTCCAGGCTGTGGAGAAAGTCGCCCCCGGCAAAGGCCCGCTCCACTTCGGCGAGCAGAATCCCGCCCCGGCGGTTGAGCGCCTCCACGGCAAGTTTGCGGCCGCGCCCCACGAGGCGCAACGGCGGATTGACAAAGCCGATATCCCAGCGGGTATAGCGCCCGGGATATTCAAAACCCGAACGCAGCAATACGCCGGGAGACGCATTGAGGGCTTCGGTCAGGCCATCCATTGCCGTGGCGTAGTCCAGCTTTTCCACCGACAGATGCACACGCACGCCGCCGCCGGTCTCGTGGCGGTATTGTCGGCCGGGCTCCCATCGTACAGTTCCACTCGTTCCCATCACGGGTTCCTCCGCTTGGCCTGCCGGAGCCGTGACTGGAACGATTACTGAAAGGAAACAGAACGACCGCCACAACTCCGGGCGGCCGGTGAAGAATTACTCAGGATTCTTCCGGCAGCCCGTGTCGGCAAACCACCAGAAGCTGAAACGCACTCTGTTCATGGCCGCGATACTGAACCCGCGCCCCGGGAAAGTCAAGCGGGATTTGGCGGGATTTGGTCCTGACTCCACAGGGGTTTGACCGCAGGGCCTTTGTCCGTCGGGCTGCTTGCTGCTAAGCTTTGGCGACTTCGGATTGCAACGGCGGGAGCTTTGCCATGGTTCTTCTCCAACGATTTTTCATTGCCGCATTCGCGCTGGTTTTTTCGGCTGCATCGCTGGCCGCCGAGTTTGTCCGGGGCGACCCGGAGCAGCTCGGGCTTTCCGCCGAGCGGCTGGCAGTGCTCGATACGCGGCTGAAGGCCTTTGTCGAGGAGGACCGTATCGCCGGGCAGGTGGTGCTCGTGCTGCGCGACGGAAAAGTGGCGTTCAGCGCAGCCAATGGCTGGCGCGACAAGGAAGCGGGCGCGGCCATGAGCGGCGACACGATTTTCCGCATTGCTTCCCAGACCAAGGCTATTGTCAGCACGGCCATCATGGTCCTGCAGGAGCAGGGCAAGCTCGACATCGGCGACCCTCTCGGGCGCTATATTCCCGAATGGAACAACATGCAGGTTGCGGTGGTGCCGGACGGCAGCGTGGGCTATGTGCTGGAAGACGCGGCCCGGCCCATCACGATCCGGCATCTGCTGACCCACACCGCCGGCATGAGTTATGGCAGCGGGCCGGCCCAGGACCGCTGGGAGGCGGCGGGCTTCCAGGGCTGGTATTTCGCCAACCGCGAAGAGCCCATCGCCGAAACCATCGCCCGCATGGGTTCGCTACCCCTGGACGCCCATCCCGGCGAGCAATGGATCTATGGCTACAGCACCGACATTCTCGGCGTGGTGGTGGAAAAAGCCAGCGGCATGGACCTGCAAAGCTTTCTGCAACAGCACATCTTCGACCCGCTCGACATGCGCGACACGCACTTCTACCTGCCGGAAGACAAACGCGGCCGGCTGGCCACGGTGTATCGCCCCGGCGCCGATGGCGTCGAAGCGATTCCGGAAACCGACGGCATGCAAAGCCAGGGCATGTATGTGAACGGCCCCCGCACCAGCTTCTCCGGCGGCGCGGGCCTGCTTTCCACGGCTCGTGACTACGCCCGCTTTCTGCAAATGACCCTAAATGGCGGCGAACTTGACGGCGCGCGCATCCTCTCGCCCAAGACCGTGGAACTGATGACCGTGGACCATCTGGCGGGAATTCCCTTCCGCGGCGGCCAGGGTTTCGGCCTCGGCTATTACGTGCTTGAGGACCTCGGCGCCAATGGCCGTCTTGGCTCGGAAGGCGAATACGGCTGGGGCGGCGCCTACCATTCCACCTACTGGGTGGATCCGGCGGAGGATCTGGTAGTCGTCTATCTCACCCAGATCATCCCCGCCACGGGCCTGAACGACTACAACGTACTCCGCAACGGGATTTACCAGGCGATCGTGGATTGACAACGTTTTGACTTCGAATTGAGCAATGAGGGAGCGCGGCGGTGACTTAAAGGGGTGAGGCCCGGTCGGCGAAGCCGGCAAAAAGCGCAGCTTTTTGAGGGCCGAACGACTCGCCATGGATGGCGAGGCCGGGGTTTGGCGAAATGCCAAAAGTCGCGCCAGGGACGGCACGCATGGCGTGCGTCGAGCCCCATACTGCAATCAAAGAATCTTCAAGTTATGCAACAAGCAGTTAAAATGACCTTGCGCGCGCTGTTCCCCACCTTTCTGCACGAGGCCTGGTATCCCGATTTTGCGGCGGAAAAGGAACCACTCATCCGCCGCATCTATGCCATCCGCGACGAGGATGAGGCAGGGCGGGAGTATTCCGCCCGCCACTACCCACACGGCTTCACCAGCTTCCGCAGCCGCGACCGCCTCTACACCGATCCAGCCTTCCGCAAGCTCGTGGACTTCATGTTCCAGGTCGCCTGCGACTACGGCCACAAGCAATTCTGGGACCTGGAAAACTTTGAACTCGCCATGACCCAGCTCTGGTGCAATATCAACTCGCGCCACAGCTTCCACCGGGACCACGTTCACCCCTACTCCCAGATCAGCGGCGTGTTCTACCTCCAGTGCGGCCCCGGCGCAGCTCCCATCAGCTTCAAGGACCCGCGCCCGGCGCGCTGGATGGTTCCCGCGCCACTGCGGGAAAACCGGGCCGAAAACACCCTCATTACCACCCTCCCCCCGGAAGAGGGCAAACTGCTGATGTTTCCCGCCTGGCTCGACCACGGCGTCGGCCAGCAACTTGCCGCTGCCGACCGCATCAGCATGTCCTGCAACTTCGAGCTGCGGCAGAAGAGCGCTGATTGACGGTGAGCCATTCCTGACCAGCCGTTCCGCCCAACAAGCTTCATTTCCTGCTGGCTGCGCCGCTGGCGCTGAATCAGGAAAATCCGGTGCTTATCGCCGAATTTTCCGGGTAATATTCTGTCCATGATCCAATGGGAACAACATGTTCGGGAAATTTTGCGGCGGCTTCGCAACTTTGAAGCGGCTTGCCCGCCGCTGGCTGCGGGGCGGGTTTCCAGCCGCCTATCTGGCCAGATCCCATCGCGACTGCTTCGAATGGCTGGAAAGCTTCTGCCGCACTTTTGTTGAAAGTGATCTGGCCCAACTCGGCGTTCGCACTCCCGGGGTCACCTTGCGCAGATTCTGGGCCATGCTGGCGCATCGTCACGGCCAGACCTGGAATTCCACCGAATTTGCACGCGCCTTTGGCGTGGCGGATACCACGGTCCGCAGATACCTCGACATTCTCAGCAGCGCCCTGCGGGACCTGAAGCTGAAGGAACTGGTGGTGATCCACGCCGGGGAAGAATCCTGGCCCATGGCGGAAAACATCCGCGCCGTGGCGGCCAGAAGGCTGCAAAGCGACCTTTAGCCGATGGTGACAGTCAAACTTTGGAGGAACAAAAGCGGCGGTGGGAGCGCCACCGCCGTTTTGGGTTATTCCTTGTTCTGATTGGAATCAGAGTGTGTGGGTAAACCTCGCGTAGATGCGGCGACCGCGCGGATCGAACACCAGGGCATCGTAGTTTCCGGCGCTGGCTTCACGATAGGGCAGTTGCTGATCCAGCAGATCCAGCACGCCGAAGGTGAAGATGGTGCTGCCGAATGCGGCACTATCCCAGTCATGGGTGTAGCGAAACTGCACGTCCCAGGTCTGGTAACTGTCGACCTTGTGGCGCAATAGCGAACGAACCAGATCGTTTCCGGTTTCGTAGGTAAAATCGTAGGACAAATCCTGGTAGGAACCGATATACCTGTTAATCAATGTCAAACCATATTGATCGCGCTGCCATGAGAACGTGATATTGCCCTTGTTGTCCGGCAGCGAGCGCACATGATTGCCATTTCCGGTGTTTCCGGTCGTGCCAGCCGCATCAAAAACGCCAGTGTCAACCAATCCGAGTTCCAGCCCCGGCACATTAATCAGCTTGTACTGCCGCACATGAGTGTAATCGCTGCTGATGCGAAAACGGCCCAGATCGTTGTCCCAGTTGTATGCGATCTTGACATCGGCTCCATCAACCTCGATCTGGCCAGCATTGATGGCCGCCAGGGTCAAGGTGATCAGGTTGGCGTCCTCGCCTCGCGTAACCCGGCTGATGCCCCATCCTTCCGCAGGTGGTTCATACAAGGCAGGATTGACCACACAGTTCAGCCTTTCGTCGGAATCGCGTCCGAACTCGGCCTCAAGCGCATTGGGGTCGCAGGGCACGTCCAGCACGGGCGAATCAGCTGATATGCTGTCGTTCAGGATGTAGTTGGCGGGGTTGTCTCGCACTTCCAGAAACCGCTCAATCTCCGGTTGCACAGCGGAAATGCCCGGCTCCGGAAGCACCCTGTCGCTTACTTCAAAGCGCCAGAAATCCGCCTGCACCTGGAGTCCGTCCAGGTTGCCGGAAGGCGTCCAGATGAAACCGACCGAATAGGTGTCCGCATATTCGTTGCCGACATTCGGCGCCGGTCCGCCCAAGGTGAAGGTTTGCTCTACTTCACCGTTCTCGGGTGTCGGATCGATAAGGCCGGCACGTACTCGCTGGTTCGAAATCGGATCCTTGAATGTGAGGCTGCCGGCTTCCAGTCCTTCTTCGACAATGCCGATATTGGGCGCCCGGAAGGACTGCGACCAGGAGCCGCGCAGCAACAGCTCCTCGACCGGCCGCCAACTCAAGGCAATTTTCGGCGAAAGCTCGCTGCCTATGTTGCCGCCATAATCTTCCCAGCGAAGAGCGATCTGGGACTCGACGTTTTCCATGAACGGGAGCGACACCTCGCCGAACACTGAATTCGTGGAACGCATGTTGTTGTAATTGAAAATACAGTTGGAGCACTCGTAGTTGTTGGCTACGTAATGGAATTGATTGGGAACGCCGTTTTCGTCGTATCCCAGAATTCGATTTTGCAGGCCGGGAAAGTTCAGATCGGGTGCAATGGAATGCGCGGTGCGTTCACGATACTGGGCACCGATAGCGACCGCCGCCTCACCACCGGCCATATCGAACAGCCCGCCGCTCACTACCCCGTCAAACACGCGCAGTTTATTGCGCTTGTCCGCCCGCAATACGGTCTGATTCATCCAGTCCATCAACTCCGGGTGGTTGGCCACATTCGGATCGGTAAACTGGGTCAGAAACGGATTGTAGAACATGCAGCCGTCCTTGCCGTGGTTGTTGCTCGTCAATGCGTAAGACAGACTTTCTCGCGTGGTGAACACATAGCCGGGAAAGAAAGTCTGGGTCAAACCCCCATAAAAATCCCATCCCTGAGGCACGGCGCCACCAAATGGCCCGGGCTCACCGACAAAGTCAAAATCCGGTCTGCCGTTCGGTGTGCAGTTGGGGCCGCCCAATCCATTGGCCGCCAACTCGGTTCGCTCGCGATTGAAAACCTGGTAGGACTGCTCATTGCTCGTGCTCGACCAGGAAAGGCTCACATCGTAGTTCCAATCTCGATCGTTAAACTGAAAATCTCCGCGGATACCCGTCTGTATCAAGTCCGATGATGTGTCGGTGAAATTTTGCCGCTGACCGTTTCTGGGAAGGTTGTCCCGGGGATTTGCCCAGAACGCCATGTTTGGTCCTCCGTTGGCCATTGAAACGGGAGCGTTTGGTATCTCGGTTGGACGTTCCAATCCTGCCTTTGGTGCGAAAAACCCCAACTCCATGGTCTGTCCGATCGCGTTGAATCCGAAGGCGGGATTGCGGGTATAGGCGCCAGGCTGGGCCAGGAAAACCGTTGGTCCGCGAGTCTGGCTGGAACCGCCGGTATTGTTCAAGCCGCCGCCCTCAAGCGTTACGGTATTCTCGGAATGGACCGCAAACAGGTAAAACTCCGCCGACTCGCTGAAGGTATGGTCGAACGAGAGGGCAACGCTGCTGCGTTCGGTTTTGTTCTCGAGAAAGTTAAAGCGGGCGGTATCTTCGCGACATGCGCCGCTACGCTCTCCGCGCTGCTCACGCAAGGTTCCATACTGGAACGGAATGCCTGTGGCCCCAACCATGGTTTCACATAGTGGGTCGCTGTAAATTGCCTGGTCCAATCCGCCTTGGGAAATGTTGTACGCCCTGATTTCCTCATTGACATAAGCGGGGTTGACGTTCGCGCCGAATACCGGAGAAGAAACTGCGCCGCCAATTGCCGAAACGGTCTCCAGAAACTCCGAGTTTTCGTCGATATGGTTGCCATACAGAACGTTGAGCGGGTCGCGCTCGAACATCTCGCCGGAGATGACGAAATGCGTGTCGCCGTCGTCGCTGGCCCAGCCCCAGATACCACTAATCGTCTGATCGAAGGAATCGCCCGCAGCTTCCACACCCTGAATGTCGCCGTACAGCTCAATGCCTTCGAAATCGGTGCGCATGACGATATTGACCACACCAGCCACAGCGTCTGCGCCATAGAGCGCCGAACCACCGTCGGTCAGGACTTCGATTCGGTCGGTCATCATGGTCGGAATCGCGTTGATATTGACGAACTCGCCACCGGAGACTGTCTCACCCGCGTGGGGCGCCATACGTTTTCCGTTGATTAACGTCAGGGTCGAATTCTCGCCAAGGTTCCGCAGATTGACCACAGCGGTTCCCTCGGTCTGGGAGCGCTCGCCCGAACCCTGGTTGGTAAATGACCCGGAATTTACTTCCAGGTTCTTGATGACGTCCCAGACGATTGCGGCCCCCTGGGCTTCAATGCTGTCCCGGTCAATCACCTGCACCGGCGAAGGCGCGTCCAGCGGAGTGCCGCGGATGAAGGAGCCGGTGACCACCACTTCCTCGATGGTGTCCTCATCGTCCTGGGCGGCTACTGGCACGGAGAGGCCGGCGAGTACGGCCAGGGTAAGCGCTTTCCGCGCACTCGGGAATCTGCGTTGCATCTTGGTTCTCCCCTCGATTTGGAGTATTTCTGAAGTCTTGTTTATTCCGCTTCGGTCGTTTTGCCGAAATTGCGCGAGGGTTAAGTTTACTCATATTTTGTTCGGGATAAAGCCTTCCAGGGAAATACTTTCGATATTTTGTCAAAATGTTACTTTTTTACCCAATTCAAGAATCTCGCTCAACCCTTGATGTCGAATGAGGGGCAATTGAAACAGTGTGTAATCTTGCTGGCGCCTCCGGGAGAGTGGATTTAGGCTTGCTTGCCTGCGGAGAATTTTTTGGCCGGGGCTGCCGGCCGTCGGTTTTCCCGGTACCCAGGGAAGTTCTGATTAAGTCAGAGCTTCCCTGCGGCACATGGAAGTGCCGCCGAATTCCATCGCGTAAGCCATTGAATTCGCGAGCAAAACAAAACCACGCTTTTGTTTTGCGATAATGAAAAATTCCAGGGAGGGAATTTTTCAGAGAATACCCAGGAGCCTGCGCCGCAGGAATTCGCGAAAGCGAAAATTCGCTATCGCCGCACCCCTGGCCGGTCGATTGAGGCGAATATTGGTGGATATGCAACGAAATCGAGCGGCCAGGGGCGTGGATGAGAGCGGATTTGCAGCCGTGAATTCCTGTGGCGCAGACTCCTGGGGAGTCGCGGTAAGGAGATTGATGCAATGAAAAGAATACTTCTCGGCCTTGCATTGGCCGCGCTTGCGGCGCCGGTGCCGGGCCAGCTCGCCACGCCGAACCCTGCCGGGCTGACCTATGGCCATGTCCATCTCAATATTTCCGATATCGAACTCCACAAACGGATCTGGGTGGAACATTTTGGCGGTGTGGTGGTGGAAAAAGGCCCGCTGACCGCGGTGCGCCTGCCCAATATGCTCGTGGCCCTCAGCGAGCGCGCGCCGAGCATGGGCTCACGGGAAACCGTGATGGACCATTTCGGCTTCAAGGTGCGCAATATCGAGCGGTTTCTGGAGAAGTGGAGCGCGGCGGGATATGAAGTCGGCCGGGTATTCACCGGCGCCGAGGGACAGACCAATGCCTATGTGATGCTGCCGGACGATGTCTATGTGGAATTGCAGGAAGACCAGTCACTGCACGTGGAGGTCATGGGCTACCACGTGCATTTCATTACTCCGGGGCATGATGGTCTGCTCGAATGGTACACCGATGTTTTCGGCCTCGAAGTGCGCCCCCGGGGCTCCATCGCCACCACCACCAATGCGCCGGGAATGAACCTGAGTTTCGGCGCCGGCGAACGGGAGCGCCACGCCACCGAAGGCGCGGCCATCGATCACATCGGCTTTGAGTTTGAAGACCTCGAAGCTTTCTGCAAGCAACTCGAAGCCCGGGGCATCGAGTTCGATGTCCCCTACCGGGAAATCCCCTCCATCGAACTCAAGACCGCCTTCATTACCGACCCCGCGGGAGTTCGTATCGAACTCACGGAAGGCTACGACGAGTATTGAGCCCCTCGCATTTTCCCGGGCGGCATTCTGCGACTCCGCTTCGCTTCGCGCTGAATGATATGTATGGCCAGGCGCTCGCTCCTGGTCAATCCATTCATCAGTGAAGTTTTTCGTGGCGTGCTTCCCGGGGCATCAGCGCCGCCCTGATCGTGCTTCCCCAGATCAGGTTGCCGAGGTCGTTGAAGTGCAGATTGTCCGCAACGAAGATATCGGTCATCACCGAGCCGTCGGCTTTCAGGAACGGCGTTACCGCGTCCACATAATGCACCCGGGGGTCGGCTTCGGCGATGGCCTTCAGTTGCCCGTTCACATTTTGGGCCGCACCAAAAACTTCCTCCCGCGCCACGCTCGGCTTCACTGACATCACATAAATGCGGGTCTCCGGCAATTCCTCATGGACCCTGGCGACAATCCGCCTGAAATTGTCGACGATGGTGGCTTCGGGAATCCGGGCCCAGGTGTCGTTGTCGCCTTCGTAGATCAGAATCGCGCGGGGCTTGTAGCGCAGGGCGACCCGGTCGAGATGGTACAGCGCATCGGCCATGGTGCTGCCGCCGAATCCCCGGGGAATTACCGTCAGCGGCGCCAGGGCTTCCGCGGCCTGGTCGTTCCAGCGGGCGATGCTAGAAGAGCCTGTGAGCACGATGGCGCCTTCCGGTGGCGGCGAGGCCCGGTCCTGCTCGTCAAAGGCCTGCATGGCGGACTCCCAGCGGGCCGGATCTTCCTGCTGGGCAAACCCGGCTGGCACTGCGAACAACAGCAGCGCGGCAAAAAGCGGGATTCTCCTGAACATCGGTTTCCTCCTGTGGATTCAGCGGCGGAACGGTCGTAAGTGAGCGGCCAGGAGCCTGCGCCAAAGGAATTCACGGCTGCAAATCCGCTCTCATCCACGCCCCTGGCCGCTCGATTTCGTTGAATATACACCAATATTCGCCTCAACCGATCAACCAGGGGCGCGACGATAACGAATTTTCGCTTTCGCGAATTCCTGCGGCGCAGGCTCCTAAGGCGCGTTGACCAGCACCTGCCGGCCTTCGACCCGACCGGCCTTGAGATCGGCCAGGGCGCCGGTGGCTTCGTCGAGGGGGCGTTCGGTGATGCGAATCGGGTCCACCTTGCCGGCCCGCACGAGTTCCATGAGTTCGGCGAAGTCCGCCAGACTGCCCACATAGCTGCCCCGGATCACCCGGGCGTTCATGGGCAGAAAGGGAATCGGCAGGTTCAGGGCGCCGCCGAAAAGGCCCACCACCACCAGCGCGCCACCTTTGCGCAGGCAGCCGAGCCCGAAGTGAACGCTGGCTTCATTGCCGACGAAATCCAGCACCGCGAAGGCCCCGCCGGTGGCCTTGCGAATGGCCTTCGCCGCCTGGGAATCGCCGGCATGAAACGTGCGGCTCACGCCGAGGCCACGGGCGGCCACGAGTTTGGCCTCGTCGATATCGACCACGATGGGGTCCAGCCCAAGGGCGGAACGGGCGATCTGAATCGCCATCATGCCCACGCCGCCTGCGCCGATAATGACGATTTCATCTCCCGGCACGGTCTCGCCGACTTTCTTCAGGGCGCCATAAGCGGTGAGACCGGAACAGGCATAAGTCGCGGCCAGCGGGCCGGGAACCCCGCCGCAGTCGAACAGATAGCGGGAATGCGGCACGAGCACATGATCGGCGAAGCCGCCCGGCGCAACGATGCCAAGAGCCCGCCCCGGCGTGCAAAGCTGTTCTTCGCCGCGGCGGCACACGGGACATTCGCCGCAGCCGATCCAGGGAAACACCACCCGGCGCTCGCCGACCGTGACGTTTTCCGCATCCGGCCCGAGCGCCGCCACTTCGCCATAAATCTCATGGCCAAGCACCTGCCCCGGCCTGCCCACCTCAAGCTGCTTGCCATGGCCGAGGTCAAAACCCCCGTCGTGCAGATGAATGTCCGAATGGCAAACCCCGCATGCCAGCATCTTCAGAAGCACCTCGCCGCCCCGGGGCGCCGGAACCTCCCCCGCCACCTTCTCCAGCGGCCCGCCCGGTGTCGTCGTCTGCCAGGAAATCATGCCTGCTGCCGGTCCCACTCCGCAAAGCTGCCGCCGCTCTCGGCGAGTTCCTTCAACAGGTTCGCGGGCTGCCAGTTGGTTTCGCCGTGTTGCCGCTGGAATTCCAGAATCTGCTCGTACACCTTTTTCAGGCCGACCTGATCGGCATAAAACATGGGGCCGCCCTTCGCCACCGGGAAGGCATAGCCGAAAACATAGACCACATCCACATCCGAAGCCCGCTGGGCAATGCCCTCTTCGAGAATCCTGGCGCCTTCATTGACCAGGGGATACATGCAGCGGGCGATGATCTCTTCGGCGCTGATTTCACGCCGGGCGATGCCGAACTTCTCCGCTTCTTCGCGAATCATGGCCTCGACTTCCGGGTCGGGAATGCGCTTGCGGGTTTCGCTGTCATAACGGTAATAGCCGGCGCCGGTTTTCTGGCCGTGGCGGCCGGATTCCACGAGCCGCGTGCTTACCGCGTAGGGGCGCGGATCATCGCCGGTGGTCCCCCGGGACTGCCGCGCCTTGTAACCCACATCGAGCCCCGCCAGATCGCCCATGGCCACCGGTCCCATGGCCATGCCGAATTGCTCGAGGGTTGAATCAACCTGCTGGGGCGTGCAGCCCTCAAGCAGCAGCAACTGCGCTTCGCGGCCATAGCCGGTGAGCATGCGGTTGCCGATGAAGCCGTAGCAGACGCCGGACAGCGCGCAGACCTTGCCGATTCGCTTGCCGAGGCGCATTACCGTGGCGAGGGCGTCGGCGGCGGTTTTTTCGCCGCGGACCACCTCAAGCAGGCGCATGACATTGGCGGGGCTGAAGAAGTGCGTGCCGAGCACGTCCCCGGGCCGGGCGGTGGCCGCGGCAATGGCGTCCACGTCCTGATAGGAAGTATTGGTGGCGAGAATCGCGCCGGGCTTGCAGGTCTGGTCGAGTTTGGCGAAGATTTCCTTCTTCAGTTCGAGATTCTCGAACACCGCCTCGATCACGATATCGGCATGGGCGATGTCGGCATAATCCGTGGTGCCGGTAATCAGGCCCATGCGCCGCTTGACGTCATCCTCGCCAAGCTTGCCGCGCTTGACGGTGATACCGTAGTTCTTGCGGATGATTTTCATGCCCCGGTCCAGGGCTTCGTCGCTGACTTCAAGCAGGATCACCGGAATACCGGCGTTGGCGAAACACATGGCGATGCCGCCGCCCATGGTGCCGCCGCCGATGATCGCCGCCTGGCTGATTTCACGCTGGAGAGTTTCCCTGGGCAGGCCCTTGATCCTGGCGGCCTGCCTTTCGGCGAAAAAGATATGGCGCATGGCGGCGGATTCCGGCGAGGTTACCAGTTCCCGGAACAGTTCCCGCTCCCGCTCGAGCGCCTGGTCGATGGGCAGATTGACCGCGGCTTCGAGGCAACTGACGATACGGTCGGGAGCGATCTGGCCCCGGGCCCGGGCATTGGCCCGTTTGCGCGCCTGCTCGAAGAAGCCGGGTTCGATGGTTTCCGGGTCGATGACCACATCGCGGATGCGCTTCAGTGGCGCGCCGGAATCCACCAGGTCCCGGGCATAGCGCCTGGCGCCTTCGAGCAGATCGCCTTCGATGATTTCATTCACCAGGCCCATGTCGTGGGCCTTGCCGGCGGGGACCGGATTGCCCGAGGTGATGATATCCAGCGCGGCCTTGACGCCGGCGATGCGCGGCAGGCGCTGGGTGCCGCCGGCGCCGGGAAGCAGGCCGAGCTTGACCTCGGGCAGGCCCACTTTCGCGCTGGCCACGGCGCAGCGGTAATGGCAGGCAAGCGCCACTTCAAAGCCGCCGCCGAGGGCAGTGCCGTGGATCGCGGCAATCACGGGCTTGCTTGAGTTTTCCAGCGCGCCGAGTACTTCCGGCAGGCCGGGCGCCATGGGCGGCTTGTTGAATTCGGTAATATCGGCGCCGGCGATGAAGGTCCTGCCTTCGCAGGCAAGAATCACGGCTTCGGAATCGTCCCGCTGGGCCGCCTGGATGGATTTGAGAATGCCTTCCCGCACGCGCTGGGCGAGGGCGTTCACCGGTGGATTGTTGACGCTGATGACGCCGATCTTGTCCTGTACGGAATAGCTGACTGCCTGCGACATGGGGGCTTCCTGGGATTTGTGGCCTGCTGGGGCGAAATGTGCGACGCCGGTCACGACTGTGCCGGAACGGGCGAGATAATAGCATAGGGAAGGCGGCAATCCCGCCATTCTGCGCGTAGTCGCAGGATCTCAAGCACAGTGGCCACCCAAAGCAAGCAGTGGCCGCTCAAAGAGATTCCGCGACTCCGCTTCGCTCCGCGCGGAATGACGGGAAAGAACGCGCGCAGGATGACGGATGGGGCGCTTTGCCACGCGCAGGATCTCAAGGTACATCGTGCCCCTGCCTATGCTAACTTGTCGCCCTTGCGGTGGGGAGGCCAACATGATCAGAGACCAGGAAACCCTGAACCAGTTGCTTGCGTTGATCGAGCGATTCGTCCGCGAACGGCTGGTTCCCGCCGAAAACCGGCTCGCCGAAGACGAGCGCGTACCCGATGAAATCTTCGAGGAAATGAAGCAGCTCGGCCTGTTCGGGCTGACGATACCGGAACAGTACGGCGGCCTCGGCCTGACCATGGAAGAGGAAATTCACGTCGCCATGGAACTCGGCAAGACCTCGCCCGCCTTCCGTTCGCTGGTCGGCACCAACAACGGCATCGGTTCGGCGGCCATCGTTTTCAACGGAACCGAAGCCCAGAAGCAAAAATACCTGCCCAGATACGCCAGCGGAGAATGGCTCAGTTGCTTCTGCCTCACCGAACCCGAAGCCGGCTCCGACGCCGCCTCCCTGCGCACCACGGCCAGACGCCAGGGCGACCATTATCTGCTCAACGGCGCCAAGCGCTTCATCACCAATGCGCCACTGGCCCATACCTTCAACGTCATGGCCCGCACCGACCCGGACAACAAGGGCGCCCGGGGCATTTCCTCGTTCATTGTGGAGCGCGGCGCGCCTGGCATCACCCTGGGCGCGGTGGACCGCAAGATGGGTCAGGCCGGCTCGCTCACCTGCGACGTGATCTTCGAAGATTGCCCGGTTCCCGCAGAAAACATCATCGGCGAGGAAGGCGAAGGATTCGTCACCGCGATGAAGGTGCTCGACCGCGGAAGACTGCATATTTCCGGCGTCGCCGTGGGCATGGCGGAACGCCTCATCGCCGACGCGCTCGACTACGCCATGCAGCGCAAGCAGTTCGGCAAGCCTATCGCCGAGCAGCAACTCGTCCAGGCCATGCTTGCCGATTCCCGCACCGAAGCCTGGGCCGCCCGCTGCATGGTGCTGGAAACCGCCCGCAAGCGCGACGCCGGCGAAAACATCACCCTGGAATCCGCCGCCTGCAAGCTGTTCTGCGCCGAAATGGCGGGCAAGGTGGCAGACCGCGCCGTGCAGATTCACGGCGGTTCAGGATACATGGCGGAATTCGCCGTGGAACGCTTCTACCGGGACGTCAGGCTGCTGCGACTCTACGAAGGCACCAGCCAGATCCAGCAACTCGTCATCGCCAGAAACATGATCCGCAACGCCTGAAGATCCTGCTTGCCTTCACTTGGTATTCTCTGAAAAACTCCATCCGTGGAGTTTTTCATTATCGCTTCCATGTGCCGCAGGGAAGCTCTGACTTGATCCGAGCTTCCCTTGGGTTTGGAAGTCGGTATTCGTGGGGGTAGAATCGACCTGGGGCTCGTGCGGAGGCCCGGGGAGCAAGCTCATGTACGACAAGATTCTGGTGGCGGTGGATTTGTCCAATGATTCCCACAAGGTGATCGCAACCGCGGTGCGGCTCGCCGAGGACCCGGCCAAGCTCTGCCTCGTGCATGTGGTCGAGCCCGTGGCGGCTGCATACAGCATGGATTTGTACGCGGTCAATATCAATGAACTGCACGAGGAAGCCGTGGCCTACGCCGCCGAGCGCCTCAGGAAAATCGCCAGGGAAGACGGGCTGCGGGAAGACCGGATCTATACCCTGCCCGGCTCACCCGCCACCGAAGTGCCCAATCTCGCCGAGGAAATCGAAGCCGACGCCATCGTCATCGGCAGCCACGGCCATTCCGGCTGGAAAGCCCTCATCGGCTCCACCGCCATGAAGCTGCTGCACCACGCAAAATGCGATGTGCTTACCGTGCATGTATGCTGCGACTGAGTCGGGAGGAGGCCAGGAGCCTGCGCCGTAGGCTCCTAGTCCCGCAGCAGATTGCCCGGGGAATACTGATCGGTCAGTACTCGCCGGCTCATGTCCCAGTCCACTCTGGTTGACATGCGGGCGGGATATTCCAGCAGCGGGACGCCATAGGGCTCCAGGCTTTCGGCGAGCCGCCGCGCGGCGCCGCTGAGATCGCCCCGGGGCGGGAGCGCCCCGGAACGGGTGATGATGATGCGGTTGCCCGAAGTGGGCAGCTTGAAATTGTAGAACTCGTTCCACACCCGCTGGTAAGTCACCGATTCGTGATCGTACAGGCGGCTGGTGGAAAAGGTATTGGCGACGAGCACGCCGTCAGGGCTGAGAATCTGCTTCACCTCTTCGAGGAATTCCCGGGTCAGCAGATGCTCGGGGATATAGTCGCCGGTGAAGGCGTCGAGCATGATGTAATCGTATTGCCTGCCGGCGAGCACGGCGCGCTTGATGAAAACCCGGGCATCGTTCACATGCACCTGCATGTTTTCGCTTTCCTCGAACAGGAAGAACTCCCTCGCCACGCTGACCACCGCCGGGTCGATTTCGATCACATCGATGCGCGCCTCGGGGAACAGGTCGCCGAAAGTCATGGGAATCGAGCCGCCGCCGAGGCCGGCGATGAGAATCGACTCGGGCTCTGGGGTCAGCAGCAGCCCGGCGAAGCTCATTCTGGTGTAGCTGAAGACCAGGCGTTCCGGCTCGTTGAGATCGATGCAGGTCTGGTTGCGGTCGCCGCGGTGGACATTGAATATCAAACAGCGCCGCGGGCCGTTCTGCTCCACGGTGATGTCGCGATACAGCGAACGTTCCTCATGGATGATGTCAGCGGCCACCGGCGCCGCCAGCGCCAGCAGCAGCATGGGCGCCAGTATTCTAGGATTCATGGCCGCGCATCGGAAGATAAAGTGAGCCTCGCTGGTAACCCGCAAGCAGGATTATCGCGGCGGCGATGAGCAGGGCGCTGACCGCGCCCCAGAGAATCAGGTTCAACTCCCACCAGAGCACGAAATAGAACGAGGTGCCCAGGGTGCCGGCGGCGCTGCCGATAGTGGAAACAAAGAACAGCAGCCCCGCCATCTGGCCACTGTGTTCTTCGGATTCCACCAGCAGCCGCACGGAGTACGGCGAGATCATGCCGAGCAGGGTGGTCGGTACCGAGAACATGACGATGGAGGCTAGCAGCGCGCCGTAGCGGATGTCCTCCACGGTGAGAAAGATCGGCCGCATGATCTGGTCGGCGAAGAGGATGATCGGCAGGGAAAACAGCGCGGCGCTGACGTAGAAACTGGCGAAAATCAGGGCATTGGGATTACGCATGGAAAGCCGACCGCCTATAAGATAACCCAGCGCCAGGGCGAGCATGAAGACGGTGATGATACTGCCCCAGACCGAAACCGAGCCGCCGAAGTACGGCGCCATGATGCGCGCGCCGAGCATTTCCACGGTCATGATGCAGAAGCCGCTGACAAAGGCCACGGTGGCGACGACGGGCCGGGGCAGCGGAGAATGGTTCGCAGCTTCCGCCATGGGTTTTCCGTCCAGGGTGAAAGGCCAGACAAGGTATCAGACCGGAGGGCTTAATGGAATCCGGAATTTTTCTTTGGCGTAATTCCCATTTTGGCGCTCCATGCATGTCATTCTGCGCGAAGCGAAGCGTAGTCGCAGAATCTCTTGCAGTGGCCACACGATGAGATCCTGCGACTGCGCGCAGGATGACACGTATGGATTGTGCATGCCAACCCGGGGCGGTTCAGTTCTCGATTCTTCCGCTGATGATGAGCCTGCACATCCGCTGCAATACGTAAGCCTTTTGCAGGAAGCTTGCGAAGCGCTGGTCCTTCGTGTGGCCGTGGTGGTAGCGGTAGTAAATCTGCTGGCCCACCACGAGCAGCCGGAACAGGGCAAAGCAGAAGTAGAAAGGGAAACCCTCCACGGCTATGCCGGTGCGCTCCTGGAAACGACTGAGGATTTCAGCCCGGTCCGGAGCGCCGGGCACGTCCGAAGGCATGGTGCGCGCCTCACGGTACCAGTCCGGGTCGCTGGTCTGCACCCAGTAGCCCAGGGTGTAGGCGAGATCCATTACCGGGTCGCCCACGGTCGCCATTTCCCAGTCGAGCACTCCGATAAGCCGGAGTGGATCGTCCAGGGAGAAAATCACATTGTCTAACTTGTAGTCATTGTGAATCACGCTGGCGCGGCCGCTTTCCGGAGGCAGATGGTCGAGCAGCCACTTGATGGTGTCATCGCAGTTCACCGTGTCCCTGGTGACCGCGTTTTCCCAGCGCCGGACCCAGCCTTCCACCTGGCGCCGCACATAGCCCACCGGGCGACCGAAATCGTCAAGCCCGGCCTCGGCCAGATTCACAGAATGCAACTCCCCCAGCACATCGAAAAAATGGAGCAACTGCCGGCGCACCTGCTCCGGGGACAGCTTCAGTTCCGGCGGATACTCGCGGCGGATCACCAGCCCGCGAATGTAGTTCATCAAGTAGAAATCGCAGCCGATGACTTCCGGGTCGGCGCAGAAATGCAGGGGCCTGGGGCCGTAGGAAAACACGTTTCCCAAAGCCGACAGCACCCTGTGCTCCCGGGACATGTCATGGGCCGACTTCACCTTGCTGCCGAACGGCGGCCGCCGCAGCACCCAATTTTCGGCGCCGCTGGAAAGCAGGTAAGTGAGATTGGAATGGCCGCCGGGAAATTGCCGTACTTCCAGGCCGCCCGCGGCTTCGCCAAGCACCGGGCGCAGATATTCCCGCAACCGCTCAAGCGGCAGTTCTTCCCCGGGCCTGATCTGGCCTGCCCGGTCCTCGAGTCCGGCATCGGTCATGACGACATTCAGCGATAAGTGATCATTTCTGCGCTTCCCGCCCGCTCCAGGTGCGGCAGGGCGTTGAACTGCATGAGCGAGATTCTGCCATTACCGTACTTGATTCGGCTAACCGAACTGTTATGCACCATCCAGTTGGTGGCGATGGCCACAGAGTCGGGATAACGCAGCACCCGTTGCAGCGCCAGGGCGATGACGCCGCCCGAGGTCGCCACCAGCACCCGGCTGCCCCGACCGTGGCGCGCCATGATGCGATCCAGCGCCTGGTGGACGCGCAACTGGAAATCGGGCCAGCGTTCGAAACCCGGCTCGTCTTCCGCCGGCGTCAGGCGGCCGGCGATCCATTGGGCCGCCGCCGCTTCGAACAGCCGCTGAAACAACGCGCGGTCGCGAACGGGCCAGGCGGGGGCGGGATCAAAACCCTCTTCCGCGGCGAAATCCCGCAGGTAGGAACGGATCAGCGGGTCGCCGTCGTATTCATTGAGCGCCGGATCAATGCGGGGGTTTTCGTCGTTGCCCACGAGTTCCCGCAATTCCGCCGCAGTCTCCCGCTGCCGCAGCAGACTGCCGCAGTACAGGTAATCGAAAGTCTCGCCGAGTCCACGCCAGTGGCCGGCAAGCCGGCGCACCTGCTCGATGCCGAGTTCGCTGAGCTTGTCGTAGGTTTCCGCGCCGAATGTCGCCTGGCCGTGGCGAACGAGAATCAGTTCACTCATTATCCGGCGTTCTGCAATCGGGCGAAGCGGGCGGTGTGGTAATCGGCGTCGCCGAACAGTAATTCAAGCCCGGTTACCTGCCGGAACAGGTGCGACACGTCGAGCTCGTTGGTCATGCCGATGCCGCCATGAATCTGCACGGCTTCCTGGCCCACCTTGCGGATGGCCCAGCCCAGCCGGCTTTTGGCCGCGCTGACCGCCGCCGAGCGGCTTTGCCAGGGTGCGTCGGAATCGAGTTGCATCGCCGCCATCACGGTAATCGAGCGGGCAAGCTGACATTCGATGAACATGTCCGCCATGCGGTGCTGCAGCGCCTGGAAACTGCCGATAGGCACGCCGAACTGCTTGCGGGTCTTGCTGTATTCCACGGTTTTCTGCAACAGGGCGTCGAGGGCGCCCACCGCCTGGGCGCAAACCGCCGCGGTGGCGTGATCGAATACCCGCTCCAGGGCCTCGTATGCGCCGCCGGGCTTGCCGAGCCGGGCCGATTCCGGCACGGTGACTTCGTTGAAGCTGATCCTGGCGGCCCGGCTGGCGTCCATATTGGCGTATGCCCGCACATCGACTCCCGGGGCGTCACGATCCACCAGAAACACGCTGAGGCCGTCGCTCCCGGTGACCGCGCCACTTTCCCGGGCGGTTACCAGCAACTTGTCGGCATTGGGGCCATTGAGCACATTGACCTTGGCCCCGCTGAGAACGACACTGCCGCCTTCGCTGCGGGCGCTGAGGCGAACATTGGCCAGATTGTAGCGCGAGCCGGATTCGGCCCAGGCGCAGGCGAGCTGCAGATTGCCCACCATCAAAGCCGGCAACAGTTCCTCCTTCTGCCGCGCATCGCCCAGGGCGGCGAGCAGGCGCCCCGCCAGAACCACAGACGGCAGGAAGGGTTCCAGCAGCATCGCCTTGCCGAATTCTTCCATCATCACCATCAGGTCAACGGCGGAATCGCCAAAACCGCCGTCCTCCTCGCCAAAAGGCACGGTTAGCCAGCCCAGTTCGGCAAACAGTTTCCAGTTTTCCCCGCTGTAGCCGGTTTCACTGGCGGCAATGCGGTTGCGGGTGTCGAAGTCGTATTGCTGCTGCACAAACTTGCCGACGCTCTCCTTGAGCATCTGCTGTTCTTCGGAATAGGAAAAGTCCATGGATGCCTTACTCTTTGATGGATGCCTTACTCTTTGAATCGGCCCGAACCTACAGTCCAAGCACGGCCTTGCAGATGATGTTGCGCTGGACCTCGTTGGAGCCGCCGAAAATCGACAGCTTGCGGTCATTGAGATACACCAGCCCCTGACCGGCAAGCCCGCCGGGCTCCATGGTCGTTCCCTGGAAGCCTTCATCGAACTGTTCCGGCAGGTAGGGCAGACTGTGGTAGGCGCCCAACTCAAGAAACATCTCGTCGATGCGCTGGGCGAGTTCGGTGCCGACGATCTTGAGAATCGAGGATTCCGGGCCGGGGGATTTTCCCACGCTCAAGGAAGCCAGGGTGCGCAACTCGGCGTACTCCAGCGCTTTCAGTTCGATTTCAAGCCCGGCGAGGCGGTGGCTGAACACCGGTTCTTCCAGCATGCTGCCGCCCTGGCCGTCGTCGAGACCTGCCGCGGCCCGGCGCAGGGCACGCAGGCGGCGGGTGCTGCGGGGAACCAGGGCGATATTGGTGCGCTCATGGGTCAGCAGCACCTTGGCGTAGGTCCAGCCCTTGTTTTCCTCGCCGATCAGGTTTTCCGCCGGAACGCGCACTTCATCAAAGAAGATCTCGTTCACTTCGCTATGGCCGTCGAGCAGGACGATGGGCTTGTGGGAAACGCCGGGGGAATGCATGTCGATAAGCAGAAAGCTGATGCCTTCCTGCTTCTTGACGGTAGTGTCGGTGCGAACCAGGCAGAAAATCCAGTCGGCGTATTGTCCGTAGGTGTTCCAGGTCTTGGCGCCATTGACCACATAGTGGTCGCCGTCGCGCACGGCGGAGGTCTTGAGCGAGGCCAGGTCCGACCCGGAATTGGGTTCGGAATAGCCCTGGCACCACCAGACATTGCTTTGCAGGATGTCGGGCAGGAAACGCTGCTGTTGCTCCTCGCTGCCGTAAGCCATGAGTACCGGCGCCACCATCTTCATGCCGAAAGGCACCGGCTCCGGCGCGCCGGTCAAGCCCATTTCCATGGCAAAGATGTGTTTTTGGGTGGGGCTCCAGCCGGTGCCGCCATGCTCCACCGGCCAATTCGGCGCGGCCCAGCCCTTCTCAAAGAGGATCTTCTGCCAATGGACGATCTCGTCCTTGCTCAGACGGATTCCGGCATCCACCTTGTCGCGATACGCTGTTGGGAATTCGTTTTGCAGGAATTCCCTGACTTCATCCCGAAAGGCGGTGTCTTCCGGCGCAAAATCCGCATTCACTTTGTGTCTCCCAAACTGTTGCTGGCGCAAACCGCCATGAAACCTGAACCCCACGCCCCCCGACAACCGGCGGCAAGATTATCACGAGCCGTGCGCCGGCGCTATGTACGGGCGGCATCGCTATGTTTGACAGGACCTGATCACCACATTTCAGAGCGGTTTATAATGCGCGCTTCCCAATCGAAGCGGCAGAAGCACCGTGGGCCAACTGATTCCGATTTCTCTTCAATCCCATCGCGAACTGCGCTGGCGAAGGCCGGCGAATTTCCGCTTCGCCGCCGGCGACCATCTCATGCCTCTGGGCTTTCAGGAAGCGCGCAAGGCGGCCATGGGCATGCCGGTGGGATTCATCAGGCTGGAAGAAAAGTTCCTGCTTGTTGCGATTCTCGGCCTGCGCAATGGCGAGAGCCTGGTGGTACAGGAGTCGGGTAAATGGCTTGCGGCGCATCTTCCCGACGCCTATCAGGGCTTTCCATTCAAGATGATCAGGCTCGATGCCGAGCGCTACAAGGTTTGCACCGACGAGGATTCCGAATTCGTCGCCAAGACCGCGGACATTCCCGCGGGCGCCAAGGGCTGGCGGGTATTTTTTGACGAAGAAGACAAGCTTGCCGGCGCCGTGGGGGAACTCGTCAACAAGATGCAGCAGCACGCCTCGGACCTCGTGCTTGCCGAGCGCGCCACCGAGAAACTCACCGAGCTGGAATTGATCCGGGAATGGGAGATTATTGCTGGCGACGAGGAAAAGCCATTGCAGGTCAAGGGGTTGCATACTCTTGACCAGGAACGCCTTGCGGGCCTCGACGGCGATGCGATGGTCGCCCTGCGCGACTGCGGCGCGCTGTATCTCGCCTATGCCCAAATCCTTTCGGGCCACCATATGCCCTCTCTGCTGCGTCTGGCCCGGTTGCGCTGGAAGGAACCCGAAACCGAAGAGCTGGATTTCGATCGGATTTCCGACAGCGGCAGCATCAGCTTCGACAACCTCTGATTACGCTAAGTATTCTCTGAAAAATTCCATCCATGGAATTTTTCATTGTCGCAAAACAAAAGCGTGGTTTTGTTTTGCTCACGAATTCAATGGCTTACGCCATCGAATTCGGCGGCACTTCCATGTGCCGCAGGGAAACTCTGACTTAATCAGAGCTTCCCTAATGTGCGCATGACAGCGCGCCAGTAGTGTGTTGCCAATTGTGGAACTGTGCTTTACTCTTCGTCTGGACTGAATCACTCCCACCGTAACGGAGGTGACTAACCTGTGAACCCTCAACTCACCCGACGACGCTTTATCAAGGGCGTAATCGCCTCGGGCGCCGTGGCCGGCACGACTTCGCTGTGGTACGCAGCGAACGGCCAGTCGCGTCCCGCCGGGGCTGTGGAGCGCATGATCCGGCTCAACGTCAACGGGCAGGACCGCACCGTCGATGTTGCGCCCCAGGAGACCCTGGCTTCCACCCTGCGCTACAAACTGGGCCTTACCGGCACCAAGCTTGGCTGCAACCGCGGAGAATGCGGCGCCTGCACCGTGCTGGTGGACGATGTTCCCACCTATGCCTGCTCCGTCCTCACCCATTCCATGAAAGACGGCCGCATCGAAACCGTGGAAGGCCTGGAAGCCCCCGATGGCACCCTGCACCCGGTGCAGCAGGGCTTTGTTGAAGCCTTGTCCCCGCAATGCGGATACTGCACCCCCGGCCAGGTGATGGCGGCGGTGGGGCTGCTGCGCGCCAATCCGAATCCCACCCGGGAGCAAGCCAGAGAGGGTCTGGCCGGCAATATCTGCCGCTGCGGCTCCTATGACTCATATCTTGACGGCGTCATGCGCGCCGCGGAAATAGGGTGACCAACATGGCCTATATGCATATCGGACAGGATTTTGTTCCACCGGACGTGGCCGGCAAGGTCACCGGACGAATCAAGTACGCCGAGGACTACACCCGCGAGGGCATGGTCTACGCCCGGCTTCTCACCAGCCCCATCCCCCATGCGCGCGTGCTTGATGTCGATGACTCCGAAGCGCTGGCGATGGATGGCGTGTTCGGCATTCTCAGGGCCGAGGATGTGTATCCCGATGGCGAACCACAGTCCACCGGCCTGAAAATTCTCACGGACAACCCGACTCTGGTTGGCGAGCCTATCCTGGCGCTTGCCGCAGTGGACGAAAAGACCGCTGAATCCGCCATCGCGGCGCTCAACGTGACCTTCGAGCGGCTCCCCTTCGTGCTCGACCCGCTCGACAGCCTGCAGGAAGGCGGCCCGAACGCCTATCTCGGCGGCAATACCTTCGGTCAGCAAGGGTTCACCGAAGCCAAGTGGACCGCAGACCAGGTGGCCAGTTTCCGCGCCGGCAATACCCCGGCGGAAGATCTGGCGACCACGGGCCCGATTCCCACATTCGTAATCGGCGACCTGGAGGCCGGCTTCGCCGCCGCCGAAGACGGCTTCGTCTACGAAGGCAGCTTCACCACCGCCGGTTATCCCCACCATTCCATGGAGCCGCGCAGCGCCATGGCCTACTGGGAAGACGGCAAGCTCTACCTGCACGGCACTTCCCAGAGCCTGACGGCGCTGGCGAACGACATGGCCGGCATTATCGGAGTGGCGAAAGAAGACCTGGTATTCATCAATGCGGCCACCGGCGGCGGCTTCGGCCAGCGCGCCCGGGCCAACAGCATTCCGAGCATGGCGATTCCCGCCAAGATGTCCCAGAAACTGAACCGTCCGGTGATGATGCGAATTACCCGCGAGGAAGAATTCACCATCGGCGGCGCCCGCCAGGGCTTCCAGGGCTGGATCAAGGTGGGATTTCGCCCCGACGGCATCATGTCCGCCTGCGACCTCTTTGTCGTTTCCGACAACGGCGGCAAGGGTGGCGGCGCCGATGCTTTCTCGGCGGCGGATTGCATCAGCATCCTGTACCAGACCGAGGCGGTGCGCTTCCGCGGCGCTTCGGTTGGCACCAACACCGCGCACCGCGGCGCCCAGCGCGGCCCGGGCCAGAACCAGATCGCTCCGATCATCGCTCCGATTATGGATGTGGCGGCGGACGCGCTCGGCATGAGCCGGCTCGATATCCGCGTGGTCAACTCGGCCCGGACCGGCGATGTCGGCGGACCCCAGGGAACACCGCTGACCAGCGCCTACATGCCGGAAGCCCTGCGCCAGGCCGCCGACGACTTCGATTGGGAAGGCCGTCAGTCGCGCCGCCGCCAGCGCAACGGCAGCAAGGTGACCGGCCTCGGCATCGGCCAGGGCTATCACAACGCCGGCCGCAGCGGCCAGGACGGCATCGTCATGATGGGCGCCGACGGCAGGCTCAAGATCCATAGCGGCGTCGGCAATCTCGGCACCTATTCCTACGCCGCCACTTCCCGGGCTGCGGCCGAAGCGTTGAAAATGCCCTGGGAAAGCTGTGACATCGTCACCGGTCGCACCGACAACCACCTTCCCATCACCTCGCCCCAGGACGGCAGCAACTCCATCTTCACCAATACCCGCACCTGTTACGGCGCGGCCATGGACATGGTGGCGAAGATGAAGGAAATCGCCGCGGCCGACCTCGGCGGAGAACCGGCGGATTACGACATCTCCGAAGAGCGGGTGCATCAGATCGCCGACAGCGGCGTCGGCATGACCTACGCCGAAGTCGCCCAGCGGGCGATGGAACTCGGCGGCAGGTACACCGGCGAAGCGGAATTGCCGGAAGACCTGCACGAGTGGACGCAAATCGCGGCCTCGCGCCTGGCCGGTTCGGCCTTCATGGGCATCTATCACGACCCGGCCCATTCGAACAACCCGCCGGGCTTTACCGTGACCTGCACCGAGATCGAACTCGATCTCGAAACCGGCAAGTTCGAAATCCTCGACATGGTCAGCATCGGCGAATGCGGCACCGTGGTGCATCCGCAGGGGCTGAAGAACCAGCTCGTCGGCGGCGCCGTCTGGGGAATCGGACTTTCGGCGCTGGAACAGCATCTGTACGATCCGCAAAACGGATTGCCCGCCAGCACCGGATACTGGCAAAGCAAGGTTCCCACCTATCTCGACACGCCCCTGCGTATCGATACCGGCTGGGTGGACCTTCCCGACCCGGAGAATCCGGTCGGCGCCCGCGGCATCGGCGAACCTTCCCAGGGTTCGGTGTCGGCCGCCTTGACCGCCGCGATTTCGGACGCGCTCGACGGACACATCTTCGGCGCGGCCCCGATCACGACGGACATGATCATCAACCACATCTCAGGCACGCGGGAAGATGCGGTAGCCCTCGCCCAGAACAATTACCGAGGAGTTTGAAATGGTAGCCACATCTCATGACGTAATGCCCGACATCGAGCTTTATCAGCCCGCTGATGAAGCGAACGCGCTCGAACTGGCGGATACGCTCGGTTCCGACGGCTGGCTGCTCGGCGGCGGACAGGATACTTACGGCTGGTTGAAAGACCGCAACAAGTCTCCTGCTGCCATGATCGAACTGACCAGGATCGACGCCTGGAAAGGGGTGAGCGAAACCGGCGATGGCATTGAAATCGGGGCCGTGACGACCCTGACCGAAATCGCCAACCACCCGCTGATCCAGTCGCGCTTCGCCCTGCTGGCCACCGCTGCCGGCAAGGTGGCGAGTCCGCAGATCCGCAATGTCGGCACGCTGGGCGGCAACCTGGTTCAGGATACCCGCTGCTGGTATTACCGGCGCGGCCTGAGCTGTTATCGCGCCGGCGGCAATATCTGCTACGCAGACTCACCGGAAGGCCTGAACCGAGAACATGCGATTTTCGGCTCCAGCCGCTGCGTTGCGGTCAGCCCGTCGGACACCGCGCCGGCGCTGGTTGCCCTGGACGCCGTCATGGTGGTCAGCAGCGCAGGAGGCCAGCGCCTGATTGCCGCCGAAGACTTCTTCGTCGGCCCCGCCCGGGACATTCTCAACATGACGGTTCTCAACGAAGGTGAAATCCTCACCGCGGTGCGCATTCCCAATGCCTGGGCCAATGCCGAGTACTATTTCGAGAAAGTCGCCGACCGCAACGTCTGGGACTTCGCCCTGGTCAACATCGCTTCGGCGATGCGGGTCGAAGGCGGCGTGATCCAGGATGCGCGCATGGCCTGCGGCGCGGTGGAATGCGTTCCCCGCCGGCTCACGGCGGTGGAAAACCTGCTGCGCGGCCAGGCCCGTTCCGAGGAGTTGGGTTCCGAGGCCGGACAGCTTGCGGTGCAGGGCGCCGAGCCACTGAACTACAACCATTTCAAAGTGCCCTTGATGGCAAATCTGGTGAAGCGCGCCGTGCGAGCCTGACGCTCGGGCGGCCGCGCACCCCTTTTTTCTGAAAAAAGAAGAGGTCTGTTGCTGTGGATGAAGGAATAGTTCGCTATCGGCGGGATGTCTGGGGTGAAGAAGTCATCCTTGGCGTTTCCTGGGATTTGCTCTGGGTTGTCGCAGTGGGCGTACTCGTTCTGCTTGCCGCCCACGCCATCGTCATGGCGGTGCTGGTCAACCGCAAGATGGACAAGCCAAGCGCCGACGGTCGCCGCGTGCTGCGGCACGAAGCCATCGACCGCTGGTTCCACTGGATCATGGCGGTCAGCATTCTGCTGCTGATCTTCACTGGCGTCGCGCCCATTATCGGCCTGCGCATCGCCTGGCTCGAAATCCACTGGATTTCCGGGTTGATCCTCACCTTTGTGGTGGTGTTTCACATCATCCGCTCGCTGTTCTGGCAGGACTTCAAGTCGATGATCCTGGGTCCCCGGGATTTCGGCGAGCCCTTCGATTCAGCCAAAAAGCCGGGCAAGTATTCCTTTGAGCAGAAAGGCATGCACTGGACGGTGACCATTGTCGCGCTGACGGTGATCATCACCGGCGTGCTGATGTTCATGCAGATCGACACGCCATTCTGGGACCGCACCAACAGCATGCCCGAGGATCAGCTCGGTCTGGTGTTCCTGCTGCATGGTCTTTCGACCCTGGCGCTGGTGGCCCTGGCGGCAACTCATATCTATTTCGCCCTGCGGCCGGAAAAGATCTTCTATACCCGGTCCATGCTCAGCGGCTGGATCTCCGAAGAAGAGATGGCGGCAAACCACGACACCACCCGCTGGTCCCCGAAAGAAGCTGATTGACAGGGGCACAAACGGGGTCATGACCTCCCCTGCGCGCAGCGCCATACCAGGGAGATCCTGCGACTGCGCGCAGGATGACGGGGCTGTATTGTTATTCTGCGCGTAGCGAAGCGTAGTCGCAGAATCTCCCTCCGGCCAGCACTGCACATTTACCCATCAACAAGGTCCACAACGTGAGCAAACTCGAAGACGATATCGAAACCATAGAAGCCGGCTACGAATTCCTGCTGGCCTATGCCGCCCAGGGCCGCCCGGCCCAGGCGGAAACCGGCCCCGGCCCGCACGCCCGCCCCACCATCGAAGGCATGAGCAAGGCCGTACGGAACCTGCAGGATGCCTTGGGCAAATCCGACAAGGAGTTTGAGCGGGTCATCGCCGAAGATTGCGCAAAGGCTGGCGCCGCCATGCGTTTCATCCTCTCCCAGGACAAGATCGGCTCGGAAATGGTCGACAACCTCAACGCATCCATCCACCTCCGCGCCGTGCTCACCGACCTGTTCCTCTACAGCGAAGTACTCAAACCCCTCCCGCTCGACGAAGCCCCCGGCAAGGTCCAGTCCTTCGATCCCTCCACCACGAATTGATGAAATAATTGCGCGCAAAATTCCATCTTGCGCAAAACCCGCCTTTATTTTTGCGCGATTGATTTATTCTTGCGCGAAAACGCTGTATATTGCGCGTAAATCGTTTCACGCAACAAAGCAGGATGGGCAAAGTGGCAAGACGTATCAGTCCAGCGGATTTGCAGGCAATCGAGGAGACCGTACAGCGAAGTCAAGGGGGCTTGACCGCATCCCAGATCGCCGAGGCCATGGAATCGCAGCCGTCGCGTCGCACCTTGCAATACCGCCTGCGAAGTCTGGTTCACGGCGGGCGTCTGGCTATGGAAGGTGCGGGACGCGGAGCGCGATACTATGCGCCGGTTCGTTACGCCGTCTCGACCGGTCCCGCCAATTCGAAAGTTTCGACACCGGAGGTTCCAGCCGAGCCGATTCTGCGGCTGTCGGCGGCGGGCGCCGAAATACAGTCGATCATCCGGCGACCGCTCGACATGCGGGAACCGGTTGGCTACAACCGGGACTTTCTCGATTCGTATCGGCCGAACCAGACTTTCTATCTCTCGCGGGAAGAGAGAGACGAGTTGCGTCAAATCGGCATATCGAAGATGGTCGGAGAATACGCGGCAACCCACGCCAAACAGGTATTGGAAAGGCTGCTCATAGACCTGACCTGGAATTCGAGCCGCCTCGAAGGAAACTCGTATTCCCTGCTCGAAACCCGACGCCTCATTAATCTCGGTGAGGAGGCCGAAGGCAAGCATTGGCGGGAAGCCCGGATGATCCTGAATCACAAGGAAGCGATCGGTTTCCTGATCGAGAACAAGGAAGAAATCGGCTGGAATCGATACACCATCCTGAACCTTCACAATTTGCTGTCGGAGGAACTGCTCGACGACTCCGGTGCGGAAGGCAGGCTTCGACACGTTGGCGCCGGCATATCGGGCTCGGCTTTCGAGCCATTGGAAGTGCCGCAAATCGTGGAAGAATGCTTCGACCTGATGCTGGCGAAAGCCGCCATGATCGCCGACCCGTTCGAGCAGGCATTCTTCATTCTGGCGCAGCTTCCCTATCTTCAGCCTTTCCTGGACGTAAACAAACGGGTGTCGCGTCTGGCGGTGAACATTCCGTTGATCAAGTCAAATCTCGTGCCGCTTTCCTTTGATCGTGTGCGGAGGGAGTCCTACACCGAAGCCTTGCTCGGCGTGTACGAACTGAATCGGACCGAACTGTTGCGGGACCTGTTCATCTGGGCCTACAGGCGCTCGGCCGCCAGATACGATTCCGTGAGGCAGGTCGTGGGCGACCCCGATCCGTTCAGAATCAAGTATCGGAACTTGCGCCG
Organism: uncultured Pseudohongiella sp.; assembly: GCA_965219645.1. Taxonomy (GTDB): domain Bacteria; phylum Pseudomonadota; class Gammaproteobacteria; order Pseudomonadales; family Pseudohongiellaceae; genus UBA9145. The sequence goes on along the minus strand of OZ244788.1, from coordinate 180,825 downwards.
CGAAGTCGTCCGTACCGTGGTAACCGGCCGTATGGACCAGAGACAGGCGCTTGCCCACCTCCGCGAATGGATTGAGCGATACATCCCTGCCGAAGACGCCGAATTATTCCGCGAACACGCCGAACGCGAACTCCTCGCCCTGCACGAAGGAAGAATCGCCGGCTTACGCCTCAAACCCGCGGAATTCGAAGAATGGCAAAAGGTCTGGAATGACTGACCGGCCACGCGCTTGCGTGTAACACGGCTGTTGCCCTACGATACCCCTTAGTTACCCGCTGACAGTGTGCTGTCAGCTCAGGGGTCGCTCCTCGGAGTGGCCCCTGCTTTTTTTGGGGGGAGCAGGATTCATGTGTATGCGAGTATAGTCGGAAAGCGCAGTTTCCCGATCACATTCCCCAAACAAACATCAAACAACCGGCTGAATGGTGATACTCTCAAACTAGCCGGAAAGTTGCCAGCTATTGTGTTATTAAATTTTTTGTCCTATAGAATCCAACATTTACAATTTTTGGCCGTCAAAATTAGTTGACGACAGCCCAAATCCACGATTCCCAAAGGCGTCGAGCAGATTTTGCGCCTGCGGGAAGAAGCGCACCGAGAGATCGCTTCGTACAAAATCTCCGAAGCCATCCGCAGGAACGGTTTGCGCGGTGAAGACCAATACAAGGCATTCCTTTACCCGCCTAGGATTTGGCTTTCTTCCAAATTTCGCCGACGAAATCACGAGCATCCTGCAGTTCCGTAGCGGTTTCCAAGTCGTACTCTTCTAAAACCTTCTCAACGAATCCGGGCCCGTGCGAGCCAACACTCCGACAAAATCCTTCAAGCTCACCAACTGGCACAATCCAAAGCCGATGATCGCTGCACTTCTTGAGAAGTCTATCAAATTGCTTGATTGGTTCTCCAGATGGGAGCGCACTGCGCCCACTACCTTTCATGACACTCCATGCTGAAGCGTCCTTGAATACTTGCTTGATCGCACGCTCCGTTCCCTTGGGAAATTCCGTAGCTTCCGTAATATCTTCAAGCTCCGTCTCAATGCGACTTACAACCTGCTCAGCATTCAGCGGTGGACGTTGTGCTACCACTTGATCGTAAACGGCCTTCCAGTTTGTTTCCACATTCCCCCAATTCCCGCCCAACTCCTCGAACAAACTACTGAACGTATTTTCATCATTAAGAATGTCGATATCAGCGATAACCGAGACCGGAACATTGAGTGATCGTAGCGTGTCGACTATTTTCGCCATTCGATGTTTGCCGGATGCGTGAATGAACAGAACGTCTGGACGGCGATCACCGGAAATAGATGGAATACTTAATACGGACTGGTAGAACATACAATCGGCATCTGCTTCGCAAATTATTACATGCTCGAAGAAAACGCCATCAAAGACACGCGAAAAGCGGGCAAGTGCATCCTGTGTTATTGATCTTGTCTGTTGCTTCCCTAGTTCTTTAACGTGGTTCACATCTCCTTCGCGGCGTAAACGGACAATACGCACTTTGTCAGAACCACCTTCGATCAATCCTTCGAGAACATCTGTGCTGTGTGTAGCCAAGAAAAGCTGAGAGAAGCCCAGATTATTGTTTTCAGCGATGTAGCGGCCAATGAGCCTTGCTTGGGGCGGATGTAAGAATGCCTCGGGTTCATCAAGCAATTGGATCGAATGGGTACGTGCCGCCAAAATGTGGAGTACGACTGCTGCAAAACTACGCATGCCGTCGCCCTGTTCGTGGAGCAAATCGTTCGAGGTCAATAATTTCCTTACAAACTCCTTGGAAAGTTCATCTTTGCCGGGTGGCAAAATTGGTTTTTCTCCAACGTACAAAGGGAATTCATTTCCTCCAGCACGAAACGGCGTAAGGTCCTTCCCAAATACATGTTTAAATTTGCCGCTTATGTCATCGGACAAAGATTGATCCATTAGAAGTAGATGAATCGGATGGGTCGGAGGATCTTGGAAGAGTCTGATACCCGGTGCTGGATTTGAGTCCTTTATTCGGCTCTCGGTAGCTAATTGCCTAGCAAAAAATGGTGCAACCGGATGACGGTCAGCTGGGCGATCAAAGTATTCAAGGTTCGCATGGTGGATGTTATATCCGATCCCACCATAGTGAAGATTTGCAGTGCTGCCGCTTTTCTGTGCGTTGGCTTCCAGATACTCTCGCAGATCTTCCTGTGTTCCTGTTTTTGTAATCGTAGCATTCTTAATCACGAGTCCGGGGCTTGATCTCTCTACCCATCCATATAGTTCACGAAGAGCCGCGCTTTTTCCAGCATTGTTTGGCCCCACAAATACAATGATGTCATTTTCATCCAACGTCAGAGTCTCGCCATCGGAAAACGTGACTGTCTCGAAGCAGAGTTTAGGCCGCCCAGGTTCAACCACATTTATTGAGGCTTCGCTCACTTGGTCTTCGATTTCCATAGTTCCTCCCTTAATGGTTTCGAGTTACTCAAAGGTGACGACACGCTGCGACCGTCATGTCTCAAATCGTCTAGGTTTATAAAAAATCCGATCCGAATTAGCCAACGCCAAATTTGCTCTCTACTCATAGTTACTTATGATACTGCTGTTCTAATGCGAGACTAATTTACTACAATCAGAAATAGTTTCCGTTTCTTCATTAGTCAGTGGGACGTTGTGAGTAATGAAGAGATTGACAATATCCGTGCGGTCCATAAAAAGGATCTGACTTCGTTGCGATGCATCCAAACGTTCTCCAAGCCAGTTTTTGGCTTGTTTCGTGATCTCTCCCCCCGATGCGATGATCGCGTGATCCACGAGCCTGCGTTTGTTGATGTCCGGGTCGAAGATCTGGTGGCCAAGCATCATTGACGTCTGATTCAAGATTTCAGCCACGTTTGCATCACTCTTGCCAGCAGCATCCACTTTATCCTTCTTTGCCTGCAATCCGAAGTAAAGCCAATGTCCCGTTGGAAGCAGGTACTTCATCCAAAGGTCTTTGCCATATTCCAGCGCCTTGTCCTTGTGACCCGTGGCCGAGACTCTCTGGAACTGGAGTGTTTGAAAAAGCGGTAGCAATACATTCTCTATCAGATCATCTTCGCTCGCCTGGTCGAGAAAATCCTCAAGACGCCGCTTCTTTCGCCTCTCCTCCACCGATAGACTACGACTCAAGGATGGTAAAAGTGTTCCTTCGCTACCTGTCCTTGTATTTCGCAGATAACAACAATTGTCATCGGCGTAGAACGCTTCGAGTCCTTCTCGCGCCAGACTGATATTGAGTACCGCCAATGCGGCTGTTCGATCAGGGTCGTCATTCTCCGCGTCGGCTTTATCCATTAAGACCTTAATCACCGTTTGGAACGCATGGCTCGGCAAGGCTGTCTCATCCTTTGGCTCTTGGATGACTTGGTTCAGAACTTCGGCGACCCACCACTTGCGAGTGGATCCGTCATGGCGAAACTGTTCCATATCGCAGTCTTCAAAGAACTCAGTCAGGTAAGACGAACTTCGATATTTGAAGTTGCTCACTGCATCTGAATTCCCGCAGACCATGTCCGCCAGTTCGTTGATTGTTTTTTTCCTCATGGACTACACTCCCAGCTCACCGAAGTCTCGCATAGGCAAATTTGAAATGTTCGACGCAATGTATATTCCAAGATCATCAAAATTCTGACATCGCAATATTTTTTGCACACCAAGAATTCAAACTCTGCAATCAGTGAAAACATGTCGTCTTCCAGTGAATCCAGCAATGACCTTTCGATCCCAGCACTTGTAGATCGGGACATTAGGTCAAAATTCCGCCGCCTCTGCGCCGTATTCCGACAACTTACTATTACCCTCTCCCTTCCTTCAAACCAATTTGTAGTCTTGGTCTGCGGGAGGTTTCGAACTTGCCGGGTCTACCGGTACAGGGGTTTTGTGGACAAGTTTGCCGTTTTCTACGATTGCGACTTTGCTGCCGTAGAAGGCGGCTCGGCGATAGGCGGATTGGGCGGCTCGGCGCAATGCTGCCTCCGCGCCATCCAGACTTATTGCAGAGTCGGGCTGCTGCGAATTTTTAGCCGACTGGAATTTTCGGGCCTTCATTGCTTTCCTCCGCGACTCAACAGAACCGGTTCAGGCCCTGAATTATCGTATATTCTCCATTCGTCAACCAGTTCCCGGTAGATATTCTCGAAGTTGCGCCAGCTAGCGTGGAAGCGTCGGCGAATCACACCTTCGGGTATATCGTGTCCGCCTACCGATACCCGCTGCCGTACACGGCTGATGGCTACGTCAGGGGCGGGCAGGCGCAAATAATATAGTTCAACGAAGTAGCCTTGCTTGCGCCAGTTCGGAATAGAGTGCGAGTAGGCAAGTCCGCTTAGAGTTGTCTCGAATGCGAAACTCTTGCCGGCCGTAACATATTCGTAAATCGTTTCAAGCAATAATCGGCCAGCTCGAAAATCCACCGCTGATTGCTCTAACGGACTCAGGCCCGCCGCTATGGAGTCCGCATTAACGAATGCAGGGCATCCCGCCTCATGCGGCAGAAACTCGGTTGCGAACGTGGTCTTCCCCGCTCCGTTGGGGCCAGCGAGAATCAGGATTTTTCCGCCTTCCGTCATTGCTGTTCTCCGTTTGGCTCTGGGTCGGGGAATGGATTGGGCAGGTTGTTTACGACGGTGACGGTTTGCACACTAAGGTGGACGATGCGGCGGAACGCCGCGACTATGTCGCGGGGGTCTTCGAACCAGCCGTTTGGATCGTTGACGATGCCGCTTTGTTTGTCTTGGGTTATGCGGTAGCGGTCAATAAACCATTCGAGGGGGGTGCGGCCGTTGACGGAGTACTCGTGTGCCTCGGGCGGTATTTTGGCGAGGCGGATGTGTTCGTTGATTGCCAGCGCCGATTTGTCGTTGTCGACGAAGTGCATTTTCCTGGCGCCGATGCGGAAGTGTTCCGGTTTTGGGTCGTTCGGCAACAGGCACTCGATGGAAAGCGGATACTCGTCGCAGGTTTCGTAGGCGAGATGCAGTTCCGTCAGGCGGCGTCCCGCTTCGGCGAAGGCGTGGAAATCGGCCGCGAAGGGGATACGCGGCAGGCCCTTGGCAAGATCGTTGGCGAAGCGGTCACGGTAGCTTGGGGCGTATAGTACGCCATAGATGTAGTCGAAAATCGCGTCCTTGGTGATCTGGTTGTCGCCGTAGCGCACCCGGAAAGCGCGCAGGGCGGTATCGGAGATGTTGTCGATGCGCTCGGGCGGCAATTCCAATCCCGGCAAACTTTGCTGGCTGTTTGATTGCGCAAAGCGGTAGCGCGGGAAGCATTGACCGAACGCCACCAAGTGGAGATCCGGCATCGTGTCCACCACGAGCGCGGAAAACGGCTTGGTCGAACCAATGCCGGGGACGCAGATGGCGCGGTTTTCCGTGTGCAAATCGGGGAACAAATCCCGCGTCTGTGCGGGTGCTTGAGAAAACGTGTAGTCGGCGTAAAGATACTGCTTCACGAATGGTCGATAAACAACTTTCCGTATGAATCCTGTAGAGAAGTCCGTCGATACCCGCTGACGCAATCGGCGCTTTAATTCGCGATCCCATCGCAATCCAGAGGAGTGTTTTTTCAGCACTTTTTCCACTTCGTAGTCTGCTGGCGTTTCGTGTACTGCCATAGCTTCCTTATAGTTGCCCACCATCTCGTAAGCATTGTCTGCACATCCCCTGCGCGAGAAGTTATACACATAGGCATCGCGGCCCGACTTGTAACCATTGCTGAACAACTGGAATACCGTATCGTCCGTCTTCCTGGCCTTCGCTTCCTTCGATCCCAAGGGGAACAGTGCATGGAAAGCCTCGTCCCGTTGACCGACCCAATCGTGGTGCCGATCAGGTCTTATCTCTTCCCAGTCCTCAATGCCGGCAATCGAATCCCAATCCCGCAGCATCTTGAGTTTGTCCTGGCGGGCGAGGTAGTCGCCAATGTCGCGGTATAGAATGCGGCATCGTTCATACGCCGCATGGGGATTCTTCACAAGAATCGTTACGGCGACCGGTGCGCGGGATCCCTGGCCGAAAACATTGTCGCCTTCGGTCTGTCTGCGTTTCCCGGATGTGCGGGCGTTGCCTCGAAGATTCAAAACATGGATCGACGTAAACTCTTCGGCCAAACAGGCACGGATGCCGGAATCCACATTACCGTCGATCCACGAACCATTAGTCACAAAAGCGATGACACCCTGATCGCCTATGCGGTCGGACGCCCACCGAATGGCCATCTTGTAGGTGTCGTAGAGGCTGCTTTTCAGCGTTGCCGTCGAACGAACCGCATAAGTCTCGGCCACACGGCGTTCGATCTCGGGATAGTCCACGTTTGGATTGTCGTCCGCGGCACTGCGCTGACCCGTGGACCAGGGCGGGTTGCCTACGATGACCTGAATGGGCAGTTTCTGCTGCCGTTCGGCGCGCTCGCTGTTGCCCGGCAACCAGTCTTTCGGAAATCCCGAGCGACCGGTGTGCAGGTTGAAAGTGTCGGTGAGCACGATGCCGCCGAAGGGTTCGTAGTCGCCGGCTTCGCCGACGCGCCCGCGGTAGGCTTCCTCGATATGAATCGCGGCGATGTAATAGGCGAGCAGCACCAACTCGTTGGCGTGCAATTCTTCGCGGTATTTGCGTTCCAGATCGGCATCGTGGATCAAACGCGATTGCAGCAGGCGAACCAGAAAGATGCCTGTTCCAGTGAATGGATCGAGAACGTGAACGCCTTCGTCGTTCAGGCCGCGTCCGAATTCCGAACGCGTCGCGTGATCGGCGCTGGCGAGGATGAAATCGACGATTTCGGTTGGCGTGTAGACGATACCGAGCCGTTCGGCGTCCTTTTTCATCGCGGTGGCGAAGAACTTCTCATACAGCTCCATCAACACGCGCTGCCGCGCCGCGGCGTTGTCCAGGCCCCGCGCCCGCAGGCGCACACTTTCGTAGAATCCTTCGAGGTCGCGGGTTTCGTTCTCCAGCCCAAACTCGCCGAAATCTCGCCGTAGCGCGTCCAGCGCACGGGCGACCGGGTTGCCACCGGCGAAGTCGTAGCCTTCGAACAGCGCCTCGAAGACGGGGCGCGTGAGGACATGCTGCGCCATCATGTCGATGGCGGCAGCGCTGGTGATCGAATCGTTGATCGATTGTTTCAATTCGCCGTGGAAAGCCTCGAACCATTCGCTCAGGGCCTCGTTGCCTTCGTCGGCGAGCAGGCCGCCGATGCGCGTCACCAGGCGGGAGAAAATGTCGGCCACATCTTTCGCCCAACTCTCCCAGTACTTGCGGTCGCCGCATTTCTCGACGATCCTGGCGTAAATCGCGTCGGGCGGCAGGTCGAGCGGCGGGAAGGGCAGTTCGGGAGTGGATTGGGAAGGGACTCCGTCCACACCCTGCAAATTGAATATGATTCGATCCGTCGGCGTGTTGTTTAGGTCGATCTTGTTGATCTCGGCGTCGAAGCGGTCGTCGTGGGAACGCAAGGCTCGCAGTACGCTCCACACGGCTTCGAATTCGTCGCCGGAGTCGAGCGCCGCGGCCGGGTCGCGATCGGGTGGGATCGCCACGGGCAAGACGATGTAGCCGTATTTCTTATCGTCGGTTTTGCGCATGGCGCGACCCACGGCTTGCACAATATCGACGGTACTCCTGCGCTCGGTCATGAAAATCACCGCGTCCAGCGCGGGCACATTGACCCCTTCCGACAGACATCTGGCATTGGAGAGAATGCGGCAGGCGCCTTCGGAAGAACCTTTCAGCCAGTCGATACGCTCTTTGCGTTCGAGCGCGTGGTGCGTTCCGTCAACGTGACGCACTTCGCAGCGCAGGGCCGACGCGCCGTCCTCGGCGGGCAATTGCGCGACGGCCTGCTCGATCATCCCGCCCCAGTGCTTTTCGAGCAGTTTGGAGGTGGCGATCTTGCCGGTGAACGCGATTGCCCGTCTGATTGGGGGCTGATTACGCGTTTCGACGCTCGGCGAATTCTCGGGGTTTTGCAATACGCGCCAGCAACCGACGATTTTCGCGGCTTCGGAAAGGTCGATGGTGCCGCCGGCGGAGGTCAGATGGGCTTGCAGGGTATTGCTGACGTGCCCCTCGGACAGCGCGAAAATGGCGACCTTATAGTCCGAAAGCAAATCCTGGTCGATGGCGCGGGAGAATGGCAGGCGGTGAAACTCGGGGCCATAAGTGTCCTCGTCGTCCATGGAAAACACTTCCACGCTGTGTTGCGCCGCTGTTGTTTTCGCCCCCTGGGTGTACAGGCGGGGGGTGGCCGTCATGTAGAGCCGTTTGGCGGCGCGGACACGCCCGGCATCGTGAACCAAAACGAAGGACGAAGTCTGGTCCCCGGGACGGTCCACGCCGGTGGTGCGGTGGGCTTCGTCGCAAACAATCAGGTCGAAGGGCGGCGCCCCTTCGTTTTGCGCCTGTTCGACCAGGCGGAGAGAATGGTAAGTGCAGAACACAACGATCATTGAACCGCTTGCGTCGCGCCGCAACGATTCGCCGATCTTCGCCGGATCCGTGGTGACAGGGATTTCCAATTCCAGCAAAGAAACGTCTTCCTCGGTTTTTCCCGCGCTGACGTCGGAGCAGATGCCAATGTACCGGTGGGCTATTTCGCGCTGTTCGGCCCATTCGCGCATCGATTGCTGAAACAGCGAAATCGACGGCAAAAGATAAAGCACCCTTCCGCCTTCGCTAGCAAGCGCTTCGGCGATGCGCAGGGCGGTAAAGGTCTTGCCGGTGCCGCAGGCCATGATCAGCTTGCCACGGTCACTTTCCTCGAAACCGTTGAGCACGTCGTCGAAGGCGAGTTGTTGGTGGGGTCGCAAGCGGAACGGTTTGCCGCGGTGGGCGAGGTCTTCGGGCCGATTTTTGACAAGATCGGGCCAATCGAACGGCCGGCTTGCCAAATCGCCGAAACGCAACACTTGGCACTCGGGCTTGAGCCCGGTTATTTTCTTTCGTGCGACCCTTCCCCAATCATCGCCGGTGTCGACAAAAATTCGGGCGGTGAACACTTCGCGCGACGAATACGAAATGAAACTATCGATAGCTCCCGCCGCGATTTTCGTGCCTGGCGCATGGCATTTGCATTGAATGGCGCAAAAACCGCCTTCCCGTTCTTCGGCGACGAGATCGATGCCGGAGTCGCCGCTGTCAAAGTCCGACCGCGTGGCGGCCCATTCGGACCAGAGCCAGACTTTCGAGAATCGATGCCGGTAGAGTGGGTCTTGCTGGAAAAACGTTCGCATCAGCCGCTCGAACAGGCGGCCTTTTTCGGCTTCGGTGTCGGCAATGGCGCGGATTTGATCCAAAACCCGCTGAAACCCGTCGATCATGAGCTGATTCCGATAAGTAATGTAACAATCATCGTCATGAGTCTGGTCTGATTTAGCGATGCTCCGTATTTCGATGACCGGCACTGTACACGGTTTTGCTCTTGCATGAGACGATCCCGGAAGCCATCTGGAATCTATCCTGTTATCATGTGACCAGTTTCATGACCAACGGGGTGTGAAGTGCAAACCGTTAATCTGGCTCGGGCAAAAGCTTGCCTGAGTGAACTCCTCGACAAGGTGGAGGCTGGGGAAGAGGTGGTCATCACACGCCGGGGAAAGCCCGTGGCGCGCCTGTCGGGAGCCGTTCGTCGAAAAAAGCCGCTGCCGCTGAAGGAACTCGCGGAATTCCGTAGCACCATGCCCAGGCTCGACCGTCCTTCCGCAGAGAGACTGCGCGAACTCCGGGACGAAGGATACTGAAGCCGGCGAGACGGATAGATGCGCTACTTCGACACCAGTTTTCTGGCGCCTCTCATACTTCCTGAAGCCACCAGCGATTCCGTTCATTCCCGCTTTCGAAGCTTTTCGACAGACGAACTGGCGGTCAGCGACTGGACTCGCGTTGAGATTGCCTCCCTGCTGGCTCGCGATGTTCGCATGGGCAGGCTCGACGCCGATTCCGCGCTGAAAGCCGCAAGAAGATTCGAGTCGATGATCTTGGAATCCTTTACCATTCTGTTGCCGGACCGGAAAGACTACAACTCGGCCCGGGAATGGCTTTGCAATTTCGAGACCGGTTTGAAGTCAGGCGACGCCTTGCATCTCGCCATCGCCGCAAACCACAAGGCAATTGCAATCTACAGTCTTGACAAGAGAATGATCGCTTCCGGGAAATTGCTTGGCTTGCCGACAAGCGCTGGCGGGCTTTCGGGCTATGGCGATTCATGATGCCCCGGCTAATCGGCGAAATCCAGGAACAAATTGCCGAAATCATCCTGTTGGGCGCGCCAGGATGCGCCGACCCAGGTTGTCGAGGCGTACTCCGGCAGGGTGGCGGGGCCGGTGATGGTTTTGCCTGCGCCGAGTTGCCTGGCGAGTTCTGATTGCGCGCCGGTATCAGGCGCGGCAAGCGGCAGGTCGAAGCCGGCGCCGGAAAACCACGCCCGCAATCGCACGTTCACCGCCTCGGCGGGCGCTTCCAGCGCGTAGCCGTAGCGGCGGCGATGCAGTTGGTGGAATTGGGCGAGGGAGTGTTCCCAGCCCGTCCAGGGCAGGTTCAGCGTGTAAGACTGCCCGGTGTAACGCAGGTCGACGCTGAATCGGGTTTGCATGGCGTTGGGGTCGAGCCCTTCCCCGGCAAACTCGCTTTCCGCGAGTTCCAGCAATTGTGCGAGTTCCCGCTCGACCTGCGCTGTGGGGTCGCGTTCGGTGGAACGCTGCAAGCTGCGCGAGAACTGTCGGCCCTGGCTCGCCACCGCCATGCCGAGCGCCGACAGCACGCCGGCGTAAACCGGCGCCACAGCGCGGCGGATGCCCAGGGCTTCAGCGAGTGCGCAGACGTGCAGGCCGCCGGCGCCGCCGAAGCTGACGAGCAGGAACTCGCCCGGGTCGTGGCCGCGGTTGACCGAAATGCGGCGGATCGCTTCCACCATGTGTTCATTGACGATGCGGATGATGCCATGGGCCGTGGCATCCACGTCGAGCCCGATGCTTGCCGCAAGGCGTCCCACAGCCTTGCGGGCGAGTTCGATATCGAGTTCCAGCCCTCCCGCGAGAGGGGACCCCGCAGGGAGCCTGCCAAGAAGCAGATTTGCGTCGGTGACTGTGGCCCTGATCCCGCCTTTGCCATAACACGCCGGGCCCGGGTCGGACCCGGCGGATTCCGGGCCCACCTGAAGCATGCCGCCGCTGTCCACCCAGGCAATCGAGCCGCCGCCGGCGCCGATGGTATGCATGTCCACCATGGGCACCGAAACCGGAAAATCCCCAAGCCGGCCTTCGCTGGTGATGCTGATGGGTCCGTCGAGCAGGGCGACATCGGTGGAAGTGCCGCCCATGTCGAAACTGATCAGTCGCCGCTCGCCGAGCTGGCGACCCAGATACTCCACCGCCGCCAGACCTCCCGCCGGGCCGGAAAGCAGCAGCTTCACCGCGGAGTCCGCCGCGCCTGCGGCGCTGATGGTTTCGCCGCTGGATTGCATGACCTGCAGCGAAGACCCTGCCGGCAGGCGATCGAGGCCGTCTTGCAGGCGACGCAGATAGCCGCTTGCCACCGGCCCGAGAAAGGCATTGAGCCAGGTCGCCATGCCGCGTTCGTATTCCTTGTACTCCGGCAATATCCGGGAGGACCGGGAAACGAAAACATCCGGCAGCGCCGCCCGAATCGCGGCTTCGATGGCGGCTTCGTGGGCCGGGTCGAGAAAGGAAAACAGCAGGTTGATCGCCACTGATTCCGGGGCCGCCCCGCGCAGGCTTTCCAGGAGAGCGCTGATGTCGTCCGCGGTGAGCGCTTCAATCGTGGAGCCGTCCGCGGCAACCCGCCCGCCGGTCTCGAAACAGAGTTCGGCGGGAACCGGCGGCGTTTGCGGCTCGCATTCAAGGGCGTACAACTCGGGCCGGGTCTGCCGCGCCAGGGTCAGCATGTCGCCAAAACCCCGGTTGGTGACAAAGGCCGTGCGGGCGCCTTTCCTTTGCAGCAGGGCGTTGGTCGCCACGGTGCTGCCATGGACGAGTTGCAATGGTTGCTCGGCAAGGCCAAGCTCGGCCAGCCCCTTCAGCACCGCGCGCTCGGGGGCGTCGGGCGTGGAGGGAATCTTGTACACCGACAGTTCGCTGGCGCCGCCGGCGGAGCTGCGCACGCAGAGGAAATCGGTAAAAGTGCCGCCCACGTCGATGCCGATTCGCAGGCTGGGGTTTGCCTTGGACATGGGGCGGCATTATAACTGGGACACCCACTTTCGAGATGGGACGCCCATACGTCCCTGGAGCCCGGTTTGCCCGAATTGCCCGAAGTCGAAACCACCCGCCGGGGCGTGTCGCCCCATGTACTCCAGCGGAAAATCCTCCGGATCGTCGTGCGGGAGCCGCGCCTGCGCTGGCCGGTTCCCGAGTCCCTGGGGAAAACGTTGCCGGGGCAGCGGTTCACTTCGGTGGGCAGGCGCGCCAAGTATTTGCTCTTCGAATGTTCCCGGGGGGTGCTGCTCGTGCATCTGGGTATGTCGGGCAGCCTGCGGATCGCGCCTGCTGAAGAGCCACCCGGCAAACATGCCCATGTGGACCTCGTATTCGACAACGGCAAGGTGCTGCGTTACACCGACCCGCGCCGCTTCGGCAGCCTGCTCTGGCAACCGGCCGGGGCCGGCGAGCATCCCCTGCTGCGGGATTTGGGCCCGGAACCGCTGGACGGGAATTTTGACGGCGAGTTGCTCCACCGCAAGAGCCGGGGCCGCAGAACCGCGGTAAAACCCTTCATCATGGATTCCCGCATCGTGGTGGGGGTGGGCAATATCTACGCCTGCGAAGCGCTGTTTCTTGCCGGCATCCACCCGGCGCGGGCCTGCGGCAGGATTTCAGCCCCGCGCTACCAGCGGCTCGCCGAGGCGATCCGCGCCGTACTCGGCAAGGCTATCGGCGCCGGCGGCACCACCTTGCGCGATTTCAGCGGCGGCGACGGCAGGCCGGGCTATTTCAGGCAGCAATTGCATGTGTACGGCCGCGGCGGCGAGGAATGCCCCCATTGCCGGGGCAGTTTGCGGGAGCGGCGCCTCGGCCAGCGCGCCACGGTTTTCTGCCCGGCTTGTCAGCGCTAGGAGCCTGCGCCGCAGGAATTCACGGCTGCAAATCCGCTCTCATCCACGCCCCTGGCCGCTCGATTTCGTTGCATATCCACCAATATTCGCCTCAATCGACCGGCCAGGGGCGCGGCGATAGCGAATTTTCGCTTTCGCGAATTCCTGCGGCGCAGGCTCCTAGGAGCCTGCGCCGCAGGAGCCTTTTCCGCCAATGGCTTCGGCCACCGCCGGATGCACGAAACTGGAAATGTCACCGCCGTAGGAAGCGATTTCCCGCACCAGGGTGGAGGAGATATAGGAGAGATGTTCCGCCGGGGCGAGGAAAACCGTCTCGATATTCGGCGCAAGCACCCGGTTCATTCCCACGAGCTGGAACTCGTACTCGAAGTCGGCCACGGTGCGCAACCCCCGGAGGATGATATTGGCGCCGCATTCCTCGACGAATTTCGTCAGCAGATTGTCAAAGCTGCGCACTTCCACATTATCCAGATGCCCGAGCACTTCCCGGGCGAGATGCATTCTGGTTTCCACCGACAGCGAATTGGACGTCTTCGGATTGGCGTCCACCACGGCGACGATAATTTCGTCGAACAGGCGCGCAGCGCGCTCCACAAGGTCGCTATGCCCATTGGTGATGGGATTGAAAGTGCCCGGATAAACAGCGATTTTCATGGCGGCAAAAGCTGCGGATTCAGCGGCATTCTAGCCAATCGCCGAATCGCTAACAAACCGGCTGCCGGTCATTCGCGGCGGGCAAGGAAGTAGCGCACATCACCGGCTGTGGCGGTTTTCCGGATGCGCCAGTTGTCCGGCAGTTGCCGCCCGGTGATTTCGGCGTCGGCTTCGAGGTAGATCAGTGCGGGGCGGGCCAGCAGGGCACTTTGCTCGATGGCTTCGCAGGCCCTGGGCAGCAGGCCGCCGGCGAAGGGCGGGTCGAGGAATACCAGGTCGATGCTGGCGGGCGCCTGCCGCGTCTGGCGCAGCCAGTCCCAGGCGGAACTGTGGCGGATGTCCGCTTTTTCCGCCTGCAGCAGGCGGGCATTTTCCGCCAGCGCCCGGCAGGCGGCGGCATTGCGTTCGATGAGAATCGCCCGGGCGGCGCCCCGGGACAGGGCTTCGAATCCCAGGGCGCCGCTGCCGGCAAACAGGTCGAGACAGGTCTTGTCGCGAATCTCCTCGCGCAGCCAGTTGAAAAGGGTTTCCCGGATCCGGTTCGGCGTGGGGCGCAGGCCGTCGACTGCGGGAAAGCGCAATACGCGGCTGCGCCATTCGCCGCCGATGATGCGCAATGTGCCAATGCCGGATTTTCGCCGTGTTTTCATGTTTGTCGTTGCTTCAAGATCGCCTGACCCGTTTTGGTCGCCGGGCGGGGGTGGTGATAGCATAGCCCGCCGCCGAATTCGAGGAGCCCGCCATGGATGAAACCGCCGCCGCTTCCGGCCCGGGAACGCCGGCGCCGGGCCGTGGCGGATTGTTCTCGCGCCTGCGGCGGGGCCTGGGCAAGACGGGTTCGCGCCTGCGGGAAGGGCTTGCCTCGCTTGCCGGGGGCGCCAGCCGGATCGACGAGGCATTACTCGAGGAAGTCGAAACCCGGTTGCTGTCCGCCGATGTGGGCCTTGAGGCCACCGATGCGGTAATCGAGGGCCTGCGGAAAAAACTCGATCGGCGCGGGCTTGCCGATGGCGGCGCCTTCATTGCCGCGCTCAAGGAGGAACTCACCAACCTCCTGCTACCCTGCGAACAGGCGCTTTCCATCAGCGCTTCCGGGCGGCCTTTCGTCATTCTCATGGTGGGCGTCAATGGCGCCGGCAAGACCACCACCATCGGCAAGCTGGCCCGGCGGCTGCAGGGCCAGGGGCATTCGGTAATGCTTGCCGCCGGCGACACCTTTCGCGCCGCCGCGGTGGAGCAATTGCAGGCTTGGGGCGAGCGCAACCGGGTTCCCGTGGTGGCCCAGGCCGCCGGCGCCGACAGCGCGGCGGTGATTTTCGACGCCTGGCAGTCCGCCAGGGCGAAAGGGGTCGATGTGCTGATCGCCGACACCGCGGGCCGCCTGCACACCAGCGACAATCTCATGCGCGAACTCGGGAAGATCGCGCGCATGCTAGGCAAGCAGGACGCGGGCATCCCCGATGAAATCCTGCTCGTGCTCGACGCCACCACGGGCCAGAACGCGGTCAACCAGGCCGAACGCTTCCATGAGAACACCCCGCTCACCGGCATTGTGCTGACCAAGCTCGACGGCACCGCCCGGGGCGGCGTGGTGTTCGCCATCGCCAGAAAATTCGGCATACCCCTGCGCTTCATCGGCATCGGCGAGCAGGCGGAAGACCTGCGTCCATTCGCCGCCCGGGATTTCGTCGAGGCCCTGTTCAGCGAGTGATTGTGCACCCCGGCAAGGCCGCGGAACTTGAAATCATCCGGATTGTCCATATATGACGTAATATGTGGCGGTGGATGTTGTGCGGAATTCCGCAAGGTCTTGACATCACTGCGGAAATCGCACAAGATTCGCGCCGGTTTGCGAGGCGGTGAAGCCAGGTGGCCCGCAACCGGCGAATTTGACGAAGCTGAAGCCAAAGCCGAAACAGTCGAGAGCAACCAGAGTATGAGCGCAAGCGCATCCACAGCATTGCAGACGGTCTGGCCGGTCAGCCCCGGAAGGGATCTGACCGCCTATATCGCCAGCGTGAACAATGTCGCGGTGCTGTCTCCCGAACAGGAGAGCGAGCTCGCCCGGGAGTATTTCTACGAGGACGACGTGGAAGCCGCGCGCCAGCTCGTGCTTGCCCATCTGCGCTTCGTGGTGCATATCGCCAGAACGTACTCCGGCTATGGCCTCTCCCAGGCGGACCTGATTCAGGAAGGCAATGTGGGCCTGATGAAGGCGGTCAAGCGCTTTGACCCGAATGTGGGGGTGCGGCTCGTGTCTTTCGCGGTGCACTGGATTCGCGCGGAAATGCACGAGTTCATCCTGCGCAACTGGCGCATCGTCAAGATTGCCACCACCAAGGCCCAGCGCAAGCTGTTCTTCAATCTGCGCTCCTCCAAGAAACAGCTCGGCTGGCTCAACAACGAGGAAGCCGAGGCCCTTGCCGATGACCTTGGCGTCGACGCGAAAGTGGTCAGACAGATGGAAGGGCGCATGAGCGCCTATGACCGCTCCTTCGACGCCGACCCGGAGAACTCCGACGACGATGACTACCGGGCGCCGGCGAATTATCTCGAGGATCAGGGCGCCGACCCGGCGATTCAGCTCGAAGAGTCGGAATGGGAGGAAGTCTCCGGCGCATCCCTGCGCCATGCCATCTCCCGGCTCGATGATCGCAGCCGCGACATTCTGCAAAAGCGCTGGTTCTTCGATGAAACCAAATCGACCCTGCACGATCTTGCCGCGGAGTACGGCATTTCCGCCGAACGTGTGCGGCAAATCGAGAAGGACGCCATGAACAAGATCAAGGCGCAGTTGTCCGCCTGATCTCCCGCAACCCCATCAGTCGCGCCGGAAGGTCGGCTTCCGGGACGGGCCGCACCGGAACATGAGCCATCTCCTGCTGCTATTCGCCGCCGGCAACGGATTTCTCGCCGTGGCTCTCGGCGCATTCGGCGCCCATGGGCTGCAGACGCGGCTCAGCGTGGAACTCATGGCCACTTTCCAGACTGCGGTGCAATACCATTTCTACCATGCGCTGGCCCTGCTCGGCGTCGCCCTGCTAAGCCTGCAATTTCCCTCCGCCGCACTGCCCCGGGCGAGTGGCTACCTGTTCCTCGCGGGCATTGTGCTTTTCTCCGGCAGTCTCTACGTGCTGGCGCTCACCGGCATTCGCTGGCTCGGGGCAATCACTCCCGTCGGCGGGCTCGCCTTTCTCGCCGGATGGCTGTGTCTTGGCGTTTTCGCGCTGAACCGGTAATCGTTCCGGGCATGAGTCGGCTGGTATGGAACTGACCGTAAACGGCGAAACCCGGCAACTGGCGCCGCCGCTTTCCGTGGCGCAGCTTGTGGCCGAGCTCGGCATGGCGGAGCGCAGGATCGCGCTGGAGCTGAACGGCGAAATCCTGCCCCGGAGCGAATTCGGGCAAACCCTGCTCGCCGGCGGTGATACACTGGAAATCGTTCAGGCCATCGGAGGAGGCTGACATCAACATCATGACCCAGACTGCGGATGACCCCCTGCTGATCGCGGGCCGCAGCTACCAGTCCCGGCTGATCATCGGCAGCGGCAAGTATCGCGATTTCGAGCAGAACCGCGCTGCGCTGGAAGCCAGCGGCGCGGAAATTCTCACCGTGGCCATTCGCCGCGTCAATCTCGGCCAGCAAAGCGGCGAACCGAGCCTGCTTGACGTCATTTCCCCCGAGCGCTTCACGATTCTTCCCAATACCGCGGGCTGCTACAACGCCGGGGACGCGGTGCGCACCTGCAAGATGGCCCGGGAACTTCTCGATGGCCACAAGCTCGTCAAGCTCGAAGTGCTCGGCGACCGGAAAACCCTGTTTCCGAATGTCACCGAAACCCTCAAGGCGGCGCGCACACTGGTGGCGGATGGCTTCGACGTGATGGTCTACACCAGCGACGACCCGCTGGTGGCGAAGGAACTTGAGGAAATCGGCTGTGTTTCGGTGATGCCGCTCGGCGCGCCCATCGGTTCGGGGCTCGGCATCCGCAATCCCTACAATATCCGCATGATTCTGGAGAACGCCACCACGCCGATCATCGTCGACGCCGGCGTGGGGACCGCCTCCGACGCCAGCATCGCCATGGAACTCGGCTGCGCGGGGGTGCTGATGAATACCGCCATCGCCGAAGCCAGGGATCCGGTGCTCATGGCGGCGGCAATGAACAAGGCGGTGGCGGCGGGCCGGGAAGCCTTTCTTGCCGGCCGCATGCCGCGCAGGCTGTACGCCAGCGCCTCATCGCCGGAAACCGGAACCTTCTTTCCGCCTCTGTGAGCGCGCCCGATTCCATGCCGGCAACCCGGCCGGTTCGCAGTTACGTGATTCGCTCCGGACGAATCACCGGCGGCCAGCGCCGGGCGCTTGAGCGGCACTCCGAAAAGTATGTGGTCCGCTTTGAGCCCGGCCCCCTGGCAATCGAGCGGCTGTTCCCGAGCGAACAGCCGTTGACCGTGGAGATCGGCTTCGGTTCCGGCGAATCCCTGCTGCAAATGGCCCGGGAGCAGCCAGGGACCAATTTCCTCGGAATCGACGTCTACCAGCCCGGCGCGGGGCGGGTGCTCCAGGGCATTGTGGAGCACGGCCTGGGCAATATCCGGCTCATCTGCCATGACGCGGTGGAAGTGTTCCGCGACAATCTTGCCGAAGAATCCATCGACCGCGTGCTCATCCTGTTCCCCGACCCCTGGCCGCGCAAGCGCCACCACAAGCGCCGCCTGGTGCGGGACGGATTCATGCAACTCGTGCTCAGCCGGCTGAAGCCTGGCGGGGAAGTCCACCTCGCCACCGATTGGCCACCCTATCTCGAATCGATGATGGCGGTCATGGACGCGATTCCGGGTTTCCGCAATCGTTTCGGCGAAGGCTGCTGGGAAGACCCGGCAAGACCCGTTACGCGCTTTGAACTGCGCGGCAGGCGGCTCGGGCACGAGGTGCGGGATTTGCTGTACTGCAAGGCGCCCTCATGAAGCAGCCGCCGAAAGACCGGCTTTATGCCCGCAACATGCTGCCCGGCGACTTCGTCTTCGACGAAAAGGTGGCCGCGGTCTTCGATGACATGATCCACCGTTCGGTCCCCGGCTACACCACCATTATCGCCATGAGCGCTTCCCTGGCGGAGAAGCATTATCAGCCGGGAACGCGCATTTACGATTTCGGTTGCAGCCTTGGCGCCGCGAGTCTCGCCATTGCCCGGCGCATGGCAAGCCGCCCCTGCGAGATCGTCGCCGTGGACAACTCCCGGCCCATGCTCGATGCCCTCGAAGCGCGTCTCGCCAGGCTCGGCGGCGGCCCGGTGCAATGCCGCCACGAAGATATTCGCGAAAGCGAAATCGCCGGGGCTTCGGTGGCGATCCTCAACTTCACCCTGCAGTTCATCGATCCCGTGGACCGGGAGCCATTGCTGCGCCGCATATTTCAGGGCATGGCGGAAGGCGGCGTGCTGATCCTGTCGGAAAAGATCCTGGTGGACGACCCGCGGCTCGATGCCCTGTACATCGACATGTATCACGAATTCAAGCAGGACATGGGCTACAGCGAGCTGGAAATCAGCCGCAAGCGCGCGGCATTGGAAAAGGTGCTGCTGCCGGAAAGCCTCGGCGCGCACAGGGCCCGGCTGGCGAGGGCGGGATTTGTCCCGGTGGAGCCCTGGTTCCAGTGCTTCAATTTTGCATCCCTGGTGGCGTTCAAGCCGGGTTCCAGGAGCCTGCGGCGCAGTCGCAGAATCCCTTTGGCAATTCCATGAACTACCAGAGTCTGCTCGACCAACTCCATGGCGCCTCGCTGGCGGGACTGGCGGACTTCCTGTCCCCGGAAAGCCTGGACCGAATCCGCCACGGAGATTTCCGCCGCTGGCGGGAACTGGTGGCGCAATTGCCGCGAATTGCGCCTTCCGGGGTGGATTTCAGCGACGGGGTGCGCATCGGCAACGCGACGGACTGCAACAAAGCCGCCAGGGATGAGTTGCGCAGTCGCCTCAAGGCATTCCTGCCCTGGCGCAAGGGGCCTTTTGAAATTTTCGGCATCGCCATCGACAGCGAATGGCGCAGCGAGATGAAATGGGCCAGGCTCGACGGCCACATCGCATCCCTGGCGGGGCGCCGGGTACTCGATGTGGGCTGCGGCAACGGCTATTACGGTTTCCGCATGCTTGGCCGGCGGGCCGCCCAGGTCATCGGCATCGACCAGCATATTCCCTACGTCATGCAATTCCACGCCCTGAAACACTTTGCGCCCGAGGCGAATTGCCATGTGCTGCCCATGGCCTTCGCACATTTTCCCACCAACAGCGAGTATTTTGATACGGCCTTTTCCATGGGTGTCCTGTATCACGTCCGCTCGCCGCTGGATCATTTGCTGCAACTGCGCGAAAGTCTGCGTCCCGGCGGCGAGCTGGTGCTGGAAACCCTTTATGTGGAAGGCGGCGAAGGCTACAGCCTGACGCCGGCGGAGCGATATGCGCGGATGCCCAGGGTCTGGTTTCTGCCTTCATTGGCAACGCTGGAAAGATGGCTGCAACGCTGCGGATTTGCGGAAATCAAACTGCTCGACCGCAGCGTCACCACGCCCCGGGAGCAGCGCAGGACCGAATGGATGCCTTTTGATTCGCTGGATGAGGCGCTGGACCGGAAAGACCCCTCGCGGACCATCGAGGGCTATCCGGCGCCGGCCCGGGCGCTGCTGACCGCCCGCCGGCCGGAGTAGGGAAAACTACTTGATCTTCGCTTCCTTGTAGACGACGTGCTTGCGAACCACCGGGTCGAACTTGCGGATTTCGATCTTGTCGGGAGTGGTGCGCTTGTTCTTGTCGGTGGTGTAGTAATGGCCGGTGCCGGCGCTGGAAACCAGCTTGATCTTCTCTCTCATACCCGAATTCTCATATTTTGCAACCGCGCCCGCGAATCTCGGCGAGCACCTTGTCGATGCCATTCTTGTCGATAATGCGCATGCCCTTGGTGGACACCCGCAGCTTGACGAAGCGCTTTTCCGATTCGACCCAGAAGCGATGGCTCTGGATGTTCGGCAAAAAGCGGCGCTTGGTCTTGTTCTGGGCGTGGGAAACATTGTTCCCCACCCTCGGCCGCTTGCCGGTAACCATGCAGACCCGTGCCATTTTGCAGTCCTCTGACCATGGAAGCCGCCAGCCCGAAGACCAGCCACCCCGAAAAACCGCGTCTTATACCAGAACAAGCCCCCTGCAGGCAAGCCCTGCGTGTCCGCTTGCCTACATCAACCCGCGTTCCGCGAGCGAGACTACCTGACTGTTGCCGACGATGAAATGATCGAGAACCCGGACATCGATGGTTTCCAGGGCGACCCGCAGCTTGCGGGTGATGGCGACATCGGCCTGGCTGGGTTCGGCTATCCCGGAAGGGTGGTTGTGGGCCAGGATGACCGCCGCGGCATTGTAGGAAAGACAGCGCTCGACGACTTCCCGGGGATAGACTGCGGCGCCGTCAATGGTGCCCTGGAATAGTTCGTCGAGCCGGAGAATGTGATGCTGGTTGGTGAGGAAGATGCAACTGAAAATCTCGTTCTTGCAGTAGCGGAAGCGCGCCCGCAAATACTCCCGGGTGGCGTGGGAGCCCTTCAACACATCGCGCTTGCACACATCGGCGTACAACTGGCGGTGACCGAGTTCGCGCAGGGCGGCAAGACTGGCGGCCTTGGCCGGGCCGATTCCGGGCACTTCGGAAATTTGTCCGATATCGGCGGACAATACGCCGGCGATTCCATCGAAGCGGCGCAGCAGATCCCGCGCCAGGTCGAGGGCGGACCTGCCCGCTCCGCCGCTGCCGAGCAGCAGCGCCACGAGTTCCGCGTCGCTGAGATGCTTGGCGCCCAGGTCGAAAAGCCTTTCCCGCGGCCGCTCCATTTCCGGCCAGTTCTTGATCGTCATCATGGCTCCCGTTTTGTCCGATGCGATGTGTTGCGGGAAAAGCATAGTCGGTTTTTGGCAAATGGCACTGTTTGGCGGCACTTCTCATTCCGGCTTCGAGCGCTCCCGCTTTTGTCATTCTGCGCGTAGCGAAGCGAAGTCGCAGAATGACGGGACGGTGTGCGGATGAAATTGCTTCAATCGGGGCTTGCTGCTAGTCTAACCGGCTCTTCCAGCCAAGCCTCTGGGAAGTCGCGCCCGGATATGCCTGCCCTGACCAACAAGCGCATTCTGCTGGGCATTACCGGTGGAATCGCCGCGTACAAGTGCGCGGAATTGTCCCGGCTGTTCCTCAAGGCCGGGGCGGAAGTGCGTGTGGTCATGACCCGGGCGGCCCGGGAGTTCGTCACGCCGCTCACCATGCAGGCACTCACCGGCAACCGGGTGCATCTCGACCTGCTCGACAGCGAAGCCGAAGCCGCCATGGGGCATATCGAACTCGCCCGCTGGGCCGATCTGGTGCTTGTGGCGCCGGCAAGCGCGGACTTTCTTGCCCGTTGCGCCCAGGGACGAGCCGATGATCTGCTGTCCACCCTGCTGCTGGCCACATCGGCGCCGGTGGCCCTTGCCCCGGCCATGAACCAGGGCATGTGGTCCGACCCGGGCACACAGCAGAACCTGACCGATATTCGCAATCGGGGAGTGCTGGTATTCGGCCCCGCCGAAGGCGATCAGGCCTGTGGCGATGTTGGGCCCGGACGCATGCTCGAGCCAGCCGAACTGCTTGCCTCCTGTGCGGAATTGTTTGCCGGGGAACCCCTGGCGGGGCGACGGCTGCTCATCACCGGCGGCCCCACCCGGGAAGCCATCGATCCGGTTCGCTTCCTGAGCAACCACAGCTCCGGGAAAATGGCCTATGCCCTGGCGGCGGAAGCCGCAGCCGCCGGCGCCCGGGTAACACTGGTGAGCGGGCCCGTGGCCCTGCCGACGCCGGACCGGGTAAACCGGATCGATGTGACCAGCGCCCGGGAAATGCGCGAAGCGGTCATGGATCAGATCGCCGACGCCGACGCATTCATCGGCGTGGCGGCGGTGGCGGACTACCGTCCTGCCGGGATTGCCCGGGGCAAGATCAAGAAGGACGACGCAAGCATGACCATCGAACTGCTGCGCAATCCCGACATCATCAGCGAAGTCGCCGGGCTTGCGGAGCGACCCCTGGTGGTGGGATTCGCCGCGGAAACCGGCGATGTGGCCGCCAATGGGCGGGAAAAACGCAAGCGCAAGAATCTGGACCTGTTGTTCGCCAATCACGCCACGGAAACCTTCAACAGCGACGAGGTCGCGGCCACTGCGATTTCCGCCGACGGCGAAATCGAAATACCCCGCGCCCGCAAGGAAGCCGTGGCGCGTAAAATGCTCGAACTGATCGCCACCCGCTTGCCGGATAAAGCCGGCCAGGAGCCTGCGCCGTAGGAATTCGCGAAAGCGAAAATTCGCTATCGCCGCGCCCCTGGCCGATCGATTGAGGCGAATATTGGTGAATATGCAACGAAATCGAACGGCCAGGGGCGTGGATGAGAGCGGATTTGCAGCCGTGAATTCCTGCGGTGCAGGCTCCTGAACATGACTAGTGTGCCGTCAGGCCCTGCTCCGGTCCCGCCGGAGATTTTCCGGGCTTACGACATCCGCGGCATTGCCGGCGAACAGCTTGATCCCTCGCTTGTGGGACGCATCGGCCGGGCCATCGGCAGCGAGGCGCTTGCCCGGGGAATCGACTCGCTGCTCACCGCCCGGGATGGCCGCCTCTCCAGCCCGGAATTGTTCACGGCGCTGGCCGGCGGAATCCGCGCAACGGGCTGCCATGTCATCGACCTTGGCATTGCCCCCACGCCGGTGCTGTATTTCGCCACCCACGCCACGGATTTCGATTCCGGCGTGATGCTGACCGCTAGCCACAATCCCGCCGACTACAATGGCATGAAGCTGGTATTCCAACGCACCAGTCTCAGCACCGGCGAGATTCAGCAGATTCGCGCGCGCACCGAGCGGGAGGATTTCGCCTGCGGCAAGGGAAGCCTGCGGGAGTTGCCGATTCTCGAAGACTACCTTGCCCGGATTGCCGGCGAGTTGCGCTTCCGGCGGCGGCTGAAAGTCGTCATCGACTGCGCCAATGCCGTCCCCGCGGTGGTGGCGCCCGAGCTGTTCGCAAGGCTTTCCTGCGAAGTGATTGCCCTGCACACCACGCTTGACGGGAGCTTCCCCAATCACCATCCGGACCCTACGGTAGCCGGGAATCTCGCGGAATTGCGCGAGGCGGTGGTGGGGCATGGGGCCGACTTCGGCGTCTCCTTCGACGGCGACGGCGACCGTCTTGGCCTCGTGGATGAAACCGGCTCCATCATCGAAGCCGAATCGATCCTGAAATTGCTCGCCGAAGACATCGTGCCCCGCTATCCCGGCGCGAAAATCGTGTTTGACGTCAAGTGCGGCGCCCGCCTGCCCCGGCGCATTCGCGAACTCGGCGGCGAAGCCTGCATGCGCCGCTCGGGCCACTCCTTCATGAAACTGGCCATGAGGGAAACCGGCGCGCCACTCGGCGGGGAGTTGTCCGCCCATATCTTCATCAAGGATCGCTGGTTCGGTTTCGACGACGGAGTGTATGCCGCCGCCCGGGTCGCGGAACTGCTTTCCCGGGGCGAGGAGCCGGCGAGCCGGGTCTTTGACTCCGGCGCGGAAGGCTATCGCACCGAAGAGCTGCGGATACCCGCGCCGGACCCGGTCAAATTCGGCCTGATGGAGCGGATCATCGAACTTGCCGACTTCAAACAGGAGGAAATTATCAAAATCGACGGGCTGCGCGTAGAATACGCCGACGGCTGGGGCCTGGTCCGCGCTTCCAATACCACTCCGGCCCTGCTGTGCCGCTTCGAGGCGGACTCGAAACAGCGGCTGGCGGCGATACAGGCGCAGTTCCGGGAATTGATCCTGGCCGCCGACAGTTCGCTCAAGCCGCCTTTTTGACTGGTTCATCCAGTAGGAGGCTGCGCCGTAGGAATTCGCGAAAGCGAAAATTCGCTATCGCCGCGCCCCTGGCTGATCGATTGAGGAGAATATTGGTGGATATGCAACGAAATCGAGCGGCCAGGGGCGTGGATGAGAGCGGATTTGCAGCCGTGAATTCCTATGGCGCAGCCTCCCAGGAGGCTGCGCCATGTCCCTGAGCATCAACCGGGCCCGCACCATCGCCAGAATCCTGACGGAGTCGCTGCCCTACATCCAGAAATTCGCCGGCCATACCGTGGTGGTGAAGTACGGCGGCAACGCCATGGTGGACGAAGCCCTCAAGCAGAGTTTCGCCACCGATGTGGTGTTGATGAAACTGGTCGGGATTCATCCGGTGATCGTCCACGGCGGCGGCCCGCAGATCGGCAAGCTGCTTGAGGAACTCAATATCGAATCGCGCTTTGTGGACGGCCTGCGGATCACCGACAGCCGCACCATGGACGTGGTGGAAATGGTGCTCGGCGGCCAGGTAAACAAGGAAATCGTGAGCCTGCTCAATCGACATCGGGGCAAGGCGGTGGGCATCAGCGGCAAGGACGGCAATCTGCTCCGGGCGCGCCGGCTCAAGGCGCGCGGCGGCGATGAGGATAGTGACTTCGTTGATCTGGGCCAGGTGGGGGAAATTGTTTCCATCGATACCCGGGTGCTGGAAATGATGAAGGCCAGCGACTTCATTCCGGTGATCGCCCCGGTGGGCACCGACGAGAACGGTGTCAGCTACAATATCAATGCCGACTCGGTGGCGGGCTCCATCGCCGGTGTGCTCGGCGCCGAAAAGCTCATTCTGCTCACCAATGTGGCCGGGGTGCGGGACCGCGACGGCAAGGTGCTGACGGGCCTCAGCGTCCAGCAGGTGGAAGAGCTCGCAACAACCGGCATTCTCAGCGGCGGCATGCTGCCCAAGGTGGAATGCGCCCTGGATGCCCTGCGTTCCGGGGTGCGCAGCGCCCACATCATCGATGGCCGCGTGGAGCATGCCCTATTGCTGGAAATCTTCACCGACGAAGGCGTAGGAACGCTGATCGGCGGCTGAGGGGGAATGTCATCCTGCGCGCAGTCGCAGGATCTCGGGAAGATGACTCCGCCGCCCGAGCAAGTTGCTGCGGCAGTTCAAGACTCATACCCCGAACTGTTCCCGATAAGCCTGCACCGCCCCGACGTGGGCCTGCAAGCCGGAGTCGGCATGGAATTCGAGATACTCGATGACATCTTGCAGGCTGACCACGTTGATGACCCGGGTCCGGTACTCCCGTTCGATTTCCGCGATTGCCGAACCGGCGCCCCTGCCGCGCTCCTGCCGATCCAGGGCGATGAGGATTCCCGCCAACGTCGCACCGTTGCCGCGAATGATCCCGGCGGCCTCGCGCACTGCCGTGCCCGCGGTAATGACATCGTCCACGAGCAATACCCGCCCCGCGAGTTCCGCGCCCACGAGCACCCCGCCTTCGCCATGCTCCTTGGCTTCCTTGCGATTGAAGCACCAGGCGGCGTCACGACCAAAATCCCGGTGCAGAGCCACGGCGGTGGCGGCAACCAACGGGATTCCCTTGTAGGCCGGGCCGAACAGCGTGTCGAATTCGATTCCGGAATGGGCGATGGCCCGGGCGTAACCGCCGGCGAGAAAGTCCAGTCGGGCGCCGGTATTGAACAGCCCGGCATTGAAGAAATAGGGGCTGATCCGGCCCGACTTGAGCGTGAAGCTGCCGAAGCGGAGGATTCCGTGTTCGATGACGAAGCGGAGAAAGTCGCGCTGGAAGTCCTGCATGGGGCAATCCCTATTCTGCAAGCGCCTGCCGCTGGCTGGCAACGAGATTCGCGATTCCCGCTTCGGCGAGATCGAGCATTTGATTGAGTTCCCTTCTGCTGAAATCGCCCTGCTCCGCGGTGCCCTGGACTTCGATCAGGCCGCCGTGTTCGGTCATTACCACGTTGAGGTCGGTGTCCGCCGCGGAATCTTCCGGGTAGTCGAGGTCGAGCAGGGCCCGGCCTCCCCGCAGGCCCACGGAAACCGCCGCCACGAGCTGCCCGAGTGGATTCTCCGCAATCCGCCTCTTGTCGAGCATGTGCTCCAGGGCGTCCACGAGCGCCACGCAAGCGCCGGTAATGGCGGCGGTGCGGGTGCCGCCGTCGGCCTGGATCACGTCACAGTCGATCTTGATGCTGTGCTCCCCGAGCCGGGACATGTCCACCGCGGCGCGCAGGGAACGACCGATCAGGCGCTGGATTTCCATGGTCCTGCCGCCTTGCCGCCCCCGGGTGGCTTCCCGGTCCATGCGGGTTCCGGTGGCCCGCGGCAACATGCCGTATTCCGCGGTGATCCAGCCCTGCCCGCTGCCGCGCAGAAAATGCGGCACCGAGGATTCCACGCTGGCGGTGCAAAGCACCCTGGTGGCGCCAAACTCGGCAAGCACCGAACCTTCGGCGTGCCGGGTATAGCGCCGCGTGAGCTTCACCGGGCGCAGTTGTCCGGCAGTTCTGCCGTCCGCCCGCAAGGCATCATTCATGGGGATGGATTCCGGCCTGGAATTGCGCGCATTATCCTGCAAGCCACCCGCATTTGCGAACCGCGCAGGAGGCTCCGCCGTTTGCTGAATCCCGGTTGCCCTCGCGCTAGAATAGGCCCGCATTACCATTCTCCGGGAAAATCCAATGTTGAGCATGACAGCATTTTGCCGCAAACAGGCCGAACTCGAGCAGGGCGCCCTGGTTTGGGAAATTCGTTCGGTAAATCACCGCTATCTGGAAACCGCATTCCGCCTGCCCGAGGCGTTTCGCGGCCTGGAAATGACGATTCGCAAAACCCTGCGCAGCCGGATGAAGCGGGGCAAGGTGGATTGCACCCTGCGCTTCCGGGAATCCGGGGCCGGCGGCGGCGAACTGCGCCTCAATTCCCAGGTGCTGACCAATCTCGCCCGGGCCAGCGAAAAGCTGCACGGCTACTACGGCGACTCCCGGCTGCCCTCCAACCTCGACATTCTGCGCTGGCCGGGTGTCATCGAGGAAGGGCCCACGGAAGACAGCGCTCTCGAGCAGGCGGCACTCGCCCTGTTCAATGGCGCCCTCGATGAGTTTCTCGCCAGCCGGGCCCGGGAGGGCGAAGAGGTCGAAGCAGTCATCCGCGAGCGGGTGGTCTCGATCCGGGAAATCCTCGCCGGCATCCGCAACGCCCTGCCCGCATTGCTGGCCGCCCAGCGCCAGAATCTGCTTGACGCCATCGCGGAACTGAAAGTCGATCTGGATGCCAGGCGCATCGAACAGGAAGTCGCCCTGCTCGTGCAAAAGGCCGACATCGCCGAAGAACTCGACCGCCTCGATGCCCACGTCAACGAACTCGAGCGCCTGCTCGGGGCTGCCGAACCCGCCGGGCGGCAACTCGATTTCCTGATGCAGGAACTGATGCGCGAAGCCAACACCATCTGCTCCAAGTCCGCCGCCATTGAAACCACCCGCAACGCCCTCGATCTGAAAGCGCTGATCGAGCAGATCCGGGAACAGGTGCAAAATCTTGAATAGCGGCTCGCTGTATATCGTCACCGCGCCCTCCGGGGCAGGCAAGACGAGCCTCGTGCGGAAACTCGTCAAGGGCGACGATTCCCTGCGAATTTCGGTATCCCACACCACCCGGCCCCGGCGCGACGGCGAGCGGGACGGCATCGATTATTTCTTCGTGGAGCGCGAAGAGTTCCAGCGCAAGCTCGAAGCAGGCGCATTCCTCGAACATGCCGAGGTTTACGGCCACTACTACGGCACCTCCCGGGAATGGGTCAACCGGCAGCGCGAGCAGGGCATCGACGTCATCCTCGAAATCGACTGGCAAGGCGCCGGGCAGGTACGCAAGCTCGACCCCGGCGCCTGTTCCATCTTCATCCTGCCGCCATCGGTGGCCACCCTGCGCCAGCGCCTCGAAACCCGCGCCCTCGACGACGCCGGCACCATCGAAAAGCGCATGCAACAAGCCCACCGGGAAATCGCCCAGGGAGAAAAATCCGACTATCTCGTCTTCAACAAGGAGTTCGAGCGGGCCCTCGCCGACATCCGCGCCATCATCCGCGCCCGCCGCCTCCGCCGCGAAGAACAGATGGACCGCTATGCCAGGTTGTTAGGGAAGCTCTGATCAAGTCAGAGCTTCCCTGCGGCACATGGAAGTGCCGCCGAATTCCATGGCGTAAGCGATTGAATTCGCGAGCAAAACAAAACCACGCTTTTGTTTTGCGATAATGAAAAACTCCACGGATGGAGTTTTTCAGAGAATACTTAGTGCCGGCCGAACTCAAAAAATGAAACAAATACTCCGTTTCGATCAGCTACTTGACATAAAGTGACCGGTCACCAGTACTGGTCGTATGGCTACAATGAATGCAACAGACTTCAAGGCAAAGTGCCTGGCGGTCCTTGACCGGGTACAGGAGACAGGTGAACGCGTAATCATTCTGAAGCGGGGGAGGCCCGTGGCGGAACTGTCGCCTGCTACGAACCTTGACGGTCGCTATCCCCAGGACAGTCTGAACAGTCTGAAAAAAACAGTGATCATCAAGGGCGACATCGTATCGCCCACAGTGCCGGAGACGGACTGGGAAGCCCTGAAGCAGTGAATGCCTTGCTCGATACGCACATCCTGCTCTGGTGGCTGGAAGACCGGAAGCGCCTGTCGCCTCAACAGCTTGAAGTCATAAACGCCGCCAATCCGGATTCGCCGCTGCAAGTATCCGATTTCCGTAATTCGTTCAATTCGCTCCGACGATGTTGAACGCGCTGCTAAATATCCGCCAGATTCGACTAAATCGACCTTCCCCGGATCAGTTTGAAATTTATCGATTTCGTCTTTTGCGACTCCGGATCCTTGAAACGGATACGCCGCAGGTGGAGCGGATAGCGTTTTCGGCTGTAAAAGCCCGACAGCGCCACGGTCTGGTCGCAGACGGTCCCCCGCGGTCGGTCGTTCGGCGCCGAGTACACCCGGCGCAGGTCCGCGTTCGACTTGGCGCGGGTGACGAAGAACGCGCCCGCCCGATGCAGGGTGGAGAGCCTTTCGTAGTCGAGGTAGGCGCGGTCCATCACATACACCGCCGCCGGCTCGGGGAGCAGCAGGTCGAGCACGTTGACATCGCGCGGTTTGCCGTCGGAGACGTGGATGAAGCTGGGAATGTTGCCACGCAGGTCAAGCAGCGTGTGCATTTTCACCGCAGCCTTGGCCTTGCGGAACGGCGCCCAGGGCGACTTCCTCAACAGCGAACGCAGTTCCAGAGATCATTTCACAACAGCGCCAGACCAGATTCCCGGAATTTTTCGAAGTCCTGACGGTTGAGCGTTGCAAGCGCTGCGGATTCGGTGATGGCAGAAGCGGCTATCATGCAATCAGCCAATGAGCCCCGCAACCGCCCCGCCTTGTTGTAGAGTCCCGCTGCCAGCGAACTCATTTCACCCGTAAATGGCAGCGGATCAGAAATGATCGAAGTCGAAAGGAACAATTCTTCCGCATCTACGGGACCACAGAGAAATTCGGCCCAAGCCACAGCACTCATGGCAAGCTTTCGGTCCTCGTTAAGCCAACTCCTGAGCATCGTATCTTCCGCTGTGCCGACAATCAGCGCTCGAATCAGGAAACTCGTATCGAGTTGAACGGTGCCAGCGGTCATTCCGACGCTGGCCTGTTCGACGACATCCTCTCGCGACCCACATCACCTATCCAGGCGGATGCGGTCTTATCGTTCAGTGCGAGTCGTTGTTGCAATTCGTCCAGCGCCTTGAGCTTTTCCACTGCCAAAGGGGAGGCTCTGCCCGCCGCTTCGCTGATCAGGCGACGGAGCGTGGCGGACCTTGAAAGATTCCAACGCGCCGCCAACGATTCCAACTGCGACACGGTTCGAACATCCAAGGTATAGGTGGACTTTATGGTTTGACTTGCCATGAGCCAATAGTATGGCCATACCTTGGCGCAGTCAACAACAGGGAAGGAATCCGGGGCACCCATCGCTTGGCGACGAGGGTGAGTCAGTATGAGTCAGTACCGGAAAGAGACCACCCCGTCAGACTCAGGATACGGGTTCCCAGAGTTCGATCGGGTTGTCTTCGGGGTCGTGGATGCGGGCGAAGCGGCCGATGCCTTCCATTTCGCTTTCGTGGCTGACCTCGATGCCCGCTGACTCCAGTTGCTCGGTCATCGCGTCCAGGTCGGCCACGCGAAATCCGTTGACATTCGCCGGGAAACACAGCCAAAGCCCAAAAGGGGAATCAGAGGGATTAAGAATGCGGAATGTCTTTGCTGTTTTCCTAGCAGTTTTTGTGCTTGGCAGTTGTGCGGGTGCTGATCCATTCGATGATAGTGGGCTGATTATAGACATGAAAAATGTTGATTATCGTGCCTACCGGAATGATCTAGCAGACTGCAACGAATATGCCGATCAGGTTAGTATCGGTTCCTACGCGGCTGCGGGAGCAGTCGGCGGCGCTGCTGCTTATGCAGTGATTGGTGCGGTCGTCGGCAACTCTGATACTGCGGAACGCCTTGCGGGAGCTGGCGCTGTTCTCGGCACGGCAGAAGCTGCGGCAGATGGATATAAAGAGCAGGAAACTGTACTTCGGAACTGTTTGCGCGAGCGTGGATATAAAGTATTTAACTGAGTCAAGAACTACTTATCCATCTTCAAATCACTGTCCCATATTCCACAAATTCTAGCGGCTATCAATTCCGGTATTCCAGACTCTCTTAACAGCTTGTAACTCTTCGCCCTTGTGAAAATATCGGATTCCATCAGCTTATCCATGTTCAAGGTTAATTCCAGCTTGACAGACATTTCAGAAGCTATCTGTTGGGCAAGCGGGTTTATCGTAGAATGTAGAAACTGCCGAAACGCCTCTTTACTCTGTGTCATTGTCAATCCCTTTGACACTCCAGCCGCAAGACAGATATGCTCAAAACACTGTTCCCTTAATTGTGGATAGGTTGCAGGAGGATTGGGTCCAAACCGATTGATAAACGGCTTGTCACCGAGAAGCTGTGGTTCAACTTCGAGCCGGACCGGGTTCACTGGGCGAGCCTGGCGGGGCGCAACTTCACGCATCGCCAGGCGGTCAAGCGCAAGGCGGGGAACTGGGGCCGGCGCTACGGGGCGATGCCGCCAGCGGAGCGCTTGGCGGTGCTGGCGGCGATCATGGCGGTGGAGGCCGGGTAGCCGATGGCGACGGTGGACAAGGCGTCGCCGCGTTCGGAGTTCGACGCCCTGAAGGGGCGGTTCGAGGCGCTGTGCGCGGTCGGCGGGATAGGCGTCGAGGGCCGCGCCTTGTTCGACGCCCTGCTGATGCTGTTCGAATTGCTGCCGGCGGTGTTCATGGAGAGGAACACGCCGAAGAACGCGCGCAACTCCGGCTTGCCGAGTTCGCGGGCCGGGGTTGATGCTTCTTTTGATATATCCTTTCAGCGCGTTGCGCGATTTTCGCGACGGGCAACGTTTTTGCGGCCATCGTACCAACCCCCAATGGAATATCACCATATATAGTGGTTGTATGGATATCGGCTGCCACATAGCAGCTTTTACCATCAGCACCTTAACCACACAGGCAGTCCGGCAGCAGCAAGAATCCGACACAATCGAGTTTGCGGTTTCCCGGGCTGAAATGTGCATCCGGGTGCCGAATCCAGTAGAATCGGCGGCCCGCTGGGAACAATTTCCCTGGAAACCGGAAGGCAGATCACATGGCGCGTATTACGGTAGAAGATTGTCTCGACAAGGTGGATAACCGCTTTGAACTCGTCATGGTGGCGAGCAAGCGGGCGCGGCAGCTGCAGACTGCCGGGAAGGACCCGCTGGTGGCGGAGGACAACGACAAGCCCACGGTGCTTGCCCTGCGGGAGATCGCCCAGGGGCTGGTGGGGCCGGAAATTCTCACCGCCAGACCCGAGCCGGAAATGAGGATGGAAGAGATCGAGCAGGAAATGGAAATCATGCTGGAACAGCCCGAACTCGCCGCTCCGCCGCCCGCAACCGAGGAATAACCCGGGAGCCTGCGCCACAGGCGCGCACAAAGAGGTAGCCTCGGTTGACAGCCCTGCAGATTGAAAACATCGGCACCCTGGCGGAAGGCCTCTCGGGCTATCTGGAAAAGCCGCAAATCAACCATGTGCGCCGCGCCTACTACTACGCCGAGCAGGCCCACGAGGGCCAGATGCGCCGCACGGGCGACCCCTACATCACCCATCCGCTCCAGGTGGCCGGCATTCTCAGCCACATGCACATGGACCATCAATCGCTGATGGCCGCCATGCTGCACGATGTCATCGAAGACACCGGCATCACCAAGACCGCCATCAAGACCCAGTTCGGCAATACCGTGGCAGAGATGGTGGACGGGGTCAGCAAGCTGAGCCGGATCAAGTTCGGCTCCCAGGCCGAGGCCCAGGCCGAGAATTTCCAGAAAATGGCCATGGCCATGTCGCGCGATCTTCGCGTCATCATGGTGAAGCTCGCCGACCGCCTCCACAACATGCGAACCATCAAGGTGCTGCCGCCGGACAAGCGCCGCCGCATCGCCCGGGAAACCCTGGAAATCTATGCCCCCATCGCCAATCGCCTTGGCATGAACGACATGCGCATCGAGTTCGAGGACCTCGCCTTCGAGGCGATTTACCCGCTGCGTTTTCGCCGCATCGGCGCCGCCGTGCGCCAGGTGCGCGGCAACCGCAAGGAAGTCGTGACCCGGATCCAGACCTCGCTGGAAGCCTGCCTCGAACGGGAAGGACTGCCGGGGCGGACCATCGGGCGGGAAAAACACCTGTACAGCATCTACGACAAGATGCGCAGCAAGCGCAAATCCTTCCGCGAGATCATGGACGTCTACGCCTTCCGCATCGTGGTGGACCGGGTGGACACCTGCTACCGCGTGCTCGGCGCGGTTCACAGCCTGTACAAACCCGTGCCGGGGCGCTTCAAGGACTACATCGCCATTCCCAAGGCCAATGGCTACCAGTCGCTGCACACCACCCTGTTCGGCATGCACGGCCTGCCCATTGAAATCCAGATCCGCACCGAGGAAATGGAAGCCATGGCCAATAACGGCATTGCCGCCCACTGGCTGTACAAATCCAGCGAGGAGCTGCCGAGCAATGCCCATGTCCGGGCTCGGGAATGGGTGAACGGCCTGCTTGAAATGCAGAAGAACGCGGGCAATTCGCTCGAATTCATCGAAAATGTGAAGATCGACCTGTTCCCCGACGAGATTTACGTTTTCACCCCCAAAGGCGAGATTTTCGAGTTGCCGGTGGGTTCCACGCCGGTGGATTTCGCCTATGCCATTCACACCGATATCGGCAGCACCTGCGTGGCCTGCCGCATCGAGCGCCGCCTCGCGCCACTGAGCGAAGCGCTGGAAAGCGGGCAGACCGTGGAAATCCTCACCGCGCCCGGTCACAAGCCGAATCCCGCCTGGCTCGGATTCGTGGTCACCGCCAAGGCGCGCACGGGAATCCGCCACTTTCTCAAGAAACAGAAGCAATCCGAATCCACCGCCCTTGGCCGACGCCTGCTCACCAAGGCCCTGGCGAGCTTCGGCGCAAGCCTCGACAAGCTTTCCCGGGAAGCCGTTTCCAGCCTGCTCGAGCAACTGCGGCTCGATTCGGTGAATCGCCTGTTCGAGGAAATCGGGCTGGGCAATCGCATGTCCCATACCATGGCCCAGCGTCTTATCGACCTGAACGAAAACCCCACCGGCGCCGGCGTGGGCGGCAATCTGCTCGTGCGCGACGCCCAGAGCTCGGTAATGAATTACGCCCGCTGCTGCAATCCCATCCCCGGCGACCGCATCGTCGGCTATATCAGCTCGGAGCGGGGCATGGTCATCCACACCGACGACTGCAACAACATCTCCGAACTGCGGGCCAATCGTGAAAAATGGGTGGAAGTGGGCTGGGACCCGGAAATCCAGGGCGAATTCACCGTGGAAGTGCGGGTGGAACTCGAACACCAGCGCGGCATCATCGCCACTCTGGCCACCGCCATCACCGGCGCCGAGGCGAACATCGAAAAGATCACCACCGCCGAGCGGGACGCCCACTTCAGCATCGTCAATCTGCTGATCAATGTCAGGAACCGCGTCCACCTCGCCCGGGTGATGCGCAAGATCCGCATGGTCAAGGCGGTCACCCGGGTCACCCGGGTCAAGTCGCGCAAGGCGCGCAAGCCACCTGTCCGCGCGGATAACGTCGTTCACTAGGAGCCTGCGCCACAGGAGTCGGTGGTAGCCATGCCGGAATCTCAAGTCATCCAGACCGACAAGGCCCCTTCCGCGATAGGCCCCTACTCCCAGGCGGTGCGGCAGGGTTCGCTGGTGTTTCTTTCCGGCCAGGTGCCGCTGGACCCGGCGAGCATGCGGCTTGTGGAAGGCGGCATTGTGGAACAGACCGAGCGGGTATTCGACAATCTCGCAGCCGTGGCGCAGGCGGCGGGAACCAGCCTCGACCAGGCCCTGCGGATGACGATTTATCTCACGGACCTCGGCAATTTCAAGGCGGTCAACGAAATCATGGCCCGGCGTCTCGCGGCGCCGTACCCGGCCCGGGTCACCATCGGCGTCGCCGCGCTGCCGGCCAATGCCATGGTGGAGATCGACGCGATTCTGGCGGCGGATTCCTGAAACCCTGAACCCATGCAGCCATGACCGGCCCGCCACTGGACCAGATTCCCGTTGACCGGCTGGACGGCATCGGCCCGAAGATCAGGGAACGGCTGGCGGACCTTGGCATTGCCAGCGTCCAGGACCTGTTGTTCCACCTGCCGTTCCGCTACGAGGACCGCACCCGCATCACCCCCATCCGGCAGGCCATGGTGGGCGACTGCGTCCAGATTCAGGGCAGGATCGTCGACAGCGGCGTGGAGGCCGGCCGCCGGGGCCGCAGCCTGCGCTGCCTGTTGCGGGATGATTCCGGGATGCTCAGCCTGCGCTTCTACCACTTCAACCGCTTCCAGCGGCAAAAACTCACCGGAGGCGCCCTCGTGCGCTGTTTCGGTGAAGTGCGCTACGGCCGCAGCGGCCTGGAGATGTATCACCCGGAGTATCGCGTGTTGTCCAGCGAAGACGCGCAGGTCCCCGATACCCTGACGCCGGTGTATTCCACGGTGGAAGGCATTCACCAGCAGCGCATGCGCCAATTCGTGCGGCAAGCCCTCGCCCTGCTCGCCAGTTCCGGGAAGCTGCCGGAACTCCTGCCGGAGTCGCTGCTCGGCGACTTTGACGGCATCGATCTTGCCGAATCGGTCCGCCTGCTTCACGAGCCGCCGCCTGACATCAAGCTCGACTATACCGGTCGCAGCGAGAACAGCCCGGCGCGCCGGCGGCTGGCTTTCGAGGAACTTCTCGCCCACCGGCTGTGCATGCGCCGCCTCAAGCTCGACGCCGGCGCCCTGCCGTCGCCGCGCTTCAGCATCAAGCAGGAACTGCCCAAACGATTCGTCGATTTGCTGCCCTTCCAGCTTACCGGCGCCCAGCGCCGGGTCTACCGGGAAATCCGGCGGGACCTGGCGGGGGAGGCGCCCATGATGCGCCTGCTCCAGGGCGATGTGGGTTCGGGCAAGACCGTGGTGGCCGCCCTCGGCGCCCTGCTTGCCATCGAATCGGGCTTTCAGGCCTGTCTCATGGCGCCGACGGAAATCCTCGCCGAACAGCATTGGCAGAACTTTCTTCCCTGGTTCGAGGCCCTGCAACTGCCGCTTGGCTGGCTCAGCGGAAAAACCCGGGGCAAGGCCCGGGATGAAGTGTTGCAGGCGCTTGCCTCGGGGGAATGCAAGCTGCTCATCGGCACCCATGCGGTTTTTCAGGAACAAGTGCAATTCCAGCGGCTCGGGCTGGTCATCGTCGATGAGCAGCACCGTTTTGGCGTACACCAGCGGCTTGCCCTGCGGGAAAAGGCCGGCGCCCTGCGCGCCCACCAGCTTGTGATGACGGCCACGCCCATCCCCCGGACCTTGGCCATGAGCGCCTACGCCGACCTCGATAGTTCCATCATCGATGAATTGCCGCCTGGGCGCAGGCCGGTGAATACCGTGGTCCACTCCAATTCCCGGCGCAATGAAATCATCGAGCGCATCGCCGCCAGTTGCGCCGCCGGGAGACAGGCCTATTGGGTCTGCACCCTGATCGACGAATCCGAAACCCTCCAGGCCCAGGCCGCCGAGGCCACTGCGGCGGAACTGCGTCAGGCCTTGCCGGGCATCCGGGTGGGGCTGGTCCACGGCAGGCTCAAGGCGGCGGAAAAATCCGCCGATATGGAGCAATTCAAGCATGGCGAAATCCAGTTGCTTGTGGCGACCACGGTAATCGAGGTGGGAGTGGATGTGCCCAATGCCAGCCTGATGGTGATCGAGAACCCGGAGCGCCTCGGGCTGGCGCAATTACACCAGTTGCGGGGCAGGGTGGGCCGCGGCGCCGAGCAAAGCCACTGCGTATTGCTCTACCAGCCGCCGCTTTCCGACCTGAGCCGGGAGCGGCTTGGCATCATCCGGGAAACCAGCGACGGCTTCCGCATTGCCGAGGAGGACCTGCGCCTGCGCGGGCCAGGCCAGGTGCTCGGCACCCGACAGGCGGGTATTGCGGGATTCCGGGTCGCCGATATCAGCCGGGACAGCGAGATGCTCGAGCAGGTGCGCGACGCCTGCCAGGAGCTGCTTGCCAGTTATCCCCATCTTGCCGAGCCCCTGATCCGCCGCTGGATCGGCGAGCGAAGCCATTATGCCGATGTCTGACAGGCTTTTGGCGTACTTCCACCTGATCCGGCTGCACCGGCCGGTGGGGATTTACCTGCTGCTGTGGCCCACGCTCTGCGCCCTGTGGATTGCCTCGGATGGCTTTCCAGCGCCAGGTCTGCTGCTCATCTTTGTGCTGGGCACGGTCATCATGCGCTCTGCAGGGTGCTGCATCAATGACTTCGCCGATTACCAGATCGACGGCGAAGTGCTGCGCACCCGGGAACGGCCCCTGGCCACAGGGCGGTTGCAGCGCCGGGACGCGCTGGCCGCGTTCACCGTACTTTCCCTGGCGGGATTCGCGCTGACCCTGTTCACCAATCTGCAGACGATCCTGCTGGCCGTGGCGGCTGTTCCCATCATTGCCCTGTATCCTTTCCTAAAGCGGGTAACTCATCTGCCCCAGCTTGTGCTCGGCGTCGCCTTTTCCTGGGGAATCCTCATGGCTTTCACCGCCGGCGCCGGCAGCGTGCCCGCAGCGGGCTGGCTGCTGTTCGCCGCCAATCTGCTGTGGACCGTGGTCTACGACACGCAATACGCCATGGTGGACCGCGAATACGACCTGCGCATCGGCGTCAAGTCCACGGCGATCCTGTTCGGCGGGGCGGACAATTTCATCATCGGCGCATTGCAGGCGCTGACCATTGTGTTGCTGTGGCTTGCCGGGCGGCAATTCGAACTGGACGCGCCCTGGTTTTTGTCCTTGATCGGAGTGGGTGTCCTGTTTGGCTGGCAACAGATGATTATTCGGGGCAGGCGTCCCGAGGCCTGTTTCAGGGCTTTCCTCAGCAACCAGTGGGTGGGGCTTGCCCTGCTGCTCGGCGCGGTCCTGGGCCAGGAGCCTGCGCCGTAGGAATTCGCGAAAGCGAAAATTCGCTATCGCCGCGCCCCTGGCCGGTCGATTGAGGCGAATATTGGTGAATATGCAACGAAATCGAGCGGCCAGGGGCGTGGATGAGAGCGGATTTGCAGCCGTGAATTCCTACGGCGCAGGCTCCTAGCTTTGAAATCGGCCAGGGATGAAGTCGTGTAGAATTGCGTCATGAATCCAGACCGGGCCAAGGTTACGATCTTCGATGTCGCCGAACATGCCGGCGTTTCCATCAAGACGGTTTCGCGCGTGGTCAACAATGAGCCCAATGTGCGCGAAAATACCCGGGAACGGGTCATGCTTGCGGTGCGCGAATTGCGCTATCAGCCCAATGCCGCCGCCCGGGAGCTTTCCGGCAAGCGCTCGCGCATCATTGGCCTGATCTACGAAAATGCCGAGGAATTCAGCTATCTCAATGATGTTTTCAACGGGGCCCTTGGTATTTGCGAGCCCGCCGGCTACTCCCTGCTGTTGCGCCCGCTTACCCTGCCGGACCCGGAAATCATCGACCATATTCGCCAGTTCGCCACCAATGCCCGGGTGGAGGGGATTGTGCTGCCGGCTCCCATGGGGGACCTGCCGGAAGTGTCGGGCCTGCTGCGGGAAATGCGTATCCCGTTCGCCGCGATCACGCCCCGGGAGCCCGCCCCGGACGAAATCAATATCCTCTGCAATGACGAAGCCGCAAGCCATGCGCTCACCGAATTGCTCATCCGCCAGGGGCACGATGCCATCGGCTTCATCAAGGGGCATCCCGACCATGGCGCAAGCCACAAACGCTTCGCCGGTTACCGGCGGGCCCTGAAGCAGCACGGCGTCGCCTATGCGCCCCGGCTGGTGCGGCAGGGCTATTTTGATTTTGAATCCGGCCGCATCGCCGCCGGCAGAATGCTCGACCTTCCCAATCCGCCAAGCGCCGTACTCGCCAGCAATGACGACATGGCGGCGGGGGCGATCTTTGCCGCCCGGAAGCGGGGGTTGAACGTCCCCGGCGAACTGTCCATCGCCGGTTTCGACGATACCCGCTTCTCCTCCCGAATCTGGCCGCCATTGACCACGGTGCGCCAGCCCATCGTGCAGATGGCGGAAACCGCCGCGGCCTTGCTCATCGACAAGCTCAATGGCCATTCCACCGAGGCGCCCGAAACGCCATTCGAATGTAAAGTGGTGATTCGCGAATCCACGGCGCCATTGAGTCCTGCCTGATTTGCGCACCGCCCGCCCGCAGAGATCCTGCGACTGCACGCGGGATGACAATTGCGAGTGTCATTCCGCGCGGAGCGAGGTTGCAGAATCCCGCTCCGCACAAGAATCCATTTGACAACGCTGTCAGTTTGCTGGTAAACAGGAAGCCTCGATTTTCTTGCGGGATTCGCACATGTCCGCTGTTCCGGGCCAGGGTGAAAACACCGGCGGCGCCTATATCTGGCTGACCAGCCTCAGCGCCGCGCTCGGCGGCTTTCTGATGGGTTTTGACGCCTCGGTGATCTCGGGCGTGGTGGGGTTCATCGAGGATGAATTCCGCCTCGACGAACTCCAGCTCGGCTGGGCGGTTGCCTCCCTGACCCTCACTTCCACCCTCGCCATGCTCGGCGCCGGGCCGCTGAGCAACCGCATCGGCCGGGTGGGCGTACTCAAGGCTGCGGCGCTGCTGTTCCTGCTGTCCGCCATCGGTTGCGCCCTGGCGCCGGGATACGCCCCGCTCGTCGCCGCCCGCATGGTGGGAGGTTTTGCCGTGGGCGCGGCGCTGATCGTGGCGCCCATGTACATCGCCGAAGTGGCGCCGGCGGAAATTCGCGGGCGACTGGTCTCGCTCAACCAGCTCAATATCGTCATCGGAATTTCCGCCGCCTTTTTCAGCAACTACCTGCTGCTGCAACTGTCCCAGGCCGACAATCCCCCGATTTCCCCGGATTCGCTCTGGCGCTGGATGCTCGGGGTGGAGGCGCTGCCGGCGCTGCTCTACCTGATCGTGCTGCAACGGGTGCCCGAAAGCCCCCGCTGGCTGCAATTGCGCGGCGGCGACGAAGCCGCGCTGGCAACCCTGATCCGTATCAATGGCGAAGAAGGCGGCCAGCGCGAACACGACGCGATCAGGGCCAGCCTGGCCGAGGAAAAATCCGGCGCTCCGGCGGGTTTTGGCGAATTGCTGCGCCCCCATTTGCGGCTGGTTCTGCTGATCGCCCTCACCATCGGCGTCGTGCAGCAGGCCACCGGCATCAATGCGGTGTTCTTCTATGCGCCGATGATTTTCGAGCAAAGCGGCATCGGCAATGACGCCGCCTTTCTCCAGGCGGTGCTGGTGGGTCTGGTGAATCTGCTGTTTACCGTGGTGGCGATTCTCTGCATCGACCGGCTGGGAAGAAAACCCTTGCTGATCACGGGCCTGGCGGGGATTGCCGCCTTCATGCTGCTGCTGTCCTGGACTTTCGGTCAGGCGACCTACCAGTTGGACGAGACCGCTGTGGCGGCAGTTCCCGGAGCCGAGACCAGAGCCGCGCTGGTTCCGCTCATCGATCAATCCTTCCACAGCGAAGGCGATTTCCGCGCCGCGCTCGGGGCCGCCGGCATCGGCGAGGCGGGCGGGCTCGAATCCGAACTCGTCGCCGGCGCCATCACCGTGGACACCGTGCTGGTGCTCACGGGAATCCTCGGCTTTGTCGCCTGTTTCGCCTTTTCCGCCGGGCCGATCATGTGGGTGCTGTTTTCCGAACTCTTTCCCAACTATGTCCGGGCCGCGGCGATTTCCTTCGTCGGGCTGGTGAATTCCGCCATGAGCTTTCTGGTGCAGATGCTGTTTCCCTGGGAGCTTGCGGCCCTCGGCAGCAGCCTGACCTTTCTCGTCTATGGCCTGGTCGCCCTGGTCGGGCTCGGCATTCTGGGAAGAATCATGCCCGAGACCCGGGGCAAGTCACTGGAAGAACTCGAACTGGCCCTGGCGCCGAGGAGCGAGCCATGAACCGATTGCAGGCGCAACTGGCGGGCGTCGTCTGCGCGCTGGGAATCAGCGCCGGCGCCGCAGCCCGGGACGGCCCCATTCCCGTGGAAATCCGCGGCGAACCGGGCAACTTCACGCTTTACCGCGGCGGCGAGCCCTACCACGTCAGGGGCGCCGGCGCGGAGACGCTCAGCGACCTCGCCTCCCTGGCCGCCAATGGCGCCAATTCGGTGCGAACCTGGCGAGTCGGCGACGGCAGCATTCTCGATATCGCCCATGAACTCGGAATGACTGTGGCGCTGTGCATTGAAATCGTCCGGGAGCGCCACGGCTTCGATTACGACGATGAAGCCGCCGTTGCGCGGCAGTTCGAGGAAGCGCGGGAAATCGTGCTGCGTTACCGCGACCATCCGGCCCTGCTCGCCTGGGTCATCGGCAACGAAATGAACCTCGAATACGAGAATCCGCGCGTGTACGACGCCATCAACGACATCTCGCGGATGATTCACGAACTCGACCCCTACCATCCCACCACCTCGACCACCGCCGGCATGGGGGCGGATCTCGCCCGGGTGATGCGGCAACGGGCGCCGGATCTGGACTTTCTCAGCGTTCAGGTCTATGGCGCGGTGTATGACCTCCCCGAAATGCTGGCGGAAGTAGACCCGGCCCTGCCGGTAATGATTACCGAATGGGGAACCATCGGCCACTGGGAAGTGCCGTTGACCGAATGGGGCGCCCCCATCGAACTGCACAGCTCGGCCAAGGCGGCAGTCTACCAGCGCGCCTACGAGGAAGTGCTGGCGCCCATGCAGGGGCGGCTTGTGGGTAACTACGCCTTTCTTTGGGGCCAAAAGCAGGAGCGCACCCCCACCTGGTACGGGACCTTCACTCCGGACGGGCAAAGCACCGAGGCGGTGGACGTATTGCATCGCATCTGGACCGGGCAATGGCCCGACAATCGCGCCCCGCTGCTTGACGGAATGCGGCTTGACGGCCAGCAGGCGGACGACAGCATCCGGCTTCGCGCCGGGCAGGAATACTCCGCGTCGGTGGCGGCCCAGGACCTGGACGGCGACAGCCTGATTTTCGACTGGCGCGTGATGGAGGAAAGCACGGCAACCCAGACCGGCGGCGATGTCGAGGAAATCCCGCCGCGGCGAGAGGGCCTCATTGCCCGGCCCGATCTGGCGGAAATCCGCCTGCGAGCGCCCGCCGAACCCGGCGCCTACCGCCTGTTCGTGTATGCGGGCGACGGGCGGGGCGCCGCGGCCCACGCCAATATCCCCTTTTTCGTCGATT
Source organism: uncultured Pseudohongiella sp. (assembly GCA_965219645.1). Lineage (GTDB taxonomy): Bacteria > Pseudomonadota > Gammaproteobacteria > Pseudomonadales > Pseudohongiellaceae > UBA9145. The sequence continues at coordinate 138,304 of OZ244788.1, read as the reverse complement.
GATAGTGAATAGCCAGGAGAAATGCCCGATGTGGGGCCGGAATCAGGAAGGCGTTCTCGCCGCCCGTCTGGAATCCATGACGCTGCGCCAGAAGATCGGCCAGATGACCATGGCGGAGCGGCTTTTCGCCTCGCCGGAGGATGTCAGGCAATTCGCCCTCGGCGCCATTCTGTGCGGCGGCGGCTCCCATCCGGGCAATAATGCCGCCGCCGACTGGGTCGCCATGAACGACGCCTTCTGGCAGGCGGCGGTGGGCGATGCCGACAGCCCGGGCATTCCGATTCTGATGGGCGTGGACGCGGTGCATGGCCACGGCAATCTCCGGGGCGCCACGGTTTTCCCCCACAATATCGGCCTCGGCGCGGCGGATGATGCGGAACTGGTGACGGAAATCGCCCGGGCCACGGCAAGGGAAATCCTCGCCAGCGGGCTCGAATGGAATTTCGCCCCGGCGCTTTCGGTAGTGCAGAACTGCCGTTGGGGACGGACCTACGAGAGCTTCGGCAACGATCCGGAGCGCGCCGGCAGGCTTGGTGCGGCCTATGCAAAAGCCCTGCAGGACGAAGGCGTCATCGCCTGTCTCAAGCACTGGGTCGGCGACGGCGGCACCTGGCAGGGCATGGACCAGGGCGAAACCACCCTGCCCTGGGAAGAACTGGAAACCACCCATGTGGCGCCCTATCTGGCGCCCCTGGCCGGGGGCGCAATGACTCTCATGGCTTCCTTCAATAGCTGGAACGGCGACAAATGCCACGGCCATCATTTTCTGATTACCGAATTGCTCAAGGAGAAACTCGGATTCAAGGGCATCGTGCTGTCGGACTGGGACGGCATCGACTATCTCGACAAGGATTACGGAGTAGCGATCCGCAAATCAGTCAACGCCGGGCTCGACATGTTCATGGTTCCCGAGCGCTGGCGGGAATTCATCGACAAGCTGGAGGCCCAGGTACGCCAGGGCCATGTACCCATGGCGCGCATCGACGACGCCGTGGGCCGCATACTACGCACCAAACTGCGTTATGGACTGTTCGACGCGCCGCGCCCCGCGCTGCGCCCCGGCGCCGGCAAGCGTGATTTTTCCACCGCCGCCCACCGTGACCTTGCGCGCCGCGCGGCGCGGCAATCCCAGGTGCTGCTCAAGAATGAGCGCCAAACCCTGCCCCTCAAGCGCAACCAGCGAATCCTGGTGGCCGGCAAGAACGCGGACAACCTCGGCCACCAGTGCGGCGGCTGGACGGTAAGCTGGCAAGGCGAAAACGGCAACGATACGATCATGGGCGAAACCATCTGGCAGGGCATCAAGGCTCTGGCCCCCAATGCCGTGCTGAGCGAAAACCTCGACGGCGCAGACGCCGACCCTGAGCGGCACGACGTGGCCGTGGTGGTCATCGGTGAAACGCCCTATGCCGAGGGCCACGGCGATATCCGCCAGGGCGATCATCTGTTCGTCGAGGCGGGTTCCATGATCAATGGCCTGATGAACCCCCTGGAAGCCTACGGCCAATCGCTGGTGCTGGCCGAAAGGCATCCGGAGGATATTGCCTGCATGGAACGCATCGCCGCCAGGGGCATACCCGTGGTGGCGGTGCTGGTCTCGGGCCGGCCCCTCATCACCAGCAGGGAAATCGCCGCATCGGCGGCTTTCGTCGCAAGCTGGCTGCCCGGCGCCGAAGGCCGCGGTGTCGCTGAAACCCTGCTGGGAATCCACGAGTTCAGCGGTCGCCTGCCAGCGCCCTGGCCGGGGCCGGAACAGACCGATGGAGTGCTTGCCGACAGCGCCGCGGAATTCCCCGCGGGCTTCGGTTTGCAATCGAAGACAAAAGGTGTTGACAAGGCTGTACAGCTAGCATATAAGACGGCATGACAACGTTATCATTTTTCCCGCCGTAACAGCGGGATAACGAAAATCACTGTCCCCGCGGCACTCTCAAGGGCCGGGGAAGTGAGGGAGAGCATCAAGGTGGCTGTGAGTTTACGCAAGAAATCACCCCTGGCCGCGGCGATATCACTCGCACTGGCCAGCGGCGTAGCCTACGGGCAACCGTCCGGCGAGGGCGCCCAGGGCATCGAGCAGATCGTTGTTACCGGAATCCGGCAAAGCCTGAGAGCGTCGATGAACCTGAAGCGGAACACGGACGGAGTCGTCGACGCGATCACCGCCGAGGACATCGGCGACTTTCCCGACAGCAACCTTGCCGAATCCCTGCAGCGGATCACCGGAGTCTCCATCAACCGTGAACGCGGCGAAGGCAAGAACGTCACCGTGCGCGGATTCGGCCCGAGTTTCAACCTGGTTCTGCTGAATGGGCGGCAAATGCCGACCGCAACGGGCGGCGTTGAAGCTTCGACCCGCTCTTTCGACTTCGGCGACCTCGCTTCCGAAGGCATTGCCGCGGTGGAAGTCTACAAGAGCGGTCAGGCCGACGTGCCCACCGGCGGCATCGGTTCGACGCTCAACATCCGCACCACCCGTCCGCTCGAATCGCCGGGCATGAACTTCACCGCCGCCGCGAGCGGATTGCATGATACGTCCACGGAAATGGGCGACAGTTTCACGCCGGAAATTTCGGCGCTGTTTTCCAACACCTTCGCCGACGACACCATCGGCATCGCGCTGAGCGCGGTGCGCCAGGAGCGCAACAACGGCGCCGGCACCGCGAACGTCGGCGGCTGGCGCACCTTCCCGGGCGAGACCGACAACTGCTGGTGCGGCATCGGCCCCTCGGAGTGGGGCGGCATTCCCCCGCATACCGATCCCAATCAGCAAAATCGTCCCGGCGAGGGCGACCTGTATTCGGTGCCCCAGGCCATTGGCTACGAGCTGGCGGAATGGGACCGTGTCCGCACCAACGGCCAGCTAACCTTGCAGATGCAGGCGGCCGACAACCTGATAGCCACGCTGGACCACACCTATTCCGAAGTGGAATTGTCCAGGTCCTACAGCAACCTTTCCGCCTGGTTCAATTTCGGCGGCCAGGAAACGCTGTGGACCGACGGACCACAGGCGAGCCCGCTGGTCTATGCCGAAAATTCGTCCAACTCCGACTTCTCCATGGGCGGCGGCGAAGACGCCTGGCGCACGCAGAACGGATCGACGGGTCTCAACCTGCTGTGGGACGTTTCCGACCGGTTGAGCGTTGAATTCGACTATCACGATTCGAGCGCGAAGCGCAATCCCAATAGCCCCTTCGGCGATTCCGCCCTGCTCTCGATCGCGGCTTACTCCCGCGACCGCACCACGGGCCATTTCGGCGCCGAGCTGCCGATTCTCGAACTCGGCCTGAACGATCCGCTTTCGCCCGACGACATGGTCGTCACCGGCAGCGTATTCACGAACAATGTTTCCAGGATGGATCTCGATCAGACCACCTTGTCCGGCACATACGATTTCGATCTGGATTTCGTGGAAAGCATCGATTTCGGCATCCAGTTGACCGAAGTCAACAATCGTTCCGCCGGCTCGGTCGTGCAGCGCGACGCCTGGAGCGCCCAGACCGAACGCGGCGCGATCGCGGACCTGCTAACCCCGGCCTCGTCGAAGGACGGATTTTCGGAGATTCCCGGCGGCGGCGACCCGCGCAGGCAAACCGACTTTTACCGCTTCGACATGTCCGACCTGATCGCCAGAACCGAGCAGCTCATGGCATCGGGCGAGGCGAACATATTCATGACTACCGACATGGGCGATTGCGGTACCGGCCTGTGTACGTCGAGCAATTTCACTTCCGACCGGCGCACCCAGGAGGAATCCCTGGCGGTTTATTTCCAGGCGCACATGGGCGCGGAGCTCGGAGACATTCCGGTCGATATCCGCTTCGGCATGCGTTACGAGGAAACCGATATCGCATCACAAGCGCTGTCGCCGGCTTATACGCAGATCAACTGGGTGTCCGGCAACGAACTGTCGGCGGTGCAGGGCGCTCCCGATTTCACTTCGCTGGAGGGTAACTACGGACTCGTCCTGCCGAATCTCGACTTCAAATTCGATCTGACCGAGGACCTGGTTGCCCGCGCCTCGATCAGCCGAACGCTGACGAGGCCGAACTACGGCGATATCCAGGGCGGGCAGACGATCAACTCCCTGCTGCGCATTGACGGCGGTACGGGCGACCGGGGCAACCCGAACCTGTTGCCGTTCGATTCCCTGAACCGGGACGTGTCGCTGGAGTGGTATTACGCCGAAGACAGTTATGCGGCCGTGGGGTACTTTCTCAAGGACGTGGAGAACTTCATCGGCACCTCTTCGCTGATCGAGGAAACCTTCGGCCTGCCGCATCCCGCGCTCGGACCGCTCGGTCAAGAGGCGCGGGCGGCCACCGGAAGTTCGGACGGCGGTACCCTGTACACGTGGATTCTCGAGAACCGGGCGGATGCGGCGGGCGTTGACGCCGCGACCGGCATCATCACCGGCGTGGCGGGCCGCGACCCGGCGGCGCCCTTCAATCTCACGGTTCCGGTAAACATCGAACAGGCGCAGATGGAAGGCTGGGAGCTCGTCGTCCAGCATAATTTCGGCGATACCGGCTTCGGCGTGATCGCCAACGCCACCATCGTCGACGCGGATGTCGGCTACGATAATTTCAGCCTTGCCCAGCAATTCGTCCTTACCGGACTGAGCGATTCGGCGAACTTCATCGCCTTCTACGACCGGAACGACATCAGCGTGCGGCTGGCTTACAACTGGCGCGACGATTTTCTGGCCGGCACCGGCCAGACCAACGTGGGCGCGGGTCCACCCACCTATGTGGCGGCTTACCAGCAGGTCGACGTGAGCGCGAGTTACTGGGTCAACGAGAACTGGCAAGTGTTTTTCGATGGATTGAACCTGACCGACGAAACGACTCACGTTTACGGTCGGGACAAGGCCCAGACACTGTTCGCGGCCCAGTCCGGCCCGCGCTACAACATCGGCTTCCGTTACAAGTTCTGAGCCGCATCGGGAGAGGCCGCCTCTCTTGGTATCATCGCCCCGAAACGAGAGGCTCAAGGGGCGGTGAGTCCATGAACCGAAGCCGACCCATCCGCAAAATCGTAATCGCCGGTGGCGGCGCGGCAGGCTGGATCACCGCTTGCGTGGTTGCGGTCGAATCCCGGAAGCGCGGCGAGAACGCGGCCGAAGTCGTTCTTGTCGAATCTCCCGACATCCCCATCATCGGCGTAGGCGAAGGCACCTGGCCGTCGATGCGAATGACGCTCAGGAAAATCGGCCTGGCCGAAGACGACCTCATTCGCGAATGCGGCGCGAGCTTCAAGCAGGGCACCCGCTTCCGCGGCTGGTCCGGCCGCGCCGAAATCCCGGAATACATCCACCCGTTCAGCTTGCCGGTCGAGTACTCGGAACTGAATCCCGCGAAATACTGGCTTGCCCATGGGGAGCGCTCGGCCTTCGCCGATCTGGTCACGCCCCAGGCCCGGGTGATCGAACTCGGCCTCGCCCCGAAACAGGCGGGCGCGCCGCAATACGCCTTTACCGTCAACTACGGCTATCACTTCGACGCCGGCGCCTTCGCCGGTCTGCTGCACAGGCACGCGGTGCGCAATCTTGGCGTGCAATACATCGCCGGCAATGTCGAACGCGTTGAGTCGCACCCGGATGGAGACATCGCCGCGGTAGCGCTCGACACCGGCGAGCGCGTGGCGGGCGACCTGTTCGTCGATTGCACCGGACAGAAAGCCCTGCTGATCGGCGCCCATTACGGCAAAGCGCTGATTTCGTTGAAAGACGTGCTGTTCAACGACAGGGCCACCGCGGTACAGGTCCCCTACGCCGACCCCGGTGACCCGATCGCGCCGGTAACCGTCTCGACGGCCCAGCCTCATGGCTGGATCTGGGATATCGGCCTGAGCAGCCGCCGCGGCATCGGCTACGTGCATTCCAGCGCCCACGCCGGCGAAGGCGCGGCGATGGCGGCCCTGAAAGCCTACGTTGAAGAAACGTCCCCGGGCGCCGATACCGGTCGGCTCGCTTTCCGCACGATTCCGTTCGAGCCGGGCTATCGCGACAGGTTCTGGGTCAACAACTGTGTCGCCGTGGGGCTTTCGGCGGGTTTCATCGAACCGCTCGAAGCCTCCGCACTCGTGCTGATCGAGCAATCGGCGGCCATAATCGGCGAACAGTTGCCCTGCGACCGGGAAATCATGGATGTCGTCGCCGGGCGGTTCAACGAAAAGATGCGCTACCATTGGCGGCGAATCGTCGAGTTCCTGAAACTGCATTACGCAATCAGCACCCGCGAGGACAGCGATTACTGGAAGGACAACCGCTCGCCGGATACCTGGCCCGAAAGCCTGCGCGAGAAGTTGACGCTATGGCGGCAGCAGCCGCCCTGGCACGACGATGCGCCGCGAATGGACGAGCTGTTTCCGTCCGCGAGCTACCAGTACGTGTTGTACGGCATGGGTTTCAAACCGCGCTACACGGCTGCGGCGGGTGTCGGGCGCAAACGCGCGGACGAGATTTTTCACGGTACGCGGATGAAGGCCGAGCGGATGGCCCGCCGGCTGCCGACGACGAGAGAACTGGTCGGCGCCATCGCGCGCCGGAACGCAGCCTGATTGCCATGGCGAACTACTCGCTTCTGAACAATGTCGAACACGCGGACGTGCGGATCGTCACCGATCGCGCAGCGCGCTACGGCGATGGCGTCATGCAGTCGCTGGTGTTCCCCTTCGAGTTACGCAATGTGCAGGCCTGCTATCCAATCCTGTTCCAGCAGGACAGCGAGGACAATTTTCTTCCCTTGGCGCTGTTCGGTTTTCAACAGGGAGAAAACCTTTTCCTCGACGAGTCCGGTTGGCAGGCGCCCTATATTCCCGCCATGGTGCGGCGCGAACCCTTTCTGATCGGATACCAGAAATCCGACAGCCAGGGCAAACCGGTGAGCACCCGGGTGCTGTCGATCGACATGGACCATCCCCGGGTCAATACCGAACGGGGCGAACCGCTGTTTCAACCCCTCGGCGGGCGCACGCCGTTTCTGGAAAACGCGGCCGACCTGCTGGAATCGATCTGGCTCGGCATCGAACACAACAAGACTTTTGTCAACGCCTTGCAGAAACACGATCTGATCGAGTCGATGACGCTCGAAATCGAATTGAAGGACGGCTCGCGCAACCAGTTGATCGGCTTCCATTGCCTGAACGAGGAAAAGGTGCAGGGGCTTTCCGCGGAGGCGCTCGGCGAACTGAACGCCAACGGTTTTCTCATGCCGATGTTCATGGTGCTCGCGTCCATGGGCAATCTGCAGGCTCTCGCCGAACGGAAAAACGCGAGACTGGAAGGCCGCCGCCAGGGCGGGTCCGATGCCTGAGCCGGCGCCCGTGCAGAGCGTGGAATGCGCCGCCGGCGCGATTCCGCAACAGGTGTTCGACTCGACCGAACCAGTGTTGCTGCAAGGTCTGGTGAGCAAGTGGCCGGCGGTGGAGCAATGCAGCGGGTCGCTCACCGCCGCGGCCGGCTATCTTTCACGGTTCTGGCGTGAAGAACCGGTCACGGTGTACGCCGGAAATTCCTCGATCAATGGCAGGTTCTTCTATAACGAAGATTTCACCGGCTTCAACTTTGTCGCCGGTCGGGCCACCTTGCCCCAGGTTTTCAGCAAGCTCGCCGAACCCGGTCGCGAGGATCGCCTGACGACCCTGTATATCGGTTCAACGCCGGTCGACAAGTGGATGCCCGGTTTCCGGGCCGAAAACGACATCCAGTTGCCGGCGGACGACGCCCTGGCGAGTTTCTGGCTCGGCAACCGGACCCGCGTCTCGGCCCATTACGATTTCCCCGACAACGTCGCCTGCGTCGTCGCGGGGACGCGCCGGTTCACGTTGTTTCCGCCCGGGCAGATCGCCAATCTGTACGTCGGCCCCATTGACAAGACCCCATCCGGCCAGGCCATCAGCCTCGTGGACATTAGCAATCCCGATCTGGAGCGTTTCCCGAAATTCGCCGAGGCCCTCAAGCACGCGCGGATCGCCTTGCTTGCACCGGGCGACGCGATCTTCATTCCCAGCATGTGGTGGCATCACGTCGAGTCGCGCGAAGAATTCAACATGCTCATCAACTATTGGTGGTGTAACTCGCCGGGTTTCATGGGCTCGCCCACCAACGCCCTGATGCACGCGATTCTCGCCCTGCGCGATCTGCCTCTGCGGCAGCGCGAACTCTGGCAGGGAGTGTTCAATCACTATGTATTCGCCGCCGACGAGTCGGTGTACGAGCATATCCCGGAGCCGGGAAGGGGTTGTCTGGCGCCTCTTGACGAGACCAGGGCGAAGCAGTTGCACGCCGACTTGTTGAACCGGCTGAATCGATAGGAAAAATCACCAGCGCCGCCGATTCCGGAGAGTACCGAAATGCAAAATCGAAAGATCCACAAGGTCGTCATCGCCGGCGGCGGCACCGCGGGCTGGATGGCGGCCGCTGCCCTGTCCCGGCTGATCGGCAAGACCTTGAGCATCACCCTGGTGGAATCCGAAGAGATCGGCACCGTCGGCGTCGGCGAGGCGACGATTCCGACCTTGCTTACCTTTCACGATCTGATCAAGGTCAAGGAGCAGGATTTTCTCAAGGCGACCCAGGGCACCTTCAAGCTCGGCATCAAGTTCGAAAGCTGGCGCGACGTCAACGAAGACTACATCCATTCCTTCGGCTGGACCGGCAAGGACAGTTGGGCCGCGGGCTTCCAGCATTTCTGGCTGAAGGGCCTGAAGATGGGCATCGCCCGCGAATACGGCGAATACTGCAACGAATGGGCCGCCGCAGTGCAGAACAAGTTCGCGGTAATGCCGAGCCAGGGCCTGAATTACGCCTACCACATCGACGCATCGCTGTACGCGAAATTCCTGCGTGGCCTCGCCGAGGAACACGGCGCGGTGCGGCAGGAAGGCAAGATCGAATTCGTCGAACAGGATCCGGACACCGGCCACATCACCGCTATCCGCCTGCAATCCGGGCAGGTCATCGAAGGCGACCTGTTCATCGATTGCACCGGCTTCCGCGGCCTGCTGATCGAGCAGACGCTGAACGCCGGTTACGACGACTGGAAGCATTGGCTGCCTTGCGACAGCGCCATCGCCCTGCAGACCGAATCGGTCGGCGAACCGATCCCCTATACCCGCTCGATCACCCGTGAAGCCGGCTGGCAATGGCGCATTCCCTTGCAGCATCGGGTCGGCAACGGCGTGGTTTTCAGCGGCAGACACTGGAGCGCCGACGAAGCGACCCAAAAGCTCCTGGACAATGTCGAAGGCAAGGTGCTCACAGAACCGCGAGTCATCCGCTTCAATGCCGGCCAGCGGCGCCGGCACTGGTACAAGAACTGCGTCGCCATGGGCCTGTCATCAGGTTTCATCGAGCCGCTGGAATCGACCAGCATCCACCTGATCCAGCGCTCGATCATCCGCCTGATGCAGATGTTCCCTTACGACGGCATCCGCCAGCCCGACGTCGAGGAATTCAACAACCAGATGAAGTTCGAAATCGACAACGTGCGCGATTTCATCATCCTGCACTACCACGTCACCAATCGCACCGACACGCGCTTCTGGCGCCAGTGCCGAACGATGGACATTCCCGATTCGCTGACGCATCGCATCGAGTTGTTCAAGCAGGCCGGGCGCGTGTTCAAGGTGCCGACCGAACTGTTCGGCGAGAATTCCTGGATCCAGGTGATGCTCGGCCAGGGCCTGCTGCCCGAGCAATACCACCCCATCGTCAACATGATGAGCGAAGAAGAGTTACAGCGATTCCTGACCGGCATTCACGGCTCGGTCGGCAAACTGGTCGGCCAGCTTCCCTCACACCAGCGTTTTATCGACCACTACTGCAAGGCGGCAACGCCTGTATAGCTTTCCTCTCTCATCCACGCCCCTGTGGCGCAGGCTCCCGGCGTGCCATGTATTCTCTGAAAAACTCCATCCGTGGAGTTTTTCATTATCGCAAAACAAAAGCGTGGTTTTGTTTTGCTCCCGAATTCAATGGCTTACGCCATCGAATTCGGCGGCACTTCCATGTGCCGCAGGGAAGCTCTGACTTAATCAGAGCTTCCCTATAGCCCAGCCTTGATTTCCGCAAGGAAGTCTTCGGCGAAGCGTTCGAGCTTGACCGCGCCAACACCGTTGATTTCGGCGAACTCGGCCTTGGTGCGCGGCTGTCTTCGGACCATGTCGATCAGGGTCCTGTCGGCAAAGATGACATAGGCCGGGACTTCCTGTTCCCTCGCAAGCTGCAGCCGCAGTTCCTTCAACCTTGCGAGCAGTTCGTTCTCCGAATCGCTCAATGGCTGGCCGCCTTCCAGTTCGCGCTGCTTGCGGACCGCTTTTGCGCCACCCGGGAGCATGGTGTCCTTGCGATAGAAAAATTCGCCTTCTCCTTTCGCCAGCGCACGCCCCCTGGGGGTGATGCGGATGCCGCCATAACCGGCGATATCGATGCTCAGAAATCCCGCGGCCACCATTTGCCGCACGAAAGAACGCCATTCGTTGGCTTTGCGTTCGGCGCCGGCGCCAAAACATGACAGCCGATCATGGCCAAAGCGGCGGATCTTGTCAGTGTCGGCGCCGCGCAGCACGTCGATCAGATGCGCCGCGCCAAAACGCTCGCCGGTCTGCCGCGCCGTCTGCAGGAGCCGGCGCGCTTCCTCGCTGCCATCCGCACGCTCCACGGGGTGCAGGCAGGCGTCGCAGTTGCCGCAGGTTTCGATGCTCTCGCCAAAGTATTCGAGCAGGCTGGCCCGGCGGCAGGTGGGCGCTTCGCAATAGCCAAGCAGGGCGTCAAGCCGCTTGTGTTCCCGGCGGCGGCGCTCGTCTCCGGCCTCTTCATTCTCGATGAATTGCCGCCGCATCCTGATATCTTCCAGCCCATAGAGCATGCAGGCGTCCGCGTGGGCGCCATCCCGGCCGGCCCGGCCGATTTCCTGATAGTAGGCTTCCACGCTGGAAGGCAGGTCGGCATGGAAAACATAGCGCACATCGGCCTTGTCGATACCCATGCCGAAAGCAATGGTGGCGACGATAATCACGCCGGACTCGGTCATGAAGACATTCTGGTTGGCCTCGCGCTGCTCCGGGCTCATGCCGGCATGATACGGCAGCGCCCGCAGCCCCTTGCCGGCCAGCATCGCAGCGCACTCTTCGGTTTTCCGCCGTGACAGGCAGTAGACGATCCCGCTTTCGTTTGCGCGGCCTGCCACAAAGTCCGCGAGCTGGCGCTTCCAGTCGCGCTTCATGGTTACGGTCAGACGGATATTGGGGCGGTCGAATCCCAGTACGTGTTGCTCCACCCTTCCCGCGAACAATTGCGCCGCGATGTCGTTGCGGGTGATTTCATCCGCGGTGGCCGTCAGCGCAACAATGGGCGCTCCGGGAAACAACTGCCGCAGGCGGCCGAGGTCCGCGTACTCCGGGCGGAATGCCGGCCCCCACTGGGAAATGCAATGGGCTTCGTCTATGGCGAACAGCTTGACCGGCAGGCGCGTCAGAGCCGCGAGCATGCGTTCGGTCATCAGCCGCTCCGGTGCCATGTAGAGCAGTCGCGTTTGGCCTGCGGCCGCCCGCTTCCAGGCAGCCACGTTCTGTTCCCGGCTATTGCCGGAATGGATGCCTTCGACAGGAACTCCCGCAAGTCTGAGCGCCGCCACCTGGTCCTGCATCAAGGCCACCAGGGGAGAGACCACTACGGTGAGCCCGTCGAGCAGCAGCGCGGGAATCTGGAAGCAAAGCGATTTGCCCGAACCCGTGGGCATCACCGCCAGCACATCGCGGCCGGCAAGCAGGGCGTTGATTACCGCTTCCTGGCCGGGGCGGAACTCGCTGAAACCAAAGGTTTCCCGCAACATGCGCCGGGCGGCGGGTTCGCCCGGGTCCGGGCCCGCAAGGTCGATTGCTGATGAAAGGCTGACTGGCATGGACGCAAAATCCTTTTGGGAAGCTCTGATCAAGTCAGAGCTTCCCTGCGGCACATGGAAGTGCCGGGTTCGTGAATCCCCGGGGCTATTCCGCGCTTTCGGGAGTCTCCCGCAAGTGCAAGCCGCAGTGCGCGCATTTTCGTGCAAACGGATTCAGCACAATGCTGCGAACGAAAAACTGGCGGCCGCAGCCGGGACAGTTGCGCCGCGCCATATCCAGCGCAAATCCGAACCAGATCGCCATGTAGACGAACATGAAAATGTCGATCTCACGCCTTTCCTCAAGCAGCAGCCAGACGCCCAGCATGTACACCGGCAGCGTCAGAAAGCAGACCATGAGTCGTGAGCGCGAGCGCTCGATCTGCTTGAGCGCCCTGACCCTGGCAAGCCCGCTCTTGCGCGCAGCCTTCGCCCGCAGGCTTTCGCCGGATTTGCCTGGGCCGCGCGGGGCTGTCATGAGGGTTCCCGGGAGCCTGCGCCGCAGGAATTCACGGCTGCAAATCCGCTCTCATCCACGCCCCCGGTCGCTCGATTTCGTTGCATATCCACCAATATTCGCCTCAATCGATCAGCCAGGGGCGCGGCGACAGCGAATTTTCGCTTTCGCGAATTCCTGTGGCGCAGGCTCCTGGAGGCTGGGGAGGAGCTGCGGGCAGAGTATCCAAACCGCGTGGCGATGGCAAACTCAACTACTGGTAGCCCCTGGCCTGCAGCTCGAACAGTTTGGCGTATTGGCCACTGGAATGGAGCAGGGATTCGTGGCTGCCCTGTTCCTGGATTCGGCCCTGCTCCAGGACGATGATGTGTTTGGCCATGCGCACCGTGGAGAAGCGGTGGGAGATGATGATGGAGATGCGCCGGGCGGTGAGTTTGCCGAAGTGGGCGAAAATTTCCGCTTCCGCCCGGGCGTCGATGGCGGCGGTGGGTTCGTCGAGGATGAGCACGTCGGCCCTGGTGCGCATGAAGGCCCGGGACAGGGCGATTTTCTGCCATTGGCCGCCGGACAGTTCCTTGCCATCCTTGAACCAGGCGCCGAGCTGGGTGCGATAGTCATCGGGCAGGTTGCGGATGAATGCGTCGGCCATGCCCTTGCCGGCGGCTTCGCGCACCTGGGGCTCGTTGTCGAGTTCCTCCACATCGCCAATGCCGATGTTTTCCCCCACCAGCAACTGATAGCGGGCGAAGTCCTGGAAGATGACGCCGATCTTGCGCCGCAGGGCGTCGATGTCCCAGCGGGACAGTTCCAGCCCTTCCAGGGTGATGCGGCCTCGGGATGGCGAGTACAGGCGGGTCAGCAGCTTGATCAGGGTGGTCTTGCCGCTGCCGTTTTCCCCGACAATGGCGAGGCTTTCCCCCGGTCGGATGTGCAGGCTGATATTGTCCAGCGCCGGTGCGCCGCCGCCGGGATAGGTGAAACTGACATTCTCGAAACGAACGCCGTCGCCCGGGTCCGGGCCGCTGGTCTCGTCGCCGGTGGGTTCCGGCACTTCGTGTTCCAGGTATTCGGTGAGTGTGGACAGGTACAGATTGTCCTCATACATGCCGTTCACCGCGGTCAGACTGCTGCTGACCGAATTCTGCCCGAGCCGGAACTGGGCGATGTAGGCGGTCATCTGGCCGATGGTGATGGCACCGGCGATGGCGGAGAAGCCCACCCAGCCATAGGCGAAATAGAACGCCGCGCTGGACAGCAGCCCCAGCAGATAGCCCCAGAAATTGCGCCGCAGCACGAGATTGCGGTCTTCCCGGTAGATATTGCGGAAGATGTTCACATAGCGTTGCAGAAAGAGCTTGCCGAGTTGCAGCAGTTTGACTTCCTTCACGCCGTCTTCCCGGGTCAGCACCATTTCCAGATAGAACTGCAGGCGGCGCTCGGGGGAGCGGCGGCGCATGATGCGGAAAGCCTCGCCGGAAAATCCCGCTTCGGCGACAAAGGCCGGCAGGCCGGTGAACACCAGCAACGCCACAACCCAGGGCGAGAACTGGAACAGCCAGGCGCCAATGGTGAGCAGCGCAATCAGGTCGCGAATCAGGTCGAAAGTCTTGATGACCAGTCCGAGCGGGCGGCTCGAAGCCTCGCGCCGGGCGCGCAGCAGCTTGTCGTAGTATTCGGCGTCCTCGAAATGGCTCAGTTCCAGGGTCATCGCCTTTTCGATGATCATGACATTGATGCGGTTGCCAAGCAGCACCTGCAGGATCGAGCGGCTGACCGTGGTGATGCGCTGGGCGCCGGTCATGAGCACCACAAGCCCGGCTTCCACCAGCACATAGAACAGGGCGTCGGAGCGCGCCGCGGCCAGCGCCTGGGCATCTTCAGCGGCGATGGCCCCCGCCACGGCGTCCACGAACAGCCCGCCGACAAAGGCAATCGAAGCCGGCAGCACGCCATTGGCGATGGTCGCCGCCGCCATCAGCAGCGTCAGCGGCAGGCTGGTGTCGCGGACGATCCGCATCGCCAGGGCGCTATAGCGAAAGACGGCAAAAAATCGGCTGACAGGGTTGACTGGCGGTTCGGCGGTCATGGCCTGCCCCATTGCCAAGAAGCGCAACGCAGCCCAGCGCCGTGGAGGACGCACTGCAATGTGGCAAACTTATGGGACAGCACACTACACCCCCATGGCGCGGCGGGCGAGGAAATTCTTCAACGGAGAAGCGCGGTCCACGAATTCGAGGCCGGTATTGCGCAGCCAGCGCAGCGGCGGGGGCTGGGGGCCGAACAGCCGGTGCAGGCCCGCCATGGTCCACATCATGCCCAGATTGTCGCCCTTGCGCCGGCGTTCGTAACGGCGCGGCAGCACCGGGTCGGGCAGGCGCCTCCCGGCGGCCAGACCTGCGCGCAACTCCTCTGCCAACACCGCAACGTCCCTGATGCCGAGATTCACGCCCTGGCCGGCGAGTGGATGAATCGTATGCGCCGCATCGCCTGCGAGCACGATGCCGTCCTTCGCATAATGGTCCGCCCACCGCTGGCGCAGAGGGAAACGAAAGCGCCGGTCGCTCGATTCGACTGCGCCAAGACGATGTTCGATGGCAGTGGCAAGACGCGCGCAAAAATGCTTCTCCGGCAACCGCACAAGTTCTTCCGCCTGCTCCGGCCTTGTTGACCAGACAATGGAACCATGTCGAAACTCGCTATCTTCAGCGGCTGCCAGCGGCAGCAAAGCCAGCGGCCCCGAATCGAGAAACCGCTGCCAGGCGGTAAACCCATGTGACCGCTCGGTCCTGACTGTGGTAACCACCGCCTCCTGCTCGTAATCCCGCTCCCGGCCCGGCATCCCCGCCAGCCGCCGGACCGCCGAATTCCCTCCGTCGGCCCCCACCAGCAGACTTGCCCGCAATCGCCGCCCGCAATCGCCGATCAAAATCGTCCCGTCCCCATCGCTTTCCAGCGCGACGCTCGTGAAAGGCGACACGACAGTCAGATTCTCCTGCCCCCGCAACCGCTCATACAGCCCCGCCAGCACAACGGAATTCTCGACAATCGTGCCCAGACTCTCCGCCCCCAGCGCCGCCGCCGAAAAATGAATCGACCCCGTCCCCTCCGCATCCCAGACCCGCATCTCCCGATAATCACAACAACGAACCGCCCGAACCCCGCTCCAGACACCCACGTCACCCAACACCCGGCGCGAAGCCTCATTCAAGGCGCTGACCCGCGGGTCAAACCGCAACCCAGACCCCTGAAAAGGCATCTTCCCCTCATCCGCCAACCGCCGCTCCACCAAAGCCACCCGCAACGCAAGCCCATCCAGCAAACAGGCAAGCGTCGCACCGACAATCCCGCCCCCGGCAATCACCAGATCAAACTTGTCGACCCCGCTATCCATCAACACATTGTAACTTGTGAGTATCAGCCATGAATCCTGCACAATGTGAGTCGCCGCCGGGGGGTGCAGTGCAGCGGGCGTGCAAGGCAGGAAGCCGAGCCCGGAGCCTACAGGGGTGGAGGCAAGCGTTTATGAAGCGCAGTTTCATGCACAGCCGGAACGCCGCCAAGCTGCGCTTGGCGGCTGGACCGTATCTACGGCGTAAGCACTTCGCTTTAAATTTATTCCCTAATATTCAATTACTTATAGTGAACTCTATCGGTCAATAAAATTCAGTAAGCGAATCGCAAGCGGATTTTTACTAAATTGCGCGCATGCAATCGACAATACCTCTAGGACGGATCCAGACCGGGCCTGCCTTCGTCGGCCAAGGAAGTGCCCCGATTCTAGCGTCAATTCCCGCGCTTCAAAAGGCGGCTCACCACAAGCGAAAGAGGATTGGCATTTCGTCGATGGTGTAATAGAATACGTTTACCGAATAGGTAAACGGAAATTTCATGGAAAGCCAATGGAAATCGCCTTCGGCAATGGTGAATTGGAGAAGCTTTGCAGCAATGCCAGATATGCGGCAAGAAAGCTGGGCGCAATAAGTGCCAAGAAGCTTTGCAACAGACTCGCGGACATCGTGGCGGCGCAGAATGTCACCGAACTGGTGGCTGGAAACCCTCACCCCCTTAAGGGAGATCGAAAAGGGTGCCTCTCGATTGCCTTGCATCGCGGCCACAGACTCGTATTGCGGCCGGTACACGATCCTGCGCCGAGTCTTGAAGGTGGGGGTACGGACTGGAGCCACGTGACGGCGGTGCGAGTTGTCGAAATTGGCGATTACCACTAGAGCGCTTCAAGAGGAGGTGTCGAGATGATCAAGACAGCTACAAGTACGTTTGAACCCGATTGGATTTCACCACCGGGCGATACCATCGCGGATTTGCTCGAAGAGAGGAACTGGACGCAAGCGGAGTTGGCAAGTCGCCTGGGGGCATCCAGGAAGTTTGTGAGCCAACTGGTGTCAGGAAAAGTTCCGCTCTCCGAGTCGGTTGCAATCCGGCTGGCTCGGGTTCTGGGCAGCACGGTCCGATTCTGGCTCAATCGCGAAGCTGGTTATCGGGCCGCGTTGGCCAGGGAATCCGAAATCGAGAGCCTTCGCCAGGACATCGATTGGCTTGACGAACTGCCGGTGTCTCAAATGCGCAAATTCGGATGGATTGCCATTCATCGGGACAAAGCGAGGACCGTAGCGGAGTGCTTGCGATTTTTCGGCGTGGGTACGGTGGATGCCTGGAGGGACTGGTCAGACGGGCTGGGCCAGACAGCTTATCGAATGTCCGACAAGACTCGAAGCCGATTTGGCGCGATTGCGGCGTGGTTGCGGTTTGGTGAACTCAAGTCCCAGGAAATCGAATGCCGCCCTTATTCCGCGGAGACATTCAAATCCTGTCTTGAGGAACTGAGAAGTTTAACCCTGGAAGAAGATCCGGACGTTTTCGTGCCGAAAATACAGCAAATGTGCGCCGAAGCGGGTGTGGCCGTGGTGTTCGCACCAGTGCCGACGGGCTGTCCGGCCAGTGGCGCAACCCGATGGCTGTCAAGCAACAAAGCTCTGCTGATGCTGAGCTTGCGATACAAGTCCAACGATCAACTTTGGTTCTCTTTTTTCCACGAATCAGCGCACATACTTTTACATCGCAAGCGCCTGATGTTCCTCGAAGTTGATAGAAATGGATTTCGGGATCAGAAAGAGGAAGAGGAAGCGAATCGGTTTGCCGCCGACATATTGATACCTCGAAATTTCGATCTGGAGCTGTTGGCGACAGGTGGCTCAAAGTCCCGAGTCCTGGCTTTCGCTAAAAAACTGGGAATTGCTCCGGGAGTCGTGGTGGGCAGGCTGCAACATGAAGGAGTGTTACCCCACTCACATCTGAATGATTTGAAAGTCCGGTATGAGTGGACTTGATCTCCTCCAAAAAACGGTGCGCATTTAACTCACTACAACCAGAGGATGCGCGCCGACATTCTTGGCATTGAGGTAGGGAACGAAAACGCTATGGTATATTTCCCGCGGCTGCTCCACCGACAAAGGCCAGGGTGATGAGGCTCAGTATCAGCGCACGTCAATCGTACGATTGACAGCAGGGCAAATTTTGCGGTTGTATTTACGGTGTCCGCTGCACTGCACCCCCCGACGGCGACGGATCGAAGCCACCCACCCACAAGTTACCCCTCCCCGCTCGATGCTGATAGACTGCCGGGCCTAGGAGAACGCGACATGAACAAGGTGATACCGGCAGCTTCCCTGCGGAACCACATCGGCCAGGAAGTCGGCCTGACCGACTGGATGACCATCGAACAGGAGCGCATCGACCAGTTCGCCGATGCTACCGGCGATCACCAATACATCCATGTCGATGCCGAAAGAGCCGCCCAAACCCCTTTCGGCGGCACCATCGCCCACGGCTTTCTGACGCTCTCCCTGCTCAGCGCGCTCAGTTCCCGGGGCGGCGGGCTAAAGCTCGAAAATACGGTCATGGGAATCAATTACGGCCTGGACCGGGTGCGTTTCGTGCATCCCGTGCGCTCAGGACAACGGGTCCGCGGGCGCTTCCAGCTCAGTGCGGCGGAAGAAAAATCCCCCGGTCGCTATCTGACCCGCTACGCGGTTACCGTGGAGATTGAAGACGAGGAGAAACCGGCGCTGGTGGCAGACTGGCTCGGCATGACGGTAGTGCGGCAGGACTGAAGTTGTGTCAGGAATGGCGCGCACTAGGAGCCTGCGCCGTAGGAATTCGCGAAAGCGAAAATTCGCTATCGCCGCGCCCCTGGCTGATCGATTGAGGCGAATATTGGTGAATATGCAACGAAATCGAACGGCCAGGGGCGTGGATGAGAGCGGATTTGCAGCCGTGAATTCCTACGGCGCAGGCTCCTAGCTCACAGAATACCCGATGAGATTCTGCGACTGCGCTTCGCTTCGCGCAGAATGACATGCAGGCTGGAGCGCCAAAATGAGAATTGCTGGCCCAGGCTCCTGGAATGACGGAAGTCGCTCAGCGTTGAAGTGGAAAATGTTGCGTGACATTACTCACGAATCCCTCCCGCAGCGGTGGCAGCAAGTCCAGCGCAAGCAGGCCGAGCTTGCGGAATGCCGCCCTTGCGGCGCCCTGGCCGGAAAACAGGCGAACCAGCAGATCGGTCAAGAATACCGTCCGGTCCTGATCGACTTCCTGCCGCGCAAGATAGTCCTGCAGCACCGCCAGATCACCCGGCGAGCGGCCTTGCCCGATGGCTTCCCCCAGCGCTTCCGCCAGCGCCATGGCGTCCCGCAGGGCGAGATTGAATCCCTGACCCGCCACCGGATGCAGGGTATGGGCGGCATTGCCGAGCAGCGCCAGCCCTGGCCGAACCTGCTCGCTGGCCTGGCTCAATTGCAGGGGAAAGCAGGCCCTTCGCCCGATTCCGGTAACGCGGCCCATGCCCGGCCCGAATTCCTCCTGCAACCGGGGCAGCAGGATCTCTTCCGGCAAGGCCGCGTATTCCTCCACCGTATCTCCAGGCAAGGTCCAGACCAGCGACGCGCGATGAACCCCATCCGCCATCGGCAGGGGCAACACCGCCAGGGGGCCGTTGGGGGTGAATCGCTCATGGGCGGTATTGCGGTGTGATTGTTCCAGGGCGATATTGGCCACCAGCGCGTGCTGCCCATAGGGCTTGTGCTTCCGGTTAATGCCGAGGCTTGCGGCAATCGGCGACCTGCCGCCATCGGCAAGCACCGTCAGGGCCGCCGTAAACCGGCGCTCCCCGCCTTTCTCGCGCAGGGTCAGCTCCATGCCATCGGCGATGGGCCTTGCACTGGTAACGTCTGCCGGCGCCAGAAATTCAATCGTTCCGCACGAGGCGATCCTGCCCTGCAGCGCCTTGGCGAGCACATGGTTCTCGACCACATAACCCAGGGCGTCAAGCCCCTGCTCGCGGCGGTCGAAGCTGACACCGCCGAGATGGCCCTGGTCAGACACTTCGATACGCTGGATGGGGCAGGGCCCGGCGCCGAGTGGTTCCCAAACTCCCAGCGACTCGAAAATCCGCCGGGCGCCCCAGGACAGCGCCGTGGAACGGGCGTCAAAGCCGCCATCGGAAGCGCCGGCGCGGGATTCCACCACGATGACCCG
This sequence comes from uncultured Pseudohongiella sp., assembly GCA_965219645.1. Lineage (GTDB taxonomy): Bacteria > Pseudomonadota > Gammaproteobacteria > Pseudomonadales > Pseudohongiellaceae > UBA9145. The sequence continues at coordinate 118,411 of OZ244788.1, read as the reverse complement.
ATATCCGAAGCGCGCCGCTCCAAGGGCGAAACTCGCCCCGGCAAGACCGCCCCCCACCACCACGATGGGGCGCTCGCCCCGTGTTCCGCCATACGCCATGTCGATCTGCCGCCCCGCCATGCCTCAGGCGGCCATCAGGGCTTCGATTTCTTCCGGTTCGCGGGGAAGTCCGTCGCTGAGAATGCGGTTGCCGGTCCCGGTCACCAGCACGTCGTCTTCGATGCGCACGCCGATGCCGCGCCAGCGTGGGTCGACGTTTTCATTGCCGGGGGAAATATAGATTCCCGGCTCGATGGTGGTCACCATGCCCGGGGCAAAGCACCGCCAGCCTTCGCCATTGCGGTAGCTGCCCACGTCGTGCACGTCGATGCCGAGCCAATGGCCCACCCGGTGCATGTAGAAGTCCTTGTAGGTTTCCTCTTCCATGACTTCATCGGCGCTGCCGGTCAGCAGCCCGAGATCCAGCAGGCCATCCACTATTGCCTTCACCGCCGCCTGCTGCGCCCCATCCACGGGCGCGCCGGGCGAGACAGCCGCCACTGCGCTGGCGTGGGCCCCAAGCACAATGCGGTAGATTTCGCGCTGTTCGGCGCTGAAGCGGCCGTTGGCGGGGAAAGTGCGGGTGATGTCCGCGGCGTAGTGGCGGTATTCGCAGCCTGCGTCCACGAGCACCAGGTCGCCATCGGCGATTTTCGCCTGATTGCTGTCATAGTGCAGGATGCAGGCATTGGCGCCGGCGCCGATGATCGAGCCATAGGCCGCCGCCCGGCTGCCATGGCGCAGGAAGCTGTGCAGCAACTCGGCTTCGAGTTCATATTCGTGCATGCCCGGGCGGCAATGCCGCATGATGCGGCGGTGGCCCTCCACCGAGATTCGCACCGCCTCCTCCATCAGGCGGATTTCGGACTCGCTCTTGATCAGGCGCATTTCGTGCAGCAACTCATCAAGCAACAGGAATTGCCCGGGGGCAGGCCCGCCAAGCCGGGCTTTTTCCCGGGCGCCACAGGCCCAGCCCATGACTGTCTTATCGAACCCGGTATCGGCGCCCATGCGGTAGTGGATGCGTTCGCGGCCTGCAATCAGTTCAGGCATCCGTTCGTCGATTTCCGTGATGGAATGAGCCTCGTCCACGCCAAGCGCTTCCACCGCCGCATCCGGGCCGAGGAGCACGCCTTCCCATTGTTCCTTCTTCGGATCCCTGGGCTGGCAGAACAGCACGACCTCGCCTTCCTCGCGCCCGGGAACGAGGGCGAGCAGGGCGCCGGCTTCGGTGAACCCGGTGAGATAGTAGAAATCGCTGTCCTGGCGATAGGCGTGATGTACGTCGCGGCTGCGCACCCGCTCCGGCGCCGCCGGCAGCAGGGCCAGCGAACCCGGCGCCATGCGCTTCATCAGCAGGCTTCGACGCTTGCGGTATTCGTGATTCTCTATCATGGCTGATCCAGCTCCATTATCAGCAATTCTCATTTTGGCGCTCCAACCTTCATGTCATTCCGCGCGAAGCGAAGCATCCCCTCCGTCATTCTGCGCGAAGCGAAGCATCCCCTCCGTCATTCTGCGCGAAGCGAAGCATCCCCTCCGTCATTCTGCGCGAAGCGAAGCGTAGTCGCAGAATCTCTTGCAGTGCCCACCCAATGAGATCCTGCGACTGCGCGCAGGATGACTGATTTGAGCGCGCCCATTGCCATAATGAGAATTGCTGCTTCATTATTGACCGGCTTGGCAAGCGGCTCTATATTCGCCAAGTGAATCCATTCAGGCGCTTGCCGGATGCACGATAACAGAATTGACGCACTGCATGGAAAGGTCGATGCCCTGATCGAACTTTGCGGCGCCCTGCGCGAAGAAAATCACCTGCTCAAGGCGAATGAACAGAACCTGCGGGCCGAACGCCGGCAATTGCTGGAGAAAAACCGTGAAGCGAAACAGCGGTTGCGGGCGATTCTGATGCGGCTGAAGGCACTAGGGGCCTGCGCCGCAGGAATTCGCGAAAGCGAAAATTCGCTATCGCCACGCCCCTGGCCGGTCGATTGAGGCGAATATTGGTGGATATGCAACGAAATCGAGCGGCCAGGGGCGTGGATGAGAGCGGATTTGCAGCCGTGAATTCCTGTGGCGCAGGCTCCTAGGGAAGCTCTGACCGAAATGACCAGTGACAACAATTCCGTTCTGCTCACCATCCTCAACAAGAGCTACTGGGTGAATTGCCCGCCCGAGGAAAGAAGCTCCCTGCTGGAATCCGCCCGCTATCTCGATGAGCGCATGTACCGGATTCAACGCCGGGGCAGCAAGCTCGACCGCGAACAGATCGCCGTCATGGTGGCGCTCAACATCACCCACGAACTGCTCAAGAAGCCCGCAGCCGAAGGCGGCGGCAGCCTGCTCGACGACGTCCGCCTCGCCCAGCTCGAGGACAAGCTAAACCGCGCGCTTGGCAAGGAAGAAGCGAAGCACGGGCAAGCCGCTGAAAACTGATCTTGTTTCTTGATCGATTGAGGCGAATATGGGTGAATATGCAACGAAATCGAGCGGCCGGGGGCGTGGATGAGAGCGGATTTGCAGCCGTGAATTCCTATGGCGCAGCCTCCTGGATCCCTACTTTCACGAAAAATCCAGACAACCGGCACACCCTTCCCCACAACGTCCCGGGCAGGCTATACTGGGGCTTGGTTCCCTGGGACATTTGCCAGCCAGAAATGTTCTTGAGCCGATATACTTCCAACCGGAGGCAGTCTCGAAAGAAGTTGTTGTGCACGTCCGCCAGTCGGAAAGCCTTATGCTTCGCGAGCGCCACCACCTGAACCCATGGGTTCAGGGCAACTTTGGCAGCGGTGTCTTGGGGGACTTTTCCTACCTGTCAGGGCGGCATGGCCCATGATGACCGAAGCCGGTCTTGACGCCTTGCGCAGCCGCCTGCGCAAACTGCGCCGCGCCATCCCGGCAGAGCAACAGCACAAGGCCGGCGAGCGCTTGCTGGCGATGATCCGCGAGCTGGATTGCTTTCGCCGCAGCGAGCGGCTGGCCCTCTATCTTCCGATCCATGGCGAAGCCTCGCCGGAGCCCCTGCTCGCCCATGCGTTCGAACAAGGCAAGCGCTGCTATCTGCCCCGGGTGGTGGGCGCCGAAGCCATGGAGTTCATTGCCTACCGGCCCGGCGACGCGCTCTTGAAGAGTTCCTGGGGAATTCCCGAGCCGATATCGGGAGCGAAGATCGAGCCGGCGAAACTGGATCTGGTGCTTGTGCCATTGCTGGGCTTCAGCCGCGACGGCTACCGGCTTGGCAATGGCAAGGGCTATTACGACCGCGCCTTTGCCTTTCGCCTGAATGGCTCCGGTACGGCAAGCGCCAACGGGGAGGCAACTGCGAAGAAACCTGCGCTATTGGGGCTGGCACATGAATGTCAGTTGCTGGAATCACCGCCTGTGCGAGCCTGGGATGTGCCTTTGGACGCAGTGGCGACTCCAGCGCGCATCTACTGGCGCGGGAAGGGTGGTTGAAGGCGGATAATGAAAAGTCGGCGGCGGCGGCTTCACAACAACGCGCTTTGCGCGACGCCGGTGAGCAATGTACCAACGACAAACACGATGGTTATTATCCAGATGATATCCGGTCCGTTTCGCATCAAGGGCTCCTGCATTGCACCAAGTATTCTCTGAAAAATTCCCGTCCAGTCGCAGAGCATGGCTCTGCGCCGTTCCGGTCGCGCTCGAAGCCGCGCTTCGAAAACGCTTGCCTCCACCCCTGGAATTTTTCATTATCGCAAAACAAAAGCGTGGTTTTGTTTTGCTTACGAAACTCTGACTTAATCAGAGCTTCCCTAACCCATTGATTTGCTTAACGGCATTGATTTCGTTCGCTTTAAGAGATTCTGCTGCCGCGCGCAGAATGACATCGGGGGCCTGGATAGTGGCCCGCGCCCTGTTTCCCTGACGGCACGTTCCCCGCGGTGGGGGCTCCGGCTCAGAAGCGGTAGCGCAGTCCGAGGAAACCGGCTCTCGGGGGCGCGGCGCCGAGGAAAATCGGCGTTTCGAAATTCTCAACGATGGGCACTTCCACCTCGCCGGGCTCCTCGCCAAGGAGGCCGAAAGTCTCGAATTCGGCATCGAGCAGGTTGTGAACCTGCGCATAAACCAGCAGCGAGTCGCTCACGCGGTATCTGGCGCCGAGATTGACCAGGGTATAGCCATCGATTTCGTCGAGTTCGTTGGACTCATCGCCCCGCAGGTGCTGGCCGCTGTTGGCGATCAGGTCGAGGGACAGGGTCAGGCGATCATCGAAGGCGTAGTCGGCGCCGAACTTGAACTGACGGGCGGGAATGCCGGGAATGCTGTCGCCGGCGTACACGGTGATTTCCCCTTCTTCGTCGGCGAAGTCGTGGTTGGGGCTGAGCACGGTAAAATCGTCCTCGAATGTGGCGCCGACATAGCTGTAGGCGGAAAACCAGTTCAGATTATCGAAGCTGCCGGCGAGATTGCCCTCGACGCCTTCGCGGCGGGTCCGGTCCACATTGGCGAACAGGCCCGTGGCGCGGCCCGTGGTCTGGAACAGGATGTCGTTGCGATTGTCGGTGCGGAACAGATTGAAGCCATAGCTCGTGTTTTCATCGAGCAGGCCCCGGGCGCCGAGTTCCAGATTGCGCGCCACCACGTCTTCCAGCGGCGGGTCGGCGAGAAAGGCATTGGGCAGGCGGCACTCGAATTCCACATCGCCGGCGTCCTCGCCATCGGCCATGGCGTACTCCACGGCGAGGTCGTACACGTATTCGTTGCAGCTCAGCTCGATGGGCGTGGGCGCCCGGTTCGATTCCCCCGCGGAAAGGTAGAAATTGAATCCCGCCGTCGCCTGCCAGCTCAGGCCAATGGCCGGATTGATTCGGGAAAAGCGGTGGTCGCCATTCAGTTCGGGCCGCTCGCCGGAGAGGTCCCGCAAGGAGATATCGGTGCTGTTGGCCCGGGCCGAAAGCGTCAGCGCCAGGGATTCGGCGAGGTCTGTCGTGCTGCTGAAATAAATGCTTCCTGACTCGGTTTCGGTGTGGATGAGGGTGGCTTCCCCGTCGACGAAGGTGCCGGTGCCAAGCCCGGTGGTGAGGCGGGTGTGGGGGTCGATATCGGCAAGCTCCACCACCGAATCGAAATCCGACTCGCCCAGGTGCCAGGCGGCCCCGAGAATGAGGCGGCTGTCACGGCCGAACAGGCTGGCGTCCGCGGCCCAGTGAAAATCCGCGCCCCGGGTCTGCTGCTCCCGGTCGCTGAGATTGTTGATGGCCTGACCGGACAGGATGCCGGTGCCCGACAGCCCGTCAGCAACAAAATCCTCAAGATTGAATTCTTCCTCCCCGCCGAACATCCCGGCGGTTTCATTGAGGAAGTCCTCCAGGGCGTCCGCATCGGCGAATTGCCCTTCGCAGACATCGTCGTCGTCGAGCCCGAGTTCTTCGAGGTCGTCTTCTTCGAGGCCGCCGATCAGGGACTTGCCCGCTTCGGAAAATTCGCAGACGCCGAACTCCGAAGCGTCGCCATTGAAGGAATGGGTATCGTTGCGGCGCAGGAAAACCGTGCCGCTGAAGCTTGCGCTGTCGCCGAGGCGGCGGCTGAAATCGAGGCTCAGCATGTCCATGTCGTGGGCGGTGATGTCGGGGCCGGTGAAGATCGCCGCCCGGCTGATGGCCAGCAGTTCCACCGGCGAGGAGCCGTTGCCGATGAGTTCGGATTCTCCGCGCTGATAATTCAGGTTGACTTCGCCGAGTTCGCTGCGCCAGCCGAGGCTGCCGTAGACATTGAAGGCGTCGGATTCGGAACTGTCGCGCCAGCCGTCTTCGCGGAAATTCTCCAGGTTCAGGTAATAGCCGAAACCGCCGTTGTTGCCGCCGAACTCAAGGCTGGCGCGGCTGCGGCCGAAAGATCCCGCGCTGAAATCGGCGCGGACGCCTTCCTGGCTGAATCCATCCTTCATGTCCACCACCAGGGAGCCGCCGAGGCTGTTGAGCCCGAACAGCGGCGTGGCGCCGCCGGTGAGGGTGATGTCGCCGATGGCGGACTGTGGCAGCAGGTCCCAGTTGACGGTATCGCCAAGCGGCTCGTTGATGCGCACGCCGTTCTGGTACACCGTCATGCCCTGGGCGAGGCCGAGCAGCGGCGAAATCGTAAAGCCCCGGTATTGCAGGTCGGGCTGGAGCGGATTGTTGTGGGCGTCGTTGAGGGAAACGCTGTGAAAGCTGCCGCGGAGAAAATCGGCGAGGCTGACCGCGGCGTCATTGGCGATGGCTTCGGCGCCGGCGGTCTGCACCGGGTAGGGGATCTTGCCCAACTCCACGCCGGAGCCCGCCGGCACAATGCCCACCACGAGAATTTCCCGGGCATCCTGGCCCAGGGCGGTGGAGGCGAGCAACAAACCCGGAACGACCCTGACCCATGCGCGCAATTTGAACATGGTTGTTTCCTGCAAATGCCAGGCGGGAGCGAAAGTGTAGCTTTCATCGGCGTTCATGGCCAGATTCCCTGATGTCATTCTGCGCGTAGCCGCAGAATCTCATGCAGGAGCCTCCCCAAAAGATTCTGCGACTGCGCTTCGCTCCGCGCAGAATGACGGGAGGGCCCAGGAAACTCACGGCGGAACTCACGGGACACCCATCGGAACTCCTGTCATTCTGCGCGTAGTCGCAGAATCTCATGCAGGGGCCTCCTCAAAACGGAACTCACGGGACACCCATCGGAACTCCTGTCATTCTGCGCGTAGTCGCAGAATCTCATGCAGGGGCCTCCCCAAAAGATTCTGCGACTGCGCTTCGCTCCGCGCAGAATGACGGGAGGGCCCAGGGAGAGCACAGGTTTTGACTATCCCCATCGAGGCGCGTAGATTGGCGCCTTCTTCAGGCAGGGAGGACAACCAATGGCAACAGTACTGGTAACCGGCGCAAACCGGGGTCTGGGACTCGAATTCGTCGAGCAACTCGTGGCGCGGGGCGATGATGTCATCGCCACCGCGCGTCACGGCGGCCGCATCGTGACGGGCGCTCTCGATGCGCTTTGCGATGCCAGCGACAATCTTGATGTGCTGAATCTGGACATGCGGGACGATGCTTCCATTGCGGCCTTCCTGGGGAAAATCGACGGCCGGGCGATCGACATCCTGATCAACAATGCCGGTGTCTATGGTCCCCGGGGCGCGGCATTCGGCGAACTTGGCGGCGAACCCTGGGCCGAAGTCATGCGGGTGAACTGCATTGCACCGATGCTCCTGACCCAGGCCTTACTGCCGAATCTGCGCCTGGGAAGCGAGCGCAAACTGGTGTTCATTACCTCCAAAATGGGTTCGGTGGCCGATAATCGCGGCGGCGGCTCCTACCTCTACCGCAGTTCCAAGAGTGCCCTGAATGCGGCGGTGAAAAGCCTTTCGGTGGATCTTGCCGGTGAGGGTTTTGTTTCGACGCTTTTGCATCCGGGCTGGGTGCAAACCGATATGGGCGGCCCCAATGCGCTGATCGACGCGAACACCAGCGTCAGCGGCATGTTGCGGGTAATCGATGACGCGGGACAGGCCGAGTCGGGCAAATTCATTGCTTATGACGGCGCCGATATTCCGTGGTAGGGAAGTTGCCGCGAAGCGGAGTGCGGGAAAAGCCGCTGGCGGTTTCCTGGCGGAATTGTTCGATTCTGTTACTCGCAGCCCTGCTTGCCCTGGGCCAGCCCGCTCCGGCGCTGGCGCACGGCAGCGTGGCGCTTGAGGACGATCTCTGCGTTATCGATATCGACTTCCTGACGGCGCATTTCACCATCTTCCAGCCCGAAACCCGGGGCGCCACGGAATATTGTGAAGGCGTGCCGGCAGCGGCACGTTCTGTCTTCATCATGGAATATCTCCACGAATTGCTGCGGGAGATGTACGTCGACTTCCGCATCATCCGCGATGAAGCCGGCATCGGCCGATTCGCCGATTGGGACGACATTCTCGCCATGGGGGATCTGGAGCCGCTGACGGTCCACTACCAGCAGCCGTCCATCGAGGCCAGCGGCTTTTTCCGCGCCAGCCACGAGTTCGAGGCACAGGGCAACTATATCGGCGTCGTCACCGCCAGCCATCCCACCGAAGCCCGGGACTATCAGGCCGTATTCTATTTTCAGGTAGGCCGCGACTGGGGAAGTTTTCCGCTTTTCATCGCCCTGATCGTTCTCGTCCAGCTAGGCTATTGGTATGCGAACCGCCGCCGGAAAGCACGCTAATCACCGGGATGGATCAGGACCCAGCCGAGGCCAACGCTATCGGTTCCGTTCATTCGGTCTTCCCACCACTTGCGAGCTTCTGCATGTCGCACAAACTCCATGTCATGGGAATGCACAAGCAGATTGACATCGGGGACTATCAATTGTCTTGGCGCCGAATGAATTCTGTCGCTTCCAATTCGTCCGCCAACTGATTGAACCGGTAGGGATCAATTCCGGGCAGGATTCCAAACGCATGCGGTTCCACCTTGTAGCGCGGGACAGCTCTCTTCTTTCCACGAATGCCAAGTCCGGCGCGCAGGGCATCATTGACGACCGCCTTCATGCCGCTGTTGGTGCGCCGCATCTCCCGCAGCAGGAGTTGTTCAACATCCGGGTCAATGGTCAGGGTCCAGGTCCGGTCTTCCGGGTCAATCCACGCCACGGGCCTGGCATCGATATTCAGAATCGGAATCGTTTTCCTCCCGGAAACCTTCCAACTCCGCCCGGTCGCATCTTCAATCGCTTCCAGCAGAGCATCCCCCTCGAGAGGAACCAGCCCGATTTCCGGGCTACTTGCATAATATTTCGCCATAGTTTTACCTCCAGTTACATTTTCAAGGACGAGATTATCCGCCAGCCTTCAATACGGCTGAATCAACTAGCGGGGTAAATTTGATTTAGAAACTCTCCCAAATCTTGTACTTCCCTACAGTCCAAACCAAGAAATCTATTTTTCGTGAATCGTGACATTCTTCTAATCCTGGATACTTTGCGACAAGTTGATCCAAAGTTCCACTGATTCCTGGATCATGGCAAAACTCGTCGTAGACTCGCTTTAAGGAAATCATGTGCGTTGTAAAAATCTCTATGCGCATTTCTATTGACTCGATAAGTGGAACACAAATCCCGAAATAATTTCTGACGTGGACATCAAAAATAGGCCATGATTCATCATGAATAGAGATTAGCTTGGATACAAAAGAAAAATCTAGCCTTCTTTTCCCATTTCTTCCCGGATATTTATGCAAGTGCACCAGTAGTTTTTTGTATTGATTTTCGACATTGTTGGGGACAAAAGAGAACAGCAATTTGAAGTATTCTTCTTTGAATTCATCTGTTATACCACCCGCGTTTAGCCTGTAATAGCTCGAAAACAATTTTCTAAATTCGGTTTTCCACTCTAAAGGCTGAGTGTTGATAAGGTCTCTCATGCGCAAATACTTTCCCACATCCTCTTCTTCCAACTTTGTAACTGCAAGATCAAGAAGCCCCTTTCGATTCTTCATTTTCTCCTCCTAACAGAATTTCCAATTTGTTTGATAGAACGATAAGCATTTTGATTCTTTGAAACTTTGCAAAACACTATAAAGTTCAATGCCGGATATTCTTCACTTCCACTTCGTGGCCGGGTTTGGCGGGCCACCAGGTGGCGGGTGGGGACAGGGTCCAGGCGCAGTCTTCGGGGTCGAGCCAGGCTATGGGCTGGGCGGTGCCGTCGAAGATGGCTATGCTGCCTTCGTTGAATTTCCAGTCATGGTTTGCCGCGTCTGCGATGGCTTCCATCAGGGTATCGCCTTTGAGCGGGACCAATCCATCTACCGGATTGGTGGCATAGAATTTTGACATTTCATTTTCCTCCATCGCTTGTATTTCATGGGGCACGACCCAACTGCCGGCTTGCAATGCAGCCGCACAGCTTCTGGAATCAATGCAGGGTTCATGTCAATGACTGTGAAAAGCGGATCCCACTGCGACGGAATCGCTTCGCTGACACGGGCGATGATTATACGAATCCGCAAAAGAAAGTCAAGTCCTTTTTGCCTATTTCCACGATGATTTCGCAGCGTTCCTGTTAACCGTTTCGCATAAACAACCGCTCATGATTGCACCGGTTTATCTCGCCACGGCTTCGTACATCCATACCGAGCCGGAGGTTACCGCCTCGTTGGAATCCACCGCATTTGGCGGCGCGCCACCGTATTTGCGGCCGAATTCGCTGAGCACCGGGATGATGTCGGGGCCGTCCATGACGCGCTCGAGGCGCAGGTCGTAGAGCCTGCCGTCCACCCGCAGCACGATGTTGGCGTCATCGCCGAGATAATGCGGCCATTGTTTCCAGATGCCGCCGTACCAGGAGTTCATGTAGCCGCTGACGAGAAACAGCCGGCTGTCGTGGACCCCCACCCAGACGGTGCGCGAGGTGTCCGGGTCCATGGTCTGGAATTCGACTTCCATGCGGTCGCGAAGGAAGCTCCAGTCAGCGGGAACCGATGCGGGCTCGCCGCTCGCAAACGCCCCGCCGGGAACGATCGCCATGGGGCCGTCGCTGAATCGCATGGCGAACAGGAATACGAAAACCACCAGCGCCACACCGACGATGGCTATGCCCAGACCTTTCAGCAGCTTCATCATTTCCTCTCTCCCGACTGTCCCCGGTTCATGCGCCCCTAGGAGGCTGCGCCGTAGGAATTCACGGCTGCAAATCCGCTCTCATCCACGCCCCTGGCCGCTCGATTTCGTTGCATATCCACCAATATTCGCCTCAATCGACCGGCCAGGGGCGCGGCGATAGCGAATTTTCGCTTTCGCGAATTCCTACGGCGCAGCCTCCTGGCCGGGCACTATAGCAATTCGCCCACCGCCATGAAACCTGTGCCTGCCAAATCCTTATGGAGCAGGGCTTCGGTCCGACGGCAATTCGCAGCGGAATGTGGCCCATGTTTCAGCCAGCAGCCTCAGACTTGTTGATGCGGTCGGTTATCTCCGACAGGCGCGTCAGGCTTTGCAGGGTCATTGGCAGGATGACTGAAGTTTCGATGAATTCGTAGGAATAGGTCACGATGGCGAAGATCTCGCCGGTGGTGGCGCCGGTGCGGGTGGCGGCAAACCACAGATTGAAGGCGAGCATGGCCAGCAGGGCGGCGAAAATCAGCGCGTAGACGATGGCTTCGGTATCGGACAGGCGCACTTCATGGCGACGCAGGCCCAGCAGATGCGCCCCGATGCGGGCAAGGCTGCGGCTTTCGAGCTCGGCGACCTGGGCCTCGGACTGCTGGTTCAGGTCGGCATTGAGCCGGAAGAAGCGGCCCGCGGACAAGGCATAAATGCCCAGCATGGCGGCGGCCGCGGCGGCGGCGGAAAGCGCGAGGACGCCATGAAATGAGAACAGCACGATCAGGGCAACGATGACCTGAATCACTCCGGTAATCGAAAGCGGCGCCTCCCTTTCCAGAAAGTCCACGAGTTCGCGGCCCATGAGCACCCTGGCATTGGTGACCGAAACCGCCTCCCCGCCGGCCCGCTGGGCCTGAGCCTGGCCGAGGGCCACCCGCATGGAACCGTAGGCGCGGGTGTCGTACAGTCTGCGCCCGGTGGCCACCACAAGCAGTACCGCCATGGCGGCAACGAGTTGCTGAAAGGCACCGAGTTCTCCGGCGAGCAATCCGTCGATGGAACGGCCGATCAGCAGGGGGAACAGCGCCAGCATGGCGGTTTCCAGAATCGTCAGCGTCCAGGTGACCAGAATCTTCCAGCGGAACACCCGCGCCAGCGTCCAGATCGAAAGGCGGTCGCCGCGCAGCGGCGCCGGAAAATTCAACTCGTCGGGATCGGTACTCATGGCGGGGATTCTCGTTTCCAGTCTGCCCAAGAGTCTAACCCGGCCGATGGGTTTCCCGTTGTTGCTCACTTCCGTCATTCTGCGCGGAGCGAAGCGCAGTCGCAGAATCTCCCCGAAGTGGCCCCTGCATGAGATTCTGCGACTCCGCGCAGAATGACGGGTCTCTCAATGGGTGTCCCACTGTTTGTTCGTGTTTCGTGTTTCGCGGGAGTGTAACCCGGTCGATGGGTGCCCCGCTTAGCCGTCGATGGGTGTCCCGCTTAGCCACGCTTAGCCAATGGAAAATCGTCAGTAACAAAGCGCGAAAAGGAATTTGCGGAAATAATTGACAATAACTACATGCGGTGTAAGACTCTGGGATAGACCACAACATCTGCCAAGAGTGAGCCCGGCTGCAGTTCGCGCAGTTGTCTGCGGTTCTCGCTCAACCTTTGGTCGGATTCAGAAATTGGGAGGAAGTCTGGGGAATGGGGTGTACGATCAGCGCAGTCACAAACGCCGGATTGTCCGTGACCGAGGCATAGGGATGAAACGGAGAAAGGCAATAAGTTTGTTCGCCGGCGCCGGGGGCATGGATGTGGGCGTTGATCGGGCGGGGTTTAGAACGGTTTGTTCGGTCGAACTCGACCCGCATTGTGCTTCGACTCTGGCCCGGAATGCCAGGGGCAAGACAGTCTGGAACGTCGATGTGCGGGCCCTGGACCCAATCGGAATGATGCGTTCGCTGTCAATGAAGAGCGGAGAACTGGCCTTGTTGCACGGAGGACCACCGTGCCAGCCCTTCAGTCAAATGGGATTGCGTGGTGGGCTCTCCGACCCAAGAGGACAGTTGGCTTTTGAGATGTTGCGGTTTGCCGCCACGTTTCGGCCCACCGCGGTAATGATAGAGCAGGTCCCAAAATTCCTGCGGGCGCGAGCCACGGAGAATACGACTGTATTGGAGTTGCTCCAGGAAGAATTTGCATACTTGGGTTATGATGTGGGGGCTGCCGTACTGGACGCTTCCGACTATGGCGTTCCCCAGAAACGCAAGCGGGCAATCATCGTTTGTGTTCCTTCGGGTCAACCGTACGCATTTCCAGTACCACTGCTCAAGCCCGTTCCAGCAACAGTCGGTGACGTGATTGATGATATGCCGGATGCCGTGCCAATCGACAAAGAACCACTGATGCCCAATCACATTGATGTCACGCCCCCGCGTGATCGTCATCGAATTTCATTTGTTCCGGAAGGACAATGGCTGTCGAAAGTCCCGAATGCGCCACCGGGAGTTGTACTCAACCTCAAAGCGAAGGATTCCACCAAGTTTCGCAGGCTTGACCGGTCGCTACCATCTCTTACGCTGCGCTGCGGCGAGGCTGTTTATCATCCGGTGGAGGATCGCTATATAACGCCGAGAGAGGCGGCAAGAATTCAGGGCTTTCCTGACCAACACATTCTCATCGGACCGATTCGCAGGCGGACGGGAACGGTAAGCAACCTTGACCAGCATCGGCAAGTCGCCAATGCGGTTCCGCCGCCGTTGGCGCAAGTTGTTGCAAACAGCGTCAAGGATGCCTTGTGCCTGTAGTCCACGAATTGTTTGGCACGAACTTAATCCATGGCGGTAGGCGCGGTTCGTTGCTAAACGCACGATGTCCACATATGAACGGCGCACCCTGCAATGGAGGCGGCAATCGCGATATGGCGAGATGGCCGGCTTCCGAACAGCCACTAGCCCCTTTTTTCGACAAATCCACAGGGTTGGCAGGGCAAGGATACATTCCCTGCGGTGTGTGTAGCGTCAGAACGGCGAGGACATGGGCAATTTGTCCCAACCGTCTGTTGTCCCTCAAAACCGGGGAACCGTCTCACCAGCAGCGGCCGCTATTCGAAAGAGTGCTTCGTCTGGGTGGCTTCGAATCTGGGGATTTGGTTCGTGTTTGGTCCGAGATTTCGTTGATTGACCGAAAGCAGAACCTGAACTATCGGTTTGACTATGTACTCCGCTCCGGCGAACGACCGCCAATCGTGGTGGAAGTAATGACGGCTTCCACATCCGGTGGAAATCGAAAGGAGCGGACTGATATTCGCAACGCGTTTTGCGATGCCGTGCTCTTCGCAGTGGGAACTATCCCGGAGCAGAGGCAATCGCCGGGAGTGAATATCAGGCAGGTATGGGCGCGGATGGCCTCTCAACTTGTTGTCAAGTCTCAAATCGTAAATAGCTGGGGTGGTTCCACAATTTGGGTAGTACAGGATTCGCTGGCTGACTACATTGCCAATAACACCGGAATCCGCTTGCACGATCTTGAGTCCCCTGACTGGTCTTTGGGGGAAGTGAATGTGCTCTCATGCAGTATAGATGAGCCTGGAAAGTTGAAACTTTACGCGGGTCCGGTTTATGGGTCGGAATCGGAAGCATGCTGGGCACAGTTACTGGATACGCCGTCTCTGCCCGAGTTTGATGTTATTTCGGATAAACTGCGGGATAACGCGGTGGTGGTTGAATTCAGGGCGCCGTAACCGATGATGGTCCAAACGCTCTTTCGAGATAGTCGCTGAGCTGAGAATATCCCAAAGGCAACAAGTCGGCGCGAGGGGAATCATCCGGGCTATTTGCCTCGTGACCGCAGTCACATGACGTCATTTTTGTTGCGGCGAAACCTCGACATGTGTGGTGGCGCGGTTACAATCCCCCGCGTTTGCGCCGATATATTCATCGAGCGCCGCGCCTGGATGGCTGAGCCACTTCAATGGCGAGGATTTTTGCGTGAACGCGAAAGTACTGAGGTTGAACAAGGCCGGCACTCCCATTGCCTGGCTGACCCGGCAGCAGGCGGCCACACTTCTCGTCAAGGAGATGGTGATCTGGTCCCTGGGGGATCGCGTGCTCGAAATGCGCGGCGGCTATAACCGCCGCGGCGAACGCTCGGTGCTGCGGCTGCCGAGCATCCTCGCCTGCGAGGGCAAGGTGCATGCCGACCATTGCCAGCCGCCGCTGGAAAACGGCTTCCTGTTCCGTCGCGACCAGAATCTGTGCATGTATTGCGGCAACGCCTTCGCCACGGCGAGCCTGTCCCGGGACCATGTGCTGCCGCTGTCCCGGGGCGGCCAGGATGTCTGGACCAACGTGGTCACGTCCTGCCGCCGCTGCAACAACCGCAAGGCCGACCGCACCCCGGAGGAAGCCGGCATGCATCTGCTCGCGGTGCCGTTTGCGCCGAACCAGTACGAGTTCCTGTACCTGTCGAACCACAATGTGCTGGCGGATCAGATGGAGTTTCTCAAGGCCCGCTTCTCGCGCTTCATGAGTTGAGCGAAGAAGCCGCATTCCGTCAACCTGTGTGCGGCGGAGCCGTCTCCCCCGCCATTCTGCGCTTTCCCACCCGTCATTCTGCGCGAAGTCGCAGAATCTTTCTCGCAGGCCATTGCACGAGATTCCGCGACTCCACTTCGCTTCGCGCGGAATGACGGGAGGAAGAGCATCGCCAAGCGCGGAATGACGGGAGGAAGAGCATCGCCAAGCGCGGAATGACAGGGGAGGAAGAGCATTGCCAAGCGCAAAATGAGGGAACCATCCGGGTTTGCTTTGCGGTGGATTTGGCAGTACCTTGTCCCGCCTTTTCAAATCGAGACTGGCAGTGGCGCATCTTCCCCTGATCGTTCGCTATCACGACAGCCGCAATCGGATGCCTTCGGCTGTTCCCGTTGTACTCGGCGGCCTGCTTGCCCTGTGCTTTGCCGGCCCGGGTTCGGCCCAGCAATTGCCGGATTTCGAGCGGCGGGTGCTCGATGCCGAATTCCAGGGCGGCTATGGCGTGGACTTTGCCGATATCGATGGCGACGGCCTGCCGGACGTCGTTGCCTGGGCCACCAATCCCGGCCAACTCGCCTGGTTCCGCAATCCGGGCTGGGACAAGTACGCCATCAGCACCACGATGGGTGGCAATATCGACAGCGCGGCCCTCGACATTGACGGCGACGGCGATCTGGACCTGGCCCTGGCCCATGATTTCAGCCTCGGCAATTCCACAGGGGGCGGCATCATCCACTGGCTGGAAAATCCCGGCGACCCCATGACCAACCAGGAATGGCAGGCGCATTACATCGACGAGATTCCCACTTCGCACCGCATTCTCTGGGCCGATGTCAACGGCGACGGCCGGCAGGAACTCGTAAACCTGCCCATCGTCGGCGTGGGCGCCACGGCGCCGCTTTACGATGTGGGCCTGCAATTGAAGTCCTACCCCATTCCCGAAGATCTCTCGGTGGAAAGCTGGAATGGCGTGGCGCTCGACCGCAGCCTCGAGTTGTCACACGGCATCGTCAGCGTCGATTGGGACGGGGACGGCCGGCAGGACCTGCTCACCGCAAGCCTTGGCGGCGTGGACCTGTTCCAGCTCGCCACCGATGGCAAGGCTGTGGCCAAAACCCGCCTTGGCGAAGGCATGCAGGAGGGCGAGCGGCCTAGCCTGGGCTCCAGCGAAGTCGACGTGGGCAGCCTGCCCGGCGGCGGGCGTTTCGTCGCCGCGGTGGAGCCCTGGCATGGCAATCAGGTGGTGGTGTACAACGGCGCGGAATTGCCCTGGGAGCGCACCGAGATTGACGACCGCATCGCCGGCGGCCATGGCCTGGTCACCGCGGATCTGAATAATGACGGCGTTGGCGAGATCATTGCGGGCGGCCGCGCGGAACCCTACCAGTTGGCGGTGTATCAGTACGATGCAGGCTCCGACCGCTGGCGCCGCACGGACCTGGACGACGAAGTGGCGGTTTCCGGCCTGGCGGCGGCGGATGTGGACGGCGACGGCGATATCGACCTTGCCGCCATCGGCTCGGCGAGCCGGAATGTGGTTTTCTATCGCAACGGGGAACGCTGAGCCGCTGTTGCTCCGCGGGCGGCTCGGGGGGCCTGCAATGATGGAAACACCTGTAAGAAAGCCCGTTGCCGGCTTCCTGCTCGCCCTGGTGGCGGCCGGCATGTGGGGGGTATTGCCGGTCACCCTGAAGGAACTGCTGTTCGGCATGGACGCCCAGACCATCGTCTGGTACCGCTTCCTGTTCGCGGCGCTTCTGCTCGGGCCCTGGCTTGCCTGGCTCGACCGTCTGCCCGCGCCCCGGCAATTGCGCGGCAGCGCCGGCTGGTGGATGCTGCTGGCGGCGGTGGGCCTGTGCGTCAACTACTACCTGTTTTCCTTCGCCCTCAATTTCATCAATGGCGAAACCGGCGAAGCGGTCATCCAGTTGACCACATTATTCCTCATCTTCGGCGGCGTGCTGTTCTATCGCGAACCTTTCACCATCGCCCAGAAAGCCGGAACCGGGCTGATCGTCCTCGGCCTGCTGCTGTTTTTCCATGACCGCCTCGCGGAACTGGTCGATTTCGACAGCGAACAATCCCTTGGCGTGATGCTTGTGGTTGCCGCCGCGGTCACCTGGACCATCTACGCGCTGCTGCAGAAGAAACTGCACTCGGACTTCAGTTCCGCCCAGATACTGCTGCTCATCTACCTGTTCTCCGCGGTGGTGCTGCTGCCCTTCATCAGCCCCGGCGCGCTGCTGGGCCTGACCGGTTTGCAATACGCCATGCTGACCTTCGCCTGCCTGAACACGCTGATCGCCTACGGCTGTTTCGCCGAAGCGCTGAAGTTCTGGGATGCATCCAAGGTCAGCGCCGTACTCGCCCTGGCGCCGCTGTTCACCATCGGCTCGCTGAAGCTGGTGGT
Organism: uncultured Pseudohongiella sp.; assembly: GCA_965219645.1. Lineage (GTDB taxonomy): Bacteria > Pseudomonadota > Gammaproteobacteria > Pseudomonadales > Pseudohongiellaceae > UBA9145. Next base: position 100,882 of record OZ244788.1, on the reverse strand, counting down.
GCTGGTGAATCCGGATTATGGCTTTTCCGACCGCCTGAGCTGGATTTCCATCGGCGGCGCCATGGTGCTCGTCATCGGCTCGGCCATGACCGCCATCGTGCCCCGGTCGCGGGACGCCGAAAGTCCGGTGCGCATCACCACGCCCTACGCGGACCAGGAGGCTGCGCCGTAGGAATTCGCGAAAGCGAAAATTCGCTATCGCCGCGCCAGACTGCATTGGGTTGCCAGACGCTGTTCATGTCGGCCTTCGCCTCGGCCATGGGGAAATCATATGGCCAATCAGCAATTCTCATTATGGCAATGGGCGCGCCCGCATCAGTCATCCTGCGCGCAGTCGCAGGATCTCATTGGGTGGCTACTGCAAGAGATTCTGCGACTACGCTTCGCTTCGCGCAGAATGACATGAAGGTTGGAGCGCCATAATGAGAATTGCTGATGGCCAATAGCCAGTGTTGCACCCTCTAATCAGGGTATGGGACAATGGAATCTGGATATGGTTTCCCAGCACCCGGTCTGAAGTACGGGGAAATAGATTCACTGCGTCCATAGTGGGAGTTGACGATGGAAAATCCGCAAACAAGATCATGTCTTATCAGCCAAGCCATGAGCGCACTCGAAAGGCGCGCCCCGCGCCCCACGCGCCGTTCGGCGGTTGGGTTTCTTTTGGGCCTGCTGCTGTTGCCGGGGGGGGGGGGGGGTTCTGGCGCAGGATCTGGCACTCAATGCGTCGACCTTTTCGAGTGCGAGTGAGGGGAACAGCGGTCACACCGACCATACTTTCCAGGTGACCCTGACGCAGTCGGTGGCGGGCGATGTGGGTTACATGCTCTGTTTCTCGAGCGGGTCCGGTGGCGAGAACTATGCGACCCGCAACGACGACTTCCGGTTGGTCAAGGGGGGAGTGGTGCAGGACGGCCGCCCCACGTGTCACCGGTCGGTCATCAAGGCGGGCCAGACGAATACCGCGACGGGGGACCTGATCGGCATCCGGGTACTGGGCGACACGCGCGTGGAGCCGGATGAGAAGATAGACGTGGAGATCAAACCTCTCATCTATTTGGGTGACGGTAGGAACTACGGCAATAACGTTCCCTACGACTACACTGATCGCAGCCAGATGAAGTACGGGGTCAGGCTGACCGCCGCGAACACCAACCAGTCCTTCACGATCATGAACGACGACCAGCCCCGGGCGATCACCCGCCCGCCCCCGAAGCCGCTCTATCATCATTCCATAGTCGTCCACAGCGATGCCGATTCCGAAGACCCCGGTAGAAGAATAACCAACTCCACCAGGCGGCAGATCAGGGTGCAGCTGTTCAAGAACCCCAACTACAACATACAAGGGCAGGTTCTATTCAAGTTCTGCCTCTATTCCGGCAGAAGCGGCACGGCGACCCGGGATCAGGACGGCGCCTGGGATGCGGGCGATGACTACCGGTTGCTCGTCCGTGGCAGCATCGTGAATGGCCAGTGCCGGACCAATAAAACGTTCGGTTCGGATGGATTTAGCTCAGACAGGATCGAGATCGATGTGAGGAACGATAAGGACGTCGAGCCGGACGAGACGGTGATCTTCACCGTGGAGTTGCTTTCGGAAGCGCATAAGAATGTGATACAGGTCCACAATGGGACCTACACGATCAGGAACGATGACTTTGGGATGGCGGAGGCGGACCCGGAGGTGACGATCAACAAGACCGGGGGGGCGGTGGACGAGGGGGAGTTGGCGAGTTTCCGGGTGAAGGTCGCGCAGCCGCCGGGCACCCAAAGGCCGCCGGGGACGCCGAAGCAGTACATCAAGGTGGCGGCGCGGGTGCCGTGGAGCGACCAGGTCTGGACGACCACGATTATCACGCCGGTGTTGGGCGGCAATGAAGAGTGGTTCGAGGTGCCGACGAATGGGGTGACCGGGGGGGACTACCAGTTGTGCGCGTGGGTGCTGCCGGGCGATGGCTACACGCCGGGCGGGACGTCGGGGAATGCGCCGACGTCCGGGAGCAGTTGCCCGTCGGGGCACACGGTGCTGGTCCACGCGGCACAGTCGACCGTGAAGTCGTCCGGGGACAGCCAGGACGGCAGCCAGTCCGATGACGGCAACGACGGCAACGTGGAGGACGATGGGGGCACGGAGACCGGCAATACGCCGCCGCAGCCAGACTACAGCGAACTCAAGGCCACGGTGCGGGGGTATGCGGGCGAGACCCAGCACGGAGACGACCATGTCAACCGCTGGAAGCGCGTGCTGGCCGGGCTTGGGGACGAAGACGCCATCGCCGGGGGCTACTCGCCCATGACTGCGGCCGAGGCCCAGGACATGGCGGATACGTTCACGGCAAGCCGCTGGAACCCGATCGTGGAGGCCCTGACCGATCTGGAGTCGAGGCGGACCGCGGAGCCCGAACCGGAACCCGAGCCTGATCCCATTCCCGCGCTGAGCCTGTCGGGCGGCTCCGCCGTGGATGAAGGCGCCAGCGCGTCGTTCACGATCCACGCCAACCCGGCGCCCGCTTCCGACGTGACGGTGAGCTTCACCGTCGCCCAGAGCGGCGACTGGCTGGACTCCCCCGGCGCGGGAACCCGCGCCGTCACCCTCGCCGCTGGCGCGACCACCGCCAGCCTCGCTGTCGCCACGGTGAACGACAGCGCCGACGAGCCCGACGGCTCCGTCAGCGTCACCCTCGACACGGGAACGGGCTACACGGTGGCGTCCTCTCCGAACGACACGGCCTCGGTGACCGTGCGCGACGACGACCCGCCGCCCCCGCCGCCGGCAATCGCCCAGGGCACCTGTGTGAGCGTTGCCCAGTGGAACACCGTCAAGGGCTACTATGATTCCAACGCCAACCGTTCCCCGAACTACGGCGCGAACTGGTACCGGGTGCTGATTGCGTATCAACAGGATCGTACCGACCAGACGCTCCCGGACTGGGAGGGCGCGACCGCCGAGCCCGCCGCGGCCTTCACCGCCGCCGCCGCCGAGACCGAGGAGTCGAAGTGGGTCGGCTGGACGCCGGTGCGCATTGTGTTGCAGTGTCTGGAAAAAACCTACGGTGGCATTTCCACCGACTCCGTCATCGGCGGCATCCCGACAATGGGTCAATCCGGCGAAGTCGGCACCGCGAATCCCGGCGGGGCGATGAAACGCAACCGCTGGAATCCGGAAACCGGCCCGAGAGGCTTCGAGCCGAACGCCATGGCGGATTTCGCCGCCGGAAGCTGCGTATCCCCGCGACTGCGATCCGAAGCGGCGGCCCGGGCCAACGAAACCTGGCGCGGCGCGTCCCACGTGGAGCGCTGGCTGCGGGTGGGGCAGACCTTCTCCGGCGGCGCCAACGACGCCACGGTGGTCACACCCGCCGAAGCACATTTCCACGCCGCGGCGGGCCAACCCGGCTGGCTGCCCGTGGCCGATGCGCTCCGGTGCATGGAACAGCAGTCCCTGCGGGAGGCATTGTCACGATAGAGTTCCGAAACTCCACAATCCCGTCATTCCGCGCGGAGCGAAGCGGAGTCGCGGAATCTCCCCGGGAGACCACCCCCCGTCATTCCGCGCGCAGTCGCGGAATCTCCCGTCGAATGGCAGTGCCGGGTTCATGAGATTCCGCGACTCCGCTTCGCTTCGCGCGGAATGACGGGGAGTGGGTAGCGGCAATCCACGAACCAGAGCGAGGCAGCCACGGTGACTCAAGCCAAAACCGCAACAGGCAAACTTCCCCGATGGTCCATGGTTCTTGGCCTGCTGGCGGTGGCGTTGCCGGTGCTGGGCGCCCTGGGCGCCCGCTTCGGGCTGTGGTCTTTCGGCATCGGGCTGTTGCTTGTGCCGGCAAGCCTGATTCCGGCAACCCTCGGCCTGATTTTTGGATTGCTTGGCGTATGGCGCCTGCGCAAAGCCGGGCAGGCGCCCGCCACGGCGGCGCTGGGGGCGGCAATCTCGCTGCTGGCGGGCGTTTATCTTGGTCTGGGCGTGCTGTCGGCCTTCAGTGTCCCGCCGATTCACAATGTCAGCACCGATATCGAGGACCCGCCACAATTCACCGTCGCCTACGAACTTCGCAGCGAGGAGGAAAACCCCCTCGAATACGACAGCGAAGTCATCGGCCCCCTGCAGCGCGAAGGCTATCCCGAGCTCGGGCCGTTGGTCTTGCCGGTATCGGCCGAGCAGATGTACCAGCGCGTCCTGACGGCGCTGGGAGGCATGGGCCTGGAAATCGTGCGGGAAGACCCGGAGCGGAGGGAAATCGAGGCCGTTGCCACCACCCGCTGGTTCGGCTTCAAGGATGACGTGGTGCTGCGCGTGCGGGAAACCGGCGGCGGCGCCCGCCTCGATATTCGCTCGGTTTCCCGGGTGGGCGTGGTGGATCTCGGCGCCAATGCCGAGCGCATACGCGAAATCATCAGCCGGGTCGAAACCTCCTCCTGACCAAAAGCGCTCATTTGGCGCTGGGCGCACTCTCGCCGATCTTCCTGCGCTTCCCTATCCCATCAGCCCGCGCTTCTCGGCCAGAGGCCCCTCCGGGAGATTCTGCGACTGCGCTTCGCTTCGCGCAGAATGACGGATCCAGGAGCCTGCGGCGTAGAAATTCGCGAGAGCGAAAATTCGCTATCGCCGCGCCCCTGGCCGGTCGATTGAGGCGAATATTGGTGAATATGCAACGAAATCGAGCGGCCGGGGGCGTGGATGAGAGCGGATTTGCAGCCGTGAATTTCTACGGCGCAGGCTCCTAGGAGGCTGCGGCGCAGGCTCCTGGAGGCATTGACTCAGACCGGGAACTATTCAAGACTCACCCCAAACCTCCCGCCATGATTCCAGGGTGACCGCCATGATGAGCTTGCCGCGCCGACTGTTGCCGTTTTTTCTGCTCCTGCTTCTGCCCGCGACGGGATTCGCCGGTGTCGAACGAATCGAGATTGGCAGCCGCGAGACGCTGGAAAGCGCCGGGCATGACTTCAGCTATGAGGTGATCGAGGGCGTGCTGTATCTCAGCCTCGACCCGGAGCATCCGGGCAACGCCATGATCACCGATATCGGCCATGCGCCGCTGGACAGCGGGGGAATGGTGGCGTATTCGGCGGATTTCCGGATTCTGAGGCCATCCGCCAACATCGCCAATGGCGGACTGCTCTACCACGTCAACAACCGCGGCGGCTCCCGGGCGCCGCCGGAAATCTCCCTGGACCATCCCCTGAGCGGCCTCGGCTTTACCTATCTGGTGACCGGCTGGATCAATGAAATCACCCCGGCCGACGGGAGAATCCGCCTGCATGCGCCGGTGGTGGGCTCGGCGGACAACCCCATCACCGGCGAGGTACGCTACGAAATCAGCGTCAACAGCCCCGCCGATGAAGTCAATATCGCCGGCGGCGGGCATCTGGCCTATGCGCCCACGGAACAGGGCCTTGCCGAGGCAAGCCTGAACCAGCGGCAATATCAGCAGGATCCGCGGCTGCCCATTGAACGCTCCCGATTCGAACTGAAGGTGGAAGACGAGCCGCAAAGCAGCCAGCCCCTGGTCAGCCTCCGCCTCGACGGCGGCTTCGAGCCGGGCATGATCTACGAGTTGACCTATGAGGCAAGGGACCCGGTGCTCGCCGGCGCGGGCATGGCGGCCATCCGCGATCTGGTTTCCCTGATCCGTTATGGCGGCGATGGCGAAGCCCGGCTTGGAGAACTGGACCTGCCGGAGATCGAGCACAGCGTCGCCTGGGGCAACTCCCAGAGCGGGCGGTTGCTGCGACAGTTCATGTACGACGGGTTCAATACCGATCTGGAGTCGCGCAAGGTTTTCGACGGCATCATTCCGGTAATCGCCGGCGGCGGCTACGGCATGTTCAACAATCGCTTCGCCATGCCCACCCGCACCAATGGCCAGCACTCCAACCATCTCTACCCCAACGACCTGTTCCCTTTCACCTACGGCGAAAGCACCAACCCCTGGACCGGCCGCAATGACGCCATCCTGCGCCGGGCCCGGGCCAGCGGCACGGCGCCCATGGTGTTCCATATCCAGACATCCAACGAATACTGGGTGCGCGCCGGTTCCCTGCCCCACACCACGCCGGACGGCAGCGAAGACGCCTGGATTCCGCCCAATGTGCGCTTTTACACCATCGGCGGCTCCCAGCATGGCTCCGGCAACGGCGTTTCCCGAACCGACCCCAACACCCGGCTTCCGCGCAATCCCAATATCTGGGCGCCCATTGCCGATTCCCTGTTGGTGGCCATGTACCGCTGGGTCGCCGACGGCGTGGAACCGCCGGAATCGCGCTATCCGCGCATCGCCGACGGCGGCCTGGCGCCAGCCCATGTGGACGGACGCATCAACCGGGCGGTGTGGAATCCCCTGCGCGGGGTAAACCATCCCGGAGCGCTGTATCGCCCGGCCCATGCCGACTATGGCCCGCGCTGGGAAAGCGAACGAATCATCGACCGGCATCCGCGGCAATCGGAACACTGGTACGGCACCCTGGCCCCCGCGGTGAACGCGGACAACAACGATTTTCCCGCCAGCACGGTGTTGCCGCCGCTGACGGCGGTTCCCCTAGGCACTTTCACCCCCTGGAACCTGCGCGCGCCGGCCACCGGCGCCGAGCTTTCCCTGGCCCGGCTGGCGGGTGGCTACATTCCCTTTCCGGCCAATACCGCGGCCGCGGTGCAGTCCGGCGACCCGCGCAATTCCATCGCCGGCCTGTACTCCTCCTTCGAGGACTACCTGCAAAAATACGAAGCCGCCACCGACGCCCTCATCAGCGAAGGCTATCTGCTCCCCGGTTTCAAGCAAACCTACCTGGACGCCGCCCGGGCCAACGAGGCGGTTTTTGAGTGATTGGGGAAAATTTCCAGGGAAGGGCAACGATTGCATTACAGCATCGGTAGCATTATGCTAGCGCGATGCAATCCATATTGATTCGTAATGTTTCACCGCAAACCATGCGTGCCCTCAAGCGCCTGGCGCAGAGTCATCATCGTTCGTTTCAGGGTGAGTTGAGCGTGATTCTGCAGCGGGCCGCCAGATTGGCGCCTCCCGATGATTCCGGCGGAAAGCTCGATCTCGTCACGGTCAAGACGGGAGGCGCGACATCGTGGAGCAGGGAAGAAATCTATGACAGCGATGGACGTTGAGCGCGTAATGCTCGACACCAACATCCTGCTGTCCGCAACGGATGAATACCGGCAGGAACATCAGGCCGCACGAGAGATCATCGAAACTTCGGGCGACAAGGGCTGCGGGCTCTGTGTCAGTGGCCAGATCCTGCGGGAGTACCTGGTAGTGGCGACCCGACCCATGAAATCGAATGGATTGGGCCTGACCACCGCTGACGCGATCGCCAATGCCCGCGCCTTCCTGCGCTATTCCCATTTGCACGAAGAGTCGGATGCGGCCACTGGAAAATTGATCGAGATGTGTAAAGTTCACGATTTGCGGGGCAAGCGTATCCATGATGCGAATATCGTCGCCACCATGTTGGCCCATGGCATCGGAACTCTCCTGACCCAAAACACCAGGGACTTTGCCTGCTTTACAGACATTCGAGCGCTCACCCTGGAAGAAATGGGCTTGCTGGATAACTCCCATTGACCACGGGCGGGCCGTCTCTTCGGATAGTCAAATGAATCGAAGTTCGCGTAGTACGCCAGCGTGCTTGACATAGGCCTCGGACGCAGTAGCTTTGTAATGGGGCCGAGGCGGCATTGGAGCAAGGACAGGATTTATGGGGTCGAAGGACACCGCACGTGTCATGAAAATACTGGCGGTGGGGGATATTCATCTCGGGCGGCTGCCATCGCGGATTCCGGAAGATTTTCCCCGTCAGGCGCGGGAGCTGTCGCCCGAGGAGGCATGGCGGCGCACTGTTGATCTCGCCATTGGGGAACAGGTCGCCGCTGTATTGCTTGCCGGTGACGTGATCGAAAGCGAGAAGGATTTTTTCGAGGGCTATCGCGCCCTCGGCGATGGGGTCAACCGTCTGGCGGAAGCGGGGGTCGAAGTCATCGCCGTTGCCGGCAATCACGATGTGGAAGTTCTGCCCAGGCTGGCCCGGGCGCTTGCGGATCAGTCGGCTTTCACCCTGCTTGGGGAGGGAGGTGTCTGGCAGTCCCATACTCTCAAATCTTCGGGTGAACAGGTCACGATCTGGGGCTGGTCCTTTCCCCGGAGACAGGTAAGCAACAGCCCGCTGGCGGACGCTTCATTCGAAAGAGGCGCGAGCCTGGCCCTGGGTCTGCTGCATTGCGATCTCGACCAGCGCGGCAGCCCCTATGCCCCGGTGATGCGGCGCGAACTCGACGACTCCGGGCTCGACGGCTGGTTGTTGGGCCATGTCCACTTACCGCATCAGCTTCGCCCCGATTCACTTTGCGGCTACCTCGGCTGCCTTTCGGGTATGGACCCGGGAGAGCACGGCGCCCGCGGGCCCTGGATGCTGACCGTGGCAGGCGGCCGCCTGGAGAACATGGAGCAGATACCCATCGCGCCGCTGCGCTGGGAAAGGCTGCAAGTTGATGTCGGCGAACTCGACGATATCGGCAAGCTCGAGGAGTTTCTACTGGAAAAAATCCAGCGGCATGATGTCTCGCTGTTTGCTTCCGATTCCGGCCCCGAGGCGGTGGGGCTGCGGGTGCAATTCACGGGGCAGACCCGTTTTGTCAACAAGCTTCCCCAAAAAGCAAGGGAATTGGCCGAAATCGCCACCGGGATCAGCGGCCGCCACTACTTCATCGAACACTGCGAAGCCCTGGTGCGCCCCCGCACCGATCTCGCGGAACTCGCGACCCGCAACGACCCGCTCGGCCTGCTGGCCGGCAAACTGCTGCTGCTCGACCGGCCGCAGGAAGACCCGGAAAGGCAGGCATTGCTGAAGGCCGCCACCGCCAGCTTCCGCTCCACGCTGAACGAATCCCGATGGCGGGACATCGAATCCAACGGCGAAGAGCTGCGTGAAACACAAGTCGTGGAAAGGCTGCGGCGCACCGGCACGACGGCACTGCAAATGCTCTGGGCCCAGCGGGAGTCCGCCGGGTGAAACTCGAGCAACTGACCATCGAGCGCCTGCCGGGAATCGCCGTCGGTTTCACCCTGGATGCGCTTTCCGGCGACATCAACCTGGTCACCGGTCCCAATACCATCGGTAAATCGAGCCTCGTTCGCGCCCTCCGATTCCTGCTGCGCCCGCCGGAAAGGGGCGACCCGCCGGTTTCGCTGTCCGCCGTATTCCGTAATGGCGACGATAGCTGGCGCGTGGAACGAGCCGGCAGCCATATCCAATGGCGCGGAAACGGTGAAATCGCAGAGCGTCCGCCGTTGCCGGATGGCGAGGAAGTAAGCCGCTACTGCCTGTCAATGGAAGACCTGATTGCAAGCAACCAGACCGACCAGCGGCTTGCGGAGGATCTGCAGCGCGAATTGTCCGGCGGCTTCGACCTGGGCGAGCCGCGCGGCAAACTCAGCGGCCGTCACGGCACCGTGGAAGGAAAAGCGCTCGCACAAGCAAGGCGCGGCTTGCTTGACGCCGAACGCGATTCAGCGCAACTCGAAGCGCGCGGGGAGAGGCTTCCCGAGCTTGCGCGCAGCATCGAAAACGCCCTGAAAGCGAGCCGGCAATGCCAGCGTATCAACCGCGCCCGGGAGCTTCTCGCCGTCGTTACCCAGCGGAAAACCCGGGCCACCGAACTCGACGAGTTTCCCCCGGGCATGGAAAAGCTTGGCGGAGAGGAAAAAACGGACCTCGATCGCTTCCGCAAACGCAGGGAAGGGCTTGAGGACAAACTGCGGGAAGCAAAGCTTGAGAGAGAACAAGCAGCCCGGCAAATCGAGCAACTTGGATTCGAAGATTCCAGACTCGAAGCCGCTGAAAATGCCCGGGAACTTGCCGAGCGCAAGCTGAAACGAATAACCGAGAGACGCCAGGAGATCTCGCAACTCAAGAAGGGCGAGGCAAAAGCCGGGGAGGGACTCGAATCCGCGTCCCAGGCGCTGGGTGGAACGGGTCCGCCGCAACTGGACCTGGACAAGTTGCGCGAAGCGGAGGGTTTTGCCGCTGGCTACACAGCCTTGCAATCAAAACAAGACCTGCTTGAAATCAGGAAAGGCATTGTCGGCGCCGCACCCGACGAGCAGGAACTCAGACAGCACGAAAAGGGCATTGAAGCCTTGCGCGACTGGCTCGGTGGACCCAGTCCGTCCCGCCCGCCCCGAGCCAACCATTCGGTCCTGCTGGCTTCGCTGGTTTGCGGCGTACTCGCCGGAGCGTCCCTGTTCTTGCTCAGTCCCGCCATTGGCATGGCCCTGCTCGCCGCCACGCTGCTCGGGATTGCCCTTGCCGCATGGCAATTGCGCCCTGCCGTCCATACCGCCGGGGCCGAAGCCAGGGAACGATTCGAAGCGCTTGAATTTCCAGCCCCGGCAGTCTGGAGCGGGAAGGAAGTTCGGCAAAGACTCAGGGAACTCGAAGAATCCGCCGGGCAACTGATCACCCAACGAAAACTGGCCGAAAGCGCCAGGGAAATCGAACTGGAACTCGAAAACATCCGGCAGGCGATTCAGGATGCCGAGACCAGACGGCGGCAACTCGCCGAATCCATCGGCTTTGATCCCACTATGCCGCTCACCGCCCTCGACCGCTTTATCCATCTCGTCAGGGAATGGGACCAGGCGGGAAAGGAACTCGCCGAGGTCAGGCGGGAAATTGTCCGTAACCAGCAGGATCTGGACGAGGCCGCCGAAGCGCTGCGGGAATCGCTGCAGCCCTGGTGGTCGGAGCCGCAGCCTGATCTGGATGCACTGGAAAGCGCCGCGGAGTCCTTCCGGTCACGTCTGGCCAAGGCGCAAACGGCGGCGGAGCGATTGCGGCTCGCTACCGCGGAAATCTCAAACCTCGAGGGGCAGATCAAGGTCTGCGACGAAGACATCGGCAAACTGTTCGAAGGGGTCGATCTCGAACCCGGCGATGATCAGGGCCTGCGTGAACGCCTCGAATTTCTCGAACGTTGGCGGCAGATTCGCAGGAATCACAATGATCTTCTCGTTCAGGAAAAGCAATTCCGCAATGAATTGAAGGATTCACCCGAACTATGCGAACTCGCCGATGCCGGTGACGAAGTAAAACTCAAGGAATTGCTGGAAGAACAACGATCACTCGCAGACAAACTGGAAAAACTGCGTGATGAGCGCTCAGGAATCGAAGCCAAAATCGAAATCGCCGAATCCGGCCATTCCATCGCTGTGGCCATCGAATCGGTAAGCAAGGCCGAAACCTCTCTCATTGCCAAACGCGACGAATTGTTGGACAAGCAGGCAACCGACCTGCTGCTCGATCAGGTTGAAGAAGCCCATACCGCCGAGCACCAGCCCGAAGTGCTACGCAATGCCGGAAAGCTGTTTCGCGAAGTCACCGCCCATGGCTTCGACATCGAACTTGCCGGCGACGGAGGCTTCCAGGCTCGCGACCTGACGCAGAACGAAATGCGGAACCTCGATGAACTTTCCACCGGAACCCGGATGCAACTCCTGCTCGCCGTGCGCACCGCATGGGTGCAAACCCGGCGAATGCTGCCGCTTTTTCTCGATGAAGCCCTGACCACCAGTGACGAAGTCCGTACCGCCGAAATCGTCAAATCTCTCAAGACGCTGGCGGAATCCAGCGGCGTGCAGGTGATCTATTTTTCCGCCCGGCGCAGCGAAGCAGTCCTCTGGCGCAATGCGGTCGGTGATGACTTGCATGTAATCGACCTTGGACGAATGCGTGGCCGCAGGGAAAGCGATGAGCCGGTTAATTTCAACCTGCCCGACATCCCCGCAATCCCCGCACCCGAAGGCTTGCCGGAGGAATACGCGCAGTTGCTCGGCGTCCCCGCCATCGACCCGCACCGGGACGCCGGGGAAATCCACCTGTTCCACCTGCTGCGGGACGATCTCGACCTGCTGCACCGGCTGTTGAGCGAGTATCGCATTGCCACGCTGGGCCAGACGCAATCCCTGCTGGAACGCGACGCCAGTGAAGAAGATTCCTGGCGCGGCCGGTTGCTCGGCCGATGCCAGGGGGCGCGCAACTGGGTCCAGGCCTGGCGGCGGGGCCGCGAGCGAAAAATCAGCCGGAGCGAACTCGAGGCATCTGGCGCGATATCGAGCAATTTCATGGAACCGGTTTCGAAACTGCTTGCTTCCACCGAAGTCAGCGGTTCACCGGGCCGCCTGCTGGAAAAACTGCGTGACCAGGAACTGCGCGGTTTCCGGGTCAGAAAAGCCGACGAGTTGGAGGACTGGTTGCGGGAAAACCGCTATCTCGACGAAAGCGACGAGCTTTCCAGCACCGAGCGGAGATTCGAAGTCCTGCGTCACTGCGACCCCGCCGGCGAGAAAGCCAGCGCGGATATCGCGACCTGCATCGAATGGCTCGAAACCGCTGTGAGAGACTGAACACCGGAGAAGCGCATGGCAACCCAGGAGCCTGCGCCACAGGAATACCCGGCGGTGTCCGGCTGTTCCGGTCGCAATCGCGATTGCATGATTCGCAGGGTGGCTATTTCTCTCCGCTCTTGGGGAAATCAAATCGGGCGAGGGTGGCCCGGCCACGCAGGATTTGAGACCAATGGTCGATGGGGAGGGTGAGTTCAACCAGGCCGCAGGTGGGGATGTTGGCGATGTCGCCGTTGGTCATTTCGTTGGCGAAGTCGGTGATGGTGGGGTTGTGGCCCACCAGCATGGCGGATTGGCAGGCTTCGTCCGCGAGGCTGGCGGCCTTGAAATACATGGCCGTGCCGCAGAAATAGAGATCGGGGTTGCTGGCGATATCGTCCACGGGAAAGCCGATGGCCTCGGCCATGAGTACTGCCGTGGTGCGGGCCCGCACCGCGGGGCTTGTGATGATGCAATCGACGCTGGCCTCCCGGGTCACAAAACGACTGCCCATGAGCGGCACGTCCTGCCTGCCGCGTGTGGCCAGGGGGCGCTCGAAATCCCGCAGCCTGGGATAGTCCCAGCTTGACTTGGCGTGGCGCAGCAGAAAAAGCGTTTTCATTTCCGTTTAATCGGCAGAAGCAATCATCTTGTTAACCGGTTACGGGGCATTCCTGGAAGCGCAACAGAGGTTTCCGCAGTCTGGACGAGATCCTGCGACTTCGCGCAGGATGACGAACAGGTCTGCGAAGCCCGGGAGCCTGCACAGGTTCCCCGGGCCCGCCTGCGCAGGCCCGGGGTTTGTGATCGATCAGAATGCGTTCCAGGTGGCCCGCAGATAGTAGAAGCCGCCGTTGAAGCCGAAAGGCGACTGTTCCGGATAGATCAGGCCCGCCACCTCGCCGTTCGGATTCATCATCGGATACTCGTCGAAAGCGTTCTGCAAGCCGAGAATCACCGACAGCGAATCGCTGACCTCATAGCCCGCTTCCACATCGAACACCACGCTCGGGTCGGGATAGAAAGACACGCTGGCGTCATTGGTGGGGGCGTCGTAGTACTCGCCGTAGTAGCGCGCCCGGGCCATGAAACGCCAGGGGCCCTGAAGATGCGACCAGGTGGCGGTGTAGCGCATGTCGGGGCGGCCGCGTTCGATCTGCAGGCGGCGATTGTCGCTGGTGAACTCGGTGCTGTAGTCGCTCAGTTCCACATCGGACCAGTTGGCGACAAAGGTCAGCGTGGAATCGCCCTGCCCCAGATCGAAAGGCAGGGTGGCCACCAGATCGATGCCCGAGGCCTGCACGGTCTGCTGGTTCGAGAAGAAGCGAACCGAGGTGAAGCTCTGGGCGTCGGACACCCCGGCCGCCAGCAGCGAGGAGATATCCTCCTCGGTGAGATTGAAGCGACTGGTGAACGAGATGCGATCGGAAATCTCGATATTGTAGTAATCGAGGGTCACATCCAGGTCGCCGGCGGAGAACACCAGGCCCAAGGTCATGTTCACCGACTCTTCCGGCGTCAGCGGCGTGGCGCCCTTCTGCTGGGCAATGGGATTGGTCGGCGGCAAGGTGGCGATGTCCGCCAGCCGGCCCATGTTGAACTCGGTGGTCACATTGCGCAGGTTCGCCTGCCCCGCCGTGGGCACCCGGAAGCCGGTGCTCACCGCGCCCCGGATGGCCACATTGTCGGCCACTTGCAGGCGCGCCGCGAGCTTGCCGTCGAGAGTGTCGCCAAAATCGGCGTAGTCCTCGAAACGCAGGGCCGCGCCGACCAGCAGGGACTCGTTCACATTCGATTCCACATCGATATAGGCGCCCCAGGCGCGCACGGTGTTCTCACCGGCATCACCGGGCTGGAAGCCGGGGAAGCCATTGGAGCCGACGCCGAATCCCTGGGCCGCCAGATTCGGATCGATGAAGAAGGAATTGGGTTCGCCGTTGCGAATGGTGAAGGTCTCGTCCCGGTACTCCAGTCCCATGGCCACGTTGACGCTGTCCACATTGCCGGGGAAGAACTGCCGGGACAGGTCGAAGTTCGCCACCCGGTCGGTTTCCACATAGCCGCCGGCGTCGTAGTAGGTGGGGATGTCGTTGCGACGCGACAGCAATTGCGGATTGATGGTGTTGTAGATGTAAAAGTCCGCGCCGCTCTGGCCGGCCACGGCGCTGATGTCGTAGAACCAGCCGGAATCAAGCTCGCCGCGAACGCCGCCGGCGAGGCTGATGTCGTCCACATAGCCGCCGAACTGGGGCGTGAAGCCGCCGGGGAATTTCTCGATCAGCGAATAACAGCCCGGGTTGTTGCGGATCGAGGCCAGCGCGTTGGCGTCGGGCACATTGCCGGTGATGCGAACCGCGGGGCAGTTGCCCGACATGTCGCCGGTGAGGTCGGCCACTTTCACCGAAGGCGAGCCGTCCTCCAGGGTCGGGCCAAGAAAGACGCCGCCCCGGGTATGGGGATTTCGATAGTAGAAGCCGCCTTCCACCTGGCGCTCGGCCCAGTTGCCGAACAGGTAGGCTTCGCTGCCATTGCCGAGATCGATGCCGAAATTGCCGAACAGCTTGAAGTCGTCGGAAATCTCCGGAGCGCCCCAGATCTGGGCCGCGGGCTGGCGCACGCTGGTATTGCCGGCATTGATCAGGCCCTGGGCGTCGCCGCGCTGGACACTGCGGCTGGTCGGGTCCTGCTCCTTGAATTCAAAGCTGATATTGCCGAAGCCGGAATCGCTCAGGCCAAAGCCGGCATTGCCGGCAATCGTCAGGGCGTCGCCGTCGCCTTCAAAGTAGCTGCCCCATTTGGTGTCGAGGGTAAATCCGGAATCGTCTTCCTTGAGCACGAAATTCATGATGCCCGCAATGGCGTCGGAGCCGTATTGCGCCGAAGCGCCGTCCCGCAGCACTTCGAGCCGGTCCAGCGCGATCGCCGGAATCACCGAAAGGTCGGGACCCTGGGAACCGCCGGAGACGCCCGCGCCGAGCAGGGCGATCACCGCGGCGCGATGGCGGCGTTTGCCATTGACAAGCACCAGGGTGGCGTCCGGCGGCAGCGAGCGCAGGGTAGCCGGACGGATGAATGTCGCCGCGTCCGAAATTGGCTCCTGGGCCACGTTATAGGATGGCACCAGCGCCGAAAGCAGCGAATCCATGTCGCTGTCGCCCTGGGCGAGGAAATCATCGCCGCTGATGACGTCCACCGGCACCGGCGAATCATCGGCCGAACGGTCCCGGCGCCGGGAACCGACCACCAGAATCTCTTCGGCGGGCTCGGCCGCCTGGCCCGCGTTGGCGGGCTGCGCCTGGGCGCTGGCGGCCAACGCGGCGCAAAACAGGGCGACGGGAACCGAAAAGGTCAAACGGGAAATGACTTGCATGACAACTACCTCCTGGACTTTGTCGGCGGTTCTGGTTTTTTTGAACCCACGCTAGGGATGGATTCAGGCTACGCCTCGAACCATTTCATGTCAATGAAGTCTATCGGAAAAAACGAAGAAAAGTTAACTGTGAAATTCGCTGCGAAGAATTCGGGAGAATTCGGGACACCCATGATCCCGGGCTAGGAGCCTGCCGAAACACCAACTCGGGGTACACTGTGCGGGTTGACCTTTCAGCAACCGGTTGCATGAAGGACCCGTGACTCCCGTCGCCCGCATCTATCTGCTTGTCGCGCTGCTGCTGACGCCGCTGAGCCTGGTCTGGCTGATTCTGGGAATGGACGGGATTTCGCCCGGCGCGCTCGGTTCCGCGCCTTGGCGGCTGACCCTTTTTCTGCTGCTGGCGGCATGGACCACCGCCGGCGCCTGGGACTTCTTTTTCAGCCCGAGCAACCTGCGCCGCAACTATCCGGTGCTGGCCAACATCCGCTATCTGCTGGAATCATTCCGACCCGAGATACAGCAGTACTTCATTTCCAACAATCAGGAAGAGCGGCCATTCAGCCGGGAACGGCGCAATATCGTCTACGCCAGGGCCAAGGGTGAAACCGACACCATCCCCTTCGGCACCGAGCGGAACCTGCGGGAAGAAGGCTATCGCAGCCTGCGGCATTCCCTCAGCCCGACGCATCTCGATGCAGGCCATGGCCGCTTGTTGATCGGCGGCGAGGCGTGCAAACAGCGATACGACGCCTCGCGCCTGAATGTTTCCGCCATGAGTTTCGGCGCACTCAGCGGCCGGGCCGTGCAGGCGCTCAACCTCGGCGCCGAACTCGGCGGCTTCGCCCACAACACCGGCGAGGGCGGCATCAGTCCCCACCATACGAAACACGCGGGCGACCTGATCTGGCAGATCGGCACGGGTTATTTCGGCTGCCGCAAGGCCAACGGGCGTTTTGACCCGGATGCCTATGCCGAACGCGCAGGCCTGGAGCAGGTGAAGATGGTGGAGCTGAAACTGTCCCAGGGCGCCAAACCCTCCCACGGCGGCGTGCTGCCCGGGGCCAAGGTCAGCGGGGAAATCGCGGAAATCCGCCTCGTGGAAGCGGGCAAGACGGTTTTTTCTCCCGCCAGGCATCCGGAGTTCGACAGCCCCGCCGGATTGCTGGAATTCCTGCAAACCCTGCGCGAGTTGAGCGGCGGCAAACCGGTGGGATTCAAGCTCGCCATCGGCAAGCCCGGCGAATTCTGCGCCATCGTCAAGGCCATGCTCGCCACCGGCATCGTGCCGGATTTCATTACCGTGGACGGCGCCGAAGGAGGCACCGGCGCCGCGCCGGTGGAGTTCACCAACCGCCTGGGCCTGCCCTGCCTCGACGCCACTTATCTGGTGGCGCAGATTCTGCTCGGGGCGAATCTCAAGCAGCAGATCAAGGTGATCAGTTCGGGAATCACCGCAACCGGCTTCGACATGCTCGAGAAAATCGCCCTGGGCGCCGACGCCGTCAATGCCGCCCGCTCCATGATGCTTGCCCTCGGTTGCATCCAGGCCAGGGCCTGCAACACCAACCGCTGCCCCACGGGAATCACCACCCAGGATCCGGGCCTCGTCCGGGCAATTCATGTTGCGGAAAAAGCGCGGCGGGTGCGGCGCTACCACGCCGCCACGGTGCAGGCGTTTCTGGAGCTTTGCGGCGCAATGGGCCTGACCAGCCCGGACGAACTCGGCCCGGAGCATCTGTTCATCCGCCGCGACGACGGCGGCCAGACCTATGCCGATGCAAGCTGCTCGCTGCAGCCCGGGCAATTGCTGGCGGGCGAAGCCCCGGAACGATTCCAGGGCGATTGGGAACGCGCCGACCCGGAACGGTTCTGAAACGGCAGGTCCCGACCGCCGGCATTCCGCCGCAGCGGAATCGTCAGGCGGATTCGGCGGTTGCTGCGGCCCGCCTTGCGCGGCGCTTACTGGCGAGTGCCGGTAACCTGCAAATCGCCGAAATCGGTAGCGAAGGACCCGTCCAGGGTGTCGCCTTCCACGGAGCCGCTGAACTCGAGCATGACGGTCTGGCCCTGGGCGTCGATCTCGGTATTGAAGGTCACTGCGGGGCCATCGTACATCACGTCGTTGACCGGCGCCTCGCCGAGCGGATCCGCCGCCATCATGCCGGTGCCGTCTTCATTCAGCGTCAATGTCACCGGAATCGAGCCGAGTGGCGTGTTCATGTTCACTCCCCAGACGCCCACCGCGGGCGGCGGCGCGCTGGCGCAGCCAGCGAAGATCATGAGGGCGAGGAAAAGGCTTCCGCCTGTGATTCTGTTCATATGGATACCTTATCTGACTTGGTCATTGGTGAGACAGTTCGCGCAAACGGGAACCCCGGGAGCCTGCGCCGCAGGCATCCCGGGGCAGCGAGACGCAGCGCCTATTGTCCGGTTAATTGTTCCCGCGTCAACCGCAACCCGCCTGGGAGCCTGCGCCACAGGAATTCGCGAAAGCGAAAATTCGCTATCGCCACGCCCCCGGCTGATCGATTGAGGCGGATATTGGTGAATATGCAACGAAATCGAGCGGTCGGGGGCGCGGATGAGAGCGGATTTGCAGCCGTGAATTCCTGTGGCGCAGGCTCCTGGAACACCGCAACCAACCGTCAATCGCCATCGGCGAGAAAGTTGTCTCCCTGCAGCCAGCGCGCCGCGGGCCAGGCCAGCAGGGCGCCAATGGGCGGCGCGGTGAGGTACAGCCAGAGCAATTCCAGATTCCCCGCCGCCAGCGCCGGGCCGACCGAGCGCGCCGGATTCATCGAGGCGCCGGTGACGCCGCCGCCGAACATGCTCAGCAAGGTCACGGCGGCGCCGATCACGAGTCCGGCCATGGTCTTCCTGGCGCCGTTGCCGCTCAGCACGTTGAAGATCACGAACATGAGCAGGAAAGTGAGCAATATCTCGAACAGGAAGCTGCGCGGCACGTCGATCACGGTCGCCGTCATGCCGTAACCGGAATGGTCGGGGAACAGCAGCCGCAACAGGAAGGCCGCAGCGATGGCGCCGGAGCATTGCGCGGCGATATAGGGCAGCAGCAGACCGCGCGGCAGCCGGCCCGAGGCGCAGAAAGCGACGCTTACCGCCGGATTGATATGGGCGCCGGAAACGTTTCCCAGCGAATAGACCACGGCCATGACCGTCATGCCGAAAACGAGGTTGACCCCGAGGGCGCCAAAGCCGACGTTGAAAAGATCGTTCGCCACCACGGCGCCGCAGCCGGTAAAGACCAGCGCGAAAGTGCCCACCGTTTCGGAACCCAGAATTCGCCAGTTCATCGCCTTTTCCCGCAGTTCGATTCCGCGGCATTATCGCCGACTGGAGCCTGCATGTCCTGAGCAATTCCATTCATGATGTCATTCCACGCGAAGCGAAGCGCAGTCGTGGTGAGACCCGGTCGGCGTAGCCGATAAAGAGCGGAGCTCTTTGAGGGCCGAACGGCTCGACAGGAAGTCGAGACTGGGGTTTGGCGAAACTACAAGAGTGGCGCCAGGGATGGCATGGACAATTTCAAAGAATTCCCGGGGAGATCCTGCGACTGCGCGCAGAATGACGTATTGCGGGGGCGCGACCTAGGAGCCTGCGCCGCAGGAATTCACGGCTGCAAATCCGCTCCCGTCCACGCCCCTGGCCGCTCGATTTCGTTGCATATCCACCAATATTCGCCTCAATCGATCAGCCAGGGGCGCGGCGATAGCGAATTTTCGCTTTCGCGAATTCCTGTGGCGCAGCCTCCTAGCATGGCTGACCAATTTTAGTGTATGACTGGTTGGTCACGCAGCGTCCTCGGCGCGGCGCGCTTCGGCGACCTCCCAGGCGGCCTGCATACGGGACCATACCTCTGCGGTACTCCAGCCCAGATTTTCCAGCCGCACCGCAAGGGTGGCCGACAGTCGCACCTTTCCTGCGAGCACACGGTTGAGTTGAGACGTGGACGCGCCGAGCAGCGCCGCGGTTTCAGCGATGGTCTTGTCGTTGCCCCTCATCCATTCGCGCAAGACCTCGCCGGGATGCGCCGGTAGTTGCAAGTTTGGATTGTTCATGGCCGTTGCCTCAATGGTAATCGACGAGGTCGACATCTACCGCCTCGCCATTCTCGAAGCGAAACACGATCCGCCAGTTACCGGTAATGCGCACGCTCCAGAATCCAGTCAGATCGCCCTTTAGCCGATGCAGTCTCCATCCCGGATTGCCGCTCAAGCCCTCCGGCCCGGGCGACTGCGACAGCACGGTAAGGACAAGCCTGATTCGAGGCAGCATGGCGGCATCCAGCCCGGTCCTGATGTTGCCATCCGACGTCCAGAATCGCCGTAACGCCTTATGGCGGATTCTCATGACGTAATTGTATCGAAGTGCGACACATCGCGGCAATGAATTTGCACGGCCCTGATCGAAGCCACCAACCGTAATCAATACTCTCTTCCTTTAATCCCCCGGGCCGATTACATATAATCCCGGCTCACTTCACTGTTCCAAAGGGGGAAACGTGGCCAATTTCAGATTGAACGGAGAGAGCCGGGAACTCGATATCGAGCCCGAAATGCCCTTGCTGTGGGCGCTGCGCGACGAGCTCGGCATGACCGGAACCAAATTCGGCTGCGGCATCGGCAATTGCGGCGCCTGCACCGTGCAGGTCGACGGCAACGCCGTGCGTAGCTGCATCATGCCGGTCAGCACGGTCGAAGGCCGCGACATTACCACCATCGAAGGCCTTGCCACAGCACTCGGCAGCGACGGCCTCACCCCGGTGCAGCAGGCCTGGATCGACCATCAGGTTCCACAATGCGGTTATTGCCAGTCGGGCATGATCATGGCGGCGTCTTCGCTGCTCGCCCGCATTCCTGCGCCGAGCGACGCCGATATCGACGCCACCATCACCAATATCTGCCGCTGCGGCTCCTATCCCCGGGCGCGCAAGGCGATCCACGCCGCCGCGGCCGCCATGGCCGTCGACGCCACCGCCTAGGAGCCAGCCATGAACAAACCCAAACTGAGCCGACGCAAGTTCCTGCTGGTGTCCGCCGTCGCCGGCGGCGGCGTACTCATCGGTTACGCCGCCACCCGGCCGAGCCGGCACCGGGTCGCCAATAACACCCTCGCCGAGGGCGGCGAACGTTTCGTCACTTCCTGGATTCGCCTGGCGCCCGACAACCGCATCACGGTTTACGTGCCACATTCCGAAATGGGCCAGGGCATCCACACCGCCCTCGGCCAGATGGCCGCCGACGAAATGGACGCCGACTGGGAACTCGTTGAAATCGAACAGGCCCCGGCCACCGACCTGTTCGCCAACGACGCCATCGTCGCCGGCCTCGGCGGGGAAATGGCGCCGGCTTTTCTTACCGGCGTGATCAACGCCAGCGCCCTCACCGCGGCCCGAATCGCCAACCTGCAAACCACCGGCGGCAGCGCCTCGGTGCGTTTCACCGGCGAGAACTCCATGCGCGTGGCGGGCGCGGCGGCTCGGCAGATGCTGCTCGAATGCGCCGCTGACCGCTGGGGCGTCGCGGTGGAAGAATGCAACACCGAACTGAGCCATGTGCATCACTCCGCCAGCGGCCGCTCGCTCGCCTACGGCGAACTCGCCAGTGCCGCGGCCGAGCTTGAGCCGCCGAAAAACCCGGTTCTCAAGGACCGCTCCCAATTCAACATCATGGGCAAGGCCATTTCCCGGCGCGATATTCCAGCCAAGGTGGACGGCAGCGCGCCCTACGGCATTGACGCCCACAGCGAAGACATGCTCTACGCCGCCCTGCGCCTCGCGCCGGTGTTCGGCGCGAAGCTGGTCTCGGTGGACGCCGCGGAAGCACTCGCCCAGCGCGGCGTGCAAAGAGTCGTCGAGCTTGAAGACGGCTACGCCGTGGTCGCCGACAACTACTGGCGCGCGAAACAGGCTCTTGAACTCGTTGATGCGCAATTCGAATCCACCGAAAACGACAACGTTTCCAGCGCGATGCTGGCGGAGCGATTCGACGCGGCGCTGGCCAGCGACAACGGCTCGGAAGATTTCGAGTCCGGCGACGCCGACGCCGCCCTCGAAGCAGCCGGCGACGTGCTCGAAGCAAGCTACCGCGTGCCCTATCTCGCCCACGCCGCCATGGAGCCGATGAACAGCACCATGCACATCCAGGGCGACACCGCCGACTTGTGGACGAGCACCCAGGACGCACTCGCCATCAAGGCCCGGGCCGCCTCAAGCGCCGGGCTGCGGGAAGACGACGTCACCTTCCACCACAGCTATCTCGGCGGCGGTTTCGGCCGGCGCCTGCCCTTCACCTGGAACGTGATCGATCACGCGGCGCTGATCGCCAAAGAGTTCGACGTCCCCGTCAAGACCATCCTCACCCGCGAGGAGGACATGCGCCAGGACTATTACCGCCCGGCGGTCCACAGCAACTTCCGCGCCGCATTCGACGCGCAAGGCAATGTCACCGCTTGGCATAACCGCTTCACCGGCCCCATCCAGGTTCCCGGCGCGGCGCATATCCCCTATGCGATTCCGAACCAGTCGATCCGGGTGGTGGACGTGGAAACCCACGTGCCCATCGCTTCCTGGCGCAGCGTGGACCATTCGCAGCAGACCTTCTTCATCGAGTCCTTCATCGATGAAATCGCCCACCGGGCGGGAGTCAATCCCTACCAGTTACGCATGGATCTGCTGCAGGAACATCCACGCCACCGCAACGTGTTGCAGGTCGCCGCCGAAGCCGCGGGCTACGGCAGCGGACTGCCCGAAGGCCACGCCCTCGGGCTCGCGGTGCAGGAAAGCTTCGGCAGCATCGCCGCCCAGGTCGCCGAAGTCTCCATCGGCGACGACGGCCGCGCCATCGTCCACAAGGTCACCTGCGCCATGGACTGCGGCTGGGCGGTCAATCCCGACGGCGCCGAAGCCCAGATCGAAAGCGGCATCGTTTTCGGCCTCACCGCCGCGCTCCACGGCGCCATCACTATCGAGGACGGCCAGGTCGTGCAAGGCAATTTCCCGGATTACGAAATGCTGCGCATGGCCACCACCCCGGAAATCGTCGTGCATCTGGTGGAATCCGGCAACCCACCGGGCGGCCTCGGCGAACCGGCAACCCCGCCCGTAGCCGCCGCGGTGGCCAACGCCATCTACATCCTCACCGGCCAACGCATCCGCGAACTGCCCATCGGCGACCGCGAGTTCACCCTCGACCGCTCACTCGCGGGCAATGCCTGACAGACTCCCGGCCCGGGGTAATCCCCGGACCGGGCTGATTTCCTTAGGGAAGCTCTGATCAAGTCAGAGCTTCCCTGCGGCACATGGAAGTGCCGCCGAATTCGATGGGTGAAGGCAAGCGTTTTCGAAGCGCAGCTTCGAGCGCGGCCGCAACGGTACGGAGCTATGCTCCGTGACTGGAGTAAGCCATTGAATTCGCGAGCAAAACAAAACCACGCTTTTGTTTTGCGATAATGAAAAACTCCACAGATGGAGTTTTTCAGAGAATACTTAGTGGACTGAAGCGAATCATGGCGCTCAGGAAATCCCAACTCTACTCCTCCCTCTGGAAAAGTTGCGACGAATTGCGCGGCGGCATCCCCGATCGCGATATCGACACTCTCGAAGACTATTGGTCGGTGTTTGAGGAGACGCAACGCTCCGCGGCGCGGGCCGTGGACCGCTCTCTCATCGTGCGAAACTGGTTGTTCGGCTGGTACATTGTCGAGTTCGAGGGTGGCGGCTTGTCCCGCCGGGAAATCTACGGCAAGGAGTTGATCGCCCATCTCTCGAATCGACTGACGGAGGTTGGGATCAAGGGGTGTTCGCGTACCAATTTAAGAAAATTCAGGCAATTCTACCAAGCGTTTAGAGACATTCCACAGACGCTGTCCGCCCATTCCGGGCAACCGCAAAAGATTCAACAGCCAGTGGCTGTTGAATCTTTTGCGCCAGACACATTTGCAGTGGCTGAAAGCATGACCGAGCTTGCGGCGCGTTTCACTCTTGGCTGGTCCCACTACGCCGCTCTCGTCGCTATCGACAATACCGAGGCGCGCCGCTCCTACGAAATCGAGGCCGTCGAAAACAAGCGGACGGCTGTATCGTTCGCATGGCTGAACAACAGTCCCAAAGAGTGGTTTTCACCCTGGACAGCGATTTTGACGTCTATCGGAAACACCGCAGGCACCGCATTCCGTTGCTGTCTCCCGCACACTCCTGATAACTTGAAGCTCCTTGGAGATCTCAATTCCCGGGGCTCTTTTTCCAGACCAGCAACTGATTATTGGCGGGCATGGCATGGTCTTCCACCAGCGCCAGGGCGGCATCTTCCGCCAGGCGGTTAACCCACTCGAAATCGCGAATGCCGCTGAGCGGGTCGCGTTGCCGCAGCCAGTGGTCGAAGCGGGCATTGCTTGGGGAGGTATAGGCATTGCGGTAGCGGAAGGGGCCGTACGCCAGTAACAGGCCGCCCGGAAGCAGATGGGGACCCAGCCCCAGGAAGAAATTCTCCACCGATGTCGCCGCGATGATGTGCAGCACATTGGCGCAGAAAACCGCCTCGAAGCGCCCGCAGTTCCAGTCAGCCGCATTCACGTCGACCGCAATCGGCGCCGGCAGGCCGGCCCGGCTGACGCGCGGTCGCAATATGGACAAATTCGCCGCGGTGTCCGAAGTCTGCCAGCACAGGCCAGGAAAGCGCCCGGCCATATGTTCGGCATGCTGGCCGGTGCCAGCACCGATTTCGAGCAGGGAGCGGGTGTTGCCCAGATGCTGCCGCAGCACCGCAAGAATCGGACCCTTGTTGTTCTCGCTGGCCTGGCTGAAAGGCAGAGTGTTTATGGCGGGCTCTCCAACAATTCGGCCTTTGACAATTGGTCCTCAGAAGGAAGAACTATCCATTTAGAAGCTTTTGCCATCCTTGAATCAGCCTTTTTCTTGTTACCAACCACTAAGCCATGAGCTTCTTCTTCCTCCGTGGGATCTCGTACAACTGACTGACCGTGTTTCCTGGCAATCTCGGCGGTGATTGCGGCAAGAGCGAAATCTTCGTGGTTTTTTAGTACTTCCAAATAGCTGCGACCCAATGAATCCAGAACATCGCCAAGCGCAATCGACATTGAGGTTCCATCCGAGTGATCTCGAAATGAAAGGGATGTCGGACGCAATCGCCCTTGATTATGATCCCAGATTACATAATGTTGTTTAACCGGGATACGCCGAAGTAACTTGCATTCGTCCCGAACTGGTGGGTCGTCACTCGATCCCATGTGGCGCCCCCTGGCAACTAATATGCTCTGGCTTCTCTCGCTCGTTTCGTCAACTGATCAACAATGTCAAGCAACAAATCTATTTCAGTTGAAGGATGGCTTGAATGCTCATCTTCAAACATTTCTACTGCATTAACCTCATCTTCAAAAGCAATCAAATAATTTCCATAAGGTAATACTTCTACTTCTAAATCAATTCCAAATTGATGCCACTCTAACTGAACTCCTCCCGTAGGAGTTGGCAAGATGTATGGCATAGGAGTGCCTTGCTTCATTACTGCAACCAGCAACTGTATTGCAGATAAAATGGAATCTACGGTTACCACCTGTGCACCGTAAGAATCCCAATTTTCAGACAATTGCATTATTGAGGCCAATCTATTTGCTGCTTGAGGCATCCAATATGGCGTGGGCCCTTGGATACTAATCATACATCTCGTTGGAGACAGGATTCTGCTTGGTTCTTTCCTAAGGAACTGTATAACCTGGCCTTTGGGGCTCCCAAACTCGCTATGAGATGGCCAACGCCACTGCTGTGAACTAACGACTGACTCCTCGAAATATTGACTATCAGAAAAATATGTAGCAGCAGTACTCATTCTTTAAGCCCCCATACTTTGTGCATCTCAGGTGTAGTTACAGATTTAAACCCCTGGACAATCAACTCTCTACCTTTGTCAATAAACGCCAGCACTCCTTGAATTGATTGTTCAAATGGTGCTCCACGAGCGGTAATGTTCATAACAAAAATTGGTTGATTGTCCGCCGCGCTGAACGCTGGCTGGGTTGAAATATGCAATCTGGCAATTGGATCGCCATCTGAACTCCTTACTACATGTTGGGTGGCAACTCGACCACTTTCCAAGTTCGACAATAGATTTCCTACTTTTCCTGGATTCCACATGGCCAGTACTTTTCCAATCTCACTATGCTTATTCCAGTCCTTGGTTGACTCAATGTTGTTGATATAGCTCACTTCACACTGAATAGGCTTAATTATTCCCAAGGCTTCGGCCTCTAGAAAACTACAAAAGTACTCAAAATCTTGAACAAATTGTGACCGTACATACTGATAACGAGGATACAAATCCGACTTGTCTACTTTCCGCCAATTGCGAGTAAACCGATTCAATTGAATTTGCACTAACTCAGAGCCTGCATCATTGAGAAACCAGCATCGAGGTACTGGTGGAACATTTGAAATTTCAAATTGAATTTTGGGATGAACTGGTTGTTCAAAACTCTCAATTACGGGATCTAAAGGCGTGTGTTGCTCTGTGTTCGGGAAGCGATCCCTGAATTTAGACCAAAGGAGCCCTATCTGAGGCACCTGCAACGCCGGAAGCGATTCGAATTGAACAGAAATCGCCACTTCCGTGAGGGGTGGGTTCTCGAAATCCGGTAGTTGGCTCTCTGAATCTGCCATGCTTTCACTTACTCAAATAGACTCGGGTGACCAAGCAAGGGTAAATTCTACCCCGGTCTTAGTCGGCAATACCACCAACTTCGCGGGTACTATAAAGATACGTACACCTAAAATCAACTTACTATTCAGGAACATAGTCAAAAGAATTAGCGGCAGTCATCTTGGAATCATCAGTCGCACAGTATTGATATTGAGGCCCTTGTTGTTTTCGCAAGCCTGGCTGAAAGGCAGCGCGTCCGTGGCCGCGCGCATTATTGCGTTCGGTCGCGCAGGAACACCAGGCGGTCCGCGCTCGATTCCTCCGCGCTGTAGCGATAGCCGTTCAGGTTGAATTTCTTCAGCGCATGGCCCGCATTGACGCGATTCCCGATGATCCAGGCGGCCATCTCTCCCCTGGCGCGCTTCGCCAGGAAACTGAGTACGCGATAGTCGCCCCGGGCCGTCTGGTCCTTGAAGACCGGCGTGATGACGTCGGCTTCAAGCGCTTCGGTATCGACCGACTCGAAATATTCATTGGAAGCGAGATTCACCAGCAACTTGCGCTTTTGCGGTTGTGCGGCCAGATCCTCGTTCAGGGATTCGGCGAGCCGCGAGCCCCAGAAATCGTAGAGGCCGGAATGCCCGTCGACCGCAACCTGCCGGCCCATCTCCAGGCGGTACGGCTGAATCAGGTCGAGTGGGCGCAACACGCCGTACAGTCCAGACAGGATGCGCAGGTGCTTTTGCGCGAAATTCAGCTCGGCGGTGCCGAACCGCTCGGCCTGCAGGCCGAGATAGACGTCGCCGCGAAAGGCGAAGACCGCCTGACGCGCGTTGCGCAGGTTGAACGGCGCCTGCCAGGAAGCGTAACGCTGCCAGTTGAGTTCCGCCAGGTCGGAATTGATGTTCATCAGGTCCGACAGATCGTCCGGGTCGAGCGTTTTCATATGTTCGACCAGGCGCGCGGCGTCGTCGAGAAAACGGGGCTGGGAAAACTTGCGGGTGCGTACCCGGCTTTTGAAGTCGAGGGTTTTGGCGGGAGAAACTACGGTCAGCATGACGGGCGGCTCTCTTTCAACAGTCTGTCGCCGGTCAATGATACACGAGCCGGCGACCGAAGCGGCAAAGTGCTGTCGGCGGGCAAGGCGCTGGGTTAAGCTTGGCCGGTTGCCGGGGAGGATACATGATCGAGCGGCTGCAACGAATTGCCAGGATTATTCAAAAATTTCGCTGGATTTTGTACTTGCTCGCAGTGGCGTCCGCCATCGTTGCGGTTGCCAGCGTGATTCCCAACCGCTTGTTTCCCGATGACCGCTGGCTGATGCCGGGCGTTATAGTCTTGTGCTGGGCGCTGACGCTGATCAATATCGGCAGAATGTTCGAATCGGTGCCACCCGAGGCTACGCGGGAAATGTCCTGGCATCGTTGGCTCGTTCGCAAGATGCTGCGGGGCACACTCTGGGTGCTTGGTCTGGCAATGATCGCGCTAACTTTTGCGGTGCTTGTGCTGAGCTGGCAGTTGTTGCGGGTATGGATGATGTCATGACCGGTCGAAGCGCAACTGTAGTCTCCGCGATCGACGCTTTCAGCGAAAGAATGGGGCGGATCATCTGCTGGCTGGCGGTGATCGAAGTGCTTGTCGTTGTCGTGATCGTGCTGCTGCGTTACCTGTTCAGCATCGGGCACATCGGCTTGCAGGAATCGGTCATGTACGTCAATTCGGCGCTGTTCGCCTTCGGCGCCACCTATACCCTGAAAGCCCAGGGCCATGTGCGGGTGGATTTCTTCTACAACCGGCTGACGAGCAAGGCGCAGGCGCTGGTAGACATGTTCGGCGCCGTGTTTTTCCTCGGCGTCACCGGCGTGTTCATCATCTGGACGAGCTGGGATTATGTCGCCTTGTCCTGGAGCAGCCTCGAAGGCTCGCCGGAATCGAGCGGGCTGCCTTTCGTATTCCTCCTCAAGACGCTGATTCCCGTACTCGCGGGCTTGCTCCTGCTGCAAGGGCTTGCCGAATTCCTCCGCTCGCTCGAGAAATTCCGCGCGTGATCGAACTGCTGCCGCTGCTGCTGTTTCTGGTCATCTGCCTGTTCCTGCTGGCGGGTTATCCGGTCGCGCTGACCTTATCGGGAGTTTCGCTGCTGTTCGCGGGCCTGGGTCTGGCCGCGGGCGTGTTCGACGGCGCCTTTCTCGGCCTGATCCCGAACCGCATCTACGGCATTTTCGTCAACCAGAACCTCTACGCCGTGCCCATGTTCGTGTTCATGGGCACGATGCTGGAAAAATCCCGCATCGCCGAGGAATTGCTCGAAAGCATGGAATCGGCCTTCGCCCGCCTGCCCGGCGGCCTCGGCATTTCCGTCGTGTTCGTCGGAATGCTGCTGGCGGCGAGCACCGGCATCGTCGGCGCGACGGTGGTGACCATGGGCATTCTCTCGCTGCCTTCCATGCTCAAGGCCGGTTACCGCCCATCGCTGGCCGCGGGAACGATCTGCGCCACCGGCACTTTGGGCCAGATCATTCCGCCTTCGATCTGCCTGATCCTGCTCGGTGAAGTCATCAGCAACGCCTACCAGCAATCGCAACTCAACGCCGGCGCCTTCGCGCCGGACTTCGTTACCATCGGCGATCTTTTCGCCGGCGCGGTCGTGCCGGGCCTGCTCCTCGTGGTCGCCTACGCGACCTATGTGGGAATCGTCGCCCGCTTCGACCCGGAGGCGGCGCCGCCATTCAAGAGAGGATCGCGAGAGTTCCCGGTGCGCAAATTGCTTGGCGGCCTGCTGCCGCCGGTGGTGCTGATGGTCGCGGTGCTCGGGTCGATCCTGTTCGGCCTGGCCACGCCGACCGAGGCCGCGGGAGTGGGCGCCGTCGGCGCAGCGCTGCTCGCGCTCAGCCGGCGCAAGTTGAATCTTGACGTCTTGCGCGACGTGTCGCTGGTGACGGTGCGGCTTACATCGATGGCTTATCTGATTCTGCTCGGCGCGACGATATTTTCATCGGTCTTCCGCGGCTTCGGCGGCGAGCAACTGATCGAGGAAATCTTCAGCGGACTGCCGGGCGGCGTGTTCTCCGCCACCCTGATCGTCATGCTCGTGATCTTCCTGCTCGGCTTTATTCTCGATTTTATCGAGATCACCTTCCTGGTCGTGCCCATGGTCGGGCCGGCGCTGCTCGGCATGGGAGTCGACCCGATCTGGCTCGGCGTGATGATCTGCGTCAACCTGCAAACCTCCTTCCTCACCCCGCCCTTCGGCTTCTCCCTGTTCTACCTGCGCAGCGTGGCCCCGGACGATCTCCCTACCGGCGCGATCTACCGCGGCGCGGTCCCCTTCGTGTTCTTGCAACTGGGAGTTTTGCTGCTACTTGCCTTGTACCCTGGCCTCGCTACCGTATTGCCTGAACTGTTGCGGCAATAATTCTTCAGCGAAATCTTTCCCTTCTTGAACTGCTTGATTTCCTCAATGCCTTCGAGGATTTCATTTCCGATGTCACGAGGCTCCATATTCCAAAATCTCCGCTAGTCCCTAATCCGCCGGGAGGCGGCGGGCTTCGATGAAGGCTTCTTCGGCTATGTCGCGGTAGTTCATGACGCCCTCGCGGAAATCGCGCCAGGATTCGTAGATGCGTGCGGTGGCGGGGTCGGTGGCGGCGAGTTCTTCTACCACTTCCTCGGAAATGCGGCGCAGTTCGATCAGCACGTCGTCCGGCAATTTGCGTAGCTGTACGTCGTGTTCTTCTACCAGGATGCGCAGCGCCTCGTTGTTCCTGGCGGTGAGTTCGTCGTGCAGCAACTGGTTCATCGCCTCGGTGGCGGTGAGCAGGATTTCCTGCAGGTCCGGCGGCAGGGCGTCGAAGGCGGCCTTGTTGATGACGGTTTCGAGCGTCGAACCGGGTTCGTGCCAGCCGGGATAATAATAATAGTCCGCCACGGTGTGGTAGCCGGCGGCGAGATCGTTGTAGGGGCTGATGAATTCGGTGGCGTCTAGCACGCCGGTCTGCAAGGCGTTGAAAACGTCGCTGACCTGCATCGTAACCGGCGTACCGCCGGCGCGGCGGAACACTTCGCCGCCGAGGCTGGGGATGCGCATCTTCAGGCCCTGCATGTCTTCGAGCGAATTGATTTCGCGGTTGAACCAGCCGAACATCTGGGTGCCCGAATTGCCGCCGCGCACGGGAATCAGGCCGAAAGGTTCGTACAGTTCGCGCCACAGTTCATTGCCGCCGCCATAGGACAGCCAGGCGTCCTGCTCCGAGCCGGTGAGGCCGAAGGGGATGCTGGAGAAAAACGGCGTGGCGGCGATCTTGCCTTGCCAGTAATAGGCGCCGCTATGGCCCATTTCGGCGATGCCCTGGGAAACCGCGTCGAACACTTCGAGCCCGCCGACGAGTTCGTTGGCGCCGTAGACGCGAATCTGCAAGCGGCCGTTGGTCATGCGCGCGACGCGCTCGGAAAATTCTTCCGGTGAAGTGCCGACCGCGGGCAGGTTCTTCGGCCAGGAAGTGATCATCTTCCATTCGAATACCGTTTCCTCCGCGGGGCGCGAAGTGGCTGCGACAGCGGATTCCGCCGGGGCGGGCGGCTCGCCGCAGGCCACAAGCAGGGGCAGTCCCGCGATCAGGCACAGCAAGGATGAAATTCGCATTGTGATTTTCCCAAGCTTAGGGAAGCTCTGATCAAGTCAGAGCTTCCCTGCGAGCAAAACAAAACCACGCTTTTGTTTTGCGATAATGAAAAACTCCACGGATGGAGTTTTTCAGAGAATACTCAGGGCCCGATGAGTTCGAGTTTGGCGTGTGACAGGGCCAGCCATTTGCTTCCCGCATCGTCGAAATTTACCTGCACCCGCGCATTTTGGCCATTGCCTTCGCTTTGCAGCACGATGCCTTCGCCAAATTTGTTGTGGGAAACGCGCTGGCCAAGCGGCAGGCCGTCCGGCGCCGGGTTCGCCGCGGGCGCTGGTTGCCGGGGCGGACCGGCGGCCCAGCGCGGTTGTCGTATCTGGGCGCGCAATCGAAAATTCTCGATCAGGTTCCGGGGGATTTCGCTGATAAAGCGCGAAGCCATGCTCAGGCTGACGTTGCCGTGGAGCCGCCGCGATTCGGCATGGGTCAGATACAGTTTGACTCGCGCCCGGGTGATGCCGACATAGCACAGCCGGCGTTCTTCCTCCAGGCCATTGTGGCTGTCCATCGACATCCGGTGGGGAAACAGGCCTTCTTCCATGCCGGCGAGAAAGACCAGGGGAAACTCGAGACCCTTGGCGGAATGCAGCGTCATCAACTGCACCGCATCGCTGTTCTCCCCTTCCCGGGCGTCGCCGGCGTCGAGGGCGGCCTGGTCGAGAAACTCCACCAGCGGGTTGACCTCCCCGGCGTCCTCCTGCTCCATCAGTTCGGCGAATCCGCCGGCCGCATTGACGAGCTCCCCGAGATTCTCGATGCGGTTCTGGGCGATTTCGCCGCCTTCCTTTTCATGATGTTCAAGCAGTCCGCTTTGTTCGATGACGAACCTGATCTGCTCCGGCAGGTCGAGCCGCCCCGATTCGCCTTGCAACGCATCGAGCAATTGCAGGAAGCGCAGCACTGCGGCCGAGGCGCGGGGGGCGAGCAGTTCGCTGTTGACGCATTGCACGGCGGCGGCCCACAGCGAGCTTTGCCCGCGGCGGGCCAACTGCCGGATCTCGTCCAGGGTGCGGCTGCCGATACCCCGCGCCGGCAGGTTGATGACCCGCTCCAATGCCGCGTCATCGTGACGATTGACCAGCAGCCGCAGGTAGGCCAGGGCATTCCTGATTTCCAGGCGATCATAGAAGCGCAGGCCGCCGTAGATCCGATAGGGAATATTGACCCGCAACAGTGCGTCTTCGAGTTCCCGGGACTGGGCATTGGAGCGGTACAGCACCGCCACATCGCAATGGCGCTCGCCCTCCCTGACCCAGGATTCAATCCGTTCCGCGATGAAGCGCGCCTCATCCTGTTCGTTGAAGGCGTCATAGAGGCCGACGGGTTCGCCGTCGCCGGCGTCGGTCCACAAAGTCTTGCCAAGCCGCCCCTGATTGCGGGAGATGAGCTGGTTGGCGGCGTTCAGAATGTTGGAGGTGGAGCGGTAGTTCCTTTCCAGCCGCAGCAGGCGGGCGTCGGGAAAATCGCCCTGGAACTGCTGAATGTGCTCGATCTTCGCGCCGCGCCAGCCATAGATCGACTGGTCATCGTCGCCCACCACGGTAACCCGGCCCTCCTCGCCGGCAAGCACGCGAATCCAGGCGTACTGGATCGAATTGCAGTCCTGGAATTCGTCCACCAGGATATTGCGGAAGCGATTGCGGTAGTGGGCGAGCAACTGCGGATTCTTGAGCCAGAGTTCGTGGGCGCGCAGCAGCAACTCGGCGAAATCCACCATGGCGCCCCGGTCGCAGGCGCCCTGATAAGCCTCGTACAGCGGCAGCAATTCCCGGGAGGGCTTGCTCTCTCCCGGCTCGATACCGTCCGGGCGCCGGCCCTCCTCCTTCCAGGCGTTGATGACCCCCTGGCAGGTCCGCGCCGGCCAGTTCGTCTCGTTCACGTTCAGATCCCGGGACAGCCGCTTGATCATTCGCAGCTGGTCGTCGCTGTCGATGACGGTAAAACCCTCGGGAAAGCCGGCTTCCTGTTTGTGGGAAAGCAGCAAGCGCCGCGCCAGGGCATGGAAGGTGCCGATCCACATCCTGCCGACGAGGCTGCCGCTCTCTTCCAGCGGATGCTCGCCATGGCCCGTGGCCAACAGCGCGGCGACCCGCTCGCGCATCTCCCGGGCCGCCTTGTTGGTGAAGGTCACCGCAAGCAGTTCAAACGGCGATGCCTGCCCCGTGGCAAGCAGCCAGCCAATGCGATGCACCAGAACCCGGGTCTTGCCGCTGCCCGCGCCGGCGAGCACAAGCAGATTGCGGGCTTCGCTGGTAACCGCTTCGCGCTGTTGTTCGTTGAGGGGATCAAGAAGAGGGGTGGCGTCCATCGCCGCATTCTAGCAAAGCTCGCGGCCAGGCTGGGCCGGCTATCTGCGCTGGCGCCACAGCCGAACATCGATGGGTATCGCAAGTCAGTCCACTGTCAAACTTTGTCACGGTTGCGGCGTTGCGGGGGTTTCTTTTGCTATGCTACTAATTGACGTGGAAACAAACCCATTTTGGGGAGAATCCCATGAAACTTCGAGTACTGGCAGGACTTCTCGCCGCGGCAGGCATGTCTTCCGCAGCCCTGGCCCAGGAAGACGGGCAGATCAGCTATAACAGCCATGTCGGGCGCATCATCAATGAGAATTGCGTGGTCTGCCATCGGGAAGGCGGCATCGGGCCCATGCAGTTTGAGACCTATGACCAGATCCGCCCCTGGGCGCCGCTGATTTCCGTGCGGGTGGCGAACCGGGAAATGCCGCCTTACGCCTACGATCACGGCATCGGCATTCAGGAACTGCAAGGCGACTGGCGGCTGTCCCAGGAAGATATCGACGCCATTGTCGCCTGGGTGGATCAGGGCGCGCCATTGGGCGATCCCGATCTGGTGGTTCCCCCGCCGGATTTGAACGATCCTTCCGAATGGAATTTCGTCGATGAGTTCGGCGAGCCCACCATGGTGATCCCCTCGATCCCCATCGACATCCCCGCCACCGGTAACGACATGTGGAGCAACCACTATGTGCCCAGCGGCATCACCAGCGACCGCTGCATCAAGGCGATCCAGGTCAAGCCCCGGGGCGACGCCAAGGCGGTGGTGCACCACGCCAATTCATCGGTTGAGTTGATGCGTGAAGACGGCGCCATGGAGCGGTACGGCCAGTTGACCGAATACGCCATGGGCAAATGGGGCGAGATCGTCCCCGAAGGCGTCTGCCGCACGATTCCCGCGGGCTCGATGGTGCGCTGGAGCATTCACATGTATCCCGGCGGCGTGGGCCCCACGGCCCAGGGCCGGATGATCCGTGACAATGTGGTGGAAATCGGCCTCTGGCTGCACGATGAGGACTATGTGGAACAGGCAAGGTACAAGCAGGACCTGAAGCTATACCGCATCAGCGAACAGGATGACCTGGTGATTCCGCCCAACGGCTATCACATGACCCAGGGTTTCCAGTCCTTCGATCATCCGATTCGCATCGACAGCTTCCAGCCGCACGGCCATCTGCGCATGAACGCCGCATCGCTGGAAATCTTCTATCCTGAAACCGGACGCACCGAACAGGTAAGCCAGATCTCCAACTGGAGCGCCACCTGGCATCACAGCCACATCTATGAACCCGAGGTGGCGCCCCTCGTGCCGGCCGGCGCGGTGCTGGTGCTCAAGCAGTGGTACGACAACACCGCCGCCAATCCCAACAATCCCGACCCGGATCAATGGGTGTACGGCGGCAGCCGCACCGGCGACGAAATGACCCACGCCTGGATCGCCATTACCCATCTCGACGAAGAGGGTTACCAGCAACTCCTGGCGGAGCGAAGGGCCGCCGAACAGCGCTCACTCGCCGCATCGGATTGATTTTGCCATTCATCAAGGCTGGCGGCGCCAAGCCGCCGGCCTTTCCTTTTTCCGCGCTGCCCGCAGATCAGCCAGTACAGCGGCAAGCCCATCCAGCATTTCAACGGCTGCGGGATCATTGACATCCCCGAGTTTGCCGCGAATGCGTTTCAACACCCGGGCCGCGTCCTTTCTCCTGCCTTCGGTGAACAGGATAGTGATTGCCTCACTGGCGAAAGCCCGGGCCTTTGTCCAGTTCCCCCTGGCCAGAAACCACTTCAGACAGGTCCGGGACAGGGCAATCATTTCGCCAATATCGCCGAAAATCGCAAGATTGATGGCGGCGCAGCACTGCAGGTCGATTCGCGCTTCCCCGTCTTCCAGCCCGGAGTCCACCCGGGACCAGGGATCGGCGAAAAACTCCCGCAGGCTGGCCTGGTCGAGGTGGCGGAAGTCAGCGTCCGGTGGAGCATACCGACTATTGCGAATATCCCTGAAGTACAGCGTGAAAGCTTCATGCCAGCACCCGGCGCGAACGCCATTGATTACCGCGAGATAACGCACTTCCCGATTTCTCGGGGATTCGCCGGCGCTGGTTTCCCGTTCCCGCATCCGTGCGAACAGCAGGCGGTTTCCAGCTCGCCATAGCTCGGGCAGATGCAGCTTCAGATTCAACACCATGGCCGCCCCGGGAA
The DNA here is from genome assembly GCA_965219645.1 of uncultured Pseudohongiella sp. GTDB lineage: Bacteria > Pseudomonadota > Gammaproteobacteria > Pseudomonadales > Pseudohongiellaceae > UBA9145. The sequence goes on along the minus strand of OZ244788.1, from coordinate 65,260 downwards.
AGCGGGCGAGTTCCAGCTTCATGCCCTGGGGTTTGCGCCAAACCCGGACGATGCCCGCTTTCTCCAGCGCGAAAATGCCATAACGCAGCTCCATATGGGTCAGGGAGAGAATCTCCGAAGTGAGGCCTTCGACTTCCAGCCCGCGGCAGGTTTTCAGAATCTCCCGCAAGCTGGCCTGTCGCTGATACAGGCTCAGCAAACAGAAAAACATCCGCTGCCCATGCAGCGGCAGCCGGGCAAGGCACTCCCGACCGTACTCCGCGGCTCTTTCATCTTCACCGCTTTCCTCAAGCAGTGGAACCAGTTCCATGTAGTGCGCCAGCTCACCATCCCGCACAAGGTCGAGATGCCGGCCAAGCAGGCGCAAGGTCATCGGCAGACCCTGGTGCTGCTCTACTGGATGGCGAATACGTTCCGCCTTGCCCCGAATCTTGCAGGAGCGCATGAGTTCACAGGCGGCGCCAAATCCAATTCCGCCAAGAGTAATGAGCCTTGCTCTTGGTTGGCCAATGGTTTCCAGGTCTGCGTTCCCGAGCCGGGAAGTCAGAACGCAAAGGCCGGGATTTTCCTTGGCGAGTTCGCGCAGGAGCAAGGCGCAACCGGGATCATGGAAATGTCCGAAGCCCGGGCCATAAGCGTTCTGCAGGTTTTGTACGCCATCGAGCACGAGCAGGGTCCGATGTCTCCTGATCCATTGCACCAGCCGGATCGCCTGGCTTTCCGGGTCGTACTGGCCCACATCACTTTCGCCGAGAAGAGCCAGGGCGCGGCGCAGGAATGCCTCGGGAGAAGCAATGGAAGCCTGGGAGCCATAGCCTTGATGAAAAGACCAGGCAAGCACGGTATCGGCGCCGCAGTAATTTTCCGCATCCATCCTCACGAGCCATTCATTGATCAGGGAACTCTTGCCTGCGCCACTGATGCCGATCACCTGTATCACATTCGTGGTCTGTTGGTTCCAGGCTTCGTTCAGAGCGAGCAGTTCGGCTTCCCGCCCGAACAGGCGTTCGCTGGCGGCGGGGAGATTGTTGTGGAAAATCTGCTGCGGTCGCCGCAATCGCCTGCGGTTGCGACGGTCAAGGATCAGGCGGATTTCTTCCTCAAACTCTTCGATTTCCAGCGTGAACAGATACGAATCAATGCCGAAAATCTGTCCCAGTCGGAAGAAATGCGCATCGGGGATGGCGTCCCCCGAGCGCGTCCGGCTACCGGCGCCCCATTTGCTCACCGACTGCCGGCTGACGCCGAGAACTGTGGCCAGATGCTGATTGTTGTTGATTTCCGGGTTGGCCTTCAGGTTATAAAGAAGCCTCAGCTTCCTGGCGAGCCGGGGATGTTTTTTCATGAAACCGGTCTGGAGGGAGCGTACCGCGCAAGAATGCGGGGCACGCGTCGTTCCTTAACTTCGTGACCAAGCATAATGGGAAGCGCAAGCTCTTGCAAATCGACAGTTTCCGCGCGTCATTCTGCGCGCAGCCGCAGAATCTCATTTCGTGGCCACTGGACGACTACGCTTCGCTCCGCGCAGAATGACATGAGGGGTGAAGCGCCATAATGAGAATTGCCGAAGCGCTTGCAGATAATCCTGGATTGGCGATAATCGGGGATGATTTTCTGCGTGGGAGGAGACTGCGATGAAACGATTTGGAATATCTGCTGCGCTGCTTTCCCTGCTGGCGATTCCCTCCCTGGCGGGCGCCCAGGGCGACTATGTGGCGCCGCGCACCATTGATGGCCACCCCGATTTTCAGGGCGTGTGGGAGAACAATACCCTGACCCCGGTGGAACGCCCGGACGCATACGCCGACAAGGAATTCTTCACCGACGACGAGATCGCCTTCCTGCGGCAGCGGGCGCTGGAAGTCAATGAGTCCGGCGCGGACGCGCTGTTCGGCGACGGCTTCTTTTCCGCCGCCGTAAGCGGGGAAATCAACTCCTACGATCCCACCACGGGAAATTATGATTCCCAGTGGATCGTTGACCGCAGGGTGCACCGGCGCACTTCCCAGATTATCGACCCGCCCAATGGCAAGTATCCGCCGCGCACCCTGGAAGCGGTAGCCGCCGCCCGGGAACTGGCCGAACACCGGCGCCTGCACCCGGCGGATTCCTGGACCGACCGGCCGCTTGGCGAGCGCTGCCTCTCCTTTGGCGCGCCCCGGCTCGGCTCGGGCTACAACAGCTACTGGCAGATCGTGCAGACCCGGGACACCGTGGCGATCATCCAGGAAATGGCCCACGACGTGCGCATCATACCCATCGTCGAAAAGCCCCATCTCACCGGCAAGGTCAAGCTGTGGCACGGAGATTCCCGGGGCTGGTGGGAAGGCGACACCCTGGTGATCGAAACCACCAACTATTCCGACGCCAGCAGCACCGCGCCGGAAACCGACCGGAAAGTGAATATCGAGCGGCTGACGCGGATCAGCGAAGATCAGATCCAGTATCACTTCACTTCCGATGATCCCGGCCAGTTCACCGCGCCCTATACCCGGGAAATACTGCTGGATTTCACCCCGGACAAGATCTACGAGTACGCCTGCCACGAAGGCAATTACGGCATGTACAACATTCTATCCGGCCACCGCGCCGAGGAAGAGAGAATGGCGCGGGAAGAGGCTGGGCGGTAGTCGGGAGGTCGGGGCTTCTGGCCGGAACCCGGAGCCGCATACAGTCTGACGCCTGAAGATTCCGGGGGCCTGCGCCGCAGGTTTCCGGTGTCACTGCCGCCGCAGGTCCTCGCTCAGTTGATACACCGCCATGGCGTACAGCTTGCTGTGGTTGTAGCGGGTAATGACGTAGAAGTTCTCAAGGCCCAGCCAGAACTCATCGCCCTGCTTGCCGACAAAGCGCAATGGGGTCACCTGTTCATTTCGGTCGAGACTCTCCGGCGCCTCCTCCATGCCCATTGCCTCGAGTTCGGCGAGTGACCGGTTTGGCTCCAGGGTTTCGCTGAAGACATCCCGCGGCAGACCGCCGGCCGCAATCCGCAAGGCAATACCGGCGTCGCGCCGCCAGCCGTGTTCGCGCAGGTAGTTGGCGACGCTGCCGATGGCGTCCGCGGGGTTGTTCCAGATATCACGGAAACCGTCGCCGTCAAAGTCCACGGCGTAATTCAGGTAGCTGCTCGGAATGAACTGCCCGAGCCCCATGGCGCCGGCATAGGAACCGAGATAGCCGGTGATTTCGCCCCCCTCCTGCTCGACCAGCCGGATGAACTCCTTGAGCTGGCCGCGGAAAAAATCGGCTCTTGGCGGATAGTCGAAGGTCAGGGTGGCCAGGGCATCGAGCACGCGGTAACTGCCGCTGATTCTGCCGTACATGGTTTCCACGCCGATGATGGCGGTGACAATCTCCGGCGGCACGCCATGGACCCGGTAAGCCTCATCCAGCGCTTCCCGATGCTCCGCCATGAACCTGACGCCGGAGGAAGTCCGTTCCTCCGTCAGGAATATGTCCTGGTACTCCGCCCACACGAGTTGCCTCTCCGCCGGGCGGCTGATGGCGTCAATGACGCTTTGCCGGTACTCAGCCCGCCCGAGGAGCGACAGCAGTTCCCCCTCATCGAAATCGCTTTCCCCCGCGAATTCCCGCGCAAACTCCAGCGCCTCGGAGCGGCTGGCGTAATCATCGGCCTGGGCCGCCAGCGGCAACGTCAGCAATAGAAGCAGTGATGGCAGTGGCTTGTGCATGGGAAAGTCGTTGCCCCTGTTTGAATGGCTGGTTGCCGATGTATCGTTGGCTTCCCAAAATCCCAGGTATTCTCTGAAAAACTCCATCCGTGGAGTTTTTCATTAGAACTTCACGTTCACCCCGAGCGCATAGCGGCGACCGTGGTTGTACACCCCGATGGGACGGCCAGTATCCGGCGTATGGTTTTCCCTGCTCGCGTACCACAGGATTTCCTCATCGGCCAGGTTGATTACCTGGAACAGCAGCTCCACATCGTCGGTCACATTGTAGCTGGCGTTGAAATCGAGCTGGCCAAAGTCGCCCTTGTAGCCGATCAGGCCCCGGCTCACGCCGAACCCGAGCCCGAGGTCGGCGGTTCCGGCCTGTTGCGTCGATGTCTGGATGTTCGCTCCGTGAAGATGGTTGGACGGATACTCGGAACGGAACGTATAGGACAGGCGGGCCGCCAGACCATTCTGCTCATAGTAGGCGGTTGCGTTCCAGGTGTCCTCCGAATGCCCGAACAACACGGGTTCCTGGCCGGCTTCCCTTTGCGCCTCGGTCTGGTTCAGGTCGGCGTCGGCATAGGTGTAGTTGGCGGTCACGCCGAAGCCGAATCCCAGATCCTGCTGGTAGTTGATTTCAAAGCCCTGGATGCTGATGCCTTCGCCGTTGACCGGGCGTTCCAGGGCGAATTCCCTGGCTTCAATGACATTGGCGCCGTTGGCGTCGAGAGTCCGATAGTCCCGGGTTGCGGTGAAGGATTCGATGTCGATGTAGGAATCGATGTCCTTGTGGAACAGCACGAACGCCAGCAGCGAAGAATCGTCGATGTACCATTCCGCGGACAGGTCGTACTGATTGGAGCGAAACGGCTCGAGCTCCGGGTTGCCTTCAAAACCGGTGCAGCCCCTGCTGCCGCAGTTGAGGGTCTCGAAAGGGGCGATGCTGACGTAGTTCGGCCGCGCCAGCACCTTGGCCGCGGCAAAACGCAGGATGACATCGTCAAAGCCCACATAGTTCAGGTTGAGGCTGGGCAGGATGTCGGTATAGTCGTTTTCGATGGCCACATCCTGCACCGCGCCGCGGCGTTCCGCGCTGAAGTTGGCCCCGCCGTATTGCCGGGCCCTGGAAGTCGTGCTCGTGCTGACCGCGCGCAGGCCGAGGTTGCCGCGGAAGTTTTCCGTCTCAAAATTGCCCTTGACATAGGCGGCGGTCACTTCCTCTTCCACCTGGAAGCGGTCATTGGGATCGTTCCACGAACTGTTCCCGGTGCCCGCCACCTCGGGTATGCCGTTTTGCCAGCGCTGAAACGCTTCCACGTCAAAGCCCCACAATTGCGTCGGCACGGCGCCGACCTTGAACTCGGTGATTCCGGCGCCGGCGAACTGGGCCAATGTGCCTTCCTCCACAAAATCCCGTTTGACCCGGCTCGCGGCCTTGCTGTACTCGCGGTACTTGACCCCCGCTTCAATGCTGGAGAAGAGATCGCTGTTGACGGTGATTTCCGTGTCGGCCTGCAGGAAAGTCGAATCGGAATCATTGCGGATGGTGTTGATGTGGGAGTAGAAAAACTCGTAGTCATCGGGGCCGAGACCCGCATCCAGCGTGGATTCCATCACGCCGGAAGTCAGGTCGAAGGCGATGCCTGACAGCGCGGCGAACTGGGCCGCCTTGTCGATGGCCAGGCCGTCGGCGTAGCTGTGACCGGCTTGCACCGTGACCCGGTAGGCGTCGCGTTCGAGCGTCGCTTCCATGTCAATGGCCGTGGTTTCCACCTCGTCCTGGTAGAAACCCGTGTCGTAGGTGGCGCCCTGGAGGTTGGAGCGGCTGTTGAAAGCGGTGCAGCACGCCGGAATATTGCCCGAAACCACGGTGCCGTCGCTGATGGCAACGAGGTTGTTGGCGCGGATATCGGCGAGGGAAAGTGCGGCGGCAAGGCTGGAGAATCCGAAGGAGTAGATTCCCCGGGACTCGCGTTCGGTCACTGAATTCAATGCCGTGAAGGTCACGTCGAGATCGTCGCCGGGCGCGAACTGCAGGGTGACGAATGGCGTGTCGAGGCTGTAGTCGGCGGTGTAGCGGTTGGCGCCGATGCGAACGGGGATGCGCTCGTTGACACCGTCGGAGTCATAGTCCGTCGGCCGGAAATAGCCGGCGGTGTTCCGTTTGGAGTCCATCAGCGTGGCGCTGTCCCGGTGCACATAGGCAAGATTGAAACCGAAAGTCTCGGCGTCGTTCTTCCAACTGTACAGGCCGGAAACATGCGGCTTGTTCTCGCCGGCGTTGTCAAAATTGAAGTATCTGGCGGAAACGGCGCCGGAGTTGGCATCGGCGTCGAGCGGCCTGCGGGTTCTGACGATGACCGTACCGCCCACGGAGCCCTCGTCGATATTGGCTTCCGGCGATTTGTAGACTTCCAGGGTGTCCACAATCTCGGTGGGCAACAGATAATAGTTGAAGCTGCGGTCGCGGAGCTCGGTGCGGCGGTTGCTCGCGGTTGCCGATGCGATCTGCTGATTGTTCAGGAGCGCCAGGTTCAGGTGGGGCGCCGTGCCGCGAATGCTCACCCGGGCGCCTTCGCCATCCCGCTCGTCCTTTTCCACCTGTACGCCGGTAATGCGCTGCAGGGCGTCGGCGACATTGATATCCGGGAACTGGCCGATGTCTTCGGCCGACACCGCGTCCACGATAGTGTCGGACTCGCGCTTGATGCTGAGGTTCTTTCTCAGCGAATCGCGATAGCCGATTACTTCGATAAGTTCGATTCGCTCATCCTCCCCCCCAGACTCCTGCGCTTGGGTAATGGCAGGGATGCCCAGGCCGGAGACCAGCGCCAGGCAAAGGATTTTTCGCAAAGCCATGATTTCACCTTTCATCTTGCTCACCCCCTGTCGATACGGTGTGACTTGTGCACCTGGATGTGTTTGGGCTGCCCTCTCCCCGGCGTAGCGCCCCCGGGGCCAGCAGACACATCCCGCTACTGTCACTGAAATATATTACCATTAAGATATAAGTGCAATACCTTTTCGTCAAGCGATGGGGCACGAGAGGCCAGCATCGGTCATAACAGCGCATTGCATTGATATTAAATTGGTAATATATTTGCTTGCATGCACTGGGATTTGACAGGGGGCGCCAGGTGATCTGTATCGATGTCGTGAAATTCTCTCTTGTCCGCGTTCCGGCGATCGCTTTCGCGATTGCAGGGGCCGGGGCGGCATTTTCTCAATCGGCGGACGAACAGGCGGTACCGGACCTGATTGTTGTTACAGGCTCCAGAATCGAACGAGCGGAACTGACCTCTTCAACTCCGGTAACGACAGTCGTTTCGGAGCAGATCGCCATTGATCGTTCAATCATGATCGAAGATATCTTTCAGCGATTGCCACAGGCTGGCGGCGGCGCCAATGCGACCGGCGCATCCGTGGGCGATTCCCTCGGCTCTTCGACGATCGATTTGCGGGGGCTCGGCCAGAATCGCACCCTGGTGCTGATCAATGGTACGCGGGCGGTTCCGTTCAGTTTCAGGAATGCCGTGGATACGAACAGCCTGCCGGCTGGACTGATCAGGCGGGTTGAAGTACTGACCGGTGGCGCAGCGGCGATTTACGGCGCCGACGCGGTGTCCGGTGTTGTCAACTTCATTCTTGATGACGAGTTTGATGGATTTCAATTGACGGCAACCGGCGAAGTTCCCGATGGGGGAGCGGAAAGTGTAAACCTGGAACTGATCGGCGGCTCGGGCCTCAATGACGGGCGTGGCCACCTGGTCGGCTATCTCGGATACACCGAGCGGCTTGAACTGCTGGCTGGGCAGCGCGATTTCACATCCGGCACGGTCACCGCAATTCCGTCCGAAGGCGGGAATTTCACCGATGTGGCGTCAGGCAATTTTTTTGCCTTTGATAACAATGGCGGTTTTGCCACTGTGCGTCAGACAGTCGATGTGACCCCGGACCGATTTCTGATCCAGCCGCTGACGAGGCTGCACGCCAGCCTCCTGTTCAAATACGAGTTGCTCCCCGATATCGAGTTGTACGGGCGTGCTTTTTTCACGGATATCGATGTCACCGGGGCCGGTTCAACGGGACAGACGCCTGTCAGCGTCAACGAACCCGTATTAATTTCCCGCGCCAATCCGTTTATTCCGCAGCAAGCATCGGGACTTCTTACCTTTGTTGACGACATCGCCCTTGTCAACGTCGAGCGAAATCTGGGGCTCGGCCTGCAACGAACCGAAACCGGACGCGACACCTTCCAGGTGATGGCTGGTTTCCGTGGAGATTTTACGGATGGCATAGCGTGGGACCTGTATGCGCAATATGGCCGTGCGGAAGAAAATGCGGTCGTTTTCGGCAACGCGATTCGCAACAGCGCAACCGGGACAAGCCGCTTCGCGGCCATCGCGGATACGGTCGACATATTCGGTCCTGATGCCGACCTGGGCAATTTCGGCACGCAGATTGTACACTCGGACCGGATGCGCGATCAGTTCGTGGGGGCGTTGATAATCTCGGGGGATACCGCAGGCCTGTTCGAGTTGCCGGCGGGCCCGGTAGGATTCGCCGGTGGCTATGAGTATCGTGAAGAAACCGGTCGTCAAACCCCCGGGACCGCGCTTGCCAACGGTCTTGCTTTCGGCCTTGGCGGGGTCAGCGCCATCGATGCCGGCTTTGATACCAACGAGGCGTTCGGAGAATTGCTCGTGCCGGTGCTGTCCGATCTCCCCCTGATTCAGCAACTCAACCTTGAAGGCGCATACCGGCGCTTCGATTTTTCCAATACCGGCGAGGGCGATGCCGACAAGATTGGCTTGACCTGGATAATCAACGATCAGATCAGGATCCGCAGCCAGCGTCAGACAACGGTCCGATCACCGAACCTGGGTGAATTCGCGGGGCCGGAAGTGCAGTTGCCATTGTCCCTGTTTGATCCCGACAGCAGCAGTTTCATTCCGCGGCTGGGCGGTCGCTTCGATGGCGACCCATGTCTGGACGGCCGCGGCGACGCATCGCAGTGCGCGGCCCTGGGGGCGGCCGCGCCGGGAACGCCATTCGATACCAGCCGGGCGGCCTACAGTTTCGGCGGCAATCCGAACATAGACACCGAGAAGGGCGAAACGACGACTGTCGGTTTTGTCTTCACGCCTGAATTCTATCCAGGCGCCAGCCTTGTCGTGGATTACGCCAGTATCGAAATAAAGGACGCGGTCAGCCAGATCCAACCGATAGCGGCGTTGACGAATTGCTACATCGACAATCCCGTGGCCGGCAATCCACTCTGTGGGGCGGTGCTGCGCGACCCGGCGACGGGCCTGATCAGACAGGCACTGGTCAATGACTTCAATCTTGCGAGCCTGAAACAGGAGGGCTACGATGTGCGTCTCGCCCTTCCGCTGGACATCCTGGGCGGCGCCGGGGAAGAATTCGATGTTACCTGGGAAGCCGCGATCATTGTCGATCAGAGTAGACAAGCCAACGCCACGGTGCCGGCAACAGACTGTCAAGGTACATTCGGAGGTTCCTGCAGCGGAGACTTCGCGAGTTTTCTGCAGCCCGACTACAAGCACCGCGCCAATCTGAACTGGACCCGCGGCGCATTCGCGGCGCAAGTCACATGGCGCCGCATCGGTGGCGTCAGGAATGCCGGCAATTCCGCAGATACGATTGGGCCGCATGAATATTTTGACCTGACGGGAAGCTATGATGCAAACGATGTCGTGCGCATAACCGCGGGAGTGAAGAATGTTTTCGACAGCAAGCCACCGATCCCGCAAGCCGGTGGCAATTTCTTCGGTACGCTCAGTGAATACGATCCGGTCGGCAGGACTTTCGGAGCATCGCTGCGGGCAAGTTTTTGACGGCATATCCGCAGCCGACAGGAGCGGTGCAACGAAGCGGCGGCGCAGTGCTCACCAGGTACCGAGTGAAGAAACCGGACTGACATGCCCGCGCCGTTGACAGCGATCGACTGGTCGATCATTGCGCTCTATGTCGCTGCGGTGCTTGGCGCCGGGGTCGTGCTGTCGCGCAGGTCAACCCATTCCATGAACGAATATTTTCTCGGCGGAAACCGGATGTCCGCCTGGGTGGTCATGTTTTCGGTGATTGCCACCACCCAGTCCGCCGCGACGTTTCTCGGCGGGCCCGATTACGGCTTCCGCGGCGATTACACCTACCTCGGGTCTTCCCTCGGCGCCGCGCTCGCGGCCCTGTTCGTGGCGCGTTTTCTGCTGCGGCGTTTCTACGCCCTGAATGTGACCACGGTCTACGAACTTCTCGCGATCCGCTACGGCGATAACGCCAAACGCGCGGCCGGGGCGATGTATCTGGTGGGCCGGGTATTCGCCAGCGGGGCGCGCCTGTATATCGCGGCGATCGCCGTGGCCATGATGCTGTTCTTCAATATCGAGCCGCAAAGCGTGGTGCTGGCGATTCTGGCGATTGCGCTGATTTCCCTGGGAATCACCCTGGCCGGAGGCGTTCGCTCGGTGATCTGGAGCGACCTGGGGCAGTTCGTGGTGTATTTTGGCGCGGCGCTGATCGCCCTGTTCAGTATCTGGTCGCAGTTATCGCTGACGCCGGCGGAAGCGTTGGCGGCGCTGAGGGAAACTCCCGGCGGCGCGAACAAACTGGTGCTGTTTGATTTTTCGCTGGATTTCTCGAGGCCATTCACCTTCTGGGCGATTCTCAGCGGCGTATTCCTCCTCAATGTGGGCAATTTCGGATTCGATCAGGACACCACCCAGCGACTGCTCACCTGCCGGGACGCCGCCGCCAGCGGCCGCGCCCTGGTGATCTCCTCCCTGGCGGCGATTCCGGTGGTCTTTGTCTTTGTAACCATTGGCCATCTCCTGCACCTTCTCTACGAGCGCCCCGAACTGATGGCCCAGGCGAACAGCGGCGGGCTGATGCCGGAATTCAATGGAGAAAGCATTACCGTATTCATGTCGTATATCCTTTCCGAAATGCCCACAGGGGTGCGCGGGCTCGCCGCGGCGGGCATCATCGCCGCCGCCATTTCCACCATGAATTCCGGATTGAACGCCATGTCATCGGTTTTGATCAGCGACTTTTACCGCCCCTGGAAGGAAGCCGTTGCCAGCGAGAGGCCGGAACATTATGTCGTCGCCGGGCGCCTGGGCATGCTGCTTGTGGCCTTTCTCCTTTCGGCGATGGCGGTCCTGTGCTTTTACTGGCAGCGCTACACCGACATGGCCCTGCTGGAGTTCGCCCTTGCGGTGATGTCCTTCTCCTATGCCGGGCTGATTGCGGTTTTCTTTACCGCGGTTTTCAGCAGCCGGGGGTCGTCCCGTTCGGTAATCGCCGCCCTGGCCACGGGATTTCTTGTCATTCTTGTGCAACAAGGCTATATCGTCGATTCCCTGGGTCTGCCGGCTGCCATGAAATCACTGGCCTTTCCCTGGCAGTTGCTGATCGGCGTTGGCATTTCCATAATGGTCTGCGCCGCCGGAGAAACCAGGGCAAGCGCAACAGCAACAACAGGGAGGGATTGAACCATGCGATATTATCTTGGCATTGACGCTGGCGGCAGCCATTCGAGGGCGCGCCTGACCCGGGCTGACGGAACCGTGATCGGCGAGGCAAAAGCCGGCCCGGCGAACGCCCGCATCGGCCTGGAAAATCTCCGCGAGGTGCTGATGTCGGTTACCCTGGACGCCGCCGCCGCCGCCGGACTCAAGGAAAGCGACCTGTCCCGGATGGAAGCCGGCATGGGAATCGCCGGCATCTCCCGCCCAGGCATGCTGCAGGCCTTTTCCCGGCTCGCATTTCCCTTCCGCTCGCTGCACCTGGAATCCGACGCCGTGATTGCGAATCTCGGCGCCCATCTTGGCGAGGACGGCGCCACCCTGGTGCTCGGCACCGGCAGCGTCGCCTATATCAAGATGGGCAAGGTCGGCATTACCATCGGTGGCTACGGCTTCCCCATTTCCGACGAGGGCAGCGGCGCGGCGCTGGGCCTGAGCGCCATGCGGCACGCGCTTCGCGCCCTCGACGGCAGGACCAGGCCCACGCCCCTGAGCGCGGCGGTAACGGCGAAGTTCGACCACGATACCGGGCGGGCAATCAAATGGATGGATGAAGCAACTCCGGGAGACTACGCGGCTTTCGCCCCCATGATCATGGACTATGCCGAAAAGGACGACGAAATCGCGCGCTCCATCGTGGAGGACGCGGTAAAACACGTGGAGCGATTCATCGAAACGATTCTGGAGAAAGGCGCACCGCGATGCGCCCTTGCCGGCGGATTGTCCCGGCGACTGCAACCCTGGCTGCGGGAACGAACCGCGGCGAAACTGACCAAAGCGAGGGGCGACTCGCTCGATGGAGCGCTGATACTCGCCCGGAATGGGCCGTCCACCGATGTCGACCTGTGATGGTTCAGTTACTGCTCCACCCCGCCGACCCAGACCTGACGAATCTTCCATTCCGGTGTGACACGAAGCAGGTCGGCACGCAATCCGGCTTCGATGGATCCGGTTCGATCAGCAATACCCAAAAAGGAAGCTGGCGTCCGGCTCGCCATTTTCGATGCTTCCACAATCCCGATTCCCAGCATCGACATGGCGTTCCGCAGGGCTTCGATCATCGATAGCGCGGCGCCGGCGAGCGTGCCGTCCTCGGCAAGGCATACGCCGTCCCTGACATGAATGCGGCGGCCGTCAAGCCGGAAATGATCGATAGCGGAGCCCACCACCGGCATGGCGTCGGTAACAAGCATGAGCCTGCGGTCCCTTTTCCCCCGCAGGGCGAGGCGCAGCATGGCGGGATGCACGTGTTTGCCGTCCACGATGATTCCGCAGAAGGCGCCGGATTCCAGGGCTGCGGGAATCACCCCCGGGCTCCGGGTTTGCATGGGACACATGGCGTTGAAAAGGTGGGTGAAGCCGGTGGCGCCGGCCGCAAGCGCATGACGGGTTTCGTCGAAGCTCGCGTTTGTGTGTCCGATACAGACCTTGACCCCGCTTTCCACGAGATCTGCTATCTGCTCAAGTCGAACGCGCTCCGGCGCCAGCGTAACCACGACCTGGGCGTGTTCGGCCGAAGTCAGGATCGCGACCGCCTCGTCCGACAGTTCGCGGAGCTTGCGTTCGTCGTGAATGCCCCGTTTCTCGACGTTCAGGAAGGGGCCCTCGATATGCACGCCGGCGATGCCGGGCGTTTTTTTGCGCACCTCCCCGTCGATGGCGCCGATGGCCTGTTCGACCTTGTCGAGATCGTCGCTGATCAGGGTGGGCAACAGGCTGGTGGTTCCGAAAGCGCGATGCGCCCTTGCCATCTCGATGGCTGTCCCGGAGCCCGGATCGTCATTGAACAGCAAACCGCCGCCGCCATTGACCTGCACGTCGACAAAACCCGGCAACAGGAAATCGTTTTCCAGGTCGATGGTCTCGTCAGCCGGGTTTCCTGAAGCGATCGAATCCCCCACCTCGGCAATCACGCCGTCGCGGATCGCGACCGCGCCCCGGTCGATGATGCCCTCCGGGGTGACGATCCGCCCATTGGCGAATACAGAAGCTTTCATGCCGCAATCCTGAAAAACCTCGTTTCATTCATAGCGTCTTCGTCACTTTGCGGAGATTTCTCGGGCGATCCGGGTCGAGTCCGCGTTCCCGGGACAGGGCATTGGCGAATTTGTAGAAGACTTGCAGGAACACCAGCGGCTGCAAACTGGAATCGGGCGCCCTCGGCGTTGGCAGGCACAAGGCGCCCGATACGGGCTCGCCGGCAACAAGCACACAGGCGCCGCAATCGAGAAAATCCCGGGAAATGCTCTCGATGCTTTCCTGGGAGACGTCGAAAGTGGCGATGGCGATTACCGGAAATCCCTGGTCCACAATCGTCATGGGGCCGTGCCGCACTTCCGCCGCGCTGATGCCTTCCGCCTGGATCATGCAGGTTTCCTTGAGCTTCAGGGCCGCTTCCTGGGCGCTGGCAAGCCCGATGCCCCGGCTCAGGATCAATGCCTGCCGGGCATCGCGCATGGACGCCAGTGCCTGTGGCCAATCGATGGCCCAGGCCTCGGCAAGGGTTTGCGGGAGCCTGACCAGGGCATCGACCATGGTTTCGTCTCCATTCCACGCAGCGCACAGGTGATACAAGGCCGTCATGGAGCCAATGCAGGACTTGGTGGCGGCAACGCTGCGTTCCGGGCCCACGCCAAGCGGCAGCACATTCTCCGCGATAGCGGCGAGCGGGCTTTCCTCATCGTTCACCACCGCCACCACATAGGCGCCGGATTTTCTGGCGGTCCGGGCCGCGCTCAACAGGTCCGGGCTTCTGCCGGACTGGGAAATCACGAGAAAGAGCGCTTCGCCCATATCGGTCCTGGCCGCATACAGCGAGGCTACCGAAGGCGCGAAAGAGCAGACGGCAAGGCCGATCCGGGTTTCAAACAGATACTTGGCGTAGGTCGCCGCGTGATCCGAACTCCCCCGGGCGCAGGTCACAATGAACTTTGGCGCTTTTCTGCGCAGTTTTCCGGCGATTTCCCGAACCGGCGCCGCATTGCCGCTTTGCTGCCGCCTGGTGCTTGCGGAAATCTCGCCCGCTTCCCGGAACATTCTTGTACTGGCGTTCATGGTTGCGCCATTCACTCGCGATTGGTATAGACCAGTATAATACGAATAACGGCGCCGGTGGCGCCGTCAGCGGATATCCGTGACGAATTCGTACCTGTCGCCGCGATAGGCGGAACGGGTGAATTCAATCATGGTGCCGTCATCCAGCCAGGTTACCCGCTCGATACGCAATACTTCGCTGTTTTCCTGAATGGACAGCAGTCCCGCTTCGGTGGGCGAGGCAAGGGAAGCGCGAACCTTTTGCCGGCCGAGTTTTGGCCGATGCCCCTTCGATTCCAGCGCCTTGTAGAGGGAGTCCCCGATTTCCCCGATCGGCGGCAGAAGCGGCTCCGGGATAATCGCGTGTTCTATGGCCAGGGGCTCGCCGCCCGACAGGCGAACGCGACCGAGCCGGGCGACGCTGGACGCGATGGAAATCTTGAGCGTCGCCGCCTCTTCCCGGGTGGGATGGGCGTAACTCCGCACCAGCCAGATGGAGCCGGGCTCCTGGCCCCGGGCGAGGGCGTCGTCAGTGAATCCGCCGAGATAGGTTGCCGGCATTTCGATGCGCTCGGAGACGAATGTACCCGATCCCTGCCTGCGCAGCAGCAGTCCTTCGCCAATGAGCTGATCGACGGCCTTGCGGATGGTCACCCGGGACGCGCCGGTCATTTCACACAGGTCCCGCTCCGAAGGAAGCGCCTCTCCCGTGGCGAATTTGCCGTCGTCGATCTGGCGGCGGAGGCTTTTGGCGATTTGCAGGTACAGCGGCGTATTGCTGTCTTTTCGGGAGGGCAAATCGATCATGGCTTGACTCCTTTACCGGCAGGATTATCGTGCAATTCAGTGACCGCCTCGCGCAACGCCCCGCCGTGCCGCGCCAGCAGTTCCAGGGCTTTCCTGGCATCGAGGCCCAAAGCGCAAAGCACAGCGAGCTTGATATTGCCTTCAGCGGCCTTGAGGGCATTCTCCGCCGCGGCCTTGTCAACGCCCGCAAGTCTCCCGATCATTGCCCCGGCCCGGGCTTGCAGCTTCCGGTTGCTAACTGTCATATCGACCATCAGGCCCTGATATACACGTCCGCAGCGAATCATGGCCGCCGTGGAAAGCAGGTTCAGGATGATTTTTTGCGAGGTTCCGGCCTTCATGCGCGTGGAACCGGCGATGACTTCGCTCCCGGTTTCGGCGCAGATGCCGATGCGGGCCTGGTCAAGCAGCCGGGACGGGCGGTTATTGGCTATTCCAATGGTCAGGGCCCCTGCTTCGTTCGCGGTTTCCACTGCGACGAGGGTGTATGGCGTACTCCCGCTCGCCGACACGCCGATAAGCACATCATTTTCGCTGACGGCCAACGCATTGAGGTCCCGGGCAGCGGCGCCCGTATCGTCCTCGGCAAGTTCCACGCTTTTCAGCAGCGCGCTTTCGCCGCCAGCCAGGGCATAAGCCACCTGCTCCGCAGGCCAGCCGAATGTGGGCCCGAGTTCGACCCCGTCCTGAACGGCAATCCTGCCCGAGGTGCCGGCGCCCGCGTAGATCAACCTGCCTCCCGCAAGCAGGCGGCGAGCGGTCTCTTCGGCGGCCTCGGCTATGCTTGCCAGTTCCGGGCCAATCGCCGCAACCGCCGAGAACTGGGCCTCGAACATGGCGCTGACCGCGTCCAGCGTTGACCAGCGATCAATATCCGCAAATCGCTCGCTCACGTTTTCCGTAGGCATATGCTGCTCTAGGAGCCTGCGCCGCAGGCTCTTGGACCCTTGCAATTCACCGATTATTCGGCAAAGCTGTATTGTAGTGGTATTAAACCAATAAGCAAACAGCGTTACTCCAGCCTGCGCCGAAGGCTCCTGGTGTATGCTTCGGACGATGAAATTTGGAATTGACCGACTTCTGGCGGAAAAGAAATTGCGTACGCCGCTTCGCGGCCGGCGGTTGGCGCTGGTGGCGCATCCCGCTTCGGTTACCGCCGATCTCGACCATTCGCTGGATGCCCTGGCGGTGTGCGGCGATTTGCAGATCAACTCGGCATTCGGGCCGCAGCACGGGCTGCGGGGCGACAAGCAGGACAACATGATCGAGTCGCCGGATTTTGTCGATCCCGTTCACGGCATTCCGGTCTTCAGCCTGTATGGGGAAGTTCGCCGCCCCACCAGTGAAATGATGGACAGTTTTGATGTGATCCTGCTGGATCTGCAGGATCTGGGTTGCCGGATCTATACTTTTGCCACAACGCTGCTTTATGTTCTGGAAGCGGCGGCGGAACACGGCAAATCCGTGTGGGTGCTGGATCGCCCGAATCCGGCGGGCCGCCCGGTGGAAGGGCTGCTGCTGCGTCCGGGATGGGAGAGTTTTGTCGGCGCCGGACCAATGCCCATGCGGCATGGCCTGACCCTGGGTGAAATGGGCCACTGGTTTGTCGACCATTACGGCCTGGATGTGGACTATCGCGTGATTGCCATGGAAGGCTGGAATCCCGCGGCGGCGCCGGGCTTTGGCTGGCCGCTTCTGGAGCGGCCCTGGGTGAATCCGAGCCCCAATGCCCCGACCCTTTCCATGGCGCGGGCTTATGCCGGCGCCGTCATGCTCGAAGGCGCCACCCTGTCGGAAGGTCGGGGCACCACGCGCCCGCTGGAACTCTTCGGGGCGCCGGATGTCAATGCCCGGGCGATTCTCGACAAGATGCGGGATCTGGCCCCGAAATGGCTGCTGGGATGCCGCCTGCGCGAATGCTGGTTCGAACCCACCTTTCACAAGCATGAAGGCGCATTGTGTCACGGCGTCCAGATTCATCCCGAGGGAAGGGATTACGATCACCTCGCGTTCAAACCCTGGAGGCTGATGGCCCTCGCCTTCAAGGCCATTCGCCTGTTGTATCCGGAATACCCGATCTGGCGCGATTTTCCCTATGAGTATGAAACCGGGAAGCTGCCCATCGATGTCATCAATGGCGGCCCGGCGCTTCGCGAATGGGTGGATGAGCCATCGTCCAAACCCGGCGATCTTGACAGTCTGGCCCGGGCCGATGAAGCACAGTGGGTAGAGCGAATCCGACCACATCTCACCTATGAGCCTGCGCCGTAGGAATTCACGGCTGCAAATTCGCTTTCGCGAATTCCTACGGCGCAGGCTCCTATGGCGCTGCGGGATAATCCCGCCATTCTCCTCTCTCGCCATTGTCAGTGGAGCGAAGCGCCCCGCCATTCTGCGCGGAGCGAAGCTCCCTCTCCCGTCATTCTGCGCGGAGCGAAGCCCCCTCCCCCGTCATTCTGCGCGGAGCGAAGCCCCCTCCCCCGTCATTCTGCGCGGAGCGAAGCTCCCTCTCCCGTCATTCTGCGCGGAGCGAAGCTCCCTCTCCCGTCATTCTGCGCGGAGCGAAGCTCCCTCTCCCGTCATTCTGCGCGGAGCGAAGCCCCCTCTCCCGTCATTCTGCGCGGAGCGAAGCCCCCTCTCCCGTCATTCTGCGCGAAGTCGCAGAATCTCCCCGAAGGGCCGCTGCATGAGATTCTGCGACTTCGCGCAGAATGACGGAGGGGGAGGCGCAGAATGACGGGGAGGGGAAACACCGCCGCCGCCCCGTATCGACACAGGATCAGGCGAGTTTGGCGAGATGGTGGTTTTTCTTGCCGCGGCGGATGATGAAGAATTTCCGGTGCAGCGCGATTTGCCGGTCCAGCGGCTCGTCGCCGGCTTGCTGAACCACATTGTTGGCTGTCACCGCGCCGCTTTGCACCAGGTCCCGGGCGATGCGGCGCGAGCGGGCGAGGCCGCAGGACACGAGCACATCGAGTAACGGGGCATCCTCCGCAATATTCGTGCAGGGCAGGCCATCCTGTTCGAGTTGCCGCAGGTCTTCTTCCCGCAGGCCCGTGAGCTCGCCCGAAAACAGCGCCGTGCTGATCCGCCGCGCCGCCGCGAGGCCTTCCCGACCGTGGACGAGTCCGGTGACTTCCCGGGCCAGTATGTCCTGGGCTTCCGGGCGCGATTGCGAGGCGGCGTCGCTGCGTTCGATTTCGCTGATTTCCGCCGGCGACAGGAAGGTGAAGTAGCGCAGGAAATGGTACGCATCGGCATCGGCGGCATTGCGCCAGAACTGGAAGAAGGCGTAGGGCGAAGTCCTGGCGGGGTCGAGCCAGACCGTGCCGGATTCGGTCTTGCCGAACTTGGCGCCGTCGGCCCGGGTGATCAGGGGAAAAGTCACTCCAAAGACCTGCTGCCCGTGCAGCCGCCGGGTCAGGTCGATGCCGCCGGTAATATTGCCCCACTGGTCGCTGCCCCCCACCTGCAGCGTACAGCCATGGCGCCGGAACAGTTCGGAAAAATCGAATGATTGCAGGATCATGTAACTGAATTCGGTGTAGGAGATTCCTTCTCCCTCGCGCTCGATGCGCTGGCGCACCGACTCTTTCCGGATCATGCCGTTTACCGAAAAATGCTTGCCCACATCGCGCAGGAAGCTGAGTACATCGTAGTCCCGGGTCCAGTCCAGGTTATTCACGAGCAGCGCGGCACCCTCGCCGCAGTCAAAATCGAGAAAGCGGGCGAGCTGCGGCTTGATGCGCTCGGCCCAGTCGCCGATGGTGGCCACGGGATTGAGCTTGCGCTCGGCGTCCTTGAAGCTTGGGTCGCCGATCAATCCGGTAGCGCCGCCGACCAGGGCAACCGGACGATGGCCGGCAAGCTGGAACCGGCGCAGGGCGAGCAGGGGCAGCAGATTGCCGATGTGCAGGCTGTCGGCGGTGGGGTCGAATCCACAGTACAGCGTACGGCGCCCCGTGGCCAGATGCTGTTTCAGTTCATCGCCGCCGGCAAGCTGGGCCACCAGGTTTCTCCCGGCAAGGTCGGCAATGATGGATGACTGCGCCATGGCTGCGCCCATAAAATTAACGGGAACTTATCGGAGACCGGTCAGGTCAAAAATACCGGGAAACAACATGGTCCACCGGAGAAAGTTGCCGATACTACAACAATCGGCCACCAGATTGGCAGCATCGGATGATGCAAGCGCTGCCAAAAAGGTGTAACCTCCGGCGTTTTGCTGCGAACTTCGATGGAGCGAGAGCTATCAGTATTCCATCCACGCAACGCCGTCGGCGCCAGGATGCCAGGCAACCCATCATGGCGCTGATGCCGCTCAGCGCCATGTGCCTGTTTTCCATGTCCGTGCTGCAAACTCCTGCGGAATCCGAAATCCGGACCTTCACGACCCCCGAAATCAGCGGCGGCCCGCTGGAATTGTCCACCGAACTCCTTGTCGCCAAGCGGCGGGCATTGCCGGAAATCCCCATATTCGAAGATTTCAACTCGCCCATTGCAAGAGAACCTGCGGAGCTTCCATCAGTGGAATCCATTTCCCGGGCCGAATCCCAGCCGCTGCCCCCGCTATCCACGGATTGGCAACATGTGGAAGTCCGCGAGGGCGATACCCTGAGCGAGCTGTTTGCCGAGTATCAGCTTGACTCGACCGACCTCGCGCGGCTGTTGCAAAGCGGAGAGGAAGCCCGGTCGCTCAACCACATGAGAGTGGGCGATGAGCTTGGCTTCAAACTCGATGATTCCGGCCGGCTCGATGAATTCCGGCTGTGGCGCTCGCCGCTTGACGTGCTCGCCTTCGACCGGAAAGGCGATGCCTTCCATGTGGAACAGATCGAGCTTTCGCCGCGAATCGAAACCGAAATCAAGGGCGGCACGGTGTACAGCAGCTTGTTCGCCGCCGCCCGGCGCGAACAGGTTTCACCCACCCAGAGCATGCGCATGGCGGATATCTTCGGCGGCAAGATCGATTTCATGCTCGACACCCAGCCCGGAGATCAATTCACCATCCTGTACGAGGAGAAATATCTGCAGGATGAACTCGTCGGCGAGGGCGACATACTCGTGGCGCGCTTCGTCAATCGGGGCGAAGAGCATCTTGCCGTGCGCTACGAAACCAGCGATGGCTGGGTCGGCTTCTACAGCCCTGACGGCAACAGCATGCGAACCGCCCTGATGCGCAACCCACTCGATGTATTCCGTATCAGTTCGAATTTCAATCCGCGCCGCATGCATCCCATCCTCAATACCATCCGGGCTCACAAGGGGACCGACTACGCCGCCCCGACAGGCACGCCGGTGCGGGCCACCAGTGACGGCAATATCTCAAGAGCTTCCCGTTTCGGCTCCTACGGCAATATCGTGATCATCGCCCATGAGGGCGGGCTTGAGACACGCTACGCCCACCTGTCCCGATTCGCCGAAGGCGTCGGGCCCGGCGTCCGGGTCAAACAGGGCGATGTCATCGGTTATGTCGGCGCCACCGGCAGCGCCACCGGGCCGCATTTGCACTATGAAGTACTCAAGAATGGCGTACACCGGGACCCGGCCCGGGTACTCGACCTGATGCCTCCCGCCCCGGGCATTGACGGCGAAGAGATGGATCGTTTCCGCGACCACACGCAAACCCTGCTTGCCCAATTCAATGCACGCAGCGAGGAACTGCTCAGAAGCAATGCCGGCGTCAGCGCCGACTAGGAGCCTGCGCCACAGGAATTCACGGCTGCAAATCCGCTCTCATCCACGCCCCCGGCCGCTCGATTTCGTTGCATATCCACCAATATTCGCCTCAATCGACCGGCCAGGGGCGTGGATGAGAGCGGATTTGCAGCCGTGAATTCCCACGGCGCAGGCTCCTGGGAGCCCCACTCCGGTCAGGCCGGAGCGGTTATCCAGCGTCTGGCAGACCCGAAGGCCTGAAGCGCAGGCGCCTATCCGGCGTTTTCGAGCTGTAAATTCTCGGACTGCACCAGGGCGATTTCCCGCTCCTGTTGCGATCCGTCCTTCGATTCTTTCTGGCTCATTCGCGCCAGGGCGCCGTTCACCGCGGACCCCATGACCATCTCGATAAGGTGATAGGACACATTGCCGTTGACCACTCCCCGGGCGGCAAGTTCAATATGCTTGCCGGCCCGGATATTGCCGGTCACACAGCCATCGATGACCGCCAGCGGCACATCGATATCGCCTTCCACCTGGCCGCCTTCGGCAATCCGCAATTGCGCTTCCGAGCCTGCTTCCGCCGTGATATTGCCGACGACCACGCCTTCCACCACAAGCTCGCCGTCAAAATGGACATCGCCGGTGATCGTGGTGGATGCCGATATCAGGGCGGGGCTTCCCGACCTGGGGACACTGCTTGTAGCGGCGTTTCCGGATTTCTTGTTCAAGATTTTTCTCACTTGGCTTACCCAATCAGATTCCAGTTCCTTTCTGATTCCGAGGAGTCTGCACCGCGGGAATTCACGGCTGCAAATCCGCTCTCAGGGCAGCAGGCCGATTCCCGCCAGACCCTCGGATTCGTTCCATCCGAACATGATGTTCATACATTGTATCGCCTGACCCGCCGCTCCCTTTACCAGATTGTCCTCCGCGGCGAGCACCACCGCCATGGACCGGGCTTCGAGCCAAGTCACCGCCAGCTCGCAGACATTGGAGCCGCGCACTTCCCGGGTGGCGGGAAACTCCCCCTGGGGAAGCACCTGGACGAATGGCTCATCCCGGTAGCGCTCCTCGAAAACCTGCTGCAGCAATTCACTGCCGCAGGCGTCAGGCTCGCGCACCGGCGCATAGCAGGTGGCGAGAATCCCGCGAATCATGGGCGTCAGATGCGGCACAAAGGTCAGCCCCACGGGCCGACCGCCGTTCGCCTGCTCCAGGCCCTGGATGATTTCCGGATGATGCCTGTGACCGGCAAGGCCATAGGCGCTGATGGATTCCGAGGCTTCACAGAGCAGATAGGCCGCTGCCGCCTTGCGGCCCGCCCCGCTGACGCCGGATTTGGCGTCGGCAATGAGGCGGGATTCATCCACCAGGCCCTTTTCCAGCAATGGCAGCAGGGCAAGCTGGATGGCGGTGGGATAACAGCCGGGAACCGCGATCAGGCGCGCATGGCGAATACGCTCCCGATTGACTTCGGGAAGTCCGTACACCGCCTCAGCCACGAGTTCCGGGCATGCGTGAGCCGTTCCGTACCATTGCTCCCAGCAGCCTATGTCGCGGATACGAAAATCCGCCGACAGGTCGATCACCCTGGCGCCGCCGGCGAGCGCCCGGGCGGCGGATTTCATGGCAACAGCATGTGGCGTGGCGAAGAAAACGACATCGCAACCGGCCAGCGCCGCCGCATCCGGGGGGCTGAAATCGAGGTCGAAGCGTCCGCGCAGATTGGGAAAATGGCTGGCGACGGAGGTCCCCGCGAGTTCCCGCGAAGTGACCAGGCCGACTTCGACCCGCCGGTGCCCCGCCAGCAGGCGCAACAACTCCACGCCGGTGTAGCCGGTGGCGCCCACTATGCCCGCGGTGATCATGCTAGACTGCCTCCACCGCCTTGAAAGGCGGGTATCTTACACGTTCGATGTCCGGCGAGAAAATTCCATGCTGTGGCTGAAATCCTTTCACATCATCGCCATGGTGTGCTGGTTTGCCGGCCTGTTCTATCTGCCGCGGCTCTTCGTCTACCACAGCCTCAGCGAGGACGCCATCAGCCGGGACCGCTTCGCCGTCATGGAGCGCAAGCTGTTCTGGGGCATCATGACGCCTTCGGCGGTCGCCACCCTGCTGTTCGGCTTCTGGCTGCTGTTCGGCAACCCCGACTATTACCTGGCCTGGTGGTGGATGCGGCTCAAGCTGGCCCTGGTGGCGCTGTTGCTCGCCTACCATGGCCTGTGCTGGCATTACCTGCAAGCCCTGGGGGAAGGACGCAACCGGCGTGGCCATGTGTTTTTCCGGATTTTCAATGAATTGCCGGTGCTGCTGCTGATCGCGATCACCATTCTTATCGTCGTCAAGCCGGTGCTGTGATCCCCATGCGGACCGGCAAGCCCGTGGTGCTGTGTTTCTCCGGCCTCGACCCGAGCGGCGGCGCCGGCTTGCAGGCCGATATAGAAACCCTGCAAAGCCTCGGTTGCCATTGCGCCCCCGTGGCCACGGTGCTGACCGTCCAGGACACGGTCAATGCCAGCGAGGCAAGACCCGTGGCGCCTGAACTGATGGTGGCCCAGGCTCGCGCCGTTCTCGCCGACCTGCGGGTGCGCTGCTGCAAGATCGGGCTCACCGGCGGCGCCGGCAGCATCAGGGCGATTGGCGGCTTGTTGCGCGAGTTCCGGGAAATCCCGATAGTCCTCGACCCGGTCAGCGCGGCGGGCGGCGGTTTCACCTTTCAGGACGCCGGGGCGCTGGCCGCGCTGCGGGAAACCCTGTTGCCGCTGACTACGGTGTTGACGCCGAATACCATGGAAAGCATGACGATCGCGACTGCGGAATCACCGGAATCCGCCGCCGCCGCGATTCTGCAATCCGGCTGCCAGAACGTGCTGCTGACCGGAGGCCATGCTTCAGGCCCGGTAGTCCTGAACCGCTGGTACCGGCGCGAAGGCCCGGAAGTCAAGGCGCAGGATTTCCCCTGGACTCGGCTCGGGCATGAATACCATGGTTCGGGTTGCACCCTGGCCAGTGCTGTTGCCGGCTTTCTTGCCCTGGGCTGTGGGCTTGAAGAGGCTTTGCGGCAGGCCCAGGAATTTGCCTGGCGTTCGCTCGGCCGGGCCTGGCAGGCGGGCAAGGGACAGCATCTTCCCGACCGGCGAAGCGCGCGGCAAATGGGGACAAACCAATGAAATACAGACGTTCCGGCATTTATCCGATCACCAATGACGCTGTCCTCGCCCGCCCCGACTACGAGTCAGTGATGCATGATGTGGTCGAAGGGGGCGTCGTCATGCTGCAATTCCGCGCCAAACACGGTGACCGAAGCAAGGCCCGGAAGCAGGCGGCGGCGCTGCTCCGAATCTGCCGGGAATACGCGGCGCCTTTGATCATCAACGACGATGTTGCCCTGTGCGCCGCCATTGGCGCCGATGGAGTGCATCTTGGAACCGATGACGCCGACATTGACGACGCCCGCCGGGAACTGGGCCGGGACGCAATTATCGGCGCCACCTGCCACGATTCGCTGGAACTGGCCGAGGAGGCCCAGGAGGCTGGCGCCAGCTATGTCGCTTTCGGCAGCATCTTCCCCTCCCACAGCAAGATCGCGGCGCCGCCGGCAAGTCCCGGTATCCTGCTGACGGCCCGGGCAATGCTCAAAGTGCCTGTGGTGGCCATTGGCGGCATCAACCGGCACAACGCGGAATCCACGTTTATCGCCGGAGCGGATATTCTCGCGGTGATCGGCGGCATCTTCAACACACCGGACCCCGGCGCGGCCACGCGGGAACTCGTGCAGATTCATGCGGCCCACTTCACGAGAAGGTAACCGATCGCTACAGCACCAGGTGTACCACCACCATGACTGTGGCCATTACGACCACGAAAACGCCTTCGATGACCGCGGCGAAATGACTGTTGCGATGAAACAGCCCGGCTGAAATCAGAATCACGGACGCCACGCCCACGGTTGCGGCAATCATCAGCCATTCCCCGGCGTCCACCATCGCGCCGAGCACCCAGGCCAGCAGCAAGGTGCCGACGAACTGTACCGAAAGCGCCTTGACCGCATGCTTGCCGGCGTCCTCGGATTCCAGATCGATACCCACGCCTTCGGCCCATCTTGTGCCGAAAACCCCGGGCGAATACCAGACGCCGCCGAGCATGAAGCTCAGTACGGTGGCGACGATTACGGCGAGCAAACTTACTTCGGTCATGGTTGTTTCCTCATGGAGTTATCAACTTCGATAGTGTATGTGGGCCCCGGCGCTATTTCCCTCTGTCATTCTGCGCGGAGCGGAGCGTAGTCGCAGAATCTTTTGGGGGATTCTGGCAGATCGTGCCATCCCCGGCGTGAACCCCGCGGCCTCAATCAACCCCAAACTTGCCGGCCCTTGCCAGGTCGCTCATGCCATTCCTGGCGCGGCTCTTTTGGCTTCGCCAACCCCCAGTCTCGACATCCTGTCGAGCCGTTCGGCCCTCAAGAAGCTATGCTTCTTGTCGGCTGCGCCGAACGGGTGCCTGCATTCTGGTGGATTGTGCCTGCCATCCCTGGCGCAACTGCTCGACTTCGATTCACCCCAAACTTGCCCTCCATGGCAAGTCTTGCGGCCCTCGAAAAGCTGCGCTTTTCGTCGGCTGCGCCGAACGGGTGCCTGCATTCTGGTGGATTGTGCCTGCCATCCCTGGCGCAACTGCTCGACTTCGATTCACCCCAAACTTGCCCTCCATGGCAAGTCTTGCGGCCCTCGAAAAGCTGCGCTTTTCGTCGGCTGCGCCGAACGGGCCTCACCAACCAGCGGCTTGGCCGTCTTTTCGGTGGTCTGAACCGGCACGGTAGACGCCGTTTACCGGGAGGTCTTCGTCAATGCTTTGCTGGTTGAACAGTGGCGGCGTGAGTTCCGGGTCCCGGGTGAACAGGATGCCCTGATAGCCGCCCACGGCACCGCCGTCGACGCCACGCACCTCATGCCCCCGTGCCCGCAGCGCAGACCCGACGAGATCGAACAGATTATGCTCCAGCGACAGCACATTGCTGTTCTGGTTGTGGGTGAAGCGCGCCGCGTCGGTGGTCATCTGGATATTCATGCCGTGGTCGATGACGTTCACCATGTGCTGGGCGTGGGTTTCCGGCTGCACCGAACCGCCCATGTTGCCAAAGGTCATCAGGGGCTCGCCGTCCCGGGAGACGAAACCGGCGATGATCGAATGGAAAGGCCGCTTTCTCGGCGCCACGACATTGGGATGATCCTCATCGAGAGAAAAGGCAACGCCGCGGTTGTGCAGGATCATGCCGTAAGGCGGAATCGTGACCCCGCTGCCATACACCGAAAAAATGCTGTGAATCAGGGACACCATATTGCCCCAGCGGTCGGCGGTGGTGAGGTAGACGGTGCCGCCGTCCAGACCGCCGGTCACCGCGGGTTCGGCGGCCCGGTTCATGTCGATGCGCTCGCAAAGCGACAGGGCGTAGGTCTTGGACAGCAACTGGTTCAGCGGCGGCGGATTGAACAGCGGGTCGGCATTGTAGGCCTGCAGGTCGGAATAGGCGAGCTTCTTGGCTTCCACCAGGAAATGCCAGTAGTCCGGGCTCGAAGGGCCAAGGGTGGCCAGATTCAGGCCATGCACCGGCGCGCACATTTCCAGGATATTGAGCATTTCCAGCGCCGCCCAGCCCTGGCCCGGGGGCGGCAACTGATGCACTTCGTAGCCGTGGTAGCTGGTGGAAATCGGCTCGACCCATTCCGGCTCGAATTCCGCCAGATCGGCATGGGTCATTACGCCGCCTTCGGCCTGCACCTTGGCGACAATGGCGTCGGCGATGGCGCCCCGGTAGAAGGCGTTGCCGCCTTCGTCCTGCAATAGCCGCAAGGCGTCCGCGAGCCCCGGATTGCGGATGATGGAATACAGTGGAGGCGCTTCCCCGCCTTCAAGGAACACCCGGGCCGAGTCCTCGTCTTCCCGCAGCTTGTCGCGCTGGCGGGTGAGGTCGATATGACGCCGCTCGGCCTGCCCCCAGCCTTCCTCGGCGATGCGCGCGGCGCGCTCCAGGGTCTGGCGGAAATCCATGCTGCCGAAGCGCGCAAGCAGGGCGTCGTAGCCCGCCACGGCCCCCGGCACGGTGGCGGCATTGACGCCGCGCCCCGGCACCCGTTCGAGCCCGAGCTCTTCGGTAAAGAACTCCGGCGTCCAGGCCGCCGGCGCCCAGCCAGCGGAATTGAGCGCATACAGCCGCCGGTCCGCCGCGCTCCAGACGAGGGCGAAAAGGTCGCCGGCGAGCCCGGTATCGTTCTGGGAAGTGACGTCAAGCACCGCCGCCGCCGCCACTGCGGCGTCAATGGCATTGCCTCCCTGTTGCAGGATCTCGAGCCCGGCCTGGGCCGCGAGCGGGTCGCTGGTGGCGACCATGCCATGGCGGGCAATCACCTCGGAGCGGCCCTGGCCGGCAAAACCCTGGGCGCGGCTGCCGGCCACGGCGACTATGCCGGCGGCGGGGTTGGGCCGCTCCGCGCTGGGAAGGCCGAAAGCATTGCCGGATTGGGAAAACGCGACCGGCGGGCAGATCGCCAATGCGAAGAAAAGCGGGATTCGATACTGTTTCATCATGGTCAGTGGGCTTGCGCCGCAAGATGCCGGGCGAGCAGGTCCTTGCCGTAGTCATTGCCATTGGGCGTTCTGACCACGGTGTGGATATGGTCCCGGGTCGGCACGCCGGGCGGGTTCATGGTCAGGGTTCCCACGGGATTCTGGTGGTCGAATTCGATCAGGATCACCGGGCTCTGAATACGATAGTAGAACACCGCATCGTCCTCGGCGGCGCCGCGCCAGCCGAACCAGGTGTCGTCGACATGCTCGCCGATCTCTTCCATGGTGACCGCGGCGTGGGGGTCGCGCAGATTGCCCACGTATTCGCGAATGAGGCCGAGCAGGGCGAGTTTCTGGCCGCTGTCGAATTCCGCCGCGCGAATGCCTTCCGGGTCGAGCACGAGATTGTCCTGATTGCCCGCGGCGAGAAGATTGTTGCGCGTCTTGGCCGGATCGATGGTCGCCGCCGCCTGTTGTTCCGGGCGCAGGGACTGCATCAGCGCAAGGCCGAGATCCTGTTCCGCCTGCAGAATGGCGTTGCCGGCGTAGCGTCCCGAATCGGCCACCACCGGCTCGCCGCCCCAGAAGGACGGGGTCATGACCACCTGGTCGCCGAGCACGAAATAGTTGATTACCAGATGATGGCCTTCAAGCTGCCAGCCCCAGGGCTCGGTGGCGGAAGGCATGCCCATGAAGGTGAAATAGTACTTGTCCTCGTGATAGCGGATCGGCTCACCGTTGATCTCGAACAGGGTCTGCTCGGTGCGCATGATGCCCCGGGTCTTGTCGACTCCCGCAGCGCTGAGCGACTGCTCCAGCAGACGCCAGGCGGCGGCTTTTTGCGCTTCGTTCATCTCTTCAAGGCTGACGCCCCGGCGGGCGAAGATACCGACGTCCACATTGGACCAGTCGCGCCATTCCGGGTCTTCCACGGCGAAATGCGCCCGGCTCAATTCGCCGGTATCGAGAGTCGCCAGCATGGCCTCGGCGGCTTCCCGTACCGGCGCGGTGGAGACCCCGGTCTCGCGAACGGGATACAGCCCTTCGACAAGACCCTCGGAAGTCACCAGCCCGCGAAAGGGCTCGCCCAGGGCCCGGGCCGCCGAGCGCATGAAGTTCGACTTTTGCTCAAGCAGCGCCCGGGGATACTGGGACTGGGACCAGGAAAGCGAAAAGCCCAGCGCGAAAAATGCGGGCAGCAACAGGCAGAGGATTCTTTTGATCACTGCATGCGTCCTTCACTGAATACGAAATCCCGAGGCTACCCCCTGCCGCCCGGATGCACAAGCAGTTATCGGAACTCCTGTCATTCCGCGCGCAGTCGCGGAATCTCATCGGGAGGCCACTGCGGGAGATTCCGCGACTACGCTTCGCTTCGCGCAGAATGACAGGAAGGTTGGAGCGCCAAAATGAGAATTGCTGGCGCGGAAGCCAGTGGCGGCACAATGATCGACAAAAGCTTTCCCAACCAGTCAGGCCTGACTTTCTCCAAGTCTTCTTTGGTGGCTTTGCCGGATTCGAGATTGCCCACCTTTATTTTCGATTCCAAGTGGGGAAACGCGCCGTGGCCACAGGAGGTTGTCCCGGAATCAGTAAATCCCGATCAGGGAATTTAGGACTTTTTCGCACAAAGTTTATTGTATTGCAAGTTCATGAACCAAGTCAGTTTGCGCCAGCCCCCTATTTTTGCCATAATGCCGCGTCTTTCGTGGGATATGCAGATGCTTAAGAGTCTGACTATTGAAAATTTTAAAGCATGGCGGAACGTAGATTTAGAGTTCGCGCCGGTGACTGGATTCT
This sequence comes from uncultured Pseudohongiella sp., assembly GCA_965219645.1. Classification (GTDB taxonomy): domain Bacteria; phylum Pseudomonadota; class Gammaproteobacteria; order Pseudomonadales; family Pseudohongiellaceae; genus UBA9145. The sequence continues at coordinate 36,168 of OZ244788.1, read as the reverse complement.
TCGGGACCAACAGTTCCGGCAAAAGCAGCTTGATTCAATTCCTGTTGATGCTAAAACAAACCAGGAATGCAACTGATCGCAGGATCGTACTCGATTTTGGCGGTGAATCTGGCATCGTGAATCTTGGAACATACAAAGATGTAATCCACAATCAAGATGCCACTAGTTTTATGTCTTGGTCGCTTGAGTGGTCGCTTCCTGAGCCATTAAAGATTCGGAATCCAGGGGGGGCGAAGGATGACATCTTGCTTAAAGGAGATTCATTGGAAGCGGGTTGCCGCATAGGTGTCATGCCACGTGGCCCCCTGTTTCCTTATGAAATGGTTTACAAGGTCGACAATACGGAGTTTCGCTTAAGTCACATCAAAGATAGTCCAGGCAACAAATTTGATATCCACACGGACAGCGATCAGTTTCAGTTTAGGCGAAATGTCGGTAGAGCATGGAAGCTCCCTTCTCCAATAAAAACTCACTTGTTTCCCGATGAAATGCGATACTTTTATCAAAACGCAGACTTTCTTGGAGAGTTCGAAATTGCTTACGAGAAGTTCATGGACTCTATTTATTATCTTGGTCCATTGCGTGAGTTTCCAAAACGAAATTATGCATGGTCAGGATCGTTTCCCGCTGATGTGGGGCAGCGAGGAGAATATGCGATAGCTGCAATTCTTGCCGCCACCCGAGACAATGAAAAAAGGAATCTCGGGTACAAGAAGCGAGGAAAGTCTTTCCAGGAAATGATTGCCTATTGGCTCCGTGAGCTTGGGTTGATTCAAGAGTTCCGAATTGAAGAAATTAAAGAAGGGTCAAATATATATCGAGCGTTAGCGAGAATGCCTGGTTCAAAAGCTGAAGTTGCTCTAACCGATGTTGGATTTGGTGTTTCCCAAGTATTACCGGCCATAGTACTTCTTTACTACGTTCCCGAGGGCTCTACAATCTTGATGGAACAACCGGAAATACATCTCCACCCGGCAGTGCAAAGCGACCTGGCAGACCTTCTACTGAATGTTGCGAAGGCTCGAAAGTTGCAAATTATTGTGGAGAGCCACAGTGAACATCTATTGCGACGATTTCAACGTCGGGTGGCTGAAAACAAAGCGTCATCCAATGATTTGAAAATGTATTTCGTTTCTTCAAACAGGGGGGTCGCGAAAGCTAGCAATCTAAATCTCAATGAATGGGGTGAAATTGAAAACTGGCCGATTAACTTTTTTGGCGATGAAATGGGAGAAATCGCGGCAATTGCGAAAGAAGGAATACGCAGGAGAATGGAGAAATCCTAGTGGAAGCAGTAGTTGTAGATACTAACGTTGCAATAGTAGCAAATAGAAATGCAGATACTCATGTGGATATGGAGTGCGAAGATGCTTGTATTGAAAGGCTGGAATTTCTGATTAATCAAGGAATTATTGCAATAGATGATAAGGATTTAATTCTAAAGGAATACTCGGATAAAGTAACTAAGTCTGGCAGTGCTAAGGGCACAGGGGACAAATTTTTCATCCATGTGTTTAACCATCGCTTCAATACTAATCTGTTCCGCAGAGTTTCCGTGACACCCATACAAGACGAGAATGTAGGGTTTGAAGAGTTACCCGAAAATAATTTTGATCCTTCAGACAGAATGTTTCTAGCAGTTGCGGTGGTTGCGGACGCTAAAGTGTTGAACGCTACCGACAGCGATTGGGGACAGCACTCAGAGCTTATCAACGAGTTGGAAGTGGAGGTAGAGGAACTCTGCCCCAAGTTCATTGAGCGTAAATTGGCCCGAGACAAAAAGTGAATATCCAAGCGGAGTTTCATGAGTCTTAAATATCCAAAAACTCTCTCATGGCCCTGGTCGCCCGGTATCGGTCGACAGAGCAGGGTTCATCAGGAACCGCTTCGCTTCATAGGTTCCCCCGTAGTCGTGACAGAGAAGCTGGACGGCGGTAATACTCTTCTCCATAAAGGCAAGGTCTACGCCCGAAGCGTATCGGCCCCGAGCGAGGCGAAATGGTTCGCTATGGTCAAAAAGCACCATGCCTGGAAAGTGACCGAGCCCGATGTCTATCTGTATGGCGAGAACATCTATGGTGTCCATAGCATCGCTTACGATCCAGTTCCCGAGGACAGGACGTTTTACGTCTTCGCAGTTCGCGATAACACCGGGGCATTCGCGCCTTTTTCCGAGGTGGAGACGTATGCACGGAGGCGCAAGATTCCGATTGTTCCGGTGTTGTTCCGGGGTACTTTCAGTTCGATCAAAGAGCTTCGGGCTTTCATAGACAAGGCTCACGGCGAAAGTTCGGTACTGGGTGGCGCACGCGAGGGAGTCGTGATTCGATTGGCCTGCGGATTCTCAACGTCGGATTTCCAGCATAGCGTTTGCAAGAGCGTTCGCGCCGGGCATGTGCGCTGTGATGAGCACTGGAGCAGAAACTGGCAGCCTTGTCCAATTTCTCCCAAGCCCGCGAAAATCTGAATGGCGTGGGCATTCACCCAATCGCGGGAAGTCGTGTACTCAGCCTGATTCGCTCACTCACTCATCACCGCCGCCAGTTTCTCCTCGGTGCGCCAGTTACCGCCTTGCAGGCGGGAGACGTAGACGATGGCGATGGCGAAGACCAGGAGGGTGAAGACAATCCAGGATATTTCGGCGCTCAATTGCCAGACCAGGATGATGAAGTACTGGATCACGAGCATGGCCCAGTGCAGGGCGGTGGAGGCGAACATCAGCCAGCGGGTGTCGCCGGCGCCGCGCAGCACGCCGCCGGCCACGAGGCAGGTGGCGTCGGCCATGGTGTAGCAGGACAGGCCGATCATCATGAAGCCCGCCAGGGCGCGGATTTCGGCGAAGTCGCCGCCCGGTGGCGCGAATAGCTCCACCAGTGGAAAGCGGAACAGCACATAGATGATGGCCAGGGTCGCCGAATAGCACAGGCCGAGAGCGAATCCCGCGCGGATGACCTGGTTGGTCTGTTCCATGTCGCCGGCGCCGACGAAGCGCCCGATCATGCTGATGACGGCGATGTTGAGGCCGATCATGGGCACGAAGGAGAGAATGTCCCAGTTGAAGACGATGGCCGCCGAAGCGCCCGCGGCCACGCCATAGGACTGGAACATCAGCAGGAACAGGTTGAAGGCCGCCACATTGAGAAACAGCTCCACCGCCGAAGGCAGCCCGAGGCGCAGGTAGCGGCGGGTGATGCCCGCATCGAAGCGGAACGAGCGCATCACCCGGAAGCGCGCGCGATGCTCCCGGTGAAAATAGAAGCAGGCGAACAGCCCCAGGGAGAACAGCGTCGCCAGATTGGTGCTGATGGCGGCGCCGGCGATGCCCATGGCGGGCAGGCCGAGATGGCCGAAGATCATGACGTAGGCCAGCGGCACATTGAGCAGCAGGCCGCCGATGTCGCAGATCATCACCACCCGGGTGCGGCCGATGCCGGCGAAGTAGGAAGAAAAGCAGGTCTTCGCCAGGGGCAGGATCACCCCGGCCATGAGGATCAGGTAGTAGACGCGCTCCAGTTCCACGAGCTGCGGGTCGTGGTCGAGCAGGTTGAACAGCTCCAGCACGAATACCGTGATCAGCGCCAGGGGAAGCAGGCTGGCCACCGACATGATCAGGCCCTGGGTGACGACCTTGCTGCATTTGCGCAGCTCGCCGGCGCCGAAATACTGTGCCGCCAGGGCATTGCTATAGGAAAACAGCCCGGTGAAGAAGCAGAACGAAAAAAACGCCCCCACGCCGCCGCCGAGCCCGGCGGCCATATGGGTGGAACTGACCTGGGAGAGAAAATAGCGGTCGGTGAAAATCATCAGGGCAAAGGTCCCCTGGGACACCACCATCGGAAGGGCGATGCGGACCATTTCCCGGAACGTATCCCGGTCGAGATGGAAAAGCCTTGCTTGCATTTCGGTTACTACGATGCGCCATTACTTGTGCCGGCGCCCGGGTCTCGGGCGGCGGCGGTTTGTTGCTGTTCCGGCCCGGTTCAGGCCGGCTTGAGCATCGGCTGGCGGCGGCGATAGGTCAGGCTGCGCCAGAGCCACTCACAGGGGCCGAATCGGAAGCGACCCAGCCAGTACACGCTGAACAGCGCCTGAAAGATCCACACGCCCAGCACGAACAGGTACATCTGCCAGCGGTCCCACAGTGCGAACTGGCCGAGGCCGAAGCCGAGAAAAACCAGATTGCACAGCACCGTCTGCATCAGGTAGTTGGTGAGCGCCATCTGGCCAATCCGCGCCAGCACCGATTGCGCTCCCCTGAGCAGTCCCGCCCGGCAGACGCTCATCACTAGACCGATGTAGCCCACCGCCAGGGCGAGCCGGCCCAGGTCATAACTCGGCCGGTTGAGCGACTGCCACTGGATATCGTAACCGCTGCCGGCGAAGGTCATGGTTTCCCAGGCGTTCAGCGGCAGGCCGACGCCAAAACCCGCGAGCATCAGCAGCAGGTAGAACCGCAGGCTGCGCGAGGCGTCGAAAATGCCCCACTTCATGAAAGCCATGCCGATGAGCATCATGCTGAGCGCGTCCCAGAACAGGATGATGAGCAATCCAGCGGTTTGCAGGAAGATCGTCAGGCCGGCGCTGTAGGCGAAATTGTCCGCGTATCCCCGGCTTCTGGTTTCGATCTCCGCGGCCTGGGTCGCTTCGGTCATGCCCTGGCTTTCCAGCATTGCCTCCCAGGCGGCAATGACTTCCTGCTGTTCCCCGGTGAGTTCGGCGCCGGGGCCAAGGGCTTCGATCTCCGCCGCGGCGTCGCCGAGCTGCCCGAGGGACAGATGCAGGCCCGTATGCCCGAGGGTCGTGATGAACAACACGGCAAACGCCCATCCCAGCAGGGCCCGGCTGCCCAGGTCGCGGAACAGATACAGCAGCAGCCCCACCATGCCATAGGTGAAAAGGATATCCCCCGGCCACAGCAGCACGTAGGCGTTGACCAGGCCGAACACGATCAGCCAGCCGGTGCGCCGGTAGTACAGCGAGCGAACTTCCGCCGGGCCGGCGCCGGGCTTGTTCATGAAAATCAGCAGGCTGGCCCCGAACAGCATGGAAAACACCGCCCGCATGCCGCCTTCGAAGAATATCTCGGCGCCGGCGAACAGGGCGAAATCGACGCCGGCGGTGGCGCCGTCCACTTGCGGGTCGGCCATGGCGCCAAAGGGCTGGGCGAAGGCCAGAATATTGATGATCAGGATGCCGAGCAGGACGAGTCCACGCAGGGTATCGATCGACTGGATTCTGGCCTTGCCGCTGACCGGGGCCTGGATCTGTGAACTGGATTCCGACATGGCGCGCAGCATAAAGTCGAAGCAGAGCAATTTCAATGGGAATTTCGTTAATTTCGTGATGAATTCGACGGTATCGTGTGCACCCAATCACACCCGCCGTCGATATTTCGCCATGGCCAGGAGCCTGCGCCGCAGGCTTTCGCCCGACTTCGGTTGGCGGCTCCACTTTTTTCGCTCGAAACCATGCACTTTCCCGGCTTCTCGCCTATACCTTCCGTACCGGAACGGATTGGCCCATCCAGGAACCTGCGCCGCAGGCTCCTGGAAAACGGTTTTCCGTGGCCGATTCGTTCCCATTTCCGTAATTTCGTGATATAGAAGGAGTCGAGATGAAAGCTGAGGAAATCATCCCCGTAGCCCGCAGGCTGGAGTTGACCGGTATGGCCCGATCCCAGGCCGAAACAGTAGTGTGCGTCGTTCAGGAAGCTGTCTCCGAGCTTGCCACCAAGGCTGATCTCGCGGCATCGGAGAGGCGGCTCCGTGAGGACATGAAAAGCGTGGAAAGTTCGATACGTGAGGACATGAAAAGCGTGGAAAGTTCGATACGTGACGATATGAAAAGCGTGGAAAGTTCGATACGTGACGATATGAAAAGCGTGGAAAGTTCGATACGTGACGATATGGAAAACCTGAAGGAGTCTTTGCGCAAGGAAATGAAGGACCTGGACAAATCGATCAGATCGTCAGTGAAGTCTGATATGGCGAAAATGGAGACCAGGCTGTTCTGGAAACTTTCCGGGGCGATACTCGCGATGTGTACTTTCATGAGCACTTTCATTTTTGCGGTATTGAGATTTGTCCCTCTTTCATGAAACTGCATGGGACGCCCCGATATTGACCTGCCCAAGTCGGAAAGCTATGTTTCCGTACAAAATCACGTACATAACAGAATCAGGAAATCATGATGGACGCTATCAGTTACACAGCCGCCCGCGCCAACCTTGCAAAGACCATGGAAAAAGTGTGTCGGGACCATGACCCGGTAATCATTACCCGCAAGCGGGAAGCTGCCGTGGTGATGATCTCGCTGGAGGACTTTCACGCCATGGAAGAAACCGCCTATTTGCTTCGCACTCCCGCCAACGCCCGTCGCCTGCTTGAATCAATAGCCGAACTGGAAGCGACTCACTATGGGACACCCATCTTGACTTCGCTGGCGCAGGCTCATCGCCTGGGAAGGCACTGTGACCAACTATTGGCGAATTCCGCCAATTCGATTTGGGAACATTTCAAGCAATATCGAAAAGCTTAGAATTATCAATTAGTTGCAATATTGGCACGGTTCCTGCTCAGGATGGATCATCAGTATCTGGAGAACAACCATGAGAACCGTTCGAAGAATCAGCCTTACTTCATTGCTGGTGCAAACCCTGTTGCTGCTGGCCATCGCCGCCTGCGCCATTGTCGGCGTCGCCGGCCTGCTGCTGCCGCTCATCCCCGGCCTGCTTTTCCTCGCCATCGCCGCGGTCCTGCTGCGCCAGTTCCAGCGCCGCCAGGTTCGCATGTAAGCGCGGCCTGGCGCTGCCGCGACCGATTCCGTCATTCTGCGCGCAGTCGCAGAATCTCATTGGGAGGCCACTGCGGGAGATTCTGCGACAAAATGGCAGGATTGCCATTTTGGACATCGCACAGCGACGCCCCGCAGGAGGGAGGGATTGTCATTCCGCCTGCGGTTTTGCTACCTTGCCCGGCATACATACGGCCATGAGGTTCCCATCATGCGCAAACTGCCGATTCTGGCGTTCTTCGCCGCGCTGCTGCCGGTCGCCCAGGCCCAGGAGGTTATCGAAACCGACACCCACAACCTGCGGGTGGTCGCCGACGGCATCTGGTTCGCCGTGGGCAACGGGACGCTGTACACCATGAGCAATACCCTGGTGATCGAACGCGACGAGGACGTGGTGATTGTGGATTCCCATGTGACGCCGGCGGCGGGAGCGGCTCTGCGCGAGTCCATCGCAGTGGTCACCGACAAGCCTGTCACCACGGTGATCAACTCGCATTTCCACTACGACCACGCCTTCGGCACCCAGGCCTTCGGCGACGATGTGCAGGTCATCGGCCACGAATATACCCGGGCCAGGCTCGCCATCGACCCACTTGACGATCCCACCTACCTGCGCTCACTGGATCGTTTCGACAATACCCTGGCCGAGGTGGAAGCCCGGCTTGCCAGCGCGGATGACGACGAGCGCGCGGGGCTGGAAATCGAAGCGAGCTTCTGGCGCGCCCATGTCGAGTCCCAGGGGGAAACCGACCCGGTGGCGCCCGATGTTGCCGTGAGCGAGCGCCTGACCCTGTATCGCGGCGGCCGGGAAATCCAGCTCCACTGGCTTGGCCGCGCCCATACCGGCGGCGATCTTGCGGTCTATCTGCCCGGGGAGAAAATCGTCTTCACCGGCGACATGATGCTCGGCCGGCCCTCCTATATGGGAGACGGCTACGTGGGCGAATGGGCCGCCACCCTCGCCAATCTCAAGCAGCTCGATATCGAGCTCGTGCTGCCGGGCCACGGCGACGGCTTTTCCGACCTGCGCATCATCGACTATGTGCAGGCGTACTATAATGACCTCCACGCCGAGGTGATGCGGCTCAAGGGCCAGGGCTTCTCCGTCGCGGAAGCTGCGGCCCGGGCGGACCTGCGCCACCACGGGGACAGCCTTGGCGTCAGCGAACTCGGCGCCGACCTGCTGGCGGTGCAGCGGATTTACGATCTCGCCGATGGCGTGGCTGAATGAAGAACGTAGCGAGGAGCAACATGAACCACCATTCCGACTCCGGCAAGATCAACCAGGCGGCCCGCAAACTCGGGCTCTCTCTCGTAGCGGCGCTGGCCGCCTCCCTCGGGGCGGGCGCCGCCGCGGCCCAATCCATCGAGGACATCACCCTGAATGTCTACAAGGAAATCACCTGCGGCTGCTGCGTGGGATGGATCGAACACATGGACGAGCACGGCTATGCGTCCACGGCGCATCATCCCGCCGACATCACCCGGGTCAAGCTCGATCTCGGGATTGCCCCCCGGTACCACTCCTGCCACACCGCGGTGACTGACTCCGGTTATCTCTTCGAAGGACATATCCCGGAGAAGTACATCGCCCGGTTTCTCGCCGACCCGCCGGAGAACGCCATCGGCCTGTCGGTGCCGGGAATGCCCATCGGCGGGCCGGGCATGGAAATCGGCGACCAGTTCACGCCCTACCAGATCCTGCTGCTGTTCGAGGACGGCTCGGCCAGGGTATTCGCCGAGATCAACAGCAAGGCGGACCAGTAGCTCTCGATTCCGGCCTTCCAGCAGGCTCCTGGGGCGGTGATTTTGGGTAATTGCCACTTTTTGGCCAGAATTGCCACAAAATTGCCCACATACAATAGACACACGATAGCAAAATGCTTATCCTTGCCGAATCGCACGCGCCAGAAGGCGGGGACTTCCCGGTTCCGTGCCTCCGTCGCATGCTTGGAATGGCCTTTTGGTCAGTACTGTACTAAAACCAATCTTCCTTGGGGGTAGATAAATGTTTAGACAACGAAAGGCAGCCAGAGTTCTGTCTCCTGCGATAGCCCTGGCGCTTCTCGCGCCCGCGGCCTATACGCCGATGGCCCTGGCGCAGCAAGATTCGGCCGATCTCGAAGAGATCATCGTGACCGGCGCCCGCGGCCGGCCGCGCACCGTAACGGATTCGCCGGTTCCCGTCGACGTGTTCAGCGCCGAAGACATCGAAGCGATTTCCTACACCGACACCAACGACATCATCAAGACGCTGGTGCCTTCCTTCAACATCTCACGCCAGCCGATTTCCGACGGCGCCTCGTTCATTCGTCCGGCATCCCTGCGCGGATTGCCCACCGACAAGACGCTGGTGCTGGTGAATTCGAAGCGGCGTCACCGGGCGGCCCTCGTCACCATCGGCGGTTCGGGCACGCAAGGCCCCGACATGGCGACGATTCCGGCCGTGGCGCTGCAGAGCATCGAGGTGCTTCGCGACGGCGCGGCAGCGCAATACGGCTCCGACGCCATCGCCGGCGTGATCAACTTCCTGCTCAAGGAAAACCGTGAAGGCGGCAGCGTCAGCATCGATTCCGGCCAGTACAGCGAAGGCGACGGAGCATCCACCACGGTGCAGGGCAACATCGGCCTGCCCTTGGGCGACAATGGATTTCTCAGCATTTCCGGGGAATTCTACGAAGCCGACCAGACCACCCGCTCGAACCAGTATTGCGAAAGCTGGTTCTGTCTGAACCCCAACGATCCGAGTTATACCGCCTTTGAGAACGCGGGAAGCGCAAGTTCGATCAGGGGAGTGGGCTGGAACGGGAATCCGGCCACGCGGCTCCACTATGGTAGGGATAATCAGACCTTTCTGTCCAACACCCATTTGGCCAATATCGGCGATGGCGACGTTGTGCAGCCCTGGGGTCAGCCCGACGCGGAGGCCGCCCGGGTATTCTTCAATGCCGGCATCGAACTCGATGACAACAACGAGCTTTATGGCTTCGGCAACTTCTCCGACAGTACCAGCAATGGCAGCTTCTTCTATCGTTATCCATACAACGGCACGATCGAGGAACTGCGTGAACCCGATGGTTCTGTCTACTTCCCGCTTGAGAAGCATCCCGGCGGCTTCACCCCGCGCTTCTTTGGCGATGTGCGCGATGTGTCCGTCGTCGGTGGAATCCGCGGCGAGATGGACAACGGCCTCGGCTACGATTTCAGCGCGCGAACCGGCGAAAGCGAAATCCAGTACACGCTGTCCAACACGATCAACCCATCCATGGGCCCCGAATCTCCCACCTCCTTCCGTCCGGGCGACCTGGTCAACAGCGAAACCCAGTTGCAGGCGGACTTCACCTATGAACTCGACAACGGCGCGTTGTTCGCTTTCGGCGCATCGTGGATGGACGAGTCCTACGAAGTTGTGCAGGGGGAGGAAGACTCTTATCGCGCTGGGCCTTACGCAAATATCGATCCGCACGATTTCTGCGAAGCGGGCCCTGACGGCATGCTCACGGGATTGGGTGCTTATGCCGACAACATGGCGTCGGACAAGGGATCTGGAGTAGACGGTCTGGATTGCACCAACAGCAACGATCCGGTGTTCAATGTCGTCGGTGTTGGCTCCAACGGCTTTCCTGGATATTCGCCCCAGTTCTCGGAGGTTTACGAGCGCAACTCCGTTGGGCTTTATGGCGACATCAGCGGTGACGTCACCGACCAGCTTTTCCTGCAAGCCGCGGTGCGCTATGAAGACTACGACGACTTCGACGCGGAACTCGTGTGGAAACTGGCGGCCCAACTGGACGTGACCGATAATTTCGGCATTCGCGGCTCCATCGGCACCGCTTTCCGCGCGCCGACCCCAGGCCAGCAGGGCACCACCAACGTGTCAACGAGACTGCCCCAAGGCCTTCCGGTGGCGACCGGACTGTTCCCCGCGGGTGGCCCGGTGGCCCAGGCCCTTGGCGCGGTTCCGCTCAAGCCCGAGTTGTCCGACAACTTCACGATCGGTTTCACCGCCCAGGTTCTGGACACCATCGATGTGTCCGTGGACTTCTTCCGCATCGATGTGCAGGACCGCACCCGGGCGATTTCCACCTTGCAAGTTTCCAGCACTGATGCGGCTCAGGCGGGCAATACCGCGGCTTGGCAGAATTTCGTCAAACTCAGGGATGCCGGCGTGCCCGGGGCGAACTCGATCGGCGGCGTTTTCTACTTCACGAATGGCTTCGACACCAGCACCCAGGGTGTGGACATTGTGGCGACCGCACCGATTGAGTGGGGCGATATGGGCACCACCACGGTGACTGCGGCGTTCAACTTCAGCGAAAACAAGTTCGACACGGATCGCTCGGTTGTGGGCAGGTATCTGAACAACGAAGCCCAGCATGACTTCGAAAACTACGATCCGAACTGGCGCGGTGTTATCACCGCGCGGCATGAGTTGAACCAGCTCATTCTGATCGGTCGCGTGAGCTACTACGGAGAGTCGATCAACTCCAACACAGGAGGTAGCGACCCCCTCGGCTTGCGTTATCAGACTTTCGATCCGACCTGGTACACGGACATCGAAGGCCAGTACCGCTTCAACGACACTTTCCGGCTTTCACTGGGAGCAAGGAACGTGTTTGACGAGTATCCGGCCCAGGGAGTAGTCGGCGACACTTGCTGTGGTCGGCTCTGGGAGTCCGCAACGGGCATGGACTGGCAGGGAGCGTATTACTACGGTCGTCTCACCGTCGACTTCTAGTAACTCGCCGCTGGTTCATACCAGCAACGGAAAACACAAGGGGCGGTCGTTTGACCGCCCCTTTTTTCTGCAATGATACCGGATTGTGGTACCATCTCCCGGTGAAACGCCGTCACCAGCGAACTCTCGACGCCATTTTTCGTCAACCGACGAGCGGAAACATAAGATGGCGGGACATCGAAGCATTGCTGCTGGAACTTGGAGCCGAAATCAGCGAGAGAGAGATCCCGCAAAGGCGTACGGCTGTTTGGCGAACGACGGGTGTTCCATCGCCCGCATCCGCGGCCTGTAACGGACAAGGGGGCCGTGGCGAGCATTCGCGGCTGGTTAAGCAGAAACGGAGTGAAACCATGAGAAACATCATGGAAATCAATGGCTACCGGGCCATCATCCAGTTCGATCCCGAAATCGACATGTTTCGGGGGGAGTTCGTCGGTTTGCATGGCGGCGCGGATTTCTATGCCACCGATATTGACAGTCTCAAGCGTGAAGGCGCAGCATCGTTGCGTGCGTATCTCGACATGTGCCGTGAAGACGGCGTCGAACCCACGCGGGCTTTTTCCGGCAAGTTGAACCTGCGGCTTTCTCCCGGGTTGCACGCCGATATCGCCGCCATCGCCGCCGCTCAAGGCAAGAGTCTGAATCAATGGATCAACGACGAACTCGGCACCGCGGTTGCCGATTCGCCGTGAGAAACCGCTTCTTCCGTAACGCAAAAGCGTTTGGAGCTCGATAAAAAATGAGATCAACCGATCACACTCTCTACATGCTCGCCACGGCCAAGCTGCTGGCGCAGTACATCGCCACCGCGAGACAGGCGGGGCTTGATCGCGAAGCCATAAACGCGACGCTGACCACGGTCTCCGCCCAGTCGGTCATCGGCGAATTCTGGGTAAGCGACGAAAACGGCGAGGTCGAGTACAGCAATGCCGACCCGCAAGGTTTCCGCTTTCCCCTGGACCCGGAAGCGGACTCCCAGGCCGCGCCGTTCGCCGCCTTGCTGAGCGGCAAGTCATCCATGGTGGTGCAGGCGCCCTGCCCCCGGGACCTCGACGGCCGCTGCTTCCAGTACGTCGGCGCAGATTTGCATAGGACAGTCGGGTAGAGTAGCCTACCGGTAGCAGCGCAACGGGGTACTGTGCTGCAAACTGGAGAGATGACATGAGCGCGATTTGGTCTGCCTTGGCCAGGGCAGAGGTGCAGCTTGCGTTGCTAGGGCTGCTGTTGTGGTTCGTCTGGTGGTTTCGCGGGTGGTACAAGGACGTGAACTATGATCGTAAAAGATTGGGGGAGTCAGACGCGAGCATCAAGGATGATGTCAAGGACATCAAAAAGAGCTTTGATGACGTAAAAAGAATCGTTTTTCTAATGGCCGGGCGTGTGTTACCGCCAGAAGCGATCATCCAGAGAAATAGCCCTCTTCAACTAACCGAGTATGGCAAAAATCTGTCAAGACAGATTGATGGGGAGGCCCTTGCTGTGCGATTGGCTGAAAGCGCATGGACGGAAGCCAAGCATAAAGAAGAACATGAGTTGCAAAATTTTAGCTCGAGATATGTTTACGACTATTTCGAGTTGAATCCTGTCCACGAAAAAGAAGTCGAAAAACTAACGTATGAGAGTGATCTCACGAGACCTGAGATATATCAGATTTTGACAATCGAGCTTCGTGACGTATTGGTTGCCAAACTTAAACAGGCGAGATGAATAACGCCATGGTTTTGGCTCATGATGACTGCAGCAGAGGCCAACCGCGGAAACCAAAATGAGAACCACCGACCATACCCTCTACATGCTCGCGGCGGCCAAGCTGCTGGCGCAGTACATCGCCACCGCGAGACAGGCGGGGCTTGATCGCGAAGCCATCAACGCGACCCTGGCCACGGTCTCCGCCCAGTCGGTCATCAGTGAATTCTGGGTAAGCGACGAAAACGGCGAAGTCGAGTACAGCAATGCCGACCCGCAAGGTTTCCGCTTTCCCCTGGACCCGGAAGCGGACTCCCAGGCCGCGCCGTTCGCCGCCTTGCTGAGCGGCAAGTCATCCATGGTGGTACAGGCGCCCTGTCCCCGGGACCTCGACGGTCGCCGCTTCCAGTACGTCGGCGTAGCCGGAGTCGACAAGCCGCGTATCGTCCAGGTGGGCGTCGAAGTCGCAGACGGCGAAGAGTGAATGGAAGGCAACCCGATGCGGCATACCAGCTATTTCCCTGCTTGCGCTGCGCGTCCTTTTTCAGTCATTCTGCGCGTAGTCGCAGAATCTCCCTGGAGAGGCCGCCACGCAAGAATCCGCGACAAAATGGCAGGATTGCCATTTTGGACGTCGCACAGCGACGCCCCGCAGGAGTGAGGGGCATGGATGCCCCGAATCACTACGCTTCGCTACGAGCAGAATGACATGAAAGCGGTCAGGCGCCAAAGCGGCGGCTATTGGCGACGAAGAGATTTTCTTGCCACCGGCATTCACGCCGGGCTGGCTGCTCTGGCGCTGAATGGAGCGGCGAGGCGCACTTTCGCGGCGGCCCTGCCCGCGAACATCACCGGCTTCTCCGCGCTGGAGCTGTCCACCGCCATCGCCAGCCGGGAAGTGGGTTGCGTGGAAGTCATGCAAGCCTATCTGGCCCGCATCCACCGTCTCAATCCCACCTACAACGCCATCATCGGCATGTTGCCCGACGAGCAATGCCTCGCTCTGGCGGAAACCGCCGACGCCGAACTCGCAAGAGGCGAACACCGGGGCTGGATGCACGGCATGCCCCATGCGGTGAAAGACCTGACGCCCGCCGCGGGCCTGCCCTATACCAGCGGCTCGCCGATGTTCCGGGACCGCATCGCCGAGCAGGACGGCGCCGTGGCCGCGGCCATGCGCGCCGCCGGGGCGATCTTCATCGGCAAGACCAACGTCCCCGAATTCGGGCTCGGCTCGCAATCCTACAATCCGGTCTGGGGCGCCACCGGTTGCGCCTACAATCCCGAACTCACCAGCGGCGGCAGCAGCGGCGGCGCCGCCTGCGGCATGGCCACCCAGATGCTGCCCATCGCCGACGGCAGCGACATGATGGGTTCCCTGCGCAATCCCGGCGCTTTCAATAACGTCATCGGCTTTCGCCCCAGCGCCGGGCTGGTCAGCGGCGACGATCCTTTCTCCCGGGCGCTTTCCACCTCCGGGCCCATGGGCAGAAACAGCGCCGATACCATCCGCCTCCTGCACACCCTGGCGTCGGCGCCCGGCCCCGAGCAGCCGGCGGCGCTGCGGAACGCCCTGACCGGCGGCAGCGAATATCGACCGCTGGAACTTTCCGGCCTGCGCATCGGCTGGATGGGCAGCTATGAGGGCTATCTCGCCGTGGAGCCCGGCATACTCGCGCTCTGCGAAGCCAATCTTGCCGCTCTCGAAGCCGAAGGCGCCATCGTCGAGCCCGTCATGCCGCGTTTCGACATGGCCGAGTTGTTCCAGTGCTGGCTCGACCTGCGCAACCAGGGCCGCATCGGCATGCGCGAGTATTACGAGAATGCCGATACGCGCCCGCTGCTCAAGCCCGAACTCGTCTGGGAAATCGAGCAGGGTTATGAATTGGGCGCCGACGACGTTTACCGGGCCGACGCGATCAGGCGGCGCTGGTACGCCGAAATCAACCGGCTGTTCGAAAGCCACGATTTCCTGGTATTGCCCACCGCCCAGGTTTTCCCCTTCCCGAAGACCACACCCTGGCCCGCGGAAATCGACGGCAGGACCATGGACACCTACCACCGCTGGATGGAAGTCGTCATCGGCGGCAGTCTGGCCGGCATTCCGGTGGTGAATCTGCCGGTGGGCTTCGACGGGCGCGGGCGACCCATGGGCATGCAGGTCATGGGGCCCTTCGCCAGGGACCGCAAGGTGCTGGAATTCTCCCTCGCCCATGAGCGGATTACCGACCACCTGAGCCGCCGGCCGGAACTGCCGGCAGACTAGTTTTCTCTGAAAAATTCCCTCCCTGGAATTTTTCATTTTCGCAAAACAAAAGCGTGGTTTTGTTTTGCTCCCGAATTCAATGGCTAACGCCATCGAATTCGGCGGCACATCCTTGTGCCGCAAGGAAGCTCTGACATAATCAGAGCTTCCTTAGTTTTTCACCCGATTTGCCGACATCCTGATGGGAGGCGCCGAAATCCCGGCGCTTTCCCGCAGCGCGGGTTTGCGCGCTCTTCCCTTCGAAGGGATACAGGAATGTCCAACGTCGCCTCATTCCGCGCGCAGTCGCGGAATCTCATGAACCCGGCACTGCCATTCGACGGGAGATTCCGCGACTGCGCGCGGAATGACGGGGGGTGGGTGGGCGGCGCCATGAGAATTGTCCGTTGCGCGCTGATGCCGCTGTTGGCTTTCGCCCTCGGCCCGGCCTTTGCCGCGGAAAGCTGCGGGGAAGACGAATACCGCACATCGGTGGGCGGCTGTTATCCCGTCTGGCACGGGCAGACGCCGAACGGCGCGTACTACACCATCGCCATCCCCGAAAGCTGGGTTCCCGGCAAGGGGCTGGTCATCTGGAATCACGGGCTACAAACCTACCTCGGCGGCGACACCCTAGACCTGCTCACCGCCGACCTGCTCGGTCTCGAGGCGGAAACCGACATCCAGGTCATGGGCGAAATTGCTCCGGAGCCCGGCCTTGGCGATGTGGCGAGCATCGTGCTATCCCAGGGCTACGCCATGGCCGCGTCGAGCTTCCTGCAAACCGGCTGGGCGGTATTCGATTCCCACCTCGCCAATGCCGAGTTGTACGACCGGTTCCTCGAAATCGCCGCGGAGTTCGGCCCTGGCGGCCCTGGGACACCCACCCCGCTGTATCTGCTCGGCGGCTCCATGGGCGGCATCGTCAGCCTGCGCGACATGGAAGAAGGGCTGATTCCCGAGCCCGACGGCGCCCTGCTGCTTTGCGGCGCCGTGGCGGGTTCGGAAAACTGGCGCAACGCCTTCGACCTGCGCATGATCGCCGAAGCCGTCTGCGCCGGCGAAGACGAAAGCGCATTTCCCACGCCCTGGTACGAAATCCCCGCCCTCGGCCAGGAAATCGACTGGATTCGCGAACTCGATTCCTGCACCGCCCTCGGCAGTCGTATCGCCGCCGAAAACAAGCACGACGATTTGCAGGCGGAAATCGACGAACTGCGGGCGCGCAAGGCGGTCGAGGGCAATATCCTGCGCGAGTTCGACCTGCAACGACGCATCGCCGCCCGCGAAGTGGAACAGCGTCTCGTGATGCAAACCTGGAAACAGCTTTCCTCGAACCGGCAGGTGGGTAATTATGAACGCCTGCAGCGCCTCGCCCCCACCGAATCGGCGGTGATGCTGTCGGTGGGGTTGTTCTACGGCACATTCCTCCTGCCGCGGCTGATCCAGGAACCCGGCAAGCTCAATGGCCGGAACCCCTTTCACAACATCGCCGCGGACTACGGCGACGACTGGCTCAACCGGCGCATCGGCCGCAGCATCGGCTTGCCCGCGGCGCGCCGGGCGCTAGCCGCAAACTACAATCCCGGCGGCGAATTCGGGGACACCCGTATCGTTTCCATACATACTTCGCGTGACGGGATTGTGGCGGTGGAAAATCAGGCGGTGCTGCAATCCCTGCTGCCTCCGGAGCAACTCAGCGTCGGAATTGTCACCGAGTCGGCGCCGACACATTGCGGTTTTCGCGAGTCTGAAGTCATCGCGGCCTGGAATCTGCTGCAGCGATGGGTCGAAGGCGGCGCCCGACCGGACGCCGCCGCCCTGCAGGAGGAATGTCACGCGGTTTCCGGCCGCAGCGACCAGGGCGCGATTCCCCGGGACTGGGACCGGGCGCCCGACGGCAAACTGCATTCCGGCAATCGCTGCCGCTATGCGCCGGATTTCAAGATCGACCCGCAGTTGACGCTGTATCCCAGGGAACCGTCATCCCGCGCCGAAGGCAATGTTTTCGACGCCGCCACTGGCGTCATCGGCATTGCCGAAATGGAAGCGGAACTCGAAGGCGAGGTCAGCCTGTTCAGCACCGAACTCGAACTGACCGACCCGGCCAGACTCGTCTTCGCGCCCCGCAATACCCGGCCGCTGGACAACGCCAATGGCAATTGGCGCCACCGGGCGGCCGTGGACAAACAATTCCGTTTCTACCTGCCCGACATGAGCGTAAGCAACGACCCCAACCTGGCCGGCCAGCGCTTCAATGTCTACATGCGGCTCACCGAAGCCCTGGAATTCGAATTCATCGATTTCGAACCGGCAAGCATCTCGCCACAGTGATTCGTAATCACTGTCATTCTGCGCGAAGCGAAGTTCCAAACCGTCATTCTGCGCGAAGCGAAGCACCCCTTTCCGTCATTCTGCGCGAAGCGAAGCACCCCTTTCCGTCATTCTGCGCGAAGCGAAGC
Source organism: uncultured Pseudohongiella sp. (assembly GCA_965219645.1). Lineage (GTDB taxonomy): Bacteria > Pseudomonadota > Gammaproteobacteria > Pseudomonadales > Pseudohongiellaceae > UBA9145. Next base: position 18,245 of record OZ244788.1, on the reverse strand, counting down.
GCCCCTTTCCGTCATTCTGCGCGAAGCGAAGCGCCCCTTTCCGTCATTCTGCGCGAAGCGAAGCGTAGTCGCAGAATCTCATGCGGAAGCCACCCAACAAGATTCTGCGACTGCGCGCAGAATGACAGTAGCGTCGCGCTTCCCCGACTGCGCGCAGAATGACAGTAGCGTCGCGCTTCCCCGACTGCGCGCAGAATGACAGTAGCGTCGCGCTTCCCGGACTGTGCGCAGAATGACATTCCCCTGTAGCCTTACTTGAAGAACTCCACGTAGAAGCGCAGCTTGCCGAGGGGTTTCACCTCGTGGGCGACTTGCGGCTCGACGACGCCGGGGTTTTGCGGGTCCAGCACCCATTCTTCCAGGCTCGGCGCCAGGATGCGGTAGCGCAGCCTGCCTTCGAGCACGACAATACGGCCCCAGGTTCCCGCCTTGGTGCTATGAGACTTGAGCAGGCCCCCGGGAACCGTCTCCTCCGTGAAAACCGGCGTTTGCCGATAAGGACTGACCTCGGCCGGCAGACTTTTCACTCAGCACCGCCCCCCGGTAATCGGTAAGCGATGATATAACCGCCCTCGGGGTCTTCCGCCTCGGCCGGCAAGGCGCGGAAGCCCTGCCCCGAAGTCGAATTGAACACCGGCACCGTCACGACCAGGGTCTGTTCGCCGGCGGGGGACAGGTAGGTCATGGGCGTCGCATGGGCGGTGAATGGCAGGTCGGCGCGCCACAACTCCTCGCCGTTCATCACATCCAGGGCGCGCACGGAATTGTCGAATACGCCGGAATTGAAGATCAGCCCGCCAGCCGTGGTCACCGTGCCCCCGCTCTGGGGCGTGCCGATGGTTATCGGCAAACCGGTGCGAATTCCGAATGGGCCGCTTTCCTTCGCCAAGCCGATGGGCCGCTCCCAGAGCAGACCGCCGGTTTCCAGATCCACCGCCGCCATGATGCCATAGGGCGGCTGGTTGCAGGGGATTCCCAAAGGCGACATGAAGCGCCGGGTATTGTGGGAATACGGCGTACCCAACTGGTTGCCCTGAACGCCTTCCGGCAACTCGTCGCGGGGAATGAGAATCAGGCGGTTGCCGACGATCATCGGGTTGACGACCATGATGTTGTTGACCTGATCGACGCTGACGCTGCCCCAGTTGTGCCCGCCGGCGTTGCCGGGAAACTGGAAGATCGGTTCGGTGCCGGGCACGGTGAAATGCCCGTCGTAGCGCATCTTGTTGTATTCGATGCGGCACCAGAGCTGGTCGAAGGGCGTCACGCCCCACATCATGTTTTCGGTGATGTCGTCGCGGAAGTGCGGCAGTTCGGTGGAAAAGGGCTGAGTGGGCGAAACGTAATCTTCCGGTACGCCGCCCTCGGTGGGCACGGGCAATTCCTCCACCGCGAAGATCGGCTCGCCGGTTTCCCGGTTCAGCACGAAGACCTCCGAGCGTTTGGTCGGCACGAGCACGGCCTTGACCTTTTCACCATTGTCGCCGGGCAGGTCGATGAGGGTGGGCTGGGACGGCACGTCCCAGTCCCAGATGTCGTGGTGAACGGTCTGGAAATGCCAGCGCGGAGAACCGGTCTCGCCTTCGATGGCGACCACCGAACTTGCGTATTCGTCGCTTACTTCCATGCGGTAGCCGCCGAAATAGTCCGGGGTTTCGTTGCCGGTGGGCGCATAGATCAGGCCGAGTTCCTCATCGACGCTGAACAGGCTCCAGACATTGGGCGTGCCGCGGGTATAGACCTCGCCCGCCAGCGGTTCGGTATGGACGCCCGGTCGGCCCATGTCCCAGGCCCAGGCAAACTCGCCGGTGATGGCGTCAAAAGCGCGCACAACGCCGGAAGGCTCTCCCACCGACTGGTTGTCGAAGACCCAGCCTCCCACCACGGCATTGCCGCGCACGATTCCGGGTGGCGAAGTCTGGAAATTGAAAATGCGCGGGTCGTTGCCCATATTGATCGTCAGATCGACCTCGCCCTGATCGCCGAAACCCAGACAGCGTTCGCCGCTGAGCGCATCCAGCGCGATCAGGCGGGCGTCGGTGGTATTGGTGAGAATGCGCTGCGGGCACTCGCCCTGATAAGCGGAAGGCGCCTCATGGTACGAAACGCCGCGGCAGCCGGTGGTGAAGTATCGCGCGAATGCCAGATGTTCCGGGTCGATCAGCGGGTCGAACTGCCAGCGCAATTCGCCGCTGTCGGCGTCCAGGGCAATCACCACATTGCCCCCGGTGCAGACATAGAGCAACTCTCCCACCTGCAGGGGAGTCGCCTTGAAAGTGCCGCCCTGCCCGGTACGGAAGGTCCACGCGACTTCGAGTTCGGCGACATTGCCGGTATTGATCTGGTCCAGGGGCGAGTAGCGGCTGCCGCCAGGATCGTTGCCGTAGGATGGCCAGTCGGTCTGGACGTTGACGGTATTGATCCCGCTACGCGGCGCGAGTTCGTTGACTTCGTATCCGGTTCCACTCCAGATCGCCACAGCCGCAATTGCCGCGGTTACCGGAATCGACCATCTGGCCGCCGGCGACCCGAGCAGGGGCGGCGGCGAACCCTGATGCAAGGCCCGGCGAAAGCCAGGAGTGAGGAACCACAGCCCAAGGGCGGCAAAGGGCAGGATGCGCGGCGCCAGCGCCCAGAGGTTGCTGCCCGCCTCCCACAGGGACCAAGCCACGGTAACGACCAGAAAAATTCCGTACAGCGCCGCGCCGGTGGGCTGGCCGCGCCAGACCCGGTGGGCGCATGACAGCAGCGTCAGGCCCGCCAGAAGGTAATAAAAAGACCCTCCCAGAAATACAAGCCGCAGCCCCCCGAGCACCAGCGGCGCCGCGACAAGACCAAGAATCACGGGAAAGACGCGAGGCGGCTTCCGGCTGTCAAGACTGTTCATCGCTCAGGCGCCCAAGGAAATGGATATCGCCCGAATATACCCAAATTCCCCTGCATGGGACACCCACCCGGCGTGGGATACCATACCAATACCGGCATGACCTGCACGAGACCTGCACGGTGAGACCTGCACGGGACACCCATTGTTGTCGGTTCCCAGCTTCCATGGCTCCGGGCGGACCTGTGCTCAACTCACGGATTTGGATGTTTACCCCGTTTCCCTTACCGTGTCATTCTGGATGAGGGAAGCCGGGGCGGCAAAACCCGGGCCTATCGCGACATCGCCTCCCGCAGGAACCGCTGTTCCATGCACCGGAGCGCGTCGGCCACGGGGAGCCAGCCGGGCTGGCCCGCCGCGGCGTGGAAGCTCGCCTCGGCGGGGGTGACGACCGTGGCGTCGTTGGCCCCGCCGGAGAAGGTCCGCCCCACCCGCAGCCAGCGCTCCACGTGGGCCGCGCCGCGCCAGGTTTCGCTGGCTCTCGCGACCGACTCGGACCACAGTCGCGGGGATACGCAGGCTCCGGCGGCGAAGTCGGGCGGCGCATCCGGCTGGGTGTCCTGTGGATTCCGCCTATCCGGTTCGAATTCTCTCGGGCCGGTTTCCGGATTCCAGTGGTCGCGTTCCCTTGACTCGCCGGGATTCGCGGCGCCGACTTCGCCGGACTGGCCCATGGGCGGGACACCGCCGGTGACGGAGTCCGTGGAACCGCCACCATAGGTTTTCTCCAGACACTGCAATACCTCGCGCACCGGCGTCCAGCCGGACCACTTCGACTCCTCGGTCCCGGCGGCGGCGGCGGTGAAGGCCGCGGCGGGCTCGGCGGTCGCGCCCTCCCAGTCCGGGAGCGTCTGGTCGGTACGATCCTGTTGATACGCGATCAGCACGCGGTACCAGTTCGCGCCGTAGTTCGGGGAACGGTTCGCGTTGGCGTCGTAGTAGCCCTTTACGGTGTCCCACTGGGCAACGCTCACGCAGGCGCCGATGGCTCTTGCCGGCGGCGGATCGTCGTCGCGCACGGCGACGGTCGCCGTGTCGTTCGGCGACGCCGCCACGGTGTAGCCCGTTCCCGTTTCGAGGGTGACGCTGACGGAGCCGTCGGGCTCGTCGGCGCTGTCGTTCACGGTGGCGACATCGATGCTGGCGGTGGTCGCGCCGGCGGCAAGGGTGACGATGCGGGTTCCCGCGCCGGGGGAGTCCAGCCAGTCGCCGCCCTGGGCGACGGTGACGCCCACCGTCACGTCGGATGCGGGCGCCGGGTCGGCGTGGACCGTGAACGACGCGCTTGCGCCCTCATCCACGCCACCGCCCGCCGAAAGGCTCAGTTCGGGGATGGGGTCCGGTTGCGGCGTAGCGCCGGTGTCCATCGGCTCCGTCGAATCGCCGCCGGGCGGGCCCACGTCGATGGTCGCGGAGCCGGCGAGATCGGTCAGAACCTGCGTGTCGCCGTTCCCGTCCTCGTGGGCGGGGGTGACGGTCACCGTCAGCGTCATCGCCTCGGCGGCGTCGTGCCGGAAGGTGAAGCTCGTGTCCGTCAAGCCGGCCGCGACGCCCTGGACGTGGTTGTTCTCATCCACCAGCGCGCTGGTCGTCTCGTATTCCACCTCGTAGCCCGTCGCGTGCTCCACCGCGTCCCAGGTCGCCGTGGCGGTCGCGGCGTCGGCGGCGACGACCCGCAGGTTCGCCACGGCGTCCACCGGGACGGCCGGCGTCGAGTCGATGAAGGCGTAGCGTTCCCTGCGCTTCGGACGGGTGACCTTGTCCTTCTTCCCGCTGACCTTGTACCGGTACTCGCCAAAACCGATGGTGAGTATCTCGCGCTCGTGGACGTCGTCGGTGGCGACCTCCACGTCCAGACGGGCCACCCGGGCGCCGGGACCGAAGATCAGCCGCGGCGCCGCCGAATCCAGCGGCGCGCCGGGGTCGACGCTCACGTTGTGGCTGTTCGCCGTGTCCAGGACGAGCGTGTAGTCCTCGCCCGGGGTCGCCCCGGTGGGCTTCAGCTCGACTTCATAGGTCTGGCCCTTCTGCACCTCGAGGCCCAGGTCGATCTCGAAACTGGTGGTGGTTCCCTCGGGCACAGCCGCGACGCCTTCGGGCACCCAGCCCGTATCCATCGACGCATCCATTTGCGCCATCCCCCGCTGGCCCGTGCCGTGGACGCAGGACTTTTGCGCGGGTTGCGCGAACCGGCCGCCCAGGACGCAGGCGACGAGGCTGGGGTCGGGGCGGGCCTGCCACCATGCCAGCAGGCCGGGATCGGTGATGTCGGGGGAGGCCCGTCCCCGGAAGGCCCGGTCGCCGGTGCGGTCCCATAGATGCACGCGCAGCCGGTCCGGCGGGGCGGGTTCGGTCCCGCCGGACCGCACCGAACCCCCGGTCGCCGTGACCACGATGTCCTGGTGGCCGTGGAAGTCGCTCGCCACGCCGCCGCGCCACACCTGGATCTCCTTGCCGCACACGTACGAGATGTCCGTCCTGTTGTCGTAGGGCTCGCCAATCCGGGTGTTTCCGGACCAGGTGGCGCACCTGCCCCCGTCCGGGTCGCGGTTCTCGAAGGTGATCGTCAGCGAGTCCACCTTCGGCGACGTCCTGGTCAGGCTGAACTTGATGACCTGGCCGTTTTGCGTCGTTATGTTTCCATTGCGGTCCATCCGGCCGTGGGTCGGCGCCGCGGCGACGGTGACCGTGATCGGCCCGCCCACGGGACGGTCCGACGCCCGCAGCACGAAGTCCGACTCCCACAGGTCGCGCCCCAGCTCGATCCCTGGCGTGTGCCGCAGCGGAAGCCCGTTGCGCAGCGGCCCCGACTCGTGGCTCTGGAATATCAGCTTGTGGTACGCCTCCACCTGCGGCGCCTCCTGCACCGTCACGTCCAGGTTGCCGAGGCTCTGGCCGCTGTAACCGCCGCCGTTCGCCGTGTGGGTCAGCCGCAGCGTCCGGTCCCGGAACATCGACGGCTCGTCCACGCCGGTGACCGTCACCAGTTGCGGGGTCGCGTAGTTCGACGACGTGAAGGTCAGCATGGTGGCGCCCAGCGTCGCCGCGTTCACATCCGGGTTCGCCCCCGAACCGGCCGCCTTCGCGATCGTCACCGTCGTGTCCCCGCCCGAGGGCGCGGTGGACAGCGCCACCGTGTACTGCACCGCGTGGCCGTTCTCGCCCACCCGCAGGGTGGTGATGTCGGCCAGGGCGGGGGTGGCGGACCCCTCGTCGTCGTTGAGCCGCAGGCTGGCCGAGAAGCTCGTCCCGCGCGCGGCGCCGCCGCCCACCGTGGTGCCGATGCCGGACCCGCTCAGCTGGCTGTCGCTCGCCAGCGTCGCCGTCACCGCCTCGTGCTCCGTGTCGCCGTCGTCCCGCCCCGCCACCGGGGTCAGCGTCACCGTCGCGGTTCGCACCGTGTCCGTGTCGTGGCCCGTGAAGGTCAGCGACGGGGTCGCGGTGTTGTCCCTCGCGATCGCCGCGCCCGTGCCCGACGCCGACACCGCGAAATCCGGCGTCGCTTGGCCGGGCAGCCGCGCCCCCGTCGAGGTCGCCAGCGTGAACGGAACCACGATCGTCTCGCCCGCGTACAGCCGCCGGCCCAGCGCGACCGTCAGCGTCGCGGTGTCGGTGGCGTCGCCCTCCGCCATTTGCGTGTCGGCGCCCGTGAGTTCCACCGCCGTCGCGTCGTCGTCCTCGATGAGCACCGCGTCCGACGCCATGGCCGAGGCCACCGTGTAGGATCCGTTCGCGGCCGGACAGTTCGCCGTCTCCGGCGCCAGCAGCGTCGCCGTCACCACGCTGTTCCGCTCGTCGTCCCCGTCGCCCGTCCAGTTGAGCGTGTGTATCCCGGCGCCGTTGGCGTTGCCGCTGCTCGTCAGCGTCGCGGTCCGGATGCCCTCCGCGCCCGCGGCCACCAGGTCGCCGCCGGTCTCGGTGACGCGCAGGCACACCGTCAGGGTCGCCGACAGCACGCTGTCCGCGCTCAGGTTGAACACCGCCCCGTCCACGCCCCCGCTCTCGGCCAGCTCCAGCTGGTTGTCGCCGTTGCGGTTCGAGGTCTCGCCCGTCTGCAGTTCCAGCGACACCTCGGGGGTCGCCGCCGTGTCGTCGTCGGTGATCGTCACCGTCGCCGCGCCCGCCGTCGTCGTGCCGTCCGCGCCGGTGGTCGACGGGTCCGCCCGGTCGAGGTTGCTCGCCACCGCCCGGTTGCCGCCGCCGAAACCGACGGTCAGCGCCTCGGAAGCGCCCTCGTCATCGCCGTCCTGAACCGCCGTCACCCGCAGCGTCGCCACCCGGACCGTGTCCGTGCCGTGGCCGGTGAACACCACCGCCGGCTGCGCCGCGCTGTGCGGGCTGTCGGTGTCCAGCGCCACGCCGGCGTTGAGGTTCGACCCCGGCGCCGGCGCGATGGTGTAATCGCCCGCCGCGACGCCCGTGCCCGAGATCGCCAGCGGCACGGTCACCGTCTCCCCGGCCACCAGGTTGCGGCCCAGGGTCACCGTGACGTCCGCCGAATCGCCGCCGTCCTCCATCACCGTGCCGCCGCCCGCCAGCGTCACCGTGGTGGGGTCGTCGTCGATCAGCGCGACCGTCGCCGTCCCCGGCGAGCCGACGCGGTAGCCCGTTCCCGCGCTCAGGACGGCGGTGAGCGTGCCGTTCGGCTCGTCCACGGCGTCGTCCGTGACGGCATAGGAATCACTGCTAACGTTGTTGAGCGGGGGCGCGGACAGGTTCGCGTTGCCCGTGGCCGGCGGCGACGCCACGAAGCTCCCCGTCTGGGACAGCGTGAAGTCCACCGTCACGGCCGAACTCAGCGAACCCGGGCCCCGGACCGTGAACCGGACCGGACGCTGCTGGGTTCCGACGGTCGTCGGATCGTCCTCCCCTTCGGAAACCGTCGCCGGATTCGGCGTGATCGTCACCTCCGGGCGCGCGTCCGCCGTCACCGTGACCGACACGCCGGGAATCGTCGTCGAGGTGGGGTAGTTGGTCGTGTCGGCGGTGGTCGAGACCGCGTGCGCGATCGAGGTCGAGCCCGCCCCCTTGCCGGTGACCGTGACCGTTTGCGGCATGTTCCAGTCGGTATTGGTGAAGGTCAACGTGTTCTGGTTGCCGCCCGTGCCGGCGTCGGTGTCCACCTCGGCGTTGGCCGTCGCGCCCGAGGTCGCCGTGACCGCCACGTTGCCGGAGGGCGCGCTCTTCAGGACCACCGTGTAGGTCGCCGTCCCGTCGTTCTCCGCCACCGACACGCTCGATTCGGACACCGCGACGCCGTGGCCGGCGTCGGTGGTCGTCACCGCGACGCTGCCGATGGAGATGCCGTCGTAGGGGCCGCTCGCGGCGCTGGCGGTGTGGGTGACGCTGAACGACTCGTTCGCGCCGTCGCCGTCGTTCAGCGCCCGCACCGTCACGGTTTGGGCCACGGCCCAGTTGCCGTTGCCGGCGCCCGTGCCGGTGCCGTCGCCGCCGGCGGTGAAGGTCAGCGTGTCCTGGTTGCCGGACATGACGGCGTCGGTGTCCACCTCGGCGGCGGTGTTGTCGCCGTTGGCGACCGTGACGGTGACATCGGCCGGCGGGTCGGTGTCGAGCACCAGGGTGTAGCTCTTCTCCACCGCGCTGGCGGCGCCGAGCTCGGTCAGCGCCAGCGAGGCCGTCGAAACCGTCACGCCGTCGCCCGGCGGCGGGTCCGAGAGGCTGAATGTCGCCAGGCTGTCGGTTTCGCTGACGCCGCCGAAATTGCCGAGGCCGGTCTCCGTGATCGTCCCGAAACCGATGTCCACGGTCTCGGGGGTGGCTTCCGCGGTGCTGTCCGACGTCGCGCTCAGGGTGATGGTCGCCACGGTCGCCGTCGCGCCGGACTGCGGGCCGGTGAACACCACGCTGGCGGCGCCGCTGTCGAGGTTGTTGTAGCTCACCCCGGCGGCGGTGGCGCCCGTCATCGTGTAGTCCGTTCCCCGGGTGGCCGTGCCGCCAAAAGTGAGCGGCGCGGTCAGCGTCTCGCCGTCCACGAGGCCCCGGCCCAGGGTCACGGTGAACTCCTTCGTCCGGCCCTCCTCGATGTCGCCCGCCGCGCCGGACAGCGTCACCGTCGTCGGGTCGTCGTCGGTCACGCGCGCGGTGACGCCGCCCGCGCTGGCGATGGTGTAGTCGGCGTCCGTCGAACTCGCGGCGTGGCCGATGGCCGCGTCGCGGCCGCCGCCGGGATTGTCCGCGCCGTCGTCCACCCCGGTGACGGTGACGGTCCGCGCCGTGCTCCACAGGTTCGCGCCCGACGCGCTGAAGGTCAGGGTCTGGGTGGAGTTCGCCGTGCCGCCGGCCTTGTTCACCCGCGCGCCCGCGCCGGCGGTCACCGTCACCGTCACGTCGTGGGTCGGCTCGGTGGCGAGCGCGACGGTGTAGGTGTCGGTGAGCGTCGCGCCGTCCTCGCTCACCGTTGTGCCGCCGTCCATCTCGACGATGACGACGCCGGCGTCGCCGTCGTCGACGGTGGCGTCGAGCCCGGCGTTTTGGGCGGAACCGTAGCCGCCGCCGGCGGGCGCGTGCTGAATGGTGACGGTCTCGTCGATGGAATTGGCGTCCGCGGTGGACGAGACGGTCACGGCCTGGGGGACGAACCAGTTCGTCGCGGTGAACGTGAGCGTGTTCTGGTCGTTGGCCGTCGACGGGTCGGTGTCGACGGTGACGCCCTGTCCGGCGGTGATGGCGACCGTGACGTTGCCCGTCGGGGCGGCCGCGAGCCGCACGGTGTAGGTCCCGCTGGCGCCCTCGTCGAGGGCGACTTCCGCCCGGTCGAACAGCAGTCCCCGGGCGGTGTCGTTGTCCACGAGGGTCACCGTCGCCGACGCGGGCGCCGCCGTCGTGGCGCGCGGCTGGCCCGCGGCCACGGCGAGCGCGACGGTGAACGTCTCGTCGGACTCGACGGAACCGTCGTCGGTGACCGGGATCATGGCGGTTCCCCGCACCGACCCCGCGGGAATGGTCAGCGTGACCGCGTCCGTGTCGAAGTCGCCGCCCGTTCCGCCGCTCGCGCCGGTGGCGGTGCCGTCCGACGGCGTCAGCGTCACGGTGACGGCCTTCTCGGTCCTGGGGTCGTCGGTTTTGAACGTCTCATCGAGCGCGGGCACGTCCAGTTCGACGACCACCGACAGCGCGCCGTCCACCGTGGCCGCGCCCCGGCCCTCGCGTCCGTCCTCGAGCACCAGGTACGCCGCCGACGCCAGCCTCGCTTCCACGGTGTTCAGATCCGTGATGGTCACCGTCGTCGAGGCCTGCGAGCCGACGGTGTAGCTGCCGTCGTCGGGCGCCTCGATCGTGACGGTGATCGTCTCGTCGCCCTCGTAGATCCGGTCGGCCCGGATGTCCAGCTGGAAGGAGCCGGACGTCTGGCCCGACGGGATCGAGGCGTCTTCGTGCCAGTTGTTGATGGTATCGCCGACGTTGGGTCCCGACAGGGACACCTCGACCGGCAGGTCCGCCGACGGCGCCATGTCGGCGTTGACCGTCAACGTCACCGCCGCGGGTTGCAACTCGTTCTCGGTCACCGAATACGCCGCCGACGCGAAGCTCAGCGCCGGCACCGCCACCGTGACGGTGTCGTTCGCGGTCACCGTCAGCGTCGCGGCGTGGCTGTCCGAATAGCCGCCGCCCGACGGCGTGTGGGTCAGCGTCGCCGTCTGGCTGATCGAGTCGGTGTCCTGCGGCGCCCTCACCGTCACGGTCCGGGGCACATACCAGTCGGTGGTCGTGAACGCGAGCGTGTCCTGGTCGCCGGTCATGGACGGGTCGGTGTCGACGGCGACGCTGTTCACCATGCCGGTGATGGTCACCGTGACCGTGCCGGTCGGCGCCTCGGTGGGACGCACCGTGTAGGTGCGGCTGGCGCCCTCGTCCACCGTCAGGCCGCCCGCCGGGCTGATCAGCAGGCCCTTCGCGTGGTCGTCGTCCGCGATCGTGACCGTCGCCCGCGACGTCTCCACCGTGACGTCGTGGGTGCCGGAGGTCAGCGCCACGTCGAATGTCTCGTCGGTCTCCGCGGCATTGTCATTGGTGATGGGCACGCTGAAGGTGGCGGTGGTGTCCCCCGCGGCGATGGTTGCCATCAGCGCGTCGCTGTCGTAGTCCGCGCCCGTCCCGCCGCTCGCGCCCGTCGCGGTGCCGTCGGACAGCGACAGCGCGAGCTCCACGCCGGTCCCGGCCTCCGCGCCCAGCCTGGCGGTCACCGCCACGTTGCCGGCGTTCTCCAGCGCGGTGTACGCGGAACGCTCCAGGGTGACCGTCGCCCCGTCGTTGTCGGCGATGATCAGTATGGTCGTCTGGAGCGTCCCCAGCCCATACCCGTCGCCGGCCCGCAGCTCGATCCTGAAACTCTCCGAGGCCTCGAAGATGTCGTCGTCGAGCAGCTCGACCGGGATCGTCGCGCTGGCCGCGTCGGCCGGGAACGTGAACGACCCCGTTGGCGCGGTGTAGTCCTCCCCGGCGGTCGCGGTCACGTCGACAACGGTGTATGTCACCGTCAACGCGCTGTCGGGCGCCGGCTCCGCGTTGACCGTGATTGCGGCGGTCCCATGGTTCTCCCCGAATGAATTCGTGGTCTGCGAAAACGACAGCACCGGCGCCTCTTCACGCTTGAACACCGGCGACATGCCGTAAAGGGGGCGTTGCGTGGTCTTGTCGGTGAAGGCCGCGTACATGACGTTGTTGGCGCTGGTGCCCGCGCGCGCGACGTTCGGGTTGGCGTTGCCCAGCGGGTTGCTGTTGAACCTTCCACAGGTGTGGCTCGTGCCCGTCCACGGACCCACCAGCGAACCGTCCTGGTCCGCCCCGGACTCCACCTTCTGCGGCGCGTGGTTGGTCCACGTTCTGTCGCAGAAGTCGAAGTAGTTGTTCGCGACCCGGGCGCCGTTCAGCCAGTACACCGGAACGCCCGCGTCCGAGGCGGACGTCGAGCCGTCGGCCCATGTGTTGACAACGCCGTTGTCGGTCGGATCGAGGCCGTTGTGGTTGCGCGCCGAGATCGCGCCCGAGGAGCCGAACACCTTGAAGAATCCGGCGTGGCGCTGGACGGCGGCGTGCCCCTTCCTCGCGATGACGCCGCGCACCAGCGCGTCGTAGTGGCCGATGTCCGTCGCTTCGGCGGTCGTCGTCTCCGAGGTGTAGAACACCAGCCGGAACTCGTCGCCGGGATCGACCCCGCTCTCCGGCGCCAGGTCCCAGTCGACCGGCACGACGATGTCGCCCGTCTCGTCGTCCACCAGCACGACGCCGACGGGGCCGCCCGTGACGTCCCCCAGCGTCACCCCGCTGCCCGACGGCGCCCGGCCGTCCGTCCCGTAGGCGATCACCACGTAGGGCTGGCTGCGCTCGTTGTTGTCCACCGGCGTCAGCCGCAGGGTCGCGGCGCCCGCGCCGGCCGCGAACCGCACGGCGGGGTTCTGCGCGCTGTGCGGGTTCGACGTGAGCAGGGTGACGCCGTTCTGGGTGGCCGGTTGCAACCCGAAAGTGTAGTCCGTCGCGACCGTCGCGCCATGCACCGTCAGCGGCACGGTGGCCGTCTCGGCGCCGGTCAGCGTCCGGCCCAGCGTCAGGGTCAGGGTGCGGTGGCCGGTGGAGTCCGAGGCGTTCTCCACCGCGTTGCCGTTCGCGTCGCCGTCCGAGGCGGTCAGGGTGACATCGACCCCGGCCGACGGTGTCACCGTGACGTCCACGCCGGGCAGGCCGGCCATGCTCGTCGGATAGGCGGCGGTGCCGGTGGTGACGGCGTGGGAGATCGTCGTCGCGCCCGCGACCAGGCCCGTCACCGTGATTTGCCGCGCCGTGCCGAAATTCGTGCTGTCGAAGGTGACCGCCCCGCCGGTCACGGTCGCCTTCGTGTCGTCGCCCGAGGTGGGCGTGACGGTCACCGTGCCGCCCGGATCGCTGGAGAGGCTCACGTTGTAGTCCACCGTCGCGCCCACCGCGACGCCCACCTCCGCCGGGGCGATCTCCACGCCGACGGCGTCCGTCACGGTGAGCGGCGCCGGAACGCCCGTGTTGACCTGCGACGCGTACGGCCCGCTGGCGGCCGAGTTCAGCGCGCCGAAACGGTAGTCATTATCATCCGCGTCGCCGTCGCGCAGGGCGTGCAGGGTGACCGTCTGCGGCGTCCGCCAGTTGCCCGAGCCGCCGCCGGTGAAGGTGAGCGCGTTCTGGTTGCCGGCCGTGCCCGGGTCGCCGTCGAATTCGACGAGCGCGCTGGCGGCCGCGGCCACGAGCGCCCGGGTGTCGCCCACCGCGCCGCCCGCGACCGCCTTGAAGGTGAGCGTCGCGTCCGCCACCGGGTCGGCGGCGAGGGCGACGGTGAACGTGCCGCTCGCCCCCTCGGCGATCGTCTTGCCCGTGCCATCGTTGTTGTCCGTCAACCCGGACAGGTCCAGGACAACGCCCACCTCGTCGTCGGTGACCGTCACCGACACCCCGCCCGCGTCGGCGATGGCGTAGTCGGCGTCGCCCGACGCCGCCGCGTGGGCGATCGTCACCGCGCGCCCGCCGCCGGTGTTGACGATGCTGTCGTCGACACCGGTCACCGTGATGGTCTGCGCCGTGCTCCAGATATTCGCGCCGGAGGGGCCGAAAGTCAGGGTCTGGGTGGAACCCGCCGTGCCGCCGACCGTGTTCACCCGCGCGCCCGCGCCCGCGGTCACGGTCACGGTGACGTCGCTGTCCGGCGCGTCCTCAAGCGCGATCGTGTAGCTGTCCGTCACCGTCGCGCCGTCCTCGCTGACGGTGGTGCCCCCGCCGCTCTCGGTGATGACGAGCCCGGACGAGGTGATGAAGACCTGGATGCCGCACGGGGACTGGCCGTCCGGGACCTCCGAGGGCCGCGCCGTCACCGCGAAAACCTTGTTGCCGGCCGAAGCCAGGTCCGGGTGGATGGGCAGCGTCAGCGTCAGGTTGCGGTCGCCCGCCGCGATGGTGACCGCGTCGGAGGACGAGGCGTGCGCCGTGTCGTAGTCGACGCCGGCCACCGCCGTCTGGTCGGCGTAGTCGAAATAGACCGTGACGTCATCCCGCACCGCCCTCGACAGGACGAGGGCAAGGTCCACCTCGCCGGCGTGCTCGTTGACGGCGAAGGAGTTCCGGTCGAAGCACAGGGTGTACTCGTTGTCCCGGATCCGCACGCTGCCCGTCGCGCCCATGCCGGCGGTCACCCCGGCCGGCAGGGAGGATTCCCTGATGCGCACGCCGAACGCCTCGTCCATCTCCAGCGCCGTGTCGTCGGTGAGCGCGATGGAGGCGCTCGCGGTCGTGTCGCCCGCCGGCACCGTGACGCTCCAGGGTCCCGCGGCGAAGTCGCTCCCGGCGGTCGCCGTGCTGAGGCCGTGCTGTTCGATCTCGACCACCGTGGCGACCGCGCGGGCGCTCGAGAGTTCGACCGGAACGCTCACGCTCTCGCCCTCCCAGGCCTCGAACGGCCCGCCCGGGATGTCCACCGTGACGGCGGCGGCGACGGTGTCGTTCGGGTCGTCCTCGACGTCGATGGTGGCGCTCGACGGCTCGCCGACGCGGTAGCCGCCGCCCGGCTTCAGCGTCGCCGTGATCGATCCGTCGTTCTCCATGACGCTGTCGTCGACAATGGGAACACTGTGGCGGATGAGGGCCCGCGTGGCGCTGAACGAAAGCGTCCGGTCGCCCTCGTCGGCGGTGGCCACGAAATCGCCCGTCTCGGCGACGTTCAGCGTCACGGGCAGCGCGCCCGTCGGGGCGATGTCCGCGGACACGGTGAAGATAGCCGCCGCCGCGCCCTCCGTCAGCGTGCCGGAGCCCGTGACGGTGAACGTCGGCCCGGTGAATTCGTCGTCGAGGACGGTCACCGCGACCGGCAGCGCGGCGTAGGCCGCGCCCGCGCCGCCCACCATCAGCGTGACGGACTCGTCGTCGGTGTCCGAGGCGTCGCTTTCGTCCTCCGCGCTCAGCCAGACGGTCTTCGGCCTGTGCCAGCCCTGTTGCGTGAACTCCAGGGTGGTCTGGGCGCCGTCCGCGCCCGGGTCGGCGTCGGCGGTGACGACGCCGCCGGCGCCCGTTATGTCGAGGCTGACCGGTCCGGACGGGCGGCCCGCCAGGCGGACGGTGAACAACGCGGACGCTCCGCCCTCCTCCACGCGGACGCTGTCCGTGGACAGGACGATGCCCTCCGGCCCGTCCTTGTCCAGCACGTTCACCGCGATGGAGGGCGCGGTCACGCCGCCGTAGAGGGCAAGGCCCCTGTCCCCGCCGGACACGTCATGGGTGATGGTTGCCGTCTCGTCGTCTTCGTCGCCGTCGGAGAGCGCGTACACGATCACCCTCCGCGGCGTGTCCCAGTTGGAGGTGCCGAAGTAGATCGCCCGCCTTGTCCCCACGGCGCTGTCCGCGTCGAACGACACCGCGTCCGGATCGCTGCTGGCGGGCGTCACGATCACGACCTCGCCCGCGGCGGGCGGCGCGTTCAGCACGACTTCGTAGGCGCGCGAGCCGCCACTCCCCGCGGCCGCGCCCTCCACCAGGTCGAGCCGCGATTCCGATATGCGCACGGCGGGGTCGTCATCGAGGACGGTGATATTCACGGTCGGAACGTCGGCCGCGGACACGCCGCCGTAGCCCGTTATGTTCCACCCCACCGATATCTCTTCGTTGTCGCCGTCATCGTCATCGTCCGCGGTGAAGCCGATCCTCTGACACCTGCCCCAGTTGTCGCTGGTGAACGTCAGCCGGCCCGCGCTGAAGGTTATGCCGGTCGCCGCGAGCCCCGTGCCGGTGTCGGTCGCCATCGGCGTGAGCGCCACAGTCCCCTCCGGGTCGGTGTTGAGGCAGACCGCGATCTGGTTGTCGAACCGCCTCGGGCGCGCGCTGTCCGGCAGACGCGCGCCCCGCGACGCGCCCTCCGTGATTCTGAGGGACGTCGGCGTGACGCTGACGCCGGCTTCGTCGTCGTTGATGTCCACGCGGAAGGCGCGGACCAGCGTGCCGTCGGGATGCGCGTTCCCGTAGCCGCTCGTCATGGTGAAATAGACGAACACCACTTCGTTATCGGAGTCGTCGTCCTCCTCCGCGGTGAACTCCACTATGAACGAGGATTCTTCGTAGTCGGTTGTTTTATTTGACGAAGGCCACGTAACCGTGTCGGCAACGCCATCGCCGTCGTCGCTGCCGGCCACGCTCAGCTTGTCGCTGTCGCTCGTGCTGATGGTCACCACGACGTCTGCCGGTATCGTAGGCGCCCTGCTCAGGGACAGCTTCACCTTGTGCTTCGCGGTGCCGTCCTCGTCGATCTCCGTCCACGCGTTGTCCGTGGTGAGCTCGGCTTCGTCTCCGGTCGCCTCCAGGCCGCTGAACACCAGGCCATCCGGCGTGGTCTGCTGGACCACCAGCCGATCCCTGGAGAGGACATGGATGCGATCTTCCTGCGGGCCGTTCTTCAGCCGGACGCCGGACGGCGTGTCGTCCTGTCCCGCGGAACCGTCCGCGGAAAAGACATCGAGCAGCTCGACGGAGAGATTGCGCTCGCCGGTGGCGCGCCTGCCGTTGTTCCGGGTTTTGATCCTGACAGCCGCGGCGGCTCTCGTCGCCGCCTTCGCCCAGGTGACGACGAACTCCGTTTTGGTGACGCCAACGGGTAGCGCCTCGACGCTGACGTGCGGCGTGTCCGTGGTGACCTCGTAGTCCTTTCCGTGCTCGCCGCCGGTGATCGTCAGGCGCGCCGCCGCCGTCTCGCCGGCGGTGAGCCCGCGGCTCCAGCGCAGGCGCAGCGTCGCCGCCCTCCCTTCCTCGGATGACGATGGGCCGGGCCTCGTCCGCGTCCAGGTACTCGAGCGTCAGCCCCCCGTCGTTCGGCCCGGCGTCGTCGTCCGCGATGTGAACCGGCAGGTCCGGCAGCGCGACGCCCACATCGGGGCCATCCACGTTGTTGTGGCTGAAATAGGGCGAACCGGATATGAAGTTTTTCGAGTTGGGCTGCGACCCGCGTATGGCGTGGTCGATGAACAGGCCCTGCTCGCTGTCGCTGTCGTCGTCCTCGACGGCCTGCACGGCAACGACCTGCGGGGTCTCCCAGTTGCGGCGCGTGAACCGCAGCTTGATCTGCTGATACCGGACCCCGTCCGCCCCCGCGACGGTGAACAGGTCGATGTCCGGCGACGTGACGTACACGTCCACGTTCGCCCTCGGGTTGTGCGTGAGGGAGACGCCGTAGTTCACCGACGGGCCGCCTTCCGCCAGGTGCAGGCGCGGCTTCGTGAGCTTGATGGTGGCCGGTTCGTTCTCGAAGATGGTGACGGTGTGTTCGCTGTTGGCGCCGGCCAGGTCGTAGTCCTCGCTGTCGGCCAGGGTCAGGAGAATCTTCTCAAGGTCGTTCGTCTTCTCCGTCATCCGTGATGGGGATGCTGATCGTGGCGGTGGTCTCGCCGCTGGCGATGGTCACGGGGCTGGTGGGGCGCGGTGTAGTCCGTGGCGGCCGTGGCGGCCTTGGGGGCGCGACCGAACATTCTCGTGGGAGGGGCGCCCCACCGTGAAACGCCACGTCGGTGTCCTCGGAGACCGGGCGCGAGGCCTCGACCGTGACCGTCGCCGTTCCCCCCTCCACGACGCTGGGACCCGCTCGCGGCGAACCTCACGATGAGCGGCAGCAGCGCCTCGTTGTCCTCGAGGGTGACGGTGTGCTGGCGCGGACCGCCGGGGTCGAGGTCATAGCCGTCCTCGTCCGTCAGGTTGAGGACGATCGTCTCGCCGGTCTCCTCAAAGCAGGTCGGCGGTGACGGGGATGCTGATGGTCGCGCTCCTTTCGCCGACGCCGAACGGCACCGTGGTGGCGGGCGCGGTGTAGTCCTGGACGGTTTGCCGAGCCGGCTATCTGGAACCTCACGTCGGCCGCTTCCGTGAAGTCGTGCGTCGCCTCGACGACCACCTCCACGGTTTCGCCCTCCAGGCCCGTGGACGACGCCTCGGCGAACCGCACATCCGGCAGATCCCTGATGGTGACCGTCATCGTCGTCCGCTCGCCGAGGTCGTAGTCCTCGCCGTCGACCAGCGGTCAGGATGACGGTTTCGTCCGGCTCGTGAAAGTCGTCTCCCAACATCCTGATCCCGAAGCTGGCTTCAGTCTCCCCCGCCAGGATCGTCTCGCTCGTTTTGGACGTAGATCTGAGGATGACGTAATCAGGATTCGAAACACCGTCCGGGGTGGCCGTGCCGCCGACGGTGAATCCCACGACGGTATCCCGCCGCGACCGCGCTCGAGGACTGGGAGAACGGCTGTGGCGGATATAGGGTAATTCAAAGGGCAAGCCCTCATAGATTACCTGCGCCGCCCGCTCGAACTGCACCGTCGGCACCGCCGCCGGCGGCGTCCCGTCGCCGTCGCCGA